>NZ_JBKYMP010000002.1:0-3660566 GCF_047302885.1 Massilia sp. CT11-137
GACCTGCCGGCGTCCACGCTGGACGTGCGCGGCCGCCAGCGCAAGTAAGCATCACCCCCCTGCCGCCCACCGCCCGGTGGGCGGCGCATGATCCCACACAATGACGTTCCCCAAGGAGCGCGAGGAGACTACGACCATGCAACGCAAGTTCGGCAACATCGCTTTGGCCGCCACCCTGCTGATGGCGGGTGCGACCCAAGCGGCACAAGCGGCAGACAACAGCGGCTTCGTGGCCGTCAAGGACAGCCATTTCGAACGCAACGGCCAGCGCTACATGATCGCCGGTGCGAACTTCTGGTATGGCGGCTACCTCGGCGCGCCGGCGGGCGTGGGCCAGCGGGCCCGCCTCGTCAAGGAGCTGGACCGCATGAAGGCGCTCGGCATCAACAACGTGCGCGTGCTGGCCGTGTCGGAGAAGACGGCAATGAAAAGCGCCGTCAGCCCCGCCACGACGAGCGCGCCCGGGCAGTACGACGAGCAGCTGCTGCAAGGCCTCGACTTCATGATGGCCGAACTGGCAAAGCGTGACATGACGGCCGTGCTCTACCTGAATAATTTCTGGCAGTGGTCCGGCGGGATGACCCAGTACTTGAACTGGTTCACCGGCTCGCCCGCGCACGATCCCAACGTGAGCAAGGACTACGAACGCTACATGGCCGAAAACGCGACGTTCTACACGAACGCCCGCGCCCAGGCCGAATACCGCAACGTGATCGCGAAGATCGTCCAGCGCACGAACACGGTGACGAAGAAGGCTTACCGCGACGACCCGACGATCCTGTCGTGGCAGCTCGCGAACGAGCCGCGCCCCGGCAACAGCAAGTCGACGCCGCGCGAAAAGGCGACGTACGTGAAGTGGATCGCCGAGACCGCCCACTACATCCGCTCGCTCGATGGCCGCCACATGGTCAGCACGGGCAGCGAGGGCCTGGCCGGCTCCGCGCAGGATGCGCAGCTGTACCTGGACGCGCACCGCACGCCGGACATCGCCTACCTGACGTACCACCTGTGGCCGACGAACTGGGGCTGGTTCGATCCGAAGAAGCCCGACGCCACGTGGGACGGCATGATGGAGAAGGCCAGCCACTACCTGAACGTGCATGTCGACTACGCGAAGAAGCTCGGCAAGCCGATCGTGCTGGAGGAGTTCGGCCTGAACCGCGACGGCGGCTCGTTCGACATCAAGGCGTCGACCAAGGTGCGCGACCGCTTCTATGACGCAGTCTTCACGACGCTGGAGAAGCGCGCGGCAGCGGGCGATCCGGTCGCCGGCTGGAACTTCTGGGCGTGGGGCGGTGCGGGGCGTGCGGCCAATGCGGATTACTGGTGGAAGCCGGGTAACGATTTCGTCGGCGATCCGCCGCAGGAAGAGCAGGGCCTTTATTCCGTGTTCGACAGCGATGCCAGCTCGCTCAAGTTGATCGCGGAGCACGATAAACGCCTGAAGACGATTGGAGCAAAATAGTGAAACGTAGTGCCTCCCTGATCCTTGCCGCCACCATCGCGGCGTCCCCGGCCGCGGCCTGGGCGCAGAAATTCGACGGCCTCGCGGCCACCCCGCAGATGGGCTGGAACAGCTGGAATAAATTCGCCTGCGACATCGACGAAAAACTGATCCGCGAGACCGCCGATGCCATGGTCAAGCTGGGCCTGAAGGATGCCGGCTACCAGTACATCAACATCGACGACTGCTGGCACGGCGCGCGCGACGCGCACGGCGACATCCAGGCGGACCCGCAGCGCTTCCCATCCGGGATGAAGGCGCTGTCCGACTACGTGCATGCGCGTGGCCTGAAGCTGGGCATCTACTCGGACGCCGGCGACAAGACGTGCGGCGGCCGTCCCGGCAGCCGCGGCCACGAATACCAGGATGCGAAGACGTATGCCGCCTGGGGCATCGACTACCTGAAATACGACTGGTGCGAGACCAAGGGCCTGAACGCGGTCGGCGCCTACACGACGATGCGCGACGCGATCCGCGCGGCCAACCGCCCGATTCTCTTCAGCATCTGCGAATGGGGCGACAACAAGCCGTGGGAATGGGCGGCCGACGTCGGCCACTCGTGGCGCACGACGGGCGACATCTATCCGTGCTGGGATTGCGAAAAGAGCGCCGGCTCGTGGTCCGCATGGGGCGTGATGCGCATCCTCGACATGCAGGCGGGCCTGCGCAAGCACGCGGGGCCGGGCCACTGGAACGACATGGACATGCTGGAAGTCGGCATGGGCATGACGGAAGACGAGGACCGCGCGCACTTCTCGATCTGGGCCATGATGAATTCGCCGCTCATCCTCGGCAACGACCTGCGTTCGATGCCGGACTCGGTCAAGAAGATCATCGGCCGCCGCGAAGTCATCGCCCTCAACCAGGACCCGCTGGGCGTGCCGGCGCTGCGCTTCTGGAAGCAGGGTCCCGTCGAACTGTGGGCCAAGCCGCTTGCCAACGACGAGTGGGCGTTCATGGTGCTGAACCGCGGCGAGTCCGCGCTGCCGCTGCACTATGACTGGAAGCAGAACGCCATCGCCGACGACCTGTCCAAGCGCGAAGTCGACTTCAAGAAGGCGACCTGGCACTGGACGGATGCGTGGACCGGCAAGACGGGCGACACGAGCAAGCGTCTCGACGCGACCGTGCCGTCGCACGGCGTGCTGCTGCTGCGCCTGAAGAAGGGGGCCTGATGCGCCGGCCGCTGGTTGCCGCGCTGCTGGCTGTGTGCGCGGCTGCGGCGGCCGCCGGGCAGACGATACCCGCCGCCGATACGCATGTCGCGCGCATGGGCCGCACGGTGGCGGAAGCCGATGGCACCGTGCGCTTCGGCTATCCCGGCGTGACGTTGTCCCTGGTCGTCGACGGCACCCGGCTTGCCGTCGATGCGGCGGGCACTGCCAGCAGCCTCGTCGACGTCATCGTGGACGGTAAACCCGCCGGCACGTTGCATCTGGCGCCGCAGGTGCAGTCCTATGACGTCTTCAAGGGCGCGGCGCCCGGCTCGCATCGCGTCGAACTCGTGCACCGCAGCGAGACTTGGCTGGGCGTGGTGTCCATCGCGCGTTTCACGGCCGATGGCCGGTTCCTGGCCGCCCCCACGCTGCCCAGGCGGCGCCTGCTCGTGCTGGGCGATTCCGTCACGTGCGGCGCCGACATGGAGCGGGGCGCCGGCGACAAGGACACGCCCGGTTGGTGGAATCCACGCCTGTCCTACGGCATGCTGGCCGCGCGTGCGCTCGACGCGCAGGTGCAGCTGGTCTGCTATGGCGGCCGGGGTCTCGTGCGCAGCTGGAACGACCGGACCGACGAGTTCCAGCTGCCGGCGTTCTACGACCTCGCCATCGCCGATGCCGCGCATCCGGTGCGATGGAACCAGGCCGATTACGCTCCGGACCTGATCGTCATCGCGATCGGCACCAATGACTTCAATCCCGGCATTCCGGAGCGCGCGGCGTATGTCGATACGTACGCGGCCTTGTTGCGCCGCGTGCTGCGCGACCATCCGCACGCCCAGATCGCGCTGACGGAAGGCGTGCTGCTGAATGGCGACAAGAAGGCGGCGCTGATCGGCTATCTGAAGGAAGCGATGGGCCGCGTGGGCGACAGGCGCGTGCACCTGCTCGCACCGGTGGCGTACCAGCCCGGTGACGCCGTCAATGGCCACCCGACGACGGCCCAGCATGCGGCCATGGCGGCGGAGATCCTGCCGCAACTGCGGCGCATCGCCGGCTGGTAGGCCCAAAAAAAATCCGACGGACCGGGACAACACCCGGTGCATCGGAAAGAGAGCCGGACCACACCGGCTGGAGACGAACCGGCCGCCCCTGAAGCGACGGCCGGGCCGAGACCAGATCGAGATTACCGACGACGTGCGGCAGGGTCAAACGCGTCGGCGCAGGAAGCCTCGAGTTTCGCGCTTATTACTAAACAGAAGGCTTGCCGACGTTATGCCCGAAGCACCCGTTGGGTGGGCGGCCTCCGCCCACGCGTGACGCTCGCGGTGCGTTGGCGTCGCGCGTGGGCACGAGCAGGCCCGTCAAACGATGGGCAGCGCCGTCGTTTCCTTGATGCGCTGCAGGGCGAAGCTCGACTTGACGTCCAGCACGGCCGGGTGGCGCAGCAAGGTGCTCATCATGAAGCGCGAGAAGTGGTCCATGTCTTCCACGTGCACGCGCAGCAGGAAATCCATCTCCCCCGTCATCGCATAGCAGGCCACCACTTCCGGCCAGGTCGACACGGCCTGGGCGAATTCGAAGCGCGGCGACGTGGCCGGCACGCGCGCGTTCGCCGCGCCTTCGCTGTGCTTTTCCAGGCGGACATTCACATAGGCCAACAGGCCCAGGCCCAGCTTGTCGGGATCGAGCAGGGCGACATATTGCCGGATGACGCCGGCCTCTTCCAGCCGCTTGATGCGCCGCAGGCAGGGCGACGGCGACAGGCTGACGCGCTCGGCCACGTCCTGGTTCGACAGGCGGCCATCCGACTGCAGGATTGCCAGGATTTTGCGATCGGTTTTATCCAGCTCGATTTTTGACATGAATTCTCCACGGGACTCGCGTACGTCGCAATTTTATTGCGCAAATCGTCCGGCGGGGGGAATTCATTGAAATTTAATGCTGGGGGTGCGGGTCTATACTGGCCCGACACGACGCGGGGCCGTTATTTGACGCCGCGCGCACGACAACCATGTAGGGTGGGCACCCCTGTGCCCACGCGAACGCCGGCATGACGCAAACGTCACTGTGCCCACGCGAACGCCGGCATGACGCAAACGTCACGCGTGGGCACAGGGTGCCCACCCTACGCTGCAGCGACATATAAAACAAACGTTGGAGACACGCATGAACGCCCCCCTGGACCGCAGCCAGCTGGAACCGCTATCCCCGCACGAGATCACGCTCGACGACAAATGGACGCTCGAGCGCGGCCGCGCCTTCATGACCGGCACCCAGGCGCTGATCCGTCTGCCGATGCTGCAGCGCGAACGCGACCTGAAGGCCGGCCTGAACACGGCGGGCTATATCACCGGCTACCGGGGCTCGCCCGTCACCCAGGTCGACCAGACCGCGTGGAAGGCGAAGAAACACCTGGAATCGCACCACGTCCAATTCCACCCCGGCATGAACGAAGACCTCGCGGCCACCGCCGTCTGGGGCACGCAGCAGACCAATCTGTTCAAGGATGCGAAGTACGACGGCGTGTTCGCCATGTGGTACGGCAAGGGCCCGGGCGTGGACCGCTGCGGCGACGTCTTTAAACACGGCAACAACGCGGGCTCCGCGAAGAACGGCGGCGTGCTCGTGCTGGCGGGCGACGACCACGCGGCGAAATCGTCGTCCACGGCGCACCAGTCCGACCACATCCTGCATCACTGCGGCATCCCCGTGCTGTACCCGTCGTCCGTGCAGGAATACATCGACTACGGCCTGCATGCGTGGGCGATGAGCCGCTACAGCGGGCTGTGGGTATCGATGAAATGCGTGACCGACATCATCGAATCGGGTGCCGTCGTCGACCTCGACCCGGACCGCGTGCAAACCATCCTGCCGACCGACTTCGAGATGCCGCCGGGCGGCCTGAACATCCGCTGGCCGGACGCCGTGCTGGACCAGGAAGTGCGCATGAACCACTACAAGTGGTATGCCGCGCTGGCCTATGCGCGAGCCAATAAACTCAACCAGATCATCTGGGACAGCCCCCAGCCCAGGATCGGCATCATCACCGCGGGCAAAAGCTACCTCGACACGCGCCAGGCGCTGGCGGATCTCGGCATCGACGAGCAGGCCGCGCGCGACATCGGCCTGCGCGTGTATAAAGTCGGCATGACGTGGCCGCTGGACTCGGTCGGCGTGCACGAATTCGCGCGCGGCCTGGACGAGATCCTCGTCGTCGAGGAAAAGCGGCAGGTGCTGGAATACGCGCTGAAGGAAGAGCTGTACAACCTGCCGGACGGCGAGCGTCCGCGCGTCGTCGGCAAGTTCGACGACGCCGGCGAGTGGAGCGTCAAGAACCGCTCCGGCCAGGGCGACTGGCTGCTGTCGGCGAACTACGAGCTGAATCCGGCCCAGGTCGCGCGCGCGATCGCGTCGCGCATCTCGCACTACTGCGCCGGCCATCCGGTCGCGGAGCGCGTAAAGGAACGCATCGCCTTCCTCGAAGCGAAGGAACTGATCCTCAAGAACATCCCGAAGGCGAACCCGGAAACGGACCGCATCCCGTACTTCTGCTCCGGCTGCCCGCACAACAGCTCGACGAAGGTGCCGGAAGGCTCGCGCGCGATGGCGGGCATCGGCTGCCACTACATGGTGCTGTGGATGGACCGCGAGACGTCCACGTTCACGCACATGGGCGGCGAAGGCGTCACGTGGATCGGCCAGGCCCCGTTCACGGGCGAGAAGCACGTGTTCGCGAACCTCGGCGACGGCACCTATTTCCACTCGGGCGTGCTGGCGATCCGCGCCTCGGTCGCGGCCAAGGTCAACATCACGTACAAGATTCTCTACAACGACGCCGTCGCGATGACGGGCGGCCAGGTCGTCGACGGTCCGCTCGACCCGGCCAGGATCAGCCGCCAGCTCGCGGCCGAAGGCGTGACGCCGATCATCGTCGTCACCGACGAACCGGACAAATACCCGGACGATTATCCGTGGGCCGAAGGCGTCACCGTGCGCCACCGTGCGGAACTGATGGACGTGCAGCGCGAACTGCGCGAGATGCCGGGCGTGTCGGCCATGATCTACGACCAGACCTGCGCGTCGGAAAAGCGCCGCCGCCGCAAGAAAGGCACCTACCCGGACCCGGCCAAGCGCGCGGTGATCAACGAAGCCGTGTGCGAAGGCTGCGGCGACTGCTCGAAGCAGTCGAACTGCCTGTCCGTCGAACCGCTGGAGACGGAACTGGGCCGCAAGCGCCAGATCAACCAATCGTCGTGCAACAAGGATTTCTCGTGCGTCACCGGGTTCTGCCCGAGCTTCGTCACGGTCGAAGGCGGCGGACTCAAAAAGCCGAAGAAGACCGCTGCCGAAGCGGCGCCGCCGTCGCTGCCGATGCCGAAGATTCCTGCGACGACGAACCCGTTCGGCATCCTCGTCACCGGCGTCGGCGGCACGGGTGTCGTGACGGTCGGCCAGATCCTCGCGGTGGCCGCCCACGTCGAAGGCAAGGGTGCCCTCGTGCTGGACATGAGCGGCCTCGCGCAGAAGGGCGGTCCGGTGATGTCGCACGTGCGCCTGGCGGACCGCCAGGGCGATTTGTACTCGACGCGCGTCGGCACCGGTAACGCGGACCTCGTGATAGGCTGCGACCAGATCGTGACGGCCAGCCGCGACGCGCTGTCGCGCATGGGCGAAGGCCGCACGTGGGCCGCCGTCAACGGCACCGGCGCCACGACCGCCGCGTTCATCAAGAACCCGGACTGGCAATTCCCGGCCGAAGGTTCGCGCGGCGCCATCGTGCAGGCTTGCGGCGAAGGCAACGTCGACTTCATCGACGCCGGCCACATCGCGACGACCTTGATGGGCGACGCCATCGCCACCAACATGTTCATGCTGGGCTACGCGTTCCAGAAGGGCCACGTGCCGCTGCAGGAAGCGTCGATCGTGAAGGCGATCGAGTTGAACGGCGTGTCGGTCGCCTTCAACAAGGCCGCCTTCAACTGGGGCCGCACGGCGGCGCATGACCTGCCGTCCGTGCAGAAGCTCGTCGCGCCCGCGAAGGTGATCGAGTTCAAGCGCGCGCAGACGCTCGACGAGCTCGTCAAGCGCCGCGTCGAACTCTTGACCGCGTACCAGAATGCCGACTATGCGGCGCAGTACAAGGCCTTCGTCGACCGCGTCCGCGCCGCCGAGGAAAAGCTGGGCAAGGGCACGCGCCTGACGGAAGCCGTCGCGCGCTACCTGCACAAGCTGATGGCGTACAAGGACGAGTACGAAGTCGCGCGCCTGTACACGGATCCCGCGTTCATGGCCAGGATCGACGGCATGTTCGAAGGCGACGTCACACTGAAATTCCACCTGGCGCCGCCGCTGTTCGCGAAGAAGGACAAGGACGGCCACCTGGTAAAACAGGAATTCGGCCCGTGGATGATGAAGGCGTTCGGCGTGCTGGCGAAGCTGAAGGGTTTGCGTGGCACCGCATTCGATCCGTTCGGCCACACGGCCGAGCGCCGGATGGAACGCGCATTGATCGGCGAATACCGCGCCACCATCGAGGGCCTGCTGCCCAGGCTGACGGCCGACAACCTGGCGCAGGCCGTGGCCATCGCGAGTATCCCGGAGGACATCCGCGGCTTCGGCCACGTCAAGGAGCGCAACCTCAAGGTAGCCAAGCGCAAGGAAGCGGAACTGGTATCTGCCTTCCACGCGGGCGGCACCGTCACCCGCGCCGCCTGATGCTGTTCTTTTGACACGACGCCGCCTGCCGGATTCGGCAGGCGGCGTTGTTACAGTTGGATGTATTTGCGCGTAGCGGCCGGGTCTATAATCGGACGCATGAAATCGCTTTCTACCGCTGCTTCGCCGACCCGTTTTTCCCGTCTGTTCGCTTGCGCTTTTGCCACGCTCGTCACGCTGTCCGGCTGTGGCGGCGGCGGGGGAAGTCCAGGCATCGGCGCCTCGACGCCCGTCGCCGGCAATCCCGGCACCGGGACGACCACGCCGCCGACCACGACGCCCACGCCACCGGCCGTGACCCCGGACCCGATCCCGTCCGACTACATCAGTTACCAAGACCTGTGCGCCGCGCCACGCACGGGCGTCGACGCCGAGGGCCATGCGTTCCCGGACCGCCAGGGCACGCTGCAGGACGAGATGAAATTCCTGCGCGGCTGGACCGACGCGACTTATCTCTGGTACAGCGAGATCCCGTCGACGGTCCGCATGGCCGACTACACGAACACGCTCGACTATTTCGCAGCGCTCAAGACGCCCGCGCTGACCGCGTCGGGCAAGGACAAGGACCGTTTCCACTTCACCTACACGACGGCGGAATGGGATGCGCTGACCAATGCGAGCCAGGATACGGGCTATGGCCTGACGTGGTCCGTCAACTCCACGACGGCACCGCGCACGTGGATCGCGGCGATCATCGAGCCGGGGTCGCCCGCGGCCGCCGCCGGCATCCAGCGGGGCGACCTGCTGACGGCCGTCGACGGCATCGACTTCATCAACACCGCCGACGAGGCGCAGATCGAACGGCTGAACGAGGGCCTGTCGCCGGACACCGCGGGCGAGCGCCACACGCTCACGATACGCCGCGGCGACACCACGATGGACATCGCGCTGACGTCCGCCGTCGTCACGACGACGCCCGTGAAAAACGTGAAAGTGATCGACACGCCGAGCGGCAAGGTGGGCTACCTGAGCTTCGAGGACCACAATGCCGTCTCCGAACTGCAGCTCGTGAATGCGTTCACGAGCCTGAAGAACCAGGGCGCGGCGGACCTCGTGCTCGACATGCGCTACAACGGCGGCGGCTTGCTGTACGTCGCCAGCGAACTGGCGTACATGATCGCGGGACCGGCCACGGCCGGGAAGACGTTCGAGCGCGCGCTGTACAACGACAAGACGGCGCCCGATGCCCCGATCCCGTTCCGCAACACGGCCTACGGCTTTTCCGCGCCGCGCAATATGGCGTTGCCCTACCTGGGCCTGAAGCGCGTGACCGTGCTGACGACGTCCGACACGTGCTCGGCCAGCGAAGCCGTCATCAACGGCCTGCGCGGGGTGGACGTCCAGGTCGATATCATCGGCGCCACGACCTGCGGCAAGCCCTACGGCTTCCTGCCGGCGGACAACTGCGGCACGACGTATTTCACGATCCAGTTCCAGGGCGTGAACGCGAAGGGCTTCGGCGATTTCGCCGACGGCTTTGCGCCGACCTGCGCCGTGTCCGACGACATGGCGCACGCGCTGGGCGATCCCGCCGAGGGCATGCTGGCCGCCGCGCTCGCGTACCGCGCCACCAATGCCTGCCCGGCGGCGTCGACGGCGCGGGCGCGTCGCGTGCCGATGCACATCGCGCGGTCGCAGTTGAAGGAGATCGCGATTTATCCGCCGCGCACACGCTAAACACCTTGACTCATCAATGACAGGATCGTAGGGCGGGCACTCCTGTGCCCACGCGTGACGTACGCATCATGTTGGCGCGACGCGTGGGCACGGGGTGCCCATGGCGCTGTAACCGTTCGACCTCTTTCATATCCATTTGTCGGCGGCAGATGCTTGCAGTCTGATCCTGCGCAAGCGCCGCCGATTCCGCTGCAACCGTCGCGCACGGCGCCACTCTGAACCCATGTGTTTCGTTCGCTGGAGGGCGCCATGGACAAGGAATTCAGTTTTGCAACTAACCGGCGTGCCGCGCATGCACCGCGCGCCCGGCGAACGCGCGCGCGCGGCGGGGGCTGAGCATGGGCGCCACGGTCGTCCGGGCCAGCTGCTGCCTCGTCTGCGGCGGGGCGGCACCGGACCGGATCGAACATCTGCTGCTCAGCCTCACGACGGCCTGTCCGCACCTGCGGATCTACGTGGTCGACGATGATCAACAGCCTGCGCTGGCCGCGCTGGCCGGACGCTACGGGGCGCACTACCGCCCGCAACGGGACTGGCCCCGCCAGGCGCGCGCCCATAACCGCATCCTGCGTGAGGCCGCGGCGGCGGGCAGTGTCTATCACCTGCTGCTTGCACCCGACATCGGCTTGCCGCTCGACGCGGTGGCCCGGATGGTCGCCTATATGGAGCAGCATCCCGACGTGGGCCTGCTGGCGCCGCGGGTGCAGGATGTGGACGGGCGCCTGCAGCCGCTGTGCAGCCTGCTGCCGGGGCCGCTGGAACTGCTGCTGGGACGCTGCTTTCCGCTGCTGCGCCGCTCCAGCGGCAGGCTGGCGCGCTACCAGCTGCACGCGGGCGGCTACAGCCGGGTGATGGAGGTGCCGGTGCCGCCGGGCTGCTGCCTGCTGATGCGCGTCGAGACCGTGCTGCGCGCCGGCATGTTCGACGAACGCTTCCTGCAGCGGTTCGACACCGTCGACCTGGCGCGCCGCACCGCATGCATCGCGCGCACCGTGTTCGTGCCGCATGTCACGGTGTTGCGTCACCCTGCGCGCGACCCGGCCCAGGCAAGCGCGCGCGGCTGGCGCAGGCGGTCGGCTGCGCTCTGGTGGCGGTGCGTGTCGGCGTGGCGCTACTTCGACAAGTGGGGCTGGCTGCGCGATACCGAGCGCGACCGCATCAACGCCCGCGCGCTGCGCCAGCTCGGCCAGGCGCGCAGGCAGCCGGACGGCGCGAGCCCGGCGGGCACCGATGTCGCGGGTTGACGCTCAGCCGTGCTGCAGCGGCCGGCGCGCGTACCAGCCGAACGCGAGGATCAGCAGGTAGCACAGCGCGGGCACGGCCAGTGCGAGGCGCAGGCCGGCGGCGTCGGCGGCGTAGCCCGTGATCAAGGGCACGATGGCACCGCCGACGATGGCCACGCAGATCAGGCCCGAGCCTTCGGCCGCGCGCTCGTCCAGGCCTTCCGACGCCGGCGTGCAGTATTACAGCGGCTGCAGCGGAATGGTCCCCGTCGCCGGCGTCGAGCACGGTTCCTCGTCGAACGCGATGTCGCCGGCCGGATTCGCCACGCCGTCCGCCTTCAGGTCCGTGAAGCCGAACATCTCGCGGTCCATCAGGTGCGACGGCACGACGGTCGACAGCGACGAGAAGATGTTTTCCACACGGCCCGGATATTTCTTCTCCCAGTCGCGCAACATCGCCTTGATCTGTTTTCTCTGCAGGTTTTCCTGCGAGCCGCACAGGTCGCACGGGATGATCGGGAACGCCTTCACTTCCGCATAGCGTTCGGTGTCCGCTTCCTTCACATAGGCCAGCGGGCGGATCACGACGTGCTTGCCGTCGTCCGAGACGAGCTTGGCCGGCATGCCCTTGATCTTCGCGCCGAAGAACATGTTCAGGAAGAAGGTCTCGAGGATGTCGTCGCGGTGGTGGCCCAGGGCGATCTTCGTGCAGCCCAGCTCGTCCGCCACGCGGTACAGGATGCCGCGCCGCAGGCGCGAGCACAGCGAGCACGTCGTCTTGCCTTCCGGGATCAGGCGCTTGACGATGCTGTACGTGTCCTGGTTCTCGATGTGGTACGGGATGCCCAGCTTTTCCAGATAGGCCGGGAGCACGTCGGCCGGGAAGTTCGGCTGTTTCTGGTCGAGGTTGACGGCGACGATGTCGAAGTGGATCGGGGCACGCTCGCGCAAGGTCATCAGGATGTCCAGCAGCGCATAGCTGTCCTTGCCGCCGGACAGGCAGACCATGACCTTGTCGCCGTCCTCGATCATGTTGAAATCGCCGATCGCCTGGCCGACGAGCCGGCACAGCCGCTTGTGCAGCTTGTTGTTCTCGTAGGCCTGCTTCTCGGCCTTTTTATCAAGCGCGTCCGCCTCGGGACGCGCCAAGGTCACTTCATTCATGCTTCATCCTTGATCTGGAACACTTCGACGCCGACGCCTTCGCAGTCGGGATACACGTCGGGCTTCATCGTCGACACGCGCGCCGCGCGCACGTTCGGGTGCGCCAGCATCGCCTTCACGACGTCGTCGCACAGGGTTTCCTGCAGGTGCACGTGGCCCTGCGCCATGCGCCTGGCGATGGTCTCGCGCATGAAGTCGTAGTCGACCACTTCGTGCAATTGATCGTCCTTCGGCGTCGACAGGGCGAGCGGGATGTACAGGTCGACATTGATCAGGACGCGTTGCTCGCCCTTCTTTTCGAACTCATGGACACCGATGTTGATCATGACTTCGTAATTGCGCAGGAACAGCCTGCGGCAATCGCGCAGTTGCGGGTAGAACAGGGCGGACAACATAGGAAACCTTCGAAATAAGAGGGGACGGGGTTGATTCAGTCTTCAGTCAAAAACATCACGTCGCGCGCCAGCGGCATCAGGTGCTGGCCGCCGTCGACGAGCAGGGTGGTGCCGGTCAGCGCCTTCGCATTGGCCGCGTAGCACACGGCGTCGACGATGTCCTGCGGCGTGGACGAGCGTCCCAACGGCGTGACCTTGTGCGCGCGCTCGAAGCCGTCCGCGCTCTGGTCGCCCGAGACGAGCGTGATGCCGGGCGCGACGCCGACGACGCGCAGTGCCGGTGCCAGCGCCTGGGCCAGCATCGTGGTGGCCGTCTGCAATGCCGCTTTCGACAGCGTGTACGACAAAAAATCCGGGTTGAGATTGTACAGTTTCTGGTCGAGCAAGTTGATCACGGCGGCCTGGCCGCCGTCCGGCACCAGCGCGTGCAATGCCTGCGCGAGCAGCAGCGGCGCGCCCACGTTGCACTGCATGTGGGCGGCCAGCAGGGCCGGAGAAAAGGCGTCCGGCCTGTCGTATTCGAACAACGACGCGTTGTTGACGATGCAATCCAGTCCACCCAGCAGGTGCGCGGCCTGGCCGGGCAGGGCGCGCACGGCCGCCTCGTCGGCGAGGTCCGCATGCAGCGCGACGGCGCGCCGGCCCAGGGCGCGGATCGCCGCGACGACCTCGTCGGCATCCTGTGCGGACTGGCGGTAGTGCACGGCGACGTCCCAGCCGGCTTCGGCCATGCCTAGCGCGATGGCGCGTCCGATGCGCCGGCCGGCGCCCGTGACGAGGGCCACGCGCGCGCGTCCCGCGTGCGGGCGGTCCGAGGGTGTGCCAACTGAGTCAGGAGTCGAATTTGTCTGTGTCATCGTGGTTTGTGGGTCGCTGCCAATTCTCGCTACAATGGCCGGATGTCCTTACCTCTTCCCTCCAGCGACGCGCTGGCCGCGTCCCAAGCCCTGCAGCGCATGATCGCTGCCGAGATCGCCGACCAGGGCGGCGCCATCCCGTTTTCGCGGTTCATGGAACTGGCGCTGTACGCGCCGAATCTCGGCTATTACAGCGGCGGTGCGGCGAAGCTGGGCCGCGATGGCGATTTCACCACGTCGCCCGAGATCAGCCCGCTGTTCGGTGCCACGCTGGCGCGCGCGGCAGCCGCTATTATGGCCCAAAGTGCCCCTGACATTATCGAATTCGGCGCCGGCACGGGCAAACTCGCCCATGACGTCCTGACGGCGCTGGCCGAACTGGGCGTGCGCGTCGACAGTTATACGATCATCGAACTGTCGGGCGAATTGCGCGCGCGCCAGCAGGAAGCGCTGAAGGATTTCTCGCAGGTGCGCTGGACGCACGATTTCCCGGTGGCGTTCCGCGGCGTCGTGCTCGCCAACGAAGTGCTGGATGCGATGCCGGTCGAGCTCGTCGTGCGCGACGGCGGCCGCTGGCTGCGCCAGATGGTGACCGTGGAAGACGGCCGCTTCGCCTTTGCGCCCGCAGAGCCCGACGCGGCGCTGCTCGACCAGATCGGCCGCCAAATTCCCGACGCCGACACCTTGCAGGACGGCTATTTGACCGAAGTCCACCCGGTCGCCTGCGGGTTCATGCGCTCGCTGGCGCAGATGTTCGAGAAGGGGAAAGGCGCCGCGCTCCTGGTCGACTACGGTTTCCCGGCCCACGAATATTATTTCGACGAGCGCACGAGCGGCACGCTGATGTGTCATTACCGCCACCATGCGCACCCGGATCCGTTTTATCTGCCGGGCCTGCAGGACATCACGGCGCACGTCGATTTCACGGCGATGGCGCTCGCGGCCCACGGTGCCGGGCTGGACGTGCTCGGCTACATGAGCCAGGCGGCCTTCCTGCTGGCGGCGGGCATCGGCGAACTGCTGCTGAAGACGGACCCGGAAGATGCGTTGCGCTACCTGCCGCAGTCGAAGGCCGTGCAGAAGCTCGTCTCGCCGGCGGAAATGGGGGAATTGTTCAAGGTGCTCATCGTCGGCAGCGGCGTCGCCCTCGACCCCGCCATCGAGCGCGCCGATCGCAGCCACAAGTTGTGATACTGACATCTTGCGCGGTGGATACAAACCCGGCTATGCTGTAATGCCGCCCGTACGGCAGGCTGTCCTTTGCCTCTGCCGTTACAGAACGAATCGGCTAATATTGAAGCAGCTGGCGCCTTGTGCAACCCGACCCTGACCCATGGCCAAGATCCATACCCATTATGACAACCTGAAGGTGTCGCGCCACGCACCGCAGGAAGTCATCCGCGCGGCCTACAAGGCCTTGAGTCAGAAATATCACCCCGACAAGAATCCGGGCGACGAGCGCGCCGCCCGCATCATGGCCATCGTCAATACGGCCTACAACATCCTGTCCGATCCCGTGCGCCGCAAGGAACACGACGAGTGGATCGCGTCGGAAGAGTGGGAAGTCGAGTGGCTGGAAAGCTCCCATGGCGAGGATGGCCGCGAGAAGCCGCGCGGCGACGGGCACTGGGAACCGCGCCAGGTCGCGGCGCCGTCGCGCTGGCGCGTACTGCGCGACCCGCGCTGGTGGGGCCTCATGCTCGCCTCCTTCGCGGGCGGCGGCGCGCTGGCCATCGTCCTGCTCGATCCCCCCAGGATACTGCCGAGCGTACCGAGCGCGCTGGCCTGGCCCGGCAAAGCCCAGCCCACGGCTGCGGCGCCCGCATCCGCATCGGCCTCCGCGTCGGCATCCGCCTCCGCATCCACCCCGAACACAGCGCCGGACCCGCTCGGCAGCGACACCAGCGCCGACGGCTGGGCACGTCCCGCCGGGCAGGCCGATGTGCCGCCCGACATCAAGGCCCTCGGCGTCACCCAGTTGATCGTGCCGGCCCGCGCGCCCGATTGCGATACCGACCTGCAGACCCAGGTCGCGCCGACGGGCGATCCGTGGCCCGCGCAGTCCGGCTACATCGACGGTTATCCGCTCGGCAACCAGGGCGACGAGATGCAGGTATTGGTCGACAACAGCAACAATCCGTCGCCTGTGCTGGTCAAGATCTACGACCTCGACCGCCGCTCGAACGTGCGCCACGCCTACGTGCTGGGCCGCGCCAAGTTCCTGATCGATAAACTCGCGGCCGGCAAGTACGAAGTCCGTTACCAAAACATCATGATCGGCGGTGCCCGCCCCGAATGCGCCCCCGGCCACCGCGCGCCGCTGCGCCAGGCCGCCGCACGCCAGCCCGGCGCCTGATAACCGAAAGTGTGGTTTTTCGCGACATTTCACCAGTTTGATGGGGGGTGAAATTCAAGAATTTTGTTCCCTGGACGTAATATACTCGGTAGACCACACGGGCCCATGCAGCCCGCCAGCCCATCGCAGGCACACACGGAAAACCGGGACATGAACGAACTTGACGGCCTCAACGCCCTGATCATCGAGCCGCACGCCGGGATGCGCTCGACGATCCACAACATGCTGAACATGTGCGGCCTGAGCAAGATCGACCACGTCGGCAGCTCCAACCAGGCCGTCAAGCACCTCGGCCTGAAGCAGTACGACCTGATCCTGTGCGAATACGCGCTGGAAGGCGGCCAGGACGGCCAGCAACTGCTCGAGGACGTGCGCCACCACAAGCTCATGCCGCTGTCGACCATGTTCTTCATGGTCACGGCCGAAGGCGATTACGGCAAGGTCGTCAGCGCCGCCGAACTGGGCCCCACCGACTACGTCCTGAAACCGTTCACGGCCGACCGCCTGCTCGAACGCATCGCGCGCGGGCTGGAACGGAGAAATGCGCTGCTGCCCGTGTACGACCTGATGGAGGCGGGCAGCCAGCGCGAGGCGATCGCCGCCTGCCTCGACGGGGAAGAACGCCATCCGCGCTACCTGGTCGACTTCATGCGCCTGCGCGCCGAACTGCACATGTTCCTCGGCGAGCCGCACGAAGCGGAGCCGCTCTACCGCCAGCTCGTCGAGACCAAGGCCATCGCCTGGGCGCGCCTGGGCCTGGCCAAGACGCTGTTCCTGCGCGAGCGCTACGACGAAGCGCGCGCGATGCTCGAAGAGCTCGTCGACGCCAACAAGAACTTCGTCGACGCCTACGACTGGCTCGCGCGCACCCACGAGGCGGCCGGCGCGCTCGATGCGGCGCAGGCCGTGCTGACGGAGGCAGTGGCCGTCTCCCCGCACGCGGTGCGCCGGCTGCGCAAGCTGGGCGAAACGGCGCTGGAGGCGGGCGACCACGACACGGCCGAGAAGATCCTCAAGCAGGTCGTCAGCAAGGCCAAGTATTCCGAATTCAAGGACCCGCAGGACCACGTGCGCCTCGTGCAGACGCTCGTGCGCAAGGGCGACCCGGTGCAGGCCGCGGCCGTCATCCGCGACCTGGACAAATCGATGGCGTTCCAGAAGCACACGCCGCTGTGCAGCGCGATCGCGTCGAGCCTCGTGCACGAATACACGGGCAACGAGGCGCGCCTCGCGGAATCGCTGGCGGCGGCCCTCGCGGCCAGCCAGGACGCGCCGGATCTGCGCCCGGAGATCAAGCTGGAACTGGCGCGCACGTGCATCGAGAACGGCATGGAGGAGGGCGCCGCCGAGATCGTGCGCGACGTGATGCGCAATGCGCAGAACGGCGCCGCGGTGGCGCGCGCGATGGCCGTGTTCGAAAACGCGGGCCAGGCCGAGACGGCGCAGAAGCTCGCCATGGAAAGCCGCCAGCAGGTCGTCGACCTCGTCGCCACCGGCGCCGCCAAGGCGAAGAGCGGCGACTACAAGGGCGCCGTCGTGCTGATGCAGGAAGCGGCGACCAAGCTGCCGGACAATCCGCAGGTCGTGTTCAACGCCGCGCTGGCGATCCTGAAATGCCTGGACCACGACGGCTGGGACGAGCGCCTCGGCCAGCAGGCCCTGGGCTACATCGCCGGCGTGCGCCGCCTCGATCCGGTCAACCCGAAGCTGCCGGCGCTGGCCGGGCTGCACCAGCAGATCCTGAAAAAATACGACAAGGGTCCGCGTCCGAAAAGGGCCGGCTAAGCGATCATGATTCCTGCAGTCGGGAGCCCCGCTTCCAATCCCAACACGAACGCCGCGCCGTTCCAGCCGACGGACGGGGGCCGCCGCGTGCGCGCCGCGCTGCTGCAGAAGGTCTGCGGCGACGACGACATGTTCGCGCTGGGCAGCGCCATCGCGCGCGTCGTGCAGATGGCGACCTCGGAAGACCAGGGCACCCACGATCTCGCGCACTATGTGCTGTCCGACGTCGCGCTCACGCAGCGCATCCTGCGCCTGGCGAACACGGTCCGCTACCGCACGGCGGCCGGCACGGCCGTCACGACGGTGTCGCGTGCCATTTCCCTGCTGGGCTTCGACAACGTGCGCACGGTCGCGCTGGCGATGCTGCTCGTCGACGCGCTGGCCAGCAGCGACCATGCGTACAGCGTGCGCATGGAACTGGAAGCGTCGCTGTGCGCGAGTCTCGTCGGCCGCGAAATGGCGCGCCACAGCTTTTACCAGGGCGCGGAGGAAGCGTCGATCAGCGCGCTGTTCAAGAATCTCGGCGCGCTGCTGGTCGCGTCGCACGAGCATGACCGCTACCGCGAGATCCAGGCCCTCCTCGCCACCGGCAAGCACACGCCCGCACAGGCCGCGCAGATGATCCTCGGCTGCGGCTTCGACGCGCTGTCCGAAGCCGTGCTGGGCGAGTGGATGATCCCGGCCGTGATCATGCACGCCCAGCGCCCGCTGGAGGCAGGGGCGCTCAAGCTGGCCGTCAACCGCGGCGAATGGATGCGCCAGGTGGCGTCGTTCAGCCTGGACGTGGCGCGCCTGATGGGCAGGACCCCCACGCCGTCCGACACGCCGGAAGCGCAGGCGCTGCTGGCGCGCTACGGCACCGCGCTGAACCTCGGCGCGGCCGAGCTGGACGAGTTGTTCGAGACGGTCGCGTTCGAAATGACGAGCCTCCTGCAGAGCATGAATTTGCAGCCCATGCCGCGCCGCGCGCCGCAGGAAGACAAGGGCGGCCTGCCCAACGTCCTGCTGCTGGCGACCCTCGGCGGGGAAGAGGAAGAGCAGGGCACGTACCCGAGCGGCAAGCCGAAGAACGCGCGCGACCTGCTGCTGGCGGGCGTGCAGGACGTCACCCAGATGCGCGCGTCCGGCCGGCACAAGGTCAACGACGTCGTCATGGCCGTGCTGGAGACGCTGTACACGGCGCTGGGCTTCCGCTTCGCGACGGTCGTGCTGAAGGACGTGCGCGCCGGCCAGTACCGGGCCCGCGCATCGTTCGGGCTCGCGCAGGCGCGCGTGCAGGAAGGCTTCACGTTTCCGCTGGCGCCCGCCGGAGAAAAGAGCGCGCGCGATCTGTTCTATCTGGCGATGGAAAACGACGCCGACCTCATGATCTCGGATGCGCGCGGCGCCAAGATCCGCGACCTGCTGCCGGCCTGGCACAAGGCGTTGCTGCCCGACGCGCGGAGCTTCATCGTGCTGCCGCTGGTGGTGGGCAAGGTGCAGCTGGGCCTGTTCTATGCCGACCGCACGGAGCTCGCGCCGGAAGGCGTGCCGCCCGACGAAACGGCCCTCATCAAGGCGCTCAAGGGCCAGGTACTGGCTGCGCTCGCGCCCTGACGAATTCCCGGAATTCGCGCGCCGGCATCGGCCGCCCGAACAGGTAGCCCTGCGCTTCGTCGCTGTTGCGGTCGCGCAGGAAGCCCCATTGCGCGTGGGTTTCCACGCCTTCCGCGATCACGCCCAGCCCGAGCGCATGGGCCAGGCCGATGGTCGCGTCGACGATGGCGGCGTCGTTCGGATTCGTCTCGATGTCGCGCACGAAGCCGCGGTCGATCTTGATGCGGTCGATCGCGAACAGCTTCAGGTAGGCCAGCGACGAATACCCCGTGCCGAAGTCGTCGATGGCCAGCTTGAAGCCGCGCGCGCGCAGCTGCAGCAGCAGGCTGCGCGTGTTTTCCGGGTCGCGCATGGCGGCCGTTTCCGTGATCTCCAGTTCCATCCGCGCCGGGTCGATCGCGTGCTCCGCGAGCAGCTCGTCGAGGCGCGACAGCAGGGCGCCGCCGCTGAACTGGCGCGCCGACAGGTTCACGGCCAGGCGCAGGTGGTCCATGCCGTCGTCGCGCCACTCGGCCAGCAGGGCCATCGCGCGCGCCAGCACCCAGTCGCCCAGCGGCAGGATCAGGCCCGATTCCTCGGCGATGGGGATGAAGCGCCCGGGTTCGACGCTGCCCAGCTCCGGGTCGTGCCAGCGCAGCAGCACCTCGGCGCCGATCACGCGTCCCGTCTCGAGCTCGACCTGGGCCTGCAGGTGGACGTCGAAGCCGCCGTTCTCCAGCGTCGCCCACATGCGGTTTTCCAGCAGCAGGTGTTCGTGCGTGGCCGCGTTCATGGCGGGCGAGAAGAACTGGAAATTGCCGCGGCCTTCGCGCTTGGCCGCGTACATCGCCATGTCGGCGTGGCGCAGCAGCGTGTCCGCATCGTGGCCGTCCTCGGGGAACAGGGCCACGCCCACGCTGGCGCCGCTGTGCGCCGTCGTGCCGGCCAGGCGGTAGGGCTGCTGCAGCGAGGCCACGAGGCGCACCGCCACCGCGCTCACGCTGTCGGGGGAAAGCGGGCCGCACAGCACGATGATGAATTCGTCGCCGCCGAGGCGGGCGAGGCTGTCGACGTCGCGCAGCAGGTCCTTCATGCGCGTGGCCGCGCCCACCAGCAGTTCGTCGCCCGCCTGGTGGCCGAGCGAATCGTTGATCTTTTTAAAATGGTCGAGGTCGATGAACAGCACGGCCAGCGGCTGCCGGTTGCGGCGCGCCTGGGCGAGCTGCTGCTCCAGGCGCATGCCGAGCGCATGGCGGTTCTCCAGGCCCGTCAGCGGGTCGTGGTGGGCCAGGCGGTGGATGCGCGCCTGCGCACGCTGCTGCTCCGTCAGGTCGCGCAGGATGCACACGTACAGGCGCTCCCCGGCCAGGTCGACGATGGACACCGCCACCGCGAGCGGCAGCGGCTCGCCGCGCGCGTTCAGGCCGTCCAGCTGGCGTTCGTCGGGCCTGCTGTCGGCCAGGCGCGCCAGCAGGCCCAGGCTGTCTTCGTCGCCATGGCCCGGCACCAGCGTCGTGAACGCGAGGCCCGGCAGGTGATTCGGCGGGTAGCCGAACAGCGCGGTCGTGGCGCGGTTGGCCGACAGCACCGTGCCGCGCGCGTTGACGGTAACGATGGCGTCGGCGGCATTGTCCAGGATGGCCTGCAGGCGCGCCGTGCGCTCCGCCACCTGGGCCTCGATCTGGGCGCGCTCGCCGCTGACGATCAGCATCAGCGCGCCCAGCAGCGCGGCCAGCAGCAGGCCGGTCGTGATCACGATCCAGCTCGCGAGTCCCCGTTCGCCTTCCATGTAGGCGGCCGTGGGCGTGAAGCGCAGTTGCAGGGTGCGGCCGCCGTACGTGAGCGGCACGGTGTAGTCGCCGCTGACCACGTGCCGGCCGGGGGTGCCCACCAGCGCGATGGGCGGGCCGCGGCCGGTCGTATCCGCCAGGCTGATGTCGAAGCCCGAGAAGCCTGCGCGCACGACCGCCTGCCGCACGAAAGCATGGGCATCCAGGATCAGGGCCAATACCCCCAGCGGCGGCCGGCCGGGCGCGCCGACCGAGCGAAACAGGCCGATGCCGTTGGCGCCGTTGGATGCCAGCTCGACCGGCCCCGTCGCGATCGGGCGTGTGCCGGCCAGCGCGCGCGACACCGCTTCCGTGCGCCCCGGCGCCGTCAGGTAGTCCATGCCGCGGATGCTCGCATTGGACGGGGGCCAGGTGTACAGCAGGGGCAGGTATTGCGCGCGCGGACCGGCCGGATGCAGGCCCTGTGTCCGGGTCACGTCGCGCACGCCGGCGAACGCGGCGTCGACGTGCGTGCGCACCCACGTTTCGAACGCCGCGCGTTCGGCCAGCGTGACGGGCACCAGCCAGTTGATGGCGGCGATCTCCGGCCGGCCGTCGACGTAGCCGCTGGCGATGTTCAGGAACTTGGCGGGATCCATGAACCGGTCTTCCGCCGCAAGCGTGCGCGAGAACGTGCCGACGAAGCGTTCGTGCTCGCGCAGCTCGGCCTGCAGCTCGTCGGCCACCTGCTGGGCCTTCAGGCGGTAGGCCTGCAGGTATTGCTGGTGTTCCCACCGCACGGTCTGCTCGTAGGCGGCCATGACGACGCCGGCCGCCAGCAGCAGCGGCAGGGCGACGAGGCGCGCCCGCCGGCGCCACAGTCGGCGCGGCTGGCCGCACACGATCCAGACGAGCGGGGCGGCCAGCAGGACGCCCACGGTGTCGCCGGCCCACCAGTTGATCCAGTTCGGTGCCCGTTCGGCCGCCGTCACCACGTCCAGCCGGTACAGGGCGGACACGTTGGCGGTGGCGTTGATCAGGCAGAACATGGGTGCCAGCGCAAGGAAACGGGCGACGTCGCGCGCCGTGCCGAGGGCCGGGTCGACGAAGCGGCGGAACCAGCGGGCGCCCAGCCAGGCCTGCACGAGCGAGCCCAGCGTGGCGACCGTCGTCGCGAGGACCGCGGTCGCGGGCGCGATGTCGGGGTCCATCCAGCCGTCGGGCAGGTGCGACAGGCACGCGCCGATGGCGACGCCGGGGAGGGCGCGCCAGCCGAACGTGACGCTCAAGGCGAACCCGACGCCGGCCGGCAGGTACACGGGTGTGGCATAGCCCGCGGGCAGGGCCAGCGCGCGGCTAAGGAGAAGGGTGCCGATATAGACGGCAATGGTCGCCAGGTTGGCCAGCCACAGCCGAAGCGCGTGCCCTTCGTGATTGCCGGTGCGATGCTGGTCCATGGGGCGCCTCTGACGTCAATACAGTGTACGCGCAAATGCATGGTTGGACCGCTCGGCAGGGATTCTTGCAAACAGCCCTTGCGGAGTTGTACTGCGGCCGTTACAATCACGCCCCGAAGCAACGACACTGTTTGAGTTTGATCGGTTCAAGCAAAACCAGTTGACGAAGTTGTTATCTTGCTTCATACTCTGCGGTTCTTCGCGGTGGGGTGGCCGAGTGGTTAAAGGCAGCAGACTGTAAATCTGCCCTCTCTGAGTACGCTGGTTCGAATCCAGCCCCCACCACCAAATGCGTTGATCGTGTAGTGAATCGAATTCGTGGTACCTCGCGGGTGTAGCTCAATGGTAGAGCTGAAGCCTTCCAAGCTTATGACGAGGGTTCGATTCCCTTCACCCGCTCCAGTTTCAAATCAGCCCTTGTAGCTCAGTGGTAGAGCACTCCCTTGGTAAGGGAGAGGCCACGTGTTCAATCCACGTCAAGGGCACCAGAATTTAAACGGCTGTCGGCTGTTTCGACCGTCAGGTGTGCCTGGTAATTTTCAATATCGTTAGGATCTTAGGAGTCTAGAATGGCAAAGGAAAAATTCGAACGGACCAAGCCGCACGTGAACGTCGGCACCATCGGTCACGTTGACCACGGCAAAACCACCCTGACGGCTGCAATCGCAACCGTTCTGTCGAAGAAATTCGGCGGCGAAGCCAAGGCGTACGACCAGATCGACGCGGCTCCGGAAGAAAAAGCACGCGGCATCACCATCAACACCGCGCACGTCGAGTACGAAACGGCCAACCGCCACTACGCACACGTCGACTGCCCGGGCCACGCCGACTACATCAAGAACATGATCACCGGCGCAGCGCAGATGGACGGCGCGATCCTGGTGTGCTCCGCTGCTGACGGCCCGATGCCGCAGACCCGCGAACACATCCTGCTGGCTCGCCAGGTGGGTGTTCCGTACATCATCGTGTTCCTGAACAAGTGCGACCTGGTCGACGACGCGGAACTGCTGGAACTGGTCGAAATGGAAGTGCGCGAGCTGCTCTCGAAGTACGAGTTCCCGGGCGACGACCTGCCGATCATCAAGGGTTCGGCTCGTATGGCGCTGGAAGGCCAGCAGGGCGAAATGGGCGAAGACTGCATCATCCGCCTGGCTGAAGCCCTGGACACCTACATCCCGACCCCGGAACGTGCTGTTGACGGCGCCTTCCTGATGCCGGTGGAAGACGTGTTCTCGATCTCGGGCCGCGGTACCGTGGTGACCGGTCGTGTCGAGCGCGGCATCATCAAGGTCGGCGAAGAGATCGAAATCGTCGGTATCGTCGATACGGTCAAGACGACCTGCACCGGCGTGGAAATGTTCCGCAAGCTGCTGGACCAGGGTCAAGCTGGCGACAACGTCGGCCTGCTGCTGCGCGGTACCAAGCGTGAAGACGTCCAGCGTGGCCAGGTTCTGGCCAAGCCGGGTTCGATCAAGCCGCACACCGACTTCACGGGCGAAGTGTACGTCCTGTCGAAGGACGAAGGCGGCCGTCACACCCCGTTCTTCAACAACTACCGTCCGCAGTTCTACTTCCGTACGACTGACGTGACCGGCTCGATCGTTCTGCCGGCCGACAAAGAGATGGTCATGCCGGGCGACAACGTGTCGATCACCGTCAAGCTGATCGCTCCGATCGCGATGGAAGAAGGTCTGCGCTTCGCAATCCGCGAAGGCGGCCGTACCGTCGGCGCCGGCGTGGTTGCCAAGATCATCGCCTAAGTAAATGTTGCAAGAGGCTCGCCCTTGAATGGACGAGCCGCTCGGCGGGCGTGGAGCGTCGCTCCACGAATTCCCCGCCAAGCTCCGGGCGGAACGATTCTGTTCCGCCCAACAATAGAGTGTTGCGCGAAATACCCAAGTAGCGTATAATGCTCGATTCAACTAGAAGTTTTTGTAGGGGCGTAGCTCAATTGGCAGAGCGTCGGTCTCCAAAACCGAAGGTTGGGGGTTCGATGCCCTCCGCCCCTGCCACCGAATTCGGTGCCAGGCACCCGAAAGTAAATTAAGTATGTCTAATCAATCCGTGCAAACCGTCGGCACCTCGAACGACAAGTTCAAGGTCGCGCTGGCAGTGGTTGCTACGATTGCAGGTGTGGTCGGCTTTTTCATTCTGAAAGGCCAGAACAAACCAGCCCTGATGTGCGCAGGCGCACTCGTGGCTGGTTTGGCTATTGCCGTCCTGCTGTTGTGGACTTCCGCGACCGGCCGCGATTTCCTGAGCTTCGCGAAGGAATCCGTACGTGAAACGAAGAAGGTTGTATGGCCTACCCGCAAGGAAGCGACCCAGATCACCGCCGTGGTGTTCGGGTTCGTGCTGGTGATGGCAATTTTCCTGTGGGGCACGGATAAGATTCTGGAATTTCTGATGTACGACGTGATCCTGGGGTGGAAATAATAATGAGCGATAACGTTCAGCAAGATAACGTGCCGGGTGACGCCCCGGCACAAGACGCTGGTGCGCCGCTGAGTACTCCGGTCAGCAACAAGCGCTGGTACGTCGTGCATGTCTACTCCGGCATGGAGAAGAGCGTGATGCGCGGCCTGACCGACCGCATCGAGCGCGGCGGCATGCAGGAACAATTCGGCCGCATCCTGGTTCCGACCGAAGAAGTGGTCGAAGTCAAGAATGGCAGCAAATCGGTGACCGAGCGTCGCTTCTTCCCGGGTTATGTGCTGGTCGAGATGGAAATGACCGACGAGACCTGGCACCTCGTGAAGAACACGCCGAAAGTCACCGGCTTCATCGGCGGCAAGAGCAACAAGCCGACACCGATTCCGGCGCGCGAGATCGACAAGATCATGCAGCAGGTCCAGGAAGGTGTCGAGAAACCGCGGCCCAAAGTGCTGTACGAAGTGGGCGAGCAGGTGCGGATCAAGGAAGGCCCGTTCACCGACTTCAACGGCTCTGTCGAGGAAGTCAACTACGAAAAATCGAAGGTGCGTGTGTCTGTCACCATCTTCGGCCGCGCGACTCCGGTGGAACTGGAGTTCGGGCAGGTAGAGAAAGTCTAAAACGCCGAATCGGAGCGTCGCAGCAGCAAGGCGGAATCCGATAAGAGGAGCTCCGCCAGGAAAAGGCACTCCGAGAAAGCGTAGCGAGCGGCGGCAGTTTCGGTGGGGGCGCCCAGCCTGAGAAGCGCAGCTGTACTTCAGTACAGCGAGCATCGCAGACCGAAAATGCAACGCGCAGTAGCTTGATCGGAGCGCCGGTATGGTGGAGCGCTACCACTCATAATCGACAAAGGAGCCTATCATGGCAAAGAAAATCGTCGGTTTTATCAAGCTGCAAGTGCCGGCTGGTAAAGCAAACCCGTCCCCTCCGATCGGCCCGGCCCTCGGCCAGCGCGGTCTGAACATCATGGAATTCTGCAAGGCCTTCAATGCCAAGACTCAAGGCATGGAACCGGGCATGCCGATTCCGGTCGTGATCACCGCCTTCGCGGACAAGTCGTTCACCTTCGAGATGAAGACCCCGCCTGCAACGTACCTGATCAAGAAATTCTCGGGCGTTACCAAAGGTTCGCCGAAGCCGCACACCGACAAGGTCGGCACGCTGACCCGTGCCCAGGCTGAAGAAATCGCAAAAATCAAGCAGCCGGACCTGACCGCCGCTGACCTGGACGCTGCTGTGCGCGTCGTGGCCGGCTCGGCTCGTTCGATGGGCATCACGGTGGAGGGTATCTAATATGGCCAAGCTGTCCAAGCGCGTCAAAGAAATCAAAGCCAAGGTCGACCGTAACAAGGCCTACGCTTTCGACAACGCCGTTGCAATCGTCAAAGAATTCGCAACCGCCAAGTTCAACGAGTCGATCGACGTCGCCGTGCAACTGGGCGTGGATCCGAAGAAGTCGGACCAGGTCGTCCGCGGTTCCGTCGTCCTGCCGGCTGGTACCGGCAAGACCGTGCGCGTCGCCGTCTTCGCACAGGGCGACAAGGCCGAGCAGGCTAAAGCCGCCGGCGCCGACATCGTCGGCATGGAAGACCTGGCAGAGCGCGTCAAGGCCGGCGACATGCCGTTCGACGTCGTCATCGCTTCGCCGGACACCATGCGTATCGTCGGTACCCTGGGCCAGATCCTGGGCCCGCGCGGCCTGATGCCGAACCCGAAAGTCGGCACCGTGACCCCGGACGTGGCTGGCGCCGTGCGCAACGCCAAGGCCGGTCAGGTCCAGTACCGTACCGACAAGGCAGGTATCATCCACGCCACGATCGGCCGCAAGTCGTTCAGCGACGAACAGCTGAAGACCAACCTGGTCGCGCTGATCGACGCTCTGAACAAGGCCAAGCCGGCTTCGTCGAAGGGTATCTACCTGCGCAAGGTCGCGATCTCGTCGACCATGGGCGCGGGCGTGCGTGTCGATCACGCTACCCTGGCTGCTTAATAGATGTAAACGTTTGGTGGGCACGGGGTGCCCACCCTACGGTTATCGATGGATCGTAGGGTGGACTCCCTGAGCCCACCATGCAGACCAGGAAAAGAATTAAGTCCTTGCAGAATATCGCGGGGCGGATCTTTGGGCTGGCGGACTGAACCCCGCCAGGCAATCAAAGACCGTTGGGCCGAAGGCAGCAGGTTGGGCCGGAGGTTAATAGATACACCCAACGCAGATGGCGAACCCGAACAAGTTTTGTAGTCGATGCTTTTGTCGTACTTCTTAACTTCGGACGCCGTGTTCGAACCGATGCGGGGGACGTCCCTCACATCATTTAAGGAGATTGACCGTGGGTCTTAATCTGAATGACAAAAAGGTCGTCGTCGAAGAAGTTAGCGCGAAAGTAGCAACCGCGCAAACCATCGTCGTCGCCGAGTACCGTGGCATCCAGGTTAGTGCTCTGACGAAACTCCGTGCAAATGCTCGTTCGCAGGGCGTGTACCTGCGTGTTCTGAAGAACACGCTGGCTCGTCGCGCTGTGGAAGGCACCCAGTTCGCACCCCTGGCCGACACCATGGTTGGTCCGCTGATCTACTCGATCTCGGACGACGCCGTGGCAGCCGCCAAGGTGCTCAGCGACTTCTCGAAGACCAACGACAAACTGGTGGTCAAGGGCGGTAACTACGCTGGCAAGAACCTGGATGTCGCTGGCGTGAACGCGCTGGCAAGCATCCCGAGCCGTGAAGTCCTCATCGCCCAGCTGCTGGGCGTCATGCAGGCTCCGGTGTCCGGCTTTGCACGAGTTCTGGCTGCAATCGCAGCACAAAAAGGCGAAGGTTCCGCAGCTCCGGCAGAAGCCGCAGCAGCAGAATAAGCAAGCCTTTTTGGTCAAGTACTAATCACAATCAAATATTTGGAGTTTCAAATGGCAATTAGCAAAGAAGAGTTCCTGGACGCAGTTGGCGCAATGTCGGTCATGGAACTGAACGACCTGGTCAAGGCATTCGAAGAGAAGTTCGGCGTGTCGGCAGCTGCAATGGCCGCACCGGCAGCTGGCGGCGGCGCCGCTGCACCGGCTGCTGAAGAGCAGACCGAATTCAACGTCGTCCTGACCGAAGTCGGCGCGAACAAGGTCGGCGTCATCAAGGCCGTCCGCGAAATCACCGGCCTGGGCCTGAAAGAAGCCAAGGACGTCGTTGATGGCGCACCGAAGACCGTCAAGGAAGCCCTGCCGAAAGCTGACGCTGAAGCCGCCAAGAAGAAGCTGGAAGAAGCTGGCGCCAAGGCTGAGCTCAAGTAATACATATGCAAAGGGCGCTGAATCAGCGCCCCGCGCCGGAGTCAAAGCGCGCAGATCCCCGCCGGAAGGTGGGGTATGCGGCTTTGGCTCTTTTGTCGTCCCTACGACAAAACAAGCAGTACCCTTAGGTTTTGGTAGCACCGCAGCACAGCATTATCGTAACACAGCAGCACAGGTTCCCAATCACCCGGCCGATTGCGGCGAGATTTGAGGCCTTGCATGTGGTGGCTTAACCACTGGCAATTCCTGAATTCTCATCCTTTCTGTCACTCACGGAGTGTCCATGCACTACTCATTTACTGAGAAGAAACGCATTCGCAAGTCGTTCGCGAAGCGCGCCAACGTTCACAACGTTCCCTACCTCCTCGCTACGCAGCTGGAGTCTTACGAGAATTTCCTGCAAGCGGATGCAGGGCCCTCCGTACGCAAGAACGAAGGTCTGCAATCGGCTTTCACCTCCATCTTCCCGATCGTGTCGCACAACGGTTTTGCGCGCCTCGAGTTCCTCTCCTACGTGCTGGGTGACCCCGCTTTCGACGTCAAGGAATGCCAACAACGCGGCCTGACCTTCGCGTCGCCGCTGCGCGCCAAGGTGCGCCTGGTGATCCTGGACAAGGAATCGCCGACCAAGCCCGTCGTGAAGGAAATGAAGGAACAGGAAGTGTACATGGGCGAACTGCCGCTCATGACCGCCAACGGTTCGTTCGTGATCAACGGCACCGAGCGCGTGATCGTCTCGCAGCTGCACCGTTCGCCGGGCGTGTTCTTCGAGCACGACCGCGGCAAGACGCACTCGTCGGGCAAGCTGCTGTTCTCGGCACGTATCATTCCTTACCGCGGCTCGTGGCTGGACTTCGAGTTCGACCCGAAGGACATCCTGTTCTTCCGCGTCGACCGCCGCCGCAAGATGCCGGTGACGATCCTGCTGAAAGCCATCGGCATGACGCCGGAGCAGATCCTCGCGAACTTCTTCGTGTTCGACAACTTCAACCTGCGCTCGGAAGGCGCGGAACTGGAATTCGTGGCCGAGCGCCTGCGCGGTGAAGTCGCGCGCTTCGACATCGTCGATCCGAAGACCGGCAAGACGCTGGTAACGAAGGACAAGCGCATCAACGCCAAGAACGTGCGCGACGTCGAGAACGCCGGCATCACGCACATCTCGGTGCCGGAAGACTACCTGGTCGGCCGCGTGCTGGCGAAGAACGTCGTCGACGGCGACACCGGCGAGATCATCGCCAACGCCAACGACGAGCTGACCGACGAGCTGCTGGGCAAGCTGCGCGACGCCAACATCGACGCGATCCAGACGCTGTACACCAACGACCTGGACCAGGGCGCCTACATCTCGCAGACGCTGCGCACCGACGACACGGCCGACCAGACCGCTGCCCGCGTGGCGATCTACCGCATGATGCGTCCTGGCGAACCGCCGACCGAAGAATCGGTGGAAGCGCTGTTCCACGGCCTGTTCTACAGCCCGGAACGCTACGACCTGTCGGCCGTCGGACGCATGAAGTTCAACCGCCGTATCGGCCGTGACGAACTGGTCGGCGACATGACCCTGTCGAACGAAGACATCCTGGCCGTGATCAAGATCCTGGTCGAGCTGCGCAATGGCCGCGGCGAAGTCGACGATATCGACCACCTGGGTAACCGCCGCGTGCGTTGCGTGGGCGAACTGGCCGAAAACCAGTTCCGCGCCGGCCTCGTGCGCGTGGAGCGCGCCGTCAAGGAACGCCTCGGCCAGGCCGAAGCGGACAACCTGATGCCGCACGACCTGATCAACAGCAAGCCGATCTCGGCCGCGATCCGCGAATTCTTCGGTTCGTCGCAGCTGTCGCAGTTCATGGACCAGACCAACCCGCTGTCGGAAATCACGCACAAACGCCGTGTCTCCGCACTGGGCCCGGGCGGCCTGACCCGCGAGCGCGCCGGCTTCGAAGTCCGCGACGTGCACCCGACCCACTACGGCCGCGTCTGCCCGATCGAAACGCCTGAAGGCCCGAACATCGGCCTGATCAACTCGCTGGCACTGTTTGCCCGCCTGAACGAATACGGCTTCCTGGAAACCCCGTACCGCAAGGTCGAAGGTTCGAAAGTCACCGACAAGATCGAATACCTGTCGGCGATCGAAGAAGGCCGCTACATCATCGCCCAGGCGAACGCGCAGATCAACGCAGAAGGCCAACTGGTCGACGAGCTGGTCTCGGCACGTGAAGCGGGCGAGACCATCCTCGTGTCGCCGGAACGCATCCAGTACATGGACGTGGCCCCGGGCCAGATCGTGTCGGTGGCGGCATCGCTGATTCCGTTCCTTGAGCACGATGACGCGAACCGCGCACTGATGGGCGCCAACATGCAGCGCCAGGCCGTGCCTTGCCTGCGTCCGGAAAAAGCCTTCGTCGGTACCGGCATCGAGCGCACCGTGGCGGTCGACTCGGGCACGACCGTGCAGGCGACCCGTGGCGGTATCGTCGATTACGTCGACGCCGGCCGCGTGGTGATCCGCGTGAACGACGAAGAAGCGCAGGCTGGCGAAGTCGGTGTCGACATCTACAACCTGATCAAGTACACCCGTTCGAACCAGAACACCAACATCAACCAGCGTCCGATCGTGAAAGTGGGCGATCGCGTGGCACGCGGCGACGTCATCGCCGACGGCGCCTCGACCGACCTGGGCGAACTGGCACTGGGCCAGAACATGCTGGTGGCGTTCATGCCGTGGAACGGCCTGAACTTCGAGGACTCGATCCTGATCTCGGAAAACGTCGTCAAGGATGACCGCTACACCTCGATCCACATCGAGGAACTGTCGGTCGTCGCACGCGACACGAAGCTGGGCCCTGAAGAAATCACCCGCGACATCTCGAACCTGGCGGAAAACCAGCTGGCTCGCCTGGACGAGTCGGGCATCGTCTACATCGGCGCCGAAGTGCAGGCCGGTGACGTGCTGGTCGGTAAGGTGACGCCGAAGGGCGAAACCCAGCTGACGCCGGAAGAGAAGCTGCTGCGCGCGATCTTCGGCGAAAAAGCGTCGGACGTGAAAGATACGTCGCTGCGCGTGCCGTCGGGCATGGTCGGTACCGTGATCGACGTGCAGGTGTTCACCCGCGAAGGCATCGTGCGCGACAAGCGCGCCCAGCAGATCATCGACGACGAGCTGAAGCGCTTCCGCCTGGACTTGAACGACCAGCTGCGTATCGTCGAAGGCGACGCGTTCCAGCGTCTGGAGCGTCTGCTGGTCGGCAAGACCGTCAACGGCGGTCCGAAGAAGCTGGCGAAGGGTGCCGTGATCGACAAGGCTTACCTGGACGACCTGGATAAATTCCACTGGTTCGACATCCGTCCGGCCGACGACGAAACCGCCAACGCGCTGGAGGCGATGAAGGAGTCGATCAACGAGAAGCGTCACCAGTTCGACCTGGCCTTCGAAGAGAAGCGCAAGAAACTCACGCAGGGCGACGAGCTGCAGCCGGGCGTGCAGAAGATGGTCAAGGTCTACCTGGCCGTCAAGCGCCGCCTGCAGTCGGGCGACAAGATGGCAGGCCGCCACGGTAACAAGGGTGTGGTCTCGCGTATCGTGCCGGTGGAAGACATGCCGTTCATGGCCGACGGTACGCCGGCCGACGTCGTGCTGAACCCGCTGGGCGTTCCGTCGCGTATGAACGTCGGCCAGATCCTGGAAACCCACCTGGGTTGGGCAGCGAAAGGCCTGGGCCTGCGCCTGGGCGAAATGATCAAGGCCAAGGCCGAGACCGAGCAGCTGCGCGCCTTCCTGGGCAAGATCTACAACGAAACGGGCAAGAAGGAAGACCTGGACAACTTCAGCGACCAGGAAATCGTCGAGCTGGCGCACAACCTCAAGAACGGCGTGCCGTTCGCGACCCCGGTGTTCGACGGTGCCCACGAAGAAGAGATCCGTCGCATGCTGGATCTGGCCTTCCCGGACGAGATCGCGGCCCACCTGGGCATGACCCCGTCGAAGAACCAGGTCACGATGTACGACGGCCGCACCGGCGAAGCATTCGAGCGCAAGGTGACCGTGGGCTTCATGCACATGCTGAAGCTGCACCACCTGGTCGACGACAAGATGCACGCCCGCTCGACCGGTCCGTACTCGCTGGTGACGCAGCAGCCGCTGGGCGGTAAAGCCCAGTTCGGTGGCCAGCGCTTCGGTGAGATGGAGGTGTGGGCACTGGAAGCGTACGGCGCATCGTACGTGCTGCAGGAAATGCTGACCGTCAAGTCGGACGACGTGAACGGCCGTACCAAGGTGTACGAGAACCTGGTCAAGGGCGACCACGTGATCGACGCAGGTATGCCGGAATCGTTCAACGTGCTGGTGAAGGAAATCCGCTCGCTGGGTATCGACATCGATCTCGAGCGCAGCTAAGACAGCAGCACGGCCGCCAGCCTTCGGGCTGGCCCGCGGCCCTGACATCGTCGTTCCCGCGCAGGCGGGAACCCAAGTTCGGCGAATCGCCGAAAGACTTGGATCCCGGCCTGCGCCGGGATGACGGTTTCAGGGCTGGTGGAGGCAGGCAAGCACTGGCGAAAATCAGTGAGAAGCTGGCGGTAGTAGTAGATACAGAATTCAATCACCCGGAGTGATAAATGAAAGCACTGCTCGATCTATTCAAGCAAGTTCAGCAAAACGAGAGCTTCGACGCCATCAAGATTGGCCTGGCGTCGCCCGAGAAAATCCGTTCGTGGTCGTTCGGCGAAGTCAAGAAGCCGGAGACCATCAACTACCGTACGTTCAAGCCGGAACGTGATGGCCTGTTTTGCGCGAAAATCTTTGGTCCGATCAAGGACTACGAATGCCTGTGCGGCAAGTACAAGCGCCTGAAGCACCGCGGCGTCATCTGCGAGAAGTGCGGCGTCGAAGTCACCCTGGCGAAAGTCCGCCGTGAGCGCATGGGCCACATCGAGCTGGCCTCGCCGGTCGCGCACATCTGGTTCCTGAAGTCGCTGCCGTCGCGTCTGGGCATGGTCCTGGACATGACGCTGCGCGATATCGAACGCGTCCTGTACTTCGAAGCATACGTCGTGACCGATCCGGGCATGACCCCGCTGAAGAAGTGCCAGATCATGTCGGAAGACGACTACGCCGCCAAGTACGAAGAGTACGGCGACGACTTCACCGCATTCATGGGCGCCGAAGGCATCCGTGAACTGCTGCGCTCGATCGACATCGACCGCGAAGCCGAAGCCCTGCGCGTCGAACTCAAAGAGTCGAAGTCGGAAGCCAAGATCAAGAAATACGCCAAGCGCCTGAAAGTGCTCGAGGCGTTCCAGCGTTCGGGCATCAAGCCGGAATGGATGATCATGGAAGTGCTCCCGGTCCTGCCGCCGGAGCTGCGTCCGCTCGTCCCGCTGGATGGCGGCCGTTTCGCCACGTCCGACCTGAACGACCTGTATCGCCGCGTCATCAACCGTAATAACCGCCTGAAGCGCCTGATGGAACTGCGCGCGCCGGAGATCATTACGCGTAACGAAAAGCGCATGCTGCAGGAAGCAGTGGACTCGCTGCTGGACAACGGCCGTCGCGGCAAGGCGATGACCGGCGCCAACAAGCGTCCGCTGAAGTCGCTGGCTGAAATGATCAAGGGTAAGGGCGGCCGCTTCCGTCAGAACTTGCTGGGCAAGCGCGTCGACTACTCGGGCCGTTCGGTCATCGTGGTGGGTCCGCAACTGAAACTGCACCAGTGCGGTCTGCCGAAGCTGATGGCCCTCGAGCTGTTCAAGCCGTTCATCTTCAACAAGCTGGAACTGATGGGTTTGGCAACGACCATCAAGGCCGCGAAGAAGCTCGTCGAGCAGCAGGAACCGGTCGTCTGGGACATCCTGGAAGAAGTCATCAAGGAACACCCGGTGATGCTGAACCGTGCGCCGACGCTGCACCGTCTCGGTATCCAGGCGTTCGAGCCGGTCCTGATCGAAGGTAAAGCGATCCAGCTGCACCCGCTGGTCTGCGCGGCGTTCAACGCCGACTTCGACGGTGACCAGATGGCAGTCCACGTCCCGCTGTCGATCGAAGCACAGATGGAAGCGCGCACGCTGATGCTGGCGTCGAACAACATCCTGTTCCCGTCGAACGGCGAACCGTCGATCGTCCCGTCGCAGGATATCGTGCTGGGTCTGTACTACGCGACCCGCGAGGCGATCAACGCCAAGGGCGAAGGCATGCTGTTCCCGGACGTGTCGGAAGTCATCCGCGCGTACGACAACAAGGAAGTCGAACTGGCGACCCGCATCACCGTGCGTATCGTGGAATTCCCGCGCAACGCCGAAGGCGGCTTCGACCAGACGCTGACCCGCTACGAGACCACGGTCGGCCGTGCGATCCTGTCCGAGATCCTGCCGAAAGGCCTGCCGTTCTCGGTGCTGAACCGCGCGCTGAAGAAGAAGGAAATCTCGAAGCTGATCAACACGTCGTTCCGCAAGTGCGGCCTGCGTGCGACCGTCGTGTTCGCCGACAAGCTGATGCAGTCGGGCTTCCGTCTCGCAACGCGCGCCGGTATCTCGATCGCCGTGGACGACATGCTGATCCCGGACGTCAAGAAGACCATGATCTCGACCGCCGAAGCGGAAGTGAAGCAGATCGAGCAGCAGTACGCCTCGGGTCTGGTCACCGCCGGCGAGCGCTACAACAAGGTCGTCGACATCTGGGGCAAGACCTCGGACGAAGTGGGCAAGGCGATGATGGACCAGCTGAAAGTGGAGCCGGTCACGAAGCGCGACGGCACGCAAGGCACGCAAGAGTCGTTCAACGCCATCTACATGATGGCCGACTCGGGCGCCCGTGGTTCCGCAGCCCAGATCCGTCAGCTGGCCGGTATGCGCGGCCTGATGGCGAAGCCGGACGGCTCGATTATCGAAACGCCGATTACCGCGAACTTCCGCGAAGGCCTGAACGTTCTGCAGTACTTCATCTCGACGCACGGCGCCCGTAAAGGTCTGGCCGACACCGCGCTGAAGACGGCAAACTCGGGTTACCTGACCCGTCGTCTGGTCGACGTGACGCAGGACCTGGTCGTGACGGAAGACGATTGCGGCACCACCAACGGCACGCACATGAAGGCGATGGTCGAAGGCGGTGAAGTGATCGAAGCCCTGCGCGACCGTATCCTGGGCCGCGTGACCGGTACCGACGTCGTCAATCCGGAAACGCAGGCGACCCTGTACGAAGCCGGCACGCTGCTGGACGAAGACATGGTCGAAGAGATCGAGCGTCTGGGCATCGACGAAGTCAAGGTCCGCACGCCGCTGAACTGCGACACCCGTTATGGCCTGTGCGCGAAGTGCTATGGCCGTGACCTGGGCCGCGGCATGCTGGTCAACTCCGGCGAAGCTGTCGGCGTGGTGGCAGCACAGTCGATCGGTGAGCCGGGTACCCAGCTGACCATGCGTACGTTCCACATCGGTGGTGCGGCATCGCGTGCGGCAGTGGCATCGTCGGTGGAAGCCAAGTCGAACGGTACGGTCCGCTTCACGGCGACCATGCGTTACGTGACCAACGGCAAGGGCGCCCAGATCGTCATTTCGCGTTCGGGCGAAGTGCTGATCACGGACGACCACGGCCGCGAGCGCGAGCGTCACAAGGTGCCGTACGGCGCGACCCTGGCTGTCCAGGACGGCATGGTGGTGAAAGCCGGCCTGCCGCTGGCAACGTGGGATCCGCTGACCCGTCCGATCATCACCGAGTACGCCGGTACGATCAAGTTCGAGAACGTGGAAGAAGGCGTCACCGTCGCTCGCCAGGTGGACGAGGTCACCGGCCTGTCGACCCTGGTCGCGATCGACCCGAAACGCCGCGGTTCTGGCAAGGTCAACCGTCCTCAGGTCAAGCTGCTCAACGCCGAAGGCCAGGAAGTCAAGATCGCCGGCACCGAGCACGCCGTGACGATCGGCTTCCAGGTCGGCGCACTGATCATGGTGAAGGATGGCCAGCAAGTGTCGGTGGGTGAAGTGCTTGCACGTATCCCGACCGAATCACAGAAGACCCGTGACATTACCGGTGGTCTGCCGCGCGTTGCCGAGCTGTTCGAAGCCCGTTCGCCGAAAGATGCCGGCATGCTGGCGGAAGTCACCGGTACGGTCGCATTCGGTAAAGAGACCAAGGGCAAGCAGCGCCTGGAAATCACCGACATGGACGGCAACAAGCACGAGTTCCTGATCACCAAGGACAAGCAAGTGCTGGTGCACGACGGCCAGGTGGTGAACAAGGGCGAGATGATCGTGGACGGCCCGGCCGATCCGCAAGACATCCTGCGCCTGCTGGGTATCGAAGCGCTGGCCCGCTACATCGTCGACGAAGTGCAGGACGTGTACCGTCTGCAGGGCGTGAAGATCAACGACAAGCACATCGAGGTGATCGTTCGCCAGATGCTGCGTCGTGTTCAGATCGTCGAAGCCGGCGACACCGACTACATCGTCGGCGAGCAGGTGGAGCGTTCGGAGCTGCTGGAAGAGAACGACCGCGTGACGGCCGCAGGCAAGCTGCCGGCGACCTACGAAAACGTGCTGCTGGGTATTACCAAGGCATCGCTGTCGACCGACTCGTTCATCTCGGCCGCATCGTTCCAGGAAACCACCCGCGTGCTGACCGAAGCGGCGATCATGGGCAAGCGCGACGGTCTGCGCGGCCTGAAGGAAAACGTCATCGTCGGCCGCCTGATCCCGGGCGGTACCGGTCTGGCATTCCACCGCGCCCGCAAGGAAAAAGAAGCGTGGGAAGCGGAAGAGCGCGCAGCGCTGCTGCAGCAGGAGAAGGCCAACATGGCTGCCGAGCTGCAGGCGATGGAAGACCAGCAGAACGCTGCGGCTTCGGTCGAACAGCATCATGGCGACGGCGAGTGATCGCGGAAATCTTAGCTTAATCAGCTAGTGAAAACGGCACCTCGAGGGGTGCCGTTTTTTTTTGCCTGTCGCCTGCCGGCCTCAGTGCTGGTAGATGTTGGTCCAGTTGCCCGAGCCCGTCTGGTTGACGTTGGCCACGTAGCCTTCGCCGGCCTGGCTGACCGTCGAGGTGTTGCTGCTGCCGATCTGCGCAATCGTGGCCGCGTTCCTGGCGCCGGTCTGGGTCAAGCTGGCCAGGTTGGTGTTGCCGATCTGGCGGATGTCGGCGACCTGGCCGTCGCCGGTCTGGCTGACGTCAGCGGTGTTGCCCGATCCCTCCTGCCGAAGCGTGAGCGAGTCATCCCAGCCATCGCGCTGGACCGTACTGGCGCTGTTCGAGGTGCCGGTTTGTACGATGGTCGGGCCGGCGGCGTAGGCACTGTCGGTGATGACCGATGCGATATTTCCATCGCCGGTCTGGGTGACCTTCGGACCGTAGTACACGCCGTCCCGCTGGATGACCGTCACCCTGTTGCCCGTGCCGGTCTGCGACGTCTGGGCACTCGTGTCGCCGCTGAGACTCTGTTCCACGCGGGCGACGTTACCGCTGCCGTTCTGGTCAACGACGACAGGGCTGGACGTGACGATGGCCTGCGTGATCGCGGCATCGTTCCCGTTCCCGCGCTGTGTGATGCTGGTGTCGAACCGACCGTACACCCTCACGCCGTCCTGCGTGATCCCTGCATTGTTTCCCGTGCCGTTCTGGCTGACCACGGCGGTCACGCCGCTGTTGGTGTCGCGCTGGAAGACGCCGCTGCTCGTGGCGCCGGGGCCGCCCACGTGGTTGTTGTTGCCAATCTGCGTGATCGATGCGGTCGTGAGCGGCCCTTGCGGGTCGTATGGTGTCAGGCCGACCTGTTCCGCGGCTGCGGTGTTGCCGCTGCCTTGCTGCGCGACCGTGATGGCCTGGCTCGATGCGACTTGGCACGCGCAGGCCAGGCCGACGCCCAGCGCGATGGTCGAGAGTGCGAGTTTCATGGAGTGCTCCTCGAAGTGGACAGGGGCGTTATCGAAAGCGATTCAGCGGCCCCTAATGCTGAACGATGGTGGCCGACTTGCCGTTGCCATACTGGGTGATGCGCGCATAGCCGTGCTGGCCGTACTGCTCGATGCGGGCCGTGTTCAACGCGCCCTGCTGGTCGATGCCGGCGTGGTTGCCTGCGCCCGCCTGCAGGATGCTGGCCGCGTTCCGCTGGCCGTTCTGCTGCACGACGGCCTCGTTGTCCAGGCCCGTCTGGAGCAGGCTGGCGTTGTTGTCGCTGCCCGCCTGCGACACCGATGCCCGGCCTGGCGCGGCGGGCATCGGTGTCGCGGCAATGACGGCGGTCGGCACGTCGAGTTCGGACGGTCCCAGGTCGCCCGCGCAGGCGCCCCCGAGGATGCCGCCGGCCAGCAGCAGGCCGCAGGCGCCGTGCCGCAGCGCGTTCATGGCGCTCTCCCTGCGGCGGCCAGGTAGCGCCGCAGCACCGGATCGGCCATCCCGGCGTCGTCCTGCAGCGTCCAGTTCCCGGCCCGGATGCCCTGCGCGATCAGGTGCACCACGGCGGCCTCGATCGCCTCGCCGACGCACAGCTGCGTCGGCTCGTTGCGGGTCGTGCCGGCCTCGAATTCCGCCAGGTCCTTCACGTTGACGAACTTGAAGACGCTCGGATGCAGCTCGTACGAATAAATGGTCTTGGTGGTCGACACGCTCTGCAGGATCTGGCCCCCGCGGATATCGACCGTGCGCAGGTTGACCGTCACCTGGTCGACCCGGTACTGGGTGCTCATCCCGATACCGAGGAAGCGCGCGCCCACGCCGCCGGTGCGCACGTTGCTCTCGTAGGCGACGACGCCGCCTTCGATCAGGACCGAGGCCGCGAGCAGGGGCGGCATCTGCACGGGCGGCGTGCCCGCCGGCTGCGGCATCTCCAGCGCGCGCACGATCTTGCGTTCGGTGAGCAGGTTCTGCAGGTTCTCGCGTTCCACCGGAATGAACCAGCCCGAGTCCTGCAGCGCGCGGATCAGCATCGACGACGCGCCCTGCGTCACCGCAGTGGAAAAGGAGCTGTCCGGCGCCGGCTTGTACTGGCCGGTCTGGTCGCGGATGCCGTACACCGCCACGGCGATCTTGCCCTTGGGCGGCGGCAGGGCCAGCAGGTCGCGCGTGACGGCGGTGGCGGGCGTTAGCCGGGCATTGTCCCGCACCGTCGAGGGCACATGGGCGCATCCGGCCAGCGCGCACAGCAGTGCCAACACGGCCAGCCGCGCGTTCATTGTCCCACCTCGAACGAGGTGACGGCGCCGGTCGCCTTGTCCGTCGTGGTCACGCGCAGCAGGCCGCCGCCCAGGTCGGTCACCGTGATGACGAAGTTCTCGGTCGAAAATGTCCCCGGCACGAGTTTGCCGTCCGACCCCATCAGCTTCGACGTCGCGGCGGACGCGAGCTGGCTCAGCATCATGCGTTCGAGCGTCTGGTTGAACTGTTCGAGAGGGGACTGGTTCAGCGGCGACGATCCGCCGAGGCCCGACAGGCCATGCTTGTTGGTCGCCGACGCCGCACCGAGCAGGCCCGGACCGTTGGAGGGCGCGCCGCCGAAATTCGGGTTGACCGGCACGTAGACCAGTTCGGAAGCGCACGCGGCGGCGCCCCAGAGCACGAGGCTGCAGGCGACAGGCAGGGACAGTCGGTGGGACATGGCTCACTCCTTCATGCGGGGTCAGAATTCGTCGGGCGCGAGGTCGGCATCGAGGATGAGCGTGCGTTGGCGCTCGATGTCCAGGACGGCCTGGTAGGCGCTCTCGGCGGCGTTTTCGCCCAGCGCCCTCAGCGCCGTGCGCGTGGGCGGCAGTTGCACCTGGAGCACCCGGCGCGGGCCGTACTCGACCCAGACCAGCGTGCCCCAGCGTGCCGACGGGCGCTCGCGGATGGCGATCGTGTAGCGGTCGCTGCCGGGCTTGTCGAGCCAGGCCGTGATGAAGGAACGGCAGAACTCATGTCCCGCCACCGTGATGGGCTGGCTTGTCACGATGCCCCAGCCGTCCGGGTCGGGGTCGCGCCCGCTGGCCTGTCCGGCGATGGCGCAGGCGGCGAGCAGGCATGCGAGGTGGCGGGCAATCCGGATCATCTGCAACCTTCATTGCTCAAAAGTTATAAAATAAGCAATATAGATAAGTGCAGTGTATCGATCGGACGAGCCCTGCCCATGACCACCGTCAGACCTCGAGGGGGCGCCGCATTGTTTGCTCAGAGCGGTGGACGCGGCAGATCGACCCATGCCTGGACCGACGCCCGCTCCCATTGTCTCTTCGCGTAGTCGGCAAGCCGCCCGGGCACGGCATCGCCGTTCAGGACGAGGCGATTCAGCATCACCGCGAGATCCACGTCCGCGATACACCAGGCATCGAACAGGTGCGCGCGGTCCTGGGACAACAGCGTCTCCGCGACCTTGAACAATTTTTGCGCGGCCTGCTGCGCGACGTCGGACAAAGGCGCATCGGACGGACGATAAAACAGCACTTCCGTCGTACGCTCCTGGCGGATGGGCAGCAGGTCGCTTCTCAACCACGCCTGGATTTGGCGGGCGCGCGCTTTTGCCTCGGGCTCGTCGGGATACAGGGCGGTACAGGAATACACCTCATCGAGGTATTCCGTGATTGCCGAGGACTCGGACAAGCGAAAGTCGCCGTCGACCAGCGTCGGCACGCGCTGTGTCAGCGATGTGGCGGCATAGTCCGCCGAGCGGTTCGCACCCGCCCCCAGATCCAGCGTTTGCATATCGAACGGAATGCCTTTTTCCTTGAGCCCGACAAACACGGACATGGCGTAGGGACTGGCATATTGGGCGTCGACGTAGAGAAGCATGAGGGTCCTTCGGCACCGTGGCCACTGTTGTTGGACAGAAAACGATAACACTAGATTATCTTTTTTGCACAGACACGGAACGCCATGCTCCGGATACCGGATTCGATTCCCGGTGGATGATCAATGCACGAACGCCAGCTTGCCGAAATGCCGCGAACCCGCTGCCAGCTCGGCATAAGCCGCGGCCGTCTCGTCCAGGCCGAACCGCCGGTCGACTACCGGCACGATCCGGTGCGCCGCAATCGCCCGCACGGCCTCGCCCAGGTCCGCCACCGATCCCGTGCTGTTGCCCACCACGCGCAAGGCCTTGCCGATGATGGAGAACAGGTTGACCGACGTCGCCGCGCCCGACAGGAAGCCGACCGTGAACACGGTGCCGCCCGTCGCCGCCGCGTGCAGCGAGCGTTCGAACGTGGCGTCGCCGACCGTTTCGACGACGAGGTCGGCGCCGCGCCCTTCAGTGATCGCCAGCACCGCCTTGTCCCAGTCCGGCGTCGCGCGATAGTTCACGAAGTGATCCGCCCCGAGCGCGCGTCCGCGCTCCAGCTTCTCATCGGATGACGACACGAGAATGACCGTCGCCCCGCTCGCCTTGGCGAACTGCAGCGCGAATATGCTGACCCCGCCCGTGCCGAGAATGACGACCGCGGAACCGGGCCGCACGGACGCCGAACGCACCGCATTCCACGCCGTCGTCGCCGCGATCGGCAAGGTCGCGCCCTGCACGAAATCGAGGTGACCGGGCAATCGCACGACACTCGAAGCCGGCACCGCCACGTATTCCGACAGCGACCCGGGCAGCGTGATGCCGCGCATGGCCGCGATCCGTTCCGGCCGCATCGGGCCGTCGAGCCAGTCCGGCATGAAGTGGGGAATGACCCGGTCGCCGATCGCGACATCCGTCACGCCCGCGCCCAGCGCGACGATGTCTCCGGCCCCATCGGCGACAGGCACCATCGGCAAGGTCGCGCCGGGGAAGCTGCCCGTCGCGACGGCGACGTCGATGTAGTTCAGCGCGGCCGCGCGCAGGCGGATGAGGACGTCGCCCGGCCCGGGTTGCGGATCGGGCGAGGAAACGCGGCGGAACGCGGTCAACGACGGTTCGACAAGCTGGATGGCATACATGGCGTTGGCTCCTGTGAAATGAGACGCCCAGTGTGATTGCCAACGGAAAAACGATAAACTCGGCTTTTCTTGCAACATTTCCAACCAGGACTTGCGAATGGATTTGCTGGACAGCATGAAGGTCTACGTGCTCACCGTCGACAAGGGCAGCCTGAGCGCGGCCGCGGACGCGTGCGGCATGTCGGCGACCATGGCCGGCAATCATGTGCGCGCGCTCGAGCAGCGGCTCGGCATGCAGTTGATGCACCGCACGACGCGGCGCCAGCACGTGACGGCATTCGGCGAGGAATACTATGCGCGCTGCAAGGAGATCCTGCGGCTCGTGGCCGAGACGGATGCCCAGGCGCACACGATGCGGCTCGCGCCCGCGGGCACGTTGCGCGTGAGTGCGCCCGTCACGTTCGGCACCGAGGCGCTGGCGCCGGTGCTGTCCGATTACCTGGCACTCTATCCGCAAGTGGATGTCGAACTGGATATTTCCGATCGCTTCGTGGACATGATGGAGGACGGCTACGAGGCCATCATCCGCGTCGGCCAGTTGCCGCCGGATGCGAACGTCGTTGCCCGGCCACTGGCGCCGTACCGGCTGATGTTGTGCGCGTCGCCCGACTATCTCGCGCGGCGCGGCGTCCCCGCGACCCCGGCCGACCTGGCCAGTCACGACTGCCTCGCGTTCGGCGCGGCCAGTATCAACCAGTGGCGCTTCCAGCACGACCACGACGTCTGCCGGGTGCCCGTCACCGGCCGCGTAAAAATCAACAATGGGCAGGCCTTGCGCACCGCGGCGCTGCACGGGCTCGGGATCGTGCTGCAGCCGACGATCCTGCTCGAGGCGGACGTGCGGGCGGGGCGGCTCGTCCAGCTGTTTCCCGAATACGGGTTGCCGGAGCGGCCGATGCACATCGTCTACCTGCCGGACCGGTATCGCTCGCCCAAGCTGCGCAGTTTTATTGATTTCATCGTTGAACGTTTTGGAGCGCCGAACCCATGACCGCACTGCTCATCATCGACATGCAAAAAGGCATGCAGAGCCCGACCTTGCCGCCGCGTAACAACCCGCAGGCCGAAGCCAACATCGCCCGCCTGCTGGCGGCGTGGCGGGAGCGCGGCGAGCCCGTCGTCCTCGTGCGCCACATCAGCCGCGCGGCGACGTCGGTCTTCGCGCCGGGGCAGAGTGGCGCCGAGTTCCAGGAAGCCTTTTCTCCGCTGGCGCACGAGCACGTCGTCGAAAAGAACGTGCCGGATGCCTTCATCAACACGGGACTCGAACGGTGGCTGCATGCGCGCGGCATCCGCGACGTCGTCATTGCCGGCGTGAGCACGAACAATTCGGTCGAGGCGACGGCGCGCACGGCCGGCAATCTCGGTTTCTCGACCGTCGTCGTGGCGGATGCCTGTTTTACCTTCGACAAGACGGATTTCGGCGGCACGTTGCGCAGTGCCGAGGAGGTCCATTTGATGGCGCTGGCGAACCTGCATGGCGAGTATGCAGAGGTGCGCGCGACCGACGAGGTCCTGCGTTTGGCCGCTTAGAACTTTGTGACGAATTCTCTATTGGTCGGGAGCAGGTCTTGATCGACCAGCCTGGTCTCGATCGCGTTCGCCTTTTTGATGTGCTCGGGATTTTGCACGTCGAAGGTTTCCGCTACGGTAATGATGAGGCTGCCTTGCTGGGCTTTACCTTTGTCATCCATGATCTTGATGACGTCAGCCGCTTCCGGAACCTGATGGGCATTGATCGCAAACGGTAGATAGAGCATCCAGCCTGCGCCAGGTCTGTCCGGGAAAACACTATTGTCCGAATAATCCGCTGGACCGACTTGGACAAGCATAGGTTTCCATATGCCGACGACATTACGAGTCAACTGGATAACATTTCGATAATCCTGCAGGGCTCCGACGTTTCGGGTTCGAAAACGCAAACGAGACGGAATCCGACCCGTGTCGTAACTGGTCGTATAGGTTGCGCCCTCGTCACCTTCTTTGCCGTTCCAAACACCTAAGCTTCTCAGATCTGTGGCAAGGTTATCCTTGTCAGCTTTGGCCATTGCAAGTGCTGCCATGCTTGGGCCGGTATCTGTGAATGCGCTGTTCAGTAATGCTTGCTCTTGCGTGTCGGCTGGTGGGTACCATTCATCAAGAGGAAAGCCAAGGCTCTGCAAGGTAACGGCAAGTTTCCACAAATCTGTATATTGCGACTCGATTGAAGGGAGGACCGATCCCGTTCTGAAGTTGCAGCTAATTGTAAGGTTATAGCTCATGGCGTGAGGAAGGTGACAATAGGGAGAAAGGACTCTCGAAATTGCTTCGCGAAATAAGCACGGCTCAGTGGCTGCATAAAATGCCAGTGCAATTCTGAAGGTGACGATGCGTCGATAACTTTGCATTGGCGTCCTGCTTCGTCGAGGATTTTTTGCAGGCCGGTGTATTCAAAGAAAAATTTTGGCTCCATGGCCGACTCAAAAAATTGGTCGTAAAGTGCCTTTGCCTCCAGCAGCAAGCATCCCTGTGACTTAAAGCCATCAAAATCGATGCCTTGAAAATTCCATTCTGTGTAGGGCGCGAAACCAGAAATACGGGCCTGATAAGCTCGCGATACCTCGGACATACTCCAGTTGCGCTTGACCAGCATACCGCCATCCGGCGGACACCTGTCACACCTATCTTTTGTCTTGGCATGCGTCCCAGCCTCCGCAATCGGCGCAGATTTGGCCTTGTCCGCAGATTCGACCTTGTTCTTGGCCGCCTCGTTGACAGCCACCGCGCCGGCACCGGCAACGGCGGCAACACCGAGCGCCCGCAACAGGGCGCCGCCGGCGGCTTCGAGGATGGGAACCGCGAGCGCTGCCATTAATTCTCCCTCAGTCTGGACTTCACCCACGCGATCATGTCGGCGAACCGTTGTTCTACCGGCTGGCCCGGTTTTCTGAGCCAGGCATCGATCGCCGGTTCACGATAAAAATTCGGGGCGAAGGCCTCGTAATAAAGAAACTGGGTAATCGCGCCGCCATCCTTGAAACCCAGCGCGACGGCGTGGGCATATGCGCGTTCAAGGCGGTCCGGCAAACCCCTGTCGCTTGCGAGTTCGGGATGTTCCCTGACGAAGTTCTTGCAGACTTGCTTGATGTACTGACGCTTTTCCAGCAGGTCCAGATGCGAGAGCTGTTCTTCGCTCAGTTTAAGCACGAGGCCCTCCCATGCATACTCTGCGGCCATCGTGGATGAAGTGCCATTCGTCGATGAGGTGGACGAACTCGGCGCGCTGCGCGTTGTTCATCGTATGCATCAGGTTGCCCAGCACGCGCGGATCGTAGAACCGCAGCAGTACCTTGCGGCCATCCGGCAGTTGCGCGTCGAGTTTGAGTTGCAGCAGTTGGCTCAGGCCTTCCAGATCGATCGCCGAGATCAGCCACGACACCGATGGCAGCGCTTGCTCAAGGTCGTGCAGCGACTGCAACTGGTCAGGCGCCCTGACGACGTCGATGAGCCACGGGCCGGCGTGAGCGAGAGGCTCATCTTCCGTACCGAGAAAAATAGGGCGATTGATGCCGCGCTGATGAACCAGACGCTGACCGGTATGCTGTTCATACTGGAAGCCGTCAACCAATGCATAGAGCCATAAGGCAGTGTCAGCCTGTTGAAGGGCCCGGAAGTGCTCGACGATATCCATGCTAGCTTCTCACTACCATGGCCGATCCTGCGGCAGCGGCTTTGGCGAGGCACTCCAGGCAGATGGTCGGCGCCTCCTGTGCAACCAGATGACTGCCCATGTCGGCGTTTGCGCTGGCAGCAGAAGCTGCGCCGTCGGGGCCGGAATGGTTGTCCCACCAGGCCGACGACTGGCCGGCGATCAGCGTCGCACCGCAGGCAGTCTTGTCGCCATGTCGCGCAACGGCCTGCCCGAAACCCGTCAGGTCGTCTGCGCCGGTGGTAATCGCAAACACGCCTTTGCACTTCGGGCATACCGTCAGGTCGCCCACGCGCGCGACGGCTTTGCCGTAGACCTCCCACGTCATGTCACCGCTGATGACGGTGCCGCCGTGACTGGTGCGATCACCCATGCGAGCCAAAGGTTTGCTCATAGATTTCCGCTAAGACAAATGTGAAATCGTTTAACGGTTGAATGGCAAATGCCAACCCGATGCGATCAATCCCGCCTGAAGCCCGACCTCACCCGCACGAGCACATCCGCAAACCGCTGCTCGACCGGCTGGCCGGGCCTTCTGAGCCAGGCGTCGATCGCGGGCTGGCGATAAAAATTCGGGGCCGTCGCTTCGTAGCGGAGGAAGCGGGCGATGGCATCGAGGTCGGTGAACCCCAGCACCACGGCGTGCGCATACGCGCGCTCGAGGCGGTCCGGCAGGCTGGCGTCGTGGGCCAGTTCCGGGTGGATGCCGATGATGGTTTGGCGGACTTCTGAGAGCAGGTTATCGGACATGACGTCTCCTCGGTCGACTCGCCATTGTTCCTGCCGCGCTCACGGGATCCGTTGCGTCAACTCAGCTAGTTATCGAATACACTATTCCCGCGACACATTCCCAACCTGAAAGGAGACGGTATGACCATCAAATCGCTCATCGCGCTCGCATGCGCGCTGACCGCAGCCTCCGGCGCCCACGCCGCCGCTCAACTGCAAGCCTCGATGACGCTCGTGGGCCCGGACGGCACCGGCAAACCGATCGGCGCCGTGACGATCGCCGAATCGAAGAGCGGTCTCGTGTTCACGCCGAATCTGACGAACCTGCCGCCCGGGGCGCACGGGTTCCACGTGCATGAGATGGCCAGCTGCGGCACGAACGAGAAGGATGGCAAGAAGGTGCCGGCCGGCGCCGCCGGCGGTCACTTCGATCCGGCCGGCGCCAAGCACCATGCCGGCCCGTCCGGCGACGGCCATCTGGGCGATCTGCCGCCGCTCGTCGTCGGGAACAATGGCGGGGCCAGCACGGCCGTGACGGCGCCGCGCCTGACCAAGCTGTCCGAAGTGAAGGGCAAGGCGCTGATGATCCACGCCGGCGGCGACAATTTCTCGGACCAGCCGAAACCGCTGGGCGGCGGGGGCGACCGCATCGCCTGCGGCGTCATCCAGTAAGGGATTACAACCCCAGCGCCGACAAGCCGGGGTGATCGTCCGGCCGCCGACCCAGCGGCCAGTGAAACTTGCGCTCGGATGCCTGGATCGGCATGTCGTTCAGGCACGCATAGCGCCGCCGCATGAGGCCCATCTCGTCGAATTCCCAGTTCTCGTTGCCGAACGTGCGGAACCAGTTGCCGGAATCGTCGTGCCATTCGTAGGCATAGCGCACGGCGATGCGGTTCCCCTCGAAGGCCCACAACTCCTTGATCAGGCGGTAGTCGAGTTCCTTTTTCCATTTGCGGTCCAGGAAGGGGACGATCTGCTCGCGGCCGGTGACGAATTCCGCGCGGTTGCGCCAATAGCTGTCCGGCGTGTAGGCCAGTGCGACTTTTTCCGGGTTGCGGCTGTTCCAGCCGTCTTCCGCCAGGCGGACTTTCTGGAGGGCCGTTTCGCGCGTGAACGGGGGGAGTGGGGGACGGGGTTCGATCGTGGACATGAAGGCTCCTTGTGTAAATGAGGTAGACAGGTCTGTATCGTAAGCGAAACCAGCCCGATGCGGCCCATCCATCCAGATAGTTGATGTAGACAGGTCTGTATCATATACTGGAGTCCCGCACTCCGCCCCGACCTGACGACCATGGCCCAGTCTTCCGCCCGCGACCGCATCCTCGATACGGCAAAACGCCTGTTCTACCGCGACGGTTTCCGCGCCACCGGCATCGACCGGATCGTCGCGGAATCCGGCGTGGCGAAGATGTCTTTGTACCGCCATTTCCCGTCGAAAGACGATTTGATCGCCGCGTTCCTCGACTGGCGCCATGACCACTGGACGTCGTGGTTCACGGCCGCCGTCGACGCCCGGCTCGCGCGCGGGGAAGGGCTGACTGCCGTGGCCGACGCGCTGGACGAGTGGTTCGCGCAAGACGACTTCCGCGGCTGCGCCTTCATCAATGCCGTCGCCGAGACGGGCGCGGCGGACGATCCCCGCCACCGCGAGCAGGCCGTGCGCCACAAGCGCGAACTGGAGCGCTATCTCGGCGGCGTGGCTGCACGGCTGGGACTGGCGGCACCGGACCAGGTGGCGGAAGAGGCGCTGCTGTGCGTGGAAGGCATGATCGTGAGGGCGCAGATGGATCCGGGCCCCGGGATCGTCGCCGCGGGCCGGCGCCTGCTCGCGCGGATCGAACGGGGTGCGTAACATTTTCCCATCTCTTTGTTACAATATTTCAATATGTGCACACGTTGGGCTCACGCCGCCTGCTATGATGGGTAGCTGAGCCGCTCCGGCTTGCCTCCGACTATCCACGATATGCCCTGGCCGTTCGATCTTGCATCCCTGGATGACACATCCGCCCGCAAGCCGAGCGACATGGAATTGCAGATGCGGCGCCACCGGTGGGAGACGACGCCCGTCGGTCCCGTCGCGCACTGGCCCTTCAGCCTGAAATTCGCCGTCCGCACGCTGCTCGATTGCCAGCTGCCGATGTACCTCGCCTGGGGCGACGCGTACACGCAATTCTTCAACGATGCCTATGTGCCGATCCTCGGCGCCAAGAAGGACGGGGCGCTGGGCGGCGACGTCCGTGAGACGTGGCCGGAGATCTGGCCGGTGATCGGCCCGATGTGGGCGGGCGTGCTGCAGGGCGAGCCGGTCGGTTCGAGCGACCTCGCCCTGACCATCAACCGCTACGGCTATTTCGAGACCTGTCACTTCGCCTATTCGTACAGCCCCGTCTGTGGCGACGACGGGAACCCCAAGGGCGTGCTGGTGACCTTCGTCGAGACGACGGAGACGGTGCTGGCCGAACGCCGCCGCGCCTTCCAGCTCGAACTGGCGGACATCCTGCGCCGCGAGACGTCGTCCGGTCCGCTGCTGCGGACGGCGCTGCGCCAGGTCGGTGCGTACGTCGACGATGCCACCGTGACGTATGCGGAGAGCCGGCCGGGCATGGATGCGGCCGTGATCCTGGAACAGTGGGACGGCGGCGCGCGCACGCCGCAGTCCGGCCGCACCGTGCCGCTGGCGGCGCTGGCGCTCGGCGTGCCGGAGCGCCTGTGCAAGGGCGAGACCGTGTGGTCGACGGATGGCGCGGCCGGAGACAAGGCGGGCATCGCGGTGCCGCTGATGGACGGCGACCGCCTGGCGGCCGTGCTGGCGCTGCATGCGCCGCTCGACGCGGGCCGCATCGGGGACGAGGTCCGCCTGCTGGAAGACGCCGCGCGCCGCATGTGGGAAGCGCTGCGCCGCATCCGCGCCGAGGAGGCGCTGCGCGAAGAGACGCGCGTGCTGGAACTGATGAAGAGCGCGACCGAGACGCTGGCGTCGACCATCGCCCTCGAGCCGCTGATGCAGGCCATCACGGATGCCGCCACGCAGCTCGTCGGCGCGGAATTCGGCGCGTTCTTCTACAGCAACAAGGATGACGACGGCGATGTGTATTCGCTGTACGCATTGTCCGGAGCGCCGCGCGCCGCATTCGAGCGCATCGGCAAGCCCCGTCCCACGCCCATGCTCGTGCCCACGTTCGACAGCAGCGCGCCGATTCGTAGCGACGACATCCGCGACGATCCGCGCTACGGCACCATGCTGCCGCATCGTGGCATGCCGGCCGGGCATCTGCCCGTCGTGAGTTATCTCGCTGCACCTGTCGTGTCGCGCTCGGGCGAAGTGATCGGCGGCCTGTTCTTCGGCCATCCGCAGCCCGCGATGTTCAGCGAACGCAGCGAAGAATTGATCGGCGCCTTCGCCGTGCAGGCCGCGATCGCGATCGACAACGCGCGCCTGTACGACATGGCCCAGCGCGCGGCCGAGGAGCGCGAGCAGCTGCTGTCCAGCGAACGCGCGGCGCGCGCGGAGGCCGAGCGCCACAACAAGATGAAGGACGAGTTCCTCGCGATGCTGGCGCATGAACTGCGCAATCCGCTGGCGCCGATCACGAGCGCGGCCCAGCTCCTGCGCCTGCCCGAAGTGAACGAAGGGTTGCGCCTGAAAGCCAGCAACATCATCTCGCGCCAGGTGCGCCACATGACGGAGCTCGTCGACGACCTGCTGGACGTCTCGCGCGTCACCCGCGGCCTCGTGAAACTGGAGAACGAGATCCTCGACCTGAACAAGGTCGCGATGGCGGCCGTGGAGCAGGCGCGCCCGCACATCGAGGAGCGCCAGCATCGCCTCACGGTGGAGCTGCCGGATGCGCCGGTGCCGGTCGAAGGCGACCGCACGCGCCTGATCCAGGTGCTCGTCAACCTGCTCAACAACTCGGCCAAGTACACGCCGCCGGGCGGCCGCATCGCCCTCGTCGTCACCATCGAGGACGGCGCGGCGCGGGCCGCGGTGCGCGACAACGGCACCGGCATCGACGCGCAGCTGCTGCCGCACGTGTTCGACCTGTTCACGCAGGCCGACCGCGCGCCGGACCGCTCGCAGGGCGGCCTCGGGATCGGCCTCGCGCTCGTGAAGAGCATCGTCCGCATGCACAACGGCCAGGTGGCCGCGCACAGCGCCGGACCGCAGCAGGGCACGACCATGACCGTCACCCTGCCGCTCGCGCAGGCCGAGGTGGGGCAGGTCGTGCGGTCGGGCGAGGGCAGCGGGGCGGCGCGGCCGCTCACGGTCACCATCGTCGACGACAACGGCGACGCCGGCCAGTCGCTCGCGGTGCTGCTGCGCGCGCACGGCCACGCGGTGCACGTGCACGAGGATGCGGCCGGCACGCTGGCGCATGCCGATCCCGCCACCGAAGTGTTCATCCTCGACATCGGCCTGCCCGATATGACGGGCTACGAACTGGCGCGCCGCCTGCGCCGCGACGCGCGCCACGCGCAAGCCGTCTACGTCGCGCTGACGGGGTACGGCCAGCAGCGCGACCGCGAGCTGTCGCGCCAGGCGGGCTTCGATCACCACCTCGTCAAGCCGGTCGAAATCGGCAAGCTGGCGCAGATCCTGGCAGGAAAGGCTTCGAACCAGCCGGCCATGGAAGGTTGACATCCGTTGTCATAACGATCAGTATGGGCCGCGCCTGACTTATCCCAACTTCATCCAGCCGACCGTGTCCCGCAAAAAGAACAGCCGTCAATGGGCCCGCCTGCGCATCCTGTGCTACGCGGGACTGGACCTGATGACGATCGTCCAGGATGCCTTCACCCTGGTGCGCGAACTCGTGCCGAATTCCTGCGCCGAGCTGGCGCTGCGCGTCGATCCGGCCGAGGCGTCGCCGCTGGCCGGGAACGACCCCGCGTACGTGTCGGTGCTGCCGCCGCCGAGCGGCTATGCGTACCGCGACCACGCCGGTTTCACGGCGAACGGCACGCCGGCATTGCACACGCTGCAGGTGCCGCTGTCGAATGCCGGCCGCCGGCTGGGCGAGATCACGCTGTGGCGCCACGACGGCGCCGCGTTCGACCGCCACGACGAGGAAGACCTGCAGCGCGTGGCGACGTATTTCGAGCACGTGCTGCGCAACGCGCCCGAACTGGCGGCCGGCAGCGCCGGCGTCGTCGAGGACGAGGCCATGCTGCTGGCCACCGTCGACGGCCAGATCCTGTACCTGAGCGATTCGGCCGGCGCGCTGCTCGACCAGCTGGCGGCGCAGGAACGCCAGGCTTTCAACCGCCGCACGTTGCCCCCGTTCTGCCTGCGCCTCGTGGAATCCGTCGCGCACGGCGACCGCTATCCGTGGCTGCTGCCGCTCGGAACCCTCGCCATGGCCGGCGGCGTGCTGGAGGCGCGCGCGCAGTGGATGAGCGCCGGCGGCGCGGCCGCGCTGCACGCCGAAGACCCGGCGTACATCCGCACGGTCGGCATCTTCATGAAATTCGTCGTGCCGCTGCCGCTGCGCATCTGGCGCGCCATCGGCTCCGTGGAGCTGTCGCCGCAACAGGCCGAGGTGGCGTTCTGGATGGGCGTCGGCGGCGGCCGCGAATCGGCGCGCGCCAACATGGAAGTCAGCGACGCCGTGCTGCGCGATTGCGTGAAGGCCGTCTACGAAAAATTCGGCTGCTCGTCCGAGGCCGGCCTGCTGGAACAGCTGCGTCCCACCGTCTCGCGGATGTGACCCCACCGGTGGGGCTGGGACCCGGCGTCCCATCTTCTTATCATGTCGTCAAGCTCGAAGCAGGGGCGCGGCACGGGCCGTGCCCCTTGCCTGCTTTCTCATCACAACATCAATAAACGGGAAACACGACATGAACTACCGCAGCATCCTCGCGACGCTGGCCCTGTGCCTGACCTTCGACGCACGCGCCGCGCTGATCCACCAATATGAATTCAACGGCAACCTGGCCGACACGCTGGGCGGCCCGGCCCTCGTCGCCAACGGCGGCAGCGTCGCCGCGGGCCGCTACGGCTTCGCCGCCAACCAGGGACTGCGCCTGCACGGGAACCTGGGCGCGACGTACACGATCGACATGCGCTTCCGCTTCGATACGCTGGGCTCCTGGCAGAAAGTGGTCGACTTCAGCGGCCTGCTGCAGGACTACGGTTTTTATACGTCCGGCAGCGGCTACGACCTGTACAACTACGGCGGCAGCTTCGGCCACCTGACGGCGAAGCAGGACACGCGCCTGACGCTGACCCGCGGCGCCGACGCCGCCTTCCGCATCTACCAGGACGGCGTGCTGGTGGGGACCGTGGCCGACAAGCAGGGCTATGCCGACTTCGCCGGCCACGACGCCAACTTCTTCCGCGACGACCGCGGCCTGAACGAAGCGGCCGCGGGCTCGGTGGACTTCATCCGCATCTACGACAACGTGCTGACGCAGGCGCAGGTCCACGCGCTGGTGGACCCGTCGCAGGTGCCCGAGCCGGCCGGCGGCACGCTGATGGTCATGGGGCTGTCGCTGCTGGGGCTGTCGATGGGCAAGGGACGGCGGCAGCGCCGATAACGGCACGCTCAGGGGAACCGCAGCACGTCGGCCGCCACCGTGGTCCCCGACAGCGGCAGCAGCGGCGGCAGGCCGGCGGGACGGGGCGGCAGGTCGCGGGCGGGCAGGCCGGGGATGCGTTCCTGGACGTACACGAGGAACGGCGGATCGCCCTGGAAGTCGAACGCGAAGCGCAGCGTCTCGTCGCCCATGCCGTGCAAGGCGAGATGCCAGCTGAAGCACGATTTCTCCGTCAGCACGCGGCCGTTGACGCTCGTGCGCCACGGGCACGCACCCTGCACGCGCACGACGATGTCGGGCGCGCGGTTGTTCGAGCGCAGCGTGAATTCCACGTGGCGCCGCCGGGGGCTGCGCTCGTCCTTGTCGATGACGAGGCCGGGCCACGCGATGCTGTCGTCCTTCTGCGCCGCCGCGTACCACACCGGATCCGCGTCGGGCCCGAACAGGTAGGGTAGCGGATACGGATGCATGGTGTTGGGGAAGACCTGGCGCGTCCACGCATCGAGCGGCCCGGCCGGATGCAGCCAGAACGCCTGCCAGCTCGGGGTGTCCTTGTAGTACACGAGCCGGTTCGGCGCCGGCAGGTCGGGCACCTGCGGCACGGCCGCATACGCCATGCCGAGCGAGACGCCGGCGCCGGCCAGCAGCGGCCGCACGAGCCAGCGCCGCGCGAGCGCATCGAGGGCCATGCCGCACAGCCCCGCCAGCAGGCACACGAGGCTCGAGGGCAGCACGAGCCAGGCCGGCGTGAAGAACGCGAAGCTCGCGCACACCGCCGGCAGCAGCAGGACGAGCGCCGGCAGCGCGCCGGCGACCGCGATGGCCGCGCGCCGGGCCGGCGCCCACGCGCGTGCGCCCGTGAGTACGAGCCATGCGGCCTGCCCGGCCAGCAGCGGCCACGCCAGCACGTAGCTGGCGCCGGGTGCGCGTACGCAGGTCGCGACGAGTGCGACGTCGGCGGCGAGCAGCACGCCCAGCGCCGTCGCCGCGACGCCGAGCCGCCGCTGCAGGCGCCGCTGCAGCGCGATGAAGACGGCGGCCGGCACCAGCATGAAGGCCGCCAGCTGCCAGCGCACGCCGCCGTCGTCGGCGAGGACGGCGGCCGGATAGCGGGCCTGCAGCACCGGCAGCGCCTCGCGGCACAGGTACGCGGCGAAGGTGGCGCAGATCGTGATGAACAGGACGCTGAACATGGCGTCGACGATGTCGGTCGCGGAGATGCGGTTGCGCAGGGCCGCGCGGCAGGCCCAGGCGCCCAGCGCGCAGCAGAGCAGCGCCAGCGGCCAGGTCAGCCGGGCATCGTAGTGGACCATGCCGGCGAGCGGCAGCGCGAAATACACCTGGCCGTGCGGGGGAGAAACCAGCGCCAGGTTGGCGTTGCCGAGGCGGCGCAGCAGCGCGAGCATCGTCTCGCCCTCGTGCTGCAGGCTCGCGCTGGACAGGCGCTGCGGCACGTCGTGCATGCCTTCCCGGCCCAGCGGTCCCTGCGTCGTCGCGAAGTGCAGCACGGGAAAGGCGCCCGTCGCCAGCGGTGCGGCGCCCCCGCTTTGCGGCAGGCGGTCGTACAGCTCGGCCATGAAGGACGAGCCTTGCGGTTGCGGCGCCGCACGCGCCCACGCGTCCAGCGCAAAACCGTCCGCGTGCGCCGCGTCGATCAATTCCAGCGGGCCGCGGTTGCCGGCATTGTCGAAGCGCAGGGCGACGCGCACCTGCTTCGCCCACGGGTGCGATTGCATGAAGGCGCGCGCGCCCATCGCCTGCACCGTGTCGGCGTCCGTGAAGACGAACAGCAGGTCGTTGTCGAGCGGCGGCCCGGCCTGGAGGACGCGCATGGTTTCCAGCAGCGCGGCGGCGGCCGCGCCGCCGTCGGCCGCGCCGGGTGTCGGCGCGGCGGAATCGTAATGGACCATGGCCAGCACGGCGCCATGGCGCGCGCCGCCCCGCTTGCGCACGACGATGTTGCGCGCGGTCGCCATCGTGCTCTGCCCATGCGACATCCAGTCCCACGACGTCGCGGACACGGTGTCGACCTGGACCTCGGGTTCGAGGCCGAGCGCGCGGATGCGCGCCAGCAGGTACTCGCGGGCGCGGGCGTTCGTGACGCTGCCGGCCGGACGCGGCGCCCGCGCGAGCACCTGCACGTGCGCCTGTGCGCGCGCCGCGTTGAACCCGGGGACGAACGGGCCGGTCGGCACCGGCGCCGCGCGCGGCTGCAGCATGAGCCAGGCGAGGAGGAAGGCCAGGCCGCAGGCCGCCCATACGGCCGGTCGAGGTACGTGACGCATCGTGCGTCTCCCTTTGATCGCCACCAACTAGTCGAGCTTCCAGACAAAGGCCAGCTTCGCCCATCCGGCTTCCGCGACGCCGTTGTTCGTGGCGGGCTTGAATTTGCACAGCGTCAGGGCATTGATGGCGGCGCGATCGAGGTCGCGCGACCCGCTCGATTGTTCGATGCGCGAGGAACTCACGCGGCCGTCGGCGCCCACGAGCAGCGCCAGGGTCGTGGTCCCGGTGTCGCCCCGGCGCGCGGCCGCGGCCGGATAGTCGGGCAGCGCGCAGCCATTGGCGTCCGCGAGCACCGCCGTGCGCATCTGGCCCGGGTTGGCGCTGGGCGTGGCCGGCGTGTCCGGCACGGGGTCGGACGGCATGGCCGGGAACGGCGACGGGTCGGATGCCGTGGTCGCCTGGATGGGACTCGGCACGGGCGGCGGGGCGACGTCCACCTCGACCTTCGGCACCACGACGTCCGGCGGCGCCAATTGCTGCGTGGGCTTCGGCGGCTCGGGCGGCGGTGGCGGCGTCGGGCGCTCCGGCTCGATCATGACGAGCACCTGTTCCGGCAGGCTGGACAGGGAAATCTTCTTCGTGTTGATGCTGTGGATGAACACGGCGCCGAGTGCCACGTGCAGGGCGGCGACGAGGACGAATTTCGCGGCTTTCGCATCGGGACGGTTGCCGCCCGGGAGACTCGTGAATTGCATGGCCATCCTCCTTGTTGTTGTACCGGCATTGCCGGAGGTAAAACGGAGTGAAGCGAAAAATCCATCGAACGGAATAAATATATGCTATTTGCTAGCAATCGGCAAAGCGATTTCATGGCAATGTATCATTCCACTTTATTGTCGTGGCCGTCTTGACAATTTGGAAAATGAATGCTTGCCGCCTCGCGCCCGGTGCTGTTGTGTGGAATAATCGTCTCTGTGCTTTCGCCTGAAAGCAGAAGTAGCCTGGAGAATCGAACGTGCAGAAAGAGCAAAAGCCGATCCGCGTGATGCTGGCGGACGACCACCCGATCGTGATGACCGGGTTCGCGATGTCGTTGTCGGCGCAGGGAATGGAAGTGGTGGGCCAGGCCAAGAGCCCGAGCGAGGCGGCCGCGATGTATGCGGAATTCAAGCCGGACGTGGCGGTGCTCGACATCCGTTTCGGTACCGAGCTGACGGGGATGGACGCGGCGCAGAACATCCTCCGGACCGACCCGAAGGCCAAGATCGTGTTCCTCAGCCAGTTCGACCAGGACAGCCTGATCAAGGAAACCTACCGCCTGGGCGCGCACGCGTTCGTGACGAAGGATTGCGACCCGGCCGACCTGGCCGATGCCGTGCGCCACGCGCACGCGGGCAAGCTGTATTTCCTGCCGCAGATCGCGGAGCGCCTGGCCAGCCTGGCCGTGCGCGGCGACGTCTCGCCGCAGTCGCAGCTGGACGAGCGCAGCCTGGAGATCTTCAAGCTGATGGCCGAGGGCCTGACCAATATGGAGATCGCCGAGCGCCTCAACCTGTCGACCAAGACCATCAGCAACATCAGCCAGTCCGTGAAGGAGAAGCTCGGCGTGCACCGGCAGGCGTACATCACCAAGCTCGCCGTCAAGCATGGCTTGATCGAGCCCTGACCCGTTTCGTTGCCGTGTTGTCGTCCGTGCTCCGGTTTGCAAACTTGGGTTCCCGCCTGCGCGGGACCGACGGTGCCTGCGTCCGCACGTCGTCCCCGCGCAGGCAGGGACCCAATGTGGCGCTGGCCGCCCTGATGTTGACGACGTCCGCGCACGCGTTCTCCACCCGCGACGTCAAGCCGGAACCCGTGCAGGGCTACCGCTTCCAGGTCGTCACGACGGACGACAGCGCCATCACGCGCCGCATCGTGGACGACATCACGCGCCGGCTCGTGCCCGTGTTCGCCGTGTTCCGCACCGAACTGGCCCAGCACCGGCGCATGCTGTACGTGACCGTCGGTCCGGCCGCGCTGCGCGAGGTGGCGCAACGCCGCTGCGACTGCGTCGTCGTCTCCACGTTCACGTCGAGCCAGGTCGTGCGCTCCATCCTCGGCACGCTGCCGCCCGCGCGCGCAGCAACGTTCACGGCCGTGTACGCGGAACCGGCGCCGGTCGACCAGCTGCGCCTCGTGGCGCTGCTGTACCGGCGTCCCGTGCGCGTGGCCGCCATCCTCGGTCCGGACACCGCCTTCCTCAAGCCGCTGCTGGAGGGCGAACACGTGAACGTGCTGGAGGGCGATTCGGACGAGGGCATCAACCGCCTGCTGGGCCAGATCGCGCAGACCGACGTGCTGCTGGCGCTGCCCGACAGCGCCGTCTACAACACGGAAAACTTCCGCAACATCCTGCTCTCGGCCTACCGCAAGAAGCAGGGCGTGATCGGTTTTTCGGCCGACATGGTCAAGGCGGGCGCGCTGGCGACGACGTATTCCGAAGTCGAGGACATCAACGCGCAGGTGGCCGAGATCGTGGCCAGCTACGTGGCCGGCGGCGAACTGCCGCCACCCCAGTTCCCGCGCTATTTCCACACCATCGTCAACGAGGGCGTCGCGCGCTCGCTCGACGTCGAGGTGCCCGACAACGTGCGCAACTTTGCCCGGCCCGCGCCGGCCCGCCAGCCATGAAACGCCCCGCCGCCTTCCGTGACGCCTCGCTGCGCGCCGCCAAGCTGCGCTCCGCCACCTTGCGGCCCGCGAAGCTGCGCCCCGGCGCGCTGCAGTTCTGGCGCGGCTGGAGCATCGGCCTGCGCATGGCCTTCATCACCATGCTGCCAGTGACGCTGCTGTTCACGTCGTTCGTCTGGTACTCGTGGTACGCGCATCGCGCCCAGGTCGACGAGGAACTGGCGGAACGCGGCCGCATCCTCGCGCGCGCGCTCGCGGAGACCAGCGAATACAACGTCATCTCGGGCAACCTGTCCGACCTGCGCCTGACCATCAATGGCCTCGTGCAGTCGGACAGCAGCGTGTACCGCATCGACGTCGTCGACATGAACGGCCAGAACACGGTGTTCGCCCTGTCCGAGCACCCGATCGAGGCGGAGGGCCGCTCGTTCGAGGCGCCGATCCGCAAGCAGGTCGTCTGGATCAACCTGTTCTCGGACAATGGCACGCCGCACGTCTCCGCGTCCAGCGACACCCGCCCGCCGACCCTGACGACGGAAGTCGTGGGCCTCGTGCGCGTGACGATGTCGCCCACGAACATGCTGGCCAAGCAGCTGCACCGCTTCCGCGTCGAGCTGGCGATGGCCGCGCTGGCGCTGGCCGCGAGCGGCGCGCTCGCGTACATCCTCGCGCGCAGCCTCACGGTCCCGCTGCGCGAGGCGATCTCCGTGCTGCGGCGCATCCGCGGCGGCAATTACCGCGTCCAGCTGCCCGTCACGACGGGCGGCGAGGTGGGCGAACTGCAGGCGTCGATCGGCGAGATGTCGGTGGCGCTGGACCAGTCCAAGCAGGACCTGGAAAACAAGGTGGCGGAGCGCACGCGCGACCTGCTCGCGTCGCGCAACGAGGCGCTGCGCGCCGACGCCGACAAGCGCAAGCTGATCCAGAAGGTCAACAGCATCATCGAGGAAGAACGCAAGAGCATCGCTGTCGAGATCCACGACGAGTTGAACGCGTCCCTGATCGCCGTGCGCCTGGAATCGCAGACGATCCAGCAGCTCGCGGCCAAGGTCACGCCGGGCGACGAGATCGACCAGATCCGCGCCAAGGCGCAGGCCATCACCAAGCTGGCGCTGGACCTGTACGCGAACGGCCGCCGCCTCGTGCGCCGCCTGCGTCCGGAAGTGCTGGACATGCTGGGCCTGCACGGCGCCGTCGAGGAGATGGTCAGCCACTACCGCAGCAGCTCCGGCGTGCACTTCGAATTCGAGTCCCAGGGCGACTTCTCGAAGATCGGCAACGAACTCGCCATCTCCGCCTACCGCATCGTGCAGGAAGCGCTGTCGAACATCATGAAGCACTCGCAGGCCGGCTTCGCGCGCGTGAGCCTCGCCCTGTCCGACGAGGACGGCGCGCTGCACATCGAAGTGCAGGACGACGGCGAAGGCTTCGACCCGGCCGTCGCGTCGGAAGGCATCGGCATCATCGGCATGCGCGAGCGGGTGTTCGCCCTCGGCGGCAGCATCCACATGCAGTCGCGCCCCGGCGAAGGCACCCTCGTCGCCATCACCCTCCCGCTCAGCGACGTGGCGACTGCCTGAAAGCAGTTAACTGGGGTAGAGTAGCGACCTCAGTCTTCCACTTGCTAGCAAACCACCACCATGCTCAACGCATTGCAGACGCCTTTCGAGAAGGGCAACCAGAATCAGACCACGACCTGGTCCGATTGCATCGCCTGGTACGACAACCTCGCGCACCAATACCCCCAGGTGCTGCGCTTTTCCGTGGTCGGGACCTCCGACGCGGGCGTGCCGATCCACGCCGGCGTGATCTCGGCCGACGGCGTGTTCGACCGCGCGCACATCAAGGCCGCGGGCCCTCCCGTCTTCTTCAACAACAACGGCATCCATCCGGGCGAACCGGAAGGCGTCGATGCGTGCATGGCGCTCGTGCGCGACCTGTGCCAGCAGCCGGACCGCCTCGCGGCATTGGGCAGGACCGTGTTCCTGTTCGTCCCGCTGTACAACGTGGACGGCGCGTTCAACCGCGCCAATACGTCGCGCGTGAACCAGGACGGCCCGGAGTCGTTCGGCTTTCGCGGCAACAGCCGCCACCTCGACCTGAACCCCGACTTCGTCAAGTGCGACACGCTGACGGCGCAGACGTTCAATAAACTGTTCACGGAATGGGACCCGGACGTGATGGTCGATACGCACACGTCCAACGGCGCCGACTACAGCTACACGATGACGCTGATCCCGACCCAGGCCGACAAGCTGGGCGGCGACCTCGGCACCTTCCTGCGCGACGAGATGCTGCCCGCGCTGTACGCGGAGATGGACAGGCGCGGCTGGCCCACGTGCCCGTACGTGAACCCTGTCAAGGACACCCCGATCGAGGGCATCGCCGACTTCCTCGAGACGGCGCGCTTCTCGACGGGCTATGCGGCGCTGCACGACACGATCGGCTTCATGCCCGAGACGCACATGCTGAAACCGTTCGCCGACCGCTATCACTCGATGCGCGCGCTCGTCGAGACGGCGCTGGACTTCACCGTCGCCCACGGCGACAGGATTGTGCAGATGCGCCGCGCCACCCGCGCGGCCGGCCGCACGCGCCGCGAATGGCCCGTGCACTGGGCGATGGACGAGGCGAATCCGTCCACGTTCCGCTTCAAGGGTTATGCGGCGAAGTACAAGGCCAGCGTGCTGGGCGACTACCAGCGCCTGTACTACGACCGCAACGAGCCGTTCGAGCGCGACATCGCGCACTACAACCGTTTCCCGGCCGACGTGGTCGTACCGGCACCGAAGGCCTACGTCGTGCCGCAGCAATGGCGCGAAGCGATCGAGCGCCTGCGCTGGAACGGCGTCAGGCTGGAGCGCGTGGATGCCGAGCGCACGCAGGAAGTCTCCGTGTACCGCATCGCGGCGCTGACGACGCGGCCGCACGCGTACGAAGGCCACATGTTCCACGACGACGTGCAGCTGGAGCGCGTGCGCGAAACCGTCACGATCCGCGCCGGCGACTACCTGGTCCCGCTCGACCAGGACCAGGCCCGCTACGCCGTCGAGACGCTGGAACCGCAGGCCCACGACAGCTTCTTCCGCTGGGGCTTCTTCAACAGCGTGCTGGAAAAGAAGGAAGCCTATTCGGACTACGTGTTCGAGGACGAGGCCGAGCACCTGCTGGCCGCCGAGCCGGAACTGGCCGCGAAGTTCGGCGCGTGGAAGGCCGCCAATCCGGGCCTGCTGAAGGACCAGGGCGTGGTGCTCGACTTCATCTTCGCCAACTGCGCGCGCTGGCGCGAGCCGGAGTGGCGCCGTTATCCGGTCTTCATGATCGACTGATTCACCTGGGGAGAAAAAATGAACTACAAGATCGCCGCCGCACTGGCGCTGCTGGGCGCCGCCTCCGCGGCGTCGGCCGCACCATCCGCGGGCCAGACCTATTTCGAACAGAACTGCGCCAGCTGCCACACGGCCGATGCCGCCATGGGCTCGCGCGCGGGTCCGCCGCTGTTCAACGTCGTGGGCCGCAAGGCCGGTTCGGCACCGGGCTACAATTACACGGATGCGCTGTCGAAGGCCGGCGCGGCCGGCAAGACGTGGACGCGCGCGGAGCTCGACGTCTTCCTGCGCGACCCGACGAAGGACGTGCCGGGCACCGCGATGCCGATCGGGATCGCGGACGCGAAAGCACGCGGTGCCGTGATCGACTATCTCGCCGCGCAAAGCGGCAAATCGGCGGCACCGAAAGCCGCCGCCGCGACGGGGGCGCGTACCGGCGCCTGGACCGACGACAAGCCGGGCGACGTGCACCACATCACGGTCGACCAGCTCGTCGCACCGTTTGCCAGCGAGAGCGCGGGCAATGGCCCCAAGCTCGCGAAGCGTCCGGACGGCGCGCTGCCGGCCGTGCCGAAAGGCTTCAAGGTCAGCGTGCTGGCCGACACGGGCAAGGCGCGCTACGCGCTGCGTGCGCCGAACGGCGACATCCTCCTGGCCGATTCGGGCAAGGGTGAAGTCCGCATCCTGCGCCTGTCGGCCGACGGCGCCAAGGTGGGCACGGACAGCGTATTCGCAACGGACCTGTCGCGCCCGTACGGCCTCGCGCTGTGGCCGGCCGCGAATCCGAAATACCTGTACGTGGCCAACGCGAATTCGGTCGTGCGCTTCCCGTACGCCGCGGGCGACCTGAAGGCGAAGAGCAAGCCCGAGACGATCGTCGAGAAGATCGTCGACGGCCTGGGCAACCACATCACGCGCTCGCTCGCGTTCTCGCAGGACGGCAAGACGCTGTTCGTCTCGGTCGGCTCGGCCACCAACGTCGGCGAAGGCATCGGCGCCACGCCGCCGCAGCCGCTCGCGCAATGGGAAGCCGCGCACGGCCTGGGCGGCACGTGGAACCAGGAGACCGACCGCGCCACCGTGCTCGCGTTCGACCCGGACGGCAAGAACCGCCGCAATTACGCGAACGGCTTGCGCAACTGCGTCGGCATGTTCGTGCATCCGGACACGGGCGACCTGTATTGCAGCGTCAACGAGCGCGACGAACTGGGCGACAACCTGCCGCCGGACTACGTCACGCGTGTGAAGCGCGGCGGCTTCTACGGCTGGCCATGGTACTACCTGGGCGCGCACGAAGACCCGCGCCTGAAGGGCGTCCGCCCGGACCTGAAGGACAAGATCACCGTGCCCGACACGCTGATCCAGGCGCACTCCGCGCCGCTGGGCATGACCGTGTACCACGCCCCGGCGGGCGCGAAGCACGCGTTCCCGAAAGAGTACGACGGCGACATCTTCCTGGCGCTGCATGGCTCGTGGAACCGCGGCATCCGCACCGGCTACAAGGTCGTGCGCGTGATGATGAAGAACGGCGCGCCGACCGGCCAGTACCAGGACTTCATGACCGGCATGGTGCTGTCCGACCGCGACGTGTGGGGCCGCCCGGCCGCGGTGACGGTGGCGGCGGACGGCGCGCTGCTCGTCGTGGATGACGGCGGCGGCGTCGTGTGGCGGATCGTCCCGGCGGACAAACCGTAAAGGCCGCGGCCACGGCGCTTGTCCTGACCGTTGGCGTCCAGGCGCAGGCCGACGTCCAGGACATCGAGGAAGCGGTCCGGATCACGCTCGCCGGCGTCGCCGTCGCCGTCACGTTCGTGGCCGGACACGAATCGTAGGGTGGGCGGCCCTCCGCCCACGCGTGACGCCAACACACCGCGAGCGTCCGCGTGGGCTCGGGCGCGTGACGCCAACACGCCGCAAGCGTCCGCGTGGGCTCGGGCGCGTGACGCCAACACGCCGCGAGCGTCCGCGTGGGCTCGGTGAGCCCACCCTACGTGAAATCACGGAACGCGTTCCGTGATTTCACTTGCTCTCGGCGATCCAGCGATCGACCTTCTTTTCCAGCAGCGCCAGCGGCAGCGTGCCTTCGCCCAGCACGATCTCGTGGAACTTCGGCAGGCTGAATTTCGGGCCGAGTTCCTTTTCCGCGCGCGCGCGCAGTTCCTGGATCTTCAGCGCGCCGATCTTGTAGCCCAGCGCCTGCGCCGGCCACGCCATGTAGCGCTCCGTCGCATTGCGCGCGTCCGCTTCCGTGTAGCCCAGCGTCTCGCGCATGTACTGGATCGACTGCTCGCGCGTCCAGCCCTTCGCGTGCATGCCCGTGTCGACGACGAGGCGCACGGCGCGCAGCATCTCGTCGTTCAGGTGGCCGAAGTAGTCCTCGGGCTTGTCGAACAGGCCCATCTCCTTGCCCAGCGTCTCGGCGTACAGCGCCCAGCCTTCCGTGAACGCGTTGTTGCCGCCGAACTTGCGGAAGTTCGGCAGGCCCAGCTCCTGCATCAGCGCGATGTGGAAGTGGTGGCCCGGCTGGCCTTCGTGCAGGAACAGCGTGACCATGCCCGTGCTGCCGTACTGCTTCGGGTCGTTCACGACGGACCAGAATACGCCCGGACGCGAGCCGTCCACGGCCGGCGGCGTGTAGTGGTCGGACGCGGTCGCGCGCGACAGTTCCGGTTCCAGGCGCAGGTCGAGCGGCGTCTTCGGCCGCAGCGAGAACAGCGCCGGCAGCTTCGCCTGCAGCACCGTGTTCAGGTGGCGGTAGACGTCGATGATCTCGCCCTCGGTCTTGAACGGCTTGTACTTCGCCTGCTCCGACACCCACACCGGCAGGCCGGCCGGCGGGCCGTCGTAGCCCATCTTCGGACCGATGCGCGCGAACTCGCCCTGGATGCGCGCGACTTCCCGCAAGCCGATCTGGTGGATCTGTTCCGGCTGCAGGTCGGTCGTCGTCTGGCTCGCGACGCGCGCGAGATACCAGTCCATCCCCTGCGGCAGCGCGCTCCAGCCCGTGCTCGTGCGGCAGGCCGGCAGGTAGTCGTGCTCGATGAAGTCGGCCAGGCGTTTCAAAGCCGGGTTCAACTTGCCGTCGATGGTGCTGCGATAGCTGGCCGTGAGTTTCTTTTTATCGGCGTCCGAAAAGCCCGCCGGGAAGTTCTTCACGGGCGAGTAGTAGATGCTGTCCTCCGCCTTCGCGGCCACCAGCTGCTTGAACTGGGGCAGGGCGGATTCCATGATCGCCTTCGGCTGCACGATCCCGCGCTTCATCCCTTCGCGCATGTTGGCGATGGCCTGGTCGATCCACGGGGCGAGCTGGTTCAGGCGGCTCAGGTAGGCCTGGTAATCCTTCACGGTGACGAGCGACTGCGCCTGCTGGCCGCTGCTGTAGTTCGCGAGCGTGATCGGCAGCGCGTCCATCTGGTCCAGCGGCAGCAGGTACTCGGGGAACGGCTCGAAGCGCAGCGCGGTCTTGAGCTCGTAGTCGAGGATGTCGTAGCTCGTCTGGTCGCGCTGGGACAAGCCGTCGCGCGGGATCGCGTGCAGGCGTTTCAGGTAGCCCTTGTATAGCGCGTACTGGTGGGCGATGTTCTTCGGTGCGATCGTCATGCCGATCTGGTCGGGGAAGCGGTTGTCGCCGCTTTCGCCGGCGGCGACGGGATCGAAGCGCGCTTCCGCGTCCCAGTAGTCGTCGGCCAGTTTGTTCAGCTGTTTCGATGCGGCGCTGGCGTTCGTGGCGCCGGCCGTGGGCTTGGCCGCGGTGTCGGCGGCGAGGGCCGGCGCGCAGGCGATGAGGCAGGCGGCGGCGAGGGTGCCCAGCTTGAGAGTCTGTTTCATGGATGTTCTATGTGATGACGAAAGTAGGGTGGGCGGCCCTCCGCCCACGCGTGGCGCCAACATGCCGCAAACGTCACGCGTGGGCACGGCGCGCCCACCCTACGGGATTTAATAATTGGCCAGCGGCGCCAGTTGCCCGCCCTTGAAGGTGTAGACCGTGACGGCCGTCTTCTTCAGGTTGCCGCTCGCATCGTAGCCGTACGTGCCGGCCACGCCCTGGTAGCTCATCGTGTGCAGCTGCTTGCCGACGGCCGCGGCGTCCGTCGTGTTCGCGGCCTGCATGGCGCGGGCGATGAACATCGTCTGGTCGTAGAACGCGGGCGCGTACACGTCCGGGTCGCGCTGGTAGCGCTGTTTGTATCTCGCCTTGAACGCGGGGCCGTTGGCCTGCTTGTCGAGCGTCGCGCCGGCCTGCGCGCACATCACGTTCTCGCCGACGGCATCGCCGCCCAGCTTGGCCATCTCGGGGCTGCACAGCGTGTCGCCGCCCAGCAGGCGCACGTTCGCCATGCCCAGCTGCTTCATCTGGCGCGCCATCGGTGCGCCCTGCGGCGCATAGCCGCCGAAGAAGATGGCGTCCACTTTTTTCGCGCGGAACGCGGTCAGGATGGCGGAGAAATCGCTCGCCTTGTCGTTGGTGAATTCGCGGCCGACGATGGTCACGCCCGAGGCGCGCGCCTGCTTCGCGAATTCGTCGGCGATGCCTTGGCCGAACGCGGTGCGGTCGTCGATCACGCCGACGGTTTTAATCTTGAGTTCCCTGGCGGCGTACGACGCCATCGATGCGCCCACCTGGGAATCGCTGGCGACGATGCGGAACACGTTCGGGTAGCGCGCCTGCGTGATCTTGGGACTCGTGCCCACGGTCGACATCAGGATGCCGGCATCGTTGTAGACGCGCGAGGCGGGGATCGCCACGCCCGAGTTGTACGGGCCGAGCACGAACTTGACGCCGGCGTCGGCGAACTTCTGCGCCACGCTCACGCCGGCTTTCGGGTCGCCCTGGTCGTCTTCCGACAGCAGTTCGAATTTCAGCGTCTTGCCGCCCACCTTGAGCCTTTGCGCGTTGAGTTCCTCGACCGCGAGGCGCACGCCGTTCTCGTCGTCCTTGCCGGCGAAGGCGTTGGAACCCGACAGCGGGCCGCTCACGCCGATGCGCACGACCTGGTCCTGGGCGCGCGCGGTCGTCCCGGTCGCGAGCAGGATCGCCGCCAGCGCCAGGGTTTTGATGGTTGATGCCATTCCGTTGTCTCCGTTGTTAATCAACGGCCGCCATCATCGCATGGGGATCTCAAAAAACCTACTGCGCGTTGCCCCGTCGCCCTGCGATGCTCCGCTACGGCGGACCGGCTGTACGTCCGTACAGCTGCGCTTCTCGGACAACGGTGCTGCCGCTCGCGACGGTTTTTTCGAGATCCCGCTGAAGTGTGCAAACTTCAGGCGGGCAGCCCGTGCGTGATCAGATCCAGCGGCAGCGCGGTGGTGCACTTGATCTGCTCCATCGAGAACGCGGAGGAGACGCCGGACAGCTGCGCGGTGCGGATCAGTTTTTTGTAGAAGCGGTCGTAGCCGTCGATGTCGGTCGTGACGACCTTGAGCAGGTAGTCGACGTCGCCGCTCATGCGGTGGAATTCCAGGACTTCCGGCAGCGCGACGACGGCGGAAGCGAAGCGCTCCAGCCATTTTTCGTCGTGCTCGTTGGTGCGCACACTGACGAACACCGTCACGGGCAGGCCGACCTTGTGCCGGTTGACGATGCTGACCCGGCTCTCGATGTATCCCTCTTCCTCCAGGCGTTTGACGCGTTTCCAGCAGGGGGTGCTGGAGAGCCCGACCTTTTCGCTCAGGCCGGAAATCGACAGCGTGGCGTCGGCCTGCAGGGCGGCCAGGATCGCGCAGTCGTATTTGTCGAGTGAATTCATCTTGTCCATCGCACGGTCTCTAGAATGTTCGTTCTTCAGGCCAGGAAAAATCAAAGATTCTTTAGTACGTCATTTTCGGCACCAAACCGTAACATATTACTCAACAATCGCGCTGCTGGCGCATTTATTTTTGGACTTTTAGCAATTATTTTATGGCCCCCGACCTCTACCTCGACGCAAACGCCACTTCGCCGGTCCTGCCTTCCGCGATCGCCGCCGCGGTCGAGGCGATGGAGGCCTCGTTCGGCAATCCGAGCAGCAGCCACGCCACCGGCCTGCGCGCCAAACGCATCCTCGACACGACCCGTGTGCGTGCCCGCCGCGTGCTCGGTGCCGGGCCGGGACGCGTGCTGTTCACGAGCGGCGCCACGGAAGGCATCCAGACCGCCGTGCTGTCGGCCCTCGTCGCCGTGCGCGAGCGCCGCGCGGCCGGGGAAGACTGCGGTGACCTGCTGGTCTATGGCGCCACCGAACACAAGGCCGTGTCGGAAAGCCTCGCGCACTGGAACCGCCTGCTCGGCACCGGGCTTGCCTTGCAGCCGCTGCCCGTCGACGCGGCCGGCCGCCACCGCCTGGACGTCCTGCGCGACCTGGCGCCGCGCGCGGCCATGGTCTGTACGATGGCGGCCAACAACGAGACGGGCGCCATCTCGGACCTGGACGGCATCGCCCGCGTGCTGCGCGCCAGCGGATCGACAGCCTACTGGATGGTCGACTGCGTGCAGGCGCTGGGCAAGCTGCCGCTGGATCTCGCGACCACGCGCATCGATTACGCGCCGTTCTCCGGCCATAAACTGCATGCGCCGAAAGGCATTGGCATCCTGTACGTGCGCGACGGCGCGCCGTACACGCCGCTGATGATCGGCGGCGGCCAGGAAGGCGGCCAGCGCTCCGGCACGGAAAACATGGCCGGCATCGCCGCGCTCGGCGCCGTGCTGGCCGCACTGGAAGAGGGCACGACGTTCCGCACCCACGCCGAGCTGGCCGCCATGCGCGACCGGCTCGCGGCCGCATTGCGCGACGCGTTTCCCGGCATCGTCTTCAACGCGCCGTTCGAGCACACCCTGCCGACCACGCTGAATGTCGCCGTGCCCGGCGTCTCCAGCAAGGACCTGCTCGACCTGTTCGACGCGGCCGGCGTGCGCGTCAGCGCGGGCTCGGCCTGTTCCGCCGCCAAGGCCGCGCCCAGCTACGTCCTCGACGCGATGGGCCTGCCCCTGTGGCGCAGCGGCGGCGCCGTGCGCCTGTCGATCGGGCCGCTCGCGGACGACGCATTCGTCGACGCCGCCTGCGCGCGCATCCGCCGCTGCGGAGACGCGTTGCGCACGTCGCCGCTCAGCGGCGGCAATCCCGGCGTGATGCAGGTCAGCGGCGACGGGCGGCATGGCTGGATCGTGTTCGATGCCGGGACCTGCGTCGCGATCGATCCGCCGCCGGGGCAGGTTGACCGCATCGCCGCGCTCGCGCGTGACGCGGGCCTGCGCATGGAGGAATTCGACGCGGCGGACCGCGCCACCGTCGCGCTGGACGACGGCAGCCATGCGCCCTGCATACCCATCGGCGGGGCCGTACTGGCCCGCCTGCCGGATGGCTGGCTGCTGGGCGAGGCGCAAGACGGCCGCTTGGCCCGCACGGCCGTGCGCCAGGTGTTCGGCGCCATCGATGCCGGCCGCCTGGCGCAGGTCGCACACGCTGCCGCCGTGATCTGCCACGGCACCGACGTCGATGGCCTGGCCTGTACGACGGTGAACGCGCTGCGTGCCGCCGGCGTGCCGGGCCAGCTGCACCCGGACGCGCTGGACGTCTTCCTGCGCCGCCACGCGGACGCATTGCTCGTCGACGTACGCGAAGCCGGTGAAACCGCGGCCGGCGCAATGACCTTGCACGGCCGCGCGGCGCACCACGTGCCGCTGTCGCGCCTTGCCGAGCATATGCCGGCATGGTTGTCCGATCCGGCACGGCCGATCGTGTTCGTCTGCCGCAGTGGGAACCGTAGCGCGAAGGCCGCCCTGTGCCTGTGCCGCGCGGGGCATGCGCAGGCGTGGACCCTCGTGGGTGGGCTCGCGCTCGCGTAGAACATACCGATCGTCAATGAGCGTTCGCTAACGCACAGTTTCGCGGCACCTGATTGCTTAGCATGGCGGCAGCCGTGCGCCCTCGTCTCACGCTTCATCCGAATGGTCGCGTCCCGCGTCAGCCGGCGGTCGATTGCGCACGCCACCACGAGGTTCCTGTTGAAAGAAGAAAAAGCGCTGCCGCCCGCAGCCGGCTTCGCCGATGACGACGCCCCGCTGCGCGCCGAACTGTTTTCCGCCGCCCAGATGGCCGTCCACGGCCGCCGCCTCGCCGCGCGCCATCAACTGGCCGACGCGCCGGGCAGCGACCGCCTGCTGGACCGCCTGGACGACAATGCCGCCGTCATCGCCGACGCCTGCGCCGGCCTCGCGCGCGCCGCCCGCGCGGGCGTGCGCCTGCCGCCGGCAGCCGACGCGCTGCTCGACCATGCCTGGCTGATCGACGACCACGTCCGCCTCGCGCGCCGCCATCTCCCCGACGACGACTGCTGCGCGCTGCCCTGCCTGCAGGACGCCGATGCGCCGGGCAACCCGCGCGTGTACCAGCTGGCGCTGGACGTGATCGCGCATGGCGACGGCCGGCTGGACGCGGAAAGCCTCGCGCGCTTCGTCGCGGCGTACCAGGAAGGCGCGCCGCTGGCGCTGGCGGAACTGGCGGCGCTGCCGGCCATGCTGCGCCTCGTGCTGATCGAGAACCTGCGCCGCCTCGCCGTGCGCCAGGCGGACACACGGCGCCAGCGCGTGCAGGCCAACCGCTGGGCCGACCGCATGACGGCGCGGGTCGAGGAGCGTCCCGGTGACCTGATCCTCGTCGTGGCCGACATGGTGCGCGACGTGCAGCCGATGAGCTCCGGCTTCGTGGCCGAACTCGCGCGCCGGCTGCAGGGACGCGGCGGCCCGCTCACCCAGGCCTTGCAATGGATTGCCACGCGCCTCGCGGACGAAGGCCGCACGATCGACCAGGCGATGCAGGCCGACGTCACGCAGCAGGCCGCCGACGACGTCTCGGTGACGAATTCCATCGCCAGCCTGCGCCTGCTGGGCAGCATGGACTGGCGCGAATTCACCGAGACGATGAGCGCCGTCGAGCAGGCGCTGCGCGGCGACCCGGCCGGCGTCTACGGCCGCATGGACGGTGCCACGCGCGACCATTACCGCCACGTGGTCGGGCGCCTCGCGCGGGACGCCGGCCGGCGCGAGATCGAAGTGGCGACGGAAGCGCTGGCGCTGGCGGCGGAAGGGCATGACGCGCGCCGGCGCCACGTCGGCTTTTACCTGGCTGGCGACGGGTTGCCGCAGCTGAAACAGCGGCTGAACCTGCGCCCCCGACGCGTGCGCGCGCTGCCGGCCTACCTGGGCGCCGTCGGCGCGTGCACCGCGCTGTTCGCGGGTGCCACCGTGGTCCATGCGGCGCAGGACGGCGCCAGTCCCGCACTGCTCGTCGCGATCGGCCTGCTGGGCGCCCTCGGTGCGAGCCGGCTGGCATTGGCCCTCGTCGACCTGATGGCCGCGCGGCTCGTCGCGCCGGCGCCGCTGCCGCGCATGGATTTCGGCGCCGGCATCCCGCTGGACGCGCGCGCCATCGTCGTCGTGCCCGCGCTGCTGTACGGCCGCGACAACGTGGCGGCCCTCGTCGAGTCGCTGGAAGTGCACTACCTCGCCAACCGCGATCCGCACCTGCGCTTTTGCCTCCTGACCGACCTGGCCGACGCGCCGCGGCAGGAGGTGTACGGCGACGCCGACCTGATCGAACAGGCGCGCGCCGGCATCGCCGCGCTGAATGCGAAGTATGGGAAGTGCCGGCCGTTCCTGCTGCTGCACCGCCAGCGCACGTGGAGCGAGGGCGAGGGCGCCTGGATCGGCCGCGACCGCAAGCGCGGCAAGCTGGAAGACCTGAACGCGTTCCTGCTGCGCGGCGAGCGCGCGCCGTTCGCCGTGATCGAGGGGCCCGTCGACGGCGTGGACGAGATCCGTTACGTGATCACCTTGGACGCCGGCACCGGGCTGCCGCGCGACGCCGCCCGCGCTTTCGTCGCCGCGATGGCGCATCCGCTCAATCGCCCCGTGCTCGATGATGGTGGCCGGCGCGTGGTGGCCGGTCACGGCCTGCTGCAGCCGCGTATGACGGCCGCGCTGCCGCCGGAACACGCGTCGCGCTATGAACGCCTGTGCGGCGGCGCACCCGGCATCGAGCAGGACCTGTTCGGCGAAGGCACGTTCGCGGGCCAGGGCATCTACGACGTGGCCGTGGCCGACCGCGTGCTGCGCGGCCGCCTGCCGGACGACCGGGTGCTGTCGCACGACCTGCTGGAAGGCAGCTACCTGCGTGCCGGCCTGCTGGGCGACGCCCACCTCGTGACGCCATGCCCGCCGCGCTACAGCGACGACGTCGCCCGGCGCCACCGCCAGATCCGTGGCGACTGGCAACTGGCCGGCTGGCTGCGCGACCGCGTGCCGAGGGCGGACGGCAGCCGCGAAGCGAATCCGTTGCCGCCGCTGGCGCGCTGGAAGCTGTTCGACAACCTGCGCCGCAGCCTCGTCGCGCCCACGCTGTGCATCCTGCTGGTGCTGTGCTGGGCGCTGCTGCCGGCGCCCGCGTTCTGGACCGCGGCCGTACTGGCCGTGTTCTTCGTGCCGTTCGCGCTGCGCACGCTCGTCGCCCTGGCCGACAAGCCGCACGACGTCGCCCCCGGCGCGCACCTGCGGTATTGCGCGCACGACGCGCGCATCGGCCTCTATCACGCGCTGCTGGACATGGCCTTCCTGCCGCACGAGGCCAGCTACAGCGTGGACGCGATCGCGCGCGGCGCGTGGCGCATGCTCGTGTCGAAACGGCTGCGCCTGGAGTGGCGCGCGCCCACGCTGTCGCGCTCCAGCACGGACATGGAGTCGAACTGGCGGAACATGTGGTTCGCGCCCGCGTTCGCGGTGGGCGTCGCCGTGCTGCTCAGCTTTGCGAATCCGCTCGCGCTGTTCGCGGCGGCGCCCCTGCTGCTGCTGTGGTTCCTGTCGCCCGTGCTCGCATGGTGGGTCAGCCTGCCGGCCGCGCGTCACGCACCGCACCTGGCGGATGCGCAGCGCCGCTTCCTGCGCACGACGGCGCGCCGCACGTGGGCATTCTTCGAAGACCACGTCACGGCGGAGAGCAACTGGCTGCCGCCCGACCACTTGCAGGAACACCCGGCCCCCGTCGTCGCGCATCGCACGTCGCCCGCAAGCATGGGCTTCGCGCTGCTGGCCAACATGACGGCCTGGGACTTCGGCTACGCGCCCACGGGCGATCTGCTGGCGCGCACGCGCGCGACACTCCAGACGATGGGCCGGCTGGAACGCCAGCGCGGCCACTTCCACGACGCGTACGATACGCGCACGCTGGAGCCGCTGTCCACGGCTATCGGCGGCAGCGGCAACCTGGCGGCGCACCTGCTCACGCTGGCCGCCGGCCTGGAGCGGCTGGCCGATGAGCCCATCGCCTCCAGCCGCGCACTGGACGGCATCCGCGACACGCTCGACGTCGCCGATGAACACGCCGTGCCCGCCGTGCGCGAGGCGATCGGCGCGCTGCGCCTGCACATCTCGCCGGAGCGCTGCCGCAATGCGGGCACCTTGCCGGGCCTCGCCGATTGCCTGCAGACGCTGGCGCGCGACGCCGAGGCGTTGTGCGCCGCCGTGCCGGACGACGCCGATCCGCAGCTGCGCGACTGGGCCGGCAGGCTGGCGCGGCAAACGGCGGCCGCGCAGGCGGACCTGCTGGCGATGGCGCCGTGGATGCGCGTCGTGCAGGAATACGTGATCGATTCGAGCCTCACCCGCATCCCGACAGTGCGCGAGCTGGCCGGCTTCGGCATGAAGGCGCCGGGCGAAGACTTGGAACCGGACGAGCGCACGCGCCAGCTGCTGCTGGCCGGGCTTGTCGAGGAAGGCAGCACGAACGCGCGGGTGCGCCTGCAGGAGATCGAGCAACTGGCCCGCGCCGCGCGTGCGTGCGCGGACATGGATTTCGGTCTGCTGGCCGACGCGGACACGGAATTGCTCGCATCGAATGCCCGCCTGGCCAGCTTCACCGGCATCGCGCGCGGCCAGCTGCCGCAGGAACACTGGACGGCGCTGGGCCGCCAGATGTGCCGCGCGTACGGCCACCCGGTGCTGCTGTCGCCGGACGGCGCGCTCGATGACTACCTGGCGCCGCTGCTGGTGATGCCGGCGTACCGCGACACGCTGCTGGACCGGACGTACCGGGGCATCGTCCGCGCGCAGGCGGAATACGGCCGCCGTCGCGACGTGCCGTGGGGATTTGCGGCATCCGGCTACAACGCGATGGACGCCGCGTTGCATTACCAGTACCGCGCCTTCGGCATACCCGAGGTGGGTACACGGCGCGGCACGCAACGGGTATCGGGCGAGGACCTCGTCGTCGCGCCGTATGCCGCGCTGCTGGCGCTGATGGTCGAGCCGGAGCGCGCGTGCGCCAACCTGGAACGCATGGCGCAGCTGGGCTTCACGGGCCGCTACGGTTTCTATGAAGCCGTCGACTACACGCCGGCACGGCGGCCCGCGGGCCAGGCCCATGCGATCGTGCGCGCGTTCATGGCGCACCACCAGGGCATGGGTTTGCTGGCGCTGTCCTGCCTGCTGCACGACCGGCCGATGCAGCGCCGCTTCGCCGCCGAACCGCAGTTCCTGGCCGCGTTGCCGCTGCTGCAGGAACCGGTGCCGCGCGCCGCCGCGGGGCGCCACGTGGAGGTCGACGACACGCGTCCGCGCGCACCCGACACCGCCACGACGGCGCGCACGGTGACGCAGCCGGATGCCGCGCCGCAGGACGTGCAACTGCTGTCCAACGGCCGCTACCACGTGCTGGTGACGGCGAGCGGCGCCGGCTACAGCGCGTGGCGCGACGTGGCCGTCACGCGCTGGCGCGCGGATCCGACCGCCGGCGACAGCGGCCATGTCTGCTACGTGCGCGACGTGGACAGCGGCGCCGTGTGGTCGAACACGTGGCGGCCCACGCTGGCGCGGCCCGAGCATGACGAAGCCCGGTTCTCCGAAGGCCGCGCGGCATTCCGCCGGCGCGACCACGGCATCGAACTGCACACGGAGATCGTCGTCGCGCCCGACGACGACGTCGAACTGCGCCGCCTGCGCATCGCCAACCGGACGGGCACGACGCGCACGATCGAACTGACGAGCTACGCGGAGGTGGCGCCGGCCACCGTGCAGATGGAGATCCTGGCGGAGCGCGACGCGCTCGTGTGCGCGCATGGGCAGGCATGGCTGCTGAACGTGATGACGGTGCACGGCGCGGACGCGCCCGCGGCCCAGTTCGGGACGGACCGCGCGCACTTCATCGGCCGCGGACGGAGCAGGGCGCATCCCGCCGCGCTGGAGGGCCGCGCGCCGCTGGACGGCCTGGACGGCGCCGTGTCCGATCCCGCGCTGGCGATCCGCCGCATCCTGACGCTGGCGCCGCACCAGGAAGCGACCGTCGACATCGTGCTGGGCGTGGCCGAGACGCGCGACCACGCGCTGCGCCTGATCGACAAATACCGCGACCGCCAGGTGGCCGACCGCGTGCCCGAACTCGCATGGACGCACGGCCAGGTCATGCTGCGCCAGTTGAACGCGAGCGAGGCGGACGCCCAGTTGTACGCGCGCCTGGCCGGCAGCGTGCTGTGTCCGCAGCCCGCGCTGCGCGCCGACCCGGCCGTCATCGCGCGCAACCAGTACGGCCGCGCCGACCTGGAAGCCCTCGGCATTCCGGGCGACCGTCCGCTCGCGCTGCTGCACCTGCGCGACGCCGCCAACCTCGGCCTCGCGCGCCAGGCGGTCCAGGCGTATGCGTGGTGGCGCGCGAAGGGACTCGCCGCGAACCTCGTGGTCTGGTGCGACGGCCCGGCGGCGCTGCAGGACGAGGTCATGCGGCTGCCCGGCGCGGGCGGCGTGTACGTGTGCACGTCCGAGCAGCTGTCGCTGGAAGACCGCATGCTGATGCAGGCCGCGGCGCGCGTGGTCCTGGCGGACGACCAGGGCAGCCTCGCCGAACAACTGCGCCGCGCGGCCGCGCGCAAGGCCGAGCTGCCGCCCGCGCTCGTGCCGACCGCCGCCCCGGGCCAGGACGAAGAGGCCGCGCAGAAACTCGTGCAGGACGGCGGCACCGGCGGCTTTACGGCCGACGGGCGCGAATACGTCATCCGTACGGACCCGGGCCGGCGCACGCCCGCGCCGTGGGTCAACGTGCTGGCGAGCCCGATGTTCGGCACGGTGATCTCGGAAAGCGGCCAGGCGTACAGCTGGAACCAGAATGCCCATGAATTCCGCCTGACGCCGTGGGACGACGATGCCGTGGCCGGCCGCGGCGGCGAAGTGTTTTATCTGCGCGACGAGCAGACGGGCGTGTTCTGGTCGCCGACGGCGCTGCCGGCACCCTCCGGCGCCGGCTACGTCACGCGCCACGGCTTCGGCTACAGCGTGTTCGAACACGCGGCGCACGGCATCCACAGCGAGCTGCTGACGTATGTGGCGCTGGACGCGCCGCTGAAACACATCGTGCTCAAGCTGCGCAACGACGGGGCCGCGGCGCGGCGCCTGTCCGTCACGGGTTACGTGGAGTGGGTGCTGGGCGAGCTGCGCGCGGACGCCGCGCCGCACGTGGTGACGGAGCAGGATCCCGTCAGCGGCGCGCTGTTTGCCCGCAACGCGTGGAACGGGGATTTCGCGGGCCGCGTCGCGTTCTTCCACCTCGATGCCGAGCACGTGGCGTTTACCTGCGACCGCGCGGAATTCATCGGCCGCGACGGCAGCCTCGCCAATCCGGCCGCGCTCGGGCGCACGACCTTGTCCGGCCGCAGCGGCGCCGCGCTCGATCCGTGCGCGGCGCTGCAGACCGTCGTCGACCTGGCGCCGGGAGAAGAACAGGAACTCGTGTTCATGCTCGGCGTGGGAGGACGCCGCAACCTGGACGCCACCGGCATGGTCCAGCGCCACAGCGGTGCCGTGACCGCCGCCGCCGACCTGGCGCGCGTGCGCGACTTCTGGGACGACACGCTGGGCGCCGTCCGCATCGAGACGCCGGAGCCGGCGTTCGACGTTCTCGTCAACGGCTGGCTGATGGTGCAGGCGATCGCATGCCGCATGTGGGCGCGCACGAGCCATGACCAGTCGGTCGGCGCGTACCGTTTCGGCGACCAGCTGCAGGATGCGATGGCGGCCGTGCACGTGCGTCCGGAACTGCTGCGCGACCACATCCTGCTGTTCGCCGGCCATCAGTTCGTCGAAGGCGACGTGCAGCACTGGTGGCATCCGCCGACGGGCCGCGGCGAGCGCACGCGCTGCACGGACGACGCCCTGTGGTTGCCGCTCGCGGTGCACCGCTATGTGGGCGTGACGGGCGACTACGCGCTGCTGGACGAGATCGCGCCGTTCATCGAAGGCCGCGCGCTCAGGCAGGACGAGGCGGCGTATTGCGACCTGCCCGAGCGTTCGCAGGAACAGGCCAGCATCTACGAACACTGCGTGCGCGCGCTGCGCCGTGCCCTCGTATTCGGGCCGCACGGCCTGCCGCCGGGGGCGGGTGGCGTTGGCGAGAGCGTCCGGCTCGGGTTCTTCCTGTACGACGTGCTGTGCCGCTTCGCGGAGCTCGCCGACCGCCGCGGCGATTACGGTTTCTGCACGACCTGCCGCAGCGCGGCCCAGGTCCTCGCGCACAACCTCGACGGCAACGCGTGGGACGGCGCCTGGTACCGGCGCGCGCATGGCGACGACAGCGCGAGCGGCATCGATGCGGCCACGCAAAGCTGGGCCGTGCTGTCCGGCGCGGCCGACCGGGACCGCGCGCGCATCGCGATGGAGGCGGTGGACGCGCATCTCGTGCGCGACGACGGCGGCGCCCAGGACACGCAGGCGGCGATCTGGGCGGCGATGGCGTTCGCGCACCTGGGCGACACGGAGCGCGCGTGGGCGCTGGCGCGCAGGCTCGTTCCGGCCGAGCACACGGCGCCGTACGTGATGACGGCAAGCTGGTACGCGGGCTCGGCCGGCTGGATGTATCGGTTGATCGTCGAATCGTTGCTCGGGGTGACGCGCGCCGGCGAAACCTTGACCTTGATGCCACGCCTGCCCGCCAACTGGGAAGGCTTCCGTCTACACTACCGCTACCGCGGCAGCCAGTACACGATCGCCGTGCGGCGCGCGGACGAGCCGCTGCTCCAGGTGGACGGGGTGGCGCAGCAGGGCAATACGATCGCGCTGGTGGACGACGGCCGGACGCACGAGGTGGAACTGCACGTGGCTTCCCGCCACGACGACATGCAAATGGATAAACCCTTAAATTTTGTCAATAAGTTAATGTCTAACTGACAATTTTATGAGTTGCGGATCAAGGCCGACATGCATGCAATTGCAAAAATTGCATCATGAAAACCTCGATCCCCACTCTCTCCCTGGTGCTGGCCGCGGCCGGCGTGTTCAACCCTTGGTTTGGCTCTGCGTCGGCCGCGACGCTCGAACACCGCGAGTTCGACGCGACCCTGCTCGCGCCGTACCGCGGCGACGTTCGCGATGCGCGCTCGTTCATCTTGTCGTTCAACTATCCTGGCCTGCACGCGCGTCGTCCCGTGACATGGCGCCTGGAACTCGTCGCGCCGTCTGGCCGCCGCGTCGCCCAATGGCAGGGGCGGCTCGCGCTGGGCGGTACGCCGCCGGGTGCACAGTCGCGTGTCGTGGCCGTGCGCTGGCCGGGCATGCTCGCCGGCCGCAAGCCCCCATCCGGCATCTACCGCGTGCGCCTGCATGCCGCCAGCGGCAGCGAGACGGCCGACCAGGCCTGGGACATCGCCGTCGGCACCGTGCCGGCGCCCGCGCTGCCCGCGTTTTCTCCGCTGCCGACGGGACGCGCACCCATGATGGCCATGCCGGCGCCGGGCGCGCTGCCGTACACGGTCTATTACGGCAACCTGCACAGCCAGACGCGCGACAGCGACGGCGGCGGCCCCGTCGACAACTGCCACGGCGCGCAGGATCCGCAGACGGCGCCCTACGGTCCGGATGTCGCCTACCCGTATGCGCGCAGGCACGGCCTGGACATCCTGATGGTCTCGGAGCACAACCACATGTACGACGGCTCGGACGGCACGAACCTCGATGCCGATCCCGCGCTGGCGAAGGCGCTGTACCACGCCGGCCTGAAGACGGCGCGCGATTATTCGGATGCGAACCCGGGCTTCCTCGCGCTGTACGGCATGGAATGGGGCGTGATCGGCAACGGCGGCCACCTGAACATCTTCGACAGCGACGAACTGCTCGGCTGGGAAAAGAACGGGAAGGGCGAGCTGCTTGCGGACACTCCAACGGCCAAGAGCGACTACGCTGCGCTGTACGCCCTGATGCGCCAGCGCGGCCTGACCGGCCAGTTCAACCATCCCGCGCCGACCGGCCAGTTCACCGTGAACGGCACGCCGCTCGCCTACACGCCCGACGGCGACGCCGTGATGGCCTTGTGCGAAGTGGTCAACAGCACCGCGTTCTCCGTCAGCGAGAACGAGGGCGAAACGCGGCGCAGCACTTTCGAACTGGCCTGCAACAAGCTGCTGGAAGCGGGTTACCACGTGGCGTTCAGCAGCAACCAGGACAACCACTGCGCCAACTGGGGCGCGTCGTACAGCAACCGCAGCGCCGTGCTGATCCCGAACGGCGTGCCGCTGACGCGCGCCAGCTTCCTCGAGGCCGTGCGCGCGCGCCGCGTGTTCGCGACGATGGACAAGGATGCGCAGGTGGTCCTCACCGCAAACGGCCACCTGATGGGCGAGCGTTTCGACAATACGGGTGCGCTGCGGCTGCAGGTCGCCTACGCCAGCGCGGCGGGCCGGCAGGCCGCGACGGTGGCGATCATCGAAGGCGTCCCGGGACGCAACGGCGACGTGAGCCAGCTGTCCGACAAGGCCGACGTCACGACGGCGCCTTCGCCGGGCGCGCATTTCTATTATGCGAAGGTGACGCAGGACGACGGCAAGATCCTGTGGTCGGCCCCGGTCTGGGTGACGCAGCAGCCCTAGAAGCCCAGGCTGCGTCCCGCGCCGAACAGGGTGGCGATGCCAAGCACGGCGAAGATCAGCGCCGCCAGGCCGTGCACCAGCTTGAGAGGCACACGTCCGGCGATCCGGTCGCCGAAGTACACGGCCGGCACGTTCGCGAGCATCATGCCGAGCGTCGTGCCGGCGACCACCGCCACGGCGGACGAGTAGCGCGCCGCCAGGGCGACGGTCGCGACCTGCGTCTTGTCGCCCATCTCGGCGACGAAGAACGCGAGCACGGTGGTCAGAAAAACGCCGAAGCGCGCCAGCGGCGTCTCGTCCTCGTCCACCTTGTCCGGCACCATGATCCAGGCGGCCATGCCGAGGAAGACGATGCCCAGCACCCAGCGCATGACGTCTGGGCCGAGCAGGCGGCTCACGAGCGCGCCGACGGCGGCGGCGAAGGCGTGGTTGGCGACGGTCGCGACGAAGATGCCGGCCACGATGGGCAGCGGACGGCGGAAGCGTGCGGCAAGGAGGAAGGCCAGCAACTGCGTCTTGTCGCCGATTTCGGCGAGGGCGACGATGCCGGTGGAAACGAGGAAGGCATCCATGGAAAGGCGGATCATAGCAGAGGTGTGGCGCCGACGCGAACATGCTATCCTGCCCCGCGCTTCCACCATCCGAGGAATCCAAGAGTGCAATCCATGACCCGCATCGCAGCAGCGATCCTGCTCGCTTTCTCCGGCGCCGCACTGGCGCAGACACCCGCCACCGCCCCCGCCGCATCTGTCATTACGCAGGATGCCTCAGCCCTGAACGCCCGGCTGGCCACCGACGTCGAACGCACGATGAAGCTGTTCGACGTGCCCGGCATCGCGATCGCCATCGTCAAGGACGGCAAGGTCGTCGCCACGCAGGGCTTCGGCGTGCGCAAGCTGGGCGCGCCGGACAAGGTCGATGCAAAGACGCTGTTCGAAGTCGCGTCGAACTCGAAGGCCTTCACGGCGGCCGCGCTGGCGATGCTCGTCGACGAAGGCAAGCTCGCGTGGGACGATCCGGTCACGCAGCACCTGCCGGACTTCCAGATGTACGACGCGTACGTCACGCACGAGATGACGGTGCGCGACCTGCTCACGCACCGCAGCGGCCTGGGGCTGGGCGCCGGCGACCTGCTGTGGTGGCCCACGACGAATTTCTCGACCGACGAGATCATCCACAAGCTGCGCTTCATCCGCCCCGCCACGAGCTTCCGCAGCAGCTATGCGTACGACAACCTGCTGTACATCGTGGCCGGCAAGATCATCGCGGCCAAGTCAGGCAAGACGTGGGGCGAGACGATCCACGAGCGCATCCTCGCGCCGGTCGGCATGGTCTCCACGACGACGAGCCTCGCGGAAAGCGCGGGCAATCCGGACGTGGCGAATGCCCACAGCAAGATCAACGACAGGATCGCGGCCGTGAAGGCGATGCCGGTGCCGAACGCCGTGGGCGCCGTCGGCATCAATACGAATGCCGAGGACATCGCGCGCTGGATGAACGTGCTGCTGGCGGGCGGCAAGGTGGGCACGGACGCGAACGGGAAGGAGATCCGCCTGTACAGCGCGAAGCAGGCGCGCGAGATGTGGACGGCGCAGACGCCGATGCGCATCAGCGAGCCCGATCCCAAGCTGGCCGCCACGCGCCCGAACTTCCTCGCGTATGGCCTCGGCTTCCAGCTGCGCGACTGGCAGGGCAGGCTGGTCGCGATGCACAGCGGCGCGCTGCAGGGCTTTTATTCGAAGGTGGTGCTCGTGCCGGATGCGAAGCTGGGCATCGCCATCCTGACCAATGCGGAAAGCGGCGGTTCGCTGAACGCGCTGCAGTACCAGCTGCTCGACCGCATGCTGAACCCGGCCGCGGCGACCGACTGGATCGGCATCGTGAAAGCCGTCGAGGACGAGAACCACGCGAAGGAACTGGCGCGCATAGGCAAGGCGAACGCCGCGCGCGCGGCGAAGTCGCAGCCGTCGCTGGCGCGCACGGCGTACGACGGCGAGTACCAGGATCCTTGGTACGGCATCGCGACAATCCGGCACGAGGGCAACCGGCAGATCCTGACGATGTCGCGCACGCCGGACCTGACGGGCGAACTGGAACACTACCAGTACGACACGTTCATCGTGCGCTGGAAGGAGCGCAACTTCAATGCGGATGCGTACGTCACGTTCGCACTGAACCCGGACGGGAGCATCGAGCGGATGCGGATGCAGCCCATCTCGACCGAGACGGATTTCAGCTACGACTTCCAGGATCTGAACTTCACGCCGGTGAAGAAGGCGGTGCCATAACTATCGACCTGCGGCCCATGAACCGTCGCCCCTGCGAAGGCAGGGGGCCAATTTTGCGTGCGCGGCTACTCAGATAAACTTGGGTCCCCGCCTGCGCGGGGACGACGGTATATTTAAATCGCCGGCACCGGCGAGTACCCTGAAATCGCCCGATACTTCCCATTCCCGTACCGAAGCACCTGCTTCTGGTCGATCGCCGCCGGCGGCCCCGCATACGACTCCGCGCGGCTGATCGCCCCCTGGTAGTGGATGGTCAGGTCGCCCGGCCCCTCATGCGTCGCGTCGATGCTCCAGCTGCTCTCGATCGCATAGCAGTCGTGCGTGTCCGGCGCACCGCCGTCGTCGCGTGCGATGGGGTCCTGCGCGTGCGGCTTCACGAGCGGAGCCAGGCGGCGCTGGCAATCCGCCGCGCTGTCGACGTTGATGCCGGACAGTGCCAGCTCCACGGCCGGCTCGCGCCGGACGGCGTCGCGGCCCACTTCGTACACGGCGAGCCAGGTGCCGCAGTAACCCTGCCAGCAACTGCCGTATTCCACCGCGACGGCCGGGCGGCGCGCGGCCAGCGGGACTTCGCGCACGGCGGCGGCACCGGAAAAGCCGCGCAGCGCGAAGATGCCCTGGCGTCCACGCACGCCCCACGTGCCGCCATGCTGTTCGAACTGGTAAGCAGCCAGTGCCAGCGGCGTCGCGTGGACGGCGCTGGAGCGGCCGTCGTCCCCGGCCGGCACGAGGCCCGCGATGAGGGTCAGGTGTGTGGGGTCCGTGCGCAGCACCAGTTTCGGTTCGACGAGTACGCGGTTCTGCCCCACGTTCCAGCCCGCGTAGATGCCGTGCCCGGTGCCGGGAAGCGGCGGCAAGGCCGCGCTGTGCACGCGGCCGGCCGCGCTCTCGCTCCAGCCGGGAAAGGCCAGCGCGGCCAGCTGGGCCGGCGTGGGTAACGGTTGCGCGGCCGCGGCCAGGCAGGGCACGCAGGCGGACAGCACGGCCGCGCCCAATGCGGCGCGGCGTAACGAAAGTGCAGACGCCATCAATTCTTCCTGCCGTTCCAGACGTCCAGCATGTCTTGCGAGCCTTGCGAGCGGATGCCGTTGTCCTGCAGGATGCCCTCCGTGGCGTCGACCATAGCCTGGCGCGGCAGGACCATCGTCTCGCCCAGGCGCTGGTCGAAGCGCAGCACGACGAGGTCGTCCTTCAGGTCGCGCAGCACGGCCACCAAATGGCGCAGGCTGCGTACCGGAACGCCGTTGATCGACTCGACGACGGAGCCGAAGCGGTTGCTGTAGCCCGTCACGAGCTTGTGCGGGAAGAACGGCGAGCTGATGACGACGAGTTCTTCGCGCTGCGCGTCCGGCTCGTCGCCGCGGCGCGTGACCAGCGGGCTGGCGTTGAAGCTGTAGGCGTTCAGCAGGTGCGCGTTGTTGCTGATGAAGGACAGGTATTCGGCCGTGGCGCGCGAGAACACGATCGGGCCGTACACGAAGTACGACGGATAGTCGCCGTCCAGCGGGGGAATCAGCAGGGGACGCGGGCCGTTCACCGGCACCTGCACCTGCATGGTCTTGCCGCCGCGGACGATGGTCAGCGGTACCTTGCCGTTCTTCGCGACCTGCTGTACGCGGTACTGGAAGCGCACGCGCAGGTTGGGCCCGAGCCTGACCATGCCCTGGTCGTCGATGGGGTAGTCGCCGATGCGCGTGATGACGTCCCATTCCTTCAGCGGATACGCGGCATCGCTGCGGTACGGGCGGTGCACGACGACGCCGTCGACCGACTTGTCCAGCTTGAGGTACTGGCGCAGGACCGGGTTCTCCAGCGTCTGGATATCGTCCAGCAGCAGCGGCTTGCCGTCGTAGCGGCCGTCGGCCACGTCGCGCAGGAACAGCTCCACTTCCTCGTTCGGGATCACGTAGCCGATGTTCTGGGCATTCGCCGCCACCGAGAACGCGAGGCCGACCATCTTGTCGCCGTCGATCACCGGACCGCCGCTGTTGCCGGGGTTGATGGGCGCGTCGATCTGCACGCGCAGGCCCGCGCTGCCGTAGCCGTAGGGGACGAATTCGACGCGCGAGACGATGCCCTTGGTGACGGACAGCGACGTGCCGCCCATCGGATAGCCATAGGCCATCACGGCTTCGCGCACGTCCGGCAGGACGCTCGTGCGCTTGACCGGGTGGTGCTTGTCGAAGAACGATTCGTCGTCCAGTTTCAGCAGCGCGAGGTCCATGCCGCGCGCGATGGCCACGACGGTGGCGCCGACCTTGTCGCCGTCCTGGCTCGCCTGCACCTGCACCTGGCTGGCGTAGCCGACGACGTGGGCGTTGGTGAGGATCCGGTTGCCCTCGATGACCACGCCCGATCCCGTGATCTCTTGCGGCGTGGCCTTGGTCCAGGGCTTGAACGGGTCCGGGCGGCGCAAGGTGCTGAAGATCTTGACGACCGAGTTCTCGACGGCAGGCGATACGGGCAGTACTGCGGTCGACGGTGCGGTAGACGGTGCGGTCGGCGGGGCGGTGGCCAAGCTGACTTCCTGGGCCTGGAGCGTGCAGCTGGCCAGCGCGATTGCGGCGGCCGCTGCAAGGCGAACGATCTTCATGGAATCCCTGTTTTGGTGTGCAAATGTGACATGCAAACGTTGCCGTCGCAATATACACGGTGCTTAACTGTAAAAATGCACGAATTCTCACGCGTAACCATTCAGTAACCTCGTGTTGTATCCAGGCGTAATGACGCATGCATATGCGAGGTGTCCGGCCCACCTGTCGCGGACACCGGGCGGACAGTCGCGGACACCGAAAAACGCCGGAACGCGTGCAAATCCGCCGCCTGCCACGTGGCATGAACATTGCCTATTCAAAACGTCAACTTGCTGCTAAGGTGCATCGGCTTCACGACCCCGCAGTAAAAAAAGGAGCGGCCCGCAATCCGGGCCGCTGACCAAAAAGAAGTGTGTGATTTCAGGAGAACCCATGGAACGCCGTACCTTCCTTAAAATCGGTGCCGGGACCGCCGGTGCCATGCTGGTACCCGTCTTCGGCAACGCCATCGCCGCCGAGGAGCTGCTCACCGCGATGCCCATCGCGGCCAAGAAGGCGCTGGCCGACACCGCGCTGAACGCCGCCACCAGGGCCGGCGCGAGCTATTGCGACGTGCGCATCGGCCGCTATCTCAACCAGTACATCATCACCCGCGACCTGAACGTCGAGAACGTGACGAACACGGAATCGGCCGGCGTCGGCGTGCGCGTGGTGTGCAACGGCGCGTACGGCTTCGCCGCCACCAACGACATGACCCCGGACGGCATCGCGGGCGCGGCGCGCCAGGCGGTGGCGATCGCCAAGGCGAACGCGAAGCTGCAGTCCGAGCCGGTCCGTCTCGCACCGGTCAAGGGCGTGGGCGAGGTGGCGTGGGCGACTCCGATCGTCAAGGACTGGCGCGCAGTGCCGATCAAGGAAAAGGCCGAACTGCTGATCGCGGCGAACAAGGCGGGCATGGATGCCGGCGCGAGCTTCATGCAGTCGATGCTGTTTCAGGTGAACCAGCAGAAGTACTTCGCATCGACCGACGGTTCGTACATCGACCAGGACCTGCAGCGCCTGTGGGCGCCGTTCTCCGCGACCGCGGTGGACAAGGCCAGCGGCAAGTTCCGTTCGCGCAGCGGCCTGTCGACGCCGGTCGGCATGGGCTACGAATACCTGGACGCCCGCAAGGAAGACAAGATCAAGGCGGCGGGCGGCGTCGCCACGCTGTACACGAAATCGTACGACATCGTCGAGGACGCGCGCGCCGCGGGCCGCGACGCCAAGCGCAAGCTGACCGCGAAGTCGGTCACGCCGGGTAAATATGACCTGATGCTGTCGCCGGAACACCTGTACCTGACGATCCACGAATCCGTCGGCCACCCGACCGAGCTCGATCGCGTGCTGGGCTACGAGGCGAACTACGCCGGCACCAGCTTCGCCACGCTCGACAAATGGGAGTCGAAGTCGTTCAAGTATGGCTCGCCGCTGGTGAACATCGTCGCCGACAAGACGACCCCCGGCTCGCTGGGCAACGTGGGCTACGACGACGAAGGCGTCAAGGCCAAGCGCTGGGACCTCATCAAGGACGGCATCCTCGTCAGCTACCAGGCCACGCGCGACCAGGCGCACATCATCGGCAAGGAAGAATCGGACGGCTGCTCTTACGCGGACAGCTGGAGCAACGTGCAGTTCCAGCGCATGCCGAACGTCTCGCTGCAGGCCGGGAAGAAGAAGCTCACGCCGGACGAGATGGTCAAGGACATCAAGAAGGGCATCTACATCGTGGGCGACGGTTCGTTCTCGATCGACCAGCAGCGCTACAACTTCCAGTTCGGCGGCCAGCTGTTCTACGAGATCAACAACGGCAAGATCGGCCAGATGCTGGAAGACGTCGCGTACCAGTCGAACACGCAGGACTTCTGGAATGCGTGCACGGCGATCTGCGACGAACGCGATTGGCGCATGGGCGGCTCCTTCTTCGACGGCAAGGGCCAGCCTCCGCAGATCAGCATCGTGTCGCACGGGTCGTCGACCGCGCGCTTCAACGGCATCAACGTCATCAACACCGCCCGCAAGATCGGCTAAGGCAGGGACCTACGACCATGACCATCCTGACCCAGGAACAGACCAAACACATCACCGACCGCGTCCTCTCGTTCTCGAAGGCCGACGAATGCATCGTCACCGTGAGCGGCAGCCGCAACGGCAACATCCGCTTCGCGCGCAACCAGGTCTCCACCGCCGGCCTCGCGGACGACACCAACATCTCGGTGACGGTCGCTTTCGGCAAGCGCCAGGGCACCGCGACCATCAACGAATTCGACGACAAGTCGCTGGAAAAAGTCGTGCGCCGCGCCGAGGACCTCGCGCGCCTGGCGCCGGAAAATCCGGAATTCATGCCGGCCGTGTCGAAGCAGGACTACAAGGCGTCGCAGACCTTCAACGCGAAGACGGCCGCCATCGATCCGGAATTCCGCGCGCAGACCGCGGCGTACGCGATCGAAGCCTGCAAGAAGAACAAGCTCGTGGCCGCCGGCTTCTTCACCGACGGTAATCAGGTCTCCAGCGTGGCCAACTCGAACGGCGTGTACGGCCACCAGCAGCAGACGAGCCTCGATTTCACCTGCACCGTGCGCACGGAAGACGGCCGCGGCTCCGGCTGGGTCAAGCGCTCGGCCACCGACGCGAACAGGTTCGACGCGCGCGAAGCGGCCGACGTCGCGATCGAGAAGGCGCTGCGCTCCGTCGACGCGAAGGCGCTGGAACCGGGCCGCTACACCGTGATCCTGGAACCGGCCGCCACGTCCGAGCTGCTCGGCTACATGCTGTTCGGCTTCGACGCGCGCCAGACCGACGAAGGCCGCAGCTTCCTGTCGAAGAAGGGCGGCGCCTCGCGCCTGGGCGACAAGCTGTTCGACCAGCAGGTCAACATCTGGGCCGACCCGTGGAACCCGGACGTGCCCGTGCTGCCGTGGGATACCGAGAATCTCATCGCGCGCAAGCGCATGGACCTGATCAAGGACGGCAAGGTCAATGCGCTGAACTACTCGCAGTACTGGGCCAAGAAGAAGGGCGTGCCGGCGACGGCCACGCCGGGCAACATCATCATGGCCGGCACGGACAAGTCGACGGCGGAGCTGATCGCCAACACGAAGAAGGGCGTGCTCGTGACCCGCACGTGGTACATCCGCATGGTCGATCCGCAATCGGTGCTGCTGACGGGCCTCACGCGCGACGGCACGTTCTACATCGAGAACGGCAAGATCAAGTACCCGATCAAGAACTTCCGCTTCAACGAGAGCCCGGTCACGATGCTCAACAACATCGAGGAGATCGGCAAGCCGGTCGTCATCGGTGGCGACGAGGTGCCGTTCCAGATGCTGATTCCGCCGATGAAGGTCCGCGACTTCAACTTCACGTCGCTGTCGGACGCGGTTTAACCCACGGCACGAGTAACGTCGTCCCCGGACTGGCCGTCCGCCTTGGCGGGGATCCAATTTCGTTTGCGGCATCGGCACACGTTGCGTGTTCGCACACATACCTTGGGTTCCCGCCTCCGCGGGAACGACGGTTTTGCGGTAATGGAGAATTCATGGAACGCCGTACCTTCCTCAAAATCGGTGCCGGCACGGCCGGCGCCATGCTGGTCCCCGTGTTCGGCAACGCGATCGCCGCCGAGGAACTGTTCAACCCTCTCGCGTTGAGCTTCAAGAAGTCGCTGGCCGATACCGCGATGGACGCCGCGAAAAAAGCGGGCGCCTCGTATTGCGACGTGCGCATCGGCCGCTACCTGAACCAGTACATCACCACGCGCGACCTGAACGTCGAAAGCGTGACGAATACCGAATCGACGGGCATCGGCGTACGCGTGATCGCCGCCGGCGCCTACGGCTTCGCCGCCACGAATTCCCTGACCCCGGATGCCGTCGCCGGCGCCGCGCGCCAGGCCGTGGCCATCGCGAAGGCCAACGCGAAGCTGCAGACGGAACCCGTGCAGCTCGCGCCCGTGAAAGGCGTGGGCGAAGTCGCGTGGGCCACGCCGATCAAGAAGGATTGGCGCACGGTCCCCGTGAAGGACAAGGCCGACCTGCTGATCGCCGCGAACAAGGCGGGCCTCGCGGCCGGCGCCAGCTTCATGACGGCGAACCTGTTCCAGGTGAACCAGCAGAAGTATTTTGCATCGACCGACGGCTCGTACATCGACCAGGACATCCACCGCCTGTGGGCGCCGATCAACGCGACCGCGGTCGACAAGGCGACGGGAAAATTCCGCTCGCGCGCGGGCCTGGCGCCGCCGGTCGGCATGGGCTACGAGTGGTTCGACGTGAAGCCGGCGCACAAGGTGCGCGCGGCCGGCGGCGTGGCCACGCTGTACAACGGCGGCTACGACATCGTCGAGGAAGCGAAGAACGCGGGCCGCCAGGCGCGCGAAAAGCTCACGGCGAAGAGCGTGGACCCGGGCAAGTACGACCTCGTGCTGGCGCCGGAAAACCTGTTCCTGACGATCCACGAATCCGTCGGCCACCCGACGGAGCTGGACCGCGTGCTGGGCTACGAAGCGAATTACGCCGGCACGAGCTTCTGCACGCTGGACAAGTGGGAGTCGCGCAACTTCAACTTCGGCTCGAAGATCGTCAACTTCACGGGCGACAAGACGGCGCCGGGTTCGCTGGGCGCCGTGGCCTACGACGACGAAGGCGTGCCCGCGAAGCGCTGGGACATCATCAAGGACGGCATCCTCGTCAACTACCAGGCCACGCGCGACCAGGCGCACATCATCGGCGAAAAGGAATCGCACGGCTGCTCGTACGCGGACAGCTGGAGCAACGTGCAGTTCCAGCGCATGCCGAACGTGTCGCTCGTCCCCGGTACGCAGAAGATGACCCCGGACGAGATGGTCAAGGACGTCAAGAAGGGCATCTACATCCTCGGCCGCGGCTCGTATTCCATCGACCAGCAGCGCTACAACTTCCAGTTCGGCGGCCAGCTGTACTTCGAGATCAAGGACGGCAAGATCGGCCGGATGCTGGAAGACGTGGCGTACCAGTCGAACACGCAGGACTTCTGGAATGCGTGCACGGCGATCTGCGATGAGCGCGACTGGCGCATGAGCGGCTCCTTCTTCGACGGCAAGGGCCAGCCGAGCCAGGTCAGCGCCGTCTCGCACGGCACGTCGACGACGCGCTTCAACGGCATCAACGTGATCAACACGGGCCGCAGGATCGGCTGAACAGAATGGCGACGTACGACTTCTACTTCACGCGGCTGACGTACGAGTCGGGCGACTGGGACGTGGACCAGCGCATGCCCAGCAACGTCCTGAACTCGCTCGTCGAGTACACGACATTGCGGGTGGATACCGCCGAGCGCATCGTCGCCCTGGCGGATCCAAAGATGCTCGAAGCGCCGTTCTGCTACCTGGCCGGACACAAGCTCGTGCAGTTCACGCCGGCCGAGCGGCGCAACTTCGAGCGCTACGTGAAGGGCGGCGGCTTCGTGTTCGTGGACGACTGCAACCACGACATCGACGGCCTGTTCGCCAAATCCTTCGAGGCCGAGATGGCGCGCATCTTCGGCCCGAAGGCGCTGCACAAGATCCCGAATAATCACCGCCTGTATTCCAGCTTCTTCCACTTCGACGGTCCGCCCAACACGTCGGTGGAGCTGAACGGCTGGGGCGACGATCTCGTGCACGAATACCTGCGCGCCATCGAGGTGGGTGGCCGCATCGGCGTGCTGTACTCGAACAAGGACTACGGCTGCGAGTGGGACTACGACTTCCGCAACAAGCGCTGGCTCGCCGTCGACAACACCCGCTTCGCGGTGAACATCATTCAATATGCGTTAGGAGCGTAGCAAGTGGCTGAAGCTGCATGGACTGAGAACGAGATCGCCGACCTGGCGGCAAAGGTGGACGCGCTCAAGGCGAGCATGGGCCGCGTGATCATCGGCCAGCGCGACGTGATCGACCTGCTGGTGACGTGCCTGCTGGGCGGCGGCCATGCGCTCGTCGAGGGCGTGCCGGGCCTCGGCAAGACGCTGCTCGTGAAATCGCTGGCGCAGGCGACCGACATGCAGTTCCGGCGCGTGCAGTTCACGCCCGACCTGATGCCGTCCGATATCGTCGGCACCGAGATCCTGGAAGAAGACCAGGCCACGCGCCAGCGCGTGTTCCGCTTCCAGCCGGGCCCCGTGTTCACGCAGGTGCTGCTCGCCGACGAGATCAACCGCGCGCCGCCAAAGACGCAATCCGCGCTGCTGGAAGCGATGCAGGAACGCAGCGTGACGTTCGCCGGCCAGACCCACAAGCTGCCGAAACCGTTCTTCGTGCTCGCGACGCAAAACCCGATCGAACAGGCCGGCACGTATCCGCTGCCGGAAGCGCAGCTCGACCGCTTCCTGCTGCGCATCGACGTCGGCTACCCGAGCGAAGACGAAGAGATGATGATGGTCGGCGCGACGACGCACGCCGGCCTGGCAGATGCCGATCCCGCGATGGACCTGGAGACGCTGCTGCGCCTGCAGCTGCTCGTGCGCGACATCGAGATCTCGGAGTCGATGCTGCGCTACGCGACGCGCCTCGTGCGCGCCACGCGCCCGGCGGATTCGCCCGTCGAAGCGATCCGCAAGCACATCGGCTGGGGTGCCGGCCCGCGCGCCGGCCAGGCCCTCGTACTGGCATCGAAGGCGCGCGCGCTGATGCACGGCCGCCTCGCCGTCACGCGCGACGACGTCAAAGCCATGCTGCTGCCCGTACTGGCGCACCGCGTGCTGCGCAACTTCGAGGCCGAGGCGGACGGCATCGCCATCGCGGACATTCTCGCCGCGCTGCACGCCGGCATCCGGGCCGAGTAAAACGTGCTGTCTTCATCGTCGCTGATCGCGCACGCGGCCAACCTCGACCTCGTGGTGCGCCACGTGCTGGCGGGGCTCGGCCACGGCATCCACGCCGGCCGTGAGCGGGGCGCCGGCGTCGAGTTCTCGGAATACCGGGCCTATGCGCCCGGCGACGAGTGGCGCCGCGTCGACTGGAAACTCCTCGCGCGCGCCGATCGATATTATGTGCGCGAGGCCGAGCGCGACAGCCACGTCGCCGTCTGGCTCGTGCTGGATGCGACCGCGTCGATGGCGGAACCCAGCCGCAGCATCGAAGGGCTCACGAAACTGCAGTATGCGCGCGTGCTGCTCGCGTGCGTGGCCGCCATCGCGCAACGCCAGGGCGATGCGTTCGGCCTTGTCGTGTGCCGCGGCGAGCGCGCCGACTTCACGCCGGCCGCGCGCGGACCGCGCCAGCTGCAGCGCGTGCTGGCGCGCCTGAACGGCGTCGAGGCGGGCGGCGTGCTGCCCGGCGCCGACACCCTGCGCGCCAGCCTGCATTTTTCCCGCGCGCCCGGCGTCGTGTGCGCGGCCAGCGACTTTCTCGACTGGCCGTCCCCGCTGTCCGACGCGCTGCTCCGGCTGCGCCGCATGCGCCACGACGTGCGCGCCCTGTGCCTGCACACGCAGGCCGAGGTGGATGCCGCGTTCGACGCGACACCGGCTTACCGCGACCCCGAGCACGGCGGCGCCGTCTACCGCTTCGGTCGTGACGTGAAGGAAGCGTACGTTCGCAACCGTGCGGCGCACTTCGACGAGGTCGTGCGCGCGTGCCGCAAGAACGACGTGCCACTGGTCCAGGCGCGCATCGAGCAGGCGCCCAGTGATGTCCTGCGGGCGTGGTTACGGAGGGCGCAGGCCGCATGAACGGAATGAGCTTGTGGTGGTGGGCGCTGCCGGTCGTGCTGCTGCCCATCCTGTGGCACCGCCAGAAACGCGAGCAGGCGAAGACGGCCTTCCTTGCCTCGGCACGCTTCCTGCCGGCGGCGGAACCGAAACAGCAGCGCGTGTGGCGCTGGCACGACGTGATCCTGCTGGTGCTGCGCTGCTTGCTGCTGGTGACCCTGATCGCGCTGCTGGCCGACCTCGTGCTGGCGTGGCGCGGGGACACGGTGCTGGTCGTGCCGGGGACGCCGCCGGCGGTCGTCGACAAGGAGGCTGGGCAGCGCATCACCTTGCCCGATCGCGATGCGGTGACGTGGCTGCACGCGCACGAGCGCGAATTCGAACCGGGTGCGCGCCTGGTCGTCGCCGGCGACGCCGTCATGCCGGCCGTGCTGCCGCGCTTCCGTCACGCCGTCGAGTTGCGCACGGTGGCGGCGCCCGCGGCACCGGTCGAACGTCACGTCGCCGTCTTCAGCGACCGTGCCGACGCGTGGCACCGGTTGTTCGCGGCGGCCGAGGGCGTGTGGCATATCGTCGTCGATGCGGCGCCGGGCCCGCGCACGGAGCTCGTCGTGTGGGACCGACCCGACGCGCCGCCGCCCGGCCTGCGCGCACCGCTGTGGCGCGCAGAGCCACCGCGCGATGCCGACGGCGCACGCGCCCTGTTCGCCGCGTGGCAGCGCCGGTATGTCGGCGTACAACCCTACACGGCGCCCGCGCAGGCGCTCGAGCCGGACGCCGCTGCGCCGGCCGGCCCGGCGTCCGGCGCGCTGCGCCACTGGCTGGGTCTCGCGCTCGTCGTGCTGTTCGCACTTGAAAGGATCGTGACCCATGTCCGGCGCCGCTGATCTCGCGCGGCGCTTGTGGCGCGCCGCATTGCTGCGCCGGGCCGGCTTGTGGGTCGTTGGCGCGCTGCCATGGCTGCTGCTGCGCTCCGGCCCCGGCCTGCTGGCGTGGTCGGCGTTCTGCGCGTGGGACGGCCTGCACCTGCAACGCCACGTGGCGCATGGCTGGACGCACTGGATCGACGGTGCCGTGCCCGAGATGGAAGACAGCGCCGCGCTGCTGGCGCAGGAACCGCAAACGCAAATGCCCGTCGCGCGCCTGCAGCGCGAGCGCCTGCTGAAGCGCATCGATGCCGCGCTGCCGCCACGCCGCGTGCGCGCCATCGTGGCCGCGCACGTGCCGTTCGGCTGGACGTGGTTGCTCGCGAATCTCGCGCTCGCGGGGCTGGCGTGGGGTTCGACCTTGCTGCCGCATGCGGCCAGTCCGCAAGCTGCCGCCCATGCGGCCGGCCGTCCGGTAGCGGCAGCCGCGGCGCACGCGGGGCTGGTCTTGAAACTGGCGCCGCCGTCGTACACGGGCGTGGCGCCATGGGAGTCTCCGCCGAAGGATGCGCAGGTGCCCGAGCAGACCGCGGTCGAATGGTGCCTGGACGATCTACAGAAGGCAGATGAAACCATCGAACTGAGCGACGGCCAGACCCTGCACGCGGGATCCGCTTGCGCGCGCTGGACGGCGACGGAATCCATCTTCTGGCGCTGGCGCGGCACGCGCTACACCCTGAAGGTGATCCCGGACCAGCCGCCGGACATCGCCGTCACGCAGCCGAACGACATGACGAAAGACCTGTCGCGCGATGCGAAGAGCGCAGCCATCGCGGTGACCGTCACCGACGACTACCGCGTCCAGCAGGCCACGCTGCACCTCACGCTGGCGCGCGGCAGCGGCGAAAACATCCGCTTCAGCGACCGCGAACTGCCGCTGCCCGCGTCGAGCGACCCGCGCCGGCGCAGCTGGACGAAGGACTGGCTGCTGACGGACCTCGGCATGGAGCCGGGCGACGAGCTGTACTTCTTCGTGCGCGCGAGCGACAACGCGGCGCGGCCGCACACGGTGCAGTCGCCCACGGTCACGCTGCGCCTGCCCGCGCCGCCGTCGGAACAGGCGGACGAGACGACGGCGCTGCCCACGCTCGTCAAGCCGGAAAGCCTGCGCAGCCAGCGCCAGGTGATCATCGACACGGAGCAGCTGGTGGCGGACATGCGGTCGAAAAAGATGCGCGACGATGAAGTGCGCGAGCGCAGCGAAAGCATCGCGTCCGACCAGGCCGCGCTGCGCCGCCGCTACGGCCAGTTCCTCGGCGAGGAATCCACGCTGTTCGGCAAGGACGACGACCATGACGATGATCATGGTCACGGCGCGGGCGCCAAGCTCGACGTGCTGCACGAGTTCGGCCACGCGCACGATTCGGTCGAGAACGCGACCCTGTTCGACGACGCGACGAAAAAGCTGCTGCGGCGCGCGCTGTCCGCGATGTGGGATGCGGAAAAGGCGCTGCGTGCCATCACGCCGAAGACCGCGCTGCCGCCCGAGTACAAGGCGCTGGAAGCGGTCAAGGAATTGCAGCAGTCTGAACGCATCTATCTGCACAAGACGGCGTTCGCCCCGCCGGCCATCAAGGAGGACAAGCGCATGAGTGGCGACATGGCCGGCGCGGCCAGCTACAAGCGGGCGCAATCGGACGCCGCGGAGATCGTCCCGGCGAACCTGCGCGACCTCGTGCAGGCGCTCGGCGGCGACGGTCCGCTGCCCGCGCTGTGGACGCGCACGGCGCACGACTGGGTACGCGAACGGATCACGGACGACGAGCAGCGGCTCGCGGCGCAGCGGACGATCCAGGACGTGGCCGACGGCAAGCCGGCCGCGCGTGCGCAACTGGCCGCGTGGCTGCGCGGGGGCGTGACGGATGCACCGGTGCTGCTGCAGGCGCGGCCCGTCGTCGAGACGCCGTTCGCGAAGGCGCTGCGGGGAGGCGAACGATGAGCGCCGTCGCCGCTGTCGTCATCGGCGTGCTGGCCGCGCTCGCGTATGCCGCGCGCCGGCGCTGGATCGATGCCGTGCTCGCGCTGGTCGCGGGCGTGGCGCTGGCGGGTACGGTCGGCGAATTCGCGTTGCCGGGCGAGGCGGGGGCCACGCTGACGGTCGATGCGGCCGACCCGCCACGCACGCTGGCCGGCGTGCGCACGTTGCGCCTGTCCGGCGACGGCCTGCGCGCGGCCGAATGGGACGACCTGCCGGCCCGTCCGCTCGACTGGAAAAAGCCGGATACGCCGGCCATCGATCTCGACTTCCCCCGCACGATCGCGCTGGGCCGCGTGTTCACGTTGAAAGTGCACCGCTCGTGGTCCGCGCCCGGCCGCCTGCAACTGCTGGCGGAGAACGGTCAAGTACTGGCCGAAGCGAAGGGAGACACGGACCTCGCCGTGCAATGGCTGCCGCCCGTCGCGGAACGGCTCGTGTTGAAGGCGCGCCTGCAGGACGCCGCGGGCAAGGTCGTCGACGAAGGGCCCGTGCCGTTCACGGTGACGGATCCCGCGCCGCTGCAGGTGCGGGGACGGTTCGGCGCGCCGTCGTTCGACCTGCGCGTGCTGGACGACCTGCTCGCGGCCAGCGGCGCCGTCATCGACTGGCAGGTCGAACTGGGTAAAGGACTGGAACGTGCCGAGACGGCGCGCGCGGAGATGGACAAGCCCGAGCTGGAGATCGTCGACGCGGCCTGGTTCGAGCGGGCCGGCGCCGCCACCCGCGCCGCGCTGCTGGCGCGCGTGGCCGGCGGTACGCGGCTGCTCGTGCTGGGCGCGAATGCGCGCGATGCCGGCACGTGGGCGCGCAGCGTGCAATTGCCGCTGGCGCCGCAGCCGGCCAACAAGACCATCGGCACGGTGCTGCCGACGGCGTCCGGCGGCTTGAATCCGGCCGGCGAGCATGCCGGCGAGTGGACCGGCAAGGACGGCTTGTGGACGCGCGACTGGAAAGACGGCCGCATCGCCTGGCTGGGCGTGGGCGACTGGCACCGTCATGCGATCGCGCAGCCGCGCCAACTGGCGCTGTGGTGGCAGGACGTTCTCGACCGCCTGCGCGTGCAGCGCCGCGCGGACGTCGCATGGCTCGATCCGGAGGAGATGCCGCTGCCGCACCGGCGCCTGGCAGTCTGCGCGCGCGGCGTGAGCGGCACCGTGACCATCGCTGAGTTGAAACAGACGCTCGCCTGGCAGCGCCGCCCGGAACACGTGGATGCCGCCTGCGTGGCCGTGTGGCCGACGGCCAGCGGCTGGCTGCATGTGCAGACGGGCACGAACGACGGCCAGGTGTACGTGTATGCGCCGGGCGACTGGCCATTGTGGCAACGCAGCGAACGCCGTGCCGCGACGGAGAAGTATGCGGCGCGTACGCCGGCGCCGGTCGCACCGGGCACGCGGCCGCTGCCCGTGTGGCCGTTCGGCGTCGTGTTCGCGCTGGCGATGCTTGGCTTGTGGTGGCGCGAACGGCGCTGAATTTGCCAACCCTTCGGCAGGATTTTTGGGAACGTGCGATGATCGTTCATCGTCCTTCGAGCCACTGCCGCCATGTCTGAATCCGCCCCACGCCACCCCGACGGCCGTTTCCGCAACGTCGTCCCGCGCCGCCGCCAGGGCATCATGGAGATGCTGGCGCTGTTCTGGAAAGTGTCGACGACGAAGCCGAAGACGGCGGTTCCCGACCAGCCGCTGCCCGTGCAGCCGGTGACAAGGGCCGACATCGAATCCGCGCCCGACGCGAGCCTGTGGCGCCTGGGCCATTCGACGATGCTGTTCAAGCTCGCCGGCCGCTACTGGCTCACGGACCCCGTGTTTTCCGAGCGCGCGGCGCCGGTGCAGTGGGCCGGTCCGAAGCGTTTTCACGCGCCGCCGATCGGCATCGAGGCGCTGCCGCGGCTCGCCGGCGTGATCCTGTCGCACGACCATTACGACCATCTGGATTACGACAGCATCAAGCGCCTGATTCCCAAGACTGACCAGTTCATTACGCCGCTCGGCGTGGGCGACCGCATCGTGCGTTGGGGCGTCGACGCGGCGAAGGTGCGCCAGCTCGACTGGTGGCAGTCGACCGACGTGGAAGGGTTGCGCCTGACGGCGGCGCCGTCGCGGCATTTCTCGGGCCGGAGTCTCAGCGACGGCGACCGCACGTTGTGGGTGTCGTGGGTGATCGAGGCGGCGGGACTGAAGCTGTTCTTCAGCGGCGACACGGGCTACCACGACGACTTCAAGACCATCGGCGAGCGTTTCGGCCCGTTCGACGTGACGTTCGTCGAAAACGGCGCCTACAACGAGATGTGGCCCGAGGTGCACATGCTGCCCGAGGAGACGCTGCAGGCGCACCTGGACCTGCGCGGGCGCTGGCTGGTCCCCGTCCACAACGGCACGTTCGACCTGGCGCTGCACCCGTGGTACGAACCGTTCGAGCGCATCGCCGATCTTGCGCGCGCGGCCGGCGTGAAGCTGGCGACGCCGATGATGGGCGAGCGCCTCGCGCTCGCGCAGCCGCAGGAAGGCGCCGACTGGTGGCGCGAGGCGATGCCCGCGCCGGCCCTGCCGCTCACGCACCCGGCGCGCTGACCACCAGCTTGCGCTTGCCGTTCGGCGCCAGCGGGATGTCGCTTTCTTCCTGCAAGGTGATGTCGAACCGGTCGCCCCAGCGGCGCCGCTGGGCGTCGAGCAGGAAGGCGCGCTGGGCGGCGTCGAGCGGGCCGTGGCGTCCCACCACCGCGAGGACGATTTCGCCGGGCCGCCGCTGGCGCACCTGGTACAGGCGCACGACGTCCCACGTGGCTTCGTCGATGACGATGGAGAGGCCGGGGATGCGGTTGCCGGCGCGGTCGATCAGGAATTCCTGCGCGCGCCCGTCGATGGCGGCGCAGCGGCCGCTCGCGTCGATCACGCCGTAGTCGCCGGTGCGGTAGCGGATCAGCGGCATCACGTCGTTCCACAGCGAGGTACCCGCGATTTCCGCGCGCTCGCCGTCCCAGCGGTTTTCCGACCAGCCGTACAGCGGCTGGAAGCGATAGTCCGCGCCCGCAAGCCCGGTGCACGTGGCGAAGGCCAGGTTCGTGCGTTCCGACAGGCCGTAGTTGAGCGAGACGGGGCAATCGAACAGCCGGCGCAGCGCCGCCAGTTGCGCGGGCGTGACGGGCTCGGACGCCAGCAGCACGGCGCGCACGCGGAAACCCAGGTCGCCCGGATCGAGCAGTTCGGCCAGCGCCGCCGCGGAGCTGGGATACGCATGCACGTAGTCCGGGCGGAAGCGGTTGAGCGCATCGAGGATGGCGGCGCGGTGCGCGGCGCCGACGTGGTAGGGCGACAGCATCAGGCGGTTGCCCGCCACGCGCACCGGCGGCTCGTGCGCGTGGCGGCGCGCGTCGGCGCCGATGCGCAGGATGCGCGATTTGTCGAACGAGAAGCCGAAGCGCCCCCACTCGTGCGCAAAGAAGGCTTTTTCGATGTCGGCCAGGCGCTTGTTGCGCCACATGCCGATGCCCTGGCCGGACGAGCCGCCGCTCGTCGCGTACAGCAGCCGGCGCGGATCGAGGCGGCTGTCGAGGAAGTCGCGCTGCCGCGCCATCACTTCGTCCTTGGTCAGCCAGGGAAAGGCGGCCAGCACCTCGGCGAGCGGTTCGTGCGCCGCCTCGGCGGGGCTGACGCGCACGGTGCGGCGGTAGTGCGGCACGTGCGCGAGCGCGTGCACGAGGATGCGGCGCAGGCGGCGGCGCGCGAGTGTATCGACGGCCGCGGCGTCGCCGGCGAGCAGCGCGCGCAGGCGGAAATAGTCCGGGTGGTACAGCAGGCGGGCAGGAAGATACGGGCGCCACGCGTAATAGCGGCGCGCCAGCCAGCCGTACAGGGCGGCGCGCTCAAGCATCGAGCAGGCGCCGGAAGTCGGCCGGCGACGCGTCGCCGAGCCCGAGGCTCGCCAGGGTGCGCGCGTCGGACTCGCTGTGGAAGTCGCGGTCGAGCAGGCCTTCGGCGATCACGATCAGCGCATCCGCCACCGGCGTCGGCACGTCCATCAGGCGCCCGATCGAGGACAGCAGGGCGAGGCCCATCGGCACGTCTTCCGTGATGAAGCGCGTCTCCATGCTGGCCGGTCCTTTCGGGCCGCCTTCCCGCGCGTAGCGGCGGAACACGGCCAGCGCGGGTTCGTCCAGGTCGTCGGCGTTGCGGAAGCGGCACTCGTCGAAATACGGCGACGGCCGCCCGCCCGTGGCCGCGATGACGGCGTTCTTTTCCGCGTCGAGCCGCGCCAGCAGGCGCAGGACCGAGGGCGTGAACGCTTCGCGGTACATCCAGAATTCGCCTTCCGCGTATTCGATGCGGCTGGCCGACAGCAGCGTGCCGATCGTGTGGACGACGAGGTTAGGATTGTGCAGCGCGGATTCGACCACGTTGGTGCGGGTCGCGACATACGTCGGGAACAAACGGGCCGCGCGGGCCAGACCTTCGGCCGCGCGGGTCCGCGGCACGAAGGCCAGCGCGTTGCGCACGTTGCGGAACAGGATGTCGACGGTGCCCGGGGCGACGAGGCGCGCGTCGTACGGCAGGCTTTCGCCTTCCGCCAGCAGGAACCCGGCGCGGGCCTGCCAGGGCAGGAAGTGGAACGACCCCAGGTAGCCGGGCGCCAGCAGCACGAGCGGGCGGCCGTCGAGCCGGGGGCCGATCAGCGCGGCGACGTGCGGGTGGCACTGCGTCTGCGTGGTGACGACGACGGCGTCGGGCGCGATGTCGAAGGCTTCGTCCGGATCGCGTGTGGCGAGCGCCAGTGCGGCCGTGCGCGGTGTGCCGGCGCCGGCCCTGCCGTTCACCGTGATCGTGCGCGTTGCGGCGACCGCGTCGAAGTTCTCGTCATGCAGCGCGCGCGACGTCTTGAGCAGGGCGACACGGTGACCGTCCAGCGCCAGCAGGGCCCCGAGCGCGCAGCCGGCATTGCCGGCGCCAACCATTAACACGTTCATGCTTGAGCCTCATCAGAATCGTCGATGACGTTTCATGACAATGCCCATTACACTTTTGGTTGAGTTGCGCTGGCTCAGTCGTATGCGCCGCGCATGAGGGAACTATTTGCGGTAGCGGTAGGTCTGGAGGGGGCCGTCCGGGAAGCTGACGGTTTCGGCGGCGATGGCCCCGGCTTTCAGTGCGACGCGGCGCGACGCCTCGTTGCCGGGCTTGATCAGGCTGATCAACGACGTCATGCCGAGCGTGCCGAACGCGACGTCGCGCACGGCCCGCGCCGCTTCCGTGGCGAGACCGCGTCCGCGCAGCGCGGGCACGATCATCCAGCCCAGTTCCGCTTCGTCCCACCCGGCCGGATGGAACAGGCCGACGCGGCCGACGAAGCTGCCGTCGGCGGGATCTTCGAGCATCCACGCGCCGTAGCCGCGCATCTGCCAGTGCCCGATCAGCATGGCGAGGTGCAGCCAGGCGTCCGTCCGGTCGAGCGGGCGGCCCTGGCCGATGTAGCGCATCGTGTACGGGTCCGCATGCAGGGCGGCGAATGCCCCCGCGTGGCGGGCTGCCGGAACGACCAGTTGCAGGCGCGCGGTGCGCAGGAGCGAGATGTCGGTGGCCATGCCCCATGCTAGCCCGAGCCGGGCCGGGGCCGGCGCACGATCAGCCGGCGTGGTCGCGCATCCACTCCTTCAACCCGTTGACCCAGCCCTTGGCCGGCAGGTTGTAGCGCCGCTTGATGTCGGCCGCGCGCTCGTACAGCACGGCGAAGTCGATCTGCGGCGCGTCCCTGAACGCGACGACGACGATGTTGGCGTCGTGGACCTCGGGCAGCCAGACGACGGCGTCGAACGCGTCCCGCATCGCATCGAGGTTCTTGTCGTAGTTGGAAAAATCGCCGAACACGTTGGCGGTCATGATGCCGCCATCCTTCAGGCAGGCGGCGCACGCGGCGTAGAACTCGGGCGTATCGAGCACAGGGCCGCGCGCTTCCTCGTCGTACAGGTCGACCTGCAGCACGTCCACCGTGCCGTGGTTGGCGTCGTCCATCACGAAGTCCAGCGCGTCCATCTCGCGCACGTCCAGGCGTTCGTCGTCGGGTCCCAGGCCAAAGTGTTCGCGGCAGATGGCGATCACGTTCGGATTCAGCTCGACGGCAGTCACGCGCGCCTGCGGAAAGCGCTGGTGGCAGAACTTCGTCAGCGCGGCACTGCCGAGGCCCAGCTGCACGATACGGCGCGGATTCGGCAGGAACAGCATCCACATCATCATCATCTGGACGTATTCCAGTTCGATCGCATCGGGGCGCGCCAGCCGCATCGAGCCCTGCACCCACGAGGTGCCGAGGTGCAGCGAGCGCACGCCTTCGAATTCGGTGATCGTGGCTGGCGGGTGGCCGGGCTGGGCGAAGCGGGGATCCCTGGCGTTGGTCATTACGGCAGCGACCACGCGTACTGGACGGGCTGCCACGCCGCGACCGTATGGCCATTCTTCAGCGCGGGCTTGAAGCGGCACAGCCGGAGCGCGGCTTCGGCGGCGTGGTCGAGGATCGCGTAACCGCTCGACTTGAGCAGGCGCGATTCGCGCACGGTGCCGTCGCTGCCGACCAGGAAGGCCATCATCGACACGCCGCTCATGCGCGCCTGCAGCGCTTCCTGCGGATAGACGGGCGGCGCGCAATGCTGGCCCGGCACCTGCTGCTGCGGCGGTTGCTGCGGCTGCGCGGGCGCGGAGGCCGTACGGGTGGCAGGGGACTGGACGCAGCCGGCCAACAGCGCCAGCGCGGTCATGCAAAACAAAGGTAGTCGGATCATTCTTCGCGTACTCCAACGTCGACGAAACCGGGAGTATCGCACGATCGTGCGCTTTCGCGGCAAATTCGGGGTCACAGCACATTATAAATGGTCGATACGCTCAACGTCGCCTATTGTGCGGGTAAGTACGAGGAACGGCGATCAATGCGCGGGACGGCGCCGGAAGAAAGGGACCTGACCCCAAATCTGAGCAATTTCCTAAAACCGGGCTCTGACCCCGAAGTGTCGAGTTCAGGCGGGCAGGATCAGGGTGACGGCCAGGCCGCCGCCCTCGCGGTTGCCGAGGGTGATGCGGCCGCCGTGGGCTTCGGCGATTTCGCGCGCCAGCGCCAGGCCGAGGCCCGTGCCGCTGCGCTTCGTCGAGTAGAACGGGACGAGGGCGTTCGTCAGCACGGCGTCGTTCATGCCCGTGCCGCGGTCGAATACGTCGATGCGGACCACGTCTTGCACGCGCCGTACGTGCAGTTCGACGTCTTCCGGGCGCGAGCCGGATTCGTGGGCGTTCTTCAGCAGGTTGAGGAGCGCCTGCTCCATCTGCGCGCGGTCGATGTGCGCCGGAGATTCCGGCAGTTCGCCGCCGAGGCGGAACGCCACCTGGTCCGCCAGGCCGGCCACGAAATCGGACCACGCGATCGTCTCCAGGCGCGGCGCCGGCAGCTTGGCGAAGCGCGCGTAGCCGAGGATGAAGCTCTCCAGGTGGCGCGTGCGTTCGCCGATGGTCTGCAGGATCTGCGGCAGGCGCTCCGTCTGGCCGCGCCGCACGAGTTCCGTGCCGGAGTGCGCGAGTGACGCAAGCGGCGCCAGCGAGTTGTTCAACTCGTGGCTGATGACGCGGATGACTTTTTTCCACGTCTGCACTTCCTGGCGCCGCAGCTCGGCCGTCAGCTGGCGCAGCAGCAGCAATTCGTGGCGCCGGCCGTTCAGGCTGAAGTTGCGGCGGGCGAGGTGATAGACCTCTTCCTCTTCGCCGTCGCCGGCCGTGAACAGGCCGTCGCCGCCGCGCGCCAGTGCTTCCACGAGGGCCGGCGTTTTTTGCAGCACGTCGTGCAGCGCGTGGCCTTCCAGCTTATGCCCCTCGAACAGCAACTGGCGCGCCGCCACGTTCGCGTAGACGACAACGCGTACATTGCGGTCGGCGGCGCCCGGCGGCTCCGTCACGAGCAGCATGGCGACGGGCGTGTTCTGCACCATCGTGTCGAGCAGCAGTTCGCGCTGCACGAGGTCCAGTCTCTGCTCGCGCAGCACTTCGCCCAGCGCGTTGTGGGCGGCGATGAGGTCCGACAGTTCGTCGTTCTGCGGCCAGTGCAGGCTGAACGAAAAATCGCCGTCGCGGTAGCTGGTGACCGTGCCTTCCAACGCGCGGAACAGCGACAGGATCGGCTGCACCTGCGAGCGCAGGGTGATGATGGATATCGGCACGACGCACAGCAAACAGATGCCCAGCACCGCGAGCGGACGGCCCGGCAGCAGATGGTCGAGCGCCAGCGCGATGATGATCCCGACCGCCAGCAGCGTGCCGACGAGGGCCGACCAGCGCGTGACGAGCGACAGCCGGAATTTCATACGGTGCGGGCGATGCCCAACCGCTCCATGCGGCGATACAGGGCCTGGCGCGACAGCCCGAGTTCCGCCGCCGCCTGCGCGATCACGCCGCCCGCGCGTGCGAGCGCCTGCGTGATGGCGTCACGGTCCGGCTCCGCGTCGAGCGCGACATGGGCCGGCAGCGGCAGGCCGAGGTCAGGCGCCTTGATCACGTCGCCCTGGGCCAGCAGGTTCGCACGCGCCATCACGTTCTTCAGCTCACGCACATTGCCAGGCCAGTTGTGCGCGAGCAGCGCGGCTTCCGCGCCCGGATGCAGGGTCTTGCCGCGCGGGAGGAAGCCGTGCGCCAGCGGCAGGATGTCGCCGGGACGCGCGGCCAGTGCCGGCAGCTTCAGTTCGATCACGTTCAGGCGGTAATACAAATCTTCGCGGAAGGCGCCGGCGCGGATCATCGCCGCGAGATCCGCGTTCGTCGCGCTGATCACGCGTACCTTCACCTGGCGCTCGCGGTTGGAGCCGAGGCGTTCGAAGCGCCCCGTCTCCAGTACGCGCAGGAGTTTCATCTGCCCGGCCAGCGGCAGGTTGCCGATCTCGTCGAGGAACAAGGTGCCGCCGTCGGCCGCCTCGAACTTGCCTTCGCGCGCCTTCGAGGCGCCCGTGTACGCACCGGCATCGGCGCCGAACAGCTCCGCCTCGATCAGTTCCGAGGGCAGCGCGCCGCAGTTCAGCACGACGAACGGACCGTCGCGGACCATCGAATTGGCCTGGATGATCTCGGCGATGCGTTCCTTGCCCGTGCCGTTCGGCCCCGTGATCAGGACCGGCACGTCGGCGCGCGCCACCTGGCAGGCGAGGCTCAGCACGCGTTCCGTCGCGGGGTCGGCCCACACGAGGCCGCGCAGGTCGAACTGCTGTTCCAGTTCGCGCCGCGCGCGGCGTTCGCGCTGCAGGCGCTGGCCCAGCGCGCGGTTGGCCTGTCCCAGTTCGATCAGGTTCGTCACCGTCGCGAGCAGGCGGTCGTCGTTCCACGGCTTCGACAGATAATCGGCCGCGCCGGCCTTGATCAGGTCGACGGCCGCGTCCAGGTGCGTCCACGCCGTCAGCAGGATCACCGGCAGGTCCGGATACAGCTTGCGGATCTCGCGGAACAGCGCCACGCCTTCCTCGCCCGACGTGGTGTCGGCCGTGAAGTTCATGTCCTGGATGACGAGATCGACGGGCTCGCGCGCGAGGAGGGCAAGCCCTTCCTCGGGCGAGGCGGCGCGCAGCGAGGCGATGTCGTGCAGCGAAAACAGGACGTCGAGCGCGATGCCGACGGCGGCGTTGTCATCGATGATCAATACGGTAGGCATGCCCGCTAGCATATCACTGCCGGGTCACACGCTGCGCGTCGCGGTGGCCGGCGAAATGCTGGCCGCGCGCCATGCCGGACCGTAGGCCGCCGCCACGCCCAGCAGCCAGAAGCCGAGGGCGCCGAACACGAGATAGCCGGCCGGCAGGCGCGCCATCTCCAGCTTGCTGACGAGGAGCTGGTTCAGCGCGAGGCCCAGCGCCACGCCGCCGAACACGCCGGCGCTCGTGATCATGAAGTTCTCCGTGATGAAGTAGCGCAGGATGTCGGTCTTCCTCGCGCCCAGCGCGCGCCGCACGCCGATCTGCTTGCGGCGCTGCGTGACCCACAGGCTGGCCATGCCGACGATGCCGCTGGCGGTGATCAGCAGGAGCAGCACGCTCACCGTGACGAGCATCCACTGCAGCGCGACGTCGGCGCGGTAGCGGTCCTTGCGGTCGTCGTCGACGGTCTTCATCTTCGTGATCATCGGCGTGGCCGACGACTTGCGCAGCGCGTCTTCCACTTCCTTCATCACCCGGTCGCGCTGGCCCGGTTCGGTACGGATCGCGTACAGGACCACCGGTTCGCTGCCGTACAGGCGCGCCGGCATGATCACCGACTGCTCGCCCCGTTCGCCGACTTCGCCGTGGGCGCTCATCAGGGCCTGGACGACACCGACCACCTGCACGCCGCGGGCATCCTTGCCGGTGCCGAAGTACATCGTCTTGCCGACGGCCGGCTGCTCCGGCCACAGTTTGTCGGCCAGCGGTTTCGTCAGGATGACCTGGGGCGGCGGTTCGGCCGTCGTGTCCTCGTTCACGTCGAGGAGCTCGGCCGGCAGGAAGTCGCGGCCCTCGACCAGCTTCAGGCCGAAGGTCTGCACGAGCGAGTCGCCGGAAACGAACTGCGAGGCGACGGCGCTCGGCTTGTCCTGGCGGTCGTTGACGGCCACGCTCGTGTTGCTGCCGCTGCGCGACAGCGGCATCTGGCTGACGTGGGCGACCGACGCGACGCCGGCCACGGCGCGCAGCACGGCGGTCTGGCGCTTGATGTTGGCCAGCCGCTGCTCCGGCGTGTCGTTCGACAGGTTGCGCACCGTGATGTAGAACGTCGAGTGCTCGTCGGCCAGGCCGGACGGCCGCGCGGCGACGGCGCGCCGCTCGTTGACGATGTGGGCCGCGTTGGCCAGGATCGCGAGGCTCAGGGCGACCTGCAGCGCGACGAGGATCGGGCCGGTCTTGTTGCGCAGCAGCGCGGACAGGATGGGGCGGATTTCCATGGCGGTTCTCCTTTACTGCGATTTCAGCTGGATGGCGGGCGTGACCTGGCAGGCGCGCCAGGTCGGCAACAGGCCGGCGAGGACGGCGGCGCCGACCGACATCACGAAGGTCGCGATCAGCATCTCCCAGTCCATGTGGGCCACGGCGGCCGTCTGCTTGCCCTGCATGGAGATCAGGGCCAGCGCGCCGAACGCGAGGACGAGTCCCAGCACGCCGCCGACGAGGCCCACGACGCCGGTCTCGATGAGGAACTGGCGGAAGATGTCGGCACGCGAGGCGCCCAGCGCGCGGCGCACGCCGATCTCGGACGCGCGCACCGAGAATTTCGCCAGCAGCAGGCCGACGGTGTTCACGAGACACAGCACGAGGAAGCCGAACGCGAGCCACGTCTGCAGCTTGCTGTCCTTGCCGACGACCTTCGTGAACACGAGCCACTCGGGCACGTCGTACAGGCGGTTCACGGCGTTGCGCTTCAGGCGGCCCAGCTTGCGCTGGTCGGCCGCGTAGTTGTCGAGCCAGGCCTGCAGGTCGGCGCGGTCGCTCGCCGCCGCCGTTTCGAACCACACCGTGATCCACGTGCACTCCGATGCCAGGCGCGCGGCGAACCCGGCGCCCGGGTTGCCCGAGCAGCTCATGCTGCCGTTGTGCGTGACTTCGTGGCGGATCGACGTCGTGAACGGGATGAAGAATTCCTCGCCGGCGCCGTAGCGCACGCCGCCGTTCAGGCGATAGAAGCGCGGCAGCGGCATCCAGTTGTCGATCACGCCCACGACGGTGAACGGGAAGCCCATCAAGGTGACGCGCTGGCCGACCGGGTTGGCGTCGCCGTACAGTTTTTCGGCGATCTCGCGGCTGAGGACCACGACGTCGGCGCCGCGCGCCTCGTCCTGTTCGGTCCAGGCCTGGCCGTGGAGGAAGGGCACGTCGAACATGGCGAAGAAGTCGCGCGTGGGCGCAAGGCCGGACAGGTTGAACGGCTGGATGTCCGCGCGCGGCGGCTGGATCGGCGCGGCGACCCCGTACAGCGCCGTGCGGCGCACGCCCTGGCCGCCCTTGACGAGGTTGACGGCGTCCTTGTAGCTGATCTGGATGTCGTCCGGATCCTCGCCCGGCGTGTAGCCCTCGACCGGGCCGTTGTCGATCAGCGGCACGAACAGCCGGCTGCTCTTCTGCGGAATCGGGTCGCTCGACATCATGTGCAGGATCGTCAGCGTCGACACGCTGGCGGCCACGCCGACGGCCAGCGTCAGTACCATCAGCGCGGTGAGGGCAGGGTTGCGGCGCAGGCTGCGCACGCCAAGCCTGAAGTAATAGCCGAACATGGTGCGCTCCTTATGCGGTGACCGTGGCGGACTTCGTGTCGACCAGCGTCGGTGCGCGGCGCACGAGGTCCGACACCTGGCCGTCGATGATGTGCACGTTGCGCGTGGTGCGCACGGCCAGTTCCGGATCGTGCGTGACCATCAGGATCGTCGTGCCAGCCGCGTTGATTTCTTCCAGCAGTTCCATCACGCCGCGCGCCATCTGCGTATCGAGGTTGCCGGTCGGTTCGTCCGCCAGCAGCAGTTTCGGCGAGCCCGCGAGCGCGCGCGCGATGGCCACGCGCTGCTGCTGGCCGCCGGACAGCTCGGCCGGATAATGCTTCATGCGCGACGCCAGGCCCACCTTGGCCAGCGCGTCCTCGATGCGCTTCTTGCGCTCGGCCGCGTTGAAGCCGCGGTAGCGCAGCGGGACGTCGACATTGTCGTACAAATTCAGGTCGGGAATCAGGTTGAAACCCTGGAAGATGAAACCGAGCTTTTCGTTGCGCAGGCGCGAGCGGGCGTTGTCGTCCAGGCCCTTCACGTTGACGCCGTCGAGGATGTACTCGCCGGACGTGAATTCCTCGAGTAGGCCGGCGATGTTGAGGAAGCTCGTCTTGCCCGAGCCGGACGGGCCGGTCACGGTGACGAACTCGCCTTCGCGGACTTCGATCTCGAACCCGCGCAGCGCGTGCGTCTCGATCATGTGGGTGCGGTACACCTTGCTCAAATTGGTCATGCGCAGCATGGCTGTTCCTTTGGGTTGGGTTACTGATTGATCGAGATGCGTTGCGCGTTATTGAAGGCGTCGGTGCCGGCCACCACCACTTTGTCGCCCTGCTTCAGGCCCGACACGATTTCGACGGCCGACATGCTGGTGGCGCCCATGCGGATCGGCGTGCGCGTGGCGATCCCGTCGCGCACGACGTAGGCATAGCGTCCGCCCTCGCTCTCGACGAACGGGCCGCGCGCCACCATCAAGACGTTCGGCTTTTCTTCGATGAGCAGGCGCGCCGTCACGCGCTGGCTCTGGCGCAGGCCCTTCGGCTGCTCGCCGTCGAAGCGCACGCGCGCCAGCACCATGCTTTTCACGACTTCCGGCGACAGCGCCGACAGCTTGCCCGTCGCCGTGCCCGAGGGCAGCGTGACCTCGGCGTTCATGCCCAGGCCCAGGTCGGCCGCATACGTCTCCGGCACCTCGATCTCGACCTCGAGCTTCGACAGGTCGACGAGCGTCATCAGCGGCGCGTTCGCGGCGACGACCATGCGGTCCTGCACGTTCAGGGTGCCGATGAAACCGTCGACGGGCGCGCGCACGGTCAGCTCGTCGACGCGGCGCTGCGCTTCTTCCATCGACAGGCGCGCGCGTTCCAGGTCGTTCAGCTTCGTCTTGATCGCGAGCGCGACGTCCTCGCCTTCCAGCAGCGCGGCCTGCGAGGCGTGCTTCGCGCGGATCTGCGCGGACTGCACCGCGTCCTTCGCCTTCTGGTAATCGATCTTCGCGATGATGCCGAGCTGGCCCACGCTGTCGTAGCGCTCCAGGGTGCGCTGGGCGGACAGGCGGTCGATCTCGGCGGTGTCGGCCTCTTTCTGCGCCAGCAGCTTCTGCTTGCGCGACAGGATCTGCTGGCGCGCCACCTCGGCCTTCAGGCCTTCGTACGCGGACGTCTCGCGTTTCAGCACGTCCGCCAGGTCGGGCGATTCGAGCACGGCCAGCACTTGCCCCTTCTTGACGGTGTCGCCGGCCGCTACCTTCAGGTTGACGGTGGCGGGCGCCTTGGCATACAGCGTCGGGCTGACGGCGGCGACGACGCGGCCGTTGACGGAGGCGTCGCGCACGAGCGTGCCGCGCGTGACCTCGGCGATGCGCAGGCGCGACGCGCTGACGGACGCCTCGCTGCCGCGCCACGTCGACACGAGGCCGGCGCACAGTGCGGCCACCAGCACGGCGCTGCCGACCCAGAGCGCGCGGCGCTTCAGCTTGTGGCCCGGGGGCGGGGCGATGACGGCGTCTTGTTGGGATGTATCGCGGATCATGATGTGGACACGGGTTGTGGACAGTGCCTGTATTTGCATGATCCATGCCAGCCGCTAAGCCATTGATTTCATTGGCGTGGACAGCGGACACGGTGGCGTCCGCGACTGTCCGGGGGCAGTGTGGACGGACAGTGCGGACGGTCTTGATGTCCGGACAGATTCAGGGATTCGGGGTCAGAGCACATGTTCTGAAGTCGAGCCGTCGACTTGGCCGACATTGCCAGCCCATAGCGAGGTAAAAGACAGGCGTTGGCGAAGACGCCAAAAAATAATGTGCTCTGACCCCGAATTTGCTGACCCCGAATTTGGGAAATTTCCAAATATCGGGGTCTGACCCCGGTGGTCAGGCTGCGCGTCGTGACAGGTACGCGCGCCACCCGCCGAACACGCTGATGTCGGTGGCGCCCGCGATGGCGGCCGGCTCGCAGATGAAGCCCTTGACCCAGCCGCCGTCCGCCAGTTCGAGCGAGCCGATGCCCAGCGGCGCCGGGATCTCGGCCACGAATTCGCCGAAGCGGCGCAGCGGCAGTTCCCACACTTCGACCTCGATCGCCGCGCCGTCGCGGTCGACCCGCGCCAGGCCCGGCTTGGGCGGCGTCGTGCCCGGCAGCGCGTACAGGCGGTAGTGCGGCGCCGTGTGCGTGGCCGCCACCTTGCGCGCGCCCCGTTCCAGCAGCTGCCAGTTCAGCGGCTGGCCCGCCAGGTGCGCGCCGACGACCGCCACCTGCACCGTCGGTTCGGCGAACGGCAGCGGGTCGGCGGCCAGCGCAGCGGCCTCCGCGCCGCCCAGCAGCGCCGCGGCGGCCGTCGCGAGCAGGTGGTCGCTGCCGGTGGAGCCGATCAAGGTGACGCCGGCCGGCAGGCCGTCTGGCCGCGCCGCCCCCGGCACGGCCAGCGCGGCCATGTCGAAGAAGTTCACGAAGTTCGTGTAATACCCCAGTTGCGCATTCAGTTCCACCGGGCGTTCCAGCACGTCGGCGATGCGCGGCATGGTCGGCGTCGTGGGCACCAGCAGGAAGTCGTAGCCCGCGAGGCTGTCATCGGCCGCGCGGCGCAGCGCCGCCAGCCGGTACTGGCCCTTGAACGCATCCGTGGCGTCGTACTCCCTGGCCTGCTCGATGATGCCGGCCACCACCGGATGCGCGGCGTCCGGCTGCGCGTCGATGAACGCGCCGACGGCGGCGTGACGCTCCGCGACCCACGGGCCCTGGTACAGCAGGGCGGCGGCGTCGCGGAACGGCGTGTAGTCGACGGTGCCGAACGTGCAGCCGGGGAGGTCGCGCAGGCGCGCCAGGGTCGCCTCGAATGCGGCTTGCGCGGCCGCGTCGCCGAAGAATTCCAGCTGCGCGGGCACGGCGATGCGATAGCCGCGCCGGCGCACGCCCTGCGGTGCAATGCGGCGCGAATACGGGTCGAGCGCATCATACCCGGCCGCGGCCCGCACCACTTTCCACGCGTCGGCCACGTTGGCCGCGAACACGGAGACGCAGTCGAGCGTGCGGCACGCCGGCACCACGCCGCGCGTCGAGAGCAGCCCGCGCGTGGGCTTGAGGCCGACGATGCCGTTCAGGCCCGCCGGCACGCGGCCGGAGCCGGCCGTGTCCGTGCCGAGCGCGAAGCCGGCCATGCCCAGCGCGACGGCGACGGCGGAGCCGGAACTGGAGCCGCCCGACACATAGGCCGGATCGACCGCGTTGCGCACGGCGCCGTACGGCGAGCGCGTGCCGACGAGGCCCGTCGCGAACTGGTCCAGGTTCGTCTTCCCGACCAGCAGGGCGCCGGCCGCGACGAGTTTTTCCACCACCGGCGCGGATGCGTCCGGCACGTAGGCGTAGGTGGGGCAGGCGGCCGTGGTGGGCATGCCGGCCACGTCGATGTTGTCCTTGACGGCGAACGGGATGCCCAGCAGCGGCAGGCGCGCCAGCGCGGCGGCGCCTTCGGCCGCCAGCACGGCGTCGAGCGCGCGGGCCTGTGCGCGCAGCGCGGCGTCGTCCACGCGGCTGATCCAGATCTCGGGGCGGTCCGCGGCGGCGATGCGGGCCAGGACCTGCTCGATGCAGCGGCTGGGCGTCGATGCGCCGCCCAGGTAGCCGGCGTGGATGTCGGTGATCGTCATGGTGTCTCGCATAAGAGGGTCAGAAGGCGTAGCCGAGGGTGGCCAGCAGGCGGTTGCCCTGCTTGGCGCCGTAGCGGTTGTCGCCGCCGAGCAGGCCTTGCAGGCCCCAGGTAAAACCGGCGCCGAGCGGCTGCGTGAAGCCGACGGTCAGGTGACGCCAGCCGCCCGACGCCGGCGCGCCGCCCGCGAAGCAGCCGTTGACGATGAAGCTCGTGCCGGCCGCGCAGCGCGTGCCGGTCAGCGTGTCGACCGTGCCCAGGTAGCGGCCTTCCTTGTGGTACGTGTAGAAGCCGAGCGTGGCGGACAGGGTGATGTCGTGCGGGAGCGGCTGGCTCGCGGCCAGCGTCCAGTAGGTGTCGCCCCGGTTGCCCCAGACGACGTCCTTGAGCAGGGTCTGCGCCGTCACGCTGAACGGGCCGTAGCTGGCGCCCAGCTTGGTCTCGAATGCGTTCGCGTGCTCGCCGTTGACGTAGTAATAGCCCGTCAGGCCGACGGTGTAGCCGATGTCGCCCACCTTGCCGTTGTAGCCGCCGTAGACGTCGTTCTCGATCGATTTCTTGTGCTGGAAATCGGCGATGCCGCGGTCGGCATACGATTCGCCCAGGCGTTTGTACGAGTAGTTGATCTGCGACGCCCAGTAGCCGAGGAAGAAGCCGGACGGATCGTTCCAGTCCACGCCCCATTGCAGCGCGGGCTGGTCCGACTCGGGCGCGTCGGCGCCGGCGTTGCCCAGGCCCGGCAGGCCGGGGCCATAGGTCGAGCTGACGCCGCGCAGGATGTATTTGCTGACCAGGTCGACGTGGCCGGTGAACGCGGGCGCGTCGTCGGCCCAGGCGGCGCCGGAACACAGCAGGGTGGCAATGGCGAGGATGATCTTCTTGTCGTGCATGCGGGACTCCTTGTAGGGGATGGGTTGCGGATTCAGGATGCGGCCGTGAAGACGGCGATGCGCTGGCCGGCGGCGACGGGCTTGCCCTCGGCGACGAGCCATTCGTCCAGCACGCCGTCGGCGGTGGCGACGACGGGGATTTCCATCTTCATCGATTCGAAGATCGCCAGCGTCTCGCCCTCGCGCACGGCGGCGCCGGGCGGCACGACGATCTTCCACACGCTGCCGGGGACCACGGCGGACAGGTACTGGCTGCCGTCGGGCAGGTCGGCCAGCGCGCCCGCATCGAGCGTCGCTTCCTCGCTGACCCATTCGGCCTGGCCGCTCGTACGCCACCGTTCGCGCTCGGCCTCGAACGCGGCCTGCTGGCGCGTCTTGAACGCGGCGATGGCGTCCGCTTCGCGCGCCAGGAACGCGTTGTAGTCGGCCAGCGAGAACGTCGTTTCCTCGATGCGCACGTCGAAGCGGCCGAGCGGGAAGTCGCGCCGGTGCTCGAGCAGGCGGTCTTCCGTCACCTCGTAGAAGCGGATCTGGTCGAAGAAGCGCAGCAGCCACGGTTTGCCGTCGCGGAAGCTGGCCGTCTGGCGGTAGCGGTTCCACATCTGCACCGTGCGGCCGACGAACTGGTAGCCGCCCGGGCCTTCCATGCCGTACACGCACAGGTAGGCGCCGCCGATGCCGACCGCGTTTTCCGGCGTCCATGTGCGCGCCGGGTTGTACTTGGTCGTCACGAGGCGGTGGCGCGGATCGACGGGCGTAGCGACCGGCGCGCCCAGGTAGACGTCGCCCAGGCCCAGCACCATGTAGCTCGCCTTGAACACGACGTCGTACACGTCGCGGATCGAGTCCAGCCCGTTGATGCGGCGGATGAATTCGATGTTGCTGGGGCACCAGGGCGCGTCCGGGCGCACGGTCGTCTCGTACTTCTGGATCGCGAGGCGCGTCTGCGTGTCGTTCCAGGCGAGCGGCAGGTGCACGATGCGCGACGGGACCACCATGTCCTCCACGGGACCCTGCGCCGCCAGCAGCGCGCCGATCCGCTCCAGCAGGCGCGCGGCGCCCAGGCGGCGATGGTCGAAGTGGACCTGCAGCGAGCGGATGCCGGGCGTGAGGTCGACGACACCAGTCAGGCGTGCATCCTCCAGTGCGCACATCAGCGCATGGACGCGGAAGCGCAGGTCGATGTCCAGCGCGAGGTCGCCGAATTCCACCAGCAGGTAGTCGTCGCCGGCGCGGCGGAACACGACGCGCGTACCGTCCGGCAGCGCTGCTTCGCCCGCGATGGCCGGCTGGGCCAGGCCTTGCGGCGACGCTGGCGGTGTCCACACGGGCGCCGCGTCCGGCCGCTCGAACACGGCGTCCAGCGCCGCGCGCAGGGCCGCCGCCTCGTCGACGGACACGCGGTGGAAGCGCACCGTGTCGCCCGGTTTCAGCTGGCCCATCTTCCACAGGTCGCTCGACACGATCACGGCGGGGCACACGAAGCCGCCCAGGCTCGGGCCGTCCGGGCCGAGGATCACGGGCATGTCGCCGGTGAAGTCGATCGAGCCGATGGCATAGGCGTTGTCGTGGATGTTCGACGGGTGCAGGCCCGCTTCGCCGCCGTCCGTGCGTGCCCAGCGCGGTTTCGGGCCGACGAGGCGCAAGCCGGTGCGGCTGGAATTGAAGTGCACCTGCCAGTCCGTGCCGAAGAACGTGACGATGTCGTCGTCGGTGAAGAAGTCCGGTGCGCCGTGCGGGCCGTAGTGGACGGCGATGTCCCAGTGGTGCGCATAGGCCGGGATCGCGGCGGGTGCGAGTTCGCGCGTGAACGCCGGCACGGGCTTCAGCTTGAGCATGTCGCCCGCGCGCACGGCGCGGCCGCCGTGGCCGCCGAACTGGCCCAAGGTGAACGTGGCGCGGCTGCCGAGGTAGTCCGGCACGTCCAGGCCGCCCGCGAACGCGATGTACGCGCGCACGCCCGCGCCGCGCACGCCGGCGAAGCGCAAGGTTTCGCCGGCGGCGACGGCATGCGCGCGCCAGTTGGCGAGCTCGCGTTTGCCGTCCACTCCGGTGACGCTGGCCCCGAGGTCCGCGCCGGCCAGCGCGATCGTGCATGCGCAGTTGAAGCGCAAGGTCGCGCCCTGCAGGGTCATCTCCAGCGTGGGTGCGGCGATGTCGTTGCCGAGCAGGTGGTTCGCCACGCGGTGCGCGTAGGCGTCCATCGGCCCGGACGGCGGGATGCCGACGGCCCACAGGCCCAGGCGGCCCGGGTAGTCCTGCACCGTCGTCTGGATGCCGCCGTCCAGCACTTCCACGGTCTGCGGCGCGAAGTCCATCGCGGCCAGCATCTGCGTGATCTGGCGGCCGGCGACGAAATCGTCGTAGCGCAGGATGCGCGCGAGGTAGGCCAGGTTGGTTTCGATGCCGTCGATGCGCGACGTCTCGAGAGCGCGCACGAGCTGGTCGACGGACGCGGCCCGGTCGTCCGTCTTGACGATCAGCTTGGCCAGCAGCGGGTCATAGTAGGGACTGACGGTGACACCGCGCTCGACCCACGTGTCCACGCGCAGGCCGGGCGCGAAGTCGACGGCCGTCAGCACGCCGGAACACGGTTGAAAATTGCGCGCCGGGTCTTCGGCATACACGCGCAGCTGCATCGCGTGGCCGTGCGGCACCAGGGACGCCTGCTCCGGCAGCGTGAGTTCGCCGGCCGCCGCGCGGATCATCCATTCGACGAGGTCGACGCCGAACACTTCTTCCGTCACGCCGTGCTCCACCTGCAGGCGCGTGTTCACTTCGAGGAAGTAGAACGCGCCCGTGTCGGCGTCCAGCACGTATTCGACGGTGCCGGCCGACAGGTAGTCGATCGCTGCGCCCAGGCGCACGGCGGTGGCGGCCAGCGCGTGCCGCGTGCCGTCCGACAGGCCTGGCGCGGGCGTTTCCTCGATCACCTTCTGGTTGCGGCGCTGGACGGAGCAATCGCGCTCGCCCAGCGACACGACGTTGCCGCGGCCGTCGCCGAAGATCTGCACCTCCACGTGGCGCGCGCGCTGCACGAATTTTTCCAGGTAGATGCCGCTGTTCTTGAAGTTGTTCTCGGACAGGTGGCGCACGGACGCGTAGGCGCCGGCCAGTTCGTCGTCGTCGCGGCACAGGCGCATGCCGATGCCGCCGCCGCCAGCCGTACTTTTCAGCATGACGGGATAGCCGATGCGGCGCGCTTCCGCCAGCGCTTCCTCGACGCCGTCCAGCAGGCCGGTCCCCGGCAGCAGCGGCACGTCGGCCTTCTGCGCCAGTTCGCGCGCCGTGTGCTTCAGGCCGAAGTCGCGCATCTGCTGCGGCGTGGGGCCGATGAACACGATGCCGGCGGCGGCGCACGCTTCCGCGAAGCCCGCGTTCTCGCTCATGAAGCCGTAGCCGGGGTGGATCGCTTGCGCGCCCGTGTTACGCGCCGCCGCCAGCACACGCTCGGCCGACAGATAGCTGTCGCTGGCGGCGGCCGGGCCCACGCACACGGCTTCGTCGGCCAGGCGCACGTGCAGCGATTCGACGTCGGCCTCGGAATAGATGGCCACCGTCTTCATGCCGAGGCGGCGCGCGGTGCGGATCACGCGGCAGGCGATTTCGCCGCGGTTGGCGATCAGGATCTTGTCGAACATGGCGGTCTTTCAGGCGGAGGGGGAGGACCCCCAGATCACGAAGCGGACCGGGGTGGGGTTGTAGGCATTGCACGGGTTGTTCAGCTGCGGGCAGTTCGACACGAGCACCAGCACGTCCATCTCGGCGCGCAGCTCGACGTACTTGCCCGGCGCGGACAGGCCGTCCTCGAACGACAGGCCGCCTTGTGCCGTCACCGGCACGTTCATGAAGAAGTTCACGTTGGGGACGAGGTCGCGCTTGTCCATGCCGCTTATTTCAGCTCCATTTTTGGCGCGGGCGAGGGCCAGGAGATAGTTGTCGCGGCAGCTGTGCATGAATTTCTTTTGCAGCGCGTAGCGCACCGTGTTGCTCTCGGCCGCGCAGGCGCCGCCCAGCGTGTCGTGGCGGCCGCACGTGTCGGCCACGATGGACAGCATGGGCCGGCCGCGGTTCGAATACAGCACGGAGCCGGCGGACAGGTAGATGCCGCCCTGGCGCTGCAGCGTGTCGGTGACGCTGTAGCTTTCGGCCGTGTCGGCGGCGTTGTAGAAGATCGTGTCCACGGCCTGGTTGCCTTCCAGGTCGACGATGCGCAGCGTCTGGCCGCGTTTGACTTCGTGCAGCCACGGTTCGCCGGCCGGCAGGTCGTGGATGGCCAGGGCGGCGGCGGGATCGAGCGTGCTCTCGCGCAGGGTGTGCATGACGGTCTCCTCAGCGGTAAATCAGTTCGGTGTTATGAAAGCCGCGGCCGTTTTCGGCGCACGACAGGCGGCACGCATCGTCGGCGCCGGCCGGGCCGGAATCCCAGGCCACGATGGCGACCTTGCCCGGCGCGTACTCGGGGCGCGGGTCGAGCGGATGCGGCGCGGTCGACACGAGGACCAGCGTGTCCATCTCGAAGCGCAGTTCGACGAAGTCGCCGGGCTTTGCGTGGTGTTCGGCGAAGCGGAAACGCCCGTCGGCATCGACCGCCACCCTGGAAAACAGGTTCACGTTCGGCACGAGGTCGCGCAGGCCCAGGCCCCATTTGCCCATCTCGACGAGCAGGCTGTCCTTGCCGTTGCGGTGCATGGCGTTGCGGTGTTCCTGGTAGCGCTTGACGCCGTGGCGGCGGGCGATGCCTTCGGCGTCCGACAGGCCGCACAGCGGGTCGTGCCAGCCCACCGTGTCGCGCGGGATCGACGCGAGGATGCGGCCCATGTCCGAGTACAGCACGTGGCCCGCGGTGAGATGTGCCGTGTGCTGGGCCTTCAGCGTGTCCGGCACGTTCAGGCGCTCCATGCGTTCGTCGGCGCGGTACAGCAGCACGGCCGCGTTGGCGCCGGCTTCCATCGCGATGAAGCGCAGCGTGGTGCCGCGCCGTACGCGGTACGACCAGTGCGCGCCGCCGGGGAAGCGTTCGGTCCACAGCACGCGGGCCGGGTCCAGGTCCGGTGCCAGTTCGAGAGTGTGTTCGGTGAGGGTCATGGTGGCTCCGTCAGTCGTTAGTCTTGTGCTGTGCGGGTGAGTTTTTCGAGCTGTTCCAGGTCGGTCTTGACGCCGGACGTCTCGCGGATGCGGTTCAGGATCCGGCGCTTCAATGCCGAGAATTCGGGCGCGAGCTTCAGGTCCTGGTGGCGCCTGGCGCCGAACGGCACGTCGACGATCGAATCGATGCGGCCCGGCCGCGGCGCCATCACGACGACGCGCTCGCCCAGGTAGATCGCTTCCTCGACGTCGTGCGTGACGAACACGATGGTGGTCTTTTCCAGGTGGTGGACATGGCGGATCAGGTCGTGCATCACCTCGCGCGTCTGCGCGTCGAGCGCGCCGAACGGCTCGTCCATCAGCAGCACGTCCGGCCGCGCCATCAGCGCCCGCGCGATCGCCACGCGCTGCTGCATGCCGCCCGAGAGTTCGGCCGGATACGCATGCGCCACGTGGGCGAGGCCCATCAGGCCGATGAGGGCGTCGGCGCGGCCGGATGCGATTTCGACGTCGCTCGACGTGGCGGCGGCGTGGTGCCCGAGGCGGCGGCAGAAGCGGATGTTGTCCTTCACCGTCAGCCACGGATACAGGCTGTAGCTCTGGAAGACCATGGCGCGGTCGGCGCCCGGGCCGTCGACGTCGCGGCCGTTGCAGACGATGCTGCCTTGTCCGTATTCCTCCAGGCCGCAGATCGTGCGCAGCAGCGTCGACTTGCCGCAGCCGGACGCGCCGACGAGGGTCACGAATTCGCCGGCGGCGATGTCCAGGTCCACGTGCTGCAGCGCGAGCGTGCGCCGGGCGCCGCGGCCATAGTGTTTGTACAGGCCGCGTACGGTTATCTTGGGTGTCATGGTTCAGCCTCGCAGGTGATGCCAGGGAAAGCAGCGCTTGTGCAGCCAGCGGAACGCCTGGTCCGTGAGCAGGCCCACGAGGCCGATCAGCAGGATGCCGGCGAAGATCTTGTCGGTCTGCAGGAAGCGCTGCGCCTTCAGGATCGCGTAGCCCAGGCCCGAGTTCGCGGCCACCAGTTCGGCCACGACGAGGTACGTCCACGCCAGGCACATCGCGCCGCGCAGCGTCGTCAGGATCGCGGGACGGGCGGCCGGGATCAGCACGTACTTGATGATCTCCTCGTTGGTCGCGCCCATCGTGCGCGCCGCTTCGATCGGCGCGTCCGGCACGCGCGCCACGTCGGCGGCGACGAGCAGCAGCATCTGGAAGAACACGCCGACCCAGATCACGGCGACCTTCGCGCTTTCCTCGATGCCGACCCACAGCATGATCAGGGGGATGAACGCGACGGCCGGCAGGTAGCGGGTGAATTCCGTCAGCGGCTCGAGGAACGCGCGCACCGGCGCATACGTCCCGACCAGCACGCCGAGCGGCACGGCGACGAGGGCCGCGACGCAGAAGCCGCCCAGCACGCGGCCGATGCTGACGATGACGTCGCCCAGCAGGTCGCCGTCGCGGTACCACTCGCCCAGCTGGGCCAGCACCTGCCACGGCGGCGGCAGGAACACGGGATCGGCCCAGCCGTTCAGCGAGACGAGGATCCACACGGCGAGCGGCAGCACGAAGCCGGCGACGGCCAGCGCGAGCGCGCTGCGGCGGCGCAGGTCGCCGCGCACGTCCCAGGGGGAGCGGCGGTTGCGCGTGACCGCGCGATCGGGAGGGGACAGGTCGTCGCGCATGGCTTACTTCTTGAGGGCGTCGGCCAGCAGCGAGGCATCGATGCCGGCGGCGTAGTCGACCGGGCCGGCGACCAGCTTGTTCGTGCTGAGGAATTTGTGGATCTCGGGACCGGCCGCGACGAGCGACTGCGGTTTGCCGGCATCGAGCGCGGCCTGGTTGTCGGCGCGGTCGAAGAAGCGCGTGCCCGGCAGGAAGACCTTGTACTCGGCCGGCTTGATGCCGACGACTTTCGCCATGATCTGCACCGCTTCGTCCGGATGGTCGTGGATGAAGGCCTGCGTGTCGAACCACGCCTGGATCATGCCGACGAGGTCCTGGCGCTTGGTCTTGTCGCGCAGGGCCTTGCCGTGGGCGACGAGCAGGTCGGGGACGAGGCCCGGCATGTCGCGCGACGTGAACAGCGCGTGGCCCTTGCCGCTCGCCTGGATCTTGTTGACCCACGGGTTCCACACGACGGCGGCGTCCACGCGTCCCGCCACGAACGCGGCGGCCGCATCGCCGGCGGACAGGTTGACGACCTTGACGTCATTCATGCTCATGCCGTTGCGGGCCAGCGCCGTGGCCAGCACGAAATGCGAAATGCTGAACTGCTCGAGCGCCACCGTGCGGCCCTTCAGGTCCGCGAACGACTTGATCTTCGGGCCGACCATCAGCGCGTCGTTGCCGGCCGAGTTGTCGTTGACCAGCACGGCCTTCACGTCGACCTTCTTCGCCAGCGGCGTCATGGTGTCCGACCACGTCTGCGCATTGGCATCGAGCTGGCCCGCCGACAGCGCGGCGACGGAATCCGTGTAATTACCGAACCAGACCAGCTTGACGTTGGCGCCGTGCCGCTTGAAGAACCCCTTCTGGTCCGCGACGTACCAGGCCACCCAGCCCGGCCAGTCGGACAGGCCGACCTTGACCTCGGCGTGCGCGGGCCCGGCGGCCGACAGCGCCGCGCACAGGGCGAAGACCGTTGCGATGGAACTGCGAAGGATGCGGTGGTGCTGGAAGAAACGCATGATGGAGCTCCCGAAGTGGATAAAAACGAGAGGCAAGCGATTGCGGCGCAATCGTCCTCCCGGGCTTTTATCCCTCCGTGTAGCTCCTTGCCGCGGCGCGGCGGGGAACCGGCAGCTCTCGGACCAGCACCGCTCGCGCGGTCGGAACCCTAGCCACCTTGTCGAGATGTGCGCGATGCCGACATCGGCCCACCTCTCGTTGCAGGTTCAATTTGCAAGAACGGTGCCAGCCGGGTCCGGCCGGGCTTTGCCTGTGTGAGGGCCGCGGGCGCACGTTCGCGGCGCGCCGCAGTGGTGCGTCCATGCGCCGATCTGGTGCGTATTTCGCGCAGGCCGTGCGCCACGGCGGTAGACGCGGGCGGGCATCGACCTTGCATGGGATGGATCACGATCACGCCGCGGAGCACCGATGCCCACCTTTGCCAGCACCTTGTGTCGCCGTCTCGCCCGGCTCGCCTGGGCGTTCCTGTACCTGCTGGCCTCGCGGCCGGCACCACCGGGGTCAGAGCCCGATTTTTGGAAATTTCCCAAAAAAGGGCTCTGACCCCGGTTTGAGATGGCGCATCAGTCGCGCGGCAATGGCTTGCCCTTGGCGATGACTTCGTGGCAGTCGCCCTTGATGGTGGCATTGTCGTAGTCGGTCCAGCCGTAGCTGTCGACGTAGCGCTTGTGCTGCTTGAAGGCGGCGTTGACGAAGCTCCACTCCAGGCGCTCGTCCGGGTAGCGCACGTCGCCCAGGTCGAGCAGGGTGTGGAACATGTTTTCCGTCGCCAGCTTCGCCTTGCGGTGGCGGCGCAGTTGCGTGACCTTGTCCGGGAAGCGCTCCGCGTACGTATCCGAATACCAGGCGAACGCGGGGACGTGGAATTCGTATTGCGTGTTGTGGCCATGGAAGGCGAGGCGGCAGCTGTTGTCGTACAGCGTCTGGCCGTGGTCGGCCACGTACAGCATGGCGGCCGGCTTGTCGGCTTCCTTCAGCGTGCCGATGACGTGGTCGAGGAACCAGTCCGTGTACAGGATCGAGCTGTCGTAGCTGTTGTTCAGCTTGTCCTTGATGCGGATGTCCGTGTAGACGGGCTTGTCGATGCCGTACAGCGACGGCAGCCATTGATCGAACTGCTTCGGGTAGCGGTGGCTGTAGTTCCAGTGGCTGCCCAGCGTGTGCAGCACGATCAGTTTCTTCGGCGCCGGATCCGCGACGGCATGCTTCAGCGGTCCGAACAGGATTTCGTCGTAATTGGAATTGTCCGTGAAGCCGCCCAGGTTCAGGAAGTCGACGACGTCCGCTTCCTTCGCGAACACGGACACGGGCGTGTCGAATTTGCCGAACGAGATCTGGTTCGATAGCCAGAACGTTTTATAGCCCGCTTCCTTGAACGCGGTCAGGAACGATTTTTCCGAGAACCCGTCCTTGAGGCTTTGCGTGGCCGGCTTGCGCGAGATGATGACGGGGACGCTCAGGCGCGTGGCCGACACGGACGTGATCACGTCGCGCAGCGGCACCAGGTTGTCTTCCTTGGACAGCAGCGGGTTCGTTTCGCGGTCGTAGCCGTTCAGGCTCCAGCGGTCGTAGCGCGACGATTCGCCGATCACCATCACGATCACCTGCGGGTCGTCGTTCGGCTCGGCCAGGTGCGCGTGGAAGCGGAAGTTGGCGCTGCGCCGGTTCAGGTTGGCGAGATAGACCCGCTCCTTGTAGAAATCGACGCCGCGCGCGGCCAGGCCGAACGGCCAGGAGTGGGCGAACGTGTCCAGGTCGAACGGCAGCTTCATCCAGTGCGCCAGCGGCGGCAGCGGCGCGACGCCGTACTTCAGGCCGTAGGCGAACACGACGGCCACGACCGCCAGTACGCCCACCACGACGGGGCGCGACACGTCGGCCCAGTCGAGGTCGCGCGTGCGCCAGGCGGCGATCCAGCTCGTGACGAACCACGCGAGCACGCCGACGAAGACGCCGGCCAGCAGCCAGACTTTGCTGCCGAGGAATTCCATGGCCTCGGCCGGGCTCGTCTCCGCGATGATGCCGAGGTGGTGCGTGGAAATGCCCTGGCCGTAGAACGCATATAAATAAAGCTCGACGGGCAGCGCGACGAACGCGGGCAGCAGCAGCCAGTGGAAGTACGCCGGGCGCTTGAACACGCCCCACACGCCCAGCCAGGCCAGCAGTTCGATGCCGGCCACCTGGCCGGGGTGCGACAGCGGCTGGCCGAACAGCGGCGCCACGTACGGCACGCAGGACAGGAGCAGATAAGTGAGCGCGACGTACAGGTTGCGCGGGCGTAGCAGGAATGACATCGAACGGACGTGTGCGGCAGCGCGGAGGCGAAGTCCGCTATTATCCGATTTTTGCCAGGGGTAACGCCATTCCCTCTGCACAACGGATGAAATCCGGCGTACACTGGCTGTGTCGTTATCACGACATCTACTGAGCAATTACACAATCTTCCGCCGCTGTCGCGGTGCCCGGTCAGCAAGTTTGTTGACCCGGTCCCGCTTCAGGTCTATACTCGCGAGTTCTCGAATTATTCTGCGCATGGTTTACGCATAACAGCCGCTCCCGCTGGTGAGTGGCTTTCGTCGCCTGTACGGAAAGTAGCGGGACAAGGTTTCAGCCCCCGGAAGCAAGAACCCCGGGTCATTAACTAGTAGTCATTTTGTTGGATTTTTGAACGATGCCAACCATCAATCAACTGATTCGCAAGCCGCGTGAAGCCGCGGTTGTGAAGAGCAAGTCGCCGGCACTGGAAAACTGCCCGCAAAAGCGTGGTGTCTGCACCCGTGTCTACACGACGACCCCGAAGAAGCCGAACTCGGCACTGCGTAAAGTCGCCAAAGTTCGCCTGACCAACGGTTTCGAAGTCATTTCGTACATCGGCGGTGAAGGCCACAACCTGCAGGAACACTCGGTCGTGCTGATCCGCGGCGGTCGTGTGAAAGACTTGCCGGGTGTGCGTTACCACATGGTCCGCGGTGCGCTGGATACCCAGGGCGTGAAAGACCGTAAGCAGGCCCGTTCGAAGTACGGTGCCAAGCGTGCCAAGGCTGCCAAGAAGTAATCTTCTTGCAATCTGGGTAAATTAATATTGAGTTAGTTGAGGCGGCCGGAAGGCCGAGTAAGTGAAGGGCTTTGATGGCCTTTCGCGAGTGCGATAAGCGCTCAACTGAAGACAAAAAGGAATTGAAATGCCACGTCGTCGTGAAGTACCCAAGCGCGAGATTCTGCCGGATCCGAAATTCGGCAACACCGATGTCGCCAAGTTCGTCAACGTTCTGATGCTGTCCGGTAAGAAATCGGTCGCTGAGAACATCATCTACGGTGCATTCGACTACATCCAGTCCAAATCGGGCAAGGACCCGCTGGAAGTGTTCGCAACCGCGATCAACAACTGCAAGCCGATGGTCGAGGTGAAATCCCGCCGCGTCGGTGGCGCCAACTACCAGGTGCCGGTTGAAGTGCGTCCGGTCCGCCGTATGGCCCTGTCTATGCGTTGGTTGCGCGAAGCCGCAAACAAGCGTAGCGAAAAATCCATGCCGCATCGCCTGGGTGGCGAGCTGATGGAAGCAGCAGAAGGCCGCGGCGGCGCGATGAAGCGTCGTGATGAAGTTCACCGTATGGCTGAAGCGAACAAGGCGTTCTCGCACTTCCGCTTCTAAGCAGATGGCCCAATCGCTTCGGGGGCAGAACGCCTCCGGGGTGGTGCGGCCATGCAGTATCCGTTGTTCAGGCCGAGCTCATTTTGATCACCAGAATGCTGCTCGGTTTTGTCCATTCAAAAGTTAGGAAAATTTATGGCACGCACTACCCCTATTGAGCGCTACCGTAACATCGGTATCTCCGCTCACATCGACGCCGGTAAGACGACGACCACCGAGCGCATCCTGTTCTACACCGGTGTCAACCACAAGATCGGTGAAGTGCACGACGGTGCAGCAACCATGGACTGGATGGAGCAGGAGCAAGAGCGCGGCATCACCATTACCTCGGCAGCGACGACCTGCTTCTGGAAGGGTATGGCCAACAACTTCGAGCCGCACCGCTTCAACATCATCGATACCCCGGGCCACGTCGACTTCACCATCGAGGTGGAGCGTTCGATGCGCGTCCTGGACGGCGCCTGCATGGTCTACTGTGCAGTCGGCGGCGTGCAGCCGCAGTCGGAAACCGTGTGGCGTCAGGCTAACAAGTACAAAGTCCCGCGTCTGGCCTTCGTCAACAAGATGGACCGTACCGGTGCGAACTTCTTCAAGGTGTACGAGCAGATGCGCGCCCGCCTGAAGGCCAACCCGATCCCGCTGCAGATCCCCATCGGCGCCGAAGACAACTTCAAGGGCGTGGTCGACCTGGTCAAGATGAAGGCGATCTACTGGGACGACGCTTCGCAGGGCATGAAGTTCGACTACCGCGACGTGCCGGCCGAGCTGGTCGACCAGGCTAACGAATGGCGCGAGAAGCTGGTCGAAACGGCCGCCGAAGCGACCGAAGACCTGATGAACAAGTATCTCGAAGAGGGCGAACTGTCCGAAGAAGAGATCAAGAAGGCACTGCGCACGCGTACCATCAACGGCGAAATCGTCCCGATGATGTGCGGCACCGCGTTCAAGAACAAGGGCGTGCAGGCGATGCTGGACGCCGTCATCGAATACCTGCCGTCGCCGGTCGACATCCCGCCGGTCGCAGGTACCGACGAAGACGACCAGCCGGTGACCCGCAAGGCCGACGACAGCGAGAAATTCGCTGCGCTGGCATTCAAGATCATGACCGACCCGTTCGTCGGCCAGCTGATCTTCTTCCGCGTGTATTCGGGCGTCATCAACTCGGGCGATACCGTCTACAACCCGATCAAGGGCAAGAAAGAACGCGTCGGCCGTATTCTGCAGATGCACGCGAACCAGCGCGAAGAGATCAAGGAAGTTCGTGCGGGCGACATCGCCGCAGCCGTGGGCCTGAAAGAAGCGACCACCGGTGAAACGCTGTGCGACCCGGCCGCCCCGATCATCCTGGAAAAGATGGTGTTCCCGGAGCCGGTGATCCAGCAGGCCGTCGAGCCGAAGACCAAGGCCGACCAGGAAAAAATGGGTCTGGCACTGAACCGTCTGGCTCAGGAAGACCCGTCGTTCCGCGTGCGTACCGACGAAGAATCGGGCCAGACCATCATCGGTGGTATGGGCGAGCTGCACCTGGAAATTATCGTCGACCGCATGAAGCGTGAATTCGGCGTGGAAGCGACCGTCGGCAAGCCGCAGGTTGCATACCGTGAAACGATCCGCAAGGCCGTCACCGACGTCGAAGGCAAGTTCGTCAAGCAGTCGGGTGGTCGTGGTCAGTACGGTCACGCCGTCCTGAACATCGAACCGCAAGAGCCGGGCAAGGGCTTCGAGTTCGTCGACGCCATCAAGGGCGGTGTGGTTCCGCGCGAATACATCCCGGCAGTCGAAAAGGGTGTGCGCGAGACGCTGTCGAGCGGTGTCATGGCTGGCTACCCGGTCGTGGACGTCAAGGTCACGCTGGTGTTCGGTTCGTACCACGACGTGGACTCGAACGAAAACGCGTTCCGCATGGCCGGTTCGATGGCATTCAAGGACGGCTGCCGTAAAGCCAGCCCGGTCATCCTCGAGCCGATGATGGCCGTGGAAGTCGAGACGCCGGAAGACTACGCCGGTACCGTGATGGGCGACCTGTCGTCCCGCCGCGGTATGGTGCAGGGCATGGACGAAATCCCGGGCGGCGGCGGCAAGATCATCAAGGCCGAAGTCCCGCTGTCGGAAATGTTCGGTTACTCGACCGTGCTGCGTTCGGCAACCCAGGGTCGTGCGACCTACACGATGGAATTCAAGCACTATGCTGAAGCACCGAAGCATGTGATGGACGCCATCGTGACGGCTAAGGCCAAGTAATAGTCAGTTGGGGACAGAGCAGAAGGCGGTAAACCCTGCTCTGTCCCACAAAGCGTTACAAATAGTTGGGGACAGAGCAGAAGGCGTAAACCCTGCTCTGTCCCACAAATAAATAAAATATTGTCTTTTAAAGGAAGATCAAAATGGCAAAGGAAAAATTCGAACGGACCAAGCCGCACGTGAACGTCGGCACGATCGGTCACGTTGACCACGGCAAAACCACCCTGACGGCTGCAATCGCAACCGTTCTGTCGAAGAAATTCGGCGGTGAAGCCAAGGCCTACGACCAGATCGACGCGGCTCCGGAAGAAAAAGCACGCGGCATCACCATCAACACCGCGCACGTCGAGTACGAAACGGCCAACCGCCACTACGCACACGTCGACTGCCCGGGCCACGCCGACTACATCAAGAACATGATCACCGGCGCAGCGCAGATGGACGGCGCGATCCTGGTGTGCTCCGCTGCTGACGGCCCGATGCCGCAGACCCGCGAACACATCCTGCTGGCTCGCCAGGTGGGTGTTCCGTACATCATCGTGTTCCTGAACAAGTGCGACCTGGTCGACGACGCGGAACTGCTGGAACTGGTCGAAATGGAAGTGCGCGAGCTGCTCTCGAAGTACGAGTTCCCGGGCGACGACCTGCCGATCATCAAGGGTTCGGCTCGTATGGCGCTGGAAGGCCAGCAGGGCGAAATGGGCGAAGACTGCATCATCCGCCTGGCTGAAGCCCTGGACACCTACATCCCGACCCCGGAACGTGCTGTTGACGGCGCCTTCCTGATGCCGGTGGAAGACGTGTTCTCGATCTCGGGCCGCGGTACCGTGGTGACCGGTCGTGTCGAGCGCGGCATCATCAAGGTCGGCGAAGAGATCGAAATCGTCGGTATCGTCGATACGGTCAAGACGACCTGCACCGGCGTGGAAATGTTCCGCAAGCTGCTGGACCAGGGTCAAGCTGGCGACAACGTCGGCCTGCTGCTGCGCGGTACCAAGCGTGAAGACGTCCAGCGTGGCCAGGTTCTGGCCAAGCCGGGTTCGATCAAGCCGCACACCGACTTCACGGGCGAAGTGTACGTCCTGTCGAAGGACGAAGGCGGCCGTCACACCCCGTTCTTCAACAACTACCGTCCGCAGTTCTACTTCCGTACGACTGACGTGACCGGCTCGATCGTTCTGCCGGCCGACAAAGAGATGGTCATGCCGGGCGACAACGTGTCGATCACCGTCAAGCTGATCGCTCCGATCGCGATGGAAGAAGGTCTGCGCTTCGCAATCCGCGAAGGCGGCCGTACCGTCGGCGCCGGCGTGGTTGCCAAGATCATCGCCTAATAGCGATATCGTAGCAACGAGACAGAGGGGCAGAGCGGAAGTTCTGTCCCTTCTGTTTGTGCAGTAAGGGGTGAATCGGTGTTATACTGCCGTCCCCTCCGCAGTATCCGCAGTACCTGACACATGATTGCCGGCCCGTGTGCCGGTTCGTTCTTTTTTAAGGAAATAGCATGTCCGCTCCGAATCAGAAAATCCGTATCCGCCTGAAAGCGTTCGACTACAAGCTGATCGACCAGTCCGCCCTGGAAATCGTCGACACCGCCAAGCGCACCGGCGCAGTCGTCAAGGGCCCGGTTCCGCTGCCGACCCGCATCCAGCGCTTCGACGTGCTGCGTTCCCCGCACGTGAACAAGACCTCGCGCGACCAGTTCGAAATCCGTACGCACCAGCGTCTGATGGACATCGTGGACCCGACCGACAAGACCGTCGACGCGCTGATGAAGCTGGACCTGCCGGCTGGCGTTGACGTCGAAATCAAGCTGCAGTAATCGTTTCAAGCGCCCTGGCGGCCTTGCCGCCGGCGCATGCAAAACGGCCCATCTACTTCGCGGTAGATGGGCCGTTTGCTTTTGCCGTCGTTCCCGCCCGCGCGGGAACGACGGCGTTTAAATTTTCCGCACTTCACCTTTCAGCGCCAGTTCCTGCGCCAGCCGGTTGTGCCGCTCCAGCACCACCGGCAGATCGACGGTCCGCAACACCCCATCCTTCACGACGACCTTGCCGTTGATGACGCTGTAATTCACGTTGGCCGGCGTGCAGAACACGAGTGCCGCGACGGGATCGTGCAGCGCCCCCGCGAAGCCCACGCCATCCAGCTTGAACATGACGACGTCCGCCGACATGCCCGGCGCGATGCTGCCGATGTCGTCGCGATCGAGCACTTTCGCGCCGCCCAGCGTGGCGAGTTCCAGCGCCTGGCGCGCCGTCATCGCATCCGGGCCGAAGCCCACGCGCTGCAGCAGCATCGCCTGGCGTACCTCGCCCAGCATGTGCGCGCCGTCGTTCGACGCGCTGCCGTCCACCCCGAGGCCCACGGGCACGCCGGCGTCGACCATCTTGCGCACAGGCGCGATGCCGGACGCGAGGCGCATGTTCGAGCACGGGCAGTGCGCGACGCCGGTGCCGGTCCGTGCGAACAAATGAATGCCCGCGTCGTCCAGCTGCACGCAGTGCGCGTGCCACACGTCGTGGCCGACCCACCCGCAGTCTTCCGCGTATTCGGCCGGCGTCATGTTGAATTTCTCGCGGCTGTAGGCAATGTCGTTGACGTTTTCCGCGAGGTGCGTGTGCAGCGACACGCCGTGGCTGCGCGCCAGCAGCGCCGCTTCCTTCATCAGGTCGCGCGACACGGAGAACGGCGAGCAGGGCGCGACGACGATCCGCTGCATCGCATGGCGCGAAGCGTCGTGGTACGTCTCGATGAGGCGCTGCGTGTCCTTCAGGATCGCCGCTTCGTCTTCCACGACGCTGTCCGGCGGCAGGCCGCCTTTCGAGCGGCCCACGCTCATCGCGCCGCGCGCCGCGTGGAAGCGCATGCCGATGGTGTGCGCCGCTTCGATGCTGTCGTCGAGGCGGCAATCGTTCGGGTAGATGTACAGGTGGTCGCTGCTCGTCGTGCAGCCCGACAGGATCAGTTCCGCCATCGCGGTGAGCGCCGACACGTGGACCATCTCGCCCGTCAGGTTCGCCCACACGGGGTACAGGTTCGTCAGCCAGTTGAAGAGTTCGCCGTCCTGCGCGGCCGGGATGACGCGCGTGAGACTCTGGTACATGTGATGGTGCGTGTTGACGAGCCCGGGGATGACGACGTGGCCGGCCGCGTCGATCACCTCGTCGGCGTCCTGGGGGAGTGCGTCCGTCGTGCCCACGCTGACGATCACGTTGTCGCGGATGAAGACGGCACCGTCTTCGATTTCGCGGCGTTGCGCGTCCATCGTGACGAGGACGCGCGCATTCTTGATCAGGAGAGTTTTGCTCATAAGTTCCACTTTTTTGGATTTCAACACTGCGGAAACAATGCGCGGGCACTGCGGAAACAATGTCGGGAGTATCCCCGTCAGACCGCCTCCAGGTCTTTGACCAGCAGCGGCTGGGGGACGTCTTCTTCGTCGTCATGGACTTCCACGGGACGGTTCGGCAGCACCAGGTTCAGCAGGACGGCCATGATGGCGCCCGTGCTGATGCCCGAGCCGAAGATTTCGTTCACGAATGACGGCAGCTTGGCCAGCAGTTCCGGACGCACGCTGACGGCGAGGCCGCAGCCGATGGAGACCGCGATGATGAGGCCCGTGCGTTTGTCGTGCTCGACCTGGCCCAGCATCTGCACGCCGGCGGTAAGAATCATCGCGAACATCATGAGGCCCGCGCCGCCCAGCACGGGCTGCGGGATGGTGACGACGACGGCGCCCAGCACCGGGAACAGGCCCGCCAGCGCCAGCATCACGCCGGTGAGGGCGACGACGTGGCGGCTCGCGACACCGGTCAGCGAGATGACGCCCACGTTCTGCGCGAACGTCGACATCGGCGGCGCGCCCAGCGTCGAGGCGAACGCGGAACCGACGCCGTCGCACAACACGCCGCGCTTGAGCAAGGTGCCGCGCATCCTGGTTTCCGTCGCGGCGCCCAGCGCCATGAAGGTGCCGGTCGTTTCGACCATCGTCACGACGTAGGCGAGGGCCATCGCGAGGATGCCGCTCGGCGGGAAGCTCATGCCGAAGTGCAGCGGCTGCGGCAGCGCGAACACGGCGGCCTTCTGCACGCTCGAGAAGTCGACGAGGCCCAGGCCCAGGCAGACGGCGTAGCCGATCGCGATGCCGATCACGATGGCGGACGCGGAGATGATGCCCTTGCCGAACTGGACGAGCGCGACGACGATGGCCAGCACGAACAGCGCGATGCCCAGGTTCGCGGGCGCGCCGTAGTCCGCACCCGGCGCCTTGCCGCCGGCCGCCCAGTCGACGGCGACGGGGACGAGCGACAGGCCGATCATCGTCACGACGACGGCCGTCACCTGGTGCGGGAACAGTTTGCGGATCTGCGGCATGAAGAAACTGCCGACGATCATGACGACGGAGCCGGCGAGCGACGAGCCGAGGATGCCCGCCACGCCATGCTCGAAACCGATGCTGATGGCCGCGCCGACGAAGGCGAAGCTGGTGCCCATCACGCACGGCAGCCGGATGCCGACGGGGCCGATGCCCTTGCACTGGATGATCGTGACGATGCCCGAGCCCAGCAGCGCCGCGTTGACGAGCGCGACGATCTGGTCCGCGGGCAATTTGAGGATGGCGCCGACGACGAGCGGCACGGCGATGATGCCGCCGAGGGCGGCCAGCATGTGCTGGGCGGCGAGCAGGGTCGTGGTGATGAGGGGAGGGCGGTCGTCGACCTTGTACAGCAGATTGTTCATGTATGTCTCCGTCGATGTGTCCTGAACTGCGTCGGGTGGTTCGATGATTTCCGGACGGTGGAGACGGTCGACCACGGCAGGCAATCCGGGATCCGGATGCAACCGATTGCGCTGTCTCCACAATGCTTGGGCCACTCTGCGGCGGCTTGTTTTCAAATCATGATGCCCCTGCCTGCCGGCAGTGTCAACGAATTTGTATACAGTTTCTATCGAATAATTTGTACGAGAATCTGCTGTCTCGCAGAGGGAAAGCAGGGAATTTTGGCGTCCTCTGTATACAATTTTTCAAAACCGTTTTGCGTGGAAATATCAGATCGGCTGGCCGGTCGTGGCTCTCTTGATAAGCCCGATAGCGACCTGATCTTGAAGAATGAATGGCCGGGAGTTGTAATTACTGAAACACATCGGTAATAATCGCGCCTCAGGAGGAAGCGATGGCGACCATGAAACAGGTAGCGGAGCGTGCCGGAGTGTCGATCTCCACGGTCTCGCACGTGATCAACAACACGCGCGTCGTCAGCAACGACGTGCGCCAGCGCGTGCTCGGCATCATCGACGAGATGCGCTACATCCCCAGTGCCGTCGCCCGCAGCCTCAAGAACGACAAGACCCACACCATCGGCGTGCTCGTGCCGAACTCGTCCAATCCATACTTCGCCGAACTGATCCGCTGGATCGAGGACGCCGCGTTCGAGCTCGGCTACAACATCATCCTCTGCAACGCGCACGGCGGCGCACGGAAGCAGGCCGCCTATCTGCGGCTGCTGATGGAAAAGCGCATCGACGGCCTGGTCCTCGTCGCCAGCGGTGCCGACGACGAACAGGATCTGTTGCTGGGCCATGAAGCGGTCCCGATCGTCCAGCTGGAGCGGGCGCTGCCGGGGCTCGATGCCGACCTGGTCCAGGCCGGCCAGGAAGACGGCGGGTACGAGGCGACGCGCCACCTGATCGAGCTGGGGCACCGGGACATCGCCTGCGTATCCGGCCCGGCCGACCTGCCGCGCACGCGCGAACGCGTCGGCGGCTTCCTGCGCGCGATGGCGGAAGCGGGGCTGGCGGTAACGCCGGACGGCATCGTGCACGAGGAATTCACGAGCGCCGGCGGCCACGCGGCATTTACGCGCCTGCTGGGACGGGAGCACCGGCCAACGGCCGTATTCGTCACGAGCGACCTGATGGCGCTGGGCGGCCTGTGCGCCGCCGGTGCGTCCGGGGTGCGCGTGCCGGCGCAATTGTCCGTGGTGGGCTATGACGATATTGCCGGCGCGGGCTATACGCTGCCGCCGCTGACGACGGTGGCGCCGCCCAAGCGCGCCATGGCGCAGCTTGCGATCGAGCTGCTGATCGATCGCATCCGCGGCCAGTACGCGCCGCTGCGCAACACGGCGCTGGCCAGCACGCTCGTCGTGCGGGCCTCCACGGCGCCCGTAGGGTGTGTAAGAGCAAAGTTGTAATGTCCGCTTCTAGCAAAGTAGAAATGTCCGCTTTTGCTAGATAGTTCATGCTGTCGATTCCGAACGGTTTGGAGTCGAGTGTGGGCAAAGTCGGGAGCATTACGATGGAAGAGTTGGAGCGCGCCGATATCATCGCGGCTTGTGCCAAAGGTGAGATCACGGCGGTCATTGCAGCGAAGCGGTTGGGAATCACGACGCGGCAGGTTCGACGGCTGCAAAAGCGATTTGACGAAGACGGCGAACGTGGAATGATCTCCAGGCACAGGGGCAAGCCGAGCAATAATCGGCTTGCGCCCGAGTTGGCGCAAAAGGCATTGCAGCTGGTGCGCGAGCGCTATGCCGATTTTGGGCCGACGCTGGCGTGCGAGCAGTTGCGGGAGCGGCACGACTTGTGCCTATCGAAGGAAACTTTACGCAACTTGATGATTGAGGCCGGCTTATGGATTCCGAAAGCGGCCCGAAGTGCACGCTTGTACCAGCCGCGGGAACGACGGCCTTGCGTCGGCGAGTTGGTCCAGATAGACGGTAGCCGTCATCACTGGTTTGAAAAGCGCGACAACGCTTGTACCTTGCTGGTTTATGTCGACGACGCGACGGGAAAGATCCTGCATCTGCACTTCGCGGAGACTGAAACGACCGCCAGCTATTTCGCGGCCACTCGGCGATACATCGAACAGCATGGCAAGCCGCAAGCCTTCTATGCTGACCGAGCAGCGGTGTTCCGCTCGCCGTCGGCAACGAGTCGTACGAAGACCCAGTTCCAGCGTGCGCTCGACGAACTCGGCATCGAACTGATCTGTGCGAATTCCCCGCAAGCCAAAGGCCGCGTGGAACGTCTCAACCGTACTTTGCAAGACCGGCTGGTCAAGGCCCTGCGATTGGACGGCATCAGTGACATCGAAGCCGCCAACGTCTGGAGTGGCGACTTCATTCAACGTTACAACGCGACCTTCTCCCGGGTTCCGCGCAGCTCGCTCGACGTCCATGCGCCACTGCGTCCCGACGAGGATCTGGCGCTGATTCTGTCACTGTGCGACCACCGTAAGCTCACTGCCAAACTCACCCTGCAGCATGGCAAGCGGCTCTATCGCCTCGAAGACAAGCCAGCGTTACGTCAGCTGATCGGGCAGTCCATCAATATCCATACGTATGCCGATGGCCGAGTTGAGATTCGGGCAGACAGTCACGTACTCGCATACACCGCTATCGAGCAGCCTGACCGGGCCAACGTGACTTATGTCGATAGCAAAACTATTCATCACACCCTCGACAAGAAGGCGCGCAATCGTAACTACCGCCATGACCAACCTGCTACCGTCATCGCACAGGGTGTGACGGCAGCAAAGAAAATGTCCGCTCAAAAGCGCATTTGAACGCCCCAAAAAGCGGACATTTCTACTTTGCTGAAAGCGGACATTTTAACTTTGCCTTTACAGGGTGGGCACCCCGTGCCCACGCGTGACGTAGGCGGTTTGTTGGCGTTACGCGTGGGCGGGGGCCGCCCACCCTACCGCGCGTCGTGCAGATGTAGCCGCTGCGTCGGAAATGCGAACTCGATCTCCAGCGCGGCGAAACGGTCCATCAGCTGCAGATAGATCTCCTGCTGGATATCCATGTAGCGAACGTAATCTGCCGACTCCACCCAGTACACGACGTCGAAGTTCAGCGATGGTGCCACCATGCCGGCGAAGTGGGCGCGGTCGAACGTCACCCCTTCCTGCGCCTTGACGAGTTCCGTCAGCAGCGGCGGGATCTGGCGCAGCTTGTCCGTGGGCGTGTCGTACGCGACGGCGACCGTGAATACGACGCGGCGCCGGCTCATGCGCGTCATGTTCTGCAGCCGGCTCTTGAGCAGGTCCGCGTTCGAGAACACCAGCTGCTCGCCGCCCAGGCTGCGCAGCCGGGTCGTCTTCAAACCCACGTATTCCACGGTGCCCAGGTATTTGTCGACGATGATGAAGTCGCCGACGACGAAGGGCTTGTCGAGCACGATGGACAGCGACGCGAACAGGTCGCCCAAGATGTTCTGGACGGCCAGTGCCACCGCGATACCGCCGATCCCCAGCGAGGCGACGAGGGTCGTGATGTTGACGCCGAGATTGTCCAGCACCATCAACAGCAGCACGGTCCACAGCACGGTCTGCGCGATGAAGCCGACGGCCGCCGCCGACGTGGCGCGGGCCGGGTCGCCGGCGCGGTTCTGGTAGTAATCCGTCAGCCAGGCCCGTAGGGCGCGATGTCCCCAGACGGCGGCCTGAATCAGGCCCGTGACGATGGCGGCCCGTGTCGCGAACGAATGCACTTCGGGCGGCAAGATAAGAAACTTGCTGCCGGCGAACAGGCCCATGATGACGATGGCCAGCAGCCGCGTGCCGTCGAGCGCTTCGACGACGATGTCGTCCAGCCGCGTCTCCGTGCGCTCGGCCAGCTTGCGCATGTGATGCACGCCCAGTCGTTTCGTGATGTACAGCGCCAGCGCGACGCCGGCCGCGATGCCGAGGGCCGTGAGCCAGGCCAGCGTCGTGTTATCGAAAAATACTACATTCATCCGATCATCCTTTCCGGTGGTTGCGGTGGGATTGCTCAGGCGGCTTCGGGCAATGCGTCGGTGCCGGCCGCCGCGTCGGCGACGGCGGCGAGGAACTCCCCGCCCCAGCGCGCGACGTCATGGTCGGCGACGATGGCGGCCATGCGTTCCGCGCGGTAGGCGGCCTCGTCGGGCCCCATTGTAATGGCGCGGTACAGCCTGTCCGTCATCGAATGCGCGTCGTAGGGATTCGTCAGCAGGGCGCCATGCAGTTCGACCGCGGCGCCGGCAAATTCCGACAGGATCAATACGCCCGGCTTGCCGACCGCGTGGCGTGCCGCGATGTATTCCTTCGCGACGAGGTTCAGGCCGTCGCGCAGCGGCGTGATCCACGCGATGTCGCAGGCCGCGTAATGGGCCAGCACGGCCTCGAACGGCAGCGAGCGATAAAAATAGCGTACCGGCACCCAGTCCAGCGTCGAGAAACGCCCGTTGATCCGGCCCACCGTGCGGTCCAGTTCTTCGCGCAGCGTGTCGTAGATCTCCATGCCGGGCGCGGCGGGCGTGATGATGTTCAGCAGCGTGACCTTGCCTGCCAGCGCCGGATGCTGTTCCAGCAGGCGCTCGAACGCCTGCAGCTTTTCCAGCGACCCTTTTACGTAGTCCAGGCGCTCGATCGAGACGATGCCGGTGCGGCCGGCCAGGTAGCCGTCGATCTCGGCGCGATCCGCCGCGACCTGCGGCGTCTGCATCAGGCGCCCGATCAGCGCGACGTCCGTGCCGACCGGATGGGCGCCCAGCGCGACGCGGCGGCCGCCGGCCTCGATCGCCGTCGTCGTCGTGTCGACGCCCAGCGCGCAGCCATAGGTGAGGAAGCGGGGCGCGCACGGGGCGCTGGCGACGACCTCGACCGGTGCACAGGAGCGGGCCGCATCGACGAAGTTCTCGACGTAGCGGGGGATGTGGAAGCCCACGTAGTCGCATTGCAGCAGGCTGGCGACGATGTCGCGGCGCCACGGCAGGATGTTGAAGACGTCGCTGGACGGGAAGGCGGTGTGGTGGAAGAACGCGATCTTCAGGTCCGGGCGCAGCGGGCGCAGGAACGCGGGCACCATCCACAGGTTGTAGTCGTGCACCCAGACCGTGGCGCCTTCCGCCGCCTCGCGCGCGGCCTGCTCGGCGAACAGGCGGTTCACGTCGAGGTAGCGTTCCCAGTGGTCCTGGCGGAATTCGGCGCGGTCCGGGAACGAGAAGATGATCGGCCAGAACGCCTCTTTCGAAAACTTTTTATAGAACAGGTCCACGTCCTCCCCGGTCAGCGCGATGCGCGCCGCCTGCAGGTTCGGATACTGCTCCGGATCGACGGGGACGTGGCTTGCGAAACCGTCCGGATCGCGCGAGTCCTGCTGCGACCACGCGACCCAGGACCCCGTGCGACCGCCCGAAAACAGGCTCAGCAGGGTCGGCATGATGCCGTTCGGGCTTTTCGGGCGGCGCCGCACGGCCACGCCATCCTCGACCGCCTCGTCGAACGGCAACCGGTGGTAGACCATCACGAGTTCCGCCTTGCCGGGCAGGTGCGCGACGTCCGCCGTGCCCGCGTGATGGGCGCGCAGGCCGTGGTGGGCGAGGCCGTCGAGGATGCCGCCGCAGCCGGCATTTTCCGCGATGAACACGCTGGGCATGCGGCGCACGCGCGCGACGAGCGCGGGCTCCGCGCCGCCCACGACCACGCCGCGCAAGCCCGTCTCGAACAGCGACAGGTCGTTCAGGGTGTCGCCCGCCACGACGACGTGGGCCGGGTCGAAGCCGGCCGCATCGATCAGCCGGCGCAGCGCGGGACCCTTGCCGACGCCGCGCGGCAGCACGTCCAGGTAGCGCCCGGCGGAGAACAGCAGCTCGCAGCCGAGCGCCGCCACGGCGCTGCGCAGCGCCGGCGTGACGGCACCCTCGGGCGCGATGAACGAGCAGCGCCGCTCCTGCGGCACGCTCTGGCGTTCCAGTTGCGGAAAGCCAGCCAGCGCCTTCAGCACGGTCTGGCTGCCGGGCCAGCGCGCCGCGATCTCATGGTGCAGCGGTTCCACGGGACGCAGGTTGCCGTGCACGATGGTGGCGCCCACGTCGGCGATGATGTAGTCGGGCGTGGGAATGGTCGGATCGGCCAGCAGGGGCATCACGGATTCCAGTCCGCGGCCCGTGACGAACACGAGCGTGGCGCCCTCCAGGCCGCCGCCGAACAGCTCGCGCACTCTCCGGCGCGCCTCCTGCGGGCCGGCGAGCAGGGTGCCGTCGAGGTCGGTGGCGAGCACGAGCTTGCGCGGATCGAGGTAAGGGGTACGGGAACGGAAAGGCAATGCGGTCATGGTCATCCTTGTCGAGCGATGTCCGCCACGCGGCCCGCTCGAGCGCGGACGTGGCAGGGAGTGAGGCGTGCAGGGCCGCGGCCGGTGGCCGGGTGCGCGCGCAGGAAAGCGGATGCGGCTTGGCATCCACGCGACGGGGACGGTGAGCTTGAAACGGGGCGCCAGCGTGAGGGTAGTATTTATGGTGTGAGACGGCGCACGTCCCCGGTGGAACCCGTCAAGGATAACATTGCAAAATAACATCGACAACCTGTGAGATGATTGCACCGAATCACGGAATGACGAGTTTTTTGGATTGGGTATTGCGCTTTGCTAAAACATCCTCGTATAATGCGGCTCCCCGGGCGGTTAGTTCAGCTGGTTAGAATACTTGGTCGACATCCAAGGGGTCGCAGGTTCGAATCCTGCACCGCCCACCAGAATTCCTCCATATCGCAGGCCTCGAGCCTGTAGAGAAAAGATGCCAAGGTGTCTTTTCTGTGCCGTTCAGCTTGAACGGATTCTCTGATCTCCACGACTCTAGCGTAAAGCGCAACAGGCCGCGTCAGCTTCGCATTTTCCTGTTGCGTCCATCCGTTGCGCGCGCTATACTAGCCGGCTTCGGTGTGGGCCTATCTTTTTTTGGCCCATGCGTTTAAGAGGAAGTTTTTTTAAAACTTCCGATAGTCAACTAGCCCCGCCCAATCGCAGGTGGGAATGGAGAAAAAATGAGCCTGGGCCTTCTCGGTCGCAAGGTTGGCATGATGCGCATCTTCACGGATGACGGTGATTCGATCCCCGTTACCGTGCTGGACGTGTCGAACAACCGTGTTGCGCAAATCAAAACTCCTGAAACTGATGGTTATGCCGCAGTTCAGGTCGTCTTCGGTCAACGTCGCGCTTCCCGCGTGAACAAGGCCGCTGCCGGTCACTACGCCAAAGCTGGCGTCGAAGCTGGCACGATGCTGAAGGAATTCCGCGTCGAAGCCGCTCAAGCCGCTGGTTTCAAAGCTGGCGACGCAGTCAACGTCTCGCTGTTCGAAGTGGGCCAGAAGATCGACGTGCAAGGCACCTCGATCGGTAAGGGCTACGCCGGTACCATCAAGCGTTACAACTTCTCGTCGGGCCGCGCCACCCACGGTAACTCGCGTTCGCACAACGTGCCGGGTTCCATCGGTATGGCACAGGATCCGGGCCGCGTGTTCCCGGGTAAGCGCATGACCGGTCACATGGGTGACGTCACTGTCACGACCCAGAACCTGGAAATCGCCCGTATCGACGCCGAGCGTCAACTGCTGCTGGTTAAGGGTGCCGTTCCTGGCGCCAAGAACGGTCAAGTGATCGTCAAGCCGGCAGTCAAGGTCAAAGCCAAGAAAGGAGCATAAGCGATGGAACTCAAGCTCCTGAATGAGCAAGGTCAAGCTGGCGCCGCAGTCAACGCCGCCGACACCGTGTTCGGCCGTGATTACAACGAAGCCCTGATCCACCAGATCGTGGTCGCCTACGCCGCCAACGCGCGCTCGGGCAACCGCAAGCAGAAGGATCGTGAAGAAGTCTCCCACACGACCAAGAAGCCGTGGCGTCAAAAAGGTACGGGCCGTGCTCGTGCCGGTATGTCGTCGTCGCCGCTGTGGCGCGGTGGTGGTCGTATCTTCCCGAACTCGCCGGACGAGAACTTCTCGCACAAGGTCAACAAGAAGATGCATCGCGCAGGTATCTGCTCGATCTTCTCGCAGCTGGCCCGCGAAGACCGCCTGAGCGTCATCGAGAACCTGACCGTCGAAGCACCGAAGACCAAGCTGCTGTCGCAAAAGCTGCAGGGCATGGGTCTGGACTCGGTCCTGGTGATCACCGACACCATCGATGAAAACCTGCTGCTGGCATCGCGCAACCTGCCGAACGTGCTGGTTGTCGAGCCGAAGCACGCCGACCCGATGTCGCTGGTGTTCTACAAGAAAGTCCTGGTCACCAAAGCTGCTCTGGCCAAGATCGAGGAGATGTACGCATGAGCGCCGCAATCAAATTCAGCGAAGAGCGCCTGATGAAGGTGCTGCTGGCTCCGGTCATTTCCGAAAAGGCGACCTTCGTCGCGGAAAAGAACGAACAGATCGTGTTCAAGGTCCTGCCGGACGCGACCAAGCCGGAAATCAAAGCCGCCGTCGAGCTGCTGTTCAAAGTCGAAGTGGAATCGGTGCAGACCGTGAACCGCGAAGGCAAGCAGAAGCGTTCGGGCCGTTTCACCGGTCGCCGCAACCACACCAAGCGCGCTTTCGTGGCCCTGAAACCGGGCCAGGAAATCAATTTTGTCGAGGAGGCTAAATAATGGCACTCGTTAAGATGAAGCCAACCTCCCCAGGCCGCCGCGGCATGGTGAAGGTTGTGAACCCCGACCTGTACAAGGGTCGTCCGTTCGCAGCCCTGGTTGAGAAGAAATCGAAGACCGCTGGCCGTAACAACAACGGTCACATCACCACCCGCCACATCGGCGGTGGTCACAAGCACCACTACCGCGTGGTCGACTTCAAGCGCAACAAGGACGGTATCCCGGCCAAGGTCGAGCGCATTGAATACGACCCGAACCGCAGCGCGCACATCGCTCTGGTGTGCTACGCCGACGGTTTCCGCGCGTACATCATCGCCACCAAGGGCATGGCCGTGGGCGATACCGTCATGAACGGCTCGGAAGCGCCGATCAAGTCGGGTAACTGCCTGCCGATCCGCAATATCCCGGTCGGTACCACCATGCACTGCGTCGAAATGCTGCCGGGTAAGGGTGCCCAGATGGCCCGTACCGCAGGCGCCGGCGTCGTGCTGATGGCTCGCGAAGGCACCTACGCCCAGGTTCGCCTGCGCTCGGGTGAAGTGCGCCGCGTGCACATCGAGTGCCGCGCAACGGTGGGCGAAGTCGGCAACGGCGAGCACAACCTGCGCAAGATCGGTAAAGCCGGTGCAATGCGTTGGCGCGGTGTCCGCCCGACCGTTCGCGGTGTCGTGATGAACCCGATCGACCACCCGCACGGTGGTGGTGAAGGTCGTACGGCTGCGGGTCGTCACCCGGTGTCGCCATGGGGCCAGCAGACGAAGGGCAAGAAGACGCGTTCGAACAAGCGCACGTCGTCGATGATCGTCTCGCGCCGCGGCAAGAAATAAGGATAAGACATGACTCGTTCATTGAAAAAAGGGCCGTTCATTGACGCCCACCTGGTGAAAAAAGTCGAAACCGCGCAAGCGAACAAAGACAAAAAGCCGGTCAAAACCTGGTCGCGCCGCTCGACGATCACCCCGGACTTCATCGGTCTGACGATCGCCGTCCACAACGGCAAAGTGCACGTGCCGGTGTACGTGTCCGAGAACATGGTGGGTCACAAGCTGGGCGAATTCGCCCTGACCCGCACGTTCAAGGGCCACGCCGCTGACAAGAAGGCGAAGAAATAATGGAAACTAAAGCTATCCTCAAAGGCGTCCGCCTGTCGGAACAGAAAGGCCGCCTCGTCGCCGATCTGATCCGCGGCAAGAAAGTCGACGCCGCGCTGAACATCCTGCAGTTCAGCCCGAAAAAAGGCGCGACCATCATCAAGAAAGTGCTGGAGTCCGCAATCGCGAACGCCGAGCACAACGATGGTGCCGACATCGACGAACTGAAAGTGGTTCAGATCTATGTCGAAAAGGGCCCGATCCTGAAGCGCTTTACGGCACGTGCCAAAGGCCGCGGCGATCGCATTTCCAAACAATCCTGTCACATCTTCGTGACTGTCGGTAACTAAGGAGTCACACGATGGGTCAGAAAATCCACCCAACCGGCTTCCGCCTGGCGGTCACCCGTAACTGGGCATCGCGCTGGTACGCTGGCAACGGCAACTTCGCCGACATGCTGAAGGAAGACCTGGAAGCCCGCGCTTTCCTGAAGAAGAAACTGAAGAACGCCTCCGTCGGCCGCATCGTCATCGAGCGTCCGGCCAAGAACGCGCGCTTCACGATCTACTCGTCGCGTCCGGGCGTCGTCATCGGCAAGAAGGGCGAAGACATCGAAGTCCTGAAGTCGTCGCTGACGAAGATCATGGGCGTGCCGGTGCACGTCAATATCGAAGAAATCCGCAAGCCGGAAATCGACTCGCAGCTGATCGCCGATTCGATCGCCCAGCAGCTCGAAAAACGTATCATGTTCCGTCGCGCCATGAAGCGTGCGATGCAGAACGCGATGCGTCTGGGCGCTGTCGGCATCAAGATCATGTCGTCGGGCCGCCTGAACGGCATCGAGATCGCACGTACCGAATGGTACCGCGAAGGCCGTGTGCCCCTGCACACCCTGCGCGCCGACATCGACTACGGCACCAGCGAAGCCTCGACCACGTACGGCATCATCGGCGTGAAAGTCTGGGTCTACAAGGGTGACCGTTCGCCGACCGGCGAAGCACCGGTGATCGACGTTCCGGCCGACGAGAAAAAGCCGCGCGGTCCGCGTCGTGACGATGGCAAACCGGCTGGCCGTGGCCGCCCGGGCGCCAAGCCAGGTACCGCACCCGCAGGCCGCCGTGCTGCCAAGCCGGCCGCTGAGAAAGCAGGAGAATAAGCATGCTGCAGCCATCCCGCAGAAAGTATCGTAAAGAGCAGAAAGGCCGCAACACCGGCATTTCGCACACCCGCGGCACCGCGGTCTCGTTCGGCGAATTCGGTCTGAAGGCAGTTGCCCGCGGCCGTATCACCGCACGCCAGATCGAAGCTGCACGTCGTGCCATGACCCGTCACATCAAGCGTGGCGGCCGTATCTGGATCCGTATCTTCCCGGACAAGCCGATCTCGAACAAGCCGGCTGAAGTCCGTATGGGTAACGGTAAAGGTAATCCGGAGTACTACGTGGCCGAGATCCAGCCGGGCAAGGTCCTGTACGAAATGGACGGCGTCGCTGAAGAACTGGCGCGCGAAGCCTTCCGTCTGGCTGCCGCCAAACTGCCGCTGGCGACGACGTTCGTCGTGCGTCAAGTCGGTCAATAACAGGAGTTAAGAATGAAAGCAACGGAACTCCGCGGCAAGGACCAGGCAGCTCTGCAACAAGAGCTGAATGAGCTGCTGAAGGCACAGTTCGGCCTGCGCATGCAAATCGCTACGCAGCAACTGACGAACACCGCCCAGCTCAAGAAGGTGCGCCGCGATATCGCGCGTGTCAAGACTGTGATGAACCAGAAGGAAGCCAAATGAACGACACCACTAAAACGGCGCTGAAGCGTACGCTGGTCGGCAAAGTCGTGTCCGACAAGATGGACAAGACGGTGACCGTGCTGATCGAACGTCACGTCAAGCACCCGCTGTACGGCAAGATCATCGTGCGCTCGAACAAGTATCACGCGCACGACGAGACCAACCAGGCGAAAATCGGCGACACCGTCGAGATCGCGGAAGGTCGCCCGATCTCGAAGACGAAGGCTTGGACCCTGACCAAAGTTCTGCAGGTCGCTCCGGTTCTCTGATCCAAAACCGGGGCCTTGTAAAACCGTAGCGAGCTTTGCGCAGTAGGTTTTACAACGCCCCCGGAAAATTTGTCTTGCGTGGCCCGCTGGTATGTGGAATACTAGCGGGCTTCGTTCATGTGTTGCCGCAGTTTGTCCTTCGGTAACTGCGGCCTGCAACGAACATTGGAAAGTCCAATCACCCAAACGTACGCGCTTGCAATGAGTGCGGACGGCGGGACCAAGACTGACCGCAGGCCTACGGTTTTCCGTGGGGTTTCTTCGGCTTAAGTTGGGAAAGAAAATATCATGATTCAAACCGAAAGCCGGCTCGAAGTGGCCGACAATACCGGTGCAAAAGAAGTTCTGTGCATCAAGGTATTGGGCGGCTCCAAGCGCCGTTACGCCAGCATTGGCGACGTGATCAAGGTCACCGTGAAGCAAGCTGCTCCGCGCGGCCGCGTCAAGAAGGGTGAAATCTACAACGCCGTGGTCGTGCGTACCGCTAAAGGTGTGCGCCGCCAGGACGGCTCCCTGGTGAAGTTCGACGGCAATGCCGCCGTCCTGCTGAACAGCAAGCTGGAGCCGATCGGTACCCGCATCTTCGGACCGGTGACGCGCGAACTGCGTACCGAGAAGTTCATGAAGATCGTGTCCCTGGCACCTGAAGTTCTGTAAGGGAGCAGCAATGGATAAGATTCGTAAAAACGACGAAGTCATCGTTCTGGCCGGTAAAGACAAAGGCAAGCGCGGTGTCGTTCAGCAGCGCGTAGATGCTGAGCACGTCATCGTCGAAGGCGTGAACGTGGCCAAGAAGGCCGTCAAGCCGAACCCGATGACCGGCGTAACTGGTGGTATCGTCGACAAGACCATGCCGATTCACGTGTCGAACGTCGCGCTGTTTAACGCAGCGACCGGCAAGGCTGATCGCGTTGGCTTCAAAGAAGTGGATGGCAAAAAAGTCCGCGTCTTCAAGTCGAACGGCGAAGTAGTGAAAGGGTAATGAGAAATGGCCCGTCTCCAACAAGTTTATAAAGACAAAGTCGTTGCCGAACTGACCGAAAAATTCGGTTACAAGTCGGTGATGGAAGTGCCGCGCCTGACCAAGATCACCCTGAACATGGGTCTGTCGGAAGCTGTCGCCGACAAGAAGATCATCGAGCACGCAACCGGCGACCTGACGAAGATCGCTGGCCAGAAGCCGGTCGTGACCAAGGCTCGCAAGGCAATCGCAGGTTTCAAGATCCGCGAAGGCTACCCGATCGGCACGATGGTGACCCTGCGTGGCGCCCGCATGTACGAATTCCTGGACCGTTTCATCACCGTGGCCCTGCCGCGCGTGCGTGACTTCCGTGGCGTCAGCGGCAAATCGTTCGATGGTCGCGGCAACTACAACATCGGCGTCAAAGAGCAGATCATCTTCCCGGAAATCGATTACGACAAGATCGATGCGCTGCGTGGCATGAACATCTCGATCACCACGACCGCTAAGACCGACGAAGAAGCCAAAGCGCTGCTCGCCGCATTCAAATTCCCGTTCCGGAACTAAGAACATGGCAAAACTTGCACTGATTAACCGCGAACAGAAGCGTGCAGACCTGGTGGAGAAATTCGCCGCAAAGCGTGCCGCTCTGAAAGCAATCATCGACGACCAGTCGAAGACCGAAGAAGAGCGTTACGAAGCACGCCTGAAGCTGCAGGCCCTGCCGCGTAACTCGGCGCCGACCCGCCAGCGTAACCGCTGCGCCATGACCGGCCGTCCCCGTGGCACTTTCCGTAAATTCGGTCTGGCCCGTACCAAACTCCGCGAATTCGCCATGAAAGGCGAAATCCCGGGTATGACCAAAGCTAGCTGGTAATAGGAGAATAAGCAATGAGTATGAGCGATCCTATCGCCGATATGCTGACCCGTATTCGCAACGCGCAAGGCGTGCAGAAGACCACCGTCGAAATGCCGTCGTCGAAGCTGAAAGTTGCGATTGCCAACGTCCTGAAGGATGAGGGTTACATCGAAGATTACGCCGTGTCCACCGAAGGTGGCAAGGCTGAACTGAAAATCGGTTTGAAGTACTACGTCGGCCGTCCGGTTATCGAGCGCATCGAGCGCGTCTCCCGTCCTGGCCTGCGCATCTACAAGGGCAAAGACGAGATCCCTCAGGTCATGAACGGCCTGGGCGTGGCGATCGTCTCGACCCCGAAGGGTGTGATGACCGACCGCAAAGCACGCGCTACCGGTGTCGGTGGCGAAGTGATTTGCTACGTGGCTTAAGGAGTAGACGATGTCTCGAGTAGCTAAGATGCCAATCGCCGTCCCGGCCGGTACCGATGTCGCGATCAACGCGTCGTCGATCACCGTCAAGGGCCCGCTGGGCACCCTGACCCAGCCGCTGAACGGCCTGGTCAAAGTGGAAAACAACAATGGCACGCTGACCTTTGACGTGATCGACGATTCCCGCGAATCGAACGCCATGTCGGGCACCCTGCGTGCACTGGTGAACAACATGGTGACCGGTGTCACCAAAGGTTTCGAAAAGCGCCTGACCCTGGTCGGCGTGGGTTACAAGGCCGCCGTCCAAGGCAACGCCCTGAACCTGTCGCTGGGCTTCTCGCACCCTGTGCTGCACGCGATGCCGGAAGGCGTCACCGCAGCGACCCCGACCCCGACCGAGATCCTGATCAAGGGTATCAACCGTCAACAGGTCGGTCAGGTTGCCGCAGAAGTGCGCGCTTACCGCTCGCCTGAGCCGTACAAAGGCAAGGGTGTCCGTTATGCGGACGAAGTGGTGAAGCTTAAAGAAACCAAGAAGAAATAATCGGAGCTGACGATGGACAAGAAAGAATCGCGTCTGCGTCGCGGACGCCAAACCCGCATCAAGATCGCGCAGCTGGGCGTGAACCGCCTGTCGGTGCACCGCACGAACCTGCACATCTATGCGAACCTGATCAGCCCGGATGCGAAGGTCCTGGTTTCGGCTTCGACGCTGGAAGCAGAAGTGCGCGCCGAGCTGGGCGGCAAGTCGGGTGCCGGCGGCAACGCCGCTGCAGCCGCACTGGTTGGCAAGCGCGTCGCAGAAAAAGCACTGAAAGCAGGGATCACCGAAGTCGCATTCGACCGTTCGGGTTTCCGTTACCACGGCCGTGTGAAGGCGCTGGCAGAAGCCGCGCGCGAAGCTGGTCTGAAGTTCTAAGGAAGAATCGTCATGGCAAAAATGCAAGCGAAAATGGCAAGCGACAAGCCGGATGATGGCATGCGCGAGAAAATGATCGCGATCAACCGTGTGACCAAAGTGGTCAAGGGTGGTCGTATCATGGGTTTTGCAGCGCTGACCGTTGTCGGTGACGGCGATGGCCGCATCGGCATGGGCAAAGGCAAGTCGAAGGAAGTTCCGGTCGGCGTGCAAAAAGCGATGGAAGAAGCCCGCCGCAACCTGATCAAGGTGCCCCTGAAGAACGGTACGCTGCAGCACTCCGTCACCGGCCGCCACGGCGCGTCGTACGTGATGATGTCGCCGGCCAAGCCGGGTACCGGCGTGATCGCAGGTGGCGCAATGCGCGCAATCTTCGAAGTCATGGGCGTGACCGACGTCGTCGCCAAGTCGACCGGTTCGTCGAACCCGTACAACCTGGTTCGCGCGACCCTCGACGGTCTGGCAAAAATGAGCACTCCGGCCGACATCGCTGCCAAGCGCGGCAAGTCGGTGGAAGAGATCCTGGGTTAAGGGGAATAACTATGGCAAACACCATCAAAGTCAAGCTGGTCAAAGGCCTGATCGGTACCCGCCAGGATCACCGCGCCACCGTGCGCGGTCTGGGTCTGCGTCGTGTCAACTCGGTTTCCGAGCTGCAGGACACCCCGGCGATCCGCGGCATGATCAACAAGGTCAACTACCTCGTGAAAATTGTCGACTAAGCTGCGGCTTGGTCAACGGAGAAAATAATGCAACTCAATACCATCCAACCCGCTGAAGGCGCGAAACACGCCAAGCGCCGCGTCGGTCGCGGTATCGGCTCGGGCCTGGGCAAGACCGCCGGCCGCGGCCACAAGGGTCAGAAATCGCGTTCGGGCGGCTTCCACAAAGTCGGCTTCGAAGGCGGTCAGATGCCTCTGCAGCGCCGTCTGCCGAAGCGTGGCTTCAAGTCGCTGAACGCTACGTTCAAGGCTGAAGTGCGTCTGTCGGACCTGAACAACCTGGCCGTTGCCGACGTCGACGTCCTGGTGCTCAAGCAAGCCGGCGTGCTGCCGGTCGTCGCTCGCGACGTGCGCGTGATCCTGTCGGGCGAAATCACCAAAGCGGTGAACCTGAAAGGCATCAAGGCAACCGCTGGCGCGAAAGCAGCGATCGAAGCAGCTGGCGGCTCGGTCGCCTAAACGCGACCGCTGCCTGATCGGAGCAAAAATTGGCGACTAATTCACAACTTGGTAAAAGCGCTGCATCCGGTTTCCCCTGGGGCCGGTTGTGGTTCTTGCTTGGCGCATTGGTCGTGTACCGTATCGGAGCTCATATCCCGGTCCCCGGGATTGATCCGGTCGCCATGGCCCAGCTGTTCAAGCAGAACGAGGGCGGCATTCTCGGCATGTTCAACATGTTCTCGGGCGGTGCCTTGTCTCGTTTTGCCGTGTTCGCACTTGGCATCACGCCGTACATTTCGGCTTCGATCATCATGCAGCTGGTGTCGATCGTCTCGCCGCAGATGGAGGCACTGAAGAAGGAGGGCGAGGCCGGCCGCCGCAAGATCACCCAGTACACCCGTTACTTCACGGTCGTGCTGGCTCTGTTCCAGGCGTTCGGTATCGCCGTCGCGCTCGAGGCGCAGCAAGGCCTCGTGCTCGATCCGGGCATGGGCTTCCGCCTCGTGACCGTCGTGACCCTGCTGACCGGCACCATGTTCCTCATGTGGCTGGGCGAGCAGATCACCGAGCGTGGTCTTGGCAACGGTATCTCGATCATCATTTTTGCCGGTATCGCAGCTGGTCTGCCGGGCGCACTGAGTGGCTTGTTCACCCTGGTGTCGAACGGTTCGATCGGTAGCTTCTCCGCGATCGTCATCGTGATTCTGGTAGCCCTGGTGACTTACGCTGTCGTGTTCGTCGAACGCGGCCAGCGCAAGATCCTGGTGAATTACGCGAAACGCCAGGTCGGTAACAAGATCTATGGTGGCCAAACCAGCCACCTGCCGCTGAAGCTGAACATGGCTGGGGTGATCCCGCCGATCTTCGCTTCGTCGATCATCCTGTTCCCGGCCACGATCGTCGACTGGTTCACGCGCGGCAAAGATGTCAACAGCCCCGTCGTCGGGTTCCTGAAAGACCTCGCTGCCTCGCTGAGCCCGGGCGAACCGATCCACGCGTTGCTGTATGCGGTGGCCATCGTGTTCTTCTGCTTCTTCTACACGGCGCTGGTATTCAACAGCAAGGAAACGGCGGACAACTTGAAGAAGAGCGGCGCGTTTGTACCGGGCATCCGTCCGGGCGAGCAGACCGCACGCTACATCGACAAGATCCTGATGCGCCTGACCCTGGCCGGTGCAGTCTATATCACGCTGGTGTGCCTGGTGCCGGAGTTCTTCCAGAGCCAGTGGAAAGTACCTTTCTACTTTGGCGGAACCTCGCTCCTGATCATCGTGGTCGTCACGATGGATTTCATGGCGCAGGTGCAGAACTACGTCATGTCGCAGCAATATGAATCGCTGCTGCGCAAGGCTAATTTCAAGGGCGGTATCCCGTCGCGTTGAGCGGCTGGCGCCCCCAGGAGTGAATAGACCGAATGGCAAAAGACGACGTCATCCAAATGCAAGGGGAGATTCTGGAGAACCTCCCGAACGCGACCTTTCGCGTGAAGCTGGAAAACGGGCACGTGGTGCTTGGACATATCTCGGGTAAAATGCGGATGAATTACATCCGCATTCTTCCGGGTGACAAGGTAACGGTGGAACTGACCCCTTACGACTTGTCCCGGGCCCGCATCGTGTTCCGCACCAAGTAAAACTAATCAAGTTATCGAATCTGGAAGAGAGTGCAAAATGAAAGTTAACGCTTCAGTCAAGCGGATCTGCCGCAACTGCAAGATCATCAAGCGCAAGGGCGTGGTCCGTGTGATCTGCGTCGAGCCGCGTCACAAGCAGCGTCAAGGTTAATACGAGGAATATCGAATGGCACGTATTGCAGGGGTCAACGTCCCCAATCACCAGCACACCGTCATCGGCCTGACGGCGATCTATGGTATCGGCCGTACCCGCTCGAAGCAGATCTGCGAATCGACCGGCGTTGCGACCAACAAGAAGGTCAAGGACCTGGACGACAACGAGCTGGAAAAGCTGCGTGATGCAGTCGGCAAGTTCGTGGTCGAGGGCGACCTGCGCCGTGAGCTGTCCATGAGCATCAAGCGTCTGATGGACCTGGGCTGCTACCGCGGCATGCGTCACCGCAAGGGCCTGCCGGTCCGCGGTCAACGCACCCGTACCAATGCACGTACCCGCAAGGGCCCGCGCAAGGCAGCTCAATCGCTCAAGAAATAATCTAGGAACTGACCATGGCTAAGCAACAAAGCTCGGCGGCTGCAGCCCGCATCCGCAAGAAAGTCAAAAAGAACGTCGCCGAAGGCATCGCACACGTCCACGCATCGTTCAACAACACCATCATCACGATCACCGATCGTCAGGGCAATGCCCTGTCGTGGGCGACGTCCGGCGGCGCAGGTTTCAAGGGTTCGCGTAAATCGACCCCGTTTGCGGCTCAGGTCGCAGCTGAAGCAGCTGGCAAGGTTGCTCAGGAATACGGCGTGAAGAACCTGGAAGTCCGCATCAAGGGCCCGGGCCCGGGCCGTGAGTCGGCTGTGCGCGCGCTGAACAACCTGGGTATCAAGATCACCGAGATCCAGGACGTGACGCCGGTTCCGCACAACGGCTGCCGTCCGCCGAAGCGTCGTCGTATCTAATGTTGCCCGGGCGGTTCGCCGCCCGCCGCAGCATTGATGCGCCACACGCCGTGGTGTAAAGAATCGCCGGTGCAGTTAACCCAGAAATGGGTTATACTGCCCGGCTATTGTCGCCTCGGGCCGTCCTGGCCCTGAGGTATTTTGTAAGCCACGTCCGGTCTCGTCGAAGAACTGGACTAGCGCCTGTTGCGACACGAGTCGCATCCGGGGCGTGATCATTCAAACAAAGGAAGTTTAACGTGGCACGTTATATCGGACCTAAAGCAAAACTGTCGCGCCGTGAAGGCACCGACCTGTTCCTGAAGAGCGCACGCCGCTCGCTCGACTCCAAGTGCAAACTGGACGTCAAACCGGGCCAGCACGGCGTCAAGTCGGGCCAGCGTACGTCGGACTACGGCAACCAGCTGCGTGAAAAGCAGAAGGTCAAGCGTATCTACGGCGTGCTGGAGCGTCAGTTCCGCCGCTACTTCGCCGAAGCGTCGCGCCGCAAGGGCAACACCGGTGAGACCCTGCTGAAGCTGCTGGAATCGCGCCTGGACAACGTCGTCTACCGCATGGGCTTCGGCTCGACCCGCGCCGAAGCACGTCAGCTGGTCAGCCACAAAGCGCTGACCGTGAACGGCAACGTCGTGAACATCGCTTCGTACCAGGTCAAGACCGGCGACGTCATCGCCGTCCGCGAAAAGGCCAAGAAGCAGACCCGTATCGTCGAAGCGCTGTCGCTGGCCGAGCAGGTTGGTTTCCCGAGCTGGGTGTCGGTCGATGCCAAGAAAATGGAAGCAACCTTCCGCGCCTATCCGGAGCGTAACGAGATCGCTGCCGACGTCAACGAAGCGCTGATCGTCGAACTGTACTCGCGTTAATTGACAAATGGAGCGGCGCGCCGCTCCATTTGTCATCCCCGCGAAGGCGGGGACCCAAGTTTTGCATGAGCTGACGTAACGCTAGCAAACTTGGGTTCCCGCCTTCGCGGGAACGACGGGGGTTTTATCCTCCGTCTAATACCGAATTCGCCTTACCGCCTGCTCCCAGAAGCAGGCGTTTCCACTACTGATGCCATCAGCCTTATCGGTGTAACGAGCCGAGGGTATTGAAGAGGACACTCATGCAAAATAGTTTGTTGAAGCCACGTATTATCGATGTCGAAACGCTCGGCGCCGGCCACGCGAAAGTCGTGATGGAACCGTTCGAACGTGGTTATGGCCACACGCTGGGTAACGCGCTGCGCCGCGTGCTGCTGTCGTCGATGATCGGCTACGCGCCGACCGAAGTGACGATCGCCGGCGTCGTGCACGAGTACTCGTCGCTGGACGGTGTGCAGGAAGACGTCGTCGACCTGCTGCTGAACCTGAAAGGCGTCGTGTTCAAGGTGCACAACCGCGACTCCGTGACGCTGACCCTGAAGAAGGAAGGCGAAGGCCCGGTCCTGGCATCGGACATCGACCTGCCGCATGACGTGGAACTGATCAACCCGGACCACGTGATCGCCCATCTGACCGCCGGCGGCAAGCTGGACATGCAGATCAAGGTCGAAAAAGGCCGCGGCTATGTGCCGGGTAACGTGCGCCGCCTGTCGGAAGACACGAACAAGACCATCGGCCGCATCATCCTGGACGCATCGTTCTCGCCGGTCCGCCGCGTGTCGTATGCCGTGGAATCGGCCCGCGTCGAACAGCGTACCGACCTCGACAAGCTGATCATCAACATCGAGACCAACGGCGTCATCACGCCGGAAGAAGCGATCCGCCAGTCGGCCCGCGTCCTGGTCGACCAGCTGAACGTGTTCGCTGCCCTGGAAGGCACGGAAGCCGCCGCGGAAGCACCGTCGCGTGCACCGCTGGTCGATCCGATCCTGCTGCGCCCGGTGGACGACCTGGAGCTGACCGTCCGTTCGGCAAACTGCCTGAAGGCCGAGAACATCTACTACATCGGCGACCTGATCCAGCGTTCGGAAAACGAACTGCTGAAGACGCCGAACCTGGGCCGCAAGTCGCTGAACGAGATCAAGGAAGTCCTGGCTTCCCGTGGTCTGACCCTGGGCATGAAGCTGGAAAACTGGCCGCCCGCAGGTCTGGAAAAGTAATTCGTAGTACCCGCCCGGGGCAGGTGTCCCGGGCGTTTTATCGCCAACCGGCCCGCGTCGCACACAGCGGCGATCGAAGAGCTCGGATTTAAACTTAACTCGAAAGGAATTACCATGCGTCACCGTCACGGCCTTCGCAAGCTGAACCGTACCTCGTCCCACCGCCTCGCCATGCTGCGCAACATGACCGTTTCGCTGCTGCGTCACGAAGCGATCAAGACCACCGTTCCGAAAGCCAAGGAACTGCGCAAAGTCGTCGAGCCGATCATCACCCTGGGCAAGAACGACACCCTGGCCAACAAGCGCCTGGCATTCGCCCGTCTGCGTGACCGCGAAATCGTCCAGAAGCTGTTCGCTGAAATCGGCCCGCGCTACAACGCGCGTCCGGGCGGCTACATCCGCATCCTGAAGATGGGCTTCCGCGTTGGCGACAACGCCCCGATGGCCTTCGTCGAGCTGGTCGACCGTCCGGAAGTCACCTCGGCTGAAGACGCGCCGACCGCCGAGTAATCGCGGTTCAAGCATCATGAAAAACCAGGCCTCGCGCCTGGTTTTTTTTCGCCATGACGCCTATCGACCTGTCGTATCTCCGCCCGAACTAGTAAATACGTATTGCGGTTTAAGTGAAGGGCAATTATTGTTTCCGTTTGGATACAAACCATCATTCAACGGTAGACAAGATCATGGGCCTGCAACATCGACTCGAGCACCTGCTGCTCTGGCATAAATTCGCGATCCTCAGCGTGGTGGGCGTCATCGTCGCCGCGATCCCGGCCTCGCTCTACCTGCGCGAGACCGGCAAGGCGCTCGATGCCCTGGAACTCGAAGCGAGGGCGCGCACGCCGGTGGCCACCATCCTCGATACCATCCAGACCACGCAACAGCATCGCGGCCTGGCGGCGCTCGTCGTCGGCGGCGTCGCCGAGTCGATCCCGAAGCGGGACAAGAAGCAGGTTGAGGTGGACGCCAACTATGCGGCCATGTCGGCCATCGTCGCCGGCCTGCACGATCCGCGCATCGACCGGGCGTGGTCGGAGGCGAAGCGCGACTGGGAAGCGCTGCGCGGACGCGTGGTCGCGGGCACGATCACGGTGCCCCAGAGCTATGAGGCGCATACGGCCCTCGTGCCGAAGCTGCTCGACGTGGAGGACCAGTTGGCCGATCATTACGGCCTGAACCTGGACCCCAGCGTGGATTCGTACCAGCTGGTCCAGGCCATTTATTACCAGCTGCCATATCTTTCCGAAGAGCTCGGCAAGATGCGGGCGAAGGGCGCCGGCCTGCTGGCCGCCGCTGCCGCCAGCCCGGAAGAGCGACTGGCGTTGTCCGCGATCGTGGCGCGCGTCGCCGACCGGTTGCACCAGATGACGAGCCAGTACGACAAGGCCGCGCGCGCCAACCCGGCGTTCGCTGGGCCGCTGGGCGATTCGATCCGGGACATGCGCGAGCAGGCGCAACAGACGATGAAGCTGGCGATGGATGAGATCGTGAAGGCGGAGTCGCTCACGTTCTCCGGACCGGAATACGTCAAGCGCACGACGGCCGCCATCGACGCCCAGTACGCGTTCGCACACAAGGCTACGGAGCGATTCGACGGCCTGCTCGACGCACGGATTTCCGCCCTCCAGCGCACACGGCTGGGCATGCTGGCCGCCGTCACCGTCCTGTTTGCCTTCGGCGGCCTGATGCTCTACGTCATCGCACGCTCCGTGACCCAGCCGCTGAACAGTGCCGTCGAAATCGCGGAACGCGTTGCCGCCGGCGACCTGACGGCGCGCATCGCGGCCGAAGGTCGCAACGAAACGGCGCGGCTGCTGGCTTCCCTCGGGCGCATGAACGACAACCTGCGCAACATCGTGAGCGAGGTCCGGGTCGGCGTCGATACCATCGGTGCGACGACCGGCGACATTGCGCTCGGCAATGCGGATTTGTCGGCCCGCACCGAGGCGCAGGCATCGAGCCTGGAAGAGACGGCGGCGTCCATGGAAGAGTTCATGTCGACCGTGAAGGAGAATGCGCAAAATGCCGACCAGGCCAGCCTGGTGGCGATCCAGGCTTCCACCGTGGCCCAGCAGGGCGGCAAGGTCGTGTCCGAGGTGGTGGCGACCATGGAAGCGATCAACGACAGCGCCCGCAGGATCGTCGACATCATCGGCGTCATCGACGGCATCGCATTCCAGACCAATATCCTCGCGCTCAATGCTGCTGTCGAGGCCGCCAGGGCGGGAGAACAGGGGCGCGGCTTTGCGGTCGTCGCCGGCGAAGTGCGCAGCCTGGCGCAGCGCAGCGCGGCGGCGGCGAAGGAAATCAAGCAGCTCATCGATGAAAGCGTGGAGCGTGTCGCGGCCGGCAGCCGTCTCGTGAGCCAGGCCGGCACGTCGATGGACGATATCCTCGCCAGCGTGCAGCGCGTGTCGGCCTTCGTAGCGGAAATCGTCGTGGCGTCGCGCGAACAGGCGTCGGGCATCCACCAAGTGAATGACGCGATCACGGTGCTGGACGGCACCACCCAGCAGAACGCGGCGCTCGTGGAACAGGCCGCGGCGGCGGCGTCCAGCCTGGACGAGCAGGCCCGGCACCTCGCGCGCATCGTGAGCGTTTTCCACACCGGCAATGAGTCGCGCAAGCCGGTGCCGGCCGTCCGCCTCGCTGCTTGAGCGATCACACGGCGGCCGTGCCGTTTCGCCGGCCGCCGTGCAATGGAACAGCGCCCGGTGTACCATGCCCGTTGCGTTGAACCAATTTGCCGATCCATGCTCCGATCTTCCCTATCGCCCGCCGCGCGCCTGCTGGCCGCCCTGTGCACGTTGCTGCTGGCCTGCGCCGCCTTCGTCTCCACCGCCCACGCCGACGACGATTTCCTGCCGCCCGAGCAGGCATTCAAGTTCTCCGCGCAGATGGCCGACGCGCACACGATCGTCGTGAACTATGCGATCGCCGACGGCTACTACATGTACCGCGAGCGCTTCCGCTTCACGGCAAGCGGCGCGAAGCTGGGCGAGCCCGTCATACCGCCCGGCAAGATCAAGTACGACGAAACGTTCCAGAAAAACGTCGAGACCTATCACAACGGCGTCGAGATCCGCATCCCTGTCGAGGCCGCGGGACCGTTCACCCTGACCGCCACCGGCCAGGGCTGTGCCGACAAGGGCCTGTGCTATCCGCCGCAGGATGCGTCCGTTCAGCTCACGCCGGGTGCCGGCGGCAGCGAACCGCAGATGAGCGTCGCGCCGGGGCAGGGCGGCGGTTTCAACTTCCCGGGCCAGGCCCCGCAGCCCGCGCCGCAGGTCGACACCCCGACCGCACCTGCCGCGCCGCCCGTGAAACCGGCGGCACCGTCCGAACTCTCCGGCATCGCCTCGCTGCTGCAAGGCGGCCGCCTGCTGGCCATCGTCCCCGCGTTCATCCTGCTGGGCCTGGGCCTCGCGTTCACGCCGTGCGTGCTGCCGATGGTGCCGATCCTGTCGTCGATCATCGTGGGTGAAGGCAAACAGGTGCACCGCACGCGCGGCTTCGTGCTGTCGCTCGCGTACTCGTTCGGCATGGCGATCGTCTATACGGCGCTGGGCGTGGCGGCCGGCCTGCTCGGCGAAGGTCTCGCCGCGGCGCTGCAGAACCCGTGGGTACTGGGCGGCTTCGCGCTGCTCATCGTCGTGATGGCGTTGTCGATGTTCGACGTCTACCAGCTGCAGGTCCCCGCGGTGTTGCAGACGCGGCTATCCACCGTCTCCGGCCGCCAGTCGTCCGGCAAGCTGGCCGGCGTGTTCGTGATGGGGGCGATCTCCGCATTGATCGTCGGCCCGTGCGTGGCGGCGCCGCTCGCGGGTGCGCTCGTGTACATCAGCCAGACGCGCGACGTCGTCATCGGCGGCGCCGCGCTGTTCGCGATGGCGGTCGGGATGAGCATTCCGCTGCTGCTCGTGGGGGTGTCCGCCGGCTCGCTGCTGCCGCGCGCCGGGCTGTGGATGGAATCGGTGAAGCGCTTCTTTGGCGTCCTGATGCTGGCGATGGCCTTGTGGATGGCCGCGCCCGTCCTGCCGGGCATCGTGCAGATGGTCTTGTGGGCCGCCCTGCTGCTGGGATACGGATTTTATCTGGTGAGCGGCTCCTGGATGCGTGTCCGCGTGGGCGCGGGGCGCCCACCCTACGCCGGTCTCGCTTTAGGCGCCGCCAGCGTCGTGCTGGGCGCCACGCAGCTCGTCGGCGTGGCCAGCGGTGCGCGCGACCCGCTCGCGCCGCTGGCCCGCTTCACGGGCGGCGCGCCCGCGCAGCCGCTCGCGTTCACGCGCATCAAGACCGTCGACCAGCTCGACGCCGCGCTGGCCGCCACCGGTGGCCGCACCGCGATGCTGGATTTTTACGCCGACTGGTGCGTGTCGTGCAAGGAAATGGAAAAGCTGACGTTCGTCGATCCGGCCGTCAAGGCGCGGCTGGCGAACACGGTGCTGCTGCAGGTCGACGTGACGGCCAACGATGCGGATGACCGGGCGCTGCTCAAGCGCTTCGGACTGTTCGGGCCGCCGGGCATCATCCTGTTCGACAAGCAGGGGAAAGAGATTCCTGATAGCCGGGTGATCGGCTATCAGGATGCGAGCAAGTTCCTTGCATCGTTGAGCAAAATGTAGGGTGGGCACCTGTGCCCACGCGTAACGCCGGCAATGTGCAAGCATCGCGCGTGGGCGGGGGCCGCCCACCCTACGCCTGATCAGCCTTGTGCGGTGTGGCCGCGATGCTGCCAGCCACCGTGGCCGCGGTGGCCGAAGCGCGCCGCCTTCTCATCGAACGTCTTCTTCTGGTCCGCGCTCAGGACCGAATAGAAGGTGTTCAGCGACGCCTGGCGCTGCTCGAGCGCTGCGGTGCGCTGCTTCTGCCGCTCGATCATCTTCGCCATGCGTTCCGGCGCCGTCAGGTTGGCCCGGGCGGCCCGGTCGTGGGGCTGGCGTGCAGGCGGCTGCATCGACGCCACGAACGCGTTCCAGGCGTTTTCCTGCGCCGGCGTGATCTTCAGCTGGTCGTGCAGCTTCGCGATCCGCTTGGCGCGGAATTGCGCGCGCTGTTCCGGCGTCAGCTTCTGGTGCTGCATGCCGTGGCGGGCCTGCGGTGCGGGCTGGTCCGTCGTCTGTGCATGAGCGCCCAGTGCGGCAGCGCCGAGGGTCAGCGCGGACAGGGCGGCGAGGAGGTGTTTGCGATAGGTTTTCATCTCAGGTTTCCTAGTAGGGTTAAAGTTGGCAAACCGCCAAACGTTGTCTTCATGCTCCGATCTGCGTGCATCGCGTCGTCTTCGCACGGTTCCCATCATGGGCGCAAGATGTAAGCGCAGCGTTTCCCGTCTCTCGTTCTTTGTATCAATTTGTTTCCCTGGAAGATCCATATACAAGCCGATACAAAGTGACTGTTCAGGGGTCGAACAACTCGCGATAATGGCGATATGGACAATCCATCTACCATCCTGATCGTCGACGACGACCGCGATATCCGCTCGCTGCTGGCCGATTACCTCGAAGCGAACGGCTACCGCGCGCTTGCCGCGGCCGACGGCACCGCCATGTGGAAACTCCTGGACGAGTCGCGTCCGGACCTGATCGTGCTCGACCTGAACCTGCCGGGCGACGACGGGCTCACGCTGTGCCGCAAGCTGCGCGCGCATTCGACCATGCCCGTCATCATGCTCACTGCCCGCAGCGAGCCGCTGGACCGCATCCTCGGCCTCGAAATGGGCGCGGACGACTACCTGCCGAAGCCCTTCGAGCCGCGTGAACTGCTGGCGCGCATCCGCAGCGTGCTGCGCCGCAGCCACGCGATGCCGCCGAGCTCGCAGGTCGAGAACGTGCAGCAGATGAAATTCTCGGGCTGGACGCTCGACCTCACCGCGCGCCACCTCGTCAATCCGCAAGGTGTCGTCATCATGCTGTCGGGCGCCGAGTTCCGCCTGCTGCGCGTTTTCCTGGAGCACCCGAACCGCGTGCTGAACCGCGACCAGTTGCTGAACCTCACGCAGGGCCGCGACGCCGATCCGTTCGACCGCTCGATCGACATCCAGATCAGCCGCCTGCGCCAGAAGCTGGGCGAGGATGCGCGCATGCCCCAGATCATCAAGACCGTCCGCAACGGCGGCTACGTGTTGGCCGGCCAGGTCACGGTGGAGCCGAGCGCGTGAGAGCTTTCCTCGGCTCGATGACGGGCCGCGTGTTTGCTACCCTGCTGCTGGGCATCGTGCTCACGGCCGCGCTGACCCAGCTGCTGGCCGACGCCGAACGTGCGCGCGTCATCGACGAGTTCCGCGACCTGCACAACCTCGACCGGGCCGAACAGCTCATCATGGCCACCGAGATCGTCCCCGAGTCCGCGCGCAAGGCCTACCTCGACGTCGCCAACCGTCCCGGCATGCAGCTCGCCGACGTCGACACCCATCCGGCGGCGCTTGCCCCGACCAACTCCGAATTCACCCAGGCGCTCGCCGCCCGCATGGGCAAAGGCTATATGATGCGGTCGCTGGCCGCGCGTCCCGCCGCGTGCTCGACGGCGCGCGAACAGCCCGTCGTGTTCGGCCTGTTGCGCATGAAGTGGCGCGGCACGTGCGAGAGCATCGCCGTACGCCTGCGCGACGGCGACGACCTCGTGCTGTCCGTGCTGCCGCCGCGCTCGGCCACGTCGCCGCAACGCACCGATTACACGTGGACGATCTCGATGTTCCTCGTCAGCGTGGCCTTCCTCGCCTACCTCGTGGCGCGCATGACGACGCGGCCGCTGAAGCAGCTGGCGCAGGCCGCGAAAGACCTCGGCAACGACATCAACCACCCGCCGCTCGACCTCACGGGCGCCGACGAGATCCGCCAGGCCAGCGCCGCCTTCAACGCGATGCAGGCGCGCATCCGCCAGTACATCTTCCAGCGCACGCAGATGCTGGCCGCCATCACGCACGACCTGCAGACGCCGCTCACGCGCATGCGCCTGCGCCTGGAAAAGGTCAACGAGCCGGAACTGCAGGAGCGCCTGATCGGCGACCTGTCCGCGATGCAGGCGATGGTGCGCGAAGGCCTCGACCTGGCGCGCAGCATGGACACGAACGAAGCCATGCAGATGCTGGACCTCGACTCGCTGCTGGACTCCGTCGTCGCCGACGCGGCCGAGAGCTGCCAGCGCGTGACCTTGACGGGCCACGCCGGCATGGCGCTGCTGGGCCGGCCGATGGACCTGCGCCGCTGCCTGGTGAACCTGATCGACAACGCCGTCAAGTACGGCCACGCGGCCAGGGTCAGCGTCGACCGCATCAACGGCGCGGCGCGCATCCGCATCCGGGATGCCGGCCCCGGCATCCCGGGCGCCGAGCTGGCCCGCGTGTTCGACCCGTTCTACCGGGTGGAGACGTCGCGCTCGCGCGAATCGGGCGGCACGGGCCTCGGGCTCACCATCGCCCGCAACATCGCCGAGCAGCACGGCGGCAGCATCAACCTCGCCAATCATCCGGAAGGCGGGCTCGAAGCGACCCTGATGTTGCCGGAGTTTTATCCCGGCAAATAAGCACGCTGAAAAATCGCACGGGCAGAAACATTACTGTTACACCCGTGTGGGACAATCTCCGGCGGAGACTCGGTCTTGCGGCCGGCGTCACCCTCATCGCATAAATACACAAAGAGAAAGACCGCGGACAGGCGGCACAGGGAGTGGAATGAAGACCAGGAATATCGCGATCGTCGCCGGCATTGTCGTTGCCGTCGGCGCCGGCACGTGGGCCGTAAACCGCGGTTCCGATGCGCATGCCGACGGGGCCGCCGCCCCGGGCGGCAAGGGTAAAGGGGCGCAGCCGCCGGCCGTCGTCAACGTCGTGGCGCCGCACCGCCAGGACGTGGCCGTCGTGCAGCAGGCCAACGGCACCGTGACGCCGATCCGCGCCGTCGACCTGCACCCGCAGACGACCGCCACCATCCGCCAAGTCCACATCAAGGAAGGCCAGTTCGTCAAACAGGGCGAGCTGATGTTCTCGCTCGACGACCGCGAAGACCGCGCCAACCTCGACAAGGCCCAGGCCCAGGTCGCACGCGACCGCGCGTCGCTGGCCGACCTCGAGCGGCAATACAAGCGCAGCCAGGACTTGTTCGCGCAGCACTTCATCGCCCAGAGCGCCGTCGATACGCTGCGTGCCCAGGTCGACCAGGCCCGCGCCACCCTGCAGGCCGACAGCGCCGCCGCGCGCGCGAGCAGCGTCACGACGAGCTACACCGCGATCCGCGCGCCGATGTCCGGCCGCGTGGGCGGCATCAACGTCTATCCGGGCAGCCTCGTGCAGCCGGCGACGTCGCTCACGACGATCACCCAGCTCGACCCGATCACCGTCGCGTTCACGTTGCCGGAATCCAGCCTGCCGTCGCTGCTGGCGGCGCAGAAGCGGGGCAAGGTCGAGGTCGAGGCGCTGCCGGGCGCCGACCTGGCACCGGTGAAGGGCCTGCTGAGCTTCGTCGACAACACGGTCGACCCGCAAGCCGGCACGATCAAGGTGAAGGCCGAGTTCGACAACCGCGAGACCACGCTGTGGCCCGGCCAGTACGTGAACACGAAGGTCATCGTGCAGACCTTGAAGGATGCCGTCGTGATCCCGCAGAACGCCATCATCACCAATGCCCAGGGCACGTTCGTCTACGTTCTCGAGAAGGACCACTCGGCCCGCCTCGTGCCCGTGCGCCGCGTGTACGGCGCGGGCGTCGATGCGGCCGTCAGCGGTCTCGCCGGCAGCGAGCAAGTCATTACCGACGGCAAGCAGAACGTGCGCCCGGGTGCCAAGGTCCGCCTGGCGTCCGAAATGGGTAAAGGCAAGGGCAAAGACGTCCACGTCGCCGACAAGGGCTGAACACGATGAACCTGTCCGAACTGTGCATCCGCCGGCCCGTGATGGTCGTGCTGCTGTCGATCAGCCTGATCCTCGTGGGCATCCTGGCGTATTCGCACATCCCCGTCGCGGCGCTGCCCAGCTATAACACGCCCGTCATCAACGTCAACGCCAACCTGGACGGCGCCAGTCCCGAGACGATGGCGTCGTCCGTCGCGCTGCCGCTCGAAAAGCAGTTCTCGACCATCGCCGGCATCAACCTGATCACGTCGACGAGCACGCAGGGCAGCACGTCGCTCACCCTGGAATTCGACCCGTCGATCGACGTCAACGCGGCCGCCGTCGACGTCCAGGCCGCACTCCTTGCCGCCCAGCGCCAGCTGCCGCAGGAAATGACGACGCTGCCGTCGTACCGCAAGGTCAATCCGGCCGATGCGCCCGTGCTGTTCATGACGATGACGTCGCCGTCGATGAACCTGTCCGAGCTGAACGACTACGCGGAAAACCTCGTGTCGCCCGCGATCTCGACGTTGCCGGGCGTGGCGCAGGTGTCCGTCAACGGCGGCAAGCGCTTCGCCGTGCGCGTGCGCGCGAAGACCGATCTCATGAATGCCCGCAACATCACGATGGACGAGCTGGCGACGGCGCTGCGCTCGGCCAACTCGAATTCGGCGCTGGGCATCCTGGACGGCCCGCAGCAGACCATGACCATCCAGGGCCCCGCCCAGATGATGAAGGCGGCCGATTTCGAAAACCTGATCGTCGCCACGCGCGACGGCCTGCCGGTGCGCCTGCGCGACGTCGCGACCGTCGAGGACAGCTACCAGTCGACCCGGGCCTTCGGCGCCTACAACGGCGAGCGCGCCATCGTGCTGCTCGTGCAGCGCCAGCCGAACGCGAACACGGTCGAAGTGGTCGACGGCGTGCGCCGCCTGCTGCCGCGCTTCCAGTCGCAGCTGCCGGCGTCCATCAAGATCAACCTCGTCAACGACCGCTCCAGATCGATCCGCGAGGCGATCCACGACGTGAACTTCACGCTGGCGCTGACGGTGGGCCTCGTCGTGCTCGTGATCTTCCTGTTCCTGCACCGCGCGTCCGCCACATTCATCCCCGCGATCACGATGCCGATCTCGCTGCTGGGCGCGCTGGCGCTGCTGTTCTGGCTCGGCTACAGCCTCGACAATATTTCGCTGCTGGGCATCACGCTCGCCGTCGGCCTCGTCGTCGACGATGCGATCGTCGTGCTGGAAAACATCGTGCGCCACATCGAGATGGGCAAGAAGCCGCTGCGCGCCGCGCTCGACGGCTCGGCCGAGATGGGCTTTACCATCGTGTCGATCTCGGTGTCGCTGATCGCCGTGTTCATCCCGATCTTCTTCATGCCGGGCGTGATCGGCCTGCTGTTCCACGAATTCGCCGTCATCGTCGGCCTCGCGATCCTCGTGTCGGCCGCCGTGTCGCTGACCCTCGTGCCGATGCTGGCATCGCGCCTGCTCCCCGCGCATGGCCACGACCACACGGAAGAGAAAACCTTCATCGGCCGCCATTTCGAGCGCGGCTTCACGGCGCTGCGCAATGCCTACGAGAAGACGCTCGACGTGGCGCTGAAGCACCGCTTCGTCGTATTGATCGTCGCGTTCGGCACGTTCGCGCTGACCGTCGTGCTGTACACGACCATCCCGAAAGGCTTCTTCCCCGAGGAAGACATCGGCCAATTGCGCGTGACGACCGAGGCCGCCGAGGACATTTCGTCGTCCGCGCTTGTCGTGCTGCAGACGAAGGTGGCGGAAGTCATCCAGGCCGATCCTGCCGTGCAGGACGTCACGTCGTTCACCGGCGGCGGCAACAACGGCCGCATGTTCATCGTGCTGAAACCCCGCAACCAGCGCGACAAGATGCCGCAGGTCGTCGACCGCCTGCGCAAGTCGCTGCGCGGGATCGCCGGCGTCAACGTCTACATGGCACCCGTGCAGAACCTGCAGCTGGGCGGCCGCCAGAGCAAGAGCCGCTACCAGTACACGCTGCAGAGCGTGTCCGGGGCGGACATCGGCCAGTGGGCCAACGAGTACCAGGAACGCATGCGCAACAACCCGTTGTTCCGTGACGTGACGAGCGATACGCAGGAAAAGGGCTTGCAGGCCAAGCTCGACATCGACCGCGACAAGGCGAACCTGCTGGGCGTGCAGCTGGGCGACATCCGCACGGCGCTGTACGCGGCGTTCGGCGAGCGCCAGGTGTCGACGATTTATTCCAGCGCGGCCAGCTACTACGTGATCCTGGAAACGGCGAATGAAGACCGCCAGTTCGAGGATGCGCTGTCGCGCCTGTCCGTGCGCAGCAAGACGGGCCAGCTGGTGCAGCTCTCCAGCGTGGCGACGGTGAAACGCACGGTCGGCCCCATCGCCGTCAACCACCAGGGCCAGCTGCAGGCGATCACGCTGTCGTTCAACCTCGCGCCGGACGCGCCGCTCGGCGACGCCACGGCCGCCATCGAGCAGATGGGCCGCGACATGAAGCTGCCCGCGTCGATCATCACGAAATACGGCGGCGACGCGGCCGTGTTCCAGGATTCCCAGTCGAGCCAGCTGATCCTGATCGTCGCCGCGGTCGGCGTCATCTACGTGCTGCTGGGCGTGCTGTACGAGAGTTTCATCCACCCGATCACGATCCTGGCCGGCCTGCCGTCCGCCGCGGTGGGCGCGCTGCTGACCTTGCGCCTGTTCGGCCTGGACCTGACGATGATCGCCATCATCGGCATCCTGATGCTGATCGGCATCGTGAAAAAGAACGCGATCATGATGATCGACTTCGCCCTCGACGCCCAGCGCAACCGGGGCATGGCGCCGGAGCAGGCGATCCGCGAGGCGTGCATCCTGCGCTTCCGCCCGATCTTGATGACGACGCTGGCCGCGCTGATGGGCGCGCTGCCGATCGCCCTGGGCCTGGGTGCCGGCGCCGAGTTGCGCCAGCCGCTGGGTCTCGCGGTATGCGGCGGCCTGATCTTCTCGCAAGTCATCACGCTGTACATCACCCCGGTGATTTATTTGTACCTCGACAAGTACAGCGGCAGCGGCCCGATGACGGATACGCAGCTCGTGGATGTGGAGCAGGGGCGGAAGCCGGTATTGACGAAGGTGGCGTAACGATTCTGCTGGGCAAGTTTGATACACACTGTAACAACCATTAAGCTACCCAGCTTGTACTCTCATTACAGATCCTTAACAGCGCGTGCGCGGCTAATCCAAACGGGTTAGACTGCGCCTCGTCAATATCATTTATTTGTCCTCCAACCGGAGGCGTTCATTATCTTGCGTGACCATTCCCATATCCCGCTGGAAGACAGCGATGTCTGCGCACATTGCGGCCAGCCGCTGCCCGGACGGAAAGTGGTCATCTATGGGCAGAAGGGCCCGAACCGGACCGGCATCGCGATCACGATCGGGCTGCACCTGCTGCTCGTGGCCGTCTGGCTGTTCCAGCCGAAAATCGAAAAGCACGCGCCGCCGAAAGCCGGCGAAGCCGTCGTGTGGCTGCCGCCGCTGAAGCAGAACAAGCCCGCCGCCAAGCCGGCCGAGCAGGCACCGAAGCACACCGCCAAGGCAGCGGCCGCGCCGAAGTTCACGCCGCCCCGCATCACGATGCCGCGCCTGCCGAACACGATCACCGTGCCGGAGGTCAAAACGGTGGAGGAAAAGCCGCAGCCGCCGAAGGAAGAGACGAAGGCGCCGCCGCAGGAAGTCGACATGCAGGCGTATATCGAGGCCCAGCGCAAGCGCCGCGGCGCCCCGGCGCAGACGGACCAGGCCGAGGAAAGCGAAGCCGCGCGCGGCACGCGCAACGCGCTCGCGAACATCGCCGCCATCAACGGCCGCGGCGGCCAGGATCCGAACGAGACGGGCGGCGTGTTCAGCATCTCCAACAAGACGTTCAGCCGGGCGGACCTGAAATTCCGCGGCTGGAACCCGAACTTCAAGCGCCGCTGGCTGACAGCCGTGACGGTCGAGCGCGGCAGCGACCCGGACATCGAGACGGCCATCGTCAAGAAGATGATCGAGCTGATCCGCAAGGAAAAGACCGGCGACTTCGAGTGGGATTCGCACCGCCTGAACCGCGTCGTCACGCTGTCGGCCCGGCCGCAGGATACGGACGAACTGATGGCCTTCCTGTACAAGGAAATGTTCCCGGAATATAAGCCGCCGCGCTAAGGCCGCGGCCGCCGTCTCGTCACTCGTGCGAGGAGAACAGCTTCTCGATCGGATAGTGGTGCTTGACGAAGGGCGACTGGATCACGATGTAGCTGAAGTATTTCTCGATGTTGATGCTCTGCCGGAGCACGTCCTCGGCGATGCTGTGGTAGTGGGCGACGCTGCGGGTGATGAACTTGAGCAGGTAGTCGAAGCCGCCGCTGACCAGATGGCATTCGACGATCTCGTCGATGCTACGGATGGCGGCCTCGAACTTGGCGAAGTCCTCGCGGCGGTGGTCCGACAGGGTGACCTGCGTGAAGACCACCTGCATGTCGCCGAGTTTCTCGAGCTGCAGATGGGCCCCGTAGCCGTTGATGTAGCCCGCCTTCTCCAGGCGCTTCACGCGGATCAGGCACGGACTGGGAGACAGGCCCACGGCATCGGCCAGGTCGACATTCGTGACCCGGCCGTTACGCTGCAGGTGGCTGAGGATGCGGATGTCGATCCGGTCCAGCTTGAGGGTATCAGGGATCATCGTGGCCTGCCATTTCTGTCTCGCCGTTGATGCTAATCATCATACTATCAGCGTCTCTGTAATGCATATGATGATTTTTCCCTGAGGCCACATCAAATTGTCTTGAGTGCGCGGCGCACGTCGGCCTGGTCGAGCACCTCGTCGAGGGTCCGGGTCAGGCGCTCGAACATCAGGTCGAAGTCATCCGCCGTATAGCACAGCGCCGGGGCGAAGCCGAGCACGTTGTCGCCGAAGGCGCGGAACACGAGGCGGTTGCGGTAGGCCGCGACGGCGATGCGCTCGTGCAGCTTCAGCGCGGGGTCGAAGCGGGTCTTGTCGGCCTTGTCGGCGACCAGTTCGAGCGCGCCGAGCAGCCCGCGGCTGCGCGCGTCGCCGACGAGAGGGTGCGAGAGCAGGTCGCGCAGGCCTTGTTCGAAGCGCGGTGCCTGGGCCTGGCCGTTGGCCAGCAACCCGCCTTCGGTGTACAGGCGCAGCACTTCGAGGCCGACCGCGGCGCTCACCGGGTGGGCGGAATACGTATGGCCATGGCCCACCGGTACGCCGGCCGGCATGTGGTCGGCGATGCCGCGGTACACCGCGTCGGACATCAGCACGGCGCCCATCGGCGCATAGCCTGCCGTGAGACCCTTGGCCACGACCATCAGGTCCGGCTCCACGCCTTCCTCCTCGCACGCGAACATCGGGCCCGTCCGGCCGAAGCCCGTGATGACTTCGTCGACGACGAACAGGATGTCCAGTTCGCGGCAGGCGTCGCGCATCGCTTTGAGCCAGCCCTTGGGCGGCACGAGCACGCCGCCGGAGCCCTGGATCGGTTCGCAGAAGAACGCCGCTACATTGTCCTGGCCCAGCTCGCGGACCTTGGCGCGCAGCGCCTCGACCGACGTGCGGATGATGGTGTCCGGATCGGAACCGGCCGGATTGCGGTACGGGTAAGGTGAGGGAATCTTGTGCTGCTGGGGCAGGGGCAGGTCGAAATTGTGGTGGAACACGGCCAGCGCGGTCAGGCCCGCGCCCATCGTGGACGAGCCATGGTAGCCGCGCTCGAGCGAGATGAACTGCTTCTTGGTCGGACGGCCGGTCGAGTTGTAGTAGTGCGTGACGAAGCGGATGGCGGAATCGTCCGCGTCCGAGCCGCCCAGCGTGAAATACACGTGGCGCAGCGAGGCCGGCGCCAGTTCCACCAGGCGTGCGGCAAGGCGGATGGCGGGTTCGGAACCGAAATGGAAATAGCCGGTCGCATAAGGCAGCTTGCGCATCTGCTCGGCGGCGGCCCGGACCACGCTCTCCTGGCCATAACCGACGTTGACGCACCACAGGCCGGAAAACGCGTCCAGCAGTTCCGTGCCCTGCGCGTCGCGCAGGTAGGCGCCGTGGCCCGATTCGAGGATCGTGACGCCTCTTTGCTCATGGACCTGGTAATTGACGAGGGGGTGGATCAGGTGGTCGCGGTCCAGCGCGACGAGGGAATGGGTAGGCATGAAGGGCTCCAGATGAAAGGGGAAGACAGCGACATGGTAGCCACGGGCACGCAGCGATAGCTGCCGCCGGCGCGGTGGAAAAGATCGCGCGCATTGCGTATTTGCGAAGGATTCGGAATTTCCTGCTGCGCACCCGGTGCGATACTGCCTGCCCGACGCAGCCCGTAACCCACCAGGAGATTGCCTTGACCCTCACCATCAAGACCCGCCTCGGCATCGTGATCGCCTTCCTGTCGGTCCTCGCGGCCGGCATCGGCGTGCTCGGCCTGCACGGCATGCAGCTGGCCAACCAGGGCCTCAAGGAGGTCTACGAGAACCGCGCACTGATGCTGGAGCGGATCTCGCGCATCGACGCGCTGCTGCTGCAAAACCGCCTGTCGCTGGCGCAGGCCATCAACGACCCGATGGCCGACATCAAGGCCGAATCGGCGCGCATCGAGCGCAACGCCGCCGAGATCGACGAGGCCTGGCGCGCCTGCCTGCCCGCCGCCATCCTGCCGGAGGAGCGGCGCCTGGCCGACCGCTTCGGCGCCGCCTGGACGCGGATGCGGGACGAGGGGCTGCGGCCGGCCATGGCCGCCCTGCGGAGCGGCGATGTGGAAGCGGCCAAGGCCGCGCAGGAGCACATGCGTCCGATGGCGGTGGCGGTCGCGGAGGACATGCACGGCTTGCGCCGGCTGCAGGTGGACGCGGCACGGCGCGAGTACGAGCGGGCCGCCGCGCGCTACACGGTATTGCGCAACGGCGCGGCAGCGGCCATTGCACTGGGCACGCTTGCCGCCGCGCTGTTCGGCGGCTACCTGATCCGCCACATCTATCGCGATCTCGGCGGCGAGCCGGCGTACGCCGCCGCCATCGTGCGCCGTATCGCGGCAGGGGACTTGAGCGGCGCGGTCGCCCTGCGCGCGGACGACCGGCGCAGCCTGCTGGCCGCGATGGATTCCATGCAGCGCAGCCTGACCCGGACCATCGGCCGGATCGACGCCACGGCGGTGACGATCGGCGCCGCGTCGACCCAGGTCGCCGGCGGCAGCGCGGATTTGCGCGGCCAGATCGAGGAGCAGGCCAACGCCCTGCGGCAGACGGCGGCATCGATGGACCAGGTGGCCAGGGCCGTGAAGCAGAACGCCGACAGCGCGCGCGACGCCGACCGGCTGGTGGCCTCGGCCGCCGCGACCGCGCAACGGGGCGGCGCGGTCGTGACCGGCGTGGTCGACAGGATGGAGTCGATCAACGCGTCGGCGAACCGGATTGTCGACATCATCGGCGTCATCGACGGCATCGCCTTCCAGACCAACATCCTGGCGTTGAATGCGGCGGTGGAGGCGGCGCGCGCCGGCGAACAGGGGCGCGGCTTCGCCGTGGTCGCGGGGGAGGTGCGCAGCCTGGCCCAGCGCTCCGCCGGCGCGGCCCGGGAAATCAAGGCGCTGATCGACGCGTCGGTGGGCCAGATCGGCGCCGGCACCGCGCTGGTGCGCCAGGCCGGCCAGACGATGCGGGACATCGTGGACAGCGTCGATCGGGTCACGCACATCGTGGGCGACATCGCCGCCGCCAGCCAGCGGCAGAGCGCGGGCATCGACCGGATCAGCGCGGCGATCGGCCATCTCGACGAGGTCACGCAGCGCAACGCGCTGCTGGTCGACGATGCCGCCGGTGCCGCGGCCTCGTTGCGCGACCAGGCCGGCGCGCTGGGCGAACTGGTGGCCGTCTTCCAGCTCGACCGGCAACCGGCGGCCGGCAACGCACGTCTGGCGTGAGGCGCACATGGATATCCTCGTATGCCTGCCGGATGGCGACGTCGCGTCCTGGATCGACGAACTCGCCGCCGTGCTGCCGGCGGCCCGCGTGCGCCCATGGCGGCCGGGCGACCGTGCCGCCGCCGACTATGCGCTGGTCTGGAATCCGCCCATGGAGGCGCTCGCCGGACGCGCGCGGCTGAAGGCCGTGTTCAACCTCGGCGCGGGCGTGGATGCCGTGCTCGCGCTGCTGGCGGCGCAGCCGGACCTGTTGCCGCCCCACGTGCCCCTGATCAAGCTGGACGATGCCGGCATGGCACCGCAAATGGTGCAGTACGTGCTGGCCGCCGTGCTGCGCCACGCGCGCCGCTTCCCCGAGTACGCCGCGCTCCAGCGGGCCCGGCGCTGGCAACCCCTGCCCGGACGCGACGCAGCTACGCACGCGGTCGGAGTCATGGGCCTGGGCGCGCTCGGCACGCCCGTGGCCGGCGCGCTGGCCCAGCTGGGATTCGCGGTGCGCGGCTGGAGCCGCGGACCGCGCGCGGTCGGCCAGGTCGCCTGTTTTGCCGGGCCGGACGCGTTGCCGGACTTTCTCGATGGCCTGGACGTGCTGGTGAACCTGCTCCCGTTGACGCCGCACACGGCGGACATACTCGACCGGACGCTGTTCGCGCGGCTGGCGCCGGGCGCACAGTTGATCAACATCGGACGAGGCGCCCACCTGGTCGAGGAAGACCTGCTGCGCGCGCTCGACAGCGGACAACTGGCCCAGGCCACGCTGGACGTGTTCCGCGAGGAGCCGCTGCCGCCCGATCACCCGTTCTGGCGGCATCCGCGCATCGAGATCACGCCGCACGTGGCCGCGCTGACGCTGCGCCGGGAAAGCGCGTGCCAGATCGCGGCCAGGATCGCCCGGATCGAGCGCGGACTGCCGGTCGACGGCGTCATCGACCGGACCAGCGGTTATTGACCGGTCAGCAGAGCGCCTGGCTGACGATGGCGAACTGCCGGACCGTAGCGTCCTGCGCCGGCACGCCATGGCGGGCCATCGTCACCGCGGTGTCCACCTCGGCCAGCCCGGCCTGCGCCAGCCATTCGCCCAGGCCGCTCGACCCCGTCACGTCCAGGCGCACGAAGGCGCCGGCGTAGGCATCGCCCCACGTCGCGATCAGCGCCTGCGCGCACGCGGCGTCGGCCGCGACCACCGGCCCGATCACGTGGCCGCGGCCGAACGGCCGTATCAGCGAAAAACCGGTCACGGCGCCATCCTGCTCCAGCACGGCGCCGTCGGCCACGCCGATCAGGTGTTTCAGCAACTCGTCGCGCACCATCCCGGTGCCGCGGTTCGCCAGTGCGACGATGGCGGGGATGTCGGCGGCGGTGGCCGGGCGCGCACGCGGTCCCGCCGATGCCGCCGGGGGGGCAAATATGCCCTGGTGCTGGTGGAGCGTGCCGATGGCACGGAAGCCCAGGCTTTCGTACAGCGGCTGCCCGGCCACGGTGGCGTTGAGCACCGTGCAGCGGTCGCCGAGCTGGTCGAGCACCAGGTGCATCAGCCGGCGGCCGATGCCCTTGCCCTGGTGGGCCGGGGCCACGATGATCAGCCCCAGCGAACCGTGGTGCGCGCCCTGATGCCAGCACAGCGCGGTGCCGGCCACGGCGCCGTCTTCCTCGGCCACGAAGCCGGTGCCCAGGCGCAGGGCGAACTGCCAGTCCTCGGGACGATGCGGCCAGCGCACGGCTTGCGACAGCGCGAGCGCTGCGGGCAGGTCGTCCTCGCGCATCGGGCGGCAGGTGATGGCGGTATATGTCGTTGTCATGATCTGTCCTTCCGGTCAGCCGAGCGACTGGCTGAGCAGGGCGAAGCGCTTGACGGGACCCGCGGGCCGCGGCGGGTCGCCGCGCATCATCGCGTGTACCGATTCCTCGACCTGGACGAGGCCCATTTCGGTGAGCCAGGGACTGAGGCCGCTGCTGTCCGGCACGTCGACGCGGACGAATGCCCCCGCCTGCGTGCCGGCCCAATGGGCGATCAGCGCCTTGGCGTGCCCGGCGTCGGCCGCGACGACGGGGCCGATCACATAGCCGTGGCCGAACTTGCGCAGCGCCGCGAAGGCGACGAGGTCGCCGTAGCGGTCGATGGCGACGACGTCCGCCACGGTCAGCAGGTGCTTGATCACGGTGGCGCGCGGCACGCCGGTCGAGCGCGTGGCCAGATCGGCCAGCACCGCCTCGTCGCGTGGACCGACCGGCCGGATCCGTTCGCCCGGGCCGAGCGGCACGAACGGGGCGCGGAACACGCTGCCCTGGTGCTGGTGCACCCAGCCCGTCTGGACGAAACCTTTGTGTTCGATGAAGCGCACCCCGGTCGCGGTGGTATGCAGCAGGATGGTGCGGTCGCCGATCTCCGTCAGGATGCGCTCGAGCAGCGCGCTCGCGATTCCCCGGTCCCGGTGGCCGGGTGCGACGATGGTCATGCCGAGCGACGCGTAGTCGGGGCCGTGCAGCCAGCACATGATGGTGCCGACGATGCCGGACGTGTCTTCGGCGACGATGCCTTCACCGAGTGCGTGGATGAACTGCCAGTCTTCCAGGCGGTGCGGCCATAACACGGACAGCGACAGCTTGTGCGCCGCCGGCAGGTCGGCGGCCGTCATCCTGCGGTACCGCACCTGGCTTTTTGGGTTTCGATCTTTCATGTGATGGCTCCTCGCCGAGTGGCTATCCGGCCGCATCATGCCACACACGAATCCGTCCGGCGACGGGGTAAATGCAATTCGAAACGATCCACCATTTGCCGCTTCAATACGAAAGCTTGTGCCGTTCCGGGCCGGCCGGACCACATAAAATGCTTGGGGAACGCTCCTACAATCTTTTCAGAGTCGCACATGACGCAACACTGAAAGGACACACGATGGAACGTTTCGATCCCGACCGGGTGGCAGTACGCAGCGCCCACTTCATCGGCGGGCAGTATGTGGCGGGCGGCGCGCAGACGATGGACGTCAGGCGCCCGTCCGATGGCCGGGTGTACGCCGGCGTGCCGCTGGCCGACGCCGACCTGGTCGACCGCGCGGTACAGGATGCGTGGCGCGCCTGGAAGACCAGCAACTGGGCGCGCTGCGCGCCGCGCGAGCGCGCGCGCGTGCTGCGCCGCTGGGCCGACCTGATCGACGCCGACGCGCAGGCCCTGGCGCAATTGGAGGCGGTCGGCTCGACCCGTCCGCTCAGGGATGCCGCCGCCTGGGACGTGCCGTTCACCGCGGACGGCATCCGCTTCTTCGCCGAGTGGGCCGACAAGATCGGCGGCGACATCGCGCCGACCCGCACCGACCATCTCGGCATGACCATCGCCGAACCCTATGGCGTGATCGCCGCCATCGCCCCCTGGAACCTCCCGCTGGTCATGGCCTCCTGGAAGGTGGCGCCGGCGCTGGCGGCGGGCAACGCGGTGGTCCTCAAGCCCTCCGAGATGACGCCGTTCTCCGTGCTGCGCCTGGCCGAACTGGCCATCGAGGCCGGCATGCCCGCGGGGATCTTCAACATCGTCCAGGGCGACGGCCAGGGCGCCGGCGCCGCCTTGTGCCGCCATCCGCGCATCGCGAAAGTGACGTTTACCGGGTCGACCCGCAGCGGCGCCGCCATCATGGCCGCCTGCGCGGAAAGCGGCACCAAGCCGGTCACGCTGGAGTTGGGCGGCAAGAGCCCGCAAGTGGTGTTCGCCGACGCGCCCGACCTCGAACGCACCGTCCGCACCGTCGCCCGCGCCATCACGCTGAATGCCGGCCAGGTGTGCGTGGCCGGGTCGCGCCTGATCGTGCAGCGTGCGGTGGCGGATCGCGTCGTCGAGCGCCTGGTTGCGGTCTTCGCCGAACTCCGGGCCGGGACCACGTGGGACCCCGAGGCCACGCTGGGGCCCATCATTGCGCGCCGCGAGATGGACCGCATCGACGGCATCGTGCAGCGCACGATCGCCGCGGGCGGCCGGCTCGTCGCCGGCGGCGGCCCGGTCGACTGCGGCAACGACGGCGCGTACTACCAGCCGACCATCCTGGCCGGCGTCGATCCCGCGATGGACGCCGTGAAGTCGGAAATCTTCGGACCGGTGATCACGGTGCAGGCGTTCGATGACGAGGCGGAGGCGCTGGCGCTGGCCGACCATCCGGACTACGGCCTGGCCGCCGGGGTGCATACCGCCGACATCGGCCGCGCCCTGCGCCTGGCGCGCGGCATCGAGGCCGGCACGGTGTGGATCAACCGCTATGGCCGCACCGCCGATTACGTGATTCCGACCGGCGGCTACAAGCGCTCCGGCATCGGCAAGGACCTCGGCCGCCAGGCGTACGAAGCGAACCTGCGCCACAAGAGCGTGCTGGTCGATTTCGCCCTGGAAGACTGACGTTTTTCGGCGCCGCATAGTGTGCCGAAAGGCGCCGCAAATGCCACGGTTTGTTCTGTTTTGCCAGGGTCAGAACGGGATTTTCGTGCAGGGAGGCGATGGTGTAATGGATGCAGGAGACGACGTTGCAGTGACCGCGAATCGCCCTACGAACGCGCTTCCTGACCCGAACCGCCAACATCAATCATCTAAGGAACCAGAACCATGACTACCAACCTGCGGCCCAAATACATTTCCTTCGACTGCTACGGCACCCTGATCAACTTCCAGATGGCGGAGCTGGCGCGCGAACTGTTCGCCGACCGCGTCGCCCCGGAGAACATGCAGCAATTCACCACCGACTTCGCGCGCTACCGCCTGGACGAAGTGATGGGCGACTGGCGCCCGTACGACCAGCTGCTGTGCAATTCGGTCGAGCGCACCTGCAAGCGCTGGGCCGTCGAATACCGCGACAACGAGGGCCTGAACTTCTACCGCGCGGTGCCGACCTGGAACCCGCACGCGGACGTGCCGGCCGCGCTGGCACGCCTGGCCAAGGAGTACAAGCTGGTGATCCTGTCGAACGCGATGGATGCCCAGATCCAGGCCAGCGTCGACAAGCTCGGCGCGCCGTTCCACCGCGTCTACACGGCGCAGCAGGCGCAAGCGTACAAGCCGCGCCTGCGCGCGTTCGAGTACATGATCGACCAGCTGGGCTGCAATCCCGAAGACATCCTGCACGTGTCGTCGAGCATGCGCTACGACCACCTGTCGGCCGACGACGTCGGCATCAAGAACAAGGTCTTCGTGGCGCGCGGCCACGAACCGGCGTGGCCGGTGTGGGGTTCGCACCAGATCACGGACCTGGGCGGCCTGCCGGCGCTGGTCGGCCTGTAAGCGGCATGCGCATGCACCCGGAAAGCTACCTCGACAGGACACGATCATGAAGCTCGAATCTTATTGGCTCGATACGGCACCGGCCTTTGCCGACGGCGCAGCGGAACCGGTGGCGGGGCACGCCGACGTGGTCGTGGTCGGGGCCGGCTTTACCGGGTTGTCGGCGGCGCTGACGCTGGCCCGGCGCGGCGCCTCGGTGCTGGTGCTGGAGGCGGGCCGCGTCGTCGGCGAAGCGTCGGGCCGCAACGGCGGGCACTGCAACAGCGGCACCGCGCACGATTTCGGGGCGCTCGCCGCCCGGCTCGGCGTCGACACGGCGCGCTCGTTCTACCAGGCCTACAACGCCGCCGTCGACACGGTCGAACACCTGGTCGCGCGGGAAGCCATCGACTGCGACTTCGCGCGCGTCGGCAAGCTCAAGCTGGCGGCCAAGCCGGAGCATTACGACAAGCTGGCGCGCAGTTGCGACGTGCTGCGGCGCGAGGTCGATCCGCACGTCGAGATGGTGTCCGCGGCGCGGATCCGCGACGAGGTCGCATCAAGCCAGTTCTACGGCGGCCTGCTGCAGAACACCAGCGCGCAAATGCACATGGGGAAATTCGGCGTCGGCCTGGCCCAGGCCGCCGCCCGTGCCGGTGCGCGCATTCATGAACACACCCCGGTGACGGGGCTCGACCACCTGCCGGCGGGCGGGTTCCGCGTCACCACCAGCCGCGGCGTCGTCCAGGCCGGCCAGGTGCTGCTGGCGACCGGTAATTCGCGCCAGGGGCCGTTTTCCTGGTTCCGCCGCCGCATGATCTCGGTGGGCAGCTTCATCATCGCGACCGAACCGCTGGATCCGGCGCTGCTCGGCCGCCTGCTGCCGCGGCGCCGCAACTACGTCACGTCCAGGAACATCGGCAATTACTTCCGCATCTCGCCGGACAACCGCCTGTTGTTCGGCGGGCGGGCGCGCTTCGCGCTGTCGAATCCGCGCTCGGACCAAAAGAGCGGCGTCGTCCTGCGCGCGGCCATGGAAAAGATGTTCCCGGCGCTGCGCGGGGTCGGCATCGACTATTGCTGGGGCGGCCTGGTCGACATGACGGCCGACCGCCTGCCGCGCGCAGGCGAGCACTGCGGGATGTACTACTCGACGGGCTACAGCGGACACGGCGTGCAGATGTCGGTCCACATGGGGCAGGTGATGGCCGACGTCATGGCCGGCCGCGCCGAACTGAACCCGTGGCGCCACCTGGAATGGCCGGCCGTGCCCGGGCATTTCGGCACACCCTGGTTCCTGCCGGTGGTGGGCGCGTATTACCGGCTGCAGGACTGGCTGCACTGAACAATTATTTCAAGACCAAGGAGACAATCATGAGCGACACACCATTCGACGCCGCCGGCGTTCCCGCAAGCGCCACGCGCCGTGACGTGATGCGCACGCTGCTGGCGGGCGGCATTCTGGCTTCCACCGCAGGCGGCCTGCTGACCTTCCCCGGCACCGCGCTGGCCCAGACCCCGCGCAAGGGCGGCCGGATCCGGGTCGCCATGGGGTCCGGATCGACGGCCGATACACTCGATCCCGCCAGGGGCAGCACCATCGCCGACTACGTGCGGCACTACATGTTCTACAGCTGCCTGACGACCATCGACGCGAAGCTCGCGCCGCAGATGGCGCTGGCCGAATCGGTCGACAGCAAGGACGGCACGCTGTGGACCGTCAAGCTGCGCAAGGACGTGCGCTTCCACGACGGGAAGGCGCTCGGTGCGGCGGACGTCGTGTACTCGCTGCTGCGCCACAAGAATCCCGCCAACGCGTCCAAGGTCAAGACCGTGGCCGACGAGTTCGCGGAGGTCAAGGCCACCGGCCCGCTCGAAGTGCAGATCAGGCTCAATTCGGCGAACGTCGACTTGCCGGCGCTGCTGGCCGCGTCCCATTTCGCCATCGTCAAGGACGGTACCACCGACTTCGCGACGGCGGTCGGCACCGGGCCCTACAAGTGCAAGGAATTCAGGCCGGGCGTGCGCTCGATCGGCGTGCGCAACGACGAGTACTGGAAGCCGGGCAAGCCCTACCTGGACGAGATCGAATATTTTTCGATCCCGGACGAGGCGGCCCGCGTCAACGCGCTGCTGTCGGGCGACGTGCAGTTGATCAACGGCGTGAACCCGCGCTCGGCGGCCAGTTTCTCGGGCTCCGGTTGCACGCTGTTCGAATCGAAGACGGGCCTGTACACCGACCTCATCATGCGCGACCAGCTCGGCCCGGTGAAGAACCCGAACTTCGTGCTGGCCATGAAATACATGCTGGACCGCGAACAGATCCGCAAGGTGGCAATGCGCGGCTACGGCACCATCGCCAACGACCAGCCGGTGCAGCCCGGCAACCGCTTCTATTTCGCCGGCCTGCCGCAGCGCAAGTTCGACCTGGACAAGGCCAAGTTCTACCTGAAGAAATCCGGCATGGCCGGCCGGACCCTGCCGATCGTGGCCTCGACCGCCGCCGGCGGCTCGGTCGACATGGCCCAGATCATCCAGCTGTCGGCGCAGAGGGCCGGCCTCAACCTGGACATCAAGCGCATGCCGCCGGACGGCTACTGGTCGAACCACTGGGCCAAGCACCCGATGTCGTTCGGGAATATCAATCCGCGCCAGACGGTCGACCTGATGTTCTCGCTGTTCTACAAATCCGATTCGCCGATGAACGTGTCGGGCTGGAAGAACGAGAAGTTCGACCAGCTGCTCGACCTGGCGCGCGGCGAAACCGATGAAGCCAGGCGCAAGCAGATGTACGGCGACATGCAGGTGCTCGTGCACGAACAGTGCGGCGTCGGCATCCCCATGTTCATCCACTCGCTCGACGGTCTCGGCAACAAGGTCAGGGGCTACGCCAGCCATCCGCTCGGCGGGATGATGGGCTATATGTTCGCCGACCAGATCTGGCTGGAAGCGTGATCATGAACGGGACCACCGTACGACTGGTATTGAACCGCGTGGGTGTCGGGGTGCTGACGCTGCTGGCGGTGTCGGTGGTGATCTTCACCATCACCAGCCTGCTGCCGGGCGACGCGGCGCAGGCGGCGCTTGGCCAGGAAGCGACGCCCGAGCTGGTGGCCGCGCTGCGGGCCAAGCTGGGGCTCGACCTGCCAGCCCACGTGCGCTACCTGCACTGGCTGGGCGGGCTGCTGACCGGCCATCCCGGCGTGGCCATGGCGAACGGCCTGCCGGTGACGGAGCTGATCGGCGGCCGCCTGCCGAACTCGCTGATGCTGGCGGCGGCCACCACCGTCGTCTCGGTGCCGCTCGCGCTGGCGCTCGGCATCCTGTCCGCGATGTACCGCGGCTCGCTGTTCGACCGCGTCGTCAGCGTGGCGACGGTGTGGACCGTCTCCGTGCCGGAGTTCCTGATCGCCACGCTGGCGGTGCTGCTGTTCGCCGTCAAGCTGCGCTGGCTGTCCGCGCTGTCGCACACCGACGATATCGCCACCTTCGGCCAATTCATGCGCGCCTATGCGTTGCCGGTCATGACCTTGTGCTGCGGGATCGTGGCGCAGATGGCGCGCATGACCCGCGCCGCCGTGATCGACCAGCTCAATGCGTCCTACGTCGAGATGGCGCGCCTGAAGGGGGTGCGTCCAGTGCGCATGGTGCTGTCCCACGCGCTGCCGAACGCGATCGGCCCGATCGCCAACGCGGTGGCGCTGTCGCTGTCCTACCTGATCGGCGGCGTGATCATCATCGAATCGATCTTCAACTATCCGGGCATCGCGAGCCTGATGGTCGATTCCGTCACCATGCGCGACATGCCCGTGGTGCAGGCCTGCGCGATGCTGTTCTGCGCCGGCTACCTGGTGCTGCTGACCGTGGCGGACGTGTGCGCAATCGTTTCCAACCCAAGGTTAAGAAAATGAAGACCTCCGTGATTTCTCCCATCGTCCGGCGCAAGCCGCGCCGGCACCTGCCGCTGGCCGGCCTGATCGGCTGCGCCGTCTTCGCGTTCTGGCTGCTGATGGCCGTGGCCGGCCCGTACCTGGCCCCGGACGACGCCGGCGGCGTCGGCGACGACGTGTTCGCGCCGCTCAGCGCGCTGCATCCTCTCGGCACCGACTACCTCGGCCGCGACATGCTGAGCCGCATCCTCCACGGCGCGCCGTACACGATCGGCCTGGCGCTGGCCGCCGTGCTGGTGGCCAGCGTCGGCGGCACCGTGCTCGCGATGTGCGCCGCGGCGGCGGGCGGCTGGTTCGACGCCATCGTCAGCCGCATCGTCGACACCATGCTCAGCATCCCGCACAAGCTGCTGGCGCTGATCATCGTCGCCGGCTTCGGCACGTCGGTGCCGCTGCTGATCCTGACGGCCGGCATCGGCTACATGCCGGGCGCCTACCGCATCGCGCGCGCGCTGGCCGTGAACGTGCAGGCGATGGACTACGTGCAGGCGGCGCGGGCGCGCGGCGAGGGCATGGCCTATATCACTTGCCGCGAAATGCTGCCGAACATGATTCGGCCCGTGCTGGCCGACTTCGGCCTGCGCTTCCTGTTCATCGTGCTGCTGCTCAGCGGCCTGTCGTTCCTGGGACTCGGCATCCAGCCGCCGCATGCGGACTGGGGTTCGCTGGTGCGCGAAAACATCATCGGCCTGTCCGAGGGCGCGCCGGCCGTCGTCATGCCGGCCATCGCCATCGCCACGCTGACCATCGCCGTCAACATGGCCATCGACGGCCTGGCAGGCCGCAAACGCCGCGGCAGGGAGGGCTGACATGGACACGAACACGATCGTCAAGGTGGCTGGCCTTCGGGTCACGGCGCGCAACGACATGGACGAGGAGGTGCCCATCGTCCACGGCGCGGATTTTTCGATTCAACGGGGCGAGGTGCTGGCGCTGATCGGCGAGTCCGGCTCCGGCAAGACCACCATCGCGCTGGCGCTGATGGGCTATGCCCGCGCCGGCTGCCGCCTGGCCGGCGGCGACGTGACCGTGGCCGGCAACCGCATGCTGGCGATGAGCGAGAGCCAGTTGGCGGGACTGCGCGGCCGCACGGTGGCGTACATCGCGCAGAGCGCCGCCGCCGCGTTCAACCCGTCCAAGCGGCTGATGGACCAGGTTGTCGAGAGCGCCCTGATCCACAAGGTGATGCCGCGCGCCGAGGCCGAAGCCAGGGCGGTCGAGCTGTTCCGCGCGCTGGCATTGCCCGATCCGGAGCGGATCGGCCAGCGCTACCCGCACCAGGTGTCCGGCGGGCAGCTGCAGCGCGTGATGGCGGCCATGGCCCTGATCACCGATCCCGCCCTGGTGATCCTGGACGAGCCGACCACCGCGCTCGACGTGACGACGCAGATCGAGGTGCTGCGCGCGTTCAAGAAGGTGGTCAAGGAGCGCGGCAGCACGGCCGTCTACGTGTCGCACGATCTCGCCGTCGTCGCGCAGATGGCGGACCGCATCGTGGTGCTGCGCGACGGCGAGATCCGCGAATCGGGGCCGACCGCGCAGATCCTGTCCGCACCCGCCCATCCCTACACGAAGAGCCTCCTGGCGGCGATCGCCCCGAAGCCGGCGGCCGCGGCCGTGCGCGACCCGAAGACCGCGCACGACCATCCGCTGCTGGAGGTGCGCGGCCTGCACGCGGCCTACGGTACCGCGCGGCGCGGGGCGCCCGTCAAATGCGTGCTGGACGACGTCAACCTGGTGATTCCGCGCGGCGCCACGATCGGCGTGATCGGCGAATCCGGTTCCGGCAAGACGACGCTGGCGCGCGCCATCGCCGGCATGGTGGCGCCGTCCGAAGGCGAGATCCTCCTGGACGGCAAGCGCCTCGCGCCCACGCTGGAGGGACGCACGCGCGAGCAGTTCCGCCGCATCCAGTTCGTGTTCCAGAACGCCGACACGGCGCTTAATCCGCAACACAGCATCGGGCGCATCCTCGCCCGTCCGCTCGAGTTCTACCACGGCATGCGCGGCGAGGCATGCCGCAAGCGCGTGCTGCAGCTGCTCGACCTGGTGCGCCTGCCGGCCGCGGTGGCCGACCGCCTGCCGGGCGAACTGTCCGGCGGCCAGAAGCAGCGCATCAACCTGGCGCGCGCGCTGGCCGCGCAGCCCGACCTGATCCTGTGCGACGAGGTCACCTCCGCGCTCGACACCGTGGTCGGCGCCGCCATCATCGAACTGATGGCCGAGCTGCGCAAGGAGTTGAACGTGTCCTACATGTTCATCAGCCACGACATCGGCACCGTGCGCGCCATCTGCGACGAGATCGTCGTCCTGTACGCGGGCCGCAAGGTCGAGGCGCGCAAGCGCGAGGCGCAGGCGCTGCCGCCATTCCATCCATATTCGCATCTGCTGATCTCGTCCGTGCCGGCGCTGCGCCGCGGCTGGCTGGAAGAGGTGGCGGGCGCCACGCCGGCGGCGCTGCCGCCGCTGACGCCGAACGGAGCGGCGCGCGCCATGTGCGCCTTCGTGGACCGCTGCGCGCTGCGCGTCGACGGCATGTGCAACCGCCTGCCGCCGCCGCGCCAGATGCTCGACGATGGCGGCAGCATCCTGTGCCACCGTCCGGAAGCCGAGCTGCGCGCCATCCAGGCGCCGCTGCGCGTCGTCGAAGGAGACGTCGCATGAGCAGCCGCTTCGTACGACTGGCCGAGACGGGCCGCGCGCGGGTGCGCATCGTGATCGACGGGCACCCGGTCGAGGCGCTCGCCGGCGACACGCTGATGGTCGCCATGCTCGACAACGTGCGCCAGCTGCGCGAGTCCGAATTCGGCGACGGCCGGCGCGCCGGCTTCTGCCTGATGGGCGCCTGCCAGGATTGCTGGGTCTGGACCGCCGACGGCCGCCGCCTGCGCGCCTGTACCACCGTCGTGGCGGACGGCATGAACCTCGTGACGACACAACCGGAGGCGACATGGCCCAACCTCGCGTAATCATCGTCGGCGCCGGCCCCGCGGGCGTGCGCTGCGCCGAAATCCTCGTCGCGGCCGGCCTGCATCCGACCGTCGTCGACGAAAACCGCCGCGACGGCGGCCAGATCTACCGCCGCCAGCCCGACAACTTCACCCGCCCGTACGCGAAGCTGTACGGCACCGAAGCCGAACGCGCCCGGTCGCTGCACGCGAGTTTCGACGCGTTGCGCGGCAAGATCGACTACCTGCCGGAGACGCTGGCGTGGAACATCTTCCAGCGCGAGCTGCATGTCACCGACCAGCGCACGTCGCGCGCCTTGCCGTACGACGCGCTGGTGATCTGTTCCGGCGCGACCGACCGCCTGATGCCGGTGAAAGGCTGGCACCAGGCGGGCACCTACAGCCTGGGCGCGGCGCAGATCGCGCTGAAGGCGCAAGCGTGCGCGATCGGGCGTCGCGTCGTGTTCATGGGCACAGGGCCGCTGCTGTACCTGGTGGCGTCGCAGTACGTGAAGGCGGGCGCCGGCGTGGCGGCGGTGCTCGACACGTCGCCCTTCATGCGGCGCGTGGCCGCGCTGCCGAAGCTGATGGCGCGGCCGTCCGTGCTGCGCAACGGCCTGGCGCTCGCCCGGGAATTGAAGCGGGCCGGCGTGCAGGTGCTGACCGGCATCGTGCCCGTGGAAATCACGGGTTCGCCCGACACCGGCGTGCAGGGCGTGGTCGTGCGCGACAAGGGGGGCCGCGAACTTGCCTTCGACTGCGACGCGGTGGCGATGGGCTACCACCTGCGTCCCGAGACGCAGCTGGCCGACCTGGCGCGCTGCGCTTTCCGCTTCGACCAGGAGACGCGCCAGTGGCTGCCCGCCGTGGGCGAGGACGGACGCACGTCGGTACCTGGCGTCTATCTCGCCGGCGACGGCATGAACGTGCTGGGCGCCGATGCCGCCGAGATCGGCGGACGCCTGGCGGCGCTGGCCGTGCTGACGGATTTGAAGTTCACGGTCGCGCAGGACGAAGTGCGGACGCTCCGTGCGCAACAGGCAAGGATGGAGCGTTTCCGCCAGGGCCTGGCGCAAGCGTTCCCCTGGCCCGCGCAGCAGGCGGCGGCGCTGCCGGACGACGCCATCGTCTGCCGTTGCGAAGCCGTCACGGCGGGCGAACTGCGCCGCACGGTCTCGGAGATGGGGGCATGCGAAGCGAACCGCGCCAAGGCGCTGTGCCGCGTCGGCATGGGCCGCTGCCAGGGACGGTATTGCGGGCACGCCGGCGCGGAAGTCATCGCCCATGCGGCCGGCGTGCCGGTGGAACTGGTGGGACGCCTGCGTGGCCAGGCGCCGGTGAAGCCGCTGTCGATGGCGGTGCGGGAGGAAGTGGAATGAGTGCGTTGAAAGCGGATGTCATCATCGTCGGCGGCGGCATCATGGGTGCCTCCAGCGCCTTCTTCCTGCGGCAGCGCGGCATGTCCGTCGTCCTGCTCGAGCGGGGATTGATCGGTCAGCAGGCCAGCGGCGTCAACTTCGGCAACACGCGCCGGATGGGCCGCCCCATCGAGCAGCTGCCGCTGGCGAACCGCGCGCGCGCGATCTGGCTGAAGTTCAAGGAATTGTTCGGTGCGGACGTCGAGCTCCTGCTGAACGGCCACCTGCGCGTGGGCGTCACGCCGGTGCACGAGGAACGCATGGTGAAGTATGCGGAGGATGCCGGGTCGTTCGGCATCGGCATGCAGATGCTGGGCGCGAAAACGCTGCACGAGCGCTTTCCGTACCTCGGGCCGGACATCACCGCGGGGTGCTACGCCCCTCACGACGGGCATGCGAATCCCCGCCTGGCGGCGCCGGCCATCGGCCGTGCGGCGGTACGCGCCGGCGTGCAGGTGTTCGAAAACACCGAGATGACGAGCCTGGAAAAGGACGGCGCGGACTTCGTCGCGACCACCGCGGATGGCCGCACCTTCCGCGCGCCCGTGGCCCTCGTCACGGCCGGCGCCTGGGGCAATCGCATCAGCACGCACTTCGGCGAACCGGTGCCGATGATCGCCAGGGCGCCGCAGATGTGCGTCACCGAACCCGTGCCTTACGCGATCCGGCCGACCATCGGTGCGATGGCGGACACGTTCGAGCAGGTCGTCTATTTCCGCCAGGTTGCGCGCGGCAACATCGTCATCGGCGGCGGCGGCCATGAACCGGCGGACATCGAGAGCCGGCGCTCGTACGTGAACCCGGCCCGGACGCTGTACAAGCTGAAGAGCGCACCGGGCGTGATGCCGGCATTCGAGCACCTGCACATCATCCGCGTCTGGAGCGGAATCGAGGGCTACATGGACGACAGCCGGCCCGCGATGGGACCGAGCGCGCGCGTACCCGGCCTGTTCTATGCGTTCGGCTTTTCCGGCGAAGGCTTCCAGCTGGGGCCGGGCGTGGGCGAGGTGATGGCGGAACTGATCGCCACGGGCGCCACGAGCACGCCGATCGAGTGTTACCACATCGGACGGTTCGCCACGCCGGTCGCGAACGCGGCGTGAACCTCATTCTCATCAACATTCAATGCAAGCCACCATCATGTCTCGAGCTACCATCACGTCGAATTTCCAGCAAGCCGCAGTTGCCGTCCCGGTCCATACGCCATCCTTCGTCGACCTGCGCAAGTTCGCGCAGGACCCGGCCCAGGGCATCGCCGTGACCGCGCCGGCGGGAGAAGACCGCTTCCTCGCCAGCCGCCGCGTCCTGGACTGGGCGCCCGGCCCGGTCACGGCGGGCGTCATTACGCTCGACGCCGGCAACGGCGCCGTACAGTCTCTCGCGGCGGACGAATTCATCATCGTCCACCAGGGCAGCCTGACCCTGGCGCAGCAGGGTACGTCCGTCACGCTGGGGGCGAACCAGAGTGCGATTCTCAAGCATGACGCGGCATTCGCCTGGTCCGCGCAAGGACCCGTGTCGCTGATCTTCGTCCGCTACAACAAGAGCCGGGCGGGCGACGGCGCGATCGTGCCGATCAGGGAAAATCCGGAGATGGGCCCGTCGGCCGGCGGCCCGTCGCCCGACCTGTTGCTGACGCCCACGCCGCTGTGCCGCAACCACACCGACTACAAGTCCGAAGACGGGGAATTCACGTGCGGCACGTGGGACTCGACGCCCTATGCCCGCCGTGCACTGTACTTCCGCCACATGGAACTGATGTATCTGCTGGAAGGGAGCGTGACCTTCGTCGATGAAGCAGGCCGCAGCGGCACGTTCTCGAAGGGCGACATCTTCCTCATCGAGCAGAAGGCGTCGTGCACCTGGGACAGCCGCGAGCACGTGGCGAAGCTGTACGTGATCTACCGTCCGGCCTGACATGGAGAAGATCGTGACAGCCTTGTCGGGATGCGGCGCGGAGGCCCCATGACCTTCCTGTACAAAGCCGATCCGGTCCGCGGGGCCGTCTGGGCGGAACGGTTTGCCCGCAAGATGCCGGCGCTGCCATTCCGCACCTGGCCCGACGTCGGCGATCCGCACGCCGTGCGCTACCTGGCCGCGTGGGAACCGCCGGCGGACCTGGCGAACCGGTTTCCGAACCTGGAAGTCCTGTTCTCGACCGGTGCCGGCACCGACCAGTTCGACCTGTCCGCCATCCCCGCGACGGTGGCCGTGGTGCGCATGGTCGAGCCGGGCATCGTCGGCGGGATGGTCGAATACGTCACGCTGGCCGTGCTGTCCATCCACCGGGACTGGCGTACCTACCTCGACCAGCAGCGGGCAGGGCACTGGCAGCCGCATCGCGTGTATCCCGCCGCCGCGCGGCGCGTCGGCGTGCTGGGCCTGGGCGTGCTGGGCCGCGCGGTACTGGCCAGCCTGCGCGGCCTCGGTTTCGATTGCGCCGGCTGGAGCCGGTCGCCGCAGCAGATCGACGGCGTCGACTGCCATGCGGGCCCGGAAGGGTTGCCGCACTTCCTGGCGCGCACCGACATCCTCGTCTGCCTGCTGCCGCTGACGGACGACACGCGCGGCATCCTGTGCCGCCGCCTGTTCGACCGGCTGCCGCAAGGCGCCACCGTGATCAACGTGGGCCGCGGCGGGCATCTCGTGCAGCGCGACCTGTTGCAGGCGCTCGACACGGGGCAGGTCGGCCAGGCCATCCTGGACGTGTGCGAGCCCGAACCGCTGCCGCGCGGCGATCCGTTGTGGACGCATCCGCGCGTGGTGCTGACGCCGCATGTCGCCAGCATGACGCAGCCGGAGACCGCGGCCGACGCGGTCATCGACAACCTCCGGCGGCATTGGGAAGGGTTACCGATGAGCGGCCTGGTCGACCGGTCGCTCGGTTACTGATATCGAAAGGAACGCAATGAAAACGCTGTTACTCAAAAAGGAAGAAGTCGCCCAGCTGATCTGCATGCGCGAAGTCATCGCCGCCGTGGAGGAAGCTTTCGTGGCGTTCAGCGGCGGACAGGTCGAGCAACCCGACTATATCGGCATCCACCTGCCTCCCCCGCGCGGGGAAATCGACTTCAAGCTCGGCTACTACCGGGCCAACGAGGTGATTTCGATGAAGGCGTCGTCCGGCGGATTTCCGGACAACCCCAGGACATACGGTCTGCCCACCAACATGGGGACCATCCTGCTGTTCGACGGGCAAACCTGTGCGCTGACGTGCGTGATGGACGGGAGCCTGATCACCGGCCTCAGGACCGGTGCGGCCGGCGCCGTGTCGGTCAAGGCCCTGGCCAGGAAGGATGCGAAAACGGTCACGTCGATCGGTACGGGCATCCAGGCCAGGCTGCAGATCCGGGCGATCAGCGAGGTCATGGCCATCGAGGAGATCCACGCCTGGGACAACCATCCCGAGACGCTGGCGAAGTACAAGGCCGATATCGAAAGGGAGTTCGGCATTCCCGTCGTCATGGCGGCGTCGAAGGAGGACGCGGTGCGCCGGGCCGACATTCTCGTGACCACGACTCGCGGCAAAGGAACGCTGGTCGAAGCCGGTTGGGTAAAGCCCGGCACGCACATCGTGGCCATCGGGACGGACCAGCAAGGCAAACAGGAATTCGAACCGGAGATCTTCCGCAACGCGAAGATCGTCAATGATTCCATCGCGCAGTGCGTCACGAAGGGCGAAACCTGGCATCCGCTGAACGCGCACATCATCACGAAGGACGACATTCACGGGGAAATCGGCGAGATCCTGGCGGGGAAAAAACCGGGCCGGGAGAACGACGACGAGATCACGATCTTCGATTCCACGGGCATGGCCATCCAGGACAACACCACCGCGTCGCGGATCTACCGGAATGCGCTGGAAAACGGGGTCGGCACCTTCTTCGAATTCTTCACGCAACCTCCAGAAAGACACCATGCGTAACTACCCCACCATCCAGGATATCCGGGAAGCCCGGGAACGGCTGAAACCCCACATCCGTCACACGCCGCTGTTACGTGCGGAGAAGATGGAAAAGGCCCTCGGCTGCCAGCTCTGGCTCAAGCCGGAAACCCTGCAGATCACGGGCGCATTCAAGATCAGGGGCGCCCTGAACACGGCGCTGGCGCTCCCCCGGGACGCCGTGGCGAACGGCCTGATCGCCACGTCGTCGGGCAACCATGCCCAAGGACTCGCGTACGCGGCGCGCATGCTGGGCGTGAAAGCGTTCCTGGTGCTGCCGGCCAGCGCGCCTGAGGTCAAGATCGCCAACACGAGGGCGCTCGGGGCGGAAGTCATCCTGTTCGACGGCGATAACGCGGCCCGCTGGAAAAAGACGTATGAAATCGCCGAAGAAAACGGGTACGCGGTGATCCACGGTTTCGAAGACCCGCTGGTGATGGCGGGCCAGGGCACGATCGGTTGCGAAATTCTGGACGACCTCCAGGACGTCGACACGGTCATCGTGCCGCTGGGCGGCGGCGGCCTCATTTCCGGGATCGCCACCGCCATCAAGGAAACGAAACCGTCGGTGCGGGTCATCGGCGCCGAGCCGGCCCTGACGCCGAAGTACTTCCACAGCAGGATCAACGGGGAACGCACGTCGCTGCCGTTGAAGGACACCGTTGCGGACGGCTTGCGGCTCAGCGTCCCCGGGCGGAATCCGTATCCCATCATCGAGAAGTACGTGGACGAGATCGTGCTGGTGGACGACGCGCATATCGTCGCGGGCATGCGCATGCTCGCCAACGATGCGAAATTGATCGCCGAGCCGGCGGCGTCCATCGGTATCGGCGCCTTGCTGGGTGGTGCGGTCGCCGTCCGGCCGGACGAGAAAGTGTGCGCGGTTTTAAGCGGCGGGAACTGGGATTTGTGCGACCTCGCCGCGATCTACCAGCGCGCCGAATAATGTCCCCGTACAGCACAGCATATTCCGCCGTCAGGCACGGTGATTTCGCAGTGTTCATGTTGTTGGCCCGCCGTCTTTCGAGAAAAAGTGCCGAGGGAGCAGCCTTAAATTGATGGGTGTGGAGCGGATGATCGCGAGCTCATTCAAGCAGGTTTTTCAACCCGCTCAAGCCACGTCCAAAACATAATTTAAGGAGACAATCATGAAAAAAATCCTGCTTGCGGCGGCGGTGTGCAGTGCCGTTGCCGGTCCCGCCTCGGCGCAATCGACGACCACGGTTTACGGCCTGATCAACATCGGCCTGGTGTATTCGAAATCGGACGTGGCGCCCACGCGCTGGGGTGTCGACCCCGGCGGCTGGTGGGGCTCCCGCCTCGGCTTCCGCGGCTCGGAAGACCTGGGCAACGGCCTGTCCGTCATCTACCAGCTCGAAAACGGGTTCAGCCCCGACACGGGCACCGCGGGCCAGAGCGGACGCATCTTCGGCCGCCAGTCGTGGGTGGGCCTGAAAGGCGATTTCGGCACGGTGCGTTTCGGCCGCACCTGGACGCCGTCCTACTGCCTGCTGACCGACGTCATCGATCCGTTCGAGGACGGCATGTCGGGCGCGGCCGAATCGTTCTTCGGTCGCAACATCTATGCCGCGATCGACATCCGCACGCAGAACGCCATCTTCTACGCGAAACAGGTCGGCGGGCTGAAGGGCGAGGTCTCGTATGCGTTCGGCGAGACGGCCGGCAATACGTCGGCCAACCGCCAAATCAGCGGCGCCTTCACCTATACCGTCGGCCGCTTGAAGGTGGCGTACGGCTACCAGAACAACAACGACGCCAACGGCAGCGGGGCGGCCAAGCTGCGCTTCGTCGGCGGCAACTATGACTTCGGCGTGGCCAAGCTGCATTTCGGCCTCGACCGGCAGCAAACGGACGCCGCCGGCCTGGCGCCGGTGGACGCGAGCGACCTGCTGGTCGGCCTGACGATCCCGGCCGGCGGCGGACGTATCCTGGCGTCGTACAACCGGCTGAACGACCGCTCGGTGCGCAATGCCGATACGGCGCAGTATGCGATCGGCTACACGTATGCGCTGTCCAAGCGTACCTCGCTGTTCACCTCCATCGGCCACATCGACCCCAACAACGCCAACCGCGCGGATTGGGGCATTCGCCACAGCTTCTGATCGCCCACAAATTCAGGGTCAGGTCTCTTTTTCGCGCAAGATCCTTGAGGTAAGGTCGAACGTCAGTCCATGGCGTCCGGCCTGTCACGCCTTGGGCGCGGGCGCTTGTTGTACAGCTGGACATTGATCCGAAATGTGCTCTGACCCCGGATTTTGGCCACAGATGTCGGGTGCAAAAAAAGCCTGCGTCCCCTCGCGGGGAGCAGGCGGACAGGCGACGGACGGTGGGGCTTACGCCAGGCCACCCTGGCAGCGGTACTTGGTTTGCGTGTAATCGTCCAGGCCGTAGCGCGAGCCCTCGCGGCCGTAGCCCGATTCCTTGACGCCGCCGAACGGCGCCGCTTCCGACGCCAGCACGCCCTCGTTGATGCCCACCAGGCCCGTCTCGAGCCGCTCGCTCACGCGCGCCACGCGCACGATGTCGCGCGAGTAGAAGTAGGCGGCGAGGCCGTACGGGGTGTCGTTGGCCAGCCGGACGACCTCGTCCTCGTCCGCGAAACGGAACAGCGGCACCACCGGACCGAAGGTTTCTTCCGACGCCAGCGCCATGTCGTGGCTGGCCTCCGCGATCACGGTCGGTGCGTAGTAATTCGGGCCGTCGGCGACGTCGTTGGCCAGGCGCTTGCCGCCGACGACCAACCGGCCGCCCCTGGCCAGCGCATCGCGCACGTGGGCTTCGATCTTGTCGACCGCGCGGGCGTTGATCATCGGGCCGATCTGCGCGTCTGCCCAGGTGGCCGGGCCGACACGCAGCGCTTCCACGCGGGCCGCCAGTTTTTGCGTGAACGCGGCATAGACCGCATCGTGCACGTAGACGCGGTTCGGGCTTACGCAGGTCTGCCCGCCGTTGCGGAACTTGGCCGCCATCAGGCCGTCGACCGCGGCATCCAGGTCGGCATCCTCGAACACGATGAACGGGGCATTGCCGCCGAGCTCGAGCGACAGGCGCTTCAGCGTGCCGGCCGATTCGCGCGCCAGGCGTTTGCCGACCGCGGTCGATCCCGTGAACGTGATCTTGCGGACCCTCGCGTCCTGCAGCCATGCGCCGACCACGTCCGCCACCCGGTCGCGCGACGTGGTCACGATATTCAGCACGCCGGCGGGAATCCCCGCTTCCTCTGCCAGCCTGACGAGCGCCAGCGCCGTCAGCGGCGTGTCTTCCGCCGGCTTGGCCACGACGGTGCAGCCGGCCGCGAGGGCCGGCGCGATCTTGCGGGCGATCATCGCCAGCGGGAAGTTCCACGGGGTGATGGCGGCCACGACGCCCACCGCTTCCCGCGTCACCGTCAGCTGCTTGCCGCGCACCTGTTCGGGGATGATGTCGCCGTAGCCGCGCACGGCTTCCTCGGCAAACCATTCGACGTAGGACGCGCCGTAGGCCACTTCGCCGCGCGCCTCGGCCAGCGGCTTGCCCTGTTCGCGCGAAATGAGCTTCGCCAGGTCGTCCGTGTTCGCCACGATCAGCGCGTGCCAGCGCTTGAGGAAGCGGGCACGTTCGCGCGCGGGCCGGGCGCGCCAGTCCGGCAGTGCGGCCTGCGCGGCGGCGACGGCCAGCAACGCGTCGTCCGCGCCGCTGGCGGGCACGGTGGCGACGTTCTCGTCCGAGGCCGGATCGGCGACGTCGTAGCGGACGCCGCTGCTGCTGTCGCGCCATTGTCCGTCGATGAAATTGTGCTCCTTGAGCAGGTCGGTGCGGGTCAGTGTCAGAGACATGGTCTTGAGTCCTTATGTGGAAGCGGGAAGGGGCCGGCAAAGAAAAGCGGCACCGTTTCATGGTAGGCCGGACCCCGCGGCAGGATCGTACGGACGGCGGGCGGCAAAGCGGCGGAAATTGCGAATTTCGCGCCGCGGCGGCATGTTGTGCCGTGGATCAGTCCAGCAATTGCCCCAGCCGCACGACGGTCACGCCGGGCCGCAGCTGGCGCAGCGACGGCATGACCAGCACGCAGTCCGGATAGGGCGTCGTGACCGGCTCGCCGTCGCGCCAGCCGATCACGGCACCGGCGTCCCGGAAGGTTTCCAGGCCGGTGTAGTCGGCGGCAAAGCGGAAGTCCATGCTGGACGCGACCACCGGCTCGGTGACGCGCACCACGCGCGTGGCGGCGGGTTGCGGCTGCAGCCACGCGGCCGGCAGGTCGGACGGTTCGACGACCCCGTGCAGCAGCAGGAAGCGGCCCGTGACGTCGCGGGCGACGTCCACCGCGCAGGCTTCCCAGTGCTGGCCGCATTCGACCAGCAGCGCGTTCTGCGGGCTGTCCGGATCGCCGAAGCCGGCATAGTCGCGCATGCGCCGGCCTTCCGGGTGGCCTTCGTCGCTGACGATCCAGGCTGGCGTGCCGAGTCGGCGCGCCAGCGCGATGCCCTTGTCCAGCGGGCCGCAGACCGACAGCGGCGCAGAGCGCTCGTGCATCGAATGCAGGTCGAGCAGGACGTCGACGGTATCGAGCACGGGCCGCAATTGCCGCGCGCGGCGCAGCTCGCAGGAATCGCGCGCGGCATCGTCGAGGATGGCCGCGGTCCACACGCGGTTGAGATCCTGGTCGACGAAGCGCGAGGCGTCGGGATGGGCCGGGTCGAAGCGCAGGTAGGCCTCGACGTTGGCGAATGCGAGCGTCAGCCTGCCCCGGCGCGGGCGAATGCCGAGGCCGAGCAGGTCCGCGACGGCGATGGCGCCGCACACCTCGTTGCCGTGGGTGAGCGCGTTGACCATCACGTGCGGACCCGGCACGCCGCTGTCGTACGTGTACAGGTACGGGATGCCGCCGTTGCCGGCGGCGTAGGGGCGCAGGTCCGGGAAGGCGACGTCGATCGGATAGGCGGACAGCGTGGCGGTGTCCATGGTCATGCCACCGCCACCGCCACCGCCACTGCCGCCGCGATGGCCTGGCCCACTTCCGTGGTCGAGGCCTGGCCGCCCAGGTCCGCCGTGTGCGGGCCGTCGCGCAGCACTTGCTGGATGGCGGCCAGGATGGCGTCGTGGGCCTGGCGCCCGGGGCCGCCGCCGGCATCGAGGAAGTCGAGCATCATGGCGCCCGACCAGATCATCCCGATCGGATTGGCGATGTTCTTGCCGTAGATGTCCGGTGCCGAGCCATGCACCGGCTCGAACAGCGACGGGAAGGCGCGTTCCGGATTCAGGTTGGCCGACGGCGCCAGGCCCAGCGTGCCGGTGCAGGCGGGACCGAGGTCGGACAGGATGTCGCCGAACAGGTTCGAGGCGACCACCACGTCGAAGCGCTGCGGCTGCAGCACGAAGCGCGCCGACAGGATGTCGATGTGCTGCTTGTCCCAGTCCACGTCGGGATACTGCGCCGCCATCGCGGCCGCGCGCCCGTCCCACCACGGCATGCTGACGGCCAGGCCGTTGCTCTTGGTGGCGACCGTGACGTGCCTGCGTTGCCGCTGCCGCGCCAGCTCGAAGGCGAAGCGCAGCACGCGGTCGCTGCCGATGCGCGAATGGACCGATTGCTGCATCACCACTTCGCGTTCGGTGCCTTCGTACATGATGCCGCCGACGGACGAGTACTCGCCCTCGGTATTCTCGCGCACGATCATGAAGTCGATGTCGCCCGGCCTGCGGTTGGCCAGCGGGCAGGGCACGCCGTCGAACAGGCGGGCCGGGCGCAGGTTGACGTACTGGTCGAATTCGCGCCGGAATTTCAGCAGCGAGCCCCACAGCGACACGTGGTCGGGCACGGCGGCGGGCCAGCCGGCGGCGCCGAAGTAGATCGCGTCCATGCCGGACAATTGCGCCTTCCAGTCGTCGGGCATCATCTTGCCGGTGGCCGCGTAGTAGTCGCAGCTGGCCCATTCGACGTGCTTGTATTCGAGCCGGATGCCGAACCGGCTGGCGGCGGCATCGAGCACGCGCAAGCCCTCGGGCATGACTTCCTTGCCGATGCCGTCACCCGGGATGACGGCGATGTTGTAGATGTGCTTCCCCATGAAGAACGCTCCTCGAAGATCGGTTGGGACGATGGATCTCCTTATCGTAGGCGCGAAGCGCCGGCGGGAACGGCCGTCGTGGGGGGCGCAAGTTGCGGGATGTTGTGTTTTTCAGGGCCGGTTCGGCATGTTATGCGGCACGAACCGCCTGCCCCGCCAGGAAACCGCACACGGCCCGCGTGACGTCCGCCGTCGTCGCCGTCCCGCCGAGGTCGCGGGTGTGCAGCGACGGCGTGGCGGTCACGCTTTCGATCGCGCGCATCACCTGCAGCGCCGCGCCGGACTCGCCCAGGTGGTCGAGCAGCATGGCGACCGACCAGAACGTGCCGATCGGATTGGCGAGGCCACGCCCCATGATGTCGAAGGCGGAGCCGTGGATCGGTTCGAACATCGACGGATAGCGGCCGTCCGGATCGATGTTGCCGGTCGGCGCGATGCCCAGGCTGCCGGCCAGGGCCGCGGCCAGGTCGCTGAGGATGTCGGCATGCAGGTTCGTCGCGACGATGGTGTCGAGCGTGGCGGGGCGGTTCACCATGCGGGCGGTCGCGGCGTCGACGAGTTCCTTGTCCCAGGCGACGTCCGGGAATTCCCTGGAGACCTGCAGCGCGATCTCGTCCCACATCACCATCGCGTGGCGTTGCGCATTGCTCTTGGTGATGACGGTCAGCCGTTTGCGCGGACGCGACTGCGCCAGCCGGAACGCGAAGCGCAGGATGCGCTCGACCCCGGCCCGCGTCATCATCGAGACGTCGGTCGCGGCTTCGATCGGATGGCCCTGGTGCACCCGGCCCCCCACGCCCGCGTACTCGCCCTCCGAGTTCTCGCGCACGATGACCCAGTCCAGGTCGTCCGGCGCGCAGCGTTTCAGCGGGGCGTCGATGCCCGGCAGGATGCGGGTCGGCCGCACGTTCGCGTACTGGTCGAAACCCTGGCAGATCTTCAGGCGCAGGCCCCACAGGGTGATGTGGTCGGGAATGTCCGGATCGCCGGCCGAGCCGAACAGGATGGCGTCCTTGCCGCGCAGCGCGTCGAGGCCGTCGGCCGGCATCATGACGCCGTGGCGCCGGTAATAGTCGCCGCCCCAGTCGAAGTCCTCGAACTCGACGCTGAACCCGGCGCCCGCCGCGGCCAGTGTTTCCAGTACCTCGCGCCCCGCCGGCACGACTTCCTTGCCGATGCCGTCGCCGGGAATGGTTGCGATCCGATATGTCTTCATGGTGCCTGTCTCCTGTCTGGATGATGTGGCGCTACTGTAGGTGCTGGACGAACGGAAACAGCATGGCTAGACTCAATGCATCTTTAACCTGGGATCAAGAATCGGGATGAGTACGGGCTTACAGCCGGCCGAACTGGGTTTTTTCGTGTCGCTGGCAACCTGCGGGAGCCTGAGCGGCGCGGCGCGTGAGCTCGGCGTCAGCACGGCCGCCGTCAGCAAGCGCCTGGCGCAGATGGAGGCACGGCTGGGCCTGCCCCTGGTGAATCGCACGACGCGCCGCATGAGCCTGACGCCCGATGGCGAAGTCCTGCTCGCGCACGCCCGGCGCATCCTGGACGACATCGCCGACCTCGACCAGTTGCTGGGCGCGTCGAAAGGCCAGCCCAAGGGCCAGCTGCGGGTGAACGCGACGCTGGGTTTCGGCCGTCTTCATGTCGCCCCCGCCATCTCGCAGTACGCGCTGCGGTATCCCGAGGTCGACGTCCAGCTGCAGTTGTCGGTCAGGCCGCCGCCCCTCACGGACGACCAGTTCGACGTCTGCATCCGGTTCGGCGCGCCCGCCGACGCACGCGTGATCGCGAAGAAACTGGCGAACAACCGCCGCCTGTTGTGCGCGTCGCCCGGGTACCTCGCGGCCCGCGGCGCGCCGGCGAGCCCCGCCGACCTCGCGCGCCACAACTGCATCTGCATCCGCCAGGGCGACGACGCCCACGGGACGTGGCGCCTGCACCGGGACGGCGCCGACGGCCCCGGCGAAACCGTCAAGGTGCGCGGCAACCTGGCGACCAATGACGGCGAAACCGCGGTCAACTGGGCGCTCGACGGCCACGGCATCCTGTTGCGTGCGGAATGGGATGTCGCGCGCTACCTCGACAGCGGACGGCTCGTGCAGGTCTTGCCGCAGTTCCTTACGCCCGATGCGGACATCTATGCGGTCTATCCGCAGCACCGGCAGCAGTCGGCGCGCGTGCGCACGCTGGTTGCTTTCCTGGCGCAGGCGTTCGACGTTTCGTTTCGCCGCGAATAAATTTCACCGTGGAGATCCGAGAAACTTTGGCCTATAAATTCGGCAACGGCAGCCGGACCGTGGCGATCTTTTCCGACGTGGATTGCGCACCGTGCCGCACGATGCACCGGGAAATCGAAAAGCTGGACGACACGACGGTGTACGTGTATCGCCGCGAACCAGAAAGCCCGCTGAGCCTACGGCCGGCCCGCCGCGGCCGCCTGCGGCTTGTGGAACCGCCCCAGCACGTGCAGGAGCACGAGCGTCGCCACGATCCATCCGATCAGGATGCCCCACACGGCATCGTAATCGCGCGCCGCATCGTGGAGCATGCCGAGCGCCGGCGGCGTCAGGACGATGGCGATCTGGTTGACGGTCATGGCGGCGCCGAGGGCCAGCCCGACGCTGTCCGCCGGTGCCGAATCCGCGATATAGGTCACCCAGGGACCATACCAGCCCAGCGCAAAAAAACCGAGCACGGCGATCAGCCCGAACAGCCAGGATCGCGGCGCGTCGACGGGCAGGCCGATCAGGGCAAGCAGGCCGATGCCCGTGGCCAGCATGCTGACCGCCACGGGCACGAACCGGTCGCCGGTCTTGCCGCAGCGGTCGCTCCAGATCGACAGGACGATGCGGCCGACACCTCCGCACAGCTGCATCGACAGCAGCATCCAGCCGCCCTCGCGTAACGGCAGGCCGAACCGGTCGCGCAGGAACAGCATCAGGAAGACGACGATGCCGTATTGCGTGCCGACCAGGGCCATGCCGGACCAGACGACGCGCTGCATCCACCGTTGACGCACCATCCGGACCAGGAAGAAGACGGTCAGCACGGCACGCTTGCCGGGACGGTCGGCCAGCGTGGGCGGACGATAGACCGCCCAGAACAGCAAGCCGGAAGCCAGCACGACGGCGACGCTGAACAGGAAGGCGGCGCGCCAGTCGCGCACGCCGACCAGGAACGGCAAGGCCGCCGCAGCCGCGGCGCCGCCGAGCGGCAGGCCCGCCTGCCGGATGCCCATCGCGATCCCCAGTTGATGGCCGTGGAACCATTGCGATACCGATCTGCTGCCGCCCGGCTGGACCGTGCTGTAGCCCATGCCGATCACGAACAGGGCGGCGCACAAGGCGAGGAAACCGGGTGCCACGCACGCGCCCACGAGGCCGAGGGCCATGATCAGCATGCCCGCGCCGATGATGGCCCGCTCCGACTTGCGGTCGAGCAGGTCGCCGACGAAGAGCAGGGTGAAGATCGGCGCCACGGTCGAGGCGGTGATGAGCAGGCCCACCTGGGTGGCGGACAGGTGCAGATCCTTTTGCAGGTACCCGGCCAGCACGGCGATACCTTGCGTGACGAACGCCGCGCCGGCCTGGAGCACGGTGGCGACGGCCAGGATCAGCCAGCGGTAGGGGGACGTCCGGGAATCCTTGGGAAAGGCAGGCATAAAACTGGAGATGTTACCGATCCAGGATTGCCGGACGCTATCGAAATGTCACACATGAACGATGTGTAACGTTTCAAGCGTGTTTTATGCCGCGGCCTTCAGGCGCCGCGCCACATCCATCGCGAAATAGGTGAGCACGCCATCCGCGCCGGCACGCTTGAACGACATCATGGTCTCCATGATGACCTTGTCCGGATCGAGCCAGCCGTTCTGGAACGCGGCCTGCAGCATCGCGTACTCGCCGCTGACCTGGTAGGCGAAGGTCGGCACCTTGAATTCGTCCTTCACGCGGCGCACGACGTCCAGGTAGGGCATGCCCGGCTTGACCATCACCATGTCCGCGCCTTCCGCGATGTCCAGCGCCACTTCGCGCAGGGCTTCGTCGCTGTTGGCCGGGTCCATCTGGTACGTGTTCTTGTCGGCCTTGCCCAGGTTGGCGGCCGAACCGACGGCTTCGCGGAACGGGCCGTAGTAGCCCGACGCGTACTTGGCCGAGTAGGCCATGATGCGCGTGTGGATCAGTTCCTTCTCTTCCAGCGCCACGCGGATCGCGCCGATGCGGCCGTCCATCATGTCCGACGGGGCGACGACGTCGACGCCGGCCTCGGCCTGGGCCAGCGCCTGGCGCGTCAGCATCGCGATCGTCTTTTCGTTGACGATGTAGCCGTTTTCGTCCGGCAGGCCGTCCTGGCCATGGGTCGTGTACGGGTCGAGGGCGACGTCCGTCATGATGCCCAGCTGCGGGAAGTGGCGTTTCAGCTCGCGCACGGCGCGCGGGACGAGGCCGTCCGGGTTCGTCGCTTCCACGCCGTCATAGGTCTTCAGCGATGCCTCGATGACGGGGAACAGCGCGAGCACGGGGATGCCCAGCGCGACCGCTTCCTCGGCCACCTTCAGCAGCAGGTCGACCGACAGCCGCTCCACGCCCGGCATCGACGCGACCTGCTGGCGCTGGTTCTGGCCGTCGAGGATGAACACGGGATAGATCAGGTCGGAGGCGGTGACGACGTTTTCGCGCATCAGGGCGCGCGAGAACGGGTCGCGGCGCATGCGCCGCATGCGCACGGCGGGGTATTGCGAAGGCGTGATGATCGGCATGGCGGTTCCAAAGGTTATTGTTCGGGATCGGCCGGATCGTCCTCCAGACCGAGCAGTTCGATGATCTTGTCGTTGGCTTCCTCGATGCCGATGCGTTTCAGGGCCGAGAACAGCTGGACGGTGAACGGAAAGCCGTTGCCTTCCTCGTCGACATAGCTGTCCAGCACTTGCTGCGCCTGGCGCAAGGCGTTGACGGATTCGTTGCGGTTGAGCTTGTCGACCTTCGTGAGGATGCAGTGGATCGGCTTGCCCGTCGGGGCGAACCATTCCAGCATCTGGATGTCGAGCTCGGTGAACGGGCGGCGCGAATCCATGATCAGGATGAGCGCGGCCAGCTGTTCCCGCCGCTGCACATAGTCGCCCAGCAGCCTTTGCCAGTGCAGCTTGGCATCGCCCGACACTTCCGCGTAGCCATAGCCCGGCAGGTCGACGAGCAGGCCCTCGATTTCCTCGACCTTGGTCGGATCCTTGCGGTGCATGGCGACGTGCGCCCCGCCGATCGAGAAGAAATTGATGTGCTGCGTACGGCCGGGCGTCTTGGACGCGAACGCGAGGCCCTTCTGGTTCGTCAGGATATTAATCGCCGTCGATTTGCCCGCATTGGACCGGCCGGCGAAGGCGATTTCCGGCACCTGGGTCTTGGGAAGATCCCGCAACTGGTTGACGGTCGTGAAGAAACGGGCTTGCCAGAGTTTGGACATGAGGGAAGTGGAGCGAAAAAGACAACGAAGGTGAGGGCAGGAAACAAAGGCTATTGTACAATAGGGAGTTACCTGCCGCCGGCGAGCTTGAAGGCTCCATTGCCGACGCGGGGGCACGCGCATGACCGCTGCACTGCAACTGCAAGTTTATCTTTGACTTTTTCAGGGTGCTTGAATGAATCGTGTGTTCCAACCGGCCGCGTGTGCGGCGATCGTGAAGTCCTTGCTGGCCAGTTTCCTCATCGTGGGCAGCGCCCTTGCAGCGGACGCGGCCCACGCGCCCCCGGCCGCCGCCAAGGCCGATCCGGCCAAGGGCGGTTCCCTCTACGACACCGGCGACAATGCCCGCGGCCTGCCGGCCTGCGCGTCGTGCCATGGCGCCGGCGGCAATTCGACCATCAACACGAACCCCAAGCTGGCAGGACAGATCGACAATTACCTGCACAAGCAACTCGTCGACTTCACGACGCCGGCCCGCAACCAGCCCGTGATGACGACGTACGCCAAGATGCTGAGCGACGACGAAAAGAAGAACATCGCCGCCTACCTCGCCACGCAGCAGCCCAAGCAGGGCGCCGCGCGCAACAAGGACACGCTGGAACTGGGCCGCAAGATCTATCGCGGCGGCATCGCCGACCGCGGCGTGGCCGCCTGCGCCAGCTGCCATGGCGCCACCGGTTCCGGCATTCCGGCCCAGTATCCGCGCGTGGCCGGCCAGCATCAGGATTACACTGTCGCCCAGCTGCAAGCGTTCAAAGCGGGTACACGCAGCAACAGCCCGCAGATGGCCACGCTGGCCAAGCGCCTGTCTGACGATGAAATGAAGGCAGTGGCGGACTATATCGCCGGCCTGAAGTGATACCCGGTATCAGCCGGTCAGAGTGAATAGAGCCGAATAATCGGCCTACAATAAAAAAGCAGGACAACAGGGAAGGGCGGCCGCGCAAGCGGTGCGCCCTTTTGTTGTATCCTCAATGAATGTTGTGTCTAGAGTGAAAGTCGATGAGTACCACCGGAATTGAACTGAAGACGCGCCGGCGCGGCGTAGCGGAAACGGTCGAACTGCTGTCCTCGATGCGTTTCGCAATCACCCTGCTGGTCATGATCGCGATTGCCGCCATCATCGGCACCATCATGCAACAGGACCGGGCGATGCCGGACTACGTGAACCAGTTCGGGCCGTTCTGGTTCGAAGTGTTCCGCAAACTGAGCCTGTACACGGTCTATTCGGCCTGGTGGTTCCTGCTGATCCTCGCGTTCCTGATCGTGTCCACGAGCCTGTGCATTGCGCGCAATGCGCCCAAGTTCATCCGCGACATGCGGAGCTGGCGTGATTCCGTGCGCGAAGAATCGCTGCGCAATTTCCATCACCGGAGCGAATGGACGGCGCCGCTGGACATGGTCCCGCTCGCGCAGCAGACGGCGTCCCGCCTCGTCGACGCCGGCTATAAAACGAAGATGGTCGACAAGGCGGGCGGCGTGCTCGTCGCCGCGAAAAAGGGCGCCGGCAACAAGTTCGGCTACATCTTCGCGCACACGGCCATCATCGTCATCCTGCTGGGCGGCCTGCTCGATTCGAACCTGCCTATCCGCTTCCAGCAATGGTTCATGGGCAAGACGCCGTATGCCGGCACGGGCCTCATCTCCGCCATCCCACCGCAGCACCGCCTGGGTCTCGGCAACCCGACCTTCCGCGGCAACACGATGATTCCGGAAGGCCAGGCCAGCGACACGGCGCTGCTCCAGCTGGCCGACGGCGTGCTCGTGCAGGATCTGCCGTTCACGATCGAGCTGCGCAAATTCATCATCGACTTCTACTCGACGGGCATGCCGAAGCTGTTCGCCAGCGAAGTCGTGATCCGCGACCACGAGACGGGCAAGGCGTTCCCCGCCACCATCAAGGTCAACGAGCCGCTGATCTACCGCGGCATTGCCGTCTACCAGTCCAGCTTCGAGGATGGCGGCAGCAAGCTCAAGCTGACGGGCTGGCCCATGACGGGCGCGAGCGACAAATCGTTCTCGTTCGAAGGCGAAGTCGGCAATGCGACCGAGTTGAAGCAGGGCGCCGACGTGTATTCGGTCGAGTGGTCGGGCTTCCGTCCGTTCAACGTCGAGAACACGAGCCAGAACAACGATGCGCGTGCCGTCACCAAGGGCAAGAGCCTTGAGGAACAGTTCGCCCAGACCTTGTCCCAGCACTCCGGCTCGGCCGCGAAGAACGTGGGCAACAAGGACCTGAAAAACGTCGGTCCCAGCGTGCAATACAAGCTGCGCGACAAGACGGGCCAGGCGCGCGAATTCCTGAACTACATGCAGCCCGTGACCCTGGACGGCCATGAAGTGTACCTGGCCGGCGTGCGCAACAATCCGTCCGACCAGTTCAGCTTCCTGCGCATCCCGGCCGACGACGAGCACGGCCTGCGCGAATGGATGCGCCTGCGCGCCGCGCTCGCCGACCCGTCGCTGCGGGAAGAAGCGGCCCGCCGCTACGCCGCGCGCGCGCTGCCGCCGGGCGACGCGAGCGGCGCGCTGTCCGCGCAGTTGCAGGAATCGGCCGCCAAGACGCTGGCCATCTTCGCGGGCGACGGCAACCAGGGCGGTTATCTCGCCGTGTCCAAATTCCTCGAACGCATCCCCGCCGCGGAGCAGGAAAAGGCGGCCACCGTGTTCATGAAGATGCTCAACGGCGCCATGTGGGAACTGTGGCAGGCTGCGCGTGTGCGCGCCGGCGAGCAACCCGCCACGCCCACCGAGGCCCACGGCCGCTTCCTGCAGCAGGCGACGAACGCCTTGTCCGACAGCTTTTTCTACGGCGCCCCCGTGTTCCTCGCGCTGGACGATTTCAAGGAAGTGAAGGCGTCAGTGCTGCAGGTGACGCGCTCGCCCGGCAAGAAAGTGGTCTATGTGGGCTGCCTGTTGCTGGTGCTGGGCATTTTCTCGATGTTCTACATCCGCGAGCGTCGCGTCTGGGTCTGGGTGAAACCGGCACCTGGCGGCGGCACGCATGCGCTGATGGCGATGAGCACGCAGCGCAAGACGCTCGATTTCGAGCGCGAATTCGAAGACTTGAAGACCAAATTGCCGCAATCGGCGTAAGCTAGCAGAGCAAGGAAACAGGAGACACCCATGGACATTTCATCCGCATCGCAAGCGCAAGGCGCGGCGTACACCCGCCCGCCGGGCTTCTTCAAGCGCCTCACGGCCATCGACTGGCTGTTCGGCGCCGGCCTGCTGACCGCCGCGCTGTACGCGCTGAGCCGTTTCGGCGCCTACATGGACATCTACGAGCGGGCGATCCTGGTGCTGGCCGCGCCGACGTTCGCCTTCGTCGGCTGGACCTTCAAGCCGGTACGCTGGCTGATGCCGCTCGTCGCGCTGCTGGCGCTGTGGGCGGTGCAATTGTACGGCGGCTCGCTCGATGCCGCGAACCAGAAATTTTTCCTGAAATACATGCTGTCGAGCCAGTCCGCGATCCTGTGGATGAGCGCGCTGTTCGTGTTCTCGACCGTGTTCTACTGGCTCGGTTTGCTCACGCGTTCGCCGTTCGGCGGCAGTGTCGGCTCCAAGCTGTGCTGGGCCGCCGTCGTGCTCGGCTTTACGGGCATGATGGTGCGCTGGTACGAGTCGTACCTCATCGGTACCGACGTCGGCCACATCCCCGTGTCGAACCTGTACGAAGTGTTCATCCTGTTCTCGATGATCACGGCGATGTTCTACCTGTACTACGAACAGCGTTACCAGACGCGCCAGCTGGGCCCGTTCGTGCTGCTCGTGATCTCGGCCGCCGTCGGCTTCCTGCTGTGGTACACGGTCGCGCGCGATGCCGCCGAGATCCAGCCGCTCGTGCCCGCGCTGCAGAGCTGGTGGATGAAGATCCACGTGCCGGCGAATTTCATCGGCTACGGCACGTTCGCGCTCGCGGCGATGGTCGGCTCGGCCTATCTGCTGAAGTCGCACGGCATCCTGGCCGACCGCCTGCCGTCCCTGGAAGTGCTGGACGACGTGATGTACAAGGCGATTTCCGTCGGCTTCGCGTTCTTCACCGTCGCCACGATCCTGGGCGCGCTGTGGGCGGCCGAGGCGTGGGGCGGCTACTGGTCGTGGGATCCGAAAGAGACGTGGGCGCTGATCGTCTGGCTGAACTACGCGGCCTGGCTGCACATGCGCCTGATGTCCGGCCTGCGCGGCCGCGCGGCGGCGTGGTGGGCCCTCGTCGGCCTCGTCGTGACGACGTTCGCCTTCCTGGGCGTGAACATGTTCCTGTCGGGCCTGCATTCGTACGGCAAGCTGTAATGTGTTCGATTATGTCCGTTGGCGGCAATTGGTAACAAATCGCCGCCCGGACAACCCGGTGGCGCCAGATGGTGTAACGTTGATATGTCGCGAGAAACATTACATACAGCCGGAGCCGCCATGTTGATCAGAAAAAATCCGAACGGCATCGATTTGCCGTTCCCGTCCGAAATCACGCCGCGCGAGGTCTACGAAGGCCGGCGCGCGTTCCTCGCCAAGGTCGCGGCCTCGGCCGTCGTCGGCTCGTCGCTGTGGGAAATGGCCACCCGCGAGGCATTCGCGCAGGGCACCGTGCCGAAACTGCCGGCCACGCGCAACCCGGCCTTTTCGACGAACGAGAAGCAGACCTCGTTCGAAGACGCGACCCACTACAACAATTTCTACGAATTCGGCACGGACAAGGCCGACCCGGCCGCCAACGCGCATACGCTACGCACGCGACCGTGGACCGTGCAGATCGAAGGCGAAGTCAAGAAACCGCAAACGATCGACCTCGACCGCCTGGTAAAACTGGCGCCGCTGGAAGAGCGGATCTACCGCCTGCGCTGCGTGGAGGGCTGGTCGATGGTGATTCCGTGGGTCGGCTATTCGCTCTCGAGCCTGATCCGCCAGGTCGAACCGACGAGCAACGCGAAATACATCGAATTCACGAGCCTGGCCGACCGCAGCCAGATGCCGGGCGTAAAAAGCCGCGTGCTGGAATGGCCGTACGTGGAAGGCTTGCGGATGGACGAGGCGATGCACCCGCTCACCCTGCTGACGGTCGGCATGTACGGCCAGGTGCTGCCGAACCAGAACGGCGCGCCCGTGCGCATCGTCGTGCCGTGGAAATACGGCTTCAAGTCGGCGAAATCCATCGTCAGGATCCGCTTCCTGCGCGACCAGCCGCGCACGGCGTGGAACGGCATCGCGCCCGACGAATACGGCTTTTATTCGAACGTGAACCCGAACGTCGACCACCCGCGCTGGTCGCAGGCGACCGAGCGGCGCATCGGCGAGGGCGGCCTGTTCACGCCCAAGCGCAAGACGCTGCTGTTCAACGGCTATAACGAGGTCGCCTCGCTGTACACGGGCATGGATCTCAAGAAAAATTTCTGAGCCGGGGGCTGTCATGGCATTCAACCCGAGCTCGACGCAGTTCAAGGCCCTGAAGGCGGTCATCTTCGTGCTGGCGCTGCTGCCGTTCCTGCGCATGGCGTGGCTGACGGCGGCCGGGGTGCCCGTCGACCCGGTCGAATTCCTCACGCACGGCAGCGGCGACTGGGCCCTGTACCTGCTGTGCGCGACGCTCGCCATCACGCCGCTGCGCCGCCTGACGGGCTGGAACTGGGTCGTACGGCTGCGGCGCATGGCGGGCCTGTTCACGTTCTTCTACGCGTTCATGCACTTCATGACGTTCCTGTGGTTCGACCATTTCTTCGACGTGGCCGCCATGTGGAAGGACGTGCTGAAGCGCCCGTTCATCACGGTGGGTTTCGCCGCCTTCGTGCTGCTGATCCCGCTGGCCGTGACGAGCACCAATGCGATGATCAGGCGGCTCGGCCGCAACTGGGCCCTGCTGCACAAGGTGATCTACGTGATCGCGCCGCTGGCGATCCTGCACTACTGGTGGATGAAGGCGGGCAAGCACAACTTCGAACAGCCCATCGTGTGGGGCAGCGTCGTCGGCGTGTTGCTGCTGTTGCGCGTGTGGTGGAGCCTCAGCCGCACGCGTGCCGAAAAACGTATTACACCTGCTTCCGTGCGATCATGACGACATGAAGTGGCCCCTTGCGCTGGTGATCGTCGTCGTATTGGCCCTCGTGCTCGTATTCGGCATGGGGCGGCCGCGCTATGGCCTGCTCGAACGCTGTCTCGACCTGGGCGGTCGCTGGAACGAGCAGGCTGCCGCGTGCGCGGCGCAGATGTGGCCGGATGACCGGTCCAGGGGGCGGGAATGATCGGCCGGTTGTGACCTGTTGCCGGCGTTACGCGTGGGCGGGGGCCGCCCACCCTACGTCAACCGGACAATGCGCAGTAGGGTGGGCACCCCGTGCCCACGCGTAATGTTCGCGTGATGCCGGCGTTACGCGTGGGCGGGGGCCGCCCACCCTACACGATGGTCTCGAGCGCGAACAGGTCCGCCGGATTCTCGCGCTTGCGGATGACATGCACCTGGTCCCCGTCGACGAGCACTTCGGCCGCACGGCCGCGCGTGTTGTAGTTCGACGCCATCGTGAAGCCATAGGCACCGGCCGCCATCATGGCCAGCACGTCGCCCGGCTCGACGGCCAGCGCGCGGTCACGGGCGAGCCAGTCGCCCGATTCGCACACGGGGCCCACGAGGTCGTAGGTCACCGCGCTGCTATCGCGCTGCACGACCGGCTTGACGTCCATCCAGGCCTGGTACAAGGTCGGACGGGCCATGTCGTTCATGGCGGCGTCGACGACGCAGAAGTTCTTTTCCTCGCCCGGCTTGAGGAATTCGACGGACATCAGCAGCACGCCCGTGTTGCCCACGATGGAGCGGCCCGGCTCGAAAATCACCTTGATCGGCTGGCCACCGTGCTTTTCCGCGCGCCACGCGTCCACGCGCGCGAACACGCGCTCGACGTAATGCGAGATCGGTACCGGCGAGTCCTCGCCCGTGCCATAGTCGATGCCCAGGCCGCCGCCCACGTCCACGTGGTGCAGGTGGATGCCCTCGGCCGCCAGTGCGTCGATCAGTTCGATCAGCTTGTCCAGCGCTTCCAGCAGAGGCGCGTCGTCCAGCAGCTGCGAGCCGATGTGGCAGTCGATGCCGACGACGTCCAGGTGCGGCAGCTGCGCTGCGGTGCGGTAGGTGTCCAGCGCGTCCGAGAACGCGACGCCGAATTTACTCGCCTTCAGGCCGGTGGCGATGTACGGGTGGGTCTTCGGGTCGACGTTCGGGTTCACGCGCAGCGAGATGGGCGCGCGCTTGCCCATGCGGCCGGCGACTTCGTTGATGCGGTGCAGTTCGGGAATCGACTCGACGTTGAAGCACAGGATGCCCTTTTCCAGCGCCAGCGCGATCTCGGCGGCCGTCTTGCCGACGCCCGAGAAGATGACCTTGCCCGGGTCGCCGCCGGCCGCGATCACGCGCAGCAGTTCGCCGCCCGACACGATGTCGAAGCCGGCGCCCTGGCGCGCGAGCAGGTCGAGGATGGCCAGGTTGGAGTTCGCCTTCATCGCATAGCAGACCAGCGCGTCGCGGCCCGCGCACGGGCGCGCGTAGCCGGCGAAGTTTTCCAGCAACTGGGCTTTCGAGTAGACGTAGGTCGGGGTGCCGTGTTCGGTGGCGATCCTGGACAGGGGAACGCGTTCGGCGTGCAGGACGCCGTCTTGATAAGTGAAGTGAGACATGAAATCGGTGCTTACTGTTGGGTGGCCGGCGGCGTCTGGTTGTTCGCTTCGGTATTGTTCGCATTCGAACCGGCGGCGGGGACGGTCACGCCGGCAGCGGGTGCCGGCGGGGAGATCTGGACCGCCGGAGTGGCCGTGTTCGTGGTGGTGCCGGCCGGGGCGGCGCTGGTAGGCGCGGCTCCGGGACGGGCGGGGGGCTTGGGCATGTAGAGCGGACCGGTCTGGCCGCAGGCCGACAGCGCCATCAGGGTCGCCAGGCTTGTCAGGAGCGCAAATGGGGACTTCACGATTAGAATCACGGTTTGATTAGCAGACCTTGGAGTGTAGCATGACCGAATCCGAATTTTTGGCCCTGGCCGAGTCCACCCTGAACGACATCGAGCAGGCATTCGACCGCCTGTTCGAGCAGGATATCGTCGACGTCGAGTGCAAGCGCAGCGGCAACGTGCTCGAGATCGAGTTCGTCGACAACGGCTCGAAAATCATCGTCAACAGCCAGGCGCCGTTGCAGGAAATGTGGATCGCCGCCCGCGCCGGCGGCTTCCACTACAAGCGCGTGGGCGACGAGTGGCGCAATACGCGCGACGACACGGAGTTCTTCACGTCGCTGTCCGACTTCGCCACCCAGCAGGGCGGCGCGCCGGTCAAGCTGCGCTGACGGCGAAAAAAAGCCGGCGGGCGCCGGCTTCCAGGTCAGGCCAGCGTGGCCTGCTTGCCGCGCTGGCGGCGCCGCTGCGCGAAGCCCAGCGCGCCGATGGCCATCAGTGCGATCGACGCCGGTTCCGGCACGGCCGCGGTGTCGATGAACTGCGTGTTGTCCTGCTGGGAGGCGAACAGGTTCAGCAGCTGGATAGGACCGTTCGCGCTGACGATCGTCGCCGTGAAGGTCAGGGTATCCCAGGTCAGCGGAGGCAGGCTGTAGAGGGGCAGGCGCACGTCGGAGCAGCATCCCGCCGCGTTGTTCACGGTTCCGGACAGGACGCTGAGTCCGCCCAGCGAGAAGTCGTAGGTGGCATCCTCGGTGAGCTGGCCGCTGCCGTTCCACATCTGGTAATTGAAAAAGAATCCCCCGGTGGTCTTGAACGCCTTGTTGGCGGGGGCGTTGACCGTCACCGTCAACGAATCGCCCACAAAGAGCGTCGCGCCGACGTCGCCCGTCCCGGACAGGATCGAGAAACTGGGCGCCGTCGCGGTGTAGGCCACCGAATACACGGTCGCGTTGGCGGACTGTACCGAAAAGATGCCGGAAAGAAGAGCGAAAGCGATTGCAGGTATTTTTTTGATCATGTTATTGGCTCCCCAGGAAAGGACAGTGTTGGACGTCGGCTTCCTGTTGAGCAATCTTCATGCCATTTTGCAACGCAAACGCTTTGCCTTTTAGAAACAACAACTTGAACGAACAGTGTTCCAAGCGAGCAATTCAACTGTAAAGACTTCCGACAGTTTCAGAACAACTCGTTGCGCACGGCGTCGCGCGACTTCTGCTCGGCCGCCGGGGCCACCGGCCCCACGTCCAGCGACTGCACGCCCGTGCCCGGCGGATTCTCGGCGTAATAGTACTCGTCGCCGTACTGCACGAGCCCCGGCGGCACCGGACGCTCGACCACCGGCTCGGACTTCAGCGCCTTCTGCATGAAGCCGATCCAGATCGGCAGCGCCAGGCCGCCGCCCGTTTCCCTGTTGCCCAGGTTGCGCGGCTGGTCGTAGCCGATCCACGCGATGCCCACCAGGTGCGGCTGGTAGCCGGCGAACCACGCGTCGATCGAATCGTTCGTCGTCCCCGTCTTGCCCGCGATGTCCGTGCGCTTCAGCACCTGCGATGCCTTCGCCGCCGTGCCGTAGCGGGCCACGTCCTTCAGCATGCTGTCCATCAGCCACGCATTGCGCTCGTCGATGACGCGGTTGGCTTCGACGCCGGCGCGGTCCGGACGCGCTTCCGACAACACCTTGCCGTCGGCATCCGTCACCTTGGAGATGATGTAGGGGCTGATGCGGTAGCCGCCGTTGGCGAACACCGAATAGGCGCCGGCCATCTGCAGCGGCGTCGTCGCACCCGCGCCCAGCGCGAGCGTCAGGTACGGCGGGTTCTTGTCCGGATCGAAGCCGAAGCGCGTCGCGTATTCCTGGCCGTAGCGGGCGCCGATCTTGTTCAGGATGCGGATCGAGATCATGTTCTTCGACTTGGTCAGGCCACGCCGCATCGTCATCGGGCCTTCGTACTTGTTGTCGTAGTTCTTCGGTTCCCACGCCTGGCCGCCTGTCGCACCCGCGTCGAACGAGATCGGCGCATCGTTGATCAGGGTGGCGGGCGAGAAGCCGCGCTCCAGCGACGCCGAATAGATGAACGGCTTGAACGACGATCCCGGCTGGCGCCACGCCTGCGTCACGTGGTTGAACTTGCTGCGGTTGAAGTCGAAGCCGCCCACCAGCGCGCGGATCGCGCCGTCGTCCGGGCTCACCGCGATGAAGGCGGATTCCACTTCCGGCATCTGCGTGATGCGCCATGACGAATCGTCGTCCTGCATGACGCGGATGACGGCGCCGCGGCGCAGGCGCCGGGTCTCGGCCGCCTTCGGTGACAGCCAGTCCCGGGCGAACGCCAGGCCGGCACCCGTCATCGTGATGTCCTCGCCGGACGCCAGCACCGCCTTCACCTGCGTGGGCGACGCCGCCATCACGACTGCCGCGACGATGCCGTCCGAATCCGGATGCTCGGCCAGCTCCGCCTCGATGGCTTCGTCGGCTTCGCCCTTGGCGGACGGGATCTCGATGTATTTTTCCGGGCCGCGGTACGGGTGGCGGCGCTCGTAGTCCATCACGCCGCGGCGCAGCGCGAGGTAGGCGGCGTCCTGGTCGGCCTTGGTGATCGTCGTGAACACGTTCAGGCCGCGCGTATAGGTGTCTTCCTTGAACTGCTCGTACACGAGCTGGCGCGCCATCTCGGCCACGTATTCCGCATGCACGCCGAACGCCGTGCTGTCCATCTTGATCTTGAGTTCCTCGTTCTTCGCCTGTTCGTACTGGGCGTCGGTGATGTAGCGCAGGTCGTGCATGCGCTGCAGGATGTACTGCTGGCGCACGCGCGCGCGCTTCGGATTGACGACCGGGTTGTACGCGGACGGCGCCTTCGGCAGGCCGGCCAGCATCGCCGCTTCCGCGACCGAGATGTCTTTCAGATCCTTGCCGAAGTAGATCTGCGCGGCCGACGAGAAGCCGAACGCGCGCTGGCCCAGGTAGATCTGGTTCATGTAAACCTCGAGGATCTGGTCCTTGGTGAGGTTCTTTTCGATCTTGTACGCGAGCAGGGCCTCGTACGCCTTGCGCTTGAGGGTCTGCTCGGACGACAGGAAGAAGTTGCGGGCCACCTGCTGCGTGATGGTCGACGCGCCCTGGCGCGCGCCGCCGGTGGCGTTGTGGATGGCCGCGCGCAGGATGCCCCAGTAGTCGACGCCGCCGTGTTCGTAGAAGCGGTCGTCCTCGATGGACAGCACGGCCTTCTTCATCACGTCCGGGATGTCCTTGAAGTGGACGAGGGTGCGGCGCTCCTCGCCGAATTCGCCGATCAGGACGTTATCGGCCGTGAAGATCCGCAGCGGCATCTTGGGCCGGTAGTCGGTCAGGGTGTCGAGGGCGGGCAGGTTCGGGTACGCCATCGCCAGCGCGAACACGACCACGAGCACCCCGCAGACGGCCAGACCGGCCAGCGTGGCGAGGATGGTCAGGAGGATGCGCTTGGGTGTGTGCTTCGGCGAAGGAGACTGCGGCGCGGGGCTGGCCCCGTTTTGGGATGCTTTCATGCGTAATGTCGGTCGCTTTATTGATCCATTTCATTATAAGTCACGCTTGTATCTGAGGCACGGCGTGACAAGCGGACAATAGGTGTGAAAACAGAGGCAAGATTGATTGATATCAGAGTGAAAGGAGTGTCGTTTTCATGCTGCGCACTATTATGTTCCCGTGTAGAAATTTCTTGTCCTCATACATCAGTATTGCTACGATTCAATACCGTGCCTGATATATATGCACTGTATTTCTACCATTTCAACAGTTCCCCAAGCGGGCGTTCAAAGAAGCAGCAGATAGGGGAGTGCGCTCGTGATCAGTCTAGGTTCCTTGTTCGGACAAAAGAGCCCGCCGCTCGTCGGGCTCGACATCAGTACGTCCGGCGTGCGCCTGGTCGAGTTGTCCGACGGCGGCAAGGGTGAGTTGCGGCTGGAGCGCCATGCGGCGGAACCGCTGCCGCGCGGCGCCGTCGTCGACGGCAACATCGAGAACATCGACGCGGTGTCGGACGCCGTGCGCCGCGTCGTGCAGAAGAGCGGCACCCGCATCAAGCACGTGGCGCTCGGCATGCCGCCGGCCGCCGTCATCACCAAGAAGATCATCCTGCCTGCCGGCCTGCCGGAAGACCAGCTCGAAGTGCAGGTCGAGTCCGAGGCCAGCCAGTACATCCCGTTCGCGCTGGACGAGGTCAGCCTCGACTTCGACGTGATCGGCCCCGTCGCCAGTTCGCCCGAGGACATGGAAGTGATGCTGGCCGCGGCGCGCCGCGAAAAGGTCGAGGACCGCGTGGCCATCGCCGAAGCGGCCGGGCTCACGGCCACCGTGATGGACATCGAATCGTACGCCGCCCGCGCCGCGCTGCAGCGCCTCCTCGACAACGACAACGGTCCGCGCGACCGCATCGTCGCGCTGTTCCAGATCGGCGCCAACGCGACCCACGTCTCCGTGCTGCAGAACGGCGACACCGTCTACGAGCGCGAGCAGCCGTTCGGCGGCGTGCAGCTCACGCAGGACGTCGTGCGCGCCTACGGCCTGTCGTTCGAGGAAGCGGAATCGCGCAAGAAGACGGGCGACCTGCCGGACAACTACCGCGCCGACCTGCTGGCGCCCTGGCTCGAAAACGCCGCGCTGGAAGTCACGCGCGCGATCCAGTTCTTCTACACGTCGACGCCGTACACGCGCATCGACCAGATCGTCCTCGCCGGCGGCAGCGCCCAGTTGCCCGGCCTGCCCGACATCATCGCCGGCCGCACGCGCATCGCGACCTCCGTCGTGGCGCCGTTCGCCGGCATGCAGCTGGCTCCCGCCGTGCGCGAGCAGCAGCTGCGCACGGACGGTCCCGGCTATCTCGTCGCCTGCGGCCTGGCACTGCGGAGGTTCGGCTGATGATCCGCATTAACCTGCTCCCGCACCGGGAAGCGAAGCGCAAGCAGAAACAGGCCGCGTTCATCGCGTTGCTGGCGCTGGGCGGCCTGGTCGGCGTCGCGCTCGTGCTGCTCGTCGGCGCGTACAACGCCAGCCGCATCGCCACGCAGAACGAACGCAACCTGGTGCTCAAGAACGCCAACGCGGAACTGGACAAGAAGATCGGCAAGATCGCCAGCCTGAAGGCCGAGATCGAGGCGCTGAAGGCGCGCCAGCAGGCCGTCGAGGACTTGCAGGGCGACCGCAACCAGCCCGTCTACCTGCTCGACGAACTGGTGCGCCAGACGCCGGACGGCGTGTACCTGAAAAGCTTCAAGCAGGACGGCCAGCGCGTGCTGCTGAACGGCTATGCGCAGTCGCAGGAGCGCGTGGCGGAGCTGCTGCGCAACCTGTCCGGCAGCTCGCCGTGGCTGGAGCGCCCGGACCTGACCGAGGTGCGCGCGGCCACGCTCGCGCAGAGCAAGACCGGCCGCAAGGTCGTCGAATTCACGTTGAACGTCGCGATCAAGCGCGCTCGCACGAGCGACGACGACAAGGACGCCAGGCCGTCCACGACAAAATCGGGTAACAGCGCGGGCGCGAAGTCATGAACATCGATCTGAAACAGTCTTTCGCCGACCTGGCCGCCCAGTTCGAGGGCCTGCAGGGACGCCATCCCGGCCTGTGGCCGCTGGCGCCGCGCCTGTTGTGCGCGGCCGGCGTGATGGCGGCCGTCCTCGGCCTCGGCTACTTCTTTTACTGGAGCGGCCAGTTCGAGGAGCAGGCCGCTCTGGCCGCGCAGGAACTCAAGCTGCGCGACGACTACAAGGTCAAGATGGCGCAGGCGATCAACCTGGACGCGCTGGAAGCCCAGCAGCAGCAGGTGAACCGCTACGTCGAGCGGCTGGAAAAGCAGTTGCCGAGCAAGGCCGAGATGGCCGCGCTGCTGTCCGACATCAACCAGGCCGGCATCGGCCGCGGCCTGCAGTTCGAACTGTTCAAGCCGGGCCAGGTCGTCGTCAAGGATTACTACGCCGAGCTGCCGATCGACATCAAGGTCACGGGCCACTACCACGACATCGGCGAATTCGCGGCCGACATGGCCAGGATGCCCCGCATCGTCACCCTGAACAACCTGGCGCTCACCGCCGGCAAGGACGGCACGCTGTCGCTCGACGCGATCGCCAAGACCTTCCGCTACCTCGACCAGGACGAACTGGATGCGCAGGCCAAGGCCCGCAAGGCGAAGAAGACCGCCAAGAAGGGGAAGGCATGAGCCCGCGCATCGCGATCGGCGCCCTGATGGCGACCCTGCTGCTGGCCGGCTGCGGCGATTCCGACGTGCGCGAAGTGCGCGACTGGATGGAACAGGTCAAGCGCGACACGCGCCCGGCCGTGAAGCCGCTGCCCGAGCCGAAGGACTTCCTGCCTTACGCGTACGGCGCGAAGGACGCCATCGACCCGTTCGATGCGAACAAGCTGCTGGGCGAACTGGCCCGCACGGCCGCGACGTCGAACAACCCGAACCAGCCGGACCTGCAGCGCCCGCGCGAGCAGCTGGAGACCTTTCCGCTCGACACCATGCAGATGGTCGGCACGATGGAAAAGGGCGGCACGCGCTTCGCGCTGCTGCAGATCGAACGCGCGCTGTACCAGGTGAAGGCCGGCCAGCGCATCGGCCAGAACTTCGGCGTCGTGACGCACGTAGGCGAGGACGCCGTGGACATCCGCGAAGTGGTGCAGGACGCCGCCGGAGAATGGACGCAACGCATGACGAAGCTGGAGCTGCAAACCAAGGAGAACCGTAAATGACCCGATTCCTTTCCGCCGCGGGCGGCATGCTGCTGGCGCTTGCCACGGTGTGCGCCTGGGCCCAGGACAACGCGATCGAGTCGATCAGCGCCAACCAGCAGGGCGGCAACGTCGTCATCCGCGTGGGCATGAAGGCGCCGCCAAAGCAGCTGCCGATCGGCTTTTCGATCACCAACCCGGCCCGCATCGCGCTCGATTTCGGCGCCACCGCCAACGCCACCGGCAAGAACGTCCAGGACATCAACCTGGGCGACGTGCGCGGCGTGAACGTCGTGCAGGCGGGCGAGCGCACGCGCCTCGTGCTGAACCTGAAGCGCGTACTGAACTACGCGACCGCCGTCGACGGCAAGGATGTCATCGTCACCGTCGAAGGCTCGGGCGCGCCCGCGCGCGCCATCGACGCCGCCGGCGAGCCGGCCCGCGCGGCAAGCGCAGTCCCGGCCAGCCTGCCGCTGCTGCGCGATCTCGATTTCCGCCGCGGCACCCATGGCGAAGGCCGCATCGTCGTCGACCTGCCGAACGGCCAGGTCGCCGTCGACGTGCGCCAGGTCGGCTCGCAGATCCTCGTCGATTTCATGAAAACCGGCGTGCCGCCGACCTTGCGCCGGCGCCTGGACGTGACCGACTTCGGCACGCCCGTGTCGCGCATCACGACGACGACCAAGGGCGAGAACACGCACATGGTCGTCGAAGCGCACGGCAACTGGGAGCAGAGCGTCTACCAGAGCGACACGCAGCTCGTCATCGACGTCAAGCCCGTCAAGGAAGATCCGAACCGGCCGGCCGGCGGCGCAGGCGGCGCGGGCTACCGCGGCGAGAAGCTGTCGTTCAACTTCCAGAACGTCGAGGTGCGCCAGGCGCTGCAGGCGATCGCCGACATCTCGGGCCTGAACATCATCACGAGCGATTCCGTCACCGGCAACCTCACGCTGCGCCTGAAGGACGTGCCGTGGGACCAGGCGCTGGACGTTGTCCTGCAGGCCAAGGGCCTCGACATGCGCAAGAACGGCAACGTGCTGTGGATCGCGCCGAAGGAAGAACTGCTGACCAAGGAAAAACTGGAGCTCGAGCAGAAGGCCCAGATCTCCGACCTGGAACCGCTGCGCTCCGAGATCTTCCAGCTGAACTACCAGAAGGCCGAGTCGTTCCGCACCGTGTTCGGCCTCGACCAGAACGGCGGCGCCAGCGGCGACGGCGGCGGCAAGAACCGCGTGCTGTCCAAGCGCGGCAGCGCCATCATCGACCCGCGCACGAACCAGCTGTTCGTCACGGACATCGCATCGAAGATCGAAGACATCCGCAAACTGATCCAGAAGACCGACATCGCCACCAGGCAGGTGCTCGTCGAGGCGCGCCTCGTGGAAGCGAACGACGGTTTCTCGCGCAACCTCGGCGCCAAGCTCGGTTTTGCCGACCTGCGCACCTTGCGCGGCGGCGACACGGGCTACCAGGTCAGCGGCAACCAGCGCGTGGCCATCGGCGGCAACCTGACGGGCGTGGGCCAGGTCACGGGCCAGACGCCGGACAAGGGCGACGGCTACACCAACACCACGCTCGTGAACCTGCCTGCGGCCGGCATCAACGGCACGAATGCGCCGTCGATCGCATTCTCCCTGTTCTCGTCGGCGGCGAACCGCTTCCTCAACCTGGAACTGTCCGCGCTGGAAGCGGACGGCAAGGGCAAGATCATCTCCAGCCCGCGCGTGGTCACCGAGGACAACGTCCCGGCCATCATCGAGCAGGGCGTCGAGCTGCCGTACCAGCAGGCCACGAGCAGCGGCGCCACGTCGGTCACGTTCAAGAAGGCGAACCTGAAGCTGGAAGTCACGCCGCAGATCACCCCGGACGGCAACGTCGTGCTGGACGTGGACGTGGCCAAGGATTCGAAGGGCGAGGCGACCGCGTCGGGCTTCGCCATCAACACGCAGCACGTGAAGACCAAGGTGATGGTCGAGAACGGCGGCACGGTGGTCCTGGGCGGCATCTACCAGATGACCGAGACCCGCAACGACAACAAGGTGCCGCTGTTCGGCGACATCCCGGTCGTGGGCAATCTGTTCAAGTCGACGTCGCGCCAGAACACCAAGACCGAGCTGCTCGTCTTCATCACGCCGAAGATCGTGGCCGAGCGCCTGCAGAACGGTCATTGACGGAATCATCAACAAGAACCCACACATGAACGACTTCAAGAACGATTCCACGGCGCGCCACGGCGTGCGCGTGGCCGGCCTGCTGATGGCCATGGTGCTGACCGCATGCGGCGGCGGCGGCGGCAATCCGGGCGCCGTGAGCGGCGGGACCGGCTCCGGTTCCGGCAGCACGGGGACCGGCGGCACCGGCGGTACCGGCGGCACGACGACCCCTGCGGCGCCCACCGTCTCCGTGGGCTTCACGAACGCGGCCGGCGCGTCGACCAATGCGCTCTCCGGCGCCACGCTGCTGACCGTCAATGCCACCGTGCTGGACGCGGACAAGAAGCCCGTGCCGAACGCGATCGTGACCTTCGCCACCGACAACACGCTGGCCGTGTTCTCGCCGACCGCCGCCACCGCGCTCACGGATGTCAACGGCGTCGCGAAGGTCAGCATGCGCGCCGCCAGCCTGGCCTCCGGCGGCGCGGGCACCGTGACCGCCACGTCGAGCGTCGCCGGCACGACCGTGAGCGGCACCGCGAACTATTCCGTCGGCGCCACCACGCTGACGTTCGGCACCCTGTCCGCCAGCCCGGCCAGCATCCAGGCCTACGGTTCGACCGTGCTGTCGGTCGACGTGCTGAACGGTTCCAGCAAGTACACGGACCAGCAGGTCAACGTCAGTTTCAGCTCCGCGTGCGTCACGGCCGGCAAGGCAACGCTGGCCGCGACCGTGCCGACCAATAACGGCACCGTGCAGACGGTCTACCGCGACAAGGGCTGCGCCAACAACGACATCATCACCGTGACGGCCGCCGGCATCGCCAAGTCGGCGTCGGCCACGCTGGCGATCGCGCCGCCGGCCGCCGCGTCGGTGCAGTTCGTGGGCGCCACGCCGACCACGCAATCGATCGTCGTGCGCGGCAACGGCGGCAACGGCCGCACCGAAACCGCGATCCTGACGTACAAGGTCGTCGACATCTTCGGCAATCCGCTGGCCGGCCAGCGCGTGGACTTCACGCCGGTGCCTGCGGGCGCCGACGTCGTCATCAACAAGGCCAGCGACACGACCGATGCCACCGGCAGCGTGGTCACGACGGTCAACTCGGGCGCGACCCCGACGTCGTTCCGCGTGCAGGCCACGCTGAAGGGCACCGGCACCAACGGCGGTCCGGACATCTCGACCCTGTCCGACTCGATCGTCGTGACGACCGGCCTGCCGGCGCAGCGCGGGTTCTCGCTGAGCTCGGGCTCGTTCAACGTCGAGGGCTGGAGCGTGGACAGCCCGTCCGCCACGACCGTGCAGGTGATGGTGGCCGACGCCTTCGGCAACCCGGTCCCGGACGGCACGCCGGTCGTGTTCCAGACGAACATGGGGGCCATCGGCTCGTCCGACAAAGGCGGCTGCAACACCGTCAACGGCGTCTGCTCGGTGGCGTTCCGCACCCAGGCGCCGCGCGTCGCGATCCCGGGCACGCCGGCCACGCCGTGCAACGCCGCCACGCCGGACGCGACCCGCCCCGGCCTGGCCACGATCTGCGCCAGCTCGACGGACGGCACGAATACCGTCTACACCCGGACCGCGATCTTCATGAGCGGCAGCGCCGTCAAATACGTCTACATGGACGCCAGCCCCACGCCGCTGGCGAGCGGCGAGATCGACCTGGGCACCTTGCCGTCCAGTGCGACCAAGAGCTTCCGGCTGCAGTTCAACGACGTGAACAACAACCCGATGCCGGCCAATTCCACGGTCGCGATCACGGGTATGCTCGGCGGCAACGCCGCGCCGGTGGTGCCCGCCACGGTGCCGAGCGTCGCGCCGCACACGAACAGCGCCGTCGACGATCCGACCGGCCTGACGGTGGGCAGCATCCCGCAGGGCTATACGCATTTGTTCAGCGTCGGCAGCACGAGCCCGACCAATTGCACGGGACCGTCCACGGCCAAGTTCAACGTCACGGTCACGACGCCCGCTGGCTCCGTAACCAGTATTCCGTTTAAACTGTCGTTCACCTGCCCATAAGTTTTCTTAAGGGATGCCCAATTGCAACAAAGCGGCCAGGGATGTCCTGGCCGTTTTTATTTGAACGCGTACACGTGTCTGACTGTAAGAACAACAACATCTTCCTCGTCGGCCTGATGGGGGCCGGCAAGACCACCATCGGCCGCCTGCTGGCGCGGCGCCTGGACATGACCTTCATCGATTCCGACCACGAGATCGAGGCGCGCACGGGCGCCACGATTCCGTGGATCTTCGAGATCGAGGGCGAGGCCAGCTTCCGCCGCCGCGAAGCCGACGTGATCCGCGAACTCACCGCGCAGAACGGCATCGTGCTGGCGACCGGCGGCGGCGCCGTGCTGAACCCGGCCAGCCGCGCGCTGCTGGCGGAGCGGGGCACCGTGATCTACCTGCGCGCGAGCGTCTCCAGCATCCTCGCGCGCACGGCGCATGACAAGAACCGCCCGCTGCTGCAGACGGCCGACCCGCGCAGGAAGCTGGAAGACCTGACCGCGCAGCGCGAGCCGCTGTACCGCGAGATCGCCGACATGGTCATCGACACGGGCCGACCTAACGTACAATCGATGGTTCAGACAATCCTGGACCAGCTCGACGCGGACAACGCCGCACGCGAGCAGGCCAACGCAAAGACGACAATGAACGAACAGGCATGCATCTCTCTTAACGTCGAGCTGGGCGACCGCAGCTATCCGATCGCGATCGGACGCGGCCTGCTGGACGATTCTTCTTTACTCAACCGACACATCGGCGGCAGCGGCAAGGTGGCCATCGTCACCAACACCACCGTCGCCCCGCTGTACCTGGACAAGGTCGCGGGCCCCCTCCGGGCGGTCGGCCGCGAGGTCGTGCCCATCATCCTGCGCGACGGCGAAGAGTTCAAGAACTGGGAGAGCCTGAACGAGGTGTTCGACGCGCTGCTGGCCAACAAGTGCGACCGCAAGACGACCCTCGTGGCGCTGGGCGGCGGCGTGATCGGCGACATGACCGGTTTCGCGGCCGCGACCTACATGCGCGGCGTGCCGTTCGTGCAGATCCCGACCACCTTGCTCGCGCAGGTCGATTCCTCGGTCGGCGGCAAGACGGGCATCAACCACCCGCTGGGCAAGAACATGATCGGCGCGTTCTATCAGCCGCGCGCCGTGATCGCCGACACCGCCACGCTCGACACCCTGCCGGACCGCGAGCTGTCGGCCGGCCTGGCGGAAGTCATCAAGCACGGCGCCATCCTCGACGCCCCGTTCTTCGACTGGATCGAGGCGAACATCGGGAAACTGGTGGCGCGCGACCACGCGGCCCTCGCGCACGCGATCGCGCGCTCGTGCGAGATCAAGGCCGACGTCGTCGCCCGCGACGAGCGCGAAGGCGGCCTGCGCGCGGTGCTGAACTTCGGCCACACGTTCGGCCACGCCATCGAGGCGGGCCTGGGCTATGGCGCGTGGCTGCACGGCGAGGCCGTCGGCTGCGGCATGGTGATGGCGGCCGACCTGTCGCGCCGTTTGAACCTCATCGACGACGCCGCGCTCGAGCGCGTGCGCGCGCTCGTGAAGGCGGCCGGGCTGCCGGTCGTCGCGCCGGACCTGGGCATCGAGCGCTGGATCGAGCTGATGGAAGTCGACAAGAAGAACGAGGGCGGCGCCATCAAGTTCATCCTCCTGAAACCGCTGGGCAGCCCGAGCATCACGAATGCGCCGCGCGAACTGCTCGACGCCACGTTGCAGGCCTGCTCGTCATGATCGACTTCGACGCCCACCTGGCTCCCTACGCGGCGCAGTCGTCGAAGAGCCGTGGGCGTCGTCATCCGGAACCGTCGCCCGGCTCGCGCAGCGAATTCCAGCGCGACCGCGATCGCATCATCCACTCGACCGCGTTCCGCCGGCTCGAGTATAAAACCCAGGTCTTCCTGAATCACGAGGGAGATTTATTCCGCACCCGCCTCACGCACTCGATCGAAGTCGCGCAGATCGGGCGCACGCTGGCACGCAGCCTGCGCCTGAACGAAGACCTCGTCGAAGCGACCGCGCTCGCGCACGACCTTGGCCACACCCCCTTCGGCCACGTCGGCCAGGACGTGCTGAACGACTGCATGAAGGACTACGGCGGCTTCGAGCACAACCTGCAAAGCCTGCGCGTCGTCGACCATCTCGAGGAACACTACGGCGCCTTCGATGGCCTGAACCTCACGTTCGAGACGCGCGAAGGCATCCTGAAACACTGCTCGCTGACGAACGCGCGCCAGCTGGGAGAACTGGGCCAGCGCTTCATCGACAGGACGCAACCGAGCCTGGAAGCGCAGCTGACGAACCTGGCCGACGAAATCGCGTACAACAACCACGACATCGACGACGGCCTGCGTTCGGGCCTGCTGACGATGAAGCAGATGGAAGAGGTGGATTTGTTCGCGCGCCTGCACCGCGAGGTCGTGCGGCAGTACCCGGGCCTGCAGGGACGGCGCGAGCTGTACGAGACGATCCGTTTGATGATCACGGCGATGACGGCCGACCTGGCCGCGACGTCGGCCGAGCTGCTGGCGGACGCTTCGCCGCAGAGCATCGAGGACGTGCGTGCCGGTCCGCCTTTGATCCGCTTCTCCCGGAAGATGCGCGAGGAGACGACGGCACTGAAGCGCTTCCTGCACGCGAACCTGTACCGCCACTACCAGGTGAACCGCATGCGCGTGAAGGCGAGTCGCATCGTGCACGAGCTGTTCGACGCCTTCATGACCGATCCCGTGCTGCTGCCGCCGGACTACCAGGTGGCGTCCGGCGACACCATGAAACAGGCGCGCAAGATCGCGGATTACATCGCCGGGATGACGGATCGGTATGCGATCAAGGAACACCGGCGCATTTATTCCTTGGATACCTTCTGAACATCCGTCGTTCCCGGCACTGCCGGAAACGACTTCCCGCGCAGGCGGGAACCCAATTTCTACGCGTCTCCGCTCCGCAAACTTGGGCCCCCGCCTTCGCGGGGGCGACGGTGGTATGTCACTCGCCGCGCGCGAACACGCGCAGCCGGTGTCCATCCGGATCGGCCGCGGTGAACGTGTAGCCGAAATCCACCTTGGCCGGGGCCTGCAGGATACGCAGGCCGGCGTCGCGCCACTTGCCGTGCAGCGCATCGACTTGCGCGTCGTCGGGCACGCGGAACGCGAGCTCGCTGCCGCAGCCGTGGAAGTCGGCGGCCGGCACCGCATCGGACTTCGCCCACAGGCCCAGCATGCGGCCATTCTCCAGCGGGAACAGCACGAACGTGGGCGAGCTCTCGACGTGCTGCGCGTCCAGCAGCTTGCCATACAGGCGTGCGCTGGCGTGCGGATCGGCGACGTAGAGGATGGTATAGGTCGGGGTCAGCATGGTGTTCTCCTTCATTGGTTGACAGTGCGGCCAGTCTAGGCCGGACCACTGTCAATTCCTGTCAGGAGACAACCGGGGTCAGAGCCCGAATTTGGGCAAAAGCCTAGTGCCAATTTCCAAAAATCGGGCTCTGACCCCGGTGTTAGCTGAACAGCGATGGGGCCGCCAGTTGCCCCAGCAGCTTCTTGATCGGCGCCGGCAGCGGGGCGTCCGCGATGGTCGCCAGGTCCCACCACACGTGGCCCGGCGGCGCCTCGCCGCGCGCCTGAAGGCCGATCCGGTAGGGCTGGATGTGCAGGCGGTAGTGCGTGAAGCCGTGTACCAGCGGCAGCAGCGGTTCGACCTCGGCCACCGTGCCGAACTCGCCGGCGGCGCCGGCCAGCGTCGTCGGCGACACATCGTCCGCCTCGTCCAGCGCCACGTGGCCATCGTATTCCGGCAGCGACAGCAGGCCGCCCCAGATGCCGGAATCCGGCCGCTGCTGCAGCAGCACCTGGCCGTTGTCGACGACGGCCAGCATCAGCGCGCGCCGCTCCCGCGTCGCCTTCTTCGGCTTCGGCACGGGCAGCACCGAGGTGCGGTCGGTCGCGAATGCCACGCAGCGGTCGCGCAGCGGGCAGCGGTCGCAGTCCGGTTTGCCGCGCGTGCACAGTGTGGCGCCCAGGTCCATCAGGCCCTGCGTGTACGCCTCGATGCCGTCGCCTTCCGGCAGCAGCGCGTCGGCGCGGCGCCACAGCGCGTCTTCCACCGGCTTGATGCCCGGGTATTCGTCGATGCCGAACACGCGCGCGAACACGCGCTTGACGTTGCCGTCCAAAATCGCGGCGCGCGCGCCGGCGGAAAACGCGGCGATGGCGGCAGCCGTCGAGCGGCCGATGCCGGGCAGGTCGGCCAGCAGTGCCGGGTCGCTCGGGAACACGCCGCCGTAGTCGGCAACGACGCGCCTGGCGCACGCGTGCAGGTTGCGCGCCCGCGTGTAGTAACCGAGGCCGCTCCAGTGCGTCATCACGTCTTCCGCCGGCGCGGCGGCGAGGTCGTGCACGGTCGGGAAGCGCTCGAGGAAGCGCGCGTAATAGGCCAGCACCGCCGTCACCTGCGTCTGCTGCAGCATGATCTCGGAGAGCCAGATGCGGTACGCGTCGCGCGTGTTCTGCCAGGGCAGGGCGTGGCGGCCGTGGGCGCGCTGCCAGTCGATGACGGCGCGCGAGAAGCTGGGGTCGGACAGGATTTCGGTGTCGGTGCTGCGTTTCATCTATCAAGCTGCTCGCAATTCGGGCAGGTCGGCGCGCAAGGCGTCCGCGACGACGCCGGATAAATTCACCAGCCGCGCCTTGACCTGCTCCAGGTCGTGTTGGGCCGCCTCGAAGGCGGCGATTTTCTGTTCCAGGCTGTCGGTGGCTTCCAGGATGCGCTGGATCGATGCCTGGCGGTGGCGCAGCTGGTCGCGGTGCTGGCGGATCTGCGCTTCGAGCGGCGCCATGACCACCTTCAGCCACGCCTCGGCGTCGCCGTTCGCTTCGCGGAACGCGAATTTGATGCGCGACGCGATCGTGTCGAAGAAGCGTTCGAGCAGGGTGCCGCGGCTCGTGATGAGCAGGGTCGCCGTGCCGAACTGCTTCACGTAGATCGCTTCGATGGCGTCGATCTCGCGGCGGTAGCGTTCCAGCGACAGCGCGGCCGGCAGCGCCAGCGCGAGTCCGTGCTCGGTGGAGAAGCGCCGCACCATCGTCTCCATCATCGCCGCGATCTCGGCGATTTTTGCTTGCGCCGCAGCCAGGCATGCGCGCGCCTGGTCGAAGAAGGCGCGCACCGGCGCGCGCATGCCCGTCGAAAAGCGCGCAGCTTCCATCGCGGCGCGCACGGCGTCGACATGGTCCTGCACGACGTCCATGCCGATGGTCGAGTACAGCTCCGTCGACAAGGTCGTGAACACGGCGCGCGTGCCCTGCAGCTTGAACAGGCTGGCGTCAAACTCCTTCTTCTCCATCTCGACACGGCGCACCATGTGGGCGATCACTCCCTGGTTCTTGCCGCGCAGGCTTTGCAGTTCCTGCAGTTGCTCGACGAGGTCGCGCCCGCGCGCGGCCAGCAGCGCGGACTGGGCGCCCGTCAACGTCGCGAGATCCTCCTGCAGCTGGCGGCGCAGGATGTCCTGGCGCGCCGGGATCAGTTCATGGAACAGCGCCGATTCCAGCGCGCCCACGCGGCTCCGTTCGAACAGTCCGAGATCGCCCGTGATCTTGCCGACGAGGGCCTTTTGCGCGGACACCGGGAACACCTGCGCATCCGCCACGCCCAGCAGGCGCGCGGCGTCGTGCTGCTGGCGCGCGATGGCGGCGTCGTTGTCGTGCGGCCTGCGCAACTCGTCCCACAATGCGTCGATCTTGTTCAGCACGACGATGCGTCCCGGCCCGGCGTTGATATGGGTGCGCCAGACGTCGATGTCGCTCTTCGTGACGCCCGTCTCGGCGGCCAGGATGAACAGCACGGCGTGCGCGTTCGGGATCAGGTTCAGCGTCAGCTCCGGCTCCGTGCCGATCGCATTCAGGCCCGGCGTGTCGAGGATCACGAGGCCCTGCTGGAGCAGCGGATGCGGCACATTGATCAGCGCATGGCGCCAGCGCGGGATCTCCACGAGGCCGTCCGCGCCCAGGGTCGCCGCGAGGTCGGGATCGTCGGGATCGTACAGGCCGTAGCGCTGCGCTTCGTCCGGCGCGACGCGGCGCGTGAGGCTCACCTGCAGGAAGGTCTCGTGCATGCGCTCCGGCGCGGACAGGTCCAGCGGCAGCACGGTCCACGCATCCGGCACGTCGCGATAGTCGCCCGTCGCGAGGCGCTCGGCGCGGGTCTCGATCGGGAGCAGGCGGATGCAGGGGACGAGCGCCGGCTCCCAGGCGAATTCGGTCGGGCACATCGTCGTGCGGCCGGGGCTCGACGGCACGATGCGCTGGCCGTAGTCGGCAAAGAAGATGGCGTTGATCAGTTCGGATTTACCGCGCGAGAATTCGGCCACGAACGCGACCGACAGGCGGTCGTCGCGCAGCCGTGCGAGCGCACGCGCGACGCGCTGTTCCGCCGCCCCGTCCAGCAGCTCGGCCCCCTGGGCCCAGCCGCGATACGCATCCAGCGCCTGGGCGACCTGCGCGCGCCAGTGCGCGTACTGTTGCAAATCCTGCATATAGGTGTCCCGCGTGTCCCGTGCCTCGTCGATGACCTTACCGCTGGCAGACCGCGCAGTAGAACGTGGACCGCTGGCCCTGCTTGATCTGGCGGACCGGCGTGCCACAGTTGCGGCAAGGAACTCCTGCACGATCATAGACGAAATATGTCTGCTGGAAATAGCCCGATTGACCATTTACGGCAATAAAGTCACGCAGCGTGCTGCCACCTTGCACGATGGCGGCGGCGAGGATGTCGCGGATCGCTTCGGCGAGCTTGTCGTAGCGGGCGCGGCTGATCTTGCCGGCGGCCGTCTTCGGGTTGATGCCGGCGCGGAACAGGCTCTCGCACGCATAGATATTGCCGACCCCGACGACGATGTCGCCCGCGAGCAGCACCTGCTTGATCGGGGCGCTGCGGTTTCTCGTCGCCTGGTGGAGCAGGGCGCCGGAGAACTTGTCTTCGAGCGGTTCCACGCCCAGGCCGCGCAGCAGCACGTGCTGTTCCAGCTCGCCGTCGTCGTGGCCGTGCCAGAGGACGGCGCCGAAGCGGCGCGGGTCGTGCAGGCGCAGCACCCGCCGGCCTTCCGGGCCGCGCACGACGAGGTCGAAGTGGTCGTGCTTTTTCAATTCGACCCCTTCCGGCAGCACGCGCAAATGACCGGACATGCCCAGGTGGACGATCAAGGTGCCATGTTCGAATGTCAGCAGCAGGTATTTGCCGCGCCGGCCGGTGCCGAGGATGCGGCGGCCCGCGAGCAGCTCGCGCAGATTCGGGGGAAAGGGCCAGCGCAGGCCGTCGCGGCGCGGCACGACGTCTTCGACGATGCGGTCTTCCAGGTGAGGTGCAACCCCCCGCCGGGTGACTTCCACTTCTGGTAATTCAGGCATGTATGGTCTCGCTTAAAAATGTCCAGTGCGGTGTTGCAGCTCCTTGCCGTGCTACAGCACTGTCTGCGTCGCTGCGCCTTGCCCTGAACATGTTGAAGCGATCCTTTGAAATGATCGGAATGTAAATTCGTGTTGCAGCGGCGCACGCGGGGCGGGTGCATGGCGTAGAATCGGACAATCTCGATGACGTGGGACTTGCCTTGAAAAACGCTTTCGCCATTGTAACCCTCTCCGCACTGCTGTCGGCCTGCGCTGTGGCTCCCAAGCAGCAGCAACCGGCCCAGGACCTGTCCGACCAGCCGCTCGCCGCCGCCGAAGCCCGGGACCATCCCGACCAGGCCAAGGAAGGCGAACAGGCCGAAAAACTTCCCAACGTCGAGATGACCCCGGCCATGATGAGTCAGCTCATGCAGGCCGAGATGGCCTACAAGAACGGGGACTGGCAGGGACCGTACCTGACGATGATGAGCCTGGCCCAGCAGACGAAGGACCCGCGCCTCGCCAAGCGCGCCGCCGAGATGGCGCTGTCCGCCAAGCAGGCCGACGACGCGCTCGCCGCCGTGAAACTGTGGCGCCAGTACGCACCGGACTCCGAAGAGGCCAGCCAGTACTATCTGGGGTTGGTCATCCTCTCCGACAACCTCGGCGAGGCCGAAAATATCTTGAAACAGCGTCTGGCGGACGCGACCCCGGCCGCGCGCGGCCTCGTCATGTTCCAGATGCAGCAATTGCTGCTGCGTGCCAAGGACAAGGAAGCGGCCAGCGCCATGCTCGAGCGCCTCGTCGCGCCGTACGGCAACCTGATGGAAACGCACGTCGTGCTGGCCCAGGCCGCGCTGGCGCGCAACGACAAGGCGGCCGCCAGGCGCGAGGCGCAAACGGCCCTGCAACTGAAGCCCGATTCCGAGATCGCCGCGCTGACCGCGGCCCAGGTGAGCGAGGACGAAGGCGGCGCCATCAAGGTGCTGAAGGATTTCCTCGCCGCCCACCCGGAGGCGCGCGAAGTGCGTTCCGCGTATGCGCGCCTGCTCGTCAACGAAAAGCAGTACGAGGCCGCGCGCCAGGAATTCCTCACGCTGGATAAAGCCCAGCCCGACAATCCGGGCACCTTGTACGCGCTCGGCATCCTGTCGATGCAGATGAACGACCGCACGGCCGCCGAAAAATATTTCAGCCGCTTCGTGGACCTGATGGACAAGGCGCCGGAAGACGAGCGCGACCCGTCGAAGGCCGTGATGATCCTGTCGCAGATCGCCGAGGAACGGGGCGATTACAAGGCCGCGGCCGACTGGCTCGATCGGCTCGACACCGAGGATCCGAAGGTCCAGTTCGGGGCCGAGCTGCGCCGCGCCCAGCTGACCGCGAAGCAGGGCGACGTCGCCGGCGCGCGCAAGCTGCTGGGCACCCTGAAGACGGACGACAAGACGGAGCAGGCGCAGATCGTCCTCGTCGAAGCGCAAATCCTGCGCGACGCGGGCCAGGCCAAGGACGCGTTCAAGCTGATGGAGCAGGGCGTCAAGCGCTTCCCGGACAATACGGACTTCCTGTACGACTATGCCCTGATGGCCGAAAAGATGGGCAAGACGGCCGTGATGGAAAAGGCGCTGCGGAAAGTGATCGCCAAGTCGCCGGACAATATGCAGGCTTATAACGCGCTCGGCTATTCGCTGGCCGACCGCAACATCCGCCTGAAGGAAGCCTATCGACTGATCTCCAAGGCCCTGAAAATGGCGCCGGGCGACCCGTTCATCCTCGACAGCATGGGCTGGGTGAACTATCGCCTTGGCAAGCTGGACGAGGCCGAGGCCCACTTGCGCAAGGCCTATGAGGTGCGCAACGATCCGGAAATCGCCGTCCACCTGGGCGAAGTGCTGTGGAAGAAGGGCCAGAAGGACGATGCCCGCAAGCTATGGCGCGAGGCGCAGGCCAAGGATCCGAAGAATGACGCGTTGAAGAGCACACTGGCGCGCCTGCACCAGACTCTGTGAAATAATGACAATCGACGGACGCTGCGGCGTCCGTCGGTTCATTCGACTTGCTGACTTCATGCCGATGCATTCACTTTCCCGATTCGTTATCGCCGCCGCCTGCGTCGCGGCCCTGGCCGGCTGCGCCACCACCGCCAACGTCCCGCTGGCCAACCCGACCGCCCAGGTGGGCGCCTACCGCGACACCATCGACCTGAACGGCCGCCTGGCCGCGAACTACCAGAAGGATGGCCAGCCGCAATCGATCAACGGCAATTTCACGTGGGCGCAGCGCCCCGGCCGCATCGATGTCTCCCTGTTCTCGCCGCTGGGCCAGACCGTCGCCGAGATCACGGTCACGCCCGAGACCGCGACGTTGAAACAGTCCGGCCGCGCACCGCGCGTGGAAAAAGACATCGACACGCTGACGGCGAAGTCCCTCGGCTGGACCCTGCCCGTGAGCGGCCTGCGCGACTGGCTGCAGGGCTATGCCGTCGACGCGAGCGGCAAGCGTTTCACGGCGTCGCCCGCGCACGACAGCGTCGTCACGAACGACGGCTGGCGCCTGCGTTTCGTGGAATGGCAGAACGGCCCGGGCGGCGCCCCGATGCCGCGCCGCATCGATGCCGAGCGCAGCACGACGGCCGTCGGCGATGCGCTGACGATCCGCATCGTCATCGATCCGGTGGCGTGACATGGCCCCGACGTCTCTGCACAACTGTCCCGCGCCGGCCAAGCTGAACCTGTTCCTGCACGTCGTGGGCCGCCGGTCGGACGGCTACCACCTGCTGCAATCCGTGTTCCAACTCATCGACCGCAGCGACACGCTGCACTTCGATGTACGGAGCGACGAGCGCATCGTGCGCACGACGGATGTGCCCGGCGTGCCGGAAGAGCAGGACCTGATCGTCCGCGCCCTGCGCGCGCTGCAGGCGGAATACCAGCGCCGCCACGGGCGCCTGCCGCCCGGCATCGACGTCGCCGTCGAGAAATGCCTGCCGATGGGCGGCGGACTCGGCGGTGGCTCGTCCGACGCGGCCACGGCGCTGATGGCGGCCAATCATCTATGGCAGGCCGGCCTGACGGATGCCGAGCTGATTGCGCTGGGCCTGCCGCTGGGCGCGGACATCCCGTTTTTCCTGTTCGGCGAGACGGCATTCGCCGAAGGCGTGGGGGAGGCATTGCAGGCCGTGCCGGGGCCGGATTGCTGGTATGTGGTCATCGAGCCGGGCGTGTCCGTTCCCACCGTTGCAATTTTTACGGCCCCCGATTTGACAAGAAACACGAAAGCCATCACAATATCGGACTTTTCCAGACGACATGTCGAATCGAATGATTTGATTGGCTTCGGAAAAAATGATTTGCAGGACGTGGCAGCCCGCTTGTTCCCGCCGGTAGCAGAGGCGATCGAATGGTTGGGTGGTTACGGAGCGGCCAGGATGACTGGTTCGGGCTCGTGCGTGTTTTGCGCATTTTCCACAGAGCAGGAAGCTGAACGGGTACTGAAGCATGTGCCGGCTCGGTGGAGAGCGTGGAAAGCGAAAGCGCTGCAGCGACATCCGATGAAATCGCTCTTGCAAATCAACGAGTTGTAGAATAAAATTCTGCCTGTCGACGCATTCGACGATATAATAATCGAGTGCAGCGGCAAGCTGTAAGTTTCAGTGTAGGGGAATCGCCAAGCTGGTTAAGGCACCGGATTTTGATTCCGGCATACCAAGGTTCGAATCCTTGTTCCCCTGCCAAAGTTTCTTTGCCTGAGCTGATGATGACACGTGCTCCAGCAGGCAGATAAAAATGGAGCCGCCAATGAGCGGCTCATTTTTTTTTGTGGTTCAGCGTTAATCATCCGACGATTAGCGACTTTTCAAGTTTCTTTCAACGCTCTTACATCTCTGGGACTCCCATGGCTTACGAAAACCTGATGGTTTTTACCGGCAATGCCAATCCGGCGCTAGCAGAAGGGGTCGCAAAAAACCTCGGCATTCCTCTCGGCAAAGCCGTAGTTTCGAAGTTCTCCGACGGCGAAGTCATGGTCGAAATCAACGAGAACGTTCGCGGCAAGGACGTCTTCGTTCTGCAATCGACCTGCGCTCCCACTAACGACAGCCTGATGGAAATCATGCTGATGGTCGACGCTCTCAAGCGCGCATCGGCTGGCCGCATCACCGCGGCGATTCCGTACTTCGGCTATGCCCGCCAGGACCGCCGTCCGCGTTCCGCGCGTGTCGCGATCTCGGCGAAAGTCGTCGCGAACATGCTGCAGGAAGCCGGCGTCGAGCGCGTCCTGATCATGGACCTGCACGCCGACCAGATCCAGGGCTTCTTCGACATCCCGGTCGACAACATCTACGCATCGCCGCTGCTGCTGGGTGACCTGCAGAAGCGCAACTACGACGACCTGCTCGTCGTGTCGCCGGACGTCGGCGGCGTGGTGCGTGCCCGTGCCCTGGCCAAGCGCCTCGGCTGCGACCTGGCGATCATCGACAAGCGCCGCCCGAAGGCGAACGTGTCGGAAGTCATGAACATCATCGGTGAAGTCGAAGGCCGCAACTGCGTGATCATGGACGACATGGTCGACACCGCAGGCACGCTGACCAAGGCCGCCGAAGTCCTCAAGGAGCGTGGCGCGAAGAAAGTCGTCGCGTACTGCACGCACCCGGTCCTGTCCGGCCCGGCGATCGAGCGTATCGCGAACTCGCCGCTGGATGAACTGGTCGTCACCGACACGATCCCGCTGAGCCCGGCTGCCCAGGCTTGCGGCAAGATCCGCCAGCTGACCTGCGCACCGCTGCTGGCCGAAACGTTCAAGCGTATCGTCAAGGGCGACTCGGTCATCTCGCTGTTCGTCGATTAATTTCGCGGTATGCATGGTGGGCACGGGGTGCCCACCCTACGATTCGTTATCGTCGTAGGGTGGGCTCCCCGAGCCCACAAAACGCATGAATGACCCGTAAAACACGGCGCGCAAGGCAAAGATGCTGGCGCGCCGTTGGCGCATCAAGCTGTACCGAATTTCTTGAGCGTGCGCGAGTGCGCTCTTTACCGATGTCCCTGGTCGCGGGGACATCACAACCCGGGCAACCGGGCCGGCACGCGCCGGCATTCGGGCCCACACTTTGGAGTAACACCATGAAAGTAGTCGCATTTGCACGTACTCAGCAGGGGACCGGAGCGAGCCGCCGCCTGCGCAACGCCGGCCAGACCCCGGGCATCATCTACGGTGGCGCCGCTGCCCCGGAACTGATCGCCCTGGACGGCAACGCGTTGTTCCACGCGCTCAAGAAAGAAGCTTTCCACGGTTCGATCCTGGATCTGGAACTGGACGGCAAGACGCAGAAAGTCCTGCTGCGTGACTTCCAGATGCACGCATACAAGCAACTGGTCCTGCACGCTGACTTCCAGCGCGTCGACGCTTCGCAGCCGATCCACGCCAAGGTCGCCCTGCACTTCGTCAACGCCGAGATCTCGCCGGCAGTCAAGCTGAGCGGCGCCATCGTGTCGCACGTGCTGAACGAACTGGACGTGTCCTGCCTGCCGGGCCAACTGCCGGAATTCATCACCGTCGACCTGTCGAAGCTGGAAGCCGGCCAGTCGATCCACGTGTCGCAGCTGGCCCTGCCGGAAGGCGTGACCATCGTTGCTCACGGCAAGGACCAGACCGTCGCCACCTCGTCGATCCCGCGCGGTGCCGCTACGGCCGAAGCCGCTGCCGAGTAATTTTTACTCAGCATCACAAAACCCGCCGCGACGCGAGTCCGGCGGGTTTTTTGTTTTTCAGATCAGTCCCAGGGTGAGCGCCTTGAGCGTGGCCGCGGCCCGCGTCGAGCACGCCAGCTTGCGGAATATGCTTTCCACGTGCGTGCGCACGGTTGACGGGCTGATCTGCATGACCCGCGCCGCTTCCTTGTTGCTTTCGCCCAGGCTGATGCGGCGCAGGACTTCGATTTCGCGATCGGACAGCAGGCTCTTGCGCGCCGGTGCCGCTGGGGCAGGGACGCCGGCCGCCGGGACGCCGGCCGCCGGAACGCCGGCCGCCGGGACGCCGGCCGCCGGAACGCCGGCCGCTTCAATAACGTGGCGTATGGCATCGGCATCGAAGCTTTGTGTTTGCCCGGCCAGCACGCGCGCAGCCTCATCTTGTGAATACGCCGGACGCCAGGGCCGCGGCATGCACAGCGCCACGTACGCGCACGCGGCCGCGAGCAGGCGGTGCGGCATGCCGAGCCCATCGGCATCCAGGTTGCGGAAATAGCCGCTGCCGTCCAGCCGTTCGTAGGCGTGCGACGCCAGTGCGGCTTCAAGACGCAGGGTCGGGATCTGGACGCCGGCCCGCGCGGTCCAGTACGGCACGAGCCGGATCTTTTCCCAGTCGGCGGCGCTGAGTTTTCCCTCCCGTTCCCAGATCGTGTTCGATACCGCCGCGCGGCCCATGCCGTGGATGAGGGCGGCGCGGCCGAGACTTTGCTGCTGGGCCGGCGACAGGTCCGCGCGCGCGGCGGCCGCTTCCACCAGCTCGGCCACGCGGCGCGAGTAACCCGCGAGCCACGGCAGCTTCAACTCCATCATGTCGGCCACGATGGACAGCGGCACGTGCCGCGCCAGCAGCGGGTCGACGGCCGCCGGCGCCGGCGTGTCCAGCTCGTCCAGCCACGCCTGCGCGTGCCCGGCAAGCAGGCGCGCGAGCGGCGCCGGGTACTTGCGGCCGGCCATCCGGGCAATCATCTGCAGCGCCTCGGGCAGGCCATGCGTCCGCGCGAGGATCTCGAGGTCGCCGGCCAGGCTCGTGTAGAAGACGACGGTCGGAATGGCCGATCCGCGCAACCGTTCCGGCAGGCCATTGCCATCGTAATGCTCCCAGACGTGACGCAGCCCGGCCTCGACTTCCGCCGGCAGGCCCAGCAGGCCGGCGATGTCGCCCGACACCTCGCAGTGGATGCGTGCCAGCGGCGTCACGCTCTGGACCGTCAGCGGATTGTCCGCGGGCAGCGTCTGCGTGAGCATGGCGTCGCGGCCGCCGACGTCGTCGCCGAGCAGGGTCGCGAAGCCGGACGCGTTCGCCGTGCAGCCGGACCAGCGCAGCAGGGCGACGAGTCGCGCATGGCAGCAGGTGTCAAGCGTAGCGCCGTCGGCCTGCGCGAGGCGCGCCGCGAGTCGTGCCGCGCGGATGGAGCCATCGGTCGGCTGGCCCATGGACAGGTCGCCGACAAGGGCCAGGGCCTGGACGGCGTCTTCGACGGAGACGGTGTTGTCGATTTGCATCCCGGTACTGTAACGACGATGACGTGCGGCGGCAAGGTCGGGGTCGGTCGATCGACCGATACCGCGGTTCGGTCCGTCTCTCTACACTGGCTTCCATCGACACCCCAACAACGAACCACCTACTGACCAACTAAGGGAGCCATCATGAAAGCATCGATCAACACCGTCCTCCGCAACGTCGCCGCCGCTGCCGCCGCCGCCATCGCCGCCGCCGGCACCGGTTTCGCCCACGCCGCCACCGCCGCCGAGCAACCGTCCGTCGTCATCGTCCACGGCGCATTCGCCGACGGCTCCGACTGGGCCAAAGTGATCCCGCTGCTGCAGGCCAAGGGCGTCAAGGTCACGGCCGTGCAGAACAGCCTGGCGTCGCTGGCCGACGACGTCGCCGCCACCAGGCGCGCGATCGACAACCAGCCGGGCAAGGTCGTGCTCGTCGGCCACTCGTGGGGCGGTACCGTGATCACGGAAGCGGGCGCGGGCGACAAAGTGGCCAGCCTCGTCTACGTCGCGGCCTTCGCGCCGGATGCCGGCCAGGCTACCGCCGACCTCGGCAAGGACCTGCCGCCGGCACCGGGCATCACCAAGCTGACGGTCGACAAGTTCGGCTTCGCCAGCCTGTCGCCTGCCGTGCTGAAAGAGAATTTCGCCCAGGACGTGCCCGCCGATCACGCCGCCGTGATGGCCGCCACCCAGGGCCCGATCGCAGTGAAAGCGTTCGGCGAGAAGACGACGGTCGCCGCCTGGAAAAACCACCCGAGCTGGTACATCGTCAGCAAGAACGACCGCATGATCCAGCCGGACCTGGAGCGCCGCTTCGCGAAGGCCATCGGCGCGAAGACGACCGAGCTGCCGACCAGCCACGTGCCGCAGCAGTCGCGTCCGGCGGACGTCGCCAAGGTGATCCTGGACGCGGTCGCCGCGAGCAAATAAGCGCTCAATGATCGTTCACGCGGCCGCGCCGGCCGCGTTTTACGTGATAATCGAGCTTTACGCTCGATTTTCACGTTTTATGCACATTCGCCTGATCGTCGGCCTCGGCAACCCCGGCCCGGAATACGAACAAACCCGTCACAATGCCGGCTTCTGGCTCGTCGACAACCTCGCCAACTCCTTGCCCGGCTGCCACCTGCAGCGCGAATCGCGCTTCAACGCCATGGTCGCCAAGACATCGATCTCAGGCAAGGACGTCTGGCTGCTCGAGCCGCTGACCTTCATGAACCGCTCCGGCCAGTCGGTGGGGGGCCTGGCACGCTTCTTCAAGATCGGACCGGAAGAGATCCTCGTCGTGCACGACGAACTCGACCTGCCACCGGGCGCCGCCAAGCTCAAGCGCGGTGGTTCCTCGGGCGGCCACAACGGCCTGAAGGACATCACGGCCGCGCTCGGCACCCAGGATTACTGGCGCCTGCGCCTGGGCATCGGCCATCCGCGCACGCTGAATTTGCAGCAGGCCGTGGCCGACTTCGTGCTGCATCGCCCGCGCCGCGAAGAGCAGACCCTGATCGAGGAAGCCATCGATAAAAGCCTGCGCATTATCCCGATGGTATGCGAAGGCAAGATGAGCGCTGCGACGATGCAGCTGCACACGGACTGACGTTGCCGCAAACCGGGGTCAGAGCCCGAAATTTGGAAATTGCTCAAAATCGGGCTCTGACCCCGGTGTTCACGAGTCTCAGATTAGCCCGCGCGCCAGCGCCTTCAACGTGGCCGCGGGGCGTGAGCCCGATTCCAGCTTCTGAAAGATATTGTCGACGTGCATGCGGACGCTCGCCGGCGTGATGCGCATGGCGCGGGCCGCCTCGCGGCTCGTTTCGCCCCGGCTGATGTGGCGCAGCACTTCGAGTTCCCGATCGGACAGCAGGCGGTCGCGCACGGGCGGCCGTTGTGCGGGGCCGCGGGCCGCCGCGAGGACGGCCTCGACAGCCTGGCGGTCGAAGCGTCCGGCCGCCGCCTGTGCCGTCATCAACGTGGACGCGGCCGCCTCGCCATGCGCGGGCCGCCATGGCCGCGTCGAGCATAGCGAGACGAACGCGGCGGCCGCGCCGAGCAGCCGTTCCTGCATGCCTAACGCTTCGCCGCGCGCCTTGCGGAAATAACCGCTGCCGTCGAGGCGCTCGTAGATGAAGGACGCGAGCGTGGCCTCGTGCTGGATCGCGGGTATCTGCGTGCCCGCGCGCGCCGTCCAGAACGGCACCTTGCGCACCTGGTCCCAGTCATCCGCATCGAGCTTGCCCGGCCGCTCCCACACGACGTTCGGTATCGCTACCTTGCCGATGCCGTGCAGCAGCGCGGCCCGCACCAGCGGACTTTCTTCGAGTGCCATCATGCCGGCCAGCGACGCACTGCGCCGCGCCAGCGCGGCCACGCGGCGCGAATAGCCCGTGAGCCACGGCAGCTTCAGTTCGATGACGTCGGCCACGATGGACAACGGCACGCGCCGGTCGTGGCCGGGATAATCGGCCGCGCAGGACGGTTCTTCCAGCATGCCCAGCCAGTCCTGCGCATGCGGCGACAGTCTCTGCACGAACGTCGCCGGATATTTCACGCCGGCGCGTTCGCCGATCAGGCGCAAGGCGCCGTCCGTCCCATGCGCGGGCGCCAGCACTTCCAGGTCGCCGGCCAGGCGCACATAGAACACGGCGCGCGGGATGTTCGGGGCGAACAGCACGTCCTGCATGTCGCCGCGGTGGTGGCTGCCGAACAGGTGGCGCAGGCTGTTCTCGACGTCTCCCGGCAACCCGAGCAGCACGGCGATATCGCCCGCCACCTCGCACTGCATTTGCGCCAGCGGCATCACGTTGGCGAACGTGAGGCCGGCGTGGCCGGACAACGTCCGCGTCACCATCGCATGGCGGCCCCTGACGTCGTCGCCCAGCAGGTGCGCGAATCCGGCCGCCGTCGCCGTGCTGCCCGACCAGCGCAGCAGCGCCACCATTCTCGTGCTCGTGCAGGCATCGGCACCGTCGCCGTTTTCTTCCGCCAGCCGGGCGGCAAGCCGCGCCGTGCGGATGGAGTGATCCGGCGACAGGCCCATGGACAGGTCGCCGACCATGGCCAGCACCTGCACGGCGTCTTCGACGGTAATGGTTTCATCGGGTTGCATGGCACTAATGTAACGGCCATTGCCTTGGCGTACAAGGCGCGCGACAGTTCACTGTGCTAGGCTGCCGCCATGAAGATCAGTATCCGCCGCTACCGTCTGGACGACCGCAAGGCCGTGCTGGCGGCCTTTCGCTCCAATGTGCCGGCTCACTTCCCGGCATCGGAGGAATCATGGCTGCGTTCCGCGCTGGACGACCCGGACGGTCCGCTGTTCGTCGTGGTCGAGGCGGGCGAGATCGTCGGCTTCGGTGGCTACGAATTGTCCGAGTTCTACGACCTCGGCACGCTCGTGTTCGGCCTCGTGCGGGCCGACCGCCACGGCACGGGCATCGGCCGCGCGCTGCTGGCCTATCGCCTGCTGCACATGGCCGGACGCAAGCTGCGGCCCCGCTACGTGACGGTCGATACGCATCCGCACACGGCCGGCTTTTTCAAACGCTGCGGCTTCATCGAGATCGCCCGCTGGCCCGGCGGCTACCGTTCGGGACGGGATCGCGTCGACCTGCGCTTCGATCTCACGGACGAGGCCGTGGCCAGGCTGCACGCGTGCGGGTGGCGCGAGGCGTTTGCGCGTGATGGCACTGTCTGAGCGCCCGGGTTTGATCTTTGCATCGGTCGCGACGGCGACCCGGCTGCGCAGGTCGCGCCGGATGCGTTCCAGCGCCGGTTGCATGGCACGGGCATCGATCGGCGAGCAGGTCGCACGGCCGTGGCGGAATGTGAGGCGGCGCTTGACCAGCACGCCGTCGCTCTCGCGCACATACGTCGCGCGATAGAAGATGCCCCCAGTAATCACGCTGGCCGGCGCCGGAAGCGACGTGAGCCGCAGGCCCGGCGGCAGGCGCAGGCGGGTCTCGTCCTCCGCGTCGATGGCCGGGCAGACGAAGTCGTGGTGCCGGTCGCGTTCCTGCGTCAGGCCTGCCACGGCGGCGTCCACGACGCTCCAGGCGCGGTGGCTGGTTGCCAGCGTCCGTCCCGTGCGCAAGGCGCCAACATTGTCGGTGCCGGACAGCGTCAGCGTGTCGTCATCGCCGCCCTGTTTCACGTCGCGCAGGTTGGTTCGTGCGGCATGCTCGCGCCCGCCTGCCGCGACATCGCGCGCCATCGCGCGCAAGGGCTCGGCCAGCGCGCCGGACATGGCCCGGTCCACGTTGAAGCTGACGTGTCCGTCATGATCGACGTCGACCGTGGCCACCGCGCGGACCTTCTGCGGCTGCAGCACCGGCGTCATCGCGAACGTGCCGCTCCTGATCAACAGCACGGGTTTGCCCAGCAACGCAGGCGGCAAATAGCCGGCCTGGACGGATGCCGCCGCCGGGTCGACGAACAGGTCCAGCGCCGGTACGTACAGGATCATGTGGTCGAGGACGGCCAGCACGGGCGCGTCCGGCAGCCGGTAGGCGTTGCCGCCGTTGACGAGGGCCGGCGTACTGTCGATGCCGATGGCGGCCAGCATGGCTTGCAGCCGCGTGGCGTGGTCCTTGTCGTCGCCGCGGCGGACGTTGTTCCGCACCCAGTCCGACAGGGCCAGCACGCGGGCGCGCGTGTCGGGCAGTTCGTCCGCCAGCCGGTGCGCCAGTGCCGCGAGGGCGGGAGCGGGCAGCGCCTTGCCGGCCGCGGCGTCGCGTACGGCGGCGGCGAGCGCCGGGTAGTCGGCGAAGGTGGACACGGCCAGGCGGTGGCCGTCGTCGAGCACGCTGACGGCGCCAGCCTCGCCATGCCCATCGGCCTCGTTCACGTAGCGCCACTGGTAGCGCCGCCGGCCCGGGGGACTGTCGGCCGGTACCGGCACGAAGCCGACGGCATCCGCGTGTAGCGGCAGGGTGGACGGCATGTCGTAGATCACGGTGGTGTTCCGGTGGAATTGAAAAGGCATGACCGCCACGTCTTCGAAGTGGCCGGGCAACGGCGGTATGCGGCGGCGCATGACGTAGTGCACGACCAGCTGGTCGCCCAGCGCCGCATCGGGGAACACGATGGTTCTCGCGTGCGCGTCCGGCTGATCGTGGATGGCGTTCTGCGGCACCGGAATGCGCCGCCCGCCGGGCTTTTGCGTGTATGCGTCCAGCGATACGAGGTCGTCTTGCGCCCTGTCGTAGCGGATGGCGAACCGGCCCTGGTCCCGCAGGGCACGTAACCCGGCGATGGTGCGGACGTCGTCCACGGCAAGCCGGTACGTGCCGTCCTGCTCGACGACATAGTGCCGGACATGGCGCTCGACGATGGCGGAGGAATCGCTGTCCGTGCCGGCGCGCGCATGGCCGAACGGCGCCAGCAGTGTGACGATCATCAGCATTAGCAGGGCACAATATCTACTGGTCATGCGGGCTCCACATGCTCAAGTCGGAAGGGCGACCGGACCATGTTACGGAGGGCGATCCGTTGACCCTTGAGCCTACGCAATCGTGCTCTTCCTGCGATAATTCCGCGATGAGCGCACTGACTTTCCACGCGGGCCCGCTGGCCCTGGCCCGGATCCGCACGCACGGCTTGCGCGCGGAAGACGTCGCCGTCGTGCCTGCCGCGGCGGGCGGGCCGAAGGGTCTCGTGTTCCGCGCCCTCGACCAGTGGGTGTTCGGCGAGTGGTTCCCGCGCGCGCCGCGCGAGCGCGTGCTGATCGGCTCGTCGATCGGCGCCTGGCGCATGGCGGCCGCCTGCCAGCGCGATCCGGTGCAAGCGTTCGCGCGCCTGGGCGAGCTCTACAGTGGCCAGCGCTATACGAGCACGAAGCCGTCGCAGGAACAGATCGACGCCGTCGTGCAGGGCCTGCTGAACGAATTCGTGCGCGGCCACGAGGACGACATCGTCAATCACCCGCACCACCGCCTGCACGTGCTGACGGTGCGCGGCAAGCGCGCCCTCGCGGCGCCCGGCCACCGTCACGCCGAGATGCGCGGATTCGCCGCGGCGGCGCTGCACAACCTCTTTTCGCGCGACAAGCTGGCGCACCTGATGGACCGCGTCGTGCTCGGCGACCGCCGTGCGAACACGCCCTGGCTGCGCGACCGCTTCGACAGCTTCGCCACGCATTTCGCCCCGCTCACGCCGGACAACCTGACAGCCGGCCTGCTGGCCTCGGGCACCCTCCCGATGCTGATGAAGCCGGTGCGCGACATCGCCGGCGCGCCGCCCGGCCACTACTGGGACGGCGGCATCATCGATTACAACCTGGCGCTGCCGTACGCCCGGGTGGCGGCGCAGGCGCCCGGCGACATCGTGCTGTATCCCCATTTCTCAGAGCACATCGTGCCGGGCTGGCTGGACAAGGCGCTGCCATGGCGCCGCGCCGCCCGCGGACCGAACCGCGGCTGGCTGGACAATGTATTGATCGTGGCGCCGAGCCATGCGTTTCTTGCCAAGATGCCGCGCGGAAAAATCATCGATCGCAGCGATTTCAAGTTTTATGGGCTGGATCACGATGCCCGCATCCGTGCGTGGCGCTTGGCGATGGACGAGGGCGAGCGGCTGCGGGATGCCTTCACGGCATTTGTGAACAAGCCCGATATTGCACGGATTCGTCCGCTTTAAACGACGTAATCGGGCCTGTTTGCGGTCTTTGCAGGCAAGCGGAGGTACAATACGAGGTTTCGTAATTCGACCCTGAAAGCTTCCCATGAGTCTCAAATGCGGCATCGTCGGCCTGCCCAACGTCGGCAAGTCCACCCTGTTCAACGCCCTGACCAAGGCCGGCATCCCGGCTGAAAACTATCCGTTCTGCACCATCGAGCCGAACGTCGGCGTCGTCGAGGTGCCGGATCCGCGCATCGACCAGCTGTCGGCCATCGTCAAGCCGGAGCGTGTCGTCAAAGCCATCGTCGAGTTCGTCGACATCGCAGGCCTCGTGGCCGGCGCGTCGAAGGGCGAGGGCCTGGGCAACCAGTTCCTGTCGCACATCCGCGAGACGGACGCCATCGTCAACGTCGTGCGCTGCTTCGAAGACCCGAACGTCATCCACGTGGCCGGCAAGGTCAGCCCGATCGACGACATCGAAGTCATCCAGACCGAGCTGGCGCTGGCCGACATGGGTACCGCCGAGAAAGCCCTGCACCGCGAGCAGAAGAAGGCGCGCGCCGGTGACAAGGATGCGATCAAGCTGGTGGCGATCCTGGAAAAGCTGCTGCCGCACCTGAACGAAGGCCAGCCCGCGCGCACGCTGGGCCTGGACGCCGACCAGCTGGAACTGATTAAGCCGCTGTGCCTGATCACGGCGAAACCGGCCATGTTCGTGGCCAACGTCTCCGAGAGTGGCTTCAAGGACAATCCGCTGCTGGACCTGCTGACGGAATTCGCCAACAAGCAGAACGCGCCGATCGTCGCGATCTCCGCCGCCATCGAATCGGAAATCGCCAACCTGGACGACGCCGACAAGCTGGAATTCCTGGCCGACCTCGGCATGGAAGAGCCGGGCCTCGACCGCCTGATCCGCGCCGCTTTTAAACTGCTGGGCCTGCAGACGTATTTCACGGCCGGCGTGAAGGAAGTGCGCGCCTGGACCGTCCCGATCGGCGCCACCGCCCCGCAGGCGGCCGGCGTGATCCACACGGACTTCGAACGCGGCTTCATCCGTGCGCAGACCATTTCCTTCGACGACTACATCACCTACAAGGGTGAAGCGGGCGCCAAGGAAGCGGGCAAGATGCGTGCGGAAGGCAAGGAATACATCGTCAAGGATGGGGATGTGTTGAACTTCCTGTTCAACGTTTGAGTGAGGTCGGGTCCAGGCGGACCCGACGGCTATCCGACGCCTCGGTCTCTCCATTGAGCCGAGGCTTTTTTATGCGCGCAGATACATTAAGGCCTAGCGGAGATTCAGTCTATGATGAAAGGTTTCGACAGCGAATTTACTGTGTTCTTGGGTGAGTACTTGTCGAGTCCCATTTGATCGTAAATGCATTTAACGAATAGTTCTGGCCGTTTCTGCTGCCATTCCTTGAGCGCGAGGATAGACGTTTTTGCGTCGAGTGCACGTTGCGGAATATGGTGGTTGTACAGCTTCAAATAGTTCATCAATGTAGCCTGCAAATCGGCTCTACTGTCGAAGCGGGTCTGCTGCAGCAACTCGTTGATACGGCCGTTGAAGCGCTCGACCATGCCGTTCGTTTGCGGGTGCCGTGGCGGCGTCAGGCGATGCTCGGCAGGCAGGGCTGCGCAGGCCAAGTCGAAGTCGTGCTGGCCGCTGGGCTTCTTGTCCCTGGTGGCGAAACGGTCGGTGAATTGCGAGCCGTTGTCGGTCAGGATCTTGCTGATCCTGATGGGCGAGGCCAGCTTCAGACGGCGCAGGAAATCGACACTGCCGTTCTCGGTCATGTCGCCGTAGATGTGCATGAAGACCCAGCGCGTGGCCCGGTCGATGGCGACGAACAGGTAGCGGCGCGAGGTCTCGTCCGGCATCTGGGGCAGGTACTTGATATCGATATGAATGAAGCCCGGCTCGTAGTCCTTGAAGGTCTTCTTCGCTTGAATCGCTTCGCCTTCGGCTTTCGGGATCACGTCTTCAAGACGCGACATCCCTTCGCGCTTGAGTTAGACCTGCGCGACCTGGTCGAACAGGAAGGTGTCGCGCCCGCCACGAAAAAGACCTTTAAGGACTACGAGCCGGGCTTCGTGCACATTGATATCAAATACCTGCCGCAGATGCCGGACGAGACGGCGAGGCGCTACCTGTTCGTCGCGATCGACCGCTGCACACGCTGGGTCTTCATCGAGCTGTATGCCGACCAGACCGACAGCAGCGTCGATTTTCTCGCCAAGGTCCACCAAGCCAGCCCCGTCAAGATCGTCAAGCTGCTCACCGACAATGGCAGCCAATTCACCGACCGCTTCACGGCCGGCGGCAAGAAGAAAGAACCGAGCGGCACGCACGTGTTTGACCGACTTTGCAAGCAGCTCGGTATCGAACACCGCCTTATTCCGCCTCGGCATCCGCAAACCAACGGCATGGTGGAGCGCTTCAACGGTCGTATCAGCGACATCGTCAATCAGACCCGCTTCGGCTCACGCGCAGAACTCGAAACGACGCTGCGCAACTACGTCAAGATCTACAATCACAACATTCCGCAACGCGCTCTCAACCATAAAACGCCCATTCAGGCGCTCAAGGAATGGGGCGAAAAGCGCCCGGAATTGTTCAGGAAACGCGTGTATAACCAGCCGGGTCTTGACACTTAGCCATGGGTTGCCGCGAGCAAGCTAGAAATCAGTGTGCACCCGCATGCACTATGATGGCCCTGCAAGGCCACCATTCGGTCGCCAATCAGGAAAGTTGGAGCTCCTTCGATGATAGGGTTTATGCCATGGCCTAGTATTGGACAGGACACGCTATCGCCGACACGGGCAATGCCGATTCCGGAAATGATATGCGTGGTAGAAGCTGAGATAACTTTGCCACCATGAGAAGTGGGGTCACCTAAGCGGATGATTGGCAATGCCATTTCTATACTGAGCTCCTGTTGATGACGTAGATGTTTGCTAGAACGACCTCGTGATCGTTCTATTCAGCGAAGCAAATAATCGCTAACTGGAAAGATTGTCGAGGTGCCTGAATGTTTTTTCCTTGTCAGCCAAAACATCGCTACGCAATCCCAGGTAAAATTTTGAGAAATCTTCCTTGCTGACGGATTCTCTAGTGATGCCATGGCATTCAAGCAATTTATTGATCGCATTAACTAGTGGAAGAGTTTCCGTTTCCGTCCGGATCATGCCTTTTAATGCAGCATCAAGATCGGGTGTCAACGCGTCGGCGGGTACATAGAATGCGGCATTGGACCGATTAGTCTCGTTTGCACTCGACATTAGTCGTATAAATACCGGTATCAATGAAGAATCCGCTTGTATCTGGTAAAGTTCCCACGCTGCCGAGATTTCTGCATCTTCGCGCAATTTCCCGGAATCCAATAGTTGTCTCACTATAGGGACGGCGCGCACCGGATCGGCCACAAAGAGCCCGCCAACGCTTTCACGGCTTCCGCCATTTAACACTCTTTCCAATAAATAATCGAAGGCCTTCGATCTTTCTTCGGGGGACATGCCGTCGAAATGAGCCTCATTCAACCCATCAAGCCGCTCTTTGTTGGCCGTTGTAAAAAAATCTAAGAATTTATGATATGCGTAGGTCATGGTTTTCGTTGGTCAAATTTTAGTAGCTGATCGATATAATTCGGTGACAACTGATGTGTAGATGAGCTCAAATCGACAATATGCATTTGAATGCCGTCGATTTTCCCTGTTTCCAAGCGATCCAACAGCAGGGGTTTTTCTTGATTGTGTCAAACGGTTTTAGGTGTTTAGTTTCGTGTGATCATGCTCCTCGTCGTAGCTGGCCTTTGTTTCGCGCAAGGGCTATGCTGGGCGACTTGATTGCTGGGTTCAGCAGTCCCGGCATTCAACCGCAACAGGAGCAGTTCGCAGCATGAGTTCACGCATCCATCCGCAAGCTCGTACGACCCCGAAAGTCCGGCAGGAGATCAAGGTTTCCGGCCTATCGGACCGTCAGGCGGCGAAGGTCTTCGGCATCACACGGGCGACGGCCGCGAAGTGGCTCAAACGGGATGACGTGCAGGACCGCTCGCATCGTGCGCACACGTTGCATACGACGCTGAGCACGGCCCAGGAAGCCATCGTTCTGGCACTGCGCCAGTCGCTCTATCTGCCCCTCGACGACCTGCTTTTCATTACGCGGCAATATATCAATCCCGACGTCTCCCGATCGGGCATCGCACGCCTGCTCAAGCGCGAAGGCATGTCGCGCCTGGAAGACGTGATTCCGAAGGCCGAGGGCGAAACCATCGCACCGAAAAAGACCTTCAAGGACTACGAGCCGGGTTTCATCCACATCGACATCAAGTACCTGCCGCAGATGCCGGATGAGACCTCGCGCCGCTATCTGTTCGTCGCCATCGACCGCGCCACGCGCTGGGTCTTCATGCACATCTATGGCGACATGACCGAGGCGAGCAGCGTCGATTTCCTACGTCGGCTCAAGCTGGCTTCACCCATCAAGATCAGCAAGATCCTGACTGACAACGGCTCGCAATTTACCGACCGTTTCGCCACCAAAGACAAGAAGCCCAGCGGCAAGCACGCCTTCGACGTCGCTTGCGCAGGCCTGCCTGCCGAGCATCGACTGGCACCGCCGCGTCATCCCCAAACGAATGGCATGGTCGAGCGCTTCAACGGACGGATCAACGAACTGCTACAGCAAACCCGCTTCGACAGCAGGGCCGACCTGCAGGCCACATTGCTGAACTACTTGAAGCTGTACAACCACCACATTCCACAACGCGCCATCGGCAGTAAAACGCCTATCCTCGCGCTCAAAGAATGGCAGCAGAAGCGGCCAGAATTATTCGTCAAACGCGTTTACGATCAAACGGGACTGGACACTCAGCTTTCTCCGCCAGATCCTGCGCCAGCCCACAAATAGTCAACGTCGGATTCCACGACCATGAAGTCGGAAACAACCCACCCCGGTGACATAGACATTCCTGACCCCATGCGGTCGATAATCGAGCCCACCGACGGACGTAGCCGAATCCTTCCCGATCCATAACGATGACGCCTCGTGCACGATGCATGGCCGGCGTCCCGGCCTTGGCGGGGTACGCGCGGCTGAGCTTGAACAATGGGCCGTTGTACTGGCTCGCCGGCGCCAGCGCGCCGTTGTTGTCCGCGTACGGTGTCGTGACCGGTGCGGCCGTCGCGGCCAGCGGGATCAGGCACAGGTCAATGGCAAAGTATCCGGGTTTCATGCGAGGCGTCCCCTTTCGTCAGTGGTTTGATTGCTCTGGGAACCTAACGCGCCGGAAATGTCGCAACGTTGAAGAAACGCAAGGATTCCCGTAATCAACACCGACCGTCGCCATTGCCATGCCGGCAGCATCCGGTTATGTGCCGCGTGGAATGGCTTTCCGCCCCCAGGCAAGGGGTGACAACGGTTTTGACAACGCGTCCGCCGCTTTAAAGCCCGCTATCGCGACGATTGTCGCCGCAAAACCGCGTCAATCCAGCCGATATGCGGCAGGCATATGTATGATTTATGGCAATTACCCCAGCAATGAGGTGCCGTCCACGCTGACAGCGGGCCGTCATTTATCGCAAGTCCTTGATTTCTCGTGCATTGATGGTCTGGCACACCAATTGCTGAGTATGGGTTTTTCAACAACGAGAAACGCATGCAAAAGCTGTTCACGATCCTGATGTGCGCCGCCGGATTCGTACTGGCGGGGGCCGCCCGCGCCACCGTCATCAACGGCACGATCCACAAGATCGACGGCGACAAGGATGGCCAAGTGGACGATGTCCGCATCTCGCAGTTCACGTTCACCGTCACGGCCGGGACGACGGTGTTCTTCGATTCGCTGGCCTACGAGGCGACCAACGTCGACCTGAACGGCGACGGGGTTATTACCGGCTTCGACGTCAACATGTGGCTGTTCAAGGGCACGACCCTGCTGCGCGACGAGGACGATTCGTCCCTCACCTTCGGCGACGGCTCCGTCCACCGTTACGACACGGCCTTCAGCCACACCTTCGGCGAGGCCGGCACCTACACGATGGCGATCGGAGAACATGGCCGCACCGGCTTCGACGCGCTGCGCGGTTATTCCACCAACACCTGGTTCAATCCGCGTGCAGGCAACCTGGACTGGGCCGCCTGGCGCGTCACGATGACGGCGACCAACGGCGCCATCGGCAACGTTGCGAACCTGAACGGCGACCCTGTCGCGGCCGTGCCGGAACCGGCCACGCTGAGCCTGCTCGGCGCGGGCATGCTCGGCGTCGCGGCCGCACGCCGGTGCCGTCCCGCCATGACATCCATGTAATCGCTATTTGCTCAAACGCAGCTGCAGACCCGTTTCGGTATAGGTCGGGGTCGCGGTGAAACCGTCGACGGCGATGGTCTCGAACTTCCCTTTCAGGCTCGTTGCAGCAATCACCGTCAGCGTGTCGCCAACGGCCGGCTTGTAGCCGTCCAGGAACTTGATCCGCAGCGTGCCGCCGGCGATCGTCGCGGTGCCGCTGACGTTGATGCGTCCCTGCTGGCCGGCACCCAGGCGCAGTTCGAGGGTTGCACCGGCGAGCTGCGTGTAGTTGCCGCCCACGACCAGCGCAGCCGGCGCGTTGCTGGCCACGGTACCGCCGCCGGCGACATAGACGTCGCCGTTGCCGAACGCCCTGGCCGACAGCGCCTCGAGCGTTCCCCCTTCGACCTGGGTGCCGCCCGTCCAGCTGTTCTGACCGCCCAGCTTCAGCGCGCCAGTACCTTGCTTGACCAGCTTCCCGCTGCCGGCAATGTCGTTGCGCCAGCGGTCGGCCGCATTGAAGCCGCCGTTGCTCGCATCCATGTTCACGATCACGTTACCGGTGAAGACGGCATAGCCTTCGGCCGCGGCGAACAGATTCAGGCGGCCCCAACCTTCAGGATCGTCCAGGACCGGGTAACCGGAGGGAATCGCCGTGGTTTTCAGCACGACGCGGCGCTGCGCGTCGGTCAGGTAAGGCAACCGCGTCTCGAGCAGCACTTCGGCGCCCTTCGGCACCACGGCCGGCAGGTTCGTGGCCCCGGTCTGCGGCAGGTTGTACGTCATCCGGCGGATGTAGTTGGCACGACTGGTGGCGTAGTCGGCGAAACGGTCGTTCGCGGCGGTGCCGGACACGGCGTAGGCCGCAAAGGTCGCCGGCGTGGTGCCGGTCAGCTTCATGAGGGTCGCATGGGCCTGCGTTACGGCAGCGGAGCGGACTGCGGCACCCGCGGCGATCAGGTTGGCGGCGGCCACGGCCTGCGCCTGGACCCGGCCACTGATGACGTCCAGCGGCGAATGCATGCCGGCGAGGATGCGGCTTTCGCCCAGTTCCAGGCCGCGACCGACCAGCTCCTGGTAGCGCTCCGGCAGCACGTAAGCCATGCCGACGGCATTGCGGGTCGCCTCGGCCGCGTGGCCGCTGGTGAAACCGCCGTCGGTGCTCGGGGTCGTGCTCTTGGCCGGCTCCAGTTGCGGCACGACCTTCACCGCGCTGCTCCAGCGGTAGGGACGCGCATATTTGTAGAAGCGCTTGGCGGGCTCGGTCGAGCCATTGTTACCCATCGAGTTGATCAGGTCGACGACCTTGCCGAAGTCGGCATTGGCGTCGCCGCCGACGCCGTTGTTGTTGCCGCCGTCATCGTATTTGACGGTGGTGGCATCCGCCGGAATGTCGGTGATCGTGGTGGTCTGGCGCGTGGCCGTGCGCCAGGCACTGGTCAGCGGACCCATGCCTTCGGTCACGCTGTAGCCCTTGTTGCGGCGATCGTCCAGGTAGGCCTGCAGCGTCTGCTCGGCAGTGCGGCTGGCGGTGGCTTTGACCACGTAGTCGATATTCGCGTTGTGAACGGCCGCGTTGACGATGGTGCCGCCTTGCGTGCCGTCGTTGGGCAGGCCGGTCCAGGTCGAGGCGACCACCGCGGGGAAACCATCCACGGCGGGCGCGGTGACGCCGGCGTCGACGATCTCGGTCAAGGGTTTCCAGATGTCGAGCATGCCGCCGAGTACGCGCACACCGGCGTTGGTCGCCAGGGTTGCATAGCGGGCGTCGCCACGCTGGTTGGTGGCGGCCGTATCGATGAAGGCCAGCGCCGACGGCACCGGCGCCGTGTCGGGTGCGCCCTGGTCGGCGGGCGCGGCCGGAATGGCGAGTATGGTGTCGGCATTGTCGTTGCGATCGGAGCCGCCGCAAGCTGTCAGCGCGAGCAGCGTGCCGGCAGCGATGGCGAGAGGAAGACGGCGCAGCGGATTGGGGTGGTGCATGCGAAACCCTTCAATGTGTTGTCAAGGCGGAAAAATCGATCGCATGATATGAGCGGCTGATGACGGCTTAATGACCGACGATTCTTGTAATTAGGGTGAAATATTTGTCAACTAATCTCCGGGCATTCCTTTTGTGAACCTTGGAGAGTTGACGCATGAACCCGAATCCCGACGTGTCCCGCCGCCGCCTGCTTCGCCTGATGGGCGCCACCCCGATGCTGCCGCTGGGCGCCGGCGGCGTGGCCGCTCTGCTGGCCGGCTGCGGCGGCGGCAGCGACAATGACACCCCGACGACCACCGCGCCGACGACGCCGGCCGTGACCCTCGCCAGCGTGTCGTTCGGGTCGATGACGGCGCCGACCCTGGCCGCCGCCGCCGCGATGGCGACGACCTCCGTCGGCTCGACGATGACGGTCAACTTCAGCGACAGCAGCAAGCTCGATTTCAAGCTGTCGTATCAACCGTTCTTCATCACGGGCGACATGGTCCCGAACGGCAGCGGCGGCACCATCCTCGCCGGCGGCTACTACGACATCAACAACAAGCCGATCGTCGACACCACCGTCGCCGGCAAGGAGCGCCAGTTCTTCTCGGACTCGCCGGACGGCACGTCGCTGCTGACGGTGCCGAACGCGAACGTGGCGGGCGTGAAGGGCAATACCGTGTTCGCCGTCGTGCAGTTCGAGTACACGACGTGGGCCCAGGACGGCAAGACCGACATGTACGGCCGGCTGCCGTCGCCGATCGCCGTGCTGACCCTCGACCAGGACAAGACCACCGGCAAGCTGACGCTCGTGAAGTACCACAACGTCGACACCTCCAGCGTGAACGGCCTGTGGATCACGTGCGGCGCGAGCCTGTCGCCGTGGGGCACCCATTTGTCGAGCGAGGAGTACGAGCCGAACGCCTACCTCGCCGCCTCCGATGCGCAATTCAAGGCCTTCAGCAAGAACCTGTACGGCGACGAGACGAAGGCGAACCCGTACAACTACGGCCACCTGCCGGAAGTGACGGTCAACGCGGACGGCACCGCATCGATCAAGAAGCACTACTGCCTCGGCCGCATCTCGCACGAGCTGGTGCAGGTCATGCCGGACAACCGCACCGTGATCATGGGCGACGATGCCACCAACAGCGGCTACTTCGCGTTCGTGGCCGACAAGGAAAAAGACCTGTCGGCGGGCACGCTGTACGTGGCCAAGGTCGGCACCGGCTTCTCGCTGGACCCGGCCGCAGCCGCCGCGCCGCTCACGTGGATCAAGCTGGGTTCCGCCACGAGCGCCGAAATCCGCTCGCTGGCCGCGTCGCTGAAACCGGCCGACATCATGGACGTCAAGACGACCGACCCGGCCGATGCCACCTACACGAAGGTCACCGCGAACGGCCGCGTCGAGTGGCTCAAGGTGAAGGCCGGCATGGAAAAGGCGGCCGCGTTCCTGGAGACGCACCGCTACGCCGCCCTCGTCGGCGCCTCGATGGGCTTCACGAAGATGGAAGGCACCACCGTCAACATCAAGGACAAGATTGCGTACTCGGCCCTGCAGAACTGCCAGAGCTCGATGGTCGCCGGACACGCGCTGAACGTGCCGGGCAATGGCATCTCGATCCCGAAGGCGCTGAACGCGGGCGCCGTCATGATGCTGAACCTGAAGGGCGGCCAGAAGGACACGGCCGGCAACGCCATTAACAGCGAGTGGATGCCGGCGGATACGAAGGCGCTGCTGGTCGGCGAAGACATCGCCGCCGACGCCCTCGGCAACACGGCGAACCCGGACAAGGTGGGCAACCCGGACAACCTGAAGTTCTCGGAAAAGATGCGCACGCTGTTCATCGGCGAGGACAGCAGCCAGCACGTGAACAACTTCCTGTGGGCGTACAACGTCGACACGAAGCAGCTCGCGCGCCTGCTGTCCGTGCCGGCGGGCGGCGAGTCGACGGGCCTGCATGCCGTCGACGACGTCAATGGCTGGACCTACATCATGAGCAACTTCCAGCATCCGGGCGACTGGGGTGGCATCCACGCCGGTGTCAAGGGCACGCTGGACCCGCTCATCAAGGCCAATTACAAGGACAAGTTCGGGGCGGCGGTCGGTTACCTGACCGGTGAGCTGGCGCAGTTCAAGCTGGCGAAGGCTTGACCGCGAACGCATGAACCGTCGCCCCTGCGAAGGCAGGGGCCCAATGTCGATGCGTTCACGCGGCGCAAAACTTGGCCCCCCGCCTTCGCGGGGGCGACGTCGAGGCCGCAGGCCGCTCAGAACAACGCCACGAACTCCCGCGCCGCCGAATACGGATCCGGCGCCTGCACCACGCTGCTGATCGCCGCGACCATATCGGCCCCGCGCGACACGAGCGGCCGCGCGTTCGCCGCCGTCATCCCGCCAATCACGACCACCGGCACGCACAGGCTGGCCTTGGCCTGCAGGACGATGTCCGGCGGCGTCGTCACCGCATACTTCTTCACGAGCGACGGATAAAAACCGCCGAACGCGACATAGCTCGCGCCCGCGCCCTGCGCGCGGCGCGCCAGTTCCAGGTCGCCGTAGCACGACGCGCCCACGATCTTGTCCGGGCCGACGACCCCGCGCACCGCCGCCACCGGCGCATCGAGGCCGCCCACGTGGATGCCGTCCGCATCGAGCTCCGTGCACAACGCGACGTGGTCGTTGATGACCAGCGGCCGGCCGTTGCGGCGGCACAGCGCGAGCAGGGCAGAGGCCTGTTCGCGGCGCAGATCCGGTCCCGCATCCTTGTGGCGGTACTGGATCAGCGCGGCGCCGGCGCGCAGCGCCTGTTCCGTCACGTCCAGCAGGCGGTCGGTGTCGTCCCAGTTCGGGGTCACCAGGTACAAACCTCGCATTTCTGTTCTCCTATGGATGGATGCGGCGCGGGATGCGCTGGCCCGGCGCGATGGCGTACGAGTGTGCGAGCGTCCGGTCGCAGTAGCGCTGGCCCAGTTCGAGCGCCTGCGCCATCGTGTCCCCCAGCGCCAGGCGCGCCGCGATGCTCGATGCGAGCGTGCAACCGCTGCCGTGGAATTCGCCGCGCAGCCGCGGCCAGCGCCATTCGCGCGCGCCCGCGGCCGAGAGCCAGCGGTTGACGACGTCGGCGCCGTTGGCGTGTCCGCCCGTGACCAGCACGTGAGGGCAGGGCAGGTCGGCGCCCGTCGTGGAGATGCCCAGCGCCGCCGCCTCCGGCAGGTTCGGCACGACGAGCGTCGCCAGCGCCAGCAGCGGCGCCAGCGCAGCGAGGGCGTCGCCGCGCGCCAGGCTGTCGCCGCGGCCGCTGGCCAGCACCGGGTCGAGGACGACGGGCAGGCCGGGCCGGCGCACCCGCAGCATGCGGATGATGCCGGCGATGGCTTCCGCGTTTTCTCGGCTGCCGGGGATGCCGATCTTCACCGCGTCGATGGGCACCGTGTCGGCCAGCACCACGGCCTGGCGCAGCAGCAGGCCCGCGTCGACGGGTACCACTTCGCGCACGGCGTTGTTGTCCTGGACCGTCAGCGCCGTCACGAGCGGCAGCGCGTGCGCGCCCTGGGCCGATATCGCTTCGATGTCGGCCTGGATGCCGGCGCCACCCGACGGATCGAGGCCGGCGCACACGAGGACGCAGGGCCGCGTGGCGGTCTCCATCAGATCCGGCCCGCCATCGGCGACGACGGCGATGCCGCGAATTTGCGCGGCATGCGGCCCGCCAGATACGCTTCGCGCCCCGCTTCCACCGCGAGGCGCATCGCACCCGCCATACGTACCGGATCCTGCGCGCCGGCGATGGCGCTGTTCATCAGCACGCCGTCGCAGCCCAGTTCCATCGCGATGGCCGCGTCGGACGCCGTGCCGACGCCCGCATCGACGATCACCGGCACCTGCGCCTGCTCGATGATCAGCGACAGGTTCCACGGATTCAGGATGCCCATGCCGGAACCGATCAGCGACGCGAGCGGCATGATCGCCGCGCAGCCGATGTCTTCCAGCATGCGCGCCTGGATCGGGTCGTCGCTGCAATAGACCATCACGTCGAAGCCGTCGCGCACCAGTTCGCGCGCGGCGACGAGCGTCTCGGGCATGTTCGGGAACAGCGTCTTTTCGTCGCCCAGCACTTCCAGCTTGACGAGCTTGTGCCCGTTCAGCAGTTCGCGCGCCAGCTGCAAGGTGTACACGGCGTCCTTGGCGTTGTAGCAGCCCGCCGTGTTGGGCAGGATGGTCCAGCGCGACGGCGGCACCACGTCGAGCAAATTCGGTTCGTTCGCGTGCTGGCCGATGTTCACGCGGCGGATCGCCACCGTGATGATGTCGGCGCCCGATGCTTCGGTCGCGGCGCGCGTCTGTTCCAGGTCGCGGTATTTGCCGCTGCCCACCAGCAGGCGCGAGTTGTAGGCCTTGCCGGCGATGGTGAGCGGCCGGTCCGCATGCGTCGTATTCGTCATGTCGTATTCCTTTTGAAGTTCAGGATCAGCCGCCGCCGATGGCGCGCACCACGTCCACGCGGTCGCGCGCCTGCAGGGGCGTGTCGCGCCAGCGCTCGCGCGGCACGACCTGGCGGTTCACGGCCAGCGCGAGCTTCTGTCCCGCGAGGCCCAGCGATTCCACGAGGTCGTGCAGGCTGGCCCGCGCCGGCAGCGTGTGCGCGGCGCCGTTCAGTTCGATCTCGACCATCCTTATTCCTTGTGATACAGCTCGGCGCCGCGCTTCATGAACTCGACGGCCTTCACCTGCATGCCCTGTTCCAGCGCGGCGTTCGCGGCGATGCCCTGGCCGGCCGCGTAGTCGCGCACTTCCTGCGTGATCTTCATCGAGCAGAAGTGCGGACCGCACATCGAGCAGAAGTGCGCCACCTTGGCGGAATCCTTCGGCAGGGTCTCGTCGTGGAAGGAACGCGCCTTGTCCGGATCGAGGCCCAGGTTGAACTGGTCTTCCCAGCGGAATTCGAAACGGGCTTTCGACAGCGCGTTGTCGCGGATCTGCGCGCCCGGATGGCCCTTGGCCAGGTCGGCCGCATGCGCCGCGATCTTGTACGTGATGATGCCGTCCTTGACGTCGTCCTTGTCGGGCAGGCCCAGGTGCTCCTTCGGCGTCACGTAGCACAGCATCGCGGTGCCGTACCAGCCGATATTGGCGGCGCCGATGCCGGACGTGATGTGGTCGTAACCCGGCGCGATGTCGGTCGTCAGGGGGCCGAGCGTGTAGAACGGCGCCTCGTGGCACTGCTCCAGCTGCAGGTCCATGTTTTCCTTGATGAGCTGCAGCGGCACGTGGCCCGGACCCTCGATCATCACCTGCACGTCGTGCTTCCACGCGACCTGCGTCAGCTCGCCGAGCGTCTTCAGTTCGGACAGCTGGGCTTCGTCGTTGGCGTCGTAGATCGAGCCCGGACGCAGGCCGTCGCCCAGGCTGAACGCGACGTCGTACGCCTTCATGATCTCGCAGATCTCTTCGAAATGCGTGTACAGGAACGATTCCTTGTGGTGGGCGAGGCACCACTTGGCCATGATCGAGCCGCCGCGCGAGACGATGCCCGTCAGGCGGTTCGCGGTCATCGGCACGTAGGCGAGACGCACGCCGGCGTGGATGGTGAAGTAGTCGACGCCTTGCTCCGCCTGCTCGATCAGCGTGTCGCGGTAGATGTCCCACGTCAGGTCCTCGGCCTTGCCATGCACCTTTTCCAGCGCCTGGTACAGCGGCACCGTGCCGATGGGGACGGGGCTGTTGCGGATGATCCATTCGCGCGTTTCGTGGATATGCTTGCCGGTCGACAGGTCCATCACGGTGTCGCCGCCCCAGCGCGTGGCCCACGTCATCTTCTCGACTTCCTCGCCGATCGACGACGTCACGGCCGAGTTGCCGATGTTCGCGTTGATCTTCACGAGGAAGTTGCGGCCGATGATCATCGGCTCCGATTCCGGGTGATTGATGTTGTTCGGCAGGATCGCGCGGCCTTTGGCGATCTCGTCGCGCACGAATTCCGGGGTGATTTCACGGGGAATGCTGGCGCCGAACGACTGGCCCGGATGCTGGCGGCCGATCATCTGCGCCATGCGCTTGCCCGTGGGGCCGGCGGCTTCCAGCGCGGCGAGGTATTCCTGGCGGCGCAGGTTTTCGCGGATGGCCACGTATTCCATCTCGGGCGTGACGATCCCCTGGCGTGCGTAGTGCATCTGCGTGACGTTGCGGCCGGGGACGGCGCGGCGCGGCTTGCGCTGCAGGTTGAAACGCAGCTCGGCCAGCTTCGGGTCGTTCAGGCGTTCGACGCCGTAGTGCGACGACGGGCCGGCCAGTTCTTCGGTGTCGCCGCGCTCGCGGATCCAGTCGGCGCGCAGCGGGGCCAGGCCGGAGCGGATGTCGATGGCGGCGTCGGGATCGGTGTACGGGCCGGACGTGTCGTAGACCCACACGGGCGGATTCGGTTCATGGCCGAACGATGCGGGCGTGTCGGACTGGGTGATCTCGCGCATCGGCACGCGGATGTCCGGGCGGCTGCCCGTCACGTAGACCTTGCGGGAATTGGGCAGCGGCGCGACGGCGGCGGCGTCGACGGTGGCGCTGGCGGAGAGGAATTTCGGATCGGCGTTCAAGTGCACTCCTTGTTGGTCACTGAGGGGCACTTCAAAACCGTCGCGAGCGACAGCAATTTTGTCCGAGACGCGGAGCTGTACGCTAGTACAGCGAGCATCGCAGGGCAAAAATGCAACGCGCAGCAGGTTTGGAAGTTCCCCGTAAGATCGGCGATCCAGCTGGAGGAGATGCGGAGAATACGTGCAGCGAACGTGCGCGTCGACTCTGTAGCTTCCCTTCGCTGGCATTATCCAGATCAGGTTCGGAGGGTATTTCTCACCCACGCCGTTGATGACGGCGCAGGACCCCTAGCATTGGCGTCGTTTCGTGCAGTCCACGAAACGACGGGACGGAGTGTACGCGGGTTTTATGCGCTTGGCAAACAGGAACCGCGGGTGTGGATTGGTGCATACTATCGGCCTGACTCTTCAGATCCCATCAGAACGAACCGATCCATGGCCCTGCTAACCCATCTGCTGCTGTACCCGATCAAATCCTGCGCCGGTATCGCCGTCCGGTCCGCCACCGTGCTCGAATCCGGCCTGTTCGCACTGGGCGTGCACGACCGCGAATGGATGCTGGTGACGGAAGACGGCCAGTTCCTCACGCAGCGCGAGCATCCGCGCATGGCGTTGGTCCGGCCGCTGCCGGATGGCGACAGGCTGCGCGTCCATGCGCCCGGCATGGATCCGCTGGTGTTGCCGCTCGCCTGGGACGCGTCCGCGCCGAAGCGCACGGTGAAGATCTGGGACGACACGGTGGACGCCGCCGATTGCGGCGACGCGGCGGCGGACTGGTTTTCGAATGCGCTGACAACTCCGTGCCGGCTCGTGCGTTTCCACCGCGACGTCGTGCGCCCGACGAGCACCAAGTGGACGAACGGCGTGGAAGCGCGGACGCGTTTCGCGGACGGTTATCCGCTGCTGCTGATCGGCCAGGCGTCGCTGGACGACCTCAACGCCCGCCTCGTCGCGGCCGGCCGCACGGCGCTGCAGATGGACCGCTTCCGCCCGAATCTCGTCGTCGACGGCATCGATGCCTGCGAAGAGGATTTTCTCGCGACGCTCACGATCGGCGACGTGGAGATCCGTCCCGTGAAGCCGTGCGCGCGCTGCCCGATTCCGTCCATCGACCAGGCGACGGGTGTTCCCGGCCCGGATCCGCTGGACATCCTGCAGACCTACCGCGCCAATCCGCGCATGGATGGCGCCGTGTGCCTGGGCATGAACTGCATCGTGACGGCGGGGGCCGGCAGCGAGCTGCATCTCGGGCAGGAATTGACCACCGAGATCGCGTTCTGATGTCCGCGTGGGCACGGGGTGCTACCGTACGGATTGATGTTCGCGTGGGCACGGGGTGCCCACCCTACGGCATCGCTACATCGTAGGGTGGGCGGCCCCCGCCCACGCGAACGCCGACATCACACGAACGTCGCCAGCATCTCGTACGGGTAGATCCCTCGCCGGTGCCCATCGCTGAACGTCAGGTTCAGCGCATAGGCACCCACCGGCTCGATGGCGGCCACGCGCACGGCGGCGTCTTCCGGCACCTCGATCCCGGCCCGCCGCTGCGCGCGGCATGCCGAGCACGGACACGCCGCGCGCAGCCGCGCGTGCGTCACGCGCGCGCTGCGGCCGTCCGGCCAGTGCAGCGCCAGCACGCCCTGCGCGGCGTGGTTCTCGATGGTCTCCGGCAGCGCCGTCATGCTTGCGCCCCGATCTGCTGCAGCGCGAGGCGCACGGACTTGCGCACTTCCGGATCCGGGTCGTTTTCCGCCGCGCGCAGCGCGGGCAGGGCGGCCGGCGAACCGATCTCGCCCAGCGCCAGCGCCGCTTCCTTGCGCAGATTGCCGATCGTGTGCGTGAGCGCCGCGGTCAAGCCGGGCAGGGCATCCACATTGCGCAGGCGGCCAAGGCTGCGGGCGGCGCGCAGGCGCACCTGCCAGTAGGCGTCGTCCAGCGCGGCGATGAGGGCCGGCGCCGCGTCGCGCAGGCGCAGCTTGCCGAGCGTCGTCGCAGCTTCCTCGCGCACCTGCCAGGCCTGGTCGGACAATGCGGCCAGCAGGGCAACCAGCACGGCGGGCATCTCTTCCGCGAAACCCAGCGCACCGGCCGCGGCGCGGCGGACTTCCGGCACCGGATCCTGGATCGCCAGCCGCGTCAGCGCGTCGACCGCATCGCGGCGTTTCAGGTAACCCAGCACGGTCAGGGCTTCGCGGCGCACGAGCGGATCGGCATCGTCCAGGGCCGCCAGCGCGGGCGCAAAACTGTCCGGCACGCGCAGTTCGCGCACGCCGCGCAGCGCGGCCGCACGCACGAAGGGCTCAATCGCGCCGATGAACGGCAGCAGTTCCTGTGCAGATTCCTGCAGCTTCAGTTCGGAGAGGCCCTGGGCCGCGGCGGCGCGCACGTCGGCGTCTTCGTCCGACAGCAGGCGCGCGAGGCCGCGCACGGTCGCCGGCGATTCGAAGGCTTCCAGCGCCCGCGCCGCTTCCGCACGCACGACGGCGGCATCGTCGCCGAGCGCGGCGAGCAGTAGCGGCACGTGGGCGTCGCCGTCCAGGTCGGCCAGGTCCATCACGGCGATGCGGCGCACCGTGGCATCTTTATCCTGCAGGCGCTCAAGGAGAGAAAAATGCGGTTCGGCGAGTTCGGGGTCGTCGTAAAAATCGGAAGTCACGGTGTGTCCTTGCATGGCAGAGTTCAGAGAGGGCCCAGGGGGCTCAGGCGCGCGAGCGGCGTGATGCTGGCCTGCGGGTGCAGCAGGTCCAGGCAGTGGCGCTTCAGGCGCGTGAAGTGGTTCGACGTCATGACGTCCGGATGGCGCGGGCGTTCGAAGTCGAGGCGGATCTCGTCGATGATGCGGCCCGGCCGTGGGCTCATCACGAGGATGCGGTCGGCGAGGAACAGCGCCTCGTCGATGTCGTGCGTGATGAAGATGATGGTCGTGTTCACGCGCGCCCACACGTCCAGCAGAAGTTCCTGCATCTTCAGGCGCGTCTGCGCGTCCAGCGCGCCGAACGGCTCGTCCATCAGCATCACGCGCGGATGGTTGATCAACACGCGCGCGATCTCCACGCGCTGCTGCATGCCGCCCGACAGCTGGATCGGATAGCGGTCCTCGAAGCCGGCGAGGCCCACGAGGCCCAGCAGCTCGCGCGCCCGTTCGCGCCGCTCGCGCCGGCCCACGCCCTGCATCTTGAGGCCGAAGGCGACGTTGTCCAGCACCTTCTTCCACGGGAACAGCGTGTGCTGCTGGAAGACGAGGCCGCGGTCCGGATGCGGTCCCGCGACGGGCGCGCCGTCGACGTGGATGCTGCCGCGGCTCGGCGTCCAGTGGCCGGCCAGCGCGCCGAGCAGCGTGGACTTGCCGCAGCCGGAGGGTCCCAACACGCAGACGAATTCGCCCGGCGCGATGGACAGCGATATGTCCTGCACGGCGTCGAACGCCTGCGCTCCCTCGCCGAGGCGGACGCCCAGCTTGTCGATCTCGATGGCGCCGCCCTGCGCCAGCTGCGCGCGTTCGAAGTTGGTCGTCTGGTTCATCGCTTTTTCCTTTGCATGTGGTACCAGGGCATCGCAAGGTCGCCGATCTTCTTCACGAGCGCGCTGCTGCCCATGCCGATGACGCCGATGAACAGCATGCCGACGACGATGTCCGGATAGTTCTGGATCGTGTACGCGGCCCACGTGTAGTAGCCGATGCCGAACTGGCCTGAGATCATCTCCGCCGTCACGAGGCAGAACCACGCGGTGCCCATGCCGATCGACAGGCCCGTGACGATGTTCGGCGCGGCCGCCGGCAGGATCACTTCCGAGAAGATGGTCCAGCGGCCGGCGCCGAGGCTGCGCGACGAGGCGACGAGACGCGGGTCGGCGCCTTCCACGCCGTGGACCGTGTTCAGCAGGATCGGGAACAGCGCGCCGATGAACGTGATGAACACCATCGACAGTTCCGACGACGGGAACATCAGGATCGCCAGCGGGATCCAGGCGACGGCCGGGATCGGGCGCAGCATTTCCAGCGGCGGCAGCAGCACGTCTTCCAGCAGCCGCGAACGGCCGATGAAAAGACCGAGCCCGATGCCGACGATGCCGGCCGCCACGAAGCCGGCGAACACGCGCCACACGCTGGCCTTCAGGTGCAGCGCCAGCTTGGGCGATTCGATCAAGGTCGTGGCGGCGTCCAGCACGTCCTTCGGCGACGGCACGTTCTGGAAAGAAACCAGGCCGAGGTCGAGGTGGTGGGTCGACGCCCACTGCCAGGCCGCCACGCAGGCGGCGAGCGACAGCGCACGCAGCACCAGGCGGCCCGCGCGGCGCAGCAGGGCCGGGTCGAGTGTGCGAGGGGCGGTGGTGTCCATTGAGGCTCCTGGGTTACTGTAATAGGAACGCTGCGTTTGAACGTCGTTCCCGCAGAGGCGGGAACCCAATTTCTTCGACTACGGCCGCAAAACTTGGATCCCCGCCTGCGCGGGGATGACGAATCATCCGCTAACGGGTAATGGGATCAGATCGATTTCGCGCCCTTGAGCGTATCGAAGTCCACGACCTTGCCCTTCACCTTCGCGGCCTGCGTCTGCGCATCCGCCTTCAGCAGGTAGGCGCTGACGTCCTTGCCGTCGGCCGCGACGACGAACCATGCGTCGCGGGCCAGCAGTTTCAGGCCCGAGCCCTGGTCGTGCGCGTACACCGTGCGCGTCTTCTTGCCCGCCTGTTCCAGCTTGCGCAGCTCGGCGATCGCGGTCGTTGCGTTCGCGTAGTGGCGTACGAGCGGCTCGCCTTGCACCCAGATCTGCGTGAGGTGGCGGAAGTCCGTGATCGGCTTGCCGGTGACGGCGTCCTTGGCCTTCAGCGGCAGCTTTTCGTAGTTCTTCAACTGCTTGTCGTAGTCCAGGCCCGCCTGCCTGAAGGCAGTGCGAATAAAGGTGTCGTCGATGAAGCTGTTCACGTCGATGTCGGCATCGGTCCGCTTCAGGAGGCGCAGGGTCTCGATCGACGTTTTCACGGCTTGCCGATACTCCGGCTTCCACGTGAAGTCGCGCGTCTGCAGGCCCACGGGGCCGTGGAATAGATAGTTCACTTCCGCTTCGATGCCGGTGACTTTCGCGATCAGCTCACTGTATTTTTCCGGCTCGGCCGCGATCAGACGGTCCGCCTCGATGGCGGCACGCAGGTAGGCGACGACGATGTCCGGGTATTTCTTCGCATACGCCGCGTCGACGAGGCTGCCGTGCATCGTCGGCGCCTGGGCTTGCGAGCCGTCGTAGATCTTGCGGGCGAAGCCGCGGTGCGGGAATAACTCCGCGAACGGGACGAAGTCGGCGTGCGCGTCGACCTTGTTGCTCTGCAGGGCCGAGCCGGCGACTTCCGGCGCCTGCGTCGTGATGTTCACGTCCTTCTCCGGATCCCAGCCTTGCGCCTTCACGGCGCGCAGCAGCATGCCGTGGGCGGTGGAGGCGAACGGCACGGAGATCGTCTTGCCCTTCAGTTCCGCCAGCGATTGCACGGGCGAGTTCTTCGGCACGACGATGCCGTTGCCGGAACCGAGCGTGCTGCCCGACAGGACGGTGATGAAGATGCTCTTCTTGCCCGCCTTGGCGTGCGCGGCGCCGTTGAAGGAGCCGGGGAAGTCGGCCATCGAGCCCAGGTCCAGCTTGCCGGCCACCATCTCGTTCGTCAGCGGCGCGCCCGACGTGAAATTCTTCCACTCGATGTCGTACTTGACGTCCTTGTACTTGCCGTCGTGCGGCAGGTATTTTTCGAGCAGGTGCAGCTCGCGGATCAGCAGGCCGCCGGTGGCGCAGTTGATGGTCGTGTCCTGCGTGCCGATGGCGACGCGGATGGTCTCGGCCGCGTTGGCGGAACCGAAGGCGAGCAGCAGGGACAGGGCAAGGAATTTCATTGATTGTTCTCCGTAGGTTGTTCAGCGCAGCAGATAGGGGATGTCGACGTGCACGGCACCCGTGGGGCAATCCTTCTCGCACGGCATGCAGTACCAGCATTCGTCGAACTTCATGTAGGCCTTGCCCTTGACCATGTCGATGGCCAGCACGTCGAGGGGGCACACGTCCACGCACACGGTGCAGCCCTTGTGTGCGATGCATTTGTCTTCGTCGACGGTGACGGGGACGCTGGTGATGTTGATGGTGGTCGGCATGAGGTTCTCCTGGTCAGGCCGCGAGGGCTTCGGTCTTGTGCACGCGCAGGCGGCGGTAGGCGTCCTTCTCGTTGTCGTCGAGCGGAACGATGTACGGGGCGATCGGGCGCTTGAAACAGGTCATTTCGCCGTCCTGCTTCTTCAGCTGCACGTGCACGAACCAGTCGGCATCGTTGCGCTGCGGGTAGTCGACGCGGTTGTGGTACAGGCCCCAGCGGCTCTCCATGCGGTACAGCGACGCGCGTGCGGCCATCTCGGCGCAGTCGCGGATCGCGTGGATTTCCATCGCGCGCATCAACTCGTGCGGATTCCTCGCCTGGAGGCGATCGAGGTCGGCACGGATCATCTCGAAGCGCTGCAGGCCGATCTCCATCTTGCGCGTGACCTTCGGCGGCTGCAGGTAGTCGTTGACCATGCGGCGCAGCTTGTATTCGACCTGGTTCGGCGGCAACCCGTCCTCGCGCGTCAGCGGCGCCCACACGCGGGCGCGCTCGCGCTCGACCTGCGCCTCGTCGACGGCGGGCAGTTCGTGCGCCGCGCAGTACGCGGCCGCGCTTTCGCCGGCCAGGCGGCCGTAGACGAACGCGCCCAGCATGTAGTTATGGGGCACGCAGGCGAGGTCGCCGGCCGCGTGCAGGCCCGGCACCGTCGTGCGCGCATGCTCGTCGACCCACACGCCGGACGCGGAGTGGCCGCTGCACAGGCCGATCTCCGAGATGTGCATCTCGACCATCTGCTCGCGGTAGTCCGTGCCGCGCCCTTCGTGGAAGCGCCCGCGGCTCGGACGCTCGTTCGTGTGCAGGATCGTCTCGATGGTCTGGATGGTTTCCTCGGCCAGGTGGTTCATCTTGAGGAACACGGGGCCGTTGCCGCCCTGGAGTTCGTCGTAGAACTCCTGCATCATCTGGCCGCTCCAGTAATCGCATTCGATGAAGCGCTCGCCTTTCGCATTCGTCGTGTGACCGCCGAACGGGCCGGTGACGTACGCGCAGGCGGGGCCGTTGTAATCCTTGATCAGCGGGTTGATCTGGAAGCATTCGATGCCGGATAGCTCGGCGCCCGCGTGGTACGCCATGCTGTAGCCGTCGCCCGCGTTGGTCGCGTTTTCGTAGGTACCGAACAAATAGCCCGAGGCGGGCAGCCCGAGACGTCCGGCGGCGCCCGTCGCCAGCACGACGGACTTCGCGCGGATCACGTGGAAGTCGCCCGTGCGGCAATCGAAGGCCATCGCGCCTGCGATCGAGCCGTCTTCGGCGGTCAGCAACCGCGTGGCGACGAGGCGGTTGGTGATCGCGACGCGTGCGCGTTTCAGGCGGCGGTACAGCACCTTCTTGATGTCGTGCCCCTCGGGCATCGGCAGGACGTAGGTGCCCATGTGGTGGACCTTGCGCATCGCGTAGTCGCCCGTCTCGTCCTTCTCGAACTTCACGCCCCAGCTGTCCAGCTCCTCGATCATCGCGTAGCTGTTCTGCGCGTACGCCATCACGGTGGCCTGGTTGACGATGCCGTCGTTGGCGATCGTGATCTCCTTGACGTACTGTTCGGGCGTCGCGAAGCCCGGCACGACGGCGTTGTTCAGGCCGTCCATGCCCATCGAGATCGCGCCGCTGCGCTTGACGTTGGCCTTTTCCAGCAGCAGCACGCGCAGCTGCGGGTTCGCTTCCTTGGCCTTGACGGCGGCCATCGGGCCGGCCGTGCCGCCGCCGATCACGAGCACGTCGACGGTTTGAATATGCGTTTCCATATCGGTTCCAGTTAAATGAATGTCAGGGATGGCGCGGCAGGCGTAGGGCGTACTGGAAGGCTTCGCCGCGTACGTACAGGTATTCGAAGTCGAGCGGCATGCCGTCCGCCGTCCACGTCAGGCGCTCGATGCGCAGCAACGCGGCACCCGGTTCCACGCGCAGCGCCCCGGCCAACGCGTGATCTGCATTGACCGCGCCGATCTGGATGTCGGCGTGGCCGAGCGTGATGCCGTAGTCGGTTTCCAGGATCAGGAAGATGTCGCGTTCAGCGAGGTTCTCGCCGCGCAGGCGCTCGCCGATCGCGGGCGGCAGGTACGTGATCTCGAACGACACCGGCTCGCGGTCGAGCCAGCGCACGCGGTGGATCTCCGTCACCGGCGCGCCCGGCGCCACGCGCAGCCGCGCCGCCACCAGGGGCGTTGCCTCGACCAGCGCATGCTTCACGACGCGGTTGACGATCCGGTGGCCCTTGCGCGACATCGCTTCGCCGAAGCCTTCCAGCCGCGCCAGTTCCTGGCTCGGACGGGTCGCGGCGACGAACGTGCCCTTGCCTGGCACCTTCACGATCACGCCTTCCTTCTGCAGGTCGCCCAGCGCCTGGCGCACGGTAATGCGGCTCACTTTGAAGAGGGTGCCGATCTCGCTTTCGGACGGCAGCCGGGCCTGCGGGGCATAGGTGCCGTCGACGATGCGTTCGCGCAGCCGTTCACGGACTTGCGAATACAGCGGGACGGCGGATGGTTCGATGGCGCGAAGGGTGGCGTGGGTCATGGTCTGGTATGTCCTGTCATGACAAGTCATGATTGGCAGGATGGTATCGACGAGCGGGGCCCCGGGGAACGAATGGTTTCGCGCTTGTTAATTTGGAAAACGCCTGAGTCGGTGGGCGTATATCGATATGCGGCGGATGCGCTAGACTGCGCGGATGCATTCCCTGATCATCCTGCTTCATGGCGCCGGTCAGACGCCCGCCGACATGGCGCCGCTGGCCGACCTGGTCACCATCCATGATCCTCACGCGCGCGTGGTTGCACCGCCGGCCGCCTGTCCCTGCGACCGCGGCGGCGCCGGCTTTCAATGGATGTCGGTGGCCGGCATCACGGAAGAGAATCGTCCGGGCCGCATCCGTGCCGCGCTGCCCGTATTCGTCGCGACCATCGAGGCGTTACAGCGCGCGCATGGCGTGGGCGCGGATGACACGGTGATGGCGGGCTTTTCGCAGGGCGCGATCATGGCGCTGGCCGCGTGCCGGGACCGCTATCTCGCGCGCCACGTCGTCGCCGTCGCGGGACGCTGCGCGCCGCTGCCGGGCGTCTGGGAGCGGCGTACGGCCGTCACGCTCGTGCACGGCCGCCGGGACGGGACGGTGCCCGTGCAGCACAGCGAACGCATGTTCGAACGCCTCGCCGCGCTCGGGGCGGACGTGCGGCTGGACGTCGTGCCCCGCGCCGTCCACCTGCTGGCGCCGCCGCTGCTGGACCGGGCCTGGGACGCGGTACGCGCAACATTGAGATGACATGTTGGCAATATTGTTAGCCTTACCTCATCATTTTCGTTTTCAAGCCGCGTAAGTTCGCGTAAATTAGGGTTCTTGCTGAAGGGGAACCACACATGCACGAGCGCGGCGCCAGTGTGCGCGAACTCATCGCCGAGAACGAGGCCTTGCGCCGCCAGTTGGCCAGTTTGATGGACCAGGCCGAGGGCAACCACGCCATCATGATGCGGCACCAGGCGTTCGACCTGGAAATCGTGGGCGCGAGCACTTTCCAGGAACTGGTCGGCACGATCTTCCGCCTGCTGCCCGTGGTGTCCGACCTCGACGCCGTCACCCTGTCGCTCGTCGACACGGACGCCGACATCTACACCGTCATGGACAAGCTGGGCGTGGATTTCGAGGCGTTTCCCAACCTGCTGTTCCACGACAATGTCGATGGTCTCGGGTATGACCTGACCGCCGGTCGCACGCCGAAACCGCGGCTGATACCGTTCGACGCGGCCACGCAACGCCACGCCTTTCCCCATCCGCCCGCGGGCATCGCCAGCGTGGCGCTGGTGCCGCTGCTGCGCAATAAACGATTGATCGGCAGCCTGAACCTGGGCAGCCGCGACCCGGGCCGCTTCACGCCGCTGCTGGGGACGGACTTTGTCGAGCACATGGGGTCGATCATCGCGATCTGCCTGGAGAACGTGATCAGCAACGAGATGCTGAAGTACATCGGCCTGACCGATGCGCTGACGGGCGTCTACAACCGCCGCTACATGGACCGCCGTCTCGTCGAAGAGATCTCGCGCGCGCGGCGCCAGGCGTACCGGCTGTCGTGCATGTACATCGACATCGATTATTTCAAGCAGGTCAACGACACGTATGGCCACCTGGCCGGCGACGACGTGCTGCGCGAAGTCGCGGCGCGCATCAAGGCCGAACTGCGCATGACGGATGCGCTGGGCCGCTTCGGCGGCGAGGAATTCGTCGTGCTGCTGATCGACGCGGACCTGGGCAGCGCCAGCATGGTCGCCCAGCGCATCCGCGCCAGCGTGGCGGAGAAGCCGTTCGTGATGCCGGAAGGGCAGACGCTGGCGGTGTCGGTGTCGATCGGCGTGGCGACCCTCGACGATTTCGAGCGCGACCACGCGATCGAGGGTGTGGCGCAGCAGCTCGTCGCGCAGGCCGACCAGGCGCTCTATCAAGCCAAGGAAGGTGGACGCAACCGCGTCGTCGCGATGACGTAACGTCACGCGTGGGCTCGGGGAGCCCACCCTACGAATTTCCGTAGCCGTAGGGTGGGCACCCCGTGCCCACCGATCACCGCAGTAACCGGCCTTCCGCGCGCGTGACCGCGTTTCCGGTTCCTCTTAATACCACCACATCCCCCGCCCGCAATTCCGTCTCCGGCGTCGGCTCGATGCGGTCGATCCCGCGCCGCACGGCCGTGACTTCGGCCCCCACTTCGTCCAGTTCCAGCTCCGCGATGCAGCGCCCGACGGCGCCGGCGTCGTCGCGCAGGGTCACCGAATGCAGGCGCACGTAGTTGTGTTCCGTGCCGTCCGCGATGTCGCTGGCGCCGTGGAAGAAGCCGCGCAGCGAGGCGTAGCGCTCGTCGCGCGCGGCCTGCACGCGGTGCACCACGCGGCGCAGCGGCACGCCCATCACGACCAGCGCGTGCGAGGCCAGCATCAGGCTCGATTCCAGCGCTTCCGGCACGACCTCGGTGGCGCCGGCCCGTTTCAGCACGTCGAGTTCCGTGTCGTCGTGGGCGCGCACGATCACGGGCAGCTTCGGCGCCAGCTCGGTCACGAGGTGCAGCACTTTCACCGCGAGGCGCGTGTCCGCGAACGTGATCACGAGGGCGCTGGCGCGGTTGATACCGGCCGCGATCAGCGCTTCGCGGCGCGTGCAGTCGCCGTACGACACGTTGATGCCGGCCGTGCGCGCTTCCTGCACCCGCTCGGGGTCGAGGTCGAGCGCGTACCACGGCAGCTTTTCTTCCGACAGCAGCGTGGCCAGCGACTGGCCGCTGCGGCCGAAGCCGGCGATGATCACGTGCTTCTGCGCGGCCATCGTGCGGCTCGCGATCTGCGTCAGCTGCAGCGACTGCAGCATCCATTCGTTGGTCGCCACCTTCATCACGAGCTTGTCCATGTTCGCAATGACGAACGGGGCGACCAGCATCGACAGCACCATCGACGCGAGCACGAGCTGGATCACGAACGGCGCGATCAGGTGCGAACCCGAGGCGAGGCTCAGCAGCACGAAGCCGAATTCGCCGGCCTGCGCGAGCGCGAGGCCAGTGCGCATCGCGACGCCGTCGGTCGAGCCGAACGCCTTGGCCAGCAGCGCGATCAGCGCGAATTTCAGCAGCACCGGCACGGCCAGCAGGAGCAGGACGACCCACCAGTTCGCGAGCACGAGCTGCACGTTCAACAGCATGCCGATGGTGATGAAGAAGAGGCCCAGCAGCACGTCGCGGAACGGCTTGATGTCCTCCTCCACCTGGTGCTTATAGGGCGTCTCGGAGATCAGCATGCCCGCCACGAACGCGCCCAGCGCCATCGACAGGCCGGCGTGTTCCGTGATCGCGGCCGCGCCCAGCGTCACGAGCAGCAGGTTCAGCATGAACAGTTCCTGCGAGCGGCGCTTGACGACGATGTTGAACCACTTGCGCATCAGCTTCTGGCCGAAGAACAGCAGCAGCGCCAGCACGGCGGCGGCCTTGATGCCGGCCCACGCGAGCGTCATCGCGAGTTCCTCGGCCGGTTTCGCCAGCGACGGGATCAGGATCAGCAGCGGCACGACGGCGAGATCCTGGAACAGCAGGATGCCGATGATGCGGCGTCCATGCTCGCTTTCCAGCTCCAGCCGTTCCGTCAGCAGTTTCGAGACGATGGCCGTCGACGACATCGCCAGCGCCCCGCCGAGCGCCAGCGCGGCCTGCCAGCCGATCTGCATCGACGGGGGCAGGTAGCGCGTCCACAGCGACGCCAGTACCGTCACGACGATGGTCAGCACGACCTGCGCGAGCCCGAGCCCGAACACGATGTGGCGCATGGCGCGCAGCTGGGCCAGCGAGAATTCCAGCCCGATGGAGAACATGAGGAAGACGACGCCGAATTCGGCCAGGGCCTGCGTCGTGGTGCCGTTGTCGGCGAGGTTCAGCGCGTGGGGGCCGATCAGCACGCCGACGGCGAGATAGCCCAGCATCGGCGGCAGGTGCAGCATCCGGAACGCGACGACGCCGAGGACTGCGCTGCCCAGCAACAGGAGGGTGAGTTCGAGGCCTGAGGTCATGGAGCGCGACGGCGAGGTCCCGTAAATATGTTGTTTGTTACGTCTGGCAAGTTTTTTGCTTTCCCAATTCGGATATACTTTGCCTATGAGTGTAACCGATGAAAAAATAATGCTGACAAGTTTTAACGAGGCCCAGGCACGGCGCGCGCTGGATCTGGCCCGCGAGGCGTTGGATGTCGAAGGCGAGGCGATCCGCAAGCTGTCCGCGCGCCTCGACCGCGACGACAGCGTGCCGCGCGCCGTCGCGCTGATGATGGCGTGCAAGGGCCGCGTCGTCGTGTCGGGCATGGGCAAGTCGGGCCACATCGGCCGCAAGATCGCGGCGACCCTGGCCTCCACCGGCACCCCGGCGTTGTTCCTGCACCCGGGCGAGGCCGCGCACGGCGACCTCGGCATGGTGACCTCGCAGGACGTATTGATCGCCATCTCGTATTCCGGCGAAAGCAGCGAACTGGCCATCGTGATCCCGGCCGTCAAGCGCATGAACGTGCCCGTGATCGCGATGACCGGCAAGCCGGAGTCGAGCCTGGCCCTGGCGGCGGACGTGCACCTGGACGTGGCCGTCGAGAAGGAAGCCTGCCCGCTGAACCTGGCGCCGACCGCGAGCACCACCGCGACCCTCGCGCTGGGCGATGCGCTCGCCGTCGCGCTGCTCGAGCTGCGCGGCTTCAAACCGGACGATTTCGCACGCTCGCACCCGGGCGGCGCGCTCGGCCGCCGCCTGCTCACGCACGTGCGCGACGTGATGCGCAGCGGCGCCGCGGTGCCGACGGTGAAACCGGACGCGCTCCTCACGGACGCGCTGCTGGAAATCTCGCACAAGGGCATGGGCATGACGGCCATCGTCGACGATGCCGGCCGCCCCGTCGGCGTGTTCACGGACGGCGACCTGCGCCGCCTGATCGAAAAGGTCCAGGATTTCAGCAAGCTCGCGATCCGCGACGTCATGCACCCGAACCCGCGCCGCGTGCATCCGGAACAGCTGGCGGTGGATGCCGTCGCCGTGATGGAAGAATTCCGCATCAACCAGATGCTCGTCACGGATGCGGACGGCGTGCTGGTGGGCGCATTGCACATCCACGACCTCACGCGCGCCAAGGTGATCTGATGGTGACTCCGCTGGCACACATGGAGCGCGCGGCGCGCGTCAAAGTCATGATCTTCGACGTGGACGGCGTCCTCACCGACGGCAGCCTGACGTACGGGCCGGACGGCGAAGTCACGAAGACGTTCTACGTGCTGGACGGCCTCGGCATCCAGCTGCTGAATCGCACCGGCGTGCAGACGGCGATCATCAGCGCACGCACGTCGCCCATCGTCATCAAGCGCGCAAGCGACCTCGGGATCACGCACGTGTTCCAGGGCCAGCACGACAAGCGCCTCGCGTTCGCCGAGCTGCTGGATAAAACCGGCGTGACGGCGGAGGCGTGCGGCTACATCGGCGACGACGTGATCGACCTGCCGCTGCTCACGCGCGTGGGCTTTGCGGTGACGGTGCCGAGCGGGCATCCGGAAGTGCAGCACCGCGCCCATTACGTGACGAAGAACCCGGGCGGCCGCGGCGCCGTGCGCGAAGTGTGCGACATGGTGATGCGCGCCCAGGGCACCTACGAACAGGCGCTCGCGCCTTACTTCGGATAAGAGAGATATGGCTCCCGCAAGCTACAAGCGTACCGCGCACCGCTGGCGCCTGCTGCTCCTGATGCTGTTCGCCGTGTTCTGCGCGTTCGGCAGCTTCTGGCTCGTGCAGGTGATGCAGGGCGAGGAGAACGGGCCGGGCTTCAACGCGGGCAACGAGCCGGACTACATCGTCGACAACTTCAGCTGGGTGCGCATGTCGGAGGCCGGCAAGCCGCGCTACGTGATCTCGGGAGAGCGCCTCACGCACCGCCCCGTCGACAACACGGCGCTCGTGGACAAGCCGGTCGTGCAGAGCCTCACCGACGAGCATCCGCCGATGACGATGACGGCCAACAGCGCGCTCGTGAGCCAGAACCAGAACCAGATCGACCTGACGGGCAATGTCGACATCCGGCGTCCGGCCGCCCCGGGTGCGGAGCCGATGCGGATCCGCACCGAGGTCCTGACGATCCTGCCGGACGACGAGATCGCGAAGACCGACAAGCCGATCCACATGACGCTCGGCGCCGCATCGGTCGACGCGGTGGGCATGGTCGCCAACAACGCCACGCAGCAGATCGCGCTGGGTGGCCGCGGCAAGGTCACCTATCCGCCACGCCAGTCGCGCGCAAGTCACTAAAAAGGACTATCGAATGAAAAAAATACTCGCCGCCGCCATCTTCCTGCTGGTGCCGCTGGCTGCCTCGGCCGAGAAGGCGGACGCGCTCAAGCCCGTCGACATCGCGTTCGACAACGCCAATGTCGACCAAGTCACGCAGAACTACGTCGCCACAGGCAACGTGGTCATCACGCGCGGCACCATGATCCTGAAGTCCGACCGCGCCGAGGTCAAGGAATCGCCGGACGGTTGGCGTACCTTCATCCTCACCGCGAATCCCGGCAAGCTCGCGACCTTCCGCCAGAAGCGCGACGGCGGCCCGGACCTGTGGGGCGAGGGCCAGGCCCAGCGCATCGAATACGACGAGCGCAACGACATCGTGAAGCTGTTCTCGAAGGCCGTCATCCGCCAGCTCGAGGGCAAGAAGGTCACGCAGGAGATGGCCAGCGAATTCATCTCCTACGACAACCGCAACGAGAAGCTGCTCGGCCTGAACGACGCCAACGGCACGGACAAGCCGGGCAATGGCCGCGGCAGCATCACGCTGCAGCCGCGCCGTGCCCCTGCCGCCGGCGCCGCTCCCGCTCCGGCAGGCAAGCAATGACGGAGGCAAGCGCAATGGAAGCAGGCACGCAGGCCGCGCCAGCCGAATGCGGCGGCAGCACCCTCGTCGTCAAGGGACTGCAGAAGAGCTACGGCAAGCGGCTCGTCGTACGCGACGTGTCGCTGCAGGTGGCGTGCGGCGAAGTGGTCGGCCTGCTGGGCCCGAACGGCGCAGGCAAGACGACCTCGTTCTACATGATCGTGGGCCTCGTGCCGTCGGACGCCGGCAGCATCGACATCAACGGCACCGACATCACCGGCCTGCCGATCCATCGGCGCGCGCTGCTCGGACTGTCGTACCTGCCGCAGGAAGCGTCCGTGTTCCGCAAGCTGACGGTGGAAGAGAACATCCGCGCCGTGCTGGAATTGCAGCGCGAGAACGGCAAGTCGCTCACCAAGGCGCGCATCACCGAACGTCTCGACGAGCTGCTGGCCGAGCTGCAGATCGAGAAGCTGCGCGAGAGCCCGGCGCTGTCGCTATCCGGTGGCGAACGCCGCCGGGTGGAGATCGCGCGCGCGCTCGCGACCAATCCGCGCTTCGTGCTGCTGGACGAACCGTTCGCCGGCGTGGATCCAATCGCCGTGATCGAGATCCAACGCATCGTGCGCTTCCTGAAGGAGCGCGGCATCGGCGTGCTGATCACGGACCATAATGTGCGCGAGACGCTGGGCATCTGCGACCGCGCCTACATCATCAACCAGGGCGCGGTGCTGGCATCGGGCCGTCCCGACGACATCATCGCCAACGAATCGGTGCGCCGCGTCTACCTGGGCGAACACTTCCGAATGTAGTCATGAAACAGACGCTGCAACTCAAGACCTCACAGCACCTTGCACTGACGCCGCAACTGCAGCAATCGATCCGCCTGCTGCAGTTGTCCACGCTCGAGCTGCACCAGGAAATCGAGCAGGTCCTGAGCGAGAACCCGCTGCTCGAACGGCTCGACGATCCGCTCGACCGCTCCGTGCGGTTGCTGGCCGACGGCGCTATCAACAGCGCGCCGTCCTCGTCACAGGCGGGCGAGGCGCCGGCCGCGCAGGGCAATGGCGACGAAGGCGGCAGTGCGCCCGCCGAGAGCGGCAATGGCGAAGGCGGTGACGCCGGCGGCGACAGCGGAGAAAGCGGCGGCGAAGGCGGCGAGGACTGGGGCGAATACGGCCGCAGCGGCAGCGGCGGCGGCGAGGATGAGGACGGCCGCCCGCAGCTGGAAGCGAGCCCCGTCACGCTGCGCGAGCATTTGATGGAGCAGGTGCGCCTGACGTGCTGCGCGGCGCGCGACTGCGCGCTCGTGGAACTCGTCGTCGATGCGCTCGACGACAACGGCTATCTGGAAGAACCGCTGGAAGACATCCATGCGCGCCTGCCGGAAGAACTGGAGATCGAGTTCGACGAATTGCGCACGGCGCTCGCCATGGTGCAGAGCATGGACCCGCCGGGCGTGGGCGCGCGCAGCGCGGCCGAGTGCCTGGCGCTGCAGATCCGCCGCATGCCCGGCGTGCCGATGGTGACGCGGCGCATGGCGCTCGTCATCGTCGAGAAATACCTGACGTGGTTCGCGCAGCGCGAATTCAACAAGCTGAAGAAGGCGCTCGATTGCGACGACGAAGACCTGCGCGAGGCCCAGGCCGTCATCCGCCAGTGCAATCCGCATCCTGGCGCGGCGTTCGCGTCGGACGTGTCGGACTTCGTCGTGCCCGACGTGATCGTGCGCCGCGCCAAGGATGGCTGGAGTGTGCAGCTGAATCCGGAAGTGATGCCGCGCCTGCGCGTGAACAGCCTGTACGCGTCGCTGATGAAGCAGGGCAAATCGGAAACGCAGATGAACGCGCAGTTGCAGGAAGCCAAGTGGCTCATCAAGAACATGCGCCAGCGCTTCGACACGATCCTGCGTGTAGCCCAGGCAATTGTCGATCGGCAGCGCAACTTTTTTTCCCACGGCGCAGTCGCGATGCGGCCCCTTGTTTTACGTGAGATAGCTGATACACTAGGTCTACACGAGAGCACAATTTCTCGAGTCACAACTCAGAAATATATGCTGACCCCGCACGGCATGTTCGAGTTGAAGTATTTCTTCGGGAGTCACGTTGCCACCGAAGCGGGAGGCGAAGCATCGTCGACGGCAATACGGGCCCTCATCGTACAACTCACAGGAGCAGAAGACCCCAAGAATCCATTATCCGATAGCAAGATCGCGGAGATGCTAGGGGAACAGGGAATGGTCATCGCGCGACGCACGGTCGCAAAATACCGTGAGGCGCTGAAAATCCCGCCCGTCAGTCTCCGCAAATCCTTGTAACAAACACTGTCCCATTGCGCAGATGCGCGCACGGCAGGCAGTGCATCTTCAAAGGAGTGTGTATGAATCTCACAATCAGCGGACATCATCTCGATGTAACTCCAGCCATCCGAGAATACGTACAGAACAAGCTCGAACGCATCACCCGTCATTTCGATCAAGTGATCGACTCACACGTCATCCTCTGCATCGACAATCTCACCGAGAAAGAAAAACGCCAGAAAGCCGAGATCAACCTGCGCCTCGCGGGCAAGATCGTCCATGTCGCCAGTGCCGCGCACGATCTATACGCCGCGATCGACATGCTGATGGACCGCCTGGACCGCCAGGTCGTCAAGTACAAGCAAATGCTCAAGGATCATGACAACGCGTGTATCAAGCGCATGTCCGAAGGTGGGGAGGAGGAGCCCGCCACGGCGTAATGCCACGCGTGCAGTAGCACCAAGGAGTAAAGGGCGCATCGGCGCCCTTTTAGTTTTTATGGGCGCTACAATGCTGCTCTGATTATTTCAATAACAACGAGACATGACTGCACACGTTCTGACGCGGGTTGCCAACCGCAGCGGCATCATCACCCTGGACCGCCCGAAGGCGCTGAACTCGCTGTCGCTGGACATGGTCCGTGCGCTCACCGCCACGCTGCTCGCCTGGCGCGACGATGCATCGATCGACGCCGTCGTCATCGGAAGCAGCAGCGAAAAGGCCTTGTGCGCCGGCGGCGACATCCGCTTTTTCCACGAGGCCGGCCGCGCCACGCCGCAGACCGGCAGCCCGCTGCTGGAAGATTTCTTCACCGAGGAATACGCGCTCAACCACCTCATTCACTTCTATCCGAAGCCGTACATTGCGCTGATGGATGGCGTCGTGATGGGCGGCGGGATGGGCATCGCGCAGGGCGGGCCGGATTGCGGCCTGCGCATCGTGACGGAGCGCTCGAAGATCGCCATGCCCGAAGTGAACATCGGCCTGTTCCCGGACGTGGGCGGCAGCCACTTCCTGTCGCACGCGCCGGGCCGCCTCGGCCACTATCTCGGCGTGACGGGCGTGACGATCGGCGCGGCCGATGCGATCTACGTCGGCCTGGCCGACGTGTTCGTGCCGGGCGCGCAGCTGGATGCGCTGCGCGCGCTGATCGAGACGACGCCGGGCGCGGAACTGCCCGCCGCGATCCGCGCGTTCGCCGCGCCGTTCCCGGCCGGCGCGAGCGAACTGGAAGCGCAGCGCGACGCGATCGACCGCCACTTCGGCGCGGACTCCGTCGCGGCCGTGATGGCATCGCTGGAGACGGATGGGAGCCCGTTCGCGCAAAAGACCTTGGCCACGCTGCGCCAGCGCTCGCCGCTGATGATGTCGGTAACGCGTGAGATGCTCGTGCGCGGGGAAGCGCTCGGCGTCGCGGACTGCCTGCGCATGGAGCGCTCGCTCGTGCGCCGCACGTTCGAACACGGCGAAGTGCTCGAAGGCGTGCGCGCGCTCGTGATCGACAAGGACAATGCGCCGCGTTGGAATCCGCCCACGCTCGATGCGGTCACGCCGGAGATGGTCGCGTGGTTCTTCGCGCCCGTCTGGCCTGAACACGCGCATCCCTTGCGCGCTTTGTGATCTCGCTGGAAGCAGACGCGTTCCGCCTGGACGCACCGGATCGCCCCGTGCTGTTCGCGAAATTCGAACCGGCCGGTCCGCTGCGGTGAAGAGCGGCTTCTACCGGCTGCTCGACGAGTTCTTTTGATTTCCGCGCGGGCTCGGCGAGCCCGCCTACGCCGGGATCACGTACGGTGGGCATTTGAGGCCGGGGGCCTCAAATGAAACGTGCCACGCGTGAAGCATGCGTCGTGTTGGCGGTGTCAGGGCTGCTCGCGGTGGCGCACGACGACGCGTTCCGTGTCGCTGAAATACGCGCCGAGCCGCTCCGCCATGTACACGGAGCGGTGCTGGCCGCCCGTGCAACCGACGGCCACGGTGAGATAGCTGCGGTTGTCCTTCTTGAACGACGGCAGCCACTTGGCGATGAACGCGCGGATGTCGGACAGCAGCTCGGCCGCCTGCGGCTGGGCGTCGAGGAAGGCGATCACGGGCGCGTCCCTGCCGTTCAGCGGGCGCAAGGTGAGGTCGTAATACGGATTCGGCACGGCGCGCACGTCGAACACGAAGTCGGCATCGAGCGGCACGCCGCGCTTGAATGCGAACGATTCGAAATACAGCGTCAGCGGCGCGTAGGCGACCTCGGCCAGTTCCTTGATCCATGCGCGCAGCTTGTTGGCCGACAGTTCGGACGTGTCGATCACGTGGCCCATCTTCTCGATCTGCCCCAGCCGGTCGCGTTCTTCCGAAATGCATTCGATCAGCGTGCGGCGCGACGCCGGGTTCTCGCCCGGACGCAGTTCGTGCGACAGCGGGTGGCTGCGGCGCGTCTCGGAAAAACGGGCGACGAGCGAGTGCGTGCTGGCGGTCAGGAAGATCACCTTCACCTGGTGGCCTTCCTCCCGCAGCGCGGCAACCGTCGTCGGCAGCTCGGCCAGGGACTCCGCGCTGCGCGCGTCGACGGCGACGGCGATGCGTCTGGTTTCGTCGCCTTCGATGCTGCCGACGAGCGCCGGCAGCAGGGCGGGGGGAAGGTTGTCGACGCAATAGTAGCCAGCGTCTTCGAGGACGTTCAGGGCGACGGATTTACCGGAGCCCGAGATACCGGTGATGAGTAGGATGCGCATGGCGCGATGATAGCATCGGCAAGTCTTTGCCGCATCGCACAAGGCTTATGGATGAGGTATTTGCAACAGTGCCGTGGGGAGCGGATTCCTGGACTGAACTTTCGTATGCTCAGTCGCTGCTCATTGCTTGTCGCTGGTGGAGCAGGGGTTTCGCGGAGCACCGCTCCGCGCCTGCGGAACGGGCGGGCCATGCTTGGCCCGCACTCCACTGCAGCGCTAATCGCTGCTCATTGCTTGTCGCTGCCGCTCCATGAACTCCTGCAGCGTATCGATCCCGCGCAGCTGCAGGATCGTGTTGCGCACCGCGGCTTCCAGCAGCACCGCGATGTTGCGGCCGGCCGCGACGGGAATGACCACTTTGCGGATCGGCAGGCCCAGCACGTCCTCGGTGGGGAAGTGGAAGGGCAGGCGTTCGACTTCCTCGTCCAGCGCGCCCCGTTTGACGAGGTGGACGATCAATTTGAGGCGCATCTTGCGGCGCACCGCCGTCTCGCCGAAGATCGCCTTGATGTCCAGCAGGCCCAGACCACGCACTTCGAGCAGGTTCTGCAGCAGCGGCGGGCAGCGGCCCTCGATCATGTTCGGGGCGATGCGCGAGAATTCGACGGCGTCGTCGGCGACGAGGCCATGCGAGCGCGAGATCAGTTCCAGGCCCAGCTCGCTCTTGCCGAGGCCCGAGTCGCCCGTGATCAGCACGCCGACGCCCAGCACGTCCATGAACACGCCGTGCATGATGACGCGCTGCGCCAGCTTCTTCGACAGATACACGCGCAGGTAGTCGATGACCTGCGCGGCCGGCAGCGGCGTCGAGAACAGCGGGATGTTCTGCTCGTCGCAGATGGCGAGGATGTCCGGCGGGGTGTCGAGACCCTGCGCGATGAACAGCGCCGGCGGACCGCCCGCGATCAGTTCGCCGATCAGGTGGCTGCGCGAGCCGGATTTCAGGCGCTGGTAGTAATTCAGTTCCTGGTGACCGAACACCTGCATGCGGCCCGGGTGGATCAGGTTCAGGTGGCCGACCTGGTCCGCGGCGGAGACGGCGTCGCCGGAAATCTGGCGTTCTCCGCCTGGAAATCCGGCGAACCAGCCCAGTTGCAGGCTGTCGCGGTTGTCGTCGTACAGCCGTTGGATGGTCAGCGGGGTCTGCAGCATGGTCGCTTTCGCAAGGTCAGCCGAGGGCTTGCAGGCTCGGTTGCCAGTTGATGATGCGTTCGTAGACGGACTTCGGATCCGTGTCCGTGCTCAAGGCCGTGCGGATTGCCTCATCCGAAAACAGTTCCGCGATCTCCGACAGGATTTCCAGGTGCTGTTGCGTGACGTGGTCCGGGATCAGCAGGAAAAAGAGCAGTTTCACCGGCTGGCCGTCCGGCGATTCGAACGGGATCGGCTCGGCCAGGCGCACGAACGCGGCCAGCGGCGATTTGAGGCTTTTGCTGCCCTTGATGCGACCGTGCGGCACGGCGACGCCATGACCGAGTCCGGTGGACCCGAGACGCTCGCGCGCGAACAGGTTGTCCGACACGGTGGAGCGGGCGATGCCGCAGTTGTTCTCGAAGATCAGGCCGGCCTGCTCGAAGGCGCGCTTCTTGCTCGACACTTCGATGTCCAGCTGCACGTTCTCGAGCGAGAGGATTTTGCTTAGATTAGTCATAACACGCTTCTATTGCGGTGCACCCTGGGTGCTTGCGAGCGGGAATTATAGGCCTGTTTTATGGCCGTGTAATTCGATTTTGCACGCCGTCCGACGCCTGTGTGATCCCTGCCGCAAACCTTTGCGCAAAGACCCCGTACTCGGCGTTCCGGCGAGCGCAATTTCCGCCACGAAATCCCGGGTTTCACGCATGAAACATCTTCCCGGGGCCTCTTTTGCCGATTTTTCTAGCGCTGAGTTGCCGTTTTACACATCCGGAAACCCCGTGAAGGATGTCGCCGGAAACGTACACTGTAGATGGGGACGAACGATCAAAAATCACCCATCCGCATTGTTCATTGGCGCGCGGCACGCAAATTCGGCGGTTTGGCGGTGCTGAAATTGGCGCGCCACGGATTGATGTCCAGGCCGCCGCGCCGGGTATAGCGGGCATAGACCGCCAGCTTGTTCGGCTTGCACTGGCGCAGGATGTCCGTGAAGATGCGCTCGACACATTGCTCGTGGAATTCGTTGTGCTCGCGGAAACCGATCAGGTAGCGCAGCAGGCTTTCCTGGTCGATCTGCGGACCGACGTAGCGGATCTGCACGCTGCCCCAGTCGGGCTGGCCCGTGACGAGGCAGTTCGATTTGAGCAGGTGCGACACGAGGGTTTCCTCGACCGCGGCTTCGTCGTGGTTGGCCTTGAGCAGTTCCGGCGACGGCCTGTAATTGTCGATCTCGACGTCGAGGCGGTCGATCAGGAGGCCGTCCAGCTCGCCCATTTTGAGCTTGTCGAATTCTTCGGGCAGCGTCAGCGCCGCGTGCACGGGCGCGCCGACCGCATTCGACAGGTCTTCGCGCAGCAGGGCCAGCAGGGCGTCCGTGTTGGCCAGCCGGGTCTGGTTGAACGAATTCAGGTACAGCTTGAAGGATTTCGATTCGACGATGTTGGGCGAATCGGCCGGCACCGTGAAGGTCGCGATGGCGACCTGCGGCTTGCCGCGCATGTTCAGCCACGACAATTCATACGCATTCCAGATGTCGACGCCGAAGAACGGGAGCGTGCCCGCCAGGCCGAGTTCGGCGCGTTTTTGCTGGCGCGGGATGGGAAACAGCAGCTCCGGCGCGTATTCGGTCTGGTAGGCCGAGTTTTTGCCGAGAGGCGATTGTTCAGGGGTATTGGTCATGGTGTGTACTCGAAGCCGGCCAACGTGCGTGACGATGCCGTCCGGCGGCGGCAAAGCGGCGTATCGTACACCTTTCCCGCGATCGTTGCGCGCACCGCTCATGGATGCGTTACGGGTACATTATTCGTGGGCACGGGGTGCCCACCCTACGATATCGTTTGCCGTAGGGTGGGCACCCCGTGCCCACCAGCATATCAAAGGAAAAGCTTGTAGACCGGATTCGCGCTCTCGTCCCAGTGGCGATAACCGAGCGTCGCGAGGAACTCGCGGAACTCGTCCATCTCGCCCGACGGCACTTGCAGGCCGACGAGGATGCGGCCCACGTCGCCGCCCTGGTTCCGGTAGTGGAACAGCGAAATGTTCCAGTTCGGCGCCAGGGTGTCCAGGAAGCGCATCAGCGCGCCCGGACGCTCCGGGAATTCGAAGCGGTACAGCAGTTCGTCGTGCGCGAGCCCGCTCTTGCCGCCGACGAGGTGGCGCACGTGCTGCTTGGCCAGTTCGTCGTGGGTGAGGTCGAGGGTGCGGAAACCGTGTTCCTCGAACGTGCGCGCGACGGTACCGGACTCGCTGCGGCTGCCGATCTGCACGCCGACGAAGACATGCGCCTCGCGCTCGTCGCTGATGCGGTAGTTGAATTCGGTGACGTTGCGCGGCCCGATCAGCGCGCAGAAGCGTTTAAAACTGCCGCGCTGCTCGGGGATCGTCACGGCGAACACGGCTTCGCGCGCCTCGCCCAGTTCGGCGCGCTCGGCGACGAAGCGCAGGCGGTCGAAGTTCATGTTGGCGCCGCACGCGACGGCGACGAGCGTCTCGCCGCGCACCGGATTCTTCGACATCTGCGAACGTTCCACGTAGGCCTTCGCGCCCGCGATGGCCAGCGCGCCGGACGGTTCGACGATGCTGCGCGTGTCGGTGAACACGTCCTTGATGGCGGCGCACAGCGCGTCGTTGTCGACGATGATGATTTCATCGACCAGTTCCTGGCACAGGCGGAAGGTCTCGGCACCGACCAGGCGCACGGCGGTGCCGTCCGCGAACAGGCCGACGTCCGGCAGGGTCACGCGCTCGCCGGCCTTGAGGCTGCGCGCCATCGCGTCCGAATCGTTCGTCTGCACACCGATGATCTTGATGTCGGGGCGGATCTGTTTTACGTACGCGGCCACGCCGCTGATCAGGCCACCGCCGCCGATCGCGAGGAAGATCGCATGGATCGGCGCCGAATGCTGGCGCAGGATCTCGACGCCGATCGTGCCCTGGCCGGCGATGACGTCCGGATCGTCGAACGGGTGCACGAACGCCAGCTTCTGTTCCTTTTCCAGCATCTGCGCATGGTTGAACGCATCCGTGTACGACTCGCCGTGCAGCACGACTTCCACGTTGCTGCCGCCGAACGCGCGCACCGCATCCACTTTCACGCTGGGCGTGGTGGTCGGCATCACGATCACGGCGCGGCAGTTCAGGCGCGCCGCCGACATGGCGACGCCCTGGGCGTGGTTGCCAGCCGACGCGCAAATCACGCCGCGTTTCAGTTGCGACTCCGACAGGTTGGCCATCTTGTTGTAGGCGCCGCGCAGCTTGAAGCTGAACACGCTCTGCATGTCCTCGCGCTTCAGGTAAATCTTGTTGTCGGTGCGCTTCGACAGGCTGGGGGCGTACTCCAGCGGGGTTTCGACGGCCACGTCGTAGACGCGCGCGGTGAGGATTTTCTTGAGGTAGTCGGTAGTCATGATCGATGCGGGGCTGTTCGGGTTCCGGGGCGACGCTGACTGTCCTGCTTGGTGGGTAACCGAGGCGAGCAGTGCGGCAGCCTGGCTTGGTAGAGCCAGGCGTACCGTGTCGTTGCGAGGTGTTGCTCCTCATTATAATGTACTCAACTTATCCTTCCGCCGTCCATCCCTTCTTTCCGATGATCGAATCCGCCGTCCTGTGGCTGCTGAAATTCCTCGCCGTGCCCACTGTCGGGCTCACGTCGGTATTCCTCATCGCCTTCGTCTCCGCGACCCTGCTGCCGCTCGGCTCCGAACCCGCCGTGTTCGCCGTCGTGAAAGCGAATCCCGCGATGTTCTGGCCCACCGTCCTCGTCGCCACGCTGGGCAACACGCTGGGCGGCATCGTCGACTACTGGATCGGCTACCGCGCCAAGGTCGCGTTTGCGAAGGAACGCTCGTCGCGCTGGTTCCACTGGCTCAAACGCTACGGCGCGAAGACGATGCTGCTGTCCTGGGTGCCGGGCATCGGCGACCCGCTTTGCACCCTGGCGGGCTGGCTGCACCTGCCGTTCTGGCCCAGCGTGATCTATATGGCGATCGGCAAGTTCGGGCGCTACGTGTTCATGACGGTCACGCTGCTGTATGTGCCGGACGGGTGGTGGAGGTGGCTTGGGGAGATGACGAGCCGGGTATTTGGATAGACGCGGGTGTTGTGTGTGGATGGTCTATGCCGGTTGGCATCTGACCGTGATCGGATTTAATCGCCGAGGCGAACTACGCAGCGTCCTTCATTCGACGCTGGCACGCTGGTCGCCCAGCCGCGCGATAGGCTTGCCGTCGACATCGTGCGATGGCGAGCCACTGATCACCTTGCCGCCGTGATCAGTCGAGTCTCCGACTACAATAATCTTGAGCGGCATGGTAATTTAATCGTCACGTTAGATTGCGAATTCAAGAAATAGGCTCAGTTCACCTTAAATCCACACCTTCCATCGCCATCGGAAGAATGGTAGAAATTTATTGGTTTTGCAGTTTTGGATTTTCTATACGTAACCATCTTGCCTTGCCTGATCCCAGAGCCGACCTGAGCAAAAACATACTCGCCACCAATCTTCCCGCCAATTACCTCAACTCGGGTGAGTTCGTAATTTCCGGCATCTGGATCGTCCTCCATATCCGTTCTCACGAAATTCGTGAACACCAATGAGATTATGCCCTTCGATCCCACATATTGCACGACGGCGCCAACCTCCCTGTCTAGATCCGTATCCTTATAGGCCTTCAGAACAAATTGAATCTGCTTGTCGGAACCACCTCGTGCCGCATGGGTCCAGCACGATTCCTCCACCCGCACTTCAGCGTGCGCTATGCTCGAGCCAAGGATCGTTACGCAAAACAAAGTATATAGTTTATTCATTTAAGCACCTGGCCTCTGTTTATCAAGTGGAACGGAAATTTGCCAAGAGGGAGTCCTCAAGACAAACCTTTTTTTTCGGTGGCCGTGTGAGTCCAGTTCCTCCGTCGGTTCTTTTTCACTATTTCTTCTCCAGTCGAAAATTATGGTCTCCGATGTCGCTTCCGCAACCCAGTCGAGCAGAATATCTCGCAAGAAAAGGATACTCTGGAGCCGGGAGTCCAGGCCATTCAGGTTTTCGATATGACTTCCCCCTCCATTGACAGATTTGCTCGCGGCGATCGCATCGCTTTGTGCAATTCCGTGGTCCATTATTCTCAATAATCCCTGTTTATATAATACAAAGTATGCAGCTGAATCAGCGCAGTTCGCCGCATTGAAGTTCGTGTTGTCGCGTGCAATGTAAATGTCTGGGTTCCAGCCTATTTCGTTATATGCGTCGTTGGTGATTTTATGCGGAAAGCCACGGAAATTTCCGTATGATCTGTAGGTCTCTTCCCAAGTCAACTGAATCAAGCCACGGCCGTAGTACGGATAATAGGCTTTCGACTGGAGATAAGCCGGCCCACCACCTTCTTTCATCAGCGTCAAATAACCAGTCTCTGGAATGACGTGGGCAAAGAAATGGAGAAGTCTTTGTCTCGTTTTCGCGACCCCGTATTTCCTTGTCGCCTTGTTGAAATGCACAGCCCAGCGTGTCGCCCGTGCAAATGCATCGATCCATTTACACTGCACCTCATGAAAACTCGTACCTTGCAAATGTAATTGCTTTCGAGGAAAGCATTGCGCAAGCTCTAGGCTGCTAAGCCATCCGCACTTTGAGAAGTGACGTATAAACGCAACTGGATGGAAATGCCACTCCGCGTTTTTGAAGTTGCCCGGCAGACCATCTATGCCCATCGCTTCCAGGTGTTTTTTCGCCTTGTCCCAACTTGCAGAATTCTCGGCGATGTCCGGTCGGTCGCTCATAAACTTATAGCGAGTCTCCAACGTTGCCTTGTCCCATTCATTCGGGAATTTGCAGATGACGTGGGCCAGCTTTAGCTGTACCTCTTCATTACCGATACGTCTCGCCAATTGTTCGAGGTCGTTCTTGCTGTCCGGAGACGCAGGATCGGCGATCAAGTTCTTGAGCTTGTCTGAACCGCATTTTTGATCGTTGGGGCTATCGTCGTCATCATAGCAATTCCAGCCTATGACAGGCAGAAAGTCGGCGTCGCTGAATTTACGGCTCCCCTCCGCATTCAAGTCTGCCCACACGTCCGTTCCCGCAATCGTCCGGATTTTCCTCCAATGCATAGCGTCATCTGGCAGTGTGTCCTTGTCCTCCGAGCTTCTGCCGATATTGCGGCCGAAACGCAGTAACTCGTACCAACCACTTGGGCTACTCCTCGCGGCACCAGACTGCACGGCACTCTTGTGGCGCGCTGCCGCCTCCTCATCAAGGGTGTATTCAGCGCCAGCCTCCGGCGTCCGGGAGCCGATCAATTGCCATGCCGTGTTGTAGGTGCTGAAGACACAGGTCCCGGGTGCCATTCCGCTACCGCCAAGATCCATCCTGACCCATTGAGCCTCACCTAAGACCGCAGTACCGTGATAGGCACTTCTCACGTGCACATTTGGCTTGGCCGCGGTCATGACGACCGGCGTCGACGCAGGCAGATAGAAATAGATGTCGCCAAATAAGGAGTCAGTCCGGCCGTCGACCGTGGGTGCCAGCTTAGGATCTTGCCATGTCGGTTCGCGGCCGATCAACTTATGCAGATTTGCGCGGTCGCAAGCAATGCTCAGCTCGATTTGTCCTGCGTGGTTGTAGATCGCCCCTGGTTTGCCGAGCTTATCCTTGCGATAAACTGCCTTGCCGACCACGACCGCTGTCTCAACGTGCGACAGGTGCATGTAGCTGGAGTAAAAGGTCACAGACGTTATCGTGTCACCGTCCGCTCCGATATCGGTTGTGTGTTCGATTACGACCATGCCATTGTCCGACCAGCTCGGGGCTGCCCCGAACGGGTTGTAGGCTTGGCCGTCGTTCGGATCCTCGACTTTCAGCCGAGGCTGGTGCACAAAGACGACCTTCCCGTCGGCAATGGCGCGTACAGGAGCGTACCCGGCGTCGGTGACCTTCGGTGCCTGCAAATGTAATCCCGTGTGCCACATGAAAGATTGGCTCACTGGATAATTTCCTTCTGGAGCCAAAGTAGTCGCCTCACGTGCCACAACTGATCGGAGACCTGTGTCAAAAATATCCTTCTCATCATGCTTGTCAGTCAAAAAAGGTGGGCTAATTAACATGATTGTTTTTTTCGCTTATGAATTTCAAGAGATTTCGACATTGAAGCTTTTCTTTTCGAGAATATGGCTTGACTTTATCAATTCGCATGTCAATCACCGGTTACTAGGAGAAGATCGTTCTCCCGGGCGGTCGCTGGCCCCAGGCTAATGCCGCATTCAGAGGGACAGTTTTAATTTCGTCTCCACTTGCATTCGTTGCACCACTGGCATATCAGGCGTCGACAGATTTTTCGGTTCAATAAAACTGTGAGTTGCAGCGTGCGCGATGAAAGAGCGGCTGGTGCCGAGCTCAATGCCTCCGGCGTCGAACTTCATATAACTACCGCCGCCATTGATGACGAGATCTTCCTTGGCACTGATGGTGATGCGGTTTGCAGTCTGCGTAATCGACAGTTTCGCCAAAAGATTGATATTGTCGGAGAGCGCCTGGATGTCGATGTCGCCGGCCGCAGCCACCATTTTCATGCCGGCCTTCTGGACGAATAAACGGAAGGTCTGACGGATGGTGGCGAAGAAACTTGTCCCTGCAGCCAACGAAAGGTTTTTCCCGGTTGTGATGGCCGTATGGCGCTCGCTGGCAATGTGGCTGTCGCCTGCAGTAGTTGTTGCAATTCCTGAAGGGCTCGCCAGTACCAGATGTGGCTCCGTCAGCTCAGGAAAGCCACTAGTTGCCGAGGAGGGGCCGGTAATCGCGTCGTTCTGCGTCTGGAGTGAAAGAGCGACGTCCTCCTGGTTGCTACTGATATCTTGGGCGCCATTTTTTTGCGCAAGCTCGCCCAAAATTCGATGCTGCTCTACAGCGAGATTGAAGCGCCGAGAGGTTTCTTCGACGTCCTTGATCGCCCCGTGCGCGCCCTGTCGAGCTTCAGTGGTAATCAGCATGCCCTTTGCCGCGCGGGCAACGCCGTGTCCATCAGTGCGTAGTTCCCATCCTTCACCGCGCGCATCTTTGCGTCCGCGAGTGTCGTCGATGCGAGTGATATGTCCGAGCGAGAGTTGGCTGCATTGATGGTCGCTTTTCAACTGCGCCTGGATTCTGCCGGCAGTATCGTCCAGTATCAGATGATTACCTCGCCCACTGCCTTCTTCGGCTTGCAGCTCCCGGCTCCGCAACCCGCTCAAAGCCTGCTGCTCAGGCAACTGCCAAGGCGGCATATGCGTGAAGTTGTACAGCGCCCCAAGAATCACAGGATGATCAATGTTCTCGTCAAGATAGACCACCGCCACTTCCTCACCAACCCGAGGCAAGCGAATATTCCCGAATTCGCCGCCAGCCCCTGGCGACATGACACGGAGCCAAGGCGAACTGTTCTCGTCGTAATTGCCCAGCCTGTCCCAATGAAACTGGACTTTGACGCGCCCGTAGCCATCGGTATGGATTTCCGAACCGTCAGGCCCGGCCACGATCGCCGTCTGAATGCCGGGATAAGTGCAGGGCTTGCTGTTGTAGTGGCGGCCTGGACGCCACTGGATATCCTTGCGTACGCACCGGAACGAATTCTCGTAATGCGACGGCGCGCCCGGCCCGGCCCGGTAGTTGTTGCTGGCTTCGTGGTCGACCGAAAGGATCAGATAGTCACGGTTGGCGATACTGGGGTGAGGCGCTTCACCCCACTTCGGCGCTTGCAGCTCGGCGCTGAAATGGCCGCCGAGCTTGAAGCATCGGCCGGGCTGGGCGGTACGATCGTTGCCGCGCGCTTCGAAATACTGGGTATTCGCATCGCGCTCGCCCATGCGCTGCTGCGCGAGTTTTTCGCCGTCGTCGTAGGTGCGAAACCCGTACGATCCCGTGTTTTCGTAGATCTCGTACGGAAAGACGTCGCCCTGATCATTCAGTGACTCGGCGGTCGACCGCTGCACGATCGGATTCTTGTAATCGAAGCTGGCCAGGGTCGTCTGGCCGGAACCGATGCGCCGCGCAGGGCTCCATTCGCGAATGCCGTCGTATTCGAGCGAACCGGCCTTGTCGCGGAACGGAATCTCTCCTGAATCGTCGATCCCGGACGGATCGATGGGTTGCGCGAGCGTGCTCTTGTCGCTGAGCCAGAGCGTATGCCCGTCCGCCCGATGCTCATACCAGTAGTGCAGCCCGAGATCTTCCCAACGGCGGTGCAGGTGGTTGTAGTCGGTCTCGTCGTACTGGTTGGCGCAGGTCATGCGCGGATAGTCGCCGACGATAGCCGCATGCCAGTCGGCCTGGCGGTAACGGGCAAACGTCAGTTCGGTCAATTCGATGACGCTCTTGCCGTGGAACGACACGTTGTCCTTGCGCAGCCTCGTAAAGGCCAGCCAGGGCTCGAGCACCAGGCGATAAAACGCGAAACCGCCGTCAGTGCGCATGAATTGGAATTCGGTGACGTAGCCGTTGAAGTAGCGCAGCGAGCCGTCTTCGCGCACGATAGAAATCGTCACCATCCTGGCCATCATCGCCTTCAAGGGAATTCGTGCGTCATCGGACAGGAGCTCGACCTCGACACGGAAGCAGCGGGACACTTCTTCGCGTGCCGACATCCGGTTCGGCAAGAGAATGGGATCAGGCCCGTCCCCCCGGGGGAATTCCAGGCGCATCAAGCGGTCGTGCTGCGCATTGAGACTGAACACCGACAGCGCAGCGCCTGCCGAGATCGCTTGACCCCTATCCATGTATTACCTCCGATGGGTTATCTGGTATCAGATTTTCCATCGGCCAAGGTAACCAACAGAGCTTGAATGTTGTTGATAAGAAGCAAAAGCGGATTCGCTTGGTCTCTTGTGCCCCGTAGGCAACGAACGCAATTGATTCGTCCCCCTATGCCGAAGCCATGTCGCCCTGAAAATTTCTGGAATTGATGTAGCCCAGGTGCAGTGAGGTGCTTCGTACAAATACATATGGCACCAAGGTTAAGTCGACGTGGATAAGATGCCCTCGCGACCACGATGCCGAGCTTTCGCCGGAAATTCTTGCGTTCAACCAAAACAAATTTGCGCGAAAGCGTCGTTTTCCGCCCCTTTCTGCTTTTTCGCCGTTGCAAAAAATATTCCTTCCCCAGCGTGGTGCATCGCAATAAGCTAGAATAGAGAGTCCTACGCGTCAGTACGACAGTCGATCTCCCCATGAACGCTCCTGCCAATATCCACGCCCTGCTCGAAGAAAACGCGCCCATCCGGCTGCGCGAAATCCCTTATAACTACACGTCGTTCTCCGATCGCGAGATCGTGATCCGGCTGCTGGGCGAGTCATCGTGGCAGTTGCTGGGTGAATTGCGCGGTGCCCGCCAGACCGGGCGCTCGGCCCGCATGCTGTACGAAGTCCTGGGCGACATCTGGGTCGTGCGCCGCAATCCGTACCTGCAGGACGACCTGCTGGACAACCCGAAGCGCCGCGCCAAGCTGATCGAAGCGCTGCATCACCGCCTGGCGGAAGTCGACAAGCGCCGCCTGACGGTCGATGCCGGCGAGTCCGACCCCGCCACGGCCGCGCGCCGCAGCGCCGCCGTCGAGCAGCTGCTCGTCGCCGCGCGCAAGGCCGTCGACGACTTCGGCCGCGAATTCGCCGTCACCTACGACCTGCGCAAGCGCGCCAAGGCCGTGCTGGGCCGCTACACGGACAAGCGCAACATCCGCTTCGACGGCATGCACCGCACGTCGCACGTGACGGACGCCACCGACTGGCGCGTCGAATACCCGTTCCTCGTCCTGCTGCCGGACTCGGAAGACGAGATTGCCGGCCTCGTGAAAGGCTGTATCGAACTCGGGCTGACCATCATTCCGCGCGGCGGCGGCACCGGCTACACGGGCGGTGCGATTCCGCTGTCGCCGATGTCGGCCGTGATCAACACGGAAAAGCTGCTGCAGATGGGCGAGGTCGAGATGACGCGCCTGCCGGGCGTCGACCGCGAGTACGCGACCATCTTCACGGGCGCCGGCGTCGTCACGCAGCGCGTGTCGCAGGCGGCCGAGAAGGCCGGCTTCGTGTTCGCCGTCGACCCGACGTCCGCGCACGCCTCGTGCATCGGCGGGAACATCGCGATGAACGCGGGCGGCAAGAAGGCCGTCCTGTGGGGCACCGCGCTGGACAACCTCGCGTCGTGGCGCATGGTCGACCCGAACGGCGACTGGCTCGACGTCACGCGCGTGGACCATAACCTGGGCAAGATCCACGACGCCCCGGTCGCCACGTTCAAGCTCGAATGGACGCACCCGTCCGAGAAGGGCGCGCCGAAAGGCCAGCCGTTCCGCACGGAGACGCTGGCCATCGAAGGCCGCCGCTTCCGCAAGGAAGGCCTCGGCAAGGACGTCACCGACAAATTCCTCGCGGGCCTGCCGGGCATCCAGAAAGAGGGCACCGATGGCCTGATCACCTCAAGCCGCTGGATCCTGCACAAGATGCCGAAGTACACGCGCACCGTCGCGCTGGAATTCTTCGGCCAGGCGCGCGATGCGATCCCGTCGATCGTCGAGATCAAGGATTACCTCGACAGCCTGCCGAAGAGCGGCAAGCCGGAATTCGCCAGCCTGCGCCTCGCGGGCCTGGAACACCTGGACGAGCGCTACCTGCGGGCCGTCGGCTATGCGACGAAATCGAAGCGCGGCACTTTGCCGAAGATGGCGCTGTTCGGCGACATCGTCGGCGACGACGAGAACGCTGTCGCGCTGGCCACGTCGGAAGTCGTGCGCCTCGCGAACACGCGCGTGGGCGAGGGCTTCATCGCCGTCAGCCCGGAAGCCCGTAAAAAATTCTGGCTCGACCGCTCGCGTACGGCCGCCATCGCGCGCCACACGAACGCCTTCAAGATCAACGAAGACGTCGTGATCCCGCTGAACCGCATGGGCGAGTACACCGACGGCATCGAGCGCATCAACGTCGAGCTGTCGATCAAGAACAAGCTGCAGCTCGTCGAGGAACTGCACGCCTATTTCACGGCCGGGAACCTGGAAGTGACGAAGGCGGACGACGCGACCGGCGAAGGCGTGTCGAAGGAAGAGATCCTCGGCGACCGTCCGCAGCAGGCCGACGAGCTGCTGGCCCGCGTGTCCGCGCGCTGGACCTGGATCACGGCGAACCTCGACCAGCCGCTGGGCGACGTGCTCGACAAGCTGGCCGACGTCGGCCTCGATGGTCTCGCCGGCACGTTCCAGGCGCGCCTCGCGCAGCAGCCGGGCGCGAAACTGTTCGACGTCGTGCAGGACCACACGGTGCGCGTCTCGTGGAAGCAGGAGATCCGCGCGCCGCTGCGCCAGATCTTCAACGGCGCGGCCTATGAGCCGATCCTTGCCGAAGCCACCGCGATCCACAAGCGCGTGCTGCGTTCGCGCGTGTTCGTCGCGCTGCACATGCATGCCGGCGACGGCAACGTGCACACGAACCTGCCGGTGAACTCGGACGACTACGCGATGCTGCAGGACGCGCACAAGGCCGTCGAGCGCATCATGAAGCTGGCGCGTTCGCTGGACGGCGTCATCTCGGGCGAGCACGGCATCGGCATCACGAAGCTGGAATTCCTGACCGAGGACGAGATCCGCGACTTCCGCGACTACAAGCAGCGCGTGGACCCGGAAGGCCGCTTCAACAAGGGCAAGCTCCTGAACAGCGACACCGCGTACGCCGACCTGCGCAACGCGTACACGCCGTCGTTCGGCCTGATGGGCCACGAATCGCTGATCATGCAGCAGAGCGACATCGGCGAGATCGCGAACAGCGTCAAGGACTGCCTGCGCTGCGGCAAGTGCAAGCCCGTGTGCACGACGCACGTGCCGCAATCGAATTTGCTGTACTCGCCGCGCGACAAGATCCTCGCGACGTCCGCGCTGATCGAAGCGTTCCTGTACGAAGAGCAGACGCGCCGCGGCGTGTCGATCCGCCACTGGGAAGAATTCGAGGACGTGTCCGACCACTGCACCGTGTGCCACAAGTGCGTGACGCCGTGCCCGGTCAACATCGACTTCGGCGACGTCTCGATGAACATGCGTAACCTGCTGCGCAAGATGGACAAGCGCAGCTTCAAGCCGGCCCACCGCGCGGCCATGTTCTTCCTGAACGCGACCGACCCGACGACGATCAACGCGACGCGCAAGGCGATGGTCGACCTGGGCTTCAAGGCGCAGCGCCTGGGCAGCAGTGTGCTGAAGGCCGTCGCGAAGGAACAGACGAAGGCACCGCCTCCGACGACCGGCAAGGCGCCGATCCGCGAGCAGGTGATCCACTTCGTGAACAAGAAGATGCCGGGCAACCTGCCGAAGAAGACGGCGCGCGCGCTGCTGGACATCGAGGACGACAAGGTCATCCCGATCATCCGCAACCCGAAGGTCACCAACGCCGATACGGAAGCCGTGTTCTACTTCCCGGGCTGCGGTTCCGAGCGCCTGTTCTCGCAGGTGGGCCTGGCCACGCAGGCGATGCTGTGGGAAGTGGGCGTGCAGACCGTGCTGCCGCCGGGCTATCTGTGCTGCGGCTATCCGCAACGCGGCGCCGGCCAGTACGACAAGGCCGACAAGATGATGACGGATAACCGCGTGCTGTTCCACCGCATGGCCAACACGCTGAACTACCTCGACATCAAGACGGTCCTCGTCTCGTGCGGCACCTGCTACGACCAGCTGGCGACCTACGAGTTCGAGAAGATCTTCCCGGGCTGCCGCATCATGGACATCCACGAGTACCTGCTGGAGAAGGGCGTCAAGCTGGAAGGCGTGACGGGGATGCGCTACATGTACCACGAACCGTGCCACAACCCGATGAAGCTGGGCGATTCGACGAAGACCGTGAACGCGCTCGTGCAGACCGTCGACAACGTCAAGATCGAGAAGAACGACCGCTGCTGCGGCGAGTCGGGCACGTTCGCCGTGAGCCGTCCGGACATCTCGACCCAGGTCCGCTTCCGCAAGGAGCAGGAAATGGTGAAGGGTGCCGACAAGCTGCGCGCCGACGGCTTCAGCGGCGACGTCAAGATCCTGACGAGCTGCCCGTCCTGCCTGCAGGGCCTGAACCGCTACAACGACGATTCGGGCACCACGGCCGACTACATCGTTGTCGAAATGGCGCGCCACCTGCTGGGCGAGAACTGGATGCCGAACTACGTGGCCAACGCCAACAACGGCGGCATCGAGCGGGTGCTCGTATGATGGGTTGCGAGTTGTGCGAACTGGCCGTGCCGACTGTCGTCGACAACGACAAGTTCGCCGTCATCCTCGTCGACGATGCCAACTACCCCGGCTTCGCGCGCGTGATCTGGAAAGACCACGTGCGCGAAGTGAGCGACCTCGCGGATGCGGATCGCCTGCTGCTGAACGACGCCGTGTACAAGCTCGAACTCGCCGTGCGCGAGGTGATGCAGCCGCTGAAAGTCAACGTGGCGAGCCTCGGCAACGTGGTGCCGCACCTGCACTGGCACGTGATCCCGCGCTACGCCGACGACGCGCACTTCCCCGCGCCCGTGTGGGCGCAGGCGCAGCGGACGACGGACGAGGCGGTGCTCGTCGCGCGCCGGGCGCTGGTGCCACAGCTGGCGGAGGCGATCAAGCGCCGCTTCATTAAGCGGTAAAATTCGCCTATCCACGTCGTCCCCGCGGAGGCGGGGACCCAATTTCGCAAGCGCCGACGCGACGCACGCAGAACTTGGGCTCCCGCCTTCGCGGGAGCGACGGTAATCAACGCTCCCGATCCAATTATGCCCACCCCCACCAACCTCACCATCCGCCAGCAATCGAAGATCCTGGAAATCGCCTTCGACGACGGCGCCGCGTTCTCCATCCCGTTCGAGTTGATGCGCGTGTACTCGCCGTCGGCCGAAGTGAAGGGCCACGGCCCGGGCCAGGAAGTGCTCCAGGTCGGCAAGCGCGACGTGGGCATCCGCGGTGTCGAGCCGGTCGGGAACTACGGCGTCAAGCCGCTGTTCACGGACGGCCACGAGTCCGGGATCTTCACGTGGGATTACCTGTACAAGCTGGGTAACGAGCAGGCCACGCTGTGGCAGGACTACCTGGGCCGCCTGCATGCGGCGGGGTATGAAGGCGACAGCGGGCGCGAAGCCAGCGCCGTGCCGGCGGCCGGGCCGAAAGGCGGCGGTTGCGGCAGCGGTGGGTGCAGCCACTGACGAAAACGAAAAAAGCGCCGGTTTGCACACGGCGCTTTTTCGTTTACCGGCCTGGAATTACTGCGGCTGGATGTTTGACGCCTGCTTGCCTTTCGGGCCGGAGGTCACGTCGAAGGTGACGCGCTGGTTTTCCGCCAGCGATTTGAAGCCTGCCGAATTGATGGCCGAGAAGTGTGCGAACAGATCGTCGCCACCATCGTCAGGTTTGATGAAGCCAAAGCCTTTTGCGTCGTTGAACCATTTCACGGTGCCAGTCGCCATTTGTTTCTCTCTCTAGAAATTTTTTTAACAAGTCATGAAGTATCGCCGGCAGCACATGGTTAAGCGATAAACATCCCTGTTCCTGACTGTGCGCAAGCGAAAACCATTATAAGCAGAGTTTTAACAATTGGGATGCACGTTTGTTATCTTGTGTGGTAAAGCCGACATTGACGTCGACGCAAACGTTTTCTTCGCGTTCGCCCGGGTAAGTCATCTTTAAGTCGGGCGGCGGACCCCGGCTTGTATAATGTGGCAAGACTAAACGGCTTGCTACTATGACCAACACCACCCATTTCGGCTACAAGACCGTCTCGGAAGACGAGAAGGTCCACGAGGTAGCCAAGGTATTCCACTCGGTCGCGTCCAAATACGACGTGATGAACGACCTGATGTCCGCCGGCCTGCACCGCGTGTGGAAGGCGTTCACCATCGCCCAGGCCGGCATTCGTCCCGGCTTCAAGGTGCTCGACATCGCCGGCGGTACGGGCGACTTGTCGAAGGCATTCGCCAAGGCGGCGGGGCCGAGCGGCGAGGTCTGGCTCACGGACATCAACGAGTCGATGCTGCGCGTGGGCCGCGATCGTCTATTGAACAAAGGTCTGGTCACCCCCACCTTGCTCTGTGACGCGGAAAAACTGCCGTTCCCGGACAATTATTTCGATCGCGTCAGCGTGGCCTTTGGCCTGCGCAACATGACGCACAAGGATCAGGCATTGGCGGAAATGCGCCGGGTGCTCAAGCCGGGCGGCAAGTTACTGGTGCTGGAGTTTTCCAAAGTGGCGGCGCCGCTGCAAAAGCCGTATGACGTGTATTCGTTCTCGGTGCTGCCGTGGCTGGGCCAGCGCATCGCCAACGATGCGGAAAGCTACCGGTATCTGGCGGAATCGATCCGCATGCATCCGGACCAGGAAACGCTGAAGGGCATGATGGAAACCGCAGGCCTGGAAAGAGTGCAGTACTACAACCTGACGGCCGGTGTGGCCGCACTGCACACCGGCATCAAACTTTGAGGTGAGCTGATGAAAAAGTTTTTGGCCAGCATGATGATCGCGCTGATGACGCTGTCCAGCGTCGCCGATGCGCGTCCGGTCGGCGGTGGCCGTTCGTTCGGCCGCCAGTCGCAGTCCGTGAGCCGCATGCGCGCCCCGGCGCCCGCACCGGCCCCCGCACCTTACCAGCAGCCGTCGTACCAGCAACGGCCGGCGCCGGCTCCCATGGCGCCGGCCCAGGTGCCGCAGAAACGGCCGAGCATGTGGAAAGGCGTGCTGGGCGGTGCATTGCTCGGCCTCGGCCTGGGCGCGCTGTTCTCGCACTTCGGCATCGGCGGCGCGATGGCCAGCGCCCTGTCGTCGCTGCTGATGATCCTGCTGCTCGTGTTCGCCGTGATGTTCATCATCCGCATGTTCCGCCGCAAGGACACGCCGGCCAACCCGACTTTTACGGGCTTTAACCAGCAGCATCCCGTGCCGGCCTCGGCCACGCCGGAAATCGGTTCGGGCCTGAACAATGCCTATGCCGGCAACCAGGGCGGCTTCCAGTCGGGCTTCTCGAATGCGCCGTCGCTCGACAAGGCCGCGCCCGCGCACGAGCAGTGGGGCGTGCCGGCCGGGTTCGACACGGAAGCGTTCCTGCGCCACGCCAGGTCCTCGTTCATCCGCATGCAAGCGGCGTGGGACCGCGGCGACCTCGCCGACCTGCGCGAATTCACGTCGCCCGAGGTGTACGCCGAACTGTCGCTGCAGATCCAGGAACGGGGCGGCCAGCCGGACTACACGGAAGTCGTCAACATCGATTCGCAGCTGCTGGGCATCGAGACGACCGACCGCGATTACCTGGCGAGCGTCCAGTTCAACGGCATGATTCGCAACGCGCCGGGCGCGGCGCCGGAACCGTTCGTCGAAGTCTGGAACCTGGCCAAGCCGCTCGCCGGCAATGGCGGCTGGGTCCTGGCGGGCATTCAGCAGATCACTTAAAATTTTCGCAAGAAAAGTTCCGTGCTCTAGGGTTTATGCTCTGGTGAACTGGTAAGATCGAAACCGCCCGACCTACGGGCACCTCGAAAAACCGTCGCAAGCGGCCGCAATGCTGTGGGAGAAGCGCAGCTGTACGAGGAGTACAGCGAGCATCGCAGCACAGCAGTGCAACGCGCAGCAGGTTTTTCGACGTGTCCAGTGCCGGGCGGTTTTATTTTGTGCAGACGAAAATGGTCATGTCTTCGACTCCCTCTTTCCTGTCGCCGTCGGCTCCGGCCGTCGCGACGATCAATCACTTGCTGGCGCAGGAAGCCTGGGCGCGCGACGCGCTGATGCGCCATGCCGGCAAGACCGCCGTGATCGATACGGGCCACCTGGCCCTGCGCATGCGCGTCGCACGCGACGGCATGCTCGAGACGGCGGGCGTCGACGACGCGGCCAGCGTCACCATCCACGTCAAGCTCTCCGACCTGCCGCTGATCCTGCAGAACCGCGACCGCGCGTTTTCGTACGTACGGATCGAGGGCGATGCCGAGTTCGCCAACACGATCTCGCAATTGTCCAAGGGCCTGCGCTGGGATGCCGAGCACGATCTCGAGCGCGTGGTGGGGCCGATCGGCGCCGTGCGCCTCGCCGGCGGTGCGCGCTCGGCGGTGACGGGCGCGGCCACGGCCGGACGCCGGCTCGCGGAAAACGTCGCCGAATTCCTGCTGGAAGAACGCCGCGTGCTCGTGCGCCCGGCGACTGTCGATGATTTCGCCGACGACGTCGGCCGCCTGCGCGACGACGTCGAACGCACGGCCAAGCGCATCGCCAAACTGGAGCAGAAGCTTGCCGCGCACAGCATCGCTCCCGTTCCGACGACCCCTGACACGCCTTCGGACCACTGATGATCCTGAAATTCCTGCGCCTGCTGAAGATCTTCACCGTCATCGTCAAGTATGGCCTGGACGAGATCGCGATTTCCGGCCTCCACGTACCCCGCACCGCCCGCCTGATCAATACCGTCTTCTTCTGGCGTCGCATCACGTCGCCGCGCGCGATCCGCCTGCGTCTCGCGCTGGAAGAGCTGGGTCCGATCTTCGTGAAATTCGGCCAGGTGCTGTCGACCCGGCCCGACCTGATGCCGCCCGACATCGTGGCCGAGCTGTCGCTGCTGCAGGACCGCGTGCCGCCTTTCGATTCCGACCTGGCCGTCGCCCAGATCACGCGTTCCCTCGGCGCCTCGCCGGAAACATTGTTCGCGTCGTTCGAGCGCACGCCGGTCGCATCCGCATCGATCGCCCAGGTGCACTTTGCCGAGCTCAAGAATGGCAAGCAGGTCGCGGTGAAAGTGCTGCGTCCGGGCATGAAGACCACGATCGATGAAGACATTGCCCTGATGCAGATGGCCGCCGGCCTCATCGAAAAGGTGTGGGCCGACAGCCGCCGCCTGAAGCCGCGCGAGGTCGTGGCCGAGTTCGACAAATACCTGCACGACGAGCTCGACCTGATGCGCGAGGCCGCCAACGCGAGCCAGCTGCGCCGCAATTTCGCGAATTCCGATTTGCTGATGGTGCCGGAGATGTACTGGGACTATTGTTCCAGCAGCGTGATCGTGATGGAGCGCATGAACGGCATCCCGATCTCGCAGACCGACCGCCTCGTCGCGGCCGGCGTCGACCTCAAGAAATTGTCCAGCGACGGTGTCGAAATCTTCTTCACGCAAGTTTTTCGAGACGGCTTTTTTCACGCGGACATGCACCCGGGTAATATCCTCGTGTCGATCGATCCGGACACGTTCGGGCGCTACATCGCGCTGGACTTCGGCATCGTCGGCACGCTGAACGATTTCGATAAAGATTACCTGTCGCAGAACTTCCTCGCCTTCTTCCGCCGCGACTACAAGCGCGTGGCCGAGGCGCACATCGAATCGGGCTGGGCGCCGCGCGAGACCCGCGTCGACGAACTGGAAGCCGCCGTGCGCGCGACGTGCGAACCCATCTTCGATCGTCCTCTCAAGGACATTTCGTTCGGCCAGGTGCTGCTGCGCCTGTTCCAGACGTCGCGCCGGTTCAACGTCGAAGTGCAGCCGCAGCTCGTGCTGTTGCAGAAGACCATGCTGAACATCGAAGGCCTGGGCCGCCAGCTCGACCCGGACCTCGACTTGTGGAAGACGGCGAAACCGTACCTGGAGCGCTGGATGGCCGAGCAGGTCGGCTGGCGCGGCATGGCCGAGCGCCTGAAGGCGGAGGCGCCGCGCTTCGGCCAGATCCTGCCGCAGCTGCCCCGTCTCGTGCACCAGGTCTTGCACAAGCGGGCGTACAGCGACCTCGACATGGGCGACCTGATGGCCAAGCTGGTCGACCAGCAGCGCCGCACCAATCGCCTGCTGGCCTTCCTCGCCTGCGTGACGGGCGTACTGACGGTGATCGTCGTCGGTCTGGAGGTCGCGGGGCACCTGCACTGGACGCCGTGATGGCGGCACCGCCCGCTTTCGCCAGCCGCGATCCGCTGTCGCCGCAATTCTGGGACGAGCGCTTCGAGCGCAGTTTCACGCCGTGGGAGCGGGGTGGAGTGTCGGCGGCATTGCGGCGGTTCGTCTGCGCATCGGCGCGTCCGTTGTCGGCATTGATTCCTGGTTGCGGCTCCGCGCACGAATTGACGCTGATGTGCGAGTCCGGCTGGGACGCCACCGCCATCGATTTCTCGCCCGAAGCCGTCGCGCGCGCCCGCGCGCTGGCCGGACCGTGGGCGGACCGCATCCGGCAAGCCGATTTCTTCGCGTATGCGCCGGAGAAGCCGCTGGATCTCGTCTACGAACAGGCGTTCCTGTGCGCGCTGCCGGGGGCACGCCGGCCGGACGTGGCGCGGCGCTGGGCGGAACTGCTGGGGCAGGGCGGCCTGCTGGCTGGATATTTTTATTTCGACCAGGTGCCGAAGGGGCCGCCGTTCGGCATCACGCGTGAGGAACTGGAGGGCTTATTGACGCCCACGTTCGAATGCGTGGCCGATGAGGCCGTCGAGGATTCGATTCCCGTGTTCGCAGGCAAGGAACGCTGGATGATCTGGCAGCGCCGATAAAAAAGAAAAGGGCCCGCAAGCGGGCCCGAGTGAAGTGCTTTTCTGCGGTATTGCGGCGGGCCGGAAGCCGGTCGCGCAAACTTCTGTTTCTTAATCCTCGTGCAGCATTGCTGCTAAGAATGCTATTTAATCAGTTAAGTTGACGTTCGGCAAACAGAAACAATCGTGCGCTGACGAAAAACAACACTGTTTCCACAATGCACCAAGCCGGCCAGGCGTCCATCGGCTCCGTAAAAGCTTTATAATTCAGGGTTTTGATGATTTTTGCGGAGTATTCAGATGCCGATTTACGCCTACCGCTGCGATGAATGCGGTTTTGCCAAGGATGTACTGCAAAAGATTTCCGATCCGGTTCTGACCGTTTGCCCTTCGTGCGGCAAGTCATCGTTCAAGAAGCAAGTCACCGCCGCCGGTTTCCAATTGAAAGGTACTGGCTGGTACGTGACCGACTTCCGCGGTGGCTCTACGCCGGCAACGGGCACGGCCCCATCGTCGACGTCGTCCGACAGTAGCACGGGCAGCAGCACCGACGCGTCGCCCGCGCCGACGCCGGCCGCCGCGCCGGCGAAGGACGGCAGCAGTACCTGACCGCGGCGCCGGCCCATCGCGGCCGGCGCATAATGAGCACCCGACAAATCCTCGGACGAGATCCGTCACGACAATCGATGCGTAAATATTTCATTACCGGCGCGCTGGTCCTGGTTCCCCTGGCGATCACGGCCTGGGTGCTGAACTTCGTGATCAGCACGCTGGATCAGTCGCTCGTGCTCGTCCCGAGCGAGTGGCAGCCGCGCACGTACATCCCGGGCCTCGGCGCCATCATCACGCTGGCCATCGTGTTCCTGACCGGCGTGCTGACCAATAACCTGGTCGGCAAATGGTTCGTGCGCATGTGGGAGCGGCTGCTGCAGCGCATTCCCGTCGTGAACTCGGTCTACGGGAGCGTCAAGCAGGTGTCGGACACGCTGTTCTCGTCGTCGGGCAACGCGTTCCGCAAGGCCGTGCTGATCCCGTACCCGCACGAGAATTCGTACACGATCGCCTTCCTGACCGGCGTGCCGGGCGGCGACGTCAAGAACCACCTGGTGGGCGAGTACGTGAGCGTGTACGTGCCGACCACCCCGAACCCGACTTCCGGCTTCTTCCTGATGATGGAACGGAGCCGCGTGGTCGAGCTGGACATGACGGTCGACGCGGCCCTCAAGTACATCGTCTCGATGGGCGTCGTGGCGCCGCCGTCGCCGCCGTCGCCGCTCGATGCAGCGGCCGGGGCACCCGCCGCCGCCGCCGCGGAATAGAACCAACAAGGCAGCAAAGAATCCAGGCCCGCCAGAAGCGGGCCACCGAATCAACCAACCAGGATCGAAAAACTATGTCCTCCATGCGTACTCACTACTGCGGCCTCGTGACCGAAGAGCTGCTGGGCCAAACCGTCAGCCTGTGCGGCTGGGTGCACCGTCGTCGCGACCACGGCGGCGTGATCTTCATCGACCTGCGCGATCGCGAAGGTCTCGTGCAGGTCGTCTGCCACCCCGACAATGCGGAGGTCTTCAAGGTCGCCGAGCACGTGCGCAACGAGTACTGCCTGCGCGTGACGGGCACCGTCGTGAACCGCCTGGAGGGCACCGCCAACGCCAACCTGAAGTCGGGCAAGATCGAGATCAACACCACCAGGCTGGAAGTGCTGAACGCTTCGGTGCCGGTGCCGTTCCAGCTGGACGACGACAACCTGTCGGAAACCACGCGCCTGACGCACCGCGTGCTCGACCTGCGCCGCCAGCAGATGCAGCACAACCTGCGCCTGCGCTACAAGGTGTCGATGGAAGTGCGCAAGTACCTGGACAACCTGGGCTTCATCGACATCGAGACCCCGATGCTGACCAAGTCCACGCCGGAAGGCGCGCGCGACTACCTGGTGCCGTCGCGCGTCAACCCGGGCAACTTCTTCGCGCTGCCGCAGTCGCCGCAGCTGTTCAAGCAGCTGCTGATGGTCGCCAACTTCGACCGCTACTACCAGATCACCAAGTGCTTCCGCGACGAAGACCTGCGCGCCGACCGCCAGCCGGAATTCACCCAGATCGACTGCGAAACGTCGTTCCTGACGGAGCAGGAAATCCGTGACCTGTTCGAAGACATGATGCGCGTCGTCTTCAAGAACGCCGCCGGCATCGACCTGCCGAACCCGTTCCCTGTCATGGACTTCGCGACCGCGATGGGTTCGTACGGTTCGGACAAGCCGGACATGCGCGTGAAGCTCCAGTTCACCGAACTGACGGAGCTGATGAAGACCGTCGAATTCAAGGTCTTCAACAACGCCGCCAACATGGTGGGCGGCCGCGTCGTCGGCCTGCGCGTGCCGCAGGGCGGTTCGATGCCGCGTTCGGAAATCGACGCGTACACGCAATTCGTCGGCATCTACGGCGCCAAGGGCCTCGCCTACATCAAGGTCAACGAGAAGGCCAAGGGCCGCGAAGGCCTGCAGTCGCCGATCGTCAAGAACATCTCGGACGACGTGCTGGCCAAGGTGCTGGAACTGACCGGCGCCGAAGACGGCGACCTGATCTTCTTCGGCGCGGACAAGGCCAAGGTCGTGAACGACTCGATGGGCGCGCTGCGCGTGAAGATCGGCCACTCCGAATTCGGCAAGAAGGCCGGCCTGTTCGACGACGTCTGGGCGCCGCTGTGGGTCATCGACTTCCCGATGTTCGAGTACGACGACGAAGGCGACCGCTGGAACGCAACGCACCACCCGTTCACGGCACCGAAGGACGGACACGAAGACATGCTCGAGACGAACCCGGGCGCCTGCATCGCCAAGGCCTACGACATGGTCCTGAACGGCTGGGAACTGGGCGGCGGCTCGATCCGTATCCACCGCGAGGAAGTCCAGAGCAAGGTGTTCCGCGCGCTGAAGATCGATGCGGAAGAAGCGCAGCTGAAGTTCGGCTTCCTGCTCGACGCCCTGCAGTACGGCGCCCCGCCGCACGGCGGCCTGGCGTTCGGCCTGGATCGCCTGATCACGCTGATGACCGGCTCCGAGTCGATCCGCGACGTGATCGCGTTCCCGAAGACGCAGCGCGCGCAGGATCTGCTGACCAACGCGCCGTCGGAAGTCGACGAGAAGCAGCTGAAAGAGCTGCATATCCGTCTGCGTAACGAGCCGAAGGTCGCGTAACGGATGCGTTTGGTGGGCACGGGGTGCCCACCCTGCGAAATCCTGCCGTTGGGTGGGCACCCCGTGCCCACGCGTGACGTTCGCATAGCGTTACAATCATGCCATGCCCCACAAAATCCCCGAATCCGTTCTGGTCGTCATCCACACCGCCGACCTGGACGTCCTGCTGATCGAACGCGCCGACCGCCCCGGCTTCTGGCAATCCGTCACCGGTTCCCTCGACCGCCCCGACGAACCGCTGCTGGAAACGGCGACGCGCGAACTGTTCGAGGAAACGGGCATCGTGGCCGATGGCGAGCGCATCGTCCTCAAGGACTGGCTCCTGTCCAACGTCTACGAGATCTACCAGACCTGGCGCCACCGCTACGCGCCCGGCGTCACCCACAACACGGAACACGTGTTCTCCGTCTGCGTCCCGCGCGACATCCCGATCACCCTCGCACCGCGCGAGCACCTGCAATACGCATGGCTGCCGCTGCTGGAGGCGGCCGACCGGTGCTTCTCGTCGTCGAACGCCGAGGCCATCCTGCAGCTTCCCAGGCATGTTCCGGGCAAACGATGAACCTGCCCTATGAATGGGTCATCGGCCTGCGCTACACCCGCGCGGGCAAGCGCAGCAGCCGGAACAGCTTCATCTCGTTCATCTCCCTGATCTCCGTGGCCGGCATTGCGCTGGGCGTGGCGGCGCTCATCGTCGTCCTGTCCGTCATGAACGGCTTCGAGAAGGAAGTCACGGCACGCATGCTGTCGGTGGTGGCGCACATCGAGATCTTCGATGCGCGCGGCAGCATGCCCGACTGGCAGGCGGCGGCGCGGGAAGCGGCGCGCAATCCGCAGGTGCGCGGCGCCGCGCCGTTCGTCGAGACCGAGGCCATGCTCGTGCGCGACGACACGATGAAACCGGCCGTGATCCGCGGCGTGCTGCCGGCCATGGAGACGCAAGTGTCCGACGTCGCGCGCCAGATGCGCGAGGGCAGCCTGGACGCGCTGCGTGCCGGCTCGTCGAACATCGTGCTGGGCAGCGCACTGGCGCGTGCGCTCGGCGTGGGCGTTGGCGAGCGCATTACCGTGCTGACGGCGGCGCCGGCCGCGCCCGGGCAGCGCGGCGTCGCGGGCATGCTGCCGCGGCCGCACACCTTCACGGTGGCAGGCATCTTCGAAGCCGGGCATTACCAGTTCGATTCGACCCTGGCCTTCGTCCATCTCGACGACGCCGAGCGTTTGCAGGGCGTCACGGCGCCAGCGGGCCTGCGCCTGCGGCTGGCGGACATGGATACCGCCCCGCGCGTGGCGCGGGAGCTCAAGCGCAGCATGACAGGCGAACTGGTCATGCGCGACTGGTCGCGGGTGAACGCCACGTGGTTCGCCGCCGTGCAGTCGCAAAAGGGCATGATGTTCATCATCCTCGCCATGATCGTCGCGGTGGCCGCGTTCAATCTCGTCTCGACGCTCGTCATGACGGTGCGCGACAAACAGGCCGAGGTGGCCATCCTGCGCACGCTGGGCGCGTCCCCGGGTGCCGTCATGCGGATCTTCATGGTGCAGGGCACGCTCGTCGGGCTGCTCGGGACGTTGATCGGCGTGGGGCTCGGCGTCGCGGTGGCGCTCAACGTCGACGTGATCGTCCGGTTTATCGAGCACGCGTTCGGCGTGCATTTCCTCGACAAGGGCATCTATTTCATCAGCGAGATGCCATCCGACCTGCTGTGGAGCGACGTCGGGCGCGTGGGCGGCGTGGCCGTGCTGCTGGCCTTCATCGCCACGCTGTACCCGAGCTGGTCGGCCGCGCGAGTCAGGCCGGCCGAGGCGTTGCGCTACGAGTGAGCGCATCGACAAATGTGGGCCCCAGTTACGAAATCGTCCAATTCAACCGTGCGCGCTCGAGTTGTGCTATTTTGCCTTGCCTTATAGCAACCGAGTCCCGACCACCCCCGCATGCGCAGCGCAAGACATTTGAAGTTCGTCGCCCTGGCCGTCTTCCTCGTCATGGTCCTGATCGCGGCGGTGCCGTTCTGGCTGAACCGCTCCGTCAACGTGCTGCTGGCGCAATCGCGCGCCGAGCTGCGCGCGCAGCAGCGCCTCGATGACATCCTGACATCCATGCGCGACGCCGAGACGGCGCAGCGCGGCTTCGTCATCACCGGCAACGACGTCTTCCTCGAGCCGTACGAGCAGGTCCGGCGCACGCTGCCCGCGGCGCTGCACGACGCCAAGGACAAGGCGCGCACGGATGCCGAGCGGGCCACCGCGTGGCGCATCGAGCGGCTCGCGGAACTGAAGCTGGCGGAACTCGACGAGACCATCCGGCTGCGCCGCCGTGAAGGATTCGAGGCGACGGAACGCGTCGTCGGCTCCCTGCGCGGCAAGCAGTACATGGACGACCTGCGCCGCATCGTCGCGGCGGAACGTACGCGGCGCAGCGCGCGCCGCGACGCGCTGCAGGCCGACCTGCTGGCCCGTTCGGCGCGCTCGTTCACCGTGAGCGTTGCCGCCACCGCCTGCAACATCATCGCGCTCGGTATCCTGCTGCTGGTCACGATGCGCATGCTGCGCGCGCGCCGCGCCATCGCCGGGAAGCTGGAGACGCAGACCGGCCAGCTCGCGGAGGCCGTCGCGCTGACGACGCGCCATAACCGCGAACTGAAATTTGTCGCGGAACTGTTGCGCGCCGTGGAGGCCGTGCCGTCGATCCCCGATGCCGCGCCCGTGATCGCGCGCTCGCTGCCGAAGCTGCTGCCCGGCGTGTCCGGCACGCTGTTCCTGCTGCGCGACGAGGACGACCATGTGCTGGACCGGCACACGCAATGGGGCACGCCGTCCGGGCAACCCTCCGAGATCGACATCGAGTCTTGCTGGTCGCTGCGCCACGGGGCGCGCTACCGCACGGCGAGTTCCGACGACCTGCCGTGCGCGCACTACCGCAAGCCGGCGGATGAAGCGGCGGCACGCCTGTGCATCCCGCTCGTCACGCACGATGAACTGGTGGGCATGCTGCACCTCGAGGGCCTGGCCGCCGGTCCGGATTACGAAGAACAGGAACGCCTCGCGGTGACGGTCGCCGAGCAGCTCGCGCTGGCGCTGGGGAATGCGCGCCTGCGCGAATCGCTGCGCCGGCAATCGGTGCTCGATCCGCTCACGGGCCTGTTCAACCGGCGCCATTTCGACGCCGCGCTGAAACGCGAACTCGCGCGGGCGCGCCGCAAGAACGTGCCCGTGAGCCTCGTGCTGGTCGACATCGACCATTTCAAACGTGTCAACGACGACTACGGCCACGCCGTCGGCGACGCCGTGCTGCGCACCATCGCGCAGCAGCTGCGCCTGGGTGTCCGCGAAGGGGACATCGCCTGTCGCTACGGCGGCGAGGAAATGGTACTCTTGCTTCCGGAGTGCGCGGCGGCGGACGCTGGCACGCGCGCGGAGGCGATCCGCATCGCGCTGGCCGCCATCGCGCCGCACCCCGAGGGCGAGGGACCGCAGAAGGTGACGGCGTCGTTCGGCGTCGCGGCCTATCCCGCCCACGCCCAGGATGCCGAGGCGCTGTTCTGGGCAGCCGACAAGGCGTTGTACCGCGCCAAGCAGCAGGGCCGCAACCGGGTGGTGATGGGCGACTGATTGTGGCGCCGCCGCCGGGATTGTGTCATCAATTCCACAAGGCAACAAATGTTTCTTGACCGAAATGGGTGGGGGTTGATACTTTCGGTCTGGAAGGAGGCGTTTTCATGGCCGATACAGTCACTATCCCAATCGACCAGGTCCAGATCGGCCTGTATGTCTACCTGGACCTGAAATGGTTCCAGCACCCGTTCGCGTTCAGCCATTTCAAGGTCAAGACCGAGGACCAGCTGCGCATCCTGCGCGGCCTGGGCCTGGCCACGGTCCGCGTCGATCCCGCGCTCAGCGACGGGCCCGTGCCCACGGCCGCACCGGCATCGGCGCAGCCTGTGCCGGCGGTGCCGGCGCCGATGTCGCCGGAGGCGCGTGCCGAGTCGCCGGTCATGGCGGCGAAACGGGAGATGATGGAACGCATCCGCGAGCAGCGCGAGAACGCGGCGCGCATCGAGCAGGCGTTCGTGAACACGGCGCGCGCGGTCCGCGACATCGACCGCAACCTGTTTTCCCAGCCGGCCGAGACGGTCCGCGTGGCCGGCAAATTGATCGGCCAGATCACGGATTCGATCCTGTCCGCGCCCGAGCTGGCGATCAACCTGATGGGCGACAAGCTGGGCGGCGAGGAAATCTATGTCCACTCGCTCAACGTCACGATGCTGTCGATGATGATCGCGCGCGACATCAAGCTGCCGCACGAGGTGGCCAGCCTGCTCGGCATGGGCGCGCTGTTCCACGACGTCGGGACGAAGAACATCCCGGACAAGGTGCTGAACAAGCTCGATGCCTACAACCACGCCGAGCAGGCGCTGGTCGAAACGCACTGCGAGGGCGGCTACGAGATCGGAAGGAAGCTGGGCCTCGCGGCACCCGCGCTGGCCATCATCCGCGACCACCACGAGATGTTCGACGGCAGCGGCTATCCGCGCCACCTGCAAGGGGAGGCGATCAGCATCCTCGCCCGCATCGTCGCGATCGCGAACCATTACGACGAATTGTGCAACCCGCGCAACCCGGCCGATTCGCTGACGCCGCACGAGGCGTTGTCGCTGATGTTCGCCAAGATGCGCAGCCGCTTCGACCCGAAGCTGCTTCAGGTGTTCATCCGCTGCCTCGGCGTATACCCGCCGGGCACGATCGTCCAGCTGGCCAACGGCGTCGTCGGCATGTGCGTCAACGTCAACACCGCCAAGCCGACCAGGCCGCAGGTGATGATCTACGAGGCCAGCGTGCCGCGCGAGGAAGCGATCGTCGTCAACCTCGAGACGCAGCCGGACCTGAACATCGTGAAGTCGATCCGCCCGTCCCAGGTGCCCAAGGACATCTACAATTACCTCAGCCCGCGCAAACGCGTCAGCTATTACTTCGACGCGGGTGACCCGGCGCGGAGGAGCCAGCCATGAACCTGCACCAGCTGATGGTCGACCACAGCCCGCACATGGTGATGCTGGTCGATCCGGCCGACCTGCGCATCCTCGTCGCCAACCGCAAGGTCGAACAGACGCTCGGCTACGCGGCCGCGCAGTTGCGCGACATGCTCATCACGGACATCGAAAGCTCGCTGCAGGACGTGTTCTACTGGGAAGAGGTACGCGGCGGCCAGTATCTCGGCTTCGAGGCGCAGGAGGGCGAGTACCTGTGCGCCGACACGTCGCTGCTGACGGTGATGAAGTCGGTGAACGTACTCCACGACGGCGACCGCCCGCTGCTGCTCGTGCGCGCGCAGGACTGCCGCCACGAGCGCCAGGTCGAGGCCCTGCTCGAGCAGACCCTGGCCCAGTTGCGCACGACGCTGGAGTCCACCGCCGACGGCATCCTCGTGGTCGACTGGCACGGCAAGATCACGAGCATGAACCGCCTGTTCTCGGCGATGTGGGAGATCCCGGCCGCGCTGCTGCAGGCCGGCGACGACGACGGCATCGTCGAATACATCGCGGGCCAGGTGGAGCAGGGCGACTTGATCCGCAGCCAGCTGCGCCAGGTGGCCGATACGACCGAGACGCAGGACCTGTTCCGCCTGAAGAACGGCCGCTTCTTCGAATGCCGCTCGCGTCCGCAGTTCCTGGGCGAGCGCATCATCGGGCGGGTGTTCGGCTACACCGACGTCACCGAACGCCACCGGGCCGAGGAAGCGCTGCGCGAGTCGCGCGACCAGCTCGAATCGAAGGTGCGCGAACGAACGCGCGCCCTGCAGGAGGCGAATGCGACGCTGGAAAAGGAAAAGGCGCGCCAGGCGGAGTTGATCAAGAAGCTGGGCGAGGCCCAGAGCCAGCTGCTGCAGTCGGAGAAGATGGCGTCGATCGGCGTGCTGGCGGCCGGCGTCGCGCACGAGATCAACAACCCGATCGGCTTCGTCAATTCGAACCTGGGCAGCCTGCAGCGGTACGCCCAGGGCATGCTGCGGCTGCTCGACAGCTACGCGGCGCTGGAAGGGGCGTTCAGCCCCGAAGACCGCGCCGGCATCGCGCGGGTAAAAGAGGAAGTCGACGCCGAGTACCTGCGCGAGGACCTGGAGCCGCTGCTGCGCGAATCCCTCGACGGCATCGACCGCGTCCGGCGCATCGTGCAGGACATGAAGGATTTCTCGCACGTGGACGGCGGCGACCTGCAGTACGCCGACATCGAGGCGGGCCTGAACAGCACCCTGAACGTGGTCTGGAACGAGATCAAGTACAAGGCCGAGGTGACCAAGGAGTACGGGAGCATCCCGCAGATCGAATGCTACCCGTCGCAGCTGAACCAGGTCTTCATGAACCTGCTGGTCAATGCCGCGCACGCGATCGAGAAGCACGGCCGCATCACGCTGCGCACGGCCCACGACGAGAAGCACGTGTGGATCGAGGTGGAGGACACCGGCACCGGCATCCCCGAGGACCGGCTGGGCCGCATCTTCGAACCCTTCTTCACGACCAAGCCGGTGGGCAAAGGCACGGGTCTCGGCCTGTCGCTGTCGTACGGGATCGTGCAGAAGCACGGCGGCCGCTTCGAGGTGCAGAGCGAAGTGGGCAAGGGAACCCTGTTCCGCGTCGTCCTGCCGCGCTTCCAGCCGGTGCCCGAGGCGGGCGTCGTCATCTAGCCGTCGACAATGCATATGCGCGAAATCTTTTAACGAAAACGGCATATCAAAACGTAAAAGCATTCGTTCCGCTTCGATGAGGGCAGCAGTAGCCTGTGTCCATCTCATCGACCCGGAACGACCATGACTGTTCTCCTGCTGGGCGGAAGCCCATCCTTTCCTTCGACGACGTGGCGCCTGCAGCAACTGGTGGGCGAACGCCTGGCCGCGTTGGGCCATCGCACCGGCGCGCTGCAGGTGCGCGAGCTGCCCGCCCTGGCGCTGCTGCGCGCCGACGTCAAGGATCCCGCCATCGCAGACGCCGTCGCCCGCGTGCGCGACGCCGATGCGATCGTCATCGGCACCCCCATCCATAAAGCCTCCTTCAGCGGCGTGCTGAAGGCCTTCCTCGACCTGCTGCCGCAGGACGGCCTGGCGGACAAGCTCGTGCTGCCGCTCGCCACCGGCGGCAGCCAGTCGCACATGCTGGCGCTGGACTACGCGCTGCGCCCCGTGCTCGCCTCGCTCGCGCCGCGTCACATCCTGCCCAGCATCTTCGCCACGTCGGAGCAGCTGCCGTGGGATCCGGAGCTGGGCCTGCGCCCGGTGCCGGCGATCTCCGCGCGCATCGCCGCCGGCGTCGCGCAGCTGCACGACGACTTGCAGCGCGTGGCACCGGCCGCCCACGTACTCGCCGTCGCCGCCTGACCATCACGATAAAAAGGATCACCCCCATGACTGATTCGTTCGATGCCGGCACGCGGCGCGGCCAGCGCCGCCGCACGCTCGGCCTGCTGTTCGCCGCCGCGGTGGCGGCCCCCTTCGCCGATCTGCCGCTGGCGCGTGCCGCGGGCGCGTCCCGCGAGGTGCGCATCGGCTACCAGAAATACGGCACCCTCACGCTGCTGAAGGGCCGCGGCACGCTTGAAAAACGCCTGGCCGAGAAGAACATCGCGGTCAAGTGGACCGAGTTCCCGGCCGGTCCCGCGCTGCTCGAAGGCCTGAACGTGGGCAGCATCGACTTCGGCACGGTCGGCGAAGCGCCGCCGATCTTCGCCCAGGCCGCGGGCGCCAACCTGGTCTACGTCGGCAACGAGCCGCCGTCGCCGGACTCCGAGGCGATCGTCGTGCCGAAGAATTCCACCTTGCGCAGCGTGACGGAACTGAAAGGGAAAAAGGTTGCGCTCAACAAGGGCTCGAACGTGCACTACCTGCTCGTGAAGGCGCTGGAAAAGGCCGGGGTCGACTACCGTGCCATCCAGACCGTGTACCTGCCGCCGGCCGAGGCGCGCGCCGCGTTCGAGCGCGGCGCCGTGGACGCCTGGGTGATCTGGGACCCGTTCCTCGCCGCGGCCGAGAGGCAGCTGGGCGCGCGCGTGCTCGCGGATGGCAAGGGCCTGGCCGCCAACCACCAGTTCTACGTGGCCGCGCGCCCGTTCGCCGAGCAGTATGGCGACGTCGTGCGCACCGTGATCGACGAACTGGCCAAGGTCGACGAGTGGGGCCGCACGCACCAGCAGGAAGTCGCGACCATCCTCGCGGCGCAGACGGGCCTCCCCGTGGACGTCGTGGCCCTCGCGGCCCGGCGCTATGCGTACGGCGTACGCACGGTGACGCCGGGCGTGCTGGCCGCGCAGCAGAAGATCGCGGATACGTTCCACAGCCTCAAGCTGATCCCGAAACCGATCGTCGTGCGCGATGCGCAGCCGCCCGCCAACCTGCTCGCGAAGGAATAAGCCATGAGTAGTCCGAACGTTTTCTGGTTCATCCCGACCCACGGCGACAGCCGCTACCTCGGCACCAGCAAGGGTGCCCGCCCCGTCGACGCCGACTACACGCGCCAGATCGCCGTGGCGGCCGACACGCTCGGCTACGATGGCGTGCTGCTGCCCACCGGCCGCTCCTGCGAGGATGCGTGGGTCGTCGCGTCGTCGCTGATCCACGCCACGCGCAAGCTGAAATTCCTCGTCGCGATCCGTCCCGGCCTGTCGACGCCGGGCCTGTCCGTGCGCATGGCGTCGACGTTCGACCGCCTGTCCAACGGCCGCCTGCTGATCAACGTCGTCACGGGCGGCGACCAGGCGGAGCTGGAAGCGGACGGCGTGTTCGCCGACCACGAGACGCGCTACGAGATCTCGGATGAATTCATCCGTATCTGGCGCGCCGCGCTGGCCGGAGAGGGCGGCGACGAGGGTTTCCACTTCGCGGGCAAGCACCTGACCGTGAAAGGCGCGCGGACACTCTATCCGCCCGTGCAGAAGCCGTATCCGCCGCTGTACTTCGGCGGCTCGTCGGAAGCGGCGCACGAACTGGCCGCGGAGCAGATGGACGTCTACCTGACGTGGGGCGAGCCGCCGGCCGCCGTGGCGGCGAAGATCGCGGACATCCGCGGGCGCGCCGCGAAGCACGGCCGCACGGTGAAATTCGGCATCCGCCTGCACGTGATCGTCCGGGAGACGAACGAGGAAGCGTGGGCCGCGGCCGATAAACTCATCAGCCACCTGGACGACGCCACCATCGCCAAGGCGCAGGCGGCGTTCGCGAAGATGGATTCGGTGGGCCAGCGCCGCATGGCCGCGCTGCACGGCGGCCGGCGCGACAAGCTGGAAGTGGCGCCCAACCTGTGGGCCGGCGTGGGCCTCGTGCGCGGCGGCGCGGGCACGGCGCTCGTCGGCGATCCGGAGACCGTGGCCGCGCGCATGCGCGAGTACCAGGACCTCGGCATCGAGACATTCATCCTGTCCGGCTACCCGCACCTGGAAGAGTCGTACCGCTTCGCGGAACTCGTGTTCCCGCTGCTCGGCAAAGGCAAGGAGCACGGCGAGCATTCCATTACCGGCCCGTTCGGCGAAGTGATGGCCGTCGATATCCTGCCGAAGAAGGTGGCGTGATGCGGCCCGCGGTCCAGACGCTGCCGGCGTCCGCGCGGCCCGGCGGATCCGTGTCCCTGAAACGCCTGCTCGCCCCGCTGGCGCCGTGGGCGCTGCCGGTCTTCCTGATCGTGGCGTGGCAGGCCGCGTCGCGCACCGGCCTGCTGTCGACGCGCATCCTGCCCGAGCCGCTGGCCGTGGCGAAGGCGTTCGGCGACCTGGCCGGGTCCGGCGAGCTGTGGACGCATCTGCGCGTGAGCCTGTGGCGCGCGGCGGCCGGCTTCGGGCTCGGCGCCGCGCTGGGCCTCGCGCTCGGCCTGCTCAACGGCAGCAGCCGGCGCGCCGCGACGCTGCTCGACACGACCGTGCAAATGGTGCGCAACATCCCGGCGCTCGCGCTGATCCCGCTCGTGATCCTGTGGTTCGGCATCGACGAAGCCGCGAAGCTGTTCCTGCTGTCCGTGGGCGTCTTCTTCCCCGTCTACCTGAATACCTTCCACGGCATCCGCTCGGTCGACGCGGGGCTGATCGAGATGGCGCGCAGCTACGGCCTGTCCGGCTGGGCCCTGTACCGCGACGTGATCCTGCCCGGTGCGCTGCCGTCGATCCTCGTCGGCGTGCGCTTCTCGCTGGGTCTCGTCTGGGTGCTCCTGATCGTCGCCGAAACCATTTCCGCGCAGGCCGGCATCGGCTACATGACGATGAATGCGCGCGAATTCCTGCAGACGGACGTCGTGCTGGTCGGCGTGCTGCTGTACGCCCTGCTGGGCAAGGCTGCCGACCTGGCGGCGCGCGGCCTGGAACGCCGCTTCCTGCGCTGGAATCCCGCTTACCGCTGATCCTTCATGCCAAAAGACAATCAAGACTACCGGGCGGGTGCGCACCTCGACGTGCGCAGCCTGACCAAACGCTATGCCGGGCGCACCGTGCTCGATGCCGTCAACCTCAGGATCGAACCGGGCGAATTCGTCGCCATCGTGGGCCGCAGCGGATGCGGCAAGAGCACCTTGCTGCGTGCGATCGCCGGGCTGGAACTTCCGGACGCCGGCCAGGTCAAAATCGGCGGTGGCGGACAGAAGCCTGAAACGCGGATGATGTTCCAGGATGCACGCCTGCTGCCATGGAAGACCGTGCTGCAGAACGTGGCGCTGGGCCTGAAGGATGGCGCGGAGCGGGCTCGTGCGGCGCTGCGGAGCGTCGGCCTGCTCGATCGCGCGGACGACTGGCCGGCCGCGCTGTCCGGCGGCCAGCGCCAGCGCGTGGCGCTGGCGCGCGCGCTCGTGCATGAACCGCAGCTGCTGTTGCTGGACGAGCCGCTCGGGGCACTCGACGCGCTCACGCGCATCGAGATGCAGCAGTTGATCGAATCGCTGTGGACGGCGCGCGGCTTCACGGCCGTACTCGTCACGCATGACGTGCAGGAAGCCGTGGTGCTGGCCGATCGCATCCTGTTGATCGAGCAGGGGCGGCTGGCTCTCGACCTCGACGTTGGCCTGGCGCGGCCGCGCGCGCGGGGCAGCGTGGAGTTCGGTGGGTTGGAGCAGAACGTGCTGGATCGGGTGCTGCAAACTCATCAATCTGCGTGATTGTGAGAGTTTTAGCGTGATCAATTCTGCCCGATTGTTGCATCTGGCAGCTTTTCTCCATTGTGCAAACGGAATTAAATTTCCTAAAATTTGATGCACACAATACAATCGCTTGTTTGACAGCTAGAAATGATTTCATTAAGTTCCACAAGTCGTTTCTGGCGACTTTTCAATTTAGCAATGTCCAACAAAGGGAGGAATCATGAGCGAACGCAGACACGAGCAGAAGGTCAAGGACGTTGGCGTCGATAACGATTACCTGTGCATCGAGCTATTGAGCGGTCTCCGCCTGATGGGCCCGTTGCGCACCAACCCGGTCTACCGCGAGCCCGTCATCCCACCGGAAGCGCGTCCTCTGCCGAACGGCGATTACATGCGCGCCGTCGCCCCCTGAGCAGTCCCCAACGCCTTTCCTGGCCAGAAGCCGGGGAAGGCGCCACCGGCGCACGATTGCGCTCCCCGCCCCGGAAAGGCACGGACTGATGGGGTTACAATGTTCCCATGAAAATCCGTGTTGCGACCTACAACATCCACAAGGGCGTCTCTTCCTTCCGTAGTACGCCGCGCGTGTTGGCGCTGAAAAAAGCCATCGGTGCCTTCGATGCGGACGTCGTTTTCCTGCAGGAGGTGCAGGGCCGGCACGACCGCTACCAGGCCCGCTACGGCGAGAAGGTACGCACTCCCCATCACCACTGGCCCGAGAAGGCCCAGCACGAGTTCTTTGCGGGTGAAAACCTGCATGCCGCCTATGGCATGAATGCCGTGTACGACCACGGCCATCACGGCAACGCGTTGCTGTCCGGTTTTCCGATCTCGAACCAGAACAACCACGACGTCTCCGACCACGCCTACGAACAGCGCGGCATCCTGCATTGCGTGCTGGAGACGCCGTCCGGCAACGTCCACTGCTACGTCGTGCACCTGGGCCTGTTCGAAGTCAGCCGCCGGCGCCAGACCGAGGCGCTGGTCCAGTGCGTGCAGGACTCCGCACGTCCGGACGAGCCCGTGATCATCGCCGGCGACTTCAACGACTGGCGCAATACCCTGAGCGATTGCCTGCGGCTGAAGCTGGGCGTCGTTGAGGTATTCGATGAACTGGAGCGGCCGGCGCGGTTCGGCGCGCGAATCGGTGATATCGTGCGCAATGCGGCCGGGCGCGAAAAACGCCTGGTGCCGGCGCGGACGTTTCCTGCCGCGCTGCCCTGGTTCCGGCTCGACCGGATCTATGTGCGCGGCTTCAAGGTCGAGCATGCCGAAGTGCTGCACGGCCCGCAGTGGGCGCGCCTGTCGGACCACGCACCGATCGTGGCCAACCTGCAGCTGGCATAGCGATGCGCACCGTTACGTATGTAGCCAACAACGACGTTACTCTCCTCGAAAGCGGCAGCACTTATTTCCCGGCGCTGCTGGCCGCCATCGACGCGGCCAAACATGAGATCCTGTACGAGACGTATATCTATGCCGAGGACGACACGGCGCGCGCCGTCACCGACGCGCTGATCCGTGCGGCGCAGCGCGGCGTCAAGGTCCGCGTGCTGGCCGACTGGTTCGGCACCGGCAACCGCGTCGCCTTGCGGCTGAAAGAGGAATTCTGCGCGGTCTGCGTGCATTATCGGATGTTCAATCCGTGGTTCAAGCGCGGTGCCGCGCGCAGCCACCGCAAGATCGCCGTCATGGACCGTGAAGTCGCGTTCGTCGGCGGCATCAACACGAACGACGACAACCTGCACGACTACGAGCCGCACGCGCCGCTGCCGGCACCCCGCTGGGATTTCGCCGTGCGCGTGCAGGGGCCGCTCGTCGCGGAAATCCACCGCGAAGCCCAGGCCCAGTGGACGCGGGCCGGTCACCTGCCGCTCGTCCGACGGATCAATTTGTTCCGGGAAATGCGCAAACAGCCGGCCGCGCTGGGCGACCACCCGATGCGCGCGGCGTTCGTCGTGCGCGACAACCTGCGCAACCGCCGCACGATCCAGCGTGCCTACCTGCAGGCGATCGGCCGCGCACGCAAGCGGGTGCTGATGGCCACACCGTATTTCGCGCCGGGCCGCAAGTTCCGCGACGCGCTGTGCCAGGCCGCGCGGCGCGGCGTCGACGTCTGCCTGATGATCGGCGTGGGCGAATTCCGCATGCAGGATGCCGTCGCGTCGTCGTTCTACCCGCAGCTGCTGGCGGCCGGGGTACGCATCGTCGAATACCGCAAGACGCAGCTGCACGCGAAGGTCTGCGTCGTGGACGACAACTGGGCCACGGTGGGCTCCAGCAACTGCGACGGGCTGTCGCTGTTCGTCAACCAGGAAGCGAACGTCGTCGTGCGCGATGCGCAGTTCGCCGGTACGCTGGCCCGCCAGATCGAGCGGGGCGTGGCCGATGGCGTGGAGGTGTGCCTGGATGATCTGCGGCAACTCGGTTGGGTGCGCCGCTGCGGCCACGAAATGGCCTATCTTCTCTATAAATTGACCATGCGGGTCGTCGCGATCGGCTACGCATGATGGAAAGACGCTATGACAGAGAATGACAACGTAAGGATCGACAAATGGCTGTGGGCCGCGCGCTTTTTTAAAACGCGCTCGCTGGCGGCGGATGCGGTCGACCGGGGCCGCGTGCGGATCGGCGGCGAACCCGTCAAACCCGCCCGCTCCGTCAAGGTCGATGATAAGATTTTCGTCGACAACGGTTCGAACCGCTGGGAGGTGGTCGTGCTGGGCCTGTCCGACAAGCGGGGGCCGGCACCCGTCGCCCAGGCGTTGTACCGCGAGACGGAAGAGAGTATCGTCCGTAGGGAAAACGATCAGGAAGCACGCCGTTTGTTCCCCGAACCGGGCAGCACGATCAAGGGCCGCCCGACCAAGCGCGACCGCCGCGCCATCACCCGTGCGGGCGGCTGACAACACACTAGAACGTCGCCTCTAAGTTCCCGTTTGACATTTCACGGCTGGTAGATAATAGTACGAGCGTTCGGATTTTTTCGACTAGAGAAAAGGAACCTCGAGAACCCGTAGCGAGCGGCAGCAGATTGGCCGGGGCGCGCAGCCCGAGAAGCGCAGCTGTACGAGCAGTACAGCGAGCATCGCAGGGCGAAGCTGCAACGCGCAGTAGGGTTATCGAGCTTCCGACTTACGCGAGGCAATTATTAATACGACAGCTAAATCGATGAGCATGCGCAAGGGCGAGATGACGCGGGCCGCCATCCTCGATGTTGCGCTCGAGCTCGCCAGCCGCGACGGTCTGGAAGGCCTGACGATCGGCCTGCTGGCCGACCGCATGAATATGAGCAAATCGGGCGTGTTCGCGCACTTCGGGTCGCGCGAAGACCTGCAGATCGACGTGCTCAAGCTGTACCACCGCCGCTTCGAGCAGGAAGTCTTCTTCCCCAGCCTGAAGGAAGCCCGCGGCCTGCCGCGCCTGGAGGCGATGTTCAATCGCTGGCTCAAGCGCGTCTCGGTCGAGATCGCGTCCGGCTGCATCTATATCAGTGGCGCCGTCGAATACGACGACCGCCCGGGCCCGATCCGCGAAGAACTCGTCGCCATGGTCCGCACGTGGCAGGGCGCCCTGCTGCGTTGCGCGCAACAGGCGATCGACTGCGGCGACCTGAAGCCGGGCACCGACCCCGAGCAACTCGTGTACGAGATGTATGGCCTCGTGCTGGCGGTGCACCACGATGCGCGCTTCCTGCGCATCCCGGGCACCGTCGACCGCGCGCACCGCGGCTTCGCGCGCCTGGTCGAAGATTACCGCAATCCCAACAAGCAAAACAGCCAGGCGGATACCGCCAGCGCCCAGTAATTCACACAAAATATTCACCTGTCAGGAGAACAACCATGGGTCAGTACGTCGCGCCACTTCGTGATATGCAGTTCGTTCTGCACGAGTTCCTCAACGTCACCGAAGAATTCAAGAACCTGCCGGCGTACCAGGAGATCGACGCCGACATCATCAACCAGGTGCTGGAAGAAGGCGCGAAATTCACGCAGGAAGTGCTGTTCCCGCTGAACCACAGCGGCGACCGCGAAGGCTGCCACTACGACGCCGCCACCAAGACCGTCACCACGCCCAAGGGTTTCAAGGAAGCCTACAAGCAGTACGTGGAAGGCGGCTGGGCTGCGCTGGCCTGCGATCCGGAATACGGCGGCCAAGGCCTGCCGGTCTCGCTGAACAACTCGTTCTACGAGATGCTGAACTCCTCGAACCAGGCATGGACCATGTACCCGGGCCTGTCGCACGGCGCGTACGAGTGCCTGAAGGAACACGGCACCGACGACCAGAAGAAGTTCTACCTGCCGAAGCTCGTCTCGGGCGAGTGGACCGGCACGATGTGCCTGACCGAAGCGCACTGCGGCACCGACCTGGGCCTGCTGCGCACGAAGGCCGAACCGCAGGCCGACGGCACCTACAGCATCACCGGCTCGAAGATCTTCATTTCGGCCGGCGAGCACGACATGTCGGAAAACATCGTCCACCTGGTGCTGGCCCGCCTGCCGGACGCGCCGGAAGGCTCGAAAGGCATCTCGCTGTTCCTCGTGCCGAAGTTCCTGCCGAACGCCGACGGTTCCGTCGGCGCGCGCAACGGCATCACCTGCGGCGCCATCGAAGAAAAGATGGGCATCCACGGCAACTCGACCTGCCAGATGAACCTGGACGGCGCCATCGGCACGCTGATCGGCCAGCCGCACAAGGGCCTGAACGCGATGTTCGTGTTCATGAATGCCGCCCGCCTGGGCGTCGGCATGCAGTCGCTGGGCCTGACCGAAGTCGCGTACCAGAACGCGCTGGTCTATGCGAAAGACCGCATCCAGATGCGCAGCCTGTCGGGCCCGAAGGCACCGGACAAGCCGGCCGACCCGATCATCGTCCACCCGGACGTGCGCCGCATGCTGCTGACGGCGAAGGCCTATGCCGAAGGCGCGCGCGCCCTGACGTCGTACGTCGCGCTGCAGATCGACCGTGAACTGAACCATCCGGACGAAGCTGTGCGCAAGGAAGCCGCCGACGAAGTCGCGCTGCTGACCCCGGTCGTGAAGGCCTTCATCACCGACAACGGCTGGATCGCCACGTCGGAAGCGATGCAGGTCTACGGCGGCCACGGCTACATCGCCGAGTGGGGCATGGAGCAGTACGTGCGCGACGCCCGCATCAACATGATCTACGAAGGCACGAACACCGTGCAGTCGCTGGACCTGCTGGGCCGTAAGATCCTGATGGACAACGGCGCCAAGCTGCGCGCGTTCGGCGAAAAGATCAAGGCGTTCGTCGAAGACAACGGCCTGGACGAGCAGATGTCCGAATTCGTGAGCCCGCTGGGCGAACTGGGCGAGAAGGTCGGCAAGCTGACGATGGAAATCGGCATGAAGGCCTTCCAGAACCAGGACGAAGTGGGCGCCGCCGCCGTGCCTTACCTGCGCGTCGTGGGCCACATGGTGTTCTCGTACTTCTTCGCGCAGATGGCGAAGATCGCGCTGGCCAAGAAGGATTCGGGCGACAAGTTCTACGAATCGAAACTGGCGACCGCACGCTTCTACTTCGCCCGCCTGTACCCGGAAACCGCGATGCTGATCCGCCAGGCACGTTCGGGTTCATCGAACCTGATGGCGCTGGACGCCGACCTGTTTTAAACACGCACCATCAAATCTACCCGTCGTTCCCGCGAAAGCGGGGACGACGACCTAACTAAGGATTACGAGAGATGACCAATTTCATCGTCAAGAAAGTCGCCGTGCTGGGCGCCGGCGTGATGGGCGCGCAGATCGCTGCGCACTGCGTCAACGCCAAGGTCCCGGTCGTGCTGTTCGACCTGCCGGCTAAGCCGGAGCAAAGCTCCGGCGGTCCGTCTAATAAGAACTCCATCGTTCTGAAAGCCATCGAGAACCTGAAAAAACTGTCGCCGGCACCGCTGGGCAACAAGGAAGATGCCGCACTGATCGAAGTCGCCAATTACGAGGACAACCTCGACGTGCTGGCCGGCTGCGACCTGATCATCGAAGCCATCGCCGAGCGCATGGACTGGAAGCACGACCTGTACAAGAAGGTCGCCCCGCACATCGGCGCCAACGCGATTTTCGCCTCGAACACGTCGGGCCTGTCGATCGAGAAGCTGGCCGAAGGCTTCGACGCCGACCTGAAGGCGCGCTTCTGCGGCGTGCACTTCTTCAACCCGCCGCGCTACATGCACCTGGTCGAACTGATCCCGACCGCGGCGACCCGTCCGGAAATCCTCGACCAGCTCGAGACCTTCCTGACCTCGACGCTGGGCAAGGGCGTCGTGCGTGCGAAAGACACGCCGAACTTCATCGCCAACCGCGTCGGCATCTTCGGCATGCTGGCCACGATCCATGAAGCCGAGAAGTTCGGTTTGAGCGTCGACGTCGTCGACGACCTGACCGGCGCCAAGCTGGGCCGCGCCAAGTCGGGCACGTTCCGCACGGCGGACGTCGTCGGCCTGGACACGATGGGCCACGTCATCAAGACGATGCAGGACAACCTGCGGGACGACCCGTTCTTCGGCGTGTACAAGACGCCGGACGTGCTGGCCAAGCTGATCGAGAAGGGCGCGCTGGGCCAGAAGACGGGCGCCGGCTTCTACAAGAAAGTCGGCAAGGACATCCTGCGCCTGGATACCGCGACGGGCGAATACGTGCCGGGCGGCGCCAAGGCGGCCGACATCGTCGCACGCATCCTGAAAGAGAAGGACCCGGTCAAGAAATTCAAGGCGATGCGCGAATCGACCAACCCGCAGGCGCAGTTCCTGTGGGCGATCTTCCGCGACGCCTTCCACTACATCGCCTTCCACCTGGACTCGATCGCCGACAACGCGCGCGACGTCGATTTCGCGATGCGCTGGGGCTTCGGCTGGAGCGTCGGCCCGTTCGAGACGTGGCAGGCCGCCGGCTGGAACACGATCGCCCAGTGGGTCAAGGAAGACATCGAAGCGGGCAAGGCCCTGACCGACGCGCCGCTGCCGGCATGGGTGTTCAGCGCCCCGGTCGCGGAGAAGGGCGTGCACACGCCTGAAGGTTCGTACTCCGTCACGAAGAACGCGTACGTGCCGCGCTCGGACCTGGCGGTCTATCAACGCCAGCAGTTCCGTGCCCCGGTCGTGGGCGCGGGCGGCGAGGATCCGAAGACCGCCGGCACCACCGTGTTCGAAGACGACTCCGTGCGCCTGTGGCACTCGGGCGACGACGTGCTGGTCATCTCGCTGAAGACGAAGATGCACGTGATCGGCGACGGCGTCATCAAGGGCATCCAGCGCGCGCTGGCCGAAGCCGAGAAGGGCTTCAAGGGCATCGTGATCTGGAATACGGATGCAGCCGACGGCGGCGCGTTCTCGGCCGGCGCCGACCTGCAATCGGCCCTGCCGGCCTTCATGGCGGGCGGCGCGAAAGCGATGGACCCGATCGTCAAGGAACTGCAGGACACGTTCATGGCGATGAAATACTCGAACATCCCGGTCGTGGCCGCGGTGGCGGGTCTCGCCCTGGGCGGCGGCTGCGAGATGGCGCTGCACGCATCGAAGCGCGTGGCCTCGATCGAGTCGTACATCGGCCTCGTGGAAGTGGGCGTCGGCCTGGTGCCGGCCGGCGGCGGCCTGAAGGAAGCGGCGGTGCGCGCGGCCAATGAATCGAAGGGCAACGACATCCTGCAATTCCTGAAGACCGGCTTCACCAACGCGGCCACCGCGCAGGTGTCGAAATCGGCCCTGGAAGCGAAGGCGATGGGCTACCTGAAGGACGACGACATCATCGTCTTCAACCCGTACGAACTGCTGCACGTGGCGAAGGTCACCGCGCGCTCGATGTTCGACGCCGGCTACCGTGCACCGCTGCGCCGCCCGGTCACCGTCACCGGCCGCTATGGCTGGGGCACGATCCGCGGCCAGCTGGTCAACATGCGCGACGGCGGCTTCATCTCGGCCTACGACTACCAGCTGGGCGACACGATCGCGGAGATCGTCTCCGGTGGTGACATCGACCAGGGCAGCGTCGTGTCCGAGCAGTGGCTGCTCGACATGGAGCGCAAGGCATTCGTTTCGCTGCTGAACAATCCGAAGACCCAGGAACGCATCATGGGCATGATGCAAAACGGGAAACCTGTCCGCAACTGAGCGGTACGTAAATAACGATACGCGGACACTAAGGACTACTGACATGAGCAAACAACTTCAAGACGCATACATCGTCGCAGCGACCCGCACCCCGATCGGCAAGGCGCCGCGCGGCTTCTTCAACAAGACCCGTCCGGACGACCTGCTGGTGCACGCGATCCGCGGCGCGATGGCTGCCGTGCCGAACCTGGACCCGGCGCTGATCGTCGACGCGATCGTCGGCTGCTCGTTCCCGGAAGCGGAGCAGGGCTTCAACGTGGCCCGTAACGCCGTCGTGCTGGCCGGCCTGCCGAACACCGTCGGCGGCGTGACCGTCAACCGCTACTGCGCCTCGGGCATCACCGCCCTGGCCATGGCCGCGGACCGCATCCGCGTCGGCGAGGCCGACGTGATGATCGCCGGCGGCGTCGAATCGATGTCGATGGTGCCGATGATGGGCCACCACCCGTCGATCAACATGGAGACGTTCAAGGACGAGAACGTGGGCCTGGCGTACGGCATGGGCCTGACGGCCGAGAAGGTCGCCGCCCAGTGGAAGGTGAGCCGCGAAGACCAGGACGCCTTCGGCCTGGAATCGCACCGCAAGGCCATCGCCGCCCAGCAGGCCGGCCTGTTCAAGGACGAGATCACCCCGGTGGAAATCGTCACCCGCACGCCGGACCTGGCGACCGGCGAGATCAAGGTCAAGCGCCGCACCGTCGACCTGGACGAAGGCCCGCGCGCCGACGCCAGCATGGAAGGCATGGCGAAACTGAAGCCCGTCTTCGCCGCCAAGGGCAGCGTGACGGCCGCGACGTCGTCGCAGATGTCGGACGGCGCCGGTGCGCTGATCGTCGTCAGCGAAAAGATCCTGCGCGAACACAACCTGACCCCGCTGGCCAAGTTCTCGTCGTTCGCCGTGCGCGGCGTGCCGCCGGAGATCATGGGCATCGGTCCGAAGGTCGCGATTCCCGCAGCGCTGGCCGCCGCCGGCATCACCCAGGACCAGCTGGACTGGATCGAACTGAACGAAGCCTTCGCGGCACAGGCATTGGCCGTCATCCGCGACCTGAACCTGGACACCAGCAAGGTGAACCCGATGGGCGGCGCGATCGCCCTCGGCCACCCGCTGGGCGCGACCGGTGCGATCCGCGCCGCGACCGTCGTCCACGCCCTGCGCCGCAACAACCTGAAGTACGGCATGGTCACCATGTGCGTCGGCGCCGGCATGGGCGCGGCGGGCATCATCGAACGCGTGTAATCCACACGACGTGAACGGAAGGGGCGCTGTGGCACAACCGCAGCGCCCTTTTTTATACAACGGAGACACTGAATGGACATCCTGAGCACCACCGCCGACGGCATCCTCACCCTCGAATTCAACCGCCCGGAACGCAAGAACGCCATCACGGGCGCCATGTACACCCTGCTGGCCGATGCGCTGCGCGCGGCCGACACCGACCCCGCCATCCGCGCCATCCTCATCACGGGCAAGCCCGAGATCTTCACGGCCGGTAACGACCTGGAAGATTTCCTGCACAACGTGGGCGAAGGCGCGATGACGGAATCGCGCCCCGTGTTCCAGTTCATGCGCGCGCTGGAAGGCTGCTCGAAGCCCGTGGTCGCGGCCGTCGCCGGCGCCGCCGTCGGCATCGGCACCACGCTGCTGATGCACTGCGACCTCGTCTACTGCGCCGATAACGCGAAATTCTCGATGCCGTTCTCGCAGCTGGGCCTGTGCCCCGAGTTCGCATCGTCGCTGCTCGTCGCGCAATCGGCGGGCTACACCCGCGCTGCCGAAAAGCTGATGCTGGGCGAAGCCTTCGGCGCGCAGGAAGCGTTCGAGATGGGCATCGTGGCGCGCGTGTTGCCGGCCGCCGAGCTGCTGTCCTTCGCGCAGGGGCAGGCCGCCAAGCTGGTCAAATTGCCGGCGGCGTCGATCCGCACGACCAAGGCCCTGATGAAGCGCTCGCGTGCGGCGCTGGTAAAGGACGCCATCGCCGCCGAGAACGAGCGGTTCAGCGCGATGCTGACCGGGGCGGAGGCCAAGGAAGCCTTCACGGCGTTCTTCGAGAAGCGCAAGCCGGACTTCAGCAAGTTCGACTGATGACCGCGGGCCGGGATCGGTGCACAATGGTTTCATGAACCTGCACCGTCTCGACCTCGTTTCACTTTCCCTGTTCAGCCACGTCGTCCGCTCCGGCAGCATCAGCAAGGGCGCGCTGGTCGCCAACCTGGCCGTCGGGGCGGCGAGCAAGCGCATCTCCGACCTGGAGGCCGCCGTCGGCGCCGCGCTGTTCGAACGCCATTCGCGCGGCATCACGCCCACTGCGGCCGGCCTGGCGCTGGCGCGGCACGCGCAGCGCATCCTCGGCGACGTCAACCTGCTGGCAGCCGAGCTGCACGACCACGCCAGCGGCATCGTCGGCGTGGCGCGCCTTTGGGCCAATACTTCCGCCATCACCCAGTTCCTGCCGGCCGACATCGCTGCCTTCGCCAGGGCCAATCCGGCGATCCGGATCGAGCTCGCTGAGCTCAACAGCAACGAGATCGTGCTGGGCGTGCTGGAGGGCCGCGCCGACATCGGCATCTTCGCCGACCGCACGCCGGCCCTCGGCCTGCACCTGATGCCGTATCGCGAAGACCGCCTCGTGCTCGTGGTCCCGGCCGGCCACGCGCTCGCGCGCCGGCGCAGCCTGGGCTTCGAGGAGGCGGCGGACTTCGACGTCGTCAGCCTGTCGCAGGGCACGTCGCTGGCGCAGCGCCTGCAGGCCGAGACGGAAGCGATGGGCCGGCGCCTGCGCGTGCGCATCCAGGTGCGCAGCTTCGATGCGATGTGCCAGATGGTGGCGGCCGGCCTGGGCGTCGCGGTGCTGCCGGCCGACGCCGTGCGCGCGCTCGTGCGCTCGCTGAACCTGCGCCAGATCCCGCTGACGGATGCGTGGGCGCGGCGCCAGCTCCTGATCGGCGTGCGCGACCTGGAGACGCTGCCGCGTCACGCGCGCCTGCTGGTGGACCATCTGGGCGCCGGGGCCTGACACCTGGCGAGCTTTCGCGAAACGCGAAAGCGGGGTTCACACCTTGGTCATTCCGCGTCCGGAGGCGTGCTGCCAGAATCGCATCATCACGCCACCAAGAGCGTGCTTCATTCGACGACTATCCATCCGGAGACAACAATGAGCAAGATTCTTTCCGCCCCGGCCGGCGCGGCCGACGCCGCCGTGCCGGACATGGCGCGGATCGTGGCGAAGGTGGCATGGCGCATCATGCCCCTCATCATGGTCTGCTACCTGTTCGCCTTTTTCGACCGCATCAACATCAGCTTCGCCAAGTTCGCGCTGCAGAGCAGCCTGTCGCTGTCCGACACGGCGTACGGCCTCGGTGCCGGCCTGTTCTCGGTCGGCTACGTCCTGTTCGAAGTCCCCAGCAACATGATGCTGTACAAGGTCGGCGCGCGGCGCTGGATCGCGCGCATCATGGTCTCGTGGGGCATCGCCACCGCGCTGATGGCGCTGGTGCAGACCGAATGGCAGTTCTACGTGCTGCGCTTCCTGATCGGCGCCATGGAGGCCGGCTTCGCGCCCGGCGTGCTGTACTTCCTTACGCTGTGGTTCCCGACCGCCTACCGCGGCCGCATCACCTCGATGCTGTTCCTCGCGTCGGCATTCTCGGGCCTCGTCGGTGCGCCGGCCGCCGGCCTCGTGCTGGCCCACCTGGACGGCGTGCTGGGCATGTCCGGCTGGCACTGGCTGTTCCTCGTGGGCGGCCTGCCGTGCGTGCTGCTGGGCGCCATCGTGTTCCTCGTGCTGAAGGACCGCGTCGAGGATGGGTCCTGGCTCGCGCCCGACGAACGCGCGCTGCTGGCCGCGCGCATCGCCGAACAGAACCGGAGAATCGGCAGCCACTCGCTGCTGGGCGCCCTCAAGACGCCGGGCTTTTTCACGCTGGGCCTCGTCTACTTCCTGATCCAGGTGAGCTCCTATGGCCTGAACTTCTGGGCGCCGCACATGATCCGCAGCGCCGGCACCACCAGCCCGACGACCATCGGCCTGCTCACGGCGGTGCCCTACCTGTGCGGTGCGATCGCGATGGTGGCCGTGGGCCGGCTGTCGGATGCCAGCGGCGAGCGCACGAAGTTCGTGATCGGCCTCGTGCTGCTGGGCGCGGTGGGCTTTTGCGGCGCCGGCCTGTTCGACCACCAGCCCGGCCTGCTGGTCGCGGCACTGGCCGTGATGGGCGCGGGTGTGGTAGCGTCGATCCCCGCGTTCTGGGCGCTGCCGCCGAAACTGGTGACGGGTGCCGGCGCGGCGGGCGGTATCGCGCTGATCAATACGTTGGGACAGCTGGGCGGCATCGTCAGCCCGGTGATGGTCGGACGCATCAAGGACGTCACCGGCAGCACGACGCCCGCCCTGTACGTGATCGCGGCGCTGGGCGTGGCCTGCGCCGGTGTGCTGGCGTTCGGCCTGCCCGACCGGCTGCGCCAGCGCGAACAATCTGCAAACTGACGAGGACAACATGAGCATGACGGCTTCAGGCACGATGTCCGCCAACGCCCTGCAGGGCGTGCGCGTGATCGAGATGGGACAATTGATCGCCGGCCCGTTCGCCGGCAAGACGCTGGGCGATTTCGGCGCCGACGTGATCAAGATCGAGGCGCCGGGCACGGGCGACCCGCTGCGCAACTGGCGCATGATGAAGGACGGCACCTCCGTCTGGTGGCAGGTCCAGTCGCGCAACAAGCGCTCGCTCGCCCTCGACCTGAGAAGCGAAGAAGGGCAGGACGTCGCGCGCAAGCTGATCGCCGAGGCCGACGTGCTCGTCGAGAACTTCCGTCCCGGCACGCTGGAAAGCTGGGGCATGGGGTGGGACGTCCTGTCCGAACTGAATCCGGGTCTCGTCATGCTGCGCATTTCCGGCTACGGCCAGACGGGGCCGTACCGCGACCTGCCGGGCTTCGGCGCGATCGGCGAAGCGATGGGCGGCCTGCGTCACCTGACCGGCGAGCCGGGCCGCGTGCCGGTACGCTGCGGCATCTCGATCGGCGACACTCTGGCCGCGCTGCACGGTACCATCGGCGTGCTGACGGCGCTGTACCACCGCAAGGTCAACGGCGGCAAAGGGCAGGTGATCGACGTCGCGCTGCACGAAGCCGTGTTCAACGTGATGGAAAGCCTGATCCCCGAATACAGCGCGTTCGGCGCCGTGCGCGAGGCCGCCGGCAGCGCGTTGCCGGGCATTGCCCCGTCGAATGCCTACCGCTGCGTGGACGGCTACGTGCTCGTCGCGGGCAATGGCGACAGCATTTTTAAACGCCTGATGCAGGCGATCGGCCGGCCCGACCTGGGCGACGCGCCTGACCTCGCGAACAATGCGGGCCGCGTCGCGCGCGTGGACGAGATCGATGCGGCCATCGGCACATGGACGGCCGAGCGTACCGTGGCGGACGTCCTGGACGTGCTGGGCGCGGCGAAAGTCCCGGCCGGCAAGGTCTACACGGCGAAGGACATCGCGGAAGACCCGCACTACCGGGCCCGCGACATGATCCTGACGCAGCAGACGAGAGAAGGCTACGAGGTCGAGGTGCCGGGCATCGTGCCGAAGCTGATGGGCACGCCGGGCAGCGTGCGCTCGGCCGCGCCGCGGCTGGGCGAGGACACGAATGCCGTGTTGCGCGAGATCGGCCTCACCGACGACCAGATCGCGGCGCTGCGCGCGCGCAAGGTGGTGGCATGAGCGCCTGGACCGGGGCCGGCCGCCGCATCCACCTCCAGGAAGTCGGCCTGCGCGACGGCCTGCAGGCCGAGTGCCGCTTCGTGCCGACGGCCGACAAGATCGCCCTGGCCGACCTGCTGTCGGGCGCGGGACTCGCCAAGCTCGAAGTCAGCTCCTTCGTGTCGCCGAAGGCCGTGCCGGTGCTCGCGGATGCGGCCGACGTATTCGGCGGCATCGCGCGCGCACCGGGCGTCGTGTACAGCGCCCTCGTGCCGAACGTGCGCGGGGCCGAGCGTGCCGTGGCGGCGGGCGTGGGTGAGATGAATCTCGTCATGTCGGCCAGCGAAAGCCACAACCTGTCCAACCTGCGCATGACGCGTGCACAATCGTTCGCCGGACTGGCCGACGTCGCGGCACTGGCGCGGCGCCACGGCGTCGCCGTCAACGTGTCGCTGTCGTGCAGCTTCGGCTGCCCGATGGAAGGCGATGTGCCGCAGCAGGACGTGCTGGACTGGTGCGCCCGCTTCGTCGGCGAACTCGGCGTGCACGGCATCACGCTGTGCGACACCACCGGCATGGCCTATCCGACCCAGGTGCGCGCGCTGACGGAAGCCGTACGCGCGCGCTGGCCCGGCATCGAACTCACGCTGCACTTCCACAACACGCGCGGCATGGGCCTCGCGAACGTGCTGGCCGCCATCGACGCGGGTGCCGACCGCTTCGACGCCTCCTTCGGCGGCATCGGCGGCTGCCCGTATGCGCCCGGTGCCACCGGCAACGTGTGCACGGAGGAGGTCGTGCACGCGCTCGAGCTGATGGGCTACGACACCGGCGTCGACCTGGCCCGGCTGCTGCAGGCCGCGGTCCGCCTGCAGGACCTCGTCGGCCACGAGGTGCCCAGCCAGATCGTCAAGGCCGGCCGCAGGCTGGACCTGCACCCACGGCCGGCCACCTGAGCGCATCGGTCAGCGCGTCTGTCAGCTCACTTCGCAGCGCGCGATCTCCGTCCGCCCGTGCCCGGCCACGATCCCGCTGCCGTACACGGGCAGGTCGAGATAGGCCCGCTCCGTCGCACGCACGGCCAGCACATACGCCTGGCGTCCCGTCTTGTGGCGCAGGACGACGTGCGCGACGTAGCCGGGCGCCAGCACGCGCTGCGTCTTGCGCTTGCCCAGGTCGAGGTAGCCGAACTGCAGCGTCGCCGATTCCGTGCTCACGTGCGCAGCGCGCGCGTGGCTGAAATAGCGGATCGCCTCGACACCGAACCGTGCCATATCTGTCTCCCTGGAAATGCAGCCTGCATGAATGCCCGGACAGCTTCCGTACGGTAGCGGTACACGGCCGGCGCCGGACTGTTCTGCATCACGCGTGCTTGCGCGCGGGGTTGATCCAACGCGGGTACGTGAGCGCCGATTCGTGTGTCGACCTCGAAGGCGATGCGCTACAGTAAGAGGACGGGATGACAGGAGAAACCGATGGAATGTGAAATCAAACTGGCCGTGGACGCGACGAGCGCCGCGCAGTTGAAAAAATCCGCCGTGCTGCGCGAGCACGCCGTGTCGAAGCCGCGCGACCAGGAACACGTCGACCGCTATTTCGACACCGGCGGCTTCGACTTGTGGAAGCATGGCTTCGCCCTGCGCGTGCGCAGCGCCGGGGAGCGTCACGTGCAGACCCTGAAGGGCGGCGGCAGCGCCGTGGCCGGCCTGCACCGGAGAACCGAGCTGGAAGCCGAGATTGCGTCCGAGGTGCCCGACCACGACCTGTTCGACCGCCAGCTGCGCGAAGCGTTGCCCGACCTCGCGCACAGCCTGGACGGCCGGCAGCTTGCACCCGAGCCGGTCTTCGTCAACCGCACGAAGCGCACGACGTGGATGCTGGCCCTGCCGGACGGCACCCACGTCGAGTGCGCGCTGGACGTGGGCGAACTGCAGCACGGCGAGCGCAAGACGGCGGTGCGCGAGCTGGAGCTGGAAGTGAAGGATGGCGATCCGGCCTGTCTGTACGAATTGGCGCAGCGGGTGCACGAGGCGACGCCCGTGCGCATCGAAAACATCAGCAAGGCCGAGCGCGGCTATGCGCTGGCGACCGATGACAAGGCGCACGCCGTCAAGGCCACGCCCGTGACGCTCAAGCGCAAGGCCACGCTGGGCGAGGCGCTGGGCGGCATCCTGCAGAACTGCCTGCAGCAGATGCAGGCCAACGAACGGGGCGTGCTGGCGGGCGACGTCGAGAGCCTGCACCAGATGCGCGTCGGCCTGCGCCGCCTGCGCGCGGCCCAGGACATGGTCGACGGGCTCGTGACGCTGCCGGAACCGCTGGCGGCCGATATCGACTGGTTCGCCGGCGAACTGGGCGACGCACGCAACTGGGACGTGTTCCTCGAATCCGTGCTGCCCGGCCTGCCGCTGGCCGAGGACCAGAAGCCGTCGCTGGCGCGCGTGGAAGCGGCCGCGCGCGAGGAGGCGGAGCGTCATCGGGCGCGCGTGCGCTCGGCCGTCGGCGGCCCGCGCTACACGACCCTGATGCTCGCGCTGGGCGGCTGGATCGCGGGCAAGGGCTGGCACCATACTGCGCTGCCGGCCGATCCGCTCGAACAGAAGATCGCGAAGGCCGCGCCGCAGCTCGTGCAGCACGCGGCCGCGCGCGTGCGCAAGCGCGCCCGCGGCTACGACCTGAAACGGCCGGAGTGCCTGCACAAGGTGCGCATCGCGGCCAAGAAGGAACGTTATGCGCGCGAGTTCTTCTCCGCGTTGTCGCACGACCGCAAGGCGACGAAACGGCACGCTCTCTTGAGCGGCATGCAGGACGAGCTGGGCGAGATCAACGATGCGTTCGTGGCACGCGAACTGGTTGCCCAACTGCGTGACCGCGTGCCGCAGGAGGCGGGGCTGCTCGGCTTCATCGAAGGCGTGCTGGCCGCGCGCGCGCTGGAGGCGATGCCGCGCGCGCGCCGTCACGTCAAGGACAGTCTGCGCGCCAAGGCACGCTTCTAGAATTGGTGCCGGTATGTTTCCCGACCGCCGGCGCCGGTAGGGCGGCCGAGCCGCCATGTGCTCTCTTCCCTGGGAGCGATGCGTATTCTGACGCGGGATTGTGACGTGATCGTTACGGCGCGGCGTTCGCCGCCAGCGGCGCACCGCTCCAGCGGCGCAACAGGGCCGCGAGCGTGGACGAACGCTTGTCCTCCGGCGTGAGGACGGCCACCGCGGTCTGCAGGGCCTTGTCGTCGCGCGTGCCGAACGCGCTCGTGGACTCGACCGGTTCGCGTTTCGTTTCCGCCATCGTGTCGAGCGGCTGCGTCGCGGGCAGGTGTTTTGCCAGGTCGGCTTCGCGCAGCAACAGGTCGTCGTCGGCGGCCACCGCGGGTGTCACGACGATGTCGGGCGTGACGCCGCGCGCCTGGATCTCGTGGCCGTTCGGCGTGAAGTAGCGCGCCACGGTGAACTTGATGCCGCTGTCCGCGTCCAGCCCGATGACGGACTGGATCGAACCCTTGCCGAACGTGCGCGTGCCGATGACGGTGGCGCGGTGCTGGTCCTGCAGGGCACCCGTGACCAGTTCCGCGGCCGACGCGGACGCGCCGTTCACGAGCACCGTCAGCGGCACGGTGCGGGTCCACGCGGGCAGGCCGGCCAGCACGTCGGGCTGGCCTTGCTGGCGGTAGTAGCGCTCGTCGACGGTGACGGTGGCGTTGGCGCCCGGTTCGCGTCCGCGCGCCGAGAACAGCACGGTGCCCGGCTGCAGGAACGCGCCCGCGACCGCGACGCCCGTCGACACCAGGCCGCCCGGATCGTTGCGCAGATCGAGAATCAGGCCGCGCGGGTTGTCCAGTTTCTTCAGGGCCGCCGCGAGGTCGGCCGCCGTGGCGCCGCCGAATTCCGAGATGCGGATCCACGCGAGGCCCGGCGCCGCCATCTTCACGCGCATCGTGTCGTTGTGCAGGTCGGCGCGCGTGATGCGCAGCGTTTCGACCTTGTTGCGGCGCGCGATGCCGATGGCGACCACGGTGCCCGGCGCGCCGTGCATGCGCCGCGCGACGTCGTCGCCCGCCATGGCGGCGACGGGCGCGCCGTCCACCGAGACGATCACGTCGCCTGGCCGGACGCCCGCGCGTTCGGCCGGCGAGCCTTCGGTGGCGGACACCACGCGCAACTGCTTGCGGTCGCCTTCGACCTCGATGCCGATGCCCACGTACTCGCCGCTGTTCTCGCGCCCGACGTCGCGCATGGCGTCCTTGTCCAGGTAGCGCGAGTGCGCGTCGAGCGCGGCCAGCATGCCGGACAGGGCGCCGTCGAACAGCGTGTTGTCGTCCGCCTCGCCGACATAGTTCTGCTTGATCAGGGCGTAGACCTCCAGCAGCCGTTCCACCTGCGCCTGCGGCAGTTTCAGCGTCGGCCGCGCGGTGGGGGCCGGCGTGTCGTCGGCGTGGGCGAGGGGCGCGCAGGCCAGGAAGAGTGCGCCGAGGACGGCGAGCGCGGTGCGTTTCATGGTGATCCTTTCGTCGATTCGTTCCCGGATTCTGGCCCGGCGGGATGTTAAGCGCGGTTAAGCGCAACTGAGCGCGGGTAAATCGGCGTTAAGGAGTTGTAAGCGATCGCTGTCGTTTTTGCCCGTATTGACGGGCTTTTTTCTTTTCCTGATGGCAAAAAGAACAGATAATCGATGCTTTGCGCCCCAGGAGAACGCCATGCAGGATCACGACGACGACCACCCCGCCAGCCCCGCGCGCCGCCGCATCTTCCAGGCCGCGGCCGCCGTGGGCCTGTCGGCGTCGATCGCGCCACCGGCCGCAGAAGCGAAGCCGGCCAAGGCGGTGAAGCCGGTCGCGGGCTCGCTGGACGCCAAGCTGAAGGCGCATGTCAAGAACGTCGTCGTGATCTACCTGGAGAACCGCAGCTTCAACAACCTGTTCGCGGACTTCCCCGGCCTGGCGCAACCGCTGCCGGCGGCGAACGCCGTCCCGCAGAAGGACCGCGACGGCAGCGTCCTGCCGGAACTGCCGAAGATCTGGGGCGGCATGGTGCCCGCGCGCCAGAACATCGGCGGCACGGATTACCTGATCAGGGAAGACGACATCCAGCATCTTCCCAACGCGCCGTTCAGGCTGACGGATGCCGCCGGCAAGCCGCTGCCGGAAGCGATCGTCACGCGCGACCTGTGGCATCTGTTCTACCAGAACCAGATGCAGATCAACGGCGGCAAGAACGACGGCTTCGTCGCGTGGGGCGACAACGGCGCGCTGACGATGGGGCATTACGGCGAGACGTCGAAGAACCTGGGCCTGTGGCAGATCGCGCGCCAATTCACGCTGTGCGACAATTTCTTCATGGGCGCGTTCGGCGGCTCCTACCTGAACCACCAGTTCCTGGTCAGCGGCCGGGTACCGGAATTCTTCGATGCGGCGTCCACGCCGGCCGCGAAGAAGATCGCGGTGCTGGAAGACGGCCCGACGGGCGTCCGTCTCGCGCTTGCGCCGGATTCGCCCAAGTCCGCGCTGGAGGGCAAGCCGAAGTTCGTCAACAACGGCGCCATCACGCCGGACGGCTACGCGGTCAACACGATGGCGCCGCCGTTCCAGCCGAGCTGGGTGCGCCCGGCACCGGGCGGCGATGCGCACCTGGCCGATCCGCAAGACCCGGCCGTGCTGCCGCCGCAGACGTATCGAACGATCGGCGACCTGCTGTCCGAAAAGGGCGTCAGCTGGGCGTGGTACGCGGGAGCGTGGCAGGCGGCGCTGGATGGCCGCGGCGAAGGCGAGCGGCCGAACTTCCAGTTCCACCACCAGCCGTTCAACTATTTCAGGCAGTTCGGACCGGGCACCGCGGCGCGCGCCGAGCACCTGCGCGACGGCGGCATGGGCGACAGCCCGATCTCGAACAAATTCATCGCCGACGCCATTGCCGGCAGGCTGCCGGCCGTTACGTTCTACAAGCCGCAGGGGAACCTGAACCTGCACGCGGGCTATTCGGACGTGGAGTCCGGCGATGCCCACGTGGCCAACGTGATCGAGCACCTCAAGAAGTCGCCGCAGTGGAAGGACATGGTCGTCGTCGTCACCTTCGACGAGAACGGCGGCTGGTGGGACCACGTGGCGCCGCCGCAGGGCGACCGCTGGGGTCCGGGTTCGCGCATCCCCGCAATCGTCATCTCGCCGTACGCGAAGAAGGGCGCCGTCGACCACAACTTCTACGACACGACGTCGATCCTGCGCTTCATCACGCGCCTGCACGGCCTGCCGCTGCTGGAGGGTTTGGCCGCGCGTAACGCGGCGTTCGCGGCACGCGGGGCGCGTCCGCCGGGCGACCTGACAGGGGCGCTGAGCTTCCGCTGATCGACAATTCGGGGTCGACAATTCGGGGTCAGAGCCCATTTTTTGGCACGATCTCGGCAGCAACTTGTTGAGGGCGACGGTACCGGCCTGCCCGTCCAGATGGGCAGGCCGGTACCTGCATTCGGCGCCTCGTGCATATCAGGACATTGATCTGAAATGTGCTCTGACCCCGAATTTGAGGCCGTTCATTCTTCGCATATCGATAAAACTTTCCTGCTGGCTAACGCGCGCTGTTCAAGAAAACGCGGCGATACACTTTGCCACGGCCGTTGTCATTCCAACACGAGCTTGCGCACTGCGGCCCCCGCCAGGCGCCAACTTCATAACAGAGTTCAGGAGAGCGAAACATGCAGAACAAGAACACCTTGAAAGGGCTGCTGGCCGTCTCGGCAGTGGCAGCGATGTTCGCCACCGTCGGCGTACACGCCCAGACGGCGGCGGTCAGCCAGACCCCGAGCCAGACCGGCACCAGCAGCACGCCCGGCAAACAGAACACGTCGGGTAAAACCACCCGCGAAGGCACCATCGACAACACCAACAGCACCGGCATGGAAAACCGCGGCAAGCAGGCGGGTGCGGCCGGCATGACCAGCCAGAGCGCCACCTCGAGCATGGGCGCCAGCGGCGCCGGCCAGTCGGCGGCGGGTACGGCCACCGGCGCGAAGCTGAGCGCCGGCGACGAGAAGATTCTCAAGGATATGGCAATGGCCAATATGGCCGAAGTCGAGGGTGGCAAGCTCGCCCAGAGCAAGAGCCAGAGCAGCGAGGTGAAAGCGTTCGCCCAGCAGATGATCGACGACCATACCGCCAACCTGAACGAAGTCAAGGCGCTGGCCCAGGCGCGCGGCGTGACCCTGCCGACCGAGCCGGACGCCAAGCACAAGGCCATGGCCGCCAAGCTGGAAAAGATGAGCGGCGACGCCTTCGACAAGGCCTACATGAAGCAGGCCGGCGTCCAGGATCACAAGACTGTCCACGCCAAGCTGGTGGCGGCGTCGAAGAAGGCCAAGGATCCGGAAGTGAAGGCCCTCGTCGACAAGACCGAGCCGGTCGTCGCGCAACACCTCAAATCGGCCGAGCAGATGCCGATGGCCAAGACCGGTACGACGTCGGGCAAATAAGCCGGCAGATAAGGACTGCCGGCGTTATCCCATCGCAGCCAGCACGCGCGCCCGGTCCTCGGGCGTGCGGTTCTGGCTCATCTTGAATTTCGCTTCGAGGCGTTCGATGGCGATCTCGATGCCGACGGTCGTCCGCACGACCTTGTCGATGAACTCGCGCGGCGCATCCTCCACCTTCCACCCTTCACGCGAATCTTCGTGGCGTCCCGTCAGGCGCGTCATCTGGCCGAGGATCCACGCCGGATCGTCGATCGCTCGCAGCCGCCCGTGCGCATGCACGACCTGGTAATTCCACGTCGGCACCACGCGTCCCCCGGCCGCCTCGACGTCGTACAGCAGCGGCGATACATAGCTGGACGCGCCCTGGAACAGCACGAGCACGGCCGCATCGTCCGCCTGCCAGATCGGATTCGCGCGTGCCACGTGGGCACGCAGCAGGCCGTGCGGCGCCGCGTCGGTGGGCGCCGCCAGCCCGAACGGGATGTGGTCTCCTTCCAGCCCGCCGGCGCCGAGGCGCACGAGCGCGCCCAGCGGGTTGGCGGCGATCAGGTCCAGCATGTCGGCCTCGTCGGCCACGGCAAATTGTCTCGGCACGTACATTATTCGAACCCTTCCACGACGACGTCTCCCTTCAGCGAATTGGCGATGTAGCAGCGCGCATGCGCTTCGTGATGCAGCTCGGCCAGCGCGGCGCGGTCCGGCTGCCGCTCGCCGCCGAACGCGATGACGGGATCGAGCACGATGCGGGTGATGGCCGCGCGGCCGTCCGGACCGGTATCGAGCAGGCCGACGGCGTGGTCGAGGTAGCGGTCGACCACGTAGCCGCGCGCGGCCGCGAGCGACAGGAAGAACAGCATGTGGCAGCTGGCGGCGGCCGCGACGAGGGCTTCCTCGGGATCGACGGCGGCCGGGTCCGACAACGGCACGGGCACGGACAAGGGCGACGAGGAGGCCGGCACGTCCAGCCCGCCATCGAAGCGCCAGCGGTGCGCGCGGCTGTAGCGCAGGTCGGTGAAGGCCTGGTCGCCGCGCTGCCAGGCCAGGATGGCTTCGAATCGTTTCATCATCTCTCCGTGTGCGAACGAGCTGTCATCTTAAGTTCAAGGATGGCTTGCTCAAATGACCAATTAACGCCAAGATGACCGTACCAATCCGCACCCCGCCGCCATGCACGTCCACGACATCCTCGCCGCAGCCACGCTCGAGCGCGATTCCCCGGCACCGCTGTTCCGCCAGCTGTACGTCCACCTGAAGGACGCGATCCTCGACGGCCGCATCGCCGCCGGCGTGCGCCTGCCCGCCACGCGCACCCTGTGCGGCCTGTTGAACGTGTCGCGCCAGACCGTGCTCGCCGCGTACGAGCAGCTGATGGCCGAGGGTTATCTGCAGGGCACGGTGGGGAAGGGCACGTTCGTCAGCGCGTCGCTGCCGGCCAGTGCGCGTGCGGGCGATGCCGCCGCGGCGCCGATGGTGCGGCCGCTGTCGGCGCGCGGAGAACTCATCGCGGGCGGCATGGCGCGCGTGCTGCACCACGCTGGGCCGCTGCGCGCCTTCCGCGCCAGCATGCCGGGCCTGGACCTGTTCCCGTTCGACGTCTGGCGCCGGCTGGAAGCGCGCCACTGGCGCCATTCGACCGGCGCGCTCGGCTACGGCCCCGGCGCCGGGTACGCGCCGCTACGGGAGCTGCTGTGCGCCTACCTGAAGGCGTCGCGCGGGGTGCAGTGCACGCCGGACCAGGTCGTGATCACGTCCGGCTCGCAGCAGGCGCTGTACCTGCTGGCCCAGCTGCTGCTCGCGCCGGGCGAAGCGATGTGGATCGAATCGCCCGGCTACCAGGGCGCGGTGGCGCCGTTCACCGTGGCCGGTGCGCGCGTCTGTCCGGTGCCCGTCGACGCCGAGGGCATGGACGTCGCGTACGCGGCAAAGCACTATCCCGATGCGCGCCTCGCGTTCGCGACGCCGTCGCACCAGCTGCCGCTGGGCGTGACCATGAGCCTGCGCCGCCGTCTCGAACTGCTGCGCTGGGCCGAGGCGAACCGCGCATGGATCGTCGAGGACGATTACGACAGCGAATACCGCCACACGGGGCCGCCCCTCGCGTCGCTGCAAAGCATGGACCGCGCGGGCTGCGTGATCTACGTGGGCACGTTGTCGAAGGTGCTGTTCCCCGCGCTGCGGCTGGGCTACGTCGTGGCGCCGCCCGCGCTGGCCGCGGCGCTGGCGCGCGCAAAGGCCGTCGTCGACCGCCACAGTCCCATCGTGCCGCAGGCGACGCTCGCCGACTTCATCGCCGGCGGCCACTTCGCGCGCCACATCCGCCGCACGCGCGACGCGTATGGCGAGCGCCGGCAAGCCCTCGTCGATGCGCTCGATGCGCGTCTCAAGGGCCGGCTGCGCCAGGGCCCGTCGGACGCGGGCCTCGACCTGTGCGTGCATTTCACCGAGAGGCTGGACGAGGAAACGGTCGCCCGGCACGCCCGCGATGTCGGCGTGGACGTGCGCACGCTGGGCTATTACACGAATCCGCAGGCGGGCGCCGCCTGCGCCATCGATCCCGGGCTGCTGCTCGGCTTTTCCGCGTTCACGCCGGACGTGATCCGCACCGGGGTGGACGACCTGGCCCGTGCGATCGAACGGGCGTAAGGCGGGCACCCCGTGCCCACGCGTGCTTCAGTGTGAAAGCAGCCAGGCGCTCATGTCGATCGCATCGCGCTCGGACACGCCCAGCACGGGCATTGCGGTTTTCGGGTCGATGGCCTGCGGATCGCGGATCCAGCGCACGAGATTCGCCTGGTTGTTCGGCAGCGTGCCGGCGATGATGGGGCGCTTCGCCATGTCTTCGAGCGGCCGCCCCACCCAGACCTTCGAGCCGGTCACGCCGGGGATCATGTGGCACGCGCGGCAGCCGTACTGCGCGAGGGCGATGCGGCCGCGCGCGGCGTCGCCCCGCAGGCCGGCGGGGGCGCGGTTCGCGTCGCCGCAGCCGGCTTGCAGGAGCGCCGCGAGTACGAGGGCAAGGACGAGCGCGAGCCGGTTCATTTCTTCGCCTCCGCCGTCATTGCCCGGTAATCGTCCGCGCTCTGCGTGGGCAGCTGCATGATGAACGCCACCGTGGACCACAGCTCGTCCTCGCTCAGATGGTATTCCCAGCCCGGCATGCCGCTCATCTTGATGCCGTGCCGCGTGATCCAGTACAGCTCGCGCGGTTTCCAGTGGCGCGTGGCGTCCACCAGCGGACCGGGCACGGGCTGCATGCTCAGGCCATGCTTGCCGGGCGCCGTGCCGGGACCGCCGTGGCACTGGGCACAGTTGTCGCGGTAGACGGCCGCGCCGCGCAGCACCTGCTCGTGGTTGCCCAGCGCGGGTTCGGCCACGCTCTTCGCATGGCGCCGCACCGAGTAATGCATGGCTTGTTCGAGCGTGCCGTAGACGAACGGGAAGTGCTGCGTGGTGGCGCCGATGTCGTACCAGCCGGCGCGCAGCACGACGAAGCCCGCGAGCGCGGCGGCCATCCCCGATCCCAGCAGGGTAGCGATGATGGTCATCATGATCAGGCGGGCGCGCGTGGCGGGCATGCGAGTGTCCCAAACGAATCGTGTTAAAAAAAATGCATCGTCTCCGGTATTATAAAAGCCAACTCAACGTCGTGGATTCAACCGTGCCAACCTCCCTGTCACGCTCTTCCATCGCTGGTGCCGCGCTCGTATTGACGTGCGTAGGGCTGCTGTCCGGTTGCGGCGATGACGACTTCCGCAAGCCGTACATCGGCGGCGACGCGAAGATCGGCAAGCAGCTGGTCACGCAATACCAGTGCGGCGCGTGCCACAAGATCCCGGACGTCCCGGGCGCGGGCGGCGCGGCCGGACCGGACCTGGAAAAATTCGGGCGCCTCAGCTACATCGCCGGCGGCATCCCCAACGTGCCGCCGCGCCTCGTGGCCTGGCTGCTCGATCCGCCCGCCCTCAAGCCCGGCACGACGATGCCGAACGTGGGGCTCACCGAGCAGGAGGCGCGCCACATGGCGGCATACCTGTACACCCTGCGATGAATGGGACGCTGCAATCCGTCCTGCACCCGGCCGGCGCGGATGCCGCGGTCATCAGCCAGTTCGCGTGGGTCCTGTTCGGGGCCGCGACCGTCATCTTCGTCGCCGTGATGGCGCTGACGGCGCTCAGCCTGCGCGACAATACGCGGCCGCTGCGGCCCGGCCTGTGGATCGCGGGGGCGGGCGTCGCGTTTCCCGTGCTCGTGCTGTCGGCGCTGCTCGCGTGGAGCACCTGGCGCAGCGCGCAACTGGTTCCGCAAAGCTCGCAGGCCGCGCTGTCGATCTCCGTCACGGCGCGCATGTGGTGGTGGGAAGTGCGCTACCGCGATCCGGCCGGCGGACGCGAGATCGTCACCGCCAACGAGATCCACATCCCCGTCGGGCAGGCCGTGTACGTGGGCCTGAACGCGGCCGACGTGATCCACAGCCTGTGGGTGCCGTCGTTGTCCGGCAAGCGCGACATGATCCCCGGCCGCGTCACCGGCCTCACGTTGCGTGCCGACCGGCCCGGCGTCTACCGCGGCCAGTGCGCGGAATTCTGCGGCGCCCAGCACGCGAACATGGCGCTGCACGTGGTGGCGCTGGCGCCCGACGCGTTCCGCGACTGGCTGCGGCGCCAGGCACTGCCGGCCCGCGCACCGCAGGGCGCGCTGCTGGAGCGGGGCCGCGCCGCCTTCCTCGAACAGCGCTGCCAGGCGTGCCACACGATCCGCGGTGTGGCCGAGACGGCGCGACTGGGCCCCGACCTGACGCACGTCGGCAGCCGCGCGCACATCGGCGCGGGCCTCTTGCAGACGCACCAGAACACGCTGGCCGGCTGGATCGCGGACCCGCAGGCCGTCAAGCCGGGCGTGTTCATGCCCGCCGCCGCCGGCACCGACGGCGATACGCTGCGCGCGCTGGCAGCCTATCTCGAGCACCTGCAATGACGGCCCGGGACGACGACCTCGCGCGGTTGGAAGACGTCTGGCGCACGCGGCGCGGCTGGCGCTTCTTCTCGTCCGTGAACAACACGAACATCGGCCTGCTGTACATCGGGACGGCGCTGCTGTTCTTCGTCCTCGCCGGCGTGCTGGGCCTCCTGATGCGCGTGCAGCTGGCCGTGCCGGACAACGGCTTCCTCGGCGCCGGGACGTACAACCAGGTGTTCACGATGCACGGCTCGGCCATGATGTTCCTGTTCGCGATCCCGATCGTGGAAGCCATCGCCGTGTACCTGCTGCCGAACATGCTGGGGGCGCGCGACCTGCCGTTCCCGCGCCTGTCCGCGTACGCGTTCTGGGCTTACGCCATCGGCGGCCTCGCGTTCTTCTGCACCCTGTTCGTCGGCCTCGCGCCGGACGGCGGCTGGTTCATGTATCCGCCGCTCACGGGCCTGAAATATTCGCCGGGCCTGAATGCCGACTTCTGGCTGCTGGGCATCGGCTTCATCGAGATCTCCGCCATCGCCGGCGCCATCGAACTGATCGTCGGCATCCTGTTTACGCGCGCACCCGGCATGACGTTGGGACGCATGCCCGTGTATGCGTGGGCCATGCTGGTCGTGGGCGTGATGATCGTGTTCGCGTTCCCCGCCGTGATCGCGGGCACGGCGCTGCTGGAACTGGAGCGCGCGTTCGACTGGCCGTTCTTCATCGCCGACCGCGGCGGCGATCCGCTGTTGTGGCAGCACCTGTTCTGGTTCTTCGGCCACCCCGAGGTCTACATCATCTTTCTGCCGGCCGCCGGCATGGTGTCGACGATCGTGCCGACCCTCGCCGGCACGCCGCTCGTCGCGCGCCGCGCCATCATCGCGGCCCTCGTCGGCGTGGGCGTCTTCAGCTTCGGCCTGTGGGCGCACCACATGTTCACCGCGGGCCTCGGCACGCTGGAAATGGGCTTTGTTTCCGCGGCCAGCATGGCGGTGGCGGTGCCCACCGCGATCCAGGTGTTCGCGTGGATCGCCACGCTGTGGAAGGGCAAAGTGACAGCGAACGCGCCCACGCTGTTCCTGCTCGGCTTCATGGCGATCTTCGTACTGGGCGGCCTGACCGGCGTGATGGTCGCCGTGATCCCGTTCGACTGGCAGGTGCACGACACGTATTTCGTCGTCGCGCACTTCCACTACGTGCTGATCGGCGGGATGGTGTTCCCCGTGTTCGCCGCGCTGTACTACTGGCTGCCGCTCGTGAACGGCAACCGGTTGTCGGAAGGGCTCGCGCGCTGGGTGTTCGGCCTGATGTTCGTCGGCTTCAACGTCGCGTTCTTCCCGATGCACGTGACGGGATTGCTCGGCATGCCGCGCCGCGTCTACACGTATGCGGCGGACCTCGGGTGGAATGGCCTGAACATGCTGTCGACGGTGGGCGCGTTCACGTTCGCGCTCGGCGTGCTGGCGTTCGCGTGGGATGCATGGCGGTCGCTGCGCCGGCCGGAGCGCGCCGTCGGCAACCCGTGGAATGCGCCCACGCTCGAATGGCTGCCGTCCGAGGACTACGGCAACCGCAGCATCCCGCGCATCGATTCCATCGACCCGCTGTGGGACCGTCCGGAACTGGTACGCGAGGTGGAGGCGGGCCGCCACTACCTGCCGCGCACGGCGACGGGCGCGCGCGAGACCATCGCCACGAGCCCCGTCGCGGCGACGCCGCGCTATGTGCTGATCCTGCCCGGCGACAGCTGGCTGCCGCTCATTGCCGCCGCCGGCACGGCCGCCTTCTTCCTGCTGTTGACCGTGAAGCTGACGATGATCGCCTGGATCTGCGGCATCGCGGCCATCGCGGCGGTGCTCGGGTGGATGTGGCAGGCGGATCGCGCGAGCACCGTCGCCGACGTGGACATCGGCCACGGCGAGTCGATACCGGTCGGCGCCACCGGCACGGCATCGCACGCGTGGTGGGCCGCCATCGTGATGCTCGTCGTCGACCTCAGCATCTTCGCGTGCTTCGCGTTCGCCTACGTGCACGTGACGATGCGCCTGACGGTGTGCCCGCCGCCCGGCGCCACGCTGCCGTCGCAGGACCTCGCGCTCACATCCGCCGGCCTGCTGGTGCTGGGCTCATTGCTCGTGTGGTTCGCGACGCTCGCCGTCGGCACGCGGCGCCTGCCGTGGCTCGTGCTGGCGGCGCTGGGCTGCGTGCTCGCGTCATGTGCGGTCGACGTGGGCGGCCTGCTCGATGCCGGGCTGGACCCGGCCGCCACCGCATGGGCCGCCGCCGTCGCGGCATTGGCCTCCTACCAGGGCCTGCACGTCGCGACGCTCGCCGTGCTGGCGCCGTATCTCGCCGCGCGCGCATGGTGCGGCCTGCTGGGTGAGCGCAGCCGCGCATCGCTCGACACCATCGCGCTCGTGTGGCACATGACCACGTTGCAGGGCATCGCCGGGATGCTCGTCGTGCGGCTCGTGCCGCTGCTGATGGCGTGATGGCCATGATGCCGCGCACCCGCGAACCGTTCTGGCGCCGCCTGCTGGCGGGGACGCTGCCGCTGCTCGTGTGGAGCCTGCACTTCGCCTTCGCCTATGGCCTCGCGGCGGCCCAGTGCACGCCGGCCGGCATGCGTCCCGGCGGGCCGGACCGCGTGCTGCTGGGTGCCGTCACGCTGGCCGCCATCGGCGCGTGCGCTTGGCTCGCGTGGCGCGCGCGCGAGGTGCCCCGGCGCGAGGATGCCGGCCTGGTCGACTGGGCCCGCCTCGTGCTGGCCGTGCTGGCCCTCGTGGCGGTGGCGTGGACGGGCGTGCCGCTACTCCTGGTCACCGGCTGCGCCTGAATGTCGTATTGACATCTCTTGCAAAGAACACAAGCATCGTTCCATGAAAGGCAACCAAGGCCTTTTACTTGGCTCATCTGTACCAAAAAATGATCGTGTTCTGAAACTGCTGTCAACCATTTTGGGCAAATATTAGTGCAAAAAAATTTAGGTTTCGTGTTAACGACGAGACCGCTAAATGGCGTATAGTGCGCGGTTCGTAGGGGAAAAATCCTCACGAAACACACTAAATAAGAACCGCGCGCGGCCCGGTGCCGTGACGACGAGTTCAAACACGTCCTACAACTAGTAAGAACGCGCACAATCATGAGTATTGTCGACGTCGATGTCCTGCTCGAGGATTTGGAGGAGACCGCCCCTTGCGGACCGAATCTCGAGTATGACCCCGCATTCCTGGAGCTCGAGCAGAGTGCGCTCGGCAAGCCAGAAGTCCAATATGGGGACACGATCGTCCCCGCCGTCCCCCCTGAATGGAAGCAAGTCAAGAAGCAGGCCCTCGAGCTGCTCGGCCGCACGCGCGACCTGCGCGTGGCGATGCCGCTCGTGCGCGCGCTGCTGGCGCTGCATGCGCTGCCCGGCTTCGCCGACGGCGCGCGCCTGCTCGAACGCCTCGTGACCGAGCGCTGGGACCGTGTCCATCCCGAACTCGATCCGGACGACGACAACGACCCCACGTTGCGCCTCAACTGCCTGGCCCAGTTGACCGACCCGGCGACGACCCTGCGCGAGCTGCGCGAGACGGCCTTCGTCATGCTGCCCGGCCTCGGGGCCCTGACCCTGCGCGTGCTGGAGCAGGCACACGGCGAGGCCCCCGTGCCGGACGGGCAGACCGCGCTGTCGCCCGAATCGATCGACGCGGCGCTGGCCGACGTGTCCGACGACGCGATGCAGGCCGCCACCAGCGCCGTCAACGGTGCGCTGGACAGCGTGGTGAACCTGGAAGCCGCGCTCGCCGATCACGTGGGCAGTACGCAGTCATTGAACCTCACGCCGTTGACGCGCCAGCTGCGCCGCATGGCCGACCTGCTGGCCAGCCGTGCGCAAGCCGCGCCTGAAGCCTCGGACGCCGCGCCCGATGACGACGGCGCCGCGGCACTGGGCGGCGGCACGGCCGCGCCGCGCGCCGCGGCCATCACGGGCGACGTGACCAGCCGCGCCGACGTGATCCGCATGATCGACAAGATTCTCGCCTACTACCAGCGCTACGAGCCGTCGAGCCCCGTGCCGATGCTGCTGGAGCGGGCCAAGCGCCTCGCGCCGATGAGCTTCATGGAAGTCATGGAGAACCTCGCGCCCGACAGCATGCAGCAGTTGTATGTGATCCGTGGACCCCAGCCGGGCGAGTCCAACGGGTCGGACGATTATTGAATCAGCAGGCCGGTAGTTCATTCAAGGAGGAGTAAACGTGGGCAAAGAAAGTAGCCAGAAGTTCATCGCACGCAATCGCGCACCGCGCGTGCAGATCGAGTACGACGTCGAAGTGTACGGCGCCGAGAAGAAGGTGCAGCTGCCGTTCGTGATGGGCGTCCTGGCCGACCTGTCGGGCCAGCCCGCCGAGCCGCTGGCACCGGTCGCGGAGCGCAAGTTCCTCGAGATCGACGTCGACAACTTCGACGAGCGCCTGAAGGCCATGAAGCCGCGCGTCGCGGTGCAGGTGCCGAACACGCTGACGGGCGAGGGCAACCTGGCCGTCGACATGACCTTCGAAAGCATGGACGACTTCACCCCGGCCGCCGTCGCGCGCAAGGTGGATTCGCTGAACAAGCTGCTCGAGGCACGCGGCCAGCTGGCCAACCTGATGACCTACATGGACGGCAAGACCGGCGCGGAAGAGCTGATCTCCAAGCTGCTCGCCGAACCCGCGCTGATGCAGGCGCTGACGTCCGCACCGAAGCCCACCGAATAAAGAAAGACGGGAGAACAGAATGTCCGAAGCGTTAGCACAAAGCCAGCAGGAGTCCGGTACGCTCGAGATGAGCGACTTCGGCGCGCTGCTGCAGAAGGAATTCAAGCCGCAATCCGACAAGGCCAAGGAATCGGTCGAAGTCGCCGTGCGCACGCTGGCCGAGCAGGCGCTCGCCGGCACCAACCTGATCACCAGCGACGTGCTGGGCACGATCCAGAGCCTGATCGCCGCGCTCGACAAGAAGCTCACCGAGCAGGTCAACCTGATCATGCACACGGAGGAGTTCCAGAAGGTCGAAAGCGCCTGGCGCGGCCTGCACTACCTGGTGAACAACACCGAAACCGACGAGATGCTCAAGATCCGCGTGATGAACATCTCGAAGAACGACCTGGGCAAGACGCTCAAGAAGTTCAAGGGCACGGCCTGGGACCAGAGCCCGATCTTCAAGAAGATGTACGAGGAAGAATTCGGCCAGTTCGGCGGCGAGCCGTTCGGTTCCATCGTGGCCGACTACTACTTCGACAACAGCGCACCGGACGTCGAGCTGCTGTCGTCGATGGCCAAGGTGGCCGCCGCCGCGCACGCGCCGTTCATCTCGGCCGCCGCGCCGTCCGTCATGCTGATGGAGTCGTGGAACGAGCTGGCCAACCCGCGCGACCTGACGAAGATCTTCCAGACCCCGGAACACGCCGCATGGCGCTCGTTCCGCGAGTCCGAGGATTCGCGCTACGTCGGCCTGACCATGCCGCGCTTCCTGGCGCGCCAGCCGTACGGCGCCAAGAGCAACCCGGTCGAGGAATTCGACTTCGAGGAAGACACCAGCGCGGAAGGCAGCAAGAACTACACGTGGGCCAACTCGTCCTACGCGATGGCCGTCAACATCAACCGTTCGTTCAAGGAGTACGGCTGGTGCTCGCGCATCCGCGGCATCGAGTCCGGCGGCGCGGTCGAAGGCCTGCCGGTGCATGCCTTCCCGACCGATGACGGCGGCGTCGACATGCAGTGCCCGACCGAGATCGCGATCTCGGACCGCCGCGAGGCGGAACTGGCCGCCAACGGCTTCATGCCGCTGGTGCACAAGAAAAACACGGACTTCGCCGCCTTCATCGGCGCGCAGTCGCTGCACAAGCCGGCCGAGTACGACGACCCGGACGCCAGCGCCAACGCCGCCCTGGCCGCGCGCCTGCCGTACCTGTTCGCGACCTGCCGCTTCGCCCATTACCTGAAGTGCATCGTGCGCGACAAGCTCGGCTCGTTCAAGGAACGCGACGAGATGGAGCGCTGGCTGACCAAGTGGATCATGCAGTACGTGGACGGCGATCCGGGCAGCTCCAGCGAAGCGACGAAGGCCCAGAAACCGCTGGCCGCGGCCGAAGTGGTGCTGGAAGAAGTCGAAGGCAACCCGGGCTACTACACGTCCAAGTTCTTCCTGCGTCCGCACTACCAGCTGGAAGGCCTGACCGTGTCGCTGCGCCTCGTGTCGAAGCTGCCGTCGGCAAAGGCTTGAGCCGTTTTTGAAGTCCCGCGCGGGCCGCGTGCCCGCGCGTATTCGGAAGTACAACCAACTAGGAGAATAAGACATGGCATTGGATATGTTCATCAACATGGGCGACAAGATCAAGGGTGAGTCGCGCGACAAGGTCCAGGGTCCGAAGGGCGACATCGACATCCTGGCGTGGAGCTGGGGCATGAGCCAGTCCGGCACCACCCACATGGGCGGTGGCGGCGGCGCCGGCAAGGCCAACTTCCAGGACATCTCGTTCACCAAGTACATCGACAGCTCGTCCAACGCGCTGATGACCGCCCTGGCCAAGGGTACCCACATCGACAAGGCCGTGCTGATGGTGCGTAAAGCCGGCGAAGGCCAGCAGAAGTACATCCTGATCACCATGGAAGAAGTGCTGGTGACCTCGATCTCGACCGGCGGCAGCGGCGGCGAAGACCGCCTGACCGAGAACGTCACGCTGAACTTCGGCAAGGTGACCTTCGCCTACACCCCGCAGGACAGCAAGGGCACCGTCGCCGGCGACAAGACCTTCGCCTGGAACATCGCCGAGAACGCGGCAGTGTAAGGAGCGTCGCCCAACCTGCTGCGCGTTGCAGATTCAGCGGGGGCGCCCAGCCCTGCGATGCGCGCTGTACGCTTGTACAGCCGCGCTTCTCGGCTGAATCTGCCGCCGCTCGCTACGGTTTTGCGAGGCCCCCGAAAGGCCGCTGGATGAATTTTTTGATGGGAGCTTCGAATGCTTGCGCAACAGCTGATTCGTGATGGAGACCTGGCCGGGGCACTCGCCGCGCTGCAGGATGCGGTGCGCAAGAAGAGTGGCGACGCGAAACTGCGCGTGTTCCTGTTCCAGCTCCTGTCCGTGCTGGGCCAGTGGAACCGCGCCCTGACGCAGCTGAACGTCGCGGGCGAACTGGATGCAGGCGCGCTGCCGATGGTGCAGACGTATCGCGAGGCGATCCAGTGCGAAGCCCTGCGCGCCGAGATCTTTGCCGGCCTGCGCGCGCCCGTGATCTTCGGCGAGCCGCAGCCCTGGATGGCCCAGCTGGCCGAAGCCCTGAAACTGGACGCCACCGATGCCGCTGCCGCGGCAAGCCTGCGCGCCGCCGCGTTCGATGCCGCGCCCGCATCGCCCGGCACGATCGACGGCACGCGCTTCGACTGGCTGGCCGATGCCGACAGCCGCCTGGGCCCCATACTGGAAGCGGTCGTCAACGGCCGCTACGTGTGGGTGCCGTTCATGCGCATCGCGCGCATCGAGATCGAGCCGCCGGCGGACCTGCGCGACGCCGTGTGGACGGCCGCGACGTTCACGTGGTCCAACGGCGCCCAGACCGTCGGCCTGGTCCCGACCCGCTACCCGGGCAGCACGGAGGCCGCCGACGCGGTCAAGCTGGCGCGCCAGACCGAGTGGCAGGGCGAGCATCCCGTCGGCCAGCGCATGTTCACGAACGGCGACGACGACTTCCCGTTGATGGACGCGCGCCTGATCGAATTCGATAGCGTCGACCATGGCTGAACTGGCACCGCGCGAGCGCCTGCAACCTTCGCTGCTCGACCGCCTCACCGACGATGAACCCGACCAGGAGGTCGAGTCGCGCGAACGGCGCGTGCTGTCGGTGCGCGGCCTGCGCGAAGGCGTGCTGCGCGACCTCGCATGGCTGCTGAACACGACCAACCTGCTGTCCGTCTCCGACGTGCCGCGCCTGCCGCACCTGGCGAACTCCGTCCTCAACTACGGCATGCCCGACATGTCCGGCGCGTCGCTCGCGAACATGAGCGCGGCCGACCTGGAACGTGCGATCCGCCAGGCCATCTGGGACTTCGAGCCGCGCCTGATCCGCTCGTCCGTGTCGGTGAAGGTGATGCCGCAGCAGGACTCGATCAGCAAGATCATGTTCGAGATCCAGGCCGACATGTGGGCCCAACCGTATCCCGAGCGCCTGTTCCTCAAGACCGAGCTCGATCTCGACCTTGCCCAGATCAGCCTCACCGAATTTTCCGGCGCACGGACATGACGAACCCACGCCTGCTTCGCTACTATAGCCAGGAGCTGCAGCACCTGCGCGAGATGGGCGGCGAGTTCGCGGTCCAGTACCCGAAGATCGCCGGCCGGCTCGGCCTGGAAGGCTTCGAGTGCGCCGACCCGTACGTCGAGCGCCTGCTGGAGGGGTTCGCCTTCATGGCGGCGCGCGTGCAGATGAAGATCGACGCCGAGTTCCCGCGCTTCACCCAGCACCTGTCGGAGCTCGTCTACCCGCACTTCCTGGCGCCCACCCCGTCGATGGCGATCGTGCAGCTGCAGCCCGACCTCGCCAACCCGGCGCTGAACGTGGGCTACCGCATTCCGCGCGGCGCGGCCATGCGCAGTGTCCTGGGCAAGGATGACGCCACCGCCTGCGAATACCGCACGGCGCACGAGGTCACGCTGTGGCCGATCGAACTCGTCGAAGCGAAATTCTTCACGCACGGCGGCCGCATCGACGGCGTCGACGCGCGATTGCCCGCGAACCTCATGGGCTCGATCAAAGCGGGCCTGCGCCTGCGCCTGCGCACGACCAACGGCCAGCCGTTCGCGAAGCTGGGACTGGACCGCCTCGCGCTGCACCTGCGCGGCAGCGACGAGATGCCGGGCCAGATCTACGAAAAGCTGCTGGGCGCCGTCGAAGGCGTCCTCGTGATGCCGGGCAGCCGTCCGGCCGGACGCCACACGCTGCTGCCGAAGGCGGCGCTGCGCCCGCGCGGCTTCGCCGAGGACGACGCGCTGCTGCCCAGCGGCCAGCGCAGCTTCCAGGGCTACCGCCTGCTGCAGGAATACTTCGCGTTCGCGCAGCGCTTCCTGTTCGTCGAGCTGGCGGGCCTGCAAACCGCGGTGGCCGCCTGCGCGGAGCAGGAGCTCGAGATCATCGTGCTGCTGTCGCGCGGCGATGCGCGCCTGGAGCAGGCGCTCGACCACAGCAATTTCGCGCTGAACTGCACACCCGTGGTGAACCTGTTCCAGCGCCGCGCCGACCGCATCAACCTGACCGGCGACCAGTTCGAATACCACGTGCTGCCCGACCGCACGCGCCCGATGGATTTCGAGGTGCACCAGGTCGAGAGCGTGACCGGCTACGGCACCGGCACCGACGCCGAGCAGGAATTCCACCCGCTGTACAGCGCGCGCGACCTGGGCGCCGCGACCGTGGCGGGCCAGGCCTACTACCAGATCCGGCGCGAGCCGCGCCTGCTGTCGCAACGCCAGCGCCAGCGCGGCCCGCGCTCGTCGTACATCGGCTCCGAGATGTTCATCACCCTGGTCGACGCCCAGGAGGCGCCGTACCGCCACAGCCTGCGCCAGCTCGGCCTCGTCGTGTGGTGCACGAACCGCGACCTGCCGCTGACGATGTCGCTCGGCGTCGGCAAGACGGATTTCATCCTGGAGCAGGGCGGGCCGGTGCAATCGGTGCGCGTGCTGGGCGGCCCGAGCCAGCCTTTCCCGTCGTTCGCCGAGGGCGGCATGGCGTGGCGCCTGATCAACCAGCTGTCGCTGAACTATCTGTCGCTGGCGGACACCGACCCGGACCAGGGCGCGCGCGCCCTGCGCGAACTGCTCGCGCTGTACTGCCACCCGCTCGACGCGGCGAGCCAGCGCCAGGTCGAAGGCGTGCGCTCGGTCTCGTCGAAACCCATCACGCGGCGCATGCCGGCGCCCGGACCGATCACATTCGGACGCGGCCTGGAGATCACGGTGACGATGGACGACGGCGCATTCGAAGGCGCCGGCGCATTCGTGCTGGGCGGGGTGCTCAGCCACTTCTTCACGCAATACGTGTCGATCAATTCGTTCACCGAGACCGTCGTGCGCACCGTCGGCCGCGGCGAGATCATGCGCTGGAAGGCGGCGGAGGGCGCATGCGCGATCCTGTAGACGTCGAACGCCAGCTCGAGGACGCCGGCGCCGCGCTGGACTTCTTCCAGGCCCTGCGCCTGCTGGAGAACGCGCATCCGGACAAGCCCCGCATCGGCGCATCGCTGCGTCCGCGCGACGACGCCGTGCGCTTCGGGCGCGACCCGTCGCTGAATTTCGAGCCCGGCGCCGTGGCCGGATTCACGCCCGCCATGGGCGACGCGAAGGCGCGCCTGGCCGTCAACTTCGTCGGCCTGTTCGGCCCCAACGGTCCGCTGCCGCTGCACCTGACGGAGTATGCGCGCGACCGCGCCCGCAACCACAACGACCCCACGCTGGTCGCGTTCCTCGACGTGTTCCACCACCGGATGGTATCGCTGTTCTACCGCGCGCGCGCCGCAGCCGACCCGGCCGTCAGCCTGGACCGCCCGGACAGCGACCGCTTCGCCGATTACGTGGGCAGCCTGTTCGGCATCGGTGCGCCGGCCCTGCGCGGGCGCGACGAGATCGGCGACTTCGCCAAGCTGCACTTCGCGGGCCTGATGGCCAACCAGCGCCGCCCGGCCGCGGGCCTCGTGACGATCCTGCGCGCGTACTTCAAGCTGCCCGTCGAACTCGAGCAGTTCGTCGGCCACTGGATGAAGATCCCGCTGGACGGCCAGACCCGCATCGGCATGGAAGACCGCGGCAACCGTCTCGGTACGTCCGCCGTGCTGGGGACGAAGGTGTGGGATTGCCAGCACAAGTTCCGGCTCGTGATCGGCCCCCTCGACTACGCCGACTACGAGCGCATGCTGCCCGGCGGCGCCAGCATGAAGCGCGTCGTCGACTGGGTGAAGAGCTACGCCGGCACGGTGCTCGACTGGGACGTGCGCCTCGTGCTCAAGCGCCCCGAGATTCCTCCGCTGACGCTGGGCGCGCGCCGCCTCGGCTGGACCACTTACCTCGCGAGCGGCCCGGCCACGCGCGATGCCCGTCAACTCTTGATCAACCCGACTGCCCGCCAGGGCTGACCCACGCGAAAGAACGAACATGGCCGAAATCTCCCGTGTCGCACTGTTTGGAAAACTCAACGCGCTGTGCTACCGCGCGATCGAAAGCAGCACGGTGTTCTGCAAGCTGCGCGGCAATCCGTACGTGGAGATGGTCCACTGGGTGCACCAGATCCTGCAGCTGCAGGACTCGGACCTGCACCGCATCGTCCGCCACTACGAACTGGACACCGCCGTGCTCGCGCGCGACGTGACGGCCGCGCTGGACCGCCTGCCGCGCGGCGCCACGTCGGTGACGGACCTGTCGTCGCAGCTGGAAGAGACGGTGGAACGCGCGTGGGTGTTCGGCACGCTGATGTTCGGCGAATCGTCGGTGCGCAGCGGCCACCTCGTGTTCGGCATGCTCAAGACGTCCAACCTGCGCAACGCGCTGTACGCGATCAGCCGCCAGTTCGAGCGGATCAAGGCCGATGACCTGTCCGATCGTTTCGGCACCTTGCTGAAGGACTCGCCGGAAGCGAAGATGGCGGCCAGCGACGGCTTCCAGGCCGCGGCACCGGGCGAAGCGTCGGACGCAATCGCACCCGCGCAGATGGGCAAGCAGGAAGCGCTGAAGAAATTCACGGTCGACCTGACCGAGCAGGCTAGAGGCGGCAAGATGGACCCGATCGTGGGCCGCGACGACGAGATCCGGCAGATGGTCGACATCCTGATGCGCCGCCGCCAGAACAACCCGATCATGATCGGCGAGGCCGGCGTCGGCAAGACGGCCGTCGTGGAAGGCTTTGCCCAGCGCATCGCGCGCGGCGACGTGCCGCCGTCGCTGAAAGAGGTGCAGCTGCTGGCGCTGGACGTGGGCCTGCTGCAGGCCGGCGCCAGCATGAAGGGCGAGTTCGAGCAGCGCCTGCGTTCCGTCATCGACGAAGTGCAGGCCAGCGCGAAGCCCATCATCCTGTTCATCGACGAGACCCACACGCTGGTCGGCGCCGGCGGCGCGGCCGGCACGGGCGATGCGGCCAATCTGCTCAAGCCGGCCCTGGCGCGCGGCACCTTGCGCACCATCGGCGCGACCACGTTCGCCGAGTACAAGAAGCACATCGAAAAGGATCCGGCGCTGACCCGCCGCTTCCAGAGCATCCAGGTCGACGAGCCGAGCGAGGAGCGGGCGATCCGCATGATGCGCGGCGTGGCGTCGACGATGGAAAAGCACCACCAGGTGCAGATCCTCGACGAGGCGCTGGAAGCGGCCGTGCGCCTGTCGCACCGCTACATCCCGGCGCGCCAGCTGCCCGATAAATCCGTGAGCCTGATCGACACGGCGTGCGCGCGCGTGGCCGTGAGCCTGCACGCGACGCCGGCCGAGGTGGACGACAGCCGCAAGCGCATCGACGCGCTGAACGTCGAGATGGACATCATCCGCCGCGAAGGCGCGATCGGCATCGAAGTGGGCACGCGTGCCCCCGAGACGGAGGTTGCGCTGGCGGCCGAGAAGGAGCGCCTGGCGGGCCTGGAGCAGCGCTGGAACGACGAGCGCGCGCTCGTCGACGAACTGCTGGCGCTGCGCGCGCAGCTGCGCGACGGTGCGCAGCCGGTCGAGGGTACGGGGTCGAAGCTCGAAACGGCAGCCGCGGAACCGGCTGCCAACGACTCCGCGCGCGCCGCATTGAAGGAACAGCTGCAAGCCGTGCAGGCGAAGCTGGCCGCGCTGCAGGGCGAGAACCCGCTGATCCTGCCGACCGTCGACTACCAGGCCGTGGCGGCCGTCGTCGGCGACTGGACCGGCATCCCTGTCGGCCGCATGGCGAAGAACGAGATGGAGACGATTCTCAACATCGCCTCCACGCTGAGCCAGCGCGTGATCGGCCAAGACCACGCGATGGAAATGATCGCCAAGCGCATCCAGACGTCGCGCGCGGGCCTGGACAATCCGAACAAGCCGATCGGCGTGTTCATGCTGGCCGGTACGTCCGGCGTCGGCAAGACGGAAACGGCGCTGGCGCTGGCCGAGGCCCTGTACGGCGGCGAACAGAATCTCATCACCATCAACATGAGCGAGTACCAGGAAGCGCACACGGTGTCGACCCTGAAGGGCGCGCCGCCGGGCTATGTGGGGTACGGCGAAGGCGGTGTGTTGACGGAGGCCGTGCGCCGCCGGCCATACTCGGTGGTGCTGCTCGACGAAGTGGAAAAGGCGCACCCGGACGTGCACGAGATGTTCTTCCAGGTCTTTGATAAAGGCTTCATGGAAGACGGCGAGGGCCGCTTCATCGACTTCAAGAACACGCTGATCATCCTGACGACGAACGCGGGCACGGACCTGATCGCGGGCCTGTGCAAGGACCCGGACCTGATGCCGGACCCGGACGGCATGGCCAGCGCGCTGCGTGCGCCGCTGCTGAAGGTGTTCCCGCCGGCGCTGCTGGGCCGCATCGTGACGATTCCGTACTACCCGCTGTCGGACGACATGCTGGGCCAGATCGTCAAGCTGCAGCTGAACCGCATCAAGAAGCGCGTGGAAGCGCGCTACAAGATCCCGTTCGAGTACGGCGACGACGTCGTCAAGCTCGTGGTGTCGCGCTGCACCGAGAGCGAGTCGGGCGGCCGCATGATCGATGCGATCCTGACCAATACCATGCTGCCGGACATCAGCCGAGCGTTCCTGAACCGGATGATGGACGGCGCGGGCATCGCCGGTGTCACCGTCGGCGTGGCAGATGGCGAGTTTTCTTATTCCTTCGCATGACATGACCGGACCGGGTACGCGGATCTTCAATAACAAGGAAACCACTCATGAATAAAAGCGCTGATGATCGACTGAAGGAAATCAAGGCCACGATCAAGAAGACGAGCTCGTCGTACAAGGACGTCTTGCTGACACGCCTGGACACGGAGCTTGGCAAATTGTCGACGCAGGCCCGGGCGGCGCTGAGCAACAGCCTGCATATGAAAAAGGAAGCGACGAAGGAGATTCGCGACCTGATCCGGGCCATCGGCCTGCTCGAAGCCTTGTTCATCCCGGCCGACAACCGCCGTACGTTCACGCAGATCGTCAACGATTACAAAGGCGATCTGTCGTTCCAGGTGCTGTCGAGCCTGAACAAACTGATCAAGAGCCTCGACCCGGCCAATCCAAGCCCGCCGGACCTGGCCCGCCACCGTCCCCTGCTCATCGGCGTGAGCATCAGCGGCGGCAACCATGCCGGCCCTGGAAGCATTGCCTGCTTTGTTCTGTGTAACAGGACGAACCGGCCGATGATCCTCGGGAACGAGCACGTGATGCGCGCCGAATTCGGGTCCACCAACACCGACAAGCCCATCATCCTGCAGCCGTCGAAAGGGAACGGCGGCAGCGTTTCCGACAAGGTCGCGACCTATGACCGCGGCATCCTCGACCACCGCATCGATGCCGCCGTCGCTTATCTGGAACCGGGCGTCCTCTTTGCGAACAGGACGCCCGAAGGCACGGCGCTGCGCCTGAGCTCCAGCGTCGTCCGCGTCGGGGACGAGGTATGGAAACGCGGTACGGCGTCGCGCGTGACGACGGGCCGCATCGTGGACGTCGCCGCGAACAAGACCGTGCCGCACGCGCGTTTTGGCGGCGACATCAACTTCGCCAGCCAACTGGAAGTGAAGGTCACCGGGTTGCGCGAGGAATTCCAGATTCCGGGCGATTCCGGCTCGGCGTTGTTCAACGCCGACAACGACATCATCGGCATCATGCATGGCGGTGGGAAGGATGGCGGCGGCATCGCGACGCCGATCGATGTCGTGTTCGATCTGCTCGACGTGCGTCTGCCCTGATTCGTTCGTGCCACCTGATCTGGAGACCTGGATATGAACCTGTTAACCGTGGTCGAGAAAGTCATCGACGATTGTGCCCAGGAGTGGGAATTTCACCAATTCGTCTCGGCAGTTTACGAGGGGGAGGGCTGGGAATGGATCTTTGCACGGCGCGGCCTGAGAGGCGTCGTGATGCTCCCTGCCAACCCCACGGAGGAGGTTCAATTGTCCGGTCCCGAGGCCGAGTGGCTTGTGCACCGGCTGGTCGTGACCAAGGGATGGAGCATGCGGGACTATGACTGCAATGGTCACGCCATTTCCACTTTTGGCAACATCAACACGGGCCGGTCCTATTTCGTGCGCTTGCTGGTCAAGGAGCTGGGAAAAGGAATTGCGGCGGCGCGTTATGCCAATACCAATCCCATGCCCGGAAAATCGCTGGCTTCGCTGCATGAGACGGGAATCACGCTCACCAGCATCACGCACGGTGGTGGTTATCCGGCGTTCCGGCTGGCGGGGGATACGTCGAGAAACTGGCACGGCCTGCAAACGGCAGAACAACGCTTCCTCGCTTACCTCGACGAGGAGAGCCATGTCCCGCCCAGCAAGCGGCTCTCGAAGCTGAATAAAGCCCAGGCCGACCAGAAATTCTATACCCTCGACACCGACTCGGGCGGCTCGTGCCTGCTCGGGGTAATGGTCGCGGATATCGCGAACGCGTTCGGCCAGATCCTGCGCGTCGTGAGCTTCACGGGCAATATGATGCGGCATAACAAGGCGTATTCGGCCCAGACGATGCGCAAGCAGGAAGGCGACCAGACACACATGGAGATTTTCCAGTTCGAGCGGCTGGGCATGCTTCTGCGCCAGATCCTTGTCGCGGACACGGTCAGCTCGATCGACATCGCCATTCTCGGCCTGAAAACGAACAAGGTGGTGTCGGAGAACGCGATGTGCGATGCATGCCAGGGCGCGCAGGCGACCAATCTCGACAACGTCCTGCAGGGCCGGACCGACAAGATAAAACTGGACGTCAGTTTCCTGTCCATCGCGTGAGAGAAAGCATATGCCCAACCAGGTGTCCATGGGTGCGATGATGACCTGCACGTTCGGTGCCGCACCGTCGTCGCTCGTCGTCCTGCCGAAGAACAAGGTGCTCGCGGAGGGCCCGCCCGCCGCCAACATCATGGACCACATCCCGCTCGTGAACATCATGCCGTTCGGGGTGTGCAACTCGCCGGCCAATCCGACGGTGGCCGCCGCCACCGCCGCGGCGCTGGGCGTGCTCACACCCATGCCGTGCGTGCCGGCGACGTCCGCGCCGTGGGTGCCCGGCGCGCCCACGGTCCTCATCGCCAACATGCCGGCACTCGACAACGTCTCCAAGTGCATGTGCAACTGGGGCGGCGTGATCGGCTTCACGAATGCCGGCACCGTCAAGACCATGATTCCTTAACCTAGCCTTTGTCAGCGCAATGCCTCTCCTGCCTACCCAAGCCCATCGTGAAGTCGCCGTCAGCAGTGTCCTCGGCGGCGACGTGCTGCTGTTCAAGAGCATGCAATGCAGCGAGGCGCTGGGACGCCTGTCGGAATTCCGCATCGAGCTGGCGTCCAGGCGCGGCGACATCGGGATCGCCGACGTCCTGGGCACCGGCATGACGGTGAGCGTCGACCTGCCGCAGGGCGGCAAGCGGCACTTCCACGGCATCGTCACGCGCTTTGCCTACCAGGGCTGGCGCGACGGTTTGCCGTCCTACCTCGCCATCGTGCGTCCGGCCCTGTGGCTGCTGACGCGCAGCACCAACTGCCGCATCTTCCAGGGCCTGGACGCAATCGCGATCGTCAAGGACGTCATCGAGGAATACGGTGCGATCGCGCTGGACGAGAGCCGGGTGACCACGACGCCGGCGTCGCGCGAATACTGCGTCCAGTACCGCGAGTCCGACTTCGACTTCGTCTGCCGCCTGCTGGAGGAAGAGGGCATCTACTTCTACTTCACGCATGCGGACGGCGAGCACACGATCGTGCTGGCCGACGGCTACGGTGCGCACGATACGGTGAGCGGCTACGACACCATCCCGTTCTGCGACGAGGAGATGACGTCCAACGCACTGGGAGAGGCGGTAACGCGCTTGAATCCGGGCGGCGAGATCCAGCCGAGCATGATGGTGCTGGACGATTTCGATTTCGAGAAGGCGTCGTCGAGCCTCAGCGGCGGCCTGGTGGCCAAGGCCAGCGTGCCCGCGCCGTTCGGGCAGAAGAGCTACGAACACTACGATTATCCCGGCCGCTACAACGTCACCGCGACCGGCGACGGCTTCGCCCGCGCGCGCATGGAGGCATTGCACGGGCAGGGCGAACGGATCGAGGCCGCCGCGAGCGCGCGCGGCGTGACGACGGGCGCGCTGTTCTCGCTGTCCGGCCATCCGCGCGACGACCAGAACCGCACGTTCCTGGTGACGTCGGCCGAGACGTCGATCACCGGCGTCGACTATCTCTCCAACGGGGGCGGCAACGGCGTCAGGTTCGAATGCAGTTTCGTGGCGATCGGCAAGGAACACAGCTACCGTCCACCGCCGACGGCGCGCAAGCCCATCGTGCAGGGGCCGCAGACGGCAATGGTGGTCGGCAAGGCGAACGAGGAGATCTGGACCGACAAGTACGGCCGCATCAAGGTGCAGTTCCACTGGGAGCGCGACGGCAAGTCGGACGAGACCAGCTCGTGCTGGGTGCGCGTGCAGCAGGGCTGGGCCGGCAAGGGCTGGGGCATGATGTTCGTGCCGCGCGTCGGCATGGAAGTCGTCGTCAGCTTCCTCGAGGGCGACCCGGACCGGCCGCTCGTGACGGGCTGCGTCTACAACAGCGACAGCATGCCGCCGTACACGCTGCCGGCCGACCAGACGAAATCGACGATCAAGTCCAACACGTCGAAGGGCGGCAACGGCTTCAACGAGATCCGCTTCGAGGACAAGAAGGACAGCGAAGAGATCTTCGTGCAGGCCGAGAAGGATTTCAACCGCGTCGTGAAGAACAACGACACGCTGAAGGTCGGCTTCGAGAAGAAGGACAAGGGCGACCAGACCATCGAGATCGCCAACGACCAGAGCCTCGACGTGGGCAACGACCGCAAGGTGCACGTCAAGAACGACCAGACCGTCGCCATCGACAACAACCTGTCCACGACGGTCAAGAACGACGAGACGCGCAAGGTCGACAACAACCAGAGCGTCAAGGTCGGCAACAAGATCGTCATCGAGGCGAATACGTCGATCGAGCTGAAGGTCGGCGGCAGCAGCATCAAGATCGAGGCGGCCAAGATCACGATCAAGGCGCCGGAGATCGCCGTGCAGTCGGATGCGAACACGGAAATCAAGGCGGGTGCGATGATGCAGGTGAAGTCGGGTGCCGTGATGACCATCGAAGGCGCGCTCGTGAAGATCAATTGAGGCTGCCATGCGATTCCGGATTCTTTTTGCCTGCCTGATGCTCGTCGCCACCGCCCCGCAGGCCGCGGAGCCGCGCGCCGTGCTGACCCTGGCCGAGCAGCCGGTGCGCCTGATCCGCGGCGCGGCCGTGTACAAGGCCGGCAGCGGCGTCGCGGTGCAGAAGGACGACATCCTCGAGACGGAGGCCGCCGGCGCGCAGGTCGAGGCGGGCGCGGACGCGATCGTCGCGCTGGGCCCGCAGAGCCGCGTGCTCGTCGCGAGCATGGCGGCGGACGGCAACTCGCCTGTCGAGCTGGAACTGCTGCAGGGCTGGGCCAAGGTGTATGCGAAAGGGCGTCGCGCCGTGGTCGTCACGCCCGCATTGCAGGTGACCGTGCCGACCGGTTCCACGATCGTTCATGCGGGCGGCGGCCTGGAGGCCGTGTTCGCGGAAGAGGGCGAGCAGCAGGTTTCCAGGGCCGGCACGGTACTGAAACTCGCCGTCGAACAATACGCGGGCATCGACGCCGACAAGCGGCAACTGGTGACGAGCCGCCCGCCGCGCGCCTTCGTGAGCGCAATGCCGCTGGCCTTCCGCGACCACCTGGCGCGCGTACCCGGCGTCAAGAATGCCGGCAAGGTGGCCCCCGTGAAGGAACGCGACGCCGCGTATGCCGATGTCGACGACTGGCTGGCGTCGACGCTGCCGGCGCGCAGGCGCTTCGTGGCGCGGTTCAAGCCGCGCCTGCTTGATCCGGACTTCCGCAAGCAGCTCGACCGCGCGCTCGGCCAGGGCCCGGACTGGAAGCCGGTGCTGCACCCGGCCCGGCGTTCGGACAATGGACTGTTCTGACGCCGCGCCACCAGGAATTCAATCAGGAGAACACAACATGAAACTTTCGATCGCCGCCAAATTCAACCTGGTGTTCGTGTCGATCTTCGCCGTCGGCTTCCTCGCCGCCGGCGTCGTCGCGGACCGCCTGCTCAAGGAGAGCGCGCGCGAGGAAACCGTGCAGAACGCACGCCTGCTGCTGGAAGCGGCCAAGAGCGTGCGCGGCTACACCGCGAGCCAGATCCAGCCGCTGCTGAAGAACCAGATGAAGTTCGAGTTCCACCCGCAGTCGGTGCCGTCGTATTCCGCCGTCGAAAACCTGAACGTGATCCTGAAGTCGTACCCGGACTTCTCGTACAAGGAAGCGACGCTGAACCCGACCAATTTGCGCGACAAGGCGTCGGATTGGGAAGTGGACGTGGTGCAGACGCTGCGCAACAAGCCGGACATGAAGGAATTCGTCGGCGAACGCGATACCGCGACGGGCCGCAGCCTGTACATCGCGCGCCCGCTGCAGATCAAGGATCCGGTCTGCCTGGGCTGCCACACGACGGCCGCCGAAGCGCCGAAGACCATGGTCGACATCTACGGCCCGAACAACGGCTTCGGCTGGAAGCTGAACGAAGTGGTGGGCGCGCAGGTGATCTCGGTGCCGATGGCCGTGCCGCTGGCGCGCGCCAACTCGATTTTCAAGACGTTCATGGCGTCGCTGTTCGGCGTGTTCGTCGCCGTCTTCGTCGCGCTCAACGTGATGGTGCACCTGTTCGTCACGCGCCGCATCAAGCGCCTGGCGACGGTCGCGGACGACGTCAGCATGGGCAAGTTCGAGGCGGACGAATTCGACGTCAAGGGCAATGACGAGATCAGCGGCCTGGGTCGCTCGTTCAACCGCATGCGTACGAGCCTGAACAGCGCGCTGAAGATGCTGGAAGAGTAAGCAGGACAAAGTCAATGGCAACAATCGACAGGATAGGCAAGTACCGCATCGACGGCGTGCTGGGAAGCGGCGCCATGGGTGTGGTCTACAAGGCGTACGACGCCGACATCGCGCGCACGGTCGCGCTCAAGACGATCAGGCACGAGCTGCTGGACGGCCTGCAGGACGGCCTGCACGAACAGGACATCGTCGCCCGCTTCCGCAACGAAGCGCAGGCGTCGGGGCGCCTCGTGCACCCGAACATCGTCGCCGTGTACGACTTCGGCGCGTACGCCGACACGACGTACATCGCGATGGAATATGTGGACGGCACGCCGCTCAATGCGTTCCTCGTCAAGGACGTGCCGATGGACCTCGCGGCCAGCATCACCTGCATCACGCAGCTGCTGCGCGCGCTCGACTACGCGCATGCGCGCGGCGTCGTCCACCGCGACATCAAGCCCGCCAACATCCTCATCACGGGCGACGCTCAGGTCAAGATCACTGACTTCGGCATCGCCAAGATCGAGTCGTCGACCCTGACGCAAGTGGGTGCCGTGATCGGCACGCCCAGCTACATGTCGCCCGAACAGTTCAAGGGCGAGACCGTCGACGGCCGCTCCGACCTGTTCGCCGTCGGCATCGTGCTGTACCAGATGCTGACGGGCGTGCGGCCGTTCAGCGGGCCGGCGTCGACCGTCATGCACCAGATCATCCACGAGATGCCGCCGCGCCCGAGCGAGCGCCAGCCGTCGCTGAATCCCGCGTTCGACGCGGTGCTCGCGAAGGCGATGGCCAAGCGCATCGAAGACCGCTACCCGAACGCGCAGGCTTTCCTGGACGCGCTGAACGCCGCGTACATGCAGCAAACGGGCGGCGTGCCGCTCACCGACGAGGACAACGAGCGCACCGTGCTCGCGTTCCAGCGCCCGGCCGCGCCCGAGCCGGCGCGGCCCGCGCATCCCACCGGCGCGTCGCAGAGCATGCCGGCGACGGGCAGCGCCTCCAGCCTGACCAGCGCGCCGGAGTGGCTGCACGGCCTGGCCCCGGACCTGCAGACGGCGCTGTCGACGCAGATCGGCCCCGTCGCGAAACTGGTGCTCAAGAACGCGGCGCGCGATGCCGCCGACCTGGACGATTTGTGCAACCGCCTGCTGCCGCACATCGGTTCCGATGCGGGCCGCACGCAGTTCCGGGACAGCGTCCGCGAGATCAAGAAGAAGCACGGCCTGTCCACGCTGGCCACGATGAGCGGCCGCAGCCAGGCCGGTGCGCCGAAGACGCAACTGACGCAGATGACGGGCATGCCGACGCTGCTGCAACTGAGCCCCGAGCAGATGGAGGCGGCGCAGATGAAGCTGGCCGTGTACGTGGGCCCGATCGCGAAAGTGCTGGTCAAGCGCGCGTCCAGGATGACGGGCAATGCCGACGAGTTCTATCGGCTGCTGGCCGAAAACCTGCCGGACCCGCAGGAACGGGCACGCTTTTTGAAGGATGTGGGGCGGAGTTGAGTCACCATGCAACTGTATAATCGATCGATTCCTTCAGGACCCCAATGCCCATCACTCTGAGCGTCTACATGTACCGCAACGCGGCGCCGGCCCAGGCGCTGACGCGGCGCTTCGACCAGCTGGGCGGCGCCATCGGCCGCGCGCCCGGCAACGACCTGGTGCTCGACGATCCCGGCAAGTACATCTCGCGCCTGCATGCGCGCGTCGAATACCGCGACGAGGGCTTCTGGCTCGTCGACGTCGGCAGCAACCCGAGCCTCGTCAACGACCGCCCCGTCGGCACCGGCCGCTCCGTGCAGCTGGAAGACGGCGACCGCGTCACCATCGGCGACTATCAATTGCTGGTCAGTGTGGAGAGCGAGGCGACGGCGTTCATGCCGGCCGCAGCGCCTGCACCTTTGCCCGCGTCGCCGCTGCAGGTTGCGCCACCGCCACCGCCGGTCACGCCCGACCTGCCGATGAATCCGGACGATTCGCTGGCGAATGCCGGCATCCTGGACGTGGGCGGCGATCCGCTGAACCCGAGCTTCGATCCGCTCGGCCTGAATCTGTTCGGCAGTCCGGCGCCAGCCGCCGCGCCCGCGCCCAGCGTGCCGGCCTGGCGCGGTGCCGAGAGCGATCACGTGCCGCCGGAGCAGTTGCCGTTTGCGGCGCCGCCTGCGCCCGCGCCTGTGCCGAGCTTTGCGGCGCCCCAGCCGCGGGCCGCAGCGGCGATCGCGATCCCGGACGATTACGATCCGCTGGCTGACTTCTTGCCGCCACGTGTGCAGGCAGCACCGGCGCCGGTGTCCGCGCCGGCACCGCTGCCGGCCGAACAGGCCGAAGCGACCGCGTTCGCACCGAGCGCGCCGCCCGTGACGGCACCGCCCGTGATGCCCGCGCCGCCGCCACCGCCGCCCGTGCCGGCTGCACCCCGTGCTCCGGGCGCCACGGCCGCGGACGACCCGGTGATCCAGGCCCTGATGCGCGGCCTGGGTCTCTCCGAACTGAACACGAAGCGCAGCGCCGAGGAGATCGCGGAACTGGCCGGCGCCATGCTGCGCGAAGCGACGGCCGGCACGATGGGCGTGCTGATGGGCCGTGCCATGACCAAGCGCGAGAGCCGCCTGGACATGACGATGATCTCGGCCGCCGCCAACAATCCGCTGAAATTCTTCCCGGACGCGGACAGCGCGCTGACGCAGATGATCAACGGGACGATGCCGGGCTATATGCAGCCGGCGCGCGCGTTCGCCAACGCGTTCGACGACCTGAAGGCGCACGAGCTGGCGATCATGGCCGGCATGCGCGCGGCGCTGGAAGGCGTGCTCGCCCGCTTCGACCCGGCCGCCATCGAGGCGCGGCTGCAGGTGCCGACCGTGATGGACAAGATGCTCGCGGCGAACCGCAAGGCCAAGATGTGGGACCGATTGGTCGAGCTGTACACGCAAATGGCCGTTGAGGCGGACAGCGATTTCCATCGCCTGTTCGGCGAAGCGTTCGGCAAGGCCTACGAGGAACAGGTCGCGCGGCTGCGCCAGGCGCGCCGCTGACCTCCCATCAACCGATACTCCAACCACTGCCAACGAATGTCCTGGAATAGTAAAGTCATCTGGTCGGAGGGCATGCTGCTGCAGCCCCAGCACCTGCAACAGCACGACCGCTACCTGCACAGCGTGATCGAACAACGGGTCGCGGGCGTGCGCGCCTACGCGTGGGGTTTCACGAAGCTGGTCATCGACGAACAACTGCTCGCCCAGGGCAAGCTCGCGCTGCTGGCGGCGAGCGCCGTGCTCCCGGACGGCACCACGCTGAACCTGCCGCAGGACGACGCGCTGCCCGAGCCGCTCGACATCCCCGACGATGCGCGCGACGCGCTGATCGTGCTGGCGCTGCCGCTGCGCCGCATGGGCATCGCGGAGACCGGCGACGATCCGGGCCCCGACAACTTCGCGCGCCACCGCCCCGTCGACTACGAGGCGATGGACAGCAATGGCCTGGACAACAGCGCGCTGATGCAGGTGGGCAGCCTGCGCCTGCGCGTCGCGCTGGAGAAGGATGTCGTCAACGCCTACACGACCCTCGGCATCGCGCGCGTGATCGAGCGCCGGCCGGACAACCGCGTCGTGCTCGATCCCGCGTACTGCCCGCCGTGCCTGGACTTCCGCGTCGCGCCGCGCCTGTCGGCCTTTGCCGATGAACTGGTCGGCCTGCTGGGCCAGCGTGCGCAGGCGCTGGCCGGACGCTTGAGCCAGCCCGGCGTCGCGGGCGCCGCCGAGATCGCGGACTTCCTGATGCTGCAGCTCCTGAACCGCAGCCTGCCGCTGTTCGGCCACCTGGCCGGCATGACGGGCCTGCATCCGGAGCGGCTGTATGCGGAACTGGCCCAGCTGGCCGGCGAACTGTCGACGTTCAGCCGGCCGGACAAGCGCGCCGCCACGTATCCCGTGTACCGTCACGACCGGCTGAACGAAAGCTTCGCGCCGCTGATCGAGGACGTGCGTGCGGCGCTGTCGCTCGTCGTCGACCCGCGCGCCGTCGCGCTCGCGCTGGAAGAGCGCCAGTTCGGCATCCGCGTCGCCGTCGTGCCGGACAAGGAATTGCTGCGCACCGCGACGTTCGTGCTCGCGGTGAACGCGCACATGCCGCCGGAAGCCGTGCGCAGCGGCTTCCCGGCCATGGTCAAGATCGGGTCGATCGAAAAGATCCGTGACCTGGTCAACCTGCAGCTGCCGGGCATCGCCCTGCGCGCGCTGCCCGTGGCGCCGCGCCAGCTGCCGTTCCACGCCGGCTACACGTATTTTGAACTCGACAAGGCGGGCGAGCACTGGACCCAGCTGCAGAACTCCGTCGGCTTCGCGATGCACATCCCGAACGAGTACCCGGGCCTGCAGATGGAGTTCTGGGCCATCCGCAAATAAGCAAATGAGCAGGAGGACCGCTTGAGCGATCCAACGAACCCCATGCAGGACCCCGACCGCACCGTGCTGGTGCCCGCACCCGGCGGGCGCCGCACGGCCCCGAGCCAGCCGCCGGCTGCCGAGCCGCCGCGTCCCCAATCCGCCGGCGCACCGGCGCAACTGCACGGCGTGGGCCTGAATCCGCTCGTGCGCGCCGCGAATCCGCTGCTCGACCTCGTGCCGCCGCTGCGCCGCATGGCGTCGCATCCGGACGTGGAAGCGCTGCGCATGCAGCTGATCCAGGCGATCAAGACGTTCGAGACCAGCGCCAAGGCCGCGCACGTGAACCACGACCAGATCGCGGCCGCGCGTTACTCGCTGTGCACCCTGCTGGACGAGACCATCTCGTCGACGCCGTGGGGCGGTGGCGGCGTGTGGGCCAGCCGCAGCCTGCTCGTCGCGTTCCACAACGAGGCGTTCGGCGGCGAGAAGTTCTTCCTGATCCTGCAGAAGCTGTCGCAGGCGCCGAAGGACAACGTCGATGCGCTGGAGCTGATGTATCTGTGCCTCGCGCTTGGCCTGGAAGGGCGCTACCGCGTCATCGACAACGGCCGCAGCCAGCTGGACGCGCTGCGCGAACGCCTGCAGCAGCTGATCGCGCAGCAGAAGACGCCGGTCGAAACCGAGCTGTCGCCGCACTGGAAAGGCGCCACCGGCAAGGGCGAGCCGCTGTGGCGCATGGTCCCCGTCTGGATCATGGCCGCCGGCGCCGCGGTCATCCTGATCCTGCTGCAGCTGTTCCTCGGCCATCGCCTGGGCAATGCGTCCGATCCGGTGTTCGCGAACCTGCTGTCGCTGAAGACCGCGCCGCCGCCGGTCGCGACGCCTGCCGCTCCGGCACCGGCCGTGCCGCGCCTGGCCGGCTTCCTTGCACCGGAAATCGCGCAAGGCCTCGTCACCGTCGTCGACAGCGCCGACCGCTCGGTCGTCACCCTGCGCGGCGACGGCGTGTTCGCATCGGGCAGCGGCGACGTCTCCGGGGCATACCTCGGCCTGCTGGGCCGCATCGGCGACGCGCTGAAGACCGTGCCCGGCAAGGTGATCGTCGTGGGCCACACGGACAATACGAAACCCGGCCTGTCGGCGCGCTTCCCGTCCAATTACGAACTCTCGAAGGCCCGCGCGACCGCCGTGCGCGACCTGCTGGCCGAACGCGCCGGCCCGGAAGCGCGCTACAGCGTGGAGGGCCGCGGCGACTCCGAACCGCTCGCGTCGAACGACACGCCGGCCGGCCGCTCGCGCAACCGCCGCGTGGAGATCGTCCTGCTGACGCCTGCCACCGCACCTTGAGACCCACACGACAACCGCAATGAAAAAGTTCTTCACCTGGCTGATCAAGCCCGCCGTGCTGGCCTTCCTGGGCGCGCTGCTGCTCGCGCTGGTCATCTGGTTCGAGTTACCGTTGGTGTCCTACGACGGCCATTATCCGTTCGCATCGGAGACGGTGCGCTGGACGTTCATCCTCATCGTCTTCGCGCTGTGGGCCGGCTGGCTGGGCTGGCGCTGGTTCAAGGCGTGGCGCGCCAACCGCGAACTGATGAAGAGCGTGGCCGGCGAGGATGCGAAATCCGCGCCCGCACCCGAGGAAGGCGCCGCCGAAGTGGCGCAGCTGAACAAGCGCATGCAGGACGCCATCGCGATCCTGAAGAAGGCGAAGACGGGCGGCAAGGGCGGCCTGTACCAGCTGCCGTGGTACATGTTCATCGGCGCGCCGGGCAGCGGCAAGACGACGGCGCTGACGCAGTCCGGCCTGAAATTCCCGCTCGCCGACGCGCTGGGCAAAGGCGGCGTCAAAGGCGTGGGCGGCACGCGCAACTGCGACTGGTGGTTCACGGACGACGCCGTGCTGCTCGATACGGCCGGCCGCTACACGACGCAGGACAGCAACGCCGGCGCCGACAAGGCCGCATGGACGGGCTTCCTGCAACTGCTGAAAAAATACCGCCGCCGCCGTCCCATCAACGGCGTGATCGTTACCGTGCCCCTACGCGACCTGCTGCAGGACACGGAAGCAGAAGGTCGAGCAAATGCGCAAGCGATCCGCGACCGCCTGAAGGAACTGCATGATCAATTGGGCGTGCGCTTTCCGGTCTACGTGCTCGTGACGAAGTGCGACCTGCTGGGCGGCTTCGTCGAATTCTTCGATGCGCTGGGCCGCGAGGAACGCGCGCAGGTGTGGGGCATGACGTTCCCGCTGCAGGACGGCATGGATGGCGACGCCGCGCTTGCCGCGTTCCCCGCCGAATTCGAACAGCTGGAACAGCGCCTGCAGGAACGCGTGCTGGCGCGCATGCAGCAGGAGCGCGATCCGCACAAGCGCGCGCTCGTCTACAGCTTCCCGCAGCAGTTCGCCGGCATCGAGGACGTGTTGAAACGCTTCCTGGACGACGTGTTCGCATCGAACCGCTACGAACGCCAGGCGCTGCTGCGCGGCGTGTACTTCAGCAGCGGCACGCAGGAAGGCAGCCCGCTGGACCGCGTGATGAGTGCGATGGCCGCGTCCTTCGGCCTGGAGAGACAAGCGCTGGCGCCGAACGCCGCCAGCGGCCGCAGCTACTTCATCACGAACCTGCTGCAGCAGGTGATTTTCCCCGAGGCCGAACTGGCCGGCGTGAACCACGCGCTGGAGAAGCGCCGGCGCGTGATCCAGTGGGGCGCGGTTGCGGCAATCGCCGTCGCCTTCGTACTGCTGGGGGCCGGCATGATCACGAGCTATGTGCGCAACCGCGCGTACGTCGCCGACATGGAAGCGAAATCGGCGGACATCGCCAAGCAGGTGGCGGCATTGCCCGCGCAGGGATCGACGGTGCAACTGCTGCCCGTGCTGGACGCCTTGCGCACGCTGCCGGGCGGCTACGACGACCGCGACAAGGGCGCGCCGCTGTTGAACCGCTTCGGCCTGTACCAGGGCGACAAGCTGGGCGAGGCCGCGCGCATCGCCTACCGCAAGGTGCTGCAGGACACGCTGCTGCCGCGCCTGCAGCAGCGCATGGAAGACCAGCTGCGCAGGAGCGCGGCCAACAGTCCCGAGTACCTGTACGAAGTGCTGCGCGTCTATCTGATGCTGGGCGACGCGAGCCACTTCGACGCCGAATCCGTCGCCGCGTGGGCCGCGCTGGACGATGCGCGCAACCTGAAGGACGCGAACGACGATCAAAAAGCAGCGCTGGCCGCGCACGAGCTGGCGCTGATGGAAAACTTCCGCGACGGCCAGGCGATGCCGCGGCTGGATCCGCAACTGATCAGCGATACGCGATTGACGCTGGCGCGCATGCCGCTCGAACAGCGCGTCTACAACCGCCTGAAGCGCCAGCTGATGCGCGAGAAGCTGCCGGAATTCAGCCCCGCCAGCGCGGGCGGACGCGAGGCCGCGAACGTCTTCGTCCGCAAGAGCGGAGAGCCGATCACGCGCGGCGTGAACGGCATGTACTCGCCCGCCGGCTACGCGCGATTCCTCGAGATGAGCAACGAAGCCGTCGACGACGTCGAGAAGGAACGCTGGGTGCTCGCGCAGCAGGAAGCGACGCAGGCCGGCAACCGCGACCAGGTCCGCCAGGCCGTGCTGCGCCTGTACTACGACGACTACATCGCGCAATGGGATGCGCTGCTGGCCGACGTGAGCCTGCGTCCGTTCGGCACGCTGGAGCAGGGCGCGCGCATCACCAATTTGCTGTCCGGCGCGGAGTCGCCGATGCGTAAATTCCTCGTCGCGGCCAGCAAGGAGACGACGCTGGGCGGCACGAAGGCACCCATGGCCGCATCGGTCACGGCCGCCGTCAGGGGCAAGCTGGACGCCTACAAGAAGAAGCTGGAAAGCGCGATGGCCAGCACGGACGATGCCGCGCCCGCCGCACCGGTGAAGGCCGCGAATCCGGTCGACGCGCACTTCGAAGACCTGCACAAGATGACGACGGGGACGCCGTCGCCGCTGGACCAGTCGCTGGGCATGCTGAAGGACGTCGCCGTCTACCTGGACAGCGCCGCCGCCGCCAAGCGCACGGGCGCACCGCCGCCGCCGGGCGACGCGCTCGCGAAAGTGAAGCTGGAAGCGGACGGCAAGCCGGCCCCGCTGGGAACGATGCTGAAGTCGATCGACAACGGCGGCGCGGGCCTCACGTCCGGCAGCGAACGCGAACGCCTGAACGCCTTGTGGACCGCGGGCCCGGCGCAGTTCTGCCGCCAGGCCGTCGCGGGTCGCTACCCGATCGTGAAGTCCGCCGCGCAGGACGTCACCGCCGACGACTTCGGCCGCATGTTCGCGCCGGGTGGCCTGATCGACGACTTCTTCGCGAAGAACCTCGCGCAATACGTCGACATGGGCGGCGCCCAATGGCGCTGGCGCGCGACCGCGAACGACGGCACGCTCGGCATCCCGCAATCCACGCTCGACGAATTCCAGCGCGCGGCAAAAATCCGCGACGCGTTCTTCGCGAACGGCGGCCGCCAGGCCTCGATGCGCTTCGACCTGAAGCCGGTGGCGCTCGACCCGGCCATCACGAAGTTCGTGCTCGACATCGACGGCCAGGCGCTGACCGCGGCGCCGGGCGCGCTGGCGCCGGCATCGTTCCAGCTGCCGAGCGGGAAGGGCAGCGGGCAGGTACGTCTCGACGTCACGCCCGCGAGCGCGCATGGCTCGCTTCACACGGAAGGCCCGTGGGCGTGGTTCCGCATGCTCGACAAGGCGACGGTCGAACCGACGGCGCAGGGCGAGCGCTACAAGGTCACGTTCGATGCCGATGGCCGCAAGGCCGCGCTGGAACTGACCGCGAGCAGCGTCGTCAACCCGTTCCGCCGCGCCGTGCTGGAACAGTTCCGCTGCGTGGACAAGCTGTGACCGGGTACTTCGGCAAGGTCTCCACGCTCGGTGACTTCGTGTCGCGCGGGTTGCCGGACGGGCTGGTGGGGGCCTGGGATGCGTGGCTGCAGCAGTGCATTCACGCGAGCCAGCAGCAGCTTGGGGATCAGTGGCTCAATCACTATCTCACCAGTCCGGTATGGCGGTTTGCGATTGCGCCCGGGGTACTTGGGCCGGAAGGATTGGGCGGCGTGATGATGCCGAGCGTGGATCGCGTCGGGCGCTACTTTCCGCTGATGATCGGTGCTGTCGGTGCGCCGCCGTTGCTGGACTGGTTTCACAAGCATGTGGCGTGGTATGACGCGATCGAGGAGTTGGCGCGGGCGTCGCTGGACCCGGCGTTTGGGCTGGCGCAGTTCGATGGCATGCCGGAGCCTGGGGTGGCGAAGGATGCGCAGCCTGTGCCGGTGAATGGCACATGGCGTTTTGCGCTGGACGAGAACGTGGGCGAGCGTATCGCCGCGGCGGCGTTGCAAGGCCATAGCCTGTGGTGGACGGCGGGTTCGCCGGGCGTTGAACCGACGATGCTCACGTGTGCCGGGATGCCGCGAGCGCAAGGATTTGCAGCGATGTTGGACGGTACCCGGCATTGAACCGTTGAGTGGTTCCCTTGAGGCGCCCCAACTGCCGCCAAGGGTGGACGCGCAAAATTATCAAACCGTATATCCGGTTTGATTGAGGAGTCCATCCATGAACAAGCAAAGCGCATCAATCCGCGGCGGACTGTTGCTGTGCATAGCGGGGGTGCTTTCCGGGTGCGCGACGAACGGCATGACGCGCTCGGGATTCCTCGACACGTATGAGACGCTTGCGCCGACGCGATACGAGCATGTATTGATGTTCCGCGAGCCCGGCTTCGACCCGGGCCGGTACGCCGAAGTCGTGGTGGAACATCCGTTGATCAAGACAAGTTCCGGCCGCATCGAAGGGCTCGACGACGCGCAGCAGCGCGAAGTCCTGGATTATGTCGACGCCGAACTGCATCGTCAGGTGAGCAAGATCCCGGCGGCGCCAGGCGCGGCAGGCCGGGTACGGCTGCGCGTGGCGGTGACCGAACTCCAAACACCCAATCGGATGGTCAATGCGATGACGCTGCTGCTGGTCGGTCCTGTCACAACCGGCGGCGCGAGCCTGGAGTTCGAAGCCGTCGACGACAGCACCGGCCGCCGCATTGGCGCGGCGACCTGCTTCGATCACGGCAACGTCCTCACCGAATTCTTCGCCTCATATACCGTGCTCGGTCACGCCAAGGCCGCGATCACGACGTGCATCGAGCGTATCGATGGCGCGTGGCGGGATACAACGCCCGTGAATACTGCACAGCTATAATTCATGGATTCTTACCGGAGGATTCATGTTCATGCGCGGCTTCGTATCGACATCCATCGCCATGCTTGCCATGGCATCCACCGCCGCGCTGGCCCAGCCGGCCGCCGATACCGCATGGGATGCCGGCGCACGGGCCGCCGACAAGGCCTATTGGGAAGCCTATAACCGCGCCGATCCGGATGGCATGAACGCCTGGCTGGCGTCGGATGTCGAGTTCTATCACGACCGTGGCGGCAAGGTAATCGGCAAGAAGGCGCTGTCCGCGGTGAACGACGGCATGAAGAGCGCGCCGGTCAAATTGCGTCGTGAAGCCGTGCCGGGAACGATCCGCTTTTTCCCGATGCGCCAGGGCGAGACGCTGTATGGCGCGATCGTCACCGGCGAACACCGGTTCTATGCGCGGCCTGCGGGCGCACCCGAGACGCTGGCGGGGCATGCGAACTTTTCGCATCTGATGCTCTTGCAGGGGAAGCAGTGGCGCATCTCACGCATTTTCAGTTACGAGCACGTCGATGCGCCCGCGCCAGCGAAGTAAAGAGCCGTCTTAGAACTCGTAGGCACCGATATCGATGGCCGCGCCACGGGGGCGTGCCACCAGCATCAGGTCGACTCGCGGTGCCGACGTCGACGTACCGCGGTCGATCGCCGGCGAGCTGCTCGACAGGCGATAGTTGCCGGTGCCGTTGGCCTGGTAGGCCACGAACAGCGGATCCGACGAAATCGTGCCGCTGACGCTACCCGCCACGCGCATGGCGGTGCCGCTTTTTGCCACCAGGTTGTTCACATAACGGTTGTTACCGGCCATCTTGCCCAGTTCGACGATGCCATAGGTCGTGTTGTCATACACGACGTTGTTGGCAACGTAGTTGTTGGCCGAACCCGTGGTCGTGCCGGCATCGCCCTGGCCCAGCAGGATGCCGTCCTTGCTGCGGAAGACCGTGTTGTTGACGATCGTCGACGCGGTCGCGCCGTGCCATTGTTGAATGCCGGCCATGGCAACGCCCGAGACGAGGTTGTTCGTGACGACATTGTTTGCGTTCGCGATGTAGATGCCCTGCACGGTATTGCACTTGCCGATCATCGAAGCGCCGATGTTGCGCACCACGTTGCGGTCGATGACGACACCGCCGACCGGGCCATAGGTATCGATGGCCGCGCCGCCGCTGCCGTTGCAACCGCCGCTGATGGTCAGGTCATGGATGAAGTTGTTGGTCATCGTGAGGTTCGCGCCGGCGGCCAGGATGCCGTGTCGGCCCGAGCCGGAGATGTCGAAACCGTCGATATCGACGTAGCTGCCGCGCGAATCCCACGTGATGCCGGTGCCCGACACGATGATCTTCGCGCCCCATTTCACGTCCGAGACGAACTTGATGCGGGCGGTTGCGGTACCGCTCTTGCTCGTCTTGATGCCGGCGTTGTCCAGTGCGGGCGCGGAGACCCGATACGTGCCTGCGGCAACGTGGATGACGGTGCCGGCGCTTGCGAGCGCATCGGCACGCGCGATCGACTTCACCGGCGCGGTTTGCGTTCCGGGGTTCGAGTCGGAGCCGGTTGTGGAGACATACAAATCCTTGGCGACGGCGGAAGCCATCGGGGCCGCCGCGAGCAGCACGACGGCGCCGCAGGACAGGAGAACGTTTGCACGGATGTTGGAAGCGAAAACAGTGGTTTTTTTCATCGGGAGAAGCCTGGCTCAGCAAGTTAATGAGTAAGCTTTGAGGCAGGGAAACTTCCTAAGTTCACTTTTTTTGGCGAAAAATTTCTGTGGCGTAGCAATCCTTCAAGAAAGAAATCGCCGGCTAGTGAGACAATCTTTCTGAACACACCAACATCACCAGGAATTTGGAATGAATGACCGTATGACCCCAGCCCCGGACCAGGGCCTGCCGACACCGTTATTAGCCGAACTGCAAGCCCGCTTCGGCCCCCGTTGCTCGACCGCCGCCGCGGTGCGCGAACAGCATGGCCGCGACGAATCGTCGTTCGTGGACGTGAATCCGCCGGACGCGGTGGTGTTCGCCGAGGACGTCGCGGACGTCCAGGCGCTGCTCGCGTTGGCGGGCCGGTACGCGGTGCCGGTGATCCCGTTCGGCGCGGGGTCGTCGCTGGAAGGTCATCTGCTGGCGGTACGGGGCGGCATCAGCCTGGACGTGAGCCGCATGAACCGCGTGCTCGCCATCGATACCGCGGACATGACGGCCACCGTGCAGCCGGGTGTGACGCGGATGCAGCTGAACCAGGCCCTCAAGGGCACGGGGCTGTTCTTCCCCGTGGATCCGGGCGCGGACGCGTCGATCGGCGGCATGTGCGCCACCCGTGCCAGCGGCACCAACGCCGTACGCTACGGCACGATGCGCGAGAACGTGCTCGCACTGCAGGTCGTCACGGCCGCGGGCGAGATCGTGCATACCGGGACGCGTGCGCGCAAGAGCAGTGCGGGCTACGACCTGACCCGGCTGATGGTGGGCAGCGAAGGCACGCTCGGCGTGTTCACCGAGATCGTCGTGCGCCTGCATCCGCTGCCGGAAGCGCAGTCGGCGGCCGTGTGCTCGTTCCCGGGCATCGCCGACGCGGTGGGCGCCGCGATCGACATCGTCCAATCCGGCATTCCGATCGCGCGCATGGAGCTGATCGACGCGAATACCGTGCGGATGGTGAACCGGTACAGCAAGCTGGATCTGCGCGAAGAACCGATGCTGTTGATGGAATTCCACGGCACGCCGGCTTCCGTGCGCGAACAGGCGGAAACGGTCGAGGCCCTGGCGGGGGAGCACGGCGGCGCGGCGTTTGCCTGGGCGACCGACCCCGAAGCGCGGTCGCGGCTCTGGACGGCGCGCCACCATGCCTATTTCGCGGCCATCGCCTCGCTACCCGGCTGCCGCGCGATCAGCACCGACACCTGCGTGCCGATCAGCCGCCTGGCGGAATGCCTGCTCGAGTCGGTGCGCGAAGCGGACGAGATGGGCGTGCCGTATTCGCTGGTCGGGCATGTCGGCGACGGCAACTTCCATTTCGGCTACCTGATCGATCCGCACCAGCCCGAGCAGCGCGAACGCGCGGAACTGCTCAACGCCCGGCTGGTGGCCCGTGCGATCCGCCTCGACGGCACGTGCTCGGGCGAGCACGGCATCGGCATGCACAAGATGGATTTCCTGGTGCAGGAAGCCGGGCTGCCCGCGGTGGAACTGATGCGGGCCATCAAGCGCGTGTTCGATCCGCAGAACATCCTCAACCCCGGCAAGGTGTTGTGGGGCGCGGCCGAACAGGGCGCGTTGCGGCGCAGCTGGGCTACGTCCGCGGCAACGCCACCCTGAACACGGTTCCCTTGCCCACTTCGCTCTTCACACCAATCGTGCCCTGATGCCCCTGCACGATCCCGTACACGATCGACAGCCCGAGCCCGGTCCCTTTGCCAACGGGCTTCGTCGTGAAGAAGGGTTCGAAGATGTGATCGAGGTGCGCCGGCGCGATCCCGCATCCGTTGTCCTCGATCTCGACCCAGACGACCTTCTCGTCATGGCCGGTGCGCACGATGATCGTGCCCTTGCCCTCGATGGCGTGGGCCGCGTTGATGAGCAGGTTCAGGAAGACCTGGTTGATCTGCGAGGGCAGGCAATACAGCTCGGGGACGCCGGCGTATTCCTTGACGACGTCCGCCTTGTACTTGATTTCGTTCCAGGCCACGTTCAGGGTGCTGTCCAATCCCTGCTCGAGATCGGCCATTTCTTTTTCCGTGCCGCCGGGCCGGGAGAAATCCTTCAGGTTCTGCACGATGTGTTTGACACGCTGCAGGCCTTCCCGCGATTCGGCGAACAGCGCGTCGAGGTCCTGGCGGATGTCGTCCAGCCCGATGTCTTCCTTCATGAAGGCGACCGGAGCGCGCGCGTCGCCCGGCAGCAGCCCTTCGACGCCTTCGAATGCGCTGATGAGCTTCAGGATGTCTTTCGCGTCGCGTTCGAGCGCGCCGAAATTCGAACTGATGAACGCGAGCGGATTGTTGATCTCGTGGGCGACGCCGGCGGCCAGCAGGCCGATCGAGGCCATTTTTTCGGACTGCAGCAGCTGGCCCTGCATGTCGCTCAGCTTGCGGATCAGGACCTGCTGCTGTTCCTTCTCGGCCTCCAGCCGCGCATTGGCCTCTTCCAGTTCCTGCGTGCGCTCGCGCAGGCGCTCTTCCATCTGTTTGCGCTGCGTGATGTCGTAGCCGATGCCGACGATGCCGTTCACCGCGCCGTCCGCGCCGCGCAGCAGCACCTTGGTCGTCACGGTCCAGCCCAATTCGCCCGTGTCCTGGTCCTCGACCAATTCCTCGTAATCGAACAGCGACTGGCCGGAATCCATGACCTGCTTTTCGTCGGCGAAGTATTTGGCCGCCAGCTCGGCCGGGAAGAAATCGTAGTCGGTCTTGCCGATCAGTTGCGGCGGCGTCTCGACGCCGGCCAGGCGGGCCATGCGGTTATTCCCGAACAGGAACCGGCTGTCCCGGTCCTTGGCGTAGATGCGGAAGGGGATGTTGTCGACGAGGGTGTGCAGCAGCGTGTGTTCGAACGCCAGTCCGGTCGCCGACCGGTCTTGCCGGCTCTGTTCCCGCAGGGCCGCGTTCGTCAGCGCGATGGACGCCGCGGTGGCGAGGATGTCGAGCAGCGCGGCGTCGACTGCCTGCGCATGCTCCAGCACGACCATGCCGTCGCCGACCGCGAAACAGGTCGTGTCTCCAATACAGGCCGTCTCGCCGGCGGCCGCCCAGTATCCGCGCTCGGCGCCGCACAGCGACACCGCAACGGCCACCGTTTCCTGCTGCAGTGTCTCCACACTGGCGTCCGCGGTGAGACGACGTAATTCTTGCGCCAGCGCTGCGAGCGCTGGCTCTTCGGTTTTTCTCTCGGAGAAATTTAGTTTCGGCATGGTAATTTATTCTTGCAGGTTCCTCCCGGTAATTACAAATGGTTTCGACGCATTGGGACAAATAGCCACACTCACGCGCCAAATCGATGACGATCTGTTCACACCTTGGCCGCGACCGTCTCCGTGCCTTGCTGGCGGCGGCCGGCAGCCCGCTTGATCCAGTAATCGGCGCGCTCGATGCCCAGCGCGGCCGGATCGAATTCCGGATCCTTGCCCGCCGCGCGCTGCGCTTCGTAGTCGCGCAGGCATTTAAAGGCCACGTTACGCAGCAGCAGGATCGCGGCGATGTTCAGCCAGGCCATCAGGCCGACGCCCAGGTCGCCCAGCGCCCACGCCACGTCGGCCGTCTTCACCGAGCCGTACACGGTCGCGCCGATCATGCAGACCTTGAGCACGAGCGTCATCCATGGGCGGTGCACGGTGCGGTTGATGTACGCGATATTGGTTTCGGCGATGTAGTAATAGGCAACGATTGTCGTGAACGCGAAGAACAGCAGGGCGAGCGCGACGAACAGCGAGCCGAAGCCCGGCATCACGTTTTCCAGCGCCGTCTGCACATAGCCCGGACCCGACGCGACGCCGTGGACGCCCGTGTGGATCGCGGTGCCGTCCGGGCCTTCGACGTTGTACTGGCCGGTGATCAGCAGCATGAAGGCCGTCGCCGAGCACACGAACAGCGTGTCGATGTAGACCGAGAAGCCTTGCACGAGGCCCTGCTTGGCCGGATGGCTGACTTCCGCGGCGGACGAGGCGTGCGGTCCGGTGCCCTGGCCCGCTTCGTTCGAATACACGCCGCGCTTGACGCCCCACTGGATCGCCATGCCGACGATGGCGCCGAAGCCGGCATCGAGGCCGAAGGCCGAGCTGAAGATCAGCGAGAGCACGCCCGGCAGCTGTTGCCAGTTCAGGAAGATGATGACGCAGGCGACGATGATGTACGCGAGCGCCATGAACGGCACGACGATTTCGGCGAAGTGGGCGATGCGCTTGACGCCGCCGAAGATGATGAAGCCGAGGGCGATGGCGAGCAGCGCGGCGGTGACGTTGGCGTCGATGCCGGTGGCGTTGCGCAGGCCTTCCGCGATCGAATTCGCCTGCACGCCCGGCAGCAGCACGCCGGTGGCGAACACGGTGACGACGGCGAAGATCCACGCATACCACTTCATGCCCAGGCCCTTCTCGATGTAGAACGCGGGCCCGCCGCGGAACTCGCGGTGGATTTGCTCCTTGTAGACCTGGCCCAGCGTGGACTCGACGAACGCGGAGCTCGCGCCCAGGAAGGCCACGGCCCACATCCAGAACACGGCGCCGGGGCCGCCGAACGTGATGGCCGTCGCGACGCCCGCGATGTTGCCGGTGCCGACGCGGCCGGCCAGCGTCATGGCCAGCGCCTGGAACGACGATACGCCTTCGGCCGAGCTTTTCCCTTCCATCATGAGGCGCACCATCTCCCCTAGATGACGCAACTGCAGGAAGCGCGAGCGCACCGAAAAATACAGGCCGGCGCCCAGGCACAGGGCGATCAGGGCCGGGCTCCATACGATGCCGTTGATGGCGTTCACCAGGTCGTTCATTGCTTGCGTCTCCAGGTCAGGTATCAGAGGAAGTGCAGGGCCGCCACCGCGATCAGCGTGGGCGGTGTTGCGGCGGCGAGCAGCCCGAGGGGACTGATCGCACGGTCGGGAAAGCTGTCTCTCAGGATCGCGGCGCCGGCCGGGTTGGGCGCGTTGGCGATCAAGGTCAGGCCGCCGCCCGCGACCGCGCCGCCGACGAGGGCGGTCTTGTACGCGAGGCTGAGACCGGGCACCTGGGCGCCGAGGTAGGTGAGGGCGGCATTGTCGGTGATGGCCGTGAGCGCGGTGGTGCCGAAGAACACGGCGTCGGCGCTCATGCTGGTCAGCAGCGGCGCGAGCCACCAGGCCTGCAGGCCGCCGAGCACGACGAGGCCGGCCAGGAAGAAGGCGACGAGCAGCGCCTCGCGCAGGATCAGGTTGTCCTGGTAGCGCTGGTAGGCGGCCGTGAAGCCGAGGAAGAACAGGAAGATGCCCATGAAGACTTGCGGATGATGGGCGAAGACGACGATCAGCACGAGGAACAGCAGGTGCATCGCGATGACCGGCAGCGGCACGGGATCGGCCGCGGCATCCGCCGCATCGCCCAGCGCGAGGAAGGAGCGCCGGAACACGACGAGCAGCAGGATCGTGTTCGTCACGACGGCCAGCGCGGACTTCCAGCCGAAGGTGGCAAGCATGAAGCCGAGGTCCCAGCCCCACGTGGACGCGACCATCAGCACGGGCGGCGCGGCGAACGGCGTCAGGGTGCCGCCGATGGAGACGTTGACGAACAGGACGCCGAGGATGGCGTATTTCAGGCGCGGGCCCGTATCACGTGCTCCCGTTTTGCGGGCGAACACGCCGTCGCGCAGCAGCAGGGCGGCCAGCGTCATCGCGGCCGGTTCGGTGATGAACGCGCCCAGCAGCGGCACGAAGGACAGCACGACGAAGCACAGCGCCATCGTCCGCGGCAGCGGCAGCAGGCGCGCGCCGGTGCGCACGAGCAGATGGGCGAAGTCGAGGATCGGCCGGCTCCCCGCCACGACCATGATCGCGAACACGAACATCGGCTCCGTGAAGTTGCGCGACTCGAGGTAGGCCACGGACTCGTGGCGGCCGGCGACGCCGAACATGAACAGCATCAGCACCATCGCCCAGAATCCGAACACGACTTCCACTTCGCCGAGCAGGTGCCAGATGCCGGCATGGCGCGGGTGCGTGTGCGCGAGGCGCTCGAAATACTTGACGGAGAAGGTGTGGAGGACGGCCACGCCGAACAGCGCGGCACCGATCATTTGCAGGGTCGTGGGTATAAGCATAGGGTCGTGACAAGGCCGCGTGGCGGCCCGACCAGCGCGTAACACCTGTCACGCCGACATGGCGTGAACACCCCTTATCCCGCGAGTATAACGCACGGATTGTAAATCTTGCAGCTGAGCGATGACAGCGCTACCATTCCCTGAATAACCATCAGGAGACACCATGACACACCCGTTTGCCCGGCTGACGGCCGTGCTGCAATTCTCTGTATTGACGCTGGTGGCCTGCGCCGCGCATGCTGCCGCGCACTCCACCGATTCTGTCGACGTCCAACTGGCCGGCCAGCCATCGAAAGCGAGCCACGCCGGCAGCCTGATGGCGCCCACGCAGAACATCTATGCCCGCAGCCACGTGAGCCTGGACGGCCGCTGGAGCTACATCATCGACCCGTACGAGAACGGCTATTACGACTACCGTCACATGCCGTTCGACCAGTCGGACAGCGGCAAGGGCGGCTTCTACGACGACCGCAAGCCGAAGGACAAGACGGAGTGGGTCGAGTACGACTTCGACCACGCGCCCACGATGAAGGTGCCGGGCGACTGGAACTCGCAGGCGGAAAAGCTGCAGCTGTACGAGGGCACCGTGTGGCTGCGCCAGGCGTTCCAGGCCGACCCGAAGCCGGGCAAGCATTACGCGTTGTACTTCGGCGCCGTCAACTACGAGGCGCACGTCTACCTGAACGGTAAAAAACTCGGCATGCACAAGGGCGGCTTCACGCCGTTCCAGTTCGACGTGACGGACAAGCTGGCGAAGGGCCGCAACGTCGTCGTCGTCAAGGCCGACAACACGCGCCACCAGGACGAGATCCCGACCGTGAACACGGACTGGTGGAACTACGGCGGCATCACGCGCGACGTGCTGTTGGCCGAGCTGCCGGCCACGTACATCGCCGACTACAAGGTGCAGCTGGCGAAGGGCGATGCCCGCCGCATCGAAGGGTTCATTCAAATGGCGGGCGACAGCAAGGCGCAGCAGGTGACCGTCAGCATCCCCGAAGCGGGCATCAGGACGACCGTGCGTACCGATGCGAACGGCCGCGCGGCGCTGAACTTCCCGGTGAATAAACTGACGTACTGGTCGCCCGAGCAGCCGAAGCTGTACACGGTGGAGCTGTCCGGCGGCGGCGACAAGGTCGTCGACCGCATCGGCTTCCGCACCATCGAGACGCGTGGCCAGGATATCCTCCTGAACGGCAAGTCCGTGTTCCTGCGCGGGATCTCGATGCATGAAGAGAACCCGCTGATTCCGGGCCGCCCGCGCGGCGCCGGCGACATGCGCATGCTGCTGCAGTGGGCCAAGGAGATGAACTGCAACTACGTGCGGCTCGCGCATTACCCGCACAGCGAAGAGATGATCCGCCTGGCCGACGAGATGGGCCTGATGGTGTGGGCGGAAGTGCCCGTGTACTGGACGATCTCGTGGACCAATCCCGACACCTACGCCAACGCGCACGCGCAGCTGACGGACCTCGTCACGCGCGACAAGAACCGCGCGAGCGTCGTCGTCTGGTCGGTGGGGAACGAGACGCCGATCGGCGGCCCGCGCAATACGTTCATGAGCAATCTCGCCAAGACGGCGCGGTCGCTGGACGACACGCGCCTTGTCGCGGCCGCGCTGGAAATCCACCGCAAGGGCAGCGACATCACGGTGGAGGATCCGCTCGCGGATTATCTCGATCTCGCCAGCTTCAACGAGTACGCCGGCTGGTACTGGGCGAGCAATGCGGAGATGCTGAATTACCGCTTCGACGTCCGCTACAACAAGCCGGTCGTGGTGACGGAATTCGGCGCCGAGGCACTGGGCGGCTACCACGCCGACGCCGACACGCGCTGGAGCGAGGAATACCAGGACACGCTGTACCGCAACCAGTTCAAGATGCTGTCCGCGATCCCGGGCCTGCGCGGGATGACGCCGTGGGTGCTCGTCGACTTCCGCTCGCCGCGCCGCCAGCATCCGTACTACCAGGATTTCTGGAACCGCAAGGGCCTGGTCACGGACGCCGGCAAGAAGAAGCTCGCGTTCTGGACCATGAAGCAGTTCTACGACGACGTCCAGCGCAAGTACGCGCATTGATCGCGGTTTGGTGCGTAGCGGGCAACACGGTGCGCCCGCCCGCATGGCTTCTGGCCCGCGGTCTTCGTCTCTACGATGCATCCATGCCCGATCCCCGGGCCTCTTTCAGGAGACCATGATGCTTACCGTAGATACCCCGTTGCGCCCCGCCAGCCACGGCCCCGAAGAACTGGTGCCGTCCCGTTACGCGCTGAAGGTCGGCGACATCGACGTGATGGTGGTCAGCGACGGCGTGCTGCCGCTGCCCGCCACGACGATGGCGACCAACGCCGATCCGGCCGAGCTGGCGGACTGGCTCGATCACATGTTCCTGCCGCCCGATAAATTCGACTGGCCGCTGAACGTGCTCGTCGTGCGCAGCGGCGACCAGACCATCCTCGTCGATGCCGGTGTCGGCACGCAGTTCCCGGGCTTCCCGCGCGCCGGCCAGTTCCCGGCGCGGCTGGAGGCCGTCGGCATCGATCTCGCGTCCGTGACGGACATCGTCATCACCCACATGCACATGGATCACGTGGGCGGACTGCTGGCGCCCGGCGTGAAGGAGAGACTGCGTCCGGACGTGCGTATCCACGTGACCGACGCCGAAGTGAAATTCTGGGCGTCGCCCGATTTCTCGCTGACGGTCATGCCGGACGCGGTGCCGCCCGTGCTGCGCTCGACGGCCGCGCGCTTCCTCGACGAATACCGCGACCGGCTGCAGGTCTTCGAGGAGCGCCGCGAAGTCGCGCCGGGCGTGGTGGCGCGGCGCACCGGCGGCCATACGCCCGGCCATTGCGTGGTCGACCTGGCGTCCGGCGGCAAGCGGCTGATGTTCGCCGGCGATGCCGTCTTTCCCGTCAACTTCGAGCATCCCGGCTGGCAGAACGGTTTCGAACACGATCCGGAAGAAGCGGCCAGGGTGCGCGACCGCCTGTTCCGCGAGCTGATGATTGATGGCGGACTGCTGGTTGCGGCGCACCTGCCGTTCCCGTCCATCGGGCGGGTGATGGCGGATGGCGACGCGTACCGCTACGTGCCGGTGTTCTGGGATTACTGACGCCGGCGTTCGGTCGCGCTCAGTCGCGGTCGGGCGCACCCAGCGGGAACAGGGGACGGTACTGCCGCGCCTCGTCCACCGCGCGGGCGAACGACGGCCGCGCCAGCAGGCGCGCGCGGTAGGCGCGCAGCGTCGGGTACTGCGGCCCGATCGGATGCGTCCAGTCCGCGTAGAACAGCGCGGGCGCGGCGGCGCAGTCCGCGAGCGAGAACGTGTCGCCGGCCGCCCACGTGCGCCCGGCCAGGTAGCCTTCAAGCCATTCGTAGGCGAGTTCCAGTTTTTCCGCCGCCGTCGCGACGGCGTCCGCGCGTTTGGCCGCATCGCCCGTCAGCGCGCCGTTCACCGCGTGCTGGACCATGTTCATCACGTGCAGGTCGAAGAAGCGGTCCATGAAGCGCACGTCCAGCGCCGCGAGCGGATCGTCCGGCAGCAGGCGCACGGGCCCCGGATGCGTCTGGTGCAGGTATTCGATGATGATGCTCGTCTCGACGACGTTGCGCGCGCCGTCGACGAGGAGCGGGAATTTGCGCAGCGGCCAGCGCTGCAGCCACTGCGCCGCGTGCTGCGGCGTGTCCGGCCCGAGGCAGCGGAACTCGAAAGGCGTGTCGTTCTCGTACAGCGCGACGAGCACTTTTTGCGTGTACGACGAGAAGGGATGACCGTAGAGCGCGAGCGTCATGGGAGTTCTCAGCCGTTGCCCACGGCGCAGGGTAGCCCGGGTTGCGGGACTGTTCGGGGGGTGTCCAGTATCTCCGGTGTGGTAATTTGTCGTCAATACTAATGTCATCTCAGTGGTCAAGCGTGAACCTGTGACTTCATCCTTTCAGTATGATGAAGAATGACATTCCCGGTTTCATGCATGAATCGCCTGATAAACAACCTGCCGTTTCTGCTTGCCGCACTGGCTTGCTCGTCGCCGTCGGCAGCCGACGTGTCCTGCGCGCAGCAGATGGGCCAGCAACGCGCGGCGCTGTAACATGCTCGCGGGCGAGTCGTATCGCCCCAAAGGCGGTGAGCGGATTGCCCTCGTCAAGCACATCAAGTTGTTGAAATAAGAGGCCGTATGGATCATCAAGATTGGACTCCCGTTACCCACGAATCCTGCGACAACGTCCCGGGCCCGTTCTACCACGGCACCAGAATCCGTTTCCAGCCGGGCGACGTATTAATTCCGGGCCACGCCTCCAATTTCGAGGAAGGCCGCGTTTCCAACAACGTGTATTTCAGCGCCTCGATGGAGGCCGCGATCTGGGGGGCCGAACTGGCGACGGCGCTCGGCGGCGCCGAGGGACGGGGGCATGTGTATATCGTGGAACCCACGGGGACGTTCGAGGACGATCCCAACCTGACGAATAAACGCTTTCCCGGCAATCCCACGCGCTCGTACCGCACGCGGACGCCGCTCAGGATCGTCGGGGAGGTGGCGGATTGGCAGGGGCACCCGCCGGAGGTGATCCGGCAGATGCTCGACCACCTGGAAGAATTGCGGCGCGCGGGGCGTGCCGTGATCGAAGACTAGAACACCGGCTCAGTCGCGCGACCGTTTCTTCGCGCGGCGCGCGGCCAGCAGCGCGGCCACGCCGGCGCCGGCCAGCCACAGCGTGCCCGGTTCCGGCACGTCGCCGTGCGGTTTGGTCGGGTTTTTGCCTGGGTCCTTGCCGGGATCGTTGGTTTGGCCAGGCTGGTCCGTCGGCAGCAGCGTGCCGGGGATCGTCGGGTTTTTCGTGCCGGGATCGGTGGCCGGTTGCGTGCCGTCGGCGCCGGGCGATGTTCCGTCCGGCGTCGTTCCGTCCGTCGTGCCGTCAGGCGTCGTGCCGCCCGTCTTGCCCGGATCGCTGCCACCGCCGGAACCGCCGTTGCCCGGCGTGCCGGTGCCCGGGCCGCTGTCGGTACCGGTTTGCACGGTGTCGCTCGACACCTTGGCCAGCGATACCGGCAAGGCGCCGCCGTCCCAGATGGGGCCCATGCCGGCACCCGGGATGCCGTTCAGGCCGAAGCTGGTGCGCGTGGGCGCCGTGCCGCCGGTCTGCGCCGTCTCGCCGGTTCCGAAGGTCTGCAACTGGTAGCCGTGGCCAGCCGGGTTGGTGTCGGCCGCGTACCCGACCTGTTCCATGGTGCCTTCGTCCTGCTGGGCCTCTTCGACGGAAGAATCGAGTTCTTCCTCGCTGGGTCCCTTGGCTTCGACGGGCAGCTGGGGCACGTCGGAAATGCGGTTGCCGCAGCGCGTGCGGATCTCGTTCTGGCCGTCGGACAGCAGCGTTTCGCCTTTGGCCAGCTGGAGTTTCTTCGCCGTCCAGAACACCTTGTCGCCCTTGCGGTACGAGACGTACACGGCGCGCGGCTTGTCGACGGTCCTGACGGTGGTCTTGCTTGCCTCGAATGCCGCGTAATGCGCCGCCACGACCTGGTCCACGGCGATGGCATGCGTGAGTTCCTTGCGGTCGAGGACGCCGCCGGGCACGATCGAATATGGATAGACGCGGCGCGTCTTCTTCGTCTCCACCTGGGCCGCGGTGCGCAGCACGGCCGGCACCGGCGTCGCGGCGGCGGCCGGCGCATGCGCCTGCGCGGACACCGTCGGCGCCGTGGACTCGTGCATCGCGTACGCGTACAGCGCGGCGCACGCCACCACGCCCAGCACGCCGACAGCGGCCAGGCGCTGTTTCAGACGCGACCCCTTTCTGCTTCGGCGAATGTAGGCGCTGCGGTAGTCCATACGAGGTTTGTAAGAGTGATAGTAGGAGATCTCCTACAGAGTATCATCTTTCCTCGTGTCAAATCTACATTATTCTAGAGAAATTCTATTTGCATAGTGTAAATAGCGACACTTGCCGTTCAGCGCTCGACGAGTGCCAGCACGGCCGTAATGTTGTCGCGGCTGCCATGCGCCTTGGCGAGGGCGATCAGCTCGGCGCAGCAGTGCTCCAGCGCCTGCGCATGCGCGCCGGCCAGCACCTGCTCGATGGCGGCGTGCGGCGTGTTGCCGTACAAGCCGTCGCTGCACAGCAGGTATAAATCGCCGGGATGGGATGTGCATGCCTTGACGTCGGGCGCGATGGCGGCCGTCGGGCCGATCGCCTGCAGTAGCAGGTTACGCGGCGGGAAGTCGCCGGAAACGCCCGCTTCCAGCGCCTGCTGGTACATCGTCTGGTCGCGCGTGAGCACGGCCAGTTCGCCGTCGCGGTAGCGGTACAGGCGGCTGTCGCCGACGTGGAAGATGACGAGCGGGCCGCCCGGCAGGCTTTGCCAGAAGCCCGTCAGCGTGGTGCCCATGCCGCTGCCTTCGCCGCGGCCGCCTTGCACATTCGCGCCGTACACGCGCGCATTGGCGGCGTCGACGGCTTCGTGCACGGCCACGACGGCGGGCATGTGTTCGTCCTGCCAGGTCGCGTCCGGGTCGGCCGCATCGCCGGGCGAGGATTTTTTCGGGTCGGCGGCGGCGAGCGCATCGCGCACGGTTTCCAGGGCCAGGCAGGCTGCGATTTCGCCGCCGTCGTGACCGCCCATGCCATCTGCGACGGCCACCAGGCGGAGCAGGGGATCGATGAGGAAGTTGTCTTCGTTGGACTGGCGTACGAGGCCGACGTCGGTCAATCCGTACGCGCTGCCGAAGGCGAGACGGTGGTAGATGCTCGGGGTTAGCTGCTTCCAGGTGCTCATCGAACGCGGTGGATATCAATACAGGTGCGGCATGCTAGCACGCTGCCCTGGAGGGTTGGCGATTTTCACGGCAGCCGCAGGACGCCGCTGACCGTGAAGCGGATCTCGCCCGGCCTGTCGCCCGGCGCCGTCTCGATGCGCAGGTCGGACAGGCCCTCGCGGTGGCTGCCCGCGACGAGTGCCGCGACGGTATCCAGCAGCCTGTCCGCGCGTTCGGGCGGCAGCGCCGCGGGTGCCGCGGCCGGGCCGAAGTACTGGTCGAGCAGCGCCGCGAAATCGCGCCGCGTCGTCACGCAGAACACGGGGCGCGACTGCGGGAACAGCGTGGCGACGGCATTGTCCGCCCTGACTTTGTCCGGGTCGATGCAGACGACGTACAGCGCATGCTCGTTGCGCTCCACCGGCAGCCACTGGCGCACTTCGGCGGCCGCGCGGTCCATGCCGTCGAGGAGTTCCGCCGGCACGCGCCGCCCCGGGTGGAAGGCGAGATAGGGCACGGCGAAATGGTCCGCGAGGGCGCGCCCGACGACGGGCAGTTTCACCTTGAAGTCGTCGAGCAGCACGTCCTCGACGTCGCGGCCCTGCGCGCGCGCCTGTGCCACCGCCTGCTCGACCTGCTCGCGTCCCAGCGCGCGGGATCCCAGCGCGCCGACGAAGCCCGTGCGCTCGCGCCTCGCTTCCTGCCGGCGCTGGGCGAATGCGATGGCGAGCGTGTCGCACAGGTAGCGCGCGCCTTCGACGACCGTGCTGTCGAACGGGCCGCCGCGCAGGTTGTTGATCAGCTGGAGGACGCCGATGACTTCGCTGTCGTGCATGATCGGGACGACCAGCATCTGCGTCGTGCGGTAGCCCGTGCGCCGGTCGACGCCCTGCTGGAAGCGCAGGTCGGCCGCGTAGCGCTGCAGTTCGGCGGCATCGTAGACGTCGTTCAGGTTGAGCAGCCGGCGCGCCAGCGCGGCGTAGCCGGCCACGCTCTGCGCGGAGATCGGCAGGCGCAGCTGGCGGAACGACGCCATCCCCGTCTTGATCTTGGAGACGAGGCTCGCCTTGTCCTCGCCGACCGTGTAGATCGTCAGGCGGTCCGCGCCGAACAGCGTGCAGATGCCTTCGGACAGGTCGAGCATGATCTCGTCGACGTTGCGCGTGGCGTGGATGCGCGTCGTGAGCTGCTGCAGGCGGCGGAAGAAGTCGCCGTTCGCCACGATGGTCGCGTCGCTCATGGCCGGGTCATGGGCGCGAGACGCGTCGCGTCGGCGTCTTCGACACGGGTCGCATCCGCATCGTCCGGCACATGGCGCACGACATCGGCCGGGGAGCGGGGCGTGACCGTGTCCAGCGGACGCCACAGGTCGGGAAACAGCGGTGATGCGAGCGTATCGCCGTCGAGCGCGCGCCGCAGATCGTCGCGGAACGCTTCGGCGCTGGGGTAGCGATGTTCCGGGCGCTTGGCGAGGGCGCGCAGCACGACGCGGTCGAAGGCCGGGCCGAGCAGGGGATTCAGCAGGGTCGGCGGGACGGGGTGGTCGTGCAGGATCTTCTGCTGCACCGCGAACATGCCGGCGCCGCGGAACGGCCGCTCGTTGGTGAGAAACTGGTACAGGATGATCCCGACGGCGAAGATGTCCGACTGCGGGCCGACGGCCTGGCCCGTGATCTGTTCGGGTGCCATGAAACTGGGCGTGCCGACCATCTCCGCGCCGTCGGCATCCTGTACCGCCGCGTTCAGCGCGGCCATGTGGGCGACGCCGAAGTCCGTCAGTTTCACGGAGAGGTCGTGGCTCAGCATCACGTTGGCCGGCTTGATGTCGCGGTGGATCACGCCGTTGCGGTGCGCGTAGCCGAGGGCGTCGAGCAGCTCGCACGTCATGCGCACGGCATCCTCGAGCGTGAACTCGAGGTGGAAGTCCTGGGTCATGTCGAAGTAGGCCGCCAGCTCTTCGCCGCGCACCAGTTCCATCACCATGTAGGCGACGCCGTCTTCCTCGCCGAAGTCGTACAGGCCGACGATGTGCGGATGGTTCAGCCGCGCGACGGCCTGCGCCTCGCGGATGAAGCGGGCCGAATACGACGCGTGCAGCTCCGGATCGGCATCGCAGGCGGTGGAGATGACCTTGATCGCGACGCTGCGGTCCAGGCGCGGATCGAGGCCTTCATAGACCTCGCCCATGGCGCCGCGTCCGAGCACGCGCACGATCCGGTATCTGCCTAGCTGCGTCGGTTGGTTCATGGGCGCAAGTGTAAATCAAATTACCATGCCGACAATGAAAATCGGCGCCGCGGGTTTATACTTGATGTATGAACGACACCCGCTGCACCTGGGCCAACATGGCCAACCCACGCTACATCGCTTATCACGACCACGAGTGGGGCGTACCCTGCCACGACGAGACGACGCTGTTCGAAATGCTCAACCTCGAAGGCGCGCAGGCCGGGCTGTCGTGGGAAACGATCCTGAACAAACGCGACAACTACCGCCTCGCCTTCGACGGCTGGGACGCGGACAAGATCGCGAACTACGACGATGCCAAGGTCGCGGAACTGCTCGCGAATCCCGGCATCGTGCGCAACCGCCTGAAGGTCGCGGCCGCCATCAACAATGCGCAAGCGTACCTGCGCCTGCGCGAACAGGGCTTGACCCTCGACGACTACCTGTGGGCCTTCGTGGACGGCAAGCCCATCGTCAACGACTGGCCGGACGGCGCGCGGCCGGCCCGTACCGAGCTGTCCGACCGCATCTCGAAAGACCTGGCCAGGCGGAGCTTCAAGTTCGTCGGCTCGACCATCGTGTATGCCTACATGCAGGGCATCGGCATGGTCGACGATCACGATCGCGCCTGCCTGTGCCGCCGCCGGAGGTGATGTCATGGACTACCGTGCCTGCTGGTGCACCCGGGCCCGCTATACCGTCTTCGATTCGCATTACGGCGACGGCGCCGCGGTCCGCGTCCTGACGGACGTCTGGCGCACCGATCCGCACCGTTCTCCCAATCTTCACATCGTCGCCCTGTGCGACCACCTGCTGCCGGGCTTCCACCGCATGCCGCAGGCGGAGCCGGGCGTCACGCTGGACCTGATCAGCGCACCGCTGGCGGACGCGCTGGCCCAGCTGACGGCGCGCGTCGACATGTTCCGCCTGCACGACATCGAACACGCAGGCTCGGACTTCGCGCGCCACGTCGCGCGCGTGGCCGCGCAGGACGCCACGCTGCAGGCGCAAGGCCTCACGCAAGACCAGGTCGCCGCACTGGCGGCGCAGGGCTTCGTGTTCGACGCGGATGGCCGCCACGCGCGCTTCGCCAGCCGCAAGCCACGGCCGCCCGCACCGCCGGCGCCCGAACGCCGCGCGATCGTGCTGGGTGCCGGCATCGCCGGTTCCGCCGCGGCCGAGCGCCTGTGTGCGCGCGGCTGGCAGGTGACGGTCGTCGACCGCCAGCCGCAGCCCGCGATGGAAGCGTCGGGCAACCGCGCGGGCATCTTCATGCCGCTGCTGTCGAAGGACGACAACGTGCCCACGCGCCTGACGCGCGCCGCCTACCTGTACGCGCTGCGCCACTGGGAGCGCCTGGGCGGCATCGGCCGCGCCATCGAGGGCGACAAATGCGGCGTGCTGCAGCTGGCGCGCGACGCCGGCCACGCGGACGTGCAGCGCGCCATCGCCGCCGATACGTCGCTGCCGCCCGATTTCGCCGAGTGGCTGGAACGCCCGGAGGCGGAAGCGCTGCTCGGCGGCCTGCCGGCGCCGGACGGCGGCTGGCTGTTCCGCGGCGCCGGCTGGGCGCGGCCCGGCAGCGTGTGCGCGGCGATGCTGGATGCGTGCGGCGGGCGCCTGGAGCGTAAATTCGGCGTGGGCGACGTGCGCATCGAACGCGACGGCGAGCAGTGGCACCTGACGAACGAGCACGGCATCGTGGTCGCGCGGGCGCCGAACCTGATCCTGGCCAACGGCGCCGGCGCCGCGCAGGTGCCGCAGGCCGCGCCGCTGCCATTGACGATGCTGCGCGGGCAGGTGTCGCACGTGCCGGCCGACATGGTGCCGAAACTGCCCGTCGTGCTGTGCCGCGAGGCGTATCTGACGCCGCCGTCCGGGGGCGTGTGCAGCGCCGGCGCGACCTACGACGCCGATCCGAATCCCGCGCTGTCGCCCGAGAGCCACGCGGAAAACCTGGAGCGCCTGCGCGGCCTGCTGTCCGATCCGCATGCGGCGGCGGATGCGCCGCTGGCGGGGCGCGTGGGTTTTCGTTGCGTGGCGCCGGACCGCCTGCCGCTCGTCGGCCGCCTGCCGGATTTCGCCGCCGCCGGCACCACCGAGCGCCTGCGCGACGTGCCGCGCCATCCGGGACTGTACGGACTGCTCGGCTATGCGTCGCGCGGCCTGATCTGGGCCGGTCTGGCGGCCGAACTGCTCGCCGCCCAGATCGAAGGCGAGCCGCTGCCATTGGAGTCCAGCCTGGTCGACGCGCTCGATCCGGCCCGCTTCGTGTTGCGCGCACGCCGCGCGCCGCGGGGTCCGCAGCCTGAAAATTGATTTCTTTCGGGCAACCGAAAGTTTCAAAGGTATAATGTGTGCCAAGCAACATTTCACACCTGATCCAGCCATGGACGACACCCCCGACGCGCCCGAACTGTCGCTGTTTCTCGCCTCGACCGCGCATGACATGAAGAATTCGATCAGCGTCCTGTCCGGGACGCTGGAGCGGCTTCTTGTCGACGCATCTCCGCAGACGGAATCGGCGTACCCGCAGATGGCGCACATGCTGTACCAGACGAAGCGCCTGAACGACAACCTGATGCAGTTGCTCGCGCTGTACAAGCAGGTGGGCACGCCCGCGTACCCGTTCGACGTGCAGCCGCTCGAGCTGGGCCAACTGGTCGACCAGGTGGTGGCGCTGGAGCGCGTGCTGCTGAAGTCGCGCGGCCTGAAGCTGGAACTCGATTACGACGCGGACCTCGTCTGGCACTTCGACGAAGACCTGATCGTGGGCGTGCTGTCGCATGCGATCAACAACGCCATCCACTACACCTGCGACACGGTGCGGCTGGCGATCCGCGTCACCGACGACAACTGGCTCGAACTGCGCGTGGAAGACAACGGCCCCGGTTATCCGCCGGCGCTGTTGAAGGCCGGCGCGATCGCCACCCGCGAAACGGCGGGCGGCATGAACTTCCTGACCAACAGCGCGGGCCTGGGCCTGTATTTTTCCAGCGAAGTCGCGCGCATGCACCAGCACCGCGAGCGGCGCGGCACGCTGCGCCTGGAAAACGGCGGCCGCTACGGCGGCGGCTGCTTCATCCTGAACCTGCCATGAACGCTTCCGCCAAGGCCGTCAACGAAATCGACTGGGCCGACAAGAACTATCTCGTCGTCGACGACTTCGTCGGCGTGCGCCAGCTGCTGCGCGAAGCCCTGCGCAGCCTGGGCGCGAAGAACATCGACCAGGCCTCGTCCGGCGGCGAGGCGATGGGCCTGCTGGCGCGCATCCGCTACGACGTCGTCCTGTGCGACTACAACCTGGGCGACGGCAAGAACGGCCAGCAGGTGCTGGAGGAAGCGCGCGTGCGCAACCTCGTCAACCCAAGCACCGTGTGGCTGATGGTGTCGGCCGAAAAGAGCGTGGAATCGGTGATGGGCGCGGCCGAGCATCAGCCGGACGCCTACCTGATCAAGCCGATCACGGAAGGCGTGCTGCTCACGCGGCTCAATCGCGTGTGGCACAAGAAGCAGGTCTTCCGCCTCATCGACCAGGCCTATGCGGAGAAGGACTACCTGCGCGCGGCGCGCCTGTGCGATGCCGCCATCGAAGGCCACAAGGCGCACGAGATCGACCTGCTGCGCATGAAGGCCAAGCTGATGGAAAAGAGCGGCGAGCCGGTGAAGGCGCGCGAGGTGTACGAGCGCGTGCTGGAGCAGCGCGAATACCAGTGGGCGCGCGCCGGCATCGCCAAGATCCGCATGGCCAACGGCGAATTCGAACAGGCGCGGCAAGCCTTCCAGAGCGTGATCGCGGAGAACCGCTATTACATCGACGCGTACGACCAGCTCGCGCTGACCTATCAGAACCTGGGCAAGCTGGACGAGGCGTGCGCGATCCTCGAGCGCGCGGCAAAACTGTCGCCGAATTCCGTGCCGCGCCAGCGCAATCTCGGCAACGTGGCGCTCAAGGTGGGCAACGTGCAGATGGCGGAGCAGGCCTTCCGCAAGTGCATCCTGATCGGCGAGTATTCCATCATGAAGACACCCGACGCCTACCTCGGGCTGGCGCGCGTGTGCGGCCAGAAGAACGATGCGAAGGAAGCGCTGCGGCTGCTGCTGCAGGTCCAGCGCGAGTTCGCCGCCGACCATCCGGACATCGCGCTGCGTTCCAAGATCACCGAGGGTCTCGTCTACCACGAGAGCGGCGACTACCGGCGCGCGCGCAAGGCCGGCGACGAGCTGGAAGCGCTGCTGAACGCGACGGAGGACCGGCCCGACATTCCGACCTGCCTGGAACTGGCCACGCTGCTGTTCGCGGTGGGCGTGAAGGATGCGCCGGTGGAGCTGCTGTGCTACGTGATCCGCAACAACCACGACAACCCGCTGCTGCTCGACGAAGTGCAGAAGATCTTCGACAAGGCGCGCCTCGGCGACGAGGGCCTGGAGTTCATCCGCGCCTCCAAGAAGGAAGCCACGGACCTGATGAACCAGGGCGTGCTGCTGTGGAAGACGGGCAAGCTGAAGGATGCCGTCGAGTGGATGCGCCAGGCGCGCAAGAAGGTGCCGAACAACCAGCGCATCCTGTTCAACGCGGCCCAGATCCTCGTCTCGCACATGCAGCAGCACGGCTACGACACCGCGTTATCGAGCGAAGCGTACGAGGTGCTGCACCACGTCGACCGCCTGCTGCCGGGGCAGCAGCGCTTCGCGCAGCTGATGGAACAGTTGGCGCAGCTGCAGCCGGTGGCGGAGAGTGGCGTGGTCGACGAGGTGGTGTAGTTGTCGGGTGCGCGCTCCGTTACCAGCGAATGGACGCCGAAGATTCGTGCCGAATTGAGTCAGTTGGCACGTTTCTGTTGGCGTCCAACACGTCGGCACCCTGCCGACGTCGGCATGTCCGGCCTGATCTGGCGCCTGGCGGTCATATTGCTTGCATATCTGGTGTCGTTTGCGATCGTGCTTTCACCGATACTGCTTGGGCTGACCAAGCTGCTCGGCGTGACATCGACGCTGGATTGGTCGGGCACCCGCATGGCGTTTGCGTCGGTGGTGGTCGCCCCACTGCTCGAGGAACTGGTCTTTCGGGCTGGCCTGCGCAGTGCGACCGCGACACTCGCGGTGCAGCCTGTGCTGATACCCCTTTTCATTGGGAGCTGGCAGGTCTCGCTCGTCCTGCTTGGCGTTGTTGCGGCTGTGATGTTCGTCGATCACGTTCGCCGGCGACACCTCGATGATGCGAGAAAATTTTCTCTACGCATGGCGCGAGGACGTGCCTTCCTGACTCGATATCGCCTGATCGTGTGGGGGAATGCGGTTGCGTTTGGCCTTGCTCACCTTGGCAATTTTACGATTGCGACCACCAATGGTTGGCTTGGGTGCCTGACAGTGTTCGTCGTCTCTTCGCAGATGATTACGGGAGTTGTCCTGAGTTACTTTCGCCTGCGTTATGGATTGTTCTCTGCAATGGCCTTCCACGCAATTTTCAATTCTAGTTGGTTGTTGTTTGACTGACGTGGCGTAATTCGCTACACGGTCTAGTGAAAATCATAATCCCGGCGGCACTGCCCGCCGTGTGAAAATTTGCCTTTGATTACAGCGGAGAGCGACGTGCGCATCGAACGGACCACCCACGCGGCGGTGACCCGCCGCGGCTTCCTCAAGTCCGCCGGCGGGCTCGTGCTCGGCTTTATGCTGCCTGTCCCCGGCCGCGCAGCCGCACCGGCACCGAACGCCTTCCTGCACATCGCGCCCGACGACACCGTCACCGTGATGGTCGACCGGCTCGAATTCGGCCAGGGCGTCCACACGGCGCTGCCGATGCTGATCGCCGAGGAGCTCGACGCCGACTGGTCGCGCGTGCGCGCCGAACTGGCGCCGGCCGGCGACGCCTACAAGGATCCGCTGTTCGGCATCCAGATGACGGGCAGTTCCATCTCCGTGGCGCACTCGTTCACGCATTACCGCGAGACCGGCGCGCGCGCCCGCGCGATGCTGATCGCCGCCGCGGCCGAGCAGTGGCAGGTCGCGCCGGCGTCGTGCACCACGTCGGCGGGCACGGTCATCGGCCCCGGCGGCCGCAAGGCGCGCTACGGCGCGTTGGCCGATGCGGCCATGAAGCTGCCGGTGCCGGCGACCGTCAAGCTGAAGGACGCGAAGGATTTCCAGCGCATCGGCAAGCCGACCGGACGCCTGGATGCGCGCGCCAAGTCGAGCGGCCGGCAGCAGTTCGGCATCGATTTTTCCCTGCCCGGCATGAAGGTGGCCGTGGTCGCGCGTCCGCCCGTGTTCGGCGCCCGGGTGCGCAGTCTCGATGCCGCCAGGGCGCGCGCGATCCAGGGCGTGGTGGACGTGGTCGAGGTGGCGGCCGGCAGCGGCGGTCGTGGCGTGGCCGTGATCGCGGATGGGTACTGGCAGGCGCAGCAGGGGCGCGATGCGCTCGTCATCGACTGGGATACGGACGCCGTCGACAAGCTCGATTCGGGCCGCCAACTGCGCGATTACCGCGCGCTTGCCGCCGCGCCGGCGCTGGCGCCGGCCTCGATCTCGGCCGTCTACGAATTCCCCTATCTCGCGCACGCGCCGATGGAACCGGTGAACTGCGTGGTCGACCTCCACGCGGATCGCTGCTCGGTGTGGGCGGGCGTGCAGTTCCAGACCTTCGACCAGACCGCCGTCGCGGCCGCGGCGGGGCTCAAGCTCACGCAGGTCACGTTGCACACGATGATGTCCGGCGGCGGATTCGGCCGCCGCGGCGTGACCACGTCGGACGACCTGGTCGAAGCGGTCAACGTCGCGAAGGCGTACGGGCGCGGCCCCGTGAAAATCATCTGGAGCCGCGAGGACGACATCAAGGGCGGCTACTATCGCCCGGCGCACGTGCACAAGGTCGACATCGGGCTCGATGGGAACGGCGACGTCGTCGCGTGGAACCATGTGATCGTCGGCCAGGCGATCAGCGCGGGCACGCCGTTCGAATCGGTGCTCATCAAGAACGGCGTGGATTCCACGACGACCGAGGGCATCGCCGAGGCGTATGCGTTGCCGGTAAAGCTGACGGTGCATCATCCGAAGGCGAACGTGCCGGTGCTGTGGTGGCGCGGGTCGGCGTCGAATCACACGGCGTTCGTCATGGAGACGCTGGTGGACGAAGTGGCGCACGCGGCCGGCGCCGACCCGGTCGCGTACCGCCGCAAGCTGCTGGGTGATAAACGCCCACGCCACCTGGCGGCGCTCGACCTGGCCGTGCAGAAGTCCGGCTACGGCAAGAAGCGGCTGGCCGAGGGCCGTGCCTGGGGCGTGGCCGTGCACGGCATGTCCGGCAGCGTGGTGGCCTACGTGGTCGAGGCGTCGGTCGAGAAGGGCGTGCCGAAGCTGCACAAGGTCACGGCTGGCGTGCATTGCAACCTGGCCGTCAATCCGCTGTCGATCGAGGCGCAGGTGCAGGGCGCCGTGCTGGCCGCCCTCGGCACCACGTTGCCCGGCGCCGCCATCACGTTCAGGGACGGCGTCGTCGAGCAGGGGAATTTCAACGACTACACGGTGGCGCGCATGCCGGACATGCCGCATGTGGACGTATTCATCGTGCCGTCCACCGAGCCGCCCACCGGCATGGGCGAGCCGGGCTTGCCGCCGCTGGCGCCGGCTTTCGCCAACGCCATCTTCCAGCTCACGGGCAAGCGCTTGCGCAAGCTGCCGTTCGAGCTCGGCTGACGGCCGGGGTGGACGTCAGGTCTTGTCGGTCTTCGACCGGCTGGTCCGCGTCTTGCCGTTGCTGCCGTTGCTGCCGTTGCCGCCGTTCGGCGCAGGCGGCTGCACCTTCGGCGCGTCCTTGGGCGCTTCCGCTTTCGGCGCCCCGCCTGCCTCCTTCGCGGGCGCTGCCGGCGCGGCGGCGCTCGGCGTCATCGCGTTGGCGACGGCCTGCGTAAATTGTTCCTGCAGCATGTTCCACCATGCGACGGCAGCCGGCATCGCCGCCGCGCCGGGTTGCCCGGCGCGTCCGCTGCGCCGGCGGCCTGCGGCGCGGCCGTGCCCGGCTGAGCCGTGCCGCCGCTGCCTGCCGCGGCGGCAGCCGGCGCCTTGGGTGCATCCGTCTTCGCGGCCGGCGTTGCCGGCTTGGCAGCGGCGCCCGCCTGGCCCTGCGCCCCGAAGAAGGGCGAGAACGGCATGGAGGCCATCTTTTCCGCGCTGACGCCGGACTGGCGCATCGCTTCGGCCATCGAGGCACCCATCGTCTTCAGCGTCATCAGCGTGCCGCGCTGCACTTCGAGGGCCTGGATGGTCCCGCGCAGCATGGACAGGTTCAGGTTCAGCCAGGACTCGACCGCCTTGAGGTCGGCGATGCGCTTGTCCAGGTCTTCGGTCGACATCGGCGGTGCGGCGATGCCAGCCATCCCCGGCATGCCGGGTATGCCTTGCATACCGGTGCCGGGGATCTGCATGGATCCCCACAGGTTCTTGACGAATTCCAGCGTGTCCGTCACGCCTGGCATGGCGGGTGCGGAGGGTTTCAGCATGGTGGTCTCTCCCTGGTTGGTGGCCGCTAGCGTAACAGATAAATAAGAGCCGACATAGATATGGTTGGATGCGATGGTTGGAAGCACAGGCCGGCAGTGCGCGGGCGGACCGGCTACACTAGGCGGATGAGCCCCGCATACGCCACGACCCGACGCCGCCGGCAACTGGCGCTGGGCGCGCTCACGGTCCTGTTGCATGTGCTCGTGTTCGTCTGGTTCGTGCGCCAGACGGGCCAGGTGCCCGACCCGTCCGCCCGCACGGGCCGCGCGCCCCTGACGGCCGAGCTGGTCGAGGCGCCGCAGCCGCGCCCGCTGCCGCCCGTGCCGCCACCGCAGCCGGCGCTGGAGCCGCCGCCGTTGCCCGAGATCGATCCGGAGCCCGTGGTGCCCGCCGCGCCGCCGCCCGGTCGTTCCGATGGGGCGTTGACGCCGGAATCGGACGGTCTCGCGGCGTCCGATGCGGCGGGACAGCAAACGGGGCAGGGTGGCGCCGCCGCCGGTGCGGACCCCGTACAATCCACGACACAGGACGCGGCGCCCCAGGCGCAGGTCCAGCAGGAAGCGGCACCGAAGCCCCAGCCGGCCGCGCCGGAAGCGCGCCGTTACAAGGTCGACATGCCGCCTTCGGCCGACATCACGCTCGACGTCGCGCGCACGGACGCGAACGGCACGAAGTGGAGCGGCGACGCGCTGCTGTCCTGGCGGGTGACGCCGTCCAGCTACCGCGTAAAGATCGAGGCCGGCATCCGCGTCGTGTTCGCGCACGTGAACCTGCTCACCCTCACGAGCGAGGGCACGGTTGGAGACGAAGGATTCGTCCCCACCTTGATGACGGAGAAGCGGCGCGGACGCGCCATGACGGCGACGCATTTCAATCGCCAGGAGGGCACGCTGACGTTTTCGGCATCCGGCGCGAAGTATCCGCTCGTGCCGGGCGCGCAGGATAAAGCCAGCGTGCCGCTGCAGTTGGCGGCCATCGCGCGCGGTGATTCGAAACAATTGTCGGGAAATATCGACATCCTTGTCGGCGAAGACCGCGACGCAAGCGTTTTCACCTTCACGGTGGCCGGACAGGAACAGCTCGACACGCCGCTGGGCCGCATCGCCACGTGGCACTTCGTGCGTCCACCGAAACCCGGCTCGTACAATTCGCGCCTGGAACTCTGGCTGGCGCCGGCCTATGGCTGGTATCCGGTACAGATCCGCAACGTCGAGGCGAGTGGGGCGGTGACGACCCAGACCGCGAGCAAAATCGTGATTCAACAAGCAGGAAGCTGATATATGAAAAATGTTTTGAAGACGGCAGGCGCAGGGGCAGTATTGATGACCGTGCTGGGCGGCCAGGCGGTCGCGGCGGAAGAACATCCGGCCATCAAGCGCCCGTTCGACCTGCCGCCGTCGGCCGACCTGACCTATTCCATCGGCGCGCGCCAGCGCGGCTTCAACCTGAGCGGCGATGCGACGCTCACCTGGCGCGTCAATGACAGTAAATATTCCGTCAACGCCGAGTCGCGCGTGGCGCTGCTGGGCAAGCTGACGGAAAACCGCAGCACGGGCATCGTCGACAACTGGGGCCTCGCACCGACGGAGTACTACGACAAGCGCTTCCGCAAGGATCCGACGACGGCCACCTTCGACCGCGACGGCAAGACCATCACCTTCAGCGACGGCGACAAGACGTATCCGATCAAGGGTGGCGAGCAGGACCGCGTGTCCGTCTCGTGGCAACTGGTGGCGGTCGCGCGCGCCGCGAAGGACAAGTTCAAGCCGGGATCGGAATGGCAGTTCTTCGTCATCGGCCCGCGCGACGCGGACCCGTGGACGTTCCGCGTCGTCGGCCGCGAGAAGGTGCAGGCCGGGGCGTCGCTGGGCGAAGTGGATGCCGTGCACGTGATGCGCGCGCCGCCGCCGGGTTCCAGGGACCAGTCGCTCGACATCTGGCTGGCGCCCGGCCACGAGTGGTATCCGGTCAAGCTGCGCTTCACCGACAACGACCGCGACTACGTCGAGCAGACGCTCGAACGCATCGTCAAGAAGTAGCCCAGTCCTTTACGTAGGCCGGCGCCGCGGCCGCGCAATGCGCGTCCGGCACCGGCGTCCCGCGCGCCTGTGCGAGCGGCAGCACGCCGGCCCACGCGGCGATGTGCATGTCCTCCTCGTCGTCGTTCGGCGGACCCGTACGCGCCTTGCACGCGGCTTCGGCCAGTGCAATGCGCATCACGGTCGTCGCCGCGAATTCCTTGTCGTTCCCCGGACGGATCCCCGCCTGCCGGCCCGGCGCCAGGTGCTCCATGAAGTCGGCCAGCGCGTCGCGCTTGGCGGGTTCGCCGACGACCTCGAAGCGGCCGTAGACCATCGCGCTGCGGTAATTCATCGAGTGATTGAAGGCGGAGCGCGCGAGCACGAGGCCGTCCACGTGCGTGATCGTCACGCAGCAATCCTGCTCCGTCAGGCGCTGCAGCATGCGGCTGCCGTTCGACCCGTGGATGTACAGGTAGTCGCCGCTGCGCCAGCAGGCGGTGGGGATGCAGTGCGTGCCGTGCGCGTCGGCGAAGGCGATGTGGCAGACGTAGGCGGCATCGACGATGGCGTGCAGCAGGGCGGGGTCGTAGGATGCGTTGCGCGCGATGCGCTTGACCTGGGTGCGGGTGGAGGGAGCGGTATTCATGGCCTCGATGCGGTGAATGGAAGCCGCACTATAATGGTCAAGTTGGCCCCAGCAACAGATCCAGGGGCGCGCTATTTCATGGAGCCACGATGGATTATTCGCTGCTGCTGGACGCCTTCGGCCGCGACCACGCGCATCACGCCTGGCCGCGCCAGCGCCTGCTGCACGAATGCCTGCGCGCCGCGATCCGCGACGGCACGCTGGCCGCCGGCACGCGCCTGCTTGCGACGCGCGCGCTGGCGCAGGAGCTGGGCATCGCCCGCAACACCGTGCTGTATGCGTACGAGCAGCTGGCGTGCGAAGGCTTCGTCATCCCGGACCGGCGCGGCACCGTGGTCGCGGGCATCGCCCCCGCGCCGCGCCGGCGCAGCGCCAACGTGCCGCAGGCGGGCCTTGCGCGCCGCGCGCAGAACCTGCGGACCGTGAACGGCACGGCCAGTGTCGCGCTGCCGTTCACGCCCGGCGTGCCCGACCTGCGTGCATTCCCGCTGGCGCAGTGGCGCCGCCTGCTGGACCGCGCATGGAGGGGCCTGTCCGCGGACCAGCTGAACTACGGCGACCCGGCCGGCGAGCCGGCGCTGCGCACGGCGATCGCGGACTACCTGCGCGCGTCGCGCGGCGTCGTGTGCGAGCCGGGCCAGGTCTTCATCACGGACGGCACGCAGGCGAGCCTCGACCTGTGCGCCCACGCGTGCGCGGACGCGGGCGATATCGCCTGGATCGAGAGCCCCGGCTACGGCGGCGCGCTGGCCGCGTTCCGGGGTGCGGGCCTGATCGTCGAGGGCATCGCCGTGGACGGGGAGGGCATGGCGCCGTATCTTCACGACTGGAGCGCGCGCCGCCCGAAGCTGATCTACACGACGCCGTCGCACCAGTACCCCATCGGCGTAGTGACGTCGGCGGCGCGGCGCCTCGCACTGATCGACGGCGCACGTGCGGCCGGCGCGCTGATCGTCGAGGACGACTACGACAGCGAATTCCGCCACGAAGGCCCGCCGCTGGCGGCGATGCAGGGCCTCGTGGCGGACGCGCCCGTGCTGTACTGCGGCACGTTCAGCAAGACGATGTTTCCGGCGCTGCGCATCGGGTTCGTCGTCGTGCCGGCCGGGCTGGCGCCGCAACTGGCCGTCATGCGCGCGCAGTCGGCAGCGGCGGGGCGGACGGCGGAGCAGCTCGCGCTGGCGGAGTTTTTACGCGGCGGGGAGTTCGCGCTGCATTTGCGGCGGATGCGGCGGTTGTATCGGCAGCGGCGGGATGCGCTGGTGGAGGCGTTCGGGCGGCACATGGGCAGTCACGCGGTCGTCGAAGGGGCTTCGGCCGGGATGCACCTCGCCCTGCGCCTGCCCGCCGATGGTCTTGCAGACATCGAGATCGTGCGTCGCGCGCGGGCGCAGGGGATCGTCGTGAATGCGTTGTCGGCCCATGCGGTGCCGGGCGGGCCGCCGGTAAATGGGCTGATGCTCGGTTACGCGCAGGTGCCGGCCGAGCGGATCGATGCGCTGGTTGCGCGGCTGGCCGGTGTCATCCTGCCCATCGCGAGCAATCAGTCGACGTGGAATTCCTCGGCCGAGCCGAACAATTCCCAGCATGCGACGAACAGCGCCGCCACGACCGGCCCGATCACGAAGCCGTTCAGGCCGAACAATGCCATGCCACCGATCGTCGATAGCAGCACGAGGTAGTCGGGCAGCTTGGTGTCCTTGCCGACCAGGAGCGGACGCAGGATGTTGTCCACCAGGCCGATGACGACGATGCCCCAGCCGATCAGGCCGATGCCTTCCCACGTCGATCCGCTCACCAGCAGGTAGATGGCGACCGGCGCCCAGACCAGCGCGGCGCCGATCGCCGGCAGCAGCGACAGCACGGCCATCACAGTGCCCCACAGCAGCGGCGCCTGGATGCCCAGGAACCAGAACGCGACGCCGCCCAGCATGCCCTGCGCGATCGCGACCAGCACGTTGCCCTTGACGGTGGCGCGGATGACGGTCGTGAAATTCTCGAACAGGCGGCTCTTGTAGCGGCGGCTCAGCGGCACGGCCGCCTTGATGCGCGCGCCCAGCATGCGGCCGTCGCGCAGCAAAAAGAACAGCAGGTAGAGCATGATGCCCAGGCTGATCAGGAAGTCCATCGTGTTACGCCCGAAGTCGATGGCGTGCACGGCGGCGATCTGGCTGAACCTGGCCGCGCCCGCCGACAGCTTTTGCTGCAGCGTGGCGAGGCTCAACAGGTCGTAGCGGTCGAGCAGGCTGACGGCCCACTGCGGCAGCGCGCCGACGATCTGGCTGAAGTAGCGGCCGACGTCGATGTGCCCGGTGCCGACCTGCTTGTAGATGCCGAGCGCCTGGTTCACCAGCGACATCGTCACCAGCGACACCGGCAGGATGACGATGACGACGATCGTCAGCAGCGTGAGCAGGGCGGCGACGTTCGCCTTGCGTCCGGTGGCCGCCAGCATGCGGTTGTGCAGCGGCGCGAACAGGATCGCCAGCACGACGCCCCAGAAGATGGCGCCCGAATAGGGCAGCAGGATCCAGCCGAAGGCGATCGTCACCACCACGAGCAACCAGAGGAAGACCTTTTGCGGCAGCGAATAGGATGGCGTCTGCGGGGAGGGGGGAAGGGACGAAGGCGGCGTCGATTGCGTCATGGATGGGGCAACGTGAACTGGATGTGCCTCATCATAATGGATGTGCCGGCGCCGCGGACGCGCGCAAGGCGCCGCCTGACCTGCACCGGCGCGCCTTGTGCAATCTACTCTTGCGGTCCCGGGTCGTCCGGATTGTCATTTTCCCAATGCAGCACGATCTCCTTGGGCGCGCTGCCCACCTTGACGGTCCGTTTGAAGGTCTTGCCCTCCGCCGCCGCGCTGATCCGATACGTGCCCGCCGGCAGTCTGGCAAAGAACATCGGCCCCGTATTCGCCGCGGTCACCAGGTTGGCACCCTTGGCATCCGAGATATCGAGCTGGACGTCGGAGCGGTAGGCACCGCTCTGCTTGGTGGCAAAGGTCAGCAGCAGGTTGTAGTCGGCGCGCTGGGCCTTCATGGCGGCCTGCTCTTCCTCGCCGACGCCGCCGTTGACGTAGTTGATGCCGTTCTGCTGCTTCGGGGTGAGTGGCGCCGCCAGGACGGCGGCCGGGGTCAGGCAGGCGGCCAGGAAGGTGGACACAACCGCGGCCGCAAGTGTGCGTTGCATGGCATTCCTCCTCATGAAGATGATGTAAATATCGCAACGTTCATTATCGCGCTGTCGGGATCAGAGGGGCGCGCGCCTGATGTTGCAATGTTGACAAGTCAAGCGGCGCTTCGATTCCGTTGCATATTCACCAGTTGTGAACCGTACGCGGGCGTTCCGTATTAGTTGCCAAGCCTTAACTGTTATACTGACGCCCCCGCGCCCGTGGTCCAGAAGGCCGCGCGCGACAGCAGACTGGTAAGCCTTACGATGATCGACAACCTGGCAGCAACCGCCGCCGACTCCCAAATCCCAGCGCTCGATGAGCTCGACCCGCTGCAGACGCACTTCCAGGAGGGAGTGGCGCCGGACGAGATCGAGCAGGTATATCACCTCAAGCGTGCGCAGCCCATGCTGCAGGCGTTCACCGCGCTGTTCCACGGCTCGCAGGACGGCGTCATCGTGCGCCTGCTCGTGCTGCGCGAGCTCGCGTCCGACGCGATGGACTCCGCCTTCTCGCGCGCCGACATCAACACGAAGTTCGCCTACCTGATCCCGGAAAGCCTGGAAACGGTGCTGGGCCGCCTGCGTACGCACGGCCTGCTCGCGTGGGACAACCCGGCCGCCGTCTACCGCATCACGCCGCTCGCGCGCAACGTGCTGGCCGCGCTCGACACCTTGCTCGCCCTCGGCAAGCCGGAAGAGGACGAGGCCGAGATGGGCTTCCTGCTGTCGCAGGTGGCCGGTGCGCAGGCCGTCGGCGGCATCACCGTCGACCAGCTGAAGCATTTGCTGGGCCGCCTCGTCGAGCTGCACGAGGAATTCCGCGACGCGATCGCGTCCGGTTCCGAATTCCGCCTGCGCGCGTCGCAGGCGAAGTGGCACATGGCGTGCGACTGGGTCGAGAAGGGCTCCGTGATCCTGCGCGCCATCACGTCCGACGAGCGCGCCGACTCCGCCACGCACCGCGCCGCGCAGGCGATCGGCCGCGCCCAGTCGCAGCTCCTGAACATGCAGGGGATGTTCTCGCGCGCGCTGAACCAGATCGAGCGCCAGCGCGTGCACCTGGGCCAATCGGGCCTGTCGACCACGGACATCAAGCGCTGGCTGCTGGCGCACGACGACCTCGCCAGCCTGGCCGAGGACGCGATCGACCGCCCGGTCGTCCCGCTGTTCACGACGCCGGCCGAGATGATCGACGTGGCCGAGACGGAACTCATGATGGAACGCGTCGCGCCCATGGCGCCGGGCGGCCTGCCGAACGGCGAGGACGCCGCCATGACGATCAACGACAACCCGGCGATGCAGGCGGAACTGGACGACTGGATCCGCCGCCTCGCCGATTTCGCCAACCTGGACAACTTCCCCATCATGGCGGAGGGGGCACCGAAGAGCGTGCCGATCCAGGAATCGCTGCTGCCGGCCAGCTTTGCCGTCGCATCGTACCGCGCCTCGCTGCTGCCGCTGCTGGGCGATCCGGCCGAGGCCAACCTGCAGGGCCCGACCGCCGAACTGGCGCGCCTGCCGGTTCGCTTCGATTCGGCCGACGAAATGATCGCGCTGGATGACCCGCACATCGCGGCCATCTCGCGCGCGACCCTCTCACTGAATCTCGATCTACCGAGCACCCCGGAAAGCAAGACGCAAGATGAATGACGACGCCCAAATCCTGATCGCGCGACTGCTCACGCACCAGACCCTGCGCCGCGACGACAAGATGGTCAAGCGCGCGCTGTCCGACGACCAGTTCCGCGCGGAGATCGACAAGCGCCTGCTCGAATGCGGCCTGAAGCTCCTCGACAACGTGTACGCGGACCACGTCACGCTGGCCCTGCACCGCAACGTCGAACCGAAGATCTTCGGCGCCAAGGACATCTGGCAGAACAATAACTTCGGCCTCACGCGCGACGGCGTGGCGCTGCTCGTCGTGTTGTGGGCGCAGATCATCCTGCCCAAGCGCCAGCGCCAGGAAACGCACCAGGCCATCGACATCGACCAGTCCGACATGTTCGACAAGGACAATCCGATCCCGCGCGCGGAAGACACGTCGATCGGCATCTCGTACACGACGCTGCTCGCGGACTTCGGCGAGAAGCTGGGCAAGAAGACCCGCATGGACATGAACCTGGGCCTGTTGTCGAAGCTCGGCTTCATCGAGCGCCGCGGCGACGTGATCCTGGAAGGTCCGCTGCTGGACCTCCTGATGGATACCGACGTGCTGAAGGAACGCATCATCAACGGCGCGCTGGCCGACGTGTTCAAGCGCGCACCGGTGGCGGCCGCACCGCGCCGTCACGTCAGCGAAGCCGCGAACGACGAACCGGTCGACACCGAAACGCCACAAGCTTAAGAGGCACGCATGTTCCACATTAAATCCCTCGAGCTGGTCCACTGGGACTACTGGCAGCGCATCAAGAACATCCCGCTCGACGCCAAGATCATCACCATCGCCGGCCAGAACGGCTCCGGCAAGACGACGCTGCTCGACGCGCTGCGCACGCTGTTCGGCCTCGATTGCTCGATGGGCCGGACCTATAAACACTACGCGCGCCATTCGGGCCAGCAGAGTGCCTGGCTGCGCGCCGTCGTCGACAACAAGCCGTCCGGCCGCCAGCTGTCGAACCGCCCGTTCCGGCATAGCGGCTTCTTCAGCGACGACGAAGTCACGCTGTTCTGCCAGGTGCAGAAGAACGGCGGCGACTGGAAGCGCCAGTACCTCATGCGGCCGGGGAATATCCAGATCGAGGAAGTGACGGAAGCCACCGACTGGCTCGGCGTCGAGAACTACCGCAAGCGCCTCGCGTCGGCCGGCCTGTCGCCGGCGATGTCGAAGGTGCTCGCGCTGGAGCAGGGCGAGACCGATAAACTGTGCGAATACGCGCCGCGCCAGCTGCTGGACCTCGTGTTCCAGGTGTTCGGCGACAAGGAAGTGCTGGATGCGTACGACGAGGCGAAGCGCCACCAGCGCGACACCGAGTCGGAGCTGAAGCGCTTCGAGGCCGAGCTGGAGACGTCGCGCATCAACCTCGAAGGCCTGCGCCTGCGCGTGGCGAACTACCACCAGTGGGAAGACCTGCAAAAGGAACGCCGCGCCCTCGTCGAGGAAGTGCTGCCGAGCCTGGAATACCACGAAGCGCGCGAAAAGGCCGCGAACGTGAGCCGCGCGCTGCGCGAGGCGAAGAAGCCGCTGATGCAGGCCGACAGCCTGCTCACGGAAAAGCGCAACGCACTCGCCGCCCAGCAGCGCGCGCTGACCGAAGCGCAGCAGCAGGAGGTGAAGCTCGAACAGGAAGCGAACGAACTCGCGACGCGCCTGACGCAGGTGAACGCGAAGCTGAAGCCGCTGGAAAGCCTGCTCGAGCAGAAGGAACGCCTGAATAAACTGGCGGCGGATGCCGGCGCCGACATCGCGGAAGTCGCGACCCAGCTCGAAGCGAAGGAAGCGGAACTCGCGAAGAAGAAGGCCGAACGCGAAGCGCTGGCGACGAAAATCGCGGGCGAGCTGGCGACCATCTCTGCGCTGCAGGGCAAGACGACGATGCCCGAGCCGGAAGCCCAGCGCCAGATGCGCCGCGCGCTGCGCGATGCGGGCATCCCGCACGCCATGCTGTCGGACATCGTCGAAGTGACGGATCCGAAGTGGCAAGGCGCCGTCGAGGGTGTGCTCGGTGGCTACGCATCCGTCGTGCTGCTGGAGCGCGCGAAGGATGCGCCGGCCGCCTATAAACTGGCGGAGAAGGAGCGCTATCGCCACTTCATCGTGCCGGATTGCGTCGACGCGCCGGTCGTCAAGGACGATACGCTGCTGTCCGTCGTGCGTTTCAGCTCGAAGGCGCCGTCCTGGCTGATCGACCAGCTGGAACGCATCGAGCGCGTGGATTCCGTCGACGACGGTTTCAAGAGCGACGCCGACGAATGGATCACGCCGGACGCGTATCACAGGGAACGGCGCGGTGGCCGCTCGCTGTTCGTCGAGCCGTCGCGCTACCGTTTCGGCGCGGCCGGCAAGACGCAGCGCCTGGAAGCCATCCAGCGCTCGCTGCCGGCACTGGAAGCGCAGGAAGACACGCTGACGCTCGCGATCAGCAAGCTGGCGGCGGAAGTGTCCGCACTGCGCGTGCGCATCGCCGGCGTGGACGCCGCGAAGGAGCTGTCGGCGCGCCAGGCCGAATTCGAGGAAGCCACGCGTGCGCTGGAACCGCTGAAGGCCGAGCGCCTGCAGGTGGGGGCGCGCCTGGGCGAGCTGCAGGTCCTGATCAAGAACGCGACCGTCACGCGCACGCGTGCCGACACCGTCTGGCAGAACGCCCGCATGGCGCTGTCGGAAGCGGAAGCGGGCATGCGCCTGAACAACCGCCGCGTGATCGAGCAGCGCAGCGAGCATGCGCGCGAACTGCTGACGTTGCGCCGGTCGTGGCGCCACGTGCCGAAGTCGTGGCGCAGCGCGCAGCAGCGTGCGGCCCTCGTCGCGACGCACCAGAACGCGCACCAGGTCAAGCTGCGCATGAACTCCCTCGACGCGTCGCTCGCGCGCGCGGACTGGGAACAGGACCCGACCGTCATCGACCAGTACGCGCGCCTGAACGACCAGCTGTCCGGCCGCCAGGTGGAGACGGAAGAACGCCGCTACCAGAACAACCGCGCGATCGAGGCGACGGACAATGCGCGCGGCGCCTACATCGAGCGCCTGCGCTACACGATCAAGACCTATTCGAAGAACATCCGCGAACTGGGCGAGCTGGCGAACATCGACGTGTCGGTCGACCCGGTCCGGCTGGAGAACGACGACGTGCAACTGGCGCAAGCGGGCCTGCACGTGCGCTTCAAGTTCGACGGCAAGGGCCAGATCGGCATGAACGACGGCGAGGCGTCGGGCGGCCAGCAGGTCATGAAATCGCTCGTGCTGCTGATCGGCCTGCTGAAATCGGAAGAGGGTTCCGGCGGCTTCGTGTTCATCGACGAGCCGTTCGCCCACCTGGACATCCGCAACATCCAGCTGGTCGGCGAGTTCCTGAAAAACACCGACGCGCAATACCTGATGACGACGCCGCTGACGCACAACACGGACGTCTACGATCCTTCCGACCTCACGCTCATCACGAGCAAGAAGAAGAAGGACACGCAGTGGGCGCAGCCCATCTTCGTGCTGCAGCGACGGCGCGAAGGGGAAGAAGCGCAGGCGGCCTGACCGCATTGTCATGATGGCTGCAGCGGCCGGCGTTCCTGGGGACGCCGGCCGTTTTGCTTGTATGCCTGCGCCGTCAGATGGCGCGACAGCACCTCGCGTGCCGCGTCGCCGATGCCCTGCCAGTACGCGCGTCGCCGCGCCGCGCGCTTGCGGTGCCTGGACGGTATCGCCGCCAGCGGCCTGGCCTCGAACGGCAGGGCGATGCACCACGCGCGGCCCGGCATGTCGGTGCCGCCGAGGCTGCGCCATACGCTGTCATAGGCCGTGGCGAAATGCTTGTCGCCGGAAGGCAGCCAGGCGCAATGCCAGGCCGACTTGACGGCCACCACGTGGTCCATGCCCAGCGCCTGCGCGATGCCCTGCAGCGCGGCGCAGCAGAAAAAAACGGGTGTCGTGACCAGCGGGGAGTCTGGCGGGAAGGCGCGCCGGAACGCATCGACGGCGTCGGCCTCGTCGGCACGGTGCCCCTGGTTGCGGGCGATGAACGGCAGGATGCCGGCCGCGCCGAGCCCGCCCAGGCCGGCGAAGCGCTCGTCGACCCAGCTGAACGACAGGCGGTGGACACGCCTGCCGTTCGCCAGCAGGGTCAGGGTGAGGTCGCCTTCCGCGTTCAGGCGCTGCGCCATGCCGAGGCGGATCTCGACCTTGCTGCCGTCCGCCTCGTGCTGCCACAGTACGAGTCCGCCGTCGCGGTAGACGGCGTACTTGTAGGCGGTGTCGAACATGGCGTCCTCGAAGCGGTAATGCGTCAGCACGCAGCGCACGCGCTGGCGCAGCGACAGCCCTCTGGCGAGATAGTTGCGGTGGCTCAGGTGGTGGAACACGTCGTCGTGCACCTGCGTCACGTAGTTGCGGTAGACGTCCATCGCCAGCAATTCCACGTGGGCACGGCGGAACAGCAGCACGCGCAGGCTGCGCATGATGCAGGCTGCCCAGGACGCGAACGGGTAGTGGCGCCGGGCCAGCCAGTGGCGGGTGAGGAGGGAAAAGACCATGCGTGCTCCAGGCAAACGACTGGAGCCACGACACGGTTGTCAATACATCAAATGGCCCCTGCGGCCATTCTCCGCAGGGCTATGCATGACGCATTGGGCTGCATCAAGCGAATCAAGCGTCGCCGATTTCTTTGCGCATGCGCTGGCGCCAGCGCATCAGGGCCGCGGAGAACGTGGCGAAATACGCGGCCGTCAAGCCCAGGCACAGCATCGTGATGGGGCTGTCCGTGAAGCGCGGGTTCGGGCGGCTGCTGCCCTGGTTCATGTAGATCTCGATGCCGAGGTAGACCACGCGCGCCACCAGCAGCATGGCGACGAGGATGCCCATGCGCGACGGCGGCGTGAAGAAATAGCCTTCGGGTGTGTCTTCGAAGCGGGTGCGGCGCAGGCCGTAGCTGCCCAGCGCGATGCCGCCGATGGCGCCGGCGGCCAGCGCGGCCAGCTGGAACGGGCGGTCGCCGAGTTCCGATGCCGGGATGAGGATCATGACGACGAAGACGAACAGGCCCGTGTAGTGGCGCGACAGGATCGAGCGCTGCCGGGTCATCTGGTGTTTCAGGCGCGAATGAATGCGCCAGATCAGCAGGGGAACGAGGGCGATCAGGGCGAGGGTGGTAAGACTCATGCGTTAAAACTCAAGGTGAGACGGGGGCGGTGCGCTTGCGCCAGGACAGCAGGCCGAACGCATAGCTCATGTAATAGCCGGCCAGTACGCCGAAGATGACGAGGGTCAGCGGGCTCGACACGAACTCGTGGTGGGCAAGCGAGCCCAGCGCGAAAAACTCGTACGCGCGCCAGGCCATGCGGGCCATGAACAGCAGGGCCACCGCGATGCCGATCGGCGCGTGCGGGGTGAAAAAGAAATCGTCGCCGACCTGTTCGAAGCGCGTCCTGCCGATCGCGATGCGGCCCAGCACGGCGCCGACCGGCAGCCCGGCCGCGAGGCCCGCGAGGGCGAACGGGTTCGTCTTGATGCTGACGGCGGTCAGGAGCAGCAGCAGGATCGGGAAGAACACGAGCGTCGTGCGGTGGCGCCACGTCTTCGAACGCTGGCGGGTCGTCAGGCGCTTGATGCGGCTGACCATGCGCCACAGCACGAAGGGCGCGAGCACGGCGGCAACGACGGGAGTCGGCAACATGGGATTCCTCGGAATTTTCTGTCGAATCCGCCATTGTAATCCAGGCGCGCGTCGGCAAACCGCTGCCCATGGTAATGTTTTGGCATCTTTAGCAGGAGCCTCACATGATCCCAGACCTGACCGCGAGGCGGCATACGATCGGGCAGCACGCGCACCGGGCGCCCGATCCCGCACCCATCGAGGAACCGCCGCCCGACCCGTTCGAGCCCGCCGACCCGCACCAGCCGCCCATCCGCACGCCGCAGAACGACGAGCCGCCGGTCGATCCGAACCCGAGCGTAACGTTCCACTAGGCCAGCCGCGCCGCGTGTTCCTGCAGCAGGTCGGCCAGCAGGTCCGCCATCAACGTCACGCGCGGCGAGCGGCGCACGTCCGGATGCACCGCCAGCCACAGCGGGCGGCTCAGCACGTGGCCGTGGTCCGGGTGCAGCACCAGCAGCGGATCGCCGCGGCCGAGGAAGTGCGGCAGCACGGCGACGCCGAGGCCGGCGCGGCACGCGGCCACCATCGCGGCCGCGTCATTGGTCCAGAACGCGTACGCGCGTCCGGCAGCGAATTTCGCGAGCCAGGCCTGCTGCGGCGTGTCCTTCATCGCTTCGCCATACCCGATGAACTCCCATTCGTCGGGCGGACGCTCGAACCAGCCGGGCGCCGCATACAGTCCGTAACCCATCTGCGCCAGCGGCCGCGCGGCCAGTCCCGGCTGCCCGGGACGCGCCATGCGCAGCGCGAGGTCGGCCTCTCTCCGGTACAGGTCGGCCTGGCGGATCTCGCCGATGATTTCCAGCGTGAGCGCGGGCCAGCGCGCGCGCAACGCGCCCAGGTGCGGCACGAGGAAGCTGCTCGCGAACGTGGGCGGCGCGGACAGCCGCACGACGCCGCGCAGGGCGGACGCACCCGCGCCGGCGCGCGCGAAGGCCATCGCTTCGTCTTCCACCCGGCGCGCCTGCGTCAATAATTCCTCGCCTTCCACGGTCAGCGCCCAGTGCTTCGGCAACCGGTCGAACAGGCGCACCCCCAGTCTCGTCTCGAGCATGCCGACGCGGCGCGCGACGGTCGAATGCTCGACGTCCAGCACGCGCGCCGTCGCGCTCAGCTTGCCCTGGCGGGCCAGTTCGACGAAGTAGCGGATGTCGTCCCAGTCGAGTGGTTGACTTATCGATTTTTGCACGGTCAAAGGCGATTTTTTGGGATTTCGGACGATTTTTGATCAATCTACCATGAGGCTCCCATCAACAGGAGAATGACATGGACGAATTGATCGAACACGTGCGCATCCACCGCCAGGGCGGCGCGGACCAACTGGAAACCGGGCGGCCGCCGGCGAGGTGCGGGTGCGCCAGCTGGCCATCGGCGTGAACTTCCTCGACGTGTATCACCGCAACGGCACCTATCCGCTGCCGCAACTGCCGGCCACGCCCGGTGTCGAAGGCGCCGGCGTCGTCGAGGCGCTCGGCCCCGGCGTGACTGGCTTCGAACCGGGCCAGCGCGTCGCGTACACGGGACTGCTCGGCGGCTATGCGGCGGTGCGCAACGTGCCGGCCAATCGCCTCGTCGCGGTGCCGGACGCCGTCTCCCTGGATGCCGTCGCCGGCGGCCTGCTGCGCGGCCTGACGGCGCACATGCTGTTCGCGCACGTACGGGAACTTCGTGCCGGCGATACGGTCCTCGTCCACGCGGCCGCCGGCGGTCTCGGGCTCGTGCTGACGCAGTGGGCGAGTGCGCTCGGCGCGCGCGTCATCGGCACGGCCGGCAACCGCGACAAGGCCGCGCTGGCGCTGGCGCACGGCGCCGAACGCGTCGTCCTGTACCGCGACGAGGACTTCGTCGCGGCGGCGCGCGAGTTCAGTGGCGGGCGCGGCGTCGACTTCGCGATCGACGGCATCGGCGGCGCGACCCTGCTGCGCACCTTCGACGCCGTGCGCCCCTACGGCATGGCGGCCAGTGTGGGCCAGGCCGGCGGCAGCATGGAACCGGTCGACCTGCTGCAGATCGGCAAACCGCGCGGCATCGCGTTTGCGCGGCCGAGCGTGATGCAGTTCATGACGATTCCCGGCCTGTACCAGGAAGGCGCGCAGGCCACGCTGGCGCGGCTGGCGGCGGGCCTGCGCGTGCCGGTCGGGCTGGACCTGCCGCTGGCGCGCGCGGCCGAGGCGCATGCCGCGCTGGAGGCGGGGCAGACGAGCGGCGCGGTGCTGCTGCGGCCCCGCTAAAAAAGTGCTTGACCAACCGATAACCGGCTGGTTATGATTTGATTCATAGCCAGCCGGTTATTAATTGCCATGACAGACACCCACGATATTCTTTTCCGGACACTCGGCGATCCCACGCGGCGCGCCATTTTCGAATCGCTGTGCCGCGACGGCGAGCAGACGGTCGGGGCGCTCACGGCCCGGGCCGGCATCTCGCAGCCGGCCGTGTCCAAGCACCTGGGGCTGTTGAAGCAGGCGGGGCTCGTGCGCGACCGGCATGAAGGACGCCAGACGCACTACACCGCCCAGCTGCAGGCATTGGCGCCGCTGGCCGACTGGACGAACCAAATGGCCCGGTTCTGGGAGAGCCGGTTCGATGACCTGGAAGACCTCTTGAAAAGGATGGACCAATGAACGATACCTCGCTCCACACGCGCACCGTCACCGTCGAACGCGAATTCGCGCATCCGCCGGAAAAACTCTGGCGCGCACTCACGCAGCCGCACCTGATCGAAGCGTGGCTCATGAAGAACGATTTCGTGCCCGCCCTGCATCACCGCTTCAAGCTCAGCGCCGACTGGGGCGCCGTCGACTGCGAGGTGCTGGAGATCGAACCGAACCGTTCGCTGTCGTACACGTGGGCCGCGATGGGCCTGGACAGCGTCGTCACCTGGACCCTGACCCCGGCCGGCGCGGGCACGCACCTGAAAATGGAGCAGACCGGCTTCCAGCCCGGCCAGGATGCGGCCTACAATGGTGCGAAGTACGGTTGGAACAAATTCACGGCCGCCCTCGACGAGGTGCTGGCGAAGCTCGACGACTGAACCAAAGGAGGCGACATGAAGCAGGAGAATGCATCCACGGACCTGCCGGCGTCCGCACTGATCGACCGCCGCATCGCCGATCTGGGCGACTGGCGCGGTGCGGCGCTGGCCCGGGTGCGCGCGCTGATCCACGAAGCGGTGCCCGGCGTCGTGGAAGAATGGAAGTGGATGGGGACGCCCGTATGGTCCAGCGGCGGCATTCTCTGCACGGGCGAGTCGTACAAGTCGCACGTGAAGCTGACCTTCCTGAAGGGCGCATCGCTGGACGACCCGTCCGGCCTGTTCAACTCGAGCCTGGACGGCAACGCCCGGCGCGCGATCGACATCCACGAAGGCGAGGAGCTGGACCCGGCCGCGTTCCGTGCGCTCATCCGCGCCGCGGCGGCGCTCAACGCCGCCAAAGCAAAACCGAAGCGCGCAAAAGTTGCCTGAAACCGGGGTCAGAGCCCGGCTTTTGGAAATGTCGTCCGGGACATTACCTAAATTCGGGCTCTGACCCCGGTGTTAGTCGAACGCCCAGGAGTACAGCACGTCCAGCGCCGTGTTGGTCCCGGTCTGCAGCTGCAGGGTGATGCGCGGGTTGATCTTGTAGCGTACCCGCACGACGCTCGATGCGGTCGCGGCGCCCTGTTCGAAGCTCAGGTACAGGCGCGACGAGATGCGCTTGCCGACCGTGACCACCGTGTTTTCCAGGCCGGACGCCTGGCCCGCGCCCTGGCGCACGCCCAGTTCGTCCACGCCCAGCGAGTTCGCCAGCTTGCTCGTGATCCCGCCCGTGCCGCCTTTGCCGCCCAGCAGGGCGCCCGCCGCGGCGCTCAGGACGTCGGCCTCGCTGCCCGTCGTCGCTTCCATGCCGTGGCCCAGCACGAGCCACGACAGTTTGTCGCTGTCGGACACGTTCGGCGTCGACACGAGCTTCGCCGTCGGCGACAACGCCGTGCCGCGCACCTGCACGCCCGCTTCCACATTCGTCTCGTTCAGTTGCTCGCCGTCCGGACGCTTGCGCACCGCGAGGATGTCCAGCGACGGGTTGTCGTACGGGCCACTGAACGTGATCACGCCGCGCTCGATCGCCAGGCGCTGGCCGTAAGCGGCATACGTGCCGTTGGCGGTGCGCACGGTGCCGTTGACGCGGGGCGGGCGGTCGCCCACCTTCAGCACGTGCACGCTGCCGGTCAGGTAGGCGTCGGCGCCCATGCCGCGCAGGTGGAAGTCGTCGCCCAGGTCGGCCGTCAGGTCGATCGTCAGCGGGACCGCGCCTTCCTTCTTCGCCGCCGTCGGTGCCGCATTGCCGCGACCCAGGACGATGACGTCGTCCGAGATCGTCGGCCGGTCCTGCGGCGCCAGTTCGACGAGCGCGCGGTTGGCCTTGAAGTTGCCTTCGACCCGGAACTGGTGCGCGTCGCGCACGACGCTGGCCTGGCCGCTGAGGACGACGGTGCGGTCCGGGCGCGACAGCGCTTCCAGCTTGTCCGCGACGAGTTTCAGGTTCATCGTCGCCTCGCCGCCGGCAAAGCGCACGAAGCCGTCCGCCGTCGCGCGGCCGCTGTTGCCTTCCAGCGTCAGGCGCTGCAGCTGCAGCTGGTCGCCCGCGAGTTGCGCGCGCAGCTGGCCGTTGCGCAGGCGGACGCCCTGGTCCGGCCAACGCACGGCGAGGCCGTCGCCTTCGATATTGCCGTTCAGCGTAGGCGCGCCGACGGTGCCAGTGCCGTTGATCGCGAGGCGCAGCGCGCCGTCCACTTCCAGGCCCGGCTGGCCGAGCAGCGGCGATACCCACGACAGCGACGCGAGGCTCGCATTGGCCGTCAGTTTCAAGGGGCTGTCGTTGTCGACGCGGCCCTGCAGCAACTGCGCGGTGGCGTCCACATTGGCCGTGCCGATGCGCGTGCCGTCCAGCGCGAACCGGCTGCGCAGCGCGCCGCCGGCGACGTCCGCGCGCAGGTCCAGTTGGCGCAGGCCCAGCGCGATCGGCGAGATGTCGCCCGCGATCAAATCTCCCTTTTCGCGGAACACGTGCACGCTGCCCGCGAGCTGCGGCACGGCGCCGGCCGCGGTGGGCGCGCGCAGGTCGATCGCCCATTGCGCGCCGAGCGTTAGGTCGCCGCGCACGTTCTGGCGCATCGCGTCCGACGCCTGCGCCAGATAGTTCATCGGCACCCCGGTGGCGCTGCCGCGCGTGTTCCAGCGCGGGCCGATCTTGGCCAGCGAGTCGATCGTGACGGAACCGGCGGGCAGCCGGATCGTCGCGCCGCTGAGCGCGATCTGCTCCGGTTTCGCGAGGCCCGCGAGGCCGCTGCCGGGCGCACCGGCGATGCGCAGCGGCGTGGGCGCGGCCAGCGTCATGGCGTAGCGCCCGCTGTTCTTCAGCGCGTCGACCGTGCCGTTCCATGTATTGCCCGTCAGGCCGCCGTGCACGGCCAGCGCGGCGTCGAAGCTGTCGCCGCGTGCCGCGGCCTGGATCGTGTGCGCGCCGCGCGTGCCCGTCGACGTCAGGCGCGCGGAAGCGATCTTCGTTTCGCTGACGTTGCCCAGCTTGTCCGTCGTCGTGCTCGCGTAATCCGTCACCGACACGTCGAGCGCGAGCGGATCGGCGGCACCGCGACCCGCGCCCAGGTTCGCCGTGGCCTTCAGTGCCTTGACCGACTGCGTGCCCATCGCGCGGATGTTCTGGCCCTCGATGGCGGCCGCCAGCGACGGCGTGTCCATCGTGCCGGACAAGATGCCGGACCCGCGCAGCGCGCCGCCGAAGTCCGGGCCCAGCGCGGCCAGCTGCGGCGCGTCGATGCGCCAGTTCAGCGTATCGCGCCCGCTGCCGAACGCGCCCTTCGCGGCGACGACGTTGCCGCCCAGGTGCAGGTCGACGTCGGCGTTCGACACGTGGCGCTTGTCCGCCGCAAGCCTGGCGTGGCCCCACAGCGGCGATTTCGACAAGGTGGAATCCTGCAGCGCCAGGTCGACGGCGCCGCCCATGTTCGCGCCCGTGCGGCCGCTGGCGGTAAAACCGCCGTTGATGCTGCCGGCCAGCGGCGAGCCGAAGGCGGCCGGGTTCAGGCGCTGCATGTCGCCCTTGGCCGTGACTTCGACGCTGCGCGCGCCTTCTTTGCCGGACAGCCAGGCCTCGCCGCTCGCATGCACGGAACCATTGTCGTTTTTCCGTTCGCGCGGCACCCAGCCGAGGTTGCGCGCGTCGACCTCGAACGTCGTGCGCGGCGCGGCCATGGTGCCGGTGACGACGCCGCTCGCGAGCACGGCGCCATACAGGTCGCTGCGCAGGGCGGACAGCTGCCTGCCGTCGACCTTCCACGTCAGCCGTTCTCCCGGCTTGCCGAACGCACCGCGCAAGTCGACCGTGTTCTGGCCCAGCGCCAGCGTCGCATCGACGTCGTGCACGTGCGTGGCATCCGCATCCAGCTTGCCGCGGCCGGACAGCGGCTGGTCGAACAGCCGGCTCGGACGCACGGCGAAATCGGCCGCGACCTTCCACTGCGGGGCGAGCGCGCCGGCCGCGTTGATCTCGGCATTGATGTCGGCCTGCGGGAACTTGCCGAAATCGGCCGGGTTGAAGCGGCTCACCACCGCATTCGCCTTGAACGGCTTGCTGTCCTTGAGGTTCGCATTGCCCGTGATCCGCACGCTGCTCTTGCCCGCGGACAGGCGCGCATCGCGCACGGTGAGCACGTTGTCGGCCAGCGCGGCCTGGGCGGCGAGGCGCAGGCCCGCGTCCGACAGGTTCACGTCCAGCGTCTGCGTGTCCTTCGTGTTGGCGACCTTGATATCGCCCGCGATCTGCGTCGGCTTCATGCTGCCGTAGACGTCGTGCAGGTCGAAGCGGTCCGTGTGCAGCGCGAATTCGGCCGTGCCGAGGCCTTGTTCGTCCGGACCGCGCTGCACGCTGCCGCTGCCCGTGAAGCGGCCGGCGCTGCCCACGTCGATCAGCACGTCGGTGATGCGCATGGACGTCAGGCTGCCACCCAGCTGGCCGCGCATCGCCCGCAGCGGCAGGCGTTGCTGGTCGAGCGTGCCGACGGCGCCGTCGTTCGTCAGGTTGACGGTGCCGGCGATGTTGCGATTCGGGTCGAGGCGCACGGCCACGGCCAGGTTCAGGTCCGCGCTCGGCAGCGTCGGGCTGAAGAACCCGGGGTCGATGTTGTGCGCGTCGAGCGTGAACGCCTGGAGCGGGATGTCCGCGAACGGAGACATCACGATCTGCGCCTTGCCCTGCGCGCGCGCGGCCTGGCCGGTGGCGTCGATGACGGTCTTTTGCAGGTCGCCCGACGCGTGCAGTTTCAGCTGCGCGCCCAGGCTCGGCGGCGCCTCGGTCTGCGCCGGTGCCGCGGGCTGCGACTGCGTCAGGCTCGCATCCGCATCGAGTTTATACGGCAGCGTGTTCGCGATGCCGCCCTTGGCCGCGACTTGGCCCCAGGGCGTGTTCGCGGACGCGTAGTCGAGCTTCCACTGCGCCTTGTCGCCGTGCACGCGCACGCGGATGTCGTCGATTTCCGTCGTCGCGCCCTTGTTCACGAAGATGGCTTTCGCCAGGCGCGCATCCTCCACCGCGATCTTGAAGGGCGGCGCGAGGCGCGTGGGCATCGTCGTCGGTTCCGTCGATTCCTTCAGCGTTTCCACGCGCACCACGCGCGCGTACAGCTTGTCGATCTCCACGCCGCGCGACAGGTATTGCCAGGGCTTCCAGTCGATGTCGATGTCGTCCGCGGTCGTCACGGACGTCTCGCTGCGGAACACGACGTGGCCGATGTGCATGTGGCCGTACAGCGAACCGGAGACGCCGGACAGGGTCAGCTTGCCGCCGCTCGCGTTGGCGACGCGCTGGGCGATCATTTGCAGGGTGGTCTCGCGGCCCAGGTACCAGACGGCGCCGCCCAGCACGACGCCGACGACGACCACGCCGATGCCGACGCGGCGCGGCCAGCGGCGCACTGGCGCCGGGGTTTGGGGCGTTTGTTGATCGGCTTCCATCAGAACGTGAATCCCAGTGAGAAATGCAGGCGGACTTTATGGACCGCCTTGCCGTAGGCGACGTCGACGTTGATCGGGCCGACGGGGCTGCGCCAGCGCGCGCCGACGCCGTAGCCGACCTTCGGTTTCAGGTCATGAAAATTGTCGCCCGCGTTGCCGACGTCGTAGAACACGGCCGCGCCCCACGGCGGCTTGAACCAGTAATCGTATTCGGCGCTGCCGGTGAGCAGGTAGCGGCCGCCCGTGATGGCGGACCCGACCGGCACGCCCAGCTGCTGGTAGCCGTAGCCGCGCACGGACTGGTCGCCGCCGGCGCGGAACAGGAATGTCGACGGCACGCCGTTCTTGTCCTTGGAGCCGACCGCGCCGAATTCGCCGCGCATGATCAGCGTCCCGGACTCGCCGACCGGCTTGTAGACGAGGCCGCGTGTGTAGACGCGCACGAATTTCTCGTCCGTCAGCACGGGCAGGAAGGCGCCGCCGACCTGCGCGTTGACGATATAGCCGCGCGACGGCTGCACGAGGCTGTCCAGCTTCCGCCTGGTGATCGAGAACGTCAGCGGCACGCTTTTTACACGCGTGGTCGGCAGGTCGTCGATGGTCACCTGTTCCGTCAGCGCTTCCAGCGTGAGCGTCTTTTCCAGCAGCGGCGAACCCCACGCGCGCTTGGCGTGGATGCTCGTCGTGCGCGTGATCTGGCCGTTGGCGTCCAGGCGGTCGTAGCCGGCGCCGAAGCTGTTGTTGTAGCCGCCCGTCGTCGTCGGCAGGTAGAACTCGGCCTTGGCGGCCTGGTGCTTCTGTTCGTACAGCACGTTGCTCTTCATGCGCTTGCCGAACACGTTCAGGTCGTCGTACTCGGCCTGCGTGCGGGCGCCCGTGTTGGTCGAGAAACCGACGCCGAGCGCCACGTTCTTGCGCTTGTTCTCGGTGACGCGCACAAGGACGGGCAACGTCGCGGGCAAGGTCGCGGGCCCGGACGGCGGCTGCGGCGTCGCGCCCTCGTTTTCCTTGAGATCCCGCACTTGCGACGCGATTACGGACGACATGTCGGCGCTCACTTCCACGCTGGCGAAATAACCCGTGTCCTGCAGGCGGCCCTGCAGCGCCTGCAGCACAGCCTCGTTGTATTCGTCGCCGGGGCGGATCGTGTTCAGGTTCGTGATCACGCTGGCCGGATAGCGCTGCAGGCCCTCGATCTTGAGTCCGCCGAAGCGCGCGTCCGGGCCGCTGTCGATGACGACCTTCAGCAGTGCGCGGTGCGTGTCCGGATCGACGGTGGCGGAAGAATCGAGCAGTTGCGCGCGCGGGAAGCGCGATTGCGCCACCTGGCGCACGAGGCCGCGCTTGGCCGCTTCCCAGTCCGCCGTGCGGAAGCGCGCGCCGACGGGGAGGGTCCAGCGGTTACGGAGGGCGGCCGCGTCGATCGGGGCGCTGCCCTTGTCGAACGGGACGAAGCCGCGCAACTCGATGTCGACGTCGCCCACGACGACCGGCTCGCCCGGTTCGACGTCGACGAGCGCGCGCGGCTTGGCGCCCGACGTGTCGAGGTCGGCGGACACCTTCGGCGTGTAATAGCCTTCGGTGGCGACGAGGGTCTTGATCTGCTCGGGCGTCGTGCGTACGAGGCGCAGCAGCTGCTCCATGTCGAGGCGCGGGTTGCCGCGCCAGCGCATCAGGTCGAGGTTGTTTTCCAGCAGGTCGCGCAGCTGGCGCGGCGCGTCGATGCGCACGTCGTAGTCGATGGCTCGAGAGGGTGCTTCGGGGGGAGGCTGATCCTGCGCGGCCGCGACCGGGACGACACACAGCGCGTTCACGGCCAGCACGATTTGTGCCAAAATTCGTGGTCGCGCCGGCGCCATCGCCGTGCATGGGTCGGGTCGTGCGGAAATCATGTCGCTCCATTCGTCAATTTGCCGGGCACATCTTAACTGATTGTCAAATAAGATGGCGGACGACTCAGCGACGACGTCATTACAGGAACCCATCATGCACCAACCCGATACCGCCCTCGTCCTGTTCAGCGGAGGACAGGATTCCACCACCTGTCTCGCATGGGCGCTGCAACGCTACGCGCACGTGGAAACCATCGGCTTCGACTACGGCCAGCGCCATGCGATCGAACTCGACGTGCGCGCGCCCGTGCTCGCGAAGATGCGCGCGCTGTCGGCCACCTGGGACCAACGCCTCGGCGAGGATCATTTGATCGACCTGTCGCTGATCTCGCGCATTTCCGACACGGCGCTGACCAGCAACGTCGAGATCCAGATGCAGGCCAACGGCTTGCCGAACACCTTCGTTCCCGGCCGCAACCTGCTGTTCATGACGGTGGCGGCGACCGTGGCGTACCGCCGCGGCCTGACTGTGCTCGTGGGCGGCATGTGCGAGACGGATTTCTCCGGCTACCCGGACTGCCGCGACGACACGATGAAGGCGCTGCAGGTCGCGCTGAACCTGGGCATGGCCACGCGCCTGAAGGTCGAGACGCCGCTGATGTGGATCGACAAGAAGCAGACGTGGCAACTGGCGGAGCAGTGCGGCGGCGAGGCGCTCGTCGACCTGATCCGCTTCGACACCCACACCTGCTACCTGGGCGAACGGGGCGCCGCGCACGCGTGGGGCCATGGCTGCGGCAAGTGCCCGGCGTGCGAGCTGCGTGCACGCGGCTACGAGCAGTACGCGCGGGAGCGCCTGGGTAGCTGACATGCGCCTCGCCCTGCTGACCGACCTGCACGCGAACCGCGAGGCGGTGGAAGCCTGCCTCGCGCACGCGGAACGCCAGCACGTCGACCAGTACGCGTTCACGGGCGACTTCGTCGGCTACGGCGCCGATCCGGCCTGGGTCGTGCGCACCGTGATGGAGTACGTTGCGCGGGGCGCCGTCGCGGTGCAGGGCAATCACGATGTTGCCGTCACGCGGCCGTTGAATCCGCGCATGCATGCGGAAGCGCGCGAAGTCATCGCCTGGACGGGCGGCCAGCTGGATGCGGGGCAGCTGGCGTTCCTGGCCGCGCTGCCCCTCGTCCAACGACACGGCAACGCGTGCTTCGTGCATGCGAGCGCGCATGCGCCCGAGCGGTGGGAATACGTGACAGGGATCGAGGAGGCCGAACGCAGCATCCGCGCCAGCGGCAGCCGCATCGTGTTTTCCGGCCACGTGCATGCGCCCGCGCTGTACCGCCGTGCCGACGACGGCCGCATGGGCCGGCACGTGCCGCAAGCGGGAGAAGCCATCCCGCTGCAGCCGCAGCACCAGTACCTCGTGCTGCCCGGCGCCGTGGGCCAGCCGCGCGACCAGAACAACGCGGCGTGCTATGCGGTGTTCGACGATGCCGCGCGCGAAATCCAGTATTTCAGGGTGCCGTACGACCACGGCGCGGCCGCGCGGAAGGTGATCGCGGCCGGGTTGCCGATCGTGTTCGCGATGCGGTTGGTGGAAGGAATTTGAAACGCCAACACGTGGCAAACGTCACGCGTGGGCACGGGGTGCCCACCCTACCAGTTAGACTGGCTGCTGCATGATGCGGTGCTTGCGCGAGCGGCTCACGAAGAACCACACGATCGCCAGCGGCACCAGCAGCGGCAGCAGCAGCGGCGAAATCAGCAGGGCCAGCACGCAGGCACCCAGGGCCAGGGCGCCGATGACCAGGACGCCCACGCCGGCGAACACCACGGCGAGCACGGCGCCCACGAACAGCATGATCAATCCGGCCAGCAGCATGCCGCCGCCCGCGAAGACCGTCGCCAGCACGGCGCCCAGCGGCCCGCCGATGTCCTCGTCGCCGATCGTGACGACGCTGTCGCCGAACGTGAAGACGTTCCAGACGAGCAGGGCGAACAGGAACAGGATGATGATGGCGGCGGTCTTTTTCATGATGGGTTCTCGGGGTGTCGTTGATCGGATGGTCGTACTGTATCCATACGTCCCGATGCGCTCCATCTGACTGCGACAAACTGCATGTTTCGGGGGCCGGAGCGTTGCAAAGGCTGACGAACGGCGCTGGCCCAACCAGCGTCGGTTATCCCTCGTCCGCGTCGAACCGGCTGCGCACGTAGTCGATGTGCGTCTGCATCGCCGTGCGCGCTTCTTCCGGGCGCCGCGCGCAGATCGCGTCGCAGATCGTGCGGTGCTGCAGCGCCAGGATTTCCGACACCGATTGATTCAGCTCGCGCAAGCCGTCGACGTTGCGGATGATGTGCTCGCGCATCATCTTCGTGACGCTGCTGTGCAGGTGCAGGAACATGCTGTTGCCCGAGGCCTGGGCGATCGCCTCGTGCAGTTCGACGTCGATGCGCGATTCGGCGGCATGGTTGCTGTCCCGGCGCGCCTGGTCGAGCCGCGCCATCGCGCCGCGGATGCGTTCCAGGTCGTCGTCCGTGCCGCGCAGGGCGGCGAAATAGGCGGTGGCGCCTTCCAGCACGCGCCGGAATTCCAGGATGTCTTCGCGCCGCGCGGGGCTGTCGGCGATCAGTTGGCCCCACGGCGACGTCGCGCCCGTGCGCAACTGGTCCGACACGAACACCCCGCTGCGCGGGCGAATGCGCACGAGGCCGCGCGCCCCCAGTTGCTGGATCGCCTCGCGCACCGTGTTGCGCGACACCCCGTAACGCTCGGCCAGCTCGCGCTCCGACGGCAGCTTCGAGTTGGCCGGGAAAGTGCCTTCAAGCAATGCCTCTTCAAGTTTGCTGGTGACCGACTTGACCTGTCCCACGACTTCTCCTGCTCTGGCCCAACCAGTTTGTGATGCCCTGAGAATACTGGAAAGATCTGACAACTTAAAGAAAAAACACAATCCCTTTTGGAGACATTGCATGACTCGCAACGTGTATCTGTTCGGTACGTGTGTGATCGACCTGTTCATGCCGCAGGCCGGGCTCGACGCCGTGCGCGTGCTGGAAGCGGCCGGCGTCACCGTCCACTACCCGCGCGGCCAGAGCTGCTGCGGACAGCCCGCCTGGAGCAGCGGTAACCCGGACGAGGCCCGGGCCGTCGCGCGCGCCCAGCTGGACCTGTTTCCCGAACCCTGGCCCATCATCGTCCCTTCAGGCTCGTGCGCGGGCATGATGCGCAAGCACTGGCCCGAGCTGTTCCGCGCCGACCCCATCGTCGAAGCGCAGGCGCGGGCCGTGGCGGCACGCGTGGTCGAGTTCGGCGCGTTCCTGCTGCACGTCCTGGAGTGGAAGCTGCCGGCCGGGGCGCCCGTGGTGCCGGAGGAGGTCGTCCTGCACACCTCCTGTTCCGCGCGGCGCGAGATGGGCACGCGGGCCCATGGCGTCGCGCTGGTCGACGCGGTGCCCGGCGTGACGCGCGTGGAGCACGAGCGCGAATCCGAATGCTGCGGTTTCGGCGGCTCGTTCTCGATCAAGCACGCGGACATTTCCGGCGCCATGGTCACGGACAAGGTCGCGTCCATGCGCGCGACGGGCTGCCGCCGCGTCGTGTCGGCCGATTGCGCCTGCCTGCTCAACATCGGCCACGCCGCGCAGCACCAGGGCGCGCCGCTCGCCGTCGAGCATCTGGCCAGCTTCTTGTGGCGCCGAATTGGTGGCGCGGGAGAACAGGCATGAGCGCACGCGACCGCATCCTGGGCCGCCTGCGCGCGGCCGCTCCGCACGGTGCGGACACCCACGATCTCGAACACCGCATCGACGCCCATTTCGACGCGCGCCGCGGCGCCGCGTCGCCACACGTTCTCGCTCAGCGCATGCAGGCCGCGCTGGAGGCCGTGCGCGCGCAGGCGTGGTGCGCCCGGGCCGACGAATGGCCCGCGCTGCTGGCGCAACGCATCGCCGACGCGGGCGTGCGCCGCATCCTCGTCGACAGCGCGGGCGCTGAAGGCCGCGCCCTGCGTGCCGCCCTGCCGCCGAGCGTCGAAGCGCTCGCCTTCGAGCGTCCGCTGGAAGACTGGAAAGGAGAACTGTTCGGCACCGTCGATGCCGGGTTCACCGTCGCCCGTTCCGGCATCGCCGCCACCGGCACGCTGGTGCTGGCGCCGGATGCGGCGTCTCCGCGCACCGTGTCGCTGGTGCCGCCGCTGCACATCGCACTCGTCCACGCGCACACCCTGCACGCCGACCTGCACCAGGCGCTGCACGCGGAGCGCTGGCAGGACGGCATGCCGACCAATCTCGTGCTCGCGACGGGGCCATCCCGCACGTCCGACATCCAGCAGACCCTGGCCTTCGGCGCGCACGGTCCGCGCTGGACGTGGGTCGTCATCGTCACCGGGGAGAGCGCATGACCACGTCCCCCTTGCAGTTCGTCCCGTCCCAGGATTTCCACGCACGCAGCCGCGCGGCGCTGGACGATGCCCAGCTGCGCCAGAGTTTCAAGGGCGCGATGACCTTCCTGCAGGACAAGCGCCGCAGCCAGTTCGGCGACGACGACGAGCTCCAGCGCCTGCGCGACCTCGGCGAAGCGGTGCGCAAGAACGCGCTTGCAAAACTGCCCGCGCTGCTGGAACGGCTGGAAGCGAAGCTGACGGCGGCCGGCGCGACGGTCCACTGGGCGGCATCGCCCGAGGAAGCGAATGCGATCATCCACGGCATCGCCACCGCGCGCGGCGCGCGGAGCATCGTCAAGGGCAAGTCGATGGCGAGCGAGGAGATCGAGCTGAATCACTACCTCGAGGCGCGCGGCATCAAGTGCCTGGAGTCCGACATGGGCGAGTACATCGTCCAGCTGGCGGGCGAAAAGCCGTCGCACATCGTGATGCCGGCGATTCACAAGACCCGCGCCGACATCGGCGCGCTGTTCGCCGAGCACATTCCGGACACGGAATACACGGAAGACGTCGACCGCCTGATCCAGACCGGACGCCATACGTTGCGCAATGCGTTCGTCGAGGCCGACATCGGCCTGTCCGGCGTGAACTTCGCCGCGGCCGACACGGGCACCCTGTGGCTCGTCGAGAACGAGGGCAACGGCCGCCTGTCGACCACCGTGCCGGACGTGCACATCGCCATCATGGGCATCGAGAAGGTCGTGGAAAAGCTGGAGCACATCGTGCCGCTCGCGAGCCTGCTGACGCGCTCCGCCACGGGGCAGGCCGTCACCACGTATTTCAATTTGATCTCGGGCCCGCGCCGCGCCGGTGAGCTGGACGGCCCGCGCGAACTGCACCTCGTCCTGCTCGACAACGGCCGCACCCAGGCCTATGCCGACGAGGAGCTGCGGGCCACGCTGCAATGCATCCGCTGCGGCGCGTGCATGAACCATTGCCCCGTCTACGGCCGCATCGGCGGCCATGCGTACGGCACGACGTATCCGGGGCCGATCGGCGCGATCCTGTCGCCGCACCTGCTGGGCCTGGAGTCGACGGCGGATCTGGCCACGGCCTCGAGCCTGTGCGGCGCGTGCGGCGACGTCTGCCCCGTGCGCATCCCGATCCCGCAACTGCTCGTGCGCCTGCGCACGGAAGCGAACCGCAATCCCGACGCCGAGGTCGAACATCCGCTGCGCGGGCAGGGCGCCAGGTACAGCCGCGGCGAGCGCCTCGTCTGGCGCTTCTGGCGCGGCGCGTTCGGCCGGCCCGGCGTGTACCGCATGTTCCGCTGGGCGGCCACGCGGCTGCGTGTGCTGGCACCGAAGGACCAACTGGGCTGGACGAAGTATCGAACCCCCCTCGAACCGGCGCCGCGCAGCCTGGCCGACCTGCTGCGCGACAGAAACCAGAAAACGTAGGGTGGGCACTCCTGTGCCCACGCGTAACGCGGGCATCGCGCGAACGTCACGCGTGGGCACGGGGTGCCCACCCAACGATAAGAATTCAATCAATCAAGGAGACGTAGATGGTATGGCAACAGGTTTATGATCCGTTCGGCAGCATGGCCCTATCGACCCTGCTGGCCGCGATCCCCGTGGTGGTGATGCTCGCCGCGCTCGGCTTCTTCCACATCAAGGCGCACATCGCGGCCGCGCTCGGCCTCGCCGCGGCGTTCTGCGTGGCCGTCTTCGCCTACTCGATGCCGGCCGCGATGGCCGGCAAGGCCGCGCTGCTGGGCGGTTTCACGGGCCTGCTGCCCATCGGCTGGATCGTCCTGAACATCATCTTCCTGCAGCAGTTGTGCGAACAGAACGGCAGCTTCAAGGTGCTGCAGGCTTCGCTGTCCGGCATCACCAACGACCGCCGCCTGCAACTGCTGCTGATCGCGTTCTGCTTCGGCGCGTTCTTCGAGGGCGCCGCGGGCTTCGGCACGCCGGTCGCGGTCACGGCCGGCATCCTGATCGGGCTCGGGTTCTCGCCGCTGGCCGCGTCCGGCCTGTCGCTGATCGCGAACACGGCGCCGGTCGCCTTCGGCGCGCTCGGTTCGCCCGTGATCACCTTGGCCAAGGTGCACGGCTACGACCTGATGGAAGTCACGGCGATGATCGGCCGCCAGCTGCCGTTCTTCTCGCTGCTCGTGCCGTTCTGGCTGATCTGGGCGTTCGCCGGCCGCAAGGCGATGTGGGACATCTGGCCCGCGATCCTCGTGACGGGCCTGTCGTTCGCGATCCCGCAATTCCTCGTGTCGAACTTCATCGGCCCGGAACTGGTGGACATCATCGCGGCCCTCGTGTCGATGGCGTCGCTGATCCTGTTCCTGCGCGTGTGGCAGCCGAAGACCGTGTGGACGTCGGCCAGCCTGAAGGACCGCGAGGCGGAGACCGCGCCTCATCGTACCAAGAGCGCCGAGAGCGCCGAACGGTACACGCGGGCGGAGATCGTGCGCGCCTGGACGCCGTGGCTCATCCTGACCGTGTTCGTCTTCATCTGGGGCCTGCCGCCGGTGAAGGCGTATTTCAACACGCTGTTCGCGCCGAAATTCCCGATGGACGGCCTGCATAACCTGGTGATGCGCGTGCCGCCGGTGGTGCCGCACGCCGAGCCGGAATCCGCGATCTATGTGTTCAACCTGCTGTCGGCGACGGGCACCGGCATCCTGCTGTCCGCCATCGCCGGCGCGCTGTTCATGCACTACAGCCTCGGTGCCATCGTGCGCACGTTCTTCCGCACGCTGTGGCTCGTGCGCTATTCGCTGCTGACCATCGTGCTGATGCTGGCCCTGGGCACGCTCACGCGCTACTCCGGCACCGACACGACCCTGGGCCTCGCCTTCGCCAACACGGGCGCGCTGTACCCGTTCTTCGGCACCCTCATGGGCTGGCTCGGTGTGGCGATGACGGGGTCGGACACCGCGTCGAACGTGCTGTTCGGCGGCATGCAGAAGGTGGCGGCGGAGCAGCTGGGCCTGGCCCCGAACCTGATGGGCGCCGCGAACAGTTCCGGCGGCGTCATGGGCAAGATGATCGATGCCCAGTCCATCGTCGTCGCCTCCACGGCCACGCGCTGGATCAACCACGAAGGCGACATCCTGCGCTTCGTCTTCTTCCACTCTCTCGCACTGGCCGTGCTGGTCGGTGTCATGGTCACGCTGCAGGCGTATGTGTGGCCGTTCACGTTGCTGGTGATCCGATGAATGCTCCCGTCTCTCCCGAAACCCGGGCCGTCAGCCAGCGCGAGGCCGCGGCCGCGCCGCTGGCCGCGCTTCTGGCCGTCCTGCCGGACCGCTGCGTGCGCTCCGACCCCGAGGAAACGCGCCCGTACGAATGCGACGGCCTCGCCGCCTACCGCCAGATGCCGATGATCGTGCTGCTGCCCGAGAACGAGGCGCAGATCATGGCCGCCATCGCCGTGTGCCGGCAATTGAACCTGCCGATCGTGCCGCGCGGCGCCGGCACCGGCCTGTCCGGCGGCGCGATGCCGATCGCCGGCGGTGTCGTGCTGTCGACGGCGCGCCTGAACCGGATCGTGAAACTCGATCCGTACGCCCGCACGGCCGTCGTGCAGCCGGGCGTGCGCAATCTCGCGATCTCGGAAGCGGCCGCGCCGCACGGGCTGTATTACGCGCCCGATCCGTCGTCGCAGGTCGCGTGCACGATCGGCGGCAACGTCGCCGAGAACTCCGGCGGCGTGCACTGCCTGAAATACGGTCTCACCGTGCACAACGTGCTGCGCGTGCGGATGGTGACGACGGAGGGCGAGATCGTCGAACTGGGCAGCGAGGCGCTGGACGCGCCGGGCCTCGACCTGCTCGCGGTCGCCATCGGGTCGGAAGGCATGCTCGGCGTCGTGACCGAGGTGACGGTGAAACTGGTGCCGAAGCCGCGCGTGGCGCGCGTCGTGATGGCGTCGTTCGACGACATCGTGAAGGCCGGCGACGCGGTCGCCAACGTGATCGCGGCCGGCATCATCCCGGCCGGCCTGGAGATGATGGACCGGCTGTCGACGCAGGTCGCGGAGGAATTCGTGCACGCCGGCTACGACACGCGGGCCGCCGCCGTGCTGCTGTGCGAATCCGACGGCATCGCCGAGGAAGTCGAGGAAGAGATCGCGCGCATGAGCGAAGTGCTGAGCGAGTGCGGCGCGACGGCGCTGGCCGTGTCGCGGGACGAGGCGGAACGCCTGCGTTTCTGGTCCGGCCGCAAGAACGCGTTCCCGGCCGTCGGCCGCATCTCGCCGGACTATTACTGCATGGACGGCACGATCCCGCGCAAGCACCTCGCCCACGTGCTGCAGCGGATCGAGGCCATGGAACAGAAGTATGGCCTGCGCTGCGCGAACGTGTTCCACGCCGGCGACGGCAACCTGCATCCGCTGATCATGTTCGACGCGAACGTGCCGGGCGAATTCCACCGCGCGGAGCAGTTCGGCGCCGACATCCTCGAACTGTGCGTCGAGGTGGGCGGCACGATCACGGGAGAACATGGCGTCGGCATCGAGAAGATCAATTCGATGTGCGTGCAGTTCTCGCGCGCCGAGCTGGATGCGTTCCTGGCCGTCAAACGCGCCTTCGATCCGGCCGGCATCCTCAATCCCGACAAGGCGATTCCGACCCTGCACCGCTGCGCCGAATACGGCCGCATGCACGTGCGCCACGGGCGGATGCCGTTTTCCAACCTGCCGCGTTTTTAACCATGGATACGACGCTACAAGATTTCGCCGACAGGATCGGTCACGCCACCGGCACCAAGACTCCGCTGTGCATCCGCGGCGGCGGCAGCAAGGACTGGTACGGGCAGGACGTGCAGGGCACGGTGCTCGACACGACGGCGTATCGCGGCATCACGGACTACGAGCCGACCGAACTCGTGATCACGGCCCGCTGCGGCACGCCGCTGGCCGAGATCGAGGCGCACCTGGCGCAGCACGGCCAGATGCTCGCGTTCGAGCCGCCGCACTTCGGTCCCGGCGCGACGATCGGCGGCACCGTGGCCGCCGGCTTGTCCGGACCGCGCCGCCAGGCCGCGGGCGCCGTGCGCGATTTCGTGCTCGGCGCCGTGCTGGTGGACGGGAAGGGAGAGACGCTGCACTTCGGCGGCAAGGTGATGAAGAACGTGGCGGGCTACGACGTGTCGCGCCTGCTGGCCGGATCGCTGGGCGTGTTCGGCCTGATCGCCGAGGTGTCGCTGAAGGTGCTGCCGCAGCCCGTCGCCGAATGCACGGTGCGGCTGCACATGAACGAGGACGAGGCGCTGCGCCGGCTGAACGAATGGGGCGGCCAGCCGTTGCCGGTCTCCGCCTCCAGCTGGCACGACGGCGTGCTGACGGTGCGCCTGTCCGGCGCGCGGTCGGCCGTCGACGCGGCGCGCAAGCGCATCGGTGGCGAACTGCTGGACGATGCCGACGGCTGGTGGCGCGCGCTGCGCGAGCATGACGGCGCGTTCTTCGCGGACGCCGACAGCATGTGGCGCCTGTCCCTGCCGACGGTTGCGCCGCCGCTGGCGCTGCAAGGACCGCAACTGATCGAATGGGGCGGGGCGCAGCGCTGGCTCCGCACCGATGCCGATGCGGCCACGGTGCGCGCGGCCGCGGGCAGGGCCGGCGGCCACGCGACGCTGTTCCGCGGCGGCGATGGGAGTGTCGGGGTGTTCCAGCCGCTGGCGCCCGCGGTCCTCGCCATCCACCGCCAACTCAAAAATGTGTTCGACCCGGCCGGGGTGCTCAACCGCGGCCGCATGTACAAGGATTTCTAGCCGTGCAAACCAATCTCGCCGATTTCATCCGGGGCACGCGCGACGGCGACGAGGCCGACGCGATTCTGCGCAAATGCGTGCATTGCGGCTTCTGTACCGCCACGTGCCCGACCTATCAACTGTCCGGCGACGAGCTGGAAGGCCCGCGCGGCCGCATCTACCTGATCAAGCAGGTGCTCGAAGGCCGGCCCGCGACCGATAAGACCCAGGCGCACCTGGACCACTGCCTCACGTGCCGCAACTGCGAATCGACCTGTCCGTCCGGCGTGCAGTACGGACGGCTGGCCGACATCGGCCGGCGCGTCGTCGAGCAGCAGGTCGCGCGGCCCGCGCGCCAGCGCATGCTGCGCACGCTGCTGAAGGAAACCCTGCCGCGCCGCTGGCTGTTCACGCCGGCCATGAAGGCGGGGCAGGCGGTGCGGCCGCTGCTGCCGCAGGCGTTGAAGGACAAGGTGCCCGCGCGGCAAAGCGCGGGCGTGTGGCCGCGCACCGGGCACGCGCACAAGATGCTGTTCCTGGAAGGCTGCGTGCAGCCGGCGATGTCGCCGAACATCAACGCGGCGACGGCGCGCGTGTTCGATGCCGTCGGCGTGCAGATCGTCGCGGCCAGCCGGGCCGGCTGCTGCGGCGCCATCCGCTGGCACATGAACGATGCGGATGGCGGCCGCGCCGACATGCGCCGCAATATCGACGCGTGGTGGCCGTATCTGGAGCAGGGCATCGACACCATCCTGATCAACGCGTCCGGCTGCGGCGCGATGATCAAGGAATACGGTCACGCGCTGGCCGGCGATCCGGCATATGCCGACAAGGCGGCGCGCGTCTCGGCCGCGGCGAAGGACGTCAGCGAAGTGCTGCCCGAGTTCGAGGCCAAGCTGCGGGCGAAGCTCGGAACGCGGGAGAAGGGCGAGCGGGTCGCGTACCACCCGCCGTGCACCTTGCAGCATGGCCAGAAAATCCGCGGCAAGGTCGAGGACCTGCTGCGCGCGGCGGGCGTCGACGTGCGGCTGTGCGCGGACAGCCACCTGTGCTGCGGCTCGGCCGGCACGTATTCGGTGCTGCACAAGGAGGTGTCGCTGCGGCTGCGCGACGACAAGCTGGCGCGGCTGGAAGCGACGGCGCCGGAGCGCATCGTGTCCGCCAACATCGGCTGCATCACGCACCTGCAGTCGGGGACGGACGTGCCGGTGGAGCACTGGGTCGAACTGCTCGACCGCGCGCTGCAGTAGGGCAAAAAGTGGCCGGAAATCAAGCCTTGCAATGCTGGACTCGAGGTCTATACTGACAGCCTGCTCTGTTTGCAGGAGGCTTTCCATGCAGTGTATCCAGTACGCCGCCGGCCACAAGAATCCGCCCTCGGCACCGCCGGCGATTCCACCGATCATCATCAATCCGTTCAAGAGCCAGATCCCCTCGCCGGCGATCGACCCGCGCAGCACGCCGCCCGGCCCACCCATCGTGCCGCCCCGCGGCCCCGACCTGCGCATCATCTAGCGGTACGGAAGCGGCGCTTGTCCAGTGCGCCGCGAACGCCTATGATCTTGCTTCTGGGCGCATGCCCGCACGACCGAGAAAGCAAGAATGAACGACGACTTCCCAGACCACGACGATGATGCTCCCGTGCAGGAGCCCCGTCTGTGGCAGGGCAACGGCTGGACCGCACGCGTCATCAAGAACGAAGACGACGACGGCTGGGCCGTGGCCATGTACAAGGACGGCGAATCCGAGCCGGCCCTCGTCGGCCCCTGGACCATGGGCCGCGACAAGAAAAACCCGAAGCCGCTCGATACGCCGGCTTTCCACACGCTCGTCAAGACGGCGTCCGAAGTCATCCGCCGCCACGAGCAGCAGCTGCACGCGCAATTGCACAAGAGCACCGTCGTCTCGACCGCCGACGGCGAGCTGAAGGTGACGCTGGACATCGTCCCGGACGAGGACAATCCGTATGCGCTGCTGAGCGCGTTCGACGAGATGGGCGAGCGCGTGGCGCAGGTGCGCGTGCGTCCCGATTTCAAGTTGTCGCCGGCGTCGGCGTCGACGTGGGTCGAGAACGACTTCCGCGCCCCGCGGTAGCCGCCAACACGTGGCGAACGTCACACGTGGGCACGGCGTGCCCACCCTACGTATGTATCGCCGTCGTAGCGTGGGCTCCCCGAGCCCACGGAACTTTGTGGTTTTTGGCGACGCAATCTCCGCAACCCGGGCGTGAGCTGATAAGATTTCCCGAGCGTAACTTTTTGTTCGACAAGGGGAATCGATGGAAGACCGTCTCGCCCGCCTGGAAACGGTCCAGGCCATGCTGCTGGGCATCGGGCACCTGTCCGCCAGCTGTACCGACGTCACCGAGTTCATCGGCGCCGTGCACCGCGCGCTGGGCCGCATCATGTATGCGGAGAACTTCTACGTCACGTTGGCCGAGCGGGAAGACGACACGGTCCGGTTCGTCTATTTCGTCGACTCGCGCGACGCGGGGCCGGGCCCCGACGAGCGCGTGACGCTGGCGTCGCCCGACGAATCGCCGACGGCGTGGGTCATGCTCAACAAGCAGCCCCTCGTGGTGACGGGCGACGAAATGCGGGCGCGCGAGAATGGCGGCGTCTGGGGCACGGGCAGCATCGCCGAGCACTGGATGGGTTGCCCGCTGCTCGACCAGCAGCACGAGGCCGTGGGCGCCATCGTCATCCAGAGCTACCTGCCCGAGTACACGTACAGCGAGGAAGACCAGGCGCTGTTCGCGCTGATCGCCAACCACGTGTCGAACGCGCTGCAGGGCCTGCAGAGCATGGACCGGCTCGAGCGCGCCGTGCAGGAGCGCACGCGCGCGCTGGCGCGCGAGGTGGCCGAGCGCCGCCGCGCGGAACAGGTGCAGCATGCGCTGTACCAGATCGCGGACCTGTCGGCCTCCGCCATCGAGACCGACGTGCTGGCGGCCAGCCTGCACGCCATCATCGGCGAACTGATGATGGCGAAGAACTTCATCATCGCGCTCACGCATCCGGACACGGGCGAGATCAGCATCCCGTACTTTGCCGACGAAAAGGACGACGTGCCGCCGCAGCAGCGCTTCCCGTTCGGGATGGGCATGGTGTCGTACGTGCTGCAGACGAAGCAGGCGCAGCTCCACGACGCCGGCAGCTTCGCGCGCCTGCACGCGGCGGGCAGGGTGAAGCACCCGCTGGGGAGCACGGACATCGCGAGCTGGATCGGCGCGCCGATGCTCGTCAACGACAAGGCGTACGGCGTGCTGGTCGTGCAGAGCTATGACCCGACCGTCGTCTACACGAAGGCGGACCTGGACCTGATGGCCTTCATCTCCAGCCACGTGGCGGTGGCGATCGCGCGCATGCAGGCCGACCGCGCCATCCGCAAGGCCAAGGAGCGCCTGGAACAGCAGAACGCCGCGCTCGAACAGGCGCTGCACCAGTTGCAGGAAGCGCAGACGGAACTGGTGCGTAAGGAAAAACTCGCGTCGCTGGGCCAGATGGTGGCCGGCGTCGCGCACGAGATCAACACGCCGCTGGGCATCTGCGTGACGGCCACGAGCCACCTCGTTCAGGAACTCAAGCTCACGCGCGAGGAGCTGGCGGCGGGGGACATGACCCAGGACAGCCTGGAGGCGTTCTTCGACATCGTCGACCAGTCCCTGCGCATCCTGACCACCAACACGCAGCGCGCCGCGGCCCTCGTGCGCAGTTTCAAGCAGGTCGCGGTGGACCAGTCGTCGGACGACATCCGCACCTTCAATCTCGGCACGTATTTGAACGAAGTGCTGCTGTCGCTGCAGCCGAAGCTGAAGGGCCGGCCGCTGGAAGTCGCGGTCGACTGCCCGAAGGACCTGCTGCTGGAGAGTTTTCCGGGCGCGGTGTCGCAGATCGTCACCAACATGGTCGTCAACTCGCTGATGCACGGTTTCGAGCGCGACCAGCCCGGCCACATTACGCTCCACGCGGCGCTCGACGGCGACCACGTCGTGTTCGACTACGCCGACGACGGCGTGGGCATGGATGCGGAGACGCTCGCCAAGCTGTTCGACCCGTTCTTCACGACGAAGCGCGGCAGCGGCGGCAGCGGCCTCGGTGGCCACATCCTGTACAACCTCGCGACGAACGTGCTGCAAGGCTCGCTGCGCGTGGACAGCAGCCCGGGGCAGGGCCTGCGCTACCACCTGCGCTTTCCGCGCAAGACCGCCCGGCCCGGGCTGAAGGCTGCCTGATCAGGTCAAACTGTCGGCGATGGCCGCGCACACGCGGTCCACGTCGGCTTCGGTCATCCCGCAGTGCAGGGGGATCGTGACGGTCTCCCGGCCGATCCGTTCCGCGTTCGGGAACTGGCCTTCGCGCCAGCCGAGGCCGCGGCCGAGCGTCGTCAGGTGCGACGGTTCGTACGACAGGCCCGTCGCGATCTCCCGTTCGCGCAGTGCGGCGCGGAAGCGTTGCCGCGTCGTGCCGAGCGCTTCGTACGGCAGCAGCACGCAGAACATGTTCCAGCTCTGGCCCGGCACGCCGCGCGGCGGCAGCACGGCGCCGTCGATGTCCGGGAACACGTCGAAATAGCGCTCGGCCAGCCGCTGGCGCTGCGCCAGGAAGGCGGGCAGTTGCGCGAGCTGGGCGAGGCCGATCGCGGCCGACACGTCCGACATGTTGTACTTGCCGCTCGCGACCGCGACGTCGCGCGTATCGTCCGCCAGGCGCTCGATGCCGTGGAAGCGCAGCACCTCGATGCGCTTTGCAGTCTCGTCGTCGGGCACGACGATGGCGCCGCCCTCGATCGTCGTCATGTTTTTATTCGGGTGGAACGAGAACGTGGCGATGTCGCCGAAGCTGCCGATGGGCTGTCCCTTCCACGTCGAGCCCTGCACGAGGGCCGCGTCCTCGATCACCCGCAGGCCGTGGCGCCGGGCCAGCGCATACAGCGCGTCCATGTCGCCCAGGGCGCCGGGGAAGTGCGTGGGCACGATCGCCTTGGTGCGCGGCGTGATGGCGGCCGCCACCTGGTCGAGGTCGATCGCGCGCGTGACGAGGTCGCAGTCGACGAACACGGGGCGGGCGCCGACCTTGACGATCATGTTCATCGTCGAGAAGAAGCTTTGCGTGGACGTGATCACCTCGTCGCCGGAACCAATGCCGCACGCCAGCAGCGCCAGTTCCATCGCGCCCGTGGCCGACGTCAGCGTGCGCGTGGGGCGGCCGCCAAAGGTCCCGGACAGCGCGCGCTCGAATGCCAGGACGCGCGGGCCGCTGGCGATCCAGCCGGTCTTCATCGTGTCGGTCACGGCGGCGAGGGTGGCGTCGTCGAGCGCCGGTTGGGAAAAGTTCAGCAGGGTCATGGGCGTCCTTCGGGTGCGTTGTCGGACAGGTATTCTAGTCTGCGCGGCGGGGCGGCATCACGGGTAGCCCAGGTCCAGGCCGAGCACCCTGGCAAGGGCGAAGGTGACGAGCCCGAGGCCCACGAGTATCACCACGAAGAGTGCGGCCACCTTGCCGCTCGCGCGCAGCACCGCGCGCCGCTCTTGCACTTTTCCCTTCTTCCCCTGGTCGTAATGCCACTTGATGGCGAAGAACATCCCCGTGGCTAGCACGAGAAACTTGAACACAACGAAGACTACCGGGATCCATTCCATGATTTTTGTGTTTGAACCATCGTCGAATACCCACATACTACGCAAAAGCAATCTCCATACATCGAGACAAAATGTCCCAGTTGAAATCCATACAAGATGACGATTTGGCCACCTGGTTGCCGCGCCTGGCCGCGCATGGCGGGCCGCGTTTCCTGCAGATTGCGGAGGCATTGCAGGCGGCGGTGGCGGACGGTTCGCTGAGGCCGGGCGACCGGCTGCCTCCGCAGCGCCGGCTGGCGGCACAGCTGGACGTCGACCTGACGACGGTCACGCGCGCCTACGACGAAGCGAGGCGCCGCAACCTGCTGGAGGGCCGCGGCGCCCGCGGCACGTACGTCGCGGCGCCGAAAGTCGAATTGACCGCTGTCCTCGACCTGAGCATGAACACCCCGCCGCCGCCGGATGGCGTGGACTTCGACGACATGTTGAAACAGGGGCTGTCGCAAGTCCTGATGCGGGCCGATAACACAGCGCTGATGACTTACCACCTGGGCGGCGGGAGCGACTCCGACCGCAAGGCCGGCGCCACGTGGCTCGCACCGATGTTCGGCCATCCGGATGCGGGGCACGTCGTCGTCTGTCCGGGTGCGCAGGCGGCGATCGCCGCGTTGATCCTTGCGCTGACGGCGCCCGGCGATGTCATCCTGGCGGAGCCGACGACGTATCCCGGCCTGCTGGCCGCGGCCACCCAGTTCGGCCGGCAGGTCATCGCGGTGGAAGCGGACCGGCACGGGATGGTGCCCGAGATGCTCGAGGGGGCGTGCCGCCGGCACAAGCCCGGGCTGGTCTACCTCAATCCGACCTTGCAGAACCCGACCGCCGTCACCATGCCGGAACGCCGGCGCAAGGCGCTCGCCGGGATCGCGCAGCGCTGCGATGTCCGCATCGTCGAGGACGATCCGTACTGGCGCCTTGCCGCCGCCCCGCCGCCACCCGTTGCCACGTTTGCCCCGGACCACGTGGTCTACATCTCGACCCTGTCGAAATGCCTGACGCCCGGCTTGCGGGTCGCCTTCGTGCTCGTACGCGACCCGCACGTACGCGAACGGTTCCTGGCCGCACTCAGGTCATTTGCGTTGATGGTCGCGCCGCTGACGGCGGCACTGGCCACGCAGTGGATCCTCGACGGTTCGGCGGACCGGTTGATGGAAGGCGTCCGCAACGAGGCCCGCCTGCGCCACCGGATGGCCCGCGATATCCTGGCGGGGCGGTACAGCGGGGCCGGAGACGGCCTGCATGTATGGCTCGAGTTGCCGGCGTACTGGACCGCCGCGCAGCTGGCGCGTGCGGCCGACCGCGAGGGCATCGCGGTCACGCCGGCGGAGGCATTCGCAACCGGCGCCGGGTCGGCGAATGCCATCCGGATCTCCCTGGGCAGCATCCAGGACCGCGGACGCTTGCAGGCGGGGCTGCAACGGCTGTCCCACCTGCTTGCGCGGCGGCCCGAGCCGGCCGGCGCCGCCGTGGTGTGAAGCCTAGCCGACGAACGTCGCGACGGCCGCTGGCCGCACCGGTGCCGGCCCGGCGTCGGCCACGGGCTGGTCGAACTCGAATCCGCCGGCTTCGCTGACTTCCCACGACCCGTCGCCCGCCAGCTTCAGCACGTGCGTGTGGTGACGCAGCACGGCTTCGCGGTGGGCGATGCTGACGAGGGTCGCGCCGCTGGCGCGCAGGCGCGCGTACAGCGCGGTTTCATTGGCGCTGTCGAGCGCGCTCGTCGCCTCGTCCAGGATGACGATCCGCGGCGCGTGCACCAGCACGCGGCCGAAGGCGAGACGCTGCTGCTCGCCGACCGACAGCAGCTTGCTCCAGTCGTGCACGGCATCGAGGCCGCCCACGCGGTCGGCCAGTGCGGGCAGGTGCACCTGTTGCAGGATGTCGAGCAGCTGCTCGTCGCTCAGGTCGCGGTGCACGCTGGGATAGATGAGCTGGCTGCGCAGGGTGCCGGGCTGCAGATACGGCTGCTGCGGCAGGAAGAACACGTCTTCCAGCGGCGGATGCTGGATCGTGCCGCTGCCCGTGCGCCACAGCCCCGCGATCGCGCGCAGCAGCGAGCTCTTGCCGCAGCCGCTGGCGCCGGTGATCAACAAAGCGTCGCCGGGCTTCAGCACGAGGCTCAGTTCCTTGATGAGGACGCGGTCCGATTGCGGCGGATGCAAGGTCACGGCTTCCAGCGCGAAGTGCGTGCCGGGCCGCATCGCGATGCGCGGGTGCCGGTCTTCGGCGGCAGGCTGCGCACCGGGCAGCACGAGGTTGGACAGGGCTTGCAGGCGGCCGATGCCGGCCACGAAACGGCTGAGGCTCTCGAAGTTGTCGACGATGACGCCCACCGCGCCGAGCACGGCCGTAAAGGCGCCGGCGGCGCGCGTCGCGGCGCCCACTTCCAGCTCGCCCGACAGCACGCCGCCGGCCAGCAGCACGTAGGGCAGCACCACGGTGAGCTGGCTGAACGTGCGCTGGAAGAAATTCAGCGCGCGCTGTTTCCTGATCAGCCGCGCAAAGTTGCGGATGACCTTGTCGAAGCGGCTGTCGATGTGCGTGCGCTCCTGCGCTTCACCCCGGTAGAACGCGATCGACTCGGCATTCTCGCGCAGGCGCATCAGGCTGAAGCGGAAGTCGGCCTCGCGCCGCAACTGCCAGAAATTCAGCTGGATCAGCGGACTGCCGAAGAAGTACAGGGCGACGATATTGCCCATCACCGCATAGGCCACGAGTACGGCGACGAGCAGGTGCGAGATCGACCACAGCACGGTGCTGAACGCGACCAGTTGCATGGCCGAGCCGAGGAAAATCAGCAGGAAATTGATCGACCGGCCTGTAAACGTGTTGATGTCCTCGCTGATGCGCTGGTCCGGATTGTCGATCTCGTTGCCGGCGCCCAGCGCGTAGTATTTGCGGTCCTGCAGGTAGCCGTCGAGGAAGCGGCCGGTGAGCCAGCGCCGCCACTGGTTCGCGAACACGTCGCGCATGTAGTAGTAAAAGGCGTAGGTCGGCACGGCGAACGCGAGGATGAACAGGCAGGCGCGCACCGAGGTCCAGAAGCGGCCGGCGTCCTTGCCGGCCAGCGCCGACGTCAATTCTCCGGTCTGGTTGTTCAGCATGACCGCGAGCTTGGTATCGACCAGCATCAGCACGATCAACAGCAGCAGCAGGGTCCAGGCCCTGCCTTTTTCATCGCCCAGCCAGTAGGGCCTGGCGACGTTGACGAAGTGCTTCCACGCGGCGAGCGACAGGGGGGCGGGCTTGGGCTGGGTCGGATCTTCGTCCGGAATGTGCGTGGTCATGATCGGTCTCTGCGGAAGTATTTACCGCCAGACTACGGCCGCGCACCGGATCGTTCAGTGCGGAAACGGACATTAGGCCTTCACGAACAACTCGTCGAACCCCGTGGCCGGATCGAATTCGCGGCGGAAGCGGTGGCGCGGCAGCAGCGCGACGAGCACCTCGGCCGTCGTGCGCACGATGCAGCCGGGGCCGAGGTGGCCGCCGATGACGCGGCCGCCGTCGTCGGCCACGCTCGCGTGCAGGTGCGGGCCGTCCGGCGACAACGATCCGCCCAGCGTGAGGATTTCCAGGTCGCCGCGCAGTTCCGTGAATTCCGGCCGGCCCGCGAAGCGCAACCGGGCGACCGCCAGGCTGCCGATGCCTTGCAGGACGAACGCGGCGTCCACATGGTGTTGCGCCACGAGGGCGTCGAGCACGGCGCGCAGGTCCTGGCCGGCGCCGATTCTCAGGGGCAGAGTCTGCATGGTGGTCTCCTTGATGCGGGCCATTCTACGCCAGCCTGTCTGCAACCAATAGTTTCTATGTGGAAATTGCAATACGCGTATAAACATCCAGTTTGCATTGCAAAAAAAAGCATGCTTATTGCAATTTTTGAATATTAATCTTTCAGTAAATACGGTTATGATTCCAAGGTTTCCTGAAGAGAACCGCGCAGATAAGCGGAGATTACACAAAAATGTCAACAAAGTTCATGATCGCGGCCGCGCTGGTCGTCACAATGTCCGGCTGCGCGGCGCTGTCGCCGGTAACCGGAAATCACTACACGAGCCGCGACGGCAAGCTGGATATCCAGGGCGCGCTGATCGACGCCTCCGGCGTGCGCATCTTCGTCAACGGCGACAAGGTCATCGACGACCACGTGTCGCTGTTGCACGGCGACGGCAAGTTCGACGGCACCTGGCAGGGCAAGCGGGTCAGCGCCGACTGCAGCACGGCACCGGGCCGTACGGCGGGCGCGACCAGATGCACGGTCGCCGTGGCCGGCGAGCAGGTCACGCTGACACTGTAAAGGTCAGCGGTTGCCGGAGAGGTTGGCCAGCAGTTCGACCAGCTGGTCGATCTCGTACGGTTTGGCGAGGACCTGCACGCCCGGGATGACGGCGCGCTGGTCGGTGTAGCCCGTGGCGAGGACGACCGGCAGGCCGGGGCGGCGCTCGTGCAGGATGCCGGCCAGGTCGATGCCGCTGACCTTGCCGGGCATGACGATGTCGGAAAACACGACGTCGGCGTCGAGGCCGGCGTCGAGCATGGCGAGCGCCTTGTCGCCGTCCGGCGCCACCATCACGTCGAAGCCGCAGTCTTCCAGGCCGCGCACGACCGCTTCGCGCACGAGCGGATCGTCTTCGACGAACAGCACGCGCCCGCTGCCGTGCCCCGGCGCCTGGCTGTCGGTGCGCGCCGCCGTGGCCGACAACGGTTGCAGCGAGCGCGGCAGGTAGATCTCGATGGTGGTGCCGGCGCCGACCGTGCTCGCCAGGGTCAGCCAGCCGCGCGACTGCGTGGCGAATGCGTAGGCCTGGGGCAGCCCGAGGCCGGAGCCCTGGCCCGGTGGTTTCGTCGTGAAGAACGGGTCGAGCGCGCGCGCCTGCACGTCGGGCGGCATGCCGATGCCCGTGTCCGTCACGCTCACGCACACGTAGTCGCCGCCCGTGCGTTCCATGGTCGGCTCGAGGGTGCAGTTGCGCACGCCGACGCCGAGCCGGCCGCCGTCCGGCATGGCGTCGCGCGCATTGATCGCCAGGTTCAACAGGGCCAGGTCGAATTGCACGGGGTCGACGGTGACGGGCCACAGGTCGTCCTCGCAATGCACTTCCATGCGCGTGCCCTGGCGCAGCACGCCGCGCAGCAGCTGGACGGAACCGCGCACCTGCTCGCCCGGGTCGACCGTCAGCAGGCGCGCATCCTGCACGCGGCCGAACGACCCCAGGCGGGTCGTCAGCGCGGTGGCGCGGCTGACGGTGCGCTTGCACGTGTCGATCAGGCTCAGCACCTTGGGCTGGTTCGCCGTCAGGGACGCGAGCTGCAGCGCGGTCGTCAGCGTCTGCAGCAGGTTGTTGAATTCGTGCGCGATGCCGCCCGTGAGGCGGCCGAGGGCTTCCAGCTTCTGGCCGCGCACGAGGGCGCTCTGGGCGCGCTCGCTGGCCGCCACGGCTTCGGCCACGCGCTGCTCCAGGTCGGCCTGCGCGGTCAGGATCTGGCGGCTCGCGTCGGCCATGCGCTGCGCCACGGCGTCGATCTCGACGATGCCCTGCGGCCGGTAATGCACTTCGCGGCCGGCGCCCAGGTCCGCGGCGCTGCGGCCCAGGTATTCGATCGGGATCGCGGCGCGGCGCGCGAACCAGCGCGCGGCCACCGATGCCAGCACGAGCATGACGGCCATGATGGCCGCCAGGAAGGCCGCCGCATGCAGGGGCACGCGGCGCAGGTCTTCCGTCGGAATGCTGACGAGGACTTTCCAGTTCGACGAGGGCACGGTGCTGAAGAAGGCCTGCACGGGAATGCCGGCCAGGTTCCTGTTCGAGAACACGCCTTCGCGGTGGGCGGCGAACTGGGCCTGCGCCACCTCGCTGACCGAGCGGCCCCGGTACTGGTCCGGGTCGATCGAGCGCGCGATCAGCCGGCCGGTGCGGTCGACGATGGCGGCCTGCCAGTCGGGCGGGAAGCGCTGTTCACCCAGCAGCGCCTGCAGCTGGGCGGCGTTCATGCTCATGGCGAGGAAGTAGCGCAGGGTGCCGTCCACGTGCACCGGCACCTGGATGGCGACCGCATGGCGCTGGCTGATCGAGGAGACGAACAGGTCGGAGACGAGGGTGCGGTCGGCGCCGTCCCGTTGCATCAGCGCGTCGAGGTTCGACGCGCGGCCGGGCGGCAGCGGCGCGCCCGGCGCGACCCGCGTGTTGAGCAGCTGGTGGCCGTCCCGGTCGAGCAGCAGGATCGCCGTCTCGCCGCGCGGCGCCACCGAATGGGCGTGGTGATAGAAGGTCTCGAGATCGCCGCGGGCCAGCGCGGGGGAATTCGCCAGCGTGCGCAGGATGCCTTCCCTGATCTCCAGTTCGTTGTCGACGAGGAGGGTGAAGGCGCGCACCGCTTCCTTGACGCTCGTTTCCTGGGCGCGCCGCTCTTCCTGATAGACATACCCGACGGCCAGGACCGCCGCGAGGAGGGCAGGGACCAGGATGGCCAGGATCAGGAGCAGCAGTCGGGTTCGGATACGCATGGGCCGGATGGCGGTCGGGACAGTATTGCCGCGAAGCTCTGCATACTACCTGACTCTGCCTCCCTTGTCCCGGTCCGCGATATCGATTTCAGTCCGGCCAGCGCTCGTTGATCTCGGTGGCCTTGTCGAGGTTCCTGATGAGGATGTCGACGTAGTGCGGATCGAGGTGCTGGCCCGCCACGTCGCGCAGGTAGTCGCGCACCTGGTCGATCGGCCACGCTTTCTTGTACACGCGCTCGTGCGTGAGGGCATCGAACACGTCGGCCACGGCCACGATGCGGGCATACGGGTGGATGTCTTCGCCCTGCAGGCCCTGCGGATAACCGCTGCCGTCCCATTTCTCGTGGTGCTGGTGGGCGATCACGGCGGCCGCCTTCAGGATCGGGCGCTGCGAGCCGTCGAGGATCTGCAGGCCGATGGTCGGGTGCTGCTTCATGATGTCCCATTCCTCGGGCGTGAGGCGCCCCGGTTTCAACAGGACGGCGTCCGGCGTCGCGATCTTGCCCACGTCGTGCATCGGCGCCGCATGCATCAGCACGGCCGTCTCGTCGTCGGACATGCCCGATTCCTGGGCCAGCAGATGACACACCTGGGCCATGCGGCGCACGTGGTTGCCGGCTTCGTTCGAGCGCGATTCGACGACGTCGCCCAGGCGCAGGATCAGCTCGGCCTGGGTGTCCGTGATTTCCTGGTTCAGCAGGATGTTGTCGAAGGCGATGGCGACGCCCGAGCAAAAGACGTCGAGCAATTGAACATCGATCTCGTCGATTTCTTCCACGCCCTTGAGCACGAGCAGAGACGCCTTGCCGCTGCTGTTCGGGAAGTAGCCGACATAAGTGTCGCCATGCAGCTTGGAGATGCGGTTGTGGCGTGCCTCGTCCAGCTGGGCGATCAGTTCCGGGCCGATGTCGTGGTCGCCGACGTCGCCGATGCGCGCGAGGATTTCGTACTGGCTCTCGCCGGTGATCACGCTGGCGCCGGTCACGCGCAGCAGCATGCTCTGCTCCAGGCGCAGCAGGGCGACGACCTGCTGCAGCAGGCCGCTGGCGAAATCCTTCAGGTTGCGCTGCCTGAACAGATGCGTGGACGCGGAGATCACGCGCTCCAGGCCTTCGCGGTAATTCTGCTGGACGCGGCGGGCGTCCTCGACTTTCATGATGTCGCGGTAGGCGCGCAGGGCGGCGAACGTCGTCGTGAACAGCTTGGTGCGGTCGAGTTCCGTCTTTTCCTTGTAGTCGTTGATGTCGTAGTCGACGATTACGCGTTCCTCGGGCGCCTGGCCCGGCTGGCCCGTGCGCAGCACGATGCGGGTGAACTGGTTGTCCAGCTCCTGGCGCATCCAGCGCGCCACTTCCAGGCCGCTGTCCTCGCGCTCCATGACGACGTCGAGGAACACCAGCGCGACGTCCTTCTCGCGCGCCAGGATGTCCTTCGCCTCGGCGCCGCTGTAGGCGTGCAGGAACGAGAGGCTGCGGCCGTCGAGGCGGAAACGGGACAGCGTCAGCTTGGTGATGTCATGGATGTCCGGTTCGTCGTCGACGAGCAGTACTTTCCATGGTGCAAGCTTCGGCGCGGCGGATGACAGGAAGGACATTTGACGATCTCACGAGGTTTTGAGGTAAGGCAGCACGGTCCGAAATGATTGTAGTATGAGCAGTGACCATTAACAACAAGAAATATTAATGACGCAGTGCAAAAAGTCACAATGTCGCAACGTGTCGTTTTCCCATCGTTTCCGCCTTATTCATGCAGCTTTTGGCAGCGCTCGCACCAGAAGCTGCGGCGGTTCGTCTTGCCGAGATTCGCCTTGTGAAAAGGGATATGGCAGCGGGGGCAGATTTTCTGGTTGTGCGCGAGCCAGTGTTTCTTGAGTGTGAACGCTTTTTTCCACTCGAGGAAGTCGAAGCTGTACTGGCGCGCTTCCTGCACGAGGGCGCGCAGCTTGGCCGGCGGCAGCGCGCCGACCCTGGAGCGGGGATCGATGCGGATGCGGAACAGCACCTCGTTCTTGATGATGTTGCCGACGCCGGCGAAGATGTCCTGGTCGAGCAGGGCGTCGCAGGCGAGCGTGTCGGGTGCGCCCCTGAGCTTCTTGCGCGCCAACGCCGGGTCCCATGCATCCGACATGACGTCCGCGGCCCAGTCGTAGTACGCGTCGATGTCGCAGTCGATCTCCTTGACCGAGCAGGCGTAGAAGTTGAGCTCGCCGCCGTCCGCGAAGCCGAGCGACAGGCGCGGCGGCTTGTCGCGCCGTTCATTCACGCGGTAGGTGCCGAACAGGAGAAAATGGATGCGCACGACCATCGTCGGCATCTGGATGAGGAAATGCTTGCCCCACGTGCGCAGCGCGACGACGGGCTGGCCGATGAGGCGCGCCGTGTCGATGGCCCAGGTATTGCCCTCGGCACGCACGATTTCCTGGCCCACGAACGGGGCCGTCTGCTCTTTCAAGATGACCAGCGACGGGCCTTCCGGCATGATGCTTCCTCGCTTGCGTTGTCCCGTTCTGATTGTGCTGTGCAAGAGCGCGGGACACCTGTGCGCGGACTAACATTTCGATACAAACTAAGACGAATCGATAACGGACCCGGCATGGAAACCGGCGTATAAGAATGAGGTATTAACAGATGCTGTATTCGACGACGAAAGGAAGAACATCATGAAAGCGTTCATGAAAACGATGGCCCTGGCGGGCCTGCTGGCGCTGGCAGCAGGCAGTGCGTCGGCCGCGGTCAACGTCACGTGGGTGCATCCCGAGAATTTCCACGACCTGCCGTTCCCGGGCTGGGAGCGCAAGGAGATGCTGGACCAGATCACCGACCACTTCGTGAAGCTGGGCGCGAACCTGCCGCCGGGCGAGGACCTGCGCATCGAGATCACGGATTTCGACCCGGCCGGCCGCCTCATCCCGAGTACCCGGCTGGGCCGCGACCTGCGCGTGATGACCGGCCGCGCGGACTGGCCGCGCATGGAGCTGAATTATGCGATCGAGCAGAACGGGCAGGTGATCAAGAACGGCCAGTCGCAGCTGCAGGACATGAATTACCAGCAGACGTTCAGCCACTACTTCGATTCGGAGCCGTATCGCTACGAGAAGCAGATGATCGACGACTGGTTCGACAAGACCATCGCGCCGATCCGGAAGAAGCGGCGCTGAGGCTTCGCGCCGCTCAGGGAGCGGCGTTCGTTGACTTGTCCGCGCGGCCTGCCTTGTCGCGCCAGCGGCCGCCCGCTTCGCGCACCGTGTAGTCGGCCGGCACGGTGAACAGCGCGGGCGCGGGTTCCTCGCGCTTGATGTTCTCGAGCCGGAACACGACGTCGCCGCTGCGCGGGTCGCTGTGCTTCGTGTAGACCGTCACCTGCAGGTCGGGTGCCGTCCACGTCTCGTCCGACACGACGATCGCGTTGCGGTTGCCGATCGCCCCGGCCGGGATCTCGTAGCTGCGCAGCCTGCCCTCGGCCTTGATGCCGCCGAAATCGCGCGTGCCCAGGTCCTTCGTCGTCGCCTTCGTCGACCATTTGACGTCGGCGAACGCGCCGTTCATCAGCGGCGCCACCCGCATCTGCGCGTCGCGCTGCGCCGTGCCGCTCTCCGCCAACGCCCTCGAGACCTGGATGCGCACGTCGCGCTGGATGCGCTGCCGTTCGGCGTCGTCGATGCCCTGCACGCGCTTGACGATGATCTCCTCGCTGCCGGCGGGCAGCGTGCCGTCCTTGCGCATCTGGTCGACTTTCGCCCGCGCCGCATCGGCCGCGGCGCGCGCCGTGGCTCCCGGATTGATCCTGACGGCCGTGCGGTTCCGCGGGTGCAGGACCAGGTTCGTGCCGCTCACCGGATCGTTGATCGTGACGGTGACGACGTCGCCCTTGTCGTCGCGGATTTCCTGGCGGGTGCGGCCGGCGCTGTCGCGGTACGTCATCGTGGTGCGGCGCGTGGCGATCTGGTTGCCGTCGGGTAGCGCCTGCGCGAACTCCGTCACCATCTGCGCACTGTAGGGTGCGCTTTTGACGATGTTCGAGCGCATCACGCCGACACCGCTGCGCGCATCGAACTCCATCTTATCGAAGTGAAACGTCATGGCGCCGTCGGACGCGCGGCCCTGGGTATCCTCGGCCAGCGCCGGGGCGAACAGGCCGGCCAGCAGGGCGGCGATCACAACATGTTTGGTGGTCATGGCATCCTCTTTGTCATTGAAGCGCGCTCAGGCGCAGGGCAAGCGGCTGGCCGTCGGCCGCGACGAGCATCTCGGCCCGGACGGAATCGCCCGCGTTTTCCGGCGTCAGCGGCACGCCCAGCGCGGCCAGGCTCGTGCGCGGCACATCGGTGGCGACCATGCGCGGCGCCGGTTCCGCGGCGATGCGCTCGGCCGAATCCAGTGCGATGAACACGCCGTTGCCGTCGAGCGCGACGAGCGCGCCGGCGCGGCCGTCCTCGACCGGGTGCGGCGCCCGCACGGCGAACGCCAGCACGAGCGCCCCGGCCACGACGCTCCCGGCCAGCGCCAAGGGACGCACGGCCAGCCTGTGATACCAGCGGCGCTTCGGCGGGTGCAGTTTCGCGAACGCCTGCAGCAATGCCTTCTCGACGCCGCGCGGGGCGTCCAGCCGTCCCACCTCCGCGCGCAGGGCGTCGAGCAGGGGATCGCGGTCCGTCGTGTTTCGAATGTCCATGATGACTATCCTTTCATGCTGCGCCGGCCGTGGCGCGCCAGCCGGCCAGGCGCTTCGCGAGCGCCGCCCGGCCGCGCGACAGGCGCGAACGCACGGTGCCGATGTCGACCTGGCAGATGTCGGCGATCTCGGCGTACGACAAGTCGTGCATCTCGTACAGGATGACGGCGTCGCGGTAGTGCGGGGCCAGCAGCGCCAGCGCGCGCCGCACTTCCTCGGCGGCCTCGTTGTCCAGCAGGCGCGCCAGCGGACAGGCCGCGTCGTCCGGCAACCCGTCGTCGCCGTCGTCGCCGCCGTCCAGCACCACGTGGCGCTGGTGTGCCGTCTCGTTTTTCAGGATCAGGTTGCGCGCCACGCCGAACAGGAAGTGCTGCAGCTGTCCGCGCAGCGGATCGAAGCGGAACCGATCCGTCAGCAGGCCCATGAACGTTTCCTGGACCACGTCGGCGGCCGTGTCCGCCGAGCCGCAGCGCAGCAGCGCGAAGCGGTACAGCGGACCCTGGTGGCGCCGGTACAAGGCCGCGAAGGCGTCGGCGGCGCCGCTGCGCGTCTGGCGCAGCAGGTCGGTGTCAGTGGTTGGTGTGGTCATGGGTCATTGTCTTTACCCATATTCCAGCGGGAGGGGGAGAAAGTTCCAGCTATTTCGCGCGCGTTCAGTCGATCCAGTTCACCCGGTCGAACTTGCCGCGGAAGTCTTCCGGCATGGCGACGACCTGGCTCGTCTTGTAATTGAAGAAGACGAAGCCCTGCTTGGCCATCGCGATGAGGGTCTTGTCCTTCGGGCGGGTGACCCGGAAGATGATGTCGCCACCATATTTATTGAAGTCCATGACGCCCACTTCGAACAGCAGCTGGTCGCGCGCATGCGCTTCGGCGCGGTAGGTCGTCGCGAGGTCCGTCACGATGATGCCCGTGCCGTCGCCTTCCGTTTCCGAGACGCCGTATTCGAACAGGAAGCGGGCCCGTGCCTCGGAGATCATCGAGATCATCGAGTCGTTGCCCAGGTGGTTGCCGGCATTGATGTCGGTGACGCGCACCGTCAGCAAGGTCGTGTAGTAGTACTGGTCTTCGGGGAAAGTGAGTATCAGTCGTGCCATGTGTGCATATTACCCGGTTCGGGTAGCGTGTCCGGTTGAAGAAATTCGACGAGCGTCAACGCGTCAAACGATAGATCAGCAATGCCGCGCGCACGGCACTCCGTTCGATCGAGCCCACGTCCAGGTCTTCGTTCGGCGAGTGGGCGCCGTTGCCGCTCGCGCCGAGGCCGTCGAGGCTGTCGAGGAGCGGCGCCACGAACTGGATGTCGCCCGCGCCACGCGCTTCCGCCGGCAAGGGCGCGATCGTCCCAAGCCCGGCATCCTGGCTGGCGCGCGAATACAGGTCCAGCACTTTCAGGTTGCCGGGTGTCACGGCCATCGGCGGATACGAATCGTGGAACGTGATGGTGGCGCTGGTGCCGGGCAGGTTCTGCGCGACGATGGCGCGCATGCGTGCCTGTGCGCGGTCGCGTTGCGGGTAGTCCAGGTAGCGCAGGTCGGCCTTCACGGTGGCCGTGTTGGCGATCACGTTGGTCTTGCCGAATGCGGTCCCGCGCGCGTTGGCCTCGTCGAACGCGACCTCGGTGCCGCCCAGGATCACGCCCGGATTGAACGTGAGGCCCGGCTCGGTCACCTGCTGGCGGAAGGCGTCCAGGATGCGCGCCGTCTCGTACACGGCGCCATAGCCGTTGGCGCCGAACACGGCCATCGAATGGCCCTGGCGCGCCTTGACGTCCAGCTCCCACGTGGCCGTCGCGCGCCGGCCCACGGTGGCGGTCGCCTGGCCATTCTTGTCGAGGATGCTGCCCTCGAAGCTGAGGGCGACGTCGCTGCGCCTGGCGAGCTCCACCATGTCGCCGCGCGACACGCTCTTCGGATTCCCCGCTTCCTCCTCGTCGCCCGTGAACATGACGGCGATGCGCGTGCCGTCGAGGGCGCCCACGCGGTGCAGCGCGCGCAGGGCTTCGATGACGATCACGTCGCCGCCCTTCATGTCCGACACGCCCTGGCCGCGGACCTTGTCGCCATCGCGCTTCCACATGGGCACGTCGGAACCGGGCTCGAACACGGTGTCGAGGTGGCCGAGCAGCAGCAGGCGCTTGCCGCGGTTGCCGTCGCGCGTGGCGACGAGGTGGCCGGCGCGGCGCATCTCGGGCGGCAGCTCGATCCAGCGCGTGGTAAAGCCGAGCGCGTCGAACTCTTTGCGGAACAGCGCGCCCACGTCGCGCACGCCGCGGGTATTCATCGTGCCGCTGTTGATGAGGACGCTCTGCTCGAGCAGGGCGAGCGCTTGCGGCGCATGCGCCCTGATCTCCGCGACGATTTGCTGCTCGGTCGGGTCGAGCCCGTCGGCCCGCGCCGTCTGTACGCACGCCAGTGCTGTCAGCGCCAGCAGCGCCCCGGTGATCTTGCGCATCGTTATTTTTTCCAAAAGCAAAGATGCTCAACTGTACACCGATTCAGGCCTGCAAGCTGCGCAGGATGAACCCGCAACCGGCCACCATGCACAGTCCGCCGACCACGCGCTTGACGATCGCGCCGTCGAGACGGTGGACGAGGATGGCGCCGGCCAGTACCCCGGCAATTTCGAACACGACAATGAAGGCGGCCAGGCCATAGTCGATGCTGGCGTAACGCAGGTTCGCGAGCGAACCGGACAACGCGCCGATGGTTTGCAGCATCTGCCCGACGCCGATCGCGGTCAGCACGGGATAGCCGCACAAGACCATCAGCGGCACGGACAGCACCTGCCCGCCGATGCCGGTGAGACCGGAAAAGAACCCTGTGAGGGCACCGATCGCCGCCAGGATCAGCCGGCGCTGACGCGGGCCCGCCGGCAAGGCAAGCACCGCCTGGCCGCCGGCGCCCGACATGGTCATGCCGACGACGAGGATCACGGCGGCCAGCGCCGTCGACAGCGACGCGGTGGCGAGATGATGGCCGGTCCATGCGCCGGCATAGCCCGTCGCCGCCGCGCCGACGCACACCGGCCGCACCAGCGTCCAGTCCAGACTGCCTTTCCTGTGGAAGTAGAGCGCGCCCGCTGCGCCGGTAAAGATGAAAGTGAACAGGGACAACGCCATGCCCTGGTGGATGTCCATGTTCATCAGCAGCATCAGTGCGGGCGGCATGAAAAAACCGCCGACGCCGGCCGCGCCGATCAGGACGCCGATGGCAATGGAGACCAGTACGAGGCCGGCATGTGTCAGCATGGTGCCCGATCCTCTAGGCGGCCAGCTGTTTCTGCTCGTCCTCCTGCAATGCGGTGACGAGCGCAGGCACGACGTCGAACAGGTCGCCGACGATGCCGTAATCCGCCACGCCGAAGATCGGCGCTTCCGCATCCTTGTTGATGGCCACGATGACCTTCGCATCACCGATGCCGGCCAGGTGCTGGATGGCCCCCGAAATGCCGACCGCGATGTACAGCGCGGGCGCGACCACCTTGCCGGTCTGGCCGATCTGCAATGTGTTGCTGGCAAAGCCGGCGTCGACCGCCGCGCGCGACGCGCCGATCGCGGCGCCCAGCGCGTCCGCCAGCGGCTCCAGCGTGCCGAAACCGGCGGCGGAACCGAGGCCGCGCCCGCCCGCGACCACGACGCGCGCCGCGGTCAGCTCCGCCCGTCCCGACACCGTCCGCTCGACCGCGACGACGCGCGCCGTGCCGGCATCCTCCACCGGCGTCATGTCCTCGATGACCGCCTCGGCATCGCCCAGGGGCGCGGCGTCGAAACTGGTGGCGCGCACGGTCAGCACCTTGATGGCGTCCAGCGCCTGGACGGTCGCGATCGCGTTGCCCGCATAAATCGGACGTTCGAAGATGTCGGGCGCGACCACGCGCGTGATGTCCGAGATCTGCCCCGCATCCAGTCCGGCCGCGATGCGCGGCATGACGCTCTTGCCGAACGTGCCGGCGGCGGCCAGCACGTGGGTACAAGGCTCCTGCGCCAGCAGTTCCAGCGCCTGGGCGGCGACGTTTTCCGCGAGACCGTGCGCGAGCTGCGGGGCCGAGGCGAGCCACACCTTCGCCACGCCGGCAACGCGGCTCGCCGCGCGCGCCGCGGGGGCGCAATCGTGGCCCGCGACGAGCAGGTGCACGTCGCCGCCGCACAGGCGGGCCGCGCCGACCGCATGGCGCGTGGCGGCGTGCAGTGAAACGTTGTCGTGTTCAGCGATGACCAGTACCGTCATGATGGCTCCTCGAATGATTAAATGACGTTTGCTTCGTGCCGCAAACGGCGGACCAGTTCGGCCGCATCCTGCACGCGCACACCGGGTTGGCGTTGCGGGGGCGGGTCGACGGCCAGCGTCCTCCAGCGCGGGGAGAGATCGGCGCCGAGGGTTTCGGCGGGCACCACGTCCAGCCGCTTCTTTTTCGACTTCATCAGGTTGGGCAGGCTGACGAAGCGCGGTTCGTTCAGGCGCAGGTCCGCCGTCACGACGGCCGGCAGCGCCAGGTGCACGGTTTCGATGCCGCCATCGACGTCGCGCGCGACCGCCAGGCCGCCGCCCTCGACCCGCACTGACGATGCGAACGTGGCCTGCGGCCAGCCCAGCATGGCCGCCAGCATCTGGCCGGTCTGGTTGCAATCGTCGTCGATGGCCTGCTTGCCCAGGATGACGAGTTGCGGGACTTCGCGCCTGGCGATCGCGGCCAGCAGCCTGGCGACGGCGAGCGGCTGCAACGCCGCGTCCGACCGCACCAGGATGGCGCGGTCGGCACCGGCGGCCAGCGCGGTGCGCAGCACATCCTGGCAGGCGTCGACGCCGCAGGACACCGCGACGACTTCCGCCGCGTGGCCCGCTTCCTTCAGCCGCACGGCTTCCTCCACGGCGATCTCGTCGAAGGGATTGATGGCCATTTTCACGTTGGCCAGGTCGACACCGGAGCGGTCCGGCTTCACGCGCACCTTGACGTTCGCATCGACCACCCGTTTCACCGGGACCATGATCTTCATGTCGGTTCCTTTCACTTGTCGACGAATGCGCGCTCGATGACGTAATGGCCGGGATGGCTCATGTTGCCTTCCTTCAGACCATGGCCGGCAAGCACCTCCACGGTGTCCTTCAGCATGGCGGGACTGCCGCACAGCATGAAGCGGTCGTGGGCGATGTCCAGCGGCGGCAGGCCGAGCCTGGCGTAGAACCGTGCGCTTTGCAGCAGGTCGGGAATGCGCCCCTGGTTTTCGAACGGCTCGCGGGTGACGGTCGGGTAATAGATCAAACGGTCGGCCACCAGGTCGCCCAGGAATTCGTGGTTCGGCAGGTCGGCCGCGATGCGTTCCTGGTACGCGAGTTCGTTGACGTGGCGGCAGCCGTGCACGAGGATCACCTTGTCGAACCGGTCGTAGATGTCGGGGTCCTGCACGATGCTCATGAACGGCGCCAGGCCGGTGCCCGTGCCGAGCAGGTACAGGTGCTTGCCCGGCAACAGGTTCTGGCTCAGCAGCGTGCCGGACGCCTTGCGGCCGACCAGGATCGAATCGCCGACCTGGATGTCCTGCAGGCGCGAGGTCAGGGGACCATCCGGCACCTTGATGCTGAGGAATTCGAGCCGTTCTTCGTAATGCGGGCTGACCATGCTGTAGGCGCGCATCAGCGGCCGGCCGTCCACTTCGAGTCCGATCATCGCGAACTGCCCGCTCTGGTAGCGGAAGCTCGATTCGCGCGTCGTGGTAAAGGAAAACAGGCGGTCCGTCCAATGACGCACGGACAACACCTCCGCCTCGTAGAAATTACTCATCACGCCATCCTTTCGTCAAAGATTCGGGAAGCCCGTCCGTCGGGCCGAATGCCATCTGTTTGAGATACGTCCAGGGATAGATCCCCCGCGCGTGGCCATCCGAGAAAACCAGTTGCATGGCCGTCGCGCCCACTGGTTCGATCTTCAGCAGGACCACGTCGGCGGCAACGGGCAGGACGCTGCACGTCGACCTGCGCATCTGCTCGCATACGCTGCAGCGGCAGGAACGGCGCAACGCGCGGTACGACAACACTGCATGCCTGCCGCTCCACGCCAGCTCCAGTGCGCGCGCCTTGCCGTTCAGGGTGATGGCGTCGGGCCAGGCCGCTTCGTCAAAGGACATTGGCCACCCCCTCCGGTCCGATCTCCGTGCTGAGCCCGGCATAGCCGCCGTCGCGCAACTCACCGCCCATCGCCGCCAGGCTCTCCTCGCGGATCAGCTTCTTGATCGCGCGGACCAGCCCTGCGAATTCCGGCGTGTCCATCATGTCCGGCGTGCGGGGGCGCGGCAGCGGGACCTTGATGTCGGCCTTGATCCGTCCGGGCCGGGCCGTCATCACATAGATGCGGTCGGACAGGAAGATCGCTTCGTCGATGTCGTGCGTGATGAACAGCACGGACAGGCGCAGCCGTTGCCACATGTTCGTCAGGATCTCCTGCATGACGGAGCGGGTCTGGGAATCGAGCGCGCCGAACGGTTCGTCCATCAGCAGCACCTGCGGACTGGTCGCCAGTGCGCGCACGATACCGACGCGTTGCTTCATCCCGCCCGACAGCTGCGCCGGATAATGGTTTTCGAAGGCCAGCAAACCGGCGAGGCCGAGCAGGGTGCGCGCCTGCGTCTCGCGCTGCGCCGGCGGCACGTCCTTCATCTTCAGTCCGAACTCGACGTTCTTGCGTACCGTCATCCATGGGAACAGCGAATACTGCTGGAACACGACGCCGCGGTCCGAACCGGGCCCGGTGATGGGCCGGCCATCCAGGGTCAGCGCGCCCCTGTCGGCCGCGGTGAAACCGGCGACCGCGTTCATCAAGGTCGATTTGCCGCAGCCGGAAGGACCGATCAGCGACACGAATTCGCCCGGCCGCACGTCCAGCGATACCGACTTGACGGCTTGCACGGTCGCGCCGCGCGCCCTGAAACTGATGTCGAGGTCACGCACCTCGATATGGCCGCCCTGGCCGTTCATGGAGGGCGCACTCATTTTCCCGCTCCCGCCGCCGCGCCCGTCCACGGCATGGCGAGCCTGGAACACAGGTCGATCGCTTTGCTGCACAAGAGGCCGAGCACGCCGATCGTGATCATGCCGAGCGCGATGTCGGGATACGAAATCAGCGAATACGCTTCCCAGGTGAAGTAGCCGATGCCGAATTGGCCGGAAATCATTTCCGCCGCAATCAGCGACACCCACGCGACGCCCATGCCGACCGCAAGGCCCGTGAAGATATGCGGGAGTGCGCCGGGGACCACGACATACAGGATCACATCCTTCTCTTTCGCACCGAGACTGTGCGCGGCGCGCAGCAGCACGCCGTCGACGCTCTCCACCCCGTGGATGGTGTTGATCAGGATGGGGAAGAACGCCCCCAGGAACGTGATGAACGCAATGCTGACCTCGTTGCTGGGCCACAGCATGATGGCCATCGGCACCCAGGCGATCGCGGGGATCGGACGGAACAATTCCATCGCCGGCAGCGCCAGCGAACGGAAGATCCGGTAGCGGCCGACCATGACCCCGAGGAGCGTGCCGACGAGCGCCGCGCCGGAAAAGCCGAGCAGCACGCGCCGCACGCTGATCCCGATGTTGATCGCGTATTTGTCCGAACGCGTGACGTCGAGGATGCTGTGCCACACATCCACCGGCGTCGGGATGTTCCCGAAGCGGATGTAGACGTCGAGCTTGTAATAGGTCGCCAGATGCCAGGCCAGCAGCACGGCGCCGATCGACAGGGTGCCGAGCAGCGCCGCGCCGACGCCCGACTCCAGCCAGCGCTTCAGCGAGAACGGGAGGTCCGGTGCGGGCGCGCTGCCCGCACCGCCTTCGATGGCTTCCAGCCTGGGCTGCCGTATCGGCTTGGCAGCGGCGGGGTGGGGCGGCGGCGCCGCTGGCGGCGGTGCGATTGGGTGACGGTCCATCAGAGCCATGATCATTTCTCCATCTTGGCGAGCACTTGCTCGTAGGTTGCGACGGTGCCTCCGGATTTTGCTGCGCTGGTCTCCGCGTCCTTCTTCAGCAGGAACGGCACGACATCCAGTTTCGCGCCGGTGCCGTTGACCGCATAGAAGGCTCTGTCGGCAAATACCTTGATGCCGAGTTCTTGATCGAACAAATAGACCACAGCAATTTTCTTGCCAGCGTCCTGGTACTTTTTGATCCCCATGAAGGTGCAGGCCGGAGAGCTGAGGGGCACGATGTCGCCGCCCTCGATCCAGATCTCGCCCGCTTCCTTCGGACGCGTCACCGCCTTGCCGCAGACCGGGTCCTTGCCCTGGATGTCGTAGTTGGCCAAGGTGCGCTTCTGCGCGTCGTAGTCGAGGCCGCGCTGTTTGAAGGCCGCGCGCAGATAGCTTTCGTTGACCCACGCATCGACATTGAATTCCTTCACCTTGCCCAGCTTTTGCAGCACGCCGTAGCTGGTCTTGACCGAGTTCACGAGCAGGGGCTTGATCGTCGGGTCCAGCGTGTGGATACCGTCGGGGCCGAGGAAGATGTAGACGACCTCTTTCTCGATCCTGGTCCATGCGGCGATCTTCTCGGCGGCCAACCGAGGGTTCTTGCGGACCCAGTCGTCGGCATCCATCATGGCGCGGATGTAGGCGACGACGACTTCCGGATACTTGTCCGCAAAATCCTTGCGCACGACGATGCCGTGGAAGGTTGGAATCCCGGTCTGGGCGCCGTCGAAGATCTTGCGGGCGAAGCCCCGGTACGGCAGCAGCTCGCCGAAGGGGACGAAATCGGCGTGGCCGTCGATCTTCTTTTCGCGCAGGTTGCTGGTGCCGATTTCCGGCGTCTGGCTGACGAGGTTCCAGAAATCGTCCGGCCAGCCGCGCGCCTGCATCGCCTGCAGCAGCATGCCGTGCGCCGCCGAGCCGAACGGCACGGACACGTTCTTGCCCTTCAGGTCGGCCAGCTGGTAATACGGACTGTCCTTGTTGACCACCACGCCGTTGCCGGCGCCGAAGGCGTTATAGGCGATCACGGCGACCAGCTGCGTTTCGTTGCCCCTGCTTTGCTGGCCGTTGGCGCCGTTCACCAGCAGCGGGTAGTCGCCCATCATGCCGATCTGGATCTTGTTGGCCATCATGCCGTTGGTCACGGGCGGGCCGGAGGTGAAGTTCTGCCAGTCGACCCTGAAATCGATGTTGGCGTACCTGCCGGTCTTCGGCAGGTATTTGTCGAGCAGGCCCAGCTCCTTGATGACGATGCCGCCGGTGACGGTGTTGGTGGTGGTGTTCTGCGTCCCGATGCCGATCGTGACGACCTCTTTCGCCTGCAATACCGGCGCGAACAGGACAGCGGCGGAGAGCGCGGCAATACGGATGAGGAACCGAAGTGTCATGTTGAATCCTTCCAGAATGAGTCACAGGATGAAAAACGACGCGGCCCACGTTGCTAGGCCACCTCCACCAGCTGGTCGCGCTTGTCCTGCCGGGACGCCCATGCGTCGGCCTCCGGCAGCGGTTCAGTCGATTGCGTGATCAGCGGCCAGCGGGCCGCCAGCCTGGCGTTCAGCGCGACATAGTCCTTTTGCCCGTCCGGCAGGTCCTTTTCGTCGTAGATCGCCTCGACGGGGCATTCCGCCACGCACACGCCGCAGTCGATGCAGACTTCCGGATCGATCACGAGGAAATTCGGTCCTTCATGGAAGCACTCGACCGGGCACACCGAGACGCAGTCGGTGTACTTGCAGCCGATGCACGATTCGCCGACGACGTGTGTCATGCCGCCCCTCCGTTCAGTTGTATGGTGGTCAGCGCCAGCTTCGAGAGCTTGCGCACGTCCGAGTCCACATCCTTCAGCGCCGCTTCCAGGTGGACGATGGCGCGCGTGTCGCCGATCTCGCCCAGCGCGATGACGGCTTCCTTGCGCAGATTGCTCATCGGATGCCGCAACGCCTCGCACAGCGCCTGCACCGCGGCCTTCGCCTTCAGCTTGCCGAGGCTGCGCGCCGCTTTTACCCGCACCTGCCAGAACTCGTCGTCCATCGCGCGCACGAGGTCCGGCACGCCGAGCGCCAGCCCGAGCTTGCCCATCGTCGTCGCCGCTTCCTCGCGCACCTGCCAGGCCGGATCGGCGAGGACGCGGCTGAGCGTCGGCTGGATGCTGACTGCCGACGCGTAACCGAGCGCACCCACGGCGATGCGGCGCACTTCCTGGTCCGGGTCGTTGGCCGCCGCATTCGTCAGCGCGCCGATCGCTTCCGGCTTTTTCAGGTAGCCGAGCACGCCCACCGCTTCGCGCCGCACGCCGGCATCGATGTCGCCCAGTGCCCGCAGCGCGGGTTCGAAGGCCGCGTCCACGCGCAGGGCGCGGATCGCGTGCAGGGCGGCGACCCGGACCGAGGCTTCTTCGTCGCCCAGGTAGGGCAGCAGGTGCGGTGCCGACGCCGGTTCCTTCAGTTCGGCCAGCGTGGTCGCCGCCGCGCGCCGCACGTCCGGGTCGGCGTCCTTCAGCAGCGGCACGAGCGCTTCCAGCACCTCGGGATCTTCGTAGCCTTCGATCGCCCTGGCCGCTTCCAGCCGCACGCTCGCGTCGGGGTCGGCCAGCGCGGCGACGAGCAGCGGCACGATGTCGTCTTCCTCGTCGGAGTAGGGGAGATCCAGCACCGCGACGCGGCGCACGCCCGGGTCGCTGCTGTGCAGCCGTTCGTGGAGTGTGGTTGCCATCATGGGACCCTCCCTCCTCAGCGCACGAGATAGGGGATGTTGACGTGCACGGCGCCGGTCGGGCAGTCCTGTTCGCACGGCATGCAGTACCAGCATTCGTCGAACTTCATGAACGCCTTGTTGGAGACGATGTCGATCGCCAGCACGTCCAGGGGGCAGACGTCGACGCATACGGTGCAGCCTTTCTCGGCGATGCACTTCGACTGGTCGACGACGACCGGGGCTTGCGTGCGGGTGGTTGCGATGGTCATGTTCTTTCCTTTCCTTTTCCGGTTCGGTTAGACGGCGATGGCGGTTTTGGTGCCGGCCACGCGCAGGCGCTGGTAGGCGGCTTTTTCTTCGGCATTCAGTTCGACGATGTAGGGCTCGATCTCGCGCTTGCGGAAGACCGTCCTGCCGTCCGCGCCCTTGCTGACGTTGGTGTGGCAGAACCAGTTCTCGTCGTCCTTTTCGGGGTGATCCACGCACAGGTGGTACAGGCCCCAGCGGCTTTCCTTGCGAAACAGGGAAGAACGCGCCGCGAGTTCCGCGCAGTCGCGGATCGTGTGCGCCTCCATCGCCCGCATCAGTTCGTGCGGGTTGACGGCGCCGAGTTCCTCGAGGTCGTCCTTGATCTCGCCAAAGCGCTCGAGCGCGATTTCCATCTTGCGCGTGACCTTCGGCGGCTGCAGGTAATCGTTCACGATGCGGCGCGTCTTGTACTCGACCTGGAACGGCGTCAGGCCCTCGCTGCGCGCCAGCGGCGCCATGATGCGCCGGCGCTCCGCTTCCACCATGTCGGTGTTGATCACGGTCGCAGACTTGCCGGCGATGTAGTCGGCCGCGTTCTCGCCGCAGAATTTGCCGTACACGAACGCCCCGAGCATGTAGTTGTGCGGGATGCTGGCGCAATCGCCTGCCGCGTACAGGCCGGGGAGGGAGCACTCGCCTTTTTCGTTGGTCCAGATGCCGGAGGCGCTGTGGCCACTGCAAAAGCCGATTTCCGAGATGTGCATCTCGATCGCCTTCTGGCGGTAGTCGTTGCCGCGCCGTTCGTGGAAGCGGCCGCGGCTCGGGCGTTCGTTGGTGTGCAGGATGTGCTCGATCTCCGCGATCGTTTCCTCCGCCAGGTGATCGAGTTTCAGGAACACCGGACCGCGGCCGCCTTCCAGCTCGTTGTAGAACTCCAGCATCATCTGGCCGCTCCAGTAGTCGCATTCGATGAAGCGCGCGCCGGTGGAGTTCGCGGTGAAGCCGCCGAACGGGCCGGTGACGTAGGCGCACGCGGGGCCGTTGTAATCCTTGATCAGCGGATTGACCTGGAAGCATTCCAGGTTCGTCAGTTCCGCGCCGGCGTGATAGGCCATGACGTGGCCTTCGCCGCTGTTGGTCGGGTTCTCGTACGTGCCGAACATATAGCCGGACGCGGGCAGGCCGAGCCGCCCCGCCGCGCCCGTGCACAGCACGACCGCCTTTGCCTTGATCACATAAAAGTCGGCGGTGCGGCAATCGAAGCCCATGACGCCGGCGATCTCGCCGTTCACGCCCGTGATCAGGCGCGTGGCGACCACGCGGTTGGTGATGTCGACGCGCTGGCGCTTCAGCTGGCGGTACAGCACCTTCTTCATGTGGTGCCCTTCCGGCATCGGCAGGACGTAGCTGCCGAGGTGGTGCACCTTGCGCACGGCGTAGTCGCCCGTTTCGTCCTTCTCGAACTTGACGCCCCAGCGATCGAGCTCCTCGATCATCGCGTAGCTGTTGCTCGCGTAGGCGTACACCCCTTTCTGGTCGACGATGCCGTCGTTCGCGACCGTGATCTCCTTCGTATACTGTTCCGGCGTCGCATGGCCGGGAATGACCGCGTTGTTCAACCCGTCCATGCCCATGGAGATGGCGCCGCTGCGCTTGACGTTGGCCTTTTCCAGCACCAGCACGCGCAACTTCGGATTCTTTTCCTTGGCTTTCACCGCGGCCATCGGCCCGCCCGTACCGCCGCCAACGATTACCAGGTCGTATTCCAGTTCAATGGTTTTCATGTCACCCTTTCAGTAAAGTCGCCTTGCGGCACCGTGCGCACCTCGTCATAACTCGTAATAACGAGTTGTGCAAATTGCGTGCCAGTCGAATTGCCCGTGTTTCGCGGGATCGGGAGGGAAGAATGATCAGGAACGGTGCGCGTGCGGTGCGGCAGGTGGCCGTTGTGGGGAGGGGACGGCCAAAACAGGGCGTAGGGTGGGGCACCCCGTGCCCACGCGTGACCTGTGCGATATGTCGGCGTTACTAGCGCAATACCTTCATCTTGTATTTGAAGGTCTCGGCGCGGTAATGCAGGTATTCGAACACGAGCGGTTTTTCGCCCTGCGCGTAGGTCAGGCGCTCGATGCGCAGGATCGGCGCGCCCGGTGCGACCTTCAGGCGAGTCGCAACGTCGTTTGTCGCCGACGTCGCATCGATTTCCACGTCGGCGGAATGGAGCCGCTGGTGCAACTCGTTTTCGAGCAGGAAAAACAGGTCTTTCTCGCGCAGGTTTCTCTCGGTGAGACGCGACCCCACGTCATGCCTGACCCAGGAGTAGTCGATCGAGACCGGCTCCCTGTTCAAATAGCGTACGCGCCGGACCTCCGTCACCGGACTGCCGTCTTCGATCTGCAGCTTGGCGTGGGCGATGCCGGACGCCTTGACGGTTTCCAGGCCGAATACGTCCGAGAAGGTTTCATGGCCGAGACGGTGCATCGCTTCGCCGAAGCCCTGCAGGTGCGTCAACTCCTGGGAGACGTTGGGCAAGGCGACGAAGGTGCCCTTGCCGTGTACCTTGAACAGCAAGCCTTCCTTCTGCAAGTCGTTCACCGCCTGCCGCACCGTGATGCGGCTGACGCCGAACGCCGCGATCATCTCGTTTTCCGACGGCAGTTGCTGGTGCCCGACGTAGGTGCCGTCGATGATCTTGGCGCGGATCGCTTCCTTGATCTGGGTGTACAACGGGACGGTCGACGAACGTGGGAGTTGGATTTTCAAGGCGGCCGCGCAACGCAATGGGGACGGCCCATTATATAGCGAGCCTGCACGGCCGGTACCTCGCCGTCAGGGCGCGGGATCGGTCGGATAAGGGGGCCGCTTGCGCATCTTGCGCACGATGCCGTCGCGGCCCAGCAGCAGCACCAGTTCCGTGTGCCCGCCGGCCGCCGGGGCGGTGTACAACCACGTCTCCATGCCGGAATCGAAGACGATCGTCTTCGTGGGCCCGAACGCGGCCAGCAGCTCGGCACGCGTCGTGCGGCCGGGGACGACGAGCTGGTCGAAGCGGGACTCGGCCACGCTCGTGCCGGGTTCCTCCGGCGCGCGCGCGGCGCAACCGGACAGCAGGGCGGTGACCAGCAGGATGGGGCGCAGGTTCATGGCGCCGCCTCGTCGTCCATGGTGGCGAAGCTGACGAGCGTGTCGTCCGGCCAGCTGCGGTCCCAGATCGGCGCGTAGTACGTGCGGTCGAGCAGCACTTGGCAGTCGCAGAACGGCAGCATGTCGCGCGTCTGCTCGCCGCCCGCGTACAGGAAGCGGAACGGCAGGATTTCCGTGCGCTCGCCCGCGCGCAGGGTCACGGCGAACACGGGGCGCTCTGTGAAGAAGAGGAAATTGCCGTCGGGACTGTTACACACCTGTTCGGGACTCGTGAGAGCGTTCGAGATCCAGCCGAACAGCGGCGAACTGTTCGACACGAGCCCGGCTTCCATGCCGACGAGACACTCGAGGCGCAAGTCGCCCAGCCGGCGCGTGCCGGGCGGCAGGCCGGGCGTCATGACTTGCGCGCGCCACGTCATGCTCGTCGTCTTGCGGTTGGCGACGACGGCCGCATCCTCTTTCAGCGCCTGTTCGTTGCGCGGCAGCGTAAAACTGTTGTCGGGCGCGACGGGGACGGGCACCGCGATGTGGTCGCCGATGACGCGCAGGGTGATGCCGTGCATGTCGACGGTCGGCGACCGGGGCAGCAGCCGGAAGCGCAACGTGGCCTGCGGCGCCAGCGCATGCTCGCGCTGGAACCGCTCCATGCCGCGGATCATTTTGCGGTAGGACTTGTCGACGGGGTCGCGCGTGTACGTGACGGTGACCGTCTGGATGCCCTGGCCGTCTGGCGCCGCCTGGGCGTGCGCCAGCCCCGCCGCGGCTGCGCCCAGCAGCGTCGACAACACCCACGCGACGGCCCGGTGCATGGTCACCAGTACCGCACGCGGCCGACGTCCATGTGCACGAACTGCGAGTCCGGGTAATAGCCGACCCCGCCCGCCTTCTGCGCCATCACGATCTTGTGCAGCTTGGCCAGGTCCTGGCCGGGGATGCGCACGTCGATGGCCTTGCCTTCCATGTGCAGGCTGTGCTTCGCCACGCCGCCCGTCTTTTCGTGCAGCATCTCGTTCGTTTCCGGCGAGCGATAACCCGAGATCACGTGCACGGTCGGGTGGCTGCCGTACTGGGCGCTGATGCGGTCCAGCAAGACGAGCAGTTTCGGATCGATGGCCGAGATCTTGTTGTTGCGGTGGTCGCGCAGCAGTTTATTAATGTCCTGCAAGGCTTCGGGAATGAATTCGCCTTCGGCCCAGAAAATGGTGCGCAGGCTTTCGCCCGTGTGCGTGTTGTACAGGCGCACGATGCGCTCGTTCGGCGCGACAGGGGAGACGGGCGCATCCGGCAGGGTCTTGGCGCTGGTCCGGATGGCGGGGGCACCGAGCACCGATGCGAGGACGGCGGAACTTTTGAGGAAAGAGCGTCGTTGATTCATGAGCTTCTCCTTGCTGATTGCCAGCCTCAATGATACGCCCCATGCATGATTCTTGCAGCGGACGGTGTCCGGCCCGCTTGTCAGTCCAGGACGACAAGCCTGGGCAATATTTCTTAGAATGAGCGCGGCCGATCATCCACGTGAGGAGACCCAGCATGCGCTTTGCCCTTGTGTCATCGTTTGTCTTGATGCTGGCCCTGGCCGCGCCGGCGCCCGCACGCGATGCCGGCGTCGACATCCCCATCCCCGATATTCCGTACACGAAATTTGTTCTGAAGAATGGCCTGACGGTGATCGTGCACGAAGACCATAAATCGCCCGTCGTGGCCGTCAACACGTGGTATCACGTGGGTTCCAAGAACGAGAAGCCCGGCAAGACCGGCTTTGCGCACCTGTTCGAGCACCTGATGTTTTCCGGCAGCGCCAACTTCGACAAGACATTCCTGTCGGCACTGGAAGGCATTGGCGCGACGGACCTGAATGGCACGACGAACAAGGACCGCACGAATTACTTCGAGACGGTCCCCACGTCCATGCTCGACTATGCGCTGTTCGCCGAGAGCGACCGCATGGGTCATCTGCTGGATGTGCTCGACCAGAAGAAACTCGACCTGCAGCGGGGCGTCGTCCAGAACGAAAAGCGCCAGCGCGAGAACCAGCCGTACGGCATCGTCGAGCAGGTCGTCACGGAGAACACGTGGCCGGCCAACCACCCGTATTCATGGACCGTGATCGGAGCCATGGCCGACCTCGATGCCGCGTCGATGACGGACGTCACCGACTGGTTCAAAGGGCACTATGGCCCGAACAACGTGGTGCTCGTGCTGGCCGGCGACATCACGCCGCAGCAGGCCCGCGAAAAGGTCGAAAAATACTACGGCGATATTCCTCCGGGCCCGCCGCAGGCCCACCAGCAGGCGTGGGTCGCGAAGCGCAGCGGCACGCACCGGGGGCAGGTCCAGGACCGCGTGCCGCAGGCGCGCATCTATCGCCTGTGGAACGTGCCGGGCGCCGACACGCCCGAAGAACCGCTGCTCGACCTCGCCGCGCAGGTGCTGGGCGGGGGCAAGACGTCGCGGTTGTACCAGCGCCTCGTCGTCAAGGAACAGTTGGCGACGTCGGTCGGCACCGGCAACGATTCGAACGAGATCGCCGGCCAGTTCGGCATCAACCTGACCGCGAAGCCGGGCGCACCTGCGGCCGACGTCACGCGCATGGAAACGCTGGCCGACGAGGAATTGCGCGCGCTGATGAAGACCGGCCCGACGGCCGCCGAGCTGCGGCTTGCGCAGACGACGATCCTCGCGCAGCACGCGCGCGCCGTCGAGCGCGTGGGCGGCTTCGGTGGCAAGAGCGACGTGCTGGCGCGCTGCGCCACGTACACGGACAGTCCGGACTGCTACAAGCTCTATTTGCAGCGCATCAAGGACGCGACGCCGGCGGCGGTGCGCAAGGCCATGCTCGACTGGCTGGCCGACGGCGACTACGTGCTGGAAGTCGATCCATTCCCGACCGGGCTCGCGGCGGGGGCGTCCACGGTGGACCGCAGCAAGGGTCCGCCGGCCGGCCATCCGGAAACCTTGACCCTGCCGCCCATGCAGAAGACGACGCTGTCCAACGGCATGCAGGTCGTGCTGGCCGAGCGCCACGGCGCGCCCGTGATCAACCTGTCGCTGATGCTCGGTGGCGGCTTCGCGTCCGATTCGCAGGCGCTGCCCGGCCTCGCGAGCCTCACCTTGCGCATGCTGGAAGAGGGGACGACGTCGCGCAGCGCCTTGCAGATCAGCCGCGAACTGGAAGCGCTGGGCGCCTCGTTCGGCACGTCGATCAACCTGGACGGCGCGTTCGTCAACATGAACGTGCTCAAGCCCACGCTGGCGCAGGCGCTGGGCCTGTACGCCGACCTCGCGTTGCGTCCGGCCTTTCCGCAGGCCGACTTCGAACGCGTGCGCAAGACGCGGCTGGCCGCGATCCAGCGCGAGCAGACGGTGCCGCGCCTGATGGCCTTGCGCGTGCTGCCGCCGCTGCTGTACGGCCCCGGCCATCCGTATTCCCTGCCGCTGACCGGTACCGGCACGGAAGCCGCGGTCTCCCGCATGACGCGCGCCGATCTCGTGGGCTATCACGCCACGTGGTTCAAGCCGAACAATGCGACCCTGCTCGTCGTCGGCGACACGACCCTCGCGGAACTGGCGCCGCTGCTGGAACGCGCGTTCGGCGCGTGGAAGGCCGGCACCCTGCCGGCGCACGAGATCGCCAAGGTCGACCAGCCGGCCGGCACGACGATCTACCTGATCGACCGTCCCGGTGCGCTGCAGAGCAATATCGTGGGCGCCCAGCTGGCGCCGCCGCGCAACACGCCGGATGCCGTCGCGCTGAACCTGCTCAACGACGTGTTCGGCGGCACGTTCAGTTCGCGCCTGAACATGGATCTGCGGGAAGATAAACACTGGTCGTACGGCGTCGGCTCGTCGCTCGTCGCGGCGCGCGGGCAGCGCATCCTGGTCAGCGATTCACCGGTCCAGACCGATAAAACGGCCGATGCGCTGCGCGAACTGGCGCGCCAATATGCCGAGCTGGGCAGCGCACGTCCCGTCACGCCGCGCGAACTGCAGGATGCGCAGGCGAACGAGACGCTGGGCCTGCCCGGCTCGTTCGAGACGGTCAGCCAGCTCAGCAATGCCTACGCGACGATCCTGCAATACGGCTTGCCCGAGGATTACTACGACACGTACACGGCGACGGCGCTGGCTGTCACGCCCGAGCAATTGAATGCGCTGGCGGCGCGCGTCGTGCTGCCGCGGCAGCCGGTGTGGATCGTCGTCGGCGACATGAGCAAGATCGAGGCGCCGATCCGTGCGCTGAACCTGGGCGAGGTGCGGCGGATCGGCGTCGACGGCAAGGTGGTGCCGTGACACATGCATGATGCGAACATCCGCGCGGGCACATGGTGCCCACCCTACCTGCCTTCGAACCGCCTCTCGCGCCGCACGATCTTCGAATGCGGATCGAACGTGACCGTCGCGTGCGGCGGCAGTGCGATGCTGCCGCGGCCGTCCGCCATCGGCAGGGTGACGGTGCGCCCGTCCACGCGTACGTCGAGCGGCATCGGGAACGGCGTGTTGGCGGCCGTCTTCCACGCGAGGTCCAGCGTGTCGCCGCGGCGCGCGGCCACGAGCTCGGGCAGCGCGGCCTGGTACATATAGGCCTGGAAGAACCAGCCGAGGTCCCGTCCGCTCGCGCGCTGGACGATGGCGATGAAGTCCGGCGTCGTCGCATAGCGCGGCGAGAAATTCCCCGGGCGCGGGTCCGGTGTGCCGTACACGAGTTCGCGCACGGCGCGGAAAAAGGCGTCGTCGCCGATCAGGCCGCGCAACGTGTGCAACACGAGCGAGCCTTTCGCATAAATGTCGCCGCCGGGACCGCCGCGCTTGAGGTCGTAGACGTCTTCCTCGCGCTTGTGCTTGCCGGACACGAGCGGCGCCTTGTTGCGGATGCCCGCGCGTTGCTGCATCAGCGCGGCGAAATATTCCTGGTCGCCGTGCAGGTATTGCATGTACAGCGGCTGCATGTAGGAGGCGAGGCCCTCGTGCAGCCACATGTCGTCCCAGTCGGCATTCGTGAGCTGGTTGCCGAACCATTCGTGGGCGAATTCGTGCTGCAGCAGGTCGTCGTAGCCGTATGGCGTCTTGACGTATTTGTTGCCGTAGGCATTGATGGTCTGGTGTTCCATGCCCTTGTGCGGCGTTTCGACGACACCCATTTTTTCGTCGGCGAACGGGTAGGGACCGATCGTCGATTCGAAGAAATCCAGCATCTTCGGGAATTCCGAGAACAGGTCTTGCGCATGCGCTTTGTTCTGCGGCAGGTACCAGAACCGCAGCGGGATCGTATTGCCGTAGCGGCTGCGGTACTCGCCGGACAGCACCTCGTACGGCCCCACGTTGATGGCGATGCCGTACGTGCTCGGGTTCTTTGCGCGCCAGTGCCATGTGCGCCAGCCGTTCGCTTCCGTCATGCCCGTGGCCACGCCATTGCCCGCGGCCACGAGTGGCGCGGGCACGGTGATGTGTTCGTCGACGACCTTCGGCTTGCCCATCGGATGGTCGATGCAGGGCCAGAACAGGTCGCAGCCTTCGCCTTCGACGGCACTCGCGACCCACGGCTTGCCGTCCGGCGTGCGCGCCCACACGAAGCCGCCGTCCCATGGCGCACGTTTCGCCACGTGCGGTTCGCCGTGGTAGGTCACGCGCACCTTGATCTGGCGGCCCGGCTCCAGCCGCTGCGGCAGCGCGATCGCCAGCTTGCCGTCCGGATTGCGCCACCGGTCGGCCGCGAGCGGCTGGCCGTCGACGGCGATGCCATCGATGGGCAGGTTGCGGTCCAGGTCGAGCTCGATGCTGTCCAGCGGCGCGCCGGTGCTGAACGTGAGCGTCGCGTCGCCGCGCAGGCTGCGGCTGTCCGGGTCGATGCGCAGGCTCAGGTCGGCATGGTCGAACGACAGCGCCTGCTGCGCGCTACTACGCTGCGCGCCCGAGTTGACGGTGTAGGCGGTGAGGGCGGGCTGGCTGGCGCAGCCTGCCAGCAGGACGCACAAGGCGGCGATGGCGGTTCTTTGCATGATGCCGGAAATTTAGCACAGCGGAAACTGGCGCCACCAAATCGCCTGCCGGCGGATACTGCGCGGCGAGGAGGATCTTACATGAGCGACCTGGACATCGATATCGGCCGCACCGCCCTGGTGCTGATCGATTTGCAGAACAGTAATGTGAAACGCGACCTGGCCCCGTACACGGCCGAGCAGGTGGTGGGCAATTGCGTGCTGCTGTCGGGCGAAATGCGCGACCGCGGCGGCATGGTGATCTTCGTGCGCGTGCTCGTCGACCAGTTGCAACTGCCGCCGGCCGATGCGCCGCTGCGCAAACCCGGCACGCCCGCGCCACCGCCGGACGCGTCGCTGCTGGCGCCGGACGCGCAGGTGCAGGCGCAGGACATCGTCGTGACGAAGCGCCAGTGGGGCGCGTTCTACGGCACGGAACTGGACCAGTTGCTGCGCCGGCGCCACATCAAGACCATTATCCTGGGCGGCATCGCCACCAACTTCGGCGTCGAGTCGACGGCACGCGCCGCGTTCGACCGCGGCTACGAGCTCGTCTTCGTCGAGGATGCGATGAGCAGCATGGCGGCGGATGCGCACGAGTTCGCCTGCAGGCACATCTTCCCCGTCATGGGCAAGGTGCGCTCGACGCGCCATGTGATCGACGCGTTGCAGGCGGGGACGGGGGACGCTTGATGTCGATTGGTTAGCGCATCTACGTCGTCCCCGCGAAGGCGGGGACCCAATTTTCGCGATCTGCCGACAAACTTGGGTTCCCGCCTGCGCGGGAAGTCGTTTCCGGCAATGCCGGGAACGACGAGCCAGCTTATTTGCGCGGTGCCGGCTGCTGGCTGTCGGCGGCCTGCTGCCGTGCTTGCGCCTGCGCCTGCGCCTGCCGCTGCTGCTCCTTCTCCTGCTTCTTGGCCATGTGGTGGCCGATGGCGCAGCCGGCGGCAGCGCCCAGCAAGCCGTGCTTGCCCGCCACGTGGCCGCCGACGCCGCCGACGATGGCGCCTTTCGCGCAGCTGGGTTTGGCATAGGCGGCGCCCGTCGAGGCGAGCGAGAGCATCAGGGTTGCGGCGATCAGTCGAGTGTTCATAGGTCCTCCATGGTTATGCAATCAACGGCCAGGTGCCGTCCATGGATGACAAGTGTGACTAAGGCCGCGCCGGTTGAATGTTCGCCAGATCACCGTTGCGCCGGATCTCCGCCGCGATCTCGTACGAGCGCAACCGCGCCGCGTGGTCGTAGATCTGCGACGTGATCATCAGCTCGTCCGCGCCGGTGCGCGCGATGAAGTCCTTCAGCTGCCGTTCGACGGTCTCGGGCGAGCCGATCGCCGAGCACGACAGCACGCCGTCGAGCATGCCGCGTTCCGCCGGGCCGAGCAGGTCGAGATAACCTTCGACGGGCGGTTTCAAACGCGTCGGATGGCCGCTGCGCAGGTTGACGAACGCCTGCTGCATGGACGTCGCGCGCCATTGGGCTTCCGCATCCGTCTCGGCGGCGAACACGTTAAAGCCGAGCATCACGTACGGCTTGTCGAGCTGGGCCGAGGGGCGGAAGGTGGCGCGGTAGATCTCGATGGCCTGCATCATCATCTGCGGCGCGAAGTGCGACGCGAACGCGTACGGCAGGCCCAGCATTGCCGCCAGCTGCGCGCCGAACAGGCTGGAGCCGAGGATCCACACGGGCACCTTGAGGCCGGCGCCGGGCACGGCGCGCACGTGGCGGCGCGGGGCGTCCGCGAAATAATCCATCAGTTCCACGACGTCCTGCGGGAATTCGTCCGCGTCGGACGCGAGATTGCGGCGCAGCGCGCGGGCCGTCGCGTGGTCGGAACCGGGCGCGCGGCCGAGGCCCAGGTCGATGCGGCCCGGGAACAGCGATTCGAGCGTGCCGAACTGTTCGGCGATGACGAGCGGGGAATGGTTCGGCAGCATGATGCCGCCGGCGCCGAGGCGGATGGTGGAGGTGCCGTTGCCCACGTGGGCGATCAGCACCGCCGTCGCCGCGCTGGCGATGCCCGGCATGCCGTGGTGTTCGGCGAGCCAGAAGCGGTGGTAACCCCAGCGTTCGCCGTGCTGCGCGAGGTCGAGCGAGCGGCGGAACGATTCGGCAGCGTCGCTGCCTTCGGTGATCGGGGCGAGGTCGAGTATCGAGAAAGGAATCATTGGTGCATTCATCGCCCCATGATACGCCGATCGAATTTTTCGCGTGCGCCACGGTCCGGAACGGCATATGATGGCCTGTTGAACAATGTCTCCACGGCATCTCCGTTTGCTCAACATGCGTATTTACCTGCTTCCCTGCATCGCCGTGCTCGCTGCCGGCTGCACCTTGCCTCCCCGTGTACCGAGCGTGCCCGCGGCCGATGTCCCCCGGCTGGACGTGCGCCGCTTTCCCCAGATCGACGCCGCCATCGAGGGCGCCATTGACGCGCACAAGTTGCCGGGCGCCGTGTTCCACCTGGAGCACGAGGACGCCGTCTACGAACGCGCCTACGGCCGCCTGACCTATGAACCGGATGCGGCTCCGGTCACGACGGCGACCACCTTCGATGCCGCCTCGCTGACGAAAGTGCTGGCGACGGCGCCGTCCGTGCTGATCCTGGCCGAGCAGGGACGCATCGGGCTCGACGACAAACTCGTCAAATACTTCCCCGAATGCGGGACCGGCGGCAAGGAAACGATTACGATCCGGCAATTGCTCACGCACAGTTCGGGCTTGCCCGCCGGGCTGCCGGCCGTCCCTGCATGGAAAGGCCGCGTGGCCGCGCACCAGCTCGCGTGTGCCCAGGTTGTTACGCACCCGCCCGGTACGTTCTTCCGCTATTCCGACGTCAATTACGTGCTGCTGGGCCAGGTCGTCGAAAAGGTCACGGGCACGCCGCTGGACGATTACGCGCAGTCGCACATCTACGCGCCGCTGGGGATGCGCAACACGGGTTACCTGCCGCTGCGCCGGGCCGACGTCGAGACGATCGCGCCGACCCAGGTCGGCAGCGCGGACGGGAAAGGCGCGCATGGCGACCTCGCGCCGGGCGAACTCCTGCGCGGCGTCGTGCACGACCCGACGGTGCGCCGCATGGGCGGTGTGGCGGGCTCGGCCGGCGTATTCACGACCGTCGGCGACGTGGCGCGCTACGCCCGCATGCTGCTGGCGGGCGGGGTGCTGGACGGCGTGCGCATCCTGGGCCCGGACAGCGTCCGCCTGCTGACGACCGTGCAATCGCCTCCCGGCCTGGCCAGGCGCGGCCTCGGCATGGACATCGACTCGCCGTACGCGAAGCGCCCGCGCGGCACCGTGTACCCGGTCGGCAGCTATGGCCACACCGGCTTCACGGGCTGCATCCTGTGGGTCGATCCGCAGTCGAAGTCGTTCTACGTATTCCTGTCGAACCGCGTCTATCCGGACGACAAGAGCAACATCCTCGACCTGTACACGCGGATGGGCACGCTTGCGGCGCAGGCGGCCGGGGCGTACTGATTTTTGTTTCCGCGAGGCTAACGCGCGCACCCTTCACGGCGATCTCTTTAAACTCCGCCTCCACAGTATCTTCTTGATATTGCAGAGTTTTTTTGCCCCAAATCCATTCTCTGAGGAGAGCGATATGAAAATGAATAAGTTACTGAAGGGCTTGCTGGGTGCTGCCGTCACGGTGGCGATGTTCGGTACGGTCAACGCGCAGGCGCAGACCGGTTCGTCGACGGGCAGCAGCGCGACCGCGCAGGATCAGTCGACGTCGGGCAGCTCGGCCACCAAGAAACACACGAAGAAAAAACATCATAAGAAGAGCAGCTCGAGCAGCGGTTCGAGCGGCAGCGGCGGTTCCTCCAGCAGCGGTTCGTCGTCGAGCGGCAGCCAGGATACCCAGGGCACCTCGGGTTCGTCGGGTAGCATGGGCACCGGCACCGGCACCGGCACCGGCACCGGCACCGGCACCAGCGGCGGCAGCGGCACGTCGGGCGGCACGGGTACCGGCACCGGCGGCAGCATGGGCACGGGCAGCGGCACGACCACGCCGCCGACCGGCACCGGCACCGGCTCCTCGGGTTCGAGCGGCGCAACCGGCACCACCGGTTCCGGCTCGTCCGGCACCAGCGGCATGAGCGGCAGCACCGGCGCCAGCGGCACCGGCCTGTCCGGTTCGAGCGGCATGAGCGGCACGGGCTCCGGTTCGGGCACGGGCACCAGCGCGACCGGCACGGGCGCGGCGGGCACCGGCACCAGTTCCAGCACCACCAGTGGCAGCCAGGGCACGGGCAGCCGCGGCTACTGACCGCTCCGCTCCGCAATGAAGCGCCAGCCTGCGGGCTGGCGTTTTTTTTGCTGCCTTCGCCTCGCTGTTGGTATAACATCATTTATTAAGAAAAAATGAAAAGCGCAAACATCTGCGCCACTAACGACGAGGAGATTCGATGGAGACTACGAAGATGGCCGCACGCCTGCTGGCGCTCGCGGCGGCAAGCGCCTGCCTGCCGGGGCAGGCGGCCGACCTGGGCCTGGCCCGTATTTTTGCCGACCACGCGGTCCTGCAGCGCGACCAGCCGATTGCCGTGTGGGGCACGGCCGGCGCCGGCAGCAAGGTGAGCGTCACCCTGGGCGGACGTGCCGTGACCGGCACTGCGGATGCGCGCGGCAAGTGGAAGGCGCAACTGCCGCCGCAGCCGGCGGGCGGACCGTACACGCTCACGGTCGCCGCGGGCGGCCAGAGCGTCAGCCGCGCCGACATCCTGGTCGGCGACGTCTACCTGTGCTCGGGCCAGTCGAACATGGAATTTGCCGTGCACAATTCGACCAACGCGTGGTCGACGACGATGATGGCGGCCAACGACAGGATCCGCTTCCTGAACGTGGAAAAGAACAGCACGGCGGCGCCGCAGGATGAGCTCAAGGGCCCGGTCGCGTGGAAGATCGCCGGGCCGGACACCATCGGCGATGCGTCCGCCGTCTGCTACTACATGGCGCGCTCGCTGCAGGGCAGCTACAAGGTGCCGGTCGGCTTCGTCAACGCCAGCTGGGGCGGCACGACGATCCAGGGCTGGATCGGCGGGGAGTCGCTGCGCACCGTGAGCGACTACACGGCCGGCGTCGACGCCGTCAAACAGTACGGCGCCGATCCGGCTGCCGGCATGCGCGCCGAGGATGCCCGCAACGAGGCCTGGTGGACGGCGCACGATCCCGCGGCCGCCGCGCAGCGTGCGTGGATCGCACCGGATTTCGACGACAGCGCGTGGCCCACCGTCACGCCGACCGGATCGTGGAAGGACAGCGGCGTGGCCGGCTTCAAGGACTTCGACGGCGTCGCGTGGTACCGCACGACGGTCACCCTGACGGAAGCGCAGGCCAAGGCCGCGAACGCGGTGCACCTGGGCCCCGTCGACACGTACGACACGACGTGGGTCAACGGCGTGCGCGTGGGCGGCATCAGCACGGGATGGATGTGGCGCGACTACGATGTGCCGGCCGGCGTGTTCAAGCCGGGCCGCAACGTGATCGCCATGCGCGTGCTGAGCGGCGGGCAGGGCGGCGGCCTGTCCGGGCCGGTGGACAAGCGCAGCATCGGCCTCGCGGACGGCCAGGCGATCCCGCTGCCGGCCGCGTGGAAGGTCCAGCGCGGCGGCGCCATGAAAGGCCAGTCGGTGCCGCCGGCGCCGTGGTCCGTGCCGACGAGCCTGACCACGCTGTACAACGGCATGATCGCGCCGCTGGTCGGCTATAAATTCAAGCTGGCCGCGTGGTACCAGGGCGAATCGAACGCCGGCGCGGCGCAGGAATACCGCACCTTGCTGCCGCTCCTGATGCGCGACTGGCGCCAGCGTTTCGGCCAGCCGACGTTGCCGTTCTTCGTCGTGCAACTGACGTCGTACGGTTCGCCGGCGAAAACGCCGGGCCAGTCCGGCTGGGCCGAGCTGCGCGACGCACAGGCGGCCGCGGTGGCGAACGACCCGCACGCGGGCCTGGCCGTGACGATCGACGTGGGCGACCGCTTCGACATCCACCCGACCCAGAAGACGCTCGTCGGCGAACGCCTCGCGCGCGCGGCGCGCGCCGTCGCGTACGGCGAAAAGACGATCCCCGGCAGCCCGACGGCCGTGTCGGCGCAGCGCAAGGGCGGCGACATCGTCGTGACGTTCAAGGACACGGGCGGCGGCCTGGCGACGTATTCGTCCGACCGCGCCAACGCGTTCGAGGTGTGCGCGGGCACGGTGTGCCGTTACGCGGAGGCGCGCGTGGCCGGTGACACCATCGTCCTGCCCGGCGCCGGCACGCCGGATGCCACCCGCGTGCGCTACGCGTGGGCCGATGCGCCGTTCGTGAACCTGTTCGGCGCGGACGACCTGCCGGCCGCGCCGTTCCAGCTGGAGGTGCGCTGAAGGTTCAGGGTTCGAGCATCGAGCCCGTCTCGCTGTAGCGGGTGTGCCACGCGTACGCCCGCTCCAGCACGTGCGGCGTCTGGCCGCCGCGCCGCTGCGCTTCCCGCACGTACGCGCGCAGCATCGATTTGTACGGTTCGGCCGTGCACTGTTCGATGATGACCTCGGCCCGTTCGCGTGGCGCGAGGCCGCGCAGGTCGGCGAGGCCCAGTTCCGTGACGATGATGTCGACGTCGTGCTCCGTGTGGTCGACGTGCGTCACCATCGGCACGATCGACGACACCTTGCCGCCCTTGGCCGTGGCCTTGGTCGCGAAGATCGACAGGTAGGCGTTGCGCGCGAAGTCGCCCGAGCCGCCGATCCCGTTCATCATGTGCGTGCCCAGCACGTGCGTCGAATTGATGTTCCCGTAGATGTCCGCTTCCAGGGCCGTGTTGATGGCGATGATGCCGAGGCGGCGAATCACTTCCGGGTGGTTGGACACTTCCTGCGGACGCAGCACGAGCTTGTCGCGGTAGCGGTCGAAGTCGCGGAACACCTGCCGGCTCTTTTCCGGCGACAGCGTGATCGACGAGCCGGACGCGAAATCCAGCTTGCCCGCGTCGAACAGGTCGAACGTCGAATCCTGCAGCACTTCCGAATACATCGTCAGGCGGTCGAACGGGCTGTCGGCAAAGCCTGCCAGCACCGCGTTGGCGATCGTGCCGATGCCGGCCTGCAGCGGCAGCAGTTCCCTCGCCAGGCGGCCCGCCTCGATTTCCCGTTCGAAGAAGCGGATCAGGTGGCCCGCGATGGCGGCCGTCTCGCGATCGGCCGGCAGCACGGACGACGTCGAATCCGGCTGGTCGGACAGCACGATCGCGACGATCTTCTCGGGCGGGATGGCGATCCACGGCGTGCCGGCGCGGTCGTCCGCCGACATGATCGGGATCGGTTCGCGCAACGGGCGCTTCTTCGGAATCCAGATGTCGTGCAGGCCTTCCAGGCCGGCCGGCTGGGCGAGGTTGATCTCGACGATCACCTTGTCGGCCAGGATCGCGAAGCTGGCGCTGTTGCCGACGGAGGTCGTGGGCACGACGGCGCCGTCTTCCGTGATCGCCACCGCTTCCACGATGGCCACGTCGACCGGCGCGATGTGGCGGCTGCGCAGCTGTTCGACGGTCTCGGACAGGTGCTGGTCGATGTACATCACCTCGCCGCGGTTGATCGCCGCGCGCAGCACGGGGTCCACCTGGAACGGCATGCGGCGCGCCAGTGCGCCCGCTTCGGTGAGGCGTTTGTCGGTGTCGTTGCCGAGCGAGGCGCCCGTCATCAGCGTGATCTTCAAAGGCTCCGTGCGGGCCCGCTCGGCCAGCGCGGCCGGCACGAGCTTGACGTCGCCGGCGCGGGTGAAGCCGCTCATGCCGACGGTCATGCCGTCCTTGATCCAGCGCGCGGCCTCGTGCGCACTGGTGACGCGGCCGCGCAGCGAGGCGCAGCGGATACGGTCCAGGTATTCTGTCTTCATGTCTTTCTCGGGTCGACTTCGGGATGGAACTAGCTGAGCCGGTAGTTCTCCGGCAGCAGCGGGGGAGGCAGGTCGCGGTCGCCCAGGGCGGTGCGCAGGTCGATCTCGATCGTGCGGCACAGGGCCTCGAGCGGCAGGCCGTTGTCGGAGGCGCGGAACGGTTCCTCGAGCTCGTCGCCGAGGGCGTCCAGGCCGAAGAAGGTGTAGGCCACGATGGCGGAGACGAGGGGCGTCAGGTAGCCGATCGTGTCCACGAGGCCGAACGGCAGCAGGAAGCAATACAGGTACGCCGTGCGGTGCAGCAGCAGGGTGTACGAAAACGGGATCGGCGTGCCGCGGATACGTTCGCAGGATGCGGCCACCGCCGTCATCGCCGAGAAGCTCGCATCGATGGCCGGCGCGAGGCAGGCGTCCAGGCGGCCCGTGCGCAGGCATTCTCCGAGGTCGGCGCCCATCTCCAGCATCAGCGCGTACGGGACGTTCGGTTGCGTGCGCACGCGTTCCCATTCGGCTGGTGCGATCCACGGCGCGACGTCGGCATTGCCGTCGGTGTCGCCGCGCAGCCGCTGGCGCAGCGCGTGCGCATACGCGATGGCGCGGCGAATGATGCGCAGGTGGGGATCGTCCGCGGCCGGATGGCCGGGCGCGACGAGCGACAGGCACTGGCGCGCGAGGCTGCGGCTGCGCAGTATCAGTTCCCCCCACTGCTTGCGGCCTTCCCAGTAGCGGTCGTAGGCCGCGTTGTTACGGAAGCCGAGGAAGATCGCGAGGGGAAGCCCCATCAGCGTGAACGGCGTCGTCGTGAAATGCAGCTTGTGGTGGCCGAACTGGCCGTCGGTCCAGGTGACGATCACCGCCAGCAGCGTACTGACCGCGAGGTGCATCCAGATGCGCGGCAGGATCGAACCGCGCATGATGAAGAACAGCCGCAGGGCCGATGGGCGGTCGCGGACGATCATGTCCGCCTCCAGGCCCGGTCATCCATGGTGTGCATGAGAAGCATGGTCGTCCATTCTGGACTTCGCACTCGGAAACTCCCAATTCACATTTCCCATGTCCGTCATGAACGATGTGAATGCTTGCATGATCATAAACCTGTCGTGTGCCGCCGTCGCCGCGAAACGGCTATCGTCACGCCCATCGATCGCACCGGAGACCATCATGAAGACACGTCAGCTGGGCAATGAAGGATTGCACGTCTCGGCCATCGGCCTGGGCTGCATGGGCATGAGCGATTTCTACGCCAACCGCGACGACGCCGAATCCATCGCGACGATCCAGCGCGCCATCGACCTGGGCGTCACGCTGTTCGACACGGCCGACATGTACGGCCCGCACACGAACGAGGTCTTGCTGGGCCGCGCGATCCGCGGGCGGCGCGAGGGACTCGTCATCGCCACCAAGTTCGGCGTCAAACGAACCCCCGAAAATCCGGGCGATTTCGGCGTCTCCGGTCGCCCCGAGTACGTACGCGCCGCCTGCGAGGGAAGCCTCAAGCGGCTCGGCATCGACACGATCGACCTGTACTACCAGCACCGCGTGGACCCGGCCACGCCCATCGAGGACACGATGGGCGCGTTGGCGGACCTCGTCCGCGCCGGGAAGGTGCGCTACGTGGGCCTGTCCGAGGCGTCCGTACAGACGATCGAGCGTGCCGTGAAGGTGCATCCGGTGACGGCGCTGCAGAGCGAGTACTCGTTGTGGACGCGCGATCCCGAGGATGGCGTGCTCGACGCGTGCCGCCGCCACGGCATCGGCTTCGTGCCATACAGTCCGCTGGGCCGCGGCTTCCTCACGGGCGAGATCCGTACGCCGGACGATTTCGCGCCGGACGACTACCGCCGCAACAGCCCGCGTTTCCAGGGCGCGAACTTCGCGCAGAACATCGCACTCGTCGACAAGGTGCGCGAACTGGCGCGCGCGGCGGGCTGCACGCCGGGCCAGCTGGCGCTCGCATGGGTGCTGGCGCAGGGGCCGGACATCGTGCCGATTCCCGGCACCAAGCGCCGCAACTACCTCGACGAGAACGTGGATGCCGTCGACATCGACCTCGGGCCGGCGCAGTTGACGGAGCTGGAAGCGATCTTTCCGCGCGGGGCGGCGGTGGGGACGCGGTATCCGGAAGGGGCGATGGGGGCGGTCAACCGCTAAGCGGAACAGCGCGAAACGCAAAACGACCCGAAACGCAATACAACCCGAAACGCAATACAACCCGAAACGCAAAACAACCCGAAACGCAAAACAACGTCATCCCCGCGCAGGCGGGGATGACGGTTTTAGGGGCAACTTACTTGCGCCATCCAATCCCTTAATCCACCAATCGCCTGTTCCTTCGACTTCGCCTCGATCTCGATCCACGGCGCCTCCACATACGCCGCCGGCATCGTCGTGATCAGGTCCGCGTGCTGGCGATCGTTGAACCCGTCGCGCCCGTTCGAGATGTGGACGACCTGGTGCGCCGGCACGGGCCATGTCGCGCGTGCCGCGGCGAGCATCGCGGCCACGCTCGGGTCGTCGTAGCTGGCCAGCTTGTCGTGCACGATGTGGTGGTGCGCGTCGAACACCATCGGCACGCCGGCGCGCATGCAAACGTCGTGGATCTCGTCCGCGCCGTACGCGTATTCATCGTTCTCCAGGCACAGGCGCAGGCGGATCGCGTCGGGCAGCGCATGGATGCGCTCGACGAGCGCGTCGCTGCGGTTCGCCTTGCCGCCGTGGATCTCGAGCAGCGCCCACGGCGAGCGCGGTTGCTCCAGCAGGTCCATGATGTCGGCGTGCATCTGCAGGATCTTGACGCTGTTGGCGACGACGTCGGGCGAATCGGAACTGAGCACGACGAACTGGTCCGGATGCATCACGAGGCGCAGGCCGAGTTCCGTCGCGCGCCGGCCCGTGCGCGCGAGCGCAGGCGCGAGGGGCTGCATCACGGCGCGGCCGATGTCGTCGTCGAAGAACGGGAAGATCGACGACGGAATGCGATACAGGCGAATGCCGTTGCGGCGGCAGTAGTGCAGCGCACCGTCCAGCGTCTGCAGGTTGTCGCGGTAGATGTCGTCGAGCAGCTTGCGCTGGCCGTCGTCCGACTGCTCCAGCAGGCGCTTGCGCGTGACGGTGCGGTAGCGGATGTCCTTCGAGACGGTGATGCAGACCAGGCCGAGCTGGGGCGGGGACGAGACGGGCATGGACGAAGCGGGAGCGTTGACGTTGGCGCCATGGTCCCCCGATCCACCCATGCCGTCAAACCAATGCGGCGCAGAAACACCGGGGTCAGAGCCCGGTTTCAGGCAATTTCTCAAAAACGGGCTCTGACCCCGGGTTGACGTCCAGCAAAGGCAGCGTCACCGTGAACGTGCTGCCGCGCCCCGGGCCGGCGCTGGCGGCGTCGACCTGGCCGCCGTGCAGTTCGACGAGCTTGCGCACCAGGGCGAGGCCCAGGCCCAGGCCGCCCTGGGCGCGGTCGAGCGTGCGCGAGGCTTGCGTGAACAGGTCGAACACGACCGGCAGCAGGTCGGGGCCGATGCCGTTGCCGTTGTCGCGCACGGCCAGGAAAGCCTGGCCGTCGGCGGCTTCCAGTTCGACCTCGATATGGCCGCCCTCCGGCGTGTACTTGGCCGCGTTGGTCAGCAGGTTCGCGACCACCTGCACGAGGCGCGTGTGGTCGCCGTCCACCATCACGGGCGCTGCGCCGAGCGCGACGTCGAGGCGGTGGCGGCGCGCGTCGACGAGCGCGCGGACCTGTTCGGCGGCCTCCGCGACGACGCGGCGCAGGTCGATCGGCCGCCTGGCCACGGCGACGAGGCCGCGCGTGACGCGCGAGACGTCCAGCAGGTCGTTCACGATGTGGCGCATGTGCGCGACCTGGCGCGCGATGATGTCGCTGATCTGCTTCACGCGCGGCTCGCCCGCATAGGCCAGGCGCAGCATGTCGGCCGCGCTGGAGATCGGCGCCAGCGGGTTGCGCAGTTCGTGCGCCAGCATGGCGAGGAATTCGTCCTTGCGCCGGTCCGCGAGCTGCAGCGCTTCTTCCGCGCGCTTGCGCTCCGTGATGTCGATCGCGACGACGTGCACGACGGTGCTGCGGCCGTCGGCGCCGAGGCCGAGGCGGCCGCGCATGTCGATCCACGCGAGCCGGCCGTCGTCGGCGCGGCGCACCCGCGGCGTGGCGCGGTATTCGCCGCCGGCGCGGATGGCCTGTTCGACGGTGTCGCGCAGGGGCTGGCGGTCGTCCGGATGGACGAGCTTCTGCAGCTCGGCGATGTTGTGCCAGTTCTTGCCGAACACGCTGTGCAGGTTGGCCGAGAAGGTGACCTGGCCGCTGTGCGGATCGCGCTCCCACACGGCCATGCGGGCGGCGACGAGGCCCTGCTGCAGGCGCTCCTCGCTGTAGCGCACGGCGCGTTCCGCCCGTTCCAGCGGGGTGACGTCGGTGCAGGTGCCGAACCACTGGACGATCTGGCCGGCCTCGTCGCGCAGCGGCGCCACCGACGTGAAGAAGCTGCGGTAGCGGCCGTCGGCGCCGCGCAGCGGGAAGGTCATCTGCGCCATGTTGCCGCTGGCGAGGGCTTCCTTCCAGCGCCGCATCACCTGCGGCAGCACTTCGGGGTCGTGATAGCGGTGCCACTCGTCGGCGCCGGTGGTCCCCGGCGGGCTGCCCGTGAATTCATGCCAGCGGTCGTTGAACCAGACGATGTTGCCTTCCGGGTCGGCCATCCACACGAGTTGCGGGATGTTATTCGCGAGCTGCAGGAACTTGCGGCGTTCTTCCTCCAGGTGCGCGCGCTGTTCGTACAGGCGGTCGAGCATGCGGTTGAGCGCGCGCGCCAGGCTGACGACTTCGCGCGAGCCCTCGAGCGGCGCGCGCTGGGTGCCGATGTCGTCGCCCAGGCTGACGGAGAACGTCTCGAGGCGGCGCAGGTCGCGCGTGAGGCCGTGCGCCAGCCGCGCCGCGAGGATGAACACCACCAGCGCGAGCAGGCAGGCGACGACCAGGATCAGGAGGTACTGCGGCCCGGACGTCTCGAGCGGCAGCGGCAGGCGGCGCTCGTCCTCGCGCAGCACGAGGCCCACGTGGGCCAGGCGCGGCGGCAGCGGCACGGGTGCCGCGATCTCGTGCGGCCCCGCCGCCTTGTCCGCGGACGCGGGCGCGAGCACGGCCCACGACGTGGGCTTCAGGTCGGCCAGCCTTACCTTGTACACCAGGGCGCCTTCCGGCGTGCGCGTGCGCTGGTAGCGCAGCAGCACGACGCCGAGCAGCTCCCCGCCGTCGGGGCCGGTCTGCAAGACGGCCCGTTCGTCGCCGTTTGCCAGACGTGCGCGCAGCCACGCCATGTCGGCGTCCGTGAAGCCGGGCACGCCGTTGTCCGCGATTTCCTTGCCCTCGAAATCCGTGAACAGCAGGCGCAGCGGAATGCCGTTCATCTGGCGCAGGCCGTGCAGGAACGGCGTCAGGTAGGTTTCCTTGCCGGCGCTGTCGACGAGCGCCGTGGCCAGGATCGGGCTCGCACCTACTTCGTGCAGGCGCGTGACGACCGCTTCCAGGTTGTGGCCGACGGTCGTGGCATGGAATGCGACCTCGCGCTCCTGCAGCAGGGCGTTGGCCTGCGCGCGCTGGTGGTCGATCAGCCAGAACGAGACGCCGGCGATGAGCAGCACGGCCGCCGCCGTCAGGATCGCGGCCGCGTTCGCGAAGCGGCGCGCCAGGCTGGCCGGGGTGGAGGCGTCGATCATGTCAGTCATCCGCCGGCACCAGGACGCCGTCCGCGCGGTAGCGCGCCAGCAGCAGGTCGTCCGGGCCGAGCGCTTCGTGACGGGCCGGCGTGAACGGCGGCGCATACGTCTTGACGAGGCCGCGGACCGTGCCGAGACGCTCGAGCGCGTCGCGCACGGCCTTGCGGTCGGTGCTGCCGGCGCGGTCGATCGCGAGCGCGAGGATGTGCGTGAGGTCGTAGGCGTGCGCGGCGCCCACGGGACCCTTGATGTCCTCGATGCGGCGCACCTTCGACACCTGCGCCGCGCTGGCGAGGAAGCGCTCGACGCGGGCCGGGTCGGCGCGGAAGAAGCTGAAGGTCTGGATCACGGAAAAGTCGACCTGCTGCAGCGCCGGTCCCGCCTGGGCCGCGAATTCGCCGCCCGTCACGCCCCAGTGGCTCAGGATCGGCAGGCGTTGCGCTTTCGGCAGCGCGGCCACTTCGCGCACGAGGATCGCCGCCTCGTCGTCGTTGGCGACGAGGACGATGGCCTGGGCGCCGGCCGCGCGCAGGTGCTGGTAGTTGTCGACGAGGCTCGTGTCGCGCCAGTTGTACCACGAGGTGCCGACGAGCTTCAGCGCGGGCAGATTCTCGGCCGCGCGGGCCGCCGCCTGGGCATTGCTGCGGCCCCAGGACGTGTTGGTCAGCAGCAGGCCGATGCGGCCGAGGCCGCGCCGGTGCGCCGTCTGCAGCAGCTTCGGCATGGCCAGCGAATCGCGCAGCGACAGGCGGTACACGTAGTTCGGACGCATCTCGTTGTCGACGATGATGTCGGCCGACGACCACGGCGCCATGAACAAGGTGTGCGTCGACCGAAGGGTCGGCAGTTCCTCGATGACGACGGGGCTGAAGCGGCCGCCGAACACCGCCACGAGATCGGGCATCGCCGCGAATTCCTGGATGTTGCGGATGCCGCGCGCCGGGATCGACCGATGATCTTTCGTCACGACCTGCAACGGCCGGCCGTGCAGCACGCCGCCCGCCGCGTTGATCTCGGCGATGGCCGCGCGCATGCCCAGTTCGACGGCCTGGGCCGATGTCGAATTGTCCAGTCCGAATTCGCCGTCGATCCCCAGCAGCACGGGCAGCGGCGCGGCCGCGCGGGCCGTCGTCAGCAGCCCGGACAACGGCAGGGCAGCGAGGAACCGGCGGCGGGACGACGAAGGGTAATTGGATGCGGACATTGGCAATCGCTGATGTGACAGAGCGGAATCTGGAATTCTAACGTTTTAGCGGCAGGCTTTACCTCATTCTGCGACGAAATAGCGTTGCGGTGTCGCAACTTAATGTTCCGTGGATAAATATGGCGTGTATCATTAAATCGTGACACGGCCCCGCCCACGCAGGCGCGGCACGTGCGGGCCCCATCCTCGCCCTTTCACCGCGCCGGCCCGCCGCCACGACCCGCCGCGCGCATCCGCCGCTTTACCGTTTTCCGTCGAGGTGCACATGCATATCCAGAATCTCAAAATCGGGGCCCGGCTCGGCCTCGCGTTCGCCGCCGTGCTTGCACTGTCGGCCATGCTGACCGTGGTCGGCGTGCTGCGCCTGCAGCAGGTGGTCGACGCGACCGCGGACATGGACGCGTCGATCAGCAAGACCCGCCTGGCCGACCGCCGGCTGGCCAGCACCCGCATCAACCGTGCCCTCACCGAAGCGCGCCTGCGTGCCATCGACGCCCAGGACCGTGAGCGGATCAACGCCAAGATGAAGGCGAACAGCGAAGAGATCAGCCGCATCGACGAAGAATTGCAGCGCCTCGTCGCGAGCAAGGAAGGGAAGCGGTTGTTCGCGACCCTCAGCGAGCGGCGCAAGGCCTACACGACGGCGCGCAAGAAGCTGTTCGCACTCATGGAAAGCGGCACCGTCGACGCGGCCGCCATCGAGCGCGCGGCCGATGCCGGCATGAATCCGGCGCTTGCGGCGTACGAAGCGGCGGCGGCCGACCTGGCCGAGCACCAGAAGAAGGGCGTGGACGACGCCAAGGCGCGCGTCGAGGGCATCGCGGCGAACGGGCGCCTGCTGCTGGTGGGCGTCGGCATCGCGGTCGTGCTGCTGGGCGCGGCGCTGGCGTGGTGGCTTGCGCGCAGCATCACCGGCCCGCTGCGTCGCGCGATCACCGTCGCCAACGCCGTCGCGCAGGGCGACCTGACGGCGCGCATCGACGTCGCGAGCCGCGACGAGACGGGCGAACTGATGATCGCGCTGCAGACGATGAACGCGAACCTGAACGCGCTGGTGACGCGCGTGCGCAGCGGCGCCGACACCATCGCCACCGCCGCCGTCGAAGTGGCCACCGGCAACCACGACCTGTCGGCGCGCACCGAGGAGCAGGCCAGCGCGCTGGAGGAAAGCGCGGCGTCGATGGAAGAATTGACGGGCACCGTGCGCCAGAACGCGGAGAATGCCCGGCAGGGCAACCAGATGGCCGCGTCGGCATCGAGCGTGGCCGTGCGCGGCGGCGACGTCGTCGCGCAGGTGGTCGACACGATGGGCGCGATCGACGCGTCGTCCAGGAAGATCGTCGACATCATCGGCGTCATCGACGGCATCGCGTTCCAGACGAATATCCTGGCCCTGAACGCGGCCGTGGAAGCGGCGCGCGCGGGCGAGCAGGGCCGCGGCTTCGCCGTCGTCGCGAGCGAGGTGCGTACGCTGGCCCAGCGCTCGGCCGCGGCGGCGAAGGAGATCAAGGAACTCATCGGCGACTCCGTCGAGAAGGTCGCCGCCGGTTCGCGCCTGGTGGGCGAGGCCGGCACGACGATCCAGGAAGTCGTCGCCAGCGTGCGCCGCGTCTCGGACATCATGGCCGAGATCTCGGCCGCGTCGGGCGAGCAGAGCGCCGGCATCGAACAGGTCGGCGCCGCGATCCAGCAGATGGACCAGGTGACGCAGCAGAACGCGGCATTGGTCGAGGAGGCCGCCGCGGCCACCGAATCCATGCAGGAACAGGCGCGCAGCCTGGCCGAGGCGGTCAGCGTGTTCAAGCTGGACCACGCGGCCGCGGCCGCATCCCGTGCGCCGTCCCGGCCACAGCCGGCACTTGCCACACGTCGCCCGATAGCCGCCGGCGCCAAGGGTTTTTAAGCGACAACGCTGGCCTCGCGCCCGCCGCTCTGCCTTCCGGCAGCGGCGGGCGTTGCCGTTTACGGGTGTGTATTTTGCGCCATGATGGTGCGTATTGCCGCACTGAAATAGGGATATTGGCTCGAATTCGGTGCAGATGGATGAAGATCGAGTGATTTTGTGGATGGATGGCAACAAATGAGTACCGGTGGCCTCTGAACTGCTCTACAGTTTGGTAGCGCCACCATACTTACAGACAGTCGCTTTTGCCTGCCATTGCCATGTTCAAACATCTCAGTATCAAGACTCGTCTCATCTTCCTGACCGTACTGTTGAGTGCGGTTTCCATCGTCGTCGGCGTCGTCGGCCTCGTCAACCAGGGCGCCACGAATGCCGCGCTGGGTACCGTCTACAACGACCGGCTGGTACCCCTCAGCCAGCTCAGCCATATCTTGTCGCTCATGCAGCAGAACCAGAACGCCCTGTCGAGTGCCGCACTGGCGGCCGAGCCGGACAATGGTCCCGTGATCGCGGAAGTCGAAGCACGCATCCAGGAAATCAGTATGCTGTGGGACCGGTACAAGGCAACCTACCTGACGCCGGAAGAACAAGTCCTGGCGCGGACGTTCATCGAGAGCCGCCTGACGTTCGTCCGGGAAGGCCTCAAGCCGACCATGGCCGCGCTGCGAGCCAACGATGCGGACGAGGTCCGGAAGCTCGTCAAGGGGCCGCTGGCGTCGCGCTATCTGCCGGCGCAAAAGAACATGCAGGCGCTCGTGCAATTGCAGCTGGACGTGGCGAAAGCGCAATACGACGCCGCGCTGGCACGCTACGAACGCACGCGCAATCTCTCGATCGCCCTGGTCGTCATCGGCGCGCTCGCCGGTGCCTGCGTCGCCGCATGGCTGATCCGCGGCATCGGCGCATCGCTGGCCGAAGCCTTGCGCGTGGCACGCAGCGTGGCGGCCGGCGATCTCACGCAAACCGTACACATCGAGCGTAACGACGAGATCGGCGAGCTGCTCGGCGCGCTGCGCGCCATGAACGCATCGCTGGCGGACATCGTCGGCGAAGTCCGCGGCGGCACCGATACGATCGCGACGACCTCGCGCCAGATCGCGGCCGGCAACCAGGACCTGTCGGCGCGCACCGAGCAGCAGGCGTCGTCGCTGGAAGAAACGGCCGCGTCGATGGAAGAGCTGACGTCGGCCGTGAAGCACAACGCGGACAACGCGCGCCAGGCGAATGCGCTGGCGGAAGCGGCGAAAGGTGTGGCCGAACGCGGCGGCGCCGTGATCGACGGCGTGGTCGGCACGATGGGCGAGATCAGCGACGCGTCGCGCCGCATCGCGGAGATCGTCGGCGTCATCGACGGCATCGCGTTCCAGACGAATATCCTGGCGCTGAACGCGGCCGTGGAAGCGGCGCGCGCGGGCGAGCAGGGCCGCGGGTTCGCCGTCGTGGCGTCCGAGGTGCGCAACCTCGCCCAGCGCGCGGCCGGCGCGGCGAAGGAGATCAAGGGACTCATCGAGAGTTCGGTCGAGCGCGTGGAGACGGGTGGACGCCTCGTGGGTCAGGCCGGCGCGACGATGCGCGAGATCGTCGACAGCGTGCGCCGCGTGACGGACATCATGGGCGAGATCACGTCGGCCAGCGCCGAACAGACGGCCGGCATCGGCCAGATCAACGTCGCGGTGGCGCAGATGGACCAGGTCACGCAGCAGAACGCCGCGCTGGTCGAGGAAGCCGCCGCGGCGGCCGGCACGATGCACGAACAGGCACAGCGCCTGGCGGCGTCGGTCGGCGTGTTCCGTGTGGCCGCGCGGCCGGCGCAGGCCGCGCGGCCAGTCGCGGACGCTCAGCCGCGTCCGGCACTGGCGCGGGCGTGAATCAGAACTTGGCCTTCTGCGCCTGCAGCTGTTCGCGCAGCTGGTGCGCGTTGAAGTGGCTGTAGTCCTTGTTCAGTTCCAGGTCGACGAGCGGCTTGAGCTGGTTGTCCAGCTGGCCGCGCAGCACGCCGAGGAACTTCGGCTCGGCCACCAGTTCCAGTTTCTGGAACCGCTGTTCCTGCCAGCCCTTCAGCAGGTAGTTGCAGATGTCCTTCGCAAAGAACTCGGCGTCGTGCTGTTCCGGCGTCTGCGCCGGCTGGTACTGCTTGTTCGGCGTGGCGCCGCCCGTGTTGTGGATGCTCTGGCCGGCCGAGGTCGGACCGAGCCGGTCGGTGTTGATGTCGATGTCGCGCAGGCGCGCGTTGGCGCTGACCATGTCCTCGACTTCGATGTAAGGCTGCTTGGGGTCCGATTCGGCGAAGATGCGGGCGCGGCCCGCGTCGGCGGATACGATCCAGGTGGTAGGCATGCTTTCCCCCTTTTTCCAAAAATAAACTTGAAGGTGTAGGCCCCGCCGGGGCCATACAGGCTGAGGGGAAGTCTAGCGCAACCAGGATTTTCACGAGGTACGCTAGACTGGCGCCATGCAAAAACTCCTCATCGTTCTCGGTCTCGTGCTGCTCGCCGCAGGGCTCCTCTGGCCCTGGCTGCGCCGGTTCCCGTTCGGCCGCCTCCCCGGCGACATCCACGTCGTCCGCGAAGGTTTCTCCTTCAACTTCCCCATCGTTACCTGCCTCGTCATCTCGATCGTCGTCTCGATCGTGCTGTGGTTCTTCCGCCGCTGATTAGCAAGATTTGACAAACACGGTCGGAATTTCAACGAGACAATGCGCCCCATACGAAGACGAGAGACGCTGCAGCGTCCACGAATTCGAAACTGGCAAGGTTCTTTGATTACCACAGTTTTGGGAGAGCACATGAGACAGTCGATGGGACGGACCGCGATCGCGGGCGCGGTGACGATATTGGTAATGGGCATCGCGGCACAGGCGCGCGCACAGGACGGCGGCACGCCGGACGCGCAGACCGTGATCGTGACGGGCGTGCGCGCGGCACTGGAACAGTCGCTGCGCCAGAAGCGCAACGCGGACGCCGTCGTCGAGGTGGTGACGGCCGAGGACATCGGCAAGATGCCCGACAAGAACGTGGCCGACGCGATCCAGCGCCTGCCGGGCGTGAACACGCAATCGTCCGCGGGCGGCGAGGGCGGCTTCGGCGAGAACGACCGCGTCAGCCTGCGCGGCACGAGCCCCAGCCTGCAGCAGACGCTGTTCAACGGCCACGCGATCAGCACGGGCGACTGGTTCGTTCTGAACCAGTACGGCGGCAACGTGGGCCGCTCGTCGAGCTTTTCGCTGCTGCCCTCGGAACTCGTCGGTTCCATCGTCGTGCAGAAGAGTGCCACCGCCGATCTCGTCGAAGGCGGCGTATCGGGCGCCATCAACGTGATCACGCGCCGTCCGCTCGACTTCCGCCAGCCCCTGACGGTGGAAGCGTCCGTGCAGGCCAACTACAACGACCTCGCGAAAAAAACCGAGCCGCAGGTGTCGGCCCTCGTGAGCTGGAAGAACGCGACCAATACGTTCGGCGTGCTGCTGCAGGGCTTTTCGGAAAAGCAGAGCGTGCGCCGCGACGGCCAGGAGATCCTCGGCTACACGCCGATCAGCGCGACGAGCGCCGCCGCCATCGCGAATCCTGCGCTCGCGGGCGTGAAGGTCCCGACCTTCATCGGCGCCGCATTCTTCGAGCAAAAGAAGAAGCGTGAAGGCGGCGCCTTCGACATCGAGGCGAAACCCACGCGCGACATCGGCGTCGACCTGAACGGCTTCTATTCGAAACTGAGCGCGCCGCACCAGAACACCAACTGGCTGGCCGCGCCCGCGAATTCGATCAACAGCGCGAACCTGATCCCGGCGCGCCCCGTGATCCGCAACGGCACGCTCGTCGGCGCGACGTTCTCCAGCAACTCGGGCGAGGTCGACAACATCTACCGTCCGGATGCGGGCGGCGAATCGTGGTACATCGACCTGAACGGCCGCTGGCGCGTCAACGAGGACCTGAGCTTCACGGGCAAGATCGGCCGTACGCACGGCATCGGCTGGGACCACGGCGACGTCTACTACCAGAACAACGTCGACGGCGGCATGATGTACGCGCTGAACGGCATGACGCCGGCGACCGTCAGCTACCCGGGCGGGAACACGACGAAGCCGGGATCGACGGCGTGGGCGGGCGGCGGCGAGGCGCAGTCGGTGGACAAGGAAAAGTATGCGCAGGTCGACGGCACCTGGCGCGTGCGCGACAACCCGTGGCTGCAGGGCGTCCGCTTCGGCGCGCGCTGGACGGACCACAAGCGCACCGCCGAGCACCCGCTGGAAACGCGCCCGGGTCCGAACGGCTTCAGCAATCCGGGTCCGGTGTGGAACGGCGAGATGTACCCGGGCGACTTCGGCTCGGACCTCGGCGGGAGCGTCTTCAACAACTACTTCAAGTACAGCGGTGCCGCCCTCGGCGCCTGGGGCGCGGTGCCGGGCAACCGCCTGCTGGACTTCACGTTGCGCCACAACTGGCTCGACGAATTCAAGGTGGGCGAGAAGACGGCGGCCGTCTACGGCATGGCCGACATCGGCGGCGACAACTGGAGCGGCAACTTCGGCCTGCGCGCCGTCGAGACGCGCCAGACGACCGTCGTGAACCTGCCGGGCGGCCAGAATCCGGTCACGGGTTCCGCGTTCGGTCCGTACACGCCGACGACGTACGAGCGCAAATACCGCGACTACCTGCCGAGCGCGAACGTGAAGTTCGACGTGTCGTCAAGCCTCGTCGTCCGCGCCGGCATCGCCAAGACGATGGCGCGTCCCGACTACAGCGCGCTGGGCGGCTCCGTGTCGCTGAACGACGATGCGCTGTCGGGCAGCGGCGGCAACGTCAAGCTGGACCCGATCCGCTCCGTCAACTACGACCTGTCGGCCGAGTGGTACTACATGCCGAAGGCGATGCTGTCGGCGGGCCTGTTCTACATGGACTTCAGCTCCATCGTCGCGCAGGGCACGAGCACCGGCAGCTACTACAACAACAAGCGCGGCGCGTTCACCGACTACCAGATCACGTCGCCGTACAACACGAGCGCCACCAACAAGGGCATCGAGCTCTCCTGGCAGCAGCCGTTGTGGAACAACTTCGGCCTGCTCACCAACTACACGTGGGCGGACGGCGAACTGGATGGCGGCGGCGAGATGCTCAACGCGTCGAAGAACACGTACAACGTGACGGGCTACTACGAGAACGACCGTTTCTCCGCGCGCCTCGCGTACAGCTACCGCTCCTCGTACAAGGCGGGCGTCGACCGCGGCGCGAGCCAGCACGTGGACTCGATGCCGTCGCTGGCGGCCTCGGTGAACTTCAAGATCAACGAGCACCTGACGGTCACGTTCGACGCGCTGAACCTCACCAACGAGACGATCAAGATGTACGCCGAGAACAAGGACCAGCCGCGCGCGTTCTACTCGAACGGCCGCACCTTCTACCTCGGCCTGCGCGGCAAGCTCTGATCGTGTCGCAACGGGAGATGGTTGCCGGTGCGCCGGCCGCCGTGACGTGGGCGTGCGTGTCCAACCTCGTCGCGGACGACGTGTTCGCGGCGCGCCTGACGCTCACCAACGTGTCGGGCGCGCCGATCGCGGCGGGATGGACCGTGTACTTCAACGCGTGCCGGCGCGTGCTGGCCGGCAGCGTGAGCGCGGGCTTCGACCTGGAGCACGTGAACGGCGACCTGTTCGCGCTGCGCCGCACGGCGCCGTCGCCGTGGCAGCCCGGCGAGATGCTGGACGTGCGCTACGAGGCGCAGTTCTGGGCCATCAGCCTGACGGACGCGCCGCTCGGCTTCTATCTCGTCGAAGCGGACGGGCGCACGGTCGACCTGGGCGACGCGGACGTCGCGCCGTTCGCGCGGCCGGAACAGCTCCAGCGCCATGCGCGCGACGTACTGCCGCCGGCCGACGCGGCCTGGCGCTGGCGCGAGAACAGCGGCCTGCGCCTGCTGCCGGATGACGACGTCGGGCGCATCACGCCGACGCCCGTCTCGGCCCGGTTCACGGCGGTGCGCAGCCGGTTGTCGGCGTCGAGCGAGATCATGGCCGGCGCCGCGCTGGCCGGCGAAGCGGCGTTGCTGCGGGCGCTGCTGGACGACCTGCCGGAGGGCGACGGCGCGCGCATCCTGCTGGAGATCGGCAGCGTGGCCGCGGACGGGGCGGAGGCCTACCGCCTCGACATCGGCCCCGACACGATCCTGATACGCGGCGCCGGCGCGCACGGCGTGTTCAACGGCATTCAGACACTGGCCCAGTTGCTGGATGCGGACGGCTGTCTGCCGTGCGGCCGCGTGCTCGATGCGCCGCGCTTCGGCTACCGCGGCATGATGCTCGACGTGGCGCGCCATTTTGCTTCGGTGGCCACGGTCAAGCGCCTGCTCGACTGCATGGCGCGTTATAAACTGAACCGGCTGCACCTGCACCTGACGGATGATGAAGGCTGGCGCCTCAGGATCGACGCGCTGCCGGAGCTGACGGAGATAGGCGGCAAACGGGGCGCGGCCTGCGGCCACACGCTGCCGCCATCCTTTGGCTCGGGCGCGGACGTGGACACATCGTCCGGCACCGGCTATTACGACGCGGACGACTTCATCGGCATCCTGCGCCATGCGCACGCACGCCACATCGAGGTCATCCCGGAATTCAACATGCCGGGCCACGCGCGCGCGGCCGTGCTGGCGATGCGCGCGCGCCACGACCGCCTGCGCGCGCAGGGCGATATCGAAGGCGCGGAGCGCTACCTGCTGAGCGACCCGTACGATGCCTCCGTCTACGAATCCGTGCAGCTGTGGCGCGACAACGTGATCTGCATCGCGCTGCCGTCCGTCGACCGCTTCATCGACACCGTCGTCGCCCACGTCGCGGCGCTGTACCGCGAGGCCGGCGTGCCGCTCAGGACGATCCACACGGGCGGCGACGAGGTGCCGCTGGGCGCGTGGGAAGGCTCGCCGCGGTGCCGGGCGCTGATGCGCGAGCGCGGCTGGACCCGTATCGCGCAGCTGCAGGCGGATTTCGTCGATCGCTGCCGCGCGATCCTCGCGCGCCACGGCCTCGCGTTCGCGGGCTGGGAAGAGACGGCGCTCGTGTACGAGGACGGCGGCCCCGGTTTCCAGGTCTATGCATGGAACAACGCGTGGGGCTCGGGCAAGGAAGACGTCGCGTACCGTCTCGCCAATGCGGGCTATGACGTCGTGCTGGCGAATGCCGCGAACCTGTATTTCGACCTCGCGTATGCGAAGGATCCGCAGGAGCCGGGTTATTACTGGGCCGGCTTCGTGGAGACGCGCCATGCGTTTGGCTTCTGCCCGCTGGACATGATCGTCAGCGCGGCCGCCGACCCGATGGGGAGAAGCGTGCCGCCCGGGCGGCTGGCCGCGATGACGCGCCAGACGGCCGAGGGCCGGCGCCGCGTCAATGGCCTGCAGGGACAGCTGTGGGGAGAGAATGCCCGCTCGCGCGACCGCATCGAATACCTGGCCGCGCCGCGCCTCGTGGCGCTGGCGGAGCGGGCGTGGGCGCCGGATCCCGGCTGGTGCGCGATCGACGATGCCGGGGAGCGTACACGCGCCATGGACGACGCGTGGAACGAATTCGCCAACCGCCTCGGCCAGCGCGAGCTGGCACGGCTCGACCGCGCGCCGCTGGCCTACGGCTACCGGCTGCCGCCGCCGGGCGCCGTCGCCGATGGCCGGACGTTCCACGCGAACGTGGCCCTGCCGGGCCTCGCGCTGCATTACACTCTGGACGGCAGCGAGCCCGATGCCGCCAGCCCGCGCTACACCGGACCGGTGGCGGCAGGGCAGGGCGCCGCCGTGTTCAAGGTCGCCACCTTCGACACGCGCGGCCGCAAGAGCGCAACCGTCGTCATCGCACTGGATTCCCATGGATAGCATCCGTCCCGACCACCTGACGCCCCAGGCGCACCGGCACCCGCTCGCGTGGGTGCCCACGCTGTACCTCGCGCAGGGCCTGCCATTCTTCAGCGTCGCCCTCGTGGCGGGGCTGATGTTCAAGAGCATGGGCGTGCCCAACGAGCAGATCGCACGGTGGACCGGCGTCCTCGGCCTCGCGTGGGTGTTCAAGGCATTGTGGAGTCCATTCCTGGAACTCGCGCCGAGCAAGAAGCGGGTCGTCGTCGTGCTGCAGGTCACGGGCGGCATCGCGCTCGCGGCGCTGGCCCTCGCGCTGCAGCTGCCCGCGTGGTTCGGGCTGGCGATCGGGCTGCTGGCCATCGTGTCGTTCGCGTCCAGCACGCACGACATCGCGGCCGACGGTCTATATATCGCGAACCTGTCCGAGCGCCAGCAATGCGCGTACGCCGGCTGGCAGGGCGCGTTCTTCAACGGCGCCAAGTTCCTGTCGCTGGGCGGGCTCGTGATCCTGGCCGGTTTCCTCGAACAGCGCATCGGTCCCCCGGCCGCGTGGGCCACCGTGTTCGGGGTGCTGGGCGCCTTGCTGGCGGGGCTCGGGCTGTATCACGTGTGGGCGTTGCCCGAGACCGTGAGGAGGGGCGCCGGCGCGTCGATGCGTGGCAGCGTGGACGTATTGGTGGACGTCGTGCGCGCATTCTTCGCCAAGCCGGGCATCTGGATGGGCATCGTGTTCATCCTGCTGTTCCGTCTCGCGGAAGGGCAGGTGCAGACGATCGGCCCGCTGTTCCTGCGCGATGCGCGCGCGGCCGGCGGCCTTGGCCTGTCGACGCAGGAAGTGGGCGCCATCTACGGCACGGCCGGCACGGCGGCCTTCCTGGTCGGCAGCATCCTCGGCGGCTGGTTCACGGCGCGCGTGGGCCTGAAGCGCGCGATGCTCGTGCTGATCCTCGCGATGAACGTGCCGAACCTCGTGTTCTGGTACCTGAGCGCGGCGCAACCGTCGCACCTGGGCCTCGTCATGGCGGCGTTGTCGACCGAGATGTTCGGCTACGGGTTCGGCTTCGTGGGCATGATCCTGTTCATCATGCAGGTGATCGCGCCCGGCCGCTACCAGACCGCGCACTACGCGCTGGGGTCCGGGTTCATGCAGCTGGGCTTCGTGCTGTCGAAGGTGGTCAGCGGCGACATCCAGCATGCGCTGGGCTACCGTCACTTCTTCCTGTGGGTGGTGTTGTCGGCGCTGCCGGTGCTCGTACTCACGCGGTTCGTGAACATGGCGCCGGCCGCGCAGGACTGACGTCAGCGGCGGTAGGCTGGACGGCGCGCCGGTGGCGCATTGCGCTTCTCGATATGGCGGAACGTGATGCGACCCTTGCTCAGGTCGTATGCGGACATCTCCAGCGTCACGCGGTCGCCCGCGAGGATGCGGATATGGTGCTGGCGCATCTTTCCCGACGTGTAAGCGATCAGTTTGTGTCCATTGTCCAGGTCGACGCGAAAGCGCGAGTCCGGCAGGATTTCCTGGACGATGCCGTCCATTTCGATGAGTTCTTCTTTGGCCATTGGGGGTCCTTGGGGGCGGGGCGCGCGGCGGGTGCCGGGCGTGGGGGTGGGAGGGAAGGAGTGGGCCGGCTTTATATCCGGAAGGAATATTATACCGCACTTCGATGATTCGCAGTTATACTCCGTTCATACTCCGGTTGGAGTATAATGGGCGTATAAACACTGCGGAGACACCATGAAGCTCGTCGACACCAAACCCAAATTTCCCGATACGGACAAGGTCACCATCAACCTGGGCCTCGTCGACCTGGCGCAGATGGACCTGCTCGTGGCGGAAGGTTTTTATACGAACCGTACCGATTTCGTCCGCACGGCCATCCGCAACCAGTTGCAGCAGCACGGCGAAGCGATCCGCCAGACCGTCACGCGCAAGCGCTTCGTGATGGGCATGCAGCGCTACACGAAGGCGGAACTGGAAGCGGGCGTCGCCGCCGGCGAGCAGCTCGACATCCACGTGCTGGGCCTCGCCACCATCGACGACGACGTCACGCCCGAGCTGGCGCGTGCGGCGATCGCCTCCATCCAGGTGCTCGGCGCATTTTTCGCGCCGGCCGCCGTCAAGTCCGCGCTCGCGGACCGCATCCATTCCTGAGGAACACCATGAAACCATATGAACAATTTGTTGAAAACATCCTGGGCGCCGTGCGCTCGGGCCAGGGCAAGGACCCGGCCGCGGCCACCGCGCTGATCCAGGACGCGCTGCGCACCGCCGGGCTGATGCCGGGGGCGCAAGCGGGTACGCCGTTCACGCCGCCTTTTGCCGGGCAGCCGGGCGCGCGTGCGCCATTCGCCGACCTGAACGGCGTGCCGGACTGGCTGCGCCGTCCGGCCACCGCGAAGGGCACCTCGCCGTCCGGCGACTGGCGTGCGCGTTTCGACGGCTTGCGGAAGAGTCCGCGACCGGTGACGCCTGACGCACCTGGTCAATTTCTCGAAGGCTCGTTCAGCAACGCAGCGGGCACGCGCCGCTACCGCCTGTATGTGCCGGAGAAAGCCGCATCCGGGCCGCGGCCGCTCGTCGTCATGCTGCACGGCTGCCAGCAGCACGCCGCCGATTTCGCGGCCGGCACCGCGATGAACCGGCTCGCGGAAGAACACGGTTGCCTGGTGCTGTACCCGGACCAGGAGCGCGGCGCCAACAGTTCGAATTGCTGGAACTGGTTCGACGCCGCGCACCAGGCGCGCGAGCAGGGCGAGCCGTCCGTGCTGGCCGGCATGACGCGCAAGATCGTGGACGAATACGGCGCCGACCCGCGCCGCGTCTACGTGGCCGGCCTGTCGGCGGGCGGCGCGATGGCGGCCGTCATGGGCGCCGCGTATCCCGAGCTGTATGCGGCCGTCGGCGTGCATTCCGGCCTGCCGGTCGGCGCCGCGCGCGACCTGATGTCGGGGCTGAACGCGATGAAGGGCAAGCACCTGGGCGGCGCGAGCCGGACGCTGCGCCGCCGCGTGCCGCTGATCGTGTTCCATGGCGACCAGGACGCCGTCGTCCATCCGTCCAACGGCGAGGTGTTGATCCGCCAGTTCCTGGGCGACGGGACCGTGCGCGAGATCGAAGAGCGCGGCACGCCCGGTTCGGGCCGCGGCCACACGCGCACGACGGCGCTGGACGACGACGGCCGCGCGGTGGCGGAACATTGGGTCGTGCACGGTGCCGGTCACGCCTGGGCGGGCGGCGATCCGGCCGGCTCGTACACGGATGCGTCCGGGCCGAACGCGTCGGCCGAGATGCTGCGCTTCTTCCTGGCCCAGCCGGCGGGCTGATCGACCGCTGTTGCGAAGCCGTCAGGTTTGCTATGCTGGAGGATTCCCACGTTCGTTGATGGAGTCAAGGATGGTTTCCCTGCAGGAGCAGCTGATGAAGGCCGGGCTGGTCGACAAGAAGAAGGTCAAGGTCGTCAACCAGGAAAAAGCCAAGCAGCAGAAGATCGAGCGCCGCACGGGCGTCACGAGCGTCAACGAGACGAAGGAGGCGGTGCTCGAGGCCCAGCGCCAGCAGGCCGAGCGTGCGCGCGCCCTGAACGCCCAACGCGACGCCGCCGCCGCCGCGAAGGCCGTCGAGGCGCAGATCACGCAGATGATCCAGGTGAATCGCCAGCCCAAGGGCAAGGGCAACCTGGACGTCGTCTACAACTTCACGATCGGCACGAAGATCGAGCGTATCCACGTCTCCGCGGCCGTGCGCGACCACCTGGTGGCCGGCCGTCTGTCGATCGTTGCCCACGCGGGCGGCTTCGAGCTGGTGCCGCGCGTGATCGCGGACAAGATCGCGGAACGGGCGCCGGAGCGCGTCGTGCGCGTGAATAAAGCCGCCGAAGCCGTCGCGGAAGGCGAGGACGATCCCTACAAGGACTTCAAGATCCCCGACGACTTCGACTGGTAGGGTGGGCGGCCTCCGCCCGCGCGCGGCTTCGACTGGTAGGGTGGGCGGCCTCCGCCCACGCGCGGCTTCGACTGGTAGGGTGGGCGGCCTCCGCCCACGCGCGGCGCTGGCAAGCCGCATGCGCTACGCGTGGGCACGGGGTGCCCACCCGACCAGTCGATCAGCGTTTCTTGACCGGGAGCGCCAGCCAGCCGCGCCAGCGGCCCTCCGGCGTGCGTTCGACCTTCTGGATGTGCGGCCGGGTGCTGTCCAGGCGCCAGACGGCCTGCTTGTCGAGCCAGTCCTCGTACATGGAGCGGAAGCGCGGCCATTCGTCGTCGAAGTCGAGGCAGGCGTAGGTGCCGGCCGGCAGGACGCGTAATCCCAGGCCGGGATCGAGCACGGTATCGTCCGCGCACCCGAAGTCGTAGCAGTATTCCCGTTCGCCCGTAAAACCCGGGTCTTCGTCGAACACGCCGTACCACGGGGTGCTGGCGGGCAGGCCGTCGGCCGTCTCGCGTTCCTGGATGAAGTCGTGGCAGGCGAACGACAGCGCCGCGCCGGACTGGCCGAAGAAGCGCTGGTAGCGCAAGGTCAGCGCCGGCAGGTTGCGCACGGCGATGCGCGCCGCGACCGTGCCCGGTTCGGGCGGGCAGTACGGCGCCAGGATCGCTTCCAGGTCGTCCGGCTCGGCCACGAAGAAGCTGACGTCGCTCTCGCGGCCGACCTGCTGGTCCATGTAATCGCGCCATCCTCCCTCGCGCCACGCCTTGGCCGACATCGCGAACTGCTGCCTGAACGCCTTGGCGAACGCCGCGTTGGACGGGAAGCCGCAATCCTGGGCGATGCGCACGATGGGCACGTCCGGCTCGTGACGCAGCAGGTGGGCGGCGCGGCGCAGGCGGCGCTTGCGCTGGTATTCGACGGCCGAGAAACCCGTCAGCTCGCGGAAGATGCGGTCGAAGTGGAACGACGAATAACTGGCCGACGCCGCCAGCGATTTCAGTGCGAGCGGATCGCCGACCGAGTCCAGCATCAGGTCCATCACTTCATACAGGCGCGACACCCGCGCGGCGGTCTTCGGCATCAACGGCAGTCATTTGCAAAATTGAAATAACTAGTTTCCGTAAATAACACGCCGTTGGCAAGCGTTTGGCGCCGGCGCGGCCGCCGAGTGTTGTCAGTACGCCGCCTGGGGCGTCATCTCCAGCTTGCTCAGGTCGAACCCCTGCCGCTCCAGCCGCTCGAGCAGGGCGCCGTACGCCTGGCGCGACACGGTCGGGGTGCGCGCCAGGATCCACAAATACTCCCGCCCCGGCTCGCTGACGGCGGCCAGCTGGTAGTTCGGATCGAGGTCGATCACCCAGTAGTCGCCCCACACCATCGGCAGGAACGACAGCCAGGCCGGCGCGAACCGGACCTTCAGCGTGGGCGACGTGGGGCCGCCCAGCTGGCGCGCCGTGCCCACCGCCTCGTCGACGGTGCCGTCCGCGCGGCGGCAGCGGTTGATGACTTGCACGGTCTTGTCCGGCTGCAGGCTGTAATGCGCCGTCGTGTTGCTGGCACATTGTTTCTGAAACCTGTTCGGGTATTTTGCAATTTCATACCACGCGCCCATGTAGCGCGGCACGTCGAGGCTGGGCACTGGCGTCACGGGCGCGGAACGGGCGCCGCGCTCGGCGGCGAGCAGCGTCGCACTGGCGCCGAGCAGGCCGAGCAGCAGGAGGATCAGGCGAGTATTCGGGAGCATGGGATACGTGGTTGAACGGGACTGTGTCTATCGTACGACAACCTCGCCCGAACCGTCGCCCGTCGCCAAACGATTGGCAATCTTGCAACTACATTGAATTGCAAGAAAGTTTCTCTGCGGACTTAATAGCAGCCGTCCGGCCGTCGCCTTTCTCTTCTGCCGAAAGCAATTTCCTAACGGCAACGCAAGAAACGTCAAGCGCCGCTTGGCTGGAAAAGCCGATCCGGATGAATTATCGAAGGGATAAAAAGCGTGGTTGAGAGAGCGTTGTGGAGAAAAAACAACCGAAAATGCCTCAAGTTGGCCGGTTTGTTGCCGTAAAGCATTCGTAATCGCACCAATAAAATGTATCCTTAGGGAAATAGTCTTTTACTGATATCGCGCATCGGGCGGCGATCATTCGGACAACGTTCAATATATTAAAGGTTCATCGACCATGGCATCAGTTATCACCGGAATGAGCACCGCCCAGATACAGGCGCTGACTACTTCCCAAATCGTCGCTCTCGCGACCTCCGACATGACTGCGTTTTCGACGACGCAGCTTGGGGCGTTGACGACCAACCAATTGCAGGCCATCGAAACCCGTGACCTGGCTGTCCTGACCACGACCCAGATCTCGGCCGGCCTCACGACCACGCAGATCGCGGCCCTGACGACGAACCAGGCGGGCGCCCTGACGACCGGCCAGGTCGGCGCCCTGACGACGAACCAGGTCGCCGCGATCGAAACGGCCGACCTCGCGTCGCTGAAGACGAACCAGATCGCCGCGCTGACGACGAACCAGGTGTCGGCTGGCCTGACGACGAACCAGATCGTCGCCCTCACCACGTCCCAGGCAGGCGCACTGAGCACCGCGCAGACCGCCGCGCTGACCACGAACCAGGTCGCCGCACTGCAGACCGCCGACCTCGCCGCGTTCAAGACGAGCCAGGTTGCCGCGCTGACCACGAACCAGATCTCGGCCGGCCTGTCCACGAACCAGCTGGCGTCGATGGTGACCACGCAGATCGCCGCGCTGACGACCGCCCAGGTGTCCGCTGGCCTGACGACGAACCAGATCGTCGCCCTGACCACGGCTCAGGCAGGCGCGCTGACGACCGGCCAGATGGGCGCGCTGACGACGAACCAGGTCGCCGCGATCGAAACGGCCGACCTGGCCGCCATGAAGACGAACCAGATCGCCGCGCTGTCGACGAACCAGGTGTCGGCCGGCCTGACGACGAACCAGATCGTCGCGCTGACCACCTCGCAGGCAGGCGCGCTGACCGCCGCGCAGTCCGCCGCGCTGACGACGAACCAGGTCGCCGCGCTGGAAACCCGTGACCTCGCCGCATTCAAGACGAGCCAGGTTGCCGCCCTGACGACGAACCAGATCTCGGCCGGCCTGACGACGAACCAGCTGTCCTCGATGACGACGGCCCAGATCGCTGCGCTGTCGACGAACCAGGTGTCCGCTGGCCTGACGACGAACCAGATCGTCGCCCTGACCACGAACCAGGCAGGTGCCCTGACGACGGCCCAGACCGCCGCGCTGACCACGAACCAGGTCGCCGCGCTGCAGACGGCCGACCTGGCCGCCATGAAGACGAGCCAGATCGCCGCCCTGACGACGAACCAGGTGTCCGCCGGCCTGACGACGAACCAGATCGTCGCCCTGACCACGGCCCAAGCCGCCGCACTGACCAACGGCCAGACCGCCGCGCTGACGACGAACCAGGTCGCCGCACTGGAAACCCGCGACCTCGCCGCGTTCAAGACGAGCCAGGTGCAGGCGCTGACGACGAACCAGATATCGGCCGGCCTGACGACGAACCAGCTGTCGTCGATGACGACGGCCCAGATCGCCGCGCTGTCGACGAACCAGGTGTCCGCGGGCCTGACGACGAACCAGATCGTCGCCCTGACCACGGCCCAGGCTGGCGCGCTGACCACCGCGCAGACCGTCGCCTTGAGCACGAACCAGGTCGCCGCGCTGGAAACCCGTGACCTCGCCGCATTCAAGACGAGCCAGGTTGCCGCCCTGACGACGAACCAGATCTCGGCCGGCCTGACGACGAACCAGCTGTCCTCGATGACGACGGCCCAGATCGCTGCGCTGTCGACGAACCAGGTGTCCGCTGGCCTGACGACGAACCAGATCGTCGCCCTGACCACGAACCAGGCGGGTGCCCTGACGACCGGCCAGATGGGCGCACTGACGACGAACCAGGTCGCCGCGATCGAGACGGCCGACCTGGCCGCGATGAAGACGAACCAGATCGCCGCGCTGACGACGAACCAGGTGTCGGCCGGCCTGACGACGAACCAGATCGTCGCCCTGACCACCTCGCAGGCGGGCGCGCTGACGGCCGCGCAGACCGCCGCGCTGACGACGAACCAGGTTGCAGCCCTGCAAACCGCCGACCTCGCCGCGTTCAAGACGAACCAGGTCGCCGCGCTGACGACGAACCAGATCTCGGCCGGCCTGACCACGGCACAACTGTCGTCGATGACGACGGCCCAGATCGCCGCACTGACGACGAGCCAGGTGGCCGCCGGCCTGACGACGAACCAGATCGTCGCCCTGACCACGAACCAGGCAGGCGCCCTGACGACCGGCCAGATGGGCGCGCTGACGACGAACCAGGTCGCCGCGATCGAGACGGCCGACCTGGCCGCCATGAAGACGAACCAGATCGCCGCGCTGACGACGAACCAGGTGTCCGCCGGCCTGACGACGAACCAGATCGTCGCGCTGACCACCTCGCAGGCTGGCGCGCTGACGACCGCGCAGACCGCCGCGCTGACGACCAACCAGGTTGCCGCACTGCAGACCGCCGACCTCGCTGCGTTCAAGACGAACCAGGTTGCCGTGCTGACGACGAACCAGATCTCGGCCGGCCTGACGACGAACCAGCTGGCGTCGATGACGACCGCGCAGATCGCCGCGCTGACCACGGCCCAGGTGTCCGCAGGCCTGACGACGAACCAGATCGTCGCCCTGACCACGAACCAGGCAGGCGCACTGACGACCGCGCAGACCGCCGCGCTGACCACGAACCAGGTTGCCGCACTGCAGACCGTCGACCTCGCCGCGTTCAAGACGAGCCAGGTTGCCGCGCTGACGACGAACCAGATCTCGGCCGGCCTGACCACGGCACAACTGTCGTCGATGACGACGGCCCAGATCGCCGCGCTGACGACCGCCCAGGTCTCGGCTGGCCTGACGACGAACCAGATCGTCGCCCTGACCACGAACCAGGCAGGTGCCCTGACGACCGGCCAGGTCGGCGCCCTGACGACGAACCAGGTTGCCGCGATCGAAACGGCCGACCTGGCCGCCATGAAGACGAACCAGATCGCCGCGCTGACGACGAACCAGGTGTCGGCAGGCCTGACGACGAACCAGATCGTCGCCCTGACCACGTCCCAGGCAGGCGCACTGACGAACGCGCAGACCGCCGCGCTGACCACGAACCAGGTTGCCGCGCTGCAGACCGTCGACCTTGCCGCGTTCAAGACGAGCCAGGTTGCCGCGCTGACCACGAACCAGATCTCGGCCGGCCTGTCGACGGCGCAGTTCTCCTCGCTGACGACCGCGCAGATCGCCGCGCTGACGACCGCCCAGGTGTCCGCTGGCCTGACGACGAACCAGATCGTCGCCCTGACCACGAACCAGGCGGGTGCCCTGACGACCGGCCAGGTCGGCGCGCTGACGACGAACCAGGTCGCCGCGATGGAAACGGCCGACCTCGCGTCGCTGAAGACGAACCAGATCGCCGCGCTGACGACGAACCAGGTGTCCGCAGGCCTGACGACGAACCAGATCGTTGCCCTGACCACGTCCCAGGCTGGCGCGCTGACGACCGGCCAGACCGCCGCGCTGACCACGAACCAGGTTGCCGCGCTGCAGACCGCCGACCTCGCCGCGTTCAGGACGAACCAGGTTGCCGCGCTGACGACGAACCAGATCTCGGCCGGCCTGTCGACGAACCAGCTGTCGTCGATGACGACCGCCCAGATCGCCGCGCTGACGACCGCCCAGGTGTCGGCTGGCCTGACGACGAACCAGATCGTCGCCCTGACGACGGCCCAGGCTGCCGCCCTGACGACCGCACAGGCTTCCAACCTGACGACCAACCAGGTCGCCGCGCTGGAGACCCGTGACGTGGCCGCCATGACGACGGCCCAGATCGCCGCGCTGACGACCAACCAGGTGTCCGCAGGCCTGACGACGAACCAGATCGTCGCCCTGACCACGGCCCAGGCAGGCGCGCTGACCACCGCGCAGACCGCCAACCTGACCACGAACCAGGTTGCCGCACTGCAGACCGCCGACCTCGCTGCGTTCAAGACGAACCAGGTTGCCGCGCTGACGACGAACCAGATCTCGGCCGGCCTGACGACGAACCAGCTGGCGTCGATGACGACCGCCCAGATCGCCGCGCTGACCACGGCCCAGGTGTCGGCTGGCCTGACGACGAACCAGATCGTCGCCCTGACCACGTCCCAGGCAGGCGCACTGACGAACGCGCAGACCGCCGCGCTGACCACGAACCAGGTTGCCGCGCTGCAGACCGCCGACCTTGCCGCGTTCAAGACGAGCCAGGTTACCGCGCTGACGACGAACCAGATCTCGGCAGGCCTCACGACGAACCAGTTGGCGTCGATGACGACCGCGCAGATCGCCGCGCTGACGACCGCCCAGGTCTCGGCTGGCCTGACGACGAACCAGATCGTCGCCCTGACCACGAACCAGGCAGGTGCCCTGACGACCGGCCAGATCGGCGCGCTGACGACGAACCAGGTTGCCGCGATCGAAACGGCCGACCTGGCCGCCATGAAGACGAACCAGATCGCCGCGCTGACGACGAACCAGGTGTCGGCAGGCCTGACGACGAACCAGATCGTCGCCCTGACCACGTCCCAGGCAGGCGCACTGACGAACGCGCAGACCGCCGCGCTGACCACGAACCAGGTTGCCGCGCTGCAGACCGTCGACCTTGCCGCGTTCAAGACGAGCCAGGTTGCCGCGCTGACCACGAACCAGATCTCGGCCGGCCTGTCGACGGCGCAGTTCTCCTCGCTGACGACCGCGCAGATCGCCGCGCTGACGACCGCCCAGGTGTCCGCTGGCCTGACGACGAACCAGATCGTCGCCCTGACCACGAACCAGGCGGGTGCCCTGACGACCGGCCAGGTCGGCGCGCTGACGACGAACCAGGTCGCCGCGATGGAAACGGCCGACCTCGCGTCGCTGAAGACGAACCAGATCGCCGCGCTGACGACGAACCAGGTGTCCGCAGGCCTGACGACGAACCAGATCGTTGCCCTGACCACGTCCCAGGCTGGCGCGCTGACGACCGGCCAGACCGCCGCGCTGACCACGAACCAGGTTGCCGCGCTGCAGACCGCCGACCTCGCCGCGTTCAGGACGAACCAGGTTGCCGCGCTGACGACGAACCAGATCTCGGCCGGCCTGTCGACGAACCAGCTGTCGTCGATGACGACCGCCCAGATCGCCGCGCTGACGACCGCCCAGGTGTCGGCTGGCCTGACGACGAACCAGATCGTCGCCCTGACGACGGCCCAGGCTGCCGCCCTGACGACCGCACAGGCTTCCAACCTGACGACCAACCAGGTCGCCGCGCTGGAGACCCGTGACGTGGCCGCCATGACGACGGCCCAGATCGCCGCGCTGACGACGAACCAGGTGTCCGCCGGCCTGACGACGAACCAGATCGTCGCCCTGACCACGGCCCAGGCCGCCGCACTGACCAACGGCCAGACCGCCGCGCTGACGACCAACCAGGTCGCCGCGCTGCAAACCGCCGACCTCGCCGCGTTCAAGACGAGCCAGGTGCAGGCGCTGACGACGAACCAGATCTCGGCCGGCCTGACCACGAACCAGCTGTCGTCGATGACGACGGCCCAGATCGCCGCGCTGTCGACGAACCAGGTGTCCGCAGGCCTGACGACGAACCAGATCGTCGCCCTGACCACGGCCCAGGCTGGCGCGCTGACCACCGCGCAGACCGTCGCCTTGAGCACGAACCAGGTCGCCGCGCTGGAAACCCGTGACCTCGCCGCGTTCAAGACGAGCCAGATCGCCGCGCTGACGACGAACCAGATCTCGGCAGGCCTGACGACGAACCAGATCGTCGCGCTGACGACGTCCCAGGCTGCCGCGCTGACGACGGCCCAGGTCGGTAACCTGACCACGAACCAGGTGGCTGCGATGGAAACCGCCGACCTCGCCGCGCTGAAGACCAACCAGGTCCAGGCACTGTCGACGAACCAGATCTCGGCCGGTCTGAAGACCTCGCAACTGGCTTCGCTGACGACCGCCCAGATCGCTGCCCTGACGACCAGCCAGGTGCAGGCAGGCCTGACGACGAACCAGATCGTCGCGCTGACGACGGTCCAGGCCAGCGCGCTGACGACGGCCCAGGTCGCCGCGCTGACGACGAACCAGGTCGCCGCGATGGAAACCGCCGACGTCGCCGCGCTGAAGACGAACCAGATCGCCGCGCTGACGACGACCCAGGTGCAGGCAGGCCTGACGACGAACCAGATCGTCGCCCTGACGTCGGCCGATGCCGCCGCCCTGACGACGGCCCAGCTGGGCGCGCTGACGACGAACCAGGTCGCCGCGCTGGAGACCCGCGACCTGATCGCGCTGAAGACCAGCCAGATCTCGGCGCTGACCACCGCGCAGATCTCGGCCGGCCTGTCGACGAACCAGCTGTCCTCGCTGACGACGGCGCAGATCGGCGCGCTGACGACGAGCCAGGTGGCAAACGGCCTGACGACGAACCAGATCGTCGCGCTGTCCACCAGCCAGGTGCAGGCGCTGACGACCGGCCAGTTGTCGTCGCTGACGACCAGCCAGATCTCGACGCTCGAGACCCGCGACATCGCCGTGCTGAAGACGAACCAGATCCAGGCACTGACGACGAACCAGATCCAGAACGGTCTGACGACGACGCAGGTCGCCGCGCTGACGACCGGCCAGGTGCATGCGCTGACGTCGGCCCAGGTGGGCGCGATGACGACGGCACAGATCCAGCAGCTCAAGGTCGGCAGCCCGATCGTGCTGGACCTGAACGGCGACGGCATCCACACGAAGAGCATCGCCCAGGGCGTGCAGTTCGACCTGTTCGCGACCGGCAGCAAGGTCACGACGGGCTGGGCGGATGCGACCGACGGCCTGCTGGCACTGGATCGCAACGGCAACGGTTCGATCGACGACGGTAGCGAGCTGTTCGGTACGTCGACGAAGCTGGCGAGCGGCCAGAACGCCTCCAACGGCTACGAAGCACTGGCCCAGCTGGACGCGAACGGCGACGGCGTGATCGACTCGAAGGATGCTGCTTACAGCAACCTGAAGGTGTGGGTCGATGCGAACGGCGACGGCGTCAGCGAATCGGGCGAGCTGAAGAGCCTGGCGTCGCTGAACGTGGCAAGCATCAACGTCAACGGCGACAAGACCGCGGCCAAGGACAACGGCAACTGGATCGGTATGCAGTCGACCTTCACGAAGACCGACGGCTCCACGGCCGCCACGGGCGACGTGTGGTTCACGACCGACAAGTCGGCCGCGGAAGCCGCGGCGACCGCGACCTCGCTGAGCAGCAAGGTCGGCAGCATGGTCCAGGCGATGACCGCCTTCAACGCCGGCGATGCGGGCGTGGCGGCCGGCGGCCTGACCCTGCCGAACCTGGCGGGCGCGCAGACCGGCCTGCTGGCTTCGGTCGGCACGATGGTCGACGTGATGAAGCAGTTCGACGCCAACGGCAACAAGGTGAGCGGTGCGAACGCGGCGATGACGTCGACGGCCGAATCGCTGGCCAAGTCGGTGACGACGCCGCACGACTCGGGCTTCCTCACCACCGGCAGCCGCAAATAAAGAGCGGTAACGCGCTAGCATGGGGCCGGTTCGCGCCGGCCCCGCTTTGACAGCAAAAAGGCAAGACCGTTATCGGTCTTGCCTTTTTTTGCGTCCAAATTGCGACAAACCAAGAATAAGGGGCGTAACACAGTGCTGTTCAGCAACAATTCTGGTCAACAACAAGGTAATCTCTCGGTCTGCCGCACTTCGCTTCTATTAGTTCCCTAATGGCCGACAAATTCCCTCATACAACTTTGCAATGCCTGACTGCCATCGCGCAGCATCACGGCCTGCAAGTGAATCCAGAGCGCCTGATCCACGACTACGCGTTGAACGCGGAGGAGCCCTCGTCGTCCATGCTGCTGGGGATGGCCTCGAGCATCGGGTTGAAGGCCAAGCTGCGCCAGCTGACGGTCGACAAGCTGCTGGGGCAGAAGGGCGTGTTCCCGCTACTCGCGCGTCTGAAAGACGGCAACAGCATGATCGTCGTGGGCGCGCGCAGCGACGATGGCGGCGTGCTCGCGGTGCTCGATCCGCTCGGCGACCTCGGGACCGTCAAGATGCTCGATCCGGCCGCGTTCCAGTCGCTGTGGAGCGGCGAAGTCCTGTTCCTCAAGCGCACGTCGAAGCTGTCCGACACGCGCCAGCCGTTCGGCCTGCGCTGGTTCATTCCCGAGATCCTGCAGCAGAAGGCCGCGTTCCGCGACATCGCCATCGCCGCGATGGCCATGAACATCCTCGGCCTCGCGTCGCCGATCTTCTTCCAGCTCGTGATCGACAAGGTGCTCGTGCACCATAGCGTCTCGACCCTGTGGGTGCTGGCGGCCGGCATCGGCATCGCGCTGCTGTTCGAATCCACGTTCGGCTTCATGCGCCAGATCCTGACGCTGTGGGCCACGAACAAGATCGACATCCGCCTCACGCGGCGCACGTTCGCGCACCTGCTGTCGCTGCCCATCGATTATTTCGAGACCACGTCCGCGGGCGTGGTCGTGCGCCACATGCAGCAGATGGAAAAGATCCGCGGCTTCCTCACGGGCCGCATGTTCTTCACGGCGCTCGACCTGACCGCGCTGTTCATCCTGCTGCCGATCCTGTTCAGCTATTCCGTCAAGCTGGCGATGATCGTGCTGCTGTTTACGCTGCTCATCAGCGGCATCGTCGCGGTGCTCGTGCCCACGTTCCAGCGCCGCCTGAACGACCTGTACACGGCCGAAGGCCAGCGCCAGGCGCTGATGGTGGAAACGATCCACGGCATGCGCACGGTGAAGGCGCTGGCCATCGAGCCGATGCAGCGCCGCGCCTGGGACCAGCGCTCGGCCAATGCGCTGAACCAGCACTTCCGCGTCGGCCAGATCTCCATCACGGGCAATGCCATCACCGACTTCCTCGGCAAGCTGCTGCCCGTCGTGATCATCGTCATCGGCGCCCAGGACGTGTTCGACCAGACGCTGTCCGTCGGCGCCCTGATCGCCTTCCAGATGCTGTCCGGCCGCGTCAGCGGGCCGCTGATCGCCCTGGTGGGCCTCGTCAACGAATACCAGGAAACGGCGCTGTCGATCCGCATGCTGGGCGAAGTCATGAACCGCGCGCCGGAAGGCCGCACCGGCGGCCTGCGTCCCGAACTGCGCGGCAACATCACGTTCGACGGCGTCGTGTTCCGCTATCCCGGCGCGCAGAACAACGCGCTCGACCGCGCCACCTTCGAGATCAAGGAAGGCAGCGTGATCGGCATCGTGGGCCGCAGCGGCTCGGGCAAGACGACGATCACGAAGGTCATCCACGGCCTGTACCGCATCCAGGAGGGCATCGTCCGCTTCGACGGCTACGACGCCCGCGAGATCGACCTGCCGCACCTGCGCCGCCAGGTGGGCGTCGTCCTCCAGGAGAACTTCCTGTTCCACGGCACGGTGCGCGAGAACATCGCCGCGACGATGCCCGAGGCCAGCTTCGAGGACATCGTCGAGGCGGCACGTGCTGCCGGCGCCGACGAATTCATCGAGCGCATGTCGCAGGGCTACGACACGATGCTGGAAGAGAATGCGTCGAACCTGTCCGGCGGCCAGAAACAGCGCCTGTCGATCGCTAGAGCGCTGCTGGCCAAGCCGCGCATCCTCGTGCTGGACGAAGCCGCGAGCGCGCTCGACCCGGAAAGCGAAGCGATCTTCATCAACAACCTGTCGCGCATCGCCGTCGGCCGCACCGTGATCATGGTGTCGCACCGCCTGTCGACGCTCGTCAACGCCGATTCGATCCTGGTCATGCAGCGCGGCCAGCTGATGGACGCGGGCCGCCATCAAGAACTCCTGACGCGCTGCTCTACTTACATTCAATTATGGAACCAGCAAACAAGTCATCTGTGACCGCGCTCGATCCGACCGACATCGAGTTCCTGCCGGACGCCGACGAGATCGAGCGCCGTCCGCTGCCGCCGTACGCGCGCATCACCGTGCACGCGCTGGCGGCGATGCTCGTGTGCTTTCTCGGCTGGGCCAGCATCGCCGAGATCGACGAGGTGGTGAAGGCGCAGGGCAGGCTGACCACCCCGTTGTCGAATATCGTCGTGCAGCCGATCGAGACGTCGATCATCCGCTCGATCGACGTGCGCATCGGCCAGGTCGTCAAGAAGGGCGAGCGCCTCGCCACCCTGGACCCGACGGACGCCGACGCCGACCAGGCGCAACTCCGCCTGAAGTTCGACAGCCTGGACACGCAGGTGAAACGCCTCGAGGCCGAACTGGCCGGCCGCGGGAACCCGGCCGAGACGGGCAACGTGTCGGCCGACACGCAACTGCAGGACAAGCTGGCGGGAGAACGCCGCGCCAACTTCGCCGCGCAGATGGCGCGCCTGGACGAGAACATCGCCAAGACGCGCGCCTCGCTCGACACGAACGTGCGCGACCAGCAGGTGCTGGGCGACAGGACGAAATCGCTGCGCGAGGTGGAGACGATGCAGGAACGCCTCGTCGACCAGAAATTCGGCGCCAAGGTCAACCTGCTGGACGCACGCAACAAGCGCATGGAAGTGGAGCGTGACTACACGCTCGCGAAGAACCAGGAACCGGAGATCCGCCGCGCGCTGGCCGGCCTGGAGGCGGAGAAGCGCGCGTTCGTGAACGGCTGGCGCCAGAAGATCATGGAAGACCTGCTGAACCTCACGCGCGAGCGCGACGCGACGGCCGAGCAGATCAAGAAGGGCACGCTGCGCCGCGACAAGGTGATCCTGACCGCGCCGGCCGACGCCATGGTGCAGGACATCGCCAAGCTGTCGCAGGGTTCCGTCGCGCAGGCCGCCGAAAAGATGTTCACGCTCGTGCCGCTGGGGACCGCGCTGGACGCCGAAGTGCAGATCGATTCGCTCGACGTCGGCCACGTGAAGCCGGGCGACGTCGCCCACATCAAGCTCGACGCGTTCCCGTTCCAGAAGCACGGCACCCTGGAAGCCAAGGTGCGCACCCTGTCCGAGGACGCGTTCAAGCGCGACACGGCGAACGCGGAATCGGGCACGGATGCCTACTACGTGAGCCGCATCGACCTGGGCGGCGGGAAGCTGAAGAACATGGACCCGCACGCGCGCCTGCTGCCGGGCATGACACTGACCGCGGAGATCGTGGTCGGCAAGCGGACCGTGTTGTCGTATCTGCTGTGGCCCCTGACGAAGGGGCTGGACGAAGCGATCCGGGAGCCGTGATCGCCCGGCGCCGCGCGCCTGTCCTCAAGGCAGGGCGCGGTAGCCGCTCAGGAGCGACTGGTTGCTCCACAAATAATCCCACTCGCCGAACCGGCCGCACGTGGCGATGCCCGCGTCGCCCGCCCAGGCGCGCACGCGGGCGCGCCGTTCTTCCATTCCCTGCTCGAAGATGACGTTGCCGTAGGCGAGGCGGCGATGGTCGAGCACGACGATGTCGTCCGCCGTCGCGATGCCCATCTTGCGCAGCGCGTAGACCGTGTTCTCCTTGAGCGCGTCGGGCGCATGGGCGCTGCCCGTGTCGTAGTTGTAGATCTCGAACTGGAGCGAGCTGCAGCCGGGCGGCGCGTTGTCCGGCGATTTCACGGACGGCGAATAGGCGCGGCTGGCGGCGATGTCCTCGTCGTAGATGTAGAACCACAGATCCTTCACGAGCGGCTTGTCGAACCCGACGGAGACCAGGTCGATCGACGTGGCGTGCAGGCCGGCGCCGGCCGCGCGCACGTCGTCCGGGACGTCGCCGGCCAGGCGCACGAGCACGGGCAGCGGCAGCGTGCTGACGAGCTGCCGGTAACGGACCGTCGCGCCGTTCGCGAACGTCACGGTGCGCGCCGCGGTGTCGATGCCTGTCGCGGCGTGGCCCGTGCGGATCTCGGCGGCATCGAGCAGCGGCTGGATGAACGCCTTGTAGCCTCCCGCGACGGGGTAGCGCATCTCCTTGGTGTAATACGTGTTCGGCGTATCGCCCGTCAGGGCGCCGAACAGGATCTCGTCCAGTTCCGCGCGGCGCATGCGGTTGCCGATCCACGTCGTGGACAATGCGCGGGCCGGCACCGCCCAGTATTTCTGCGTGTAGCGCAGCGGGTACCGTTCGGCGATCGCGTCGCCGTACTGGTGGCGCAGCCAGCTTTCGTAATCGTCGTGCGCGAGCGTGTCGGGACGCGCGAGGAAGGACTTGATCAGGGCCACGCGCTGTTCCGGCGGCAGCGGATACAGGTTGTTCTGCACCGGGTGCTTGAGCCAGTAGCCGTCATCCCAGCAATACGAATCGGCCGGGTGCGTGAGATACGGCGTGCGGTCGAAGATCGCGCGCACTTCCGGTTCGTTCGCGAACGACAGGTGCACGGCGTGGTCGAAACGGAAGCCGTCGACCGTGAAGTTGTCGAGCAGGCCGCCGGCGCGGTCGCGCGCCTCGAAGACGACGGCCTGGCGGTTCAATTCGCGCGCGCGCAGCGCGGCGCCCAGGCCCGCGATGCCCGCGCCCAGGATGACGATATCGATGGTTTCCATGTCAGTTCGCTGCGAGGTAAGGGGCGAGTTCGCCCTCGAGATAGGCGGCGAGGGCGGCGCGCCAGTCGCGCATGGCCGGCCAGCCCAGCTGGTCGCATTTCCAGTTGTCCGCCATTTCGTTGTCCGAGACGTTGGCCTTGCGGTTGAACGATGCGGCGTCGGCGGGACCGACCTCGAGGTCGAAGCCGGCCAGGCGCACGATCGCCTGCACGTACTCGTGGCGCGACGCCGAGCCGCCGTTCACGCAATTGAAGACGCCCGCGAGGCCGCTCGCGCCCAGGTCGAGCATGCGCGCCGCGACGTCGCCGCTGAAGCAGGGCACGCCCCGCTGCTGGACGTTCGAACGCATCGCCGCGCCGTTCGCCAGCGCGGCGCGGGCCTCGTCGATGCGGCGGGCGACGAAATTCTTCGGGATGTCCGGCGCGCCGCCGAACAGCCAGCCGGTGCGGACGACGAGGTTGTCCGGGCTCGCCGCCAGCACGCGTTCCTCGGCCAGCGCCTTGCTGCGGTGGTGGTGCGTGGTCGGCCGCACGGCGTCGTATTCGCGCCAGGGCGCGGTGCCGTGGGCGCCGTACACGCCGGTGCTGGAGACGAACAGCAGCTTCGTGCCGGCGCGCGCGCAGGCGGTGGCGATCAGTTCGGTCAGCAGCAGGTTGTCGCGGTAGCAGGTGGACGGGTCGAGCTCGCACTGCTCGACGTTCGTGTTGGCGGCGGCATGGATCACGAGATCCCAGCCGGCGGCGAGTTCGGCGGGCAGGTAGGCCGGGGCGTCCGGCAGCGCGGGACGTGCCAGCGGCGCGCATTGCCAGCCGCGCGCGGCGGCCGCCTTGCCGATGGCCGTTCCCAGGAGGCCGCGGGCGCCGGTCAGCAGGATCTTCATGCGAGCGGGTACGCGGCCAGGTCGACGTTGACTGCCTCGGCCGGATCGTGCGGGATGCTGGCCATGTTGCAGATCAGGTTCGTCCCGTCGCCGGTGCCGGTGAACGCCATCCACCAGCCCGGCGGCACCGTGAGCCTGCCGTAGCTGGCGTCGCCCAGCGTGTGCGAGGCCGTGCGGCCGGTGCCGGCATCGTGCAGGTGGAACGTGACGCTGCCCGCGACGACGACGAGGTTCATGGTCATGCGCGTATGCCGCTTCCAGCCTTTCGTCACGCCCGGATGCACGGTGGTGAAATAGACCTCGCCGAAGCCGGCGAAGCCCGGGTCGGTCGCCTTCATCGCGTGGTACACGTCGCCTTTGGGGTGGGCGATACGCGCCAGCGGCGTGAGCGTGCAGGGCGTCAGCGCGTCCATGCCAGCCCCCGCGCCGCGGCCAGCGCTTCGTATTCGCCGATCTGGGCGAGCGTCAGCGCGTGCATGTCGGCCTGCTCGCGGTAGTAGCGGTAATACCATTCGCTGACGAGGCGCACGCAGGTCTCGTAGTTCAGGTTCGCTTCCCAGCGCAGGTGGAACAGGGCCTTGTCGCAGTTCAGCTTGAGCAGCCCCGCCTCGTGGAACGGGATATTGCCGGTGACCTCGTACGCCTGTTCGGGACTCGCGAACTGCCAGTGGCGCGACAGGTCGCCCAGCAGCTCCAGCACGGTGCGGTTCTGTTCCGCGCGCGGTCCGAAGTTGAAGGCTTCGCCCGACAGTTCCGGGCGTTCGTGCAGCGCCGCGCCCAGCGCGAGATAGCCCGACAGCGGCTCCAGCACGTGCTGCCATGGCCGCGTGGCCTGCGGGCTGCGGATCTCGACCTTGCGGCCTTCCGACCAGTTGCGCATGCAGTCGACGACGATGCGGTCCTTGGCCCAGTCGCCGCCGCCGATCACGTTGCCCGCGCGGCCGCTGGCCAGCCTCACCTTGCAATCGGGCGCGCGGAAGAACGACCAGTAGTAGGCGTGGATGACCACCTCGGCCGCGCCCTTCGAGCCGCTGTAGATGTCGCGCCCGCCGATATGGTCGGTCTCGCGGTAGCCCCACAGCCACTCGACGTTCTCGTAGCACTTGTCGGACGTGATCATCACGGCGACGCAGGGGCGGTCGTGCAGGCGCAGGGCTTCCAGCACGTTGGTGGTGCCGATGACGTTGGTCGTGATCGTGTCCACGGGATCGCTGTACGACGTCGAGACGATCGGCTGCGCGGCCAGGTGGAACACGAAGTCGGGCTGGAAATCGGCGAGGACCCGCCGGACGGCGGCCAGGTCGCGCACGTCGCCCAGGTGGTGCTCGATATGCCCGGCCAGGCCGGTCTCCTCGAAGATCGAGGGCTGGGTCGGGATGCCGTCGGACAGGCCGGCCACGCGCGCGCCCAGCTTGAGCAGCCACATGACGAGCCAGGAACCCTTGAAGCCCGTATGGCCCGTGACCAGGACCTTCTTGTTGCGGTAGATGTCGCCGAACATGATCACTCCCAGGTCTTCCAGGGCGCGCGGCCGGATTTCCACAGCTCTTCGAGGTGCATCTTGTCGCGCAAGGTGTCCATCGGCTGCCAGAAATCGTGGTGGAAGAAGGCCCGCATCTGGCCGTCGCGCGCCAGTCCTTCCATCGGCTGCTTCTCCCACGTGGTGGCGTCGCCGTCGATGTAGTCGATGGCCTGGGGCGAGAGCACGAAGAAGCCGCCGTTGATCCAGGCGCCGTCGCCCTGCGGTTTTTCCTGGAAGCTGGTGATCTCGTCGCCCTGCAGGTTGAGGGCGCCGAAGCGGCCCGGCGGCTGGACGGACGTCAGCGTGGCCAGCTTGCCGTGGGCGCGGTGGAAATCGATCAGTTCCGTGACGTTCACGTTCGAGACGCCGTCGCCGTAGGTGAAGCAGAACGCCTCTTCGTCGCGCACGTAGTCGCGCACGCGCTTCAGGCGGCCGCCCGTCAAGGTGTCGTCGCCGGTGTCCACCAGGGTCACCTTCCACGGCTCGGCGCTGCGCGTGTGCACTTCCATGCGGTTGTTCTGCATGTCGAAGGTGACGTCGGACGTGTGCAGGAAATAGTTGGCGAAGTATTCCTTGATCACGTAGCCCTTGTAGCCGCAGCAGATCACGAAATCGTTCACGCCGTGCGTGGAATAGCCCTTCATGATGTGCCAGAGGATGGGCTTGCCGCCGATCTCCACCATCGGTTTCGGTTTGACCGAGGTTTCTTCGCTGATGCGGGTGCCGAGGCCGCCCGCGAGGATGACTGCTTTCATCCGATCTCCTTGCCGTTTCAGTTCAGCCGACCGGTCTCGGTCAGCACCGTCAGGGGACGCGTGATCACCTTGTCCGCACCGTATTCCAATGCCTTCTTGCGCAGCAGCAGGCCATGCAGGCGTTCGCAGCACAATCCCATCGTACGTTCTTCGTAGCCTTCGCGCCGGACGTAATGGTTGTGGGCGAAACGCGCCACCACCTCTTCGAGCTGGCGCATCGTCTCGACGAACCACGCGACCGGCATGTAGCCCACGTTGCCCGCCGTGATGAAGCTGGTGCCGGACAGGAAGTTGATCGCCTCGTCGCTGTCGATCACGCCGCAGTCGACCGCGTCGCCGAAGAACATCAGCAGGTCGCGCCCGACCGCGTTCGCCGAGTACTGCTGCATGACCGTGCCGGGAAAATTGATGGGCGCCGAGATGATCGGGGTCGTGCCGTCGCCGATGAAGGCTTCGATGGGCAGGGCCCGCAGCTCGCTCGGATGCGCGTGGTAGTTGAAACCGCGCAGCTCGCCGATCTCGGCGACCAGGGCGTAGCGGCGGTAATGGCAGACGCCGACGAAGCCGTCGGCGTGCGCTTCTTCCAGCAGGCGGCGGATCATGAAGAGGGCCGCGTATTCGCCCAGCTTCATGTTCTTGAAGGCCAGCTGCGGCGCGTGCACGCTCATGCCGATGCCGCGCTCCGGCACGTAGCCGCCGGTGCCGACGAGCGTCAGGAACGGCGGCAGGGGCCAGCCCGGGTCCTTGTGGCTGATGCAGTAGAAGGGGGGCAGGGACGTCATGCGGTCAGGCTTTCGGTGTAGGCGGCGTAGCGCTGCCAGGCTTCCTCGACCTGGAAGAAGACCCCGCGCAGCTGCAGGTAGGCGGTGTGCACCTGGTCGCGCTTGTCCAGCAGCTCCTGCGTGCCGACGACGCCCAGGCGATGCGACGCGAGCAGCAGGTCGAAGTAGTCGGAGAAGCAGTAGCCGAAATTCTTGTTCACGGCCGGATTCGATTCCGACTGCAGGCGCGGATCGCGGCGGAAGTAGCTCAGTTCCTCGTCGAGGTAGAACACGTCGCCGCCTTCGACCAGGTTGCAGTACGCGGACACGTCGGACAGCCCGCGGGTGCAGTCGTGGCCGGCCAGCGCGAACAGCCGGTGGTGGCCGATTTCCCACAGCTTCTGACGGGTGAACATCACCGTGGAGAATTCGCCGACGAAATTACGCATGCCGAGGACCATGCTGCGGTGCAGTTCCAGGCCCGTCATCGAACCGCTGGCCTCGAACGCACGGCGGGTTTCGACGCGCAGGTTGTTGGCGTCGATGACCTGCGAGGCCGAGAACGTCATCTGCACGCGCGGATGCGCAGTCATCGCGGCCACCATGCGCTCGACGCAGAACGGATGCAGGATGTCGTCGTCGAACAGCGGCTTGATGTACGTGCCCTTGCCCGAGAAGAAGGCGGCGTGGATGTTATCGCCGCGGATCACCGAGCAGCGCTGGTAGATTACTTCGGGAAAGCGTGCGCAGACATCGCGGATTTGCTCGGTCGGGCAATTGTCGCTGACGAGGATTTCGATATTCGGGTAGGTCTGGCCGACGGCCGAGCGCAGGCATTGTTCGAAGTGCTCCGGCTTGTACGACGGGATGACGATGCTGACTTTGGGAAGCGTCATGGAGATCGGAGTTCGTTGTCGTTCGTGAGAAAAAGTACGCGATGGCGCCGTTCACAGCGCCGCGGCGATGCGCCGTACCGCCTGCGCGACCTCGACCGCCTGCGCCGCCGTCATCGTCGGGCCCATCGGGAGGCTGAGCACCTCGCGATGGATGGCCTCGGCGATCGGGAACCGGCCCTCGGTCATGCCGAGATCGGCGTAAGCGGGCTGCAGGTGCGGTGCGATCGGGTAATGCACCAGCGTGCCGATGCCGGCCTCGGCCAGCCCCTTGGCCAGCGCGTCGCGCTGCGCATGGCGCACGACGTACAGGTGCCACACCGGTTCGGCCCACTCGGGCACGACGGGAAGGACGAGGCCGGGGATGCCGGCCAGCTCGGCATCGTAGATCGCCGCCAGCGCGCGCCGCCGGGCGTTCTGGTCGTCCAGCACGGGCAACTTGGCCGACAGGATCGCCGCCTGCAGCTCGTCCAGGCGCGAATTGAAGCCGATGGATTCGTTGTGGTATTTCTTCTGGGAGCCGTAGTTGCGCAGCGCGCGCAGTTGCCGTGCCAGTGCGTCGTCGTCGGTCGTGATCGCGCCGCCGTCGCCCAGCGCGCCCAGGTTCTTGCCGGGATAGAAGCTGAACGCGGCGGCGTGCCCCAGCGTACCAGCGCGCCGGCCGCGGTAGCGCGCGCCGTGCGCCTGGGCGCCGTCCTCGACGACCTTCAGGTTGTGACGGCGTGCGATGTCCATCAGCGGCGCCATGTCGGCGCACTGGCCGTACAGGTGGACCGGCACGATGGCCCTGGTACGCGCCGTGATGGCCGCTTCCACGCGGGCCGGATCGAGGTTGTACGTGCCCGCCACCGGCTCCACCGGGACCGGCGTGGCGCCGCAATGCGAGGCGGCCAGCCAGGTGGCGATATAGGTATTGCTGGGAACGATGACTTCATCGCCCGGGCCTACCCCCCATGCCTTGAGCACGAGGAAGATCGCATCCAGCCCGTTGGCCACGCCGATGGCATGGCGCGTACCGCACCAGGCGGCATAGGCTTGCTCGAACGCTTCCACTTCCTTGCCGAGGACGTACCAGCCGGACCGCAGCACGCGCCGCATGGCCTGTTCGATGGCGTCTTCCTGCTCGAGGTTGATGGCCTTCAGGTCGAGGAAGGGAATACTCATGCGTGCTCCACAGGAAGGGCGCCGCTGTCGCCCATGCGGCGTTTGGCGGCGACGAATTCGTCATAGTCGCGGATGTAGTCTTCCGCTTCGTAATAATCCGACGCGAACACCATCATCACGGCGTCGCTCGAATACTTGTACTGGATGCCCCAGGTCATCGGCGGCAGGTACAGGCCGATGTCCGGCGCGTCGAGGCGCACTTCGCAGCGGGATGCCACGTCGTCGACGACCACCGAACAGCTGCCTTTCACGCAGACCAGGAACTGGTGGCACTTGTAGTGCGCGTGTTCGCCGCGGGTCTTGTCGTTGGGGACGTTCATGACCAGGAAGTAGCGTTTCGGCATGAACGGGATTTCACGCATGAACTCGCCGACCGACAGGTCGCCGCGCGGATCGCCGACGTATTTGAAGCGGTGTAGCGTCACGTCGCCGACGCCGAGGCGCACGGCCGACGGCGTTTTTGGCGGCGTGGTGATGGTGTGCCACTCGGCCGCCGGCTTGCGTTCGGCCTGCTGCACGTAGTTGACCACGCGTGCCGGCGCGCCGGCCACGATCGCGTACGGTGGCACGTTATGGGTGACCACGGCCCCGGCCACGACTTCGGCGCCCTGGCCGATGCGCACGCCCCGGTGCAGCAGGGCGCCGGCGCCGATGCGGGTGCCGGCGCCGATCACGACGTCGCTGCCGTCCCCGTCCGGTGCCTCGATGGTGACGCCCGGACCGAGGTCGACGCCCTCGTGCAGCCGCACGCCGGGCCAGACCTGGGTGAAGCCGCGCACGCGGCAGCCGGCGCCGATCGCGGCGCCGGCGTAGACCACGACGAAGTCGCCCAGTTGCGCATCGGCGGCGACGGTGGCGCCGTCATGGACGTGGGCGGAGAGGGAACGGGACATGGAATTCTCCTGCATGTTTGGATTCAGACGAGCGTCGCGACGCACACATACTGCCACGCCAGCGCGTCCTGCGCCGCCTGCTCCGGATCGTTGCCGCCGGCCGCGGCGAGCGCCCGGATCGCCGGCAGCCACTGCTCGCGCGCCGGCTCGTCGCGCACCTCGGGCGAGCCGGTGGCCAGTTCGAAGCCGGTCTGGCGCAGCAGGTCGAGCAAGGTGGCGCGCGTGAACAGGCGCAGGTCGTGCGGGCGCACGGGCGTGTCGTCGCGGTAATGCAGGTCGCCGACGGCGAGCCGGGCCTGCACGCTCCAGTGTTGGGCGTTGCGCACCGAGACGACGACGCGGGTGCCCGGCGCGCTCCGGCGGCGGATGTCGCGCAGCAGGGCCCACGGATCGGGCAGGCTGGTCAGCACGTCGCCGAGAATCCAGCAATCGGCGCCGGCCGCGTAGGTGTCGAACTGCCTGGTCGGCTTCGTGATGTCCATGTTGAACACGAAATCGCAATGCGGACGTGCCTGGTCGGCCAGTTGCGGATCGAGTTCCACGCCGAGGTACTGGCAGATCGGATGGCGGGCGCGGTAGGCCTTGGCGAACAGGCCGTTGCCGCAGCCGACGTCGATCACCTTGGCGGCGTCGGTGGGCACGAAATGCAGCAGATACGGATCGACGCTGCCGTCGGGTGCCGGCATGTCGTAGTGGTAGCCGCCCGTGCGCTTGACCGTACCCTGCCACGGGTGCTTGATGTAGTGCGGCGTCGTGCGGCCTTCGAAATCTTCGCGGACCCATTGCACGTGCTTGTACAGGTGGGCGTTGCCGCTGTGGTTCAGCGCCAGCATCGTCTGGATGTTCGGCGCGCCGTGCTTGATCGGCAGCGGCCATTGACGCATCACGTCCAGGTTGACCAGCATGCAGGCCGGGTGCAGGTAGTGGATGGGCCCGTCGTCAGGCTCGTCGTAGCCGCGCTCGTTGACGCGCTGGGTGCTGCCGACGCCCCACATGCCCGGCTCCAGCTCGGCCTGCAGGGTTTCGAGGAAGCCGTCCTTGACGATCTCGACGTCCGAATCGAGGAACAGCGCCTGGCCTTGCAGGTTCAGGTTGTGCACGGCCCAGGTCATGCCGGGACCGTGGTGGATGTTGTATCCGAACGGGATGAACTCGACGTCCGGGAAACGTGCGGCGATGGCACCGATCTGCGTCGCGACCTCGGGACGCGAGCCGTCGATCACGTACACTTTGTTCGAATAGAACTGGCGGAAGGTGCGCAGCAGCGCCTCGACCAGGTCGGGCGAGTTGTACGACACCGTGATGACGGGAATTTGATTCGTTTGCATGGTGTGTTTCGAAGAGGCCGAACGTCGTCCTGCCGGTCGCAAAGGAAGCGTAATCATACTCTGTTGACCTGTTTCCAGCGAAATTTTGTGGCCCGTGAGCAACCAATAGTTGGCACAATTTTGCGATTGGTTTTCAGAAGGGCAATTTGATTGCAACCATGTCATTCCTATGGCGATTGTTGTGTGTAATCATGCCTTCGTCCATCAAGTTCATACGGGGAGTCATGAGCGCGCAACCAACTATCCAACCCGCCGCCCGTCTGGTCGGCAACAAGCTCGTGCTGCGCGAGGTCGAGGTCGCCGATGCGGCCTATATCCTGTCGTTGCGGCTCGATCCCAAAAAGGCGGCGTACCTGTCGGCGGTCGACGCCGACGTGGCCAGGCAGGCCGCCTGGATCGAGCGCTACAAGACGGACGGCAGCCAGGCTTATTTCATCATCTGCCTGAAGAACGAGGCGGGCGGTGCCGGCCAGCCGGTCGGCACCGTGCGGCTGTACAACGCCATCGGCGACAGCTTTTCGTGGGGGAGCTGGATCGTCGCCGACGGTGCTCCTACCTATGTGGGGATCGAATCGGCGCTGATCGTCTACCGGTATGCGCTCGACCATCTCGGCTTTCGCAATGCGCATTTCGAGGTCCGCAAGGACAATCGCAGCGTGTGGACGTTCCACGAGCGCTTCGGCGCGCAACGGGTGGCGGAAGACGACGTCGAGTACCGCTTCGAACTGGCGCACGATGCCATCCTCGCGTCGATGGGGCGTTATGCCCGCTTCCTGCCGGACCCGATCGACGTCGTGCGGCTCGACTGATCAGGCGGCGATGGCGCGCACCAGGTATTGGTAGGGCAGGGCGTCCTGCACGGCCAGTTCGGGATCGGCTCCGCTGGCCGCGGCCAGGGCGCGGATCGCGTCCAGCACGGCCGGCGGCGGCTGTTGCGCGTTCACCGTCGTCATGGCGATGAGCGTGAAGCCGTGTTCGGCCAGCAGCGCCGCGAGCGCTGCGCGCGTGAACAGGTGCAGGTTGCGCCGGTCCGGCATGTTGCCCGCGGCGAGCAGCGTCTGCAGCAGCCAGTGCTGGCCGTTGTTGACGCATGCGACCAGCTCCACCGGGCCGAGCGCCTGGCGGCGCAGGCGCGCGAGGAAGGCCCACGGGTCGCGCAGGCGTTCCAGCGTTTCCGGGAACAGCCAGCACTGCGCGGCGGCCAGCTGCTGCCAGTCGGCGTCGGTCAGTTGTTCGGCGTCGCGCTCGATGGCGGCGGTGCTCCAGTCGCCGGCGGCGCCGCCGGCGGCGCTGATGGCGATATAGTGCGAGTTCGGTGCGCGTGCGCGCCAGGCCTGGGCCAGGGTCGCGCCGCCCACTTCGACGATGCTGTGCATGCCGGGACGCAGCAGCGACAGCATGCTCTCCTGCTGCAAGGTCAGTTGCGCGGGGGCCGGCACTTCCTGCAGGCGGGCGATGGTCGGCTCGTCCACGGGGTCGACGCCGGCCGGGCGCCGGACGACGGTGGCCAGCAGGTCTTCGTAGTCGCGCACGAAGCGCGGCGTGTCGAACAGCGGGCTCGCGTCGCGGTTGGCCGCGAGGCGCGCCCGCAGCGCGTCCATGCGCGGGCGGTCGTTGCCGAGGGCGATGGCCAGCGCCTCGTAGTCTTCCAGCGCGTGCGTGACGAGTTCCGGCAGGCCGACCGCGCGCAGCAGGCTGCCCGCCATGCGCGAGCAGAAGGTCTGGCCGGCCCACGTCAGCACCGGGAGGCCGGCCCACAGGGCGTCGCTCGCGGTGGTGCCGCCGTTGAACGGATTCGTGTCGAGGAACAGGTCGGCCAGGCGGAAGCGGGCCAGGTAATCGGCCGGCGCCACGCGCCCCGCGAACAGCAGGCGGCTGCCTGCCACGCCGCGCGCCTCGGCCTCGCGCACGAGGTTGGCGCGGGTGGCGTCGCTGTCGGCCACCATCCACAGCACGCTGTCCGGCACCTGCGTCAGGATGCGCATCCAGCTGTCGAACACCTCGGGCGTGACCTTGAAATTGCTGTTGAAGGAGCAGAACACGAACGCGCCTTCCGGCAGGCCGTTCGCGGCGCGCGTGGGCGTGGGGCCGATGGCGCGGCGGCGGTCGTTGATCTGGAACGTGTGCGGCATGCGCAGCGGCCGTTCCGTGAAATGCGGTTCCAGTGCCGGCGGCAGCACGAAGTCGTCGGCCACCACGTAGTCGATGCCGGGCACCGCCGTCGGGCCGGGAAAGCCCAGCCACGTCAGCTGCACGGGCGCGGGACGCCAGCCGAGGATGTCGGCGCGCGCGCCCAGCGTGAGGCCGTGCAGGTCGACGAGGATGTCGATCTCGTGCGAGCGGATGCAGCGCGCCGCTTCCTCGTCCGTCATGCGGTCGATGCGGATGTAGTGGTCCATCGCGCCGACCACGCGCGCGCGCAGCGGCGAATTGTCTTCACGGCTCCAGGAAAACGCGTAGACCTCGACGCGCGCGCGGTCGTGCAGCTCGTACAGTTCGGCCGTCAGGATCGACACCGCGTGCGAGCACAGGTCGGACGACAGGTAGCCGATGCGGATGCGCCTGTGGGCATAGCCCTCGGGCGGCGCCAGCTGCTCGGGCGCCGCATGCACCTTGCGCTCGACGAAGTTGAGCGACGCGGCCAGCTGCTCGGCCGGATCCGGCGACGCGCCCAGCATCGCGAGGGCCGACGTGTGGCGGCGCAGTTCTGCCACCGTGACGGCGCCGAACGCTTCGTAGACGGGCCACACGCACAGCTTCTGGCGCAGGTGCACCCAGTGGGTGATGACCTTGGGCTGGTCCGGGTCGAGTTCGAGGCTGCGCGTGAGATAGTCCAGCGCTTCCGGCAGGCGCTTGCGGATCTCGCACAGGCGGCCCAGGTTGTTCAGGGCCTGCACGTGCAGCGCCGGTTTCGCGGCCAGGTCCGGGATGTCGGCGAGGATGCCCTGCCATGCGGCGAGCGCGTCATCGGGCCGGTTCATGCGTTCGTACAGCGTGCCGAGATTCAGGCGCGCCTCGACGAAGCCGGGGGCGAGTTCGATCGCCTTCAGGTAATCGCCGGCGGCGCCCGCATCGTCGCCCACGTTGCCGCGCGCGACGGCGAGGTTGAAGCAGGCGGCATACGCGGCCGGGGAGGCCGTGTGCTCGATCCAGGTGGCGTACAACCGGATGGCTTCCTGCTGCATGCCCAGTTCGACCAGCGTCTGCGCACCCTGGAACAGTTCACCGAGCGGCAGCACGCCGCGTTCGGCCTGACGGAACAAAGCATCGGTGTGCGCGGGAACATTCATCCTGGATAGGTCTCTCGAGTCTGCTTCGGGGAAGCGTCATCATACTCTGTCAGCGTGTCTCCAGCGAACGTTTGTGGCCCGTGAGCAACCAACTGGTATCAACCGTTTGTACCCAAGTTTTCAATCAAGCATGAACATTTGCAAAGACTGAAATGGTTCTTGGCAAAGGCGCATCCACATCCAGTTGCACATATGAAATCTATTTCCACGTGGATACATTGTAAAAGAGTTAGCACAAGCAAAAATGCATGTCTAGCAATTTTTCTATTTGCAATGAATTGTAATTAAAAAACGACAATTTCTTGCGTTTCGACATCGCTGTTTTCATAGGGAAATCCAAATTTTGTTCAATATCAAACATTGAGCACAATAGTTAATTCGGATAATTTTTTACGAATAAATATTGTTTTCTTGCTACATTTGAAAGTCGTGTAGTTGGTAAAAAAACACGTAGGCCCGATACCCATCGGTGCTTCCATTTCAAGGCGAGAGACATGACAACCAATCCGACTTCTTGCGTTTCCCCTGCCCAATCCGGGCTGAACAAACTGGTCCTGGGTGCAGCCGCCGCGCTTGCACTGCTGGGCACGGCACCTGCCATGGCGTCCGTGGTGAACTTCGAATCCCTGAGCCCCGACGGCATCTACGTGGACGGCGACACGCTCGGCGAGGCCGGCTACACGCTGCAAGCCATCGACAATCACGGCGGCACGAGCGGCGTCGTCGGCCTGCTCGTCAATGGCATGGACCCGACCTCCTGCTGGCTGGGCGGCTGTCCGACCAACAACACGAGCCATTCCTACCTGGGCCTGAACGACGGCGGCGTCACGATCAAGAAGGACGACGGCGGCAAGTTCAGCCTGCGTCGCCTCGACTTCGGTTTCGTCGCCCCGTTCGGCGGCCTGCCGAATTTCTCGTATGGCCAACTGCTGCTGACCGGCACGTTCGCGAACGGCGGCACGCTCGGCTACGCGCTCGACTTCCCGGGCCTCGACAACAACGGCAACCCGCTGTTCGACACCGCCACGCTGCCGGCCGGCTTCGGCTACGCCGAGCTGACCAGCCTGACGATCCACGCCTGCCTGTTCGACGGCATCGGCGGCTGCACCGTCGCGGCCGACAATTCCGATCCGTCGATTTACCAGGCGCAGTTCGCCATCGACAACCTCGCACTGGCCGAAGTGCCGGAGCCGGGCAGCCTCGCGCTGATCGGCCTGGGCATGGGCGCGCTCCTGGCGCGCCGCCGCAAATCCGCTCCTTCGTCCAACAACGCCTAAGCCGCCGAGGTATCGACCATGAAACTGCGTCCCATCACTTCGGCCGTCCTGTTCGCGCTGACCGTCGCGGCCGCCACCCACGCCTATGCCGACGGCGAAGTCCGCCGCTCGTACATCGTCCAGCTGGCCGACAAGCCGGTCGCCACCTATGACGGCGGCGTCAGCGGCCTGACGGCGACCAAGCCGGCCACCGGCCAGCGCCTGAACGTCGACGCGACGAGCGTCCAGAACTACATCACCTACCTGGAGACGAAGCAGGCGGATGTCCTGTCCACCGTCAACAAGGCCCAGGTCACCAACGAATACAAGGTCGTCTTCAACGGCTTCTCGGCCATGCTGACCGACGCCGAGGTCCGCGCGCTGAAGAAGAACCCGGGCGTCGCCAGCATCTCGGCCGACTCGATCCTGCAGCTCGACACGAGCTATACCCCGACGTTCCTCGGCCTCGATAAACCGGGCGGCCTGTGGGACCAGCTCGGCGGCCAGGACAAGGCCGGCGAAGGCATCATCATCGGTATCGTCGACGGCGGCATCTGGCCGGAGCACGACAGCTTCGCCGACCGCGTCGACGCGAACGGCAATCCGAGCCGCGACGGCACCAAGCTCGCCTACGATGCCCCGCCGGCATCCTGGAAGGGCATCTGCCAGGTCGGCGAAGGCTTCGCCGTCACCGATTGCAACAACAAGCTGATCGGCGCGCGCTACTTCAAGCAGCCGACGCAGACCTTGCACTGGACCGAATTTTTGTCGGCGCGCGACTCGGTTGCCGGCGCGGAAGGCCACGGCGGCCACGGCGACCACACGGCCAGCACGGCCGGCGGCAACGCGCACGTGAATGCCAGTGCCAGCGGCGTGTCCCTCGGCAAGATCACCGGCATGGCGCCGCGCGCCCGCATCGCCGCCTATAAAGTCTGCTGGACCGACGGCGGCACCGGCCTGAACGGCTGCGCCACCTCGAACAGCGTGGCCGCGATCGAACAGGCGGTGAAGGATGGCGTGAACGTCATCAACTTCTCGATCGGCCCGAACGCCGGCGGCGGCGCGTTCAACGAACCGACCGAAGTCGCCTTCCTCGGCGCGGCCGCGGCGGGCGTGTTCGTGGCGGCATCGGCCGGCAACTCCGGTCCGGCGACGGCACCGGTCGCCCACATCAGCCCGTGGCTCACCACGGTCGGCAACTCGACGCATAACCGCACGTATGCGGGCGACGTCGCGCTGGGCAACGGCGTGACCGTCACCGGCGCGTCCGGCAATGCCAACACGCCGTCGTCGCCGCTGATCCTCGCCAAGGATGCCGGCCTGGCGGGCGTCGATCCGGCCGACCCGAACCTGAACCTGTGCTTCGGGCCGGCCGACGGTCCGACCACGTACCTCGACCCGGCCAAGGTGACGGGCAAGATCCTCGTCTGCGACCGCGGCAGCAACGTGCTCGTCAACAAGAGCGCGAACGGCAAGACGGCCGGCGCCGTCGGCGTCATCATCGCCAACACGCCGACCAGCGCGGCGACGATCCTGAACCAGGCGCACTCGATCTCGACCGTGCACATCACGGCCGCGGACGGCCAGAAGGTCAAGGATTACTATGCCTCGACCCCGGGCGCCACCGCGGCGCTGAACAACCTGCGCGGCATCGTCGATCCGAACATCGTGGCACCGCAGATGAACAGCAGCTCGTCGCGCGGCCCGAACGTGGCCAACGCCAACATCATGAAGCCGGACGTGACCGCGCCGGGCACGGACATCCTGGCGGCCGTCAGCGCCGACCTGACCAAGGCCCAGCGCGACGCGGTCGCCGCGGGCGCACCGGCGCCGTCGAAGGACTTCGCGTTCTACACCGGCACCTCGATGGCGTCGCCGCACGTGGCCGGCATCGCCGCGCTGCTGAAACAGCGCCATCCGGACTGGAGCCCGGCGATGATCAAGTCGGCCCTGATGACGACCGCGTACGACACCTTCAACGACGGCCTGAACGGTCCGGTGTCGTGGGACAGCACGGCCCGCACGACCGGCACGCTGCCGTGGGGCCAGGGCGCCGGCCATGTGGCGCCGTCCGTCGCCGTCGATCCGGGCCTCGTGTACGACCTGGCGACGATCGACTACGCGCGCTTCCTGTGCGGCCTCGGCATCACCAACGTGTTCAGCCCGGGCACCTGCCCCGCCGTCGGCTCGATCCAGCCGTACAACCTGAACCTGCCGTCGCTGACGGCCGCCAACGTGCTGGGCATCCAGACGCTGACCCGCACGGTGAAGAACGTGGGCGGCAGCGCGGCGACGTACAACGTCAGCACCACGCTGCCTGGCTACTCGGTCGACGTGCAGCCGGCCACGCTGAACCTGGCGCCGGGCGCCAGCGCCACGTACACCGTCAAGCTGACCCGCACCAGCGCGCCGATGAACACGTGGGTGTACGGCAAGCTGACCTGGAGCGACGGCACGCACACCGTGCGCAGCCCGCTGACGGCGCGCGCCTCGACGATCGCCGTGCCGGCCACGGTGCAGAGCGAAGCGACGTCCGGCACCAAGGTCGTCACCATCGGTACCGGCTACGCCGGCCCGCTGTCCCTCGCCAAGGCCGGCCTGATCCCGGCCACCGAGTTCAGCTCGACGGTCGTCACGGCGACGAACACGGCCAACAGCGTCTGCACGGGCGGCGGCGGCACGGGCGTGAACGTGCATACCGTCACCATCCCGGCCGGCACGACGACCGCCCGCTTCGCGCTGTACGACAGCGACACGGTCGGCACCGGCAACGGCCTGTCCGACCTGGACCTGGTGGTGGCACGCGGCACGACCGTCGTCGGCACCAGCGGCGGCCAGACGGCCAACGAAATGGTCACGCTGGCCAACCCGCCGGCAGGCGAGTACAAGGTGTGCGTCGTCGGCTACGATCCGGTCGGTGGCAGCGCCACGTACAAGCTGTCGACCTGGGTGCTGAGCCCGGGCGTCACCGGCGGCAACTTCAGGGCCGTCGCACCGTCCCAGGTCGCCCTGGGCGGCACGGCATCGGTGGCGCTGTCGTGGTCCGGTCTCGCGACCGGCAAGCGTCACCTGGGTTCGGTCGCCTACGTGACCGGCGGCGCCACGGTCGGCACGACGATCGTCGAAGTCGACACGACGGATCCGATCCCGCTGTTCCAGAACGCCGGCAACAAGCAGGCGAAGGTCGAGTAATCGTCGGGTTACAGCTCGACTATGGGCCGCCACAAGCGGCCCGAAAGACAAAGGTCGCGGTGCATGCCGCGGCCTTTGTCGTTCGTGATGAAGTATCAGCGGGCGACGGGTGCCATCCCGCCGGGACCGTTGTTCGTGGCGCGCAGCACGCACTGGCCGGCGGCGCACGTCGCGCCCGGATCGGGGACGACGGAGCAGGTCGACATCATGCCTTTCTTGCTGTCCTCGGCCTGGCGCGCGGCCGCGTGTTCGGCCACGAGCGCGCGCAGGCGCGTGCCGTCGTTGTTCTTGCTGGACCACGCGAGGTAGCGCTCGGGACCGCCGCAGGCCTTGTGGCCCACGCCGATCGTGTGGCATTGATCGTCCGTGTCGCAGGCGGCAGCGCCGCGCTCGGCCTCGATGCGTGCCAGCAGGGGCGCGCTGCCCGTGGCGGTGGAGGGGACCTGCGGCGCATCGCTGCGGCAGGCGCTGCTCGCGAGCAATAGGGCCAGGCCGGCCACGCGGGCAAGGGTGCGGGGTAGGTTGAGCGGGTTCATGGGCCCATGATCGCGTGCACCGCCGCGCTTGGCAAGAGGCGCACGCGTCGTCACGGCACCGTCATATTCAACCGCTACATTGCCCTCATCAATATGCACGGCGAGGCGAGCGCGATGGGTGGGCGTTGGATGGACGAAGGCAGGGCGGGCAAGCGCATCCTCGTGCTGAGCGTGCCGGCGGGCGCCGGCCATACGCGCGCGGCCGAGGCGATCCGTGCCGCCGCGTGCGCCGTCCCCGGCATCGCCGAGGTCATCCACCTGGACGCGACCGCCTACGCGACGCCGCGCCTGCGCCAGGTCTACGCCGACCTCTACATCACGCTCGTGCGGCGCGCGCCCGCCGTGTGGAGCTGGGTCTACGACACCACCAACACGGCCGCGCCGGACGGCTGGGCGCACCGGCTGCGGCGCCGCATCGAACGGCGCGACTGCGCGCCGCTGCTGGCGAAAATCGCCGAGCTGCGCCCGGATGCCATCGTCTGCACGCATTTCCTGCCGGCCGAGATCCTGTCGCGCGAGGTTGCCGATGGCATGCTGCGCTGCCCCGTGTGGGTGCAGGTGACGGACTTCGACCTGCACCGCATGTGGGTGCACCGGCACATGGCCGGCTATTGCGCGGGCAACGACGAAGTGGCGTTCCTGATGGAAAAACACGGCATCGCGCGCGACGGCATCCACGTCACCGGCATCCCGGTCATGCCGGCTTTTATGTGCCGGCCGGACCGCGCCGCGTGTGCACGCGAACTCGGCATCGATCCCGGCCGCATGACCTTCCTGTTGATGGGCGGCGGCGCGGGGCTGGGCGGCCTGTCCACGCTGGCGCAGCGCCTGCTGGCGATCCCAGGCAATTTCCAGTTGATCGCGCTGGCGGGCCGCAATGCCGCGGAACTGGCGGCGTTGCAACGCCTGGCGGCCGCGTACCCGGGCCGGCTCGTGCCGCAGGGTTTTACGGACAAGGTCGAGCGCCTGATGGCCTGCGCCGACGTGGCCATCACGAAGCCGGGCGGCGCCACGACGGCGGAGTGCCTGGCGCTGGGCCTGCCCATGATCGTGAATGCGTCGATTCCCGGGCAAGAAGAACGCAACGCCAATTTCCTGCTCGAACATGGCGCCGCGATGAAAGCGTTCGATGCGCCGTCGCTGGAATACCGCGTGCGCTACCTGATGGCCCATCCGGCCGAACTCGACACCATGCGTACCCGCGCCCTCGCGCTGGGCCGTCCCCATGCCGCGAGCGCCGTGCTGGCGGCCATCCTGAAGCAGACCGAACCCATCGATGCCTGTGTTTGAACTTTCCCATGCCGGCCAGTTCGTCGCGACGCTGGCCGCCATCGTCGTTGCCGCTTATTTTTTTGCCCGCGTCGAAGTCGAGATCGAAGGCGAGGCCGGCTGGGCCGCGAACCTGCCCACCTGGCGCATCGAAGAGCATCCGCTGCTCGACATCTTCTGGGGCGGCCGCGCGTTGACCGGCTACCACGCGTGGATGTTTTCCTTCATCGGCGTCATTTTTCACTTCCCGCTGGCCTTCATGGGCCAGTGGTCGTTGCAGCTGGAAGCACGCGCGCTGGGCGCCGTGATGCTGTTCTGGATCGTCGAGGACTGGCTGTGGTTCGTCGTCAATCCTGCTTTCGGCTGGCGCCGCTTCAAGCGCGAACTGGTTCCCTGGCACAAGCGCTGGTTCGCGGGCGCGCCCGTCGATTACTGGATGTTCGGCGTCGTCAGCGCGCTGCTGTTCTGGTACGCGTACTGACCGGTCCGCCTCGGCCCTTGCCCAGGTCGAGCGCATGACGGATGCGCTGGCACAGTTCGCCGGACGTACGCGAGATCAGCTCGTGGGGAATCTCGAATTTCTCCGTGAGCCGGTCGTAGTCCTCGAAGCCGTACGACACCATGAACGGGTGCATGCCCGAGCCGATCGCGGCAGTGAAATCCTTGTGCTCGTCGCCGCACACGTAGGCGCGCGCCGGATTGATGCCGAATTGTTCGCGGATCGCGCGGAACTGGCTCGTCTTCTTTTCCGAGAGCGGGATGTGGACGAGGAAGTCGAGCGCATTGATGTCGATGTCGTGGCGCTGGAACAGCTGGCGCAGCGTCTCCAGCGGCTCGTTCGTGATGTTGCGCGTGACCATGCCGACGACGACGTCCGGTGCGGCGACCAGTTCCCGCACGAGGTCGGGAATCCCTTCGTACATCGTCGCTTCCTGGCGATAGACCTCCGTGAGGCTGTCGACGAGCCTGGCCCGGCTGTTCTTGCGCAAATTCTTCTTGATGATCGACGGGAATTCCTTCAGCCCGCCCAGGTACTTGAACAGGTTGTGGCGCTTCTGGAACCGGGCTTCGTCGCCGATGTCCAGCCCGTGCCGCGAAAAGGCCGCTTCGATGGCGGAAAAGGCGTCGATGGTGGTGCCGTCCGCGTCGAGGATCAGCAGGCGTTTCCTGGATTTGTACATGTGCGTCGTGGCCGGATTCCGTTGCCTCATCATACTCGCCAGCATGTTACCGGCGTATGACGGATCAGCGCCAGAACAGCACGAACGCGAGCGCGCCGAACAGGAACCATTTGAAGGCGTAGTAGACGGTGCGGCTCCAGGCTTTCCACCGCTTGCCGAACCGGCGCAGCGCGTACAGGTAGCGGAAGGCGCGGTTCAGGCCGCCCGTGCGGTCGCCGGTCTCGTTCGGCGCCGCCGACGCGCGCAGGATGAAGCCGCCAACCGCGCGGCTGACGGCCTGCGCCCAGCGGTATTTCAGCGGCCGTTCGACGTCGCAGAACAGGATGATGCGGTCGTGCACCGTCCGGTTGGCCGCACGCGGCCGCGCAGGTGCGCGACCACCGCGCTGGCGACGAACAGCAGCAGGACGATCCAGCGGCATCGGCGGACTCCGCAGTGAGAAGGCGCGCGATCGACACGCGCAATCCTGAGCTGGGCGTTCTGCTCGTACGGCCAAGGTGGCGTCATTCGATTGTTTCGCCTTGTCGACGACGGCGCTGTACGCGAGTGCGTGTTACGGACACGGCGGGCGCGATCCGACGCTGTGCCCGCCGTCCCGCGCCAGTGATTCAGTAAGTCAGCGTCACCAGCGACACCGCCTGCCTGGGCAACTGCATCCTGACGGTCGCCGTGCCGTCCGTCGTCTGCAGCGTCGACGCGGGAGCGAGCTCCGCGAGTTCGCTCGCCTTCTGCAGCGCCGCCACCTGCGCCGGCGTCGGATTCGCGGGCGAGCCCATGCGCTTCCACGCGGCGTACGAGTTGCTGTGCTCCTGGTCGATGCGGTAGTGGCGCATCTGCACCCGTTTGGCGGGAATGCCGGCGATCCGCAGTTCGACGGGCGAGCCGGCGTCGATGATGTCGTCGTCGTGGTAATTCCAGACCAGGACGGACACGCTGTGCGCGTCCTTCGCCGCCAGTGCATCGATGTCGGTGCGCGCGCCGCGCACGCCGGCGGCCTGGATGCGGGCCGCGTCGTAGGCGCGGTCGCCCGTCACCGCCACGCGCTCGCCGCGCATCTTGCCGAGCATGCGGAACACGTTCAGCACCGGCTTGTTGACGCCATTGGTCGCCAGGTCGCGGAAGCCCGCGAACCACGGCTGGTCTTCGAATTCGAACGACCAGTTCACCGCGCCGATCAGGTTCACGCCGCGCCGCGCGGCCAGGTCGTACTCGCGCGCGATCGACGCGGCCGTGTAGCTGGCGTACAGCGTGCCGTTGCGGTAGGCGTTTTCCGGGTTGGTCTGCATGCCGCAGGCGGCGCAGCCTTCCGGATCGGATTCGCCGATGATGACGGGGATGTTTTTCAGTTCCGGGTATTTTTCGACGAGCGCGAAGCCTTCGTCGAGGTGGCGGAAGTGCGCGTCCATGCCCATCCGCACGATGCCGTCGACGACCTTCGGCGCGCCCTTGGCGTGGAACGCGACGAAGTCCAGCGGCGTGCCGGTCTTGCCGGTCGCGTAATTGGTCTCGTGCAGGCAGTGCTGCAGGAAGTCGTCCATGAAGCGGCCCGCGCCGGCCGTGTGCGGGCCGCCGATGCGCGCCGTCGGCAGCGCGCGCTTCACCGCGTCGGCGGCGTAGTCGTACATCTTGAAGTACTCGCGCTTCGTGTCCGGCGCGATCAGGTACAGGCCGTCCGGCTCGTTCCACACTTCCCAGTACCAGCTCTCGACTTCCTTCTGCCCGTAGCGCGCCACGCTGTGCTTCACCCATTGGTAGACCAGCTCGGACCACTTGGCGTAATCCTTCGGCGGCGTGGCCCAGCCCGTCATGATCTCCTTGTAGGGCGTGCCCGGCTTCCAGTGGTGGCGGTAGGGCTGCGGGCGCTGCGACAGCGCTTCCGGCATGAAGCCGATCTGCGCCAGCGGCTTCATGCCGCGTTCGATGTACGTGTCGAAGATGCCGTCGATGATGGTCCAGTCGTAGACCGGCTTGCCGTCCTTGTCTTCGCTGTACATGTTCGTCGAGCCCCACTTGAGCGCGTAGCTGCCGTCGCCCGACGTCATGAGGTTGTGCGCGCGGACGTACACGGGGACGGGGCTCAGCGCGGCGATGTCGCTCAGCAGCTTTTTACCGTTGGGCGCCGTCGTGTAGTTCGGTTCGTCGTAGCCGAACCAGGCCCAGATGGGCGTCATGGGCCCCTTGGCCTGCGTGGCGTCGATGGCCAGCCTGACCGGCTGTGGCGTGGAAGGTTCGGCGGCGTGCAGCGGCGCGCAGGCCGCGAGGAGGAGGGCGGCGAGGTGTCTCTTCATTGTTGTTCTCGTGGGATCGGTCCGATGGGATGATGCTAGGCCGATCCACGATGGCCGTCCAATGACGGTTTTTCCGGTGTCGATACCGGATCGGATATCTCCCGCTCAGCTCTTGCGGACAAATTCCGACTTCAGGCTCATCGCGCCGAAGCCGTCGATCTTGCAGTCGATGTCGTGGTCGCCGTCGACGAGGCGGATGTTCTTGACCTTGGTGCCCTGCTTGACGACGCCGCCGCCGCCCTTCAGTTTCAGGTCCTTGATGACGGTGACGGTGTCGCCGTCCTGCAGCACGTTGCCGGCCGCATCGCGCCACACGCGGGCCGTCTCTTCCGCCGCCGCGTCGGCCTTGACGGGCCATTCGTGCGCGCATTCCGGGCAGACGTAGTTGCCCATGCCGTCTTCGTAGGTTAGCGTGGAACCGCAGGTGGGGCAGGGAGGCAAGGTCGTCATGGCAGTGTGCGAAAGGGACAGTGGAATGCAAAACGCCAACCGCAGGGGTTGGCGTTGCTGGAATTCTTGGTGGCCCGGGGCGGAATCGAACCACCGACACAAGGATTTTCAATCCTCTGCTCTACCAACTGAGCTACCAGGCCAAGGCGGCGCAGTATAGCACGGGTTAACAAAAAACCCTAATTTTTTGCTGCGGCACGTTCCTCATGCTGGCGGTCGAGTGCCAGGCGCAGCTCCTTGCGGGCCTTCGCTTCCTTGTGGCGGCGCAGCTCGTCCGGCCCGAACGGGCGCAGCGGCGGCACGGGGACGGGCTGCTTGTCGTCGCCCACGGCCACCATCGTGAAGAAGCAGCTGTTCACGTGGCGCACCTGCTGCGTGCGGATGTCCTCGGCCACGACCTTGATGCCGATTTCCATCGACGTGCGGCCCGTGTAGTTGACGGCGGCCAGGAACGTCACCAGCTCGCCCACGTGGATGGGCTGGCGGAACGTCACCTGGTCGACGCTCATCGTCACGACATAGGTGCCGGCATAGCGGCTGGCGCAGGCGTAGGCCACCTGGTCGAGCAGTTTCAGGATGTTCCCGCCGTGCACGTTACCGGAAAAGTTCGCGGTATCCGGCGTCATCAGGACCGTCATGGTGAGTTGGTGGGCGGGCAGGTTCATGGCGTCGAGCGTAAAGATGAAGAATAGGGAGGATGTTGCCTGAGAAACCCGGTTGCGGCAACAACCCCTATCCTTTGGTCAGAACTCTTCCCAGTCCGCCTCCACCGTGGCAGGGGTCTTGCGGACGGTGGCGGGTTTCCGTGCCGGCCGGGCCGCGGGCGCGGGCGCGGCGGCGGGCGCCGCGCGGGGTGCCGGCGGCAGCGCCGGCTTCGGCGCCGCCTGGGACTTCGCCTGGACCCGGAACACTTCCACCAGCCCGGCCAGCGCCTGCGCCTGTTCATGCATCGCCCGCGTCGCGGCCGCCGATTCCTCGACGAGGGCCGCGTTCTGCTGCGTCACGCCGTCCATCTGCACGATGGCCTGGTTGACCTGGCCGATTCCGCTGGCCTGTTCGCGGCTGGAGGCGACGATCTCGTTCATGATGCCGGTGACGCGGCCGATGCTGTCGACGATGTCGCGCATCGTCTGGCCGGCTTGGCCCGCCAGGGTCGCGCCGTCGGCCACGCGCTGGGTGGAGGCGTCGATCAGGTCCTTGATCTCCTTCGCGGCGGCGCCCGAGCGCTGGGCGAGGGCACGCACCTCGGCGGCGACGACGGCGAAGCCGCGCCCCTGCTCGCCGGCGCGCGCAGCTTCCACCGCGGCGTTCAGGGCCAGGATATTGGTCTGGAAGGCGATGCCGTCGATGACGGCGATGATGTCGACGATGCGCGCGGACGACGCATTGATCGCGCCCATCGTGTCGACCAGTTGCCCGACCATCGCGCCGCCCTGCTGCGCCACGCGCGCGGCGTCGCCGGCCATGCGGTTGGCTTCCTCGGCGCTCGTCGCGTTCTGGCCGACGGCCTGCGTCAGTTCTTCCATCGACGACGCCGTCTCTTCCAGCGCCTGCGCCTGGCTTTCCGTGCGGTGCGACAGGTCCTGCGCCTCGCCGGCCATCGTCGTGGCGGCGGCGACGATCGTGCCGGTGCCCGCGCGCACGTCCGCGACGATGCCGGCGAGGCTCGCGCGCATGCGCTCGAGGGCGGCCATCAGGCTGTCCTTGTCGCCGGCGACCACCGGCACGGCCACGCACAGGTTGCCGCCCGCGATCTCGGCCGCCACCTGCGCGGCGCGGGCCGGCTCGCCGCCCAGGCGCCGGAACAGGACGCGCGCGCACAACGTGCCGGCGACGATGCTGAAGACGAGCGTGGCGAGGCACAGCGCGGTGAGGACGTGGCTGCTGCGGTCCGCGGACGCGAGCACGGTGGCGACGCGGGTATCGATCTCTTTCTGCTGCAGCTCCAGCAGCGCCTTGACCTGGCCGAGGTACGCGGTGACGGCGGGCACGAATTCGTCGTCGAAGAGCTTGCGGGCCTCGGCATCGTTGCCCGCCTTCTTGAGCGCCATCACGCGGTCGCGCGTGACGATGTAGCGCTGGCGCGCCGTGCCGATCCGCTCGAACACGGCGCGTTCTTCCGGCGTGCCGAGCAGGTCGCCGACCTGCTTCTGCAGCGCGGTGGTGCGCGTCGTCGAATCCCGCGTTTCGGCGGCGTACCAGGTCGCGAGTTCCGGATCGGCGGAGCGGGCGATGGCCCCGGTGCGCTTGGCGGCGACCGACGTGTTCAGCAGCCAGCCGGAAATCAGCCGCTCCTTGACGAGCGGACGCTGCGTGAGCGCCTGGGTGTCGTCCGACAGGACCTGCAGGCGCCAGATGGCGATGGCCGTCGCGAGGAACGACAGCACGATGACGACGGCGAACGCGAACCTGAGCTGGTTGCGCACGCTGATGGTGGCGATGGATTTCATAAGACTCCTTGGGGTTTCCAGGCAACAAGAGTCAATGAAAATCGCAACGGGGCCGGTCCGCCTTGAGGCGACTCAGGACAGTGCCGGATAGATGGCATGCCCATCCGGCGCGGGTGAAATCGGCTAGGATGGCGGCATGGCTATCCTTCTTGTCCCCGGCTTCATGGCCGATGAAACGTTATGGGACGACATGGTGCCGGCGCTGGCGCGCTTCGGTCCCGTCGTCCATGCCGACCTGCGCCACGACACGTCGGTCGAGGCGATGGCGCACCGCGTCCTCGCGACAGCGCCGCCGACTTTCCTGCTCGTGGGTTTTTCGATGGGCGGCTACGTCGCGCGCGCGATCGCACGCCGGGCGCCGGAGCGCGTGCGCGCGCTCGTGCTGATCTCGACGTCCACCCGCGGCGACACGGCCGCGCTGCAGCAGCGCAAGGGCGCGATCGGCAACGCGGCGCCGTCCATCGCCTTCAGCGGCCTCAGTCGCACGGCCGTCGCCACGTCGCTGCACCCGAAGCAGCGCGACAACGACGCGCTGATCGAGCGGATCCGCGCGATGGGCATGCGCCTCGGCGGCGACGTGTTCCGGCGCCAGTCGCTGCTGGACCGGCCGGGCGACCTCGAACGGTCAAGCGAGATCCGCTGCCCGACGCTCGTCGTGGCGGCGGAAAACGACCAGCTGCGCAGCCTGGCGGAAGCGCAGGAGATGACGGCCGCCATTCCCGGCGCGACGCTGGCCGTCATCGCGGACACGGGGCATATGATCCCGCTCGAGGCGCCGCAGCGCCTGCTCGACGTCATCGTGCCCTGGCTGGCCGCGCAGGCGGAAGGCTGACGCTTACGCCGGGTTCTGCAGCGCGCGGATCGCGTCCGCCACGCCCTGGCCGTACGCCGTGTCGGCTTTCAGGAAATGCCCGATCTGGCGATCCTGCGTGGCGGCGTCCGCATTGGACAGGGACCCGGCGATGTTGGCGATCAGGTTGCGCTTGCCTTCTTCCGTGAGCAGGCGGAACAGGTTGCCCGCCTGCGTGAAGTGGTCGTCGGTGGCGCGGGTGTCGTAGCGGCCCGCGTTGCCTTCCACCGGCCAGCCGGCGTCGCCGTGGCCGAAGCCGCCGACGGCCGGGACGTCCGCATGCACCGGATCGTAGTTCGGCGCCGCGCCGCCGTTCGCGACGGCCATCGCGCCGTCGCGCGGCTGGTTGTGGAACGGGCAGCGCGGGCGGTTCACCGGCAGGTGCTGATGGTTCGTGCCGACGCGGTACAGCTGGGCGTCGTGGTAGGCGAACAGGCGTGCCTGCAGCATCTTGTCCGGGCTGTAGCCCAGGCCCGGCACGATGTTCGACGGCGACAGGGCGGCCTGCTCGACGTCGGCGTGGTAGTTGTCCGGATTGCGGTTCAGTTCCAGGATGCCGACGGGGATGCGCGGGAATTCGCCCTGCGGCCACACCTTGGTCAGGTCGAACGCATCCCAGCCGGTCTGCGCTTCCCAGGCGGCGCGCCGGGCGTCGTCCATCACCTGGATTTCCACGCTCCAGCGCGGGTAGTCGCCTGTTGCGATCGCGTTGAACAGGTCGCGCTGCGCATAGTCCGGGTCGACGCCGGCCAGGCGCTGGGCTTCCGCCGCCGTCAGGTTCTTGATGCCCTGCAGCGTCTTGAAGTGCCACTTGACCCACACGCGCTCGCCCGCGTCGTTGATCAGGCTGTAGGTGTGGCTGCCGAAGCCGTCCATGTGGCGGTAGCCGTCCGGCGTGCCGCGGTCCGAGAACAGGATCGTCACCTGGTGCAGGCTCTCCGGCGCCTTGCTCCAGAAGTCCCATACGTTCTGTGCGGATTTCAGGTTCGTCTGCGGATCGCGTTTCTGCGTGTGGATGAAGTCCGGGAACTTGATGCCGTCCTTCAGGAAGAACGTCGGCGTGTTGTTGCCGACCAGGTCCCAGTTGCCTTCCTCGGTGTAGAAGCGGACGGCGAAACCGCGCGGATCGCGTTCCGTGTCGGCCGAGCCTTTTTCGCCGCCGACGGTCGAGAAGCGCAGGAACGTTTCCGTCTGCTTGCCGACGGCCGAAAACAGTTTCGCCTTCGTGTACTTGCTCACGTCATGGGTGACGGTGAAGGTGCCGTATGCGCCCGAACCCTTCGCATGCACGACGCGCTCGGGGATGCGCTCGCGGTTGAAGTGCTGCAGTTTCTCGATCAGGTGGAAATCCTGCAGCAGCACGGGGCCGCGCGGACCGGCCGTGATCGAGTTCTGGTTGTCGGTGACGGGAATGCCGGAGGCGGTGGTCAGTTGGGTCATGGCGGCTCTTTCATGGTTAAGCTATCGAAGATTTTTCATCGATAGCTGCGATCTATTCATAACCATGGTAGAGCTTGTGGGGTATTCGTGCAAACTATCCGTTTATATGGATCTAATAGATAAAATTAATTAACTAAAAGCATCCTCGTAGCAGCGGACTATTGCTCGAACACCGGGGTCAGAGCCCGATTTTGGTAAATTTCCCAAATCAGGGCTCTGACCCCGGTTTGATTTAGATCAGGCTCAGCGTGACATCGATATTGCCGCGGGTCGCGTTCGAGTACGGGCACACGATGTGGGCCGAGTCGACGAGATCCTGCGCCACGGCGCGGTCCAGGCCCGGCAGGCTCACGGCCAGTTCCACGGCCAGGCCGAAACCGTTCGGGATCGGGCCGATCGAGACGCTGGCGTCGATCGACGCATCGGCCGGGACGACCACTTTCTTCTGGGCGGCGACGAACTTGATGGCGCCCATGAAGCAGGCCGAGTAGCCGGCGGCGAACAGTTGTTCCGGGTTGGTGGCGTCGCCCTTGCCGCCCATTTCCTTCGGCGGTGCCAGGCGGACGTCCAGCAGGCCGTCGTCGGTGCGGGAGGCGCCTTCGCGGCCGCCGGTGGTGTGGGCCTTGGCGGTGTACAGGACTTTATCGAGTTTGGTGGTCATGGCGTTATCCTTTCAGTGGTTGGGTTCGTACTGCACATAAATCGTCTTGCATTGCGCCGGCGAGCCTGGCGCGCATCGCCTGAATTTCGCCGACCAGTCTTACAACATCCTGCACGTCGCAACCGGTGGCGCCCAGGATGCAGGCCGGGATGGCGGCCGCGTCGTCCTTCAGCGCTCGCGCCGCGGCCGTCAGCCGGATCACCACGCGGCGCTCGTCCTGCGGATCGCGGGACCGGTCGACCAGGCCTTGCGCCTCCAGGCGCTTCAGCAGCGGGGTCAACGTCCCGGAATCGAGGTACAGGCGCTCGCCGATGTCCGACACGCTCAGGCCGTCGCGCTCCCACAGCACCAGCAGCACGAGGTACTGCGGGTACGTCACGCCCAGCTTGTCCAGGTGCGGCTTGTACACCTTCGTCATCGCCAGCGATGCCGAGTGGAGTGCGAAGCACAACTGGTTGTCGAGCAGGAGCGCTGCGTTTGCGTCGTTCGTTTCCATGGGTTGAACTATAGCGCGCAATTAAATTGTGCGCAATATGTTTGTTTTTATGAACGCCATAGCATGGGGCTATGATCAACGCGGCGTGCCGAAGACTTGCGTCCAGTAGGCGGTGCGGTTGCGGTTCTGCGGATTGATCGCGTAGGCCGCGCCCATCTCCGTGAACGTCGGATTCATGATGTTGGCGCAGTGGCCGGGACTGTCCAGCCACGACGCGACGGCTTCCTCGGGCGTGCGCTGTCCCGATGCGATGTTTTCCCCGACGCGCGCCCAGCGGTAGCCGGCTTGCGTCGCCCGGTCGGCCGGCACGCTGCCATCCGGCTGCTTGTGGTTGAAGTAGTGTTTCTGCGCCATGTCCGTGCTGTGCACGAGGGCGGCCTGGCCCAGCAGCGGGTTCCACACCAGCGGACCGGCCGGACCGAACGCCTGCGTCCCGCACGTGCGCGGCTGCGCGCGTGCCGCGTTCACGAGCGCGAGGATGTCCCGGCCCGCGTCCGGCCACTCGGGCAGCGGCGGAATGACGACGGGCCGCGCCAGCACGACCTGCCAGTCGTCGCCGATGTGCGCCGTGCCGACGGCCACGAAGTCCGCGGCGCGCAAGGTGCGGCAGTATTTTTGTGCGATGGCCTGCATTGCGGCGCGCGCATCCGGCGGCCCCGTGACCGTGATTGCCTCGGCATGTGCCGCCTCGTAGCCGGCGCGCTGCAGCGCGAATTCGAGGAACGTACCTGGACCGATGCGGATGCGGGACAGGGCCGGTTCGACATTCAGCGCCGCAACCGGCGCTGCCGCGGCGTCGTCGCAGATAACGGGCGCGGCGCGGTACGCATTGATCAGGTTGGCGAGCTCGTCCGCACGCGCGGGCGCGGCGGCGGCCAGCGTGGCGGCGAGCAGGAGTAGGCGTGTGAGGGCAGGCATGGTCCTCACCCAGATGGGGACGCCGGCGCGCCGCGGCAAGGCGCGCGACGCGGCGCCGATCGCGCAAGTGAAATCCGATCCCCACTCGCCGTCGGCATGCCGCGTCAACGGCAGCCTGCGCAACCACCGGGCTTCTACGACGCGTTCGCCGTCAAACGGGGGGACAGCATGTACCTGGCGCCACAGGACCGCGTCGTGTTCTGGTAACGCGTCCGGTTCAGTGCCGCAGCGCGGTCGCCGCGGCCGTCACGTCCGGCCGGTCGGGGCGGAACGCGCGTTCGGCCGACGCCGTGTCGTACAGCGACTCGACGCGGATGAACTTATCGTCACGCATGGTGAACACGTGGACCCACTGGCTGTCGTAGCTGCGCCCGGTGGACCTGACCATCCACATGGCCTCGCCGAGGACGACGACCTTGTCGTTTTCCGCGATGACGTCCTTGATGACGAAGCGCGTGGGCTGCATGGCCGTGATCAGCTCCGAAAAGAAGCGCCCGACTTCCGCCTTGCCGTGGAAGCTGCCGGCGAAGGGGACGGCTTCGGCGTCGGGGCCGATCCACTCGGCGTCGTCGTGGGCGTAGGCCATCATGCCGGGAATGTCGCCGCTCTGGAACAGCCGGTAGCCTTCCAGGACGAGCCGTTTGTTGTCTTGTGCGTCCATGTCTCTTTCTCCTTGTGATTGTGGTGCGGCGGGGCCGCTTCATGCAGCCTAGACGCCCGGCGCGGGAAGTCAAGAATGGCCTGTGACTTCTGGTTGTCGTAAACGCGGTCGCTGGGCATTACAATCGCGACATCACCCTGAAGGAATAGCCCATGCGTCTGATCTGCTTCGCCACCCTGTTTTCGCTGGCCTGCGTGCCGGCCGCCCACGCCCAATCGCAGGTGAAGATCGGCAGCGCCTCGCCGCTGTCCGGTCCCAGCGCGCACCAGGGCAAGGACATCGAGAACGGCGCGCGCCTCGCGATCGACGATTTGAATGCGCAGGGCGCGGCGATAGCCGGCAAGAAGGTCAAATGGGTGTTGCAGGCGGAAGACGACGGCAGCGATCCGAAGCTCGGCACGGCCGTCGCGCAAAAGCTCGTCGACGGCGGCGTCGTGGCGGTCGTCGGCCACCTGAATTCCGGCACGACGGTGCCTGCCTCGAAGATCTACAACAGCGCCGGCATCCCGCAAATCTCCCCGGCCGCAACGACGCCGCTGTACACGCACCAGGGCTATAAAACGGCATTCCGCATCGTCGCCAACGACGACCTCGTGGGCCGCGTGCTGGCCAGCTACGCCATCGACACGCTGAAGGCGAAGAAGATCGCCATCATCGACGACCGCACCGCGTTCGGCCAGGGCCTCGCCGACCAGTTCGCGAAAGACGTCAAGCGTTTGAAGGGCGCGGAGATCGTCAGCCGCCAGTTCACCAACGACCGCGCGACGGATTTCAATGCGATCCTCACGCAGATCCGCGCGCGCCGGCCGGACGTGATCTTCTACGGCGGCATGGACGCGACGGCCGGACCGATGCTCAAGCAGATGCAGGCGCTGGGCATCACCGCGAAGTTCGTGTCGGGCGACGGCGTGTGCTCGGAAAAGCTGCCGCAGCTGGCAGGCAGCGCGCTCGGCGACGACAAGGTGGTGTGCGTCGTGGCGGGCGGCGTCGATGCGCCGCTGGAGGCGGGAATGGCCGCGTTTTCGGAGCGCTACAGGAAGCGCTACGGCATGGGCTTCCAGACGTATGCGCCGTACGCGTACGACGCGACGATGACGTTCGCCGCCGCCATGCGCGCGGCCGGATCGTCCGACCCGGCGAAGTTCCTGCCGGCCCTCGCAAAGATCAGGTACCAGGGCATCACGGGCACCATCGCCTTCGATGCGAACGGCGACTTGCGCGACGCGGCCCTCACGCTGTACACCTACCGCCGTGGCCAGCTGACGAAGCTGCGGGTGGTGCGCGACAGCGTGAACTGAGCGAACGATGCGCTACCTGGACTTCAGTTCGTGGCAGGCGCTGGCGACGACCTTCCTCGGTCTCGCCGTCTTCACCCTGATCGGCGTGGGCATCCGCGTGCTCATGATGCAGACGATCCAGCAGCGGCGCGAGCGCATGAACCGCCAGATCAACGAGCGCCTGCGCACCCTGATCGCCGCGTACCGCACGCTGGGCGGCTCGTTCACGGGCGAGCTGACGGTCGATCCCAAGCACCTGCGCGACCTGCGCGCGGCCGGCCTCGACGCCGGTTCGGACCGCGCGCGCCGCATCCGCGACGCCGTCGAGGCGGCGCTGGCCGACATCCTGCTGCTCGGCACGGAGGAACACTGCCGACTCGCGGGCCAGGCCGCGAGCGACCTCGCGGCGGGACGGCCGATCCACACGGCCGACCTGGTGATCTCGCTGCGCGCCTTCATCCGCGAAGCGCTCGACCTGGGGCCGGTCCCGGACGGCGTCGCGATCCCGCTGCAGGGCCCCACGCGCACGCAGGGTGCGGGCAGCCGCGGCAAAGGGGAGGGCGGCGGCGGCAAGGGCGGTGGAGGCGGCGGCATGGACGGGGGCGGCGGCATGGGCGCTGGACTGGCGCCGGGCCAGCGGCACGACGACCACGACCCGGCCGCCTGATGCCGCGGCGCGGCCGTCAATCCGTCACGACGTGCCAGACGTTCATCTTCTTGTCGCCTGCGCGGTCGCCCGCCTTCTTGTCCTTCACGAACGTGTACAGCGGCTTGCCCTGGTAGGCAAGCTGCTTGCTGCCGTCGTCGCGCGTGACGGTGGAGTACGGCGCGGACACGGCCGCGTCGCCGGCCTTCACCGGCGGCCAGTTTTCCGCGCAGCCGCCCGTGCAGGCGCTCTTGCCGCTGCCGGCGACGTCCTTGTCGAACGTGTAGACCGTCATGCCGTGGGCGTCGACGAGGACGCCGTTCATCTTCTTGACCGGCGCCGGATCGGCGGCGTGGGCGGACAGGGCGAGGAGGGCGGACAGACAGGCGATACCGAATTTCAATGCTTTCATGGTAACTCCTTGGAAGACATCGGTTGTCAGGACTGCCCGGACATTCTAGTCCAGGATGCGGACTATAATGCCGCTCCTTCCCGAAGAGTTTCCCATGTCCCTCGACTGGTTCGCGCCGGCGCAATGCGTCGGCTACATCGCGTTCGTCCTCGGCGTCGCCTGCGCGATGCAAAAGGACGACCGCCGCTTCAAGCTGTTCATGGCCGGTGAATGCCTGGCCTACATCGTCCACTTCGCCCTGCTCGGGAACCCGACGCCCGTCGCCAGCACGACCATGTCGCTGCTGCGCTCCGTGCTGGCGCTGTACACGCGTTCGGTGTGGGTGGCGGTCGGCGTCGTCGCGATGAACCTCGCCCTGGGCCTGACGCTCGCCACGCGCATGACGGACTGGCTGCCCCTGGGCGCGTCCTGCATCGGCACGCTCGCGCTGTTTCTCCTGCGCGGCGTTCCGATGCGCCTCGCGATGCTGTGCGGAACTTTTCTATGGATCGCGAACAACATCATCGCCGGCTCGATCGGCGGCACCGCGCTCGAGATCGTGATGGCGGTCGTGAACGGCACGACGATCTGGCGCATGGCGCGCGCGGCGCGGGTGGCGCAGCCGGCCTGACGTCCGTCAACGCCGCCCGTGGAGCGTGGCGCGGCGATCGCGGATAATGTCGCCTCGATTCGAACATCGTTCACCCGCACATGGAATTCACACGCGACGACGTCAAACACCAGTTCGATCCCCGCACCTTTGCCCGGGGCGAAGCCTATTGCAGCGAAGACCGCGTCGTCGCGATCGACGTCGATGGCGCGACGATCCATGGGGAAGTCGAAGGCAGCGGCGGCAAATTCTACGGGCAGGCCATCCGCGTGACGACCGGCAAGCGCGGCGTCCAGTTCAAGGGCGACTGCGATTGCCCGATGAGCTATAACTGCAAGCATGTCGTGGCCGTGTTGCTGACGCTGCTGGACCGCGCCGCGCCCGACGTGCCGCTCGCGGCCGAGCGCTGGCTGGCGCTGCTGGCCAGGGTAAAGAACCACGTGCAGGGCGCGCACGATCCGTCGGCGCAGGCCTTCAGGATCGAGTACGTGCTCGTGCCCGATCGCCATGACAAGGCGCTGAGCCTGCACCCGTACATCGTGCACCTGGACGAGGCCGGCCGCTTCGGCTCGGCCACCATCGTGAACGACCCGTTGCACCTGCTGACGCATCGGCCGCCGTTCGTCCGGCCCGAGGATGAAGAGCCGCTGCTCCTGCTGGCCGCGCTGCGCATGGGCCAGGGTGCGCCCAGGCCGACGGGGGTGGTCGGCGGACGGCTGCTGGGCGAACTCGCCGCCGCCGGCCGGCTGTGGCGCGCGGCGACCCAGCACAAGGCCACGCGCGGAGAACTGCTGCGGATGACGCCGGGGCCGCGGCGCGCCATCGGCACTGCATGGCATGCGCATCCCGCCAGCCCCGAGGCCGTCTTGCTGGGCTGGCAGATGAGCGGAGGCGAGAAGGGCGTGCAGATCCTGCCGACCGATCCCATGTACTACATGGACGATCTCGTCGTGGGCGAACTGGCGGTGCCGGAGGCGCTCGCCGGCGTCCCGTCGGCGGCCCTGATGGACATCGTGGAACAGGCGCCGGTGCTGATCGCGGAACAGCGCGGCGGGGTCGCGGTCCGCCTGCTCGAACTGGGGCTGGACGAATTCGTGCCCGTTCCCGCGACGATGGCAGTGCGCGAGCGGCACGACGTCGTGCCCGTGCCGCGTCTCGTGCTCGACAGCCAGGACGTTCCGGGGCGGCGCGACTGGGTGGTCTGCGACCTCGCGTTCTTGTCGTTCGATTATGACGGCATGTCGACGGACGGCGTCGCCGAGCCCGTGCTGCGCATTGCGCGCGAGGACGGTGTCGACGTGATCGTGCGCGACCGGAAGGCCGAAGCGGCGGCCGGCGACATGCTGGCCGCGCTCGGTTTCATGCCGGCGCCGGCGAACTCGCCCATGCGCGAGTACTGGCCGGACGCCTTGTCCCTTCCAGACGAGACGGCCTGGCTGGCCTTCGTGCGCGACGGCCTGCCGCGCCTGCGCGAAGCGGGATGGTCGATCGAGATCGACCCGGATTTCCGCTACGACTTCGCGCACGTGGACGAGTGGTATGCCGATCTCGATGAACGCGAGGGCGACGGCAACGGCTGGTTCGACCTGGAACTGGGCATCATCGTCGGCGGCGCGCGCCATCCGCTGCTGCCGCTGCTGGTGGACATGATCCGCAAGACGCCGCTCGAATTCGGTATCGACGCCCTGGCCGCCCGTGCCGATACCGACGATTTGCCGCTGACGTTGTCCGACGGTACGCGCGTGGCCCTGCCGTGGGGCCGTGTGAAACCCATCCTGGCCACGCTGGGCGAGCTGTATTTCGGCGACCGCATCGGCGCGAAGATCCAGCTGCCGGCGCTGGATGCGGCACGCCTGGCGGAACTGGAGCGCGCCGCGCGCCTGCGCTGGCTGGGCGGCGAACGCTTGCGTGAACTGGGCCGCAAGCTGCACGATTTCGACGGCATCCGGCCGGTGGACGTGCCCGCCGGCCTGACGGCGCAGTTGCGCCCTTACCAGCGCGCCGGCCTGGACTGGATGCAGTTCCTGCGCGAATACGGCTTCGGCGGCATCCTGGCCGACGACATGGGACTCGGCAAGACCATCCAGACGCTCGCCCACATCCTCGCCGAAAAAGAGGCGGGCCGCCTCGATGCGCCGGCGCTCGTCGTGGCGCCGACGAGCCTGATGGGCAACTGGCAGGCCGAAGCGGCGCGCTTCGCGCCCGGCCTGTGCGTGCTGCTCCTGCACGGCAAGGACAGGAAGGCATCGTTCGACCTGGTCGGCGACGCCGACCTCGTGCTCACGACGTATGCCCTGCTGGGCCGCGACGAGCCGGCGCTGCGCAGGCACCGCTATCACCTTCTCATCCTCGACGAAGCCCAGTACATCAAGAATAGCCGCTCGAAGGCGGCGCAGACCGTGCGCCTGCTCGATGCCCGCCACCGCCTGTGCCTGACCGGTACGCCGGTGCAGAACCACCTCGGTGAATTGTGGTCGCAGTTCCATTTCCTGATGCCGGGTCTGCTGGGTGACGACAAACAGTTCAATACCGTGTTCCGTAAGCCGATCGAGCAACGCGGAGACGTCCAGCGCAAGAACCTGCTGGCACGCCGCGTGAAACCATTCATGCTGCGCCGGACCAAGGACAAGGTTGCCACCGAATTGCCGCCCAAGACGGAGATCGTGCTGCCCATCGAACTCGACGGCGCCCAGCGCGACCTGTACGAGACCGTGCGCGTGGCGATGGACAGGAAGGTCCGCGACGCCATCGATGCCAAGGGCCTCGCGCGCAGCCAGATCATTATTCTCGATGCCTTGTTGAAATTGCGCCAGGTCTGCTGCGATCCGCGCCTGCTGGACGCGGCCGCCAGGGTGGGGTCGGCCAAGCTGGACGCGCTGCTGGAACTGCTCGACACGTTGCTGAGCGAGGGACGCAGCGTCCTCGTGTTTTCCCAGTTCACGAGCATGCTGGCGCTGATCGGCGCCGCGCTGGACGCGCGCGGTATCACATTCGTCCAACTGACAGGCGACACGGCCGATCGCGACGCTCCCGTCGGCGCGTTCCAGCGGGGTGACGTGAGCGTGTTCCTGGTCAGCCTGAAGGCCGGGGGCGTCGGCCTGAACCTCACCGCGGCCGACACCGTCATTCATTACGATCCATGGTGGAATCCAGCGAGCGAGAACCAGGCGACCGATCGCGCCTGGCGCATCGGCCAGGACCAGCCCGTGTTCGTCTACAAGCTGATCGCGCAGGGCACGCTCGAGGAAAAAATCCAGGACATGCAGCGGCGCAAGGGCGAACTGGCCAATGCCGTGCTCGATGCCGAAGGCGGGCTCGCGGCGGCCATCGGCCGGGACGACCTGCAGGTGCTGTTCGCGCAACCCTAGGCCGGCACGCGCGCTGCGTGCATTACCGTACGGACGCCCGCGCCCGCCTGCGGCATCCTGAACCCGTGATCAATCGCAAACGAAAGGAGTACGATCATGGGCAAATATTTCCTGGCCTGGATCATGGGCGTACCGGCCATCGTGCTGGTCATCCTGTACCTGTTCTTCCACTGATGACAACGCCACCAACTGGTGGCGTTGTCGTTTCCGGGCTTACGCCACGGTGATGTTCACGTCGATATTCCCACGCGACATTTTTGAATACGGGCACGTCTGGTGCGCGGCATGGACCAGGTCCAGCGCGACGTCGCGCGGCACGCCGGGCAGGCTCACGGTCAGCCGCGCCTGCAGCGAATAGCCGTCGGTGCCGGTGCCGAGGTCGACTTCCGCATCGACTGCCGTGTCTGCCGGCAGGGTCACGTGCCGGTCGCGCGCGGCGTGGCCCAGCGCGCCGATGAAGCAGGCCGACCAGCCGGCGGCAAACAACTGTTCCGGGTTCGTGCCCTTGCCGTGGCTGCCCGGCGGCGACAGCGTGATGTCGAGGCGGCCGTCGGCGCTTTTTGCACGGCCTTCGCGGCCGCCGGTGGTGCGGGTCTTGCCGGTGTAGAGAACCTTGTCGATCTTGCTCATGGTATGTCCTTTCGATTAGATGAGGAAATGCGGATTACAGGTGGCCGACGGCGATGACGGCATCGGCGAACGCGCGCGGCGCTTCCTGCGGCAGGTTGTGGCCGATGCCCCCTTTGATGAGTTCATGCTTGTACTTGCCGGTGAAGCGCCTGGCGTACGCGGCCGGTTCCGGGTGCGGGGCGCCGTTGGCGTCGCCTTCCAGGGTGATCGTCGGCACGGTGATGGCCGGGAAGGTGGCCAGGCGCTGTTCCAATTTGTCGTATTTCGCTTCGCCCTGGACCAGGCCGAGGCGCCAGCGGTAGTTGAAGATCGTGATGGCGGCATGGTCCGGGTTCTCCAGCGACGCCGCGCTGCGCTCGAACGTGCGGTCGTCGAACTGCCATCGCGGCGACGCGGTCTTCCAGATCAGCTTGGCGAAATCGTGGCGGTTCTTCGCATAGCCGGCGGCGCCGCGCTCGGTGGCGAAGTAGAACTGGTACCACCATTGCAGCTCGGCGGCCGGCGGCAGCGGCTGCTTGCCGCTTTCCTGGCTGCCGATCAGGTAGCCGCTCACGGACACCAGCCCTTTGACACGCTCGGGCCACAGCGCGGCCACGATGTCGGCGCTGCGCGCACCCCAGTCGTAGCCGGCCAGGATCGCCTTGTCGATCTTCAGCGCATCCATCAGGTCGACGACGTCCTGCGCCAGCGCGGCCGGTTCGCCGTTGCGCACGGCCTTCGGATCCAGGAAGCGGGTCGTGCCGTAGCCGCGCAGGTGCGGCACGATCACGCGGTACCCGGCCTTCGTCAGCAGCGGCACGACGTCGACATAGCTGTGAATGTCGTACGGCCAGCCGTGCAGCAGGATCACGACGGGATCGTTGGCCGGCCCCGCGTCGACGTAGCCGACGTTCAGCACGCCCGCATCGATCTGCCTGACGGACGGGAAGGTTTCGGACGTTTGGGCGTGGGCCGGGCCGAGGGCGGCGACGGTGAGGGCGGCTGCGCCGAAGACGTTGCGCAGCGTGCGGGCGATGGGCTGGTTCATTTCGATTCCTCCGGTAACTGGTCAGATGGTCTGCTGCCGTAAATTACTTATCGCGATAATCATTATGTCGATAACTTTATCCGAGCGCCGGGCGCTTTGCAAGCGCGAAAACCATTATTTCGATAATTATTTTTGACACGCTGGCCTGCCCGAAAACGAGGCCGCTAAAATGTCTTTTCGACAAATATGAGGAGACGACATGAAAGGTGCGGCTGTTGTCGCCGGATGCCTGCTCGCTGGAATGGCCCAGGCGGCCCAGGTGACGGACCCGGTGCACGTCACGGGAGGGCGGATCGTCGGCACGGCGGCCGACGGCGTGAACGTATTCAAGGGCGTGCCGTTCGCGGCGCCGCCCGTCGGCCAACTGCGCTGGCGCGCGCCGCAGCCGGTCGTGCCGTGGCAGGGCGTGAAGACCGCGCAGGCCTACGCGCCGGCCTGCGCGCAGACGGCGGCGTGGATCCCGGATCCGAAAAGCGAAGACTGCCTGTACCTGAACGTGTGGGCGCCCGCGCAGGCGCGGAAGCTGCCCGTCATCGTCTGGATCCACGGCGGCGGCTATTACGGCGGCACGGGCGCCCAGCCCGGTTATGACGGCGGCAACCTGGCGCGGCGCGGTGTCGTCGTCGTCACCATCAACTACCGCCTCGGCATTTTCGGCTTCTTCGCCCATCCCGAGCTGACGGCGGAGTCGCCGGACAAGGCGTCGGGCAACCAGGGCATGGAAGACCAGGTCGCGGCGCTGCGCTGGGTGCGGCAGAATATCGCGGCCTTCGGCGGCGATCCGGCGCGCGTCACGATCATGGGCGAATCGGCGGGCGGCGAATCGGTCGCCGTGCTCGTCGCGTCACCGCTGGCCAAGGGCCTGTTCCAGCGCGCGATCTCGCAGAGCGGCAACTTCGCGATGCCGATCGACGCCAGCGAGAACGCCTTGTTCGACCGCACAGCCGCGGAACAGGCCGGCGTGGCGTTCACCAGGGCGGTGGGCGCGAAGCGCCTGGCGGACCTGCGCGCGCTGCCCGTCGCCGCGCTGCAGAAACCGGCATGGGCGCCGCATCCGATCGTCGACGGCCATCTGCTGCGCGAAGACTTGACGACGACGTACCGCAACCATCGCCAGAACGACGTGCCTTTGCTCGCGGGCTGGAATGCGGAGGAGGGCAAGGACCTCGCACCGGAAATCCTCGGCACCGACAAGTTCACGGCCGCCAGCCACAAGGCGCTCGTGGCGAAGCTGCTGGGCCATGCGCCGTCCACCGCCGTGCTGGCTACGTATCCCGGTGCGACGGATGCCGAAGCCAGGGCGTCGATCGACCGGCTCACGACCGACTGGTGGGGCTGGCGCACGTGGTACTGGGCGGCGCTGCAGGCGCAGTACGGCCAGGCCAGGCCCTACCTCTACTATTTCACGCACCGGCCGACCGAACCCCTGACGCCGTGCGGCTATGGCTGCGGAGCGGGGCATGGCGCGGAGATCCAGTACGTATTCGATCACCTCGGCCAGGATCCGCGGCCGTGGTCCGCATACGACCGCCAGCTGGCCGCGCGCCTGGCCGACACGTGGGCAAGCTTCGCGCGCACGGGCACGCCGAACGGCAAGGGCTTGCCCGACTGGCCCGCGTTCGACGGCCGGCCGGCGACCATCCTGCGCATCGGCGACGCGGCCGACCTGCAGGCGCGGGGCAGGCTGCCGGATTTTTCCTTGTTCGGGCAGCCGCCCACACGCTAGCGAAACGGCGTAAGCTGTCCGCTTCGATGCCGGGGAGGTCCCATGACGCTTGCCGATGCCAGGTTTGGCGGTTCCATTCCGCAGCTTTATGACCGGATGCTCGTGCCGCTCATCTTCCAGCCCTATGCGGACGACCTGGCGGCGCGGGTCGCACATGAGCGGCCCACGCACGTGCTGGAGGTTGCGGCCGGCACGGGCGTCGTCACGCGCGCGCTGGCCGCGTGCCTGCCGGCGGCCAGTACGATCGTCGCGACAGACCTCAACCAGGCGATGCTCGACCAGGCCATCGCCACCGGCACGGCGCGGCCCGTCCAGTGGCAGCAGGCGGACGCCATGCGGCTGCCGTTTCCCGACGCCGTGTTCGACGCCGTCGCGTGCCAGTTCGGCGCCATGTTCTTCCCCGACAAGGTGGCCGCCTATGTCGAGGCGCGGCGCGTGCTGCATCCCGGCGGGAAATTCATTTTCAACGTCTGGGACCGTATCGAAGACAATGACTTTGCGCAAGTCGTCACGGACGCGCTGGCACAGGCGTTTCCTCTCGACCCGCCCGGATTCCTCGCGCGCACGCCGCATGGCTACCACGACCTGGCCATCATCGCGGACGACCTGGCGCGGGCCGGCTTCACGACGCCGCCCGTGTGTTCGACGCTGGCCGCGCGCAGCCGGGCCGCCACACCGGACATACCGGCCATCGCCTATTGCCAGGGCACGCCGCTGCGCAACGAGATCGCGGCCTCCAGTCTGGCGGAAGCGACCGCGCACGCGGCGGCGGCCATTGCGCAGCGGTTCGGGCCAGGACCGGTGGATGGAAAGATCCAGGCGCACGTGATTGCTGTCGCGCGCCCCTAGCTCGCACGAATCTGCGAAGGGCTGAGCCCCAGCAGCCGGCGCATCCAGCGCGCCATGTGGCTCGGATGCGCGAAGCCGGTTTCCAACGCGACTTCCGTGACGCTGAGCCGCCCCTCGAGCAGATGCAGCCGCGCCCGTTCCACGCGCCGTTCGAGCACGAACCGGTGGACCGGCGTACTGGTCGCCTGCCTGAACAAGGCCTTGAAATGCGAAGGACTGAACCCCGCGACGGCGGCCAGTTCGGCGAGCGTCAGGTCCTGGTCCAGGTGGGCGTCGATGTAGTCGACGACGTGGCGCAGGCGCCAGGCGGGCAGCGCCCGTGCCGGCACGGTCATCGACCGCGACTGCAGCGCGACGAGGCGCACGGCGAGCGCCGACGCGAGACTGTCGGCGAACAGCCGCCCGCCCGGGTGGGCGTCATGGTCCTCGGCCTGCATCATCCAGCCGATGCGCTCGATCTGCGGATCGCGGACGTGGATCGCCGGCGCGAGGTCGAAGGCGCGCGCGCCGTGTCCCATGTCGTCGGCCGTGGCGCGCAGGTGCGCGGGCGCGAGCCGGAGCAGCAGCGAGGTGGCCGGCTGCGCCAGGGTCCAGCGCGTGCTGGAGCCGCCCGGCACGACGCAGAACTGGCCGTGCAACCGTACGCCCTGCCGCTCGGCCTTGCCCGCCCGGTACGACACCGGCACCGGCCCGCCCAGGTGAAGGCACAGCACGTGGCGTTCGTCCACGGGCGAATCGAACCGGCCCGACGGCACCGGCGACGTCAGCACGTCGAGGAGCGGCAGCGGGGCCGTCGCTGGGCTGGGATAGCAAGATGGGCGGTCGGTCATCTGATCCTCCGGTACGCGTCCCGCCAATGTACAAGGAAATCATCCGTTTGTGTCCGCCGCCGGCCGCCGGTGCGCGCCGGGTCGGCTCCGCGTCGCTAGCATCCTTCCATGTCCAACGCAGCGAAGGAGAGTCGAGCATGAAACGCAGGGATTTCTTGTACGTGACCGCCGCAGCGGTCGTAGCCGGCCGTGCGCAGGCGGCGCAGACGGAGGTGGAACGTTATCGCCACGCGCGGCGCCATGTGGACCTGCCGTGTGGCCGGATTGCCTACGTCGAGCGCGGCACGGGTGCCGCGGCGCTGTTCCTGCACGGGGCGCCGCTCAACGGCTTCCAGTGGCGCGGGGCGCTCGACCGCCTCGCCCCGTACCGGCGCTGCATCGCCCCCGATTTCATGGGCCTCGGCTACTCGCAGGTCCCCGCAGACCAGTCGGTGGCGCCCGCCGCCCAGGTGGCGATGCTGGCGGCGCTGCTGGATGCGCTGGGCGTCAGCCAGGCCGACATCGTCGCTTCCGACAACGGCGGCGCGGTCGCGCAGCTGTTCCTGGTTCGCTTTCCGGCGCGCGTGCGCACGCTGGTGCTCACCAACTGCGACACGGAGCCCAACAGCCCGCCGCCGCTGATCCAGCCGGTGCTCGACATGGCCCGTGCGGGCACGCTGGCCGACGACACCGCGCAGTGGCTGGCCGACGGAAACCTGGCGCGCGCGACGTTCGGCGCGGCCGCGTACCACGACCCGGCGCTGCTCACGGACGACATCATCGACTACTACGTGGCACCGATGGTGAGCACGCCGTTGCGGCGCAGGCAGTACCACGCATTCCACGACGCGCTCGCGCCGAATCCGCTGGCGGGCATCGAGGCGGCGCTCAAACGCACCACGGCGCCGGTGCGGATGGTATGGGGCGCCAGCGACATGATCTTTCCGCTGGCGGATGCCGCTTATCTTGACCGTATTTTCCCGCGCTCGCAGGGAATATATCGAGTTCCAAAAGGAAAATTATTTTTTCAGGAGGAATTTCCCGATGTAATTGCGGAAGAGGTATTGCGATTATGGCGTGCTGGTTGAATACAAGAGTTGATTAAAATTATCGAGATTTTCCCTAATTAAATAAGAGGATGAGCATAATATGAAGCCGTATCGGGTTTAATGAATGCATATGTTTTATATTCTATCGCCGATTTACCCGATTTAAATGTCGGTGTATTTAACAGTTACAGGATCTATATCGATGCGGATTTAAAAAATCCATTTTCTTTCAAGTAGATAAGTGCGTGGCACAGGAATTGCTAAGGTGTCGCAGTGCATTAGTTGCACCCATAACTCTTATTGACTTGAAAGGACTACACAGATGAAATTAAAATTCGCGCTGGCCGCTGCCCTCGCATTCACCGCCATTACCGGTACCGCACACGCCGGCGCCTTTATCAATGGTGGTTTTGAAGATGGCAATGCAAACGGCTGGACGACTGGGGAAGGGTATCGTTGGGATACGCTGAATACGAGCCTGTCGCCCGCCACTTTCCTGCCGGGCGGCAGCAAGTACACGGGGCCGGCAACCCGCTCGTCCGTCAACGCCGCTGGCACGGTCGATCCGTTGCTGGGCTCGTTGCTGGGTTCGACCGTTTATTCGGGCCAGTACTCGTATCGTGTCGAAGACACTTCGGACGGCGGTAATGCATCGGTCCTCAGCCAGAAAGTGACGAATTACACCGAATCGAATATCTTCTTCGCCTGGAAAGCCGTGCTGGAAAATGGCGGCCACACCGCCGATGAATCGGCCGAATTGCTGATCACGCTGACCGACGATACGACGGGCACGGTCCTGATCAATCGCGTCTACAATGCCGGCGACGGCGGCGGCGGTGTCGACAGCCGTTTCACCATGAATGGCGACCTGTTTTATACGTCGGCGTGGCAAATCGAACAGCTCGCGATCGATTCGTCGCTGTCGGGCCACGATTTCACGCTGTCGATTCTGGCTGCCGATTGCCAGCCGTCCGCACACACGGGTTATGCCTATATCGACGGTTTTGGCGCGGTTATCCCGCCGGTAAAAGTTCCGGAACCGGCATCGGCCGCGCTGATGCTGCTGGGTGCCGGCGCAATGCTGCGTTCGCGTCGTCGCAAGCAGGCTAAATAAAACACGTATGAATAAAACGCCATCCGCGGATGGCGTTTTAATATCGATAGCCTGAAAACAAAAGCGCCGACCTGCAAGGGTCGGCGTTTTCGCTTGAAACTTTGGTGGCCCGGCGCGGATTCGAACCACCGACACAGGGATTTTCAATCCTGCGCGCGGTCGCTTGCGCTGCCCCCTGGCGTGACAGCTCAGACGAAGTTCCTGATGAACTCGTAGTAGGCGCACGGCCCGAAGGACGAATGGCGAATCACCGATTTCTTGATCAAGGTGATAAGAGCAACATAATCCTTGAGCGTGAGATCGTTGTCTTTGCCGATGTTTTCGACGCCAATCTCGACCACGTGGGCGACGATGCCGTCGAAGGCTGGATGGTTCAGCACCTTCTCGTTTTTCGCGAAGCCGAATTTTTGTTTCACTGCGATGATCGAATTGTCGAGACCCACGATACACAAGGCATCGGTCAGTTCGGGTATGGCTTCGTACTCGGCTCTGAGGTGGGTTTCGATGGTTTGGCAAATGCCGAGTTGCAAATCATTCTTCGGGTCCATTGTAGTTACCTCGTTGTCGTAAGCCGCTTGCTGGCGGTGGATCTGGTCAAAAAATACCGTAGCGTCGCAGTCCCGCTCATTTGTGTGGACGATCAAGACCGTTGCGGCCGGGCTGGAGGCGTTCACGGACGTCGGTACGCACAAGATCATTGCCGTCCGGCGCGTCGGATGATCGGCTCGGCCGTGACCGGCAGTCCGGCAAGCCCGAGCAGATCATTGATATGCCGATCGTAGCGCGGATCGGCCAATTCCTTGACGAGAGGAAGGTTGAGGGCTGAATACACCGGCACCCATTCGTCACTGCCATCAGGACCGCGACTGCGCAGCGACAATGCCGGATTCAACTGGTAGACCCCGGTTGCCACGCGCTTGAACAGGTGCCTGTTATAGGCGTAGTCGCGATCGACCTCGTTGCGGGCCAATACGCCTGAGATGAAGGCCCGCTTCCTGCGTTCGGGAGGCAGTACGGCAGCCGGCATCCTTTCGTACGCGCCGAGCAGCATCCCGGCATCGAAGCCGCCTCGGTCGCTGGCGTCCGCATTGCCGAAGCACGACTTGAACAGCACCCACATCGTTTGCAGTATCAGGTATTCGGACTGACGCGCGTCGATGCGCACGAGGCGCTCGCCGACCATCACGTCGATGCGAGCTGGCGCCACCAACTGGTAGACCGCGCCGAACGGCCCCTTGGCGTATTCATCGTCGCGCAGCGCAGCCGCGATCGCCCAGTGCAGCGCGTTGCGGCCCAGGTGATCGACGGCCGTGGTATCGGCGCCGCGTTCGAGCAATGCAGTCACCAGGGGAACGTTGCCGGCCGCCGTTGCCGCCATGAGCGGCGTCTGGTTCATCGGCGTCCGATGCTCGACGCCATGTTTATCGCATAATTTCAGGATGTCCTTGAAATTGCGAGCGAAATAGGGTTGGTAATGGCGCCGGCCAAACGTGACGGCATGCATGGGAAAACCGCGTGCCTGGCCGAAGCCGGCGTCGTGCACCAGGAAATAGGCGAGGATCGGTTCGTCGAAGCAGGTCGCGTAATCATACAGCTGGGTCTTGGTTTTGCTGCCCGGTACCTGTTCGCGGAACACCCTGGACAGCGTCTCACGCAGCCTGGCCTCGTCGAGCACGGGCCAGGGGACGGGTGACGTCTTCAGTATCATGCGTTCGATCGCGTCGGCCTGTTCCTGCTTGCCCTGCAATGCCAGCCTGCGCGCTTCCTTCTGCCAATCCTCGAGGCTCGATGCTTGCGCGGCCGTTTTCGCCGGGGCGTCCAGGTTTGCGATATCGAGCAGGCGCAGCAGCGGATGTCCTTTATCCGATTCGACCAGGTAGACATTGTGGATAGCCCGCGTCAGCGCCACGTACAGCGCGTTGACGTAGAACTTGTAGATTTCGAGCGATTTGTCGCCCTTGTCCCTGGCGCGGCCGTACTGCAGTTCATCCCCGGTAAGGTCGGATTCACCGACTCCCTCCGCGATTGCGGCGAACTGGGCGCGGTTGTCCGAAACAAAGCGGTACAGGACAATGCTGTCGTACTCGAGGCCCTTCGCTTCATGTACCGAGAAGATCAACGGGGTGTCGAAGTGCTTTCTCGCCTCGGCCTTATCTTCGTCGCGCAATACCAGCACCGCAAAGCGGGTCGAGCGGCGTGTTTGCGCGTTCAGGTCGCGCCGCACGGCATCGCTGTCGGTCAGCAGGCTGGCGGTGCCCTCATCCTGCTTGACGGCTTCGACCAGAAAATTGCTCTCGCGGTCAATGGAGCCAAAGCGCCTGTGCTTGATTTTCAGGAGCGTGTTGGCAATCCGCGTGACCAGCTTGCCGTTCCTGAAATTGGCGCGCAGGACTTGCAGTTGCTGTCGTTCGGCCAGTTCGGGATCGTGCCAGAACAGACTCTTGACTTTCCCCCATGAAAAGAAATTCGGGTGGACGATCTGGTTCGAGTCGCCGCACAGCAAGAATTGTCCCGGCTTCTTCAGCATGCGCAACACGAGCGCCAACTGGACCGGGGTAAGGTCCTGCACCTCGTCGATCACCACGAAATCGTAGCGCGGCTGCACTTGCCGCCGCCAGTCGTGCGACACCAGGTTCGAGTCGAACAGCCGGGCCTCCTGCAGCCAGACCCGGTATTTTTCGAACAGGTCGTACAACGCGGTGCGATCGCCGGACGAGAAGATCGATTGACGTGCGCCGAGCGCCGCATACTGGTCGCGCGTCAGCACGCCCGCGGCGTCAGCGGTGATCACGCCCCGGATTTCTTCGTATGCCTGGTGGGCGCCGATGCCCTTGAATTGCTGGCGCATGCGCGCGAACCAAGTGGAAAAATCGCGCCAGCTGGCTTCGCGGCCCTGCGGGATGCGGATCGACTCGAGGAACTCGCGGAAGGACAGGAAATCCGTTTCCTGTCCTTCGCGTTCGAAACCATGCGCGTAGTACAGGTCGCGCGCCGACTGGGCAAGGTAGGCCGACAGCGTCACGTACAGGATATCGCCCTGCGCCTGCTTCATCTTCTCGAGCGTCAGCGCGGTCTTGCCGCTTCCCGCGCTACCGACGATGATCAAGGGGGTGGCTTGCAAATAGACTGCCTGCTGTGCATCGTCGAACGAAATGACCTTGTCGAGCCAGTGCACCTGTGGCCGGTTCGGGTTCACATACCCCACCGGCTCGGCTTCCCGGATGGCTTCGGCCAGATCGGCTGCCGGAATCTTGGTATCGTCGATACTGGCCCCGCGGAGAAAGCGCGACTTGTCGTAGGCGTGCTGCTCGATCACTTCCAGCATCAGGGCATAGGTTTCGCCATCGTAGCGGACGATGGAGAACAGCAAGCGGTCGGCATAATCGAGTTTTGCTCGATAAAACTTACCCTGCGTAAGGTTGGTCAGTTTCTTGACATCGGCCGCGCGGAAGTCGTCGCGCTCGATCGCTTCTCGTACCCTGGCATACTGGTTTTTGTTGCGCGGAGGGGAAAATTCGATGTATTCGAGGATTTTCATGGACGCCTGTCACGTATTGATACGGAATAAAAATTAATCGATACCGAGACTGTGGATTAGTCAGATTGGATGAGCCAGCCTGGACAATTGGGTCTGATGCCGCCGCCTCAACGCCGCTTTGTACCGGAAATAGATCGGATGCAAGATTTCGGATCCCGGAAACGAAAACGCCGACCTGCAGGGGTCGGCGTTTTCGCTTGAAACTTTGGTGGCCCGGGGCGGAATCGAACCACCGACACAAGGATTTTCAATCCTCTGCTCTACCAACTGAGCTACCAGGCCAAAGGAGGCATGATTATAGCGACGGGTTTGCGAAGCTGCAAGGGCCTGTCGAGCAGTTTTTTTGGCAACGGCCAGGACGATATGCCCGTCCCGTTCGCAGGAAGCAGGCCACGGTGAAGGTCTATAATGTTCATCATGAGCACACAGACCACTTCCTCCGCACATCATCGCAACGTCGCCCGCCGCAGCGACATCTGCATCGTCGGCAATGGCGCCATCGCCAAGACGGCGGCCCTGGGCCTGTCGCAGGCCGGGCACAGCGTCACCTTGCTCGTGCCGCCCGCGCGGCCGGATGCGCCGGAGGCGTCGACCGGCGCCGAAAAACCCTGGGATGTGCGCGTGTACGCGCTCAACCATACGGCGCATACGTTGTTGTCGTCGCTGAAAGTATGGGGCGCGCTCGACATGGCGCGCGTGGCGCCCGTCGACGCCATGGACGTGCAGGGCGACGGGGAGCAGGGCGGCCATCTCGGGTTCGATGCGTTCGGCGCCCATGCGGGCTCGCTCGCGTGGATCGTCGAGGACAGCAACCTGAACCAGGCGCTCGACGCGGCGCTGCGCTTCGCCCAGAACGTCGAGACCGTCACGGGACGCGCCTGCCGCATCGTGAGCAGCGCGGAAGACGTCGAGGTCGAGCTGGAAGACGGCAAGGTGCTCGCGGCCCAGCTGCTCGTCGGCGCCGACGGCCGCGATTCCTGGGTGCGCGGGCAGTGCGACATCGGCATCGATTACCGTTCGTACCACCAGCGCGCCATCGTGGCGAATTTTGCGTGTGAGAAGCCGCATCACAACGTCGCCTATCAGTGGTTCACGTGCAAGGAAGGCATCGTCGCGCTGCTGCCGCTGCCGGGGAATAAAGTGTCGCTCGTGTGGTCCGCGCCGGACACGCTGGCGGACACGATCATGAACGAATCGCTGGGCGAACTGGCGATCCGCCTGGGCGAGTATTCGGAAAACAGGCTGGGCCTGCTGAAGCCGCTGCAGCCGGAAAACGTCAAGGCGATCCCGCTGGCGCTCGTGCGCCCGCACGCGATCACGGCGCCGCGCGTCGCGCTCATCGGCGACGCGGCCCACGCGGTGCATCCGCTGGCCGGGCACGGCATGAACCTGGGCTTCGGCGATATCAATGCGCTGCTCGACACGCTCGCCGCGCGCGACGACCACCAGGGCATCGGCGACGAGCGCCTGCTGGCGCGCTACGCGAGAGCGCGCAAGGAAGACGTATTGCTGATGCAACTCGCCACGGATGGCTTGGAGCGCTTGTTCGGCGCAAATCTTGAGCCCGTGCGCGTGGTTCGCAATTTAGGATTAAACTTGCTGGATAAGTTGCCTCTGATCAAGCGACGGCTGATCGCCCACGCGATGGGCAGGTAACGCGGCACATCATTAAGGAATTCACTCATGGGTAAAACGAAGCTCGCCGTCCTGCTGGCGACCGGCCTGATCACGTCATGCGTCGGCGCGCAGAATTCGGTCGAGGCGAACATCAAGAAGGCGATCGAACCGCGCCTCGGCGGCGCCAAGATCGAGTCGATCAAGGAAACGCCGTACGCCGGCCTGTACGAACTCCGCGTCGCGGGCGACATCCTGTACACGGACAAGAAAGGTGAATACCTCATCATCGGCCATGTCTACGATGCCAAGACGACGCGCGACCTGACCCGCGAGCGCATCGACGACATCAACAAGATCAAGTTCTCCGACCTGCCGCTGAACGACGCCATCAAGCAGGTCAAGGGCGACGGCAAGCGCGTGATCGCCGTGTTCGAAGACCCGAACTGCGGCTACTGCAAGCGCCTGCGCCAGACGACGCTGAAGAACATGGACAACGTGACGATCTACACGTTCCTGTACAACATCCTGTCGCCGGACTCGTTCGAGAAATCGAAGAATGTCTGGTGCGCCCCGGACCGCGCCAAGGCCTGGGATGACTGGATGATCAACAACAAGCCGGCACCGGCCGCGCCGGCGAGCTGCGAGTCGCCGAACGAGAAGGTGCTGGCGCTGGGCCAGAAGCTGCACATCACCGGCACGCCGGCGATCTTCTTCTCGGACGGCAGCCGGATTCCGGGCGCCGTCGACCAGAAGACGCTCGAGGCCAAACTGGCCGCCCTCAAGCAGTAAAACGAAAAGCCCGGCACCGCCGGGCTTTTTTTGCTCGCATGTGCAAACGTTTGGTGGGCATGGAGTGCCGTAGGGTGGGTTCCCCGAGCCCACAATGCGACCGCAACACCAAACCGGCAAACCAACAAACCAACATACCAAAGCAAGGGAGAAGACATGCTCACATTGAACATCAACGGGCGCGACGTCCAGGTCGACGCCGATCCCTCCACGCCCATCCTGTGGACGCTGCGCGACAACCTGAACATGACCGGCACCAAGTTCGGCTGCGGCGCCGCCCTGTGCGGCGCCTGCACGGTGCACCTGGACGGGCAGGCGATCCGCTCCTGTGTCACGCCGATCTCCGCCGCCACGGGCCACAAGATCACGACCATCGAAGCGATGGAATCCGACAAGGTCGGCAAGGCCGTGCAGGACGCGTGGGTCAAGCATGACGTCCCGCAGTGCGGCTATTGCCAGAGCGGCCAGGTGATGAGCGCCACGGCCCTGCTGCGCGTGAACAAGAAGCCGACCGACACCGACATCGACAACGCCATGAGCGGCAACATCTGCCGCTGCGGCACTTACCAACGCATCCGCGCGGCCATCAAGGATGCCGCCAAAACCCTGGCGTAAGGAGGCCCGCATGCTATTCGAACAGATGAAAAATGCGGCGCCCGCCGGCGGCCGCTTTGCCCCGACCTCGCGCCGCGGTTTCCTGAAAGCCGGCACGCTGGCCACCGGTGGCCTCGTGCTCGGCTTCGTGCTGCCAACTGGCGGCCGCTTCGCCCGCGCCGCCGATGCCGCCAAGCCGACGGCCTACGCGCCGAACGCCTTCCTGCGCGTGGCGCCGGACAACACGGTAACCGTGCTGGTCAACCGTCTCGAGTTCGGCCAGGGCGTGCACACGGCGCTGCCGATGGTGATCGCGGACGAACTCGATGCCGACTGGAGCCAGGTGCGCGGCGAGCTCGCGCCGGCCGCCGACGTGTACAAGGATCCGGCCTTCGGCATCCAGATGACGGGCGGCTCGGGCACCATCGCCCACTCGTTCACGCAATACCGCGAAGTGGGCGCCCGCGCCCGCGCGATGCTGGTCCAGGCCGCCGCCCAGCAGTGGAAGGTGGATCCGTCCCAGTGCCGCACGGCGAAGGGCGTCGTCTACGGCCCGGCGGGCCAGAAGGCGACTTATGGCTCGCTGGCCGAAGCGGCGATGGCCCTGCCGGTGCCGCAGACCGTCGCGTTGAAGGACCAGAAGGCGTTCCGCTACATCGGCAAGCCCATGCCGCGCCTGGACGCGCGCGCCAAGTCGACGGGCCGCCAGCAGTTCGGCCTGGACGTCAAGCCGGCCGGCACCAAGGTCGCCGTCGTCGCGCATCCGCCCGTGTTCGGCGCGAAGGTGGCGAAGTTCGATGCAGCCAAGGCCAAGGCCGTGCGCGGCGTGATCGCCGTGCTGGAGATTCCGGTTGACCGGGGCGGCCGCGGGGTGGCCGTCGTCGCCGACGGCTACTGGCCGGCGAAACAGGCACGCGACTTGCTCGCCATCGAGTGGGACACGAGCGCCGTCGAGAAAGTCGACAGCGCCAAGCAGCTGGCGCAGTTCGCGGAACTGGCGAAGACGCCGGGCGCCGTCGCCCGCAAGGCCGATACGTCGAAGCTCGCGGGCGCCAGCAAGAAAATCTCGGCCGTCTACGAATTCCCGTACCTGGCGCACGCGCCGATGGAACCGATCAACTGCACGGTCGACCTGAAGGACGACGCGTGCACCCTGTGGGTCGGCTCGCAATTCCAGACCATCGACCAGGCCGCTGCCGCCGCGACGGCAGGCCTGAAGCCCGGGCAGGTCACCCTGAACACGATGATGGCGGGCGGCGGCTTCGGCCGGCGCGCCGTGCCGACGTCGGACTTCATCGTGGAAGCCGTCAACATCGCCAAGGCCTACAAAGCGGCGGGCCATGCGGGTCCGGTGAAGCTGATCTGGAGCCGCGAGGACGACATCCGCGGCGGCTACTACCGTCCGTCGCACATCCACCGCGCGGACATCGGCCTGGACGCCGGCGGCAACATCGTCGCGTGGGACCACACGATCGTCGGCCAGTCGATCATCACCGGCACCGCGTTCGAACCGATGATGGTCAAGAACGGCGTCGACGCCACGATGGTCGAAGGCATGGGCGAGCCGTACGACGTGCCGCTGAACCTGACGGCGCATGCGGTGAAAGCCAACGTGCCCGTGCTGTGGTGGCGCTCCGTCGGGTCCACCCACACGGCGTTCGTGATGGAGACGCTGATCGACGAGGCGGCCCATGCTGCCGGCCAGGACCCGGTCGCGTACCGCAAGAAGCTGATCGACGCGAAGCATGCGCGCCATCATGCGGCGCTGGATCTCGCCGTCGCGAAATCCGGCTACGGCAAGAAGACGCTGCCGAAAGGGCGTGCATATGGCGTCGCGCTGCACGAGTCGTTCAACACGGTCGTCGCCTACGTCGTCGAAGCGTCGATCGTCGACGGCAGCCCGAAAGTGCACAAGGTCACGGCCGCCGTGCACTGCAACCTGCCCGTCAACCCGATGTCCATCGAGGCGCAAGTGCAGGGCGCCGCGCTGATGGGCCTCGGCACGACGCTGCCGGGTGCGCGCATCACGCTGAAGGATGGCGTCGTCGAGCAGCAGAACTTCGGCGACTACACGGTGGCGCGCATGAACGACATGCCGCAGGTGGACGTCCACATCGTGCCGTCGCAGGATCCGCCGACGGGCATGGGCGAGCCGGGCCTGCCGCCGCTGGCGCCGGCGCTGGCCAATGCCGTGTTCAAGCTGACCGGCAAGCGCCTGCGCAAGCTGCCGTTCGACCTGGCGGCGGCGTGAACCTGTCCCCGGTCGCGCATGTTGTCGGCCTTCTGTTGGCGGCCGGCCGGGGGCGCCGTTTCGATCCGGCCGGCGTGCGCAACAAGCTGCTGCAGCCGCTGGCCGGCGAACCCGTCGTCGTGGCCAGCGCGCGCAAGCTGCTGGCCGCCGTCCCGCGCGTCGTCGCCGTCGTGCCGCCGCTTGACGCCGGCGTGGGCGGGCAACTGGCCGCGCTCGGCTGCGACGTGACCGTGTGCCCGGATGCCGACAGCGGCATGGCGGCTTCGCTCACGCATGCCATCCGTTATTCGCTGCCATCGAACCCGCAGGCCTGGCTCGTGGCGCTGGGCGACATGCCGTATGTCGATCCGGCCACCCTGCGCCGCCTCGCCGAGACACTGGCCGCCGGTGCGGGCATCGCGGCACCCGTGCTGGATGGGCGGCGCGGCAATCCGGTCGGATTCGGGGCCGTGCACCTGGACGCGTTGCTGGCGTTAAGCGGCGACGCGGGCGCGCGGCGGCTGTTGCAGGCGTTTCCGGTGACCGAGGTGCCGGTCGACGACCCGGGGATTTTCCGCGACATCGACCTGCCGGGCGACCTTACGGGAACGTAATCCCAACCGTGTGAACATGCGGTTCTGTTCACGCTGGCCACGTGAACATGCGGATCTGTTCACGCTGGCCACGTGAACATGCAGATCTGTTCACGCTGGTCACGTGAACATGCAGATCTGTTCACGCTGGCCGCGTGAACATGCTCTTTTTCTGAAAAATCCGATTACACTACGGCGCATCGGAGAGAGATTGTTCACGTCATATGAAAAAAGCACCCCAGAAGCAGCCGCCGGCCATCCAGTACACCATCGTCCCGAAGGACCTCGCCGGGCACCTGTTCAACGTCACCGTCACCGTGGCGGCGCCGCATCCGGACGGGCAGGTGTTCGCGCTGCCGGCCTGGATCCCGGGCAGCTACATGATTCGAGAGTTCGCGCGCAACATCGTGCGCATCCGCGCCGAGGCCGCGGGTGAAGCGGTCCGTCTCACGAAGCTGGACAAGCATAGCTGGCAGGCCGCGCCCGCCGCCGGGCCGCTGACGCTGCATTACGAGGTGTATGCGTGGGACCTGTCGGTGCGCGCCGCCCACCTGGACCAGACCCACGGCTTCTTCAACGGCACGAGCGTGTTCCTGCGCGTCGTGGGCCAGGAGACGCGGCCGCACCAGGTCGACATCCAGCGTCCGGGCGACCCGGCCGCCCGCACGTGGCGCGTGGCCACCTCGCTGCCGGAAGGGGGCGCGAAGCGCTACGGCTTCGGCACCTATGTCGCGGGCGACTACGATGAGCTGATCGACCACCCCGTCGAGATGGGCGATTTCGTGCTGGGCGGCTTTACCGCGCACGGCGTACGCCACGATATCGTCATCACGGGCCGCGTGCCGAACCTGGACATGGCGCGCCTGGAAAAAGACCTGAAAGCCATCTGCGAGACCCAGATCGCGTTCTTCGAGCCGAAGACGAAGAAGGCGCCGATGGACCGCTACGTGTTCCTGACGATGGTCGTCGGCGACGGCTACGGCGGCCTGGAACACCGCGCGTCGACGGCGCTGATCTGCGCGCGCACCGACCTGCCGACGACGGCCGCGCCGAAGACCGCCGAGCCAAACGAGGGCTACATCAAGTTCCTGGGCCTGTGCAGCCACGAGTACTTCCACACCTGGAACGTCAAGCGCATCAAGCCGGCCGTGTTCGCGCCGTATGACCTGCAGGTCGAGAACTACACGCCGCTGCTCTGGCTGTTCGAGGGTTTTACGAGCTATTACGACGACCTGATGCTCGTGCGCAGCGGGATCATCAGCGAGGCCACGTACTTCAAGCTGCTCGGCAAGACGGTCGGCAGCGTCCTGCGTGGCACGGGCCGCACGAAGCAGAGCATTGCCGAGTCCAGCTTCGACGCCTGGAGCAAGTACTACCGCCAGGACGAGAACGCGCCGAACGCGATCATCAGCTATTACACCAAGGGTTCGCTGGTCGGCCTCGCGCTCGACCTGACGATCCGCGCGAAGACGGAAGGCGCGAAGTCGCTGGACGACATCATGCTCGCCTTGTGGGACCGCTACGGCCGCGACTTCTACAAAGGCAAGGAAGGAGGTGGGCGCGGGGTCACCGAGCAGGAGGTGGAAAGCCTGTTCGACGAGGTGAGCGGCGTGCGGTTGAAGTCGATCTTCGACCGCTACATCCGCGGCACGGAAGACATCCCGCTGGCCAAGCTGTACGCACCGTTCAGCGTGAAGGTGATGGAAGAGCGCAAGAACGCCAAGCCGTCGCTGGACGCCGGCATCGGCCGCGACGCCGCCGGGGTCAAGCTGACGCAGGTGCACGAAGGCGGCGCGGCGCACCAGGCGGGCCTGTCGGCCGGCGACATCCTGATCGCCGTCGACAGCCTGCGCGTGAACGGCAACCCGTCCAACCTGGACCAGCTGCTCGCGCGCTACCGCGTGGGCGACACGGTGACCGTGCACGCGTTCCGCCGCGACGAGCTGATGGCGTTCGACGTCACCCTGCAGGGCGACCGCGTGCCGTGCGTGCAGATCTCGGTGGCGCCGGGCACGCGCAAGGGGCCGGCGGTGAAGCGGCCGAGCGCCAGCTGAGCGTAGGGTGGGCGGCCCTCCGCCCACGCGTAATGCTTGCACATCGCCGGCGTCACGCGTGGGCACGGGGTGCCCACCCTACGGCAAATAGGATCGCAAGAGATCGAAATCGATCGGCTTGGTGAGGTGACGGTCGAACCCGGCCGCGAACGCCCGCTCGCGGTCCTTCTGCTGGCCCCACCCGGTCGTCGCAATCAGCGTGATGCCGGCCCCCGCAGACAGCTGGCGCACGCGGCGCGCCAGTTCGTAGCCGTTCATGTCCGGCAGGCCGATGTCGAGCAGGGCAACGGCCGGCGCGAAGGCGGGGAGCATCTCCAGCGCCTGGGCGGCCGTCGCCGCCGTTTTCACCTCGCAGCCGTGCAGCTCCAGCGTCATCGCCAGCGTCTCGGCGGCATCCTCGTTGTCGTCCACGACGAGGACGCGCAGTTGGGCCGGCGCCGCCGTTCCGGACGGTGCCTGCAAAGACGGCGCCCACACGCTGCCTTGCGCCAGCGGCAGCCGGATCGTGAACGTGCTGCCCAGGCCCGGGCCCGGGCTGTCCGCATGCACGCTGCCGCCGTGCAGTTCGACGATCCCGCGCACGAGCGCCAGGCCGATCCCGAGGCCGCCTTTCGACCGTTCGAGCGCCGGTTCGAGTTGCGAGAACATGTTGAAGACGGTGGCGAGCGCCGAGGCGGGCAGGCCGATGCCGTTGTCGCGCACGCTGATCTCGGCCGTGCCGTCGTCGCACGACAGCCGCAGCTCGATCGTGCCGCCATCCGGCGTGTACTTGGCCGCGTTGGTGAGCAGGTTGATGACGACCTGCGCGAGCCGCGTCGCATCGCCGTCCACGACCACGGGCGGCGCCGCGATGGACAGGCGCAGCGTGTGGCGCGCCGCTTCCATCGTCGCGGCGAGGTCGTGCGCCGCGCCCTGCACGAGGGCGGACAATTCCACCGGCGCGCGTTGCAGTTGCATGCGGCCCTGCGTGATGCGCGAGACTTCCATCAGGTCGTCGACGAGGCGCGTCAGGTGGCGCATCTGCCGGTCGAACGCCTGGAGCAGGCGGTTGTCCGTTCCGTGGCCGAACTTCAGCTTGAGGACGTCGAGCGCGCTGCGCATCGGCGCGAGCGGGTTGCGCAGTTCATGCGACAGGGTTGCGAGGAATTCGTCCTTGCGCCGGTCCGCGGCCGACAGCTGCGCATTCAGCTTTTGTAATTCCTCCTCGGCGCTGCGGCGCGCGTCCAGCGCCGCTTCCGCCGCCTTGCGGGCCGCCAGCAGTTCGCGTTCGTACGCGCGCCGGTCGGAGGCCTTGAACAGGGCCCAGTGGTCGATCATGCCGTCCGCTTCCTGGCGGCGGCTGATGTTGATCAGCATGGGCAGGCGCTCCTGGCGCTTGTTGCGCAGGTCGACCTGGATCTCGGCCACGGAGCCCTGCACCTGCAGGATCGGCTGGCAATGCGTGTGGTAGAACAGGCGGGCGCCCACCGGCAGCAGATCCTGCATGCGCACCTTGCCGACGAGCTCCTCCTCCGCATAGCCGAGCCACGTGCACGCCATGCTGTTCGCCCTCAGGATCACGCCGTCGGCCTCCGTCAGCAGCAATGCGCAGGCGGCTTGATCGAACAGGATGTCGCCGGAGGGCGCGGTCGGCACGGATGTCAGCGCAGTGCGTGCGCGAGGAAGTTGTCGATGGCGCGCGAGCTTTCCGTGGGCGCGCTCATGTGCGGGCAATGACCGACGTTCTCGATGACGTGCAGGACGCTGTCTGGCAGGTGCCGGTGCAGGAAGTCGCCGACGGCACGGGGCGCAACGAGGTCGTCGCTGCATTGCAGGATCAACGCCGGCACGGTCGAACGGGGCACGTCCGCGCGGTGGTCGGACAGGAATGTCACGCGGGCGAAATGCTTGGCGATCTCGGGATCGTTGCGGCAAAAGCTCTCGGTCAGCTCCTTGCGCAGTTCCGGACGGTCGGGCACGCCCATGATTGCGGGCGCCAGGCTGCTCGACCAGCCGAGGTAATTGGCGTCCATCGTCTCGAGCAGCTCGTCGATGTCTTCCCGGCTGAACCCGCCGACGTAGTCGCCGTCGTTGATGTAGCAGGGCGACGGGCCCACCATGACCTGCGCGACGAATTTTTCCGGTGCCTTGATCGTGGCCAGCAGGCCGATCATCGTGCTGACGGAATGGCCGACGAAGATGACGGGACCGGTCGCGCATTCGTCGACGATCTCGAGCAGGTCGTCCGCGTAGCCGTGCAGGGTGCCGTACTTGTCGCGGTCGTACGCGGACAGGTCGGAACCGCCGCTGCCGACCAGGTCGAACGCGATCGTGCGGAAGCGATCCTCATAGGCCGGCGCCAGGAACCGCCACATGGTCTGGTCGCAGCCGAAGCCGTGGGCAAACACCATCGTCGCCGGGCCGGTGCCGGCCAGCCGGACATTGTTCCTGCGCTGTATTGTCGACATGAATATCAAATGTGTAAAAGTGTAACGAATAATTATAGACCGAATATTGCCGAGCAGGCGCACCCGTCGCGCATGGTCACGGCGACGGCGATTCCGACGCCTGCGGCCCCGCCAGGCTGCGCAGCTGATACCGCTCGCTGTCCGCGAACAGGAAGGTTTCGGAGAACGTGAGCCGGCCCGCCGGCGGGGGCGGCAGCGGCGAACTGCGCCGCACGGACGCCAGCGCGATCTCGGACGCATCCGGATTGCGCGAGCGCTGCACGGCCACGTCCGCCAGCTGGCCGTCGCGGTCGACGGTGATCTCGAGCACGACGATGGCCGGCAGCATGGGCGGCAAGGTGCCCGTCCAGGCGCGTTCGGGATTGTGGTCGGCCACGTGGTGCGCGACCTGGGTCTTGTAGTCGTCCAGGCCAGCGGGCGCGGGGGCCGTCGGCGGGGCGGGATGGAAGATACGTCCGACGGAAGAGGTGACAGCCTCGGTGGCCGTCCTGACGCTCGAGCATCCGCACAGGCCTGCGATCGAGATAACGAGAACGAGGCCTGCGCGGATGATCGTGTTCATGTCAGTCGAATAAGCGTTTGAGTTCCGTGCCGGGATCGGGCGCGCGCATGAACGCTTCGCCCACCAGGAACGCATGCACGTTGGCGTCGCGCATGCGCTTGACGTCGGCGGGCGCCAGGATCGCGGACTCCGTGACCACGAGCCGTTCCGCCGGAATGCGCGGCAGCAGGCCGATGGTCGTGTCGAGCGTGACCTCGAAGGTGCGCAGGTTGCGGTTGTTGATGCCCAGCAGGCGCGTCTTGAGCTTCAGGGCCGCATCCAGTTCGTCGCCGTCATGGACTTCGACCAGCACGTCCATGCCGAGTTCCTGGGCACATGCCTCAAGATCCGCCATCAGGCCATGATCCAGCGCAGCGACGATCAGCAGAATCGCGTCCGCACCCATCGCGCGGGCTTCGTATACCTGGTACGGGTCGATGATGAAATCCTTGCGGATCACGGGCAGGTTGCACGCGGCGCGCGCCTGCTTCAGGTACTCGGGCGAGCCCTGGAAGAATTGCACGTCGGTCAGGACGGACAGGCACGATGCGCCGCCCGCGGCATAGCTCCGGGCGATCTCGGCCGGACGGAAGTCGGCGCGGATCACGCCTTTCGACGGCGACGCTTTTTTCACTTCGGCGATCACGCCCGCACGGCCCGCGTCGATGCTGCGGCGCAGGCTCGCCTCGAAGCCGCGCAGGTCGGCGCGCAGGGCGGCATCGCTTTCGACGTCGCGGCGCAGGCTGTTGAAATCGCGCTGCTGCTTGGCCGCGGCGACTTCCGTGGCTTTGACGTCGAGGATCTTGTTCAGGATATCGGACATGGTGGTATTCAGTGTTGTTTCGCCAGCGCCAGCTTGACGCCGAGCCAGACGAACAGGCCGCCGGTGGCGCGGTTGAGCCATTGCGCGACGGCGGGATTCAGTTTCAGGCGCGCGCGTGCCTGCGCGGTGAACAGCGCCAGCGCATGGCACCACAACATGCCGTTGATGTTGAAGATGGCGCCCAGGATCAGGAAGGCGGCCGCCTTGTGCGGCGCGCTCGCGTCGATGAATTGCGGGACGAAGGCGAGGAAGAACAGCGCCACCTTCGGGTTCAGCACGTTCGTCAGGATGCCTTGCGCGTAGATGCGGCGCAGGGGCAGCGGGGCGATGGTGAGCGGCTGAGCGGCGGCACCGTCGCCGCGCTTGCTGAGCAGCATGCCGATAGCCAGGTACAGGATGTACGCGGCGCCAAGCAGCTTGACGACGGTGAACGCGGCGGCCGACGTGGCCAGGATCGCCGACAGCCCGAGGGCCGCAGCGAAGATGTGCACGAAGGTGCCCGTGCCGATGCCGAGGGCCGCCGCGCTGCCGGCGCGCCAGCCCTGCGTCGCGCTGCGCGTCATGATGAGCAGCGAATCCGGCCCCGGCATGATGTTCAGCAGCAGGCCGGACACGACGAACAGCGCGAGGTCGTGGATGCCGAACATGTCAGCTCGCCGCGCCGAGCTGGCGCGTGACGCTCACGAACTGGTCGAGCTTCGCCAGCGCCGCGCCCGACGCGATGGCGGTGCGGGCGCGCAGCAGGCCGTCCTCGATGGACGCCGCCACGCCGGCCGCGTACAACGCCGTGCCCGCGTTCAGCGCCACGATGTCGTGGGCCGGACCCGGTTCGCCGCGCAGCGCTTCCATGATGCGCGCCTTCGATTCGGTGGCGTCGGCCACTTTCAGGTTGCGGCTGGCGATCATCGCGAGGCCGTAGTCTTCCGGGTGGATCTCGTATTCGCGGATTTCGCCGTTGACGAGTTCACCGACCATCGTGCCGGCGCCGAGCGAGACTTCGTCCATGTTGTCGCGGCCCCAGACGACGAGCGCATGCTGGGCGCCGAGGCGCTGCAGCACGCGCACCTGGATGCCGACGAGGTCCGGGTGGAACACGCCCATCAGGATGTTCGGCGCGCCGGCCGGATTCGTCAGCGGGCCGAGGATGTTGAAGATGCTGCGCACGCCCATCTCGCGCCGGACGGCGGCCACGTTCTTCATGGCCGCGTGGTGGTTCGGGGCGAACATGAAGCCGATGCCCGTCTGCGCGATCGACTGGGCAATCTGCTCGGGTTTCAGGTCGATGTGCGCGCCGAACGATTCGATGACGTCCGCGCTGCCGGACGACGACGACACACTGCGCCCGCCGTGCTTGGCGACGCGCGCGCCCGCGGCGGCTGCGACGAACATCGACGCGGTCGAGATATTGAAAGTGTGCGCGCCGTCGCCGCCGGTGCCGACGATGTCGACGAGGTGCGTCGTGTCGGCCATCGGGACCTTGGTGGAGAATTCGCGCATCACCTGCGCCGCGGCGGTGATTTCGCCGATGGTTTCCTTCTTCACGCGCAGGCCCATGGTCAGCGCGGCGACCATCGTCGGCGAGATTTCGCCGGACATGATCTGGCGGAACAGGTGCAGCATCTCGTCGTGGAAGATTTCACGGTGCTCGATGCAGCGGAGGAGGGCTTCTTGTGGGGTGATCATGGCAGGTCCAGTATGAATATACACCTCGTCGCCCCCGCGTAGGCGGGGGCCCAATTGCTGTGCGGCGTGCAAGCAACTTGGGTTCCCGCCTTCGCGGGAACGACGTCGTTCTTGCTTAGGCGGTGCGTTCGAGGAAGTTCTTCAGCATCGCATGCCCGTGCTCCGACAGGATCGACTCGGGGTGGAACTGCACGCCCTCGATGTCGAATTCCTTGTGGCGTACGCCCATGATTTCGCCGTCGTCCGTCCACGCCGTCACTTCCAGGCACGCCGGCAGCGACGCGCGCTCGATCGCCAGCGAGTGGTAGCGGATCACCGTGAAGGGGCTCGGCAGGCCCTTGAACACGCCTTCGCCGATGTGCGCGATCTTCGACGTCTTGCCGTGCATGACCTGCTTGGCGCGGATGATCTTGCCGCCGAACGCTTCGCCGATGGCCTGGTGGCCCAGGCACACGCCGAGGATCGGCTTCTTCCCCTTGAATTCGCGCAGCACGTCCACCGACACGCCGGCATCCTTCGGCGACTTCGGACCCGGCGAGATGCAGATGCGGTCCGGGTCCAGGTCCGCGATTTGTTCGAGGGTGATCTCGTCGTTGCGCACGGTGCGCACTTCCTCGCCCAGCTCACCGAAGTACTGCACGATGTTGTAGGTGAACGAGTCGTAGTTGTCGATCATGAGCAGCATGTCAGATCTCCCCATCCAGTCCGTCTTGCACTTGCTCGGCCGCGCGCAGCACGGCGCGCGCCTTGTGTTCCGTTTCCAGCCATTCCATCTCGGGGATGGAATCCGCGACGATGCCCGCCGACGCCTGCACGTACAGGTTGCCGTCCTTGATCACGCCCGTGCGGATCGCGATCGCCACGTCCATCTCGCCGCCGAAGGAGAGATAACCGCAGGCGCCGCCGTAGATGCCGCGCATCACGGGTTCGAGTTCGTCGATGATTTCCATCGCGCGCACTTTCGGCGCACCCGTCAGCGTGCCGGCCGGGAAGGTGGCGCGCAGCACGTCCAGGTTCGACATGCCGTCCTTGAGCGTGCCTTCCACGTTGGAGACGATGTGCTGCACGTGCGAGTACTTCTCGATGACCATCTGGTCCGTGACTTTCACGCTGCCGGTCGTGGCGATGCGGCCGATGTCGTTGCGCGCCAGGTCGATCAGCATCACGTGTTCCGCCACTTCCTTCGGATCGTTCAGCAGTTCGTGCGCCAGTTCGGCGTCGCGTTCCGGCGTCGAACCGCGCGGGCGCGTGCCGGCGATCGGGCGCAGCGTCACCTTGCGGCCGCCGTCGGCGTCCTTCTCGTTGCGCACCAGGATCTCGGGCGACGAACCCACGATCTGCATGTCGCCGAAGTTGTAGTAGTACATGTACGGCGACGGATTCAGCGAGCGCAGCGAACGGTACAGCGACAGCGGCGAATCCACGTACGGCTTGCGGATGCGCTGGCCGATCTGCACCTGCATCAGGTCGCCCGCCATCACGTATTCCTTCGCGACGGCGACGGCCTTCAGGTAGTCTTCCTTGCTGAAGTCGCGCACGGCCTCGGTCCGTACGGAGCTCGACGTCACCGGCGCGTCCACGCTCCGGCGCAGCATCACGCGCAAGTCCTTCAGGCGCTGGCGGGCCTTGTTGTAGGCTTCGGGCTGGGACGGATCGGCATATACGATGAGATACAGTTTGCCCGACAGGTTGTCGATCACCGCCAGCTCTTCCGTCACCATCAGCTGGATTTCCGGCAGGTCCAGTTCGTCGCGCGGCGCCGTGTGCGCCAGCTTCTTCTCGATGTGGCGCACGGTGTCGTAGCCGAAGTAGCCGGCCAGGCCGCCGCAGAAGCGGGGCAGGCCCGGGCGCAGCGCGACCTTGAAGCGGGATTGATAGGCCTCGATGAAGTCGAGCGGATTGCCTTCGTGCGTCTCGATGACGTCCCCGTTCTTCTCGACCGTCGTGACATTGCCGCGCGTGCGCAGCAGCGTCCTGGCCGGCAGGCCGATGAAGGAGTAGCGGCCGAAGCGCTCGCCGCCGACCACGGACTCGAGCAGGAAGGTGTTCTTGCCGGCGTCCTGGCTCTGGGCCAGCTTCAGATACAAGGTGAGCGGGGTTTCGAGATCGGCAAATGCTTCCGCGATCAGGGGAATACGGTTATAGCCTTGCGTGGCGAGCGATTTGAATTCGAGTTCGGTCATGCTTTTCTCCGGGCCGCCCGCAGGGAAGGGGAACGGGCGGCGATTTCTTCAAAAAACCTGCCGGTATCTATGTGCACAGGGCGTGCACCGGCAGCAATCAGCTTGGGTCAGATGGACCAGGATTGCCAGCGTCGCCACAGCCAGGCCTCATGGGCACCGGTTGGGTTGACGATGTGTTTTTTGGCGAAAAACATGGAGTAGATGGTTTAGGAGTTGGCTTTGTTATGAGCGCTGATCAGTTCAGCCGCTTCAAGTAGCGAACCAACTATACCATCGGAATTAATACTTTGCACAGGTTTTCCGTGGTTGTAGCCATACGGGACCGACAACACGAAACACCCGGCCGCGCGCGCGGCTTCGGCGTCGTTGCTGGAGTCGCCGATCGCGACCACGCGCGCCGGCTCCACGTCGAAGTCGCGGCAGACCTGCAGCAGCGGCATCGGATCCGGCTTCTTGCGCGGGAACGAGTCGCCGCCGTAGACCAGCTCGAACCAGGGCGTGAGGCCCTTCTTCGCGAGGAGCGGCTGGGTGAACGCGACGGGTTTATTGGTCACGCACGCGAGGCGCAGGCCCAGGTCCTTCAGGGCCTGCAGGCCTTCGATCACGTGCGGATACAAGGTCGCGCGTTCGCCGTTGATGGCGAGGTAGTGGCGCTGGTAGGCGGCCATCGCGTCGTCGAACACGGCGTCGATGCGGTCCGTGTCGTAGTCGCGGGCCAGCACGTCGCGGATCAGCTTTTCCGATCCCTTGCCGACCATCGGTTCGATGATCTGCTGGGTGATCGGCGCCAGGCCGAATTCCGCGCGCATGCCGTTCAGCGCAAGCTCGAAATCCGGCACGGTGTGCAGCATCGTGCCGTCCAGGTCGATGATGGCGGCCCGGATCGCCGCAGCGCCAGCTTTCATCAGGCGGCCTTTTTCGAGACGGTGGCCAGTTCGGCGCGCATCGCGTCGATGACGGCCTTGTAGTCCGGCTTGCCGAAGATGGCGGAACCGGCCACGAACGTGTCGGCGCCGGCTGCTGCTGCGGCGGCGATGTTGTCGGCCTTGATGCCGCCGTCGACCTCCAGCAGGATGTCGCGGCCCGATTCATCGATCATGCGGCGCGCGAGCGCGATCTTCTTCAGCGCTTCCGGAATGAACGACTGGCCGCCGAAGCCCGGGTTGACGGACATGATGAGGATCATGTCGATCTTGTCCATCACGTGTTCCAGGTGGTGCAGCGGGGTGCCCGGGTTGAACACGAGGCCGGCCTTGCAGCCGTTGTCGCGGATGAGCTGCAGCGTGCGGTCGATGTGTTCCGACGCTTCCGGGTGGAAGGTGATGATGTCGGCACCGGCCTTGGCGAAATCGGGAATGATGCGGTCGACCGGCTTGACCATCAGGTGGACGTCGATCGGCACCTGCACGTGCGGACGGATGGCCTGGCATACCAGCGGGCCGATCGTCAGGTTGGGAACATAATGGTTGTCCATCACGTCGAAGTGGATGATGTCGGCGCCGGCGGCGACGACATTGCGCACTTCCTCGCCCAGGCGGGCGAAGTCGGCGGACAGGATGCTGGGAGCGATGCGGTAGGTCATGATGGGCCGGGGTTGCTTAAGACAAAGCCAGCATTGTACGCCGACGCCGTGCTTTCGGCCGACGTTGTATCATGTGGGCCAAGCGCTCTTTTGCCATTTCAACAAGGAACACCATGCCCGCCTACGATTTCGAGATCACCGTCAGGACCCAATACCTGCCGGAGCAATCCCACCCGGAGCGGACGCAGCACGTGTTCACCTACACGATCACGATCAGGAACACGGGCACCGTGGCGGCCCAGCTGATCTCGCGTCACTGGGTGATCACGGACGCCAACAACAAGGTGCAGGAAGTGCGGGGCCTGGGCGTCGTCGGCCACCAGCCGCTGCTGCAGCCGGGCGAGCAATTCGAATACACGAGCGGCACCCAGATGGAAACGCCGCAGGGTTCGATGGTCGGCGAGTATTTCTTCGTCGCCGAGGACGGCCACCGTTTCGAAGTCAAGATTCCCGAATTCGTGCTGTCGCTGCCGCACGCATTGCACTGATCAGATCTCGGGCGTATCGTTCTTCCTGGTCGAGGACGGCTTCTGCTCGGGCTTGCGGCCCGAGAACATCGTCCACCAGACGATGAACACCAGCAGGAACAAGGCCACGCCGGCCTCCAACATCAGCATCCACATTCCGTTGTCATCCCATATGTTTTCGACACGCCGCAGTGTACCCGCTTTATTGACCCTCGTCGCCTTGCTGGCGGCATGTACCACGACGCCGCCCCCGCAGCCGCCGGTCAGGCTGCCGCCGCCCGTCGGGCCCGTGCCGGTGCCGCCGACCCAGCCGCCGGCGCAGCCGCAACAACCGCCGCCGCCCGCGCCCCTGTTCACGCCGGTCTCGTTCGATGCGTTGCCGGGCTGGCAGCAGGACGACCTGCGCCAGGCCTGGCCTGCGTTCCAGGCTTCCTGCCGCGCGCTGGGCGCGAAGCCGGACTGGAAGGCGCCGTGCGCGGCCGGCAAATCGGTCGACCCCGACGACGGCACGGCCATCCGCCAGTTCTTCGAGACGTATTTCGTGCCGAATCTCGTGCGCACGCCCGACGGCGCGGACGCGGGCCTGATCACGGGCTACTATGAGCCGATGCTGCGCGGCGCCCGCAAGCGCGGCGGCGCATACCAGACGCCTCTCTATAAAGTACCGGACGACCTGATCACCGTGAACCTGGCGAGCGTCTACCCGAGCCTGAAGGGCATGCGGCTGCGCGGACGCCTCGTCGGCAAGACCGTCGTCCCGTACGCCACGCGCGCCGACATCGAGCGCGCGCGCATCCCGGGCAAGGAACTGGTGTGGGTCGACGATCCCGTGGAGGCGTTCTTCCTCGAAGTGCAGGGCTCCGGCCGCGTGCAGCTGGACGACGGCGACACCGTGCGCATCGCCTACGCCGACCAGAACGGCCATCCGTACAAGGCGATCGGCCGCTGGCTGATCGACCAGGGAGAGTTGGCGCCGGGCGAGGCGACGGCGCAGGGCATCAAGGCGTGGATCGCCGCGCATCCGGAGCGTCGCCAGGAACTCCTCAACGTCAACCCGAGCTACGTGTTCTTCCGCGAGGAGCGCCTGCCCGATCCGAACGTCGGCCCGAAGGGCGCCCTGGGCGTGCCGTTGACGCCCACGCGCTCCGTCGCCGTCGACCCGGCCTTCATCCCGCTCGGCGCGCCGCTGTTCCTGTCGACGACGGAACCGGCGGGCGACGTGCCGCTGCGGCGCCTCGTGATGGCGCAGGACACGGGCGGCGCCATCAAGGGCGCCGTGCGCGCGGACTTCTTCTTCGGCTTCGGCGGCCAGGCGGCCGACAACGCGGGCCGCATGAAGCAGCGCGGGCAGATCTGGGCGCTGCTGCCGCGACCGGGTAACTGAGGCTTATTGCCGTATCCGGTGCAGGCGGGTGCCGAACAGCGTGGTGAACGTCAGCAGCAGGGCGCCCGCCGCGACGACCGTCAGGCCGCCGCGCACGCCGAGCCGCTCGGCCAGCGCACCGGCACCGGCCGCGCCGATGGGCGCCACGGCCACCGTCATGAAGCGCATCGTCGACGTCATCCGCCCCAGCAGCGCATCGGGCGTGACGCGCTGGCGCAGCGCGAGATAGGGCAGGAAGAACAGGGTGCCGCCGCAATCGAGGCAGAACACGACGCCGGCATAGGCGGCCGCCGTGGCGGCGCGGCTGCCCAGCAGGTCGCGCGGGATCGTCGGCATCAGCATGAAGCCGAGGCACGAGATGCACAGGCCCGTGGCGATGGCGCCGCCGGAGCCGAAGCGGCGCGTCAGCGGTTTCAATAGCAGAGAGCTCAACAAGACGCCGGCGCCGCCCAGCATCTGCGAGGTGCCCATCAGGCCCGGCGACATCCCCAGCACGCGCGTGGCGAACAGCACGTACAGCGCCGTGTAGCCATAGAACAGCAGGTGCCAGCAGGCGGACGTCCACGCCAGCAGGCGCAGCACCGGCTGGCTCCACACGAATTTCAATCCTTCGGCCACGTCGCGCAGTACGTGCGATTGGGGCGGCTGCGGTTGCGGCTCGCGCGTGCGGATCCGGCGCAGATTCCACAGCGAGACCGTAAAGCCGGCCACGTTGCACAGGATCGCGACAGGCGCCCCCAGTGCCTGCACGAGCAGGCCCGCGATGCCGGGACCGAGCAGGCGCGAGGCGGATTCGGTCGCGCCCAGCTTCGATTGCGCATCGATGAGGCCATCGCGGCCCACGAGGAACGTCAGGAAGATCTGCTCCGCGCTGCCGCCCACGACGAATCCCGTCCCCAACATGAACTGCACGGCGTACAGCCAGTGCACGCTGAGCCACCCCTGCCACCACGCGAACGGCACGCTGGCGAGGCTCAGCGCGACCATCGCATCGCTGGCCAGCATGACGGGCAGGCGCCGGCTGCGGTCGAGCAGGACGCCCGTCGGCAGCGAGAACAGCAGGAACGGCAGGGAGCCGACGGCGGCCAGGGTACCCATCTGGGCTGGCGTCGCGTGCAGCAGCAGGGCCGCGCAGATCGGGAGGGCCAGCAGCGTGATCTGGGCGCCGAAGTTGGTCAGCGTGCTGCTGAACCAGAAACGGCGAAAGTCGGCGTTGCGCAGCTGGCGGTCGGTCGACAGGCGGCTGAGGAGGGAGAGAGGGGGCACGGGTAGATGATAACAAACGCATGATTGCCGTATACGTCACATGCGTCGTTCAGGCGCTACAATCTGGGCTCATCTTATTAAGGGGTGTCCCATGGAATATTCTGACCTGCTGATCGAACACCACGACAAGGTGGTCGTGATCCGCCTGAACCGTCCGAAGGCGCTGAACGCCCTCAACGACAACATGATGAACGAGCTGGGCGACGCGCTCTACAAATTCGACGCCGATCCGGCCGTCAACGTCATCATCCTGACCGGCAGCGACAAGGTGTTCGCCGCGGGCGCCGACATCGCCGCGATGGCCAATTACACGTATGCCGATACGTATCCGGGTAATTACATCGGCCGCAACTGGGAACACATCCTCAATGTGCGCAAGCCGGTGATCGGCGTCGTCGCCGGCTATGCGCTGGGTGGCGGCTGCGAACTGGCGATGATGTGCGACTTCCTGATCGCGTCGGAGACGGCCAAGTTCGGCCAGCCGGAGATCAAGGTCGGCGTGACCCCGGGCGCGGGCGGTACGCAGCGCCTCCCGCGCGCGATCGGCAAGTCGAAAGCCATGGACATGCTGCTGACGGCGCGCATGATCGACGCGGCGGAAGCTGAGCGCACGGGTCTCGTGTCCCGCGTCGTGCCGGCCGACCTCGTGATGACGGTGGCGCTGGAAGTGGCGGAGACGATCGCCGCGATGCCGGTGTCGGTGGCCATGCAGATCAAGGATGCGGTCAACCGCGCGTTCGAGACGACCCTGACCGAAGGCGTACGTTATGAGCGCCGCTTCTTCCATGCGGGCTTCGGTACGCCGGCGCAGAAGGAGGGGATGGCGGCGTTCCTGGAGAAGCGCAAGCCGAATTTCGAGGGTATGTAATTCCCAACACCCCTTGCACGGATGCGGGCGGGTTTGCTATAGTTCGCGTCCTGCTTCTGCAGCGCATGAAATCGAACGAATTCAGTGTGTTGCAGAAACAGCGAGGGGTTGACGAGTTAAGCGAAGCACTGCATAATCTCACTTCTCTGCTGCTGACGAACAAAACGATTCGCAAGCGCAGCAAGGCAGTACCGAATACAGCTCTTTAACAATCAACAGTCGATAAGTGTGGGCGTTTGATGAGGTGCCAGTATCGCTTCGGTGATACTGAATGCTTAAATTATCAAATGTTCACGCAAAAGAAATACGTTGCTCAGCAATGAGTGACGGTCAGTATTTTGAGTGAGCGACATGCTACGAAAGTAGCAAAAACAGAGATTAAACTGAAGAGTTTGATCCTGGCTCAGATTGAACGCTGGCGGCATGCTTTACACATGCAAGTCGAACGGCAGCGCGGGGCAACCTGGCGGCGAGTGGCGAACGGGTGAGTAATATATCGGAACGTACCCAAGAGTGGGGGATAACGTAGCGAAAGTTACGCTAATACCGCATACGATCCAAGGATGAAAGTGGGGGACCTTCGGGCCTCATGCTCCTGGAGCGGCCGATATCTGATTAGCTAGTTGGTGAGGTAAAGGCTCACCAAGGCGACGATCAGTAGCTGGTCTGAGAGGACGACCAGCCACACTGGGACTGAGACACGGCCCAGACTCCTACGGGAGGCAGCAGTGGGGAATTTTGGACAATGGGCGCAAGCCTGATCCAGCAATGCCGCGTGAGTGAAGAAGGCCTTCGGGTTGTAAAGCTCTTTTGTCAGGGAAGAAACGGCTCAGGCTAATATCCTGGGCTAATGACGGTACCTGAAGAATAAGCACCGGCTAACTACGTGCCAGCAGCCGCGGTAATACGTAGGGTGCAAGCGTTAATCGGAATTACTGGGCGTAAAGCGTGCGCAGGCGGTTTTGTAAGTCTGTCGTGAAAGCCCCGGGCTTAACCTGGGAATTGCGATGGAGACTGCAAGGCTTGAATCTGGCAGAGGGGGGTAGAATTCCACGTGTAGCAGTGAAATGCGTAGAGATGTGGAGGAACACCGATGGCGAAGGCAGCCCCCTGGGTCAAGATTGACGCTCATGCACGAAAGCGTGGGGAGCAAACAGGATTAGATACCCTGGTAGTCCACGCCCTAAACGATGTCTACTAGTTGTCGGGTCTTAATTGACTTGGTAACGCAGCTAACGCGTGAAGTAGACCGCCTGGGGAGTACGGTCGCAAGATTAAAACTCAAAGGAATTGACGGGGACCCGCACAAGCGGTGGATGATGTGGATTAATTCGATGCAACGCGAAAAACCTTACCTACCCTTGACATGTCAGGAACCTCCGAGAGATTGGAGGGTGCCCGAAAGGGAGCCTGAACACAGGTGCTGCATGGCTGTCGTCAGCTCGTGTCGTGAGATGTTGGGTTAAGTCCCGCAACGAGCGCAACCCTTGTCATTAGTTGCTACGAAAGGGCACTCTAATGAGACTGCCGGTGACAAACCGGAGGAAGGTGGGGATGACGTCAAGTCCTCATGGCCCTTATGGGTAGGGCTTCACACGTCATACAATGGTACATACAGAGGGCCGCCAACCCGCGAGGGGGAGCTAATCCCAGAAAGTGTATCGTAGTCCGGATCGCAGTCTGCAACTCGACTGCGTGAAGTTGGAATCGCTAGTAATCGCGGATCAGCATGCCGCGGTGAATACGTTCCCGGGTCTTGTACACACCGCCCGTCACACCATGGGAGCGGGTTTTACCAGAAGTAGGTAGCTTAACCGCAAGGAGGGCGCTTACCACGGTAGGATTCGTGACTGGGGTGAAGTCGTAACAAGGTAGCCGTATCGGAAGGTGCGGCTGGATCACCTCCTTTCTAGAGTGGCACGGGAGCTAACGCTCCATCATCAAGCGCCTACGCTTATCGACTGTTCAAAGTTAAACGAGAAGAGTTTTCGGGGCTGTAGCTCAGCTGGTTAGAGCACCGTGTTGATAACGCGGGGGTCGTTGGTTCGAGTCCAACCAGCCCTACCACGTTATGCGTCGGGGGATTAGCTCAGCTGGGAGAGCACCTGCTTTGCAAGCAGGGGGTCGTCGGTTCGATCCCGTCATCCTCCACCACTCTCTGTTCACTGCATTTATGTAAGCCTGCGTGGTTTAGATAAGTGTAGTTCTCGTTCTTTAACAATCTGGAAGAAGTAAAGTTTTCTTTAAGCGTGTAGCTGGTCTAACGATCAGATGCACACTTAGGGTAGAAAATCTGTATGTATCAACAAACAACACAGCTGAACTCTTGTTGTTATGACGTTCCCTGATACTCATGCAGGGGCCAACGTTATAGGGACAAGTGAATAAGTGCACATGGTGGATGCCTTGGCGATTACAGGCGACGAAGGACGTAGTAGCTTGCGATAAGCTGCGGGGAGTGAGCAAACACACTTTGATCCGCAGATTTCCGAATGGGGAAACCCGGCCTTTTAGGTCATTGCATACTGAATACATAGGTATGCAAAGCGAACGCGGCGAACTGAAACATCTAAGTAGCTGCAGGAAAAGAAATCAACCGAGATTCCCAAAGTAGTGGCGAGCGAAATGGGATGAGCCTTGTACGTGATAGTCGATCGAATAGTGGAACAGCCTGGAAATGCTGGCCATAGAGGGTGATAGCCCCTTACACGAAATTCGAACGGTGGTACTAAGCGTACGACAAGTAGGGCGGGACACGAGAAATCCTGTCTGAAGATGGGGGGACCATCCTCCAAGGCTAAATACTCGTAATCGACCGATAGTGAACCAGTACCGTGAGGGAAAGGCGAAAAGAACCCCGGGAGGGGAGTGAAATAGATCCTGAAACCGTGTGCATACAAACAGTCGGAGCCTCTTCGTGGGGTGACGGCGTACCTTTTGTATAATGGGTCAGCGACTTACATTCAGTGGCGAGGTTAACCGAATAGGGGAGCCGTAGAGAAATCGAGTCCGAACAGGGCGACAGTCGCTGGGTGTAGACCCGAAACCAGGTGATCTACCCATGGCCAGGATGAAGGTGCGGTAACACGCCCTGGAGGTCCGAACCCACTAATGTTGAAAAATTAGGGGATGAGCTGTGGGTAGGGGTGAAAGGCTAAACAAACCTGGAAATAGCTGGTTCTCTCCGAAAACTATTTAGGTAGTGCCTCAAGTATCACCATCGGGGGTAGAGCACTGTTATGGCTAGGGGGTCATTGCGACTTACCAAACCATTGCAAACTCCGAATACCGATGAGTGCGAGCTTGGGAGACAGACGTCGGGTGCTAACGTCCGGCGTCAAGAGGGAAACAACCCAGACCGCCAGCTAAGGTCCCAAAGATTGGCTAAGTGGAAAACGAAGTGGGAAGGCTAAAACAGTCAGGATGTTGGCTTAGAAGCAGCCATCATTTAAAGAAAGCGTAATAGCTCACTGATCGAGTCGTCCTGCGCGGAAGATGTAACGGGGCTAAGCCAGTCACCGAAGCTGCGGATATGTGCTTGCACATATGGTAGGAGAGCGTTCCGTAAGCCTGAGAAGGTGTCTTGTAAAGGATGCTGGAGGTATCGGAAGTGCGAATGCTGACATGAGTAGCGATAAAGAGGGTGAAAAGCCCTCTCGCCGAAAGCCCAAGGTTTCCTGTTCAACGTTCATCGGAGCAGGGTGAGTCGGCCCCTAAGGCGAGGCAGAGATGCGTAGCTGATGGGAAGCAGGTTAATATTCCTGCACCGTCGTATGATGCGATGGGGGGACGGATCGCGGAAGGTTGTCCAACTGTTGGAATAGTTGGTTCTTGACTCATAGAAGGCGCTTAGGCAAATCCGGGCGCGTAATTCAAGGGGTCGAGACGTGTGTCCTTGTGACACGAAGCAATCGGAAGTGGTTCCAAGAAAAGCCTCTAAGCTTCAGTCATACGAGACCGTACCGCAAACCGACACAGGTGGGCGAGATGAGTATTCTAAGGCGCTTGAGAGAACTCGGGAGAAGGAACTCGGCAAATTGGTACCGTAACTTCGGGATAAGGTACGCCCCGGTAGCTTGAATGGTTTACTCCATGAGGGTGAAAGGGTTGCAATAAACTGGTGGCTGCGACTGTTTAATAAAAACACAGCACTCTGCAAACACGAAAGTGGACGTATAGGGTGTGACGCCTGCCCGGTGCTGGAAGATTAAATGATGGGGTGCAAGCTCTTGATTGAAGTCCCAGTAAACGGCGGCCGTAACTATAACGGTCCTAAGGTAGCGAAATTCCTTGTCGGGTAAGTTCCGACCTGCACGAATGGCGTAACGATGGCCACACTGTCTCCTCCCGAGACTCAGCGAAGTTGAAATGTTTGTGATGATGCAATCTACCCGCGGCTAGACGGAAAGACCCCATGAACCTTTACTGTAGCTTTGCATTGGACTTTGAACCAATCTGTGTAGGATAGGTGGGAGGCTTTGAAGCGGGGACGCCAGTTCTCGTGGAGCCAACCTTGAAATACCACCCTGGTTCGTTTGAGGTTCTAACCTTGGCCCGTGATCCGGGTCGGGGACAGTGCATGGTAGGCAGTTTGACTGGGGCGGTCTCCTCCTAAAGTGTAACGGAGGAGTTCGAAGGTACGCTAGGTACGGTCGGACATCGTGCTAATAGTGCAATGGCATAAGCGTGCTTAACTGCGAGACCGACAAGTCGAGCAGGTACGAAAGTAGGACATAGTGATCCGGTGGTTCTGTATGGAAGGGCCATCGCTCAACGGATAAAAGGTACTCTGGGGATAACAGGCTGATTCCTCCCAAGAGTTCATATCGACGGGGGAGTTTGGCACCTCGATGTCGGCTCATCACATCCTGGGGCTGTAGCCGGTCCCAAGGGTATGGCTGTTCGCCATTTAAAGTGGTACGTGAGCTGGGTTTAAAACGTCGTGAGACAGTTTGGTCCCTATCTGCCGTGGGCGTTGGAAATTTGAAGGGGGCTGCTCCTAGTACGAGAGGACCGGAGTGGACGAACCTCTGGTGTACCGGTTGTCACGCCAGTGGCATTGCCGGGTAGCTAAGTTCGGAAGAGATAACCGCTGAAAGCATCTAAGCGGGAAACTCGCCTTGAGATGAGATTTCCCGGAGCCTTGAGCTCCTTGAAGGGTCGTTCGAGACCAGGACGTTGATAGGTCAGGTGTGGAAGTGCAGTAATGCATTAAGCTAACTGATACTAATTGCCCGTACGGCTTGTCCCTATAACCTTGGCAGTCATTGCCAATGCAAGGGTTCAGCTGTTTGTTGAGACAACAGATTACGAAAACTGCTTCTTCCGGATTCAGAGTGACGCATGCACTATGCAAGCGGCACTCGTACAAGTTATGCCTGATGACCATAGCAAGTCTGTACCACCCCTTCCCATCCCGAACAGGACCGTGAAAAGACTCTGCGCCGATGATAGTGCTGCAACCAGTGTGAAAGTAGGTTATCGTCAGGCTAGTTATATGCAGAAGCCCGCTCAGTATGCACTGAGCGGGCTTTTTGCTTTTCAGCTGTCCACAATGGATATCAAATTCAGCCTCGCAAACGAAAATTTTCGCATCGTCATAGAAAAAACTGCAGCGTTGATACGATATTGAAGCCTGGTGGCGTTAAGCTTCCTTGACGAGACACCCGATGTAGCCAAGATGCAAAATTTCTATAAAAAAGCGCTTTATGCGCTCCTTTTGTTGCTGGTCGCGGACGCTTTGATCGCCTGCCTGTGCGTGTACCAAAGTTATCCATCCGCCGCGCTGATGCCGCCGGGAGGCGGGGGCCTGTACTGGCGCCCGGTCACGAAGACGGACGCGCCGGAGGGCGGTACCTCGACCATACGCGTCATCGAGACCGCCCAGCGATCGCTTCGTTTCGACTTCCGGCTCACGCGGGCGACGACGTATCCGTTCGTCTCGGCCGACATGTTGTTCGAGGACGGCGAGGGCAATGCCGTGCCGGTGGATTTGTCGAGATTCGACACCATCACGTTCACGGCCAAATGCAATCCGATGAATGCCCTCATATTCGCCCTGCCGACATTCGACGCGGCCATCTCGAAGCCGGGCGACTACCTGACCTACCCGTCGCCGCTCACGTTTTTCTCCTGCAATGAGCGGGGTACGCCCGTATCGCTGGACCTGACGCGGCTGACCATCCCCCAGTGGTGGTACGACAGGATGCATCTCGACCTGTCGCACCAGTCTTATCAACTGACCCAGGTGGCGAAATTCGTCTTCGGTGTCAGCCAGCAGACCCCGCGCGACCGCGACAGCCGCGTGGAAATCAGTCATGTCACGTTGCATGGTCGCGATTATCGCTATCTCGTCGCGCTGGCGATCGTCCTCGTGGGCAGTTGGTGCGCGTTCGCGTTCTGGTTTTTCCGGGCCCATGCGCGCGAACTGGCGGCCAGCCTGGACAGCAAGCTCAGGAAGGATTTGCCGCTCGTCGCCTATCGGCAGCTGACGCTCGAACCGTTCAAGGACAAGGAAAAAGCGGCCGTCCTGCGTTTCATCGCGACGAATTACACGAATCCCGACCTGGACCTGGACCGCGTCGTCGCGGGAACGGGCGCCAACCGCAACAAGGTCAATGAAGTACTGAAGGCGGAACTCGGCATGACGTTCACGGCCTACCTGAAAAAACTGCGGCTGACGGAATCGGCCCGGCTGCTCACCGAGGCGCCGGCCGTGACCGTGGCCGAGGTCGCCTACTCCGTCGGTTACGCCAACGTCTCGTATTTCAACAAGCTGTTCAAGGAAGAATACGGCTGCACGCCCAAGGTTTTCAAGAGCGTGGCGAGCGCCGCGCAGCAGGAGCAGCACGACTCATAACAAATCCTGCATTTTTTGCTAAATCTTCCGCATTGGCGTTAGCGAGGCGCCGCCGGGCACCTTTATTCTTTTGTGGTCGAGAAACCTTCAAAGATCCAAAATGAAACTCATTGCAAAGATCGCCTTCGCCCTGGCCACGCTGGCCGGGCCTGCCTCGCTCCCGCTCGCCGCCCCCGTGGGCTGGCCCGGCCCGGGACAACTGTTCGTCGGGACATGCTACCAGCCCGTCGACCGCACGCCCGACCAGATCCAGCGCGACATCGCCCTGATGAAGAAGGCCGGGTTCAACGTCGTCCGGATGGGCGACCTGTCCTGGGATTACTTCGAACCCGAAGACGGCAAGTTCAAATTCGAGGAATTCGACCGCATCGTCGACGCCATGCAGGCGAACGGCATCAAGGTGATCGTGGATATTCCCGGCACGCCGGCGCCCCTGTGGCTGCATCGCAAATACCCCGGCGTGAACCTCGTGAATGCACAGGGCGCGACCGTGCAGCCGGCCGAGCGCTACATGCTCGACATCAGCGATCCGGATTACCGCCGTCACGCCGTCCGTCTGGCCGAGAAGCTGACGCAGCGCTACGGCAAGCATCCGGCCGTGATCGCGATCGGCTTCGACAACGAGATCGGCAACACGTTCATGTCCTATTCGAAGGCCGACCGGACCCGCTTCGTCGCCTGGCTCAAACGAAAATACGGTACGCTGGATGCGCTGAACCAGGCGTGGGCGACCCAGCGCTGGTCGCGCCACCTGTCGTCGTGGGACGAAGTGGAGCTGCCGTATGCGGACGGTCCCGGCCCGGCCGAGCGCAACCTCGACCTGCGCCGCTTCTGGTCCGACAACACGATCGCCGTGCTGAAGGACCTCGAAGCCGTCCGCGTGAAGTATGCGCCGGACAAGCCGGCGATCTCGAACCTGTGGGACAGCGCCGGGCGCAAGGGCTTCGACTATCTGTCGACGTATCGCCAGTATGCGCATTACGGTGCGATGGGCTTTTATCCGGGCGAGCCGGTCGGATCCGGCTTTGAAGCATTGATGATGAAGGCTGGCCTGGATACGCCGATCTGGTTCAACGAATTCACCGCCGGCGGCCCGGGCTACTACGGCACGAAAGGGCGCTCGCGCATGTGGGCTCACTTCGGCCTGCTGCTCGGCGCCCAATCCGTGATGGCATGGACGTACAATTCCCACCTCGGCGGCGAGGAGCAGGCGTTGATGGGCCTTCTCGACCACGACAGCAAGCCGTCGTGGAAGCTGTGGGAATTCGGCACGATCGCCCGCGAGTTCAAGACGCTGCAGGCACTGGGCTTCCCGCGCCACACGGAACCGCAGGTCGCGTTCGCGTACTCGTTCGACAGCCGTAATGCTTCCACGCCGCCGGGGCCGTCGAACACGATGCGCCAGTACTTCACGATCCCGTACATGGACCAGCTCCACAACGCGTTCGCGCCCATCTTCAACGATAACATCGACACCGCCGTCATCCACGTGGGCCATGACGACCTGCGGCGCTACAAGATGGTCGTGGTGGCGGCCGACGTCTTGATGGACAAGGCGAGTGCGGACGCGCTGCGCCGCTACGTGCAGGACGGCGGCACCGTCGTGATGACGGCGTTCTCCGCGAAGGTCAGCGAGACGGGCCAGTGGTTCGACACCCCGCTGCCGGGCCGCCTCAGCGACGTGTTCGGCCTGCGCACCAGCGAGTACTACAACGCCGACGCGCCGCTCGACGTCGGCTTCGACGGCAAGACCGTGAAGACGACGACGAAGTTCTACGAAGTGCTGGAACCGTCCACCGCGAAGGTCGTCGCGCGCCTGACCAACGTGCCGGATGCGCCGCCCGCGATCACCGAAAACCGCTACGGCAAGGGCAGGGCGATCTACGTCGCCACGGCCGCGCAGCGCCCCGTGATGCAGGCGTTGTACCGCAGCCTGTACGGCGAACTTGGCATCAAGCCGGGCCCCGCGACACCGGAAGGCGTCTATGCCCGCGAGGTCGATGGCCGCACGCTGTACGTCAACACGACGACGCAACCGCAGGACGTGAAGTTCGACGGTACTGCCACCGGCGTGCTCGGTGGCCGCGCGTGGGAGGGCACGCTGCGGCTCGAGCCCTTCGGCGCCGAGCTGCTGCGCAAATAAGCGCCGACCATGTTCGGGAAGACGGAATGAATCGTTTCATGAAGAAGATCGGTCTTGCCTGCGCCGCGCTGCTGGTGCTGGGGTTGGCGCTCGCCGCGCTGCGCGCCCGGACGCCTGCGCCGGTACCGGTACACTACCCCAGCTACAATTCGAACCCGCTGCCCGCCGACATGTCGGGCATGCGCGACGACGCGGTGCACATGGCGGGCAGGATGCGCCTGGGCTGGAACGTCGGGAATACGATGGAAGCCATCGGCGGCGAGACCAACTGGGGCAATCCGCTCGTCAGCAACAGCCTGATCCGGCTGGTCAGGCAGAGCGGCTTCGATGCCATCCGCCTCCCCGTGGCGTGGGACCAGTATGCCGACCCGGGGACGGGCAAGATCAGCGACACCTGGCTGGCCCGTGTGAAGCAGGTGGTGCAGTACTGCGTCGACAACGACATGGTCGTGCTGGTGAACATCCACTGGGACGGCGGCTGGCTCCAGGAGAACTTCACGGCCGACAGGCAGGCCGCCGTCAACGCGAAACAGAAGGCGTACTGGGAACAGATCGCCACGCTGCTGCGCGACTTCGATGGCCGCGTGCTCTTCGCCAGCGCCAACGAACCGGACGTCAAGGACGCCGGCCAGATGGCCATCCTGGCGTCGTACCACCAGACCTTCGTCGATGCCGTGCGCTCGACCGGCGGCCGCAACGCCTACCGCGTGCTGGTGGTCCAGGGGCCAAGCACCGACATCGAGAAGACCAACAAGCTGATGACGGCCATGCCGACCGATACGGTCCCAGGCCGTCTGATGGCGGAAGTCCACTTCTATACCCCGTTCAACTTCGCCCTGATGACGAAGGACGAAGCGTGGGGCAAGCAAGCCTATTACTGGGGCGCGGCGTATCACTCCAGGACCGACACCGCCCATAATGCGACCGCGGGCGAGGAGGCACTGGTCGACGACCTGTTCGGCCGCATGAAGGCGCAGTTCGTGGACAAGGGCATCCCCGTCCTCCTCGGCGAATTCGGCGCGATCCGCCGCTCGCAACTGACGGGCGGCGATCTCGAGCGGCACCTCGCCGGCCGCGCCTACTATCACAAGTACGTCGTCAAGACCGCCCTGAAGAACGGCATGATCCCGTTTTACTGGGACACGGGCGATCTCGGTCGGAACAGCTTCGGCCTGTTCGACCGGAAGAACGGCACGGTCTTCGACCGGCAGACGCTCGAGGCGCTGCGCGAGGGCGCGTCCGGGGAGTGATTGTCAGGTTGGGGACGTACCGACGCCGCGGCCGATCGCGTTGTCCCACAACCGGTCGTGCAGCGGCATCAGGATCACGTTGCAGACCGGCTCGAGCAGCGCCGCCATGCCGCCGAAGGCCACCGACCCGGTGGCCAGGTACAGGACGCCGAACGCCACGCCACCGTGCATCGTCGCCTGGCTGATCTTTTCGAGGCTGGCCAGCAGGTAGCGGCGCCGCCCGCTGGCCGCATGCACGCGGCGCGCCCACGCCCGTTCGTGGAACGGCAGCAGCAGCACGTTCAGCACGGGTTCGACCAGCACGGCGAGTCCGCCGAGCGCGATCGACCCCGTGAACGCATAGGCGATCGCGAAACCGATCGCCATGTGCGTGATGACCTGACTGCCTTTGCGTGCCGCTGCCATGAGATACCCCTTTATCGTCCAGCTCGCTCAAATGATATCGATTCTCATTTGAGTGGGCCAATCGGATGATTTTAAGCCGGCGATAGGCTGGCTTTATCGACCATCGAAGAGACCCCGCGACGGACCTGCCGCTCGGCCTGCAGATTGACCTGATGTCGGCGCTGGGCACGGCGGCTAGGCGAGCGCCAGCAGCCGGTCGAGGAGCGGCGCCGCCGCATCCGCGATCCGGTCCAGGCTCGCCTCCCGCAGCGCCGCCGTGTCGACGACATGCGCGCTGTGCAGCCCCGCCCAGCGCAGTAGCGCCGTGCACGCATCGGCATGGTCGAACAGGCCGTGCAGATAGGTGCCCAGCACCTGGCCGTCGTCCGAGCAGGCACCTTCCGGGCGGCCGCCGATCTCGAACGCGGGCCGGGACAACGCATCGCCCGTCGACACGCCCATGTGGATCTCGTAGCCGGTAACCGCCGCCTCCAGCGCATCGGGCGCGAACACGCAGCGGCCCGTCACCTGCGCGAGGCGCTTCTGGCGCGTCAGCGTCGTGCCCAGGCTCAGCAGGCCGAGGCCTTTCGAGTGGCCGGCCGCGTCTTCCACGCCGTGCGGATCGTCGACGCAGGATCCCAGCATCTGGAAGCCGCCGCAGATGCCGATCACCCTGCCGCCATAGCGCAGGTGGCGGCGGATGCGCTCCGGCCAGCCCTGCGCCTGCAGCCAGGCCAGGTCGCCGCGCGTGTTCTTGCTGCCGGGGAGGATGATGAGGTCCGCATCGGGCACCGGCTCGCCTTCGCGCACGAAGCGCAGGTCGACGTCGGGATGGACGCGCAGCGCATCGAAATCCGTGTGGTTGCTCATGCGCGGATAGCTGGGCACGACCACGCGGAACGCGCCGGTCCCGGGCGCCACGGCCTGCACGGCATCTTCCGCATCGAGATACAGCCCGTGCAGATAAGGCAGCACGGCCAGCACCGGCTTGCCCGTCTGTTCTTCGAGCCAGTCCAGGCCCGGTTCGAGCAGCCTGATGTCGCCGCGGAAGCGGTTGATGACGAAGCCGTGGATGCGCGCGCGTTCGCTGTCCGACAGGCAGGCCAGCGTGCCGACGATGTGGGCGAATACGCCGCCGCGGTCGATGTCGGCGACGAGGATCACCGGGCAGTCGACCGCCTCCGCGAACCCCATATTGGCGATGTCGCGGTCGCGCAGGTTGATCTCGGCCGGGCTGCCGGCGCCTTCCACGATCACGGCATCGTACTGCGCACGCAGCCGCGCATGCGATTCCAGCACGGCCTGCATCGCCACCGTCTTGTACTGGTGGTAGTCGCGCGCATTCATCTCGGCGCGCACGCGGCCGTGGATGACGACTTGCGCACCCGTGTCGCTCGATGGTTTCAGCAGCACCGGGTTCATGTCCGTGTGCGGTTCGAGTCCCGCGGCGACGGCCTGCAGCGCCTGGGCGCGGCCGATCTCGCCGCCGTCGCTCGTGACGGCGCTGTTCAGGGCCATGTTCTGCGGCTTGAACGGCGCCACGCGCACGCCGCGCCGCACCAGCAGCCGGCACAGCGCGGCGACGAGCGTGCTCTTGCCCGCGTCCGACGTCGTGCCCTGCACCATCAGGGTGGGATACGGGAAGCGGGTCATTTCGGACGATGGCTGCGCGCCAGTTCGAGCTTTTCGCACAGCTGCGCGGCACCGGCGATCATGCGCGGGCCGGAGCGGTTGAGCAGGTTGCCGTCGATGGTGAACAGGTTGTGGTTGCGGACGGCGGTGAGTGTCCCGTAGGGCTTCCAGAGGCTCACGCCGCCGTAGTTCTTTTCCGCGGTGGCGAAGATCGCTTCCGGATTCTCCTGCAGCACGGCTTCGATCGACACGACGGGCGCCGTCACGGGCAGCTTGTCGAAGATGTTCTCGCCGCCGCACAGGCGCAGCGCGTCGCTGACGATGTGGCGGCCGTTCAGCGTGTACAGCGGCTTGTCCCACACCTGGTAAAAACTGCGCACGACGGGGCGCTTCGCATACCGGGCGCGCAGGTCGGCGATCTTGCCGCGCAGGCTTGCCGCCGCAGGGCCGGCGACGGCGTCGGTGCCCATCAGCTGGCCGAGCTTCCGCACGTTGTCCGCGATGTCTTCCAGCTTCTGCGGCTCGCTGTGGAACATCGGGATGCCGAGCTTCTGCACCATCTCGATCTGGCGCTCGGAACTGCCGTGGCGCCAGACGACGACCAGGTCGGGTTTCAAGGCCATGATGCGTTCCAGGTCGACTTCGCGGTTCGAGCCGATCTGCTGGATCGTCTTCGCTTCCTCGGGAAAGTCGCTGTACGAGACGACGCCCACGACATGGCTGCCGCCGCCCGCCGCGAACAGCAGCTCGGTGACGTGCGGCGCCAGCGAGATCACGCGCTGGGCCGGTTTCGCGACGGTGACGGTGGCGCCGGCGTCGTCCGTGACGCTGACGGCAGCCTGCGCCTGCAGGCTGGCCGCGCACAGGAGCGCGGCTGCGATGATCGATCGTTTCATGTGTCGTTCCATTCCCGGAGTGCTTGTTCGATGCGCCGCCATGCGGATTCGTTCCCCGGCAGGCCGACGCGGATGCCGCGCGCCGCGCCCGGGAACAGCCGTACCCAGATCGCGCGCCGCGCCATGTGTTCATGAAAAGCCTCGGCGCGCGGCTCCGCCCACCAGTGGAACAGCGGGGTGCCGTGGGCGTCGATGCCGTAGTGTGCAAGCAGGGCGTGCATGCGCGCGCCGTCGCGTGCGAGGCGCGTTTGCGTGGCCTGTTGCCAGCCGTGGTCGCGCAAGGCCGCGATCGCGATCTCCTGCGCCGGGGCGCTGACGGCCCATGGCCCGAGCAGGTCGTCCAGCGCCGTCAGCAGGGCCGTATCCGCGCCGACGAAGCCGAGCCGCAAGCCGGCCAGGCCGAAGAATTTGCCGACCGAGCGCAGCACAATCAGACCCAGGGGACCGGGCCGACCGGCGTGAGCGGCCACGCTGAGCGCCCGTGCCGTGTCCCCGAACGCCTCGTCCACGACGAGCCAGCCGCCGCGCGCCGCGAGCCGTTCCGCCCAGTGCAGCAGGCGTGCCGGCGCCACCGTCGCGCCGGTCGGATTGTTCGGGTTGATGACGACGACCACGTCGCTGCCGTCCACCGCGTCGTCGAGCGCGTCGTACGCCACCTGATGCATGACGTGGCCGTGGCGGCCCCAGTGATGCGCGTGTTCCGCATACGAAGGCGCGGACACCGTCACGCGCGCCGGCCCGGCCAGCTCGGCGCGCAGGCGCGGCAGGGCCTGGATCGCGGCCTGCGTGCCGGCCACCGGCAGCAGGTGCGGTGCGCCGTAGTACGCGCATGCGGCGCGCAGGAGCTCCGGATCCCGTTCCGGCAGGCGGTGCCACGCATCCGGCGTCGGCGCGGGCGCCGGATAGCCGTGCGGATTGATGCCGGTGGAGAGGTCGATCCAGTCCGTGCCGCCATAGCGTTGTTGCGCCGCGCGCAGGTTGCCGCCGTGTTCAAGCATGGATCGCTCCATCCAATACGAATAGCGCGGCGCCGACCACGACGACCCACAGCAGCGTGGTACGCCACACGAGGCGCCAGGCACGCAGGATGTCGTCCGCGCACGCGTCCGGACCGGTGCCGAGCGGGGGCCGCTGTTCCGTCACGCCGTCGTACACGGCCGCGCCACCGAGCTGCACGCCCAGCGCGCCGGCGCCGCTGGCCATCACGGGGCCCGCGTTCGGGCTGCTCCACGCGGGCGCCTGCGCGCGCCAGCAGCGCCAGGCTCTCAGCCGTCCCCGTTCCGCCAGCAGCACGTACGACAGGGCAGTCAGGCGCGCCGGCACATAGTTCAGCGCATCGTCGATGCGCGCGGCCACGCGGCCGAACAGGTTGAAGCGCGCATTGCGGTAGCCCCACATGGCATCCAGCGTGTTCGCGAGGCGGAACAGCACGACGCCGGCGCCACCGCCGACGAGGAACCAGAACAGCGTGCCGAACACGGCGTCGTTGCCGTTTTCGAGCAGCGATTCGGCGCCGGCCTTGGCGAGGTCGGATTCGCCGGCCTGCTCCGTGTCGCGGCTGACGATGCGCGACGTCAGGCCGCGCGCCGCATCGAGGTCGCCGCGCACGAGCGCCGCATGGATCGGCAACGTATGGTCGCGCAGGCTGCGCAGGCCGATGCCCAGGTACAGCAGCACGGCATGGACGGCCGCGCCGGCGTACGCGCATGCAAGCCACGCCAGCGCGCATAACGGCAGCACGGCGAGCATCCACGCGAGCAGGCCGCGCGCGATGCGCGAGCGTCCCCCGTTGAGCCGGCGTTCCAACGCGGACGCCAGCCGGCCGAAGCCGACGAGCGGATGCCAGCGCCGCGCCTCGCCCAGCAACAGGTCGAGCAGTACGCCGGCGACGAGCGCCAGCGCGAGCGTCGTGGGCGCCAGTCCGCTCAGCATGGCGCGCCCTTCAGCACGAGCGGCAGGCCGGCCGCGACGAACAGCACGCGGTCGCAGCGGGCGGCCACGTCCTGGTTCAGGCGGCCCGCTTCGTCCACGAACGCGCGCGACACGGCGCCGTAGGGCACGATGCCCATGCCGGTTTCGTTCGATACGAAGACGACGTCGCCGGCGGGTGTCGCGTCCAGCCAGTCGAGCAGCGCGGCGCGTTCGTCGACGAACAGCGGCGGCAGGTCGATGGGGCCGACCTCGGGAAATTCCTGCCGCGTGGAGAACATCAGGTTCGTGAGCCACAACGTCAGGCAGTCGACGAGCACGATGCGCTCCGGCGCACACAGGATTCGCAACGTGGCCGCGAGCGCCGTCGGCTCTTCCACTGTTTTCCACTCCGCCGGCCGGCGCGCGCGATGATGGTCGATCCGTGCCGACATCTCCGTATCGCCCCCGTACGACGTCGCGACGTAGACGACGTCCTTGCCGGACTCGCGCGCGAGCCGCTCGGCCAGACCGCTCTTGCCGGACCGTGCGCCGCCGAGGAGGAGGGTGCGGCTCATTCCAGCTCTCCCTGCAACAGGCTCGCGACGGCGGCCGGATTGGAGGCAAAGAACGCGTGGAAGTACGACGCCGTCAGCGACCCGACGCGGTAGACCGCTTCGCCCTGCGCGCCGGACGGATGTTTCACGGTCCACGCGACCGGCGCAAGCGGCGTCTCCAGGCGCGAATAGTGGAAGGTGTGGCCGCGCATCTGCCCGGCGTTCGTCGCGAGGCCCTGCGATCCCAGTCCCGCGAGGCGTTGCTGCATCAGCACGCGGCCCGGCAGCAGGCCGGCCATCGGCCAGTCGCGGCCCTCCTTGTCCACGAGCGACTCGGCCAGCACCATCATGCCGCCGCATTCCGCGAGGATAGTCAGGCCGGCCGCATGCGCCGCGCGGATCGATTCGCGCCAGCGCCCGGCCTGCGCCAGCGCTTCGCCGTGCAGTTCCGGGTAGCCGCCCGGCAGGTAGACGGCGTCGGCATCCTCGGGCACAGGTTCGTCCGCCAGCGGCGAGAACCACATGATGCGCGCGCCCAGCGCTTCCAGCGTGTCGACGTTGGCCGGGTACAGGAAGCAGAACGCGGCGTCGCGCGCGATCGCCACCGTGAGCCCGGCCAGCAGCGGCGCGACCGGTTCTTCCGGCAACGCCTCGTCCGGCAGCTGGGGCGCCAGGGCGTTCCACTGCGCCGAGTCCAGCTGCAACTGGTCGGCCAGTTCGTCGAGGATGGCGTCGATGTCGGCGACTTCGCCCGGCACGACGAGGCCGAGATGGCGTTCCGGCAGCCGGCGCGCCTGCTTCGGCAGGGTCGCGAGCAACGGGATGTCGCGCAGCGACGCCGCGACCATGCGTGCATGGCCTTCGCTCGCGACGCGGTTGGCGACGACGCCGGCCATCCGCACGGGCCCATAGTCGCGCAGGCCCATGACGACCGCGCCGGCCGTCTGTGCCATTGCCGATGCATCGATCACGGCCAGCACGGGCAGGTCGAATGCGCGCGCGAGGTCGGCGGCGGACGGATCGCCGTCGTACAGGCCCATCACGCCTTCCACCAATACGACGTCCGCTTCGCGCGCGGCGCGGGCCAGGCGCCGGCGGCTCTGCTCCAGGCCGACCATCCACAGGTCGAGCGTGTGCACCTTCGCGCGGCTCGCGTGCTCGAGGACCATCGGGTCGATGAAGTCGGGCCCGCATTTGAAGACGTGCACGCGCTGGCCCATGCGGCGCAGGCGCCGCGCCAGCGCGGCCGTGACCGTCGTCTTGCCCTGGCCGGACGCGATGGCCGCGACCAGCAGCATGCGGGCGCCGGAGGCCATCACCACTCCGTCCCGGCCTGCGCCGCGATGCCCGCCTTGAAGGCGTGCTTGACGACGTTCATTTCGGTCACGGTGTCCGCGACGGCGATGAGTTCCGGCGGCGCGGCGCGGCCCGTCACGACGACGTGCTGCATCTCCGGGCGGTCGAGCAGGTCGGCGATCACCGTGTGCACGTCCAGGTAGCGGTATTTCAGCGCGATGTTCAATTCGTCCAGCACGACGAGGCCGTAGGCGGGATCGGCCAGGAAGCGGCGCGCCTGCCCCCACGCTTCCTCGGCCTTGGCGATGTCGCGCTCGCGGTTCTGCGTCTCCCACGTATAGCCTTCGCCCATCGCGTGGAAGCCGACGTCGTCGGGGAAGCGGCGCAGGAACAACTCTTCGCCGGTGGACATCGCGCCCTTGATGAACTGGACGACGCCCACCTTCATGCCGTGGCCCAGCGCGCGCGCGACCATGCCGAACGCGCTCGAGCTCTTGCCCTTGCCGTTGCCGGTGTTGACGATGATGATGCCGATCTTCTTGTCGGCCGCGGCGATCTTGGCGTCGATGACGGCCTTCTTGCGCTCCATGCGCGCCCGGTGGCGCTCGTTCAGTTCCGCGGTTTGTTCAGGGGTCATGTCAGTCATGAGGCGCCTCCAGGGGAATGAAAATACGACGGCCCTTGTTCTCGATCGCGTCGATCGGGTGGCCGAGAAAGCTGCTCAGCAGCGGTGCCTGCAGTGCGTCGTCGACGGTGCCGGCATGCCAGCGGCCGTCGCCCATCAGCAGCAGGGCGTGGGTGGAAATACTGTGTGCCAGGTTCAGGTCGTGGCCGATCATCACGATGGTCTTGCCGCTTTGCCGGCACAGGCGCGACAGCAGCGACATCGTGCGCACCTGGTGCGCCAGGTCGAGCGCGTTCGCCGGCTCGTCCAGCAGCAGCAGCGGCGTGTCCTGCGCGAGCAGTGCCGCGATGGCCACGCGCTGGCGCTCGCCGCCGGACAACGTACGGACATCGCGCGTGGCGAGGTGGTCGACTTCCATCGCCACGAGGGCGTTCACGGCCGCGTGGTGGTCGTCGCTCTGTTCCCAGTAATGGTTGGCGTGGTAAGGATGGCGCGCGGACAGCACGGTTTCCATCACGCTGTACGCGAACGCGTCGCTGCGCGACTGCGGCAGGTACGCGCGTTCGTGTGCCAGCGCTTCCAGCGGCCAGGCGGACAGCGGGCGGTCGTGCAGCGCGACGGTGCCGGCATCGGGCGCGCGCAGGCCGGCCACGGTGCGCAGCAGGGTGCTCTTGCCGGCGCCGTTGCGGCCGATGATGGACCAGCATTCGCCGGCGCGCACCACCCAGTCCAAGCCGTGCACGAGCACGCGGTCGCCGGCGCGCAATTCCAGTTGTCGGGTCGCGATCGTCATTTGTGCAGGCGGTGCAGTTGATACAGGAAGACGGGCGCGCCGATCAGCGCCGTGATGGCGCCGACTGGCAGCTGGGTCGGTGCGACGACCGTGCGCGCGACCGTATCGCACAGCACGAGCAGGCTGCCGCCACCCAGCACGGCGGCCGGGATGAGCACGCGGTGGTCCGGGCCGAACGCGAAGCGGCAGGCGTGCGGCACGATCAGGCCGACGAAGCCGATGGCGCCGGCGCTCGTCACCGCGCTCGCCGTCAGCACGGCCGACACGAAGAACAGGCCCTTGCGCACGGCGCCCACGCGTACGCCCAGCGTGGCGGCGGCTTCCGCGTGCAGCGCGAGCATGTTCATCGCCCGCGCGTTGCGCAGCGCGTACGCGAGCGCCGCGGCCAGCACGATCCAGGGCAGGATGCGCAGCGGCGCGCCGGCCAGGTCGCCGATCATCCAGAACACCATGCTGCGCAGGCGTCCTTCCGGCGCGATCGACAGCATCAGCGTGACGAGCGCCATGCTGGCCGCCTGCATGATCGTGCCCGTCAGCAGCAGCATCGACGTGCCGCCTTCCACCGCAACTCCGCTGCGCATGTCGCGCCGCGCGAGCAGGTAGAGCAGCAGGGCGATCGTCACCGCGCCGGCCATCGCCGCGCCGTCCACGGTGGCCGCCGCGCACATCATCAGGAGCGCGAACAGCGCGCCGACCGACGCGCCGGCCGAGATGCCGAGCACGTACGGGTCGGCGAGCGGATTGCGCAGCAGCGCCTGCATCATGACGCCGGCCAGCGCGAGCGCGCCGCCGGTGACGAAGGCCATCAGCGCGCGGCCGGCGCGCAGCTCGACGAGCGATGCGGCCAGCGATTCCGGCCGGCCGCGCAGCACCTGCGCCACCGCGTCCGGCAGCTCGGCCGGCGCGACCGCAATCGATCCGCTCATGCCCGCGACGAGCAGGCTGGCGACCGCCACGCACAGCAGCGTGACAATGATTGGAATGGCGCGCTGGCGCAGTGGCGGTGGAACAGGGTGCATGGCTCGTCGGAACATGGTGGTTAGCGAACTCCCTCAGTGGCTACCATATTGGAAACCCGCGAACCAGGTGCGCCCGGAGGTGCCATAGTTGCGCGCCAGGTCGTAGTGCTTGTCGGCCGCGTTGTCGAGGCGGACCAGCAGCGACCAGTCGCGCGTCATGTGCCAGGTAGTGTACAGGTTCAGCAGGCCGTAGCCGCCGAGGCGGTTGGCGTTGGCGGCATCGTCGAAGCGGCGGCCGGAGGCCTGCAGCTCGACGCCGGTTTCCACGGCACCCACGGTGTAGTCGGCCGCGAAACTGGCGTGGCGGCGCGCGCGTCGGGCCAGCTGCTTGCCGGTCGTCTCGTCGCGCGGATCCTGCAGATCGGCGCTGGCACGCAGGTCCAGGTTGCCGATGCGGGTGTCGGCCGCCAGCGTCAGGCCTTCCAGCAGGGCGTGGTCGACGTTGTACGCGCAGCTGCCGTTCGGGCGGCCCGGGCACGGCGTGACGGACACGATCATGTCGGTCAGGCGGTTGCGGTAGTAGTTCGCCTGCAGATCGACGCCGGCCACGCGGTACTGCACGCCCACTTCCGCATTGCGGCCCCGTTCGGGCTGGTTCGACGTCAGGCCATAGCCCGGGTAGTACAACTCGTTGAACGTGGGGGCGCGGAAGCTCGTGCCGTAGCTCGCCGTGGCGCGCAGGTCCTGCGTGAACTCGTAGCCGTAGCCGACGGCGCCCGTCGTCTTGCCGCCGTATTCGGAATGGTCGTTGCGCGCGCTGACGTCCAGCAGGTGGCTGCCGCGGCGCAGGTCGTACGAGGCCGCGAGGGAATTCGTGATGCGCGTGCGGTTGATGTCCCTGATGGCGCTGGACAGGACTTGTTCCTTGCGGTGGCCGGCCAGCACCTGCAGCGTGTCGCCGGCGATGTCGAACGTGTTCTGCCACGTGAACTCGTCCTGGCGCGTGTTCAGCTGCGTGGTGCCGGACGGCGCCGTGCTCGTGAAGCTGCCCAGTTTATCTTCCGAGCGCGCGGCCTGGACGCTGCTGCGCCAGTTCGGGAGGAAGCGGTCGTTCAGGAAGACGCTGTAGCTGTCGAGTTCCTGGATGTTGTGGGTGTCGAAGGCTGACTTGCCGCTGTCGTATTGCGCGCTCAGGCGGCTCTGCATGAATTGCGCGCCGATCTCGTGACCCTCGGCCAGGCGCAGTGCGAGTCGTGCGTTGACGCTGTTGCGCGTGTAGCCGTCATCGTCCGCGTTGTAGCTCGACGAGCCGGGACGCGTGGACGAGAAGCCGTCCGATTCTTCGTGTGCGCCGGAGAGGGCATACGTCACGCCGTGCTCTCCGCCCGTCGAGCCGTGCACGCTGGCGTCGTACTGGTTGGTGCCGTACGTGCCGCCGCCCGCGCTGGCGCTGAACATCGGCGCGCCTTCGCTCTTCTTCGTGAAGATCTGCACGACGCCGCCGATGGCATCCGCTCCGTACAGGGAGCTCAGGGGGCCGTAGACGATCTCGATGTGGTCGATGGCCGACAGCGGGATCGCATTCCACGACGCCGCGCCCGTGGTCGCGGAGCCGATGCGGACGCCGTCGACGAGGACGACGACCTGGTTGCTGTTGGCGCCGCGCAGGAACACGGTGGTGTTGGTACCGGCGCCGCCGTTGCGCGAGATTTCGATGCCGCGCTGGCGGCGCAGCACGTCGGCGACGGAGCCGGCGCCCGCGCGGGCGATGTCGTCGCTGGAGATGACGACGGTGTCCGGGATGACGTCTTCGGCGCGCTGCGGCGTGCGATTCGCGGTGACGATGACGGTGTCGGGGATGGGATCGGCGTGGGCCGATGCGGCGGCAGCGAATGCGAGCGAAAGCGCGGCTGCCTGCCGGGAAACAGGAAAGGACATGACGTTTTTATTGTGATGGACAACCGGCCGACGTCCCCGTCAGCCAGGTGAACAGAAGCGCAGGGCGCTTCCACCTTTTGGCCGGTATCCGGGCTGGCGAGTATGGCCGTCCGACCTTCCCATGCGGATGCACAGTGGTATGTGGGGACGGTTGCCGCGCACGCGTGGGAGCGTGCCGGCACTTGCTTACCGTTGCGGGGGCAGCACACGTTGGCGCCTGTCTGAAGAGCGCTTCGTGTTTCCCGTTTAACTGCGCCCCAGAGAGGAGCGCGAGCACCAAAACCCCGACATTATACGCCCAGCACGACCAGCTGGCCGTAGCCGATGCGATGCGGCGTCTGCGCCGCGTTCAGTGCCGCCTGTTCCAGCGGCACGCCGCCATGCAGCGCCGCCAGCAGGCGGATCGTGCCGGCGTGGCAGACGATGAGCGCGGACGGTGCGCGCAGGTCGGCGACGAAGGCCTGCACGCGACGCGCCACGTCCAGCACGTTCTCGGCGCCACCGGGGCGGTAGTGGAGCAGGTCGGCGGTCCAGGCGTCGACGTCGGCGCGCGGGATGTCCGACCATGGGCGCAACTCCCACGCGCCGAAATCCATCTCGGCCAGGCGCGCGTCGAGCGTCACGCGGCCCGGCGCCAGGCGCTCGGCCAGCAAGGCGCAACGTCGCAATGGGCTCGAGTAGACGGGCAGGTCGCGCGGCAGGGCGAGCCCGGATTGCACGCGTGCGAGTTCTGCTTCGGTGATCGGCACGTCGCTGGCGCCGTAGCACAGGCCGGGCGCAACGTCCGGTTGCGGATGGCGGACCAGGTATAGCGTCATGCGTTCCAGGCGCCGTGGCCCAGCGTGGCCAGCACGGCGACATGGATGAGCGCTTCGGCCAGCTGCTGGACGGCGCCGAGGCAGTCGCCCGTGTAGCCGCCGAGACGGCGCACGAACAAACGGCCCAGCCACACCGCGGCGAGTGCCGCTGCGATGATCGCGGCCAGCATGGCGGCCGGCGTCAGCGCATTCGTGGCCAGAACGTACGCGGCCGGCAGCGTGCAGGTGATCGTCGCGATCGCGAATTCGGCCGTCGTCATTTGCTGCGCCAGCGGCTTGGCCTTGCCTTCGCCGCGCACGTAGTCCAGCTTCCAGATCAGCGCCGTGGCGGCAAGGCGCGAGAGCGGATGCGCGACGAACAACGCGGCCACGGCCACGTGCGGCGGCAGCATCGCCAGCGCGGACAGCTTGGTCGCCAGCATGCACACGATGCCGATCGCGCCGTACGCGCCGACGCGCGAATCCTTCATGATCTCCAGCGCCCGTTCCTTCGTCATGCCGCCACCGAGGCCGTCGCACGTGTCGGCGAAGCCGTCTTCGTGGAATGCGCCCGTGATATAGATCGACGCCGCGGTCGACAGCACGGCCGCCACGGGCGCGGGCAGCACGAGTGCGGCTGCGTAATAGACGCCGGCCGCAACCGCCGCGACGACGACTCCGACGAGCGGGAAGTAGCGCGACGCATGCTGCAGCCATGCGGCCTCGAAGCCGACCCAGCCCGGGATCGGCAGCCGCGTGAAGAACTGCAGCGCGATGAAGAACAGGCGGACTTGATGCATCAGGCGGATTTTTCGCTGACGCTGGCCGACTCGAAGGTCGCCATCTCGTTCAGGAAGTTCGCGGCCGCGTGCAGCAGCGGCAGGGCGAGCGCGGCGCCCGTGCCTTCGCCGAGGCGCAGGTTCAGGTGCAGCAGCGGCTCGGCGCCGAGCGCGTCCAGCATGCGGCGGTGGCCAGATTCGTCCGAACAGTGCGCGAACACGCAGTAATCCAGGATCGCGGGTTCGATGCGCGCCGCGACGAGCAGGGCACTCGTGACGATGAAGCCGTCGATCAGCAAGACCTTGCGCAGCGCGGCCGCCTTCAGCATGGCGCCGGCCATCATCGCGATCTCGAAGCCGCCGAACGTGGCCAGCACGGCGCGGGGATCGTCGACGCCGGCATGGCGCTCGGCCGCCGCTTCGATCACGCGCTGCTTGCGCAGCACGCCGTCCGGCGACAGGCCGGTGCCGGCGCCGACGCAGTCCGCGACGGAAATCCCCGTCAGCTTGTGCATCAGCGCGGCGGCCGCCGTCGTATTCCCGATACCCATCTCGCCGAAGCCGACCACATTGCCGGGCAGGTCGGCCGCGAGGGCCGCGCCACGTTCCAGCGCGGTGGCGCATTGCGCCGGCGTCATCGCCGGTTCGGCCGCGAAGTTGCGCGTGCCCGGTGCCACCTTGCGGTCGACGAGGCCGGGGCGTGCGCCGAAATCGTGATTCACGCCCGCATCCACGACGTGCAGGGCTATACCGTTCTGGCGCGCGAACACGTTGATGGCGGCGCCCTGGGCGAGGAAGTTCTCGACCATCTGCCACGTGACGTCCTGCGGGTAGGCGGAGATGCCTTCCGCGACGACGCCATGGTCGCCCGCGAACACGAGAATGGCCGGCTGCCGGATCGTCGGCGCGACCGTATTCTGGATCAGTCCGAGGCGGCTGGCCAGCCGTTCGAGGGCGCCGAGGCTGCCGAGCGGCTTCGTCTTGTTATTGATGGCGGCGGTGAGGGCGGCGGACAGATCGGGATTCGTCGTGGGGGCGATGCGCATGGGGACTCCATGGGGGGGATGAAGCCGGCAAAGATAGCACAGAAGCAACTCGAAAATTCTTACGGTAAGCCCCTTGCATACCTCCGATCTGGTTTGCTATAGTTCGCCTCCTGCTTCGGCAGTGCAAGAAAAGTTCAGCGAAATCAAACAGTTGAGCTAGGTGGTTTGACAACGCCGCTTGCGCTGACGAAAAAGATGAGTTGACGAGTTAAACGAAACACTGCATAATCTCGTTCCTCTGCTGCTGACGAACAAAACGATTCGCAAGCGCAGCAAGGCAGTACCGAATACAGCTCTTTAACAATCAACAGTCGATAAGTGTGGGCGTTTGATGAAGTGCCAGCATCCTTCGGGGTGCTGAATGCTTAAATTATCAAATGTTCACACAAAAGAAATACGTTGCTCAGCAATGAGTAACGGTCAGTATTTTGAGTGAGCGATCTGCTACGAAAGTAGCAAAAACAGAGATTAAACTGAAGAGTTTGATCCTGGCTCAGATTGAACGCTGGCGGCATGCTTTACACATGCAAGTCGAACGGCAGCGCGGGGCAACCTGGCGGCGAGTGGCGAACGGGTGAGTAATATATCGGAACGTACCCAAGAGTGGGGGATAACGTAGCGAAAGTTACGCTAATACCGCATACGATCCAAGGATGAAAGTGGGGGACCTTCGGGCCTCATGCTCCTGGAGCGGCCGATATCTGATTAGCTAGTTGGTGAGGTAAAGGCTCACCAAGGCGACGATCAGTAGCTGGTCTGAGAGGACGACCAGCCACACTGGGACTGAGACACGGCCCAGACTCCTACGGGAGGCAGCAGTGGGGAATTTTGGACAATGGGCGCAAGCCTGATCCAGCAATGCCGCGTGAGTGAAGAAGGCCTTCGGGTTGTAAAGCTCTTTTGTCAGGGAAGAAACGGCTCAGGCTAATATCCTGGGCTAATGACGGTACCTGAAGAATAAGCACCGGCTAACTACGTGCCAGCAGCCGCGGTAATACGTAGGGTGCAAGCGTTAATCGGAATTACTGGGCGTAAAGCGTGCGCAGGCGGTTTTGTAAGTCTGTCGTGAAAGCCCCGGGCTTAACCTGGGAATTGCGATGGAGACTGCAAGGCTTGAATCTGGCAGAGGGGGGTAGAATTCCACGTGTAGCAGTGAAATGCGTAGAGATGTGGAGGAACACCGATGGCGAAGGCAGCCCCCTGGGTCAAGATTGACGCTCATGCACGAAAGCGTGGGGAGCAAACAGGATTAGATACCCTGGTAGTCCACGCCCTAAACGATGTCTACTAGTTGTCGGGTCTTAATTGACTTGGTAACGCAGCTAACGCGTGAAGTAGACCGCCTGGGGAGTACGGTCGCAAGATTAAAACTCAAAGGAATTGACGGGGACCCGCACAAGCGGTGGATGATGTGGATTAATTCGATGCAACGCGAAAAACCTTACCTACCCTTGACATGTCAGGAACCTCCGAGAGATTGGAGGGTGCCCGAAAGGGAGCCTGAACACAGGTGCTGCATGGCTGTCGTCAGCTCGTGTCGTGAGATGTTGGGTTAAGTCCCGCAACGAGCGCAACCCTTGTCATTAGTTGCTACGAAAGGGCACTCTAATGAGACTGCCGGTGACAAACCGGAGGAAGGTGGGGATGACGTCAAGTCCTCATGGCCCTTATGGGTAGGGCTTCACACGTCATACAATGGTACATACAGAGGGCCGCCAACCCGCGAGGGGGAGCTAATCCCAGAAAGTGTATCGTAGTCCGGATCGCAGTCTGCAACTCGACTGCGTGAAGTTGGAATCGCTAGTAATCGCGGATCAGCATGCCGCGGTGAATACGTTCCCGGGTCTTGTACACACCGCCCGTCACACCATGGGAGCGGGTTTTACCAGAAGTAGGTAGCTTAACCGCAAGGAGGGCGCTTACCACGGTAGGATTCGTGACTGGGGTGAAGTCGTAACAAGGTAGCCGTATCGGAAGGTGCGGCTGGATCACCTCCTTTCTAGAGTGGCACTGGGAGCTTACGCTCCATCATCAAGCGCCTACGCTTATCGACTGTTCAAAGTTAAACGAGAAGAGTTTTCGGGGCTGTAGCTCAGCTGGTTAGAGCACCGTGTTGATAACGCGGGGGTCGTTGGTTCGAGTCCAACCAGCCCTACCACGTTATGCGTCGGGGGATTAGCTCAGCTGGGAGAGCACCTGCTTTGCAAGCAGGGGGTCGTCGGTTCGATCCCGTCATCCTCCACCACTCTCTGTTCACTGCATTTATGTAAGCCTGCGTGGTTTAGATAAGTGTAGTTCTCGTTCTTTAACAATCTGGAAGAAGTAAAGTTTTCTTTAAGCGTGTAGCTGGTCTAACGATCAGATGCACACTTAGGGTAGAAAATCTGTATGTATCAACAAACAACACAGCTGAACTCTTGTTGTTATGACGTTCCCTGATACTCATGCAGGGGCCAACGTTATAGGGACAAGTGAATAAGTGCACATGGTGGATGCCTTGGCGATTACAGGCGACGAAGGACGTAGTAGCTTGCGATAAGCTGCGGGGAGTGAGCAAACACACTTTGATCCGCAGATTTCCGAATGGGGAAACCCGGCCTTTTAGGTCATTGCATACTGAATACATAGGTATGCAAAGCGAACGCGGCGAACTGAAACATCTAAGTAGCTGCAGGAAAAGAAATCAACCGAGATTCCCAAAGTAGTGGCGAGCGAAATGGGATGAGCCTTGTACGTGATAGTCGATCGAATAGTGGAACAGCCTGGAAATGCTGGCCATAGAGGGTGATAGCCCCTTACACGAAATTCGAACGGTGGTACTAAGCGTACGACAAGTAGGGCGGGACACGAGAAATCCTGTCTGAAGATGGGGGGACCATCCTCCAAGGCTAAATACTCGTAATCGACCGATAGTGAACCAGTACCGTGAGGGAAAGGCGAAAAGAACCCCGGGAGGGGAGTGAAATAGATCCTGAAACCGTGTGCATACAAACAGTCGGAGCCTCTTCGTGGGGTGACGGCGTACCTTTTGTATAATGGGTCAGCGACTTACATTCAGTGGCGAGGTTAACCGAATAGGGGAGCCGTAGAGAAATCGAGTCCGAACAGGGCGACAGTCGCTGGGTGTAGACCCGAAACCAGGTGATCTACCCATGGCCAGGATGAAGGTGCGGTAACACGCCCTGGAGGTCCGAACCCACTAATGTTGAAAAATTAGGGGATGAGCTGTGGGTAGGGGTGAAAGGCTAAACAAACCTGGAAATAGCTGGTTCTCTCCGAAAACTATTTAGGTAGTGCCTCAAGTATCACCATCGGGGGTAGAGCACTGTTATGGCTAGGGGGTCATTGCGACTTACCAAACCATTGCAAACTCCGAATACCGATGAGTGCGAGCTTGGGAGACAGACGTCGGGTGCTAACGTCCGGCGTCAAGAGGGAAACAACCCAGACCGCCAGCTAAGGTCCCAAAGATTGGCTAAGTGGAAAACGAAGTGGGAAGGCTAAAACAGTCAGGATGTTGGCTTAGAAGCAGCCATCATTTAAAGAAAGCGTAATAGCTCACTGATCGAGTCGTCCTGCGCGGAAGATGTAACGGGGCTAAGCCAGTCACCGAAGCTGCGGATATGTTTCTTAGTATTTATACTTTGATCCATATGGTAGGAGAGCGTTCCGTAAGCCTGAGAAGGTGTCTTGTAAAGGATGCTGGAGGTATCGGAAGTGCGAATGCTGACATGAGTAGCGATAAAGAGGGTGAAAAGCCCTCTCGCCGAAAGCCCAAGGTTTCCTGTTCAACGTTCATCGGAGCAGGGTGAGTCGGCCCCTAAGGCGAGGCAGAGATGCGTAGCTGATGGGAAGCAGGTTAATATTCCTGCACCGTCGTATGATGCGATGGGGGGACGGATCGCGGAAGGTTGTCCAACTGTTGGAATAGTTGGTTCTTGACTCATAGAAGGCGCTTAGGCAAATCCGGGCGCGTAATTCAAGGGGTCGAGACGTGTGTCCTTGTGACACGAAGCAATCGGAAGTGGTTCCAAGAAAAGCCTCTAAGCTTCAGTCATACGAGACCGTACCGCAAACCGACACAGGTGGGCGAGATGAGTATTCTAAGGCGCTTGAGAGAACTCGGGAGAAGGAACTCGGCAAATTGGTACCGTAACTTCGGGATAAGGTACGCCCCGGTAGCTTGAATGGTTTACTCCATGAGGGTGAAAGGGTTGCAATAAACTGGTGGCTGCGACTGTTTAATAAAAACACAGCACTCTGCAAACACGAAAGTGGACGTATAGGGTGTGACGCCTGCCCGGTGCTGGAAGATTAAATGATGGGGTGCAAGCTCTTGATTGAAGTCCCAGTAAACGGCGGCCGTAACTATAACGGTCCTAAGGTAGCGAAATTCCTTGTCGGGTAAGTTCCGACCTGCACGAATGGCGTAACGATGGCCACACTGTCTCCTCCCGAGACTCAGCGAAGTTGAAATGTTTGTGATGATGCAATCTACCCGCGGCTAGACGGAAAGACCCCATGAACCTTTACTGTAGCTTTGCATTGGACTTTGAACCAATCTGTGTAGGATAGGTGGGAGGCTTTGAAGCGGGGACGCCAGTTCTCGTGGAGCCAACCTTGAAATACCACCCTGGTTCGTTTGAGGTTCTAACCTTGGCCCGTGATCCGGGTCGGGGACAGTGCATGGTAGGCAGTTTGACTGGGGCGGTCTCCTCCTAAAGTGTAACGGAGGAGTTCGAAGGTACGCTAGGTACGGTCGGACATCGTGCTAATAGTGCAATGGCATAAGCGTGCTTAACTGCGAGACCGACAAGTCGAGCAGGTACGAAAGTAGGACATAGTGATCCGGTGGTTCTGTATGGAAGGGCCATCGCTCAACGGATAAAAGGTACTCTGGGGATAACAGGCTGATTCCTCCCAAGAGTTCATATCGACGGGGGAGTTTGGCACCTCGATGTCGGCTCATCACATCCTGGGGCTGTAGCCGGTCCCAAGGGTATGGCTGTTCGCCATTTAAAGTGGTACGTGAGCTGGGTTTAAAACGTCGTGAGACAGTTTGGTCCCTATCTGCCGTGGGCGTTGGAAATTTGAAGGGGGCTGCTCCTAGTACGAGAGGACCGGAGTGGACGAACCTCTGGTGTACCGGTTGTCACGCCAGTGGCATTGCCGGGTAGCTAAGTTCGGAAGAGATAACCGCTGAAAGCATCTAAGCGGGAAACTCGCCTTGAGATGAGATTTCCCGGAGCCTTGAGCTCCTTGAAGGGTCGTTCGAGACCAGGACGTTGATAGGTCAGGTGTGGAAGTGCAGTAATGCATTAAGCTAACTGATACTAATTGCCCGTACGGCTTGTCCCTATAACCTTGGCAGTCATTGCCAATGCAAGGGTTCAGCTGTTTGTTGAGACAACAGATTACGAAAACTGCTTCTTCCGGATTCAGAGTGACGCATGCACTATGCAAGCGGCACTCGTACAAGTTATGCCTGATGACCATAGCAAGTCTGTACCACCCCTTCCCATCCCGAACAGGACCGTGAAAAGACTCTGCGCCGATGATAGTGCTGCAACCAGTGTGAAAGTAGGTTATCGTCAGGCTAGTTATTAAGAAAACCCCGTCGAGTGATCTCGACGGGGTTTTTCGTTTTGGAAAACCGAAGCCCGCTCGCCCGGATTGGCACTGCCAATCCGAGCGAGCGGGCTTTTTGCTTTTCCGCGCCCCGACTTCAGCTACAATGCCCCGCTGTTGTCTTTCCATTACGCCGAATGTCGCGCTCCTTCGTCCACGTACTGCTGTCGCTCCTGCTGCTCATCACGCAGCAGATGTCGTTGCAGCATGCGGCGACGCACGTCGCGGAGGCTGCCAGTCCGCAAGCGGCAGCGCAGGTGGAGCGGGGCGCCGACGGCAAGCCGGCATTGCGCGATCTCTGCGCTCTGTGCCTCGACGGCGCCCAGCTGGCATTCGCGGCGCCGCCATCGGTGCATGTCTTCGTGCCGCTCGCGCTGGCGGACGCGGGCCCCGTCGACCCGATTCGCACCGGCATCCGTCCGCAGCCGGTCCACGTCTACCAGCCGCGCGGTCCACCCCAAGCCTGATCAGTTCCTCCAATCGATGCATCGTACCGCCATGGCGCCTGCGCCCTGGCGGCGTTACGCGTTATTCGCTGAACAGGATTTGGAAACATGAAGATCAAGAACACCCATCTGCGGTGCGTGCCGCTGCTCGCCGGTACGCTGTCTTTCCACGCCATGGCCGAACCGCCGGCCGGCACCGTGCTCGTCACCGGCCAGCGCACGGCCTACCATGCCCTCACCGTGGCCGGCGCCACGAAAACCGATGCGCAGCCGCTCGACCTGCCGCAAAGTACCCGGACGCTGGAGGCCGACCTGCTGCGCGACGCGGGCGTCACCAACCTGGCCGGCGCGCTCGAACTGGCCAGCGGCATCGCCCGCCAGAGCGACCTGGGTGGCCTGTGGGACAGCTACGCGATGCGTGGCTTCACGGGCGATCCGAACTTCGGGTCCGACTACATGGTCAACGGCTTCAGTTCGAGCCGTGGCTACAACGGCCTGCGCGACGTCGCGGATACCCAGTCCATCGAGATTTTGAAGGGACCCGCATCGGCGCTGTATGGCCGCGGCGAGCCGGGCGGCACGGTCAACATCGTGACGAAGAAGCCGCGCTTCGCGCCGCAATACGGCATCGACGCCGCGCTGGCAAGCCATGGCACGCGGCGCGCCGCGGCCGACCTGACCGGGCCGTTGTCGGACAGTGTCGCGTACCGGTTCAACCTGGCGCACCAGGCGGGCGGCAGCTTCCGCGACCTGGTGCACACCGAGCGCACCTACGTCGCGCCGTCCATCCTGTGGCACGCGGGCGAAGACACGACGGTGTCGTACGAGATCGAAGCGACGCGCCAACGCACGCCGTTCGACCGCGGCGTCGTCGCGATCCCGGGCCGGTTGCCAGTCTCGCGTTTCCTCGGCGAGCCTGCCGACGGTCCGGTCATCGTGCAGTCGGTGGGACAGCAGCTGTTCGTCCAGCACGCGCTGGGCGCAGGCTGGTCGGTGCAGGGTGGCGCATCCTATCGCGACAGTGCGCTCGCCGGCTATTCGACGGAAGCCAGCGACCTCGCGGCGGATGGCCGGACGCTGCGCCGCCAGCGGCGGCATCGCGACTTCGCGGCCATCGACCGTTCCGCCCGCGTGGAGCTGCTGGGCAGGCTCGCAAACCACGCCGTGCTGGTCGGCGCCGACACCTACCGGTTCGATGACCGGCGCGTGCAGCTGCGCCGCAATCCGTCGGCCGCGCATCCGTACGCGCTCGACATCGTCGACCCCGTGTACGGCGGCACGGCCGCGCCGCTCGCCCTGTCGATCGATACGCTCGAACACCAGCGCGCCACGGGGCTCTACGTGCAGGACCAGTTGGACCTGGCGGCGCGCTGGAAAGCGCTCGTTGGCGTGCGCCACGACCGGTACCGCCAGACCGTGATCAACCACCGCACGGCGGCCGTCAACCACCAGCGCCTCGGCGCCACCAGCCCGCGCGCGGGACTGGTCTACCAGCCGGCTGCCACGGTCGCGCTGTACGCGAGCACCGCGCGCGGCTTTCGCCCGAACAGCGGCATCGGCATCGACAACCAGGCGTTCCCGGCGGAAGAGAGCCGCGCCGACGAAGTGGGCGCGAAGCTCGACATGCCCGGCGGGCTGGCGGGCACGCTGGCGGTCTACCGGATCCGCAAGAAGAACGTCCTCACGACGAATCCCGTGAACCCGGACTACGCGATTCCTGCGGGCGAGGTCGCGAGCCGGGGCGTGGAACTGGATGTATCGGGCCGGTTGCGGCGCCACCTGAAGCTGTCGGCGTCGTATGCGTACACGGACGCGCGCGTAACCCGTGGCGACAACACCATACGTACCGGCAGCCGCGTTCCCAACGTGCCGCGCCACAGCGCCAATGTGCTGCTGGTGGCGGGCGATGCACGGCTGTCGGCCGGCGCGGGACTCGCGTACGTGGGCGAGCGCTTCGGCGACGTGGCGGCGTCCAGCGACTTTTGGCTGCCCGGCTACACGACGGCCCGCGTCATGGCGGCGTATGCGCCGGACAAACGCTGGCGCGTCGCGCTGAACGTCGACAACCTGTTCGACCGCCGCTACTACGCCAGTTCGTACAGCCGGTTGTGGGTCGCGCCGGGCAGCACGCGCACGGCGACGGCAACCCTGTCTTACCGCTACTGAGGAACCGCCATGAACACCCGACGTGTTCTCTCGATCGACGTGATGCGCGGCCTCGTCATGCTCCTGATGACGGTCGACCACGTGCGCGAGACGTTCTATCTTCAGCACCAGGTCGGCGATCCGATGGACGTGGGCGCGACGCCACCCGCGCTGTTCTTCACCCGCCTGGCGGCGCATTTCTGCGCGCCGATGTTCGTGTTCCTGACCGGCCTGTCGGCGTGGCTGTATGCGCACCCGCCCGGCGGCCCGCGCGGCGCGACGGGGTTCCTCGTCAAGCGCGGCCTGTTGCTGCTCGCGCTCGAGGTCACGGTCGTGAATGCCGCCTGGTCGGGGACGCCGCAGTCCACCATTTACCTGCAGGTGATCTGGGCCATCGGCCTCGCCATGCTCGCGCTGGCGCTGCTGCACCGCCTGCCGCTCGCGCTGCCCGGTGTGCTGGGTCTGATCATCGTGGGCGGGCACAATGCGCTGGAACAGGGGGCGTTGCCCCCGGCGGCGTGGACGATCCTCGAACAGCGCGGCTTCCTCGCGCTGGATCCGGTCCGCATCAAGGTCAGCTATCCCGTGCTGGCCTGGATCGGCGTGATCCTGCTGGGCTATGCGTGCGGCCCCTTGTATGCCAGGACGGCCGCGCCCGCGCTGCGCACGCGCTGGCTGACCCTCGTTGGCATCGCCTGTTTCGCGTCGCTCGTCGTCCTGCGCAGCGTGAACGCGTACGGCGAGCCCGTGCCGTGGACGCCGCAGGCGGACCCCGTGCGCGCCGCGATGGCCTTCCTCAACTTCACGAAGTATCCACCGTCGCTCGACTTTCTCCTGTTGACGTTCGGCGTGGGCGCCATCGTGCTCGCGTGGGTCGAGCGCGTGGACACGGCGCCGACCCGCGCCGCGGCGGTGTTTGGCGGGGCGCCGCTGTTCTACTACCTGCTGCACCTGTATGCGCTACTGGCGCTGCAGAAGCTCGCCGCCGCCGCGCTGGGCGTGCCGCGTGCGGACGTGGCGCACGTCTGGCAGGTGTGGGCGATCGCCGCGCTGCTGGCTGTCGTCCTGTATCTGCCGACGCGGCTGTTCGGCGCGTACAAGCGCACGAGCGGGAAACGATGGGTGAAGTATTTCTGATAAGCTTGTCAACTCATCCAGAGAGGAGCCCATGAACGAGCGGACCGCACGCGATGTCGTCCTGATGCGCGCCATCGAAACCGCCGACACGAAGCGCGAGATCCTGACCGAAGACGACCGCGTCTACGCCAGCCGCAGCGCGCGCGAGCTGGCGCACTGGCAGGCGGCCGAAGGCAAGAGCGAGCCGCGGCTCGACCACTTCCTCGGCCAGCGCGCGGAACTCGTCCTCAAGCGGCTGGCCGAGCGCACGCCCGCGTTTGCCGCGTTCCGCCAGCGGCGCAGCCTGCTGCCAATGCTGGCCGTGCTGCTGCCCATCATCGGCTTCGCGGCCGGCGCGGGGCTGGACCGTATCGGCAATCCGCATCGCGTCGACCTGCTGTCGGCGCCGCTGCTCGCGATCCTCGCGTGGAACCTGCTGGTCTACGTCGCGCTGATCGTGTGGGCGCTCGTGCCGTCGAAGCGCACCGGCTGGGCGAGCCCGCGGCTGCTGCGCCGCCTGTCCGTCGGCAAGGCCGCGCTGCCGCGCAAACTGCCGGCGCCGCTCGCCGCCGGCATCGCCCAATACTTCACGGACTGGTCGGCGCTGACGGCCAAGCTCACGCATTTGCGCCTCGGCCGCACCATCCACCTCGCGGCCGCCGCGTTCGCGCTCGGTGCGATCGCGTCGTTGTACGCGCGCGGCGTGCTGACACAATACGCGGCCGGGTGGGAGAGCACGTTCCTCGATGCCCAGCAGGTGCACACGCTGCTGTCGGTCCTGTTCGCACCCGCGCTGGCCGTGTTCCCGCTGCAGGGTTTTACCTTGGCCGACGTCCAGGCGCTGCGCTTCGTGCAGGAGCCGTCGCCCGCCGGCGGCGCACGCTGGGTGCACCTGTATGCGGCGACGCTGTTCCTGCTCGTCGTGCTGCCGCGCCTCGTACTGGCGCTCGTGTCCGGACTGCGCGCGCGCCGCCTCGCGCACCGCTTTCCGCTCGACCTCGGCCAGCCGTATTACCGGCTGCTGGCCGACCGCGTCGGCGCGTCCGGTCCGGCCGTGCTGCGCGTGATCCCGTACAGCTTCACCGTCGACGAGCCGCGTCATAAAGGCCTCGCGGCCGTCGCGGCGATGGTGCTCGGCGAACAGGCGCAGCTGATGCTGCGCCCATCGTGCCCGTACGGCGAGGAGCCGCAGGAGCTGCTCCGCGATGCGCGCCTCGACGATGCCGACGTCGCCATCACGGCCGTCCTGTTCAACCTCGCCGCCACGCCGGAGCGCGAGAACCACGGCGCGTTTCTCGAGTACCTGGCGCGGAACACGCCGCGCGGCATCGCCGTGCTGCTGGACGAATCGGGGCTCGTGGAGCGCGGCGCCGTCGACGCTCGCCTCGTCGAGCGCGTCGCGTTGTGGCACCAGTTCTGCCAGTACCACCACATCCAGGGGACCGTCGTCGACCTGCTGCATCCGGAGCGCCATCCGCTCGATCTCGGCAGCGGCCTTCCGGTGTCGGGGGGCGCATGAGCGCGCAACCCGTCGATATCCAGTTCGCGCTCGTCTCGCACACGAACAACGGCAAGACGACCCTCGCACGCACCCTGGTGGGCATGGACGTGGGCGAGGTGCGCGACGCCGCCCACGTGACCGTGTTCGCCGAAGCGCATACCTTGCAGGCCAGCGGCGCGGGCGACCGCCTGCTGTTGTGGGACACACCCGGCTTCGGCGATTCCGTCCGGCTGCTCAAGCGCCTCGCGCAGGCCGGCAATCCGATCGGCTGGTTCATGCGCGAGGTATTCGACCGCTACCGTGACCGGCCGTTCTGGCTCAGCCAGCAGGCGCTGCGCGCGGCGAAGGACGCGGCCGACGTCGTGCTGTACCTCGTGAATTCGTCCGAGGACCCGCGCGATGCCGGCTACCTGCCGGCCGAGATGCGGATCCTCGAATGGCTCGGCAAACCGGTCGTCGTGCTGCTCAACCAGCTGGGGCCACCGCGGCCGGACGAGCAGGAGCAGGCGGAGCAGGCGCGCTGGAAAGCGCACCTCGACCAGTTCTCGATCGTGCGCGACGTGCTCGCGCTCGACGCGTTCGCGCGCTGCTGGGTGCACGAGGACGTGTTCTACGAGCGCGTCGGCAAGCTGATCGACGAATCCAAACGCGACGGCTATGCGCGGCTGCTCGCCGCGTGGCAGGCGCACAACGTGCAGCGGTTCCGCGAGGCCGTGACGCTCGGCGCGCAGATGCTGGCCGGCGCCGCGCGCGACAGCCAGGCCATCGAGCAGGAGGGCAAGGCGAATTTGTTCAAGTCGGCGCTGAAGGCCGTCGGTCTCGGCAAGGATGAACAGAAGCGCCAGGAGGCGGCGATGGCCGGCCTCGTCGAGCGGCTGGAGCGACGCATCGGCGACACGACGGTCGGCCTCCTGCGCCTGCACCGGCTCGACCCGGGCGACGCGGGCCGCATCAATGCCCGCGTGCGCGAGAACTTCGCCGTGCGTGCGCCCATCGACAAGGCGCAGGCGGGGCTGCTCGGTGCCGTCGTTTCCGGCGCTGCGACGGGCCTGTCGGCCGACCTGATGGCCGGCGGCCTCACGCTGGGTGGCGGCGCGCTGCTCGGCGCGATCGTCGGCGCGCTCACGATGGCCGGTGCGGCCTGGGGTTTCAATACCACGACGGACCGCGACCGGCCGACCGTGCAGTTCGCGGATCCGTTCCTGCGCACGCTCCTCGTCGGCAGCGTGCTGCGCTACCTGGCGGTCGCCCATTTTGGGCGCGGACGCGGCAACTTCGTCGAAGGGGAGGCGCCGCCGTTCTGGCAGGCCGAGGTCGAACGCAGCGTCGCCGCGCACGAGGCGGAACTGGCGCCGTTGTGGAAGGCCGTGCGTGGCGCGCCCGATGCTGCGGCGGCCGCCGCGCCCGTGCAGGCGCTGCTCGGCCGCGTGATGGCGGAAACGCTCGAACGCCTGTATCCGGAGGCGGCGGCACGCGCGCTGGCACGTGCGGACATGTGACACCTGTTGCAAATTGGGACAGGCGCGGGCCGCGAACGCCGCCATCCAGGGCGTATGAAGCATGGCACGCCGATTGCTCATGTAGGGATAGACCGATAAACCTACAGGAGACATCACCATGAAGCACAAATTCCGCATCGCCGCCGGCGCAGTCGCCGTTGCCGCCGCCGCACTCACCTCGCTCTGGGCCAACGCGCACGGCAACGTGGTCCCGCAAGCCGTCGACACGACGGGCCTGCCCGCCCTCGGCGACAAATGGCGCGACGAGAATCCGTACCGCACCAACAAGCTGGCGCTGAAGATCGGCGCGTCGGCCTACGGGCAGAACTGCGCCCGCTGCCACGGGCTGGAAGCGGTGTCGGGCGGGATCGCACCGGACCTGCGCCTGCTCGATCGCGACTGCACCGGCATCAAGAACGAGAAGAAGAAGGATGCCTGCTACAAGGAGATCGACAACTACTTCCTGACCAGCATCCGCCACGGCAAGGTGCGCAACGGGGCCGTCTACATGCCGCCGTTCGAAGGCGTGTTCAACCAGGAAGCGATGTGGGCCATCAAGACCTACCTCGAATCCCGCCGCGCCGCCGACTGAGGCCGTCATGTCGACCCTGACTTCGCCGTCGCGTCGCCGGCTGCTCGCGGCGGGCCTCCTGCTGGGTACCGGCATCGCCTTCGCCGACGACACACCCGTGCTGCGCACCGCGGGCACCCTCAAGGTGGCCGTCTACAACGAGCTGGCGCCGTTCTCCAACCACGGCCTGGGCATCGACGCCGACCTGGGCGCCGCGCTGGCCGGCAAGCTCGGGCTGAAGCTGGCGTTGTTGCCGTTCGATGCCGGTGACGATCTCAACGACGACCTGCGCAACATGGTGTGGAAGGGCCACTACCTCGGCTACGGCCCGGCCGACGTGATGCTGCACGTGCCCGTGGACCGCATGCTGATGAACGCGAATCCGCAGGTCGAGATCTTCGCGCCGTACTACGTGGAGACCGTGCGGCTCGTGCGCAGCGCGCAGGCGATTCCGCAGTTCGATGGCGTCGATGCGCTGGCGGGCAAGCGCATCGGCGTCGAGAAGGTGTCGATCTCCGGCATGGTGATGCTGGGCGAGGGCGGAGGACGCTTCCGCGAGCAGGTGCACATCTACCCGACCGCGATCGAAGCGCTGGAACAATTGAAGGCGGGTGCCCTGGATGCGGTGCTGGCCACGCGCGCCCAGATCGAGTCGGTGATGAAGGGCGATCCCGCGTTCCCGCTGCAGAAGGTGCCGTTCGACCGCCTGCCGCGCGGCGGCTGGGCGGTCGGCATGGCGGTGAAGAAGGATAACCTCGGTCTCGCGCGCCGGCTGCAGGCCGCGCTGAACGACCTGGCGGCCAGCGGCGAACTGAAGACGCTCTTCGCGAAGTACGGGGTGCAGGTCGTCAGGCCGTGATCATTCGTCGGACCATAGTTTACCGCCCGTGGCCCAGTGCTCGCGCTTGACTTCGTGGATCAGGATGTCCACGGAGTCGGGCGAGCACTCCAGCGTCCTGACGGTGGCTTCCGTGACGGCCTTTACGAAGGCGCGCTTTTGTTCCGGCGTGCGGCCTTCGAACAGTTGAACGTTAATGGTCGGCATAGGGGTTCCTTCAGGTTCGGTATCGGGGACTGGCGGCGTCCAGGCGGCGCAGCAGCGACGGCCATTCGAGCACGCCTTCGGGCGAGCCGTCGCCCACGAGCTGCGCATGGGCCGTCGCGCACATGGCAGCGGGCGGTTGCACGAGCGGCACGCCGGCCGCCTGTGCGCGCAGCTGCGCCTCGCAGGCGCGGTCCAGGGTTTCCATCAGCACGAAGGCTTCCGCGATCGTACGGCCCACGGTCAGGCTGCCGTGGTTCCGCAGCAGCATGGCGGGGCGGCTGCCCAGGTTGTCCACGAGGCGCGCCTGCTCGTCAAGGGTCATCGCGATGCCTTCGTAGTCGTGGTACGCGAGCTCGCCATGAAAGCGCAGCGCGTACGGCGACAGCGGCAGCAGGCCGTCCTGCTGCATGCCGACGGCGATGCCGGCCACGTTATGCAGGTGCATGACGCAGGCGGCATCCGGCCGCGCCTCGTGCACGGCCGCGTGCAGGCGGAAGCCGGACCGGTTCACCGGCGCCGGCAATGCGCCGATCACGTTGCCGGCGCCGTCGACCTTGACGAGGTTCGACGCCATCACTTCATCGAAGCACAAGCCGAACGCGTTGATCAGGTAGTGGCCCGGCTCGCCGGGCACGGCGGCCGAGATGTGGGTGTAGATGCCGTCGGCCCAGCCGTACAGCGCGCATAACCGGTAGCACGCGGCGAGGTCGACGCGTGTTTGCCATTCCGAGAGTTTGTCCATCACGCGAGCGTAACAGGCAACGCGCACGCCGGTCATATGCCGGCGTGCATGAATGTTATGCGCCTCGCGTATTCAGAACTGATACTGGACGCTGGCGCCCAGCACCCAGTTGCGGCCCGGCGCCGGCTCGTAATACCGCTTGTTGCTGTCGCCGACGATGACGGAGCCGACGTACGTACGGTCGAACACGTTGTTCACGCGCGCGTACTCGCGCACGCGCCACGCGCCCAGCGGCTGGCTGGCCTGCACGCGCGCGTTGACGATCGCATAGCCCGGCGCCGGCGTCGCCGCGTTGGCGTCGTCCGGATTGACCTTGCCGCTGGCGATGGTTTCCAGCGCCGCCTGCAGGCGGCCGTCCGCATCCTTCCACGCCAGTTCGCCGAACAGGCTCGTTCTCGGCACGCCCGGCAGGCGGTTGCCCTCGGCGACGCCGGTGAATGCCTCGTCGTAGATCGCACGCAGCACCGTGGCCGCCACGCGGGCGGAGAAGCCCGCGCGCAGGTCGGCGTCGAGCGACAGTTCCAGGCCCTGGCGCAGGGTGGCGCTCGCGTTGCGGTAGCTCGTGCGGCCGCCGCTGGAACTGTCGACGACCAGCTCGTCGTGCGTGCGCACCTGGAAGACGGCCGCGTTGACGCGCACGTCCTGGCCGACCAGGGCTTTCGCACCGGCCTCCAGTTGCGTGCTCGTCGCCGCGCCGAGGCGGTAGTTGAAGCCGTTGCCCGTGCCCGAGTAAAAGACTTCGTTCAGCGTCGGCGTCTCGAAGCCGCGCGCCGCGCTCGCGTAGACGTTCAGCGTGGGCGTCACCTTGTACAGCGCGCCGAGCAGCGGCGTCGTGTGGCGGTAGTCGACGCTGCCGCCGTCGTTGCCGTTGGCGAGATAGTGGTCGTCCACGTCGAAGCTCACGCGGCTGTGGCGCAGGCCGCCCGTGAACACCCATTGTCCGCGCTCCCATTCCAGCTGCAGGTAAGGATCGACGTTGCGCACGTCGTCTTCCTCGTCGCGGCGCAGGTTGCCCTTCACGCCGAACGTGGTGCCGACGTAGTTCTCGTACCCCTTGCGCGCATCGTTCGATTTGCCGGCTTCCAGGCCGACGGTCGCGCGGAGACTCCCATCGCCGAGCGGGCGCGCCATCTGCCAGTTCGCATCGATGCCGTAGAAATCGCGGTCGAAGTCGACGACGCCGCCGGAATGGCTGGCCGGTGCCTGGAACGCCTTCGAGAACGACTGGTACTGGATCACGCTGCGGTTGCCGCCATAGATCGCGACGTGCAGGCGATCCTGGCCGAACTTCTCGTCCCACGCGAGGCCGACCTGCGTGTGGTGGATGCTCTTGCGCGTGTCGTAGCGGTCGGCCAGCGTGCGTTTCGGCGTCTGCGGATCCGTCGCATCGATCTCGCCGGCGCGCGGGTCGCGCTGGAACGTGGCCCAAGTGACGCCGAGCGGGTCTTGCGTGTCGTCCTGGCGCAGGCCGCTGGCCGTCACCGTCAGCTTGCCGGTGGCGGACGTGTCGAACGTGAGCTTGGCATACGCCTGGTCGCGCGTGGCGGCGCTGTGGGCGCGGTAGCCGTCCGTCTCGAAACGCGAGCCGTCCAGCAGCCAGCCGAACGCGCCCTGCTTGCCGCCCGTATTGACATCCGCTTTGCGCATGCCGTCGCTGCCGGCCGAGACATTCGTTTCGATATAGGGCGCGCGGCGTGGATCACGGGTGAACAGTTGTATCACGCCGCCGGCGTGGTTGCCGTACAAGGTGGAGAAGGGGCCGCGCAGGACTTCGATGCGCTCGGCCATGTCGAGGTTGAACGTCGCGGCCTGCCCCTGGCCGTCCGGCATGGTGGCCGGGATGCCGTCCGCGACGAGGCGCACGCCGCGCACGCCGAACGCGGACCGGGCGCCGAACCCGCGCGAGGAGATCTGCAGGTCTTGCGCATAGTTCTGGCGGTTCTGCACGACGAGCCCCGGCACCGTGGCCAGCGCCTCGGACGCGTTGACGCGCGGCTGTGCGGCGCCGATGCGGTCCGCGTCGACGACGTCGATCGCGGCCGGCAGGTCGAAGCTCGTGTGCTCGGCGCGCGTGGCGCTGACGACGACCACGCTCATCGGCGCATCGGGTGCGGCGGCGGCCGCCAGGGGGGCGGCGGCGAACAGCGCCGCCACGAAATTCAAACGGTGATTCATCTTGTCTCCTGTCGAATGGTCGCCCTTGTCATCCGGGCGCTGACCATGAGCGCATGCAATATACCTGCCAGCCCGGAAACGTGCTGCCCGCATGGCATGGCGCTTGCAATCCGGAGAGTACCGACCACACTCAAAGGACCATCATGTCACGTCTTCGTTCCCTCATCGTCCTGCTGGCCTGCGGCTTCGGCGCCGCGCAGGCCGCCCCCTTCGCCTACGTCCCCAACGAAAAATCCGGCAGCGTCAGCGTGATCGACACAGCCACGGGCGCGGCCGTGCGCCAGATCGCGGCCGGCAAGCGCCCGCGCGGCATCGCGGCCGATCCGGCGGGCAGCCGGCTGTACGTCACGGACGCCGCCGGCAGCGCGCTGCTCGTGCTGGATGCCGCCAGCGGCGCGACGCTGGCCACGATCCCGCTCGGCAGCTCGCCCGAGGGCGTGAACGCGTCGCGCGACGGCCGCTGGGTCGCCGTCGCCGTCGAGGATTCCAACAGCGTGGCGCTCGTCGACGCGGCCGCGCGCAAGCTCGTCGCCGACATTCCCGTCCAGGGCAAGAACCCCGAGCACGCCGTGTTCAGCCCGGACGGGCGCTGGCTGCTCGTCTCGGCCGAGAACGCGGAGCAGGTCGACGTGATCGACGTGGCCGCACGCCGCCAGGTCGGTTCGATCGCTGTGGGCCTGCGCCCGCGCGGCATCGGCTTCGCGCCGGACGGCACGCGGGCCTACGTCGCGTGCGAGCTCGCGGGCGCGGTGTACGTGCTGGACATCGACAAGCGCCGCAGCATCGCCACGATCCCGGCGGGGAAGAACCCGGCCGGCATCGTCGTGTCGCCCGACGGGAAGACGGTATTCGTGTCGAACGGCGCGGACGGCAGCGTGATGCGCATCGACGCCGCGCGCAATGCGGTGGACGCCACCATCGCCGTCGGCAAGCGGCCCTGGAACATGGCGCTGACGCCGGACGGCAGCCGGCTGTACGTGGCGAACGGGCGCTCGGACAGCGTGTCCGTGATCGACACGGCCGCGGGCAGCAAGACGGGCGACATCGCCGTGGGCCAGCTGCCGTGGGGCGTGGTGATCCGCTGACCTGTTCAAGTTTGGAACACCTGTACCAGAAACAGCCGGCGCCTGGCGGTCCAACACGGCAAAAACAGGGGAAAGCGGGCTGGCACGGGGTTTGCGAAAGAAGGGATGTACCGAGCAAACACCAGTGCCCGCAATGGCCACCAATTCGGCCACCCAACCCACAACGAAAGAGGATGACATGAATCTCGCAGACATCAGCAAACTCGGCGTCGCCAATCCGTTCCGCCAACGCTACGACAACTTCATCGGCGGCAAATTCGTCGCGCCGGTCAAGGGCGAGTACTTCGCCAACGTCACGCCGATCAGCGGCCAGCCGTTCTGCGAAGTGGCCCGTTCGACGGCCGAGGACGTGGAGCTGGCGCTGGACGCCGCCCACGCCGCCAAGGATGCCTGGGCGAAGACGTCGCCGGCCGAACGCGCCAACATCCTGAACCGCATCGCCGACCGCATGGAGCAGAACCTGCGCCTGATCGCGACCGCCGAGACCGTCGACAACGGCAAGCCGATCCGCGAAACGATGGCGGCCGACATCCCGCTGGCGATCGACCACTTCCGCTATTTCGCGAGCTGCATCCGCACGCAGGAAGGCGCCATCTCGACCATCGACGACCAGACCTACGCCTACCACTTCCACGAGCCGCTGGGCGTGGTCGGCCAGATCATCCCGTGGAACTTCCCGATCCTGATGGCCGTGTGGAAGCTGGCCCCGGCACTCGCCGCCGGCAACTGCGTCGTGCTGAAACCGGCCGAGCAGACCCCGGCCTCGATCATGGTGCTGGTCGAGCTGATCGCCGACCTGCTGCCGGCGGGCGTGCTGAACGTCGTCAACGGCTTCGGCCTGGAAGCGGGCAAGCCGCTCGCATCGAGCAAGCGCATCGCCAAGATCGCCTTCACGGGCGAGACGGGCACCGGCCGCCTGATCATGCAGTACGCCGCGCAGAACCTGATTCCGGTAACGCTGGAACTGGGCGGCAAGTCGCCCAACATCTTCTTCGCCGACGTGATGGACGCGGACGACGACTTCTTCGACAAGTGCCTGGAAGGCTTCGCGATGTTCGCGCTGAACCAGGGCGAGGTATGCACCTGCCCGTCGCGCGTGCTGATCCAGGAATCGATCTACGAGAAGTTCATCGAGCGCGCGCTGGCGCGCGTGGCGCAAATCAAGGCCGGCAACCCGCTCGACGAGGGCACGATGATCGGCGCCCAGGCGTCGAAGGAGCAACTGGAAAAGATCCTGTCCTACCTCGACATCGGCCGCCAGGAAGGCGCGCAGGTGCTGGCCGGCGGCGAGCGGGCGAAGCATGACGGCGACCTGTCCGGCGGCTACTACGTGCGTCCGACCGTGTTCAAGGGCGACAACAGCATGCGCATCTTCCAGGAAGAGATCTTCGGCCCGGTCGTCTCGGTGACGACGTTCAAGGACGAGGCGGACGCGCTGCGCATCGCCAACGACACGCTGTACGGCCTGGGTGCCGGCCTGTGGACGCGCGACGGCAGCCGCGCCTTCCGCGTCGGCCGCGCGATCCAGGCGGGCCGCGTGTGGACCAACTGCTATCACCTGTACCCGGCACACGCCGCATTCGGCGGCTACAAGCAGTCGGGCATCGGCCGCGAGAATCACAAGATGATGCTCGACCACTACCAGCAGACCAAGAATCTGCTGGTGAGCTACAGCCCGAAAGCGCTGGGCTTCTTCTAACTGGCAGAGAGGCGCCATGACAGCCAATATCGAACGCGTGATGGCGACTCCCGCCGCGCTGGCCTTCATCGGCGAGCTGCGGCGGCGCCACGGGCCGCTGATGTTTTTCCAGTCCGGCGGCTGCTGCGACGGCAGCACGCCGATGTGCTACGCCGCCGGGGAGTTCGACCTGTCCGACACGGACGTCTACCTGGGCAACCTGGACGGCGCGCCGTTCTACATCGGGCTGGAGCAGTTCGGTTACTGGGAACACACCCAGCTGATCATCGATGTGGTGGAAGGCAACGGCGGCATGTTCTCGCTCGATAACGGCACGGGCCGGCGCTTCCTCACGCGCTCGCGCCTGTTCACGGACGAGGAAAACGGCCAGCTGCGCAGCCAGGCGCCGGGACCTTAAACGACGACAAAGCAGTAGGGTGGGCACCACGTGCCCACCATACAACGACAACAAAGGAGACAAGCATGAAGACGAGAATGACCATCCTGCTCGCAGGACTCGCCCCGCTGGCGTTCATCGCCCAGGCGGCCGACATCACCAACGCGATGATCGAAAACGCGGCCAAGGACACGAAGAACGTGCTGTCCTTCGGCATGGGTACGCAGGGCCAGCGTTTTTCGACGCTCACGCAGATCAACACGAAGACCGTCGGCCAGCTGGTCCCGGCCTGGTCGTTCTCGTTCGGCGGCGAGAAACAGCGCGGGCAGGAGTCGCAGCCCATCATCGCCAACGGCAAGATGTTCGTCACCGCGTCGTATTCGCGCATCTATGCGATCGACCTGAAGACGGGGAATAAACTGTGGAAGTACGAGCACCGCCTGCCGGAAGCGATCATGCCGTGCTGCGACGTCGTCAACCGCGGCGCCGCCGTGTACGGCAACCTCGTCATCTTCGGCACGCTGGATGCGCAACTGGTCGCCCTCGACCAGAGCACCGGCAAGGTCGTGTGGAAGGAAAAGGTCGACGACTATGCGGCCGGCTACTCCATGACGGCCGCGCCGCTGATCGCCAAGGGCGTCCTGATCACGGGCGTCTCGGGCGGCGAGTTCGGCATCGTGGGCCGCGTGGAAGGCCGCAACCCGCTGACGGGCGAGCTGCTGTGGTCGCGCCCGACCGTCGAAGGCCATATGGGCTACAAGTACGACAAGGACGGCAAGGCGATTGATGCGGGCGTCACCGGCACGGTCAACAAGAGCTGGCCGGGCGAGCTGTGGAAGACGGGCGGCGCATCGACCTGGATGGGCGGCACGTATGACCCGGCCACGGGCCTCGCGTACATCGGCACCGGCAACCCGGCACCGTGGAACAGCCACCTGCGCCCCGGCGACAACCTGTACTCGTCGTCGACGCTCGCGCTGGATCCGACGACGGGCCAGATCAAGTGGGCCTACCAGAGCACGCCGAACGATTCGTGGGACTTCGACGGCGCCAACGAATTCGTCACGTTCGACATGAACGGCAAGCGCTACGGCGGCAAGGCCGACCGCAACGGCTTCTTCTACGTGATCGACGCGAAGACGGGCCAGCTGCAGAATGCCTTCCCGTTCGTGAACAAGATCACGTGGGCGAGCGGCATCGACCTCAAGACGGGCCGTCCGAACTTCATCGCCGCCAACCGTCCCAGCGATCCGACGAAGGGCGACGGCAAGAAGGGTTCGACCGTGTTCGCCGCGCCGGCCTTCCTCGGCGCGAAGAACCAGATGCCGATGGCGTACAGCCCGCAGACCGGCCTGTTCTACGTGCCCGCCAACGAGTGGGGCATGGAGATCTGGAACGAACCGATCACGTACAAGAAGGGTGGCGCTTACCTCGGTGCCGGCTTCACGATCAAGCCGCTGAACGACGACTACATCGGCGCGCTGCGCGCGGTGGATCCCAGGACGGGCAAGATCGTCTGGGAGAACAAGAACACGGCACCGCTGTGGGGCGGCGTGATGACGACGGCCGGCGGGCTCGTGTTCTACGGCACGCCCGAGGGCTTCCTGAAGGCGGTCGATGCGAAGTCGGGCAAAGAACTGTGGAAGTTCCAGACCGGTTCGGGCGTCGTCGCGCCGCCGGTGACGTGGGAAGACGGCGGCGTGCAATACGTGGCCGTCGTCTCCGGCTGGGGCGGTGCCGTGCCGCTGTGGGGCGGCGAGGTTGCGAAGAAGGTGAACTTCCTGGAGCAGGGCGGCTCGGTCTGGGTCTTCAAGCTCGCAACCAAGATTTGATTTGAACTCCAGGTAAGTGGTCAGGGAGGGTTATGCATCGGCTGCGGCGGCGGCCGGCGTCAAGACCCTGTTTTGCCGCGGCTTCGGCCGCGGTTTTTTTATTTATACCGTTTAGTTAGTTTTGGTGTGCGGACGGTCAAAACTGCAACACCTGATCCGATTCGCCACAGAAAAATACGCTGTTTCCTCGCTTTTCCCCGGGTGAGCGACCGGGCACGCAACTTGCCATCACTGTCGGTACATCTCAACGATGTATCCCACTACAAACAAGAAAGCGAGGAGACAAATGAAGAAGGTTCACGCATTGGCCGTCATGGCCTCGATCGGCGCCTGCACGCAAGCTTCCGCGGTCGACCTGAAGGCCGGCGACTGGACGGTCAACGTCGGCGGCATCGTCAACGCCTATTACACGGGCGTCTCGTGCAACGGCGACGCCGTCGGCGGGCTGGCGCTGGGCGGCCGCGCGCTCGGCTGCGGCGGCGAGGATCACCGCACTACCATCGGCAACGGCCTGCTGCCCAGCGGCCTCGTGACGTCCGTGTCGTCGACGCAGGGCGGCTTCGACGTCACCGCCAAGATCGGCATCTACGTCGCCACGGCGACGGACAGCGCGATCGCGCAAAACAGCACGGTCGACGTGCGCCAGGCCTTCTTCACGTTCGGCCGCGCGGACCTCGGCACGTTCAAGCTGGGCCGAGACTACGGCATCTTCGGCGCGAATGCGATCCTGAACGACATGACCCTCGTCGGCGCCGGCGCGCCGGTGCAGGCCACGCAGCGCGGCCGCGTGACGCTGGGCCACATCGGCGCCGGCTACAGCTACCTGGGCACGTATGGCCAGATCGTCTACAGCACGCCCAAGAACGACGCAGGCATCGGCTTCGACTTCGGCGTGATGAGCCCCGTGTCCGACACGCCGGTCATCGCCGGTCCGCGCTACTCGACCCGTTCGAGCCCGCAGGTGCAGGCGCGCCTCTCGTTCGCGCAGGACGGTTTCAAGGCCTGGCTCGGTGCCAAGACCCAGCGCTTCGAAACGCAGACGCCGGGCGCGAGCGACCTCACGATGAACGGCTTCGAAGCCGGCGCATCGTACCAGCTGGGCGCCGCCGGCCTGCTCGTCAACGCGCAGACGGGCCGCGCGCTGGGCATCCTGTCCGACGCCGACCAGGGCGACGTGCGCTCCAGGAACTTCCTCGTGCAGGGCACGTTCAAGACGACCGATGCCCTGAAACTGGGCCTGTCGTGGGGGCGCAGCGCCAACGACGACAACACCGTCGGCACGGGCGGCCTGAAGTCGAACGCCAACCTGACGGCCGGCGCCTACTATGCGCTGAACAGCGCGATCACGCTGGTGGCCGAGATCGGGCAGACGCGCTCGAAGGGCTTCGGCGGCGCCACCGCGCGCATGAACGGCGGTTCCGTCGGCGGCATCATCTTCTTCTGATGCGGCCATGAACCTGCTCCGCCTCGTCATCTGCTGGCTCCTGCTTTGCGCCGCGGCGCACGCCGGCACGCTGACGCAGGCGGAGCTGGCGCGGCGCTTCCCGGCGCCGCTGGTCGTCGGCGAAAAATCGGCCGACATCCCGGCCTGGCCGCTGTTCAAGCAGAACGGCACGGTGACGGAGCTGGTCGGCTATGCGTTCGAATCGGCCGACCTGGCGCCGGTGCCGGGCTTCGCCGGCGTGCCGCCGAATCTCCTCGTCGTCATGGACCCGAAAGGCACCTTCCTCGACGTGGCGGTGCTGTCGCAGCACGAACCGGTGTTCCTGGAAGGTCTCGGGGAAGCGCCCCTGCGGGAGTTTCTGCAGCAGTACCGCGGGCGGTCGCTGGGGCAGGGCATCACGGTCGGCGGCGCGAAGGGCAGCCTGGACGGAGTGTCGAAGGCGACGGCGTCCGTCCGCATCATCAACCAGAGCGTCCTGTCGGCCGCGCTGAAGGTGGCGCGCGCCAAGCTCGGTTTTGCGCAGGGGCGCGATCCGGGCCGCATCGGCCGGATCCGCATGGATGTCTTCGCGCCGCTGTCGCTGCAGGAGATGCTCGATGCGGGCCTCGTGCGGCATGTCCGCGTGCGCCGGGGCGACGTCGAGCGGCTGTTCGCGGGGAGTAGCGGCGCCGGACTGGATGCACAGGCGCTCGCGCAGCCTGACGACGTCTTCATCGACCTGTGGGTCGCGTGGGCGTCGGTGCCGGCCGTCGGCCGCAACCTGCTGGCGCCGCGCACGTGGAACCGGCTGCAGGGCAGGCTGGAACCGGGCGACCACGCGCTGCTCGTGCTGACGGCCGGTCCGCATACGCTTACCGGGGCGGACTTCGTGCGCGGCAGCGTCCCGCGCGGCATCGTGCTGCGCCAGGACCGCCTGCCGGTGGAGATGCGCGACCTCGATCTCGAACCGCGCCTGGCCGACGGCGTGCACCTGCCGGCCGACGAGATGCTGCTGCTCCGGGTCATCGCGCAGGCGGGCCTGGATCCGGCGCGCGCCCTCGACTTCGCGCTGCCCGTCACGCGCAGCAAGGGGATCGTCTATCCCGAGCGGATCACGCGCGAGATCGCGTTCTCGTACCGCCTGCCGGAGGCGTACTACATCGCCCCGGAGGGCGCCGCGCCGGCGTGGCAGGCCAGCTGGAAGGCGCGCCGCGTGGAGTTGCTCGTGCTGGGCGTGGCGCTCGCCCTGCTCGCGGCCGCGCTGTGGCAGCAGCGCCGGCTGGTGGCCCACGCGCGCCGCTTCGCCTGGCTGCGCCGCGCGTGGCTGCTGTTCACCATCGGCTTCATCGGCTATGCGGCGCAGGCGCAGCTGTCCATCGTCAATCTCACCGGCATCGTGCAGGCCCTCCGGGCAGGGCGGGGCCTGGATTACCTGCTGTTCGATCCGCTGACCGTGGCGCTGTGGGCGTTCGTGCTCGTCTCCCTGTTCATCTGGGGGCGCGGCACGTTCTGCGGCTGGTTGTGTCCCTTCGGCGCGCTGCAGGAATTCGCGGGTCTCGCGGGACAGGCGCTGCGGCTGCCGCAGGTCGCCGTGCGGCGCGTGCTCGATGCGCGCCTGAAGCGCGTGAAGTACGGCGTGCTGGCGGCGATCCTGCTGGCGGCCGTGTGGGCGCCGGCGCAGGCAGACCGGCTCGTCGAACTGGAACCGTTCAAGACCGCGATCACCCTGAATTTCGTGCGCGCCTGGCCGTTCGTCGCGTATGCCGCCGGCCTGCTGCTGGCCGCCATGGTCGTCAACAAGGCGTTCTGCCGCTATCTCTGTCCGCTCGGCGCGGCGCTCGCGCTGCTGGGCCGCGTGCGCCTGCTCGACTGGATCCCGCGGCGCGCCGAATGCGGCACGCCGTGTCAAACGTGCCGCCACCGCTGCGGCTACAACGCGATCGTCCCGAGCGGGAAGGTCGACTACGAGGAGTGTTTTCAATGTATGGAATGTGTCGTTATCCACGCAAGCGACGAACAGTGCGCGCCGCGGATCTTGGAGCGGAAGCGCAGCCGGACGATTCCGATCGTCCCGGCCCCGGACGTCATCGACAGGAGAGCATGATGCACAGAAGGACCTTCATCGCCGCCACCCTGGGCGGCATGGCCGGCGCCGCGGTGGCCGACGCGGCCGCAGCCGACGAACTGCCACTGCACAGCGGCGCCGCGCTGGCATTCGGGACGACGATCAGCGTCGCCGTGCGCCATGCGGACCCGGAAGCCGCGCAGCAGGCCATCGCCGCCGCATTGGGCGAGGCGCGCCGCGTGGATGCGCTGATGAGCCTCCACCAGCCGCCCAGCCAGGTGTTCCGGCTGAACCGCGACAAGGTGTTGCACGGGCCCGACCCGCATCTGCTGACGGTGCTGGAGCATGCGCGCACCTTGTCGCGCCTGACGCAGGGCGCGTTCGACATCACGGTGCAGCCGCTGTGGCGCGCGTTCGATTCGGCGCACGGCGTGCCGCCCGAGCCCGAACGCATGCGCGCGCAACGCCTCGTCGGCTGGACGCAGGTGCAGGCGGGGCCGGAACGCGTCGTGCTGGCACGGAAGGGGATGGCGATCACGCTGAACGGCCTCGCGCAAGGCTATGCGACGGACCTCGCGCTGGCCGCGCTGCGCCGGCACGGCATCCGCCACGCGCTCGTCGACACGGGCGAATACGGTGCGCTGGGCCGCACCGGCGGGCGGCCATGGCACCTGGGCATCCGCGATCCGCGCAACGAAGACGCGGTGGCCGCGAGCCTGGTGCTGGACGGGCGCTGCGCCGCCACGTCGGGCGATTACGCGTCGGCGTTCACGTCGGACCTGCGCCACCACCACATCTTCGATCCGGCCAGCGGCGATTCGCCGACGGAGCTGGCCAGCGTCACGGTGCTGGCGCCCACCGGACTGGAGGCCGACGGCCTGTCGACCGCATTCATGGTGATGGGCGCACGCCGCGCGCACGCGCTGGCCGCGCACCTGCCGGGCGTGGACCTGCTTACGATCGGCAAGGACGGCGCGCGCTGGAAGTCGTCCGGCTTCCCGGCCGCTTGATCATTCATGGGGAGGTCTTCAGATGCGGCAGCTTGCGGTAAATGGTGTTGCGCGAGACGCCCAGCGCGCGTGCCGTCGCCGACACGTTGCCGCCGTTCGCCTCGAGCGACTTGAGGATCGCGGCCAGTTCCATCTCTTCGAGATTGGCGCCGGACGCGATCATCTGCTGGGCGGCGGGCGCGCTCGCGGGCGCGGCGTCGGGCGCCTCCGCGATGTCGTCCAGGAAGTCGTCCGGCATGTGGCGCAGGCCGATTTCTTCCTCGTCGCCGGCCATGATCGCGGCGGTGCGCAGGAGGTTCGTCAGCTGGCGGAAGTTGCCCGGCCATTTGTGGCGCTTGAACAGCCGCAGTACCTCGTCGGAGATCGTGTGCGTGCCGCCCGTTTCGTTCTCCACAGAGAGGATTTTTCGCACCACCGTTTCGAGGTCGGTGCGCTCGCGCAGCGGCGGCAGTTTTACCACGAGGCCGTTCAGGCGGTAATACAGGTCTTCGCGGAACAGGCCCTCGGCGATGCGGCGGCGCAGGTTGTGGTTCGTCGCACAGATCACTTCCACGTTCACCGGGATCGACTTGCCGCTGCCGAGCGGGGTAACCATCCGTTCCTGCAGCACGCGCAGCAGGCGGGCCTGCAGCGGATAGGGCATGTCGCCGATCTCATCGAGGAACAGCGTGCCGCCGTTCGCTTGCAGGATCTTGCCGACCGCCCCCTTCTTGCGCGCGCCGGTGAACGCGCCGTCCTCGTAGCCGAACAGCTCCGATTCGATCAGCGTCTCGGGAATCGACGCGCAGTTCACGGCGACGAACGGCCCTTGCGCGCGCGGCGAATCGTTGTGGATGGCCTGGGCCAGCAATTCCTTGCCGGTGCCCGTCTCGCCCATGATCATGATCGGCACGTCGCGCCCGAGCACGCGGTTGACCTTGTCGATGACCTGCTCGAGCTGCGGGTCGCCCGTGTTCAGGTAGCGCAGGCCGGACAGGCGCCGCGTGGGTGCCTTCGCGGGCACCTGTGCGATGGGCGCCATCTGCGTCGCATCGTCGAACGCGCCGGTGAGCACGTGCACGCCGTTCGTCAGCCGCAGTTCCGCCCGGCCGCGCACGCGCACGCCGTTGTGCATGCACAGGTCGAGCAGGCCGGGTGCCGCCGTGCGGTAGTGATCGTACAGGGCGGAGACGGGAAGGCCGAACAGGGAGCTGAACGTATGGGCCTGCAGTGCGGGATACGAGAGGCCCAGCTGGAACAGGCCGTTGCGGTTGGCGGCAAGGAAGCGGCCGCCCGGGCTGAACGACGCGATCCCTTCCATCAGCGTGCCGATGAATTCGGGGCGCGTGTGGAAGTGCAGGGTGATCGCGTTTTCGAACGTCGCCGCGAACAGCTGGTTCTCGATCATCAGCGCGGACATGCGCACGAGGGCCATCGTGTGCTTGTGAAAGCTGCGCCGGTCGCCGCTGACGTCCAGCACGCCGACCACGTTGCCGCGGTGGTCGGTGATCGGTGCCGCGGAGCAGGTCAGGAAGTGGTTCGCGGAGAGGAAGTGCTGGTCCGCATGGATCGTCGTCGGCACCCGTTCCGCGATCGCGGTGCCGATCGCGTTCGTGCCCTTGCTCTCCTCGGACCAGGCGACGCCCGCCGTCAGCGCGACGCGGTTGGCCTTTTCGAGGAAGTCGGCGTCGCCCAGCGAATGCACGATCACGCCCTGCGCATCCGTCAGCAAGACCATGTTGTGGGTGTTGGCGATCTGCTGGTACAGCGTTTCCATCGCGGGCACCGCGTGGCTGTACAGCAGGCGATTCTGTTCGACCAGATAGGACAGGTCGGTGCCGGATACGGGGGTGAAATCGGGCCGTGAATCGGGACTCAGGCCGAATTGTTCGGAGCGTCGGTGCGAGATCGCGATCATCGTTGCCATGTCGTCGCCGGGGGCGAGCAAGCCTGCGTGTTGATAAGTCATTCCAAGTCTCCTGGTTGGCCCTGGACCGCGGCTCTATATTGGGAATCGACTGTTCATAAATGTAGCACCTGTACCTGAACGGAACAATCAGGCGTGTAAATATGCTCCGTTTTATTGATGCTTTGTTTTATGCAACACACAGTAAGCAAGCTGGATGCCAGCTTTTTAGGCACTGCAAGACAGGCCTTGCGCAGGTGCCCGCGCGTTTGCTATAGTTCGCGTCCTGCTTCTGCAGCGCACAAAAAGTTTAACTGAATCAACCAGTTAAGCTTGTCAGATCGATTACATCGAGTGTGTTGCAGAAATAGACGAGGGGTTGACGAGTTAAGCGAAACACTGCATAATCTCGTTCCTCTGCTGCTGACGAACAAAACGATTCGCAAGCGCAGCAAGGCAGTACCGAATACAGCTCTTTAACAATCAACAGTCGATAAGTGTGGGCGTTTGATGAAGTGCCAGCATCCTTCGGGGTGCTGAATGCTTAAATTATCAAATGTTCACGCAAAAGAAATACGTTGCTCAGCAATGAGTGACGGTCAGTATTTTGAGTGAGCGATCTGCTACGAAAGTAGCAAAAACAGAGATTAAACTGAAGAGTTTGATCCTGGCTCAGATTGAACGCTGGCGGCATGCTTTACACATGCAAGTCGAACGGCAGCGCGGGGCAACCTGGCGGCGAGTGGCGAACGGGTGAGTAATATATCGGAACGTACCCAAGAGTGGGGGATAACGTAGCGAAAGTTACGCTAATACCGCATACGATCTACGGATGAAAGTGGGGGACCTTCGGGCCTCATGCTCCTGGAGCGGCCGATATCTGATTAGCTAGTTGGTGAGGTAAAGGCTCACCAAGGCGACGATCAGTAGCTGGTCTGAGAGGACGACCAGCCACACTGGGACTGAGACACGGCCCAGACTCCTACGGGAGGCAGCAGTGGGGAATTTTGGACAATGGGCGCAAGCCTGATCCAGCAATGCCGCGTGAGTGAAGAAGGCCTTCGGGTTGTAAAGCTCTTTTGTCAGGGAAGAAACGGCTCAGGCTAATATCCTGGGCTAATGACGGTACCTGAAGAATAAGCACCGGCTAACTACGTGCCAGCAGCCGCGGTAATACGTAGGGTGCAAGCGTTAATCGGAATTACTGGGCGTAAAGCGTGCGCAGGCGGTTTTGTAAGTCTGTCGTGAAAGCCCCGGGCTTAACCTGGGAATTGCGATGGAGACTGCAAGGCTTGAATCTGGCAGAGGGGGGTAGAATTCCACGTGTAGCAGTGAAATGCGTAGAGATGTGGAGGAACACCGATGGCGAAGGCAGCCCCCTGGGTCAAGATTGACGCTCATGCACGAAAGCGTGGGGAGCAAACAGGATTAGATACCCTGGTAGTCCACGCCCTAAACGATGTCTACTAGTTGTCGGGTCTTAATTGACTTGGTAACGCAGCTAACGCGTGAAGTAGACCGCCTGGGGAGTACGGTCGCAAGATTAAAACTCAAAGGAATTGACGGGGACCCGCACAAGCGGTGGATGATGTGGATTAATTCGATGCAACGCGAAAAACCTTACCTACCCTTGACATGTCAGGAACCTCCGAGAGATTGGAGGGTGCCCGAAAGGGAGCCTGAACACAGGTGCTGCATGGCTGTCGTCAGCTCGTGTCGTGAGATGTTGGGTTAAGTCCCGCAACGAGCGCAACCCTTGTCATTAGTTGCTACGAAAGGGCACTCTAATGAGACTGCCGGTGACAAACCGGAGGAAGGTGGGGATGACGTCAAGTCCTCATGGCCCTTATGGGTAGGGCTTCACACGTCATACAATGGTACATACAGAGGGCCGCCAACCCGCGAGGGGGAGCTAATCCCAGAAAGTGTATCGTAGTCCGGATCGCAGTCTGCAACTCGACTGCGTGAAGTTGGAATCGCTAGTAATCGCGGATCAGCATGCCGCGGTGAATACGTTCCCGGGTCTTGTACACACCGCCCGTCACACCATGGGAGCGGGTTTTACCAGAAGTAGGTAGCTTAACCGCAAGGAGGGCGCTTACCACGGTAGGATTCGTGACTGGGGTGAAGTCGTAACAAGGTAGCCGTATCGGAAGGTGCGGCTGGATCACCTCCTTTCTAGAGTGGCACTGGGAGCTAACGCTCCATCATCAAGCGCCCACGCTTATCGGCTGTTATAAAGTTAAACGAGAACAGTTCGGGTCTGTAGCTCAGTCGGTTAGAGCACCGTGTTGATAACGCGGGGGTCGTTGGTTCGAATCCAACCAGACCCACCAGTTACCAAAATGGGGGATTAGCTCAGCTGGGAGAGCACCTGCTTTGCAAGCAGGGGGTCGTCGGTTCGATCCCGTCATCCTCCACCATTCGACTGTTTAGACTATCTTTATCCAAGACCTGCGTCTTCGATAAGTGTAGTTCTCGTTCTTTAACAATCTGGAAGAAGTAAAGTTTTCTTTAAGCGTGTAGCTAACGAAAGTTGGATGCACACTTAGGGTAGAAAATCTGTATGTATCAACAAACAAAGTAAGCTGAATCCTTGTCGATATGACGCTCCCTGATACTCATGCAGGGGCCAACGTTATAGGGACAAGTGAATAAGTGCACATGGTGGATGCCTTGGCGATTACAGGCGACGAAGGACGTAGTAGCTTGCGATAAGCTGCGGGGAGTGAGCAAACACACTTTGATCCGCAGATTTCCGAATGGGGAAACCCGGCCTTTTAGGTCATTGCATACTGAATACATAGGTATGCAAAGCGAACGCGGCGAACTGAAACATCTAAGTAGCTGCAGGAAAAGAAATCAACCGAGATTCCCAAAGTAGTGGCGAGCGAAATGGGATGAGCCTTGTACGTGATAGTCGATCGAATAGTGGAACAGCCTGGAAATGCTGGCCATAGAGGGTGATAGCCCCTTACACGAAATTCGAACGGTGGTACTAAGCGTACGACAAGTAGGGCGGGACACGAGAAATCCTGTCTGAAGATGGGGGGACCATCCTCCAAGGCTAAATACTCGTAATCGACCGATAGTGAACCAGTACCGTGAGGGAAAGGCGAAAAGAACCCCGGGAGGGGAGTGAAATAGATCCTGAAACCGTGTGCATACAAACAGTCGGAGCCTCTTCGTGGGGTGACGGCGTACCTTTTGTATAATGGGTCAGCGACTTACATTCAGTGGCGAGGTTAACCGAATAGGGGAGCCGTAGAGAAATCGAGTCCGAACAGGGCGACAGTCGCTGGGTGTAGACCCGAAACCAGGTGATCTACCCATGGCCAGGATGAAGGTGCGGTAACACGCCCTGGAGGTCCGAACCCACTAATGTTGAAAAATTAGGGGATGAGCTGTGGGTAGGGGTGAAAGGCTAAACAAACCTGGAAATAGCTGGTTCTCTCCGAAAACTATTTAGGTAGTGCCTCAAGTATCACCATCGGGGGTAGAGCACTGTTATGGCTAGGGGGTCATTGCGACTTACCAAACCATTGCAAACTCCGAATACCGATGAGTGCGAGCTTGGGAGACAGACGTCGGGTGCTAACGTCCGGCGTCAAGAGGGAAACAACCCAGACCGCCAGCTAAGGTCCCAAAGATTGGCTAAGTGGAAAACGAAGTGGGAAGGCTAAAACAGTCAGGATGTTGGCTTAGAAGCAGCCATCATTTAAAGAAAGCGTAATAGCTCACTGATCGAGTCGTCCTGCGCGGAAGATGTAACGGGGCTAAGCCAGTCACCGAAGCTGCGGATATGTTTCTTAGTATTTATACTTTGATCCATATGGTAGGAGAGCGTTCCGTAAGCCTGAGAAGGTGTCTTGTAAAGGATGCTGGAGGTATCGGAAGTGCGAATGCTGACATGAGTAGCGATAAAGAGGGTGAAAAGCCCTCTCGCCGAAAGCCCAAGGTTTCCTGTTCAACGTTCATCGGAGCAGGGTGAGTCGGCCCCTAAGGCGAGGCAGAGATGCGTAGCTGATGGGAAGCAGGTTAATATTCCTGCACCGTCGTATGATGCGATGGGGGGACGGATCGCGGAAGGTTGTCCAACTGTTGGAATAGTTGGTTCTTGACTCATAGAAGGCGCTTAGGCAAATCCGGGCGCGTAATTCAAGGGGTCGAGACGTGTGTCCTTGTGACACGAAGCAATCGGAAGTGGTTCCAAGAAAAGCCTCTAAGCTTCAGTCATACGAGACCGTACCGCAAACCGACACAGGTGGGCGAGATGAGTATTCTAAGGCGCTTGAGAGAACTCGGGAGAAGGAACTCGGCAAATTGGTACCGTAACTTCGGGATAAGGTACGCCCCGGTAGCTTGAATGGTTTACTCCATGAGGGTGAAAGGGTTGCAATAAACTGGTGGCTGCGACTGTTTAATAAAAACACAGCACTCTGCAAACACGAAAGTGGACGTATAGGGTGTGACGCCTGCCCGGTGCTGGAAGATTAAATGATGGGGTGCAAGCTCTTGATTGAAGTCCCAGTAAACGGCGGCCGTAACTATAACGGTCCTAAGGTAGCGAAATTCCTTGTCGGGTAAGTTCCGACCTGCACGAATGGCGTAACGATGGCCACACTGTCTCCTCCCGAGACTCAGCGAAGTTGAAATGTTTGTGATGATGCAATCTACCCGCGGCTAGACGGAAAGACCCCATGAACCTTTACTGTAGCTTTGCATTGGACTTTGAACCAATCTGTGTAGGATAGGTGGGAGGCTTTGAAGCGGGGACGCCAGTTCTCGTGGAGCCAACCTTGAAATACCACCCTGGTTCGTTTGAGGTTCTAACCTTGGCCCGTGATCCGGGTCGGGGACAGTGCATGGTAGGCAGTTTGACTGGGGCGGTCTCCTCCTAAAGTGTAACGGAGGAGTTCGAAGGTACGCTAGGTACGGTCGGACATCGTGCTAATAGTGCAATGGCATAAGCGTGCTTAACTGCGAGACCGACAAGTCGAGCAGGTACGAAAGTAGGACATAGTGATCCGGTGGTTCTGTATGGAAGGGCCATCGCTCAACGGATAAAAGGTACTCTGGGGATAACAGGCTGATTCCTCCCAAGAGTTCATATCGACGGGGGAGTTTGGCACCTCGATGTCGGCTCATCACATCCTGGGGCTGTAGCCGGTCCCAAGGGTATGGCTGTTCGCCATTTAAAGTGGTACGTGAGCTGGGTTTAAAACGTCGTGAGACAGTTTGGTCCCTATCTGCCGTGGGCGTTGGAAATTTGAAGGGGGCTGCTCCTAGTACGAGAGGACCGGAGTGGACGAACCTCTGGTGTACCGGTTGTCACGCCAGTGGCATTGCCGGGTAGCTAAGTTCGGAAGAGATAACCGCTGAAAGCATCTAAGCGGGAAACTCGCCTTGAGATGAGATTTCCCGGAGCCTTGAGCTCCTTGAAGGGTCGTTCGAGACCAGGACGTTGATAGGTCAGGTGTGGAAGTGCAGTAATGCATTAAGCTAACTGATACTAATTGCCCGTACGGCTTGTCCCTATAACCTTGGCAGTCATTGCCAATGCAAGGGTTCAGCTGTTTGTTGAGACAACAGATTACGAAAACTGCTTCTTCCGGATTCAGAGTGACGCATGCACTATGCAAGCGGCACTCGTACAAGTTATGCCTGATGACCATAGCAAGTCTGTACCACCCCTTCCCATCCCGAACAGGACCGTGAAAAGACTCTGCGCCGATGATAGTGCTGCAACCAGTGTGAAAGTAGGTTATCGTCAGGCTAGTTATTAAGAAAACCCCGTCGAGTGATCTCGACGGGGTTTTTTGTTTTGGAAAAACGAAGCCCGCTCGCCCGGATTGGCACTGCCAATCCTCGCTCTGAGCGGGCTTTTTGCTTTTCAGCGCGGCGCCAGCATCGCCCAGATCAGCACCATCCCGACGATAAACGGAATCCAGAGCATCCGGCGAACCCGCACCGATAGCCAGTACAGCGCCAGCATGGCGAGAACGGGCACATTGTTGTCGAGTTTACGAATCAACAGCAGCGCAACGACGCCCTGCAGCGTGACCGCATACCACGCCATGCGGCCGGCCGTGCGGACGCTGTTGCCCCGGCTTGCGTCGCGGTCGTCATAGGTGGCCAGGATGCCGAGCGCCAGCGGGATGGAGTCGGGCGATGCGTCCTCGCCCATGCGGCCCTGGCGCAGATTGACCAGGTAGCGGCCGGATGCGCCCGGGGCCGGGCACAACTCGATTTCACAATGGACGATGCTGTCTTTTTGTCGCCGGACCAGGCTCGCCGTTCTGGTCAGTTTCACGCATCGCCCGCGGGGTCATGTGGAATCTTGCATTCTATGCATCGTTGCTCTGCCGGTAAACGTGCAGACGTGCGGCGATGGGATGGTCCGGCCGCAGCTGCAGCAGGTCCCACAGGTTGCCGTACAGGTCCGCGAACACGGCCACGGTGCCGTAGTTCTCTTCCTTCGGATCGCGCACGAAGTGCACGCCATGCCCGCGCAGGCGTTCGTAATCGCGCCAGAAATCGTCGGTGTTCAGGAACAGGAAGACGCGGCCACCGGCCTGGTTGCCGGCGAACGGCACCTGTTCCGGCTTCGATGCCTTGGCCAGGAGCAGGGTGGTGCCGGCGCCGCCCGGGGGCGCCACCACGACCCAGCGCTTGTCCTGCGCCGGCTGGTACGTGTCGTCCAGCAGCTCGAAACCGAGTTTGCCGACGTAGAAATCGATGGCTTCGTCGTAGTCGCGCACGACCAGGGCGATGTGGACGATGGCTTGGCGCATAGGGACCCCTTTGTTGTTTATTGGCTAAATAGAAGTGTAGCAGCCGTTTGACCGGCACCCCGGCTGTCGGTAGACTCGAATGATTGCGCTACCAAAAATAACGATAAAGCAATGTTTTATAACATCCGGGGGCCGTCGGTCATTCAACGGAGGAGACGTTCATGCAGCGAAGTACAAGTAGGGATGTATGGCGACGCCTTGTGACGGCAGTGGCGGGATTGCTGATCGCAGGCCAGGCCCACGCCATCGGCACGGCGCGGTTCGTCGACACGGAGGGCAAGGCCGGCGTGGCGCTGGTCCAGGCCGGACGTGCCGCGCCCATCGTCGTCGGCACGGACGAGTATCCCGGCGTGCTGCGCGCGGCGCGCGACCTGCAGCGCGACATCGGCAGCGTGACGGGCAAGACGCCGCAATGGCAGGTCGACCGTCCGGCGGCGTCGGGCGACGTGATCATCGTGGGCACGCTCGGGCGCCATGGCCTGATCGACCGCCTCGCGCAACAGGGCAAGATCGACACGCGTGCGCTGGCCGGCCAGTGGGAAGGCTTCGTCATCCAGGCGGTCGCGGACCCGATGCCCGGTGTGCAGCGCGCCCTGGTCATCGCTGGCAGCGACAAGCGCGGCACGATCTACGGGATCTATACCCTGTCGGAACAGATCGGCGTCTCGCCCTGGTACTGGTGGGCCGACGTGCCGGTCGTGCATCACCGCTCGCTCAGCGTGCCGCTCGACACGCGCATCATGGAAAAACCGACCGTCCAGTACCGCGGCCTGTTCCTCAACGACGAGGCGCCCGTGCTGACCAATTGGGCGAAGGAGCGCTTCGGCGGCTTCAATCACAAGTTCTACGAAAAGCTGTTCGAACTGATGCTCCGCATGCGCGCCAATTACCTGTGGCCGGCCATGTGGTACTCGTCGTTCTATGACGACGACAAGGAAAATGGCAAGCTCGCCGACACGATGGGTATCGTGATGGGCACGTCCCACCACGAACCGATGATGAGGGCGCAGCAGGAGTGGAAGCGCTACGGCAAGGGGCCGTGGGATTACCACCGCAACGGCGAGGTGCTGCGCGAATTCTGGGCGCAGGGCCTGCGCAATACGCGCGATTACGAAAAGGTGATCACGATGGCGATGCGCGGCGACGGCGACGAGCCGATGTCGGAAGACGCCAACGTCGACCTGTTGCAGCAGATCGTCCGCGACCAGCGCGCGATCATCAGGAAGGAGCTCGGCCAGGAACCGGAGAAGGTGCCGCAGTTGTGGGCCCTCTACAAGGAAGTGCAGGACTATTACGAGAAGGGCATGCGCGTCCCGGACGACATGCTGCTGCTCTGGTGCGACGACAACTGGGGCAATATCCGCCGCCTGCCTACCGCCGAGGAACGCAAGCGCAGCGGCGGCGCCGGCGTTTACTACCATTTCGATTATGTCGGCGGTCCCCGCTCGTACAAATGGTTGAACGTGACCCAGATCGCCAAGGTGTGGGAGCAGATGAACCTCGCGAACGAGTATGGCGCGAACCGGCTGTGGGTCGTCAACGTGGGCGACCTGAAGCCGATGGAGGTGCCGACCGAATTCTTCATGGCGTATGCGTGGAACCCGCAAGCGTGGCCGGCGGAGCGGTTGCCCGAGTACCTGCGTGCCTGGGCCACCCGTGAATTCGGCGCGGCGCATGCGGAAGACATCGCGTCCATCGTCGACAAGTACACGCGCTACAACGCGCGGCGCCATCCGGAACAGCTGGAGCCCGAGACCTACAGCCTCACCAACTACGATGAGGCGGAGCACGTCGTCGCGGACTACAACGCGCTCGCCGACGAAGCGGTGCGCGTCGGCCGCACGCTGCCCGCGAACATGCGCGACGCCTACTTCCAGCTCGTGGAGTATCCCGTGCGCGCGTCCGCGAATGCGCTCGACATGTACGTGTCGACCGGCCTCAATCGCCTGTACGCACGCCAGGGCCGCGTGACGACGAACGACATGGCGGCGCGCGTGCGCCAGCTGTTCCAGCGCGACGCTGATCTCGCGAATCAATACCAGCGCGAGATCAGCGGCGGCAAATGGAATCACATGATGTCGCAGACGCGTTTCGGCTACACCAACTGGGACCAGCCCTACCGCGACGTGATGCCGGCCGTGTCGGAGCTGCGCGTTCCCGCGCCCGGCCAGCTGGCGGCGCCGAACGGCATTCACCCGTCCGACCAGATGGGCGTCGCGGTGCAGGGCGACGCCATCGCCTGGCCCGTTTTCCCGATCCGCCAGCTCGTCTTGCCGCCGCTGGACGTCTTCGAAAAGCAGCCGCGTCATCTGGAGCTGTTCAACCGGAGCGCCCAGCCGTTCGACTATGCCATCACGGCGAGCCATCCGTGGATCCGCCTGAGTCACAAGGCCGGCCGCGTGAGCAAGGAGCAGCGCATCGTCGTCGACGTGGACTGGAGCGCGGTCCCCGCCGGCACCACGGTGGCATCGCTGACGATCAGCGGTCCGGCCAAGGCGCAGGTCGAGGTCAAGGTGCCCGTGCACAAACCGGCCGGCCTGGCGCCCGATACGGCGCGGGGTCACGTGGAAACGCAGGGCGTCGTCGCGATCGAGGCGGAGCATTACACTCGCGCGCTGGCGCCATCCGGCCGGCAGTGGCTGAGGATTCCCGGCTATGGCCGCACGCTGTCCGGCATGACCACTTTGCCGGTCGCGGCGGACGCGCTGAAGGTCGCGGATGGCATGCGGCTCGAGTACGAGGTGCACCTGTTCACCGCCGGTGAGCTGAAACTGCAGGCCGTCCTCGGACCGACGCTCAAGTTCCAGCCGGGCGCGGGCTTCCGTTACGCCGTCTCGATCGACGACGAGGCGCCGCAGGTGGTCAACGTCCATGCGGACGGTTCCGAACGCCACTGGAGCAAGATCGTCTCGGACGGCGTCGCGCAGTTCGTCACCACGCATCGTGTCGCACGCCCCGGCCGCCACACGGTGAAGTTCTGGGCGCTCGATCCGGGTCTCGTGCTGCAACGCCTTGTCATCGATGCGGGCGGGCTGCGGCCCAGTTATCTCGGGCCGCTCGAAAGCCCGTACTATCCGGTCACCGGATCCCCAGCAGCGCAATCAGCCCCCAACTGATCGCGCCCAGCCCGACCAGCGACACGACGACGGTCGCCGTCACGTTGCCGCCCGCGCGCAGTACGGCGCGGGCGTCGACGCCGAGGCCGAGGGCCGCCATCGACATGCTGGTCAGCCAGCCCGAGGCCACGTGCGCCGGTTCGAGTACGACGGCCGGCAGGGCATCGACGGACCGTAGCGTCATCAGCGCGAGAAAGCCGACGATGAACCACGGGACGAGTTGCGCCAGCGGCAGCGCGCCGCGGCGCGCGCCGTCGCGCCGGAACAGCGCCAGCCCGAGCACGACGGGTCCCAGCATCAGCACCCGCACCAGTTTTACCAGCGTCCCGATGTGCAGGCTCGCCTGCGACACGGGCGCCGCCGCGGCCAGCACCTGCGGCACGGCATACACGGTCATGCCGGCGAAGATGCCGTACTGGAGGGGCGTCAGCCCGAGGACCCGCTCGAGCAGCGGCAGCACGAGCACGACGACGACGCCCAGCACCGCCGTGAACGCGATCGACGACGCGACGTCCTTGCCCTGCGCATCGATGACCGGCGCGACGGCGGCGATGGCCGAGTTCCCGCAGATCGAATTCCCGCACGCGACCAGCACGGCCATCTCGTGCGGCAGCCGCAGCAGCCGGCCGACGGTGTAGCTGAATGCGATCGCGAGGACGACCGACAGCGCGATCCCGCCCAGCAGCGGCAGCCCGTGCGCGGCGATCGCGCCGGCGCTGATGGATGCACCGAGCAGCATCACGGCCAGTTCGAGGACGACCTTGGCGGAAAAGCGCACGCCGGCTTCGCACGCGGCGGGGACGGTCGCGACGGTGCGAACCAGGCTCCCCAGCAGGATGGCCAGGACGAGGCTTTCGAGCCATGCGCGGCCGAAGAGGGCGGTCTCGCCGCGCTCCAGCAGGACGGCGGCGCCCGTGACGGCGGCACTCAGCGCGATCCCCGGAATGAGCGTGAAGATCTTATTATTCATGGTGTTCTCCTGGTTCGAGCCCGCAGTATCGGCTCGACAGGATCGTTCGGTCCATCTTAAAATTTCGCACAGATCATTCACTTCAATCGAACGATGACCCTCGACCAGCTCCGCATCTTCGTCGCCGTCGCCGAACGCCAGCATCTGACGCAGGCGGCGAATGTCCTCGCGCTGACACCGTCCGCCGTCAGCGCATCGCTGCGCGCGCTGGAAGAGCGTTACGGCACGCCGTTGTTCGACCGGGTCGGGCGGCGCATCGAAGTCAATGCCGCCGGCCGCATCTTCCTCGAGGAGGCGCGCGCCACGCTGGCCCGCGCGGCCGGCGCCGAACGCGTGCTCGTCGAACTGGCCGGGCTGGCGCGCGGTGTACTCGCGCTGCAGGCCAGCCAGACGATCGCCAGCTACTGGCTGCCGCCGCTGCTCGTGCGCTTTCGCGAGACGCATCCGCAGATCGACGTGAGGCTGGACGTCGGCAATACGCAGTCCGTGGCGGACGCGGTGCGCGAGGGCGCGGCCGATCTCGGACTCGTGGAGGGCGGCATCGACGATGCGGCGCTGGTCGCGGAGCGCATCGGCCAGGACCGCATGGCCATCGTCGTCGCGCCCGGCCATCCGTGGGTACGCAAGCGCAGGCTCGCCGCCGCCGACCTGCAGGCTGCCCGCTGGATCATGCGCGAGCCGGGATCGGGCACGCGGTCCGCGCTCGAAGAGATGCTGGCGGCGCAGGGCGTCGACCTGGCCGCGCTGCAGGTCGCCCTGACCCTGCCGTCCAACGAGGCCGTGCGCGCGGCCGTGATGAGCGCGGGCTTCGTGGCCGTCTTGTCGGAACTGGTCGCGGCGCCGTACATCGCGGCGGGTTTGCTCGCCAAGGTGCGCGTGGACCTGCCGCCGCGCGACTTTTTCCTGCTGCGCCACCGCGAACGCTATCGCAGCCGCGCGGCGCAGGCGTTCGAGGCGCTGGTGCGCACTGCCTGATCCGCGCCAGATCGGCAGGATCGGGCAATCCTTCGTCAGTATCCTGCTACCGCCGGGCGGGCCCGGACTCCTATGATGAATCCATCGTTCACGAGGAGTCCTGCCATGAAAACCATCGATACCATTTATATCAACGGCGCGTTCGTTGCCCCGCACGGGCGCGAGCCGCTCGTCCTGCTCGACCCGGTCACCGAGCGCGAAACGACGACCGTGATCCTGGCCGACGAGGTCGACGCGCAGCGCGCGATCGCAGCGGCGAAGGCGGCGTTGCCGGCCGTGGCGCGCACGACGCGGGAAGAACGCATGGACTGGCTGCAGCGCCTGCACGACGCCGTCGCCGCCGCCGAACAGGACATCGTCGACATCATGGTCGCCGAATACGGCGGCACGACGGCGATGGCGACGGGGACCGCGCGCCGCGCCGCCGCATCGTTCGCGATCGCGCGCCGGCTGCTGGGTGAATATGCCTTCGAGCGCGAGGTCGGCGGGGCGCGCGTGACGATGGTGCCGCATGGCGTCGTCGGGCTGATCACGCCGTGGAATGCGAACATCGGTTTCATCGCGACCAAGCTGTCGATGGCGATCGCCGCCGGCAGCACGGCCGTCGTCAAGCCCAGCGAACTGAGTGCCGCGCAGACGGAGCTCATCACCCGCGTGATGCACGGTGCGGGACTGCCGCCGGGCGTCTTCAATATCGTCACGGGCCGCGGCGACGTCGTCGGCGCGGAGATCACGCGCCACCCCGACATCGCCAAGATCTCGTTCACGGGGTCCACGAGCGTCGGCAAGGCGATCGCGCGCGGCGCCGTCGACACCATGAAACGGGTGACGCTGGAACTGGGCGGCAAATCGCCGACCGTCCTGCTCGACGATGCCGACTTCGCGAAGGCGATGCCGCTGGCGGCGCTGGCCGCCGTGATGAACAGCGGCCAGGCGTGCATCGCGGGCACGCGGCTGCTGGTGCCTGCGAGCCGCGTCGCCGAGGCGCATGCACTGGCGGTGCGCGCGTTCGAGGACCTGGTCGTCGGTCCGACGAACGACCCGCGTGTGAACGTGGGGCCGATGGTCACGCGCAGGCAGTACGAGCGCGTGCAGGACTATATCCGCAAGGGGATCGAGGAGGGCGCGACCCTGCTGGCGGGCGGGCCTGGGCGTCCGGACCGGCTGGAACGGGGCTATTTCGTGCGGCCGACCGTGTTCGGCGACGTCCGCAACGACATGACGATCGCCCGCGACGAGATCTTCGGGCCCGTCCTGTCCATCATCCCGTACCGCGGCGACGACGAGGCGATCGCCATCGCCAACGATACGCCCTATGGCTTGCACGCGTACGTGTTCGGCGCGGACCTGGCGCGCGCGAACCGCGTGGCGGCCGGCATTCAGGCAGGGCGCGTGTTCGTGAATGGATTGTATGATGCACCGGAAGCCCCGTTCGGCGGCTTCAAGCAGTCCGGCCTGGGACGCGAGTTCGGTGTCTTCGGCCTGGAGACCTATCTCGAACCGAAAGCCATCATGGGTCATGACACAGCACTCTGAAACCCGGCTCCTGGACCTCGTCGGGCAGGCGATGCGCGGCGCGGACGCGGGCAACCTCGACCTGGCGACGGGTCTGCCCTGGCTCTGGCTCATACGCCGGCCGGCGCCGACGCCCGCCGGGCGCGGCATCCTGACGCCGTCCGTCTGCCTGCTCGTGCAGGGCGAGAAGGAGATGCTGGTCGGCTCGCAGGTGCTGCGCTACGGCCCCGGGTGTTATGTGCAGGCGGGGGTGGCGATGCCCGTGTCCGGCCAGGTCATACGCGCAACCGATGCGGCGCCGTACTACGGCATCCGCGTCGACATCGACCCGAAGGAGGTGGCGGCGTTCGTGCTGGAGATGCAACTGCAGCTGCCGCTGGCGGACGCCGACCCGCCCGCGATCACGGTCGAACGTGCGGACGATGCGATGCTGGACGTGTTCGTGCGGCTTCTCCGTCTGCTCGACCGGCCGCGCGACCTGCCCGTGCTGGGCCGCCTGCTCAAGCAGGAGCTGATTTATCGTCTCGTAACGGCGCCGGGCGGGGCGACGCTGAGCCGGGGCGTCGTCGGCGGCCAGCGCGAGCGCGCGGTGGGCGAGGCCATACAATGGATCCGCACGCACTACAACGAACCGCTCAGCATCGACGCGCTGGCGCGCACGGTGCACATGAGTCCCTCGGTACTGCACCGCCGCTTCAAGGCCGCCACCGTGATGAGTCCTTTGCAGTACCAGAAGCAGGTGCGGCTGCTCGAGGCGCGCAAGATGCTGATGAGCGGCGACGTCGAGGCGGCCAGTGTCGCCTACGAGGTGGGCTATGAAAGCCCGTCGCAGTTCAGCCGCGAGTACCGCCGCCTGTTCGGCGCGCCGCCGTTGAAGGATGCGGAGCAGTTGCGGCGACAGCCCGTCGGCGCACAACCGTAGGAGTCGAGATGACGGAAACAGACCTGGCACTGGATGACGGGCGCACGCTGCACGTTTACGCGCAGGAGAGTGGCCGCCCGGCGGTTTTCTGGCTGCACGGGACGCCGAACATCGGTCTGCCGCCCGAGCCGCTGTTTGCCGACGCCGCCAGTCTGGGGCTGCGCTGGATCGGCTACGACCGCCCTGGCTATGGCGGCTCGACGCCGCGACCGGGGCGCGATGTCGCGTCGGCTGCCCACGACGTCGCGCGGATCGCCGACCGGCTCGGCATCGGCCGATTCGCTGTTGTCGGCCACTCGGGCGGCGGTCCGCACGCGCTTGGCTGTGCCGCGCTGTTGCCGGACCGCGTTCTGGCTGCCGTCAGCATCGCCGGGCTGGCGCCCTTCGACGCCGCGGGATTCGACTGGTTCGCCGGGATGCGGCCGTCCGGCATCGCGGGCCTGCGCGCCGCGCGGGCGGGCAGGGCGGAGAAGGTCGCGTACGAAGCCGCGTCCCCGGAATTCGATCGGGAATCGTTCATCGCGGCCGACTGGAATGCGTTGGCGGGACCGTGGTCGTGGTTCGATCGTGTCGTCGGGCCGGCGCTGGCGGCCGGGTCCGACGGCCTGATCGATGACGACGTCGCGTATGTCTCGCCGTGGGGTTTTGATTGCGCGCGTATTGCGCGGCCGGTGCTCCTGCTGCACGGCGGGCAGGACCGGATGGTGCCGACGTCGCATGCCGAATGGCTGGCGCGTCACTGTCCTTCGGCCGTGTCGTGGCTGCAGCCCGAAGATGGTCATATCTCCATATTGAGTGCGGCACCGCGTGCGCTGGCGTGGCTGAAACAGCATGCCGCGGCGCCGGCAATTTGATTGCGGCTGAGCTTGCAAGGTTGCGGGGCGGTTGCTATACTGCGCGTCCGCTTCACGGCACGGTCGAAATCCAGAGGAAATCGACGCCGCGAAGCGAAAAAAGAAGTTGACGAACATCGCGAAACACTGCATAATCTCGCTTCTCTGCTGCTGACGAACAAAACGATTCGCAAGCGCAGCAAGGCAGTACCGAATACAGCTCTTTAACAATCAACAGTCGATAAGTGTGGGCGTTTGATGAAGTGCCAGCAGCCGCGTAAGTGGCTGCTGAATGCTTAAATTATCAAATGTTCACACAAAAGAAATACGTTGCTCAGCAATGAGTAACGGTCAGTATTTTGAGTGAGCGATCTGCTACGAAAGTAGCAAAAACAGAGATTAAACTGAAGAGTTTGATCCTGGCTCAGATTGAACGCTGGCGGCATGCTTTACACATGCAAGTCGAACGGCAGCGCGGGGCAACCTGGCGGCGAGTGGCGAACGGGTGAGTAATATATCGGAACGTACCCAAGAGTGGGGGATAACGTAGCGAAAGTTACGCTAATACCGCATACGATCCAAGGATGAAAGTGGGGGACCTTCGGGCCTCATGCTCCTGGAGCGGCCGATATCTGATTAGCTAGTTGGTGAGGTAAAGGCTCACCAAGGCGACGATCAGTAGCTGGTCTGAGAGGACGACCAGCCACACTGGGACTGAGACACGGCCCAGACTCCTACGGGAGGCAGCAGTGGGGAATTTTGGACAATGGGCGCAAGCCTGATCCAGCAATGCCGCGTGAGTGAAGAAGGCCTTCGGGTTGTAAAGCTCTTTTGTCAGGGAAGAAACGGCTCAGGCTAATATCCTGGGCTAATGACGGTACCTGAAGAATAAGCACCGGCTAACTACGTGCCAGCAGCCGCGGTAATACGTAGGGTGCAAGCGTTAATCGGAATTACTGGGCGTAAAGCGTGCGCAGGCGGTTTTGTAAGTCTGTCGTGAAAGCCCCGGGCTTAACCTGGGAATTGCGATGGAGACTGCAAGGCTTGAATCTGGCAGAGGGGGGTAGAATTCCACGTGTAGCAGTGAAATGCGTAGAGATGTGGAGGAACACCGATGGCGAAGGCAGCCCCCTGGGTCAAGATTGACGCTCATGCACGAAAGCGTGGGGAGCAAACAGGATTAGATACCCTGGTAGTCCACGCCCTAAACGATGTCTACTAGTTGTCGGGTCTTAATTGACTTGGTAACGCAGCTAACGCGTGAAGTAGACCGCCTGGGGAGTACGGTCGCAAGATTAAAACTCAAAGGAATTGACGGGGACCCGCACAAGCGGTGGATGATGTGGATTAATTCGATGCAACGCGAAAAACCTTACCTACCCTTGACATGTCAGGAACCTCCGAGAGATTGGAGGGTGCCCGAAAGGGAGCCTGAACACAGGTGCTGCATGGCTGTCGTCAGCTCGTGTCGTGAGATGTTGGGTTAAGTCCCGCAACGAGCGCAACCCTTGTCATTAGTTGCTACGAAAGGGCACTCTAATGAGACTGCCGGTGACAAACCGGAGGAAGGTGGGGATGACGTCAAGTCCTCATGGCCCTTATGGGTAGGGCTTCACACGTCATACAATGGTACATACAGAGGGCCGCCAACCCGCGAGGGGGAGCTAATCCCAGAAAGTGTATCGTAGTCCGGATCGCAGTCTGCAACTCGACTGCGTGAAGTTGGAATCGCTAGTAATCGCGGATCAGCATGCCGCGGTGAATACGTTCCCGGGTCTTGTACACACCGCCCGTCACACCATGGGAGCGGGTTTTACCAGAAGTAGGTAGCTTAACCGCAAGGAGGGCGCTTACCACGGTAGGATTCGTGACTGGGGTGAAGTCGTAACAAGGTAGCCGTATCGGAAGGTGCGGCTGGATCACCTCCTTTCTAGAGTGGCACGGGAGCTAACGCTCCATCATCAAGCGCCTACGCTTATCGACTGTTCAAAGTTAAACGAGAAGAGTTTTCGGGGCTGTAGCTCAGCTGGTTAGAGCACCGTGTTGATAACGCGGGGGTCGTTGGTTCGAGTCCAACCAGCCCTACCACGTTACACTGGGGGATTAGCTCAGCTGGGAGAGCACCTGCTTTGCAAGCAGGGGGTCGTCGGTTCGATCCCGTCATCCTCCACCACTATCTTTACGTAAGACGCTGGTTTTAGGTAAGTGTAGTTCTCGTTCTTTAACAATCTGGAAGAAGTAAAGTTTTCTTTAAGCGTGTAGCTGGTCTAACGATCAGATGCACACTTAGGGTAGTAATCTGTATGTATCAACAAACATAGTAAGCTGAACTCTTGTCGATATGACGTTCCCTGATACTCATGCAGGGGCCAACGTTATAGGGACAAGTGAATAAGTGCACATGGTGGATGCCTTGGCGATTACAGGCGATGAAGGACGTAGTAGCTTGCGATAAGCTGCGGGGAGTGAGCAAACACACTTTGATCCGCAGATTTCCGAATGGGGAAACCCGGCCTTTTAGGTCATTGCATACTGAATACATAGGTATGCAAAGCGAACGCGGCGAACTGAAACATCTAAGTAGCTGCAGGAAAAGAAATCAACCGAGATTCCCAAAGTAGTGGCGAGCGAAATGGGATGAGCCTTGTACGTGATAGTCGATCGAATAGTGGAACAGCCTGGAAATGCTGGCCATAGAGGGTGATAGCCCCTTACACGAAATTCGAACGGTGGTACTAAGCGTACGACAAGTAGGGCGGGACACGAGAAATCCTGTCTGAAGATGGGGGGACCATCCTCCAAGGCTAAATACTCGTAATCGACCGATAGTGAACCAGTACCGTGAGGGAAAGGCGAAAAGAACCCCGGGAGGGGAGTGAAATAGATCCTGAAACCGTGTGCATACAAACAGTCGGAGCCTCTTCGTGGGGTGACGGCGTACCTTTTGTATAATGGGTCAGCGACTTACATTCAGTGGCGAGGTTAACCGAATAGGGGAGCCGTAGAGAAATCGAGTCCGAACAGGGCGACAGTCGCTGGGTGTAGACCCGAAACCAGGTGATCTACCCATGGCCAGGATGAAGGTGCGGTAACACGCCCTGGAGGTCCGAACCCACTAATGTTGAAAAATTAGGGGATGAGCTGTGGGTAGGGGTGAAAGGCTAAACAAACCTGGAAATAGCTGGTTCTCTCCGAAAACTATTTAGGTAGTGCCTCAAGTATCACCATCGGGGGTAGAGCACTGTTATGGCTAGGGGGTCATTGCGACTTACCAAACCATTGCAAACTCCGAATACCGATGAGTGCGAGCTTGGGAGACAGACGTCGGGTGCTAACGTCCGGCGTCAAGAGGGAAACAACCCAGACCGCCAGCTAAGGTCCCAAAGATTGGCTAAGTGGAAAACGAAGTGGGAAGGCTAAAACAGTCAGGATGTTGGCTTAGAAGCAGCCATCATTTAAAGAAAGCGTAATAGCTCACTGATCGAGTCGTCCTGCGCGGAAGATGTAACGGGGCTAAGCCAGTCACCGAAGCTGCGGATATGTGCTTGCACATATGGTAGGAGAGCGTTCCGTAAGCCTGAGAAGGTGTCTTGTAAAGGATGCTGGAGGTATCGGAAGTGCGAATGCTGACATGAGTAGCGATAAAGAGGGTGAAAAGCCCTCTCGCCGAAAGCCCAAGGTTTCCTGTTCAACGTTCATCGGAGCAGGGTGAGTCGGCCCCTAAGGCGAGGCAGAGATGCGTAGCTGATGGGAAGCAGGTTAATATTCCTGCACCGTCGTATGATGCGATGGGGGGACGGATCGCGGAAGGTTGTCCAACTGTTGGAATAGTTGGTTCTTGACTCATAGAAGGCGCTTAGGCAAATCCGGGCGCGTAATTCAAGGGGTCGAGACGTGTGTCCTTGTGACACGAAGCAATCGGAAGTGGTTCCAAGAAAAGCCTCTAAGCTTCAGTCATACGAGACCGTACCGCAAACCGACACAGGTGGGCGAGATGAGTATTCTAAGGCGCTTGAGAGAACTCGGGAGAAGGAACTCGGCAAATTGGTACCGTAACTTCGGGATAAGGTACGCCCCGGTAGCTTGAATGGTTTACTCCATGAGGGTGAAAGGGTTGCAATAAACTGGTGGCTGCGACTGTTTAATAAAAACACAGCACTCTGCAAACACGAAAGTGGACGTATAGGGTGTGACGCCTGCCCGGTGCTGGAAGATTAAATGATGGGGTGCAAGCTCTTGATTGAAGTCCCAGTAAACGGCGGCCGTAACTATAACGGTCCTAAGGTAGCGAAATTCCTTGTCGGGTAAGTTCCGACCTGCACGAATGGCGTAACGATGGCCACACTGTCTCCTCCCGAGACTCAGCGAAGTTGAAATGTTTGTGATGATGCAATCTACCCGCGGCTAGACGGAAAGACCCCATGAACCTTTACTGTAGCTTTGCATTGGACTTTGAACCAATCTGTGTAGGATAGGTGGGAGGCTTTGAAGCGGGGACGCCAGTTCTCGTGGAGCCAACCTTGAAATACCACCCTGGTTCGTTTGAGGTTCTAACCTTGGCCCGTGATCCGGGTCGGGGACAGTGCATGGTAGGCAGTTTGACTGGGGCGGTCTCCTCCTAAAGTGTAACGGAGGAGTTCGAAGGTACGCTAGGTACGGTCGGACATCGTGCTAATAGTGCAATGGCATAAGCGTGCTTAACTGCGAGACCGACAAGTCGAGCAGGTACGAAAGTAGGACATAGTGATCCGGTGGTTCTGTATGGAAGGGCCATCGCTCAACGGATAAAAGGTACTCTGGGGATAACAGGCTGATTCCTCCCAAGAGTTCATATCGACGGGGGAGTTTGGCACCTCGATGTCGGCTCATCACATCCTGGGGCTGTAGCCGGTCCCAAGGGTATGGCTGTTCGCCATTTAAAGTGGTACGTGAGCTGGGTTTAAAACGTCGTGAGACAGTTTGGTCCCTATCTGCCGTGGGCGTTGGAAATTTGAAGGGGGCTGCTCCTAGTACGAGAGGACCGGAGTGGACGAACCTCTGGTGTACCGGTTGTCACGCCAGTGGCATTGCCGGGTAGCTAAGTTCGGAAGAGATAACCGCTGAAAGCATCTAAGCGGGAAACTCGCCTTGAGATGAGATTTCCCGGAGCCTTGAGCTCCTTGAAGGGTCGTTCGAGACCAGGACGTTGATAGGTCAGGTGTGGAAGTGCAGTAATGCATTAAGCTAACTGATACTAATTGCCCGTACGGCTTGTCCCTATAACCTTGGCAGTCATTGCCAATGCAAGGGTTCAGCTGTTTGTTGAGACAACAGATTACGAAAACTGCTTCTTCCGGATTCAGAGTGACGCATGCACTATGCAAGCGGCACTCGTACAAGTTATGCCTGATGACCATAGCAAGTCTGTACCACCCCTTCCCATCCCGAACAGGACCGTGAAAAGACTCTGCGCCGATGATAGTGCTGCAACCAGTGTGAAAGTAGGTTATCGTCAGGCTAGTTATTAAGAAAACCCCGTCGAGTGATCTCGACGGGGTTTTTCGTTTTGGAAAAACGAAGCCCGCTCGCCCGGATTGGCACTGCCAATCCTCGCACTGAGCGGGCTTTTTGCTTTTCTACGACAAAAATGCCGAGGATTAAGCGCATGTCCTGCTCGACCCTGCTGGTACGTCCGTACAAACTGGCGAGCGGGGACATGCAGGTGGAAGCGAGCATCGGCGTGGCCCTGCAGTGGCCGTATGAACTGCAGGACCCTGTCCACCTGCCGGCACGCGCGGACCAGGGCCGCGTCGCGCCGGTGGCGGAAGCGCTGGAACGGGAAGCGTCCCGATTGGACGGGGTCAGACGCCCCAGAGCACGTCGGTCTGCTGGTCGCGCGAGGCGCGCAGCATTTCCAGCAGCGGGAACGCGCGGGTCGAGAACGTCACGGTCTCGATCGGCTGGTGTTCCGCGTCCTCTTCGCCTTGATGGGCCTTGACGTCCTGTTCCATCTCGTCGGTGGCCTGGTGCTTCCGGCTTTCTTCGATCTCGTTTTCCAGCAGTCTGACGGCTTGCGTCGCTTCTTCGGCGGTGATGACACCGCGTTCACTGTCCTTGTGCAGGAGGTCCAGGATCCGCTTGGCGTGGTCCTGGTACATCATGACGTTCGGGTAAGCCTTGGATTTAAAGGTGATTAACATAGTTGTCTCATTCTATTGTGAGTAGCCCAACGATATCACGAGTCGGGCCTGGAGGTCAGTGGGCTACCTCTCACACCGGGCGCCGCCGCATTGCGCGGGCCAGCAGCAGCACGAGCAGCCCCGCCGCCAGCACCGCCGCCGCGGCCGGCAGCATCCAGGCCGGTCCGTCCGCCGCCAGCGCGACGAGGAGCCAGCCGAGCCCGCCCCAGCACAGGCTGCTGACCAGTTCCAGCATCGTGCACAGGAAATTTTCCTTGCCGCGCGTCTTGAAATCGCTGCGGGGAGCGGGGCGACCCGTCCACTGCACGATCAGGCCGGCGCTCAGCACGGCCGCGCTGACCGGGAACGCGACGAGCAGGCCCGTCAGCGGCGTGCGCACGACGAGCCATAGCAGCGGCAGCGCGACGAGCAGCAGGGCCGGCATCGTCGCCGCCGCCAGCTTGGCCAGTTGCAGCGTGCGGCGCGGCGCCGGAGCCGACAGCAGCAGGTCGGGCGCATCTTCGGCCGAGATCACGATCCACGCCAGGCTACCCGTCAACGAACTGCACAGCAGCGTGAGGCCGGCGCCCAGCGCGGGGCCGGCCGAGTCGCCGCGCAGGATCAGGAACAGCAGCGGCACGAGGTAGACCAGCTGCAGCAGCACCTGCGCGATCAGGTGCGGGTCGCGCGCGATCAGGCGCCATTCCTTGATGACGACCGTGTCGAACAGGCTGGCGCGGAAACCGAAGCGCAGCGCGCCGGCCGGGCGGGCGCGGACGCGGCCCATGCCGGCGGCCTGCTGCAGGCCATGGACGAAGAAGCGGTGCGTGCGGGCCAGGGTCAGCATGAACGCGAGTCCCGCCAGCAGGACGGCGCCCAGCAGCGGCAGCGGCGCACCGAGGACGGCGTGGCCGGGCAGCCACAACACGCTGTCCGGCCCGAACAGGGACTGGTGCGTCATCATCTCCATGATGCGCGGCCCCACGGTCCCGTCATGGCGCGTGAAGTTATATGCCTGCGACAGCAGGAAGATCAGCGCGCCCGCGATGGCGCCCAGCACCTGCGCCACCACGCGCGTGCGGCGCGCGCCCAGCACGCGCACGAGGCCCAGCGTCAGCAGCATGCCTGCGCAGGCCGTCAGCGTCGCGCAGGCGGCGATCGTCACGTACACGCCGAGCCAGCCGGGATGGCCCAGCACCAGCGCGACGTTGGCGAACGGGCCGGCCAGGTACACGTAGGGCAGGGCGGTGGCGGCCGCGATGCCGAGCAGACGCACCGCGAAGACGCTGCGCGAGGGCAGGGGCGACGACAGCAGCAGATCGAGGTCGCCGCGCTCGAACAGCGCCAGCACGCAGGCCCGCAGGCTGCTCGACAGCATGAAGGTCGAGCACACGACCACCAGCAGGCTGACAGGGATCGCGAGCAGCGCGTCGCCCATGCCGTCGCGGCCCAGTGCGCGCAGCAGCGCGAACGCGATCAGGTGCAATCCGATGAACCCGATCACGAACATGGCGATGGCGGGCCAGCCCGGACGCCGCCTGCCGCCCTTGTTGATGGTCGCGCCATACCAGGCCAGGCGCAGCTCGTGGCCCAGCAGCCAGCGGATGCTTCCGGGCGCGGCACTCACCCTGGCTGTCCTTCGGTCAGGTGCAGGAATACGTCTTCCAGGCTGCCGCCCTGCGTGCGCTCGCGCAGTTCGGCCAGCGTGCCCTCGGCGATCAGGCGGCCCTGGCGGATGATGCCGATGCGCTGCGCGAGACGTTCCGCCACCTCGAGGATGTGCGTCGTCAGGATCACGGTGCCGCCCTGCTCGACGTGCGACACGAGCAGGTCCTTCACCTGGCGCGCGGCGGCCGCATCGAGGCCGGTCAGCGGTTCGTCCAGGATCAGGAGCTCGGGCTCGTGGATCAGCGCCCCGGCCAGCGCCAGCTTCTGCTTCATCCCCCGCGAAAACCCTTCCGTCAGCTCGTGCGCGTGCTTCGTGAGGTCGAGCCAGTCGAGCAGGCGGCGCGCGCGCGGTTCGGCGTCCTGCGCGCGGATGCCCCACAGGCCGGCGACGAATTCCAGGTATTCCGTCGGCCGCAGTTTCCCGTACAGCAGCGGGTCGTCCGGAAGATAGGCCATGCCGCGCTTCGCGCCCGCGGGATCGCGCGCGAGGTCGATGCCGAGCACTTGTACGTCGCCGGCATCCGGGGCCAGCAGGCCGGTGACCATGCGCAAGGTCGTCGTCTTGCCGGCGCCGTTGGGGCCCAGCAGCGCGTACAGTTCGCCGCGCCGCACGGTCAGGTCGAGGCCGTCGACGGCGGGCCGGCCGAAGGATTTGCGCAGGCCGGACAGGCGCAGGGCAGGGGACTCGCTGTTCATCTCAGGGCAGTTTGAAAGACGTAATGAATTGTTCGACCTGTTCGGCGGGCAGCGCATCCTTCTTGCCGATCGCGATCACCTGGTAGAAGCGCTTGCCGCGCGCCTCGAAGTGGCCGACGAGGTGCATGGTCTCGCCGTTGCGGATGCCGCTGGCGTCGACGTCGCGCGTGGCGCGGTCCGTGTCCGCGGTCGCCTTCTGGCTGGTGACGGTGGCGCCGATGTTGCGCACCAGCGCGAGTTGCATCGCTTCCAGCGCGGCCTGGGCACGCGCCGCGTCCGGCGCTTCGGCCGCGCCGACGGCGAACGTCGCGCCATCGACCTCGGCCGCCGTCATCGTCATCGCGACCTGCATGCCGTCGAGGTCGATGGTGCGCGTGAACGTCGCCGGTTTCGCCGGGAACATGACGCGGTAGGGCGCGTCCGGACTTGCATAGTCGCGCCAGTTGTACTTGGGGGAACAGGCCGCCAGAAGCAGGCCGAGCGCGGCCACGAGGGCCGCGAAGCGTCGTCTTGTCATGACGACATGGTAACAGGGCCGGACGGTTCAGGCGACCGGGATCGGGTTCTCCGCGATGTGGGCGTTGAACTCGTGGACCAGCTTGTGCTCGTCCGGCCCGGCGTTGTTGCGCAGCGGGACGGCGATGTCGACCAGCGCTTCTTCGCGGTCCGTGGCCAGGGCCTGCATGGTCTGGGCGATGAAGGCGTCCAGCGGCATGGCGCGCGGGTCGTCGCCTTTGTGGATCAGGTCGGTGTTGACCCACGGCGGCGCGATTTCCTGCACCGTCACGCCGGTAGCGCGCAGCATGAAGCGCAGCGACAGCGTGTACGAGTGCAGCGCGGCCTTGGTGGCCGAATACACCGCGTTCGTGGCGATCGGCACGTAGGCCAGTACCGACGTGTTGTTGATGATCGTCGCGCGCGGCTGCTTCTTGAGGTGGCCGACGAGGGCGGACGTCATGCGGACCGGACCGAGCAGATTCGTCTCGATGGTGGACACGGCCGTGGCGTCGTCGATCGTCCCGGACGGATCGTCGAACGGCATGATGCCGGCGTTGTTGATCAGGACGTTCAGCGCGGGATACTCGGCGATCAGGGTCGCAGCGGCGCGTTCGATGCTGGCCGGATCCGCGATGTCCAGCTCGACGGCGCGCATGCCCGGGTTGGCGCGCGTCACCTCGTCGAGCAGGGCCTTGCGGCGGCCGCCGATGATGACCTGGTTGCCCAGTTCATGAAACGCTTCCGCCAGCGCGCGGCCGATGCCCGAGGTGCCGCCGGTGATGAAGATGGTATTGTTCGTGAGTTGCATGGTGATTCTCCGTTCTGGTTATCAGGGGTGTGGAAGATGTTGTCTTCTGGGATCAATGTTGGCGCAAACATATCTGCCCTGAATGACAAAGAACCCTCTAATCAGGACGAAGTGTGCGTATGCACATATATTCGGAAGCCTATCTACTTTGTCAGTTGTTTTTGGTTGGACCGGAGCGGTTGTCGTATGATTACCATCATGCACTGCAGCAGACGCTGTGGCGCCGGACTCTCCGGCGAACCTGATCATCACTGAGGACAACATGAAACGCAGAATCGGACTCTTGCTGCCACCCGGCTTCCAGGTCCTGGATCTCATGGCGACAACGGTCTACGAACTGGCCAATACCTTGCTGGAAGAATCCATGTACGAGGTCACGATGCTGTCGGAGCACGGCGGCGCGATGACCAGTTCCTCGGGCATCAGCGTGCTCACGGAAGCCGTCACGCGCTACGACTACGACACCTTGCTCGTGGCGGGGCAGATGGCGCCGCGGCGTCCGTCGTCGCCGGGCTTCGTCGAGATCCTGCGCCAGGCCGGCGTGCAGTCGCGCCGCGTGGGCAGCATCTGCACGGGCGCCTTCCTGCTGGCCGAGGCGGGCCTGCTGGACGGCAAGCGCGCCACCACCCACTGGTCGCTGGCGCGCGACCTGCAGCGCATGTACCCGAAGGTGCGCGTCGAGGAAGACCGCATCTTCATCAACGAGGGCAAGGTGTGGTCGTCGGCCGGCATGACGGCTTGCGTCGACCTGTGCCTGGCCCTCGTCGAGAGCGACCACGGCATCGAGCTGTCGCGCAACATCGCCCGCAAGCTCGTCGTCTACCACCGCCGCAGCGGCGGCCAGTCGCAGTTCTCCGCGCTGCTGGAACTGGAGCCGAAGTCCGACCGCATCCAGCAGGCGCTGTCGTACGCCAAGCGCCACCTGCGCAAGCCGCTGTCCGTGGACGAGCTGGCCGAGGCGGCCAACCTGAGCACGCGCCAGTTCAGCCGCACGTTCCGCATCGAGACGGGCCAGTCGCCGGCCCGCGCGATCGAGGTGCTGCGCGTGGAAGCGGCGCGCGCCATGATCGAGGGCAGCAACCACTCGATCGACGTCGTCGCGCGCGAGACCGGTTTTTCCGATCCCGAGCGCATGCGCCGCGCCTTCCTGCGCGCCTTCGGCCAGCCGCCCCAGGCCATCAAGCGCGCGGCCCGTGAACAGCAGACCACGGGCCTCGCCTGATCCTTCGATAGGGATCCGATGGCCTGAATCGAGGGTTATTGGACCCACGCTTCGTCCTCCGTTCTGAAAAGATGCCTGCATCAGGCAACCAGAACGGAGTCGACGATGTCCACCGAACCCACCTCCCTGCCCAGAGGCCTTCTCTTCACGCTGGCGCTGGGCACCTTCGCCATCGGCACCGACAGCTTCATGATCGCGGGCCTGCTTTCGCCGCCGTGGCACTAGCGATCGGCCTGCCGAAGTCGCTCGGTGCCGGCGCGCCGCCCGTCAGCCTGAAGGCGAGACTCGACGCCGCCGTCGGCCTGGCCGTGGGCGGACGCGCGACGGACCGTTTCGGATCCTTCAACGTCGTCGTGCCCGCGCTGCTGTTGCTGGCCGCGTCGTTCTACTACCTCGCCGCGATGGCCGGCTTCGGTCACTGGCCGCTCGGCCTGCTGTTGCCGGGTGTCGTGCTGTGGGGCCTCGCCACGTGGGGCTTTTATCCGGCCCAGCAGAACAGCCTCGTCAACCGCGGCGGCGTGGCGCTGGCGCCCGTCGTGCTGTCGCTGAACGTATCGTTCCAGTACGCCGGCTTCTCGCTGGGCGTGCTGGCGGGCGGGTTCACGGTGGCGCATGCGTCGCCCGGTGTCGTGGGCTGGGTCGGCGGCAGTTTCGAGGTGCTGGCCCTGGTGCTCGTGCTCGTCATCGAGCGGCGCCGGCAGGCGCGTGGATTAGTGGTCGCCGCTTAATGGTCACATAAGCCGCGCCGGTACTGGATCGCCTCGGCCACGTGCTGGGCGTTGACCGTATCGACGCCGGCGAGATCGGCGATCGTGCGCGCCACCTTCAGCACGCGGTGATAGGCGCGCGCCGACCAGTGCAGGTGCTGCATGGCGTCGCCCAGCAGGCGCGCGGCGGCGGTGTCCAGGTGGCAGTGGTGGTCGATCTCGCGCGTCGTCAGCTTCCGGTTGGCCTTGCCCTGGCGAGACAACTGGCGCGCGTGCGCCTGCGTGACGCGCGCGGCGATGGCGGCGCTGGGTTCGCCGTCGGCCAGTTGCGCCATCGTGTCCGGCGTCATGGCCGCCACGGGCACCTGGATGTCGATGCGGTCGAGCAGGGGGCCGGAGATGCGGTCCTGGTAGCGCTGCACGGCGTCCGGCGTGCAGCGGCACTTGCTCGACGGGTGGCCGAGCCAGCCGCACGGACATGGATTCATCGCCGCGATCAACTGGAAACTGGCGGGGAAGTCGGCCTGGCGCGCGGCGCGCGAGATCGTGATGGCGCCCGTTTCGAGCGGCTCGCGCAAGACTTCCAGCACTTTGCGGTCGAACTCCGGCAACTCGTCGAGGAACAGCACGCCGTGGTGGGCGAGCGAAATTTCTCCGGGACGCGGCACTTGTCCGCCGCCGACGAGCGCCACGCCGGAACTCGTGTGGTGCGGACTGCGGAACGGCCGCTTTCTCCACCGTTCGATGGCGAAGCTGCCCGCGAGCGACTGGAGCGCGGCCGTCTCCAGCGCTTCCTCCTCGCGCAGCGGCGGCAGCAGGCCGGGGAAGCGCGACGCAAGCATGCTCTTGCCGGCGCCCGGCGGTCCGATCAGCAGCACGGAGTGCAGGCCCGCGGCCGCTACCTCGAGCGCGCGCTTGACCTGCTGCTGGCCCTTGACGTCGGCGAAGTCCGGGTACACGGGCGGATCGGCCGATGGCACGGGGCGGTAGCGCGCGAGCCGCGCCTCGTCCGACGTCGCGGCGAAGTGCGTGCACACGTCCAGCAGCGAGCGGGCAGGGTAGATGACGGCGTCCGTCACGAGGGCCGCCTCGTCCGCGTTCGCCCACGGCAGCACGAACGCGCGCGCGGACGTGTCCTCGTCGGCGTGCTGGCGCAGCATGGCAAAGCTCATCGCCAGCGCACCGCGCACGGGGCGCAATTCTCCCGACAGCGACAGCTCGCCGGCGAATTCGTAGCCGTCCAGCGCGCCGGATGGGATCTGGTCGGACGCCGCGAGGATGCCCAGCGCGATCGGCAGGTCGAACCGTCCGGATTCTTTTGGCAGCTCGGCCGGCGCAAGATTGATGGTGATGCGCCGGCTGGGAACCTCGAAGCCCGAGTTCTGCAGCGCGGCGCGCACGCGGTCTTTCGATTCGCGCACCTCGGCGTCCGCCAACCCCACGATGTTCATCGCCGGCAGGCCGTTCGCCAGGTGAACTTCGACGCTGACGGCCGGTGCTTCCATGCCGGCCAGGGCGCGGCTTCTGAGGACGGCGAGGCTCATCGGACTCCTTCGACGGTGGGCGAGGCCTCATCTTAGGCAAGCGGAGACGATGCCTGTTGAGAGGGGACAGGCCTGTATGCCGAACTTTTTTCGCGTCGGGTCTGCGAGGTGTCTGGTAATGTAGCGGGCTCCGCCTTCTCCTGTCCACGCATGCCCCGACTGATCCTGACCCTGCTCGCCCTCGCGGTGCTGTTCTGCCTGCTGTGCGGACCCGTCACGTGGGTTGCGCTGCGCCTCTGGAAGCGCGGGGATCTCGACGCCTTCCGGCCGCTGCGGGCCGTGTGGATCGCGCAGGTGGCGCTGGCGTCCGCGCTCGTCTTCGGCGCGGACAGTCTCGGGCTGACCAATCCGATGGGCTGGATGGTGGCGATCGTGTTTGCGGTCAGCCTGGGCGGGGCGGCCTTGTTCGCGCTGTGGCGGATGATGGCACGGGCGAAGGTGCGGATGAGGGTGCGCGGCCGCCCGTAGGCGTCAAGCCTTGGCGTCGGAGGCGGCCAGCTTCGCTTCCAGTTCCGCCACGCGCAGTTCCAGCGCCTCCAGCTTGGCGCGCGTCTTGGCCAGCACCTGGGCCTGGATGTCGAACTCTTCGCGCGTCACCAGGTCCAGCTTCGAAAAGCCCTGGGTCATCATCGCCTTGACGTTGCGCTCGATGTCCTTGGCGGGCGAGTTTTCGATCGCCTGATTGATCTTGCCCTGCAAATCATTGAAAAAATTGTTCATTTCACACTAGTCCTTGAGTCGGCTTGCCGCACCAAGAAGGTGCGTACATACCTGATTTGGTGCGTGCACCGCGACGGCGCACGCGTCCTGGTCCCGTTTGTATTTTGAAAGTAAAAAACTGGGGGCGGAAGGGGTGAAAAACAAGCGGGAACCCGCCCGGCATGGGGGTGGCACGCATCCTGCTAATCAACCATTAACCATAAGAGGTCGCAATCCCGGATTGTAAACCGCAACCCAAGAACATGTTCAACTAAAGGGAGTGTCGTATGAAGCGTCGTAACAGCAACTGGTCCCACGCCGCAGTACTCGCAGCAAGCCTGTGGAGCCTTCACATCGGGCTGGCCGGCGCCGAAGAGCAAAAGCCGGACAATGAAGTGAGTTTCAACGCGGCGGTCACGAGCGATTATCGCTACCGCGGCATTTCCCAGTCCCGTCTCGACCCCGCACTGCAGGGCGGCGCCGACTACACGCACAACCCGACCGGCCTGTACGCGGGCACCTGGCTGTCCACCATCAAGTGGACCAAGGACCTGGGCGGCAGCGGCGACGTCGAGTGGGATCTGTACGGCGGCAAGCGCGGCAACCTCACGGGCGACATCACCTATGACGTCGGCGGCCTGTACTACTTCTACCCGAGCAATGGCCTGCATCCGAATGCCAACACGTTCGAACTGTACGGCCAGCTCGGTTTCGGCCCGGCGTACGTCAAGTACTCGCATTCGCTGACGAACCTGTTCGGCACGGCCGACAGCAAGGGCAGCGGCTACCTGGACATCGGCGCCAACGTCGACGTCGGCAGCGGCTTCACGCTGAACCTGCACGCCGGCCGCCAGAACGTGCGCCACAACGGTTCGTTCTCGTACACCGACTACAAGCTCGGCGTCACCAAGGACCTGGGCATCTGCTCCGTGGCCCTGTCCTGGATCAAGGCCGACACCAGCGCGTACGTGAGCCCGTCCGCGGAAAACCTGGGCAAGTCCGCGGCCCTGCTCACGGTTTCAAAAACTTTCTGAAGAGGCAATCACATGAAAATGATCACCGCCATCATCAAACCCTTCAAGCTCGACGAGGTGCGTGAAGCCCTCTCGGAAATCAACGTCCAGGGTATCACCGTGACGGAAGTGAAGGGTTTCGGTCGCCAGAAGGGCCATACCGAGCTCTACCGTGGCGCGGAATACGTCGTCGATTTCCTGCCGAAGACCAAGATCGAGGCAGCGGTCGACGATGCCATCGTCGACCAGGTGATCGACACCATCCAGAGCGCCGCGCGCACCGGCAAGATCGGCGACGGCAAAATTTTCGTCTCCAACCTGGAGCAGGTAGTCCGTATCCGTACCGGCGAGACCGGCAACGAAGCGCTGTAAGGGGAATCCGATGATCCACACCATTACAAAACTGATCGCAGGCGTATCCGTCGCCGTGGCGCTGGCTGCAGCCGCCCCGGCCATGGCCCAGGATGCCGCCAAACCGGCAGCCGCTGCGGAAGCTGCAGCACCCGCGGCCGCACCGGCCGCCAGCGCACCGGTCGCCGCCGCACCGGCCGCCCCGGCAGCCGCCGCTGCCGCCGCACCGGAAGCGGCCGCTGCGCCGGCTGCCGCACCGACCCCGCAGAAGGGCGACACCGCCTGGATGATGGTCGCCACGCTGCTGGTGATCATGATGACGATCCCGGGCCTGGCCCTGTTCTACGGCGGCCTGGTCCGTTCCAAGAACATGCTGTCCGTGCTGCTGCAGGTGTTCATGATCTTCGCGGTCATCATCGTCCTGTGGTGCATCTACGGCTACTCGCTGGCGTTCACCGAGAAGACCGCGTTCATCGGCGGCTTCGACCGCCTGTTCCTGAACGGGATCTGGGATCCGGTCAAGGGAGCGTTCTCGACCGCGGCCACGTTCAGCAAGGGCGTCGTCATCCCCGAGTTCATCTACGTGGCGTTCCAGGGCACGTTCGCGGCCATCACCTGCGGCCTGATCGTCGGCGCGTTCGCCGAGCGCGTCCGCTTCTCCGCCGTGCTGCTGTTCGTCGTGCTGTGGTTCACGTTCGGTTACCTGCCGGTCGCGCACATGGTCTGGTTCTGGACCGGTCCGGATGCGTTCACCGCCGCGACCATCGATGCCGAGACCGCCAAGGCCGGCTGGCTGTGGCAGAAGGGCGCCCTCGACTTCGCGGGCGGCACCGTGGTGCACATCAATGCCGCTATCGCCGGCCTCGTCGGTGCGATCCTGATCGGCAAGCGCGTCGGCTACGGCCGTGAATCGATGGCCCCGCACTCGCTGACCATGACCATGATCGGCGCCTCGCTGCTGTGGGTGGGCTGGTTCGGCTTCAACGCCGGTTCGGCCCTGGAAGCGGGCGACGTCGCCGCGCTGGCCTTCGTCAACACCCTGCTGGCCACCGCCGCCGCAACCGTGTCGTGGGTCTTCGGCGAGTGGATCACCAAGGGCAAGCCGTCGATGCTGGGTGGCGCCTCGGGTGCCGTCGCCGGCCTCGTCGCCATCACCCCGGCCTGCGGCTTCGTCGGTCCGATGGGCGGCCTGGTCATCGGTCTCGTCGCCGGCATCGTCTGCCTGTGGGGCGTGAACGGCCTGAAGCGCATGATCGGCGCCGACGACTCGCTGGACGTGTTCGGCGTCCACGGCGTGGGCGGTATCCTGGGCGCGCTGCTGACCGGCGTGTTCGCGGCACCGCAACTGGGCGGCCAGGGCATCTTCGACTACGTCACCAACAAGATGTCCGCCGACCCGTACTCGATCGGCCACCAGGTCCTCGTGCAGGCGGAAGCCGTCGGCACCACCATCCTGTGGTCGGCCATCGTCTCGTTCATCGCCTACAAGATCGTCGACGTCGTCGTCGGCCTGCGTGTCCCGGAGGAAGAAGAGCGCGAAGGCCTGGACATCACGAGCCACGGCGAGCAGGCTTATCACTCCTGATTGCCAGGTTGCTAATACGCTAAAGCGCCCTCCGGGGCGCTTTTTTATTTCCTAATTGAATATAGGTCTTTAAAAAACGTTCGAACACCCCAATCTCGGCTTACCATATCGCCAAGAAGCCCGAAGGACGTCATTTTTATGGTTCCCCACCTTGCCACCGCCGTGACCGGTCCCCTGCTGGACCTGGAAAAGAAGATCCTCGAAGCCACGCCCGCCATCGAACGCTGGTTCCGCCTCGAGTGGCAGGAGCACACGCCGCCGTTCTACTGCTCGGTGGACCTGCGCAATGCCGGCTACAAGCTGGCGCCGGTGGATACGAACCTGTTCCCGGGCGGCTTCAACAACCTGTCGACCGAGATGCTGCCGCTGACGGTGCAGGCCGCCATGGCCGCGATCGACAAATACTGCCCGGACGCCCGCAACCTGCTGCTGATCCCGGAAAGCCATACGCGCAACCCGTACTATCTGCAGAACGTGCAGCGCCTGATGCAGATCTTCCGCCAGACGGGCCTGCACGTGCGCCTGGGCTCGCTGTCGCCCGAGGTGACGGAGCCGACGCCGCTCGCGCTCCCGGACGGGAACATGCTGGTCGTGGAACCGCTCGTGCGCTCGCCCAACGGCCGCCGCGTGGGCCTGGCCGACTTCGACCCGTGCACGATCCTGCTGAACAACGACCTGTCCGCCGGCATCCCGAGCATCCTCGAAAACGTCCACGAGCAGTCGCTGCTGCCGCCGCTGCACGCCGGCTGGGCCGTGCGCCGCAAGAGCAATCACTTCAAGGCGTTCGACGAGGTCGCCAAGAAGTTCGGCAAGCTGATCGACATCGACCCGTGGCTCGTGAACCCGCTGCACAGCAAATGCGGCGAGGTCGATTTCCAGGAAGACGTGGGCATGGAATGCCTGGCCGATAACGTGTCGGCGCTGCTGTCGAAGATCAAGAAGAAGTACAAGGAATACGGGATGAAGGACCAGAAACCCTTCGTCATCGTCAAGCCGGATGCCGGCACGTACGGCATGGGCATCATGACCGTCAAGGATGCGAGCGAGGTCAAGGACCTGAACCGCAAGCAGCGCAACAAGATGTCGGTCATCAAGGATGGCGTCACCGTCACCGACGTGATGATCCAGGAAGGCGTGCCCACGTTCGAGTCGATCAACGACGCGGTGGCGGAGCCGGTCGTGTACATGATCGACCGCTACGTCGTCGGCGGCTTCTACCGCGTGCATGCCGAGCGCGGCGTGGATCAGAACCTGAACGCGCCGGGCTCGCAATACGTGCCGCTCGCGTTCGCGCAGCAGCACGCCGTGCCGGACCTGAAGGCCAAGCCGGGCACCGCCGCGCCGAACCGGTTCTATGTGTACGGCGTGGTGGCGCGTCTTGCGTTGCTGGCGGCGTCGCTGGAGCTGGAGCGGACCGATCCGGATCCCGAAATCTATTAATGTCATTGGATGCGGCTGGAGCGTGACGCCAACATATCGCAAACATCCGCGTGGGCTCGGGGAGCCCACCCTACGGCTGGAGCGTACGTATCCGGAAATCTATTGATTCACACGATACGGTCCGTCTCCGGCTTGCGCGCCATGTAGATGAAGTGGGAGCGCAGCGGCGGCAGCACCGTCGCCAGCGCTTCCGGAATCAGCCAGGGCAGGGCGGCCAGGGGGCGGCCCAGCGCCGGAGCAAGCACCAGTGTGCGGTAGTGGCGGCTGGCGGCGGGCCAGAAGCGCAGCAGTTCGACGTCCGTCACCTTGCGCACGTGGGCGTTGCGCGCGCTGCCGTAGCGACAATCGAAGATCATCGTCCAGCCGCCCGGACGCAGCACGCGCCACATCTCGGCGGCCAGGCCGCGCCGCAGGTCTTCGTCCAGGAGCGCCGAAAACACCGAGTGCGCGCTCACGAGGTCCATGCTCGCGTCGGGAAAGATGTCGAGCTGGCCCAGGTGCCAGCGCACGCCGGGCGCCGTGCGGGCCCGGGCCTGCTCCAGGCGGTCGGGCTGCAGCTCCGTGCCGGCGAGGTGGGACGGCGTGGCGCCCCAGTCGATCAGCTGGCGCAGGAAGCCGCCGCCGCCGCAGCCGACGTCCAGCGCGCGCACGGCGGACAGGTCGCGGCCCACCGTCAGCGGCAGCAGGTCGGCCAGCACGCGCGCCCGCGCCGCGGCCTGGCGGACGATGTCGGGCCGGTGCCAGGCGTGTTTCGCCAACGCGGCGCCGCCAGTCCATTGGCGATAGACCTGGTTGATGCGTTCCTGCTCGGCTTGGTCGCTCATAGTGCCCTCCTGCGTCGCATCTTCCCAACTGGTCCGACGGCACGTTTGACGGTTCGCAAATGCAGATTGAATAGATGACGTTTTGCCAACAGGAAGATGCCCCGATAACTCGTCCGCCGGACGCGGCCGCCTTTCCGCGTACATCCGCGTTTCCGGCTAAAATCGTGGCATTGCCTTCATTGGGACCATCATGAAAATCGCTTTTCTCGCCGATCCGCTGTCCGGCTTCAAAATCTACAAGGACTCGACGTTCGCGATGATGCGCGAAGCGGCGCGGCGCGGCCATCGGATCTATGCCTTCGAACAGCGCCACCTGGTGCTGGAAGAGGGCGTCGTGACGGCCGAGGCCACCGAGATCCAGCTGACCGGCGACCCGGACGACTGGTACCGCGAAGGCGACACCGATGCCGTGCCCCTGTCCGCGTTCGACGCCGTCATCGAGCGCAAGGACCCGCCGTTCGACATGGAATACGTGTACGGCACGTATCTGCTGGAACTGGCCGAGCGCCAGGGCGCGCGCGTGTTCAACAAACCCTCGGCGATCCGCGACCACAACGAAAAGCTGACCATCGCCCAGTTCAGCCAGTTCACGTCGCCCACGCTCGTGTCGTCGTCCGGCACGCGCCTGCGCGCCTTCCACGCCGAACACGGCGACGTGATCTTCAAGCCGCTGGACGGCATGGGCGGCGCCGGCATCTTCCGCGTCAAGGACGATGGCCTGAACCTCGGCTCCATCATCGAGACGCTGACGGAAAACGGCGCGCGCACGATCATGGCGCAGAAATACATTCCCGCCATCGTCAAGGGCGACAAGCGCGTGCTCGTCATCGACGGCAAGCCGGTCCCGTTCTCGCTGGCGCGCATCCCGCAGGCCGGAGAAGTGCGCGGCAACCTGGCGGCCGGCGGCACCGGCGTCGCGCAGCCGCTGACCGAGCGCGACCGCGAGATCGCCGAAAGTCTGGGCCCGATTCTGGCGGCCCGTGGCCTGTTGCTGGTAGGATTGGACGTGATCGGCGATTTCCTGACCGAGGTGAATGTCACCAGCCCCACGTGTTTCCAGGAGATCACCGACCAGACCGGTTTCGACGTCGCGGCGATGTTCATCGACGCCGTCGAGAAACGGGTAACAGGAAATTAAAGACATGGTAGGCATCCTGCTGATGACCCACGCTCCGCTGGGCCAGGCATTCATCGCCGCGGTCGCGCACGTGTTCCGCGGCCCCACCGAGCGCTTCGAAGCGATCGACGTGACGGCGGACCAGGACACGAACGAGATCCATGCACTGGCCAAGAGTGCGATCCAGCGCCTGGACGAAGGCGATGGCGTGCTGGTCATCACCGACATCAAGGGCGGCACGCCGTCGAACTGCTGCAACACGCTGGCCGAGGCCGGGCGCGTGGAAGTCATCGCGGGCATCAGCCTGCCGATGCTGCTGCGCGCGATCACGTACCGGCGCGACACGCTGGACGTCGTGGTCGAGATGGCCCTGGCCGGCGCGCAGAACGGCGCCGTCCGGGTCGACAACCGCATCCGGGTCGGCACCTGACCGGACAGATGAACGAGAGAAACGACAATTAAAATATGATTCAACAGGAACTCGAGATCATCAACAAGCTGGGCCTTCACGCCCGCGCATCCGCCAAATTCACCCAGCTGGCCGCCAAGTTCCAGAGCGACGTCTGGCTCACCCGCAACGGTCGCCGCATCAACGCCAAGTCGATCATGGGCGTCATGATGCTGGCCGCCGGCAAGGGCGCCAAGGTGACGCTGGAAGCGGACGGCCCCGACGAACAGGACTGCATCGCCGCGCTCACCGGCCTCATCAACGATAAATTCGGCGAAGGCGAGTAATGCCGGATAGCCGAGGCCGTCATCTGGGAATTTCCATGGCATCGTTCACACTGCACGGCATTCCGGTCTCGCGCGGGATCTCGATCGGGCGTGCGCACCTGCTCACGCCGGCCGCGCTCGACGTCAAGCACTACCTCGTGCCGGAAGAGCAGGTCGAGGCGGAAGTGAAGCGCCTGCAGGATGCGATCGCCGAAGTGCACCGCAACCTGCAGGAGCTGTGGACCGAGCTGCCGAAGGAAGCGCCGACGGAACTGGGCGCGTTCATCGACGTGCACGTGCTGATCCTGTCCGACCCGATGATCTCGGAGGCGCCCCTCGACATCATCCGTTCGCGCCACTACAACGCGGAATGGGCGCTCGTCACGCAGATCGACGAGCTGTCCGCGCAGTTCGACGAGATCGAGGACGAGTACCTGCGCGAGCGCAAGCAGGACATCCAGCAGGTGGCCGAGCGCGTGCTGAAGGTGCTGATGGGGACCGCGCTGCCGGCCCCGCCGCCGGTCGGCGAAGACCACTTCCAGCCGCAGATGATCGTCGTCGCGCACGATATCTCGCCGGCCGACATGCTCGCGTTCCGCGACCGCTCGTTCGTCGGCTTCGTCACGGACGTGGGCGGCCAGAACTCGCACACGGCGATCGTCGCGCGCAGCCTCGACATCCCGGCCGCCGTCGGCATGAGCCAGGCGTCGCGCCTGATCGAGCAGGACGACTGGGTGATCGTCGACGGCGATGCCGGCGTCGTGATCTGCAATCCGAGCGCGCTCGTGATGGAGCAGTACCGCGCGCGCCAGGCCAATTTGATGAAGGCGAGAAAACGCCTCCTCAAGCTCAAGAAGACGCCGGCCGTGACGAAGGACGGCACGCCGATCACGCTGCTCGCCAACATCGAGCTGCCGGACGATTGCGGCCCGGCGCTGGAGGCGGGCGCCGTCGGCGTGGGCCTGTTCCGTTCCGAATTCCTGTTCATGGGCCGCGGCGCGCAGGGTTTGAAAGTGCCGGGCGAGGACGAGCAGTTCGAGCAGTACCGCAAGGCCGTGCTGGCGATGAAGGGCCGTCCGGTCACGATCCGCACGCTCGACGTGGGCGCGGACAAGCCGCTCGACCAGACCGAACACACGGCGCTGAACCCTGCACTGGGCCTGCGCGCGATCCGCTACTGCCTCGCCGAGCCGCAGATGTTCCTCACGCAGCTGCGCGCGATCCTGCGCGCGTCGGCATTCGGCAAGGTGCGCATCCTGATCCCGATGCTGGCGCACGCGTTCGAGATCGACCAGACGCTCGGCATGATCGAGCAGGCCAAGGCCCAGCTGCGCGAGCAGAACATCAAGTACGACGAGGCGGTGGAAGTCGGCGCGATGATCGAAATCCCGGCCGCCGCGCTGGCGCTGCCGATGTTCGTCAAGCGTTTGGACTTCCTGTCCATCGGCACCAACGACCTGATTCAATACACGCTGGCGATCGACCGCGTCGACTACGAGGTGGCGCACCTGTACAATCCGCTGCACCCGGCGGTATTGAACCTGATCGCGATGACGATCGAGGCCGGGCACAAGGCCGGCATCGACGTCGCCGTGTGCGGGGAGATGGCGGGCGACGTCAAGCTCACGCGCCTGCTGCTGGGCATGGGCCTGCGCGAGTTCTCGATGCATCCGGCCCAGCTCCTGGCCGTCAAGCAGGAAATCCTGTCCAGCGACCTGGCGCGGCTCGTGCCGCGCACCAAGCGCATCCTGCGCGCGATGGAACCGGCGGCCATCGCCGAAGCGGTGGAGCAGTTGCAGTCCGTCTAGTTACAACTTAAGAGTCTTCATGGGATCGATCGGAATTGTCTCCCCCCAGGCGATGCACTTCGCCGAACCGTTGCGCCTGCAAAGCGGCGCGGCGATCGGCGACTACACGCTGATGTATGAAACGTACGGCACGCTGAATGCCGACAAATCGAACGCGGTGCTGATCTGCCACGCGCTGAACGCGTCGCACCACGTCGCCGGCCACTACGCCGACCAGCCGAAGAGCGCGGGCTGGTGGGACAACATGGTGGGGCCGGGCAAGCCGGTCGACACCGACCGCTTCTTCGTCATCGGCGTCAACAACCTCGGCTCCTGCTTCGGGTCCACGGGCCCGATGCACACGAATCCGGCCACGGGAAAACCGTACGGCGCGACGTTCCCCGTCGTGACGGTGGAAGACTGGGTCGCCGCGCAGGCGCTGCTGGCCGACCGTCTCGGCATCCGGCAATTCGCGGCCGTGATGGGCGGTTCGCTGGGCGGCATGCAGGCCCTCGCGTGGAGCATCATGTTCCCCGAGCGCCTGCGCCACTGCATCGTGATCGCGTCCACGCCGAAACTCTCGGCGCAGAACATCGCGTTCAACGACGTGGCGCGCCAGGCGATCCTCACCGACCCGGACTACCGCGGCGGCGATTTTTATGAACACGGCGTCGTGCCGAAGAACGGCCTGAAGGTGGCGCGCATGGTCGGCCACATCACGTACCTGTCGAACGACGACATGGCGGAAAAATTCGGCCGCAAGCTGCGCAACGCGGCCGAGAGGAACGACTACAAATTCGACTTCGGCATCGACTTCGAGATCGAATCGTACCTGCGCTACCAGGGCGACAAGTTCTCGGAATACTTCGACGCCAACACGTACCTCCTGATCACCAAGGCGCTCGACTATTTCGATCCGGCGCGCGAGCATGGCGGCAGCCTCGCCAAGGCGCTGGAAAACACGCAGGCTCAATATCTCGTCGCGTCGTTCTCGACGGACTGGCGCTTCTCGCCGGAGCGCAGCCGCGAGATCGTGGAAGCGCTGCTGGCCAACCGCCGCAAGGTGACCTATGCCGAGATCGACGCGCCGCACGGCCACGACGCCTTCCTGCTCGAAGACGTGCGCTACATGAACATCGTCCGTGCCTACTTCGAGCGCATCGCCGGCGAGCAGAAGGAGGCGGCATGAAATACGAAGACCTGACCCTGCGGTCCGACCTCGCGTTCATTGCCCACTGGGTGGGCGACGGCGCGCACGTGCTGGACGTCGGCTGCGGCGACGGCACCATGCTGCGCTACCTGGAGCAGGCCAAGCGCTGCACCGGCTATGGCGTCGAGATCGCCGACGACAAGGTCCTGGAAAGCACGCAGCGCGGCATCAGCGTGATCCAGCACGACATGGAGCAGGGCCTCGACCTGTTCGCGGACGACGCGTTCGACATGGTCCTGTGCCTGTCGTCGCTGCAGATGATGCAGCACGTGGAGGCGCGCCTGCGCGACATCGTCCGCGTGGGCAAGGAAGCGATCGTGTCGTTCCCGAACTTCGCGTACTGGCCGCACCGCGTGGCGCTGCTGAAAGGACGCATGCCGGTGTCGCGCACCCTGCCTTACCAGTGGTTCGATACGCCGAACCTGCGCTGCGCGACGATCTACGATTTCAAGGAACTGGCCGAGAAATGCGGCCTCGAAGTGCTGGAATACGTCGCGCTGGCCGAGGGCAAGCCGGTGTCGTTCCTGCCGAACCTGCGCGGCAGCCTGGCGGTGTTTCGCCTGCGCAAGCGCGATCTCGTGAGCAAGGCCTGACAAGTCGCTGCCCGCTTATGCGTATCGTGTTGTACTTACGAACGCGGCGCGGGCATCATGTGTCCAGAACCCAGCAGGAGAACACCATGAATCGACTCTACAAGCATGGCGCGGCCGTATTGCTTGCCCTCTCCGCCGCCACGCACGGCGCGGTCGCCACGGCTGCCCAGGACGACCGCCCGAACCAGGACCAGGTCGTGCAGGATGGCATCGCCGTCAAGCCACTGAAACGCAATTCGATCGGCGGCGTCTGGCGCGACATCGCGGCGCCCGAGGAAGCCATCAACCAGCAGTCGGCCCAGCAATACCTGGCGCTGATGAGCAAGGCGAAGCAGGAAGGCGCGCTCGTGCCGGAATCCGACCCGCGCGTGCAGCGCCTGCGCGCCATCGCGAAACGCATCATCCCGAACACGGCGCGCTGGAACCCGGATGCGCAGCAGTGGAAGTGGCAGGTCAACCTGCTGCAGTCCGGCGAGGTGAACGCGTTCTGCATGCCGGGCGGGCGCATCGCGTTCTACACGGGCATCATCGACAAGCTGCGCCTCACGGACGACGAGATCGCGGCCGTGATGGGCCACGAGATCGCGCACGCGCTGCGCGAGCACGGGCGCGACCGCCAGAGCAAGGCGGCGGCGACGGGCCTCGCGAGCCAGCTGGGCGGCGCCGCGCTGTCGGCCTGGCTCGGCGTGGACGTGCGCGGCGCGACCAACGCGGCCGGCCAGCTCCTCGTGCTGAAATTCTCGCGCGACGAGGAACGCGAGGCCGACCTCGTGGGCCTCGACATCGCCGCGCGCTCCGGCTACGACCCGCGCGCCGGCATCGCGCTGTGGAACAAGATGGCGGCGCTGAACCAGAGCGGCGCGCCGATCGAGCTGCTGTCCACGCACCCGGGCGGCAGCGAGCGCATCGAGCAGATCGACAGCCACATGAACGTGCTGCTGCCGCTGTATGCGCGCAGCAAGGGCGTGTCGGTCAACCGGTTGCCGCCTTACCGCAGCAACGTCGCGCAGCGTTAAGAGGCGGGATGGCACGATTCGTCAGGAAGGGCCACCAGGCCGCGGCCAACGCCGTCGTGCCGCTGCCAGTGCGGGACGGCGTGGCGCCCAGCTATCTGTGGATCACGGAAACCCGGACCGGCGGCATGCTGGCCTTCCTCGAGGCGCGTTTTCCCGCCATCGCCGGCCCGTCCTGGGCCGAGCGCCTCGTCCGCGGCGACGTCGTCGACGCTCAGGGCACGCCGCTGCAGGCGGAAAGCCACGTACGCCAGGGCATGCGCATCTGGTATTACCGCGAGCTGGAACACGAGACGCCGATTCCATTCGAGGAAAGCGTGATCTTCCAGGACGAGCACCTGCTCGTCGTCGACAAGCCGCACTTCCTGCCGATGATCCCGACGGGGCGCTTCCTGCGCGAGACCCTGCTCGTACGCCTGAAACATAAGTTCGACCTGCCGCACCTGACGCCGATCCACCGCCTCGACCGCGAGACGGCCGGCGTCGTCATCTTCTCGCACAACCTGGCCACGCGCGGCACGTACCAGTCGATGTTCCAGAAGCGCAGCATCCGCAAGGTGTACGAGGCGCTGGCACCGGTGCTGCACGGGCGCGACTTCCCGTTCACCTACCGGAGCCGCATGGTCGACGGCGACAAGTTCTTCGTGATGCGGGAAGAAGAGGGCGAGCCGAATTCCGAGACGTTCGTCGAGCTGCTGGAAACGCGCGGCGACGTCGCGCGCTACCGCCTGCATCCGCACACGGGCCGCAAGCACCAGCTGCGCCTGCACATGGCGTCGCTGGGCGTGCCGATCCTGAACGACGCCTTCTATCCCGTCGCGCTGCCGTGCAAGGGCGACGATTTCTCCGCGCCGCTGCAACTGCTGGCGCGGTCCATCGCGTTCGACGATCCTCTCACGGGAGCAGCACGCAGCTTCGCAAGCGGCCGCGCGCTGGAGTGGCCGGCTTGAAACCGTCGCCCCGGCGAAGGCCGGGGCCCACGTTCGTCAAGCTGCGGCGACGCAAGCAAGACTTGGGGGGATGACGCAGAGCGGCATCCCGCCTTCGCGGGAACGGCGTAGGGTCGAGACGTCAGGCCGTCAGTCCGACGTCGAAGGTGGAGTTGCCGATGATGGCGACGTTCCCCGCCACGTCCTCGATCGCGCTGCCGTTCACCGTGAGGTGGTAGACGCCGTGCAGCGTGCCCAGGTTGAGTTCCAGCGTGTTCCCGTGCGCGATGTCCCAGTTGGTCAACACGTCCCACGCGTGGTGCGAGCGCCCGTGATTGCCGCTGTCGAGCACGTCGACCGTGCCGTTCTGCGCGAACACGATCTTTTCGCTGAACGTCAGGCTGTGCCAGTTCGCCCCCGCCTTGCTGGTCGACTGGGTCAATGCCACCGTCGGTGCCGTCGTGTCGATCGTGACCGACAACGGCGCGGATGCGGCGCCCTGGTTGCCGGCCGCATCTTCCTGGACCACGGTGAACGTGTGCACGCCGTCCGTGAGCGGCCCGCCGCCGCCGAGCGTGACCGTCCAGCTCCGGTTATTGCCGACGTCGGCCCCGCCCACGAGGGACGCGCCGTCGTAGACCAGGATCCGGCCGCCGCTTTCGGCAGCAAGGCCGGTCAGCGTGGGCATCGTGTCGTTCGTGATGCCGTCGGAGGACGAGACGCCCGTGTCGCTCGCCGCCGCCAGTACCGGCTGGCCCGGGGCGTCCGGTTCGATGGCGTCGACCGTGAACGTGAACGGGACCGACAGGTCGCGCGGCGTCACGTTGCCCCCGGTATCCTGCAGTTCCAGCGTGATCGTGTGCTGGCCGTTCGCGAGGTCCCACAGGGGCGAGAACTGCCATACGCCGTTGTCGCCGGCGGTGGTGGAACCCAGGATCTTGTCGCCGTCCCACACTGTCACCTCGGTGCCGGCGGCCACGGTGCCCGTCAGTCCCGGCGCGGCGAAGCTCGTGATGGTGTCGCTGGAGGACAGGCCGTTGTCGGAGCCCGGCGCGAACGTCGCACCCGCGGCGGTCGAGCCGGCGACGGTGATCGTCAGCGGCTGCGACGGCGCGCTCGCATTGTGCGCGGCGTCGTACTGGACGGCCTTGACCGTGTAGGTGCCGTTGGTGCCCAGCAGGACGTCGTCGATGCTCCAGTGGCCGTTGCCGTCGGCCCAGCCGCTGCCGACCAGGCGGTCGCCCACGTACAGTTCGATCTGGGCCCAGCCATCGGCGCCGCTGCCCGTGAAGGTGGGCGCCACGACGCTCGTGACGTTGTCGCCGGCGGTGCCGGTATCGGATGCGGCGGCGAGCGTCGGCGCGGGCAGGGCGTCCGGGGCGTGCGTGTCGATCCGGATCGTGCCGCCGTAGCCGTCGGAGTCGCCGAGGGAGCCGTACGTGATGTGCGCGAGGTCGAGCACGTTGCCGGCGCCGTCCGCGAAATGGTCCGCCAGGTTGTCCTTCGTGACGAAGTTCAGACCGCCCACGTCGTTGTCGCCGGCCGCCACCGTGTACTCGAACAGCGCGCTGCGGTGGTCGTCGCTCATGCCGCGGAACCGGGCCACGGCGCCGTTGTTGAGTTCGAGGCCGGGGTCGCCGCGCACGTCGACCGGTTCGCTGAACGTCACGCGGATCCCGATGGTTGCGCCGACGCCGTAGTCGCCTCCGCTCACGTCGGCCCGGAGGTTCATCGCCCGCGGCGCCGTCACGTCGACGTAGGTGCCGGCCGTGTGGAAGACGATACTGTGCTCCGCCACCTGGTTGCCGGCCAGGTCGGTCAGCGCGTAGGGCAGGTAGAGGGAATAGTCGTTGCCCGAGCCGAGGTGCAGCTCGTCCGCAGCGAGCGTGAGGGTCTTGTGGTCGCTCGAGAAGTTCGCTTCCGTCAGGCCGATGTAGATGCTGGCGCCGTCGTGGTCGTACAGTTGCACGCCGTCGGAGCTGCTCTCTCCGTTCGTCCAGTACACGGGCTTGTCGAACGTGAGGACGAGGTCGCCCGCGATGTCGAACGCCGTGCTGCCGTCGGGCGAACTGGTCACGTTCGGCGCCGTCAGGTCGATCGTGAACTGCTTCGACACCGTGGCGCTGGCATGGCCGGCGGCGTCGACGATGCTCGCGGTGTACGTGTGCACGCCCGGGGACAGGCGGGCATCGGTCTGGTTATACCAGTACGTCAGACTGCCCTCCGGTGAGTTCACAACCACCTCGACGTCCTGTCCGTCGAGCGTGACCTTCACGTGCTGGGTGCCGGTCAGCGAGCCGATGAAATAGCCAGCAACGGAATCGCCGTCGCTGTTCGTGATGCCGTCGTCCTCGTACGGTCCCTGGTCGCTGATGTAGATCCCGGAGATATAGGCCGCCACCGTCGTGTCGTACGTGTAGTTGCCGGAGCTGGCCGTGCCGCTGCCCGCGTTGCCGAGCGTGTCGTGCACTTTCGTCAGATCGACGCCGACGGTATTGGTGTTGTCGACGATGCCCGCGTCGGCCGCGGACAGGGTCGCATACCACGTCCGGTAGTCGTCCGAGTGGTGCAGGTTCGTGAGCGCGGCGTGCGGCGTGTCGAGGGCCGCGGCGTCGAGCGCCGTCACCGCCGCCGAGAAGCGCACCGTGAGACCGACGCTGCCGCCGCTGACCAGCGCGCCGCCGTCCAGCGCGACGGTGGCGGTGAGCGCATCCGTGTTCACGCTGTAGTGCGACAGCGACGCCGCGCTGCCGCTGCCCGCGTTGCCGGCCGCGTCATGCACCTGGGTCAGGTCCACGCGCAGCTGGTTGCCCGTGCTGCTCTCGGCGCCGGCCTCGGCGTTCAGGGTGCCGGTCCACGTCCTGCCGTCGTCCGCCATCGCCAGGCCGCTCACGGTCGCGTGCGGGGCCTGCAGCGCGGCGGCCGTGAGGCCGCTCACGCTTTCCGAGAACGAGATCGAAAAGCCGATGCCGTGCGACGGGCCGATCGTCGTGTCGTCGAACAGGATGTCCGCCACCACGGGCGCCTTGCTGTCGATCGCGTACGCGGCCGTGCTGGCCACGGAGCCGCCGCCCCGGTTGCCGTGGGCGTCGACGACCTGGGCCAGGTCGAGCACGACGTGCAGGCCGCCCGTCTCCACGCCGGGTTGGGCCGTCAACGTCGCCATCCACGTCTTGCCGTCGTCGGCCGCGTGCACGTTGCTCACGGTGGCACCGGGCGCGCTGATCGCGGTTGCCGGCAGCGTGCCCACGCTCTCGGCGAACGCGAAGGTCACGTCCATCGTGCCGCCCGCGTTCAGCATGCCGGCGGCAAGCAGGATCGTCGCGCCGGCGGGGCCGATCGTGTCGACCGCGTATGGGGCGCTCCACGCGCTGCCGGTGCCGGCATGGCCGTTCGCGTCCAGCACCTTGCTCATGTCCACGCCGACGACGTTGCCGGTCCAGTCGCCGCTGCCGTTGGCCGACAGCGTCGCGGTCCAGGTCTTGCCGTCTGCGCTGCCCACCAGGTTCGAGACGCTCGCATGCGGCGCCGAGATCGCGGCCAGGGGCAGGTTCGGCACGGCCTGCGTAAACGTGAACGTGGCCTGGATCGTGTGGGCCGCGTCGAGGCTCGTCCCGTCGAGGGCGATGGCGAGCGTGTTGGCGATGCCCGCGACCGCATAGCCCTCCGACTGGGCGCTGCCGCTGCCCGCGTTGCCGGCCAGGTCGTGCACCCTGGTCAGGTCGACGGACAGCACGTTGCCGCTGCTGGGCGCCAGGTCGTTGCTGGCCAGCGTGCCGGTCCACGTCAGGCCGCCGTCCGCCATGTGCAGGCCGCTGACGGCCGCGTGCGGCGCGCTGATGGCGTCCGTGTCCAGGCCGGCCACGGCTTCGCTGAAGCGGATGGTCAGCGTGGCGCCGTGGGTGGCGTCCAGGTTCGTGTTGTCGAGATCGATGCGGGTCACGGTCGGCGCCACGGTGTCGACCTTGTAGGCGGTCGAGATGGCGCTGTCGCGGCCGGCGTTGCCGAGCGCATCGTGCACCTTCGTGAGGTCGAGCTTGACCGCATTGTCCGCCTCGGTCACGCCGCCCTGCGGGGTGAGCGTGGCCGTCCACGTCAATCCGTCGCTCGAATGCTTCAGGTTCGTGAGCGTTGCGTTGGGTGTTTGCAGCGCGCCCGCCGTCAGGTCCGTCACGGCTTCGCTGAACCGGATCGTCAGGGTGGCGCCGCCGCCGCTGTGCAGCACGGTGCTGTCCAGCGCCAGCGTAGCGGTCGGGCCCTGCGTGTCGACGGCGTAGTTGTCGGAGGTCGCCTTGGCGCTGCCCGCGTTGCCGAGCGCGTCGTGCACCTTCGCGAGGTCGAGGGTCACGGTATTCACCGCATTCTCGATGCCGCTCGCCGGCGTCAGCGTGGCCGTCCACGTCAGCCCGTCGCCCGAATGCTGCAGGTTCGTGAGCGTCGCGTTCGGGGCCTGCAGCGCGGCCGCGGTCAGGTCCGTCACCGCTTCGCTGAACCGGATCGTCAGCGTGGCGCTGCTCCCGCCGTGCAGGGTCGTGCTGTCCAGCGCCAGTGTGGCGGTCGGGCCTTCCGTGTCGACGGCGTAGGCCGCGCCGGTGAAGGTGCCGCTGCCCGCGTTGCCGGCCAGGTCCTTCACCTGCGTCAGGTCGACGGAGACGGCATTGCCGGCCCAGGTGCCGCTGCCGTCCGCGGTCAGGGTCGCGGTCCAGGTCTTGCCGCCGTCGGCCTTCGCGAGGCCGGCCACGTGCGCGTGCGGCGCGCCGATCGCGGCGAGCGGCAGGTCCTGCACGGCTTCGTCGAACGTGAACGTGGCGTGGATGCTCTTGCCGCCGGCAAGTGTGGCGCCGTCCAGCGCGATGGCGACGGCGCCGGGGCCGTGCGTGTCGATGGCGTAGTTGCCGGAGGCCGTGCCGCCGCTGCCGGCATTGCCCGCGGCGTCGTGCACCTTCGCGAGATCGAGGATGACGGCGTTGGTCGCGTCGGTGACGCCGCCCTGCGGGGTGAGCGTGGCCGTCCACGTCAGGTAGTCGCCGGAGTGCTGCAGGTTGGCGAGCGCCGCATTGGGCGCCTGCAGCGCGGCCGCCGTCAGGTCTTTCACGGCCTCGCTGAAATGCAGCGTCAGGCCCAGGGTGCCGCCCGTGTGCACGGCCGTTCCGTCCAGTGCCAAGGTGGCGGTCGGCCCCTGCGTGTCGACGGCGTAGGCGCTGCTTGCGATCGTGCCGCTGCCCGCGTTGCCGGCCAGGTCGGCCACCTTGGCCAGGTCGACGCTGACGGCGTTGCCGGTCCAGGTGCCGGTGCCGTCTGCGGTAAGCGTCGCGGTCCAGGTCTTGCCGCCATCGCTGCTGGCGAGATCGGACACCGTCGCATGCGGTGCCGTGATCGCCTCCGGCGCCAGGTTCTGCACGCGTTCCGCGAACGTGAACGTGGCATGGACGGGCTTGCCGGCAGCGAGCGTGGCGCCGTCGAGGGCGATGGCGACGGCGTTCGGTCCCTGCGTATCGACCGTGTAGGCCGCCGACACCGCGCTGCCGCTGCCCGCGTTGCCGGCCAGGTCCTTCACCTGGCCCAGGTCGACGGCGAGGACGTTGCCGCCCGCGCTGGTGGCCGCGGTGCCGCTCAGCGTGGCGGTCCAGGTCGTGCCGCCGTCCGTCGTGTGCAGGTTCGAGACGGTCGCGTGGCCGGCGTTCAGCGCGGCGGGCGTGAGGCCCGTGACGGCTTCGGAAAACTTGATGGTCGCGACGGCATCGTGGCCGCCGCCGAGCAGGGCGTTGTCCAGCGTGACGGTGGCCGTGGGGGCCTGCGTGTCGACCGTGTAGCTGGCGAGGTTGCTCGTGCCGCTGCCGTGGTTGCCGGCCGCGTCGAGCACCTTGGTCATGTCCAGGCTCAGGACGTTTCCGGGCGCCGTGGTGGCGTCTTTCGGCGCGGTCAGAAGCACTGTCCACGTGAGACCGCCGTCGCTCCTGGCCAGGCTGGTGATCTCCGCGTGCTGCGCGCTCAACGCATCCGCCGGCAGGTCGTCGACGGCTTCGGAGAACGTCAACGTGACGACGATGCTGCCCCCCGCTTTCAGGACGCTGCCGTCGGTGCCGATCTTGAGTAACTGCGGGCCGAGCGTGTCCGGCGCGTCCGGCGTGATGATCGGCACTTGCGAAGTCGAGCGTACGCCGCCGAATGCCACATGGGCTATCGACTGCAGCGCATCCGCGCCCATGACCAGGCTGTAGGTGTGATCGGGCAGCAGGCCGGCCACGTCGAGCTTGACCTGGGTGCCCGTGATGTCCAGGCTGGATGCCGATATCGTGTGCGTGTCGGTCGCGCCGACCACCCGCAGCGTGGGCTCGCCCGTGACGCGGTCGATCACGGTCTGTATGGCACCGTCCGTGATGATGACCGACCCGCTCCCAGCCGCCATGTCGGTGCTGAAATCCAGGGTAATACTCATGTGGCCCGGCGTGAAGATCGGCGTAGGGGGCGCCAGTAACTTCGGCACGAAGGAAAGAGGGGTCTGGGTGGGCATGATCGTTCGCGGACAGTGTTTGACGTCGTGGAAAAAGATTCCACAAGGAAAACTTAGTAAACGATCATATCAACAAACCCACCTTGGAAGTGGGTAAGTTGATGTTTTTACGACATATCTGGCTGGATTCCCCCTTGCCGGGGGGAATTATCAGAGGTGGTAATCGATGATCAGCGGCGCATGGTCCGAAAACCGTTCGTCCTTGTAGATGGAGACGGCGTGCGCCTTGGCGGCGATGCCCGGGGTGGCGACGTGGTAATCGATGCGCCACCCGACGTTCTTCGCCCACGCCTGGCCGCGGTTGCTCCACCACGTATATTGCTCGGGGCGCTGGTCGATGCCGCGGTGCACGTCCACGAGGCCCAGTTCGTCGAAGATCCGGGTCATCCAGGCGCGTTCTTCCGGCAGGAAGCCGGAATTCTTCTGGTTGCCCTTCCAGTTCTTGAGGTCGATTTCCTTGTGCGCGATGTTCCAGTCGCCGCAGATCACGATCTCGCGGCCCTCGGCCTTGAGCTCCTGCAGGTGCGGCAGGAACACTTCCATGAAGCGGAACTTGGCTTCCTGGCGTTCCGGCGACGAGGATCCGGACGGGCAGTAGACGGAAATGACGGTCAGGTTGCCCACGTCGGCGCGGGTGTACCGGCCTTCGTTGTCGAATTCGAGGCAGCCGAAGCCCGTCCTGACGGCATCCGGCTTCGTGCGGCTGTAGACGCCCGTGCCCGAGTAACCCTTTTTCTCGGCATAATGGAAATGGCCGTGGTAGCCGTGCGGCGCGAGGAATTCCTCGGTCATGTCGGCCTGCTGGGCTTTCAGCTCCTGGACGCAGATGAAATCGGCGTCCTGGCTGGCCATCCAGTTGAAGAAACCCTTCTTGTGGGCGGAACGGATGCCGTTCAGGTTGGCGGAGATAATTCGTGGCATGGATCTGGACAAAAGTGCGGTGGGCCAAGGGCGATAGTGTAGCTCGTTTTGACTTCCATCAACACATCCATGGCGGTTAAACAAACGTTAAACGCTCGGTCCGGTATGTTAAACTGGTCCATTGTGCCCGGGGGCCGGGCGCTTTTACCCCGCACAAGGAGTTGACGTGCTGATCAGATCCGATGATCTGCTGTCGGGGAAATACGGCAGGAGTGGACATTTCGTACGGTTCTACGACGAGGGCGACGTCATGCTGGACGAAGTCGCGACGTTCCTCGCGCAGGCCGTGCATATGGGCGGCAAGGGCATCGTCATCGCCACGCCGGACCACATCGACGTGCTGCGCCGGCGCCTCGGTCCGGCGGCGGCCGTGCGGGTCGCGTGGATGGACGCCGACGCCGTGCTCGCGCAGTTCATGGTCGACGGCTGGCCCGAGCCGGCGCGTTTCGAGACCGTGGTGGGCAGCGCGGTGGCCGCGGCCTGCGCCGGCGGCACCGCCGTCCATGCGTTCGGCGAAATGGTGGCGCTCCTGTGCGCGCGCGGCTGCCACGATGCGGCGCTGCGGCTCGAGGAACTCTGGAACGACCTGGCGCGGCGCCAGGTGTTTTCGCTGTTCTGCGCCTATCCCTGGGATGCGTTCCCCACGCCCGAGCTGGCGCAGGCGTTCCGCCGCGTGTGCGCCGAACACGATCATGCCTGCGCCGACACGGCGCTGGCCCTGCCGGCCGAGGGCGACGCCGACATCGGCCGCATCCGGCTCGAGCAGGAGGTCCGGGCGCTGCGCGCGGAGGTGCGCAGGTACAAGGACAATGAACAGGTGCTGCGCCGCAGCGAGCGCGAACTCGCGGACTTCGTCGAGAACGCGGTCGAAGGCCTGCACCGCGTCGGCGCCGACGGCACCATCCTGTGGGCCAACCGCGCGGAGCTGCAGATGCTCGGCTACGGCTGGGAGGAATACGTCGGCCACAACATCGCCGAGTTCCACGTCGACCGCCCGGTCATCGACGACATCGTCACCCGCCTCGCGTGCGGCGACACGCTGTACGACTATCCGGCCCGGCTGCGCTGCAAGGACGGCTCGATCCGGCATGTGCTGATCCACTCGAACGGCAGCTTCGAAGACGGCCAGTTGCGCTACACGCGCTGCTTCACGCGCGACGCGACCGAGAGGCGCGAGCGCGACATCGCGCTCAAGCAGCGCGACCGCATGCTGCTCGACGCCCCGGTGGCGGCGGCCCTGTTGATGGGGCCGGACTTCGTGTTCCGCCTGGCCAACCGCTGCTACCGCGAACTGGTGGGCCGCGACGGCATCGAAGGGCAGCCGCTGCTGCGTGCCTTTCCCGAACTGCGCGGCGGCGAGATCCACCATCTGCTCGAACACGTCCACGCCACCGGCCGCGCGGCCCGCGTGGAAGAGTTGCACGTGCATGGACGCTATCTGAAGTTCAGCGTCGAACCGCTGGCGGTCGAAGAGGGCGAGGAACGCGGCATGATCGTGGTGGCCGTCGACGTCACCGAGCACGTGCGCACCCGCCAGGAGATCGAGCACGCCCACGCCGAGCGCGCCGAACTGCTGGCCGAACTGACGGCCGCCAGCCGGACCAAGGACGAATTCCTCGCCATGCTCGGCCACGAACTGCGCAATCCGCTGTCGCCGATCGTCAGCGCGCTGAAACTGATCCGCATGCGCGGCGAGACCGGCTTCGCGCGCGAACGCGAGATCATCGAACGCCAGGTGCAGCACCTGGTGCGGCTGGTGGACGACCTGCTGGACATCTCGCGCGTCACCCGCGGCAAGGTGGAGCTGCAGTGCGAACGGGTCGACCTCGCGCAGCCCCTGGGCAAGGCCATCGAGATGGCCCGGCCGCTGCTGGAACAGCGCCGCCACCGGCTCGACGTCGACATCGAACCCGACCTGGCCTGGGAGGGCGATCCGATGCGCCTGGCCCAGGTGGTGTCGAACCTGCTGACGAACGCGGCGCGCTACACGCCGCCCGGCGGCCGCGTCGTGCTGCGCGCGCATGGCGTGGACGGCGAACGGGTGCGCCTCGCGGTCAGCGACACCGGCATCGGCATGAGTCCGGAACTGCGCGCCCAGGTATTCGACCTGTTCTTCCAGGGAAAGCGCGCCATCGACCGCGCCGAGGGCGGCCTGGGCATTGGACTCGCGCTCGTCAGGAACATCGTCGGCCAGCATGGCGGCCACGTGGAAGCGCACAGCGCCGGGCCGGGCATGGGGAGCGAATTCGTCGTGCTGCTCCCCCGGCGTACCCCGGCCGCCTGCGCCATGCCGGACGTGGCGCCGCCTGCGAACGCGCCGGCGGCCGTCCGGCGGCGGATCATGGTCGTGGACGACAACGTCGACGGCGCCGACACGCTCGCGCGCCTGCTGGCCGCGCACGGCCATGACGTGCGGGTCTTCCACGAACCGGTGGCCGCCCTGGCCGCCGCGCCGGACTTCCTGCCCGACCTGGCCGTGCTGGACATCGGGCTGCCGGTGCTCGACGGCTACGAGGTGGCGCGCCGCCTGCGCGCGCTGCTGGACGGCCACCCGTGCCGGCTCGTCGCCCTGACCGGCTACGGCCTGCCCGCCGACCGCGAGCACAGCGCCCGGGCCGGTTTCGATACGCATCTCGTCAAACCGGTCAATCCCGATCTCGTCGTGCGGTTGGCTGCGGGCACCGACTAAACGTCTGACGTTTTGATTTATGTCAATACAACTGTGACATGAACAGCCGCCGCCGTCTTGATCGCGCTTGATGTGGATAGAATTACATCTTTCATCCATTAGAAACCCCCATGCTGATCAAGACCGACGACCTGTTGTCCGGCAAACACGGCAAGACGGGGCATTTCGTGCGCTTTTACGACGACAGCGACACGCTGCTCGACGAGGTTGCGTTCTTCATCGAGCGGGCATTGCGGACGCGGGGACGGGCCATCGTCATCGCCACCGGCGCGCACACCGATGCGCTGCGCCGGCGCCTGGACGAGCTGGCGCGCGCGGAAGGGCGTTCCGCCCCGCCGTCGCGCGACGTCGCGTGGTTCGACGCCGAGACGACGCTGGCGCGCCTGATGGTCGACGGCTGGCCCGACCGCGCCCGTTTCGAGTACGAGGTGGGTCGCGTGGTGGCCGAAGCCTGCGCCGGCGGCGCGCCCGTCCACGCGTTCGGCGAGATGGTGGCGCTGCTGTGCGCGCGCGGCCGCTACGACGCGGCCCTGCACCTGGAGCGGCTGTGGAACGAGCTGGCGCGCAAGCTCGACTTCTCGCTGTTCTGCGCTTATCCCTGGACCCTGTTTCCCGCGTCCGACGCGGCGCACGTGTTCCGCCAGGTCTGCGCGGGGCACGACCACGCCTGCGCCGACGTGGCGGCGCCGCTGCCGTCCGGGCAACCCGTCGACATCAACCTGGTCCGGCTCGAGCAGAAAGTGCATGCGCTGCACGCGGAGGCGGCGCGGCGGCGCCGGGCGGAGCGCGACCTGCTGCGGCGCGAACGCGAGTTCGCCGACATGGTCGAGAACGCGGCCGAAGGACTGCACCAGGTCGGCGCCGACGGCACGATCCTGTGGGCCAACAAGGCCGAGCTGCAGATGCTCGGCTACCGCTGGGAAGAATACGTCGGGCACCATGTCGCCCGGTTCCACGCCGATCCGGCCGTCGCCGCCGACATGCTGGCGCGGCTGGCGGCCGGCGAAACGGTGGTGGACCAGCCGGCGCGCCTGCGCTGCAAGGACGGTTCGATCCGGCACGTGGTCATCCGCGCGAACGCCTGTTTCGAGGACGGCCGCCTGCGCTACACCCGCTGCTTCGTGCGCGACACGACCGAACACGTGCGCATGCAGGCCGAACTGGAGGGCGTCCGCCGCGCCGAGGACGCATTCCTCGCCATGGTCGGCCGGACGCTGCGGGCGCCGCGCACGGAACGGCGCCTGCACCGTCTCACGCGGGTGGTGGAACACCGGCTTCGCGGGCGGGGGCAGGGCGGATTACAATACCGGTTTTCACAGTTCGAGGGTCGTGTCGTGGACAATCTGCGCCAACAGTTCATTGCGTTTTCAGTCGAAGCCGAAGTCTTGAAGTTCGGCCAGTTCATCACCAAGGCGGGCCGCCAGTCGCCGTACTTCTTCAACGCGGGCCTGTTCCACGACGGCGCCACGCTCGGCAAGCTGGCCGATTTCTACGCCCAGACCCTGCTCGATTCCGGCCTCGAATTCGACATGCTGTTCGGCCCGGCCTACAAAGGCATCACGCTCGCCTCCGCGACCGCCGTGGCGCTGGCCGCGAAAGGCCGCAACACGTCGTTCGCCTACAACCGCAAGGAAGCCAAGGACCACGGCGAAGGCGGCACCATCGTCGGCGCCAAACTGGCGGGCAAGGTCGTCATCATCGACGACGTGATCTCGGCCGGCACCTCGGTGCGCGAATCGGTGGCGATGATCCGCGCCGCCGGCGCCGAACCGGCCGCCGTGCTGATCGCGCTCGACCGCATGGAACGGGGCGGCAAGGACGGCGTGCTGTCGCCGCTGTCGGCCGTGCAGGAAGTCAGCCAGACCTACGGCATCCCCGTGATCTCGATCGCCAGCCTGGCCGACCTGTTCGGCTACCTCGAGGCCGATCCGTCGCTGGCCCAGCACAAGGATGCCGTCGCGGCGTACCGCGAGCAATACGGCGTGGCCTGAGCCGGCGGAATGTGATGTAATGGCGGCAACTATTTGGGAGCTGCCATGAACAACGTCGCGCGCGGTTTTCTGACTGCCATTCTCTCGTTGGCGCTCGCGGGCTTCGGCCTGTGCGGCGCCGCTGGCACTTTCAGCGGGCTGGCCGGCCTGTCCTCGCCCGGGCCCGAGAACTTCTCGTCGGTCGCGCTCGTTTTCGGCCTGATCGGGCTCGGCATCGCCTTCGTGTGCGGCTGGATTGTCATCAGGTTGTGGCGCAAGCGTCCGCCCGGCGGCGCATGAAGGGTCCCGTCCTGCCCGCTGCGACCGCGCAGTGGGTTCACCTCGTATTCGAATGGCTGGCCCTCGCCGGCGGCGTGCAACTGTACCGCTGGCAGCGCCGGCGCGCCCGTCAACCCGCGCTGCTGCAGCCGGGCTCCTTCGCCGTCGTCGTCGGCTGCATCCTCGGTGCCGCCATCGGCAACAAGCTCGTGTTCTGGATCGAGATGCCGCACCTGTGGCAGGGCATGGTGCCGGACTGGCGCCTGATCGCGTCGGGCCAGTCGATCGTCGGCGGACTGCTGGGCGGCCTCATCGGCGTGGAGATCGCCAAGAAGCTCACGGGTATCCGCCGCTCGACGGGCGACCAGTTCATCCTGCCCCTCGTCGCCGGCACGGTCGTCGGCCGCATCGGCTGCTTCCTCGCGGGCCTGCATGACGGGACGTACGGCGTACCGACCGCGCTGCCGTGGGGCGTCGATTTCGGCGACGGCATCGCGCGCCATCCCACGCAGGTCTACGACATGCTGTTCGTGCTGGGTGTGGGCAGCTTGCTGTGGCGCTGGCGCGCGCCGCTCGCGCGCAGTCCGGGGCTCGCGTTCAAGCTGTATCTCGCGTCCTACCTGGCCTGGCGGCTCGTCGTCGATGGCATCAAGCCGGTGCCGTATGCGTATGCGTTCGGGCTGTCGGGCATCCAGTGGGTGTGCATCGTGGCGCTGGCGTGCTACCTGCCGCTCGTCTTCGCACAATTACGCAGGGAGGTCGCATGACCCGCAAAATCCGCCCCTACCTGTTCTACGACACGACGACCTCCGTCTGCTCGACCTGCCTGCACCCGGTCGAAGCGAAGATCGTGTTCAAGGACGACAAGGTCTACATGGACAAATGGTGCGGCGCGCACGGCACCGAGCGCGTGCTCGTCAGCGACGACGTCGCGTACTACCGCCTGTGCCGCGAAGTCTTCGTCAAGCACCCGGAGATGCCGCAGCGGTTCAACACGAAGATGGAGTACGGCTGCCCGTACGACTGCGGCCTGTGCCCGGACCACATGCAGCACTCGTGCCTGTCCGTCGTCGAGATCACGGACAACTGCAACCTGAACTGCCCCGTGTGCTATGCGGAGAGCGGCACGCACCGCGAGCGGCATCGTCCGTTGGTGGAAGTGATCCGCATGCTCGACGCCGTCGTCGCCAACGAAGGCGAGGCGGACGTGATGCAGCTGTCCGGCGGCGAGCCCACCCTGCATCCGGAGTTCTGGGACATCCTCGACGCCGCGAAAGCGCGCCCCATCAAGCACGTGATGATCAACACGAACGGCATCGTGCTCGCGCGGGACAAGGGCTTCGTGCAGCGCCTCGCCGGCTACGCGCCCGGCGTCGAGGTCTACCTGCAGTTCGATTCGCTGCGCGCGGAGGTGCATCGCGAATTGCGCGGCGCCGACCTCACGCGCATCCGCCGCCAAGCGCTCGACAACCTCAATGAAGCCGGCCTGTCGACGACGCTCGTCGTCACGCTCAAGAAAGGCCTGAACGACGGCGAGATCGGCGCGATCATCGACTTCGCGCTGCAGCAGCCCTGCGTGCGCGGCGTGACCTTGCAGCCGATCCAGGATGCCGGCCGCGTCGAAGACTACGATCCGCGCCTGCACCGTCTGACGGTGTCGGAGATCCGGCGCCGCATCGCCGAGCAAAGCGGCTTGTTCACGCTGGAGGACGTGGTGCCCGTGCCGTGCAATCCGGACACGCTGGCGATGGCGTACGCGATCAAGACGGAAGAGGGCACCGTGCCGCTGACGCGCTGGCTGGATCCGCAGACGCTCGTCGAAGGCAGCGGCAACACGATCGTGTTCGAACGCGACCCCGCGCTGCACGGCGCCGTGAAGAACCGCATCTTTGAACTGTTCTCGACGAACCACTCGCCGGAATCGCAGGCCAATTGCCTGTCGGAGCTGATGTGCTGCCTGCCGCTCGTCAGCGCGCCGTCCGCGCTTCGCTACGACAACGTGTTCCGCGTATTGATCGTGCAGTTCATGGATGCGTATTCGCTGGACGTGCGCGCGCTGAAGAAATCGTGCATCCACTTCGCGCTGCCGGACGGCCGCCTCGTTCCGTTCGAAAGCTACAACCTGCTGTACCGCGACGGCCGCCGGCTCGAAGCGATCCGCGCCGGCATCGCGTCGGACTTCGCGCGCCGGCGCGGGCCGGCCACGATACCGCTGGTACCCGCGACCGACTGAATCAGGCGACCGCGGGCGCGACCACGTACTGCGCCACCTGCGCGGCCAGCGCCTTGCGGTAGGCGGGGCGCGCCGTGCAGCGGTCGCGCCAGGCCGCGAGGCGGGCGAAGCGTTCGACGTAGCCCATGCCGTCGAGCAGGCGCACGACGGTCGTCATGAGGATGTCGGCCGCGCCGAACTCGCCGGCGAGGAAATCACGGCCTTCCAGCCAGTCGTCCACCTGGCCCAGGCGCTTCAGCGCGATCTCCTCGAGCGCGGGACGCTGCGCCTCGGCCCACGGCTGATCCATGGAAAACGCGACGAGGTTGGCGAGGTTGCCCACGTAGGGCTCGACCGAATTCAGCGCGGCGAACATCCACATCGTCGCCTGCGCACGCGCGGCCGGATCGCGCGGCAGCAGGACGGGATGGCGCTCGCCCAGGTGCAGCAGGATCGCGCCGGTTTCGAACAGCGCCAGGTCGCCGTCGTGCAGCACGGGCACCTGGGCGAACGGCTGCTCGCGGCGGTAGGCGGGCGCTTCCTTCTCCTCGAAGCCGATCAGGCGCAGGTCGTAGGACTGGCCCGCTTCCTCGAGGGCCCAGCGCACGCGCAGGTCGCGCACGTGGCCCACGGCAAACGAGGGAACCGAACGGAAGGTGGTCAGCGTGTACATGTGTCGTCTCCTTGTGGTGAATGGAAACCAGAATACGCGGCCACATAATATGTTCAAGAACATAATGTGAATACGCGCATAATGCCGTTCTCGAAAGGAGACGCGAATGCCCTACAGTAGCGAACACAAGGCCCAGACCCGCGAACGCATCGTGCATGCGGCGCGCCGGCTGTTCAACCGCCATGGCTTCGAACAGGTGTCGATCGACCGCGTGATGTCCGAGGCCGGCCTCACGCGCGGCGGCTTTTATCACCACTTCGACAGCAAGGACGATCTGTACGCGGCGGCCGTCGCCAGCTTTAGCACGTGCAATCCGTTCAAGCCCGATTTCAAGGACTCGCCGCCGCCCGCGCCGCGCGAGCTGGCGCGCATGCTGGTCGACATCTACCTGAGCGACGAGGTGTTCGACAACATCGAGGCGCATTGTCCGTTGTACGCATTGCCGGGCGACGTGGCGCGCGCGGGGCTGTCGCCGCAGAAGGCGTACACGCAGCTGATCCGCAATCTCGTGCACGTGTACGCGGGCGCGCTCAAGCACGAAACCGACGGCGAGCAGCGCGCGCAGGCCATCGTCGCGCTGTGCGTGGGCGGGATGGTGCTGGCGCGGACCACGGACGATGCGGCGCTGCGCCGCTCGCTACGGGCGGCGGCAAGGACGCAGGCGCTGGCGCTGCTGGAAGCGATGTAAACGCCGCGTATAAATTCGGGCGTGCCCCCGGTGTCATGACAATTGGTGAGTTTTTCGCGGCGTAAACACCCTAGACTGCTTGGCACCGGGTAGCAGGTGCTACCCGATCACAATAATCAGGGAGTCAACACATGGCCACGCAGCCGCTCTTCGACATCGGAAACGTCATCCTCGCGCCTTCGCCCACCTTCGCACGGCTGAAGGACAAGCCTCGCCCCTTCATCCCCCTGCTCGTCCTGATCCTGCTGACGCTGGCCGTGAGCTGCTGGTACGTCTCGTCGCTCGATTTCGCCTGGTTCCGCGAGCACATGCTGGCGGCGCAGGGCCCCATGAAACCGGAAGCGCGCGCCGCGATGGCGCAGTTCATGACGCCGAAGACGATGATGTGGAGCTCCGGCATCGGTGCCGTGGTGGGCACGCCGCTCATCTGCGCCGTCGTGGCGCTGTACTACCTGTTGGCGGGCAAGGCGATGGGCACCGGCATCGGCTACGGCAAGTGGTTCGGCTTCGCCGTCTGGACCAGTATCCCGCGCCTGCTGACGGTACCCCTGTCGGTGCTGCAGATCCTGACGTCGGGCGGCCGCCTGGCGCCGGAAGACATGAACATGGTGTCGCTCAACTACCTGCTGCTGCACGTGCCCATGTCCAGTCCCTGGTTCGGCTTCGCCACCAATCTCGACCTGACGTCGGTGTGGTCCATCGCGCTGGCCGTGCTCGGCCTGAAGGCCTGGACGGGACGCTCGACCGCCGCCTGCGTGACGGTCGCCGTGCTGCCGTACGCGGTCGTCTACGGCATCTGGGCCGCGAAGATCGCCTTCCTCGGATAAGCGCATGAAGAAGAAACTGATAGGCGCGGCCGTCGTCGCGGCGTTCTTCATCGTCCCCGTGGCGGTGAAGTTCGCGGGCAAGCAGACGCGCCGCGAGGCCGAGCTGGCGACCGTGCAAAAGCTGGCCATCCACCCGGCCATCCTCGCGACCGGCAACCTCGTGTTCCGCCAGGAGGTGCAGCTGTCGGCGGAGGTCATCGGCAAGGTGGCCGGCGTGCTCGTGAAGGAAGGCGACCAGGTGACCCGCGGCGATATCCTGCTGCGGCTCGATCCGACCGTGTACCTGGCCGAGGTGGCGCAGCAGGAAGCGAACCGCCGCAACGCCGCCATCGCGATCGAACGCGCCCAGATCAACCTCGCGAACCAGCAGCGCAACCTGGACCGCACGGGCCAGCTGTACAAGGCGAAGTACATCGACATCTCCAAGTACGACGACGCCGTGCACCAGGTCGATCTCGCCAAGGTCGAGCTGCGCGCCAGCCGCGAGACGCTCGAGCAGGCCAGCGCGCTGCTGTCGCAGGCGCGCGAGCACCTGGCCAAGACGGAAGTGCGCGCGCCCATCGACGGCACCGTGACGGCCGTGCCGATCAAGATCGGCGAGACGGCTGTCGCCAGCGCCACCGGCATCGCGGGATCGTCGCTGATGACGATCGCCGACGTCGGCTCCATCATGGCCGAGGTGAACGTGGACGAAGCGGACATCGCGCGCGTGGGCGTCGGCCAGCAGGCGAAGGTGTTCCCGGCCGCGTTCCCCGACCAGCCCGTGACGGGCCGCGTGGAAAGCGTGGCGATGGCGCCGAAGACCGTCCTCGGCGCGCAGACGCAGGGCCGCAGCTACGTCGTCAAGCTGCGCCTCGACGACGCGAAACTGGCGCTGCGCTCGGGGATGACGTGCCGTGTCGAGATCGTCGTCGGCAACGGTGCCGCGCGCGCCGCGGTGCCGATCCAGGCCGTGCTGAGCGAGGAAATCCCGGGCGCGAAGGACAAGGTGAAGAACACCAGCTACGTGTTCGTCGTGCAGGACGGGAAAGTGAAAAAGACGACGGTGGAACTGGGCCTGTCGGACGACGCCAACCAGGAAGTGACGAAGGGCGTGGCGGCCGGCCAGACGATCGCCGTGGGTCCCGCGCGCCTGCTGCGCGAGCTGCACGACGGCGATGCCGTGGTCGCGAAGAAGGCCGACGTGAAGGTCGCGGAAGGAGCGCATCCGTGATCCGGCTGGAAGGCGTGACGCGGCAGTACACGATGGGCGACCAGACCGTACATGCGCTGCAGGGCGTCGACCTGCACATCCGGGCCAATGAATTCGTCGCGTTCATCGGCGCGTCCGGCTCCGGCAAGTCGACCATGATGAACATCGTCGGGTGCCTCGATCGGCCCAGCAGCGGCGCGTACTGGCTCAACGGCCGCGAGGTCGCGACGATGTCCGGCGACGAGCTGGCGCGCGTGCGCAACCAGGAGATCGGCTTCATCTTCCAGAGCTTTCACCTGCTGCCGCGCGCGAGTGCGCTCGACAACGTGGCGCAGCCGCTGATCTACCGCGGCATCCCCTTGAAGGAACGTCTCGCGCTGGCGGAACAGGCCTTGCAGCGCGTGGGCCTCGGCGGACGGCTGCATCACCGGCCCAACGAACTGTCGGGCGGCCAGCGGCAGCGCGTCGCGATCGCCCGTGCGCTCGTGGGCAAGCCGTCGATCCTGCTGGCCGACGAACCGACGGGTAACCTCGATTCCGCCACCAGCGAAGAGATCCTGGCGCTGATCCGCGAACTGCATGCGGGCGGGCAGACCGTCGTCATGGTGACGCACGAGCCCGAGATCGCGGCGCAGTGCCGGCGCGTCGTGCGGTTGCGCGACGGGCGGATCGTGTCGGACACGAGGAATGATGCGGAGAACGCGGCATGAACCTGTTTCTCGAAAGCCTGCGCTCGGCGCTGGCATCGATCCGCGCGCACCGGCTGCGCAGCTTCCTCACGTCGCTCGGCATCATCATCGGGGTGGCGTCGGTGATCACCGTGATCTCGCTGATCCAGGGCTTGTCGAAAAGCGTCACCGACCAGTTCGAGGGGCTGGGCGGCAACGGCCTGACGGTGCGGCCGCACAACGAGTTCAAGGAGGTCATGCGCGGCAAGGTGAACTACCTGCGCTTCGACGACGTGGAGCAGCTGCGCCTGCGCGTGGACGGCATCCGCAACCTCAGTCCCGTGTTCACGCCCGGCTTTTCCGAGGTGCGTTTCACGGGCATGTCGGCGACGGCGCAGGTGTTCGCCACGACGGCCAGCTACCAGGAAGTGAACGGCCGCTACGCGCGGCTGGGGCGGTTCCTCAGCGCGTCCGACGACGCCGGCGCGCGCCGCGTGGCCGTCATCGGCGAGAAGCTGATCGAGGACCTGCACCTGCCGCCGAACCCGGTCGGGCAATTCGTCCTGTACGCGAACGAGTGGTTCAAGATCGTCGGCGTGATGGAAAAGCGGGGCGAGATCTTCGGTATGTCGCAGGACAACTACATGATCATCCCGTTCAAGACGGGGCAGAGCATCATCGGCAACAACACGCGCCCGCAGCTGCAGATCACCGTGGCCGTGCGCGACCTGGGCCGGCTGGACGCGACCCGCAGCCACATCCGCATGGTCATGCGCCAGGCGCACCGCCTGAAGCCCGACGACACGGACGATTTCGAGATCGAATCGGCCGACCAGATCGCGAAATCGTTCGAGAAGCTGAGCGGTACCGTCACGCTCGTGATGAGCGGCGTGGTCGGCATCGCGCTGCTGGTGGGCGGCATCGGCATCATGAACATCATGCTGGTGTCGGTGAAGGAGCGCACGCGCGAGATCGGCATCTGCAAGGCGATCGGCGCGCGCAGCCGCGACATCCTGCTGCAGTTCCTGATCGAGGCCGTCACCCTGTCGCTGCTGGGCGGGCTGCTGGGCCTCGTGATCGGCTACGCGCTGGGCGTGGGCATTGCCGCGATGATCCCGGACTTCCCGCCGGCCGTCGTGCCGTGGTGGGCGGTGGCGCTGTCCGTGCTGTTCTCGGGCGGCGTGGGCGTCGTGTTCGGCGTCGTCCCGGCCAGCCAGGCGGCGCGGCTCGATCCGATCGACGCGCTTCGCTACGAATAAAACCGGGGTCAGAGCCCTTTTTTTGGCAATTTCCCGGCAAACTTTGCCCAAAACCGGGCTCTGACCCCGGTTTTAGGCAATTGGCGGACGTAAAAAAACCGGAGCGTGCTCCGGTTTTTCGTTGGGGGAAAAGGATCAGGCCGCCAGCTTTTTCTTCAGCAGCTCGGTCACCTGCGCCGGGTTCGCCTTGCCCTTCGACGCCTTCATGCACTGGCCGATCAGCGCGTTGATCGCGGCTTCCTTGCCGGCCTTGTACTGCTCGACCGACTTCGCGTTGTTGGCCAGCACTTCGTCGACGATCGCTTCCAGCGCGCCCGTGTCCGAGATCTGCTTCAGGCCTTCGCGCTCGATGATCGTATCGGCCAGGTTTTCGTCACCCGACTGCGCTTCCCACATCAGGCTGAAGACCTTCTTGCCCGCGTTGTTCGAGATCGTGCCGTCGGCGATGCGCTTCAGCAGCAGGGCCAGTTGCGATGCTTCGACCGGCGAGTTCTCGATCGCGACGTCGGCGCGGTTCAGCGCGGACGACACGTCGCCCATCAGCCAGTTCGCGGCCGCCTTGGCGCTTTCCTTGCCGGCCTTGGCGACGACGGCTTCGTAATACGTGGCCATCGCCTGCGACGAGGTCAGGATCAGCGCGTCGTATTCCGGCAGGCCGTAGTCGCCGATGAAACGTTCGCGCATCGCGGCCGGCAGTTCCGGCATGCCGGCTTGCACGCGGTCGATCCAGTCCTGCGAGATCGCGAGCGGCGGCAGGTCGGGGTCCGGGAAGTAGCGGTAATCCTGCGCGTCTTCCTTGGTGCGCATCTCGCGCGTTTCCTTGCGGTCCGGGTCCCACAGGCGCGTGGCCTGCACGACCTTGCCGCCGTCCTCGATCAACTCGATCTGGCGGCGTACTTCGTAGTGGATCGCTTCTTCCATGAAGCGGAACGAGTTCAGGTTCTTGATCTCGCAGCGGGTGCCGAATTCCTGCTGGCCGACGGGGCGCACGGACACGTTGACGTCGCAGCGGAACGAACCTTCCTGCATGTTGCCGTCGCAGACACCCAGCCACATCACGAGGCCGTGCAGCGCCTTCGCATAGGCGACGGCTTCGGCGGCGCTGCGGATTTCCGGCTCGGAGACGATCTCCAGCAGCGGCGTGCCGGCGCGGTTCAGGTCGATGCCGCTCATGCCGTGGTAGTCCTCGTGCAGCGACTTGCCGGCGTCTTCCTCGAGGTGGGCGCGGGTCAGGTTGACGGTCTTCGTCTCCAGCTTGCCGTCCTTCTCGAACGCGAACGTGAGGCTGCCGCCTTGCACGACCGGGTCTTCGAACTGGCTGATCTGGTAACCCTTCGGCAGGTCGGGATAAAAGTAGTTCTTGCGCGCGAAGACGGATTGCGGCGCGATCTTCGCGCCGACCGCGAGGCCGAAGCAGATGGCGCGTTCGACGGCGCCCTTGTTCATCACGGGCAGCACGCCCGGCAGCGCCAGGTCGACGGGGCTCGCCTGCGTGTTCGGCTCGGCGCCGAACTTGATCGAGCTGCCGCTGAAGATTTTGGAGTTGGTCGTGAGCTGGACGTGGTTCTCAAGACCGATGACGACTTCCCATTGCATAGTGTTCTCTCTTGTCGTTCGTTCGTGCGTCACGCGTGGGCTCGGGGAGCCCACCCTACGATGTTGTCGCCTGCCGTAGGGTGGGCACACTGTGCCCACGCGTATGCATCACACACCTTCCGGTGCGCGGTTGTGCCAATCGGTCGCCTGCTGGTACTGGTGCGCGATGTTCAGCAGCTTCGCCTCGGCGAAATAATTGCCGATGATTTGCAGGCCCACCGGGCGTTTCGCATGCTTCTCGCCCTGGCCGAAACCGACCGGGATCGACATGCCGGGCAGGCCCGCGAGGCTCGTCGACAAGGTGAAGATGTCGGCCAGGTAGTTCGCCACCGGGTCGTTCGCCTTGGAACCCAGGTCCCACGCGACGCTCGGGGCCACCGGGCCCATGATCACGTCGCACTTGTCGCGGAACGCGGCCTGGAAATCGTCGGCGATCAGGCGGCGGATCTTCTGCGCCTGCACGTAATAGGCGTCGTAGTAGCCGTGGCACAGCACGTACGTGCCGACCATGATGCGGCGCTGGACTTCCTTGCCGAAGCCTTGCGCACGCGTCTTCTTGTACATGTCCTGCAGGTCGGTGTATTCCGGGGCGCGGTAGCCGTAGCGCACGCCGTCGAAGCGCGACAGGTTCGACGACGCTTCCGCCGGCGCGATGATGTAGTACACGGGAATCGACAGCGACGTCTTCGGCAGCGAGATCTCGACCAGCGTCGCGCCCAGCTTCACGAATTCGTCCAGCGCGGCGCGCACGGCCTGCTCGACGTCCGCGGCCAGGCCTTCACCGAAGTATTCCTTCGGCACGCCGATGCGCAGGCCGGTCAGGGGCTGGTTCAGGTCGCGCGTAAAGTCTTCGCGCGCGTTGCCCTGTTCCGGCGTGAGGCTCGTCGAATCGCGCTCGTCGAAACCGACCATCTCGTTCAGCAGCAGGGCGCAATCTTCCGCCGTGCGGGCCATCGGGCCGCCCTGGTCGAGCGACGAGGCGAACGCGATCATGCCGAAGCGCGACACGCGGCCGTACGTCGGCTTGATGCCGGTGATGCCGCAGAAGGCGGCCGGCTGGCGGATCGAGCCGCCGGTGTCGGTGCCGGTCGCGGCCGGCGCGAGGCGCGCGGCGATGGCGGCGGCCGAGCCGCCCGACGAACCGCCCGGCACGGCCAGCGCGTCCCACGGGTTTTTCACGGCGCCGAACGCGGAGTTCTCGTTCGACGAGCCCATCGCGAATTCGTCGCAGTTGAGTTTGCCCAGCGTGACCATGCCGGCGTCCGCGAATTTCGTGACGACGGTCGCGTCGAACGGGCTGACGTAGTTGCCCAGCATCTTCGAGGCGGCAGTCGAGCGCCAGCCTTGCGTGACGAAGATATCCTTGTGGGCGATGGGAATACCGGTCAGCGGGCCGGCGTTGCCTGCCGCGATGCGGGCGTCGGCGGCCTGCGCCTGCGCGAGCGACAGGTCCGGATTCACGTCCAGGAACGCGTTATGCTGGCTGGCGGCGATGCGGTCGAGGTAGTGCCGGGTCAGCTCCGTCGCCGAGACTTGTTTCGAGTGCAGGAGCGCGGACAGCTCCTTGATGGTTTTTTGATGCATCATGATGGTCGACGTTCGCTGCGGGTTATTCGGTGGCGATGACTTTCGGCACCAGGTACAGGCCGTCCTGGGTCTTCGGAGCCGGGGCCTGGTAATCGTCGCGGTGGTTGTCTTCCGTCACCACGTCCTCGCGCAGGCGCAGGGGCAGGGCGAGCACGCTGGCCAGCGGTTGCGACAACGGCGCAACACCCGTGGTGTCGACAGCCTGCAACTGGTCGGCCAGGGCGAAGATCCCGTTCAGCTCGTTCAAGGCGATTTCGGCATGGGCCTCGTCCATATCGAGCTGGGCCAGGTTGGCGATCCGTTTTACGTCTGAAAGTGTCAGGGACATGGCAAAAGGCGCGGCTCGGCACCGCGTTAAAAGATGAGTGTGTAGATAATGAAATTTGGACAACGGCGCGCTATAGCTGATAAAAGCTTTCTAATACCGTCGATCTCACAGGCTGATATGGGCACGAAACCACCCGTTTTTCAGCGTTTAATCGGTAAATTATAAGGTAGAATGGCGGGCTAATGCGTTCTCCGGGCGAAACCAGCCCCGCTTCCACGCATGAAAAGCCCGCGAGGCGGATTCGGCAGTCGCGGCGAGGATTCCCCGATTAATGTTAGGCGCACCCTATTGCGCATATCAGGACACACATGTTTGGTTTTTTACGTAGCTATTTCTCGAACGACCTGGCCATCGACCTGGGTACCGCCAACACGCTGATCTACGTGCGCGGCCTGGGCATCGTGCTGGATGAGCCTTCGGTCGTCGCGATCCGCCAGGAAGGCGGTCCGAACGGCAAAAAGACGATCCAGGCGGTCGGCAAGGAAGCCAAGCAAATGCTCGGCAAGGTTCCCGGCAACATCGAAGCGATCCGTCCGATGAAGGATGGCGTGATCGCCGACTTCACCGTCACCGAGCAGATGCTCAAGCAGTTCATCCGCATGGTGCACGACTCGAAGTTCTTCCGTCCGTCGCCGCGCATCATCATCTGCGTGCCGTGCGGTTCGACCCAGGTCGAGCGCCGCGCGATCCGCGAATCGGCGCTGGGCGCCGGTGCGTCGCAGGTCTACCTGATCGAAGAGCCGATGGCGGCCGCGATCGGCGCGGGCCTGCCGGTGTCCGAGGCGACCGGCTCGATGGTCGTCGACATCGGCGGCGGCACGACGGAAGTCGGCATCATCTCGCTGGGCGGCATGGTCTATAAAGGCTCCGTGCGCGTGGGCGGCGACAAGTTCGACGAAGCCATCGTCAACTACATCCGCCGCAACTACGGCATGCTGATCGGCGAACAGACCGCCGAGTCGATCAAGAAGGCAATAGGGTCGGCCTTCCCGGGCTCCGAAGTCAAGGAGATGGAAGTCAAGGGCCGCAACCTGTCGGAAGGCATCCCGCGTTCCTTCACCATCTCGAGCAACGAGATCCTGGAAGCGCTGACCGACCCGCTGAACAACATCGTCTCGGCCGTCAAGAACGCCCTCGAGCAGACCCCGCCGGAACTGGGCGCGGACATCGCCGAGAAGGGCATGATGCTGACGGGCGGCGGCGCACTGCTGCGCGACCTGGACCGCCTGCTGATGGAAGAGACCGGCCTGCCGGTGCTGGTGGCCGAGGATCCGCTGACGTGCGTCGTGCGCGGTTCGGGCATGGCGCTCGAGCGCATGGACAAGCTGGGCTCGATCTTCTCGTACGAGTAACCCGGCCGTGGCTGCGCGGACAGGGCGTGTGACCGTTCCGGCGATCCCGGGATGGCACGCGCCGTCCGCGTTTGGTGTCGCCCGTTTGTCGCCATCCCGCTGCGGGCGTCTGGATTGACGCGGGCGCCACAGGCCCCGCATTATTGGAAGTCATGGAATACAGTCCTCCGCCGCTGTTCAAGCAAGGCGCCCCCGCAAGGGTCAAGGTGACCGTGTTCGCTCTCCTGTCGATCGCGCTGCTCGTGGTCGACGCCCGCCTGCACGCGCTCACCGCCGTGCGCCAAGTGGCGGCAACGGTCCTGTACCCGTTCCAGATGGCTGCACTGGCCCCGCGCGACGCGCTGGCCAACATGGGCACGTATTTTTCCTCGATCTCCGCGCTGCAGAAGGAAGTGCGCGACCTGAAGAGCCAGCAGGTCGCGATGGCCCAGGTCATGCAGCAGGCGCAGCTCCAGATGGCCGAGAACGCGCAACTGCGCCGCCTGATGGACGCGCGCGAGCACCTGCCCGTACGCTCCCAGATGAGCGAGATCCTGTACGACGCGCGCGACCCGTCCACGCGCCGCGTGGTGCTCGACCGCGGCACCCGCAGCGGCGTCAAGCTCGGCCTGCCCGTGATCGACAACGCCGGCGTCGTCGGCCAGGTCACGCGCGTGTTCCCGTTCACCTCCGAAGTCACGCTCCTCACCGACAAGGAACAGGCGATCCCCGTGCAGGTGCTGCGCAACGGCCTGCGCAGCGTCGCCTACGGCCGCGGCCAGTCGGGCCTTCTCGACCTGCGCTTCGTCGCGCCGAATGCCGACATCCAGGTCGGCGACGTGCTCGTGACGTCCGGCCTGGACGGCATCTACCCGGCCGGCCTCGCGGTCGCGAAAGTCATCCAGGTCGAGAACCTGGCGCAGGGCGCCTTCGGCCGCGTCGTGTGCCAGCCGCTGGCCGGCATCGACCGCCACCGCCAGTTGCTGATCGTGATGTCCGACCAGCCGCTGCCGCCGCGCCCGGCCGCGGAAGCGCCGAAGGCCAACGCCAACACCACGTCCCGCAAGAATCTGCCGCGCATGGAACCCGTGCCGCCGCTGCCGCTGCCGCCGCAACCGCTGGCGCCTGCCGTCGCGCCGCCCGCGGCCGCCGGTGCGCGTCCGGCCACGGCGCCTGCGAACCAGAACCCGGCCGCGCCCGCGCGTGCGAACCCCGCTGCCGCGGCATCCGCGACGCGCGGCCCGGCTGCGACCGCACCGGCCGCCACGCGGGCGCCGGCCACCGCCGCGCCGGCCGCAGCCGCACCGGCCACCACGCGGGCGCCGGCCACCACGCGGGCGCCGGCCACCGCCGCACCGGCCGCAGCCGCACCGGCCGCCACACGGGCGCCGGCCACCGCCGCGCCGACCCAGGCCGCGCCTGTGCCGGCCGCCGGAGCGCCGGCCGCAGCCAACACCGCAGCCCGGCCGAAGGAGGGCACCTGATGCCGACGACGAACCGTCCGCACTACATCCTGCTGCCGGTCAGCCCGCTGTTCATCGCGTTCAGCCTGGTCTGCGCGTTCATGCTCAACCTGCTGCCGTGGGGCCGCTGGGTCGGCGCGCCGGACTTCGTCGCGCTGGTGCTCGTATTCTGGGGCATCCACCAGCCACGCAAGGTCGGCATCGGCATCGCGTTCTGCATGGGCCTCCTGATGGACGTGCACGACGCCACGCTGCTGGGCGAGAACGCCCTCGCGTACACGCTGCTGTCGTACCTGGCGATCATGATCCACCGCCGCGTGCTGTGGTTCCCGCTCGTCACGCAGGCGATGCACGTGTTCCCGCTGCTGCTGCTCACGCAGGCGATCCAGGTGATGGTGCGCTTCTTCGTCACGGGCCGTTTCCCCGGCGCGCTCGTGTTCATCGAAAGCGTGATCGCCGTCGCCCTGTGGCCCGTCATCACGTGGCTGCTGCTGGCGCCGCAGCGCCGCGCGGTCGACAAGGACCATACGCGTCCGATCTGAAGCATTTATTCATCGCCTCCCCGAATGACCGAGATTAAAGACAGCGATCGCGAGATCCACCTGTTCCGGATGCGCCTGACGGCGATGGTGCTGTTCGTCTTCATCTGCTTCGGCCTGCTCGTCGCGCGCTTCGTCTGGCTGCAGGTCGTCAAGCACGACCAGTACATGGCGCAGGCCGAGGACAACCGTATCGCGCTGGTTCCCATCGTGCCGAACCGCGGCCTGATCGTCGACCGCAATGGCGTCGTCCTGGCCAGCAACTACTCCGCCTACACGCTCGAGATCACGCCGTCCAAGCTGGAAGCGAACCTCGATTCCGTCATCGACGAACTCGCGAAGCTCGTCACGATCGAACCGAAAGACCGCAAACGCTTCAAGCGATTGATGGAAGAGTCGAGGAATTTTTCCAGCGTCCCGATCCGCACCCGCCTGACCGACGACGAGGTGGCGCGCTTCACCGCGCAGCGCTTCCGCTTCCCCGGCGTCGAAGTGCAGGCGCGCCTGTTCCGCCAGTATCCGCTGGGCGAAGTCGCTTCGCACGTGCTGGGCTACATCGGCCGCATCAACCAGGCCGAGGCCAAGGTCATCGACGCCAGCGACGATGCCGCCAACTACAACGGCACGGACCATATCGGCAAGGAAGGCCTGGAAAAGAGCTACGAGCGCCAGCTGCACGGCCAGACGGGCTACGAGGAAGTGGAGCGTTCGGCCGGCGGCCGCGCGATCCGCACCCTGTCGCGCACGCCGCCGACGCCGGGCAACAACCTGATCCTGTCGATCGACATCGAGCTGCAGAAAGTCGTCGAGCAGGCGTTCGGCGATTACCGCGGCGCGCTGGTCGCCATCGAGCCGGCGACGGGCGACGTGCTCGCGTACGTGTCGCGGCCCGGCTTCGACCCGAACCTGTTCGTCGACGGCATCGACACCCAGAGCTGGACGGAGCTGAACACGTCGCTCGACAAGCCGCTGATGAACCGTCCGCTGTCGGGCACGTACCCGCCCGGCTCCACGTTCAAGCCGTACATGGCGCTGGCCGCGCTGGAGCTGGGCCTGCGCCGCCCCGAGTACGGCATCAACGACCCCGGCTTCTTCATGCTGGGCGGGCACCGCTTCAACGACGACAAGCGCGGCGGCCACGGCTACATCGACATGTACCGGTCGATCGTGATGTCGTGCGACACCTACTACTACCAGCTCGGCAACGAGATGGGCATCGACCGCCTGCACGACTTCATGCAGCCGTTCGGCTTCGGCGAAAAGACCGGCATCGACCTCGAACACGAGAAGACGGGCGTGCTGCCGTCGCAGCAATGGAAGCGCGAGCGCTTCAAGCGTAACCGCGCGGCGCAGAAGTGGGTCGGCGGCGACACGATCTCGATCTCGATCGGCAACGGCTTCAACAGCTATACGCCGCTGCAGATGGCGCACGCGGTGGCGACGCTCGCCAACGACGGCGTCATCATGCGGCCGCACCTCGTCAAGCTGCTCGAGGACGGCGGCAACCATGCACGCACGCCGACGGTGGCGAAGCAATCCGGCCGCATCCCGCTCAAGCAGGAGAACATCGACGTCGTCAAGCGCGCCATGGTCGGCGTGACGGCCGACCAGAGCGGCACCGCCTTCATCCCGTTCCGCAACGTGCAGTACACCGTGGCCGGCAAGACGGGTACCGCGCAGGTCGTGGGCCTGAAGGGCCAGAAGTACAATGCCGCCGCGACCCCGGAACGCCTGCGCGACAACGCGCTGTTCATCGCTTACGCGCCGGCCGACCATCCGCGCATCGCGCTCGCGCTGGTCGTGGAGAACGCCGGCTTCGGCGCGGCGGTGGCGGCACCGATCGCACGCAAGGCGCTCGATTACTACCTGCTCGGCAAGCGTCCGGGCGACGCGGACAAGCCGGCGCCGAAACCCGTCGACCCGGTCCCGGCCGACGAAGACCAGGTGGCGCCCACGGCCGGCGCCGATTTCAGGCCGGGCGGCGAGACCCCCGGCAACAAGGACTGAACCATGGCGCATTTTCCCGAACGCCGCTCGCTCAGCCGGCGCCTCAAACCGTATTTCACCGTCTTCGATCCGGCCCTGTCGCTGATCCTGTTCCTGCTGCTGTGCACGGGCCTCGTCACGCTGTCCTCGGCCGGCCACGACTTCCCCGGCCGCCTGGAAGGCCAGATCCGCAACATCATCGCGGCCTTCGTGTTCATGTGGGCCGCCGCGATCGTTCCCCCGCAGACCCTGCTGCGCCTCGCCGTGCCGGTCTATACGTTCGGCGTCGCGCTGCTGCTCGCGGTGGCGACCGTCGGCATCATCAAGAAGGGCGCGCGGCGCTGGCTGCACGTGGGCGTGGACATCCAGCCGTCCGAGATCATGAAGATCGCCACGCCGCTGATGCTGGCCTGGTATTTCCAGACCCGGGCGGGCATCCTCAACTGGAAGTCATTCGCGGTGGCGGCCTTGCTGCTCCTGATACCATTCGGCCTCATCGCCAAGCAGCCCGACCTCGGCACGGCGCTGCTCGTGGGCGGCTCCGGCTTCTTCGTGATCTTCCTGGCCGGCCTGTCGTGGAAGGCGCTCGGCGCGCTGTTCGCGGCCGGCTGCGCGGGCCTGCCGGTGGCGTGGTCGATGATGCACGACTACCAGCGCGAACGCGTGATGACGCTGATCGATCCCACGTCCGATCCGCTCGGCAAGGGTTTCCACATCATCCAGTCGACCATCGCGATCGGCTCGGGCGGCTTGACCGGCAAAGGCTATATGAAGGGGACGCAAGCGTATCTGGAATTCATTCCGGAACGTACCACCGACTTCATTTTTTCGGTATATTCCGAAGAGTTTGGTCTGGTCGGCAATCTCGTGTTGCTGTTCCTGTACCTGCTGCTGATCGGGCGCGCGATGATGATCGCGGCCAATGCACCGAACCTGTTCACGCGCCTGCTGGGCGGATCGGTCGCGATGATGTTTTTTGTGTATGCCTTTGTCAACATGGGCATGGTCAGCGGCATCCTGCCCGTGGTCGGAGTTCCGCTTCCTTTCATGAGCTATGGCGGAACCGCGCTGATTACTTTGGGCCTCTGCAGTGGTATATTGATGAGTATTCAACGACACCGCAAACTGGTGCAGACCTGATATGCAAGAGAACGCGAAGGCCGTTCCGAGGTCGCTCCCAGCGGTCATTGCGATGTTGGCAATGATGGCGGGGTGCAGTACCACGGACCAGAACGGCGAACACAAAAGCCTGATCCCCCTGCCGTGGAAGCACAAGGTCACCCGCGTGGATCCGAAGCTTCCGAACCTGCCGCCGGCCGGTTCCGGCCGCGGCGGCTACTACCAGGACGACGGCCCCGGCGCGAATCCGCCGCCGGGCCTGCTGGACACCCCCGACGCCGTCGTCAAGTACGAGCCCTACGCCAAGTTCGCCAACAAGCCGTACTCCGTGTTCGGCCAGACCTACACCCCGCTCATCAACGACGAACCGTTCACCCAGCGCGGCGTGGCCAGCTGGTATGGCGTCAAGTTCCACGGCCAGCGCACGTCGTCGGGCGAAGCCTACGACATGTACAAGATGACGGCCGCGCACCCGACCCTGCCGATCCCCTCGTACGCGCGCGTCACGAGCCTGGAGAGCGGCAAGTCCGTCGTCGTGCGCATCAACGATCGCGGACCGTTCCACTCCGACCGCGTGATCGACGTCTCGTACACGGCCGCCCTCAAGCTGGGGCTGCTGGGGAAGGGCAGCCACCAGGTCCAGGTCGAGCGTCTGTTCCCGGGCGACGTGATGCAGCTCGCGTCCGCGCGCCGCGCCGCCGCATCCGAGGCGCAGGCCGTGCCGGCACCGCCCGCCATCGCCGCCCTCATGCTGGAAGACCGTGTCGACATGGACAGCGCCGCCGTCGCGCGCGCACAGGCGCCTGCCGCCTCGACAGCGGCTTCGGCCTCGACAGCGGCTTCGGCCGCGGCCGACAAGGCTGCGTTGGCGCCAGGTTTCTATCTGCAACTGGGCGCTTACGGACGCGACGGCAAGGCCGAGGAAATGGGTGAAAAGCTCAAGCAGGCCGGCGTCGACCTGGCGGTCGAAGTCGTCCGTTCGGGCAGCGTCAACCGCCTGTACGGCGGCCCCTTCGAATCCCGCGCCCTCGCGCAGGAAGCGGCGCGTACGCTGCCGGCCGGACTCGGCCTGAAACCCATCATCGTACGGCGCTGAGCGGCAGGGTAGGCCGCGCGCGTCTACTGCCCAGCTTCCATAGACATCAGACGTCTGATCAATGTTCATGGCAGTTCTTCCCGTAAACCCGACAATTTCTCATGTCAAATGCTGTATTTTTGTGCGGGAATGGCCAAAAACGATGCTTTCTGCATGTTTTATCATCAGATGTCAGACATCTACAACGTTTTTTGTTTTGCTATACGCTACCATTTTTTGCGCAAGCAATTCGAGATCTTCCCAAACATAAAAAGGCACTTTATCGAAAACTGCCTGATAAATGCAAAGTTCCCGCCGATGTTTGCGCATAACATTTATGTTTGCGAGATTGACACCGTTAACATTGTGCTCCTACACTGATTTTGCCAGCCATAAAGACGGCCCGTCGGGACGTCCCAGGCATAGAAAAACACAGGAGACAGCAATGATCGAGAAGTCCGTACAACGGCGCCGCCAGCGCCGGCAAGTCGTGCTTGGCCTGAGCGTGCTCGCAGGCCTTATCCAGCAAGCATATGCGCAAGATACCGCGGCGCCGGCCCAGGCGGCGCCGGCCGTCCAGGCCGATACCGCCGTCGTCAAGGTGACCGGCTACCGCGCCAGTCTGCTTTCGTCGGCGAAGGATAAAAAGGAGTCCGTTGGTTTCCAGGACACCATCAGCGCCGAAGACATCGGTAAATTCCCCGACAAGAACATCGCTGAATCGCTGAGCCGCGTGCCGGGTGTGCAAATCGCCCGCGACGTGACGGGCGAGGGCATGAACATCCAGATCCGCGGCCTGGGGTCGAGCTTCACCAAGATCCTGCTGAACAATGCGCAGATCGCCGTGGCGTCGTCCGGCCCGATCGACGGCGCGAGCACCAACCGCGAAGTCGACCTCGACCTGCTGCCGACCGACCTGTTCACCAAGCTGACCGTCAGCAAGAGCCCGACGGCCGGCCTGATCGAAGGCGGCGCCGCCGGCGTCGTCAACATGCGCAGCGCGCGCCCGTTCGACAACCCGGGCACCCACGTTTCGTACAGCGGCACGGCGCAGAAGCAGCAGATCGCCGACGGCGTCGGCGGCCGCGGCTCCATCGTGGCCAGCAAGACCTGGGGCGACAAGTTCGGTATCCTGGCCGGCATCGCCGTCAATCGCCAGAAGTCGCGCACGACCGGTTACGAGACCGTCGGCCTGACGAACCCGAACCTGACGGCAGCCCAGAGCGCCTCGCCGACCCGCAACAGCACCGGCGGCGGCAACTGGACGATCCCGGCCACCGTTCCGGCCGGCGCCGGCGCCGGCCTCGTGGCGGGCACGCCGATCGACCAGGCGTTCCTGCTGGCGCACAACCCGGGCCTGACGATCGACCAGATCGACAACGCCCTCGTGCCGCGCCTGGGCCGCTTCATGGATTACTTCGGCACGCGCGACAAGGGCTCGGCCATCCTCAGCGCCGAGTGGCGTCCGCTGGAAAACCTGCATTTCTACGTCGACACGCTGTACAGCAAGAAGGACGACGACATGCAGCGCATCGCCTACACCTGGGCGGTCCGCAACAATGCAGCGATCCCGCTGAACATGCAGGTCGACAAGAGCGACTGCACGACGGGTTGCACGGTCACGTCGGGCACGTACGCCAACTCGACCTACTTCATCGAATTCGGCCCGCGCCGCGACCGTACCGACCTGAAGGGCATCAACCCGGGCATGGAGTGGAAGATCACCCCGACCCTGAAACTGGAAGCCCAGGCCAACGCCACCAAGTCGACGTTCTCGCACGAAGCACCGACCATCATGCCGATCACGGCAGCCGGCAGCGGCCTCGTCACCACGTTCCAGAACAACGGCGGCGTGCCGAGCATTTCGTTCAACAAGGACGTCAACGACCCGGCGAACTTCGTCTGGGCCGGCGGCCGCGTCAACATCCAGAACGAGCTGCGCGAAACGAGCACGAAGGGCTTCCACACCGACCTGACGTGGGGCGATTCGAAGCTGAGCGTCAAGGCCGGTCTCGCCTACGACGACATCGACCGCCGCATCCGTGGCCAGGACAACTCGGCCGCGTGGCAGGCCGCCGTCTGCGGCAACAACCCGAGCGTCTTCATCCAGGGACCGAACGGCGCACCGCCGTGCGACGGCGCCAGCACGCCGGGCGCCAGCGCCGCCGCGCTGTACCCGGGCTACGGCACCGGCTACACGGCCGGCCAGACGGCACCGCTCACCTACCAGGGTTCGTTGATCCCGCTGAACAAGCTGGCCTCCTACCTGGTGCAGGGCCCGCACGACCGCCTCGTCGTCGACTGGGACCGCTTCCGCAAGGATTCGAACTATGACGCATACAACTCGAGCGCGCCGGATTCCACGAGCTCGTCGACGGGCGCCAGCTCGGGTTATGTGCGCGAGCGCTCCACCGGCTTCTACACCGAGCTCAACGGCGAAACCAAGCTGTTCAGCTTCCCGGTCCGCTACAACGCCGGCGTACGCTATGTCCGCACCAAGCAGGAAGTGGGCTCCCTGAACTCGTTCAGCGACCCGCGCAACGCCAACCTGACGCTGAACGGTTCGAAGTACCCGAACCAGACCGAGTGGGTCTACCAGGACACGACCTACAACAACACGCTGCCGTCGGCCACCGCGGCCATCACGCTGCGCAGCGACATCGTGGCCCGCATCGCGGCGTCGAAGACGATGACCCGTGCGAATCCGAACTCGCTGCGTCCGGGCATCAACTTCAGCGGCACGTCGGCCGACGTCGGCACGATCGGCAGCCCGGAACTGAAGCCCTACCTGTCGAACAACATCGACCTGGGCATCGACTGGTACACCGGCCGCGAAGGCTATGTGAGCCTGACCGTGTTCCAGAAAAAGGTGAAGGGCTTCACCGTCATCGACAACCTGACGATGCCGTTCTCCGCCCTGGCCGCCTACGGCATCACGTACAACAACCTGATCCCGACGCAGCAGGTGGCGATCAACTCGCGCGGCGGTCCGGACGTGGCCACCGTCGTGATGAGCCAGGAACGCAACGCCGGCGGCATCCTGACCGTGCGCGGCCTCGAGATCGGCTGGGTCCAGCCGCTCGACAAGCTGCTGCCGATCAAGGGCTTCGGCTTCAGCGAGACCGCGACCCTGATCAACCAGAGCGCGAGCGGCGAGGGCACCAACGGCTTCGTGGCGCTGAACGTGCCGAAGAAGAGCAACAACTTCGGCTTCTACTACGAGAACCACGGCTACATGGCGCGCATCTCGCACCAGTACCAGCAGGGCAGCCAGAGCGCCAACGCGAACCAGAGCGGCGTGACGCTGGCGGCACTGTACGGCCGCTCGTACAAGCAGGCCGACTTCTCGTCCAGCGTGGACCTGGAAGAAGTGCTGAACCGCGACAACTGGCCGACGATCACGTTCGACATCGTCAACCTGAACAAGGCCAAGCGCGAAGGCTACTTCCAGTTCCCGAACGCACAGTTCACGTCGTTCGATCCGGGCCGCACCTTCCAGCTGGGCATCCGCGGCAAGTTCTGATCGCACGGCAGTACCTTCTACGTCCCCTGTCCCCGCTTTCGACCGGCATGCAACGCGCCGGTTGCAAGCGGGGCTTTTTCTTTTGCGGTAGCTCACACCGCTTCCGTTTCCCCCCCCGGGATCCGGAACTGCCGGCCTGGCGTCCCTGTCGAACCGCATATCGACGCAACGACGCGACAGGAGGCAGGGGATGGGGGCACGACTCGTGGAGCTGGTCACGCGCTTCGGCGGCCGGCTGGAAGGCGACCCGGACATCGAAGTGGCGCGCATCGCCCCGCTGGACCGCGCGGGCGCCACGGACATCAGCTTTCTCAGTAACAGCCGGCTGCGCGCCGTGGCCGCGCACAGCCGCGCGGCGGCGCTGATCCTGGCGCCGCTCGACGAGCCGGCGGTTGCGGCCACGTACGCCGGCGCGCGCATCGTCACGAACAACCCGTACGCGTATTTCGCGCGCACGGCGCAATACCTGTGCGCGCCCGGACATACGCCCGTCCCGGGCATCCACCCGACAGCCGCCGTGCACCCGGGCGCGCGCGTGGACCCGACCGCCTTCCTCGGTCCGCACGTCACGGTGGAGGAGGGCGCGGCCATCGGGCCCGGCGCCGTGATCGACGCGGGCTGCTACATCGGCCGCGACGCCAGCGTGGGCGAGGGCACGCATTTCTTCGCCAACGTGACCTTCCACGCGCGCTGCGTCATCGGCGCGCGCGGCATCGTCCATTCCGGCGCCGTGATCGGGGGCGACGGCTTCGGCTTCGCGGTGGACGGCGGCGTCTACATCAAGATTCCGCAGACGGGCCGCGTCGTCATCGGCGACGACGTCGACATCGGCTCGAACACGGCGGTCGACCGCGGCGCGCTGGACGACACGGTGATCGAAGACGGCGTAAAACTCGACAACCTGATCCAGATCGGCCACAACTGCCGCATCGGCGCGCACACGGCGATGGCCGGCTGCGTGGGCGTCGCGGGCAGCGCCAACATCGGCCGGCACTGCACGTTCGGCGGCGCCGCGATGATCAACGGCCACATCGACATCGTCGACAACGTCCACGTCACGGCCGGCACGCTGGTGCCGAACTCGATCACGGCACCGGGGCGCTACACGGGGTTTTATCCGATGGCGCCGAACGCGGAATGGGAACGCAACGCGGCGCTGCTGCGCAACCTGTCGGCAATGCGGGAAAAGATCAAGACGCTCGAGCGGGCGGTGAAGGTGCTGGGGGGCGAGCAGGCGGGACAGTCATCCCGCGATGCGTCCGCGCTTACCCGCAGCTCTTGACGTCCGCTCCGTCATAACGCTCGGCATAGCCTTCGATGCGCTTGCGGGTCGCGGCATCGAGGCTGCGTACGCGGTAGACGTAGTGAGTCGTCTGCGGCCCGCGCGGTGCGATGCGCGCCGAGTGCACGCCCTGCTTGCCCAGTTGCGCGAGCATCGCCTGGGCACCGCTCTCGGTCTTGAACACGCCCAGCGAGATCGCGTATTTCAAGGGCGAGTCGCCCTGCAAGACGTAGAAATTGGTCACGCCCAGGTTGCGTAGTTCGGCGGCCTTGCGGTCGGCCGATTCCTTGCTGCCTTGCGTCGGGATGTGCACGAGCCAGCTGCTGACGTCCTGGGCCTGGATGGTCTGGCGCGACTGGCGGTCGCCGAGGTCCAGCGCGGCCAGGCGCGTTTCGAAGCGGCGGGCGTCGGTGGAATTGAACGGACCGATTTCCGTGCACGCGAAGGCCGGGGCCGGCGGCGCGCCGGCAGGTGCGGGCGCGCTTGCCGCAGTGCTTGCCGATGGCGTGACGTCCGCCGCATCGCCACCCGCCGGCGGCGCAGCAGCCTTCGCGGCGGCCTCGGCCTGGTCGCGCGTCAGCAGGGTCATCTTGGCCGTGTTGAACTGGCGCTTCAGGCGCGTCGGTTCGTGCTCGTTGCTCCTGGCCGTGCCGAGCAGGCCTTGGGCATACGCGAACAGGGCGGCGTTCAGGAACAGCAGGGACCAGAAGGCGAGTCGTAGCACGAGCATGTCCTCAAGCGGGAGCGGAGTCGGTAGCAAGGAAGGGTGCGGCCGCATGCAGGCCCACCAGCACAATATTATCCAGCATCCAGTGCGGGACGGACAGGAGCGGGGCCACGCTGGCCGCCGCGCCGCCGGAGACGATGCACAGGTCAGCCGGCAGCGCCGCGCAGGCGCGCTCGATCGCGCCGGCCTGCGCGGCCAGGCAGCCGGACAGGATGGCGTCGCTCGTGTGGTCCGCGAAGGTCGGCGGAGAGGCACCCGGCGCGACCTGCGGCAGCTGGGCCGTGCCGCGTGCCAGCGCGCCCAGCATCAGGCCCAGGCCCGGCAGGATCATCCCGCCGAGGAAGTCGCCGGCGGCGCTGACGGCGTCCACCGTCGTCGCCGTGCCGCACGTGGCCACGACGAGGTTCTTGCCGGGGGCGACGCAGCGTGCGCCGAGGGCGGCGGCGAAGCGGTCGCTGCCCAGCTGCGTGGCATTGCGGTAGCGGTTGCGCATGCCTTTCAGTTCAGCCCGCGACGTGAACCATGTGGGCGGCGCGGGCAGCAGCGGGGCGAGCAGGGCCGTCAGCTGGGCGGCCATCGCGTGCCCCGCCACGTTCGAGACGATCGCGCGCGCAAGACCCTGGCCCGCCCACGCGGCCTGCAGGCGCTCCAGTTCCGCATGCGGCACGGCGCCATGCGCGGTCCAGTCGCCCGGCGCGGCGTCAGGGGCCGCGATGGCCCATTTGATCCTCGTGTTTCCAGCATCGACGAGCAGCAGCATTTGACCTCCCGGACATCAATCCTTCGTGCGCAGCGACACGTCGCCCGCCACGATCGTCACCCGGCCGGCCGCGGTGTCGAGCAGCAGCCGCCCCGTGTCGTCCACGCCGGCGGCAAGGCCCTCGTGCCGCACCTCGCCACGGTCGAGCAGGACGACCGGCCGGCCCTGCCACGCGTGCAGCGTATTCCAGCGCGCGACGAAGGCGGCGAACCCGGCGTGCGCGAACAGCGCCAGCGCCTCGGCCAGGCCGTCGAGCAGCGTGGCCATCAGCTCGTCGCGGTCCATGCGCGCGAGCCACGGCATCGCGGCGGCGCTGCGGCCGATCCTGTCTTCGAGTGCGTCCGGCATCACGAGGTTCACGCCGATGCCGACGATGGTCCACGCGGCGCCGTCCGCCGCCACCTGCGTCTCGACGAGGATCCCGGCCAGCTTGTCGCCGTCCTTGAGCACGTCGTTCGGCCATTTCAGCTGCACGCTCTGGCCGAGTTGGCCGAGCGTTTCCGCCAGCGCGACACCGATCGCGAGCGGCAGGCCGGCCAGGCCGCGCAGCCCCCCGGCGAAGCGCCACGCGAGCGAGAACGTCAGCGAGTGACCCGGTTCGGACAGCCAGCTGCGGCCCGCGCGGCCGCGTCCCGCCGTCTGGTGTTCGGCGACGAGCAGCACGGGTGCCGTCAGCCGCGGCGCGCGCGCCAGCAGGTCGGCATTCGTCGATCCCGTTTCCGCCACCACCTCGACGGCGACGCCGGCGCGCGACAGCGCCATGATGCGGTCGGCGTTCATGGCGCCGCCTTGCCGGACTTGGTCGGCGCGTGCGCGAACAGCGCGTCGAACAGGACGTTGGGCAGCAGGCGCAGGACCTTGGCGACGACGCCCATCGGCCACGGGATCACGCGGTAGCTCGTGCCGGCGTCGATGGCGCGGGCGGCCGCGGCCGCGAAGCGGTCCACGGGCATCAGGAAGGGCATGGGAAAACGGTTCTGGCGGGTCATCGGTGTGTCGATGTAGCCGGGCGCGATGGTCACGACCCGGATACCGTGGGGTTGCAATTCGAGGCGGAGCGATTCCGCATAGGTGTGCACGGCGGACTTCGACGCGCAGTACGCGCCGGCCCCTTTCATGCCGCGGATGCCGGCCACGCTGCCGATGGCGACGAGGCGGCGCGGGCCGCGGTCCTTGGCTTCCCTGCGTTTCATCGTCTCGACGAACGGCGCGAACGTGGCGACGGTGGCCGTCACGTTGATGGCGAAGATGCGGGCGAACTGGGCCAGGTCGTCGGGCCGTTCCGTCAGCGTCCCGGCCGAGACCCCGGCGCTGGCGATGACGATGTCGGCGCCGCCTTCACGCGCGATGAAATCAAAGGCGGCCGCAGCCAGTGCCGCATGGTCCGTCACGTCGACGGTGTAGATGTGGTGACCGGCGGAGAAGGGCAGCGCGTGCAGGGCATCCGCGCGGCGGCCCAGCAGGCCGAGGACGGCGCCGCGCGCCGCGTACTCGCGCGCCAGGGCGGCACCGATGCCGCTGGACGCGCCCGTGATGAATACGCGCAGCCGGCGGCTCCGCGCCGCGGTCATTTCCTGTCCGCTTTCGCTTTCGCGACGAGGAAGTCCATCACCTGCAGGGCCGCCTGCTGTTGCTGGGCTTCCGTCGTGCCCTCGGGCGCGCCCGCGCCCGCGTGCGACGGCGACGTGACGAAGCGGCCGTCGACGACGACGAGCGGCCAGCGGTCCACGCCATACGAATCCATCATCGCGCCAGCGCGGCGCAGCTTCGCCTGGATGCCAAACGAGCGGTACGTGTCGACGAACTTCGCGCGGTCGATGCCATTTTGCGCCACCCAGTCGAACACCTGCTCGTCGCTGGACAGGCGCAGGTGCTGCTGGTGCATGGCGTCGAACACCTTCTGGTGGTACTGGTTCAGCAGGCCCATCGCATCCAGCGTGTAGAACAGGCGCTGCTGCGGCAGCACGCTGGCGCCGCCCTGGATGTGGACGCGCTTGAACACGATGTTGTCGCCCTGCTTCCTGACCCACGCTTCGAGCGCGGGTTCGAACGCGTAGCAGTGCGGGCAGTAGTAGGCGAAGAACTCGATGACTTCGACTCTTGCGCCGGTATCGGTCGGCTGCACGGAAGGCAGCACGAGGTATTGCGACCCTGCCTGCGGCTCGGCGGCCGATGCCGACAGCGTGGCGGATCCGGCCGCGAGGCCGAGGAGGGCGGTGCAGAACAGACGGCGCGTCAGAGACATCGCGACCCCTTATCGTTGGTTACGCACGATGGCGACGTCGACGCCGCTGTCGAGCAGCTTGGCACGCGCCTTGTTCATGGCTTCGACCTGGTTGTACGGGCCGAGGCGCACGCGGTGCAGCACGCCGCTGTCGCTCGTGCGGTCGCTGATCGCCGCTTCGAAGCCGAGCAGCGCGAGCCTGGCGCGGGTCGCTTCCGCATCCGACAGGTCGCGGAACGCGCCCGCCTGCAGATAGTAGATGTACTCGCCGGCGGCGGCGGCGGCGGCGGCAGGGGCGGCGGCCGGTGCCGCGGGGGTCGCCGATGCGACGCGCGTCTCCGGCTTCGGCTCGACCCTGGCCGGTGCCGGCTCTTTCATCGCGGCGATCGCCTGGCCCAGCGGATCGACGTCGGCCGGTTTGGCGCTCGGTGCCGGTGCGGCATCGGTGCCGCCGGAACGCGCGGCCGCCTTTTCCGTGATCTCCTTGTTCGCCACGCGCGCGGCGTCGCGGTTGGCGTACATCGGCTTGTTCGGGTCCTGGGCCTGGCCCGGCGCCGGATCGGCCGGGCGGCCCGCCTTGACCGTCTTGTCGGTGAACGGCGAGGCGCCCTTGGTGATCGTCAGCGCGACCGCGACCGCGATGCCCAGACCGACGATCAGGCCGATGATGAGGCCAGTGAGCGTACTGCCCCGCTGGCGCGTGAAGGAGGATTGCGAGCGATTACGGAAAGCGGTCATGTAGTACGGTATGGTTAAAACGCTTACATTTTCTCCGGCGCCGAGACGCCGATCAGGGCCAGGCCGTTGCGCAGCACCTGGCGGATGGCGGCCGCCAGCGCGAGGCGCGCGAGCTTGGTCGGCTCGTCGTCGTCGAGCAGCCACTTGTGCGCGAAGTAATAGCTGTGCAGTTCGCCGGCCAGTTCGCGCAGGTAGAACGCGACCTGGTGCGGGCCCAGCTCGACGAGCGCGCGCTGCAGCATCTCCGGGTACGACGACAGCTTGGCCAGCAGGCCGGATTCGTGCGCATTCGTCAGCGGGGAGAGATCGACGTTGGCCAGTTGCGCCACGTCGCCGCCCCAGTTCGCGAGGGCCGAGCAGATGCGCGCGTGGGCGTACTGCACGTAGTAGACGGGGTTCTCGTCGTTGGTGGCGAGGGCGACGTCGACGTCGAACACGAATTCCGTGTCGGCCTTGCGCGAGATGAGGAAGAAGCGCACGGCGTCGCGGCCGCGGGTCACGTCGCCGTTGCCCGACCATTCGATCAGGTCGCGCACCGTCACGTACGAACCGGCGCGCTTGGAGATCTTGACCTCCTCGCCGTTCTTCATGACGGTGACCATCTTGTGCAGCACGTAGTCGGGATAGCCCTGCGGGATGCCGATGTTCACGGCCTGCAGGCCGGCGCGCACGCGGGCGATGGTGCCGTGGTGGTCGCTGCCCTGGATGTTGATGGCCTGGTCGAAGCCGCGCTTGAATTTCTGGATGTGGTACGCCACGTCCGGCACGAAGTACGTGTAGGTGCCGTCGGACTTGCGCATCACGCGGTCCTTGTCGTCGCCGTAGTCCGTCGTCTTGAGCCACAGCGCGCCGTCCTGCTCGTACGTCACGCCGGCGTCGACCAGGGCCTGCACGGCCGCCTCGACCTTGCCGTCCGTGTACAGCGAGGACTCGAGATAATAGTTGTCGAACCTGACCCCGAACGCTTGTAAATCCTGGTCCTGCTCGTTGCGCAGGTAGGTGACGGCGAAGCGGCGGATCGATTCGATGTCGTTCGTGTCGCCGCTGGCGGTGGCGGGCTGGCCGTCGCTGGCCGACACGGTCTTCTTCGCGAGGAAATCGTCGGCGATGTCCTGGATGTAATCGCCGTTGTAGGCCGATTCCGGCCATTCGATATCGCCCGGACGGAAACCGCGCGCACGGGCCTGGACCGAGTTGGCCAGGGTCAGGATCTGCACGCCGGCGTCGTTGTAATAGAACTCGCGCGTGACCTGGTGGCCCTGCGATTCGAACAGCGACGACAGCGCGTCGCCCAGTGCCGCCTGGCGGCCGTGGCCCACGTGCAGGGGGCCGGTCGGGTTGGCGGACACGAATTCGATGATCACGTGGTGGTCATGGCCCGAGTCGCCGCGGCCGAAGGCGTCGCCCTGCTGCAGGACGGTCTTCACGACCGACTGCTTGGCGCTGGCTGCCACGCGCAGGTTGATGAAGCCCGGGCCGGCCACGTCGGCCGATTCCACGAGACCCGCCGCCTTCGGATCGGCCAGCAGCGCGGCGACCAGGCGGGTGGCCAGGTCGCGCGGGTTCGTTTTCAGCGGCTTGGCCAGCTGCATGGCGATGTTGCAGGCGATGTCGCCGTGCGACGGATCGCGCGGGCGCTCCAGGACGACGTTAGGGCTGAGGTCGCTGCCGGCGACAATGGGGGCCAATGCGGCCTGGAACAGGGCAACGATCTCTTGTTTTTGTTGGGCGAGCATGAACTGTGGTCGAAAAAATAATGGTCAGTGCGGCGTGGTCGGTGCGGCGCGGTGGCGGTGCCACCGGCAGGCTAAGCGATCATTATACTGGTTTGCCGCAACGCGCAAACCATCCGGGGGCACGGGCACAAGCCTCGCTTAAGCCTGCGCAACGCGTAACCGTTACAATGAGCGTCTTTATGCATTGATCGATTTGCCATGACCGAAAAGCGCCCGACGCTCACTCTCAAACCCAAGGCCGGCGGCCGCAACGGCGGCAAAAAGGCCGGCCCGGCCCGGCCGGGTGGCGCACCTGGCAAGGGGCAGACCGCCCCGCGCGGCCCCGGCGGCACGCCGCCGCGCGGCCCGCAACAGGTCGAACCGGCCCCGCGCGACGCTGGCTACGCGTCGTCCCGTCCCAAGGACGAGGGCGCGCGCCTGCGTCACAGCCACGAGGTCAAGGCCCACGTCCAGCTCGATTACAGTCCCGACCTGCGCACCGATTCCCTCGCGTTCGCCCTGCTGGGCGCGGCGAGCAGCCTTGCGCGCGTGCGTGCCGGCACCGCGCTCCCCCACGCGCTGGCCGAGGTGTTCCAGGCGTATGACGCCCCGCCGCAGGCGCGCGGCGCCATCCAGGACATCGCCTACCGCGCCATGCGCCAGCTGGGGCGCAACGAGATCCTGCTGAGCCTGATGACGAGCAAGGCGCCCGAGCCCGCCATGTTGGCCGGCCTGCTGGAATGCGCGTTGGCGCTGCTCGACCCGCCCGAAGGCAGCGAGCCGCCTTATGAAGCCTTCACGGTCGTCGACCAGGCCGTCTTCGCCAGCTCCGCCCACCCGGATTTCGCGCACGCGAGGGCGATGGTGAACGCCGTGCTGCGCCGCTTCCTGCGCGAGCGCGAGCAACTGGTCGGCGCCGCGCTGCGCGACCAGGTCGCCCAGTGGAATTACCCGCAATGGTGGATCGACTCGGTGCGTACGGCGTACCCGGACGACTGGCAGGCGATCCTCCAGGCGGGCAACCGCCAGCCGCCGCTGACCCTGCGCGTCAACCGCCGCAGGACGGACGTCGACACCTATCTGAAAACGCTGGCTGCGGCCGGCATGCGCGCGGAGCAGGTGGGGCCAAGCGCCGTGCGCCTGGCGCAGGCCGTGAACGTGGCGCAGATCCCCGGCTTTGCCGACGGCCTCGTGTCCGTGCAGGATGCCGGTGCCCAGCTGGCCGCGCCGCTGCTCGACCTCCACGACGGCATGCGCGTGCTGGATGCGTGCGCGGCGCCGGGCGGCAAGAGCGGACACATCCTGGAGACGGCCGACGTCGACCTGACGGCGCTGGATGCCGACGCGCGCCGCCTCGTGCGCGTGGACCAGAACCTGCAGCGCCTGGGGCTGTCCGCGACCGTCAAGGCGGGGGCGGCGGAAGCGACGGATTGGTGGGATGGCCGTCAATACGATCGTATCCTCGCCGACGTGCCGTGCACGGCGTCCGGCATCGTCCGCCGTCACCCGGATATCCGCTGGTTACGACGCAAGAGTGACACCCACCAACTTGCAACACTTTCCGGCAAAATACTCGACAATCTTTGGCAGATGCTGCGGCCCGATGGTAAATTGCTGTTCGTGACATGTTCGCTCTGGCCGCAGGAATCGGAAGCGCAGGCCGCCGCCTTCGCGGCGCGCCACGGTGCGGTCCGTCTCGACGCGCCGGGCCAACTGCTTCCTCGAAGTGGCGCCGGGCAGGATCATGACGGTCTGTTCTACGCCTTGTTCCAGAAGGCCGGAGCGTGAGCAATCCCGACAACGCTTTTTAAGGCTCTGGCCCTAGTGACTGTACGATTTTTCCGCCTCATCGCCTGCCAGCTCTTGCTGGCATTCGCATGCGCAACGGCGCAGGCGGCCGACGGGATCGAAATCACCTTTGCCAGCATCGAAGCGTCCGACGACGGCTATCGCCTGAAGGCCGCTTATTCGTTCGACCTGACGCCCGGCCTCGAGCAGGCCATCCAGCACGGCGTGCCGCTGTCGTTCACCACCGAGATCGAACTGACCCGGCCGCGCTGGTGGTGGACCGACGACCACGCCGTCTCCTCGCGCCGCACGGTCAAGCTGAACTACGACCCGCTGTTCCGGGTCTATCACTTGTCCGCCCTCGGCAGCATCCAACAGAATTTCGACACGCTCGACGAGGCGCTGCTTGCGATCCGCCGGCCGACCCGCTGGCTGATCGCCAAGCCGGGGGCGCTGAAGCCGGGCGAGACCTATAACGTTACCGTGCGCATGTTCATGGACCGCGAATACCTGTTGAAACCGCTCCAGGTCGATGCCCTGAATAATTCCGACTGGCGCCTGGCCTCGCACAAGAAGACCTTCACCTACCGTGCGGAGTAAGCCGTGATCCGGGCCCTGCGCTATGCCCTCGTGATCGGCAGCGCGATCGCGTCGATCCTCGTTTTTCTTCTCGCCTCCGCATCCAGCAACACGGGCTTCTTCGCCCGCAATTTCGCCTGGCTGTTCGGCCTGATCGTCGTCGTCGCCGGCGCGCTGTTCGTGCTCGTGCTGGTCGCGTTCTGGCGCCTTTATTCGCGCTACAGGGCCGGCAAGTTCGGCTCGCGGCTGATGGTGCGATTGATGGTGCTGTTCGGGGGGATCGGCATCCTGCCCGGGGTCGTCGTGTTCATGGTGTCGGTGCAGTTCGTTTCGCACTCGATCGAATCGTGGTTCGACGTCAAGATCGAGGCCGCGCTCGACTCCGGCCTGAACCTGTCCCGCGCCGCCCTCGACGAGGCGCTGGCCGACCTGAACGCCAACGCGGGCACCGTTGCCGCCACGCTGGCGGGGCAGGGCGAACAGGAGGCCCAGACGATCCTCATGCGTGCGCTCGACGACAGCGACGGCATGCAGAGCGCGCTGCTGTTGAATGCGGCCGGCAAGCCGGTCGCCAGCGCCACCGAGGACCGCCGTGCCGTCGAGACCGCCGACCTGCCCACGCCGCAGATGCTCAAGCAGGCCGCGATGCCGGGCGGTTACGCGCGTCCGGAAGGCGGTATCGACGACGACTTCCGTGACGCGCACGACGAGTCGCCCAACGCCCTCGATGCGGCCACCGACCTGCGCTTGCGCGTCGTGGTGGCCGTGCCGGAGCCGCCCGGCATGGAACCGCGCTACCTGCAATTGACGCAGTCCGTGCCCGTCAACCTGGCGTCCAATTCCACCGTGCTGCGCACCGCCTACCGCGAATACCAGGAACGCTTCGCGGCGCGCCGCGGCCTGAACAAGATGTATGTCGGCGAGCTCACCCTGACCCTGCTGCTCGCGATCTTTTCCGCCATCGGCGCGTCGTTCCTCATCGCCGGCAACCTCGCGCAGCCGCTGCTCGTGCTGGCCGAGGGCACGCGCGCCGTCGCGGAAGGCGACCTGTCGCCGCGCCCGATCGTCGAGACGAACGACGAACTGGGCACGCTCACGCAATCGTTCAATGCGATGACGGGCCAGCTGTTCGAAGCGCGCTCCGCCGTCGAACGCAACCGCGCCGCGCTGGAAAGCGCCAAGGCCCACCTGGAATCCGTGCTGGCCAACATGTCGGCGGGCGTGATCGTGATGGATGCCGATGGCGTCGTCGTCAACTCGAACGATGCCGCGCACCGCATCCTGCCGGTCGACGTCGCGTCGCTGGCCGGCCGTCCGCTCGACGCCATCGAGGGGCTGGAAGTGTTCGCGGGCGCCGTCACGCGCGCCTTCTCGGCGCAGAGCGCGCAATCGGCCGCGGGCCGCGGGCGCGGACGGGCGCACTGGCAGCAGCAGATCGAGATCCCGCGCCGCCCCGGCACCGACGACGACCACGACCTCACCCTGCTCGCGCGCGGCTCGCGCCTGCCGGTGGGGGCGGGCAGCGGCTTCATCGTCGTGTTCGACGACATCTCCGACGTGATCTCGGCCCAGCGTTCGGTCGCCTGGGGCGAGGTCGCGCGCCGTCTCGCGCACGAGATCAAGAACCCGCTCACGCCGATCCAGCTGTCGGCCGAACGCCTGCAGATGAAGCTGGCCGACCGCGTCGACCCGGATGCGGCGGCACTCCTCAACAAGGCCACCGACACCATCGTGAGCCAGGTGGCCGCGATGAAGCGCATGGTCGACGACTTCCGCGACTACGCGCGCACGCCGCCGGCCGTGCTGCACCCGCTGGACCTGAACGACCTGATCGACGAGATCCTGAACCTGTACCTGTCCGAGGATGGCTCCGACGTGATCCACCCGTCGCTCGCCCCCGGCCTGCCGCGCGTGATGGGCGACGCGACCCAGCTGCGCCAGGTGATCCACAACCTGCTGCAGAACGCGCAGGACGCGCTGGCCGACCGTCCGGGGCGGGACGACCCGCCCCGTATCGACATCGTGACGGAAGCCATCCACTATGTCGGCGCCGACGGCGGCACGGGCACTGCGGTGCGCCTGGCGATCGTCGACAACGGGCCCGGTTTCGCGCCGAAGATCCTGTCGCGGGCCTTCGAACCGTACGTCACGTCGAAGGCGCGCGGCACCGGCCTGGGCCTGCCGATGGTCAAGAAGATCGTCGACGAACATGGGGGCCGGATCGACGTCGCCAACCGCGCCGACGGAAGTGGCGCTTCGGTATCGATTTTGCTGTTAAAGTTAGCGCCAGAGGCGAACTTGGCCGAAGCGTGAATCGCGCATAAAATCTTGGCTGGAACGGGCGCCTCGAAAAACCGTCGCGAGCGGCCGCAATGCGGTTCGAGAAGCGCAGCTGTACGAAAGTACAGCGAGCATCGCAGGACCGCAGTGCAACGCGTAGTAGGTTTTTCGACGTGCACGGAGAGAGTCAGATCATAAAAGGCATAACAAGATGGCGAACATACTCGTAGTTGACGATGAAATGGGCATCCGCGAGCTGCTCTCGGAAATCCTTGGCGACGAGGGACACGCGGTCCAGCTGGCGGAAAACGCGCAGCAGGCCCGCCAGGCGCGCCAGCAGGGCACCCCCGACCTGGTGCTGCTCGACATCTGGATGCCCGATACCGACGGCGTCACCCTCCTCAAGGAGTGGCAGCGCGACGGCCTGTTGACGATGCCGGTCATCATGATGTCCGGCCACGCCACCATCGACACCGCCGTGGAAGCGACCCGCATCGGCGCCCTCAATTTCCTGGAAAAACCGATCGCCCTGCAAAAACTGTTGAAAGCGGTGCAGCAGGGCCTGCAGCGCGGCCAGGAAGTGGCGCGCGCCCCGGCGATCGCGCCGCGTCCGATGGCGACCGTCGCCTCCGTCTCCGCGCCCGTGCCGGAGCCGAGCGCCGTCGCGCAGCCGATGTATGCACCGCAGCCGCAGGGCGGGGCGATGGGGGCGTCGATGGGCATGGCCCGTCCGGTCAGCAACGGCGAGGCGCATGCGCACGGCTACACGCTGTCGTTCGACCTGCCGCTGCGCGAGGCGCGCGACGCCTTCGAGCGTATGTACTTCGAACACCACCTGGGCCGCGAAGGCGGGTCCATGACGCGCGTGGCCGAAAAGACGGGCCTGGAACGGACCCACCTGTATCGCAAGCTCAAGCAGCTCGGCGTCGAACCGGGCAAGCTGGGCAAGAAGAGTGCACAGTAATCCCGGCGACCAGGACGATGCACGCACCGTCCTGACGCTCGTCACCGGTCCCGGCGCCGCCGCGCGCGAAGCGGCCATCGCCGCCCACCTTTCCGATCTGCATGAAGACCGGGTGCATCCCATCTCGCAGGCCATCGTCCTTGAAGGCCTCGCGTCCGGCAGTTCCCCCCTCGACGACCTTCCTCCCGGGCAGACGCTTGCGCGGATCGCGCCCGGTTGCCTGTGCTGCACCGGCAATCTCGTTTTGCGTGTAACATTGAATCGACTGCTGCGCCAACGACCCCGCCGTATCTTCATCGGTGTCGCGGACAGCGGGCATCTTGATCAGTTGCGATCGTGGTTGCAGTCCGAGCCATACGATCAGCTGTTACGGCTGACTTCCGACCTGAAGGCCTGAATCTTCCGCAGCGTGTTGATGGCATTCGTAACAAGTTGTAGAGGTTCTTGAATTCGGTTCGTCGTGGCCCCACCTCGTAGTTGAAGTGGAACGAAAGTGGAAAGGCCAGCAAAGAGCCGTCCGCCGCCGGGCGGCCCTTGCACCCATCTGATCGAGTGAAGGAGTCATCATGAACATGATCTATAACAGCGAACAGTACAGCGTTGTCGAATTTGGCGTCGATCACAACCTCGAGGCCCTGCGCTTCGGCGGCTACGAGATCGTCGACAAGTCCGGCCGGCGCGAGGCGTTCATCGGCGGCAAACTGGCGCAAGCGTTCCGGCGAGATGTCAACAACCTGATCGCGAGCGAGCCGACCATGGAGGAAATCGACGATTTCCTGGGTTCGTACGATACCCTCATGAGCCAGCCCGTCGTCCTGCACTGAGTCTCCCCCCGGGCCGGACAGGACGTCCGGCCACTGCTCTGCCGCACCTGCGTTACGCAGCCTTGTTCGGGCCGGCGACGCAGGGCACCATCCGCATTCCAATCACATTCTCCCCATACCGGCTTTGTGTTCGCGCATGGTAAGCTTGACCCATGTGTCAGCTACTCGCCATGAATTGCAATGTCCCGACGGACATCGTGTTTAGTTTCACCGGCTTCGCCCATCGGGGCGGACGCACGGACACGCACCACGACGGCTGGGGCATTGCGTTCTTCGAGGGATCCGGCGTGCGCCATTTCGTCGATCACCAGGCCGCCATCGCGTCGCCGATCGCGGAACTGATCAAGCATTACCCGATCAAGTCGCTGAACGTCATCGCCCACATCCGCAAGGCCACGCAGGGCCAAGTGGCGCTGGAAAACTGCCATCCGTTCGTGCGCGAGATGTGGGGCCGCTACTGGGTGTTCGCCCACAACGGCGACCTCAAGGGGTTCGAGCCCGTCCTCGACGGGCCGTACCGCCCGGTCGGCAATACCGACAGCGAGCGGGCCTTCTGCTTCCTGCTGCAGCAATTGCGCGACCGCTTCGGCGCCACGCCCCCCGCCATGCCCGTGCTGCGCGCCGCCATCGCCGACCTCGTCGCCATCATTGCCCGCCACGGCACGTTCAACATGATGCTGTCCGACGGTACCGCGCTGTTCGCGCACTGCTCGACGAAGCTGTGCTACGTCGTGCGCAAGTATCCGTTCACGGCCGCCTGCCTCGCCGACGAAGACCTGTCCGTCGATTTTTCCCAGGTGACGACGCCGAACGACCGCGTGGCCATCATCGTCACGACGCCGCTCACGACCAACGAAACGTGGACGGAATTCGCGCCGGGTGAACTGAAGGTTTTCGTGGACGGCCTGCCGCAATCGTGACAAAGTTTTTTACAGGAAATCATTTTCACATAGTCACCGGGCGGCGGAATGCGTTAAAGTAGCTACGTTCCCTTGCTACAAGAGTCCATGATGACCGATACCGCCGCGAGCCTGGACCACGCGAACTATCCCCTGCGCGTGCGTGACTTCTACCTGGGGCGCCAGCCCGTTCTCGACCGCAACCAGGCCCTGTACGGCTACGAGCTGCTGTTCCGAGGCGCGGGCACCAGCGCGCGCCAGGGCGAGGCCGACGAGACCGGCCTGTCCGCGACGGCCGCCGTGATCGCCCATGCGGCGCAACTGGGCCTCGCGCGCGCGATCGGCGACGCCACCTGCTTCCTGAACGTGGATGCCGAAGTCCTCGCGAGCGACATCTTCGCCTTCCTGCCGCGCGACCGGACGATCCTCGAGATCGTGTCCGGCGTCGTGCCGGACGACGACCTGCTGGCGCGCATGCGCGCGCTCGAGGGCCACGGCTTCCGCTTCGCGCTGGACGGCGTCGACGGCGACAGCCTGCGCCTGCAACGCCTGCTGCCGCTGGCCGCCTTCGTCAAGCTGGACCTGCGCAGCGTGCCGCCCGCGCAACTGCCGAACCTCGTGCGCCGCCTGCACGGCATGGAAAAGACGGTGGTCGCGGAAAAGGTCGAGACGCGCGACACCTACCAGGCCGCGATGAACCTCGGCTTCGACTACTTCCAGGGCTATTATTTCGCGCGTCCGTCCGTGCTGGGCGGCCGCAAGCTGTCGCCGTCGCAGCTGGCCGTCGTCGACCTGATGAACCTCGTGATGTCGGACGCGGACAATGCCGCCATCGAAAAGGCCGTCAAGCGCGACGTGACGCTCGCGCTGAACCTGCTGCGCCTCGTGAACACGCCGGCCGTGGGCGCGACGCAGCGCATCGATTCCGTCAGCCAGGCCCTGCTCGTGCTGGGCCGGCGCCAGCTGCAGCGCTGGCTGCAGATCATGCTGTACGCGGAGCCGGCCACGCGCGGCCACAACCAGACGCCGTTGCTGATGCTGGCCACGACGCGCGGCCGCCTGATGGAGCTGCTGGCCCAGCGCCTGCGTCCCGGCCAGCGGGCCGTCGCGGACATCGCGTTCACGGTCGGCATCATGTCGCTGATGGACGTCCTGTTCGGCATCCCGATGACCGACATCGTCGAACAAATCCCCGTCAGCGACGAAGTGCGGCAAGCCCTCGTGGGCCGCGCCGGTTTCTTCGGCGAGCTGCTCAAGCTCTCCGAGAGCATCGAGCAGGCCGACGAAAACACGGAACTCGTGCTGCCGACCTTGAAGGAGCTGCAGATCTCGGGCGACGACATGATCGAGCTGGAGATGTCGGCATTCCAGTGGAGTGATTCCGTGGTTCGTTACGCCATCTGAACCAGCTTGATGTAGCCGCACCGTCGCGGCCTCGTCGCGGCTGAATACGCGTGGGCTCGGGGAGCCCACTCTACGCATCGGACCACGGCAGGGTGGGGGGGGGGCCCCACCCGTGCCCACGCGCAGTTCGATCAGAGATTCGGCGCGAGATAGCGTTCCAACTCGTCCTTGGCCATGCCGCGGCGTTTGGCCATGTCCTCGAGCTGATCCTGCCCGATCTTGCCGACCACGAAATACTTCGATTCCGGATGCGAGAAGTAGAAGCCCGACACGGCGGCTCCCGGATACATCGCGAACGATTCCGTCAGCTGCATCCCGATCTCGTCGGCCTGCAGGGTCTTGAACAGGTCCGCCTTGACGGTGTGCTCCGGGCATGCCGGATAGCCCGGCGCCGGACGGATGCCCACGTATTCTTCCTTGATCAGGGCCTCGTTCGACAGCTTCTCGTCCGCGACATAACCCCACAGGTCCGTGCGGACGCGCTCGTGCATGTATTCGGCGAAGGCTTCGGCCAGGCGGTCGGCCAGGGCCTTGACCATGATCGACGAGTAGTCGTCGCCCTCGGCCTCGAAGCGCTTCTCGATCTTCTCGGCACCGATGCCCGCGGTCACGGCGAACATGCCGATGTAGTCGGCGATGCCGGACGATTTCGGCGCGATGAAGTCGGCCAGGCACTGGTTCGGACGCTGCACGCCGTCGACGACGGGCTTGACGCCCTGCTGGCGCAGGCCGTAGTACGTGAAGGCGACTTCGCTGCGGGTGTCGTCCGTGTAGATCTCGATGTCGTCGTCGCCCACGGTGTTCGCCGGGAGCAGCGCGATGGCGCCGTTCGCGGTGAGCCAGCGGCCGTCGATGATCTTCTTCAGCATCGCCTGGCCTTCCTCGAACACCTTCGCCGCCGCTTCGCCCACCACCTCGTCCGTCAGGATCGCGGGGTACGGGCCGGCCAGGTCCCAGGTCTGGAAGAACGGGCCCCAGTCGATGTAGCGTGCGAGGGTACCCAGGTCGACGTTCTTGAAGACGCGGCGGCCGACGAACTTCGGCTTCACGGGCGAAAACGCGAGCTGCGCCTTGTTGGCGCGCGCCTGCTCCAGGCTCACCATCGGCAGCGCCTTCTTGTTCGCGTGCTGTTCGCGGATGCGCTGGTAGTCCTCGGCGATCTCGGCGACGTAGCCGTCGCGCGTATCCGCCGTCACGAGCGACTGGCCGACGGAGACGGAGCGCGATGCGTCCGGCACGTACACGACCGGGCCTTCGTAGTGCGGCGCGATCTTGACGGCGGTGTGCGCGCGGCTCGTCGTCGCGCCGCCGATCAGCAGCGGAATGCGGCGGTCGCGGAACCACGGGTCGCGCTGCATCTCGCGCGCGACGTGGGCCATCTCTTCGAGCGACGGCGTGATCAGGCCGGACAGGCCGATGATGTCCGCGTTCTCCGCCTTCGCTTTCGCGAGGATCTCGGACGCGGGCACCATCACGCCCATGTTGACGATCTCGAAGTTATTACATTGCAGGACCACGGAGACGATGTTCTTGCCGATGTCGTGCACGTCGCCTTTCACCGTGGCGATCACCATCTTGCCCTTCGGTTTCGCGACGATGCCGGTGCGCGCTTCTTCCGCCGCCTTTTCTTCCTCGATGAACGGGATCAGGTGGGCCACGGCCTGCTTCATCACGCGCGCCGATTTCACGACCTGCGGCAGGAACATCTTGCCCTGGCCGAACAGGTCGCCGACGACGTTCATGCCGTCCATCAGCGGGCCTTCGATCACCTGGATCGGACGGCCGCCTTCCGCGGCGATCTGCTGGCGCGCTTCTTCGGTGTCCTCGACGATCCACTGCGTGATGCCGTGCACGAGCGCGTGCGACAGGCGCTTGCCGACGGGCGCGTTGCGCCACTCGAGGTTCTGTTCCTGCTTCGCGCCGCCGGCCTTCAGGGTGCCGGCGAATTCGATCATGCGCTCGGTGGCATCTGGACGGCGGTTCAGCACCACGTCTTCCACGCGCTCGCGGAGTATCGGATCGAGGTCGTCATACACGCCGACCATGCCCGCGTTGACGATACCCATCGTCATGCCGGCCTTGATGGCGTGGTACAGGAACACGGTGTGGATCGCTTCACGGGCCGGGTCGTTGCCGCGGAACGAGAACGACACGTTGGAGACCCCGCCCGACACCTTCGCGTACGGCAGGTGCTCGCGGATCCAGCGCGTGGCGTTGATGAAGTCGACGGCGTAGTTGTCGTGCTCCTCGATGCCGGTGGCGATCGCGAAGATGTTCGGGTCGAAGATGATGTCTTCCGGCGGGAAGCCCACTCGCTCTGTCAATACCTTGTACGCGCGCGCGCAGATCTCGATCTTGCGCTCGAACGTGTCGGCCTGGCCCTTCTCGTCGAAGGCCATCACGATGACGGCGGCGCCGTAGCGGCGGCACAGCGAGGCCTGGCGCAGGAATTCTTCTTCGCCTTCCTTCATCGAGATGGAGTTCACGATGGCCTTGCCCTGCACGCATTTCAGGCCGGCCTCGATCACGCTCCATTTGGAGGAGTCGATCATGATCGGCACGCGCGAGATGTCGGGTTCCGATGCGATCAGGTTCAGGAAGCGCGTCATCGCGGCCTGCGAATCGAGCATCGCCTCGTCCATGTTGATGTCGATGACCTGGGCGCCGTTCTCGACCTGCTGGCGCGCGACGGACAGCGCCTCGTCGAACTGCTCGTTCAGGATCATGCGCGCGAACGCCTTCGAGCCCGTGACGTTGGTGCGCTCGCCGACGTTGACGAACAGCGAGGTGTCGTCGACGACGAACGGCTCCAGGCCGGACAGGCGCAGCGCGACGGGGATCTCGGGCACGGTGCGCGGCGGGCAGTCCTTCAGCAGCTCGCCGATGGCCTGGATGTGTTCCGGCGTCGTGCCGCAGCAGCCGCCGGCGATGTTGACGAAGCCGGCGTCGGCGAATTCGCGCAGCAGGGCCGAGGTGTCGGACGGCAGTTCGTCGAAGCCCGTGTCGCTCATCGGGTTGGGCAGGCCGGCGTTCGGGTAGATGCAGACGAACGTATCGGCGATCTGGGAGAGTTCTTCGGCGTACGGGCGCATCAGGGCGGCGCCCAGCGCGCAGTTCAGGCCGATCGTCAGCGGCTTCGCGTGGCGCACGGAATTCCAGAACGCGGACACGGTCTGGCCGGACAGGATGCGGCCCGACGCGTCGGTGACGGTGCCGGAGATCATCAGCGGCACGCGCGGCGTTTCCGGATGCTCAGTGAAGTACTGGTCGATGGCGAACAGCGCGGCCTTGCAGTTCAGCGTGTCGAAGATGGTCTCGACGAGCAGCAGGTCGACGCCGCCCTCGACGAGCGCATCGACCTGTTCGTAATACGCCGTCACGAGCTGGTCGAACGTCACGTTGCGCGCGGCCGGGTCGTTCACGTCCGGCGAAATGGAGGCCGTCTTCGGCGTCGGGCCGAGGGCGCCGGCGGCGTAGCGGGGCTTGTCCGGCGTCGAGTATTTCACGCAGGCGGCACGGGCGAGCTTCGCGGCTGCCACGTTCATCTCGCGCACGAGGTGGGCCATGTGGTAGTCGTCCTGGGCGACGCTGGTGGCGCCGAACGTGTTCGTCTCGATGATGTCGGCGCCGGCGGCCAGGTAGCGTTCGTGGATTTCCTGGATGATCTGCGGCTGCGTCAGGTTCAGCAATTCGTTATTGCCCTTGACGAACAGCTCGCGTGCTCCACTGTCGGCCGGTGCGGCGAAATCGATGAAGCGGCCCGTCGGGCCACCGCGGTAGGCTTGTTCGTCGAGCTTGTATTGCTGGATGATCGTGCCCATCGCGCCGTCCAGGATCATGATGCGTTGGGCGAGGGCTTCGCGCAGCTGGGCTTCGACGGGGGACATGGCGTGGGCGGCGGTGTTCATCGTAGGGCTTTCCTGAGAGCGGCTGGATAAATATGAGGCGGGTCTGTGATTATACCGTTACTGGCCGAGTTTGTTCCTGGTGCGGCCCAAGGGCCACGGTTCGCTCGAAATCGGACGCGAATGTAAAGACGCTTGTAACGTATTGTTTCAACCGTCGTATTGTTACATTGGGATACAAATTGCCCCATATTAGCAATTTCCCGGATACATACAGAGGTGACAATAAATCCCATTGAGACCGCCGCTGGCGCGGTTTCATTGATCTGTATCAGTCCAATCAACGGAAAGTGCGGACCGTCGCTCCGCCGCCAAAATGGGAAGAATTGCAAATGAATAAAGAATATGAGCCTGAGTGGGACCAGTCGGCAGTCCGCAACGAAGACAACACCCCGGCCAAGACCCACGCTGTCGCCGGCGTGAAACAAATCGTCACCATCCGCCTGGATGTGGACATGCTGGAATGGTTCAAGTCGGCTGGCCCCGGCTACCAGACCCGCATCAACCAGGTCCTGCGTGAATACATGGAAGCGAATCGCGTGCGTGCTCAGGGCGAGCAGCACTGATTCCTCTCATGTCCTGATGGTCGGGGCACAGCGCTCCGCTCATTTGCAGACCTGATTTGCAGACCTGATGCCGGAACGGCATGCCATCCGACAGAAAGCAAAAAGGGCATCACCCGGCGCGAACCGGTTGATGCCCTTCTTCATTATTGCTGCAGGTTGTTACGCGAACGCGAGCCCGTCGAACGAAAAGCCTTTCAGGAACTCGCCCGCCGCCAGGCGCTTGCCGCCCGGCTTTTGCAACTCGGCCAGGCGCAACGCACCGGTACCGCACGCGACGACGATGCCCTGCGCATCCGCCTGCAGCACCTGGCCCGGCTGGCCGTGACCGTCCGCCGGTTGGGCGTTCCAGATCTTGATCGTGGTCGCGCCCGCCTGGCCATGCGCGCCCGGGAACGGGTTGAACGCACGCACCTTGCGCGCCAGCTCGACGGCGGGCAGCGTCCAGTCCAGCTTCGCTTCTTCCTTGCCGATCTTGGCCGCATAGGTCACGCCGTCGTCCGGCTGGGGGACGGCTTCCAGTTGCCCCTGCGCCATTTTCTGCAGAGCTTCGACGATCATGCGGCCACCGAGCGCGGCCAGCTTGTCGTGCAGGCTGCCGGTCGTGTCGGTAGCGCCGATGGCGATGCGCTCGATCAGCAGCATCGGGCCCGTGTCCAGGCCTTCTTCCATCTCCATGATCGTGACGCCCGTCTCGGCATCGCCCGCTTCGATCGCGCGGTGGATCGGGGCGGCGCCGCGCCAGCGGGGCAGGATGGAGCCGTGGATATTGATACACGGCTTGATGTCCAGCGTGGAGCGGGGCAGGATCAGGCCGTAGGCCGCGACGACCATCACGTCGTACTCCGTGGCCAGCAGGCGCTCGTGCGCGGCCTTCGCTTCGGCCGCGCGTTGCGGATCCTTCGCATCCATGCGCAGCGACAGCGGCTGCAACACGGAGATAGAGTGCGCGACGGCGACCTGCTTCACGGCGGACGCCTGCAATTGCATGCCGCGGCCGGCCGGGCGGTCCGGCTGGGTCAGCACGAGCGGGACATTGAATCCCGCGTCGAGCAGGGCGCGCAGGGCGACGGCGGCGAATTCCGGCGTGCCGGCGAAGACGACCCGCATTTTCTCCCTGCTCATGCGCGGCGGGCGGACGAGCGCTGCATGTCGCGTTCTTCCTTCTGCAGCTTCGTCTTGATGCGGTTGCGCTTCAGCGGCGACAGGTATTCCACGAAGACCTTGCCCATCAAGTGGTCCAGTTCGTGCTGGATGCACACGGCCAGCAGGCCGTCGGCCTCGAGCTCGAACGGCTTGTTGAACTGGTCGACGGCGCGCACTTTTACGCGCGACGGACGCTCGACGCCGTCATAGATGCCCGGCACGGACAGGCAGCCTTCGTCATAGACCTGCTTGTCCGGGCTGGACCAGACGATTTCCGGGTTGACGAAGACCAGCAGGTTGTCCTTGGTCTCGGTCACGTCGATGACGACGACGCGCTCGTGCACGTCGACCTGCGTGGCGGCCAGGCCCACGCCCGGGGCGTCGTACATGGTCTCGGCCATGTCCGCCACCAGCGTGTGGAGGCGGTCGCCGAATTCGGTGACCGGCTTGGCAACCTTGTGCAGGCGCGGGTCGGGGTAGCGGAGAATGTTCAGTAAGGCCATGGCTGTGTATTCGAAATCAATCAGTAATCGGTATATTGGGCCGCGCGGGCATAAACGCAACACGCCGCCCCCGCTGCCGGGTGCGGTTTGTCTTGCTAGTTCAGGGATTTCTCGGCAGAATTTGATTCAGTAAGGCAACTATTGCGACCCTTCATGATCCGCTGCGCGGTCGAAGAGTCGTCTGGTTCCTGCGTTGTTGCCGGCCGAGGTGGCGTAGCACCCGTGTCGATACGGCACTTTACGGACTCTCCAATGAAAAATTTTAGCACAGGCGTTGCCCGGTCGCTCGCGATCCGCGCCGCCGCCGCGGCCCTTTTCGTCTCCAGCGCCACCGTTTCCGCGCAGGCCGCCACGAACTGCACGTTCCGCCCGAATGCCCCTGACCAGCACGTCGTCGTCAAGGGCGATACCTTGTGGGACATTTCCGGCGCCTTCCTCGAGCACCCGTGGTGCTGGCCCCAGGTGTGGGGCATGAACCGCGACGAGATCCGCAATCCGCACTGGATCTATCCGGGCCAGGTCGTCTATTTCGACCGCGCCCGCGGCCGCCTGACCCTGAACAAGCCGGGCAGCGACACGGATGCCGGCCAGCCGCCCCTCGTGCGTCTCTCACCGCAATTGCGCACGGAAAACCTCAGCCAGGACAATGCCGTGCCCGCGATTCCCGCCGGCGCGATCGAACCGTTCCTGACCCAGCCGCTCGTCGTCGAGGCGCAGGCACTGGCGAATGCCGCGCGCATTGTCGCCGCGCAGGAAGACCGGCTGTACCTGGGCGAGGGCGACCGCGTCTATGTGCGCGGCGCGCTCGACGGCGCCACCAGTTTCCAGGTCTTCCGGCCGGGCAAGGAGCTGGTCGATCCGGAGTCCGGCAAGGTCGTTGCCCACGAAGCGGCGTATGTCGGCACGGCCCGCCTCGTGAAGGAAGCGGGGCCGGGCACGGACGTCCACACGTTCGCCGTCACCCGCTCCGTGAAGGAAATGGGCGTCGGCGATCGTCTGTTGCCGACGCCGCCCACGCCGGTGCGCAACTATGTCCCGCACGCGCCCGCGCGGCCGGTGGCGGCGCGCGTGATGGCGCTCGCGTCCGAATCGAATTACGCGTCGCAGAACCAGGTGGTGACTGTCAACCGGGGCACGCTTGACGGACTCGATGTCGGCGCCGTGCTGCAGCTTTATCATCTCGGGCAGACCGTGACGGACCCGGAAAGCAAAGGTTTCCTTGGGTTCGGCAAGGCGAAACTGAGGCTCCCGGACGAGCAATACGGCGACCTGTTCATCTTCCGGGTTTTCGACCACGTCTCTTACGGACTGGTCATGCAGGTGACGCAGCCGGTGCAGGTCGGCGACGTCGCACGATCACCGGAGTGAATCCACCGTGCAGGACACGGACCTTTCCGCAGCGCCTGCACGATCCTCTTCCCTGGCAGCCTGGCTCCGCCTGGAGCGCACCGCCGGCATCGGCCCGCGCACGGCCGCCGTGCTGCTGGACGCGTTCGGCAGCCCGGACGCGGTGTTCGCCGCCGACTATTCGGCACTGGCCGCCCACGTGAACGCGGCCCAGGCGCACGCGCTGCTGCAACCGCCGTCCGATGCCACCCGCAAACTGCTCGATGCCACGCTGGACTGGCTTGCGCTGCCCGGCCACCACGCCGTCGCGCTGGGCGAGCCCGGCTATCCCGACCTGCTGGCCCGGATCCCCGATCCGCCTTTGCTTCTTTATATTAGAGGGCTGCCCCAGGTGCTGGATGGACCGTGCCTGGCGATCGTCGGCAGCCGCAATGCCAGCGCGCAGGGCAGGGCGAATGCGCTGGCGTTCGCGGAAGCATTGTCCGGTGCCGGCCTGTGCATCGTGTCCGGCCTCGCGCTCGGCATCGACGCGGCCGCGCACGAGGGCGCGCTGCGCCGCTGCGGCGGGACGGTCGCCGTCGTCGGCACCGGGGCGGACATTGCCTATCCCGCCCGCAACCGCGACCTGTGCGAGCGCATCGCGCACGAAGGCTGCATCGTCAGCGAGTATCCGGTCGGCACGCCGCCCCTGCCGGGCAATTTCCCGAAACGGAACAGGATCATCAGCGGCCTCGCGGCCGGCGTGCTCGTCGTCGAGGCGGCGGTACAGTCCGGCTCGCTGATCACGGCGCGCCAGGCGGCCGAGCAGGGGCGCGACGTGTTCGCGATTCCCGGCTCGATCCACGCCGCGCTGGCCAAGGGCTGCCACATGCTGATCCGCGAAGGCGCGAAGCTCGTCGACACGGCGCGGGACGTGCTGGAGGCGCTCGCGCTGTCGCCGCTGGTGGCCCGGCAAGCGGCCCGGCTACCCCCGCCAGATATGTCGTTAACAGATACCAAGATCGATAACAGTGCCGCCGGGCATCCCAGCGCACCGGCGGACGCCGCGCTGCTGGACGCCCTCGGCCACGACCCCGTCGAACCCGACATATTGCTGGCGCGCCTCGGCTGTAGCCCGGGAGAACTGGCCGCGCGCCTGCTCGTGCTGGAGTTGTCGGGGCGACTCGAACGGCTGCCGGGAGGCCTCATCCAGACGATAATGCACGGAACACGGCTGGCAAAGCCGATAAGGCCGATAAACAACGATGATGATTCCGGGTGGAAGTGGAGTTCGTGACGCACTTGTGCCGCACGGAGCTTAGCTGCTACAGTAGCGTCACCATGTTCGACATCCTAGTCTATCTTTACGAGACGTATTATCGTCCCGATGCCTGCCCTGAGCCGGCTGCCCTGGCACGCAAGCTGTCTGCCGTCGGTTTCGACGATGTCGAAATTTCCGAGGCACTGGACTGGCTGAATGGCCTGACAGAAATGGCCGGGACCACCAACCCCGCCCTCGAATCGAGCGGTACCCGCTTTTATATTGCCCAGGAAGTCGATGCGCTCGGCAGTGCCGCCGTCGGCTTTATCCAGTTCCTGGAGCTGGCCGGCCTGTTGACCGCGTCGCAGCGCGAGATCGTCATCGAACGCGCGCTGGCGCTGGACGAATCGCCTGTCACGCTGGGCAAGCTGAAGATCATCGTCCTGATGCTCCTGTGGAGCCAGGGCAAGGAGCCGGACGCGCTGATGTTCGACGACCTGTTCGGGTCGGACGAGGAAGATGCGGCGCCGCGCCTGCTGCATTGACGGTGCTATCATCTACATAGTGAAACGGGGCTGCGGCCCCGTTTTTTCTTGCGGCAAAGCAAGATCAAGCGTATTTTTCAAGGCGGCATGACCGGGTTGCATCAAGGCGCACGCAGGCAGAGTCTACTTGCGGATTGCGCGGCAACCCGCTTATCATTGGCCGCTATCTGCCAGTTGTTACTAATAAGCTATCAAACGGCCGGCTTACATTGCCGCCCGACTTAGGAACCCTATGACCAAAGCCCTCATCATTGCCGAAAAGCCCTCCGTGGCGAACGACATCGCCAAGGCGCTCGGCGGCTTTACCAAGCACGATGAGTATTTCGAATCCGACGAATACGTCCTGTCGTCCGCCGTCGGCCACCTGCTGGAAATCGCGGTGCCCGAGGAATACGACGTCAAGCGCGGCAAATGGAGTTTTACGCACCTGCCGATGATTCCGCCGTACTTCGCGCTGAATCCCATCGCGAAGACCGAGTCGCGCCTCAAAGTGCTGAACAAGCTGATCAAGCGCAAGGATGTCGATACCCTGATCAACGCATGCGACGCGGGCCGCGAAGGTGAACTGATCTTCCGCCTGATCGCCCAGAACGCCAAGGCCAAGCAGACCGTCAAGCGCCTGTGGCTGCAGTCGATGACGCCGACCGCGATCCGCGACGGCTTCGCGCACCTGCGCAGCGACAAGGAAATGCTGCCGCTCGCCGATGCCGCACGTTGCCGCTCGGAAGCTGACTGGCTGATCGGCATCAACGGCACCCGCGCGATGACCGCGTTCAACTCGAAGGAAGGCGGCTTCTACCTGACGACCGTGGGCCGCGTGCAGACGCCGACCCTGTCGATCGTCGTCGAGCGCGAAGAGAAGGTCAAGAAATTCATCCCGCGCGATTACTGGGAAGTGCGCGCGGAATTCCGCGCCGGGGCCGGCATGTACGAAGGCCGCTGGCTCGACACGAAGTTCAAGAAGGACGACGCCGATCCGGAAAAACGCGCCGAGCGCCTGTGGTCGAAGGTCGACGCGGAAGCGATCGTCGCCGCTTGCATGGGCAAGCAGGGTAATGTCACCGAGGAATCGAAACCGACCACGTCGATGGCGCCGGCGCTGTTCGACCTGACGTCGCTGCAGCGCGAGGCCAACGGCCGCTTCGGCTTCTCGGCCAAGAACACGCTGGGCCTGGCCCAGGCGCTGTACGAAAAGCACAAGGTGCTGACCTATCCCCGTACCGATGCGCGCGCGCTGCCGGAAGACTACCTGGACACCGTCAAGTCGACCCTGGAAGTGTTGAAAGGCAATTCGAACTACCACCAGTTCGCCAAGCAGATCCTGGACAAGGGCTGGGTCAAGCCGAACAAGCGCATCTTCGACAACAGCAAGATCTCGGACCACTTCGCGATCATCCCGACCGGCGTCGTGCCGAAGAACCTGTCCGAGCCGGAACAGAAGCTGTACGACCTCGTCACCCGCCGCTTCATGGCCGTGTTCTTCCCGGCCGCGGAATTCCTCGTCACGACCCGCTACACGGAAGTGGAAGGCCACCAGTTCAAGACCGAGGGCAAGGTCATGACGAACCCCGGCTGGCTGGCCGTGTACGGCAAGGACACGACGGGCGACGACAAGGACGGCGCCAGCCTCGTGCCGGTGGCGAAGGGCGAGAAGGTGCTCACCGAAAAGGTCAACGCGAACGGCCTCGTCACCAAGCCGCCTGCACGCTACAACGAAGCGACGCTGCTGTCGGCGATGGAAGGTGCCGGCAAGCTGGTCGATTCCGACGAGCTGCGCGACGCGATGGCCGGCAAGGGCCTCGGCACGCCGGCCACGCGCGCGGCGATCATCGAAGGTCTGTTGACGGAAAAATACCTGCTGCGTGAAGGGCGCGAGCTGATCCCGACCGCCAAGGCGTTCCAGCTGATGACCCTGCTGCGCGGCCTCGGCGTCAACGAACTCACGGCGCCGGAACTGACGGGCGAGTGGGAATACAAGCTGTCGCAGATGGAAAAGGGCCAGATTTCGCGCGAAGAATTCATGCGCGAGATCGCCGAGATGACCGAGATCATCGTCAAGCGCGCCAAGGAGTACAACAACGACACGATCCCGGGCGAGTACGCGACGTTGCGCACGCCGTGCCCGAACTGCGGCGGCGTCGTCAAGGAAAACTACCGCCGCTTCGCGTGCACCAAGTGCGATTTCTCGATGAGCAAGGTGCCGGGCGGACGCCAGTTCGAGATCGAGGAAGTCGAGGAACTGCTGGCCAACCGCACGATCGGCCCGCTGCAGGGCTTCCGCTCGAAGATGGGCCGGCCGTTCGCCGCGATCCTGCGCATCGTGCGCGACGAGGACATCCACAACTACAAGCTGGAATTCGACTTCGGCCAGGACCAGGACGAGGGCGAGGACGGCGAGGGCGTCGACTTCACCGGCCAGACGCCGCTCGGCCCGTGCCCGAAATGCACCGGCAACGTCTACGAGATGGGCCTCGCGTACGTCTGCGAGCACACGGTGGCCAAGCCGAAGACCTGCGATTTCCGCAGCAGCCGCATCATCCTGCAGCAGGAAATCCTGCCGGAGCAGATGGCCAAGCTGCTGAACGACGGCAAGACCGATCTGCTGCCGGGCTTCGTGTCGCAGCGCACCCGCCGGTCGTTCAAGGCCTTCCTCGTGCGTGGCAAGGACGGCAAGATCAGCTTCGAGTTCGAGGAGCGCAAGGCCAAGCCGGGCGCCGCCAAGGGCAAGGACCAGGCGGACGAGGCCGATAGCGGCGCGGAGACGGCGGCCGCCAAACCGGCCGCGCGCAAGGCTGCGGCAAAGCCGGCGGCCAAGGCTGCTGCGACCAAAGCCCCGGCCAAGACGGCCGCGGCCCGCAAGGCACCGGCGAAGCGCGCGACGGCGTCCAAGAAGGCGGTCGCCGGCGAATAGACCTCACGTCGACCCCGCGAAAGCGGGGACCCATGCTGACGTGCAGAATTCGAAGCATCTGCTTTATTGCGAATGCATCGAGTTCCGGAACTCAGTATGGTTTCCCGCTTGCGCGGGAATGACGACGTAAAAAAACCGCGACCCATCCGGCATCGCGGTTTTTTTTGTCTTCAGCGCCGGCGTTACTCGCGCCAGTCGTCCTGCAGCGCGCGGATGGCCGCCTCGCCATTGCGGATCGCCTTCACGCGGCGCACGATCTCGTTGCGCCACGCTTCGTCGGCATCCTGGTCGCCGTCGTCGCTGTCCACCATTAGCAGACGCAACAGCTCGTGCCTGTCCTGCGCGGACAGTTGCTGGATCTGGGCGGCCAGTTCGGCGACGATAGGCATGAAGGTCTCCTAGCAGGATATTGTGACCAGATCATAACGTGAAGTTCAGTGCATGTCGACAGGCTGCATGTTGTCTGTCGGTTTCCTGTCAATCAGCTTGTTGTCGGGGTCGATACCGGCCCGGGCGGGCCGGCCGGCGACCACCAGGACGACCCGCTGGTCGGCCTGCGTCACGAGCCTGCGCTCGCGCGCGAGCGGGTTGCCCGCCTCGTCGTCGACGCCGAATTCGATGTAGTCGCGCAGCTGTTGCGGCTGTTCCTGGCCCTGGTCGCCGGCGCGCACCTTGCCGGCCGTGGCGCGGATCTCGACCTCGTATTTGCCGTCCGGGCGGCGGCGCGCCGTCGCGCCGTCGACGTGGTTTTCGTACAGGACGATGGACTCGAACAGGTCGTCGATCAGGTAGGCCTTGTCCGGCGGCGTGATGCCGCGCAGGCGCTCGACGAGCGTCGCCACGGTCGGATACGGCGGCCCCTTGTACGCATACTCCAGCAGCAGGCCGTGCAGCACGCCGTTGACGGCATCCTCGCCGACCAGGTCCTGCAGCAGATACATCGCGAGGCTGCCCTTGTGGTAGTGGATGTAGCTCTGGTTCTCGTTCTGCGCGAGCGGCAGCTCCTTCTTGTTCTCGCGCGCGCGGCCCATCAGGTATTCCTCGAGGTCGTAGCGCAGGAAGCGCCGCATCTTGCTGGAGCCCAGCGTGTTCTTCATCGACATCAGCGCCGTGTATTCGGCCAGGCTTTCCGACAGCACGGTCGCGCCGCGCATGTCGGCGCCGACGATCTGGTGCGCCCACCATTGGTGGCCCACCTCGTGCGCGCTCACGTAATACGGGTAATCGATGTCCTTGCGCGAGTCCGGATCGACCTTGGCGATGAAGCCGACGCTTTCCGAGAACGGGATCGTGCCCGGCGCCGCCTGCGCGTACGACGCGTAGCGGGGGAATTCCGCGATGCGCAGCTCGCGATTCTGGTAGGGGCTGAAGTGCTTCGTGCCGTATTCCAGCGCCGCCTTGGCGCCGCGGATCATGCGGTCGACATTGAATTCGTGGCCGGGGTGGTAGTAGACGTCGATCGTCACGTCCTGCCAGCGGTCGTGGCGCACTTCGTAGCGGGCCGACTGGAACGTATAAAAATTCAGGACGGGTTTGTCGGCCTTGTAATGGAACCAGCGCCGGCCGCCGCTCATCCATTCCTGTTCCAGCATGCCCGGCGCGACCACGGTCTGGTCCGGGCTCGTGCTGACGACGGCGTCGAAGCGGATCCAGTCCGCGTCGTTGGCGACGTAGCTGTTCGCGCGCGCCGCTTCGTTCTCGTGCGCGGCCATGCGCTCGCGCGGCGCGAGGCCGTGGCGCTTGCGGTCGCGGTCGTCTTCCAGCTCGACCGTGCGCTGGTAGCCCACGTGCGGCAGCACCTCATTGCTGAAGAAGGTGCCGTTGCCGACGACAGCCGTGTCGCGGCCCAGGCCCAGCACGCCGCCCGGCGCGTCCAGCAGGTCGAATTCCAGCGCCGTGCGCGCGCCCGGCAGCAGGGGAGACGCCAGCAGGTAGTGATAGAAGCCGTGCTGCGGATCGGCGCGCAGCAGCCGCGCCGCCTGCGCGAAGCGCGGACGGAAGTCGGGGCCAGGCTTCTGGTACAGGACGATGTCGCGGATCGGAGAAGCCGTCCGGTTTTCCAGTTGATAGAAGCCGTGCACCTTCAGCGTGCGCGTGTCGGGATGGATGTCGACCTGCAGGCCGACGTCGGTGATGCGCGGCTGCGGCAGTTTGGCGAATCGTTTGTAGCGCAGCTCGTAGTCGGCGCGCACCTGTTCCTTGTGCCATGCGGTCTGGTAGGTGCCGAGGTGGACGAGGCTGTACCACAGCAGGCCGCCGCTGGCCGCGAACACGAGGATGCCGGCCGCGAAGCCGGCGAGCACGCCCGGCGTCAGGCGCTGGCGGGCGAGCTGCAGGCGTTCGGCGAAGCTGTCGCTGACGCCGCGCGGCCACAGCACGAGCGCGATGGTGAACAGGACGATCGCCGCGCCGCCCCAGTAGATTTGCAGGGTGCGCTGCAGCGGCAGGGAGTGGCCGAAGCCGTTCATTGCGGAATACGTGATGTCCGGCAGCGCGCCGTACACGAGCATCGGGTGGTCGAGGCCGAAGCCGCCGAGGAACAGCGTGACGACGTAATAGGTGACCAGCGCGAAGTACGCGAGGTATTTATGGTTCAGGATGGCCTGGGCGGCAATCGCCAGCACGGCCAGCAGCACGTAGCGGGGCAGCAGGATGCCGAACAGCGTCGTCAGGTACAGGCCCGGTTCCAGCGTCAGGTAGCCGTGCGCCAGCTGGATGCCCATGCCGCACACCATCGCGGCCAGCAGCAGCAGGGCCTGCAGGCCGACGAGGGCGATGGTCTTGGCGGCCAGCGGCAGCCAGCTCGGGACGGGCAGCGCATCCATCATCTGCGCCATGCGCGCCTCGCGCTCGCGCCACACCATCTCTCCCGCATAGAACGTCGTCACGATGAGGACGAACAGCGCGAACACGTCGCGTATGAGTTCCAGCACCATGTAGGTGACGGGATAGGTCTTGGTGCCGTAGATCGCGCCCAGGTCCAGCGAGCTGACGACGAGGGTCAGCATGCCGGCCAGGACGATCACGGCGAAGTAGACGTTCTTGACCGCCTCGCGCAGATTCATCCAGCTCGACCTGGCCAGCAGCACGGCGAGGTTGCGCGCGGCGAAGTCGGGCGGCTCGTGCATGCCGGCCATGCCGGCCGGCGTTTGCGGCGCGCTTTCCGGTTCGGGCCGCGCCTGGCCGCGCCTGCCGGCCGGCGTGGACACGAAGCTGAAACGCCAGTAGCCGAGCAGCAGGACGACGAGCGAGAACAGCGACCAGATGGCGCGATTGATCAGATAGACGCCTGCGAACGGGACCTGCAGCGTGTTGCGCTCCGTGAGGTTCCAGTACTCGGTGAGGCGGATCAGCGCCGTCGTGCCGAACGGGTCGATCAGCGCGGCGAGCGTCTTGTAATCGAGGTCGCGCGCCAGCGACGGGGCGACGATGTACCCGATCAGCATGACGACGCTGGCGACGTAGACAGGCAGCATGCGCCGCGTGAGCGCCGCGAGCACGAAGAAGATGGCGCCGAAGATGAACAGGTTCGGCAGCAGGGTGAGGAAGTAGGGCAGCAGGTAGCCCGCGACGGAATACGGCCCGAGGCGATCGGGATCGATGCCGGGCAGCGCGGCCCCCAGCAGGGTGCCGAACAGGATGGCCGAGAACACGACGGCGAGCGTCGCCAGCGCGCCGAGGAAGCGTCCGAACACGTACGCGTACTTCGGGATCGGGGCGCTGAAGAAGAAGTGGTGCATCTCGTATTCGAAGTCCTGCTGCACCGAGCGGCCCATCATCGCGGCGACGACGATGACGCCGAGGGAGCCGAGGAACGCGGCGCTCAGCGCGATCTGGCGCGGCGCGTTGATCAGCACGCGGCCGCCGAACGAGACGAAGGCTTCCTTGAACACGCCGCCCGCGGCGGCCATCCACAGCAGGGCCAGCGCGAAGAAGGCAAGGAAATACACCCAGGTCGACAGCAGCTTCAGGCGCTGCCGGGCCTCGAAGCCGGCGATGGCGAGGAGCGCGCCCATGAATCAGCAGTTCCCGGCCATGTCGTTGTGGCGGCCGGCGATGGTGGCGAAATAGACGTCTTCCAGGGTCGGGTGGATCGGCTCGAAGTCGTCGCCGGGATAGCGGTCGGCGTACACGTGGATCAGCGTGCGGCCGGACAGCAGGCGCGTGGAGATGACGGTGTGGCGCTTCTGGAACACGGGCAGGTCCGCCTTGCTGACGACCCGCGCCCAGATCTTGCCCTCGATGCCTTCGATGAGGCGCACCGGCTCGCCGCACAGCAGCACGTGGCCCTTGTTGATGATCGCCATGTTGGCGCACAGGTCGGCCACGTCGGACACGATGTGCGTGGACAGGATCACGGTCTTGTCCTCGCCGATGTCGGACAGCAGGTTGTGGAAGCGGACGCGCTCCTGCGGGTCGAGGCCGGCCGTCGGCTCGTCGACGATGATCAGCTGCGGGTCGCCGAGCAGCGCCTGGGCGATGCCGAAGCGCTGGCGCATGCCGCCGGAGAATGTGCCCATCTTCTGGTTGCGCACCTCGAACAGGTTGGTCTGCTGCAGCAGCGCGTCGACGACTTCGCGCCGGCGGTGGCGCTGCGACAGGCCTTTCAGTTGCGCGAAATGGTCGAGCAGTTCGTACGCGCTCACTTTTGGGTACACGCCGAAGTCCTGCGGCAGATAGCCCAGCAGGCGGCGCACTTCATCCTTCTCGTCGAGCACGTCGATGTCGTCCAGGAACACGGAGCCGCTGTCGCATTCCTGCAGCGTGGCGAGGATCCGCATCAGGGTCGACTTGCCGGCGCCGTTGGGACCGAGCAGGCCGAACATCCCGGGCGGGATGCTCAGCGAGACCCTGTCCAGCGCGACCACGCCATTGGCATAGGTCTTGGACAAGTTGCGGATTTGTAATTCCATGGAGACTCCATTGCTCGTGACAATGCACGTATTTCATGACTGTTGCATTGTATTAAAAAGGAGCCGACCCGGCAGCAGCGGTGCGACACACGGCGTTTTCACAAGTCCAGAGTGCAGAAAAGCGGGAGCAGGATGCAGGCCAGCATACAACGTGGAATGACTCATGTCTATTCTGGCAACATTGCCGGTGATATCCCGGCCGGGCAAGAACATGCATAATGGCCCTATGGATACTCTCATCAACAAGGACAACATCCTGGCCGTGACGCGCCAGGGCCGCACCCGGGCCGAGTCGACGGCCTGGTTCCGTGTCGCCGTCGGCCTGTACTACCTGGCCAACCTGATGACGAAGGAAACCATCGATTTCAAGACCGTGGACCGCGAGTTCAACCGGTTCATCTACCACACGATCGGCGGCGGACACACGATCACGAGCGTCCTGCAATTCATGAGCGGCAAGGATGTGTTGCCAGTCGTGCAATCCGAGCGCTTCATGACCGCGTTCAGGACGACGTGCACCGACGTGCCGCCGGATTCGATCCCGTTCCTGCTGGAACTGAACCTGGGCGTCGCGAAGAACATCTCGAAGCTGGAGGTGGACGGGCCCGTGCACGACTGGCTGGAGGCGCGGAAGCGTACGGGCGAGGGCATATAATTCGGGTTATCGAACAACAAGCTGGAAGAAGGTCCCTCATGACAACCCGCACCATCAACCCTCTTGACCACCTGATCGTCGGCTTCGACAAGGCCTTGCGCGTCGTGGGCGGCGTGGCGAAGGCCGCGCGGCCGAATCCGGGCGTCTCTGCCCCGGACTGCGAATTGAATACCCAGGAACAGCGGCACAGCGCTGGCCTGATGCGCGTGAACCACGTGGGCGAAGTGTGCGCCCAGGCGCTGTACGATGCCCAGGGCCGCCGCGCGTCGACGCAGGCCATGCGCGCGCAGTTCGCCAAATCCGGACGCGAGGAAGAAGACCACCTGGCCTGGACGGCCGAACGCCTGGCCGAACTGGGTTCGCAGCCGAGCCTCCTCAATCCGCTGTGGTATGCCGGCGCCTATGCGCTGGGGACAGTTGCATCGCGCCTGGGCGACGCCGTCAGCCTCGGCTTCGTCGTGGAGACGGAGCGCCAGGTCGAGGCGCACCTGAACAGCCACCTCGACGAGCTGCCGCCGCAAGACGCCAAGTCGCGCGCGATCGTCACGCAGATGCGCGACGACGAGATCGAACACGGTGCGAAGGCGCAGGAAATGGGCGCGGCCGAGATGCCGTTGCCGGTCAAGGCCGCGATGCGCGCCATGGCCAAGGTGATGACCACGACGGCGTACTACATTTAATGTTTCGATATGCATGGTGGGCGGAGGCCGCCCACCCTACGGCAATTTCGTAGGGTGGGCACCCCGTGCCCACCATGCGTCGCCGCGAAATCAGCCCTCTACGATTTCGAAGGAATGCGTGATCTCGGCCGTCTTGGCCAGCATGATCGACGCCGAGCAGTATTTGTCGTGCGACAGGTTGACCGCGCGTTCAACGGTCGCCTCCTTGAGGTTGCGGCCCGTGACGGTGAAGTGGAAGTGGATCTTCGTGAACACCTTCGGATCCGTCTCGGCGCGCTCGGCCTTCAGCGTGACGTCGCAGCCGCGCACGTCTTCCCGGCTGCGCTTGAGGATCAGCACGACGTCGTAGGCGGTGCAGCCGCCGGTACCCAGCAGCACCATTTCCATCGGGCGCGGTGCCAGGTTGTGGCCGCCGCCCTCGGGGGCGCCATCCATGTTCACCAGGTGGCCGGAGCCGGTTTCGGCCCGGAAGCTCATCCCGGCGGGTCCGTTCCAGCTGACTTTGACTTCCATCGATTTCTCCGCTTCGTTGACAGGTAAAGACGATCATTCTAAGCCAGCGCGGCGGTCCGTGCTGACGCGGCTTCAGACGGCCAGCACGTAACGCTCGCTCTTCATGCGCCACGCGGCGAATGCGACGGCCGCCCACGCCGCGAGCGCGGAGCACAGGAACGTCAGCACGAACGGCAGCAGGCCGATGTCGCCGCCCTTCGCCGTCTCGCGGAGCAGGGTCTGGTTCGACAGCATCGGCACGAGGTACATCCAGGACGCCGTTTTGAGCTCCAGCATCGACACGGCGAGCCCCGGCAGCATCGGCACCAGCATCACGATCGACAGCACGCTCTGGGCCTCCTTGAACGAGCGCGCGTTCATCGCCACCGCGATCTGCATGGCCGCCGCGAACAGCGACAGCGGCACGGAGGCGAGGCAGACGAGCAGCAGCCGTCCCCAGCCCACGCGCCAGCTCATGCCGATTTCTTCCAGCGGCATCCACGACAGGATCGCATGCGCCAGCATCAGCTCCAGCGTGATGCCGATGACGGCCAGCGCGGCGGCGGCGAGCCACTTGCCGGCGACGAGCTCCCACGTGCGCACGGGTTGCGCCATCAGCACTTCGAGCGAGCGCCGTTCGCGTTCGCCCGCCGTGGAATCCACGGCGGCGGACAGGCCGCAGATGAACGCGGGGAAGAACAGGAAGCCGAGGATGCCGCCGATGACGCCGGCCGAACGCGCGGCCGTCGTGCCCGTGTCGTAGCGCTGCACCTGCACGGGCGACAGCGCGGCCGGCGACACGCCGTGCGCCAGCAGGCGCGCGCTGGCGATGTTGGCGCCGTAGGCGTTCAGCACGTCCTCGACGTCGCGCCGGCCATCCTGCTCGGTCGACGAGTCGAACCACAGCTCGATGCGCGCGGGCCGCATCGCCGCGTAGTCGCTCGCGTACTTGCCGGGCAGGCGCAGCACGGCGGCGGCCTTGTGGGCGCGCAGCAGGTCGCCGATCGCGGCTTCGTCCATGGGCGGCGTGTCGCGCACGGTGACGTTGTTCTGCTTCAGCTGGGCCATCAATGTGGGCGCCTGCGCGCCGCCGATCACGGCCAGCACGATGCCTTCGCGCTCGGGTTTCGTCGCGCGGTCGATCCACTGGTGCAGCAGGACGCCCAGCAGCACCGGGTACATCAGCGTGAACAGGGCGAGGAGGCCGAGCGAGCGCTTGTCGCGCAGCGATTCGCGGAATTCCTTCTTGAAGACGACCAGGAATTTGAGTTTTTGATGCGGGCGGTTCATGAGACGATCCCCTCGTCGGTGCCGACCAGGCGGACGAACGCGTCTTCCAGGTTGGCGATGCCGGTGCGGCGGCACAGGTCGTCCGGCGTGCCCTGGGCCACCGTATGGCCCCTGGCGATGACGATCACGTCGTCGCAGAGGTGACTCACCTCTTGCATCACGTGCGTGGCCATCACGACGCAGCATCCTTCCTTGCGCAGCGTGGACAGCGCATGGCGCACGGCGCGCGTGCTCATCACGTCCAGGCCGCGCGTGGGCTCGTCCAGCAGCAGGTGGCGCGGACGGTGCAGCAGCGCGCGCGCGAGGGCCACCTTGATGCGCTGGCCCTGCGAAAATCCTTTGCTGCGGCGTTCCAGGATGTCGTCCATCGCGAGCATTTCCGCGACCTCGTCGATGCGCGCGGCGAGCGCGCGTTCGTCCATGCCGTTCAATTCGCCGAAATAGGTGAGGTATTCGCGCGTGGACAGGCGCTCGTACAGTCCGAACTGGTCGGTCAGGAAGCCGATGTTGGCGCGCACGGCGAGCGGGTCGCGTTCGGGGTCGATGCCGTCGATGGCAATCGTTCCGTGGTCGCGCCTGAGCATCCCAACGAGGGTGCGCAGCAGGGTCGTCTTGCCGGCGCCGTTGGGACCCAGCAGCGCGGTGATCTGGCCGTCGCGCGCCGTGAAGCTGACGCCTCCCAGCGCCTGCACGGCGCCGAAGTGCTTGCGGACTTCTTGTGCTTCGATCATAAGGAGAGGCCTGTGTTCAGGGTTGTGGTCCGGCGCTGCCGAGCTGGAAGGTCGGGGCCGGGATCTCGTTCAGGCAGGCGCCGTCGACTTTCGCGTCGGGCCGGTCGAGGAAGGTGCGCAACAGGCGCGGGGCGCAGCCCAGTTGCGACACGCCGTGGCCGACGTTCGGCGCCGTCAGCAGCTGCGCATGGTCCATGAAACGGGCGGCGTCCTGGGCGCGGCGCGGCGGCGTGACCGGGTCCAGTGCGCCGGACAGCAGCAGCACGGGCGCGGCGATGCGCGTGGGGGGCGTCTCCGGCACCGCCGGCACGTTCATGGCGCGGCACAGGCCGCGCAGGCGGTCGGCCAGGGTGCGCGTCAGCGGACTCGCATCGCTCGCGGCCAGCGCGGGCGTAAAGCGCGGCATGTCTTCGGCGCAGACGACGGCCAGGTGCAGCAGCGTGGCCGGCGAGCCGTCGGGGGAAAAGTCGGCGGCCAGGTTGCGGCGCGCGACGAACGGCTGCCAGCGGCCCGCGCTGGCGCTGTGCACGAGGAACGGCAGGCGGCGCGCGTCGGCCGGCGCATAGAGCATGTTGCGCACGGTGTCGAGCAGGCGCGCGCTCGTCATCGTGACGTCGATCTGGCGCGCCGTGCGCGGGTCGGGCAGGTTGAGTGTCAACGGCGCGGCATTGAGCTTGCCGACGAGGGCATCGAATTCGCCGCGCAGGTTCGGATAGGCGCGGGCGCAGGCGGCATCCCTGGCGCACTGGGCGAACAGCTGGTCGAGCGCGGCCTGGCTGTCGCGGCCCCCGGCCGGGATCACCTGGTCGGGCGCGGCAACGGCGTCGAGCAGCAGGGCGCGCGTGCCCGCTGGGTAGGCGCGCGCATACGCCTGCGCGAGGCGGGTGCCGTACGAGCCGCCCCACAGGTTGATCCTGTCATAGCCCAGCGCGCGGCGCACGGATTCGATGTCGCGCGCGGCGGCGGCCGTCGTGTACGCGGCGAACGGCGCCTTGCTGGCCGCGATGCAGCGGCGCAGGGCGGCGTCGGCGTCGGCATCGCTCAGCTGCGCATCCGCGTCGGCGTCGGATGGGCATTCCAGCTTGCCGGACAACCCCGTGCCGCGCTGGTCGACGAACACGATGTCGCGCGTGGCGCGCACGCGCTTGAAGGCGGTGGACAACAGGGGGAGCACGTCGCTGCCCGCTTCGCCGGGACCGCCGGCCAGCACGAACAGCGGATCCGGCCGCGCACCCTGGCGCAGGGCGGGGGCGATCGTCACGTGCAGGTTCAGGGTGGCGGGTTTGCCGGGTTCGAGCGGGACGGGCAGGGTCAGGCAGCGCAGGGCTTCCTCGACGCCGGGCAGGTGGCAGCTGCGCGTTGGTGCCGGCGTGGCGGGCGTCGCCGCGGCCGGGATCGTGGCCGCCAGCCATGCGCCCAGGAGCAGGATCGATTTCAACAAGTAGTCTCCTCTTCGATGCGGGTCATACTAATTTGACATCGATTTCGTGGTCAAATATTTCTTGCAAATAAGAGTTGCAAAATTGCATGATTCAGCGCGGAGGTCTTTGCGTTGGCTCGAGCCTGGTGCGGCTTGACTGTCGGGTGAGGAATCGGCTATAGTCGTGGGCTTTCCATTTGCTCGGGAAAAGACAATAAGGCAGAGTCCGCGATGTAGCATCGCCCGCGGAACCACCATTCGAGCATTAATTCCCTATACATAGGAAGTCAACATGAAAACTTTTTCCGCTAAGGGCCATGAAGTCCAGCGCGATTGGTACGTGATTGACGCGACGGACAAAGTCCTCGGACGTGTTGCCAGCGAAGTGGCACTCCGACTGCGCGGCAAGCACAAGCCGGAATTTACTCCGCACGTCGATACCGGTGATTTCATCGTCGTCGTCAACGCAGGCAAACTGCGCGTGACCGGCACCAAAGCCAACGACAAGAAGTACTACCGTCACTCGGGCTACCCGGGCGGTATCTACGAAACCAACTTCCTGAAAATGCAACAGCGTTTCCCGGGCCGCGCCCTGGAAAAAGCCGTCAAAGGCATGCTGCCGAAGGGCCCGCTGGGCTACGCAATGATCAAGAAGCTGAAAGTGTATGCGGAAGCTACGCACCCGCACGCTGCCCAGCAACCCAAAGCACTCGAAATCTAAGTAAGGAACTGACATGATCGGTAACTACAACTACGGCACCGGCCGTCGCAAGAGTGCAGTGGCCCGTGTGTTCATCAAGGCTGGCACCGGCCAGATCATCGTGAACGGCAAACCGGCCGCCGAATACTTCTCGCGCGAAACCGGCCTGATGGTCATCCGTCAACCGCTGGAACTGACCGGCAACGTCGAGCGTTTCGACATCAAGGTCAACGTGCATGGCGGCGGCGAGTCCGGCCAGGCAGGTGCAGTGCGCCACGGCATCACCCGTGCACTGATCGACTACGACGCAGGCCTGAAGGGCGACCTGGCACGTGCCGGTTTCGTCACCCGTGACGCCCGTGAAGTCGAGCGTAAGAAAGTTGGTCTGCGCAAAGCACGTCGCGCAAAGCAATTCTCGAAGCGTTAATCGGATCTGCAGCGCTTTTGCGCTGCTGCCGAAACGAAAAGCCGCCCGCTGCAAAGCCGGCGGCTTTTTTGTTTCCCAAGTTCAGGGTCAGGTCCCATTTTTCTTTAAATTCGGGGCCAGAGCACATTTTTTCGCTGTGTTGGATCGAGGTCTCTGCGCCTCGGCGGATGTCGTCACCCGATCGTTTCTCCTCTGCGGGAGAAAAATTCATTATCCCTGATGCAATTGTCAGGAAATGTGCTCTGACCCCGAATCTTTAAAATAATGTGCTCTGACCCCGAATGTAGACTTTAGCCATGCGGCAATGCAGCACATGCGAGGACAGCCTGCTAAAATTGCGGGCTCGTACGGAACGTATCCATTTATCAAGGGGAAACAGACATGATCAAAGTTGGCATCGTTGGCGGCACCGGCTACACGGGCGTAGAATTGCTGCGCCTGCTTGCTGCCCACCCCGAGGCGCAGCTGACCGCCATCACTTCGCGCAAGGAAGACGGCCTGCCCGTCGCCGACATGTTTCCCTCGCTGCGCGGCCACGTCGACATCGCGTTCTCGAGCCCGGACAAGGCCGACCTGAAGCAGTGCGACGTCGTGTTCTTCGCGACCCCGCACGGCGTCGCCATGGCCCAGGCGCCCGAGTTGATCGCCGCCGGCGTGAAGGTGATCGACCTCGCCGCCGACTTCCGCCTGAAGGACCAGGCCACGTTCGAGAAGTGGTACAAGATCCCGCACAGCGCGCCAGACCTGCTGGAAGAGGCCGTGTATGGCCTGCCGGAACTGAATCGCGAAGATATCAGCAAGGCGCGCCTGATCGCCAATCCGGGCTGCTATCCGACCACGATGCAGCTGGGCTTTTATCCGCTGCTGAAGGCGGGCATCATCGACGCAGGCAACCTGATCGCCGACGCCAAGTCGGGCGTGTCCGGCGCCGGCCGCAAGGCCGAGATCGGCACGTTGTTCTCGGAAGCGAGCGACAACTTCAAGGCCTATGGCGTGCATGGCCACCGCCACACGCCGGAGACGTCGGCCCAGCTGCAGCGCTACACGGACCAGAAGGTCGGCCTGATCTTCACGCCGCACCTCGTGCCGATGATCCGCGGCATGCATTCGACGCTGTACGCGCGCCTCACGCAGGACATCACGAACGAAGCCCTGCAAGCCCTGTTCGAAGAGCAGTACAAGGATGCGGAATTCGTCGACGTCATGCCGTTCGGCTCGCACCCGGAAACCCGCTCGACGCGCGGTTCGAACATGCTGCGCATCGCGCTGCACCGTCCGGACAACGGCAACACGGTCGTCATCCTCGTCGTGCAGGACAACCTGGTGAAGGGCGCGTCCGGCCAGGCCGTGCAGTGCATGAACCTGATGTTCGGCCTGCCGGAAAGCACCGGCCTGAAGCAGATCGCGCTGCTGCCGTAAACACGTCCTCTCGCAAGGCTTGGTCACAAGACACAGATCAAGGCGACCTGTGTTGGCAACGGTACATTGACCGTTGGACAGTACCAACGCCAAGCACAGGGGACAATCATGTTCGGTCGTAACGCAAAAAGCGAAATCGATAGCCTGATCGGCATTTCCGCACGCATCGAAGGGGATCTCGTATTCACCGGCGGGCTGCGCATCGACGGCGAGGTGCACGGCAACGTGATGGCCGCGGACGGCAACGACAGCGTGCTGATCGTTTCCGAACACGCGCGCATCGAAGGCGAGGTGCGCTGTTCCAACCTCGTCGTCAACGGGTATATCGCGGGCACGGTGTATTCGTCCGAACTCCTTGAATTGCAGCCGAAAGGCCGCATACATGGGGATGTCCATTACCGCCTGCTGGAAATGCACGGCGGTGCCCTCGTCACCGGCAAGTTGACCCATCACGCCGAGCCGGTGGCGGCCGCCGAACCCGTCTTCCACCTCGGCGTGGCGGCCGAAGGGGCTTCAGCATGACTGGCGCCAACGGTCTATAATGGACGAAATCCGAATCCAATCAGGAGTTTATCCATGAATGCAGTCGCCGAAGTGCAAAACGCACAAGACACGATCCCCACGCCCATCAATTTCACCGACAGCGCTGCCCAGAAGGTTGCTCAACTGATCGAGGAAGAAGGCAATCCCGACCTGAAACTGCGCGTGTTCGTGCAGGGCGGCGGTTGCTCGGGCTTCCAGTACGGCTTCACCTTCGACGAAATCGTGAACGAAGACGACACGACGATGGAAAAGAACGGCGTTCAGCTGTTGATCGATTCGATGAGCTACCAGTACCTGGTCGGCGCCGAAATCGACTACAAGGACGACCTCGAAGGCGCCCAGTTCGTCATCAAGAACCCGAACGCCCAGTCGACCTGCGGTTGCGGTTCGTCGTTCTCGATGTAAGCGATACCAGCCTCGACATCGAAAGCCGCCTCGGCATTGCCGGGGCGGTTTTTTTTTGTCCGTACGAAGTGTTGGATGCCGCCGTAATGACAATCCATTAACATTGCTAACAGTCACGCGCGTAGTACACTGACCACGCTCCACGAACGTGGCGGCAAGGAGACACATAACCCCTGTAACGAGAGAAAAACAATGTCGAGGGCACCAACTTTACGCTGCGGTGTTACCGCTATCATCCTCGCCTGGGCCGGTGCCGCCCAAGCGCAAGCACCATCCACCGACAAAGCCGCCACCACCATGGCAGCGACCGACGACGGCACCGGCGCCTACCGCACGCAGCGCTACCGCAACCTGTTCGCCGAACGCCTGGGGCGCAGCCCGCAGGAGACGCACGCGAAGATCGAGCAAGCCTTCCAGCGGCTGTTCCACGGCGACGGCCAGGAGGAGCGCGTCTACTTCGAGACGGGCGCCAACGCCAACGGCACGCTCGCGTACATCACGGACTGGGCCAACAACGACGCCCGCACGGAGGGCATGAGCTACGGCATGATGATCGCCGTCCAGCTCGGCAAGAAGCGCGAATTCGACGCGCTGTGGAACTGGTCGAAGACATACATGCTCACGACCGATCCCGCCAACCCGTCGCGCGGCTATTTCGCGTGGTCGATGGGCACGGACGGCACGCCGCGCGCCACCGGGGCCGCGCCGGACGGCGAGGAATACTATGCGATGGCGCTGTACTTCGCGGCGCGGCGCTGGGGTAACGGGAAGGGCATCTACGACTACCAGAAAGAAGCGGATACCATCCTGCGCGGCATGCGCCACCACCCCGTCGTGACCGCCACGCCGCCGTTCCGCATCCACCCCGGCGATCAGCCGTTCGTCGAGCCGGCCACGCCCTGGCCCAGCCCCAACAACCGCCGCGAACAGGAACAGGCGCAGAAAGCGGGCAAGCCGTGGCCGCCGCAGCGTCCGCACCGCGCGCCGCGCGCCGTCACCGTCGGGACTATGGTCGACGAGGCCCACGCGATGGTCCGCTTCGTGCCGGAGACGTTCATCCCCGGCACCGACCCGTCCTACCACCTGCCCGCGTTCTACGAGCTGTGGGCACGCTGGGGCCCGCGCGAGGACCGCGCGTTCTGGGCGCGCGCGGCGAGCGTCAGCCGCGACTTCTTCGTGAAGACGGCCGACCCCGCGACGGGCCTCGGCCCCGACCGCGCCGACTTCGACGGCACGCCGCTGAAGAACTGGGACGGCAGCCCGGGGTCGTTCGGCTACGACAGCTGGCGCACGATCAGCAACTGGTCCGTCGACCGCAGCTGGTGGAACAAGGATCCGCGCCAGCAGGCGCTTTCCGACCGCGTCCAGACGTTCCTCGCGGGCCAGGGAATCGACCGTTTCGCCGACCGCTACACGCTGGACGGCAAGCCGCTGTCCGACCGCCACTCGACCGGCATGCTGGCGGCAGCGGCCGTCGGCAGCCTGGCGGCCACGCCGGGGCAGGCATCCGACGACTTCCTGCGCGCGTTGTGGGCCACGCCCGTGCCCAGCGGCGAGCAGCGCTACTTCGACGGCATGCTGTACCTGATGAGCATGATGCATCTCGGCGGCGAATTCCGCGTGATCGATGCGCCCCACAAATAACAAGGAGACAAGCATGATGAAACAGAGGAAACAAACTGCGGTCGCGGTCCTTCTCGCCTGCGCGGCGATGGGCGCGCAGGCGCAGGACCGCGCGTGGTTCGACAAATCGAAATCCGCCGACGAACGCGCCCGCGCCGCCGTCGCCGCGATGACGCTCGACGAGAAGCTGCTGCTGATCGTCAGCTACACGGACAAGAAAGACCTGGCGAAGCAGCCGGACGATATCGTGCCGCCGGCAATCAAGGCCGACGTCGCGGCACACCACATCGAGGGCTCGGCCGGCTACGTGCCGGGCATCCCGCGCCTGGGCATCCCGGCGCAGTGGCAGACCGACGCGTCGATCGGCGTGCGCGTGGGCGGCATGGAGCGCACGGCGCTGCCGTCTTCGCTGGCGACGGCGGCCAGCTTCGACCCGGCCGTCTCCGAAGCGGGCGGCCGCATGATCGCGGACGAGGCGCGCGCCTCCGGCTTCAACACGTTCCTGGCCGGCGGCGCGAACCTGGCGCGCGAGCCGCGCAATGGCCGCAACTTCGAATACGTGGGCGAGGACCCGTTGCTGGCCGGCCGCATGGCGGCAGGTCTCATCAACGGCATCCAGGCGCGCCACGTGGTGTCGACGATGAAGCACTTCGCCGTCAACGACCACGAAAGCCAGCGCACGACGGTCGACGTCACGATCTCGCCGGAAGCGATGCGCCAGTCGGACCTGCTCGCGTTCGAGATCGTCAATGACCTGTCGAAACCGGGCTCCGTCATGTGCTCGTACAACCTCGTGAACGGCCGCTGGGCATGCGAGAACGAATACCTGCTGAACAAGACGCTGAAGCAGGACTGGAAGTTCAAGGGCTATGTGATGGCCGACTGGGGCGCCGTCCACTCGACGGCGGACGCCGCCAACTATGGGCTCGACCAGTTCACGGGCTACCCGTGCTGCAACCACCACGGCCCGTTCTACTCGGCGAAGAATTTCAAGGAGGCGATGAACAAGGGCGACGTCTCGATGCGCCGCCTCGATGACATGGCGCAGCGCATCCTGTGGCCGCTGTTCCAGACCGGCGCGTTCGACGATCCGCCGAAAGTCGGCAAGATCGATTTCGCAGCAAACGCCGCCGTCGCGCAGCGCGCCGCCGAGGAATCGCTCGTGCTGCTGAAGAACGAGGGCAATTTGCTGCCGCTGGCGAACGTGAAGTCGGTGGCCGTCATCGGCGGCCATGCGGACAAGGGCGTGCTGGCGGGCGGCGGTTCGTCCGGCGTGACGCCCGTCGGCGGCAATGCCGTGCCGAACCTGGAGCCGACGAAGTGGCCCGGCCCCGTGATCTACATGCCGTCGGCGCCGCTGGCGGCGTTGAAAGCCGAACTGCCGAAGGCGAAGGTTGCGTACGCGAGCGGCAAGGACATCGACGCGGCCGTCGCGCTGGCGAAGCAGTCGGAGGTCGCCGTCGTGTTCGTGACGCAGTGGATGGGCGAGGGCTTCGACGGCAAGCTGGAACTGGACGGCAACCAGGATGCGCTGGTCGCCGCCGTCGCGCGCGCCAATCCGAAGACAATCGTCGTCGTGGAATCGGGCGGTGCGATCCTGATGCCGTGGCTGCCGCAGGTGCCGGCCGTGCTGGAGGCGTTCTATCCGGGCATCCGCGGCGGCCAGGCGATCGCGCGCATCCTGACCGGTAAAGTGAATCCGTCGGGGCACCTGCCGATCAGCTTCCCCGCATCGAATCTACAACTTGCCCATGCGCAGATTCCGGGCTTCGGCAAGCCGGACGGCATCCCCGTCCACATCACGTATCACGACGGCGCGGCGATCGGCTACAAGTGGTACGACGCGAAAGGGTATAAACCGTTATTCGCGTTCGGCCACGGCCTCAGTTACACGAGCTTCGCGGTCGCCGATCCGAAGGCCAGCGTCGCCAATGGCGCGCTGACGGTCGGTGCCGCGCTGCGCAACACGGGCAAGCTCGCGGGCAAGGGTGTCGTGCAGGTGTATGTGGCGCCGGCGGATGTGAATGCGTCGGGCTGGGAAGCACCGAAGCGTCTCGTCGCGTTCCACAAGCTCGATCTGAAGGCCGGTGGCGCGAACACGTTCACGCAGGCCGTCGATCCGCGCCTGCTGGCGACGTACGAGGTCGCGGACAACAGCTGGCGCGTCCGCGCGGGCACGTACCGCGTGCTGTTCGGGCAGGCGGCGGACGACCTGCCGGTCTCGGTGGACGTGACATTGCCGGAGATGACCTGGAGCGCCGTCCACAAAGACTGAGGCATTATTTCGAGTCGGGTGGGGCACCACGTGCCCATGCGGACGCCGGCATCATGCGTACGTCACGCGTGGGCGGAGGGCCGCCCACCCTACCGAGGCATTATTTCACCACGTGCCCATGCGGACGCCGGCATCATGCGTATGTCACGCGTGGGCGGAGGGCCGCCCACCCTACCGAGGCATTATTTCACCACGTGCTCACGCGGACGCCGGCATCATGCGTACGTCACGCGTGGGCGGAGGGCCGCCCACCCTACCGGGCATTATTTCGCGTAGGGTGGGCACCACGTGCCCACGCGGACATATGCGTTATCTGGCCCAGTAATCCAGCACCAGCGATTTGGCGAGAGAAGGCTTGAGCATCTCGACAAAGCGCTGGTGCGCCGGATGCACGAGATAGGCGTCGCGGTCTTCGGCTTGAGCGAACGTCAACGTGAAGCAGTGCGTGAAGCCGTCGTTCAGGCCTTCCGGGCTCACGTTCGTGCCCCATTCGTAGGCCGTGATGCCGGGGATGGCCGCAGGCAGGGCGGCGAAGCCGGTCACGATGGCGTCGACGTCGTCGTACGAGGCGTCGTCCTTGAACGCGAACAGGACGACGTGGCGGAGCAGTTGGCTGGACATGGGGTGGTCGGATAAGTTGACGAGGCGTCATCTTACATCAGGGCGCGAGGGCGATCACATCGTCGCCCGGCAGCGGCTCGCAGCCCGGCCCCAGTGGTTCCCAGCCGCGGTGCACGACGATGTGGCGCTCGTCGTGGCACAGTTCCACGCGGCGCGTATGCGGGGACTCCCGCCGTACGAAATCCTCGATCGCCGTCGGCACGCTGATGTGCAGCGCGAGCGCGTGGATGTCGTCGAGCGGATGGTCGCCCACGTGCACGAGGGGCACGAACTGGCCGGCGAACATCAGCCAGTGCGACGGGATGCGGACGGGCGTGTCCGCATAGCCTTGCGCGCGCAGCCACGCCTGTGCGCGCGCGCGCGCGGGATCGGCCGGATCGAGGCGGCCCCACGCGAATGCGATCAGCTCCGCCACCCACTGGTTGCAGTTCTGGTAGCGCGTGCCGAACGCGTACGCGTTGGCGCTGTAGCGTGTGCCCAGCAGCGCGAGGGCCAGCGGCTTGTCGAGCGCGGCCCGTTCAAGCAGCGCGCTGTCCTGCTCGGGCGGGAACAGCAGGGCGACGTGGCCATGCGTGGGCGCGTCGGCGCCGAGCACGAAGCCGGACATGCCCTGGTCGAACAGGCGCGGACGCGATTCGTCGCACGCGTAATACAGCTGGCGCACGGCCCACGGCCCGCCGGGATTGTTTTTCAGCGCGATGCCCGCGTGCGAATACAGCAGGCCGAAGCGGGAGAGGTCCAGGCCCGCGCGCGCGACGAGGGCGAGACTGCTGCCGGAACGCGCCAATTCATCCTTCACCGCGGCGGCGAAGCGCAGCACGCGGTCCTGGTCCGCGGCCGTGACCTTGCCGGCGCGGTCGCAGAAGGTCGGGATGCCGGCCGATGCCCCCGCGCTCGCGCACAGCAGCAGCGCGGCCGCGAGGAACCGCCGGAACATCAGATCGTCACTTTGCGCGACGCGAGGTCGCGGTACCAGTCGTCCTGCAGCGCGAGGAAGAACGGTTTCTTCGTGTCGCCGTACGCGAATTCGTAGCCGTACACGCGCTCGTTCACTTGCACGACTTCATCCTTGGCGACGCGGCGCTCGGCCAGCGCGCGGTCGGGTACGTCGACCCAGAACTGGGTGGCGGCATCGCCCGCGACGGCGCGCAGCGTGATACGCGTTCTTGCTTCCTTGCCCGCCTTGGCCGGTGCCACGGCGACGTCGATCACGCGGTACGGGCCGGTCTCCGCGCGCTTGTTGTCGCCGCTCGAGCTGTTGCTGGAGCCGCCGATCGAATCGGAGATGCTGCCCGACGATGCGGAACCCGCGCTGGACGCGGACGACGCGAAGCTGTCGGCTTGAGCGGGTACGGACACCACGGCGGCGGCGGCCAGCGCCAGGGCGAGCGCACGGGTGAAATTCGTGTAGGTCATTGCGAAATCTTTCTTAAGCACATTGGATAACGCAATGGTACAAGTGCCGTGTGCCGCTGAGAAGGCGAACGTGGTTTTGTTACAAACGACCCGCCGCGGCGGGATCAGTCGATTTCGGTGACGAACTGGTCGAGCGGGCGGCGCACCTTCGGCAGGTTGACCAGCCAGTCCTGCTCGGCCTTGCGGTAGCCCAGCGGCAGCATGACGACGCTGCGCAGGTGTTGCTCGCGCAGCTTCAGGATGGCGTCGACGGCGGCCGGGTCGAAGCCTTCCATCGGCGTCGCGTCGACTTGCTCGAACGCCGCCGCGATGACGGCCGCGCCGAAGCCGATGTAGGCCTGGCGTGCGGCATGCTCGAAGTTCACCTGCGCGCCGCGGCCCGGATAGGTCGACAGCAGTTGCTGGCGGTACGCTTCCCAGCCTTCGTTGCGGAAGCCGCGCACTTCGTTGGTCAGGTCGAACATGTGGTTGATGCGTTCCGGCGTGTAGTCGTCCCAGGCGGCGAACACCAGCAGGTGCGACGCATCCGTGACCTGTGCCTGGTTCCACGCCACTTCACGGATCTGCGCGCGCAGTGCCGGATTCTTGATGACCAGGATCTCGTAGGGCTGCAGGCCGGACGACGTCGGCGCCAGGCGGGCGGCCTCGATGATGCGGTCGATCTTGTCCTGGGCGACCGGACGGGTCGGATCCATTGCCTTGGTGGCGTAGCGCCATTGCAATTTATTCAGTAATTCCATGAGTGACCTTATGAGTGGTGAGTGGTGACATTGTATTTTCTCCTCGCGGTGCAATAAACTAGGCGATCAGCAAATGATTTGTTCGCGAAAGGTGAAGATGGCCCGCAAGTTCGATCACTTGTCGGATGTGGAGGTGTTGCTCAGCGTGATCGAACACGGGTCATTCAGCGCCGCGGCCGTGGTGCTGTCGACCACGGCGTCGGTACTGAGCCGCGCCATCTCGCGGCTGGAAACCCGCCTGGGCGCGCAGTTGCTGCGGCGTAGCACGCGCAGCCTGAGCCTGACCGATGCCGGCCGCCGCTACGCCGAGGAGGTGCGCGGCGCGTTCGCGCAGATCGAGCAGGCGGAACGCACGATCCGCAGCACGACGGTGCAACTGAGCGGCAAGGTGCGCATGAGCGTGCCCACCAGCTACGGCAGGCAACGCCTGCCCGCGCTGCTCGCCGCCTATGCGCGCGCCTATCCGCTGGTCGAACTGGAGGTCGACATCAGTAACCGCAACGTCGACCTGGTGGCGGAAGGGTTCGACCTGGCCATCCGTTCCGGCCCGCTCCCCAGCAGCAGCATGGTGGCGCGTCCGCTCGAAGTGTCGCCGCTGTGCCTGGTCGCCGCGCCGGACTACCTGGAGGCGGCGGGACCGTTGTGCGGCCTCGCCGACCTGGCGCGCCAGCGTTGCATCGCCTTCATCCGTCCCAGCACCGGACGCGTGATCCCGTGGCATTTGCGCGACGACGGGCGCGACATCGACTGGATGCCGCCGGCCGCCGTCACGGTGGCGACGGACGTCATGGGCGTCGTGTGGTTCGCGGAGCAGGGGATGGGCATCGCGCTGTGCCCGCGCATCTTTGCCGAGGATAGCCTGGCCGCAGGCCGCCTGACCGAGGTGTTGCCCGGCCTGGGCGGGCGCACGCGGACATTCTCTCTGGTCTATCCGGCCCACCGCAGCCTGTCGGCCGCCTCGCGCGCGCTGATCGACATGCTGGTGGCGGGCCACACAGGAATTTCTTGAGGGATCAGGCCGGATACAGCGCGCCGAGGATGCGCGGCCCGGCGGCGCCCGTCACGGCCGGCAGGTTGCCCGGCTGGCGGCGCAGGAAGCGGTAGCCGAGCCAAGCGAACGCGAGGGCTTCCACGCGGTTCGGCGCGACGCCCAGCGTCGCCGTCGACGCGACCGGGATAGTACCGCCGAGCGCGTCGGCGAGGTCGCGCAGCAGCACGCCGTTATAGGCGCCGCCGCCGCACACGTAGACGGCTTGCGCGTCGGCCTCCGCCTGGATGGCGCGGGCGATCGTCACGGCCGTCAGGCGCGTCAGGGTGGCCTGCACGTCGGCGGGTGAGGCTCCCGGCCGCTGCGCCAGCTTCGCATCGAGCCACGCCGCGTGGAACAGGTCGCGGCCCGTGCTCTTGGGCGGCGGCTGGCGGAAATAGGGTTCATCCAACAGCAGGTCGAGCAGGGGCGCGTCGACGGTGCCCGTCGCGGCCCAGGCGCCGTCCTGGTCGTAGGCCTTGCCCTGGTGGCGTGCGATCCACAAGTCCATCAGCACGTTGCCGGGGCCGGTGTCGTAGCCGCTCACGCGGCCGTCGCCGTGCAACACGCTGATGTTGCCGATGCCGCCGATGTTGACGACGGCGCGCACCTGGTCGCGCTTGCCGAACCGGGCTTCGTGGAACGCGGGGACGAGCGGGGCGCCCTGGCCGCCGGCGGCGACGTCGCGGCTGCGGAAGTCGGCGATGACGTCGATGCCGGTGAGCTCGGCCAGCAGCGCCGGATTATTGGTCTGGCGGGTAAAACCCAGTTCGGGGCGGTGGCGGATCGTCTGGCCGTGCACGGCGACGGCGCGGACCGGGCCCGGCGCCGCGGCGGCCAGCGTCTTGACGCACTCGGCGTAGCAACGGGCCAGCGCGTTGGCGGCGAGCGCTTCACGCTCCAGTTCGTTGGCGCTGGCGGCCTGCAAGGCCATCAGTTCGGCGCGCAGGTCGGCCGGGAAGGGCGTGAAGGCAGCGTCCAGCGTGCGGATGCCGCGGCCGTTGAAATCGGCCAGCACGCCGTCGACGCCGTCCAGGCTGGTGCCGGACATCAGCCCGATGTAGAGAGTGGATGCCATTATCGACTCCTGAAAGCAAAACGCCTTGCACGCATGTCGACGTGCAAGGCGTTCGTTGAACGACGCTGAAGGATCAGCGCGCAGCCATCGCGTTACCGGCCGGCGACAGCAGCGAGAAGCGGTGCGACATCTCGGCCGCGGCCATTTTGAAGCGGGTCATTTCGCCCGGCGTCAGCGGCTGCTGCTGCAGGTTCTTCATTGCCATCGGGTCGGTGGCGCGGCCGCCGATGCGGAATTCGTAGTGCAGGTGCGGGCCCGTTGCCCAGCCCGTCGTGCCCACGTAGCCGATCACGTCGCCCTGCGACACTTTCTGGCCGCGGTGCAGGCCGCTGGCGAAGCGGCTCATGTGGCCGTACGCGGTACTGTAGTTGGACCAGTGCTTGAGCACGACAAAGTTGCCGTAGCCGTTCTGGGTGCCGACGAATTCGACGACGCCGTCGCCCGATGCCTTGATCGGGGTACCCATCGGTGCGGCCATGTCGACGCCTTCGTGCTTCTTCCAGGTGCCGAACACCGGGTGCACGCGCATCGAGAAGCCCGACGAGATGCGGTTGAACGCCACCGGCGACTTCAGGAATGCCTTCTTCAGCGACTTGCCGTCCAGGCTGTAGTAACCGCCCTGGTGGGTGACGGGGTCTTCGTACCAGACGGACTGGTAGGCGACGCCGCGGTTGACGAATTCGCCGGCCAGGATGCGGCCCGTGCGCACCATCTCGCCATCCAGCCAGAAGGTTTCGTAGACGACGTTGAAACGGTCGCCGCGCTTCAGGTCCGAGCGGAAGTCGATGCTCGTCGAGAACATCTCGATGATCTGGTTGACGACGGAATCGGGGATCTGGCTGCCGTCGACGGCATCGTCGGTGGCGGCGTACAGCGAGCTGGTGATGTTGCGCGAACGCATCTCAACGCGGCGCTCGAGCTGTGCAGGCGCGGAATTCGATACGAATTTGTCGCCCTTGCGCGTGATGGTGACGGTCTTGAACTGGTCCTTGTCGGCGATCGTCGCGTGCAGGGTCAGCAGCAGGCCGTTCTCGTCGGTCTCGGCCTGGATGCGCTTGCCGGTCTTGAGCGAGAGGATGGAGCGGGCGGTCTTGTCGCTGCGGACGAAGGCCTGGGCTTGCTGGTCTTCGATGCCGAGGCGGTTGAACACGGTGCCGAGCGAGTCGCCGGCACGGATGCGTTCTTCGTGGATGAATTGCTGCTGGTCTTGCTGGAGGGCGGCGATCTGGTCTGCCAGGTTCGGCAGTTGCAGGTCTTGCGCGACTGATTTGACCGGCATGTCCGACGCGTCCGGAGCGATCGGGGCGACTGCGGTGGCGCCGAAGGCGCACAGTGCCAGGGCTGCGGCACCCCCGGCTACGATGCGGGTTTTGCGGCTCGTTTCAGCCAGACCAAACCAGCGCTTGCCGGCGATTTTCTGTAATGGGTTCATGCAATCAGTTAAAATTTACCGCTTGAACAGCCCAAGACACCGTGATTTTTTTGTCGTTGTTATTAGTGTTGTCGTTGAAACTTTTCGTGCGGCAAGATTGACGGGATCGCGAATTATATCAAAATACCGGGTCTTACAACCGCTTTAGTCCTTTTCCTACAAATTTTTTATGACTTCTCCAGAAATTTCTGGTAATGCAAAAATTGCAACGCCAGCAGCCGGTCCGGCTCCTCTGCCCCTGAGCGACGCCGTCCAGGAAGCCCTCGCCATCACCAAACGCGGTGTGGACGAGCTGCTGATCGAGAGCGAATTTGCCCAGAAACTGGCCCGTTCGGAGCAGAGCGGCACCCCGCTGCGCATCAAGCTGGGCCTGGACCCGACGGCGCCCGACCTCCACCTGGGCCACACGGTGGTGCTGAACAAGCTGCGCCAGCTGCAGGACCTGGGCCACCAGGTGATCTTCCTGATCGGCGATTTCACGTCGATGATCGGCGACCCGTCGGGCCGCAACGCGACCCGTCCGCCGCTGACCCGCGAGCAGATCGAAGCGAACGCCACCACCTATTTCAAGCAGGCGTCGCTCGTGCTCGACCCGGCGCGCACGGAAATCCGCTACAACTCCGAATGGTGCGACGCCCTCGGCGCGCGCGGCATGATCCAGCTCGCCTCGCGCTACACCGTGGCCCGCATGATGGAGCGCGACGACTTTACCAAGCGCTACAAGAGTGGGACTCCCATCTCGGTCCACGAGTTCCTCTATCCTTTGATGCAGGGCTATGATTCCGTCGCTTTGAAAGCGGATCTTGAGCTGGGTGGAACGGACCAGAAATTTAATCTGCTGGTCGGCCGTGAACTGCAGAAAGATTACGGCCAGGAACCTCAGTGCATCCTGACGATGCCGCTGCTGGAAGGCCTGGACGGCGTCGAGAAGATGTCCAAGTCCAAGAACAACTACATCGGCATCACGGAACCGGCCAACACGATGTTCGGCAAGCTGATGAGCATCTCGGACGTGATGATGTGGAAGTACTACGAGCTGCTGTCGTTCCGTTCGATCCAGGACCTGGCCGCGTTGAAGGCCGAAGTCGAGGGCGGCCGCAACCCGCGCGATGCGAAGGTGGCGCTGGCCCAGGAAATCGTGGCCCGCTTCCACTCGCAGCAGGCGGCCGAGGATGCGCTGGCCGACTTCGTCAACCGCTCCAAGGGCGGCATTCCGGACGACGTGCCGGAAGTGGCCGTCTCGGGCGCACCGCTGGGCCTGCCGCAACTGCTGCGCCAGACGGCCTTGTGCGCCTCCAGCTCGGAAGCGATGCGCATGATCGACCAGGGCGGCGTGCGCATCGACGGCACGGTCGTCTCCGACAAGGCGCTGCAGGTGCAGGCCGGCACGTTCGTGCTGCAGGTCGGCAAGCGCAAGTTCGCCCGCGTGACGTTGAGCGCATGATCGGCCTGCTGCAACGGGTCGGCGAGGCCAGCGTCACGGTCGACGGCGAGGTCACGGGTGCGATCGGGCGCGGCCTGATGGTGCTCGTGTGCGCGGAAAAGGGCGACACCGAGCGGGAAGCCGACGCGCTGCTCGCGAAACTGCTGACCTACCGCGTGTTTGCCGACGACGCCGGCAAGATGAACCGCAGCGTGACGGACGTGGCGGGCGGCCTGCTGCTCGTGCCGCAGTTCACGCTGGCGGCGGACACCCGCTCCGGCACCCGCCCGTCGTTTTCGCCCGCCGCCGCGCCCGAGGACGGACGCCGGCTGTTCGACCATGTCGTGCGCCAGGCGCGCGAGCGTCACGGTATCGTCGAAACCGGCCGTTTCGGCGCCGACATGAAGGTGGCGCTGATCAATGACGGACCGGTGACGTTCTGGCTGCGCATTGATCCACCCCGTGTCGCGCACTGAAACCGGAAACCGCGCGCCGCGGCGAGAGTCTGAGGCTAAGGATGCAGGGAGAAAGAACATGAAGATCTGGAGCGATTCCTTTACCGAGGGCGACATGATTCCGCCCAGATGTGCGTTCGCCGAGATGGACCCCGGCAACCACATCAAGCTGTCGACCAACCGCAGCCCGCACATCGCCTGGGACGACGTGCCGGCCGGTACGCAGTCGCTGGTCCTGCTCGTGCACGACATCGACGTGCCGACGGACGGCACGGACGTGAACAAGGAGGGCCGGAGCGTGCCCGATGCGCTGCCGCGCACGGACTTCTATCACTGGTCCCTCGTCGACATTCCCGTGTGCCTGAAATCCTTCGCCGAGGGCAAGTTCTCGGACATGGTCACGCCGGGCGGCAAGAGCGGGCCGCTGGTGCCGTTCACGATCAAGAACGGCACGGAACACCAGCTGCGCCACGGCGTCAACGATTACACGGGCTGGTTCGCGAACGATCCCGACATGGCGGGCGAATACTATGGCTACGACGGCCCGTGCCCCCCATGGAACGACGAACGCGTGCACACCTATGTCTTTACGCTGTACGCCCTCGACATCCCGCGCCTGCCGCTGGCAGGCCGCTTCACGGGCAAGGAAGTGCGCCTGGCGATCACGGGGCACATCCTGGACGAGGCGAAGATCTTCGGCGTGTACTCGCTGAACCCGGACGTGACGGGCAACCTGATCGGCCAGCCTTCCTGATTTTTTTGACAAGCTACGCTTGAATGATCGCTCCGCGGTGCGGAGCGGCGCATCCGCATGACGACAACGAACGCATCCGCAGCACCCACCGACATCCTCCTGATCCGTCACGGCGAAACGGCCTGGAACGCCGAACGCCGCCTGCAAGGCCACCTGGACATTCCACTGAACGACGAAGGCGAGCGCCAGGCCGCACTGCTGGCGGGCGCGCTCGCGGGCGAGCCTCTCGACCTCATCGTCGCGAGCGACTTGCGCCGGGCGCACCAGACCGCCCAGGCCGTGGCCGACCACCGCGGACTGACGGTGGCCATCGACCCGGCGCTGCGCGAGCGCGGCTATGGCGGCTTCGAAGGCTTGCTGTACAGCGAGATCGAAGAACGTTTCCCACGTGAATTCGCCGCCTGGCAGGCGCGCGACGTCGATGCGCAACTGCCGCCGGGCCGCAACGTGGGCGAGAGCTTCCGGTCGTTCTTCGACCGCGCGACCGGCGCCATCCTCGCGCTGGCGGCGGACCATCCCGGCAAGACGATCGCGCTCGTCGCGCATGGCGGCGTGCTGGAATGTGCCTACCGCCTGGCGCGCGGGCTGCCGCTGGAGACGCCGCGCGACTTCAAGGTCTACAACGCCAGCATCAACCGTTTCCGCTTCGACCCGGCCGATCGCAGCCTCGTCCTGGGTAGCTGGGGCGAGGTCGATCACCTGCGTCCGGCCGTGCTCGACGAGCTTCCCTAAAAGGCATGCTGGTGGGGTTGGCAAGCGTTTTCTGGCGCGTGCGCAACAATCCCATAAAAAAATGTGCTGATAAATTGAGCAGCGCTTCGGGTAAAATAGCGAGTTCCCGTCGCTTCCCGTGAATTTTCTGCCGTGCAAATTGGTCCTTATACGCTGCGTAACAATGTCTTCGTCGCCCCGATGGCCGGGGTGACCGATCGTCCGTTCCGCCAGTTGTGCAAGACGCTGGGCGCGGGCTATGCGGTGTCCGAGATGGCCGCGTCGAATCCGCGCCTGTGGGCCAGCGAGAAATCGTCGCGGCGCACGGACCACGCGGGCGAGATGGAGCCGAAGGCCGTGCAGATCGCCGGTGCCGACCCGCACGACCTGGCCGAATGCGCCAGGTTCAACGTCGAGCGCGGCGCCCAGATCATCGACATCAATATGGGGTGCCCGGTCAAGAAGGTGTGCAATAACTGGTGCGGTTCGGCGCTGCTGCAGCACGAAGACCTCGTGCAGCGCATCCTGGACGCCGTCGTGAACGCCGTCGACGTGCCCGTCACCCTGAAATTCCGCACCGGCTGGGATCGCCAAAACAAGAACGCGCTGACGATCGCCCGCATGGCCGAGGAGGCCGGCATCGCGATGCTGACCCTGCACGGCCGCACCCGCGCCGACGGCTACAAGGGCGATGCGGAGTACGACACCATCGCCGCCGTCAAGGCCGCCGTGAAGCTACCCGTCGTGGCCAACGGCGACATCACGACGCCGGACAAGGCGAAGTTCGTGCTGGATTACACCGGCGCCGATGCGGTGATGATCGGCCGCGCCGCCCAGGGCCGTCCCTGGATCTGTCGCGAAATCGATTACTTCCTGCGCACGGGGGCGTACCTGCCGCCGCCGCTGGTCGAAGAGGTGCGCGAGCTGATGCACGAACACCTGCCGGCCCACTACGCCTTTTACGGCGAATACCTGGGCGTGCGCACGGCGCGCAAGCACATCGGCTGGTATGTCGAAGACCTGCCCGGCGGCGAAGAATTCCGCCAGCGCATGAACCGTTTGGAATCGACCGCTGAACAATTATCCGCCGTCGATGAGTTTTTTAAATCGCAACACCGGTATGGCGACCGGTTACAATACCGGCCCGCGCATCCTGACGATGACGCGATTGCCGCCTAAAAGGAGGCCCGTAAACCTGCTGCGCGTTGCAATTTGGTCCTGCGATGCTCGCTGTACTGGCGTACAGCTGTGCTTCTCGAACAAAATTACTGCCGCTCGCGACGGTTTCCGAGACTCCTTTAAACAACAATTAGAAGAACGTCGGAGACAAACGCTGCCAAAAGCAGCATTTAACCAGGATGAAGCTGTAAACCATGAGCAAAGAAAGTATCCAGGAAGTCGTTCAAAAAAGCCTCGAAGACTATTTCAACGACCTGGGCGAGCAGAAACCGACGAACATCTACGACATGATGCTCCTGACCGTCGAAAAACCGATCCTGCAAGTGGTGATGACGCGGGCGGAGGGCAATCAGTCGCATGCCGCCCAGATGCTGGGCATTAATCGCAATACATTACGCAAGAAGTTGCAGGAGCACGGGCTGCTGTAAGCGCCGGCGGAGGGGCCGGGGCGTGCAGGCGTGCGTCGGGCCCTTTGTCCGGCGTGCGCGAGCCCGTCCAGATTTTTTTCAACAGGCCACTCCCATGATCAAACAAGCACTCATCTCCGTTTCCGACAAAACCGGCGTCCTCGATTTCGCGCGTGCGCTGTCCGCCCTCGGCGTGAACATCCTGTCCACTGGCGGTACCGCTAAACTGCTGCAGGACAATGGCGTGCCGGTCACCGAAGTCGCAGACTACACTGGCTTCCCGGAAATGCTCGATGGCCGCGTGAAGACGCTGCATCCGAAGGTCCACGGCGGCATCCTGGCCCGCCGCGACTTCCCGGAACACGTTGCCAAGCTGGAAGAGCACGGCATCCCGCAGATCGACATGGTGGTGGTCAACCTGTACCCGTTCCAGGCCACCGTCGCCAAGGAGCAATGCTCGCTGGAAGACGCGATCGAGAACATCGATATCGGCGGCCCGACCATGCTGCGCTCGGCGGCCAAGAACCACCGCGACGTCGTCGTCATCGTCGACCCGGCCGACTACGGTCCGGTGCTGGCCGAGATGAAAGGTACCGGCGAAGCGGCCGGCAGCGTCGGCTACGAGACGAAATTCCGCCTGGCCAAGAAAGTGTTCGCGCACACGGCGCAATACGACGCCGCCATCACGAACTACCTGACGAGCCTTGGCCCGGACAAGGATCACACGAACCGCGCCGCCTACCCGCAGACGCTGAACCTGCACTTCGAAAAAGTCCAGGACATGCGCTACGGCGAAAACCCGCACCAGACGGCCGCGTTCTACCGCGACCTCGTGCCGGCCGCCGGCAGCCTGGCCAACTACCGCCAGCTGCAGGGCAAGGAACTGTCGTACAACAATATCGCCGACGCGGACGCGGCCTGGGAATGCGTCAAGTCGCTGGGCGGCTTCAACATGCCGGCCGGCTGCGTGATCATCAAGCACGCGAACCCGTGCGGCGTCGCGATCGGCGCCGACGCGCTGGACGCTTACCAGCGCGCCCTCAAGACCGACCCGACGTCGGCCTTCGGCGGCATCATCGCCTTCAACGTGCCGGTCGACGGCCCGGCGGCGGAAGCCATCGCCAAGCTGTTCGTGGAAGTCCTGATCGCCCCGGCGTTCACGGCCGAAGCGCTGCAGATCATGTCGGCCAAGCAGAACGTGCGCCTGCTGGAAATCGCCCTGGGCGACGGCCAGAACGTGTACGACGTCAAGCGCGTGGGTGGCGGCCTGCTCGTGCAGTCGCCGGACGCGAAGAACGTCGGCATGGGCGACCTGCGCGTCGTGTCGAAAAAGCAGCCGACTCCGCAGCAGATGCAGGACCTGATGTTCGCGTGGCGCGTGGCCAAGTACGTGAAATCGAACGCGATCGTGTTCTGCGCCGGCGGCATGACCCTCGGCGTGGGCGCCGGCCAGATGAGCCGCATCGACTCCGCACGCATCGCCTCGATCAAGGCGCAGAACGCCGGGCTGTCGCTGGTGGGCTCGGCCGTGGCGTCGGATGCGTTCTTCCCGTTCCGCGACGGTCTCGATGTCGTCGTTGACGCGGGCGCGACCTGCGTCATCCACCCGGGCGGCTCGATGCGCGACCAGGAAGTGATCGACGCGGCGGATGAACGTGGCGTGGTCATGCTCTATACTGGTACGCGTCACTTCCGCCACTGATTTGCCGACGTTGGCATTGCGTTGACGTTCGCGTGGGCTCGGGGAGCCCACCCTACGCCGGTGAGTGATCGTAGTTCGCGTGGGCTCGGGGAGCTCACCCTACGCCGGTGGGTGATCGTAGGGTGGGCACCCTGTGCCCACGCGATGGTTTTGCCATCGACCTGTGTTTTTGCACAGTATTTTTCCCACGAAACACCCGCGCCGGTATAACATTCGATAATGATTATTCTCGGCATCGACCCGGGCCTGCGTACGACAGGGTTCGGCGTCATTGAAAAGCAAGGCAACCGGTTGCGCTACATCGCGTCCGGTACCATCAAGACGGGCACCGAGGGCGCGCTGCCGCCGCGGCTGAAAGTCATCCTGACCGGCGTCAGCGAAATCGTCGCCACCTACCAGCCGGCCTGCGCGGCCATCGAAAAAGTCTTCGTCAACGTCAATCCGCAGTCGACCCTGCTGCTCGGCCAGGCGCGCGGCGCCGCGATCACGGCCCTCGTCGGCGCCGACCTCGACGTGGCGGAGTACACGCCCACGCAGGTCAAGCAAGCTGTTGTCGGCACGGGCAAGGCCGTCAAGGCGCAGGTGCAGGACATGGTTGCGCGCCTGCTCAAGCTGCCGGGCCTGCCGGGCGCGGATGCGGCCGACGCGCTCGGCATTGCCATCTGCCATGCCAACAGCCAGGATGCGCTGGCACTGATCGGCACGCTCGCACCTGGCAATCCGAAAAAGCCGACGCTGCACATGAAGCGCGGCCGCCTCGTCTAATTATTGAAAGGTCACCATGATCGGTCGTCTCTCCGGAGTCCTGCTGGAAAAGAACCCGCCGCAAGTGCTCGTCGATTGCCAGGGCGTCGGCTATGAAGTCGACGTACCGATGAGCACGTTCTACAACCTGCCGCACACGGGTGAGAAGGTCACGCTGTTCACGCATTACGTCGTGCGCGAGGATGCGCACCTGCTGTTCGGCTTCGGGTCGGCGAACGAGCGCGCCGTGTTCCGCCAGCTGATCAAGATCACCGGCGTCGGCGCGCGCACGGCGTTGTCCATCCTGTCCGGCATGACTGTGAACGATCTCGCCCAGGCCGTGACGTTGCAGGAAGCAGGGCGCCTGGTCAAGGTGCCGGGCATCGGCAAGAAGACGGCCGAGCGCCTGCTGCTGGAACTGAAGGGCAAGCTGGGCGCCGACATCGGCGTCGCGGCCGGCACGCCGCACGACGATGCGCAGGCAGACGTGCTCAATGCGCTGCTGGCTTTGGGGTATTCTGACAAGGAAGCCCTCATCGCCATCAAGAACATGCCGGCCGGGACCAGCGTGTCCGACGGCATCAAGCTGGCGTTGAAGGCGTTGTCCAAGGCGTAATTTGGCAGGGGGCACCACGTGCCCACGCGGACGTCCGCGGTCCGCAAACGTAACGCGTGGGCGGAGGCCGCCCACCCTACGTGACACCGGCACCATTTAAGATAATGTAATGAGCATCCAGACCGACAATTTCACCGAGCAGCGCATCATCGACGCCGCGCCGGCCTCGCCCAACGAGGAGGCGATCGAGCGCGCGTTGCGTCCCAAGCATCTGGACGAATACGTCGGCCAGGAAAAGATCCGCGACCAGCTCGAAATCTTCATCCACGCGGCCAGGAAGCGCCGCGAGGCGCTCGACCACACGCTGCTGTTCGGCCCGCCGGGCCTCGGCAAGACGACGCTGGCGCACATCATCGCGCGCGAGATGGGCGTCAACCTGCGTCAGACGTCCGGCCCCGTGCTGGAGCGCCCCGGCGACCTGGCCGCGCTGCTGACGAACCTGGAAGCGAACGACGTCCTGTTCATCGACGAGATTCACCGCCTGTCGCCCGTGGTCGAGGAGATCCTGTACCCGGCGCTGGAAGACTACCAGATCGACATCATGATCGGCGAAGGCCCGGCCGCGCGTTCCGTGAAGCTCGACCTGCAGCCGTTCACGCTCGTCGGCGCCACGACGCGCGCGGGCATGCTGACGAATCCGCTGCGCGACCGCTTCGGCATCGTCGCCCGGCTGGAATTCTACAACGTCGAGGAATTGACGAAGATCGTCGCCCGCAGCGCCGCGCTGCTGGAGGCGCCGACCGACGAAGAGGGCGCGCGCGAAGTCGCCAAGCGCGCCCGCGGCACGCCCCGCATCGCCAACCGCCTGCTGCGCCGCGTGCGCGATTATGCGGAAGTGAAGGGCAATGGCGAGATCACGCGCGAGATGGCCGACCGCGCGCTGCGCATGCTCGACGTGGATACGGTCGGCTTCGACGTGATGGACCGGAAGCTGCTGGAAGCGGTGCTGTTCAAGTTCGCCGGCGGCCCGGTGGGCATCGGCAACCTGGCGGCCGCCATCGGCGAAGCGGCGGATACCATCGAGGACGTGCTGGAACCGTTCCTGATCCAGCAGGGTTATCTGCAGCGCACGCCGCGCGGGCGCATCGCCACGCCGCTGGCCTACCGGCATTTCGGCGTCGCCGCGCCGCGCATCAGCCCGACCGGCGACCTGTGGGACAACCTCCCGCCTGCCTAGTTCACGTCAGGGCAGCGCCGGCTCCTGCCGGTCGCGCTTGCGCATGGGGCGCTGGCTTTCAGGGAAGCCCGGGAAGACGAAGCTGATGAACATCAGCACCGCGGCCGCGAGCAGCGCGCCGCCGGCCAACAGCATCTCTTCCTGGGTACGCGTCAGGAGGACGGCAATGCTGGCGGCCATCGGCAGCAGCAGCAGCAGGCCACCCAGGATGCGCAGGATGATGGACCGGCGCATGCGCGACCCCAGCAGGGCGATGTACAGGAAGCTGCCGGAAACGAGGCTCATGCCGAACAGGCCGCCCAGCACGGGCCAGCCGGGCATGCCGCGGGTGCTGACATCGGAGAGCACGAGGGGCAGCGCCATCGGGATGACAATGCCGATCAGGAACGACAGGAGCCGCAGGAAGATCATGTGAATGCCAATTGGTTGAATGAAACATTCATCAGATTAGCATAGCGGCACTGGACGTGGCGCGCACGACACGTCCTGTTGTATTTACGAATGTCGTTATTCCTGGCGCAGCCAGACCTGCGACCGCCCGAACATCGGCACGCCCACATAGCCCCGCACTTCGAGCTTCTTGCCGCCTTCGTGGACGCTCAGCTTGCTCTTGTAGACCTTGCCGTTCTTCGGGTCGAGGATCTCGCCGCCCGTGTACTCGTCGCCGTTCTTGCGCAGGCCCGACACGATGGTCATGCCGACGATCGGCTGGTCCTTGCGTGCGCCCTGGCACAGCGTGCATTTCGGGTTCTGGTCCTCTTCCGGCGTGCGGAACAGTTTTTCGATCTTCCCCTGCAGTTCGCCCTGGTTGTCCGTGATACGGATCAGGGCGGTCGGCTTGCCGGAGGCATCGTCGATGGTCTTCCACAGTCCGACGGGAGAAGCGTCCTGGGCCCAGGCGAGCGGGGCGGCGAGAGCGGCGGCAAACGTAAGGATGGCGGCGTGGGCGAGATGGCGCATTGTGTCTCCTGTTGGAATATGGTTGCGTGCTCTGCCAGTGTAGCAAACTGCACGGTCGTTCGGTAAACGACAGCGTGGCCTCAGGAGCCGTTTTGCCGGGCTTTCAGGCCGGCGATCGTCGAGGTGGCTTCGGGCGGCAGTGCCGCGCCGAGGCGGTGCAGGACGAACGGCGTCTTGTCCGGGCCCGTGCACGTGAAGGAGGGCGCGGACGCGTCGTAGCGGCAGGTCATCGCGACGTCCGTCGCCGGCGCGCCTTTCGGCAGGTAGGGCCGCAGCAGCAGCGTGTCGCCGTCCAGCGCCGCGCGGACCGGGAAGCCAATGATGGGGCGCGCGTTGCCTGCCTCCGTGGCCGGCGGTGCGGAGCCGGCCATCAGGCCATCGCCGTCGGCCTGCAGGTACATGACGGTTTGCGCCGCGCCCCAGCTGCCGGCGACGTGGGCAGGCAGGGGATCGGCCGCGTGGGCGGACACATGCCATGCAAAGGCGAACAACAGCGGGATCCGGCGTTTCATGCGTCCTCTCGATGGATGAAGTCCGGACGAGTATAGCGAAGCGCGTGCGCTGTATTGACTCACATTGTCACATCGGGCGGCAACCGCAGCCGGACGGTTCCGTAAGGACGCTTGTAAATCGATATGCGAAGTGTCGTTTTTTTCGTTTTACAAAAAAATTTCCGTGCGGCACCAAAAAAATTGCGCTAATGTTCCGATTCTCGTCGTTTCTGCAAAGCAGGAAACTGGCATCAGGCTACACATGCGCAGCGGGTTTTCCATCGCGCGCTTCACTACATCGTAATGCGAGGAGTCTCCATGAAACACCCTCTCGACCGAGTGCCGGGCACGGAAACCCGGGCGATACTCGCCCTCGCGGACGGCAGCATCTTTCGCGGACATGGCATCGGCGCAACCGGTCACACCACTGGCGAGGTCGTCTTCAACACCGCGATGACTGGCTACCAGGAAATCTTGACCGATCCCAGCTACATGCGCCAGATCGTCACGCTGACCTATCCGCACATCGGCAACACCGGCGTCAATCCGGAAGACGGTGAATCGTCCAATGGTCCCGCAGCGCGGGTCCACGCCGCGGGCCTGGTCATCAAGGATCTGCCGCTGCTGGCATCGAACTTTCGCTCGACCCAGGCACTCTCGGATTACCTGAAGGCCCAGGGCGTGGTCGCCATCGCCGGCATCGACACCCGCAAGCTCACGCGCATCCTGCGCAGCAAGGGGGCGCAGAACGGCGCCATCGCCGTCGGCTTGTCCGCCGAGGAAACGGTCGCGCTGGCCCGTGGCTTCGAAGGCCTGGGGGGCATGGACCTGGCCAGGGTCGCCAGTGTCCGTGAGCGCTACGAGTGGCGCGAAACGGAATGGCGCCTTGGCGCAGGTCATGGTGTCCAGGATGCGCCGCGCTTCCACGTGGTGGCGTACGACTTCGGCATCAAGGCCAACATCCTGCGCATGCTGGCCCAACGCGGCTGCCGCGTGACCGTGGTGCCGGCGCAAACCGGTGCCGCCGAGGTATTGGCGCTCGATCCGGACGGCGTGTTCCTGTCGAACGGCCCCGGCGATCCGGCCCCGTGCGACTATGCGATCGCCGCGTCGCGCGACATCATCGAGCGGGGCGTGCCGACCTTCGGCATCTGCCTCGGCCACCAGATCATGGCGCTCGCTTCGGGCGCGCAGACCGTCAAGATGAAGTTCGGCCACCACGGCGCCAATCACCCCGTGCAGGACCTGGCCAGCGGCCGGGTCATGATCACCTCCCAGAACCACGGTTTCGCGGTCGACGCGGCCACGCTGCCGCCCAATTGCCGGGTAACCCACGTGTCGCTGTTCGACGGTTCGTTGCAAGGCTTCGAGCGTACCGACAGGCCGGCCTTCTGTTTCCAGGGCCACCCCGAGGCCTCCCCCGGTCCGCACGACCTGGGCACCCTTTTCGACCGTTTCATCTCGCTGATGGAGGCAGGCCATGCCCAAGCGCACTGATATCAACAGCATCCTGATCATCGGCGCCGGTCCGATCGTGATCGGCCAGGCGTGCGAATTCGACTACTCGGGCGCCCAGGCCTGCAAGGCCTTGCGCGAGGAGGGCTACAAGGTCATCCTGGTCAACAGCAATCCCGCCACGATCATGACCGACCCCGACATGGCCGACGTCACGTACATCGAGCCGATCCAGTGGGAAGTCGTGGCGCGCATCATCGCCACCGAAAGACCGGACGCCGTCCTGCCCACGATGGGCGGCCAGACGGCGCTCAACTGCGCGCTCGACCTGCATCGCCACGGCGTGCTGGCCGAGCATGGCGTGGAACTGATCGGCGCGACGCCAGACGCCATCGACAAGGCCGAGGATCGCTCCCGGTTCAAGGAGGCGATGACGAAGATCGGCCTGGGCTCGGCCCGTTCGGGCGTGGCCCACGACATGGCCGAGGCCTGGGCCGAGCAGGCCAAGCTGGGCTTCCCCGTCATCATCCGCCCGTCGTTCACGATGGGAGGAAGCGGCGGCGGCATCGCGCACGACGCGCGTGAATTCAACGCCATCTGTGCGCGCGGCCTGGAACTGTCGCCCACCTCCGAACTGCTGATCGAGGAATCGCTCGTCGGCTGGAAGGAATACGAGATGGAGGTCGTCCGCGACAAGAAGGACAACTGCATCATCGTTTGCTCGATCGAGAACCTGGACCCGATGGGCGTGCACACGGGCGACTCGATCACCGTCGCGCCGGCGCAGACGCTGACGGACAAGGAATACCAGATCATGCGCAACGCGTCGCTCGCCGTGCTGCGCGAGATCGGCGTCGACACGGGCGGCTCGAACGTGCAGTTCGCGGTCAACCCGGCCGATGGCCGCATGATCGTCATCGAGATGAATCCGCGCGTGTCGCGTTCGTCGGCGCTCGCTTCCAAGGCCACCGGCTTTCCGATCGCCCGCGTGGCGGCCAAGCTGGCCGTCGGCTTCACGCTCGACGAACTGCGCAACGAGATCACTGGCGGCGCGACCCCGGCCTCGTTCGAGCCGGCTATCGATTACGTGGTCACCAAGATTCCGCGCTTCGCTTTCGAAAAATTCCCCGGTGCCGACACAGGCCTGACCACGCAGATGAAATCCGTGGGCGAAGTGATGGCGATGGGCCGCACCTTCCAGGAGTCGTTCCAGAAAGCGTTGCGCGGCCTGGACATCGGCGTCGATGGGCTGCGCCGCAGGAAATCGTACAGCGAGGTGATCGATGCGGAACTCGCGGCGCCCGGTCCGGAGCGAATCTGGTTCGTGGGCGACGCGTTCGCCCAGGGATATTCGCTGGACGACGTGCATCGTCTGTCGCGCATCGATCCGTGGTTCCTGGCGCAGATCCAGGACCTGGTCGAGGTCGAACTGTGGCTGGAGACCCAGCGCCTCGGCGCCCTGAACGAACCCATCCTGCGCAGGCTGAAGCAACAGGGTTTCTCGGATCGCCGCCTGGCGGCGCTGCTGAAGACCCACGAAGACGAGGTCCGGGCGCGCCGCCACCAGCTGGGCGTGCGCCCCGTGTACAAGCGCGTCGACACCTGCGCCGCCGAATTCGCCACCCGCACCGCGTACCTGTATTCGACCTACGACGACGAGTGCGAAGCCGAACCCACCGACAAGCGCAAGATCATGGTGCTGGGCGGCGGCCCGAACCGCATCGGCCAAGGCATCGAATTCGACTACTGCTGCGTCCATGCCGCCATGGCGCTGCGCGAAGACGGTTACGAGACCATCATGGTCAACTGCAATCCGGAGACCGTCTCGACCGACTACGATACGTCGGACCGCCTGTACTTCGAATCGCTCACCCTGGAAGACGTGCTGGAAATCGTTGCCCTGGAAAAGCCGGAAGGCGTGATCGTCCAGTACGGCGGGCAGACGCCGCTGAAGCTGGCACTGGCGCTGGAGGCCAACGGCGTGCCGATCATCGGCACGTCGCCCGACATGATCGACGCGGCCGAAGACCGCGAGCGCTTCCAGCAGCTGCTGAACAGGCTGGAACTGCGCCAGCCGCTGAACCGCACCGCGCGTACCGAGCTTGACGCCGTGCGCATGGCGGAGGAAATCGGCTATCCGCTGGTGGTGCGCCCATCGTACGTGCTGGGCGGGCGCGCGATGGAGATCGTGCATGAACAGGCCGACCTCGAACGCTACATGCGCGAAGCCGTCAAGGTGTCGCATGATTCGCCGGTGTTGCTGGACCGCTTCCTGAACGACGCCATCGAGTGCGACGTCGACTGCGTCGCGGACGGCACTGACGTCGTGATCGGCGGCGTGATGGAACATATCGAGCAGGCGGGCATCCATTCGGGCGACTCGGCCTGTTCGCTGCCGCCGTATTCGCTGGCGCCGGAGACGATCGCGGAACTCAAGCGCCAGACCTCGCGGATGGCACGCGGCCTGAACGTCGTCGGCCTGATGAACGTGCAGTTCGCGATCCAGCAGGTCAAGGTGGACGGCAGGCTGCGCGACCATGTCTACGTCCTGGAAGTGAACCCGCGCGCCTCGCGCACGGTGCCGTTCGTGTCGAAGGCCACGGGACTGCAACTGGCCAAGATCGCGGCGCGCTGCATGGCGGGGCAGTCGCTGGCGAGCCAGGGCGTGACGGCAGAAGCTGTCCCGTCCCGCTTCTGCGTCAAGGAATCCGTGTTCCCGTTCGCGAAATTCCCCGGCGTCGATACCATCCTCGGCCCGGAAATGAAATCGACGGGCGAAGTGATGGGCGTGGGAGCCACGTTCGGCGAAGCGTTCCACAAGGCGCAACTGGCGGCCAACGTACGCCTGCCGCGCGCAGGCCGGGTCTTCATGCGCGTCAAGCGCGGCGACCAGGCGCGCGCCGTGGCGCTGGCCCGTCAGTTGCACGCGGCCGGTTTCACGCTGTGCGCCAGCCACGTCACCGCGACCGTGATCGCGGCGGCCGACATTCCCGTCGCGACCGTGGACGACGCCGAGGTGCTCGATCTGATGCGCGCTCGCGAGATCGCCCTGGTCGTGTTGACCGTGGACGAGAAGCGCGCCGCCATCTACGCGTCGAGCGCGCTGCGCGTGGCCGCGCTGGCATGCGGTGCGCCGTGCTACACCACCATCGCCGGCGCCGAAGCGGCGCTGGAGGGAATCCGCCACATCGACAACTATGGCCTGTATTCCTTGCGTACGCTGCACGGCGAGACCCCCGCGACGCCGTCCGCGCGCGGCCGCCTGGCGCCGACCGAGTCCGACCTGGCGGCGGCCGCGGCCACGATTCCCGAGCGCCGCCGGCACGAGCGCAAGCGCGTGGCGGGTGCCGAGCCGCTGAAGGTGTTCATCCGCCAGCCGTTCACCGAATCGGACGCGCGGCAGCAGCGCATGATCAGCGACATCATGCACCTGATCGACAGCGCCAACGGGGCACCGTATGCGTTCGATTACCTGACCGGCACGCAGGCCGAAAGCGCCCTCACGTTCAAGCACTCCTTCGAACGCGAGCAGCACATGCCGTTCACGCCCCGGAACTTCCGCAATCACCGCCTGGGATTGCTGGACCACGCGGACGTGATGGTCAACATCCGCGTCGGCATGAGCGAAAGCAGTGCCTTCGAACTGAGTTACCACATCTTCAAGGGACGGCGCACCCCGGTGCTGTTCCTTGTGTGGAAAGGCGCACCGATCAAGACGACCCTGATCCGCGAACTCGAGGACCTGGTCGACGTGACGTACGTCGAATTCGACGAGGTGGAGGAGCTGCGCGCGTCCATCCACCAGTTTTTCAACAGCCGCCGCTTCGATGGCGTATCGAGCCGCGCGCTAAACGATTAAGAACGCCGAGGAATGAAAATGTTAAATAATATGAAGATTAAGACGCTCGTCGTGACGGCATTGAGCTTGCTCGTCGCGATGATGCTGGTGATTGGTGTCATGGGCTTGTACGGCGCGGACCGGTCGGTCGGCCTGATCCGCCACGTGATCCTGGCGGACCAGAAAAGCGCGTACGACCAAAAGTCGATCCGCCTCGACATGGAGCTGGCGCGCAGCCAGATCCTCCAGGCCTTGCAGCATAACCCGACGCTGTCCTGGTCGCAGCTGCATGACCACGCGCTGACCGTGCATTTCTCCCAGATCGACGCCCTGGCGAACGCCACGAACGAGAAGTGGACGAAGTACAGCGGGTCGATCGGCAATGCCGCGGAAAAGCGCCTGGCCGACGAATGGTTCGCCAAGAGCGATAATCTGGGCGTGGCGCATATCAAGGCGGCGGCCGACGCGATCCGGGCGGGTGACTGGGACGGTGCGGAAGCCATCCTGATCAAGAAGATCAATCCGTCGTACCGGGTCGGTGACGAAGCCATGGCGGCGCTCACGCGCGCGTCGAAGGCGCGCGCGGCCGCCAACGAGGCGGACGTCGCCGACAGCCTGCGCCACACCGCGTATTTTGCGGGGGGCGTGCTGTTGCTGGCCGCGCTGGTCGGCGTCGCCGTGGGCGCGGCGATGATCCGCGGGATCTCGGCGCCGCTTGGCGAAGCGACCGCCATCGCGTCCCGCGTTGCCGCGGGCGACCTGACCGGACGGATCGAGGTGCGCGGCAACAACGAAATCGGCACCTTGCTGGCGGCGCTATCGCAGATGAAAGCCAACCTGGCCGGTATCGTCGCGGAAGTGCGCACCAGTACTCACACCATTTCCAGCGCCTCCTCCCAGATCGCGGCCGGCAACATGGACCTGTCGGAACGTACTTGTGGCCAGGCCAGTTCGCTGGAACAGACCGCCGCGTCGATGGAAGAGCTGACCGGCACGGTACGCCAGAACGCCGACAACGCGCGCCAGGCCAATCAGTTGGCGGTATCGGCGTCGGAAGTGGCGGTGCGCGGCGGCGGCCTCGTGGCGCAAGTGGTCGACACGATGGGTTCGATCAACGAGTCCTCGCGCAAGATCGTGGACATCATCGGCGTCATCGACGGGATCGCGTTCCAGACCAATATCCTCGCGCTGAACGCGGCGGTGGAGGCGGCCCGGGCCGGCGAGCAGGGCCGTGGCTTCGCCGTCGTCGCGTCCGAGGTGCGCAACCTGGCCCAGCGCTCGGCCGGCGCCGCGAAGGAAATCAAACAACTGATCGGCGATTCCGTCAGCAAGGTGGACAGCGGCGCGCGCCTGGTCGACGAGGCCGGTGTCACCATGAAAGAGATCGTCAGCGGCATCCAGCGCGTGACGGACATCATGGGCGAAATCACCCAGGCGAGCCAGGAACAGACTTCCGGGCTCGACCAGATCAACGAGGCGATCGGCCAGATGGATTCGATCACGCAGCAGAACGTGGCCCTGGTCGAGGAAGCCACTGCCGCCGCCACTTCGCTGCTGGACCAGGTCGGTGCGCTGAGCGGAGTCGTGGACGTGTTCGTGCTGGACGAGGTGCCGGGCCAGCGGGATCTTCATCGTGCGTCCGCCACGCGTCCGGGAACGAAGCCGGACGCCCCGGTGCGCGCACTGTCCGCGCCCGCGCGGCGCGCGACCGGCGCGGGTGCGCCGTCCGCCGTGAAGCGGACGACCGCGGTGGAGGACGAGGCGTGGGAAACGTTCTGATGGCGTAGGTGCGCGCAGGTTATGCGGCGAGCATCAATATGCCGCCGCAGCGCATTCTTGCACTGCTTGCGTGGACGGCCGTCGGCCGTCGCACGTTCGATTTTCCCGGGACTGGCCGGACTGCCGCCGCGTAAGCGCCATCCGCGTCAAGCCACGTCCGGCAACAGCAGGAGGATGTCCGTCGGACCGACGTCGATGCCCATCTGCGAGAACAGCGTCGTGGCCTGGCCCCGGTGATGCGTCTGGTGGTTGAACACGTGCAGCAGGACGTCGCCCAGTCGCTTCGTGCTCGCGATGCCCTTCATCGACGTCCACGTGAACGCGCCGTCCAGGTGGGCGGGCGTCACTTCGGCGCTGAACGCGAGGATGGCGGCGTCCAGTTGCCTGCGCAACGCGTCCAGTTCGGGCAAGGTCGCGCATAGGCGCGCGTCCAGCGACGCCGGCCGGGGCAGCTCCTCCAGGCACTGCAGCGATGCCAGGCCCGGCACGCCGGCCGCGATGCGCTTGAACCAGATGCGGTCCGCGATCACGAGGTGGTTCAGCGTCCCGAAGACCGACCCGAAGAACGCGCCCCGGTCCTCATGCAGGCGCTCCGCCGGCAGCGCGGCGGCCGCGGCGTACAGCTTCCGGTTCATCCATTCGTTGTAGGTGGCCAGTTGTGCGAAGTGGGAAATCGTCATGAGCGTGATCCGATAAAAAAAAACGCGCCGGTGTCGAGCCGGCGCGTCGTTCATGGAAGAGCGTGCGACATCATGCCGGCGGCAGCTTGGCGAACTGCTCGTTCAGCTTGGCCAGGGTGGCACTGAAGTTGTCCAGGCGCTCGCGTTCCTGCGCGACGACGGCTGCCGGTGCGCGGGCGACGAAGCTTTCGCTGGACAGCTTGCCATTCGCCTTGGCGATCTCGCCTTCGATGCGCGCGATCTCCTTTTTCAGGCGCTCGCGCTCGGCGGCGACGTCGATCTCCACCTTCAACATCAGCTTGGTCGTGCCGACGATGGCGACGGCGGCCGGCGAATCCGGCAGCGCGTCGACGATCTGCACTTCCGACAGCTTGGCCAGCAGCGCGACGTACGGCGCGAAGCCTTGTGCGGCCGCGCGGTCGGCATCGTTCGCCGGTTCGACGATCAGCGGCACGCGCACGGACGGCGACAGCTTCATTTCACCGCGCAGGTTGCGGGTCGCGTCGGTGACCTTCTTGAACTGCTCCATCCAGCTTTCCGCATCCGCGTCGATCAGCGACTCGTCGGCGATCGGGTACGGCTGCAGCATGATGGTGTCGCGATTGTCGCCCGATCCTTTGCCGGCCAGCGGCGCGACGGCCTGCCACAGCGCTTCGGTGACGAACGGGATGATCGGATGCGCGAGGCGCAGCACGACTTCCAGCACGCGCAGCAAGGTGTGGCGGGTGGCGCGCTGCTGCGCTTCCGTGCCCTGCTGGACCTGCACCTTCGCCAGTTCCAGGTACCAGTCGCAGTACTCGTCCCAGACGAAGCTGTAGATGCTGTTCGCGATGTTGTCGAAGCGGTAGTCCTCGAAGCCCTTCGCGACGTCGAGCTCGACGCGGTTCAGGCGCGAGATGATCCAGCGGTCGGCCTGCGAGTAGTCGGCGGCATCCGGCTTGCCGCAGTCCTTTCCTTCCGTGTTCATCAGCACGAAGCGGGTCGCGTTCCACAGCTTGTTGCAGAAGTTGCGGTAGCCTTCGCAGCGGCCCAGGTCGAAGTTGATGTTGCGGCCGAGGGACGCGTAGCTCGCCATCGTGAAGCGCACGGCGTCCGTGCCGAAGGCCGGGATCCCGTCCGGGAATTCCTTGCGCGTCGCCTTGGCGATCTTCTCGGCGGCCTTCGGGTTCATCAGGCCCGTCGTGCGCTTGGCGACGAGCGATTCCACGTCGATGCCGTCGATCAGGTCGATCGGGTCGAGCGTGTTGCCTTTCGATTTCGACATCTTCTGGCCCGACGAATCGCGCACGAGGCCGTGCACGTACACGGTCTTGAACGGGACCTTGCCGGTGAAGTGCGCCGTCATCATGACCATGCGCGCGACCCAGAAGAAGATGATGTCGAAGCCGGTGACGAGCACGGAGGAGGGCAGGAACATCTCCATGTCCTTCGTCTGTTCCGGCCAGCCGACCGTCGAGAACGGGACGAGCGCGGACGAGAACCACGTGTCCAGCACGTCGTCGTCGCGCTTCAGTTCACCCTGGACGCCGGCGGCAAGCGCCTTCTGCCGCGCTTCTTCCTCGTTGCGGGCGACGACGACTTCGCCGTTCGGGCCGTACCAGGCCGGGATGCGGTGGCCCCACCACAGCTGGCGCGAGATGCACCAGTCCTGGATGTTGTTCAGCCACTGGTTGTACGTGGTCGTCCAGTTCTCCGGGACGAACTTGATCTCGCCGCTCGCGACCTTTTCCAGCGCCACGTCGGTGATCGACTTGCCCGGGTTGTGCGTGCCTTCCGGCGCCGGCTTGCTCATCGCGACGAACCACTGGTCCGTCAGCATCGGCTCGATCACGACGCCCGTGCGGTCGCCGCGCGGCACCTGCAGCTTGTGCGGTTTGACTTGTTCCAGCAGGCCTTGCGCTTCGAGGTCGGCGACGATCTTCTTGCGCGCTTCGAAGCGGTCCAGGCCGCGGTAGGCTGCCGGCGCGTCGTCCGTGATCTTCGCCTCGAGCGTCATGATCGACGGCATCGGCAGGTTATGGCGCTGGCCGACGGCGTAGTCGTTGAAGTCGTGCGCCGGCGTGATCTTCACGCAGCCGGTGCCGAACGCTTTATCCACGTAGGAATCGGCGATGACGGGGATCTCGCGGCCGACGAGCGGCAGCTTGAGCATCTTGCCGTGCAAGTGCGTGTAGCGTTCGTCGGTCGGGTCGACGGCGACGGCGACGTCGCCCAGCATCGTTTCCGGACGCGTCGTCGCGACCGTCAGGTGGCCGCTGCCGTCCGCCAGCGGGTACTGGATGTACCACATCGAGCCGTCTTCTTCTTCCGACACCACTTCGAGGTCGGAGACGGCCGTGCCCAGCACCGGGTCCCAGTTGACGAGGCGCTTGCCGCGGTAGATCAGGCCTTGCTCGAACAGGCGCACGAACACTTCGGTCACGGTCTTCGAGCGCGGCTCGTCCATCGTGAAGTATTCGCGGTTCCAGTCGGCCGAGGCGCCCAGGCGGCGCATCTGGCCCGTGATGGTGCTGCCCGATTTTTCCTTCCACTCCCAGACCTTCTCGACGAAGGCTTCGCGGCCCAGGTCGTGGCGCGAGATCTTCTGCGCGTCGAGCTGGCGCTCCACGACGATCTGGGTGGCGATGCCGGCGTGGTCAGTGCCCGGGATCCACGCCGTGTTGAAGCCACGCATGCGGTAGTACCGGGTCAGGCCATCCATGACGGTCTGGTTGAAGGCGTGGCCCATGTGCAGGGTGCCCGTCACGTTCGGCGGCGGCAGCTGGATGCTGAACGACGGCTTGCCGTCGTCCATTGACGCGGCGAAGTAACCGCGCTGTTCCCATTCCGTGCGCCAGAATTGTTCGATGTCGACTGGCTCGAAAGACTTGGCTAATTCCATGATGTGGCTGTAGTGGCTGTATGGGCTGAAAATGCGAAAACGACCATTATAGATGACGGCGAACGGCCTGCGCCGGCAGAGCCGGCGAGAATTTGTAGGGTGGGCGGCCCGCCGCCCACGCGGACGCTCGCATCTTGCATAGCTGAGCGTGGGCTCGGTGAGCCCACCCTACGACAAACGGGCGCTGCATGCAGCGCCCGTTTGTCGTGGCATATGAGACGCGAATGATGGGCTATTTACCGCAGCCCAGCGCCTTGATGCGATCGTACGCCGCCTTGGCCTGCACGAGACCGTAGCCGTACTTCGTGTCGCGGCCGGCCGTGCCCAGGTCGAGCGCGCTGTTGTCCAGCGACGTACGGATCTGAGCGCCCGTGCAGGTCGGGAAGTAGCTCCACACCAGTGCGGCGACGGCCGACACGTGCGGCGTGGCCATCGAGGTGCCGTCGAAGTAGGCGTAGTTCGATGCCTTCACGGCCACCGTCGCGCTACTACCCAGCTGGGCCTTCATCGCGGCGCCGTCCGTGTCGGAGGCGGTCAGCGACGGGATCGTCGTGACGGTCGTGCCCAGCGTGCCGCCGAATGCGCCCGCCACGTTGTTGTAGACGATCGCGCCCACGCCGCCGCTGTTCTGGCAGTTGGCGACCTTGGTCGCGAAGTCGACGGTGCCGCGCTGGATCAGGCAGACCTTGCCGGAGACGGACGAGTTGACGGTGTCGCCGATGCCGAAGTCGGCCAGCGGCGCCGTCGCGGTCTTGACGGGCGAGCCTTCCATCGCCGACGAGGCGTAGTTCGTCGAGCCGACCGTCAGCGCGGTGTCGACGCCGGTGCCCATCGGGACGGTCGACAGCACGGCCACACCGGGACCGGCGATCTCGACATCCTTGTTGTATTGCGAGAACGAGGCGACGACCTTGTTCTCGTCCACGGCCGCCACCGACATCACGCTCGTGTAGCCGGCCGGGTACGACGTCGTCGAATTGCCGTCGTTGCCCGCCGCCGCGATCGAGAGGACGCCCTTGGTCTGCAGGTTGTCGAACGCGCGCTGCTCGGTGATGCTCCTGGCACCGCCGCCCAGCGACATCGTGATGACGTTCGCGCCCGCCGCGCCGCATTTATTCGCCGCGTTGGCCAGGGTCGAAGAATACGTCCACGCGCCATCCTTGCCGAACACTTTCACGATGTGCAGCTTGAGCTGCTTGTTCGGGTTCACGCCGACGACACCCAGGCCGTTGTTCACGCCGGCGATGGTGCCGAACACGTGGGTGCCGTGGTGGGTTTCGTCCGTGTACCACCAGCCCGTGCCGGAATCGTATTCGCCGGTGACGTTGGCGCCGTTGTTCTTCAGGTCTTCATGGCTGAAATCGACACCGGAGTCGATGATGCAGATCTTGCGGTTGCTCGTGTTCGCATCGGACAGCTGGTCGGCCTGCACCTGCTTGATGCCGTACGGCACCAGCTGGCCGGACGTGTACGGTACGCCGGTCGACGGTGTCGTCAGCGCGAACGGTTTGCGGATCACGTCTTCCTCGACGTACTCGACGTTCGGATTGTGCTGCAGGCCCTGCAGCGCGGCCGTCGGCACTTCGATGGCCATCGCGTTCATGTTGAAGATGTCCTGCTTGACCGTGCCCCGGGCGGCCGCGACGGCGGACTTAATGTTGGCAGCCGCGCCGGGTTTGAAGGCGACGATCACGCGGGTCGTGTCGGGCGCGGCCGACACACTGCCCGAGAACGCGACGGCCAGGGCCGCCACGCACAGCCCGAGGACCGGGACCATCTTCGATGCGCGAGTGATTTTCTGATTCATCGGTGTTTTCTCCGTCTAAGAAAATATCGTTATCGCAGCTGGCCTTGTGGGCCGCCGCTTATTGGTCGTACTCCTTTAACTACCGATACATCTTCGCTACCCGCTTTGGGTAGCGAAAATCAGTTTATTTTGAGAAGTTATACATATGCAATCGGATTTCAATCGTGCGCAACAGTTGTTGCGTAAGCGCAGAGATTGTGAATTTCTTTGACGAGACGGCTTGTCAACGTGCTATATTTTTGGCGCGCCGCAGGCGCCCATGCGACCGCGCGCCGCAACGGTCGCGTGCAACCTCTCGCTGCGAGAACCATAACAATGAGCGCGTACCCGCCTCCCCGCCGGCTGATCCTGCTGGTCGACGACGATCCCCTCCTGCTCGATTACCTGAAAACCGTACTGGACCATTCCGGTTACGAGACGATGACGGCCGAATCGGCCGCCGAAGCGCTGCAGCGCGTGGCCGAACGCGAAGCCGACATCGCGCTGGCCCTGCTCGACATCAGCATGCCCGGCATGTCCGGCCTCGACCTGGCGCGCCGCCTCAGGGAGCACACGTCGGTCGCGTTCATGTTCCTGTCGTCGGTCGACGATGCCGAGACGGCGCGCCAGGCCGCCAGCCACGGGGCCGTCGGCTTCGTCGTGAAGCCGGTCGATGCCGCGCGCCTGATTCCCGCGTTCGAATCCGCGCTGGCCCGCGCCGACGAGATCCGCCAGTTGCGCCGCACCGAAGCGAACCTGAACGCCGCGCTGGCGGCGGGTCGCGAGACGAGCCTGGCGGTGGGGCTGCTGATGGCGCGCTACCAGACGGACCGCAACACGGCGTTCGAGGTGCTGCGCGACCATGCGCGCTCGAGCCGGCGCAAGGTCAACGAAGTGGCGGAGCAGCTCGTGGCGGCGGAGGAATTACTTAACGGCCTGCACGGGGCGTTCGCGGGACGGTTGAAGGGAAAGTAGGTTTTGTGCCGGCTTGGTATCATGCCGATCATTCTTTCATCATCTTCCAGGGACCGTAAACATGAAAACCAGGGCCGCGATTGCATGGCAGGCAGGGAAACCGCTGACGATCGAAGAGGTCGAACTCGAGGGCCCGAAGGCGGGCGAGGTGCTCGTCGAAGTCAAGGCGACGGGCATCTGCCATACCGACTACTACACACTGTCCGGCGCCGACCCGGAAGGCATCTTCCCGGCCATCCTGGGCCATGAGGGCGCGGGCGTCGTCGTCGACGTCGGCCCGGGCGTGACGAGCCTCCGTAAAGACGACCACGTCATCCCGTTGTACACGCCGGAATGCCGCCAATGCAAATTCTGCCTGTCGCAAAAGACGAACCTGTGCCAGGCCATCCGCTCGACGCAGGGCCGCGGCCTGATGCCGGATGCGACGTCGCGCTTCTCGCTGGACGGCAAGCCGATCTACCACTACATGGGCACGTCCACCTTCTCGAACTACATCGTGGTGCCGGAAATCGCGCTGGCGAAAGTCCGTTCGGACGCCCCGTTCGACAAGATCTGCTACATCGGCTGCGGCGTCACGACGGGCATCGGCGCCGTGATCTTCACGGCGAAGGTCGAGGCGGGCGCGAACGTCGTCGTGTTCGGCCTGGGCGGCATCGGCCTGAACGTGATCCAGGCGGCGAAGATGGTCGGCGCCGATAAAATCATCGGCGTGGACCTCAACCCGGGCCGCGAAGAGATGGCCCGTAAATTCGGCATGACGCACTTCGTCAATCCGAAGGAAGTCGAGAACGTCGTCGACACCATCGTCCAGCTGACGGACGGCGGCGCGGACTACTCGTTCGAATGCATCGGCAACGTCACGACGATGCGCCAGGCGCTGGAGTGCTGCCACAAGGGCTGGGGCCAATCGATCATCATCGGCGTGGCGGAAGCGGGCAAGGAAATCGCGACGCGTCCGTTCCAGCTCGTTACGGGCCGCGTGTGGAAAGGCTCGGCGTTCGGCGGCGCGCGCGGCCGTACGGACGTGCCGAAGATCGTCGACTGGTACATGGAAAACAAGATCAATATCGATGATCTCATCACCCATCACCTGACGCTCGACCAGATCAACGATGGCTTCGACCTGATGAAGAAGGGCGAGTCGATCCGGTCGGTCGTGGTGTTCTGATCCCGCCAACGTCCGCGTGGGCGGCAGCGCCCACGTTTCTTCCGTCTGTTCCGCGTTTCGTGCGGCCGGTATGTCGTGCGGGATCCCGCCGTCCAGGCTGCGCACCATGCCGATCACGCCGTCCGGCAAGCCGTCGATGAAGACGGTCGCGCCGCGGCGCGGATCTCGTCCAGGAAATCCGTCGGCGTAATGTCGGCATCGTCGAAGCGCATGCCGTCCAGGCCGAAGCGTTCGACCCAGCGGCACATCGTATCGACCAGGTAGCGGCGCAGGTCGGGATTGCTGAAATCGAAGCCGGCAAAATACTCGCGGTGCGGCACGGCATACATCACCTTGCCTGCGCGGTCGCGCTGGAACCAGCCGGGGTGAGTCACCGTCAGCGGATGGTCGACGCTGCTGCGGTTCAGCGTCCAGTCGAACACGATGCGCATGCCGCGCGCGTGGATCGCGTCCACCAGCCGCCGCAGGCCGTCTTCGTCGCCGAGCGCCGGGTCGATGGCCTCGAAGTCGCGCACCGCATACGGGTCACCCAGGCTGCCGCGCCGGCAGGCCACGCCGATCGGGTGGATCGGCATCATCCAGATCGTGTTCACGCCCAGGTCGGCAAGGTGGCCGAGGCGCGCACGCACGCCGTCGAAGTCGCCGCCGAACGCGCGTACCGACAGCTGGTAGACCACGGCGTCGGGCAGCCACGCGAGGCTCGTCAACGCTTGATGATTCCGGTACAGCGCGCCCGGCGCTTCCGCACGCAGGCCGCGCCGGCGCAGGAACACGGTGCCGTCCAGGCAGACGGTGACGCAGGAATTGCCCTGCCCATCTTCGGACATCCACGGGTTGGCGGGATCGGCGATCCAGTGCGTATCGTCCAGCACGAATTTGTACAGGTGGCGGCCGGGCGGCAGCGGCAGGGTGCAGGTCCAGCGGGTCGGCGTCACGCGTTCGAGCATGCGGGCATCGCCCACCCAGCTGTTGAAGGTGCCGGCCAGCGCGACGGCGCGCAAGTCGGCCGGGCCATCGAAGACGAAGCGCACGCCGCCGGCGGCGAGAGCGGGGAGCAGGGCGGGATCGGCGTCGCGGGCGATGTGCATCGGGCATTCTTGGTGTTGTTCTTGTTATTGAACTACATAATTGATGCTTAGTAAACAGTAGCAATACTACATTTTCATTTCCTGTAAATATTCTGGAACTTTTCCCTCGCCCCGTTCAAATAAAAGAAAAGAACGAACGAACCCGACGTGAACGAGACCGACGACTTACAACTGCTGCGCGCGATCCGACAGGGCGACGAGGCCGCATTCCAGACCCTGTACCGGCGCCACCGCAGCGGCTTGTACAGTTTCGCGCTGCTGCACAGCGGCGCGCCGGACGTGGCGGCGGACGTCGTACAGGACGTGTTCATGGGCCTCCTGAACGACATTTATGGCTTCGATCCGTTGAAAGGCATGCTCGCCAATTTCCTGTACGGCGTGGCCCGCAACCTCGTGCTGAGCCATGCGCGCCAGAACAGCCGTTGGGTGCAGGCCGCGGGCGACGGCGACGAGGACGACGGCTGGGAGGTGGCCGATCCGGCGGCGGGGCCGCTGGGCAAGCTGCTCGACGACGAAGCGGTCGAGCAGCTGCGGCGCGGACTGGCCGTGCTGGCGCCGCATTACCGCGACGTGGTGATCTTGTTCGAGCTGCACGAAAAGTCGTACCAGGAAATTGCCCAGATCTGCCAGCTGGAGATCGGCACCGTGAGATCGCGCCTGGCGCGCGGCCGTGCCGCGCTGGCGCAGGCGCTCGCGCCGTACCGGGCCATCGCAAAGGACATCGCATGAACAGGTTGGAATTCGAAGACGGGAATGGCAAGGCTCCGGCGCCGGCATGGCGGGACGCGCGCCGCGTGCTCGCGCAGGCGGCGCCGCCGGACCGTGTGGAACAGGCGCTGCTGCGCGCTTTCAGGCAACGCCACGCGCCGCGGCCGTGGTATCGCCGGTGGAGCGCCGATGCGGTCGCGTCCTGGGCCGGCATCGGCGCGGCGGCGTGTGCGCTGGCCATTGCCGGCATGAGTTTGCTGCCCACGGCAGCGCCATCGCCCCGCGTGGTGCGCGTGCTGGCGGCGGCCGACGTCGGGTTCGTGCCGCTCGTGCCGCCGGAGCGCATGGCGGCCGCGCCGAATCCGCAATTGAAGCAGGCGAACCTGCCGCGCGCGGCCCTCGTGCAGATGGGGATTCCGATCGTGGCGGACGCACCGCAGGAACTGGTCCACGCGGAACTGCTGGTGGCGGGGACGGGCGAACCGCTGGCGATACGGCTGGCCGTGAACTGAAGTTTTTTCCAAGGAGGAGTGATGAAACGGACTTTCCTGTCCGCCGGCCTCGCTTTGCTTGCGCTGGCGCCGCTGGCCCATGCGCAGCAGGGCGGGGCGGCGAATGAAGCGCTGGAATTGATGCTGCTGCAGACCAGCGCGTCGACCCGCTGTACCGACGATTGCACGGTGCGCAGCCTGCCGTATTCCGCCGAGCGCGTGACGGAAACGGTCAAGGTGCTGGCCGACGGCAACCGCATCGTCCGGCGCAACACGGAGAAGCTGTACCGCGACAGCGATGGACGCACCCGGGTCGAATCGGAATGGAATGGCAAGCCGCTCGTGCAGATCCAGGATCCGGTCGGGGGCATGAGCTACCGCCTGTATCCGGACACGAAGACGGGCTACCGGATGGCCATCGCGGCGCCCGCCGGTCCGGCGGCATCCGTGCCCGGTGCCGCGAAGGTGGCCGAGCAACTGGCGCCGGCGCTGAACGTCGACGCGGCGGGCACGGTAGCCCAGTCGCGTTCGCTCGGCACGAAGCAGATCGAGGGATTGACGGCCACCGGCACCCACACGACCGTGACCGTGCCGGCGGGGGCGAGCGGCAACGTCAAGCCGATGATCAGCACGACGGAAGTGTGGATCGCGCGCGACCTGTGGATTCCCCTCGAGATGAGGATGTCCAACCCGTTCATGGGGGACAGCGTGATGCGCGTGCGGAACCTCTACCGCCTCGAACCGCCGACGGCCCTGTTTGCCGTGCCGGCCGACTATACGGTGCGCGAAATCGTGCGCCGCTGATTGCTTACCAACGAAAGGGAAGACCATGAAAGTTTCCGCAATCCTGTTCAGCCTGCTGGTCGCGTGCCAGATCCTGCCCGCCGCTGCCCAGACTGGCGACATGACGCGGCCCGACGTCACCGGCATCATGCAGGCGCATCATGCCGATCAATTCAGCCCCCAACGCCTCCGCGTCGAGTACAACGCTGCCGTCGCCAGGCTCAGGATCCTTGCCGGCGCCGGCAAGCCGCTGGCGTACACCTACGATTACGTGACGGACACGAGCATCGCGCTCGCCGGCGGCAATGCGCAAAAGTCGCAAACGAAGACGTCGTATGCTTACGACAAGGATGGCCGCTCGCGTACGGTGTCGTCGTCGTTCGGGCTGGCGCGCATCGTCATCGCCGATCCGACGCAACATGCGGTCTACCTCGTCTGCCCGGAGCGCAAGGAAGTCCTGCGCCTGCAGGGGGCCGCGCTGGACGAAGCGGCGCCCGTACAGCCGCCCGTCGCGCCGGGCGCGACGACCGACCTGGGCGAGAAGGTGATCGCCGGCGTCAAGGCGAACGGCAGCCGTTCGGAATTCACCGTGCCCGCCGGCGCCCAGGGCAACGAGAAGCCCCTGGTGCACAAGGTCGAAACGTGGTTTTCGACCGATCTGGCGACCGTCGTGTACCTCCAGTTGAACATGCCGGAGTTTGGCGACATCGTCTCGCATGTCGACAACCTCAAGTTCGGCGACGTCCCGGCGTCCACGTTCGCCTTGCCGGAGGGTTACGCGATCCGCGATATCGCATTGCATGAATGATCACAGCATGGCAGCATGAGGGGTCATTCTTACCAGGAATATTCATGCGCTTGTCCCTTCGTCTTGCCGTCTGTGCCGTCCTGGCCGGATGCGCCTCCATCGCCACCGCCCAGACGCCGGCCGAGCGTCCCGCCACGTCGTTCCCGTACACGCCGGGCCTGGACGTGAACTCGATGGACCGCAGCGCCGACCCATGCGTCGATTTTTACCAGTACGCGTGCGGCGGCTGGATCAGGAACAATCCGATCCCCGCCGACCAGGCGCGCTGGTCCGTGTACGGCAAGCTGGCGCTGGACAACCGCCGCTACCTGTGGGGCATCCTCGAAGACCTCGCGCAGCGCCAGGATGGCCGTAACGCGAACCAGCAAAAGATCGGCGATTACTTCGGCGCCTGCATGGACGAGAAGGCGATCGAAGCGCGCGGCGCCGCGCCGCTGACGCCGTATTTCGACGAGATCGCGACCATCCAGTCGAACCGCGACCTGCCGCGCGTGCTCGCGCGCCTGCAACTGGCGCTCGCGGATCCGGGCCTGTTCTTCGGTTTCTCGTCGAGCCAGGATTTCGCGGACTCCTCGCGCGTGATCGCGTTCGCCGTCGCGGGCGGCCTGGGCCTGCCGGACCGCGACTCTTACCTCAAGACCGACGCCAAGTCGAAGGAAATCCGCGCCAAATATGTCGCGCACATCGCGAACACGTTCAAGCTGCTGGGCGATACGCCCGCGGCGGCGCAACGCAACGCGGCGCGCGTGATGCGGATGGAGACGACGCTGGCGAAGGCATCGCTGTCGGCCGTCGACAAGCGCGACCCGCATAAACTGTTCCACAAGGTCGACGCACAAGGCCTGCAGGCGTTGACGCCGGGCTTCGACTGGCACGCCTACCTCGACGAGCTGGGCGAGGGCAGCCTGGGCACGTTCAACGTCACCGAACCCGCGTTCTTCAAGGCGCTCGGCAAGATGTGGAAGACGAACGGCGCGGACGCCACCCGCACCTACCTGCGCTGGCACGTGGCGCGCAACATGTCGCCGGTGCTGGCGTCGAACTTCGACAACGAGCACTTCGATTTCTTCAGCAGGACGCTGCGCGGCGTGCAGCAGCAGCAACCGCGCTGGAAGCGCTGCGTGGCGCTCGTCGACCACCAGCTGGGCGAGGCGCTGGGCCAGGAATTCGTCGGCCGCGCATTCGCGCCCGAGCTGAAGGACAAGGCGCTGCACATGACGCGCCAGATCGAAGACGCGATGAAGAAGGACATCGACGAACTCGACTGGATGAGCGCGGAGACGAAACGGCAGGCGCAGAATAAACTGGCCGCGATCGTCAACAAGATCGGCTACCCGGACAAGTGGCGCGACTACAGCGCCTACGTCGTGAAGGCGGGCGATTTCGCCGGCAACGTCGAGCGCGGCAACCGGTTCGAGGCACGGCGCCAGCTGGCCAAGATCGGCAAGCCGCTCGACCGTTCGGAGTGGGGCATGACGCCGCCGACGGTGAACGCGTACTTCGATCCGCAGATGAACGACATCAACTTCCCGGCCGGCGTGCTGCAGCCGCCGCTGTTCGATCCGAAGATGGACGACGCACCGAACTACGGCAACACGGGCGGCACCATCGGCCATGAACTGACGCACGCCTTCGACGACGAAGGCCGCCAGTTCGACGCCGACGGCAACCTGAAGGATTGGTGGACGAAGAAGGATGCCAAGGCGTTCGAGGAGCGCGCCCAGTGCATCGTCGACCAGTACGCGCAGTACACGGTCGTCGACGACATCAAGATCAACAGCAAGCTCACGCTGGGCGAGGATGTCGCCGACCTGGGCGGGCTGATCCTCGGCTGGATGGCGTGGCAAACGGAGATGGCGGCGATGCCGCAGAAGGCGCAACCGCAGCCGTTGCGCGACGGCCTCACGCCGGAGCAGCGTTTCTTTGTCGGCTACGCGCAATGGGCTTGCGAAAACAATCGTCCGGAAAACCTGCGCGTGAGCGCGATGACGGACCCGCACTCGCCGGGACGTTACCGCGTCAACGGGCTGATGGTCAATATGCCGCAGTTCCAGCAGGCGTTCCAGTGCAAGGCGGGGCAGCCGATGGTGAAGGAAAAGCGCTGCAGGGTTTGGTAAATATTGTTGGCTTAAGCACGTCGTCCCCGCGCAGGCGGGGACCCAAGTACTGAGCGGGCTTGCACATAAATTAGGCCCCCGCCTTCGCGGGGGCGACGACGCTAGCGCCGCGAGGCCTGATCGCTCAGCTGCGCCTGCATATGCACGAGATTGGCCTCGAAGGCCTGCATCTCCAGCCCGATCGACGTCAGGTCGAGCGCGGCCTGCTTGAGTTCGGGGAACAGCTGTTCTTCTTCCTGGCGGATATGGCTCAGGACGGCATCGATGAGTTCGCGTACCAGCGGCTCGGTGCGGGCTTCGTCCAGCGACATGCCTTGCAGCGTGGCCAGCAGGTCGTCGACGGCGAGGTGGTCTTCCTCGAAGCGGGCGATCAGGTTCGGGTCCACCCGGCGCACGCCGGGATAGAACACGCCTTCCTCGAGGCGCGAGTGCATGTGGATCGCCTGGATCAGCTGGGTCGCCGCCTGCTTCCGGACGTCGGCGCTTTGCGTGTTCCGGTACGCGTCGGCGAGCTTGCGTACCAGGTCGTGGTCGCGCAGCAGGGCCTGAACGGGATTGTCGACGGGGAACGCGTCCTGCGTCCTCGACCGTACGGGGTCGTCTGTCGTTGCCATGGGTTTCTCCTCAACGGTTGCCCGGCATATTCCGATATGCCGTCAGGGTTTCATCCTACTCCCCGGTCGCCCATGTACCGTGTTAGGTAACGCACCGTCGGTCGTGTCCGCAACGTCCGCCTGCCAAAAAAAAAGCGCCGCCCGGCGGGCGGCGCTCATGAGAGGCGTCGTGCTCAGTGCTGCGCGATGCTGCCGCGCCATGCGCCCGTTTCCTTGCCGCGCTTCTCGAGCAGGTCCTTGAACTTCTGCAGGTTGCCGCGGGCTTCCAGGCGGACGGCGCCGAGGGCGTCGCCGATCTTCTCGATCGGACCTTCCGGCTCATAATCCATCTGCAGGGTGATGCGTGTGGCGTCGTCGGACAGCTTGTGGAAGGTCACCACGCCGCCGTTCGGCACGCCGCTCGTGCTGCGCCAGGCGATGCGCTTGTCCGGGATCTGTTCCGTGATCTCGGCATCCCATTCCTTTTCCTCGCCGGCCACGTTGGCCTTCCAGTGCAGCCGCTTGTCGTCCAGCTGGCGGATCTCGTGGACGCTGCCCATGAACTGCGGGAAGTCCTCGAACTGGGTCCACTGGTTGTAGGCGGTACGCACGGGGACGTTGACCTCGATGGTTTCGATGATCGACGAGCCCATGCCCGATTTATTGCCTTTGAGTTTTTTGGACAGCATCATGCCGCCGACGGCCAGCGCGGCGACCGTCACTACACGGTTCAGCATTTGTTACCTCCTTATGCCATAGCGTTCGCTTGCGTTACACAAAACCGGTCCATGCCCGCATCCGGAGCTGGACCGCATCTGTCGTCAAAAGTACGTCAAAAGTGATGAACACGGCGCTCGCGAGCCTTGCGGAAACAGTGACACTGTATATATCATCAGTAAAAATCCTGCCGCGGCGATGCCGAGGGCGTCCCGACGTTTTATAATGTCCGCATGAATCTCCTCGACAATCTGAACCCCGAACAACTGGCGGCCGTTACGCTGCCGTCCCAGAGCGCCCTCATTCTCGCGGGCGCCGGGTCCGGCAAGACGCGGGTGTTGACCACCCGCATCGCCTGGCTGATCCAGACCGGGCAGGTGTCCCCGGCCGGCATCATGGCCGTGACCTTCACGAACAAGGCCGCCAAGGAGATGCTCACGCGCCTCTCGGCGATGCTGCCGGTGAATACGCGCGGCATGTGGATCGGCACGTTCCACGGCCTGTGCAACCGCCTGCTGCGCACGCACCACCGCGACGCCGCGCTGCCGCAGACGTTCCAGATCCTCGATTCGCAAGACCAGCTGTCGATGATCAAGCGCATGCTGAAGGCGCTGAACGTGGACGACGAGAAGTACCCGGCCAAGGACCTGATGTACTTCATCAACAACGCCAAGGACCGGGGCCAGCGCGCGCACGAGGTCGAGGCATACGACCACGTGCAGAAGCGCATGGCCGAGCTGTACGACTTGTACGACCAGCAATGCCAGCGCGAAGGCGTCGTCGACTTCGCCGAGCTGCTGCTGCGCGCTTATGAGCTGCTGCAGCGCAATCACCCGCTGCGCCAGCATTACCAGATGCGCTTCCGCCACATCCTCGTCGACGAGTTCCAGGATACCAACGACCTGCAATACAACCTGTTGAAGCTGCTGGCGGGCCACGGCGAGCAGCGCGGCGGCGCCCTGTTCGCCGTCGGCGACGACGACCAGAGCATCTACGCGTTCCGCGGTGCGAACGTGGGCAACATGCAGGCGTTCGAACGCGACTTCGAGGTGAAGAACCTGATCAAGCTGGAGCAGAACTACCGCTCGCACGGCAATATCCTCGACAGCGCCAACCACCTCATCTCGAACAACGCGAAACGCCTCGGCAAGAACCTGCGCACGGACGCGGGGCTGGGCGAGCCGGTGCGCATCTACGAAGCGTCGTCCGACCTGGAAGAGGCGCAGTGGATCATCGACGAAGCCAAGAGCCTGATGGCCGAAGGCGTGTCGAAAAGCGAGATCGCCGTGCTGTACCGCTCCAACGCGCAGAGCCGCGTGATCGAGCACGCGCTGTTCGCGGCCGGCCTCCCGTACACCGTGTACGGCGGCCTGCGCTACTTCCAGCGTGCCGAGGTCAAGCACGCCATCGCCTACCTGCAGTTGATGGACAACCCGCACAACGACTCGGCATTCCTGCGCGTCGTGAACTTCCCCACGCGCGGCATCGGCGCCCGCTCGATCGAGCAGCTGCAGATGGCGGCGGAGTCGTACCGCGTGTCGCTGTACGCGGCGGTCCCGTACATGACGGGCAAGGCCGGCACGGCGCTCGGCAACTTCGTGAAGCTGATCGAGAGCGCGCGCTTCGAGACCCAGCAATTGCCGCTGCCGGAAATGGTGCGCGTCGTGCTCGAGCGTAGTACCTTGCTCGCGCACTATGGCAACGAGAAAGAGGGCCAGGAACGCATCGAGAACTTGCAGCAGATGGTCGGTGCGGCCACGCAGTTCGTGCAGGAAGAAGGCTTCGGCACGCATGCGCCTGCCCACCTCGGCCCGCAGGCGGTCGCGGCGAGCGGCACGGCGATCGTCGACGGCGACGGCGTCGAGGTACTCGATGGCGATGCGCCGCTGGCGGCGGTGATGTCGCCGCTGTCCGCCTTCCTCGCGCACGCGTCGCTGGAAGCCGGTGATGCCCAGGCGCAGGCCGGCCAGGAAGCGATCCAGCTGATGACCGTGCACTCGGCGAAGGGGTTGGAATTCGACGCCGTGTTCATCACGGGCCTGGAAGAGGGCCTGTTCCCGCACGAGAGCAGCGCGCGCGAGATGGATGGCGTGGACGAGGAACGCCGCCTGATGTACGTGGCGATCACGCGCGCGCGCCGGCGCCTGTACATGAGCTTTACGCAGCAGCGCATGCTGCACGGCCAGACGCGCTTCAACATGAAGTCGCGCTTCTTCGACGAGCTGCCGGAGCACGCGCTGAAATGGCTGACGCCGCGCGTGCAGACGAACTGGTTCGCGGGCCGCAAGTCGACGACGGCGTGGGACGATGCCGAGTTCCGCGAAGGCGGCAGCGACAATCATATCGCCAGGCAGATCGCGCAAAAGTCGGCCGGCGGCAACGGCACCGGCTGGCGCATCGGCGAATCGGTCAGCCACGCGCGCTTCGGCGAGGGCGTGATCGTCAACATCGAAGGCGGCGGCAGCAACGCGCGCGCGCAGATCAATTTTGGCGCGGCGGGGATGAAGGTGCTCGACCTGTCGGTGGCCAAGCTGGAACGGATCGGCCGATAACCGGTCGTTGGGTGGGGTTATCGATGCCGGGGGCATCGATCACGTGCCCACGCGGACGTATGCGGCGTGCAAACGTCCGCGTGGGCGGAGGCCGCCCACCCTACGGCTACCTGATCGCCATTTTAGCCGTAGGGTGGGCTCCCCGAGCCCACGCGAACGTATCACGCAGGCTGCGGTGCCTTTTCCATCGGCTTGCCGAAAATGGTGCGGTAGCCGGCATACATCGCGCACTGCAGCAGCAGCATGAACAGGAAGATCAGCCACATCAGCACGACGCGGCCCAGCGCCGCGTCGCCGAATACCAGCGCGGCGACGATGCACACGCCGAAGAAGATGCCGAACCACGCCGCCAGCAGCACGAGGAACGGGCGCGCCGTGCGGATGACGGCGAAGAAGCTGTAGAACGTGGCCTTGCCCGGTCCCATGTGCTTCCAGTAGGTGAGCGGGGCGGCGAAGCACAGCGTCACCAGCACGGCCACGTCCAGCAAAAAGACGCCGAACAGGGCCAGCATGTGCGACGTCTGCACGTTCGGCGGCGTCTTGGCGTCCGGCCGCGGCATCATCTGCATGATCACCTCGGGCGGAATCGCCAGCCGGGTGATCACCATCATCAGCAGCGACACGGCCAGGTAGACGAGCCCCAGCTTGCACAGCGCGGCCAGCGCCGGCTGGCGGAAGCCCGTCAGCAGCACGGCCGGCGTGACCCGGTCGCCGTTCTCGATCATCAGGCACGCCTGCATGAACGCCATCGTGAACGACGGAATCAATACGACCGCAAGTACCGAACCCAGGATCGGCACGGCCGACAGGCCGATGCTGAACAGGATATTGGCGAAGAGAAGCGTCGTCAGGGCGGCAGGCTGTTTGCGGAACAGGCCCATGCCTTGTTTCAGCCACTCCCATCCGGTACGTGCGGGTAAATCGTTCATGCTGTGAGGTCGGGGGCGCCTAGCGCGATGCGCTCGCGCAGGACGCGTTCGAAGTGGGTCGGATCGTGCGGCGTGAGCATCTCGGCTTCGCGCGGACGGTGATAATCATACAGGCGCGACAGCCAGAAACGCAGCGCCGCTGCGCGCAGCATCGGCAGCCATGCCGCGTGGTCGGCCGCCGTGAATGGACGGACCGCGTGGTAGGCGCGCGTCAGCGCCACGACGCGTGCCTCGTCGAGGCGGCCGGTGTCCAGGTCGATGCACCAGTCGTTGACGGTGACGGCAAGGTCGAACAGCCAAGTGTCCCAGCCGGCAAAATAAAAGTCGAAGCAGCCGGACAGGCGTTCGCCGACGAACATCACGTTGTTGCGGAACAGGTCGGCATGGACGGGGCCGCGCTCGAGCTCGGCATACGTCGAGCCAGCCGCGAAGTCGCGCTGGAATGCGAGTTCGGATTGCAACAGCGCGGCCGTCTCCGCGTCGAGGAACGGCAGGACCTTCGGCACCGTCTCGACCCACCAGTCCAGCCCGCGCAGGTTCGGCTGGCGCAGCGCAAAGTCGCGGCCGGCCAGGTGCATCTTCGCGAGGATCGTGCCCACTTCGGCGCAGTGGACGGGCTGCGGATCCATCTGCGAGCTACCGTCGAGCTTGCTGACGATGGCGGCCGGCTTGCCGTGCAATGCCACGACGAGCTCGCCGGCGTCGTTCGCCACCGGCGCCGGCACGGGAATGCCGCGCTCGGCCAGGTGGCGCATCAGCTGCACGTAGAAGGGCAGTTGCTCGAAGCTCAGGTTTTCGAAGATGGTGAGGACGTACTCGCCGCGTTCCGTCGTCAGGAAGAAATTACTGTTTTCGATACCGCTCGCGATGCCCTTGAGCGCGAGCGCTTTGCCAAGAGGAAATTGCTTGATCCACTGGGAGAGGTCATCCAGCGTGACCGGGGTGAAGACTGCCATTGTGTAAGTAGGAAAAGTCGCGGGTGCGGTCGCCGCGGGCGACCGGGCTGGTTACTTCTTCTCTGGCTCGGCGGTAGCCGGCATGGGAGGAGGAGGCGGCGCGTCGGCCGTCGTCGGGGCGTTGGTACCGGATTCGCTCGTGGCTTTCCGCTTGCCCGACAGGTCGAATTCACCCACCTTCCACTGCGGCGCGCGGATCGAATTGGTCTGCGCGTTGCCGGGCTGGGTGTTCGGTTTCATGTAGTAATGGCTGCCACCGGGCGTGGTGACTTCGACTTCGGTGACCTGGCCGCCGTCGCGCGTTTCCTTGATCTGGGTGCCGCGCTTCGGCGGAATCGTGGTCGCGGGGACGTCGCTGCCCGGCTCGATACGCTCGAGTTTCGGCGGTGCCGGGCTCGGGGTCGGCTGCGTGGTCTGCTGCTGGGCCACGGCCAATCCTGCCTGGCAAGTCAGGAACAGCGCGAAAGTGGCGAGGTGGATAGGGGTACGCGGCATGATGATCACCTTTGTCGTTTAGTTCATTGTAACAAACGGCGCCACTTCTCTGTGAAAAGTGTGGCTTCGTCCCCATCTGGATGACATCGCCTGCCCAGCTTTTCTCCATTCCCGATTCTGCGATAATGGCGCACGTTTTGCCGTGCCGCCGCGGCCCACTTTTTACTCTGCCCTATGGACAACACCCTGCTTCTCGTCGACGGTTCCAGCTATCTCTACCGCGCTTTCCACGCACTGCCCGACCTGCGCAGCCCGGACGGCTACCCGACCGGCGCGATGCACGGCATGGTCAACATGCTGCGCCGCCTGCGCGCGGACTTCCCGGCCGCGTACATCGCCTGCGTGTTCGACGCGAAGGGCAAGACCTTCCGCGACGACCTGTATCCCGAATACAAGGCGACGCGCGCCTCGATGCCGGAAGACCTGGCCAGGCAGATCGAGCCGATCCACGAAGTCGTGCGCCACATGGGCTGGCCGATCCTGATGGTGGAGGGCGTCGAAGCGGACGACGTCATCGGCACGCTCGCGGCGCAGGCGACGGCACGCGGCCTGAACACCGTCGTCTCGACGGGCGACAAGGACCTCGCCCAGCTCGTCAACGACAAGGTCATGCTGATCAACACGATGAGCAACGAAAAGCTCGACGAAGCGGGCGTGCTGGCCAAGTTCGGCGTGCCGCCGAACCGCATCATCGACTACCTGACCCTCATCGGCGACACCGTCGACAACGTCCCCGGCGTCACCAAGTGCGGCCCGAAGACGGCCCTCAAGTGGCTGACCCTGCACGGCTCGCTGGACGGCGTCATCGAGAACGCGGCGTCGATCACGGGCGCCGTCGGCGAGAACCTGCGCGCCGCGCTGGACTGGCTGCCGAAAGGCCGCGAACTGATCACCGTGAAGACGGACTGCGACCTGGCGGGTCACGTGGTGTCGATCGAAGAGACCCTCATCGGCCGTCCCGAGGACAAGGACGCGCTGCGTGACTTCTTCCAGCGCTACGGTTTCAAAACGATGCTGCGCGAGATCGGCCCCGGCAACGCGGGCAAGTACGGCATGCCCGGCGCGTCCGGTGCGCCGGCGCTGAATTCGCCGGAAGGCGCGGCGGGTACCCAACCGGGCATGCCGATCATCAAAGGCGAGTACGAGACGGTGACCACGCAGGAGCAGTTCGAGCGCTGGCTGGCGCTGATCGATAAAGCCGAGCTGACGTCGGTCGACACGGAGACGACGTCGCTCGACCCGATGACGGCCGAGATGGTCGGCATCTCGCTGTCGGTGGAGGCGGGCAAGGGTGCGTACATCCCCCTCGCGCACCGCTACGCCGGCGTGCCGGAGCAGCTGAACCGCGAAGAGGTCCTCGAGCGCATGAAGCCGTGGCTGGAAAATCCGGACAAGCCGAAGCTGGGCCAGAACCTCAAGTACGACAGCCACATCTTCGAAAACCACGGGGTGAAACTGCGCGGCATCGTGCACGACACCCTGCTGCAGTCGTACGTGTTCGAATCGCACAAGCCGCACGACATGGACACGATGGCGCTGCGCCACCTGGGCTACACGACGATTCCCTTCGTCGACGTGTGCGGCAAGGGCGTGAACCAGATCTGCTTCGACCAGGTGGAGCTGGGCCGCGCGACGGAGTACGCGGCCGAGGACTCCGACATCACCCTGCGCCTGCACCACGCGATGATCGGCCACGTGGAAAGCGACAAGGGCCTGGACTATATCTACCGCAGCATCGAGCTGCCGACGTCCGTCGTGCTGCAGAAGATCGAGCGCAATGGCGTGCTGGTCGACGCGGACAAGCTGGCGGCGCAGTCGAACGAGCTGGCGGCGCGCATCATGGAACTGGAGCAGCAGGCCTACGAACTGGCCGGCGGCCCGTTCAACCTCGGCTCGCCCAAGCAGATCGGCGAGATCTTCTTCGGCAAGCTGCAGCTGCCCGTCATCAAGAAGACGGCGACCGGCGCGCCGTCCACCGACGAAGAAGTGCTGCAAAAGCTGGCGGAAGACTATCCGCTGCCAAAGATCCTGCTGGAGCACCGCGGCCTCTCCAAGCTGAAGTCGACGTACACCGACAAGCTGCCGAAGATGGTGAACCCGAAGACGGGCCGCGTGCACACGAACTACGCGCAGGCCGTCGCCATCACGGGCCGCCTCGCGTCGAACGATCCGAACCTGCAGAACATCCCCGTGCGCACGAGCGAAGGCCGGCGCATCCGCGAAGCGTTCGTGGCGCCGGCGGGCAGCGTGATCGTGTCGGCCGACTATTCGCAGATCGAGCTGCGCATCATGGCCCACATCTCGGAAGACGAGGCGATGCTGCGCGCGTTCGCGGCCGGCGAGGACATCCACCGCGCCACCGCCGCCGAGATCTTCGGCCTGCCGCCGGAAGAAGTGCAGGGCGAGCAGCGGCGCTACGCGAAGGTCATCAACTTCGGCCTCATCTACGGCATGAGCGCGTTCGGCCTCGCGCAGAACCTGGGCATCGAACGGGGCGCCGCGAGCAACTACATCGAGCGCTACTTCCAGCGCTTCGCTGGTGTCAAGCGCTACATGGACGAGACCCGCCTGCTCGCGAAGGAGCGGGGCTATGTGGAAACGGTGTTCGGCCGCCGCCTGTGGCTCCCGGAGATCAACTCGCCGAACGGCCCGCGCCGCGCCGGCGCCGAACGCGCCGCGATCAATGCGCCGATGCAGGGCACCGCCGCGGACCTGATCAAGCTGGCGATGATCGCCGTGCAGGACTGGATCGAGAAAGACGCCCTGCGCACCCGCATGGTGATGCAGGTGCACGACGAACTGGTGCTGGAAGTGCCGCAGGAGGAGCTGGAACTCGTCAAGCGCAAGCTGCCGGAACTGATGGGCGGCGTGGCCACTCTGAAGGTGCCGCTGGTGGCCGAAACCGGTGTTGGAACGAACTGGGAAGAGGCCCACTAGTAGGGTGGGCACCCCGTGCCCACGCGTGACGCTGGCATATCGCCAGTGTTCGCGTGGGCGGAGGGCCGCCCACCCTACGCGTCCAAAAATTCCTCGGCCAGTTGGGCGACCGCCGTCGTCGCCAGCAGGTTGTAGTGCGTCGTCCCCGGCACGATGGCCAGCCGGGCGGCGGCGCGCAATGACCCATCCAGCCCCGCGTCGCGCTGCCCGCCGCCGAGCGCCTTGTAGAACCCGGCGATGTGTTCCAGCGTGATCGCATCCGCATCCGCGAACACCAGCATCGTCCGCGCCTGGATGTCACTCACCTGCGGCATCCAGTCGTAGTCGCGGCTCTGCAATTCTCCCATCTTGCGGAAAGCCGTTTCCCAGTTCACGGCCGGATACAGCTTGCCCAGCGGCGACTGCGCAACGTGCGCGCCGATCTGCGCGGCCTGCGTGTCCATGTGGTCGAAGGCCGTGCGCACTTCCGGATAAAAACCGTCGCGGCTGGCTGCCGCCGACACGACGATCAGCCGGTCGACGACGTCGGGATGCCGGATCGCCGTCTGCAGCGCGACGCCGCCGCCGAACGAATACCCCAGCAGATCGGCCTTGCCCAGGCCGAGTTCCAGGATCACGCCCGCGACGTCGTCCGCCAGCGTTTCGAAACGCAGCGGGCGGTCCACGTCCGGCGTGTGGCCGTGGCCTTGCAGGTGGATGGCGATCACGCGGCGGCCCTCGGCCAGCGCGGCGATGTTCGGGCCGAACGCTTCGCTGGCCATGATCCCGCCGTGCAGCAACACGAGCGGCTTGCCGCTGCCGCGTTCTTCCACGTGGATCTGCATGCCGTTGACGGTGATGGAAGTATTCATGGTGGTTCTCGCAAGTGGGTGAGTGCCATGCAGAATACTCAGCCATATTATGTTGTCAAACATATCTGGAAGCGTGGCGTCACACGGGGTTTTTTCCTCGCTGCTAAGATAGCAAGCCTTTCAAGACCCAACGAAGGAAGGCGATGAACGACAACGCAAGCGGCTTCGCGGCGGCCGCCCAACCCATCGCGGCGCAGTCCGTGATCCACACCGAGTCCGACGGCCTGGCCGTCGGCACCATTCGCCTGGCCGTCGGCGGCCAGGCAGTGCCCGTCTATGTCGCCCGTCCGGCGGGGCAGGACAAGCTCCCGGTGATGATCGTCGTGTCCGAGATCTTCGGCCTGCACGAACACATCGTCGACGTCGCGCGCCGCTTTGCCAAACAAGGCTATCTCGCGCTGGCCCCCGACTTCTTCATCCGCCAGGGCGATCCGTCCACGCTCCCCGACATGGCCACGATCCTGGCAAAAATCATCCGCAAGGTGACGGACGCCCAGGTGATGGGCGACATCGACGCCTGCGTCGCGTGGGCCGGCGAGAACGGCGGCGATATCGACCGGCTCGGCGTCAACGGCTTTTGCTGGGGTGGGCGCATCACGTGGCTGTACGCGGCGCACAACCCGCGCGTGACGGCAGCCGTGGCGTGGTACGGCAAGCTGGTGGCCGATCCGAATCCGCCGGGCCAGCCGAAGCACCCGATCCACGTCGCGTCCACGCTCACCGTGCCCGTGCTCGGCCTGTACGGCGCGAAGGACACGGGCATCCCGGTCGCCACGGTCGAACGGATGACGGCCGCGCTGGGTGAGGGGACCAGCGATTCCGCGATCGTCGTCTACCCGGACGCGGGCCACGCCTTCTACGCCGACTATCGCCCGAGCTACAACGCGAAGGATGCCCGCGACGGCTTCGCGCGCGCGCTGGCCTGGTTCCGCGAACACGGCGTCGGCTGACGGCGGCACGCCCGTCGGGTTACAATCAACGGTTTGCGCCCGGGGCGTGTGCGTCCGCACGCCCCCAGAAAAAGAAGAGGCTTCCAGATCGACCCGATTCTCATCTCCATCCTGCTGGCCACCGGCCTGGCGGGCGTGGTCAGCATCACGGCCGCCGCGGTGTTTTCCTTTACGCTGCTGTCGAAGGTCGTCGAACGCATGGTCAGCCTGTCGGTCGGCATCATGCTGTCGACGTCGCTGCTGCATGCGTTGCCGGAAGCGTTCGAGTCGAAGGCCGACACGCATGCGCTGTTCGCCACCCTGCTGGGCGGCCTGCTCGCGTTCTTCCTGCTGGAGAAGGTGGCGCTGCTGCGCCATTCGCACCACCACGAGGGCGATGGGCACCATCACGCGCATGGCCACGACGCGCGCCAGGCCGGCCGCGCGGGCTGGATGATCCTGATCGGCGACGGCATGCACAACTTCACGGACGGCATCCTGATCGCGGCCGCCTTCCTCGCCAATCCGCAACTGGGCATCGTCACGGGCGTGGCCATCATCGCCCACGAGATCCCGCAGGAGATCGGCGACTTCATCGTGCTGCTGAACGCCGGCTTCTCGCGCGTGCGCGCCTACGTGTTCAACCTGTTGTGCAGCCTGCTGGCCGTGCTGGGCGGGATACTCGGGTATGCGACGCTGGACCGCGCCAGCGACCTGATTCCCTACGTGCTGGTGTTCGCGTCGTCCGGCTTCATCTACATTGCCGTGAGCGACCTGATGCCGCAGATGCAGCGCCGGGCCACCGTGCGCGAATCCATTCCGCAGGTCCTGCTGATCGGCCTGGGCGTCGTCATCGTGCTGGTCCTGACGCACGGCCATTAAGATACTAAACGCTGCGCCCTGCGGTTGACAGGGCGATTCCTTGCGACCTATGCTGGGCCGTTAGCTGAACGGAGGCCGGTATGGCGAAGCTCTTGAGTGAATGGATTGCAGCATTGCGCGACAAGCCGTCGCGCTTCGCCTACGTGGTCGTGGCCCTCGTGCTGTCGGTCGTGTTGTTCACGCTGGCGGACTTTTTGCCCGCCCCGTACGACTTCAGTCATTAATTGACGCGGCCCATGAACGTCGCCCCTGCGAAGGCAGGGGCCCGATTTTGCAAGCGCTGCCACTACGCGTGAAACTTGGGTTCCCGCCTTCGCGGGAACGACGGCTTAGCTGAACATTCAGGCCGTCTCCGTCGCCACCGCCCGCCGCGGATCCGCCGTCCACTCGCTCCACGATCCCGGATACAGCGCCGCACCCGGCATCCCGGCCACTTCCAGCGCCAGCAGGTTGTGGCACGCGGTCACGCCGGAACCGCATTGCATGATGGCGTCCTGCGGATCGCCCACCGCCACTTTCAATTCCGCTTTCAGCTGATCCGGCGCCTTGAAGCGGCCGTCCGCCTGCAGGTTGTCCTTGAAGAAGCGGTTCTTCGCGCCCGGGATGTGGCCGCCGACCGGGTCGATCGTTTCGTTCTCGCCGCGGAAGCGGTCGGGCGCGCGCGCGTCGACGATCGTCTTGCCGCCGTGTTCCACGTTGTGCAGGATCGCGTTCACGTCGACCGTCGTCACGAGGGCCGGACGGGAAGCGATGCTGCCGCGGGCGCGCGCGACCGGCGCGTCGGTGACGACGGGCTGGCCCGCCGCCTGCCAGGCGGGCAGGCCCCCATCCAGCACGGCGACGGCGCCATGGCCGACCCAGCGCAGCATCCACCACAGGCGCGCGGCGTACATGCCGCCGTGCGCGTCGTACGCGACGACCTGCGTGTCGTCGTCCACGCCCCAGCCCCGCAGCAGCTCGATGAACGCGTCCTGTTCCGGCAGCGGATGGCGGCCACGGAAATTGCCGGCGGCGTCGCGCCTGGCGCCCGACAGTTGCGTTTCCATGTCGGCGAAGACGGCGCCCGGGATGTGGCCGGCCGCATAGGCGTCCCGGCCGGCGGCGAGGTTCATCAAGTCGTGGCGGCAGTCGACGACGACCCACTTCGAGTCGTTCATGTGTGCGGCCAGTGCGGCGGGTTCGATCAGGGTCGTGAAGCTGGACATGGCACTCCTTTATTCGCTGGCGATGGGATCGGTTTCCTTGACGACGGCGCCGCGCGCCGTGCGCGTCGTATTGTAGAACGTCGCGGCGATTCCCGAGACGAGGATCACGCCCATGCCCAGCCAGACATGCCAGTCGAACACGTCGCCCCACAGCATCATGCCCCACAGGCTGGAAAAGACGATGCCCGTGTACTGCAGGTTGGCGACGACGAGCACCTTGCCGATGCGGTAGGCGCGCGTCATCGCGATCTGGGCGCCCAGGCCGCTGGCGGCGATCGCCAGCAGCAGGCCCATGCCGTGCCACGATTGCGGGCGGAACGTATTCATGCCGTTGCCGAGCAGCGAGCCGACGAGGCCCGCCAGGCCCATCGTGACGGAAAAATAGAACACGACGCGGTATTCCGGCTCGCCCATCTGGCCGAGGCGGCGCACCTGCATATAGGCCATCGCGGCGATCACGGACGAGCCGATGGCGACGAGGCCGCCGACCCATTCATGCGTCTCGACGGCCGGCCGCAGCACGAGCGTCACGCCGACGAAGCTCATGGCGATGGCGAGGGCCAGCGGCCATTCGGGCAAGCCCTTGCCGCGCCACCAGCCGGTGACGAACATGTAGGCGGCAAGCCAGATCGGCGCCATGTAGTTGAGGGTGACGGCGGTGGCCAGCGGCAGCTTGGCGATCGCGTAGAACCACATCCACAGCGAGACCACGCCGACGACGCTGCGCCACAGGTGTTCTTTCGGGAAGGCGGTCCTGAACGAACCGCCCTGCAGGCGGATCATCGGGAACAGCAGCAGGGCGCCGATGAGACCCCGGTACATCACGATTTCCGAGGTCGAGTAGAGCGAGGAAGCCAGCTTCACTGCCGCGCCCATGGCGGCGAACAGGAAGCTGGCGAACAACATCCAGAGTGGGGCCATCAGCGACTAACCATCACATCCCCGGAGGAATATTGTCGATCTTGCTGCGATACCACTCGTGGAAGTGCTGCATGCCGTCTTCCATCGGCGACTGGTACGGGCCCGCCTCGGTCACCCCGCGCTCCATCAGCGCCTTGCGGCCGGCGTCCATGCGCAGGGCGATCTCGTCGTCCTCGACGCACGTCTCCATGTAGGCGGCGCGTTCCGCGTCCACGAAGCCGCGCTCGAACAGCACGAATTCTTCCGGGTAGTAGAACTCGACGACGTTGCGCGTCTTCTGCGGACCCAGCGGCCACAGGGTCGACACGACCAGCACGTTCGGATACCACTCGACCATGATGTTCGGATACAGGGTCAGCCAGATCGCGCCGTATTTCGGTGCCTGGCCGTTGTTGAACTTCAAGACCTGTTCCTGCCATGCCTTGTAGGCCGGCGAGCCGGACTTCTGCAGGCCGCGATGCACGCCCACGGTCTGGACGCTGTAGTCCGGACCGAATTCCCAGCGCAGGTCGTCGCAGCTGACGAAGTTGCCCAGGCCAGGGTGGAACGGCTCGACGTGGTAATCCTCCAGGTAGACCTCGATGAAGGTCTTCCAGTTGTAGTCGCAGTCGTGCACCTCGACGTGGTCGAACATGTAGCCCGAGAAATCCAGGTCCTTCGTCACGGACATGTGCTTCAGCTTGTCCATCACGTCGTAGCCGTTCTGTTCGAACAGCAGGCCGTTCCAGTTCTGCAGCGGCGTCCTGGACAGGTTCAGGCAGGGCGTGTCCGCGAAATGCGGTGCGCCGATCAGCTCGCCCTTGAGGTCATAGGTCCAGCGGTGCAACGGGCAGACGATGTTCTTGGCGTTCCCCCGGCCATTGAACATCAGCGCCTGGCGGTGGCGGCAGACGTTCGACATCAACTCGATGCCCTGTGCGTTGCGCACCAGCATGCGACCCTCGTTCTCCGATTTCAGGGTCGCGAAATCGCCCTTCTCGGGAACCATCAACTCGTGCCCGACGTAGCGGGGCCCCTTGAGAAACAATTGCTGCAATTCACGCTGCAACAGCGCGTCGTCGAAGTAGACATTTACCGGAAGCTGGGCGAGCGAACGCGCCAGCTTGGCGTGGGTAGCCAGATCGGACATCCCAACCCCCCTTTACAGAATTTCAGCCAAAGAAGAGAAAGAATCCGAGAACCAGTATTTTTAGGGGAGCATCGAGATTTCCAGGGCGAGCAGCAACGTGGTCGAGCGGGCGCGCTCGAGGCGTCGCATCCCGACCAACAGTGCTGCCGCAAATTCGGAGTTCTCGCTCCTTTAAAGAGCGGAATACGGTATTTCGGAGACAGAACCGGAGATTATAGCCTGTAAACGCCCCTCCAGTCCCGGGCCGGCTCGTGGTTGTGGTACGTGGGTGTTCAAAAATTGCCTAAACGGCATCGTTTTCATGAATCCCGGGGCGCTTTGCGATAAAATGTATCCTTGCTTGCAAGTTGGCGGCGACAGGCGCACCGTTCATGTCGAAACAGGATTGTTTAGAATAAGCGATTAGACTGGCATGCCGCGCACGGGTTGCGTATGGTGTCGCCCAGCCCCGAATCGATCAAACTCATTATGCCAAATAAAACAAACGCGGAGAGCGCCGCACCACCGGCCGCCGCGATGAGCGCAGCGGCGCCCGCACCTCCGGAGTCCTTCGAGCAGGCGATGGCCGAACTGGCCCAACTCGTGACGCAAATGGAAAGTGGGCAATTGCCCCTGGAAGCCTCGGTCGCTGCCTATGCACGCGGGTCCGAGCTCGTGCGCTATTGCGCGGCCCAGCTGGAAAAAGTCGAATCCCAGGTGAAGGTCCTGGAAGGCGAGATGCTCAAGCCGTTCAGCGCCGACGGCGAGGACGACGTATGAGCGCGCCGCCGGATTTCCAGGCCTGGGTGAAGGCCGTGCAGGCCGACGCGGAGTCTGCCCTCGACCGCTTCCTGCCGGCTGAGAGCCAGGTGCCGGCCAAGCTGCACGAAGCGATGCGCTACACGGCGCTGGGCGGCGGCAAGCGCGTGCGTCCGCTGCTCGTGCATGCGAGCGGCGCGCTGTTCGGCGCGGATGCGGATGCGCTCGCGCGCGCCGCCAGCGCCGTCGAGATGATCCACGTGTATTCCCTCGTGCACGACGACATGCCGTGCATGGACGACGACGCCCTGCGCCGCGGCAAGCCGACGGTGCACGTGGCGTACGACGAAGCGACGGCGCTGCTCGTGGGCGACGCGCTGCAGGCGCAGGCCTTCGAGGTGCTGGCCGGCACGACGACCGTCCCGGCCGCGCGCACCGTCACGATGCTGCGCCTGCTGGCCGAAGCGGCCGGCAGCAAGGGCATGTGCGGCGGCCAGGCGATCGACCTGGACAGCGTCGGCCTCAGCCTCACGCTCGAGCAGCTGGAACGCATGCACCAGCTCAAGACGGGCGCCATGCTGCGCGTGTCCGTGCTGCTGGGCGCGCTGGCCGGCCGCGACCTCGCATCGCACGAGCAGGAAGCCTTGGGCGCGTACTCGCGCGCCATCGGCCTCGCGTTCCAGGTCGTGGACGATATCCTCGACGCGACCGCCGACTCGGCCACGCTGGGCAAGACGGCCGGCAAGGACGCCGCCGACAACAAGCCGACCTATGTGTCGATCCTTGGGCTGGCGCCGTCGAAGGCGCTGGCCGAACAATTGCGGCAGCAGGCGCACGACGCGCTCGCGCCGTTCGGAGAACAAGCACTGCGGCTGCGCGAGATCGCGGACCTGATCGTGCAGCGGAAGGCATAAATGAAACTGCTAGATACCATCAACGACCCGGCCGACCTGCGCAAGCTGCCGCGCACCCAGCTCACGCCGCTGGCCCATGAACTGCGCCAGTTCCTGCTCGATTCCGTGTCGAAGACGGGCGGCCATCTGTCGTCCAACCTCGGCACCGTCGAGCTGACGATCGCGCTGCACTACGTGTTCAACACGCCGGAAGACCGCATCGTGTGGGACGTCGGCCACCAGACCTATTCGCACAAGATCCTCACGGGCCGGCGCGAGCGCATGCCGAGCCTGCGCCAGCTGAACGGCCTGTCCGGCTTCCCCAAGCGCGACGAAAGCGAGTACGACACGTTCGGCACCGCGCACTCGTCGACGTCGATCTCGGCGGCCCTGGGCATGGCGACGGCCGCGAAGATCAAGGGTGAGAAACGCAAGGCCATCGCCGTCATCGGCGACGGCTCCATGACCGCCGGCATGGCGTTCGAGGCGCTGAACAACGCGGGCGTCGAGGACGACGTCGACCTGCTCGTCGTCCTGAACGACAACGACATGTCGATCTCGCCGCCGGTCGGCGCATTGAACCGCTACCTGGCGCGCCTGATGTCGGGCCAGTTCTACGCGGCCGCGAAAAACGTCGGCAAGACGATGCTGCCCGCGCCGATGCTGGAACTGGCGAAGAAGCTGGAAGAACACGCGAAGGGCATGGTCGTCCCGGCCACGATGTTCGAGGAATTCGGTTTCAATTACATCGGCCCGATCGACGGCCATGACCTCGATTCGCTGATCCCGACGCTGGAAAACATCAAGAAGCTCAAGGGCCCGCAATTCCTGCACGTCGTGACGAAGAAGGGGCAGGGCTACAAGCTGGCCGAAGCCGAGCCGATCCTGTACCACGGCACGGGTAAATTCAATCCGAGCGAAGGCATCAAGCCCGCCAAGGCGACCAGGATCACGTACACCGAGGTGTTCGGCAACTGGCTGTGCGACATGGCGCATGTCGACAAGCGCCTGGTCGGCATCACGCCGGCGATGCGCGAAGGCTCGGGCATGGTCCGCTTCAACCAGGAATATCCGGACCGCTACTTCGACGTCGGCATCGCCGAGCAGCATTCGGTGACGTTCGCGGGCGGCCTGGCAACGGAAGGCATGAAGCCCGTCGTCGCGATCTACTCGACGTTCCTGCAGCGCGCCTACGACCAGCTGATTCACGACGTGGCGCTGCAGAACCTGGACGTGACGTTCGCGCTGGACCGCGCGGGCCTCGTCGGCGCCGACGGCGCCACGCACGCCGGCAACTACGACATCGCCTACCTGCGCTGCATCCCGAACATGGTCGTGATGGCGCCGTCGGACGAGAACGAGTGCCGCAAGATGCTGACGACGGCCTACCGTTTCGACGGCCCGGCCGCCGTGCGTTATCCGCGCGGTGCGGGTATCGGCGCGGCCATCGAGCCGGCGCTGGACGTCATCGAGATCGGCAAGGGCGTCGTGCGGCGCGAAGGCAAGGGCGTCGCGATCCTGGCCTTCGGTTCGATGGTGGCGCCGAGCATCAAAGCGGCCGACGGCCTGAACGCGACCGTCGCCGACATGCGCTTCGTGAAGCCGCTGGACGTGGAACTGGTGAAGCAGCTGGCGCAGAACCACGACTACCTGGTGACGGTGGAAGAGGGCTGCACGATGGGCGGCGCCGGTTCCGCCGTGGCCGAGGCGCTGGCGGAGGCGGGCATCGCCAAGCCGCTGCTGATCCTGGGCCTGCCCGACCGTTTCATCGACCACGGCGACCCGGCGCTGCTGCTGGCGTCCGTCGGCCTGGATGCGCACGGCATAGCCTTGTCGATCCGCGAACGCTTCAGCATCGGCGAACCGCGCCTGGTGGTCAACAACACCTGACCCTGCGCAGTTTGCCCCTCTGAAAAACGCCATCCCGGCCCGTCCGGCGGTGGCGTTTTTTTCTATGGCGAATCGGCCGACGCGTCCGTTGCGGGAAGCCTATAATTCCGCTTCATCGACTTCCGAAAGCACCGTTCATGCTTTCCCCCGCCCTGTTCGAAGCCGTCTTCACTCATTCCCCGAGCGGGCATTACCTGCTGTCGCCCACGCCGGAGGCCACCATCCTCGCCGTCAACGACGCGTTTTTGAAAGCGTCGGGGCGCACGCGCGAGGAGCTGGTCGGCGTCAGCCTGTTCGAAGCCTTTCCGCGCAACCCCGACGACCCGGCCGACACCGGCGAAACGGTCTTGCGCCGTTCGCTCGCCCGCGTCGTGGCGACGGGCCAGCCGGACCGGCTGCCGGCCCAGCGCTACCCGATTCCCGTCGTCCTGCCGAACGGCGAGACGGGCTACGAGGAACGGTTCTGGACCGCTGTCAGCACGCCGGTCTTCGGCACGGACGGCGCCATCCTGTGCATCTCGCACACGACCAACGACGTGACCGAGCAGGTGCGTTCGGAAGCCGCACTCCGCGAGAGCGAAGCACGCTACCGGGCATTGACGAATGCGACGGCGGACGTCGTGTACCGCATGAGCCCCGACTGGAGCCAGCTGCGCCAGCTCGATGGCCGCGGGTTCCTGAAGGACACGGCCGACGCGAGCCGCTACTGGGTCGACGACTACATCCCGGCGGAAGACCAGGCGCGCGTTCACCAGGCGATCGCCGCGGCGACCCGCGCCAAGTCCACGTTCGAGCTGGAACACCGCGTGCGCCGCCTGAACGGCAGCGTGGGCTGGACGTATTCGCGCGCGGTGCCGATGCTCGACGCGCGCGGCGACATCGAGGAATGGATCGGCGCCGCCAGCGACATCACGGAACGCAAGCTGGCCGAGGAAAAGCTGAAGGAATCCGACCGCCGCAAGGACGAGTTCCTCGCGATGCTGGCGCACGAGCTCAGGAACCCGCTGGCGCCCATCGGCGCGGCCGCCGCGCTGCTGCAGCGCGCGCGGCTGGACGAAGGTCTCGTGCGCAAGACGAGCGAGATCATCGGCCGCCAGGTCGCCCACATGACGGAGCTGATCGACGACCTGCTGGACGTGTCGCGCGTCACCCGCGGGCAGGTCGAGCTGGACGAGGCAGCGCTGGACATGCGCGACATCGTGGCCGACGCGGTGGAGCAGGCGATGCCGCTCGTCCGTACCCGGCACCAGCAGCTGGACGTGGACGTCCCCGCGCAGTCCATGCCGGTGATGGGCGATGCGAAACGCCTCGTGCAGATCCTCGCCAACCTGCTCAACAACGCCGCCAAGTACACGCAGGAGGGCGGCCGGCTGCGGCTCGCGGCCAGGGTGCGGGGCAACGAGGTCGTGGTGGACGTCGTCGACAACGGCATCGGCATGGCACCGGAACTGGCGGCGCGCGCGTTCGACCTGTTCGCCCAGGCCGAGCGCACGTCGGACCGCGCCTCCGGTGGCCTGGGACTGGGCCTGGCGCTCGTGCGGAGCCTCGTCGAGCTGCACGGCGGCACCGTCTCGTGCGCGAGTGCGGGGCCGGGCCAGGGCAGCCGGTTCACCGTGACCCTGCCGCTCCTCGCGGCAGGCGCCGCGCCGGCCGCGCCGTGCGACGAGGCGCAGGCGGCGCAGGAACGCGGCCTGTCGATCATGGTCGTGGACGACAACGTCGACGCGGCCGAGACGCTCGGCCTGCTGCTGGAAGCGTCCGGACACCGCGTGAGCATCGAGCACGATCCGCTGCACGCGCTGGAGCGGTCGCGCACGGAGGCGCCGCAGGTATGCCTGCTCGACATCGGCCTGCCGGGCATGGATGGCTATGAACTGGCGCGGCAGCTGCGCGCGCAACCTTCCACCGCGCACGCGTTCCTCGTCGCCATCACCGGCTACGGCCAGGACAGCGACCGCCGGCTCGCCGCGGAGGCAGGTTTCGACAGGCACCTCGTCAAGCCGATCGATCTCGAGTCGCTGCGGGACGCGCTGGCCGGCGCGTCCCGCCCTACTTGAACAGGTCCTCGGCGCGGCGGTACAGGATCCACGACGTGGCCACGACCTTGTCGCCGCTCGTCGCGACGTGGCCCTTGTGCGTGTGGGTAAAGCCGGCCGGGGCGATGACCAGCCGGCCCTGGCGCGCCTCGACCTTGCGGCCCTGGTACAGGAATGCCGTCTCGCCGCCCTCCGCCACGTCGTTCAGGTAGAACTGGAACAGCAGCACGCGGTGCAGGGTTTCGCAGCTCGCGTTCTGCGGATAGATCTCGGAATGCCAGTGGTGGTAGCCGCCGCTGCCGCGCAGGTACTTCTGCAGGTTGATGGCGCCGAGACGGTACATCGCCTGGACCAGCGCATCGAGGTGCGGGCGGCCGCATTCGTCGAAGTTGTCCAGCGAGAGCGCCACCGGCTGGCCCGTGGCGGGATGCGCGACGGTCGGCGCGAGGGCGCCCAGCAGCAGGGCGCGGTAACGGTCCATGTACTCGACCAGGTGGCGCCGCACGGCCGTCGCCATCAGGTTGCACACGTCGTGCCATTCCTTGTGCTGGCTGATGGTGATGTCCCAGCTGTCCTTCTTTGCCACGTCCACGCCCATGCCCGTGCGGCCGCGCTGGTGCTTGTCGCTGGCCTCGAAGCGGTCGAGGATGTGGGCGCATTGCCCGGGCGTGAGGGCGCCGTCGTAGATGCCGATGAAATTGTCGCTCATGTGGTTTGCTCCGCAGGCACGTGGAGCGAGCGGGCCAGCAGGTGGCCGGCCAGCCAGCCGCCGATCAGCCCGCCGATGTGGGCCGCGTTGTCCGTGTGCGGATACAAAAAGCCTGCCGCCAGGTTGAACGCCAGGAACGGCAGCAGCGTGCCGCGCAGGTCGTTGACGACGGTGGGCGGGATGCCGCTGTTCTCGCGCCGCATGAACGCGAACAGGCCGCCGACGATGCCGAAGATGGCGCCGGACGCGCCCACGCTGTTCACGTGCGGATTCCACATCACGCTGGCGATGCCGCCGCACAGGCCGGCGACCAGGTACAGCGCGCTGAAGCGCAGGCTGCCGAACAGGCGCTCGACGAGCTGGCCCACCTGCCACAGCGCGATCATGTTGAATGCGAGGTGCAGCAGGCTGCCGTGCAGGAACAGCGACGTGAAGAGGCGCCACGGTTCGCCGTGCAGCGTCCTGTCGCCCAGGTTCGAGCCCCAGTTGACGAGTTGGGCCGAGCGCAGGACCGCATCGTAGTTCGAATTCCAGCCCCAGCCCAGCATCGATCCCATCACGCCGCCGGGCAGGCTGCTGCGCACGAGCCACATGAGGAAGTAGATGCCGATGTTCAGCGCCAGCAAGGTCCAGATCACGGGCGTCGACGGACTCCAGTAATCGATCCGGTCGTGGAATTCCTCGCGCTCGGCGTGGGCGATGGCGAAGTCCTCGGTGCGACGTTGCGGCAGCAGGGCCGCGAGCCGCACCGCCGCCGCCGCGTCCTTCATGGCAAAGCCGATGACGAGATTCTCGCGCACGCCCAGCACGTGGAACATCACGTTTTCGCCGTCCGTCTGGACGTTGACGATGTCGACCATGCGCAGCCGGTGTTCCGCACGCTTGGCCAGGCGGAACGATCTGTGGATCTTGCCGCGCACGAGCACGAAGTCGGGTTCGACGACGACCCGGCCCTTGCCCCGGAAGTGGAACGAATTCGCGTGGAAGCGGACGTCGAAGGCTGCCGTCATCCGCACTCCGTCAGGTGCGCTTGCGTTCGTGCTGCCACAGCACGTCGCTGCCGCCCGCGTGGCGGTTCAGCACGCGCGCCAGCACGAACATCAGGTCCGACAGGCGGTTCACGTACTGGCGCGGCTGCGCGTTGATCGTTTCGAGCTTCGACAGCGTCACGATGGCGCGCTCGGCGCGGCGGCACACGGTGCGGCACACGTGCGCGAGCGACGCGGCGCGCGAGCCGGCCGGCAGGATGAATTCCTTCAGGACCGGCAGGTCGGCGTTGTACTTTTCCAGCAGCGCGTCCAGGCGCGCCACCTGCTCGTCCTTGATCAGCTGGTAGCCCGGGATGCACAGCTCGCCGCCCAGGTCGAACAGGTCGTGCTGGATCGTGACGAGTTCCTCGCGCAGCTCGCCCGGCATTTCCTCGCACAGCAGCAGGCCGACGAAGGAATTCAGCTCGTCGACGTCGCCCAGCGCCGCGATGCGCGCGCTGTCTTTACCGGTGCGGCTGCCGTCGCCGAGGCCGGTGCTGCCATCGTCGCCCGTGCGGGTCGCGATCTTCGAAAGTCGATTGCCCATGCTGATATCCTGCCCACGAAAAAAGATAGCCGGAGCATACGCCAAATCCTTGGGATTGTGCTTACAATCGTTCCATGATTCCCTCGATTCCAGTCGACCCCGGGCGGAGGCGGCAGGTGGCCGCCGCACTGCGTGCCGTCCTGCCCGCACGCGCCGTCCTCGCCGATCCCGAGGACACCCGTCCTTACGAATGCGACGGCCTGGCCGCCTACCGCCAGCTGCCGATGGTCGTGACGCTCCCCGACGACGAGGCGCAGGTGCTCGCGATCCTGAAGGTATGCCGCGACCTGGGCGTGCCCATCGTTCCGCGCGGCGCGGGCACGGGCCTGTCCGGCGGTGCGCAGCCGCTGGCGGACGGCGTCGTGATCTCGACGGCGCGGCTCAACCGCATCCTGCGCGTGGAGCCGTATGCGCGCACGGCCGTCGTGCAGCCGGGCGTACGCAATCTCGCCATCTCGGAAGCGGCCGCGCCGTTCGACCTGTACTACGCGCCGGACCCGTCGTCGCAGATCGCCTGCACCATCGGCGGCAACGTGGCCGAGAACTCGGGCGGCGTGCACTGCCTCAAATACGGCCTCACCGTGCACAACGTGCTGCGCGTGCGCGTCTGTACGATCGAAGGCGACGTCATCGAGCTCGGTGGCGCATCCCTCGACGCGCCCGGCCTCGACCTGCTGGCCGTGTTCATCGGCTCGGAAGGCATGCTGGGCATCGTCACCGAAGTGACCGTGAAACTCGTGCCGAAGCCGGCGCAGGCGCAGGTGATCATGGCGTCGTTCGACGACGTGGCGACGGGCGGCAACGCGGTCGCCAGCGTGATCGCGGCCGGCATCATCCCGGCCGGCCTGGAGATGATGGACCGGACGTCCTCGCGCATGGTCGAGCCGTTCGTGAAGGCGGGCTACGACCTGGACGCGGCGGCCATCCTCCTGTGCGAGGCGGACGGCACGGCGCTCGAAGTGGCGGAAGAAATCGCGCGCATGACGGAGGTGCTGCGCGAGGCCGGCGCCAGCGCGATCACGGTGTCGCAGACCGAGTCCGAGCGCCTGCGCTTCTGGTCCGGCCGCAAGAACGCGTTCCCGGCCGCCGGCCGCATCTCGCCCGACTACTACTGCATGGACGGGACGATCCCGCGCAAGCAGCTCGCGCACGTGCTGGCGCGCATCGAGGAGATGGAGACGACGTTCGGCCTGCGCTGCGCGAACGTTTTTCATGCGGGCGACGGCAACATGCACCCGCTGATCCTGTTCGACGCCAACCAGCCGGGCGAGCTCGATCGCGCGGAAGCCTTCGGCGCCGCCATCCTCGCGCTGTGCGTGGAAGTGGGCGGCACCATCACGGGCGAACACGGCGTCGGCGTCGAGAAGATCGATTCGATGTGCGTGCAGTTCGGCGCCAGGGAGCTCGACGCATTCTTCACGGTGAAGCGCGCGTTCGATCCGGGCATGCTCCTCAATCCCAACAAGGCCATTCCAACACTCCACCGCTGCGCGGAACTGGGCCGCATGCGCGTCAGCGGCGGCGTGCTGCCGTTTTCCGATCTGCCGCGCTTCTGATCATGCAGAATCTCGTCGAACACTTTCAGGAACTGGTGCGCAACGGGCGCCCCTTGCGCATCCGCGGCGGCGGCACCAAGGACTGGTACGGGCAGCGGCTCGAAGGCGACGTCCTCGATACGCGCGACTACACCGGCATCGTCGACTACGAGCCGACGGAACTCGTGATCACGGCGCGCTGCGGCACGCCGCTGGCCGAGATCGAAGCGGCCCTTGCGGAGCGTGGGCAGATGCTGGCGTTCGAGCCGCCGCATTTCGGCGCGCAAGCCACATTGGGCGGCGCGATCGCGAGCGGTTTATCGGGACCGCGCCGCGCGAACAGCGGCGCCGTGCGCGACTTCGTCCTCGGCTGCAAGCTCCTGGACGGCAAGGGCGACGTGCTGTCGTTCGGCGGCCGGGTGATGAAGAACGTGGCCGGCTACGACGTGTCGCGCCTGCTGGCCGGGTCGCTCGGCACCCTGGGCCTGCTGCTGGAAGTGTCGATAAAAGTGCTGCCGCGCGCGCCGCGCGAAGCGACGCTCGTGTTCGAGGGCGTGAACGAGGTCGACGCGATCCGCAGCCTGAACGAATGGGCCGGCCAGCCGCTTCCGGTCTCCGCCAGCTGCTGGCACGACGGCATGCTGGCGCTGCGGCTGTCCGGCGCGAATGCCGCCGTCGACAATGCCATCCGCACGCTCGGCGGCGACGTGATGCCGGACTGCGCCCGCTTTTGGGCCAGCCTGCGCGAACAGCAGCACGCATTCTTTGAAGGGAACATGCCGCTGTGGCGCCTGTCCGTGCCGTCGACGGTCGGCGCCATCGTGCCGGGCAGCCCGCAACTGATCGAGTGGGGCGGGGCGCAGCGCTGGCTGCGCGCGCCGGGTGACGCGGCGACGGCGGAACGCATCCGTGCGGTCGTCGCGGCGTGCGGCGGCCACGCGACCTTGTTCCGCGGCGGCGACGGGCGTGCAGGCGTGTTCCAGCCGCTGGCGCCGGCCATCGCCCGCATCCACGAGCGCCTGAAAGCCGGGTTCGACCCGGCCGGCATCTTCAATCCCGGCCGGATGTATTGAGAGACCATGCAAACGAATCTCGCCGATTTCATCAAGGACACGCCCGAGGGCATCGAGGCCGATGCGATCCTGCGCGCCTGCGTGCACTGCGGCTTCTGCACCGCCACGTGTCCGACCTATCAGCTGCTGGGCGACGAGCTGGATGGCCCGCGCGGCCGCATCTACCTGATCAAGCAGGTGCTGGAGGGCGAGACGCCCACGCGCAAGACGCAGTTGCACCTCGACCGCTGCCTCACGTGCCGCAATTGCGAGACCACGTGCCCGTCCGGCGTGAAGTACGGGCGCCTCGTCGACATCGGCCGCAAGGTGGTCGAGGAACGCGTGGCGCGTCCGTTGGCGGACAGGGTGAAACGCGCGACGCTGAAGGAATTCCTGCCGCGTACCGGTCTGTTCAAGCCCGCGTTCAGGGCGGGGCAGATGGTGCGCCCGCTGCTGCCGTCCGCGTTGCAGGACAAGCTGCAGCCGGCGCGCGCGCCCGGCCGCTGGCCCGTGCGCGACCACGCGCGCAGGATGCTCGTGCTGGCGGGCTGCGTGCAGCCGGCGATGGCGCCGAACGTGAATGCCGCGACGGCGCGCGTGCTCGACGCGCTCGGCATCCAGCTCGTCGAAGCGCCGCGAGCCGGCTGCTGCGGCGCCGTGCGCTTCCACCTGAACGACCAGGACGGGGGACTGGCCGACATGCGCCGCAACGTCGACGCTTGGTGGCCGTACGTGGAGCAGGGCGGGGTCGAGGCCATCGTGATGACGGCATCCGGCTGCGGCGTGACGGTCAAGGACTACGGCCACCTGCTCGCGCACGATGCGGCGTATGCGGCAAAGGCGGCGCGCATCTCGGCGCTGACGAAGGACCTGTCCGAGATCATGTGCGACTTCGAGGGCGAGATCGCGCGGCTTCTTTCGGGCCGCATCCATGAGCGCGTCGCGTTCCACCCGCCGTGCACCCTGCAGCACGGCCAGCAGATCCGCGGCAAGGTCGAGGGCGTGCTGCGCGCGGCCGGCGTCGATGTCGTGCCGTGCGCGGAAAGCCATCTGTGCTGCGGCTCGGCCGGCACGTATTCCGTGCTGCATCCCGAGCTTGCGCACGCCCTGCGCGACCGCAAGCTCGCCAACCTGGAAGCGACGGGCGCGCGGGAATACGTCTCGGCCAACGTCGGCTGCATCGCGCACCTGCAGTCCGGGACGGCGACGCCGGTGACGCACTGGATCGAGCTCGTGGACCGGGCGCTGTCGGGCCGGTGATTCGTCCTATAATGGTCTTGCCGTTGCGTTCATCCAGAGCGCATTCTTTCAGGACGTATCCGCATGGCCGAACCGCTTCCATCCTGCCGCACTTCACGCAAACCCGCGTACCGCGTCTCCACCGGGGTACCCGGGCTGGACGACATCCTCGGCGGCGGCCTGACCGGGGAGCGGGTGTACCTCGTCGAAGGCACTCCCGGCACGGGCAAGACGACCCTGGGCATGCAGTTCCTGCTCGACGGCGTTGCCAAGGGGGAAGCCGGGCTATACATCACCCTGTCGGAAACGGCGGATGAGCTCGATGCCGTCGCGGAAAGCCATGGCTGGTCGCTGGACCAGCTGGCGATCTTCGAACTGGCCAGCGACGGGGCGCTCGATCCGGAGGCGCAGCAGTCGATCCTGCACCCGGCCGAGATCGAGCTGGGCGAAACGGCGCGGGGCGTGATGGAAGAAGTCGACCGCATCAATCCGGTGCGCGTCGTGTTCGACAGCCTGTCGGAAATGCGCCTGCTGGCGCAGAATCCACTGCGTTACCGGCGCCAGATCCTTGCACTCAAACAATTTTTTGCGTCGCGCGCGTGCACTGTGCTGATGCTGGACGACAAGACCAACCAGTCGGACCAGCACCTGCACAGCATCGCACATGGCGTCATCAGCCTGGAACAGATCGCGAAGGAGTTCGGCAAGGAACGCCGCCGCGTCAATATCATGAAGATGCGGGGCATCAAGTTCCGCGGCGGTTACCACGACTACATCCTCGACACGGGCGGCCTCCGGATCTTCCCCCGGCTCGTCGCGGCGGAACACTTCACGAAGTTCACGCCGGTGACGCGCTCCACGGGATCCGATGGACTCGACATGCTGCTGGGCGGCGGCCTTGTTGCCGGGACCAATACGCTGTTCGTCGGGCCGTCGGGCGTCGGCAAGACGACCGTCGTGGTCCGCTGCATGCTGGCGGCGCTGGAGCGGGGCGAGAAGGCCTCGTACTACCTGTTCGACGAAGGCATGGGGACGTTCTTCACGCGCGCGGCCACCCTCGGTCTGGACCTGGCGCCGCACCTGGAGTCCGGGCTGCTGACGGTGCGCCATGTCGATCCGGCCGAGCTGGCGCCGGGCCAGTTCGCCCAGATGCTGCGCGACGCGGTCGAAATCGACGGTGCCGCCTTCATCGCCATCGACAGCCTCAACGCCTACCTGCAGGCGATGCCCGGCGAGCAATTCCTGCTGCTGCAGATGCACGAGCTGCTCGCCTACCTGAACCAGCAGGGCGTAACGACGGCGCTGATCCTCGCCGAGCATGGCGTCGTCGGCGAGGGCGCCCGCGACGTCGACCTCAGCTACCTGAGCGATGCGGCGATCCTGCTGCGTTACTTCGAATCCGGCGGCAAGCTGCGCCGCGCGATCACCGTGTCCAAGAGCCGGACAGCGCACCATGCGCTGACCATCCACGAGCTCCAGCTCGGTCCTGACGGCGTCGACGTGGGTGCCGCGCTCGAAGGCTTCGAAGGCGTGTTGACGGGCTTGCCCACCTACCGCGGCTCGACGCCCATGATGGCCGCATCCGACGCCAATGCCTGATCATCGCGAACAGCGCGTCCTGGTCCTCGCCCCGCACGGGCGCGACGCCGACGTGATCGCCGGCGTCGTCGAGCGCGACGGCGTCGGGTGCGAAGTCATTCCCGGTGCCGATGCGCTGGTCGACGCGATCGGGCAGGGCGCGGCGGCGGCCATCGTGGCGGAAGAGGCGCTGTCGGCGCGCACCCTGGCGCGCATCGCCGGGTGGCTCGCGCAACAGGAACCGTGGTCGGATTTTCCATTCGTCGTCCTGCTGGCCAAACGGTACGGCGCCGCGCCGGCGCAACTGAAGGCGACCTTCGCCGCCCTCGGCAACGTCCTCCTGCTCGAACGGCCGTTGAGCGCGGACACGCTGGCCACGGCGGCAGGGGCCGCGCTGCGCGCGCGCCGGCGCCAGTACGAGGCGCGCGAGGTGCTGGCGCAGCTCGAGTCGCTGAACGCGAACCTCGAGGCGCGCGTCGAGGAGCGCACGCGGGCGCTGGCGCAGGCCAACGACCGGCTCACGGCCGAAATCATGGAGCGCGAACGCGCGCAGCAGGCGATGGCGCAGGCGCAGAAACTCGAATTCCTCGGGCGCTTCACCGGCGGCGTCGCGCACGACTTCAACAACCTGCTGAACGTCATCCAGGGGAACATGGAGCTCATCGGCATGTTCTCGCGCGAAGAATCGACGCTGGCCCGCGCGAAGACGGCGCAGGCGGCGTGCCGGCGCGGCGCCAAGCTCACGGGCCAGCTGCTGACGTTCGCGCGCGACCAGTCGCTGGACCTGCGCCCGCTGCTGGTGCGGACACTGTTCGAGAGCGTCGAGGAGCTCGCGCGTCCGGTGCTGGGGGCGGGTGTCGAGCTCGTGCTGTCGGTCGACGACGACGTGGACAGCGTGCTGGCCGACGCGAGCCAGATGGAAATGGCCCTGCTCAACCTGATGATCAACGCGCGCGACGCCATGAGCGGACGGGGACGTATCCGCCTGCAGGCGTCGTGCGCGCAACCGCCCGCCGGGACGCTGGCGACGGGCGACTACGTCCGCGTCGCGGTGTCCGACAACGGCCCTGGCATGTCGCCGGAAGTGGCGGCGAAAGTCTTCGAGCCGTTTTTCACGACCAAGGCCGTGGGCAAGGGCACGGGCCTGGGCCTCAGCCAGGTGTATGGCATGGCCCAGCAATCGGGCGGCGCGGCGTTCGTGCACAGCGTCCCGGGCGAGGGCGCGACGATCGAGATCTGGATGCCCGCCGCGCATGACGCCACGGCGTCGGAACGGCCCGCCGCGGTCGACCGCCGCAAGCTGGCCGGCCTGCGCGTGCTCGTCGTCGAGGACGACGAATCCGTGCGCGCGGGGATCGTCGATGCCCTGCTGGCCCTCGGCTGCAACGTGTCGCAGGCGGGCGACGGCGGGGAAGGGTTGGCGGCACTGGAGGGAGACCGGCCCGGCCTGCTGCTGACGGACTACCTGATGCCAGACATGACGGGCGTCGACCTGGCGGTGCGCGCCCGCGCGCTGTTCCCGAGCCTGCCCGTGCTGGTGGCGACGGGGTACGCGGACATGGGCGCGATCGAACACGCGATCGGCAGCGATGCCGTGCTGCGCAAGCCGTTCCAGCTCGCCGAGCTGGGCGCGGCCGTCGCCCGCGTGGCCAACCTTGGCTAGGGTCTGTCTGACTGAGTGAACGAAATTTTGTTTGGTTGGTCAGATGGCGATGAGCCGAACTGATCTAACTGAACAGCAATGGCGGCAGCTGGAGCCACATTTGCCGCCCAATCCACGTCACGGTCATGCGTATGTCGGGCATCGACATGTGATCAACGGGATCTTGTGGCGATTGCGAACTGGCGCGCCCTGGCGCGACATTCCGCCTCGCTACGGTCCCTGGCAGACCTGCTACGACAGGTTTGTGCGCTGGTCGCGCAACGGTACATGGCACCGCCTTCTCAAGATCATGCAAGCGGCAGCGGATGCGTCTGGCCGCATCGACTGGGATGGCGCTGCGCTTGACGCGACCCATGTGAAGGCGCAACGAAGTGCGGCCGGCGCCCGGAAGACGCTTCCTTCGTCAGAAAAAAGGGGGATGTAACTGACGAGTGGCTGGGACATTCGCGTGGTGGCCTCACCAGCAAAATCCATCTCTGCGTAGACGGGCATGGCTTGCCTTTATCTTTCGTAGTCACAGCCGGGCAATGCAGCGACGCGGCGAACATCGGCACCGTCCTTGATGCCATCTCCGTGCCCCGATCGGGACGAGGGCGTCCGCGCAAACGCCCGACGTGCCTACGTGTCGACCGGGCATATGGCGCGCGTCATTATCGGCGAGAGATCCAGCAGCGGGGAATTCGCTGCGTCTGCCCGGAACGACTCGATGCACAGAAAAACCGGCTGCGCAAAGGGCGTCGGGGCGGATCGCCACCGCGCTTCGACGCTGAAGCGTACAAGGGGCGTAACGTCGTCGAGCGCGCCATCAACCGATTAAAAGACTTCCGCGCCGTCGCAACGCGATACGATAAACGCGGCCATAACTTCTTCACCGCCGTGCTTGTGGCGACAATTGTTTTATGGCTGCTCTGAGGTCAGTCAGACACGCCCTAGCGCAATCGGTGGTATAGTCCATCGACCACGCAGTTCATCTCCGATGCCTCTCGGTCGGCGCAAGACTTTCATAGCCCGACCCGACCAGGAGCCACCGATGATTCCCCAATCCCATGCCGTCCATCTCGGCCAGTTGGTGCGCGACCACCAGGCGGCGTTGTGCGCCGCGTGGCTGGAACGCGCCGGCGCGCCGTCCGTCCCTGCGCACTGCGAGCGCTTCCTGCAGGCCTTCGCCGAGGCGGTCGACGATCCGCAGGCCGGCAACATCGAAGGCCGCGCCTGGCGCGCCATGCGCGACACGCTCGACGACATCACGACGGCCCGGGCCGGGCGCGGCTCGACGGCGGCCGCGGCCGTGGCCTTCGTGTTCGCGGTCAAGCAGCCGCTGGCCGACCTGCTGCGGACGCACCACGCTGCCGCGCCCGCGGCGCTGCGGGCCGTCGACACGTGGGTGGACCAGATGGGCATGTATGCGCTCGACGCCTTCCAGCGCAGCCGCGAGCAGATCATCGCGCGCCAGCAACGGGAATTGCTGGAGCTGTCGACGCCGGTCATCAGCCTGTGGGAGGGCGTGCTGGCCTTGCCCCTGATCGGCACGCTCGACAGCGTCCGCGCGCAAGTCGTGATGGAAAGCCTGCTCGACCGGATCGCCGCGACCCATGTCCATACGGCCATCATCGACATCACGGGCGTCCCCACCGTGGACACGATGGTTGCGCAACACCTGATGAAGACCATCGCGGCGGCCCGCCTGATGGGCGCCGACTGCATCCTCAGCGGCATCCGGCCGCAGATCGCCCAGACCATCGTGCATCTCGGCGTGAACCTCGCCGGCGTCGTCACGAAAGCGACGCTGGCCGACGCGTTTCTGCACGCGACCGGGACGGCGGCCAACTGAAAAAGGCGGGCCGTGGTAGCATCGGCGCCCTGTTTCAGTGATCGATGGAGGACCCGGTGAGTTTCGTGTTTCGGCTGATATCCCAGGACGAGGATGCGGCGCCGTCCGTCGCCTTCCAGGACAGCATCAGTCCCGGCTACGTCCCGCTGTGGGAAGAGGTCGGCGTGTACGACGCCTTGTACAACAGCGACGGCCGCGAGGCCCGCGACATCTCGCGCGCGATCGCGTACGGCGTCGACCGCATCGCCGGCGACGAATCGCTGGGCCGCATGCTGCCGTCCTCGTGCCGCCAGGAGGAAGCGCTGCGTTTCCTGGAAAACGTGCACCGGGGCTGCACGATCCACGTGTCGGCGCGTGTCGAGACGCGCTGATTCCATGTCCCGCACCACCGTTACCCTGAGCGGCGAACAGGTCGGCCGCGCACGCATCGACGCCCTGCTGGCGGAAGACACGCTGCTCGTGCTCGAAGACTGCGACCTCGCCGGCGCGGACCTGTCGCGCCTGAACCTGCAGGATTGCGCATTCATCCGCTGTGCCGTATCCGAGACGTCGTTCTATGCCGCGAACCTGGCGCGCACGCGCTGGCAGCGCTGCCGCGGCGGCCATGCGGATTTCGAATCGGCCGACCTGGTCGATGCGAAGTTCGACGGCTGCGACTTGAACAACGCCGGATGGCGCCGCACGAAGCTGGCATCCGTGGCGTTCCGCGGCTGCAAGCTGACGGGCGCGCGCTTCGAGGAGGTGAGCCAGCTGGGTCTCTCGTTCGAAGACTGCCTGCTGGTCGGCGCCGACCTGCGCCGGATGTCGTTCCGCAAGGCGGTGCTGCGCGGGCTGGATTTCGCCGATGCCGATCTGTCGGGCTGCGACTTCCGCGAGGCCGTGTTCGAAGAAGGCTGCAGCCTGCGCGAGGCCCACATCAAGGACACGCGCTTCGATGCGGCCGATCTGCGCGAGGCGGATCTGGGCGGCCTGAAGCTGTCGAATGCCAAGCAGTTCGCGGGCGCGACGATCTCCACGCGGCAGGCGGCGGAGCTGGTGCGGGGGCTGGGATTACACGTGGGCTGAACTGACCGGGCTACGCGCGTCAGGCGGGACGCGCAACCTGGCCATGAAAACGGCGGCCGTCCAGTGCGCAAATCCAGTCGAGCCGCACCGTCGGCCCGCCACGCAGCCGCAGATATTCGGCGCCGGTGTCGGCGTAGACATCCTCGATCACGCCTGCCAGCTTCTCGAACGTGCCATCGGGACGTTCCACGTCCAGCGTGCACGGGCGGCGCAAGGTGGCCAGCGCCAGCAGTTCGTCATGGCGCTCGCAGTCGATCGGGATGTAGGGCTGGTCCATGTCTTACTCCAGTGCCGTGCCGCCGAGGATCCTCGACGAGATACGGGGTTCATTGGCCACGATGGCGTCCAGCAGGCTGAAGAGATCCGGAATCACCCCGTCTTCCAGCAGCTCCTTGCGCGTGAGTACCTTACCCAGGGATGCGCTGCCACCCCAAGGGGCCTGTTCGGGGTCCAGCACCGTATAGATCAGCTGTTCCCCATCGCCGCGGCCGGACACTACTGCAAGGCCGGCGACGTTTCCACCGTGCTCGTCCAGCGCGCAGATGCCGATCGTGAAGCGGGATTCGTGTCCCTCGGCCCAGCGGTAGCCATAGTGCGCCAGTTCACGGCTGTCGGATTCCAGGACGCCTTCGCCCTCGTAGACAGGTCGTCCACAGCACGGACACGCACTCTCCTGTTCAGCGGTGATTGCCGTCGTCGACACCGATACGTCGTCCATGGGTGTTCCATCCAGTCCATTGCCAACGCTCAGTGTACCAGCGTACCAAACCGCAGAGCTGTGTAGTAATATTACATTTCAATTCTCGAGCCGGCCTGACGTACCGCCCAGTTGACAGGAGTGTAAAGATGCGTGTCCATTCCCTCGTGCTTGCCGCGATGTTTCTAAGCTACATGGCGGCCCCGACCACCAGGGCGCAAACCGTCGTGGCCACGGCCAGCTCGCCGGGCGGCGTGCTGACCGTCGACGTCCAGCTCGACGACATGGGCAAGCTGGCCTACGACATCAAGCGCAAGGGCAAGGAGATCATCGCCCCGTCGCATCTCGGCTTCAACCTCGCCAATGCGCCCAAGATGGACGACGGTTTCACGGTGAAGGACAAGCACGTCAGCGAGCATGACGACACATGGGAACAGCCGTGGGGCGAGCGCCGCTACGTGCGCAACCATTACCGCGAGCTGCGCGTCGACGTCGAGCAGACGAACCGCTCGAACCGCCGGCTCGCCATCGTCTTCCGCATCTACGACGACGGCATCGGTTTCCGCTACGAATTCCCCGACCAGCCGCAGCTGCGCGACGTCGCCATCACGGACGAGCTGACGGAATTCGTCGTCGCCCGGCCCGCGACGGCGTGGTGGATCCCGGCCGGTGAGTTGTCGGGCCTGGAGCAGATCGTCGAGAAGGCGCCCCTGGCCGAGATCGGCACGGCCAACACGCCGCTGACGCTGCGCCTGGACGACGGCACGCACATCGCCCTCCACGAAGCGGCGCTGGTCGACTACGCGACGATGTGGGTGCGCAAGGTCGCGGGCCAGAAGCTGCGCGCGCAGCTGGCGCCGTCCACGACCGGGGCGGCCGTCGTGCGCCATGGCGCGTTCACGACGCCGTGGCGCACCCTGCGCATCGCGGACGATGCGCCCGGCCTGTACATGTCGGACCTCGAGCTGAACCTGAACGAGCCGAACAAGCTGGGCGACGTGTCGTGGGTCCACCCGTCGAAATTCGTCGGCGTGTGGTGGGAAATGCACCTGAACAAAGGAACGTGGAACGCGGGGCCGAAGCATGCCGCGAACACGGCCAACGTCAAGCGCTACATCGACTTCGCGGCCGCCAACGGCTTTCGCGGCGTGCTGGTGGAGGGCTGGAACCGCGGCTGGGAAAGCGACTGGGGCCACGGCGGCGCGGACTTCAGTTTTACGCAGCCTTACCCCGACTTCGACCTGCCCGCGCTCGCCGCGTACGCGAAGCAGAAGGGCGTGCGCCTGATCGGCCACCACGAGACGGGCGGCAACGTCGCGGCCTACGAAAAGCAGATGGATGCGGCCTATAAACTGTATGCGAAGCTGGGCGTGGACAGCGTCAAGTCGGGCTATGTGCACGAAGCGGGCACGATGCAGTTCCCCGGCCCGGACGGCAAGGTCCACTACGGGAACTACGATTCGCAGGAAGGCGTGCGGCATTTCGTGAAGGCCGTGACGGAGGCGGCGCGCTACCGCATCGCCATCGACACGCACGAACCCGTGAAGGACACGGGCCTGCGCCGCACGTACCCGAACTGGCTCGCGCGCGAGGGCGCACGGGGCGTCGAGTACAACGCGTGGGGCGAGCCGCCGAACGCCGCCGACCATGAAGCGAAGCTCGTGTTCACGCGCATGCTGAGTGGCCCGATGGATTACACGCCCGGCGTGCCCAGCCTCGTCGGCGCGGGCGGCAAGACGTTCAATTCGACGCAGGCCAAGCAGCTCGCCAACTACGTCGTCATCTATTCGCCGCTCGCGATGGCGGCCGACCTGCCGGAGAACTACGCGAAGTATCCGGCCGCCTTCAAGTTCATCCGCGACGTGCCGACCGACTGGGCCGACACGCGCGTGCTGAACGGCGCCGTCGGCGAGTACGCGACCATCGCGCGCAAGGACCGCCGTTCGGACGCCTGGTACGTGGGCGCCGTCACGGACGGCACGGCGCGCACGGTGGCCGTGCCGCTGGCTTTCCTCGCCCCGGGCAGGCAGTACGTGGCCGAGATCTACCGCGACGGCGAGCAGGCCGATTACCGCAACGAGCACCGGTTCGATCTCGTGACGGAGACGAGGACCGTGGCGGCGAAGGACGTACTCGACGTGCGGCTGGCGCCGGGCGGCGGGCTGGCGGTGCGGATCGTGCCGAAACAGTGATTTTTCGATAGGCTGCGAGGGCGCCGTTCGTGGGATGATCACGTCCATGAACAAACACTTACTCGCATTCTTCGGCGGCATCCTGCTCGCCGCCTCGGCGGCCCACGCCGCGCCCGTAGTGCAGCAGGAACCGCTGGAATTCGGCAAGGCCGCCGCCACGCGCTTCACGGTGCAGCGCGACGGCGCGCCCGCCATCCGCTACGTCATCTCGCAACCCGCGCACAAGGCGCCGCTCGTGCTGTTCGTGCAGGGTTCCGGCTGCACGCCGCCGTTCGTCGGCCTGGGCACGCCGAACCGTTACTCGACCGTCTTCAATTTCGTGCCGCTGGCGCAGCGGGGCGACTACGCCGTGATGGTGGTCGACAAGCCGTACCAGCCGGAGGCCCCGCCCCAAGCGCCGCCGGGCGTGGCGACGGGATGTCCGGCCGCGTTCAACGCCAACTTTTCCTACGACAGCTGGCTGGACACGCTGCGCGGCGCGCTGCGCCATGCGCTGGCCTTGCCGTGGGTCGACGGCAGCCGCGTGCTGGTGTTCGGCGTGTCGGAAGGCGCCGTGATGGCAGCGGGCCTCGCGCGCGCGTTGCCCGAGGTGACGCACGTGGCGCTGATCGGCGGCACCGGCACGAGCCAGTTGTTCGACTTCGCCGCCAACGCCTATCGTGCGGGGACGAACGACGACGACACGCTCGCGCGCCTGCGCGACATCGACGCGACCGTCGACGCCATCAACGCGGACCCGCGCAGCAGCGTGAAATTCGCGTGGGGCCACACCTATCTGCGCTGGAGTTCCTTCTTCGCGCAGGCGCCCGGCGAGAACCTGGTCCAGTCGAAGGCGCGGGTCTGGCTGGCCAGCGGCATGCGCGACGACAGCGTACCGGTCCTGTCGACCGAGGTCGCGTACGCGCGCCTGCGCGCGCTCGGGCGCGACGTCACGTTCCGGCGCCTGCCGCGCGCGGGCCACAACCTGATGGCGGAAGGGGGCTCGATGGCGGACGTGCAGAAGGAATACGACGCCGTCATGGCGTGGTTCGACCGCCGCTGAGCGTTGTCGCTTACGGCTGCAGTGCCTTCTCGATATCGCCCGCGATCTCTTCCGGCTTGGTCTGCGGCGCGTAGCGATGCAGCACGGTGCCGTCGCGGCCGACGAGGAACTTGGTGAAGTTCCACTTGATGCCCTCGGTGCCCAGCACGCCCGGCGCCGCGTTCTTCAGGTATTTCCACAGCGGGTGCGCCGCATCGCCGTTGACGTCGACCTTGGCGAACAGCGGGAACGACACGCCGTAGTTCTTTTCGCAGAACGCGCCGATCTCCGATTCCGTGCCCGGCTCCTGGCTGCCGAACTGGTTGCAGGGGAAGCCCAGCACTTCCAGGCCGCGCGCGTGCAGTTCGCGGTACAGGGCCTCGAGGCCCTGGTATTGCGGCGTGAAGCCGCATTTGCTGGCGGTGTTGACGATGAGGAGGACCTTGCCGCGGTACTGGGCCAGGTCGACCGGCTTGCCGTCGAGGGAGGTGGCCTGGAAGTCGAACACGTTCATCGTTGGCTCCTGTAAGCTTGGGTTGATTCGAAGGCAACAGTGTAAGGCAAAGGAGACATCGATGCAGTCCACCGTGAACATTCCCCTGGCCGCGGGCGCGCTGCTCAGCGCCGTCGCCGCGCTGCTCCACCTGGGCATCGTCGCGGGCGGTCCGGCGTGGTACCGCTTCTTCGGCGCGGGCGAACGGTTCGCGCGGGCGGCCGCGCAAGGGCGCCGGTATCCGGCCCTCGTCACGCTGGGGATCGCCGCCGTGCTGTTCACGTGGTCCGCGTATGCGCTGGCGGGCGCCGGTGTCATCGGCGGGCTGCCGTTCCTGAAGGCGGCGCTGGTCGCCATCACGGCCGTCTATCTCGTGCGCGGGGCGGCGTTCGCGCCGCTCGTTCTCGCCAGGGGCGGCGCGATCACGCCGTTCGTCGTGTGGAGTTCGGTGATCTGCTTCGGCTTCGGCGTGGTGCACCTCGTCGGTCTCGTGCAGCGCTGGGCGGCGCTGTAGCCGAAGCGGATCAGAGGAGACCGAGCGTCTCGGTGCCCGCGGAGAAATCGCGGTTCTTCGCGTGCTTGCTATTGAGCTTGATGTTCAGGCGCAGGTCGTTCACGGAGTCCGCGTTGCGCAGCGCATCCTCGTAGGTGATCTTGTCCGCCTCGTACAGGTCGAACAGGGCCTGGTCGAAGGTCTGCATGCCCAGTTCGCGCGACTTCTTCATGATCTCCTTGATCTCGTGGACCTCGCCCTTGAAGATCAGGTCCGAGATCAGCGGCGAATTCAGCATGATCTCCATCGCGACCACGCGTCCCTTCGCTTCCTTCTTCGGAATCAGGCGTTGCGAGATCAGGCCCTTCATGTTCAGCGACAGGTCCATCAGCAGCTGCTGGCGGCGCTCTTCGGGGAAGAAGTTGATGATGCGGTCCAGCGCCTGGTTGGAGCTGTTCGCGTGCAGGGTGGCGAGGCACAGGTGGCCGGTTTCGGCGAACGCGATCGCGTGTTCCATCGTCTCGCGGTCGCGGATTTCTCCGATCTGGATCACGTCCGGCGCCTGGCGCAGGGAGTTCTTCAGCGCTGCCTCGAAGCTGTCCGTGTCGACGCCGACCTCGCGCTGCGTGATCACGCAGTTCTTGTGCGGGTGGACGAATTCGACGGGATCCTCGATCGTGATGATGTGGCCGTAGCTGTTTTCGTTGCGGTAGCCGACCATCGTCGCGAGCGTCGTCGACTTGCCGGAACCCGTGGCGCCGACCATGATCACGAGGCCGCGCTTGGTCATGATCACGTCCTTCAGCACCTCCGGCAGGTCGAGGTCCTCGAACTTCGGGATCGTCGTCGTGATCACGCGCAGCACCATGCCCACGGCGCCCATCTGCATGAAGGCGGAAACGCGGAAGCGTCCCAGGTCGCCGGGGCTGATGGCGAAGTTGGCTTCCTTCGAGAGCTCGAAGCCGGCGGCCTGCTTGTCGTTCATGATGGCGCGCGCCAGGTCGGCCGTGTGCGAGGCCGTGAGGGCCTGGCTGGACACGGGCGTCATGCGGCCGTCGATCTTCATCGCGGGCGGGAAGCCGGACGTGATGAACAGGTCGGAACCGCCCTTGCTGACCATCAGGCGCAGCAGGTCGAACATGAATTTGGAGGCCTGGTCGCGTTCCATGTGAATCCTTAGCCCGGGAAGTTTTCAGGGATCTTGGCGGCAGAGCGTGCAGCCGCGGACGAGATCACGTTGCGGCGCACGAGGTCCGTCAGGTTCTGGTCCAGGGTCTGCATGCCGACGTTGGAGCCGGTCTGGATCGCGGAATACATCTGCGCGATCTTCGCTTCGCGGATCAGGTTGCGGATGGCCGGCGTGCCGATCATGATCTCGTGCGCGGCCACGCGGCCGGCGCCGTCCTTCGTTTTCAGCAGGGTCTGCGAGATCACGGCCTGCAGCGATTCCGACAGCATCGCGCGCACCATCTCCTTTTCCTCCGCCGGGAACACGTCGACGATACGGTCGATGGTCTTCGCGGCCGACGACGTGTGCAGGGTGCCGAACACGAGGTGGCCGGTCTCGGCGGCGGACAGTGCGAGGCGGATCGTCTCCAGGTCGCGCAGCTCGCCGACGAGGATCGCGTCCGGGTCTTCGCGCAGCGCCGAGCGCAGCGCGTTGTTGAACGACAGCGTGTGCGGACCGACTTCGCGCTGGTTGATCAGGCACTTCTTCGAGTCGTGCACGAACTCGATCGGGTCCTCGATGGTGAGGATGTGACCGTACTCGTTCTCGTTCAGGTGGTTGACCATCGCGGCGAGGGTCGTCGACTTGCCGGAGCCCGTCGGACCCGTCACGAGCACGAGGCCGCGCGGCTTCAATGCGAGGTCGGCGAAGATCTTCGGCGCGTTCAGTTCTTCCAGCGACAGGATCTTGGACGGAATCGTCCGCAGCACGGCGGACGCACCCCGTTCCTGGTTGTACGCGTTGACGCGGAAGCGCGCGAGGCCGGGGATCGCGAACGAGAAGTCGCACTCCAGCATCTCTTCGTACTGCTTGCGCTGGCCGTCGTTCATGATGTCATAGATCATGCCGTGCACGTCCTTGTGCTCCAGCGGCGGCAGGTTGATGCGGCGTACGTCGCCATGCACGCGGATCATCGGCGGCAGGCCGGCCGACAGGTGCAGGTCGGAGGCTTTGTTCTTGACCGAGAAAGCGAGCAGTTCGGAGATGTCCATTTATAATGATCCTTTGACGCGGAGCTAGAACACCGTCGTTCCCGCGCAGGCGGGAACCCAATTGCTGCGTGCATGCAGGCTGAGCTTGGATCCCCGCCTGCGCGGGGGTGACGATGAGATATCGCACCGCCAGGCTAGAAAAATATTTCCTGAAGAAAACCATTATGTCCACAATCGCAGCCAACTTGCAAGCTGTCGAAGCGACAATCCAGGCCGCTTGCGAGGCCGCGAACCGGCCCCGTTCCACGGTCCAGTTGCTGGCCGTTTCGAAGACGTTTCCGGCGGAAGCCGTGCTGGAAGCGATCGAAGCGGGCCAGCGCGCGTTCGGCGAAAACTATGTGCAGGAAGGCGTCGACAAGATCGCCGCTGTGGCAAAAGCGCGACCGGGCCTGATGCTTGAATGGCATTTCATCGGCCCGATCCAGAGCAACAAGACGCGGCCCATCGCGACCAGCTTCCAATGGGTGCACACGGTCGAACGTTTAAAGATCGCGCAGCGGCTATCGGAACAGCGCCCGGCCGAACTGGGCCCGCTGGACATCTGCCTGCAAGTGAACATCAGCGGCGAGGCCACCAAAAGTGGCGTCAAGCCGGAGGAGTTGCTGGACCTGGCGAAGGCCGTCGTCCAGCTGCCGAACCTGCGCCTGCGCGGGCTGATGGCGATCCCGGAACCGCAGGCCGATCCGGCCCTGCAACGCGCCCCGTTCGCACGCCTGCGCGCGCTCGCGCAAGACACCGTCAAAGCCGGCATCCACCTCGACACGCTGTCGATGGGCATGTCCGGCGACCTGCAATCGGCCGTGCGGGAAGGCGCGACCATCGTACGCATCGGCAGCGCGATTTTCGGCGCGCGCCATTATGAGTGAATGAAAAAGCGCGCATCACGCGCGCCTAACCCCGGGACTCTCATGAAAATCAGTTTCATCGGCGGCGGCAACATGGCCACCGCCCTCATCGCCGGCCTGGCCGGCAAGGTCGCGCAGGCGGCGGACATCCACGTCGTCGACCCGAACGCGGACGCGCTCGAGCGCCTGCGCACGCAATACGGCGTGACGACGTCGCCGGACATCGGCGCGGCCGTCGCCGCCAGCGACGTCATCGTGCTCGCGGTGAAGCCGCAGCAGATGCGCGACGTCACGGTGCACCTGCAGTCGCAGCTCGCGAACAAGCCGCTGCTGCTGTCGATCGCGGCGGGCATCCGCGGCGCCGATCTGTCGCGCTGGCTCGGCGGCTACGGCGCCATCGTGCGCACGATGCCGAATACGCCGGCACTGATCGGGCAGGGCATCACGGGCATGGTGGCGATGGCCGGCGTCGGCGCCGCGCAAAAGGACGCCGCCGACAGCATCATGCGCGCCGTCGGCCAGACCGTCTGGCTCGATGAAGAAAGCCTGATCGATCCGGTGACGGCGGTGTCGGGCAGCGGCCCCGCCTACGTGTTCTACTTCCTCGAAGCGATGCAGCAGGCGGCCGCGGAAATGGGGCTGTCGGCGGAGCAGGGCAAGGCGCTCGCGCTGGCCACGTTCACGGGCGCGGCCCAGTTGGCGGCGCAATCGGACGAACCCGTCGACGTGCTGCGCCAGCGCGTGACTTCGAAGGGCGGCACCACGCATGCGGCCATCACGAGCATGGAGGCGGCCGGCGTCAAGCAGGCCATCGTCGAGGCCATGAAGGCGGCGGCGGCGCGCGGGCGGGAGCTCGGCGAGGAACTGGGCAAGGACGCCTGACAACCGCCGATGATGCCTGCGATGCCGCGCCCGCCGCTCGTCCTGATGCTTGCCGTAAGCCTGATGGCGAGCGGGCCGATGCCGTGCATGGCTCAGTCGCGGCCGGCGATCGACGGGATCGTCCTGGAGGGCGGCAAACCGGTTGCTGGCGTGGCGCTCTTCCTTGGCAAGTTTCCGGGCAAGAATGAGCCTTGCACCGACGTGGGGGAGGTCATTCCCGTGGCGGCGGACGGCGGCTTTTCATGGACGCCGCCGCGGGAACGCGAACGCACGGATGCGCCGGCCGATGCGGGGGCGGCGATCGCCACGCTGACGGCTTTCTGCATCCGTCATCCGGTGAAAGGTGTGCTGATCGGGGCGATGTTGTTCATGGGGCGGCAGGAACCCGTCGCGATCCGCCTCGATTGCGACGTGGCGCGCCCGCACCGCGGCGGCAACGGACCGCATACAGTGTCGTCGATGCTCGGGCAGCCCCAGTACTGCGCCGTTGCGCCGGCGAACTAGCGGTTTTGCCAGACCCACTTCAAGCCGCGCATATAGCCTTCGGCCTTGCTGGTGCCATGGCCCATTCCCTCGATCGTCACACTCTGCAGTTGCAAGCCCTGGTACTGGTGCGATGCCAGCTGCTTTTCGAATTGCTCGATCGCGCCGCGATACTGGGCCTGTTCGATCGAGCCGACGGAAATGAACATGCGTGCCTTCAAGGGCCGGTTCTGCCTGGCCAGCGCTTCCTCGAGCTTGAACACGGCACCGCCGTCCCAGACGACGGTGGGACTCAGCGCGATATAGCCCGTGAAAAAGTCCGGCGTCTTCATGGCGGCGCCCAGCGTGAACAGGCCGCCCAGCGAGGCACCGGCCAGTGTGCGGTTGTCCTTGTCGCCGTGGTACTTCGATTCGATCAGCGGCGCGACTTCCTTTTCCAGGAAATTCAGGAATTGATCGCCTTTGCCCGAGCCGGGCGCCATCCACATCGACGTATAGGTGTAATCGCGCACGCTGGCGCTGCCGTAGTCCGTGCCGTCCGGGTACGACAGGCCGACCATGATGAACTCCGGCGCCATCTTGTCGTACACCAGGTTGCCGTAGGCGCCGGCGAGCAGCGGCGTGTCCCAGTAGCCGTCCGTGAAATACAGGACCGGATATTTCTTGTTCGGATTGCTCCAGTAGCTGTCAGGGTAGACGATGATCAGTTCGTGGGTCTGGCGGTATAGGCCGACTTCACGGACACGATGTCCGAATTACCGAACACGAATTTCTTCGACGTTGGCTCGGCGAGTGCGGCGGACGCCAGGCCAACGGACAGCAGCAGGACGAGCAGCGCTTTTTTCACGGACGCCCTTCGAGTTGCGGTGGTTGTGCCGGCCGCTTGCCCAGCAGCGCCCAGAGCGAATAGACGCCGATCGCGGTACCGAACGGGAAGTTGAGCAGCCCGAGCACGCTGAATATGATCGTGAACACCCGTCCCGTCGGCGATCCTTTCAGCAGCGCGATCCCGGCGATGGCTTCCGCCGCCAGCAGCAGCGCGAAGAATCCCGCCACTACCGCACCGAAGCCGAAGAAGAAGTTCGCCACGGCGCCGTCGCTGCCGGCCGAGTCGGCGATGAAGTGGCCGATCCAGTTGGTGCCGAGTGCGAAGATCAGCATCATGCCGGCGCCCAGCACGCCGATGACGATGTGAAGCGCGGCGGTAATGCGGGTGTGAATGTCCATGGCGTGCCCATTGATAAAGGCGCTTAGTGTATTTCGTTTTCACCCCGCATAAATACGCACAAAGTCACATCAGGGCGTTGGCGCCTTCAGCCGGAACGAGACATCCCGGTCGCGGTCGACCTCGAGCCGGCCATCCTTGAACACCAGCTCCGCCACCTGGATGACCGTGCGCTGGTGCCAGCGCGCATCCGTCGCCGCTTCCGGTTCGTTTTCCTGATGGACGAAGTAATAGATGAACGCGCGGTCGCCATCGACGACGACGTCCGCGTGCTGTCCCTTGGCCCGGTCGGTGGCCTTGTGGCCCGGTTCGCCGAGGATGTAGCCTTTCTGTTCCGTCCAGGTACGCGCATCGTCGGACCGCAGCACCATCAGGCCCTTCCACACGTCGACGACCATCCAGTAATAGCCCTTGAAGCGGAACACCTTCGGTCCCTCGCCCGTGGTCGGATTGACCGGCTCGTCGCTCACCTTCTTCCACGTGCGCAGGTCCTGGCTGTCGGCGGCCAGGATCTTGCTGCCGGCGCGCTCGTCCTTGTACCACATCCGGTAACCCTGTCCGAGCTTGATGACGGTCGGGTCGATCATGCGGCCGGTGTCCAGCTTCACGGTGCCTTCGCACTGCCATTTGGACAGGTCCGTGCTGGTCAGGTGCTCGATGCGGCCATCCGCGCCGGGGCCGCCCCACCGGTGGAAGATACCCGGGACGATCGTGAGCCACATGTGGTACGTGCCGTTTTCATAGTAGATCTCGGGCGCCCAGAGCGTCACGTCCGTACACGCCTTGGGAAACTCGGCCGTGCCCTGGTAGCGCCAGTGCATGCCGTCCGGGGACGTCGCGATGCCGATGGCCGTGCCGTGCACCCACTCGACGTCCTTCGGGTCGGGCAGCTTCATCGTCGCCCGGCGATTGGTATAGAACATCTTCCACAGCTTGGCGGCGCGGTCGTACACGATCGACACATCCGCGGCGCCGTCGTACACGGGGTCGCGGTACACCGGTTTCGGTGCGACGTCGGCCGCGCTGGCCGCCAGCGGCAGCACAAGGGCCAGGGTGGCGAGGAACGATTTCATGGGATCTCCGGTGGACTCAGAACTTGATCGATAGCGGTTTGCCGGCATACGTGACCGACTTCGTCGCGCCCGCCGGTTCGATGGCGGTCGCGTTGTCCCGGCCGACGACGACGACATTCAGCTTGCGCGTCCCGACCAGGCCCTTGAACGTGCCCTTGCGGGCGCCGATGGTCAGGGTGCGCGCGGCGTCGTTCCATGCCAGGTCGTACGTGGCGTACTTGCCCTTTTCGTAGTCGTACGTTTCGTTGTCGTCTTCATAGACCGTGAACTTGCCGTCGGCGCCCGGATAGACGCGGATCTCGTACGGCGCATCCGGCCGCTCGGTCGCGTACTGGACGACGGGACCCATCGGCACGATCGCGCCGGCGCGCACGTACAGCGGGAAGACGTCGAGCGGCACGTCCTTCGCGACGGTCGTGCCGCCGTGGAAACGCTCGTGCGTCCAGAAGTCGTACCAGTCGGTGCCGGCGGGCAGGTAGGTCTGCATCGTCGTGTCCGGCTTGCCCGACGGTTGCGCCTGCGCGGCCAGCTGCGATGGCGTGCGCCATGCCAGGCGCAGGCTGCGCTCCGACGTGGCATTGAAATACTCGAGGGTGATGGGGAGGCTCTGGCCCTTTTTCAGCACGACCTTGGTGCCGGCGTAGCGCTTGCCGCCGTTTTTCCAGTCCTCGACGGCGAGCTTGCCGTCGACGTACAGGCGGTAGCCGTCGTCGCCTTCCGCACCCAGCTCGTATTCGCCGTCTTCCGGCGCCACGACGGCGCCCGTCCAGCGCGCGGAGAAGTTGTCGAGGCTCGCCAGGCCGGCCGGCATGTCGGCCAGCGGCGGGCCGGGCCACTGGAAGTCGATGGTGGCATCGACGGTCTTGCCGTGCGGCGTCTCGAAATTGGTGCCCGCGAAGTATTGACCGGCCAGTCCGGGCTTGCCGTCGGGCGTGCGCAGCGCGGTCGCCGGGATGGTGGCGGGCGGCGGCGGCTGGAAACGGTACATCTGGCGCGTGACCGGATGGACGAGGAGGGACGGGCCGAACTGGAAGGCGTCGTTGATGTCGCGGACGCGCGGGTCGTCCGGGAAATCCATCGGCAGGGCGCGCATCAGCGTGTAGCCGTCGCGGGTGACTTTCCCGGCCAGGCTGTACGTGTAGGGCAGCAGCCGGTAGCGCAGGCGCACGGCATCGTACAGCGCCTTGTACATCTCGGGATCCGTCTGCTTGAAGAGGTAGGGCTCGCGCTCGATGTCGGTGCCGTGGATGCGCATCAGCGGATTGAAGGCGGCGTATTGCAGCCAGCGGGCATACAGTTCGCGGTACGACGCATTCTTTTCGCCGCCCGGGAATTCACCGCCGATGAAGAAACCGGCGGTATCCTGCGTCCAGTACGGGTTGCCCGTGATGGTGACGTTGACGCCGCCGTTGATCTGCTCGAGCAGGGTTTTCCAGCTCGCCCGCGTATCGCCCGACCACGAGGCCGCCGCGGTCCGTTGCGCGCCGGCCCAGGCCGAGCGCGTCAGCGTGAACACGCGCTTGTTGCTGGTCGCGCGTTGGCCTTCATAGGTGCCGAGCGTCGTCATCAGCGAGTACGGATTGAGGTAGCGGGCGAAGTCGCCCATCGCGTTGTTGCCGAGTCCCTTGATGTCGCGCTCGTTGTCGGCGGCGTTGTGCGCGGCCGTGCCGACTTCGACCTCGGTGCCGTCCATCCACAGCGCGTCCACGCCCACGTCGAGCAGGCCCTTCTTGACGTGCTTGAAGTAGATCTTGCGGCCTTCGGGGCTGAAGGCGTCGTAGATGCGCGCCTTTTTCGAAATCCAGTGCAGCGGCTCGAAGCGCAGCTTGTGTTCGTCGAGCTCGTGCGCCAGCGCGGTGTCGTTGCCGATCGACGGCCAGATCGACACCATGAGCTTCAGGTGCATGTCGTGGATGGCCTTCGTCATGCCTTTCGGATCGGGGAAGCGCTCGCGGTTCCACGTCATGCCGCTCCAGGTACCGTCCTTGTCGCTGCCCCAGTACTGCCAGTCCTGCACGATGTAGTCGAGCGGGAACTGCTCCTTGCGGAAGGTGCGTGCCACCTCGACGAGGCGGTCCTGCGTCTGGTAGCGCTCCTTGCTCATGAACAGGCCGAACGCCTGCTTCGGCACCATCGGCGCCGCGCCGGTGAGGTCGCGGTAGCCGGCCACGACGTCGTCCAGCGTGGCGCCGGCCATGAAGTAGTAATCGACGCCGCCCGGCGCGCTTTCCGCCCACAGCGACGCGCCGTCGGCGTTATCCGTGAAGCGCATCTTCGAATACGTGTCCCACAGGATGCCGTAGCGTTCCGTCGACACCATGACGGGGATGATGATGCCGACATTCGTCTGCACCAGCAGCAGGTCCTTGTTGCGGCGGTTGATGTCGCCTTCGCCCACGAAGCCGAACCCGTAGATGCCCTCGCCGGGCTTCAGGGTGAACGTGTTGCGCGCTTCATAGGTCGGCGCGCCGGCCAGCTCGATTTTCTTCAGCGTCTGCGGCGCGCTGCGCTTTTCCTGCGTGTAGATCTTGCCCTGCGCATCCTGGAACGTGATGGCGCCGGTCGACTTGTCGATCACGATGCGCAGCCGTTTGCTTTCCAGCGTGAGGGAGTCGGCGCCGTCGCGCGTCGTGAAGGCGACGGGCGCGGGCGCGTGCGTCACGACGATGCTCGGATGACGCCAGTAGTTTTCGCCGAGCGTCGTGTTCACGCGCACCGTCGCCGGGCCGTAGAAGATCACGTTCTTGGTCACGCCGCCGACGCGGACCTGCACGCCGTGCGCGATGGGCGCATACGAAAAGGCCGACGTCGCGGCGGCGACCGGCAGCAGGTGGCCGTTGGCGTCGAGGCCGGCGAGCGGCGCCGCATGCGCGCTCCCGGCAAGCATGGCGAGCAGCGTGAGCGCCGGCAGTGCGGTGTAGGTTTTCATGACATTCCTGATCTGGATGGCTGAGGTTAACGCGAGACGTTAGCAGAATAATTTGTTCGGTGATATTACAAATTTTCACTAAAACCATAACGAAAACGGCATGGCACAGCCCGCGTATGTGCCCCGAGACGATGAGATAGCGCTATCATCGAACGTTGATCCCTATAACAACAACGGAGACTTCAATGAAAAAGCTGCTCATCACATCCATCTACGCCCTGGCGCTGAGCGTCGCCGTCCCGGCCTGGGCACAGCAGCCCGCCACCCAGGCGCCCGAGCGTCACTTCGTGCTGGAGAACACGCAGATCATCCCCGTGCAGTCGCAGTCGACGGGCAGGGCGCACGAGCTGGTCGTCGTGCTGCCGTCCAGCTACGCGGCGCATCCGGAAAAGCGCTATCCCGTGCTGTACTACCTCGACGCGTACTGGGACACGCCGCTGCTGACCGCCACCTACGGCAACCTGATCTACGATAACCAGGTCCCCGAGTTCATCATGGTGGGCCTGTCGTATCCATCCGGCGCCAACTACGACGTCGAGCGCCGCCGCGACTACACCATCACCGCGACGGACGCCGATTCCGGCAAGGCCGACGCCTTCCTCGGCTTCATCACGAAGGAAGTCGCGCCGCTGATCGAGAGCCGCTTCCGCGCCGAGAAGACGGACCGCGTGATCTCCGGCAGCTCGCTGGGCGGCCTGTTCGCCATCGCGGCCGCGTACAAGGCGCCGGGCTTCTTCGCGGGCCATATCGCGATCAGCCCCGCGGCCGGCTGGGACCACGGCGCGCTCGGCAAGCTCGATGCCGCCTACGCCCGCGACCACAAGGCACTGTCCACGCGCATGTTCATCTCGCACGGCAGCATCGAATATCCCGCATTCCAGCAGCCCATCGCGGCGTTCCAGAAGCAGCTGGGCAACCGCAACTACCGGGGCCTGGCGCTGCAGACCTGGACGATGGAAGGGCTCGATCACACGGCCGTGAAAGGCGACGGCTACGTGCGCGGCCTGATGTGGGTATGGAAGCCGAAGAAGCCGGCCGGGCCGAGCGGGCTGACGAAGGCGATGCAGCAGCAGGGCGAGTAGGGTGCCGGTCAGCGTCCGCGGAAGTGCGACGCCTGCAGGAAGCGCAGGCCGGCGAGCACCTGGTCCACGCGTTCGCTGGACAGCCGGCCGATGCGTGTCCCTAGCCGTGCTTTCGGGATTGCGCTGATCTGCGAAGGCAGGACGACGCTGCGCTTCTCGAGTCCGCCCTCGCCGGGTTCCAGCGGCACGCAACCGGGCTCGCTTGCCCGCCTGAGGTTCGTCGTCAGGGCGCAGACGATCACGGTGTCGATGCGCGAATGATTGAACAGGTCATCCTGCACGACGAGGTGCGGATGGGGATACCCGGGCACCGAGCCGCGCGTGCCGTCCGGCGCCACCCAGTAGAGCTCACCCCTGTCGATGCGCCGCGCGGGCGTGTGGTCGTTGTCCATGTGGTTTCCAATCAGTGGAATGATAGGATAGCGCTTTACGCACCATCCAGAGGAAGCCATGACCATATTCGCCATGCCCGTATTCGACGCCACCGTCATCTACGAAGGCAACGAGCTGTTCAAGGGCCAGGGCGCGGCGCGCGGCTGGGCCGAGAAGCTGGCCAGGGAAATCGAGACGCCCGTCACGGTCGAGAAGATCGGCACCGGCTGGGCGCTGTGCGCGCAGCTGGACGGCGTCGCTTGCCGCTGGGGCATCCTGGGCCAGCGACTGAAGCGGCTGGACTGATGGCCGCGTTGACGGTCTCGCGGATCCTGCATGCGGGCTACGTGTTCGCATGCGAGGGTATGCGCATCGCCTTCGACACTATCTTCGAAAACCCGTTCAGCCGCAACTGCCACGCGTTCCCGGACGTGCGCTTCGACGCAGCGCTGATCCGGCGCCAGCGCTTCGACGCCGTTTTCATCTCCCACTTCCACGACGACCACTGCTCGCTCGAGAGCCTGGACCTGCTGGACCGCGCGACGCCGCTGTACATCTACTGCCTGTTCGACGAATTGTTCGACATGGTGCGCGAACTGGGTTTTACGCGCGTCCACGCGCTGCAGCTTGACGTGCCCGTGGACGTCGGCCCGTTCCAGGTCGTGCCGCGCGAAGCGATGGATGCCGAGGTCGACTCGATGTTCCAGGTTCGTGCCGCCGGCCTGAACGTCCTGAACGTGGTCGACTCGTGGATCGACGATGCGGCGCTCGCACGCCTCGTCGCCGAAAAGCCATGGGACCTCGTGCTGTTTCCGTTCCAGACGATGCGCGAGATCGAGGTGCTGGCCCCGACGCGCGCCGAACCCGCGCCGCCGGCGCTGCCGGAGGAATGGCTGGAGCAGTTGCAGGCCCTGGACCCGCGCTTCGTCGTGCCGAGTTCATGCCAGTTCCAGCTCGAACCCTGGTCGTGGTACAACCGCGCGTTCTTCCCGATCTCGTATGCCCGTTTCACCGCCGAGGTGCAGGCGGTGCTGCCGCGGGCGCGCGTCGTGCGCATGGATCCGTCGGTCTCGATGCAGCTCGATGCGGACGGATTGCGCGCGGCGCCGCCGCTGGACTGGGTCATTCCCGTCGGCGCACAGGACGTCGACTACATGTATGAGGGCAATGCCGACGCGCCGCCCACGGCCGACATCGCCCGCCACTTCCCTGCGCTGACGGCGGACCAGTGGACGCGCGTGCTGGACTTTTGCCGCACGGGCCTGGCGGACCGGTATGCCGCGCTGGATGACGAGAGCGAGTATTTCGACGGGCCGCGCGTCTGGCAGCTGTCGATCCACGATCATGCCGGCGAGGTGACGCGCTTCCGCTACCGGCTGTCGCCAGGCAGCGCGGACCCTGTCGACGATGATGGGCCACTGGGCTGGACCACCGGGATCCCGGCCGCGAAACTGTACGCGGCGCTGGAACTGGGCGAGTCGCTGACGTCGCTGTACATGCGCATCAACGATGCCGTGTTCGATGCGGACACGGAGCGTGACCTGGCGCAGGCCGACGTGATCGAGGATCCGCTGATCCGCTGCCTGTTCAGCGAGGGCTTCGGCGCCTACCAGCGGGCGCAATTGCGGCGGCTGCTCGCGCGCTAGCCCGGCCCGAAGTCCAGTTGTGATTGTTCCGGCGGATACGTGATCCGCAGGCCCTCGACGTGCGCGAAGGGCGTCAGCTTGTGCGGCTTGCGCTGGCGCGCATCGATGATGTCGTCGACGGGCACGCCGCGCACCAGCAGCGCATCGGCGACGAGCGAGCGGTGGCAGCGCCACGGCACCGCTTCAGCGCACATCAGCGCGCAGGGCCGGGTCTGCGCGAGTTCGATGACCGCATCGACGTTGGCCGCGAATTCGTCGGTCTGCATGTAGTCCGCGTAGCCGCGGAACGACGTGTTGCGCCAGGCGGCATTCGGTGAATCCTTGAGCGGGCGGCGCAGGCCGCCGAGGCCTTTCATGTATCGGTATTCGATGCCGGCATCGAGCAGCGAGGCCGCGAGTTCATCCTGCCCGAACTGCGGATTGTGGCGCGATTTGGGGACGGTCCGGATATCGAGCAGGCAGGCGATGCCGTTCTGCCAGAGCAGTCCGATGAACTCCTCGATCGTACGGTTCGAATGCCCGATGGTGCAGACGGGTGCGGGTGTCATGACGCTATTCTGGCACGGCCGCGCGGGGCGGGGCGCCCGCTTCCTTACAGACTGAAACGTCTCTTACAGCGACCGAACAGAGCGTTTCTGGCGCGCGCGCTACGATGAAGTCATCCACTTCAATCGGGAGAACAAAATGACACTCAATAATCGCCCCCTCCTGCGCATCGCCGTCATCCTGGCCTTGAGCGCCGCCACCACGTCCGCGTTCGCGCAGAGCGCCGAATATCGCCGCGGCTATGACGACGGCTATGCCGCCGGCCTGCGCGAAGCCGGCGGCGGTCGCGGTGAAGGCCGCGGCTCGCGCATCTTCGTCGAAGACGCGGAATACGGCACGCATTTCGCGTCCTGCGACGCACGCCGCGCCGTGCGCTATCAGGTCGAACGCAATCGCGGCGCCGTCCGCGCGGATAACCAGCTGTGCGGCGATCCGGCGCGCGGGGAGCCGAAGCGGTTGCGCATCGTGTATCGGTGCGGTGACAGCGAAGCCGTCCGCGTCGTTGCGCGCGAGAATGAGACGGTGCGGTTGAGCTGCAGGCGCTGAGTGGGTGCGCACGGTGTACAATGTTGCAACATTGACACCATTGCGTACCATCATGACGAGTATCTTGCGGCCCCTCGGCCTGTCCCTGCTGCTGGCCACCTCGATCGCGAACGCCGCCGACGCGCCGTTCTACTTCATCGACATTGCCAACACGGGCAAGGCCGTCCTGTACAGCGAGTCCCAAACCGCACCGAAGGGCGACCTGTCGTATGCGCTGGTCGAGCAGGTCGGCATGGGATGCTGTTTCAGGGCTACCGGACGCAAGCCCGCCCGCAAAGGGGATGACGACACGGCCAGGTTCGTGGCGGACGACGACAAGCCCATCTTCAGCCACGCCGTCCAGTTCAGCAGCGCAAAGAAGCCCGAACTGGAACAGGCCTACGGTTTCGAAGGCATGCAAACGGTAACGAAGAAAGGTCGCGACACCTACCAGGTCACGCTGCAGGCCGGCGACCCGGTGTTCGTTCGCACCTGCTACTCGGGCGAAGGGCTGCGGGTGCGGCTGTTCCGCCGGCTGGCCGACCGGAAGCCGTACGCGAGCTATTACTACTATCTCGGATACGACGTGGAGCCGACCTGCCGCTAGTGCGCCGCCAGCGTCAGCGCAATCCCCATTTCCCGATATGGCCGCAACACTTCCTCGCCAGTCGTTGCCGGCACCACGAGCCCACTGATCTCGGCCAGCCCGACGATCCGGTACGGCGACGCGGTGGTCAGCTTCTCCGACGACGCCAGCACGACGGTCTCCGCCGCCGCATGGCATAGCGCCCGCTTGATGCAGGCTTCCTCGTAATCGCCGGTCGACAGCCCGCTCTCGGGATGCACGCTCGTCACGCCCATGAAGTACGTGTCGGCGCGGATTTGCGCGATGGCTTCCAGCGTCGCCGCACCCACGCCGACGGCCGAGTGGCGGAACAGGCGGCCCCCGAGCATGATGACTTCGATGTCCGGATGGTCCATCAGCTCCATCGCGATGGACGGGCTGTGCGTGACGACCGTCGCTTTCAGGCGCCGCGGCAGCGCGCGCACGAGTTGCGCGCACGTGGTGCCGCCGTCGACGAACACGACCTGGCCCGGCTGCACGAGCGCGGCGGCGGCGCGGCCGATGGCGGCCTTGTCGTCGGTGGCGATGCTGTGGCGCGTCGCGAAGTCCGCCAGCACCGGGCTGGCGGGCAGGGCGCCGCCGTGCACCCGCTGCAGCAGGCCTTCCTTCGCCAGCTCGCGCAGGTCGCGCCGGACCGTGTCCTCCGAAACGCCCAGTTCCGCGCTCATCTTCGTGGCGACGATCTGGCCGTCGCGGCGCAACATCACTCGCTTGTGGGATGCGTTCATGAGCCCCGGCAGCGTGACGGAGCGCCTGCACTTCTTCGTGGCCGAGTACGAGGCGCGCGACCGCGTGGGACCCGGCGGCGGCGTGGCGGCCGAGGGCGAACGTCTGGACGTGCTGGAACTGGACATCGACGCGGCGCTGGTCATGATCGGCACGGGCATCGTCGACGGCAAGACGATCATGCTGCTGCAGTACGCGCGCTCGCACCTGTTCGCGCCGCGCGGGATGATGATCCTGGTCGCGGGCCCGTACCGGTCGGGCACGGACGGTGATCCGGACCGTATCGCGGCTAACGTCGCGGCGATGGAAGCGTGCGTGATGCCGCTGTACGACGCCGGGCACCTGCCCGTGCTGGGCGAATGGCTCGCGTTGCCGACGGTGCGCCTGGCCGGATCGCAGGCGCCGGGGGACGCCGTGTTCGACGCCCTGTTCCACCCGCATGCGCAGCGCCTGCTGGAGCGGTGCGACGCCGTCCTGCGTATCGGGGGCGCGTCGGAAGGGGCGGACCTGATGGTGGCGACGGCGCAGAAGCTGGGCAAGCGTGTGTTCGCGTCTATGGAAGAGATTCCACCCGCGCCCAGCCTTGGTACAATCACATCACCATGAACAAGACTGCCATCTCCCTCGTGCTGGGCGCGACGCTGGTCGCATCGCTGTCCGCCTGCAGCAGCAAGACGTCGGCCAACGAAAAGAACTTCGGCCTCACCGTCTCCCAGTATTTCGACAAGAAAGGCGACCTGTGCCTGGATCCCATCAAATGGCCGGTCGACGTGTATGAAACCGACATCCGCCAGCAGAAGATGTACCCGGACGGCGTGGCCGGCCAGATGTCGGCGCTGGAATCCGTCGGCCTCGCCAGGAGCGAGGACGTGGAATTACCCGGCGCCATCGTCAATGGCAAGGCGAGCGGGGTGAAGGTCAAGCGCTACACGATGGCCGATGCCGCGAAGCCCTACCTGCACGCGAACGCCGGGAAGCAGCCGCGCATCTGCTGGGGCCGCAAGTCGCTGAGCAAGGTGCTCCGCTGGGCGGACCCGGCCAAGGTCGGCGACCACGAGGAAACCAGCGTGATCTACACCTATCAGCTGTCGAACGTGGCCGAGTGGGCCCGGAAGCCGCAGGTCAAGGAAGCGTTCCCCGAAGTCGGGCGGAACGTCGACGGCGAGCGCTCCCAGAAGGAAAAACTGTACGTCAAGCTGACGCCGAATGGCTGGGAAGCGCTCGGCCTCAACGACTAGCGGCGCAGCTGCGCGAGAATGCCCAGCGCGCCGCGCGCCATCTTCACCGCCGACAGGGCCGACGTGACGAGCCCGGCCAGGCGCTTGCGGCGCATGAGGACGAGCCCCAGCACGGCACCGGCCGCGCCCAGCACGAGCTTGCGGTTGGCGGCGACATAGCCCATGACCGGATGCCCGGCCAGTGCATTCGACGGACGCAGCGCCTTCAGCTCGTAGGCGAGGCCCACGCGCTGTTCGGCGCATTGTTCGATCAGGGCCGCGCGGCGGGTGGCGAGATCAGGCTTGTTCATCGGTTGCCTCCGCATGATGTTGGGCCAGGCCATGGCGCAGGTAGTCGACGTCGTTGCGCAGTTCGGCCAGCGTGGCCGAGAGCAGCGGCGCTTCCGCGGTCATGCTGGCGCGGACTTTCATGAGGATGATGCCGGCCAGCGCGCCGAACAGGACGGCCATGCCGCCGACGGCCTGCAGGCGGTACGTGTCCCAGAAGATGGCGATGACGAACAGCGCGGCCAGCAGGAGGGCGCCGGCCGCGAGGAACACGGCCAGCAGGGTCCACGCGAGGTGGCCCAGCAGGCGGCGTGCGTCTTCCTGGAATTCGAGCGCGGCCAGTTCCAGCCGCGTGCCCGCCATCGCGACGAGAGTCGCACCGATCCGGCCTGCCGCCGCGAAGACGCCAGCCATCATTACTTACGGGCGATCAGCATGCCGATCACGACACCGACTGCGGTGCCCAGGCCGACGGCCTTCCACGGATTCTCCTTGACGTATTCGTCGGTGGCCTTGGCGGCGACCTTGGCTTTTTCGACCGCGGCTTCTTCCAGGCGGACGATGTCTTCCTTGGCCTTGACCAGGGTGCGCTCGAACTTGACCTTGGCGGCCTTGAATTCTTCGCCGGTCAGGTGGCCGCTGTGGCGCAGCCACGCTTCCGCGTCCTGGACGACGGTCTTCAGGTCGGACAGCAACTGGTCGCGGGCGCCGGACTGGGTCGGGATTTTTTCCATCATTGGGGGAACCTCTCGTTATGGGTTATTCAAGGGACAATATTATCCTAATGCATAGTCTAACGCGACGCCAGCAAACACGGCCGCACCCAACCAATTGTTGTGGTTGAACGCGGCAAAACACTTCATGCGGTCGCGGCCGCGGATCAGGGTGTAGTGGTAGACGGCCATCCCGGCCGCGACGGCGATGCCCGCCACGAACCACCAGCGCAGGCCCAGCGACCAGCCGCACACGAGGTCGATGAGGAGCGTGGCCGCGTAGCTCACCATGATCGCGGCGACGTCGTAGCGGCCGAACGTGATGGCGGACGTGCGGATGCCGATGACGAGGTCGTCGTCGCGGTCGACCATGGCGTATTCGGTGTCGTAGGCCAGCGACCAGAACACGTTGGCGACCAGCAGCCACCACGCGACGGCCGGGACGTGGTCCTGCACGGCTGCGAACGCCATCGGGATGCCGAAGCCGAACGCGATGCCGAGGTAGGCCTGCGGCAGCGCGAAGAAGCGCTTGAAATACGGATAGCTGCCCGCGACGATCACGGCCACGACGGAGAGCTGCTTCGTCAGCGTGTTCAGCGGCAGGATCAGCAGGAACGAGACGACCGCGAGCACGGCCGCCACCATCAGCGCTTCCCAGCCCTTGATGCGTCCGCTCGTCAGCGGGCGGTCGACCGTGCGCTTGACGTGGCGGTCGAAGTCGCGGTCGGCGTAGTCGTTGATCGCGCAGCCGCTTGATCGCATCAGCGCCGTGCCCACGATGAAGATGGCGAGGATCATCGGATCGGGATGGCCGTTCGATGCCATCCACAAGGCCCACAGCGTGGGCCACAGCAGCAGCAGGATGCCGATGGGCTTGTGGGCCCGGACCAGGCGGAAATAAAGCGCCAGCTTGTTCATTGTGCGTTCGAATTGAAAATCTGCAAGGTCAGGATTGTAGCCTGTCGGGGCGCGCCCGGCTGTACGGCGCAGGACGATACGCGGCGATCATGCGCACGTCGACGATGCACAAGGCATGGCGCACGGGCGCGCTCTACGATGCCGGCTTCGGATCAAGGAGAATGCATATGCGATGCGTAACCATGGTGGTGGCCGGAATCGGACTTGGAAGCTGCCTGCTCGCGCAGGCCGGCGGGCAGGAGCAGGGCGCGTGGACGGAGGCGCGGTCGCTGCGCGAGCTCCCGGCCGGCATCCAGGCGCTGCTGGGCGTGGGACTCGGGCTCGCGGGCATCGCCGACCGGGGCGGCGATTTCAGCGAGACCGACGCCAGCGACGACAGCATGCCGCGCCGCCGCTTCGTGCTCGGGGTCGTGAACGGCGGCACGGCGCTGATCGCGCTGGAGCAGGGCGGCCGCGTCTATGCCGTGCGCGCCGTCGAATTCAAACAGGAAGGCAGCACGTGGGATGCGGTGCGGTGCGCGCCGCTGGTGTCGGTGCCGCAGCGGGGCGCGGAACTGGTCGGCGCGCTGTCCGGAAAGCAGGCGGGGCCCTGCGGCGGCATCGGCATCCGGACGGACGATGCGGACGCGGCACCCCCTGTGGCCGCGCCGGTCCTGCCCGCGCGCGTCAGGCCGCGGCCTGGAGCGTGACCATCTCGACGCCGGGCAGCCCGCAGTCGGCCACGGCCTTGACGACGGCATCGATGGCGGCGCGGCGCGTAAAACTCTTGCGCCATACGATCACGACGCGGCGCGACGGGACCGGATCCTGGAACGGGACGAAGGTCAGCATGCCGTTCGGATCCTTCATGTCCGGCACGGAGGCGCGCGGCAGCACGGTCAGGCCGATGCCGCTCGCGACCATGTGCCGGATCGTCTCCAGCGACGAGCCCTCGAAGGTGCGCTGCATGCCGTTGCCCGGCGACGAAGAAAAGCGCGCCATCTCCGGGCAGACTTCGAGCACCTGGTCGCGGAAGCAGTGGCCGGCGCCCAGCAGCAGCATCGTCTCGCTCTTGAGGTCCTCGGCCGCGATCTCGGTGCGAGTCGACCACGGGTGGTTCTTCGGCATCGCGACGACGAACGGTTCGTCGTACAGCGCCTGCACGGCCATGCCGTGTTCCGGCAGCGGCAGGGCCATGATCGCGGCGTCCAGCTCGCCCTGGCGCAGCAGGTCGAGCAGTTTTACCGTGAAATTCTCCTGCAGCACGAGCGGCATCTGCGGCACGTTCGCGATCAGGTTTTTCACGAGCGGCGGCAGCAGGTACGGACCGATGGTGTAGATCACACCGAGGCGCAGCGGGCCGGACAGCGGATCCTTGTTCTGCTTGGCCAATTCCTTGATGGCGGCCGTCTGCTCGAGCACGCGCTCGGCCTGGGCGACGATCTGCGCGCCCAGCGGCGTCACGGACACTTCCGAGCCGCCCCGTTCGAACAGCGTGACGCCGAGTTCGTCCTCGAGTTTTTTGATCGCGACGGACAGCGTGGGCTGGGCGACGAAGCAGGCTTCGGCCGCATGCCCGAAATGGCGGGCGCGTGCGACGGCGACGATGTATTTCAGTTCGGTCAGTGTCATGGGATCGGAGTTGATTGAACGGCCGTGTTCTCGAAGACACGTTTGCCTGCCTTTTAAGCAGTCTGTCACTATTTTACCGGTAAAGCCATGGATATAATGGCCGGGCAGGCGATGTTGCCTTGCGTTAATAGGAAGACATCCATGTCCTCGACCTTCGGCCCGGCGGAAGCCCAGGCTTATATGCACAAGCTGCTCGCGGTCATGCACCAGCAGGGCGGCTCCGACCTGTTCATCTCGGCCGACTTTCCGCCCAGCATGAAGCATCAGGGCGCCATGAAACCCCTGAGCCAGCAGCGCCTGACGGGCGACATCACGCGCGCGCTGTCCCTCTCCCTCATGAACGAGCGGCAGCGGGCCGAGTTCGAAGCCGAGATGGAATGCAATTTCGCGATTTCCCTGCCGGGCGTGTGCCGGTTCCGCGTGAACGTGTTCGTGCAGCAGCAGAGCGTGGGCATGGTCGTGCGGACCATCGCATCCGAAATCCCGAACTTCGAAAAACTCGACCTGCCCGAGGTCTTGAAAGACGTCGTGATGACGAAGCGGGGCCTCGTGCTCGTCGTCGGCGGCACGGGTTCCGGCAAGTCGACGACCTTGGCGGCGATGATCGATTACCGCAACAGCAACTCGGCCGGCCACATCATCACGGTCGAGGATCCCGTCGAATACGTTCACAAGAACAAGAGCTGCCTGATCACGCACCGCGAGGTGGGCGTCGACACGCTGTCGTGGCACAACGCGCTGAAGAACACGCTGCGCCAGGCGCCGGACGTGATCCTGATCGGTGAGATCCGCGACACGGAAACGATGGAACACGCGATCGCGTTCGCCGAAACGGGTCATTTGTGCCTCGGCACGCTGCACGCGAACAACGCGAACCAGACGATGGACCGCATCATCAACTTCTTCCCGGAAGAGCGGAGGAATCAATTGCTGATGGACTTGTCGTCGAACCTGCGCGCCATCGTCTCGCAGCGCCTCGTCCGCACGGAAGATGGCAAGGGGCGCAAGGCTGCCATCGAGATCCTGCTGAACACGCCGACGATCGGCGAGATGATCCTGAAGGGCAACTTCCAGAGCATCAAGGAGATCATGCACAAGTCGCGCGAGCTGGGCATGTGCACGTTCGACCAGGCGCTCTTCGAACTCTACAACAAGGGCTACATCAGCTACGACGAAGCCATCCGCAACGCCGATTCCGCGAACGGCCTGCGCCTCCAGATCAAGCTGTCGGGAGAAAGAAAAGCGCCGGGGGAGGGCGGCGGTGCCGCGAAGCCGGCCGAGCTGTCCATGTTGATCGACGAGCCGGAAGAGGAACCGCCGGCCGCAAGTTAAAATGCACGCCATGGCTACCTTCGAACAAAAACTCTGCACCCGCGCCACCTTGCCGCAACGCATCGCCGAACTGCCGAAACCCGTCGTGCTGACGAACGGCGTGTTCGACATTTTGCACCGCGGCCACGTGACGTATCTCGCCCAGGCCCGCGAACTGGGCGCGTCGCTCGTCGTCGCCGTCAACACGGACGCGTCCGTGAAACGCCTGGGTAAAGGTGACGACCGCCCGCTAAACACGCTGGCCGACCGCATGGCCGTGCTCGCCGCGCTGGAATCCGTCAGCCTCGTCGTGGAATTCGACGAGGACACGGCGCTGGAAGTCGTCCAGGAAGCCCGTCCGGACATCTATGCCAAGGGCGGCGACTACGTGATGAGCGCCATTCCGGAAGGGAAGGAAGTGATCGCCTACGGCGGCAAGGCCGTCGCGATCGATTTCGCGCACGACCGCTCGACGACGAAGCTCGTCGCGAAGATTCGGCAGTTCGGCTGATCGGGAATTAGCCGCGTCCCGCATGGTCGAATGAGTATTCCGACGGGATACTCATGACGACGATGTTCGCCGTCTTACCGGAAGAGCGCCAGGCCATGAGGGCCAGGCTAGGCCGGCATGCCCACGGAAGAGCGCGAACGGCATCTACAAATGATGCAGCAGATGTGTCACTGATCGGCATCATCGGCAGGCCGATGCGCTGGGTTGTTGCGACCAGCGGCACTCTCTATCGCGCCGATGAAACGCCCAGATAATTTCCGAGTAAACCAACAATCATCGACGCCCGCCGGGCTGTAAATCGCGCGGCAGTGGATCGAGAGGCAGAGCCCTACGGGCTACAGGTCTGCCGATGTCATTCAACTTTCTCCAATTACCAATAGTTCTGGCGTTCTGGCGCCTCTTCGGCATTTCCTGGCTGGGTTTCGCTCTGCATCATTAATTTGATCCGGCAAACTGCGTTCGCTGTTTTATCGATCGGCCCAAGCATTAAAAATATTGATAATTCTCGCCCCTGATTTCTAACGCAATGTAACTTCTTGATCGCTTTTTCACCAAGATTTTTATGCTGATGTTTATCGTGTGCTACTGGACAAGACACAGATGCTGTTGTTAAACTTTCCGCCGTTAAATTTATATAACTTGAACAAATCAAATTGCGCGGACGAATATTCGACCTGATTGCAGACTAACTGCCATTGCCGGCAATTAGTTAATTTGAGTTTTCAGATTGCAATAAATAGAGAAATTTTGCAACATTAGTTTAGATTACTTCAATGCGAAAAGGCAGGGTGCCACGTTTCGGCAGGGGCATATGGCGTCTTGTTCGACTCCTCGATCTCACCGCAGTATTCGCGGTTATTTTCTCGTGACGACGGCCCAAAAGCTCAATTCATGCCCAATAAGCATGGGGCCACAGAATAATTGTCATGCGATTTCGAGTGCGGTGTCGAGTTACTGTCTGACGATCCTGATATCGCTCTAAAGGGGATGCAGAGCAAGCTGCTGAATAATGGACTAACTAGCAGAATGATTGAGATATCGCCCCCGATGTCGACCTTTACGCGCTTTACCTGCGTTGCCTCCAATCCTACCAATCGATACCGTTGACATGAACTCGCGCGATCTCGCCGGAGCGTTCCTAAGTGCGCTCACCCAAACCAACCGCCCGATTCGTCTTCGTCTGGAAGGCGAGCGAAAGCTCCTGGATGATGTACTGCTGGTCAAGCGCGTTGTCGGGAACGAGTCCATGTGCGGGGGCTTCGAATATCGCCTGCAATGCGTATCAGCCCAGTCCGGACTGGCATTGAAGGATTTCATCGCACTGCCGATTGAACTGCAACTGGTCACCGACCGGGGTGAATTGCGCTCTGTCTGCGGCGTCGTCACGCATGCGTTCGCGGGACAAAGCGACGGCGGGTTGGCCACGTATCAGCTGGTTGCACGTGATGCGCTCGCAATCATGGAACAACGCGTCAACACACGAGTTTTCCGAAACAAGAACGAAGTCGACGTTGCACTGGCGATTCTCGACGAATGGAAGCAGACGAACGCTGTCCTCGCGAAAGCATTCGATGTTGACACGGCCCAGTTACGGGGGAGTTACCCGGCCCGCGAATTCATCATGCAGCACAATGAATCGGACGCTGCCTTTCTGCGTCGTTTGTGGAAGCGCCAAGGCATTGCGTGGTTCATGCGGCCGGGGCGGGCAAGCCAGGACGACAGCAACGACATGCCGGCCCACACGCTGGTGTTATTCGACGACGCAACCGGGCTGGCTCAGAATTCCGCCGGCATCGTGCGCTACCACCGCGATCACGCTACCGAATCACGGGACAGTATCACTACCTGGACCGCCATGCGTAGCCTGAAACCCGGAGGCGTTACGCGCCACAGCTGGGACTACGCAAGCGTCCGTCTCATGGAAACGCAGGCGCTGACGACCATGCAGCAAGGACCGATGGGGGACCAGCTCGCTGCCGGCATCGACGAATACGTGGTCGATGTGCCTCACGCTGGCGACGACATGAACGATTACCGCCGTTTGGGCGACCTTCGCATGCGTCGACACGAGTACGAAGCGAAGTGCTTCCACGGCGAAAGCGGCGTACGTGACCTGTGCGTCGGCGAATGGATTGGACTGTCCGGCCACCCGGAAATCGACACGCATCCGAGCGATGAGAGACAGTTCGTGATTACCGAGCTCTCGGTCCTGGCTGACAGTAACTTGCCCAAAGCGGTCGACGAGAAAATCCAACGGCTGTTCTCAGCCAATGGATGGCAAACGGAACTGTCAACCTCTACTCTGCTCCAGGCCAATGAAGAACGCGAAGTACGCTACAGCAATCGGTTCACGTGCGTACGTCGCGGCATTCCGATTGTGCCGTCGTTCGATCCTCGCACTGATCTGCCGGTAGCAACGTTACAGAGCGCGTTGGTTGTCGGTCCGGACGGCGAGGAAGTGCATTGCGACGCAATGGGTCGGGTCAAGATCCGTTTTCCGGCAACCCGGCAACAAGACCACGCAGGCGCCGGCGCGAGCGACACCGACAGCGATTCCGCCTGGGTGCGGGTCGTCAGCACGTGGGCGGGTGGTCAGCGCGGTGCATTCACACTGCCGCGGGTTGGCGATGAAGTGATCGTCGATTTCCTCGGTGGCGATCCTGACAAGCCGCTTATTGTTGGCCAGGTCTACAACGGCGCGGCATTGCCGCCCAAATTCAACCATACCGGCACCCTACCGGAGAACAAATATCTATCCGGTATCAAGAGCAAGGAAGTGCAAGGGGGCCGCCTGAACCAGCTTCGTCTGGACGATACGCCCGAGCAAATCAGCGCACAGCTTGCGAGCGAGCACGGCTACAGCGAGTTGAACCTGGGCTGGCTGACACACCCACGGCAGGGCGGCAAAGCCCGTCCCCGAGGTGAAGGAGCAGAACTGCGCAGTGATAACTCGGTCGTCATCCGCTCGGCCCAGATGTTGCTGTTGACGACGCAGGCCATGCTGCGAGCACAGGGCGATCAACTGGAACGCGGCATGCTTCAAGGACTGCTTGAGAGCTCGCAGGCACTCCTGAAGGAGTTGGGGGAGTTTGCTGAACAGAATCAGGCCATGGCCGTGGACCAGGAACCACACAAGGACCTGAACGAGAACTTGCGGAATGCCGAGAAAGGCACCAACACGCAGAGCGGCGGGGAAGTCGACACCGCTTCGCCGCTTATCGCGCAATACGCACACGGCGGTTTCCTCAGCGCAACCCCTTATTCTTCCGTTAGCTATAGCGGCCAACAGCACAATGTGATCGCACAACAGAACATCCAGGCGGTCGCGGGTGAGCGCGTCAACATTAATGCTCGACAGGGTATCTCACTCTTCTCGCAGAAGAACGGGATGAAGTACATCGCGCACACCGGAAAAGTCGACATCCAGGCACAACACGACAGCATTGGTATTGCCGCGGGAAACGACATGACGATTACCGCGAGTGAAGGCGAGATTACGATTGCTGCCCAAAAGAGCATCAGTCTGATTTGTGGTGGCGCATACATCAAGATAGCGGACGGCAAAATCGAACTGGGTTGCAGTGGCGATTTCACTGTCAAGGCAGGCATGCACAAATGGGATGGCCCAGGCCGGATGTCGTTCGATCTACCGCACTTCTCTGGTGAAGGAAAACCGCCGGCACAATGGATCGGTCTGGACTATCGGGATGCCGACACCGGAGAGGGAGTCGATGGAGCGGAATACGAAATCCATTTCGACAAGGGACCCGTCTTGAATGGAACGCTGGACGCAAACGGCAAGACCCGACGGGAAAACGTCGCCAACAAGCCCGTGAAAAAAGTGATTTATAAGCCGCGCACGGCGGGAACGGATAAGCCAGCAGCACCGCTGAGCGATTTGTTGCAAGAATAAAGCATAACGAATATCGACAATATTGGTAGCGAGCATACTGAATGGCTGAAGTCAATACAACACAAATGCGCGACGCCTTGGCATGGGCGACAAATGACAGGGAAAAAGCCAAGGAGCCGAGTACGAATCCAATCGTATGGTTCTGGGAGGCGATCGAGGGCGACTTCAACGAAGATCGATCGACCGCCCAACTGCTCACCGACGCGGCAATTTCGATGATTCCGTTAGTCGATCAAATTTGCGACCTACGCGATCTCATAGCAAACTGCAAAAAGCTCAGTCATGATTACAAGGACAAGGCGGCATGGCTGGCTTTGGTCCTGACCCTTATTGGCCTGTTTCCGACACTCGGCTCATTGCTCAAGGGTGTACTCAAAATCATCTTTGCGCACGTCAGGCGTGCCGGCATCGACCAGGCGGCAAAGGCTGTCGAAAGGGGAATGTCGTGGGTGATCGTATATTTGCGAAGGGAAGAGGTTCAAAAATACATCAAGGCCCGCAAAATCGATCGCCTGTTTGCATGGCTTGCAACTGGCGTTAAAGAACTTCGCGGTCGGGTAAATACCAAGGCGCTGCTCGCCGCATTTGATACGGGAATTTCTGCGCTTGAGGGGATGGTTAACAAGGTCAGGCTTGTACCGACCATCTATCGCAAAGCCAAGGCTGCATTGGAGCAGGCCAAAGCGATACGGTTGGCGGCTAACCAGCACATGGAAGAGACGCTGAAACCTGTCCACGATATATTGACCACGATTATATTGAACCTGGAGCGCCGAACTCTCGAGAGAGAGCATGCAATCTTAAATGCGAGCAATATTCACTTCTGTGGTGCGCTTCCGGAAGCGGATGCGATCACCTTGATGCGGCAACATCAGCCGCCATGGTTAAGTAAAACCGGTGATAAGTTTATTGATCCAGCACAGGTCATAGATTATCAAGGCAAGGTAGACAACCTTTCAGCGAAACTTGACGCAGCTGGCAATCCTCGGCCGAAAGAAGATATTTTTCCTCACTTATCCGAGCAAAATATCCGGTCCTTCCATACTCTACAGGCGCACACAATCAAAGGTCCTGCTCGTCTGTATCGCATCCTTGCTCCGAACAGTCGTGGCATGAGCGATTGTTGGGTGTCAGAAGAGGTCTTCAATAAATTGCAGAATTCTCCTAATCCAAAGGAGGCTTGGCGTCGATATTTGGCCGTTTGGCCGGATTGGAACGTCAACGGGCAATTCGTCATCTACGATGTAAAAGCAGGCGAATCATTGAATGTCTGGCGTGGTCCGGCTTCAAGCCAAAAAAAGGATGGGCTTGTAGGTAACTTCCTCGAGGGCGGTTGGGAGCAAATTGTTTTTAAGATCGAACGTAGCGACCCGGGCAACGACACGATGATGTATTATGAGTTGCTGAAAAGTCCCAAAGGTACGACACTGGGCCCGCCACTGACCCAGGCTCACATCAACCACGTTACGGCATCGATGAATAAGTCTGAAAAAGATAAATTTCTTGCCCGGCACATTGGGCTGCGCCTGCAAATTAATCATCCAAACATTAGTGGACCGTTTGATACCGGATGGGGATACACAGAATTCGACGGAGTCTGGACGTCAGACAAAATTGGCCTGCCGGCTCTGCCTGGACAGACAACTGCAATTGCTAAGAGGGCGATATGAGCACACCAAGAGATCAATTTTCGTTATCGGCATGGCACAAGGCTCAGGCGGCCATGCTTTACCATTACGCCTCGCTGGACTACTTGAAAGGCTTGCACCAAATGGTGAGTGAACTAATGGATGGCGAGATTGATCCGTTAATCAATCTAGCGAGGGCGCAGGGACGGGATGCCGTATTGATGGATGCACGGTGGGGTAACAGGAATACCGTGCAGAATTGGGCAAACAGTGCGTGGCCTTTTTTAAGCGATTTTCGACAATCGCTTACAAGAGACATCGCGATGCGCACCACGGACCAATATAAAATCACTGGTGCCAACCAATGCTTACGCGGCTTGAATGAGTTCTCAATGAATTGGGCAACACCAGATGAAGAGGCGAAGGTTCAGTCAATATTGCAAAAAATAGGTCGTTACGCAAATAAAATTGACGATACGTTAAATGATTGGCCAACTAGTCGATGGCGCGATTTCAACTTTGCATATTATTATTCAGAATTTTCGGCGCAGTTTCCACGCATTCCGAAGTTTCGCGTTCGTACGGATGTGACGGCGGAAAGTTCCAAGACGCCGCCACGCACTGGAGTTTACGTTTCATCAGATGATCCCAATGCCGCGTTACAATTTGCGTGGAACGGAGGCGGGGGTGGAAAACTTCGTCCAGCGTCTACGTTCAATCAGATCGGTCTGGATGCTCTCCAGCAGGTCGGCCGAAGAGATCTTTGGTTCGATGAAGGGAAGATGCTCGCGTTTGTCCAATCGCAGAAATATGCACCGTTATTCGCAAACGAGATAGTGATTGACGGCAAGCCGGCCCCATCCCTTGCTTCACCGGCAGTAGCACGGTCCGCTTTTACCGCGGCCCCTTCGCATTGGTATTTCGTCGAAATCATCAATGACGAATTCGAAGACATCGCCGTTGTCAGCGAAGATGATAGCCGCACCATAAACACTCCAGAACGTTTGCGCGTCGAAGGAGGTCATACCTGCGCGCGTGCTGGATATTGGTTCACGCCAGCAAAAGCAGGATCACGTCGTTACTTCAAGGACGGTGAAATCATGCCAGCCTTCGGCACGGATTACGGCGTTACATTCTGGCAATGGGACGAGAATCAGCAATAAAGTTATTCGTCACTAGAGCGTGTTAAATGTTAGTCCCATTTGATCGGAAATGCGTTAATTAATCATTCTGTGCGCTGCTTCTGCCATTCCTTGAGGGCCGGGATAGGCGTTTTTGCGTCGAGCGCACTTTGCGGATGTGGCGGTAGTACGGCTCAAATAGTTCATCAAGGTCGCTTCCAGGTCGGCCTTGCTGTCGAAGCGGGTCTGCTGTAGCAGTTCGTTGATGCGACCATCAAGGCGTTCAACCATACCGTCCGTTTGTGGATGACGGCAATACCAAGCGACGTTCGACGGCGATCGAGGCGTAGCTTCGTCGAAGGCGTGCTTGCCGCTGGGTTTCTTGTCTTCGGTGGCGAAACAGTCGGTGACTTGCGAGCCGTCATCGGTCAACATCCTGTTGTCTACCGATCCAAGGGCGACATGTCTTCGCGCTTGAGTCACTTCGCGTCCGTCGTCCGCATGATGCCGAAGACCTTCTCCGTATGACGATTCGACAGGCCAGAGTACTTGATTTCCTGCCGGACTTTCGGGGTTGTGTTTGATACCGGATGGAGTTACACAGAATTTGACGAAGTCTGGAGGTCGGACAAAATAAGCTTGCCAGCGCTGCCTGGGCAAGTGACAGCAATTGCAAAGGGGGCGATGTGAGCACACCAGGAAATCAACTTTCATTATCGGCATGGCACAAGGTTCAGGCGGCCATGCTTTATCATTACGCCTCGCTGGACTACTTGAAAGGCTTGCATCAAATGGTGAGCGAATTAATGGATGGTGAGATTGATCCATTAATAAATCTAGCGAGGGCGCAGGGACGGGATGCCGTATTGAGGGATACACGGTGGGGCGACAGAAATACCGTGCAGAACTGGGCAAACGGCGCGTGGCCTTTTTTAAGAGATTTTCAACAATCGCTCACAAGAGACATCGCTTTGCGCACCATAGATCAATATAAAATCACTGGCGCCAATCAGTGCCTACGTGGCCTGGATGAATTCTCAATGAACTGGGCAACACCGGATGAAGAAGAGAAAATTCAGTCAGTATTAAAAGAGATAAGTCGTTATGCAATGAATATAGACTATACCATGGATGATTGGCCAAAAAGCCGGTGGGACGATTACGGCTTCGCATATAACTATCCTGAATTTTCGGTTCAGTTTCCACGCATCCCGAAATTTCGGGTGCGTACCGACGTGACGGCGGAAAGTTCCAAAGCTCCCCCCCGTACTGGAGTTTACGTCTCTTCAGATGATCCCCATGCCGCGTTGCAATTTGCATGGACCGGTGGCGGGGGCGGCAAACTTCGTCCCGCATCCACGTTCAACGAGATCGGCCTTGATGCCCTCCAGTACGTCGGCCGAAAGGATCTTTGGTTTGATCAAGCAAAGATGTTGGCATTTGTCCAATCGCAGAAGTACGCGCCGTTGCTTGCCCGTGAGGTGGTGATTGATGGCAAGCCGAATCCATACCTTGCTCCCTCAGCGGTGGCATGTTCCGCCTTTACTGATATCCCTTCAAATTGGTATTTCGTCGAAATCATCAATGACGAATTCGAAGACATCGCCGTTGTCAGCGAAGATGATAGCCGCACCATAAACACTCAAGAACGTTTGCGCGTCGAAGGAGGTCACGCCTTTGTGCGTGCCGGATATTGGTTCACGCCAGCAAAAGCAGGATCACGTCGTTACTTCAAGGACGGTGAAATCATGCCAGCCTTCGGCACGGATTACGGCGTTACGTTCTGGCAGTGGGACGAGAATCAGCTATAAAGTTATTCGTTACTAGAAAGTTAAATGTCCAGTCCCATTTGATCGGAAATGCGATTGACCAATCATTCTGTGCGCTGTTTCTGCCATTCCTTGAGGGGCGGAGTAGGGGTTTTTGCGTCGAGATTACGGTGCGGAATGTGGTGGTAGTACGGCTTCAAATAGTTCATCAAGGTCGCTTCCAGGTCGGCCTCGCTGTCGTAGCGGGTCTGCTGTAGCCGTTCGTTGATGCGACCATCAAGGCGTTCAACCATACCGTCCGTTTGTGGATGACGGCAATGTCAAGCGGCGTTCGACGGTGATTGAGGCGCAGCCTCGTCGAAGGCGTGCTTGCCGCTGGGTTTCTTGTCTTCGGTGGCGAAACAGTCGGTGACTTGCGAGCCGTCATCGGTCAACGTCCTGTTGTCTACCGATCCAAGGGCGACATGTCTTCGCGCTGGAGTCACTTCCGTCCGTCGTCCGCATGATACCGAAGACCTTCTCCGCATGACGATCCGACAGGCCAGAGTACTTGATTTCCTGCCGGACTTTCGGCGTTGTGTTTGATACCGGATGGAGTTACACAGAATTTTACGAAGTCTGGAGGTCGGACAAAGTAAGCTTGCCGGCTCTGCCTGGGCAGACAACTGCAATTGCAAAGGGGGCGATGTGAGCACACCAGGAAATCAACTTTCATTATCGGCATGGCACAAGGTTCAGGCGGCCATGCTTTATCATTACGCCTCGCTGGACTACTTGAAAGGCTTGCATCAAATGGTGAGCGAACTAATGGATGGCGAGATTGATCCATTAATAAATCTGGCGAGGGTGCAGGGACGGGATGCTGTATTAAGGGATGCACGGTGGGGCGACAGGAATACCGTGCAGAATTGGACAAACAGCGCGTGGCCTTTTTTAAGCGATTTTCGACAATCCCTCACAAGAGACATCGCCTTACGCACTATGGAACATTATGAAGTCACTGGCGCCAATGAGTGCCTGCGTGGTTTGAATGAATTCTCAATGAATTGGGCAGCGCCGGATGAAGAAGAGAAAATTCAGACAGTATTAAAAGAGATAAGTAATTACGCTAGAAACATAGACTACACAATGGATGATCGGTCGCGCAGCCGATGGACTGATTTTAACTTTGCATATAACTATCCTGAATTTTCGAAACGGTTTCCATGCATCCCGAAATTTTGGGTGCGTACCGACGTGACGGCAGAAAGTTCCAAAGCTCCCCCCCGTACTGGAGTTTACGTCTCATCTGACGATCCCAATGCCGCGTTACAATTTGCATGGACCGGCGGTGGCGGTGGCAAACTTCGTCCCGCATCCACGTTCAATGAGATCGGCCTCGATGCCCTCCAGCAAGTTGGTCGAAAGGACCTTTGGTTTGATGGCGCGAAAATGTTCGCGTTTGTTCAATCGCAGAAATATGCATCGTTCTTCGCAGGCAAGATGATTATTCCTGGCAAGCCGGATCCATACCTCGCCCCCTCACTGGTGGCACGTTCCGCCTTTACTGAAATCTCTTCGAATTGGTATTTCGTCGAAATCATCAATGACGAATTCGAAGACATCGCCGTTGTCAGCGAAGATGATAGCCGCACCATGAACGCCCAAAAACGTTCGCGGGCCGAAGGAGGTCATGCCTGTGTGCGTGCCGGATATTGGTTCACGCCAGCAAAAGCAGGATCACGTCGTTACTTCAAGGACGGTGAAATCATGCCAGCCTTCGGCACGGATTACGGCGTTACGTTCTGGCAGTGGGACGAGAATCAGATGTAAAAGTATTTACGACAAAGACCTACTAAACTGCACAGGAGAACGTCCATGAAAGGCGTGATTCGATTGGGCGATCTGACCAGTCACGGTGGCAAGGTTGTGATCGCATCCGCCACCTCTTTGGTCAACGGCCTTGCCGTTGCACGGCAAGGTGACGCATGTGTCTGCCCCATCCCCGGGCATTCGATATGCGTGATCATTGAGGGTGACCCGTCCGTGTTGATCGGCGGGGTTCCGGTTGCCTTTCACGGCCACAGGACGTCATGCGGTGCAAGCCTTATCTCTTCCGCCTTCACCTCGGGAACACCGTAAATCACGCGTATGGGAGAGTGTCGGGTAAAGACGGCCCGACGGTCCAGCCGCCTTAGCCCCCGCCGGCGTACCCGTTCTGGCGCCACGCCTCGTAGACGACGACGGCCACCGTGTTCGACAGGTTCAGGCTGCGGTTGCCCGGCATCATCGGCAGGCGAATGCGCTGGGCCGGCGGGAACGATTCGCGCAAGGCCGGGTCCAGGCCGCGCGATTCGGCGCCGAACACGAATACGTCGCCCGGGCGGAACGCGGCATCCGCGAACGGCGACGAACCGTGCGTCGTCATCGCGAACATGCGCGTGCGGTCCGGCTGTGCGTCGGCCAGGAAGGCGTCCCAGTTCTTGTGGACCTTCATCGTGGCGTAATCGTGGTAGTCGAGACCGGCGCGGCGCATCTTGGCGTCGTCCAGCGGGAAGCCGAGCGGCTCGACCAGGTGCAGCTGCGCCCCCGTGTTCGCGCACAGGCGGATGATGTTGCCCGTGTTGGGCGGGATCTCGGGTTCGACCAGTACGACGTGAAACAAAATCAATCTCCTCAATTTTGTCATTGCCTCCGCGGCAAATGACTCCCCGGGTAGGCGGGGATCCAGGTTATTTATGGGGCGGCGTGCGCGCAAATACAAAATTCGTCACGCGCGCCGCGCCGAACCGTTTAAAAGTGGCGGCCAGTTCGCCCAGCGTGTGGCCGCTCGTCATCACGTCGTCGACGAGGCCGACGTGGCGGCCTTCGACGAGGTCCGGATCCTCCACGGCGAACGCGCCGTGCACATTCTTCGCCCGCACGCTCGGCGCGACGCCCGACTGCGCCGGCGTGTCGAGCGTGCGCAGCGCCAGCGCCGGATGACATGCTACCCCGAGCGCCGCCGCCAGGGGCCGCGCGATTTCCAGCGCCTGGTTGAAGCCGCGTTCGACGAGCCGGCCCGGCCCCAGCGGGACCGGGCACAGCAAATCGGGCAGCGGCAGGCCGGGGCGGGCCAGCACGGCATCGCGGATCTGGCGCGCGAACCAGGGCGCGAGCGCGAGGCGGGCGCCGAATTTTAATTGAAGCACGAGCTGGTCGAGTGGAATTGCGTAATCGACGGCGGCGATCGTGGCGTCGAAGGCCGGTGGGTCGCGCAGGCAGGAGCCGCAAATGTTATCGTCGTGCTCGCGCTTATCAACGTCGTCCCCGCGCAGGCGGGGATCCAATTTTTCATGCGTCGTCGGCAGCGCGAAATCGGGCTCCCGCCTGCGCGGGAGCGACGGTTCTTGTGCCGCATGTAGCGCAAACCCCGGCATCGGGTTCGCACACTGCCCGCAACGCACCCGCCGCACCCCCGCATACGCATCCCGGCACGCAGTACATACGACGTCGTCGCTGCCGCTCCCGCACAGGGCGCACATCGACGGCATCAGCACGCGCAGCCAATGCCGCAGGGACAAATAACGGGCCGTCATCGTAAGTTCCACCCATCATGTACACTCCCGCCATTATCCCATTCACCGCAGCCCCATCATGGTTTCACCCCAAGCCCCGTCGAAGATGAGCGCCCCGATCGATCCGGTCCGTGTGCGCCAGCTGTTCGCCGACCCCGTCCGGGTCGCCCCTTCCGATTTCCTGCGGCGCGAGATCGCCACCCGCATGTTCGACCGCCTGACGCTCGTCAAGACGGCGCCGCGCCAGGTGCTCGACGCCGGCTGCGGCGCCGGCGTCGATATCGCCGAATTGCAGAAACGCTATCCGGCTGCGCAGGTGCTCGGCCTGGACGCCGTGGCGGCCATGCTGGCGACCGCCACGGCCGCCACGTCGGCGCCGCGCTCCTTGTTGAGTCGTTTGCTGCCGGCCAAAGCCGGCATCGATCTCGTTTGCGGCGACTTCGGCAACCTGCCGTTCGGGCCGAACTCGCTCGACCTGGTCTGGTCGAACCTGGCATTGCACTGGCATCCCCAACCCGACCGCGTGTTCGCCGAGTGGCGTCGCGTGCTGCGCGTGGATGGCCTGCTGATGTTCTCGAATTTCGGTCCGGACACGTTCCGCGAACTGCGTGCCGCGTTCGCGGCGATGGACGAGACCCCGCACACGTTGCCGTTCGTCGACATGCACGACTTCGGCGACCAGCTCGTGGAAGCGGGGTTCACGACGCCCGTCATGGACATGGAACAGATCACGGTGACGTACGACACGGCCGACAAGCTGCTGGCCGACGTGCGCGCGTTCGGCGGCAACCCGCTGGCCACGCGCCGCCGCGGCCTCGTCGGCCGGGCGGCGTGGCAACGCATGCGCGACGCGCTGGAAGCGGGCCGCCGCGCGGACGGCAAGCTGGCGCTGACGTTCGAGGTCATCTACGGCCACGCGTTCCGGCCGGCACCGAAGACGACGGCCGCGGGCGAGGCGATCGTCCGCTTCCAGCCGCCCAAGCCGCGGTAAGACCCATGCATCCTGTATACGATCGCGGTAATTTTCCTTGAATAAAAATTACCGCTTTCAGTATAATCAAACACACTTTTTTCGACTGGATCAAAAAAGCGCTAAAAAATTAAGCATAAAGGCGTCAAGTCGAGGGTTGGAGCATCACCCGGGGATACAAGGCAGCGTATCGGGTATCCCCCGCAAGCAAGGTTTGAAGACATCGTTCATCGAGGATGCCAGACGGCATCCGGCTGGACGGTGTCGAGTCCCGAAGCGCCCGCCGGCGCGACGGGAAGTGGTTGCGTTTAGTTTAAAAAGGATTTCAGAACGGAAGTTGTCTTCCGTGGTTCCTCCATGGCGAGCCAGAGGAGGGCCGCTTCCGTTCTAGAAATTTCTCTTCTAAAGGTGGTTGGGGACAACATGACATATGCAAAACGATTCAAAGCGTTGATGCTCGGTCTCGCAGTAGCGGCCAGCATCCCGGCGATGGCGGCTACCGAGCCCGTCATTACCGGTCGTCCGGTGGAACATCAGCTCAACATGCAGGCGCCCGTGACGGGCATTGCGGCTTATATCTATAGCCTGCATAACTGGATGATGGTGGTCTGCCTGGTCATCTTCATCGGCGTGTTCGGCGTCATGTTCTATTCGGTGTTCAAGCACCGCAAGTCCCTCGGCCACAAACCGGCCACCTTCCACGAATCCACCACGGTCGAGATCGCCTGGACCGTCGTACCGTTCCTGATCGTCATCGGCATGGCCCTGCCGGCCACGCACGCCGTCGTGCAGATGAAGGACACGTCCAACCCGGACCTGACCATCAAGGTCACCGGCATGCAGTGGAAGTGGGGCTATGACTACCTGAAGGGCGAGGGCGAAGGCATCTCGTTCCTGTCGAACCTGGCCACGCCGCGCACGCAGGTGGGCGAGCCGGGCATCGCACCGACCGAGAAGCGCACCGAGAACTACCTGCTCGAGGTCGACAATCCCGTCGTCGTCCCGGTCGGCAAGAAGGTCCGCCTCGTGCTGACCGCCAACGACGTGATCCATTCGTGGACCATCCCCGCGTTCGCCGTCAAGCAGGATGCCATTCCCGGCTTCGTGCGCGACACGTGGTTCAAGGCCGAACAGGTGGGCACCTACCGCGGCAACTGCGTCGAGCTGTGCGGCAAGGAACACGCGTTCATGCCGATCGTCGTGAAAGTCGTCTCGGCCGAGGACTACACGGCGTGGGTGGGCGGCGAGAAGAAACGCATGGCCGCGCTGGCCGACGACCCGAACAAGGTCTGGACCATCGACGAGCTCAAGACGAAGGGCGAGAAAGTCTACGCGGCCAACTGCGTGGCCTGCCACCAGGCCAACGGCCAGGGCGTGCCGAGCGCATTCGCACCGCTGGTCGGTTCGCCCGTCGTACTCGGCCACAAGGCCGAACAGATCGCCGTGCTGCTGAATGGCAAGCACAGCGGTAAGTATCCGTCGGCAATGCCGTCGTGGAAGCAGCTGTCGGATTCCGAGATCGCTTCCGTCATCACTTATACCCGCAACAACTGGACCAACAAGGCCGACGAGAACATCGTCCAGCCTTCCGAAGTCCTGGCTGCCCGCGGCAAATAAGACAAGACAAGCAACAAGCGTTTGGATTACAGGGACCGGGCCGTCACCGCGTCACCGCACCACGGCCTTGCTGTCCCGCACGACTAGGATACTGACATGACTTCCCCTACTATCGATCACACTCATACCGGAACAAATGAGCATGGCCACGACCACGCGCACGACCATCCGGTCGGCGCGCGCCGCTGGCTCTTTGCCACCAACCACAAGGACATCGGTACGCTGTACATGTGGTTCGCGTTCATCATGCTGCTCTCGGGCGGCGTGCTGGCGCTGATGATCCGCACCGAGCTGTTCCAGCCCGGCCTGCAGTTCTTCCGTCCCGAATTCTTCAACCAGCTGACCACCATGCACGGCATCGTGATGGTGTTCGGCGCGATCATGCCGGCCTTCGTCGGCTTCGCCAACTGGATGATCCCGCTGCAGATCGGCGCATCCGACATGGCGTTCGCCCGCATGAACAACTTCTCGTTCTGGCTTCTGCCGCCGGCCGCGATCCTGCTGGCGACGTCGTTCTTCGTCCCGGGCGGCGCCACCGCCGCCGGCTGGACGCTGTACGCGCCGCTGTCGACGCAGATGGGCCCGGGCATGGACATGGCGATCTTCGCCCTGCACATCATGGGCGCCTCGTCGATCATGGGTTCCATCAACATCATCGTCACGATCCTGAACATGCGCGCGCCGGGCCTGACGCTGATGAAGATGCCGATGTTCTGCTGGACCTGGCTGATCACCGCCTACCTGCTGATCGCCGTGATGCCGGTTCTCGCGGGCGCCATCACGATGACCCTGACCGACCGTCACTTCGGCACCTCGTTCTTCAACGCGGCCGGCGGCGGCGACCCGGTCATGTACCAGCACATCTTCTGGTTCTTCGGCCACCCCGAGGTCTACATCATGATCCTGCCGGCCTTCGGCATCGTCTCGCAGATCATCCCGGCCTTCGCCCGCAAGCCGCTGTTCGGCTACGCATCGATGGTGTATGCAACCGCTTCCATCGCGATCCTGTCGTTCATCGTGTGGGCGCACCACATGTTCACCACCGGCATGCCGGTGACGAGCCAGCTGTTCTTCATGTACGCGACGATGCTGATCGCGGTGCCGACCGGCGTGAAGGTCTTTAACTGGGTCGCCACGATGTGGAAGGGCTCGATGACGTTCGAGACCCCGATGCTGTTTGCCGTCGGCTTCATCTTCGTGTTCACGATGGGCGGCTTCACGGGCCTGATCCTGGCCGTGACCCCGATCGACATCCAGGTGCAGGACACCTATTACGTCGTCGCCCACTTCCACTACGTGCTGGTCGCCGGCTCGCTGTTCGCCCTGTTCGCCGGCTTCTACTACTGGGCACCGAAGTGGACCGGCCACATGTATCCGGAAGGCCGCGGCAAGACGCACTTCTGGCTGTCGCTGATCACCTTCAACGTCACGTTCTTCCCGATGCACTTCCTGGGCCTGGCCGGCATGCCGCGTCGTTACGCCGACTATGCCGTGCAGTTCACGGACTTCAACCAGATCGTGTCGATCGGCGCGTTCGGCTTCGGCCTGTCGCAGGTGTACTTCCTGTTCTTCGTCGTGCTGCCGACCATCCGTGGCGGCAAGCCGGCCGAAGCCAAGCCGTGGGAAGGCGCCGAAGGCCTGGAGTGGACCGTGCCGAGCCCGGCGCCGTTCCACACCTTCGAAACGCCGCCGCTGGTGAAGTGAGAGCGCGATGAACGATGATCGTTCGCAGCAGATCAGGAAGAACAACCGGCGCACGGCCCTGTGGCTGGCCGGGCTCGCGCTGTTCTTCTTCGTCGTGCTGTTCGTCAAGCGCCTGTGGCTGAACTGAGGCTGTCATGCAAGCGGAAACGAATGCGGGCCGCCACGAGGACAGTGGCCGCCTGCGTCTGAACCGGACCACCCTCATCAAACTGGTGGTGGTCGCCGGCATCATGTTCGGCTTCGGCTATGCGCTGGTGCCGATCTACCGCCAGGTGTGCGAGGCGCTCGGCATCAACGTGCTCACGCAGAAGGACGGCACGGTGGCTCGGCCTGCCAACACCCAGGTCGACCTCGCGCGCACGATCACGGTGGAACTGGACGGCAACGCCCAGGGCCCGTGGCGCTTCCGCCCGACGCAGCGCAGCATCGACGTGCACCCGGGCGAGATGGCGACCGTCGTCTACGAAGTGGTGAACACACAGGACCGCACGGTGAAGGCGCAGGCCATCCCGAGCTACGCGCCGCAGTCCGCGACGCCGCATTTTAAAAAGGTCGAGTGCTTCTGCTTCAAGGAACAGATCCTGAAGCCGCACGAGGCGCGCCAGATGCCGGTCGTGTTCTTCATCGACCCGGAGCTGCCGCGCGAAGTGAAGAACATCACGCTGTCGTACACGTTCTTTGAAATCGGTGGCGCCGTGACGGCGCAAAAATAATGGCCAACGACGATCCACGCGAACCCGTAAAAACCGCGTCGTTCGGCGCCACGATGAAGGCCGTGTTCTGGTCGTTCTTCGGCGTGCGCAAGCGCCGCGACTACGAGCACGACGCGGCCAACCTGAACCCGATCCACGTGATCGTGGGCGGGCTGATCGGGGTGGCGCTGTTCATCGGCATCCTGGTGTTCGTCGTGCGCATGGTCGTCGCCAAGAGTTAAAACTATATAAGCAACACGAAAGCAGGGAAGCGCAGTACCCCGGAATTCGAAACAATGCTTGATTGAGGAGATATACATGAGTTCACCCCATACCGCGCCGTACTATTTTGTCCCCGGTCCCTCCAGGTGGCCGCTGGCAGCCGGCATCTCGATGCTGGTCACGATGGCCGGCGCGTCCGGCTGGGTCAACGGGGCCGCCTGGGGACCCGGCGTGTGCACGGCCGGCATCGTCGCGATGCTGATCGTGCTGTACAACTGGTTCGGCGACGCCATCGGCGAGTCGGAATCCGGCAAGTACGGCGAGCGCATCGACCTGTCCTACCGCTGGTCGATGAGCTGGTTCATCTTTTCCGAGGTGATGTTCTTCGGTGCCTTCTTCGGCGCGCTGTTCTACGCCCGTGCGATCTCGATGCCGTGGCTGTCCGACCTCGACCACAAGGTCATCTGGCCGGATTATTCGGGCCACTGGGGCAACATCGGCCCGGCCGGTACCGTGGAGCAGTTCAGCACCATGGGCCCGTTCCCGATCCCGACCATCAACACGGCACTGCTGCTGACGTCGGGCGTGACGCTGACGATCGCCCACCATGCCCTGCGCGCCGGCCACCGTGCCCGCACCGCGCTGTTCCTGTTCGCGACGATCCTGCTGGGCGCCATCTTCATGGGCTTCCAGGCCTACGAATACCACCACGCGTACAGCGAACTGAACCTGAAGCTGACCTCGGGCATCTACGGCTCGACGTTCTTCATGCTCACGGGCTTCCACGGCTTCCACGTGACGATGGGCGCGATCATGCTGTCGGTCGTGCTGTACCGCGTGCTGCGCGGCCACTTCACGCCGGAACATCACTTCGCGTTCGAAGGTGCGGCGTGGTATTGGCACTTCGTCGACGTGGTGTGGCTGGGGCTGTACGTCGTCGTGTACTGGCTGTAGGGTGGGGCATTCAAGCCGGGGGCTTGAATGCGTGCCCACGCGTGACGTTGGCATCAGGTTGGCGTAACGCGTGGGCGGAGGCCGCCCACCCTACGCATCCATGAAGCGTCGTTCCCGCGAAAGCGCGAACGACGTTTTTAATGCAGTCCCTTCGGCTGGATCCACCCCATCTTGTACGAGAACAGCACCAACAGGAACAGCGTGATCGACAGCCCGACCCGCATCGCCAGCGCCTGCACGGTGCGGTTGCTGCGGCCCTTGTCGCGCATCAGGAAGAACAGGGCGGACGCGAGGCTGCCGATGATGAGCACGAAGGCGATGGCGACGACGGTTTTCATGGGCGGCCAGTAGAGAGTTGTTTGGGTTGTACGATCATTGTATGCGACTGCGCTTCCGTTTCAGAACCATTCCTTTCCTCGCGACGCTCGTGCTGGTCGCGGTCGGCATCCTGCTCGGTAACTGGCAGGTGCGCCGCGCCGCGGAGAAGACCGCGCTGCAGGCCCGGCTCACGCAGCGCGCTGCGTTGCCGCCGCTCGTGCTGGACGGGAAGCCGGTCGATCCCGCCGCCATCGAATATCGCCGTGTGATTGTGACCGGGGAATTCGTCACCCACTGGCCGCTGTTCCTCGACAACCGGCCATTCGAAGGCCGTACCGGATTCGTTTTGCTGATGCCGTTTAGAATAGCGGGTGCCGACGCGGGTGCAAGCGATGTTGTCCTCGTCGCGCGCGGCTGGGTTCCGCGCGATCCGGCCGTGCACGACCGCGTACCGCAGGTGGCAACGCCAAGCGGCCGCACGACCATCGAAGGCCTGGCGATCCTGCATCCGGCGCGCGTGATGGAACTCGGCAAGGCGCCGCCGCCCCGGCCCGGCGCCATCGTCCAGAATGTCGATCCGGCGGGCTTCGCCCAGGCCAGCGGCCTGCGCACGCTGCCCGTGCTGGTCGAGCAGACGAGTGCGGACGACACCGGAGCCGCCGGGCTCATCCGCAAATGGCCTGCCCCCGCGGTCGACGTCGACCGCAACAAGGGCTATGCATTCCAGTGGTATGCGCTGGCGGCGATGGCCTTTCTATTTTTTGTGATAACAGGATTTCGAAGTGGAACCAAACAAGCTGGCTGAACCGGCAATCGACCCGAAGAGCGCCCGCAAGCGCGGCCGCTGGATGCTGTGGCTGGTGCTGCTCGTGTGCGCGTCGCCGATGATCGCGTCGTACTTCACCTATTACGTCATCAAGCCCGAAAAGCGCAACAACTACGGCACCCTGATCGACCAGCGCGCCCATCCGGTCCCCGCGATGGCGACGACCACGCTGGACGGCCGTCCGCAGGCGCTGAAACAGTTCAAGGGCAAGTGGGTCATGTTGATGGTCGGGCCGGGTGCATGCCCGGACTCTTGCCGGAAGCAGCTGTTCGCGCTGCGCCAGCTGCGCCTGATGCAGGGGAAGGAAGCGGACCGCATCGAGCGCGTCTGGCTCATCACCGACCAGGAACCGCTGGACACGCTGATCATCCGCGAATACGACGGCACGCACATGCTGCGCGCCGACGCCGCGACGGTGACGCAGTGGCTGCCGGTCGATGGCGGCACGACGCCGGCCGACCACATCTACCTGATCGACCCGCTGGGCCACCTGATGATGCGTTTCCCGAAGGATCCGCAGCTGCAGGAAGTGCGCAAGGTGTACAAGGACATCAACAAGTTGTTGAAGGCATCGGCCGTCGGGTAACGCGCAATGGAAGTCTCGAATTTCATCCTGCTGGCCCTGACCGGCATCCTGGCGGCCAGCGTGCCGCTCGCGCTCGTGTGGACGGCGACGGGCACCCACAAATACCGCAAGCTGGCGTGGGTGATCGCGTTCTTCACGTTCGACCTGATCGTGTTCGGCGGTTTTACGCGCCTGACGGACTCCGGCCTCGGCTGCCCCGACTGGCCCGGCTGCTACGGCGAAGCGAACCCGTTCCTCGCGCATGAACACATCGCCGCGGCCGAGGCGCTGATGCCCACTGGACCCGTGACGAAGGTGAAGGCCTGGATCGAGATGATCCACCGCTTCCTCGCGATGGGCATCGGCTTCCTGATCATCGGGTTGATGGTGGCGTCGTGGCTGGAATGGCGCCGTGCGCGGGCACGCGGTGTGCGGCCCACGCATGGCCCGGCGTTGCCGACACTCCTTTTCCTGTGGGTGTGCGTGCAGGGCGCGTTCGGCGCGTGGACCGTCACCCTGAAACTGCAGCCGGTCATCGTCACGCTGCACCTGCTGTTCGGCCTGACCCTGCTGGCGCTGGCCGTGTGGCTGGCCGGACGCGAAGACAACCTGCTGGCCCCGCCGCCGGCCGTCCCGCCCACCGTGCTACGCAAGCTGCGTCCGCTGGCCTGGCTGTCGGGCGCCGTGCTGCTTGTCCAATTGGCATTGGGCGGGTGGGTGAGTACCAATTACGCGACACTCGCGTGCAGCGATTTCCCGCTTTGTAATGGACAAATTGTCCCAGAGATGGATTGGCAACATGGTTTCACCTTGTGGCGCGAGCTGGGCAAGACGGCGGCCGGGCATTACCTGCCGTTTTCCGCGCTGACGGCGATCCACTGGGTGCACCGCAACTTCGCACTCGTCGTCGTCCTCGTACTGGGCTATACGGCGTGGCGCACCTGGCGTTTGCCGGGCCTGCACGGCACGGCGCGCAACCTGGCGCTGGTGCTTGTCGCCCAGGCAACGACCGGCATCGCGACGGTGTTCCTGAACTTTCCGTTGCCGATTGCCGTGCTCCACAACGCGGGGGCGGCTGGCCTCGTCCTTCTGGTGACCATGTTAAACTACAAGGTACAGTATCAACTCGAGCTGGCGCTGCGCAGTCCACGACGTGAGGCGGCGACGTCCGCGAGCCACCCATGATTACGCAAACCGCCATCCACAAACCGCCCAGCCGCGTCACGCAATATTGGGCGCTGACCAAGCCGCGCGTCACGCAGCTGGCCGTCTTCTGCGCCGTGATCGGCATGTTCCTCGCCACCGACGGCTTTCCGGGCTGGCACGTGCTCGTCTGGGGCACGATCGGCATCTGGCTGCTGGCCGGCGCCGCGTTCGCCGTCAACTGCCTGATCGAGGCGGAAGTCGATGCCCGCATGGCCCGCACGGCGCGCCGCGCCACCGCGATGGGCGAGCTGTCGACCACGCAGGTCCTGATTTTTTCCGCGATCATCGGCGGTGCCGGCATGGGCATCCTGTACACGATGATCAATCCGCTGACGATGTGGCTGACGTTCGTCACCTTCGTCGGCTATGCGCTGATCTACACGGTCCTGCTGAAACCGAACACACCGCAGAACATCGTCATCGGCGGCCTGTCGGGTGCGATGCCGCCGGCCCTCGGCTGGGCCGCCGTCGCGAATACGGTGCCGATGGAAGCCTGGCTGCTCGTATTGATCATCTTCGTCTGGACCCCGCCGCATTTCTGGGCCCTGGCGATGTACCGCCGCGACGACTACGTGCGTTCCGGCCTGCCGATGCTCCCCGTCACGCACGGCATGCAGTACACGGGCCAGCAGGTGTGGCTGTACTCCGTCGCGCTGGCGGCCTGCACGCTGTTCCCGTTCGCCGTCGGCATGAGCGGCGTCGTGTACCTGGCGGCGGCCATCGTGCTGAACGCGATCTTCCTGCGCCATGGCTGGCTGATCCACAAGCACTACAGCGACCAGGTCGCGCGCAAGGCCTTCGCCTGGTCCATCGTCTACCTGTCGCTGCTGTTCGCGGCGCTGCTCGTCGACCACTACGTCAAACAATACCTGCCGATCTGATGATGAAAAAACTGCTGCCCGTCCTCGTCGCCGCCTGCGCGCTGACCGTCTCCCTCGCCGCATGCGACAAGCTGCCGGGCAAGCAGAAGGAATCGTTCCAGAACACCGACGTCACCGGCCTCGATTACGCGAAAGGCTTCACGCTGACCGACCACACCGGCAAGCCGCGCACGCTGGCCGACTTCAAGGGCAAGGCCGTCGTCGTCTTCTTCGGCTACACGCAATGCCCGGACGTGTGCCCGACCACGATGGCGGAAATGGCCGCCGTGATGCAGAAACTCGGGCCGCTGGCCGACCAGGTGCAGGTGCTGTTCGTCACCCTCGACCCCGAGCGCGACACGCAGGAACTGCTGGCCAACTACGTGCCCGCGTTCGACAAACGCTTCCTCGGCCTGCGCGGCACGCCCGAGCAGACGGCGAAGACGGCCAAGGAATTCAAGGTGTTCTACTCGAAGGTGCCGGGCACGGACCCGGGTAGCTACACGATCGACCACACGGCCGGCAGCTACGTCTTCGACCGCGACGGCCGCCTGCGCCTGTTCATCCGCCATGGCCAGGGCCCCGATCCTATCGTGCACGATCTGCGTGAGTTATTATCCTGACATCGTAAACACCCGATGATCAGGCTGAATGGACAAACGACCAGGTAGAAACTACACGCGTGCCGCCGTCGTCATCCTGCTGACGCTCGGCTGCCTCTACGTCCTGCAACCCTTCCTGGCCGCGATCCTGTTCGCGGCCGCCGTCGTCATCTCGTCCTGGCCCCTGTACCAGCGCCTGCTGCTGCGCCTGCGCGGCCGGCGCACGCTCACTGCGCTGACGATGACGCTCTCCCTCACGCTGCTCGTGATCATCCCGCTGGCGCTCGTCGCGTACAACCTCGCGGACAACGTCGCGTCGTCGTTCGACCAGATCCGCGCCGCTTTGAACCAGGGCGAGCTGCTGCCGCCCAAGTGGATCCGCGACATCCCGCTCGTCGGCGACCAGCTCGACAACTACCTGCGCCAGCTCGTCGCCAGCCGTGACCGCATGATGGAACTCGCGCGGCGCATGGTCGAACCGGCACGCCACGCGCTGCTGTCCGGCGGGATAATGCTGGGGGCGGGCGTCGCGCAGATGAGCCTCGCGGCATTCGTCAGCTTCTTTTTCTATCGCGACGGCGAAGCGCTGATGGCCGTCATCAGGGCCGCCATGCACCGCATCATGGACGAGGAGGCGGAATCGGTCGCGGAGACCGTCAGCCAGACCGTGCGCGGCGTGATGTACGGCCTGCTCGGCACGGCGCTGGCGCAGGCGCTCGTCGCCGCGCTGGGCTTCTTCATCGCGGGCGTGCCCGCGGTGCCGCTGCTGTCCGTGCTCGTGTTCGTGTCGTCGCTGATTCCCGTCGGGCCGCCGATCGTGTGGGGCGGGGCGGCCATCTGGCTGTTCGCGCAGGGCGAGACGGGATGGGCCATCTTCATGCTCGTGTGGGGCTTCTTCCTGATCAGCGGCGTCGACAACGTCGTGCGCCCGATGCTGATCAGCCGCGGCTCCAGCCTGCCGTTCCTGCTGACCTTGTTGGGCGTGCTGGGCGGCGTGATCGCGTTCGGCTTCGTCGGCATGTTCATCGGACCCACGCTGCTCGCGGTAGGTTATTCGCTGATGAGCGGGTGGACCCATACGAAGGATCCGATCGTCAGGCAGAACGGCAACGGCGTCTAAAGTGATATTTCGTTAGTTTCTTTGGTGATTAATGGACTATTAACGTTCGTCTCCTGAATGCACAATTGTTCGATCCACTACGAACAAAAACGGAGACGACGATGCAATTGAAAAAAACGCTGGCCCTGACGCTGGGTCTGCTGGTCTCGCTCGGCGCGAACGCCGAGACCTACCGCTGGGACAACGTTGCAATGGGCAGCGGCGGTTTTGTCAGCGGAATCATCCCAAGTAAACTCGAGCGCGGCGTGATCTACGCCCGCACCGACGTGGGCGGTTCCTACCGTTGGGATGCCCATAACGAACGCTGGGTCGCGCTGACGGACTGGATCAGCGAAAGCGATACCGGCCTGATGGGCGTCGAGTCGATCGCGGTCGACCCGCGCAACCCGGGCACCGTCTACATGCTGGCCGGCACCAGCTACTTCAGCAACGGCAAGACCGTGATCATGCGCTCCACCGACTACGGCCAGCATTTCGACCTGGTCGATGTGACGGCCCAGTTCAAGGCCCACGGCAATGGCATGGGCCGCTCGAACGGCGAACGACTGCAGGTCGACCCGGGTTCGAGCAACGTCCTGTTCGTCGGTACGCGCGACAACGGCCTGTTCAAGAGCGTCGATTCAGGCGCGACCTGGACTCACGTGAACGGGCTGAACGTGGCCTCGACGCCCAACGGCAACGGCATCAGCTTCGTGCTGCTCGATCCGACCAGCGTCAGCGGCGGGACGGCCAAGCGCATTTTCGTCGGCGTATCGCGTTACGGCTCGGTCGGACCGAACCTGTACATGAGCAAGGACGGCGGCATCACCTTCGCCCCGGTCGCGGGTGCGCCGGCGAACCTGATGCCGCAGCGCGCGGCATTGACGAACAAGGGCCGCCTGTACCTGACCTATGCCAACGGCGCCGGACCGCACGGCCAGAACGACAGCGAACCGATGACCGCGGGCCAGGTCTGGGAATACAACATGGTTGGCGGCGCCTGGACCAACATCACGCCGGCCGGCATGACCAATGCGTTCGCCGGCATCAGCGTCGACCCGAGCAATCCGAAGCACCTGATCGCGTCGACCACCAACATGTACTGGCTGCAGCACAAGAACCCGGACGGGTACGGCGACCACATCTTCACCTCCTACGACGCCGGCCGTTCCTGGGTCGACCTGATGCAACGCGGCATGGAGATCGACCCGAACGGTATCGACTGGGTCAAGGAATCCTCGATCCACTGGGCCGGCGACGTCGAGTTCGACCCGTTCGATCCGAAGACCGCGTGGGTGATCTCGGGTAACGGCGTGTTCAGGACCACCGATCTCGACGCAACGACGAGCGTCTGGAAGTTCGACGTGAAAGGCATGGAAGAAACCGGTTCGTTCGCCGCCGAGGCCATCCCGGGCGGCCCGTTCGTGTCCGTCATCGGCGACTACGACGGCTTCACCCAGCCCGATCCGTCCCAGTACGCGCTGCGCCATTCGCCGGGCGTCGGCACGACGACCGGCCTGGCCGTGGCGCCGCAGGCGACGCACGTGATGGCGCGGGTCGGCTCGAACGCCATGTACATCTCGACCAATACGGGCGCGAGCTGGCAAAAGGCGCCGACCATGAACGGCAAGTTCGGCAACCTGGCGCTGTCGGCCGACGGCGCCGTGCTGCTGCACAGCCCGGAAGGTTCGCCCACCACGTATCGCTCGACCGACTTCGGCGCCAACTGGACGCCGGTGGCCGGTCTGTCCGTGAAGGACGCCTATCCGGTCGCCGACCGGGTCAACCCGGCCAAGTTCTACGTCTACGACATTAGCACGGGCAAGATGCTGGTCAGCACCGACGGCGGCGTGTCGTTCGACGCCAAGGCCACCCTGCCGGCCGGCGGTAACAGCCTCGTGCGCGCCACGCCCGGCATCGAGGGCGACGTGTGGGCCTGCGTGGGTTCGAAGGGCATCTCCCATTCGACCGATTCGGGCGCCACATTCACCAGCGTCGGCGGGATCAGCTCCTGCGGCACCATGGGCCTGGGCAAGGAAGCGCCTGGCGCCAGCTATCCGACGCTCTACATGTGGGGTACGGTGGGCACGTCGCGTGGCCTGTTGCGCTCGATCGACAAGGGCGCCCACTGGGACCGCGTCAACGACGACGCCCATCAATACGGCGGCACGCTGGGACGCTGGGTCACCGGCGACATGAACACGTATGGCCTGGTCTACATGAGCACCAACGGCCGCGGCATCGCCTACGGCAAGATCGATCCGACCGGCGACGTGCAAGTGGTTCCGCAGGTTCCGGTCAAGCCGGCGCCCACCGCCGTGTGCAAGTACGAACTCTCCAGCACCTGGTGGGGCGGCGGCATGGCCACCGTCTCGATCACCAACCAGGGCACGGAGACGCTGCATGGCTGGGAGGTGTCCTGGACCTACAGCGATGGCACGTATGTGTCGGGCAGCGCGTGGAACGGGGTCGTGACGGGCACCGCACCGACATTCACGGCGTCGGACGGCGGCGGCTGGAACAAGGACATCGCGCCGGGCGGCACGGCCTCGCTCGGCTTCGTCATCGCGGGCCAGGACGCGCTGAACGCGAATGTCCCGCAAGTGACCGGCGACATCTGCAAATAACGAACCCCGATACAGCAAAGGTATTCCCATGAAAAAGACTCTGTTCGCATTGATCGCCAGCGCCAGCCTGATGCTGGCCGGCGCCGCCAACGCCGGTATCGTCGGTTTCGAGGACGTGGCCACGGACGGCGACTTCGCCGGCCTGGCCGATCTCAATCCGTATGCCGGCCTGACCTTCAGCGACGACTGGTATGCAGGCGACACCGGCATCGACGGCTACGGCAACGGCGCCCACGGCGGCACGCATTTCGCCGTGAACGGCTTCGGCTCCGACGGCGCCACCATCGGCAGCGCCACGCCGTTCAACTTTGCCGGCGCGTGGTTCGCGGCGCCGATTGGCGCCGCGGACAAGGCGTCGTGGATCGCCATCTCCGCCTATGACGCCTTCAATCACCTCATCGGCACGACCGGTCCGGTCGCGATCGGCAGCAGCTACACGTGGGCGGCCGCGGCATTCGACAACGTGTCGTCGCTGACCATCACGCGCGATACCGGCTGGTTCGTCATGGACGACTTCACCACCGCCGTTTCCGTTCCCCCCAGCGGCACGGTGCCCGAGCCGGCCAGCCCGCTGGTGCTCGGCATGGGCGCGTTCGCCCTGATCCTGGGCCGCGCGCGCCGCCGCAAGGCGCCTGGCGCGGCGGCGTGAAGTAAATCGTCAGGCCGGCTGGGCACGTCTGTTCCGTCGAGTCTCGCCCACGCGAGGCTCGACATGACGGTAGCATTGCCATGGAAGCCGACGATGTCCGCCCTGCAGTTCCAGCATGGCGGGCTCTCCACGGTGGCGATGATGCCACTGTAGACCTGCCCTGATCAGCGCACGCCGGCCGTGCGATGGAATGCGTTGTCGGCGGTATGAGCGGTGGTCAGGCGCGCGCGCAGCCGCATGAACGGCGTCTCCACGCAGCGGTACAGCACCCAACCGCCGGCGCAGCCCGCGCCCATGACGGCGACGACGGTGAGCGGTGCGCCCGCATCGATGTGCAGGCGCTCGATGTGCGGCCGCAGCGCCATGAACACGGGCTTGTGCACGAGGTACACGGCGTACGACCACAGCGCCAGTTGCGACGCGCCGGGAATGTCGATGCGATTCAGGATGCACGCCGGGGACAGCGCCGCGCACGTCATCAGCGCGCAGCCGATCGCAAGCAGCGAGAACCCGAACGTCGACGTCAAGGCTGTCGTTGGCCAGTCGAGGTGGATGCAGGTCAGGATGCCGACGCCCAGCGCGAGGCCCGCCGCGCACAGCGCGTTCGCGTGGCGCAGAAGGCGAGTGAATGCGTGCGGATGGAACTTGCGCAGCAGGGCGATGGCGACGCCGGGCAGCAGTTCGTCGGCGCGGCATAAGCTCGAATAATAGACCTCGGCCATGAACGCATCGTGCCCGTGCAGCGCATACGCCGCGGCGCGCGTGGCCATGCCCGCGACGATGCCGCCCACGAGCAGGCCCCACGCGAACCGCACGGGAAAGCCGATGCGTGCGAGGGCCAGCACGACGAGGGGCAGCAGCACATAAAACTGCTCCTCGATGCACAGCGACCAGGAGTGTGTAAACGTCTGGCCGTAGGCGAGCCCGAAGTTCTGCGTGAACGTCAGGAAGCGCCACGGGTCCGCCATGCTGGAACCGCCGAGCGGCGCGCCGGGAAACAACCAGAGGATTAGAAAATAAGCGGCGAGCACGACGTAGTAATTGGGCAGCGTCCGCAGCAGGCGCCTCATGAAGAAGGTCTTCAGCGACAGGGATTCCCCGCGCGCGGCCGGGGCCAGCAGCTGGTTACCGATCAGGTAGCCGCTCAGCACGAAGAACAGGTCGACGCCGGCCCAGCCGACCTGGCCGACGACGCCGAACGTGGGCGCGTGGCTGACGAAACCCATGTAGTGGCTCATCAGGACGAGCAGGATGGCGGCGGCGCGCAGCAGGTCGAGGCCGCGCAGGCGGGCAGTGAAGGCAGATTGGATCATGGATGCGCAAGAAGGGTCAGCGCCTGCGTCAGCGCAGGCATGTACGTTCGGCTCGCGCGCAGCAAAGTGCCGTCGCGCAGGCGCAGCATGGCGTCGCGGTTCGTCAGCGCACGCAGTTCGGCGACGACGTTCAGGCGCACGATGCTGGACCGGTGCACGCGCTGGAACCGGGCCGGATCGAGGCGCCGGGCCAGTTCCTGCAGCGGTTCGCGCACGAGGTAGGTCTTGCCGCCCGCGTGCAGCGTGGCGTAGTCGCCGTCGGCCTCGATGCGCTCGACGTCGGCCGCGTCGACGAGCACCGTGCGGGTACCCACGCGCACCGTGAAGTTGCGCGTCCATGCGGGCGTTGGCGCGGGACGCATGTGCGTCATGGCCGTGCGGGCGCGGTCCAGTGCTTCGTCCAGGCGGTCGTCGTCGACGGGTTTCAACAGGTAGTCGAGGGCGGCCAGGTCGAAGGCGCGCACGGCGAAGGTGTCGTGGGCCGTGAGCAGGATCGCCAGCGGCCGCGCGGCGCGGGGCAGGGCGGCCAGCATGTCGAGGCCGTTCTTGCCGGGCATCTCGACGTCGACGAACACGAGGTCGGGCCGGATGGCCGCGAGGCCGGCGGCGGCCGTGTCGCCATCGCCGTATTCCGCCACCAGTGCCAGGTCCGCGTGGCGCGCCAGTCGCGCCTTCACGGCGAGCCGGGCCAGCGGTTCGTCGTCGACGATCGCGACGCGCATCATGCCGCCACCCCAGTGCTCACCCTGAGGGGCAACGTCAGCGACACGTGGAAGCGGCCGTCGCGCCAGCCCGCGTCGACCCGCTGGGCATCGCCGTACAAATGGCGCAGGCGGTTCGCGACGTTGGCGAGGCCGATGCCGCCGCCGCCTTGCGTCGGCTGGGCGCCGTCGTTGCGCACGTCCACGCACAGGCGGTCGTCCGCGCGGTCGACGCGGATGTCGATGCGGCCCGGCGCGGCGAGCGGCGCGATGCCGTGGCGCACGGCATTCTCGACGAGCGGCTGCAGCATCAAATAGGGCACGGCGGCATCGAGCAGGTCGGGCCCCGCATGCATCGCCAGTTGCAGGCGCTCGCCGAGGCGCGCTTTTTCGATGTCGAGATAGGCTTCCGTCAGCGCCAGTTCTTCGGCCAGTGTGTGCTCGTGGCGGCCGTCGTGCGCCAGCGTGGCGCGGAGAAAATCGGACACGCGGGCGAGCATGCGGTTCGCGTCGCGGTTCGCGCCGGCCGCGACGAGGGCCGACACCGCGTTCAGCGTGTTGAACAGGAAGTGCGGATTGACCTGCAGACGCAGCGCGCGCAGTTCGGCGTCGCGCGCATCCGCGAGCGCCTGCGCGAGGCGCAGCCGGATGCGTTGCAGCGACAGGTAGTACACGGCCACCGCATGCATCGCGCAGAACGCGACCAGCGCGAGCCAGCAGCCGTCCAGGCCGCGCAGGAGGTCGTCCCAGTGGTAGCCCGTCTCCAGCCCGAGCGCGATCGACAGCCACTGGCCCAGCAGCGAGTTCGCGACCGCCATCGCATACGACGCCGCGAGCAGGACCAGCGTCATCGCCCACCACGCGCGGCCCTGGCGCCACAGCGCGCGCTGCAGCAGGACCAGCGGCACGGTCCAGACGGCGCACGCGACGAAGAACAGCGTGCGGAACATGGGCGCGTAACCATGGCCCAGCGCGGGCAGGCCGAGGATCACCATGCAGGTGAATACCGGCAGGGCGGCGAGGACGGGGACGAGCAGGGGCGTGTCTTCTTTCACGGCGGCGTGGCGTGTGGACGGATCGGCCATTCTAGCCCGCGTCACTGGTGGACGGAATACAGCATCGCGACAATTTTCCAGCCATCGTCCGTGCGCACGAGCTGCCACGTTTCGCTGCCGCGGTTCGTCACCTTGCCGTCGGCGAGGAAGTCGAAATCGAACCACACGGAAGCGACGGTGCCGTTCGTGCGGACGCGCACGTCGTAGAAGCGCTCCTCGATCGGCCTGGCGCTGTGCGAGACGAATTCGGCGAACTCCTGCCATGTCGATGGCTCCAGGCGCCGCGCGGCCGGATTGCGCGCCTTGGCCGCCGCATACGTCGGTTCGTCCAGCACGGACCACCAGCTGCCGCCTTCCTGCACGAACAGCGACCCGAGGGTCTTGCCGTCGCGCGCGACGATGGCGGTCTGGAATTGCTGCACGAGCTGGCGGATGGCCGCGTCTTCGGCATTGGCCGCGTGCGCCGGACCGGCGAGGCAGAGGGCGAGGAAGAGAGAAAACAAGGCGCGCATGGCGGCTCCCGATATGGAAAGACACCACGATAGGCGTGTCCGCGCGCGCGGGCCAGCACGCTGCGCCGGACCGTGCGCGCCGTGCGGCGAACCGGTAGCGGCTCAGCGCAGCAGCGCGGCCAGCGCCGCGCACGCGGCCTGCGCCCGCCCGGGCGGCACGTTCGTCACGCCCAGCAGCAGGCCGCCGGGCGCATCGTCTTCTTGCGCGCGCCACCACGACAGGGCGGACGGCGCGAGGCCCACCGTGCGCGCCCGCGCGGCCAGCGCGGCATCGTCGACGCCGTCCGCCAGCGGCAGCAGCACGGACAGGCCGGCCTCGGCATGCGCCAGGCCGAGATCGCGCAGGCAGGCGCACAGCGCGGCACGGCGCTCGGCGTACACGCGCTTCATGTGGCGCAGGTGGCGCAGGTAGTGGCCGTCGCGCAGGAATTCCTCGATGGCGAACTGGATCGCGGGTGCCGGCGCCGCCGCGGCGACATCGGCCACGCCGGCAACCGCGGGCGCCAGCGCGGGCGGCACGACGAGGAAGGCGACGCGCAGCGCCGGGGCGATCGTCTTGCTGAAGGTCCCGATGTGCAGCACGCGGCCGGCATGGTCGCGCGCGGCGAGCGCCGGCGTGGCGCGGGCTTGCAGCTGCAGCTCGCCCAGGTAGTCGTCCTCGACGATCCACGCGCCGGCATGCGCGGCCCAGTCGAGCAGCGCATGCCGGCGCGCCAGCGACAGGGTCATGCCCAACGGCGCCTGCTGGCCCGGCGTGACGACCGCCAGTGCCGCCTTCGGAGAGGATGCGATGCCCGCCGCTACGTCGAGTCCCTCCGCATCGACGGGCGCCGGAGACGGCGTCACGCCATGTTGCGCGAGCACGGTACGCGCCGACGCGTAGCCGGGATCCTCGACCCACGCGGTGCGTCCTTCCAGGCGCAGCGCGCGCAGGGCGAGGCCGAGCGCGGCGGCATGGCCGTTCGCGACGAACACCTGCGACGGGTGGCATGCGACGCCGCGCGCGATGCCGAGGTAGGCCGCGATGGCGGCGCGCAGCACCGGTTCGCCGCGCGGATCGGGATACCCCAGCGGCTGCGCGGCCGCGGCGCGCGCGGCACGGCCCATGATGCGCGACCACGTCTTGAAGGGGAACACGTCCTGGCCCGGCACGCCGACCTGGAACGGGACCGGTGCGGCGAGGCGCGGCGGCGGTGTAGCCGGGCGTTCGGGCGCGGTGCCCGCACGCACCGCCTGCCGCGCCACGCGCGTGCCGGCCGCGCCGGCGGTGACGATGAGCTGTTGGTCGCGCAGGCTGTCGTAGGCGGCGCGCACGGTGCCGCGTGCGACGCCCAGCTGCACGGCCAGGTCGTGCCAGGACGGCAGCCGGGCGCCGGGAGCGAGACGGCCGTCGTGGATGGCGGCGCCGATCGCGGCGGCGATCTGGCCGGCGACGGGTGTACGTGCGCCGCGGTCGATGTTGATCGAAAGGTCCATGCGGTGAATGGTACAGGGATTCATGCAATTCTTGCGTCTTTGGCCTGATCCAAGTGGCGACTACGATGAAAGCCTCATCCACCGTCACCATGAAGGATCCCATGACCCTCATCCACTTCATCTCCGCCCTGGCCACCGCGCTGTTCGCCTGCGCGACCTGCGGGGCCGCGGACGACGGCGCCAGCCGCGCCGCGCACGCCGGCCAGCCGCTGATCGGCCAGCCGGCGCCGGCCGCCGTCCTGCGCACGCTCGACGGCGGCACCATCGACCTCGCCACCCGCTACGGCAGGAAGCCCGTCTACCTGAAATTCTGGGCCACGTGGTGCGCGCCGTGCCTGCAGCAGATGCCGGGCTTCGAACGCATCCACCGGCAGTACGGCAAGCGCATCGACGTCATCGCCGTCAATGCGGGCTTCAGCGACACCGAGGCCGACGTGCGCGCCTACCGCGCCCGCCACGGCCTCACGATGCCGATCGCGCTCGACGACGGCACCCTGGGGCGCCGCCTGAACCTGCGCGTGACGCCGCAGCACGTGCTGATCGGCGCCGACGGCCGCATCGCGTACGTGGGCCATCTCGACGATGCGGCCCTGCATGCGGCGCTGGATCGGGCCGCGCAAGGCCGGGCCGCGGCGGCGCCGGCGCAACCGGTCGCGCTGGCACCGCAGGCGCAGGCGGCGCGCGTGTTCCATGTCGGCGACAAGGTCGAAGGTGTCGACCTGCCCGCCGGCGCGGCCGGCAAGCCGCGCGCGCTCGTGTTCTTTGCGCCGTGGTGCGAGACGTATCTGCGCGAGACCCGTCCGGCCACCTCACAGGCCTGCCGGCGCGTGCGCGAGGACGCGACGCGCCTGATGAAACGGGGCGGCGTGGACTGGCTTGCCGTCGCCGCGCCGCTGTGGACGTCGACCGCCGAACTGGCGGCCTACGCGAAGGCGCATCCCGGCACGCCGCCGGTCGCGCTCGACCGCGACGGCGCGGTGTTCGCCGCCTTCGGCATCCGCGCCATTCCGAGCGTCGTGCTGATCGACGCGGAGGGCCGCGTGGCGCGCGTGCTGGGGCCGGAGGAACGCGGCCTCGATGCGGCGCTGCGCGCGGCGAGGGGGCAATGATGAAGAAGAGCGACATTGCCTGCCTGACGGCGCTGGCCGCGCTGTGGGGCGCATCGTATCCATTCATGCGCGTGTGCGCCGGCGAGTTCGGCGCGCTGACCTTGGCGGGTGCCCGCGCCGCCATCGCCGCCGCGCTGTTGCTGCCGCTGCTGGCCGGCGACTGGAGTGTACTGCGCCGGCACTGGAAGCCGGTGCTGCTCGTGGGCCTGACGAATTCCGCGCTGCCGTTCGTGCTGTTCGCGCTGGCGGCGCAGGGCATCAACGCGAGCCTGTCCGCCATCTTCAACGCGGCCACGCCGTTGTACGCGGCCGTCATCGGGCGCGCGTGGCTGGGCGAGGCCATCGGCCGCACGCGCGCCGCCGGGCTGGCGCTCGGGTTCTGCGGTGTCGTGTGGCTCGTGGCGGACAACGCCGGTTTCAAGCCGGGGGCGACGGGATGGGCCGTGCCGGCATGCGTGGCGGCCACGATGCTGTACGCGTTCTCCGCCCATTTCAGCAAGCGTTATTTCGCGACCGTGCCGCCGCTGGCCGTCGCCGCCGGCAGCCAGCTGGCCGCCGCGCTCGTGCTGGCGCCGGCAGCACTGGCCCTGCATCCGGCCGCGCTGCCTTCGCCCCGTGCGTGGGGCGCGCTGCTGTGCCTCGGCGCGCTCTGCACGGCGCTCGCGTACGTGCTGTTCTTCCGCCTGATCGCCCGCGTGGGCGCGGCGAAGACGATGGCCGTGCCGTTCCTCGTGCCCGCGTTCGGCGTGCTGTGGGGCGTGCTGTTCCTCGGCGAGACTGTTACGACCGCGATGGCGGCCGGCAGCGCCCTGATCGTGCTGGGGACGGCGCTGGCGACTGGCCTCGTCAACCCTGTGCGGCCGCGAGCAGCGCATCCGCTTCCGCGGCCCGGCGCGCGGCCGGACGTGAACTGACGCGGTCGATATAGGCCATGATCTCGGGCAGCTCCGGCACCAGCTTGAACATCGTGGCCCAGCCGAGCGAGATGCCCCACAGGACGTCGGCGGCGCAGAAGCGTTCGCCCAGCAGGTACGGGCCCGCGCGCAGCTGGGCCGTCAAGGTGGCCAGCATCGTGTCGAAGTCGCCGTACGGGCACATCATCGGCGGCGTGGGTTCGCGCTTCATCGCGAGGTCGGTGATCGCCGGCTCGAACGACGAGCCGTAGAACGCGAGCCAGCGCAGATAGGGACCGCGCAGCGGATCGCCTAGCGCGGGCGCGAGGCCGGCTTGCGGGAACAGGTCGGCCAGGTAGATGAAGACGGCCGGCTGCTCCGTGACGAGGGCGTCGCCGTGGCGGATGGCGGGAACCTTGCCCATCGGGTTGATGGCCAGGTACGCCGGCGCGCGCTGCTCGTTCTTTTTGAGGTTCAGCACATGCAGGTGGTAGGGCGCGCCGAGTTCTTCGAGCAGGATGCGGGTCGCGCCGGAGCGCGAATTCGGAGCGTGGAACAGGGTCAGGTTCATGGGGTCCTCGTGATGGCGGTGAGCGGACAGAGTAGGCTTGCCTGCCGCTGCCGTCTTGGAAAAACGCGAATGCTAGAATGGTCCGATGACCACGCCACCCCCCGTCACCGACCGCGCCAAGGGCGTCGTCGCGCCGGCGCTCGCCGGCAAGATGTTCCGGCTCGGCCGCTACCTGCCGCCGCCGGATCTGGCGCCGTTCCTCGATCATTACTGGATCGTCGAGTGGGACTTGCAGGGCCGCCCGCCGCACACGCAGCGCACCTTGCCGTACCCGTGCGTGCACATCGTGTTCGACCGCGCCCGCACGGGCATCTGGGGCCTGACGACGGGCTCGTTCGATTACGAATTGAAGGACGCGGGGAAGGTCTGCGGGCTGCGTTTCCGGGCGGGCGCTTTTCGCGCGTTTCTCGGCCGGCCGCTGCACACGATCACGGACAAGGTGCTGGTGCTCGGCGACGTATTCCCGTGGGACGAGGGGGCCGCGCAGAATGCGGTCTTGAATACGACGGACGATGCCGCGATGATCGAGGCGGCGGGGGCGCTGCTGCGCTCCGTACTGCCGGCACCCGATCCGCAGGTCGACCGGATCGCCGCGATCCTGCGCGCGGTGGAATCGATGCCCGGATTGACGCAGGTGGAGGCGCTGGCCGCGACGGCGGGCATGAGCGTGCGCAGCCTGCAGCAGCTGTTCAGCGAGTACGTGGGCGTGAGCCCGAAATGGGTGATCCGGCGGTTTCGGTTGCACGAGGCGGCGGATCGCCTGGCGCAAGGCGCGGACGTCGACTTGGCCGCGCTGGCGCAGGGGCTCGGGTATTTCGACCAGGCGCACTTCACGTCGGATTTCCGGCGGCTCGTGGGCAAGTCGCCGGGGCGGTATCGCGAGGAAGCGCGGCAGGCGCTCGGCGCGTGACCTGTTCAAGACGCATGGAGCAGTGTCCAGCGCCGCATCCGCGTACCGCCGATGCGTAGCTAATACAAAAAAGACGACACTCGGCGTCGATTGATGCACGTCGTGAATATCAGTGACTTTTCCGGCTAGGCTACCTGCTTTGCTGGATGGTTTGCATTGTTAATTGTCGCTCGCGCGGCCGCAAACATGTCACTCCCTCACCTTTCGCATCCCAAGTACCGGCGCGACATCGACGGTTTGCGCGCCGTCGCGGTCCTGTCGGTGGTCGCCTTCCACGCCTTCCCGGAATGGATCAAAGGCGGATTCATCGGCGTCGACGTGTTTTTCGTGATATCGGGTTATTTGATCTCGACGATTATCTATGAAAACCTCGACCGCGGGACATTCAGTTTTACCGAGTTTTATCTCCGTCGCGTCAAGCGCATTTTCCCGGCGCTGCTGCTCGTCCTGGTGTTCTGTTACGCGTTCGGCTGGTTTTCCCTGCTGGGCGACGAATACATGCAACTCGGCAAGCATATCGCCGGCGGCGCCGGCTTCGTTTCCAACCTCGTGCTATGGAGCGAATCCGGTTATTTCGATAACGCGGCCGACACCAAGCCGCTACTGCACCTGTGGAGCCTGGGTGTCGAGGAGCAGTTCTACATCGTCTGGCCACTGTTGCTGTGGTTCTCCTACCGCGTACGCCTTGACCTGCTCAGTATCGGCATACTGGTTGCCCTGTTGTCCTTCGGCTTGAATCTGCACCAGGTCAAGGTAGACGCCATTGCGGATTTCTATTCGCCGCAAACGCGTTTCTGGGAGCTGATGCTGGGAAGTATTCTCGCCTGGGTGACGCTGTACAAGCCCAACTTCACGGCCGCGAACGCGCCTCGGCTGGAACGATGGTCCAGCACCATGTCCGTGGTTGCGGCCCTGCTGCTGGCATTCGGTTTCTGGCACATCGACAAACGCGTCGGCTTTCCAGGCAAATGGGCGCTCGTCCCTGTACTGAGCGCGGTGCTGCTGATCTTCGCGGGTCCTGGCGCCTGGGTCAATCGCGTGATCCTGTCGAACCGGATCGCGGTATGGATCGGGCTGATCAGTTTTCCACTGTACCTTTGGCATTGGCCATTGCTGACGTATGCCCGAATTCTCCACAGCAAAGTGCCGGCTGCTCCGGTGCGCGGCGCGATCGTGCTGGTGTCCATCGTCCTTGCCTGGCTGACTTACCGGCTGGTCGAAAGGCCCGTACGGCTGGGCCGCCGCCGCGCCGGGTTCAAGGTGGCAGCGCTGGTGGCCCTGATGCCGGTCGTCGGGGTGGTGGGCTACGACACGTTTGTCAGGTACGGGCTCGCTTTCCGCGAGGTCGTGAAGATCAATACTTCGATCGCTACCGGCAACGACGGCGGTCCGGGCGTGGAACTCGTGCACGATTGTGGATTGAGCGAGACCGACAAAGCCTTGTTCTTCGGCTGCTTCAAGGATCCGCGCGGCCCCGTCAAGTACGCGTTGCTGGGCGACAGCAAGGCAGGCGCGCTGTGGCCCGGCGTCGTACGTACCTCGAGCGCCGCGGGGCGCTGGCTCTTGATCGGCGATAACGGACCCGGCGGCGGTTCCGTGCCGATCTTGTCCGACAACCGTATCTTCAATCCCTACCGGACTGTTGCAACGTCCATGGTGAACGCGGCGGTGGCGAATCCGGACATCCGGGTAGTCGTCATTGCGACATCTGCGCGCGCAATGTTTTCGCTGGAGCACGACTACACCATCGAAGACCTGCCTACGAGTAACAATCGCGATGCGGTCGCGGCAGGCTTGCGTAACACCGTCGAAAAGATCGTTCGCGCCCGCAAGAAAGTCGTGCTGGTCGTCGACAACCCGACATTGGCCCATCCGGAGGATTGCCTTGGCCGCATCACGTCGATTCCTGTCGTGAACAAGCTGTTTGTCGCAGAAAATGAGAAATGCAGGATTTCGTTGGATCGGCAACTGCAGTTGTCGCAGAAATACCGTTCCGTCCTGGAGGATGTGCGCGCAGTATTTACCGACGACGTGGCGCTGTTCGAGACGGCGAAATATCTGTGCGACGACGTGACCGGTTATTGCGGCATGCGCAAGGACGGCCGTTTCCTGTACGGCCATACGGACCACATATCGGACTATGCCGCCGGGCTGATCGGCAAAGATCTCAACGCATTCCTCGACGCGAACAGGTCAGGAACTGCTTCTCTCAGTCCAGATCGTCTTCATCCGCCCCCCGCTCCAGCTGCGGAATGACTTTGACGAGCAGGATGCGCGGCCCGTTGGTCTTCTTGACGACGACGTCGAATTTCGGGAATTCGATGCGCTGCCCCTGCTTGGGAATATCCCCCAGCTTGGCCATCAACAGCCCGCCGACGGATTCGACTTCATCGAGCCCCATCTCTTCGTTGTCGATGTCGATGCCGAGCACGCGTTCGAGCGAGACGATCGGCAGGCTCGCCTTGCCGATGTAGGTGCCGTCGCCCTGCGGCAGCCAGTCGTTTTCGTTGAGGCGGAACTCGTCGCGGATTTCGCCGACGATGGCGCCCAGCAGGTTGTCCAGCGTGATGAAGCCGACCGGACGCTTGCCTTTCTCTCCGATCAGCGCGAAGTGCGGGGCGCCGCTGCGGAACCGGCGGAACAGCTCGATGGCCGGCGTGCGCGCCGAGATCAGGTCGACGGGACGCAGGTAATCCGTCAGGTCATCGACGTCCTTGCCGGACTGCTCGGCGAAAAACAGGTCCTTCAGGTGGATCACGCCCAGCACTTCCTCGCCGTCCTCGTCGAAATACGGGTAGCGCGAAAAGCGGTTGCGGCGCATCGTGTCGAGGTTCTGCTCGAGCGAGCGGCTCGCGTACAGCGCGCTTACCTCGTTAATGGGGCGCATGAGGTCCGCCACCGTGTGCTGGGCGAACTCCAGCGACTGCGCGAGGATGTGGCGCTCGTCGTGCGTGAAGCGTTCGGCCGGCGTGCCCGTGTTGGTGCGCAGGATCAGTTTGAGTTCGTCGTTCGAGTAATGCGTTTCGTGGCCGCCCACGCCCGAGAGGCCCGCGACGCGCAGCACGAGGTTGGCGCTTTCGTTCAGCAGCCAGATGGCCGGATACATCGACCAGTAGAAGCCGTACAGCGGCACGGCGCTCCACAGGCCCACGGCTTCCGGCACGCGGATCGCCAGCGACTTCGGCGCCAGCTCGCCCACGACGATGTGCAGGAACGAGATCACGCTGAACGCCACGACGAACGACACGCCGTGGATGATCTGCGGGCTCGTGACGCCGAGCAGCGAGAACACGGGTTCCAGCAGGTTCGCGAACGCGGGTTCGCCGACCCAGCCCAGGCCCAGCGACGCGAGCGTGATGCCCAGCTGGCACGCGGACAGATAGGCGTCGAGCTGGCTGTGGACCTTGTAGAGGATGCGTCCGCGCAGGCCGCCCGTTTTGGCGATGGCGCGCACGCGGGTCTTGCGCAGGGTGACGATGCCGAATTCGGCCGCCACGAAGAAGCCGTTCAGCGCCACCAGCAGCAGCGAGAGAACGACGAGCAATACGTTTTGCATAGAAGGTATGTTTACTCGAAAGGCAAAAGCCGAGCTGCATTGTAACGGTCAGGCCGCCGGGTGCGTCGCTTTTTGCGATCCCGCCAGGATGGCCTCGACCGCCGGGTGCATGATCTTGCGGTCGCTCGAGATCATGTAGAACTGTTCGCGCACCGTCGGAACAAGCCCGACCCGCACGGCGCCGAACTGCTCGGCGACATCGTCCGCCAGTGCGGCCGGCGCGAAGAACAGGCCCAGGCCGCGCCGGCCGAACGTGTTGAGCAGCGCGTTGTCCTCGAACTCCCCGACCACGTCCGGCCGCACGTGGTGCTGTACGAACCACTCGTCGATCTTGCCGCGCAGGGCATTATTACGTGCCGGCAGCAGGAACGGCGCGCCGTTCAGATTCTTCGGGAACTCGTCGTCCGCGCCGCCGTAGCGCTGCGCGAGCGCGGGCGTGCCCACGACCACCATCTCGCTGTCGAACAGCTGGTGGCTGAACACTTTCAGGGTCGCGCCGGCGCGCACTTCACGGTCGGTCAGCACGACGTCCAGCTTGTGCAGCGCGAGGTCGGCCAGCAGCGCCTCGAACTGGTCTTCGTAGCAGACGATGCGCACGGGGCGGTCCATGCGCGTGACGGCTTCCAGCATGCGGTAGGCCGACAGCTTCGGCAGCGAGTCCGAGATGCCCACCGTGAGACGCGTGCGGCCGCTGTCGAACTCGTTCAGCGCCTCCTGCATCTGCTCGCCCAGCAGGAAGATCTGGTCGGCATAGCCCAGCGCCAGCCGGCCCGCTTCCGTCAGCACGAGGCGCCGGCCCTGCTGCGCGAACAGCGTCTTGCCCAACGATTGCTCGAGCAGCGTCAATTGCGAACTGACCGTCTGCACGGCGAGGCCCAGCCGTTCGGCGGCACGCGTGATGCCCCCTTCGTTGGCCACGACCCAGAAGTAGTACAGGTGGCGGAAATTGATGTCGGATTTCATTATCACGTGAATAACGCAGGTTTTTTCGAAGTGATTCTCTTGTTATCTTCGCTTTTTCGATTGGATCATCGCCTCTACACTGCGCCTTGTCAACAACACATATCCCAAGAAGGGACATAAGAATGAAGCATTTTAGGGTGTCATTCATCGTCACGGCGCTGTGCCTGCTGGGCTCGGCATGGTGGGGCTACGAGCATGCCGGCGTGGCCGGCGCGCTGACGGCGATGGGTATCGCCGCGATTCTCGCGGTCATGGAAGTCTCGCTGTCGTTCGACAACGCGGTGGTCAACGCCTCCGTGCTGAAGACCTGGGACGCGTTCTGGAAAAAGCTGTTCCTGGGCGTCGGCATCATCATCGCCGTGTTCGGTATGCGCCTGCTGTTCCCGCTCGTGATCGTCGCGGTGGCGGCCGACCTGGGCCTGATGGACGTGTGGAACATGGCCTTGCAGGATCCGAAGCAGTACTCGATGCACCTGACGAACCACCACGCGGAAGTGGCGGCATTCGGCGGCATGTTCCTGCTGCTGGTCTTCCTGAACTTCCTGTTCGATGAAGAGAAGGAACACCACTGGCTCGGCCACTTCGAAGCCAAGCTCGGCTCGCTCGGCAAGGTGTCGTCGATCGCCGTGATGATCTCGATCGGCGCGCTGATGGCCAGCCTGTCGCTGGTGCCGGAAGCCCAGAAGATGGTCGTGCTGATCTCGGGCCTGTGGGGCATCCTGATCTACGTCGGCGTGGACGTGCTGTCGAACCTGCTCGAGAAGTCGGAAGAGGGTGGCGGCGACGTCGGCGAGATGGTCAAGCGCGGCGGTATCGGCGGCTTCCTGTACCTGGAAGTGCTGGATGCATCGTTCAGCTTCGACGGCGTGATCGGCGCGTTCGCCATCACCAACGACGTCGTGATCATCATGCTGGGCCTGGCGATCGGTGCGATGTTCGTGCGTTCGCTGACGGTGTACCTGGTGGAAAAGGGCACGCTCGACCAGTTCGTGTACCTGGAGCATGGCGCTCACTACGCGATCGGCATCCTGGCCTTGATCATGCTGGCGAGTATGAAGTTCCACGTGCCGGAACTGGTCACGGGCCTGGCGGGTGTCGCGTTCATCGGTGCCTCGGTGTGGTCGTCGATCCGGTATCGCAAGAAGCACGAAGCGTTGGGATCGGATCGTAAAGAGTTAGCAGCAGTGGAATGACGTAGGGTGGGGCGGCCCTCCGCCCACGCGGACGTTTGCGGTTCGCCGGCGTTCGCGTGGGCACGGGGTGCTCATCCTAAGGCAAATGAATAAGCGGCGAACGGCAGAACACCAGTTCACCGCATGTGGCAACCAGGGTGTTCACATCAAAACGAAGGAGAATCATCATGGCAATCAGCTTGCAAAAAGGCGGTAACGTCAACCTGTCGAAGGAAGCACCGGGCCTGTCCAGCCTCAAACTGGGCCTCGGCTGGGACGTGCGCGCCACCGATGGCGCCGCGTTCGACCTGGACGGCGTCGCGTTCCTGCTGAACCAGTCGGGCAAGGTCCGCTCGGATGCCGACTTCATCTTCTACAACAACGCCAAGTCGTCCGACGGCTCGGTGACCCACTCGGGCGACAACCGCACCGGCGCCGGCGAAGGCGATGACGAGACCCTCAACATCGACCTCACGAAAGTCCCGGCTGACGTCGACCGCATCGTGCTGGCCGTGACGATCCACGAGGGCGATACGCGCCGCCAGAATTTCGGCATGGTCGGCAAGGCGTTCATCCGCTGCATCAACGCGGCCAACAACAGCGAGATCGCCCGCTACGACCTGTCCGAAGACGGTTCGACCGAATCGGCCATGATCTTCGGCGAGGTGTATCGTAACGGCGCGGACTGGAAGTTCCGCGCAGTGGGCCAGGGTTTCAACGGCGGCCTCGGCCCCCTCGCCAAGAACTATGGCGTGAGCGTCTAATTTAAAACGCCGGCCTGAAAGGAAGCTAGAAATGCCAGTGTTTACCGTGACCGGGGACGTCGATCCCTTCCTGCATGTATCGCTGAAGCGCGGTGAGACCATCTACTGCGAATCGGATGCGATGGTCATGATGGAATCGACCCTCGACCTCAAGGGCAAGATGAAGGGTGGCCTGGGCAGCGCGCTGATGCGCACCTTCGCCAACGGCGAGTCGTTCTTCCAGCAGCACATCGAAGCGACCCGCGGCGACGGCGACTGCCTGCTGTCTCCCACGTTGCCGGGCGCGATGCAGGTGGTCGACTGCGGCCCGAACCAGTTCATCATCAGCGACGGCGCGTTCGTCGCGGCCAGTTCCGGCGTCGACCTGCGCGTGCGCACCCAGAGTCTCGGCAACGCGTTGTTCGCCCAGAGCGGCGGCTTCTTCGTGACCGAGACGTCGGGCAGCGGCCAGGTGGTCGTCTCCGGCTTCGGCTCGATGAACGTGCTCGATGTGGAACCGGGCAAGGACGCGATCATCGACAACTCGCACGTCGTCGCCTGGGACAGCACCCTGCACTACGAGGTCTCGATCACGACCGGCACCAGCGGCGGCTTCCTGGGTAACCTGATCAACAGCCAGACCAGCGGCGAGGGCCTCGTCCTGCGCTTCTCCGGTCGCGGCAAGATTTATGTCTGTTCGCGCAATCGCGCCACGTTCAAGGCGTGGATGCAGGCGCCCGGACGCTGACAATCAAAGGAGTATTAGCTATGGCAGTCAATCTGCAGAAGGGCCAGAAGATCTCGCTGGAGAAGGAAGCCGGCGGCGCCTTGTCCCGCGTGACGATGGGCCTCGGCTGGGACGTCGCGAAGTCCGGCGGTTTCTTCGGCTTCGGCGCGAAGAGCCAGGCGGTCGACCTCGACGCGTCGGTCGTGATGTTCGACGAATCGAACCGCCCGGTCGACGTGGTCTGGTTCCGCCAGCTGAAAAGCCGTGACGGCAGCATCACGCACACCGGCGACAACCGCACGGGGGCCGGCGACGGCGACGACGAACAGATCGTCGTCGACCTGCGCACGGTGCCGGAGAACGTGAGGTCGCTCGTCTTCACCGTCAACAGCTTCACGGGCCAGAATTTTTCGACGGTCCAGAACGCGTTCTGCCGCCTGTTCGACACGAGCAACGGCAAGGAAATCGCGCGCTACGACCTGTCGGTGCAGGGTTCGCACACGGCCCAGATCATGGCCAAGCTGTACCGCCATAACGGCGAGTGGAAGATGCATGCGATCGGCGAGAACGGCACTGGCCGCACCTTCGACGACCTGATGCCGCTGATCGTCCCGCACCTCTGATGTAATTTTTTTGTCGTCCCTGCGGACCAGTCTCCGTCCGCAGATCCAACGTGGGCGGCTTGGCGCCCACGCCCTTTAACGGCTCCCTCGTGGAGCCGTCTTTTTTTGTAAATATCGCTTGACGGCGATACGCCTCGGGCGTACTGTATTACTCAATTAATACAGTAGACACCATGCCCGCACACACCGCCAACCTGTTTTCGATCGCGACCGGCTCGTCCGAACCGATCTACCGCCAGCTCGTCGAGCAGGTGCGCCGCCTGTCCGCCAGCGGCCAGCTTCGTCCCGGCGACGAGATGCCGTCCGTGCGCGAGATCGCACAGGCGCTGGCACTCAATCCGATGACCGTCTCCAAGGCCTACGGCCTGCTGGAGATGGAAGGCGTGCTGGCGCGCCGGCGCGGCCTCGGCATGGTGGTCGCCGAGTCCGCATCCACGCAGCCGGCCGACCGCGCCGATCTGCTCCGTCCCACGCTCGAGCGTGCCGCCGTCGAGGCGCGCCAGCTCGAGCTCGATCCAGAAACCGTCCTGTCCCTGTTCGCAACTATTCTGAAGGAAACAAAATGAGTGCCGCCATCGTTCGCATGTCCTCGGTCAGCAAGTATTTCGGCAGCCAGCGGGTGCTTGCCGATCTCGACTGGCAGATCGCACCCGGCCAGGTGGTCGGCCTGCTGGGCCGCAACGGCGCCGGCAAGTCCACGCTGCTCGAATGCATGCTCGGATTGCGCGAGGCCGACGCCGGCAGCGTTGCGCTGTTCGGCGAAGACGTGGCGAGGCTGTCGGACGACGCACGGGGCCGCATCGGCTATGTCCCGCAGCGCACCGACTTGTTCGACTGGCTGACGCCCGTGCAGATGTTCGATTACTTCCGCGCGATGTACCCGCGCTGGAACACCGGCAAGGTCGACGGCCTGCTGTCGCGCTGGGACTTCGGCCCCGAGCTGCGCAACAAGCCGATCAAGCGCCTGTCCGGCGGCGAGCAGCAGAAACTGGCCATCATCCGCGCGCTGGCGCACGAGCCGGAACTGCTGATCCTCGACGAGCCCGTGTCCGCGCTCGACCCCGTCGGCCGGCGCGAATTCCTGCGCGAGCTGGTCGACCAGGTGATCGAGCGGGGGACGGCCGTCGTGTTCTCCACGCACATCTTGTCCGACCTGGAGCGCGTCGCGTTCGACCTCGCGTTCTTGAAAGATGGCCGCATCGCGCTGCAGGGCCAGACGGACGCGCTGCTGGAAGGCGCGCGCCGCGTCGTCGTGCCGGCCGCCACGTTGCCCGGTGCGCCGCTGGCGGGGGAGGTGCGGCGGCGCCAGGAGGGGGGCATGACGAGCGTGATCGTGCAGGCGCAGGGCGACGACGTCGCGCGCCTCGCGCGCGAGCCGGGCGTGCGCGTGGAACCGCTGACGCTGGAAGACCTGTTCATCGAGGTGACGCAATGAACGCCGCGCTGCAGGATTGTCGGGCGATCTGGCGCGCGGCGGCGGCGCAGCGCGAACCGGGGTCGCTGCGCGGCGTTTATCTGGTGGCCGGCGCCATCGCCTCATGCGGCATCATCGTGGCCGTGCTGGGCGACCTGTCTCCCTTGCAGGCGCTGCGCTTTGCCATCGCCGTCGTCTTCATGGCGCTGGCGTTCATCTGGACCTTCCTGTTCGTACCCGGTTCCATCCGCCTGAATTCGCCCATGAACGCATGGCTGCTGCCGCGCCAGCGCCGCCGCCTGCTGCAGATGACGGCCGCGTACTTGTGCATCGCCACGCTCGGCATTGCGTACGGCCTCGGCAACTGGGCCGTGCTGCCGATCGTCGCGCTCGGCACGCTGTGCCTGGCGTTGATGATGGCGGGGAACAAGTACGTCGTGGTCTTGCTCGTGTTGGGCGGCAACGGACCGTGGCTGGTGCACTTCATACTGCCGCCCGCGTGGGTGGAAGGGATGACGGGCAACGCCGCCTTCTGGGTCATGAGCATCCTGGTCCCGCCCGCCGCGGTGTGGGGCCTGCGCTGGATGTATCCGGCCGGCGGCGACGCTTTCCTGGCGCGGCGCGGCGACCAGATCAGGCGCCTGAACCACTTCGCCTTCCGCACGGAACAACGACAGCCGATGCCCGACGGTATGGCGTGGCAAGGCAACTTGTCGTTGTACCGCGTCGCGCTGCGTTGCGAGCGCCGGCGCGCCGATCCGGGCACGATGCTGATGCATGCGCTGGGACCGATGGCGCACTGGACTTCCTGGGGCGGCGCCATCGTCGTGGTCATGGTCGTCAGCGTCATCGTGCACATGGTGCTGGCCGTGCCGCGCGGCGCGGCGGCGCAATCGTTCGCCGGCGTGTTACTGGACGCCGGGCCGGCCATGATGGCGCTCCTCGTCGCATTCAGCACGGCCCAGTATGGCCAGCAATTGCGCCGCACGCAGGGCGAGCAGGCCTTGCTGCGCCTGACGCCGCTGGCCGGCGATGCCGCGCTGCTGAACCGGCGCCTCGCCACGCGGCTGCTGCGCCTGGCGCTGGCGGTATGGGCCGTGTTGACGGCAGTCTTGATGGGCGCGTCGTTCGTGTTCGGCACAGGGCCGGATGGGTTGCTGCGCCAGCTGGGCCTGTGCTGCCTGGCGGGCCAGGTCGCGATGATGGGCCTGCTGGGCGACTATGCGGGCAGCCGCGGCGGCTGGAACTGGGCCCTGGGCCTGCGCGCTGGCGCGTATGCCCTCGTGCAGGCGCTCGTGGCTGTGGCCCTCGGCAAGCTGACCGGCACCACGGCCTGGCCGTGGCTGATCGAACTCTCGCTGGCCGTCTGCCTCGTGCAACTGCGGCTCGACTGGAAGCGCATGCTCGCCGCGGCGCCGGCCTTCCCGGCAGGCCGGCTGGGTTGATCAGTGCCCGCGCTTCTGCACGAGCGCCGTGCCGATGCCGTGGCGGTGGCCTTCGCTGACCGCCGTCACGGTGCCGTCGGGATTGAACACGATCGCGTTGGCGGCGCCGATCTCCTCGGGCTTCGCTTCCCACTTGTGGCCGAACTGTTCCAGCGCCTGGGCCTGCGGGGTGCCCGCAAAACCCGGTTCGACCGAGGTCTCTTTCGCGTTGCGCTGCGATAGGCGGGGCGCGTCGATGGCCTGGTCCATCGTCATGCCGAGGTCGATGTAGTTGACGATCGTCTGCAGCACCGTCGTGATGATCGTCGCGCCGCCCGGGCTGCCGATGGTGAAGGCGGGCTTGCCGTCCTTGAAGGCGATCGTCGGCGCCATGCTGCTGCGCGGGCGCTTGCCGGCTTCGGGAATGTTCGGCGCCGGCCCCGTGAAATCGAAGTCGGTCATCTCGTTATTCAGCAGGAAGCCGTAGCCCGGCACGACGATGCCGCTGCCGCCCCACGACTCGATCGTGAACGTGTAGGCCACGACGTTGCCCCATTTGTCCGACACCGTCAGGTGCGTCGTGTGCGTGCCTTCTTTCATGATCAGGTTCTGCTGCGGACGCAGGGGGAAGCTCTGGTCGTTCTCGTACAGGAACGCGTCGCCGGCGGGGACGACGCCCGCCGCGCGGTCCGGCCGGATCAGAGAGCGGCGCTGCGCCGCGAACTGCTTCGACAGCACGCCTTCGATGGGCGCGTCGACATATTCCGGGTCGCCGAGGAAGGCGTTGCGGTCGGCAAAAGCGAGGCGGCTCGCTTCCAGGTACAGGTGTTCGACGTTCGCGCGCGGCATCGACTTCAGGTCGAAGCCTTCGAGGATGTTGAGGGCCTCGGCCACCGTCACGCCGCCGCTGCTGGGCGGCGGCATGCCGTAGATGTCGTAGCCGCGGTAGGTGGAGCGGATCGGCTGGCGGATGCGCGCCTCGTAGTTGGCCATGTCCGCGAGGCTCATCGTGCCGGGGCGGACCTGGACGCCCGCCGTGACGGGCGGGCGATTGACCGCGGCGACGACGGCCTGCGCCAGCGGGCCTTCGTAGAACACCTTGTAGCCTTTCGCCGCCAGCTCGCGGTAGGCCCTGGCGAGGTCCGGGTTCTTGACGACGGTGCCGGCCGGCAGGGCCTTGCCGTTCTTGAGATACAGCTTGCTCGTCGTCTCGAACATGCCGAATTTTTTCTCGTTCTCGACGATCAGGCCGTGCATCGTGTCGCTGACGGGGAAGCCCTTCGTCGCGACCTGGATCGCGGGCGCCAGCACCTGCTTGAACGACATCGTGCCGTAGCGCTCCAGCGCCTCGTGCCAGCCGCGCACGGTGCCCGGTACGCCGACCGATGCGCCGCTGGCGACGGCCGTGTCGAAATCGATCGCCTTGCCGTTCTCCTGGAAGACGGAAGGACTGAACGACGCGGGCGCCGTCTCGCGGTGGTCGATGGTGACGACACGCTTGTCCTTGGCGAGGTACACGACCATGAAGCCGCCGCCGCCGATGCCGCAGCTGAACGGATCGGTAACGCCCAGCGTGGCCGCCGCCGCGACGGCCGCGTCGATGGCATTGCCGCCCTTGTTGAGGATCGCGAGCGCGGAGGCCGACGCCTTTTCGCTGATCGTGGCGACGGCACCGCCGGTGCCCGTCGCGACCGGGGTCTTGGCCAGCGCGAGCGGCGGTGTCAGGACGATGGAGAGGATCAGGCCGCAGGCGAGGGTTTTGGCGGAAGTGGTCGACGTGGTCATTTGGCGGAGATCTTGAGCGTGACGGGAATGATGTCGCTGGGGCGCAGCGTGCCGGCCGCGCGCGCGGGCGGGATCGCGGACGTGTCGAGCGTGACGCGGGCCCCGTGCAGCGCCGCGGGCGTGGCCGTCGGCTGGTCGGGACCGAGCGTGAATTCTTCGGCGCCGTTCGGGCCGTCGATGAGGAAGCGGAAAATCAGCCGTCCGGCCCAGACGCAGCGCGTGTTCGCGGGACAGCGGCTGTCGCTGTAACTGTCGTACGTGAGCACGGCGCCGCGCGCGAGGACGACGCTTTGCTCGGGCCGGAGCGGGTACACGGCGTCCTGCGGCGGAGGGGAGGCGCAGCCGGCCAGGATCGGCATCGACACGGCCGCCGCGAGGGCGGCCAGGGACGGCAGTTTCATTGGGCGTCCGGTTGTTGGTGTGAAACCAATCATAGCAAAATCGCCAGTCCAGGCCGGCGCGCTTGCCGTTCAGTGGCGCTCAGACGAGCGGATAGCGCTGGAAGACCGGCAGCGCCTCCGCACGCGAGGTCCAGGCGGCCAGGCGCGGGAAGTGGTCGGGCGACACGATCTGCGGCACCATCAAGCGGACGAACGACCACGTGACGGCGGCCGTGACGGCGGCCTGGTCGAGTGCGTCGATGTCGAACGCGTCCGTCTCCGCTTCCAGCAGCCCGAGCGCCGCGAGCAATTGCTGCTGCACGCGGTCGAGCCACGGCTGGTGCTGTTTTTCCTGCGGGCGCAGCGAGTACTCGTAGACGATTTGCGCCGTCTTTTCGCAGGCCGCCAGCGCCAGGCCGATGGCACGCAGCGCCTGCGCCCGCGCGGCCGGGGCGGCGGGCAGCAGGGAGTTGCCCGCCAGCGCGTCGCCGTATTCGAGCATCAGCGTGGAATCGATCAGGAAGGAACCGTCGTCCAGCACGAGCGTCGGCGCCTTGACCGTCGGATTGATGGCGGAGAATTCGTCGAAGTTGCGGAACACGGACAGTGCCTTGTGCTCGAACGGAATGTTCTGCAGGTCGAACGAGATGGCGACGCGGCGGACGAACGGTGAATCGAGCATGCCGATGAGTTGCATGGAATCTCCTGGTGGGTTGCGGTGGTCTTCCATTCTATTTCCTTCTGGACAATGATGTGCGTTATGCATCATGACTTGACGATGGCACGTCCCGCGGCGCATATTTGAAATCGATTTCATACATGGGGAACAGCATGGAAAAGCCAGCACCTTCCACGCCGCGCGTGACCGCCATCGACCTGCTGCGCGGCCTCGCCGTGATGGGCATGATCATGGTCGCGTACGCGGGCGGCTGGGACCGGCGTTTCACGTTCCTGACGCATGCCGACTGGCGCGGCTTCGCCATCGCCGGCATGATCTTTCCGGCCTTCCTGTTCTGCGCAGGGGCGGCGCTGCCCTTTGCGCTCGCGCGGCGCGCGGGCCGGGGGAGGGCGGCCCTCGTCGGCCACGTGCTGCGCCGCTCGGCCGTGCTCGTCGCGCTCGGCGTCGTGCTGAACCTGCTGCCGGGCTTCGACTTCGCCCATGTCCGCCTGCCGGGCATCCTGCAGCGCATCGGGCTGTGTTATGCCATCGTGGGTACGGGGTGCGTGCTGGCGTTGCGGCGCGACGGACTGCGGGTCTCGGTGCCGGTGGCGGCCAGCGTCGCGCTGCTGGTGGGCTATGCCGCGCTGCTGCTCGCGTGGGATGCGCCCGGCTGCGGGCGCGCGTGCTTCGACTCCCTGCACGCGCTGCCGGCCGTCGTCGACCGCGCCGTGTTCGGCGTCCCGCACCTGTGGCCGTGGGGGAAGACCGGCGACGTCGTCACCTTCGACCCGGAAGGCCTCGTGTCCACCCTGGGCGCGCTCGTCAACGTGCTGTTCGGCGTGGCGGCGTCGCTGCTGTTGATGCGGTCGCACAAACGCGCCACGCTGACGGCCCTCGCGATCGCCGGCGTGGCCTGCCTGCTGGCCGGCTTCCTGCTCGATCCGCTCGTGCCCATGGTGAAAAAACTGTGGACGCCCAGCTTTGCGCTGGCGTCCGGCGGGTTCACGCTGCTGTCGCTGCTCGTGCTGATGCGCCTCGTGCCGCCCGGCCAGGAGGCGCCCGCGTGGACCCGGCCGGTCCTCGCCTTCGGCACCAATGCGACGCTGGCCTTCGTCGGCATCACGCTGATCGATACGGTGATGCAGCTGCCGCTCGGTGCCGGCAGCCTGCACGACCTGCTGGCCGCGTGGCTGGCGCAGGCGATTCCCGAAGCGCGGGTGGCCTCGGCCGCGTATTCGGCGTTGCTGCTGCTCGTGCTGGGGGCAGGGCTGTGGCAGCTGTTCAAGAGGCGCATCGTCATCCGGATCTGAAGTATGCTGGCGCTCTTGAACCCGACAGGAGGCTGGACATGACACGTTTGACCGCAGCGGATTTCGACCCCGAGGTACTGAAACTGTTCGACGGCTATGTGCACGGCCGCGTGTCGCGCCGCGATTTCCTGTCGCGTGCCAGCCGCTATGCCGCCGGCGGCACGACGGCCGCCGCGTTGCTGGCGCAGTTGTCGCCGTCGTTCGCCGCGCCGCTCGTCGCGCCCGCGGACGCGCGCCTGAAGACGCGGTACGTCGACTTCCCGTCGCCGCAGGGCTACGGCAAGGTGCACGGCTACCTGGCCGAGCCGGCCAATGCGAAAGGAAAGCTGCCGACGATCCTCGTCGTGCACGAAAACCGCGGCCTGAACCCGCACATCGAGGACGTTACCCGCCGCGTCGCGCTTGACGGCTATGTCGCCTTCGCCCCGGACGCGCTGACCCCGCTGGGTGGCTATCCGGGCGACGAAGACAAGGCCCGCGAACTCTTCCCCAAGCTCGACCAGGCGAAGACGCACGCCGACTTCATCGCCGCCGCCCACGCGCTGGCCGCGCTGCCGCAGGGCACGGGCAAGGTGGGTGTGGTGGGCTTCTGCTACGGTGGCGGCATCGCCAACTACCTCGCGACGCAGTTGCCGGACCTGGCCGCCGCCGTGCCGTTCTACGGCATGCAGCCGCCCGCGGCCGACGTCGCCCGCATCCGCGCGCCCCTGCTGATCCATGACGCCGGCAAGGACGAGCGCATCTTGGCCGGCTGGCCCGCGTACGAGGCCGCGCTGAAGGCGAACCGCGTCGACTACCAGCACTTCGTCTACCCGGGCGTGGAGCACGGTTTTAATAACGACACGACGCCGCGCTACGACGAAGCGGCCGCGACACTGGCGTGGGGCCGGACGATGACGTTCTTCAAGGCGAAGCTGGCATAGCGGCGCGTTTGATAATTGGTGAGTCTTGCGCTCGTCCGGCCGTGCTATCTTGCCCTCCGCACCCTATCGTTAATGACTTGTGGAGAGAACGTTGAAGATGTTGCTGAGCTATTTCAAGCGCCCATCCCCGGTGTCGAACAAAGACGAGGCAGCCGACGCTCCCGAACCTGCCATGGAAGCGTCCGAGGCGCCCGAGGTGACCGACGCGCCCGACGCGCCCGACGCCGATGGTCCCGGTCACGTGACGACGGACATTGGTGGCAAGTACTACCGTATCGAGTCCGACGACAACTACCTGGACCACATCCGCGGGGTATTCGAACCCCACATGGTCCAACTGTTCGATTCATTGGTGGCACCGTCCGACACCGTCCTCGACATCGGGGCCAATATCGGTTGCACGTCGATCCTGTTCGGCAGCCGCGCGCGCCGGGTCGTCAGCTTCGAACCGTCCCCGACCACGTTCGGGTTCCTGAAAAAGAACCTGGACGCATCGGGATTGCACAACGTGACCGCGCTGAACCTCGGGCTGGGCAAGACCGAAGGGCGTTTCGAGCTGACGTTTTCCGCCAATAACCGTTCAGGTGGATTCGTATCGAACAAGATGCAGGCATCGGCGGGGCACCAGGTCGAGGCGATCGAGATTGCCCAGGGCGATACGTTCATCAAGGGCGCCAACCTGGACGGCGTCGATTTCATCAAGATCGATGTCGAAGGATTCGAGCGCGACGTCATCGAAGGCCTGCGCGACACGCTGTCGACCTGCAAGCCGACGGTCACCCTCGAACTGAACCATTGGTGCCTGAACGTATTCCAGCGCATCCCCATCCCCGATTTCTTCGATTTCCTGCGGGGCGTCTTTCCTTACCTGTACGCGGTCGACATGGATGACATCCGCGACCTCCACAATGCCGACGATGCCTACCACGTCATGTATCACCACGTCGTCGGGGGCTTCAGGTATCCGAACATCGTGGGCGCCTTCGACCCTGCCAGGCTCCAGGCATTCGCCGGCAAATTCGGGCGCACGATTTCGTAGACGGCATGTCCAAAAAACAAAAGGCACCCTGGGGTGCCTTTGTCGTTGGGCAGCAAACGGCTTACACGTAAGCCGCCAGCGCGGTTTTCATCTTCTTCAGCGCGGCCGATTCGATCTGGCGGATACGCTCGGCCGACACGCCGAATTCCTCGGCCAGCGTGTGCAGCGTGGCGCCCGAGCCGTCGTCGTTGGCCAGCCAGCGCGCTTCCACGATGCGGCGCGAGCGCGGGTCGAGTTTCGACAGGGCCGTTTCCAGGCCTTCCGATTGCAGGCGCACCACTTCTTCGGCTTCCAGGACCTTGGTCGGTTCCTGCTGGTCCGAGGACAGGTAGGCGATCGGCGAGAACTTGTCGTCTTCGTCGTCGGTCGGCGCTTCCAGCGCGATGTCGCGGCCGGACAGGCGCGTTTCCATCTCGATCACTTCTTCGCGCTTCACGTCGAGCATCTTCGCCAGGTCGTCGACTTGTTGCGGCGACATGGCGTCCAGGCCCTGTTTGTTGCTGCGCAGGTTGAAGAACAGCTTGCGCTGCGCCTTGGTCGTTGCAACCTTGACCAGACGCCAGTTCTTCAAGATGTATTCGTGCATCTCGGCCTTGATCCAGTGCATGGCGTAGGACACCAGGCGGACGCCCTGGTTCGGGTCGAAACGCTTGACTGCCTTCATCAGGCCGATATTGCCTTCCTGGATCAGGTCGGCGTGCGGCAGGCCATAGCCCAGGTAGCCGCGTGCGATCGACACGACCAGGCGCAGGTGCGACAGCACCAGCTTCTGGGCCGCGTCCAGGTCATTCTTTTCCTGCAGGCTCTTAGCCAGGGAAACTTCTTCCTCGTGGGACAGCATCGGCAGGCGGTTCACTGCCGAGATATAGGCGTCGATATTACCGAGATTGCCACTGAAACCCAGTCCCAGTGCATGACTGCCGGCCGGAACCAATGCGGATTGTGCGGACATAGTCACTCCCTCGTAGATAAACTGCTGCATCGTCTCGCCATCTCCAGAGCCCCGAAGGCGCAGCTGGCTGGCTTGTAGTCGGGATGCTGACGGTGCTATCAAAACCATTTCCCGCGATAGTCTGACGTAATATTAGCACTCTCTTGAGGTGAGTGCTAGGCGCCACCATATCCCTTACGATGGGTTTAAGTTTCATTAAAGTATTGCCCGCAGGAATCAAAAAAAACGGTTCGATTCAACTGTAGAGCAGGTACGCGCGGTTCAGTTGATACGGCTCAAATGTGACGCTCATATCGTTTGAAATCGGTAGAAGACAGGTTAGGCGACGCGTGCTGCGCTTTCTGTTGGCTGGCGCACGTTGCCATGTAGGTGGATGCCTCGCGTCCGCTGCCGGATTTGACTGGCCAGCAGCGGACGGGTTCACGGGGCGGGCGAAAAAAGAATGCTTACTTGAGCCGCGCCAGATGCCTCTGCACCGACAACATGGCCCCAACGAGGCCCAGCCCGGCACTGATCGCCAGCAAGGCCGCCATGCCCAGCGGCGGCAGCGGCGTCAGCTGGAATTCCGACGCGTACAGCCGGGCGAACTCGGCGATGGCCGTGTTCAGCGGACGCAGCGCCAGCGTAACGGCACCCAGCGCCACCGCACCCGCGCACAGGCCCAGCAGGGCGCCCGTGTAGTAGAACGGGCGGTGGATGAAGTTGTCGGTCGCGCCCAGCAGTTTCGAGACGGCGATTTCCTCGCGCTGCGTCAGCACCTGCAAACGGATCGTGTTGAACACGACGGCGATCACGACGACGCCCAGCGTGATCGCGAGCAGCAGCAGCGCCAGGCGCAGTATGCCCAGCAGGGCTGCGAGGCGCTTCACCCAGGCCGAGTCGATCTGCACGGAGTCGACGTCCGGCAGGGCGCGCATTTGCTCGGCCAGGCCGTCCACGCGCGCGGCGTCGGCGCCGCTGGCGAAGCCTTCCAGCTTCATCACATAGCTGTCCGGCAGCGGGTTGTCGCCCAGCGTCTCGATCACGTCCGTGAGACCGCTCTTTTCCTTCAGGCTCGCCAGCGCCTGTTCGCGCGGCACGAAGCTGACCTTCGCATGGCTGCCGTGCAGGATCTGCTGCAGCTGCGGCGCGAGGGCCTGGGCCTGGTCGCGCGGGGTGTCGGCCTTGAGGAACAGGCTGATTTCCGGATCGACAGACAGTTCTTGCGATAACGGGCGCACATTGTCGAGCAGGGTGACGCCAGCGAAGGGCAGGGCCAGCGCGACGGCGACGACGAGCACGTTGAACAAAAAGCTGCCCGGCGCCTTGCGCACGTGGGACAGCGCGGCGCCGAGGGCGAAGCGGTGCTGGCGGAACCAGATGTTCATGCGCCACCTCCCGTCACATGGCCGTGTTCGAGGCGGATCACGCGCGCGGCGCTGTCCAGAATCTGGTCGTCGTGGGTCGAGATGACGCACGTGACGCCCACGGCGTGGAATGCGTGCAGCGCGTCGATGACCTTGTCGGCCGCGGCGCGGTCGAGGTTCGCGGTCGGTTCGTCGGCCAGGATGATCTGCGGGCGGTTGACGATGGCGCGGGCGATCGCCACGCGCTGCTGTTCGCCGCCGGACAGTTCCATCGGCAGGGCGAAGGCGCGGTCGAGCAGGCCGACCTTGTCCAGCGCCGCGCGGGCACGCTGTTCGGCTTGCGCCCTGTGCGCGCCGGTGACGATCAGCGGCAGCATCACGTTGGCCAGCAGGTGACGGTCGTTCAGCAGGCGCTGGTTCTGGAAGATCAGGCCGAGGTTGCGACGCAGGAAGGGGACGCCGGCCTTGCGGATGCGGCCGACGTCCTGCCCGTTCACGATCACGCGGCCGGACGTCGGGCGCTCGATGGCGGCCACCATTTTCATCAACGTGGACTTGCCGGCGCCGGACGGGCCGGCCAGGTACACCAGCTCGCCCTTGGCGATGTTCAGGGATACGTCGGACAGCGCGAGCGTGTCGGCGGAATCCGAGTACTTCTTGGAGACGGACTGGAATTCGATCATCGTGCGTATTATCCCAGCAGCGCCTCGGCGAATTCGTCGGCGCTGAAGGGTTGCAGGTCCTCCAGCTTTTCGCCCACGCCGATGAAGTACACCGGCACCGGACGGGTGCGTGCGATGGCGGCCAGGATGCCGCCCTTGGCCGTGCCGTCCAGCTTCGTGATCACGAGACCGGTCAGCTGCAGCGCGTCGTCGAACGCCTTGACTTGCGCCAGCGCATTCTGGCCCGTGTTGCCGTCGATGACGAGCAGGATTTCGTGCGGCGCGTCTTCCATGCCCTTGCCGATCACGCGCCTGATCTTCTTGAGCTCTTCCATCAGGTGCAGCTGCGTGGGCAGGCGGCCGGCGGTGTCGACCATGACGACGTCGACGCCGCGCGCCTTGCCCGACTGGACGGCGTCGAACGCGACGGCGGCCGGGTCGCCCGACTGCTGCGAGATCACGGTGACGTTATTTCTCTGGCCCCACACCATCAGCTGCTCGCGCGCGGCGGCGCGGAACGTGTCGCCGGCGGCCAGCAGCACGGATTGTTCATGGCGCTGCATGTGCTTGGCCAGCTTGCCGATGGTCGTCGTCTTGCCGGCGCCATTGACGCCCGCGATCATCATCACGAGCGGCTCATGGCGGCCCAGCTCGAGCGGCTTTTCCAGCGGACGCAGCAGGTCGACCAGCAGGCCCTTCAGCGCCACCTTGACGGCGGCCGCGTCGAGCAGCTTGTCTTCCTTCACCTTACGGCGCAGGTTGTCCAGCAGGAATTGCGTGGCGTCCATGCCGGCGTCGGACATCAGCAGGGCGGATTCGAGTTCCTCGTACAGGTCTTCGTCGATGCGCGCGCCGACGAACAGCAGCGACAGGTTGCTCGACGTCTTGGCCAGGCCGGCCTTCAGGCGCGACATCCAGGAACGCCTGGCTTCCGCTTCGCTGACGGGACGTTCGGCGGTTTCGGGGAACAGCTGGCCTTCGTAGGCCGTCGAAGCGCCCGCAACAACTTCCTCGGGCGCGGCGGGTGCGTCATCGCCACCGCCGAACAGGCGGCGCAGGAAACCCGGCTGCTCGGCTGGCGCGGCGACGCCCGGCGCTTCAGCCTCCGGGGCCACGGGCGCCGCGGGTTCGACCGCAGCCGGCGTCTCGGCTTCAGGTTTTTTCTTTTTGAAGAAACTAAACATTGTGTATTCGGGAGGGCGGCGGAATGCCGGATAGGGTCGCGCGTATTCTACCAGAGCGGGAACACACTTCTGAGGTGCGCCTGCTCGACCATATTGTGGCTAGAATACAGCTCAACAATACCACTCCGCTCACCGTGCTGGAATTTAGTACGTAACGGGTGTAAATTGTGACCATCGATAAGAAGACGCGTCACCGAGGGACGATCGTGAACGTATCCAGGTTTATCAAGAGGCTCATCGCCGGCGATCACGTGGTGGGCAGTTCGGCGCCATCGCTGCGCAACGTCATCGTCTGGCTCTTCATTGCCCTTGTCGCCCTGTTCCTGACCCATCCATCCAGTCCCGCCAGCGCCTTCGACGCGCCGGTGCCGTGGCCGGCCGAACTGGGACTCGACGGTAACCTCGGCATGTAATCTGCGCTGCTGGTATCCTGTTATTTCCGAAGGACACCTTGCGGTTGCAGCGCCATGAAACACAGACTTTTTCTTTTCGACCTCGACGACACCCTGCTCGACTTCAAAGCTTCCGAACAATTGTCGTTCGACCGCACGATGCGTGCACAGGGCCTGGCCGCGCTTCCCGACGGGCTGTTTGCCCGCTACCAGGCCATCAATACGGCACTGTGGCGAAGCTTCGAGACGGGCACTGTCTCCAAGGATTTCCTGAAGGTGGAACGCTTCCGCCAGACCTTCGCCGCGAGCGGTCTCGACCTCGATCCGGAAGCGGCCAGCCGCCTGTACCTCGAATCGCTGTCGGACACGGTCGTCCTCATCGACGGCGCGAAGGAACTCTGCGCGACCCTGGCCGCCATCGGCGAGGTGGGCATCATCACGAACGGTGTCGAGCAGATCCAGCACCGCCGCATCGCCAGTGCCGGGCTGCGCGACCATGTGTCGTTCGTGGCGACGTCGGAGGCGTGCGGCCATGCGAAGCCGGACAGCCGCTTCTTCGACTACACCGTCAGGATGGCGCGCGCGTTCACGCATGCGGAAACGATCATCGTCGGCGACCGCCTCGATGCCGACATCCTCGGCGCCAACCGCTTCGGCATCGAAAGCTGCTGGTTCAATCCCGGCGGCCTCGCCAACGACACGCATGCGCTGCCCACCTTCGAAGTGGCGCGCCTGCATGACGTCGTCCCGGCCCTGCGCGGCCTCGTCGCTGCCTGAAACGTCAGCCTGCCTTGGCCGCCTGCGCGTTGCGGCGGATGGTGTCCAGGGTGGCGCCCGGCGTGATCAGGTTGCCGTCGTAGCGCAGCTCGATCAGCGCCGGCAGCCTGTGCGTGCGCGTGAACGCGATGGCGCGTTCGAGCGCCGGGCCGAAACCGGCCGTCGTCTCGACCGCCTCGCCGTGGCCGCCGTACGCTTGCGCCAGCGCGGCGAAATCCGGATTGTGCAGCTGCGTGCCCGACACGCGGCCCGGGTATTCGCGTTCCTGGTGCATGCGGATCGTGCCGAACATGCCGTTGTTGAAGACCAGGAAGATGACGCCGGCGCCGTACTGCACCGCGGTCGCCAGTTCCTGGCCCGTCATCATGAATTCGCCGTCGCCCGCGAAGGTGACGACGGTGCGCTCCGGCCGCACGATCTTGGCCGCCACGCCGGCGGGAACGGCATATCCCATCGCGCCGCTCGTCGGGGCGAGCTGCGTGCGCATCGCGCCGTAGCGCCAGAAGCGGTGCGCCCACGTCGCGTAGTTGCCGGCGCCGTTCGTGATGATCGTGTCGCGCGGGAGGGCGGCTTGCAGGTCCTGCACCATCTGCCACAGGTCCAGCGGCGCGGTGCCGTCCTTGAAGATCGGCGGCTGCTCCTGCCACGCGCGCAGCTCGGCCTTCGCTTCCTCGACCGTGTGGCGCCATGCCGATGCATCGACCGGCTCCATCGCCGCCAGCATCGATGCCGCCTGCGGCGCGCCGCTCGCGATCATCAATTCGGCCTGGTAGACGCTGCCCAGTTCTTCCGGATCGGGATGGATGTGCACGAGGCGCTGGCGCGGCACGGGCGATGCCAGCAGCGAGTAGCCGCTCGTCGTCATCTCGCCCAGGCGCGGGCCGAACGCGATCAGCACGTCGGCCTCTTTTACACGTGCGGCCAGCTTCGGATTGATGCCGATGCCGACGTCGCCCGCGTAGTGCGGGTGCTCGTTGTCCAGCAGGTCCTGGAAGCGGAACGCGCACGCGACGGGCAGGGCGTTCGCCTCGGCGAATTTCTGCACGTCGGCGCACGCCGCATCCGTCCACGTGCCCCCGCCCAGCAGCAGCAGCGGTTTTTTCGCACCCGCCAGCAGCGTGCGCAGTTGTGAGATCTGCGCGGCAGACGGCGCGCCCTGCGTCGGCTGGTAGCGGCGCGTATCCGCGACTTGCGCGCGGGCCACGAGCATGTCTTCCGGCAGCGCGAGGACGACCGGGCCGGGACGGCCGCTCGTCGCCACCTGGAACGCGCGCGCCATGTATTCGGGGATGCGTTCCGCGCGGTCGATCTGCGCGGCCCATTTCGCCATCTGGCCGTACATGCGGCGGTAGTCGATTTCCTGGAACGCTTCGCGGTCCATGAAGTCGGTGCCGACCTGGCCGATGAACAGGATCATCGGCGTGGAATCCTGGTACGCGGTGTGCACGCCGATGGAGGCGTTCGTTGCGCCGGGGCCGCGCGTGACGAAGCAGATGCCGGGCTTGCCCGTCAGCTTGCCGTAGGCCTCGGCCATGAACGCCGCGCCGCCTTCCTGGCGATTGATGACGAAGCGGATGTTCGAGTCGTGCAGCGCGTCGAGCACGTCGAGGTAGCTTTCGCCGGGCACGCCGAAGGCGGTGTCCACGCCGTGGACCTGGAGCGCATCGACCAGGATCTGGCCGCCGCTGCGGGAGGGGTGCGTCATGGTGAGGTCATCCTTATCACGATGGAATCCGGGCATTCTATGCAACTCGCCCTGGGCTGGCTTTTCAAATAGCGACACCACCTTTCACAAATGGCAGCTACGTAATCCTGTACAATGCAGCCCGTGAAGCAGGCCAGACAGCCGCTGGTCCACGCCGCAAGGTCGTGGGCGGGAGGAAGGTCCGGACTCCACAGAGCGGGGTGACGGTTAACGGCCGTCCGCCGAAAGCCCGGCGCAAGCCGGGTATAAGGCGAGGAATAGGGCCACAGAGACGAGCGTATTAAGTTACGGTGAAACGCGGTAACCTCCACTCGGAGCAATTCCAAATAGGCACGCGTTGATGTTGCTCGCGGAGCGTGCGGGTAGGAAGCTTGAGCGCCGGAGTAATTCGGCGCCTAGAGGAATGGCTGTCATAGCGTCCGCAAGGACGTTACACAGAATCCGGCCTATCGGCCTGCTTTACACATGATTCACGGTCCGGGGAGCTCGACGACGATGCGTTACATCCTCGCCCTCGACCAGGGCACCACCAGTTCGCGCGCCATCCTGTTCGACCGCGAGGGCCAGGTCGTGCGCATCGCCCAGCAGGAATATCCCCAGCATTTCCCGCAGCCCGGCTGGGTCGAACACGACCCGCTCGACATCTGGAACAGCCAGCTCGCATGCGCGCGCCAGGTGCTTGCGGAGGCCGGCATCGATGCGGGCGACGTCGCCGCCATCGGCATCACGAACCAGCGGGAGACGACCGTCGTGTGGGACCGCCGCACGGGCGAACCGCTGTGCCACGCCATCGTCTGGCAGGACCGGCGCACGGCCGAACTCTGCGACGACCTGCGCGCCGCGGGCAAGGCCCCCCTCATCCAGCGCAAGACGGGTCTCGAACTGGATGCCTATTTTTCCGCGACCAAGCTGCAATGGCTGCTCACGCACGTGCCGGGCGCGCGCACGCGCGCGGAGCGGGGCGAGCTCGCGTTCGGCACCGTCGACAGCTGGCTCACCTATAAATTGACGGGACGCCACGTCACGGACACGAGCAACGCGGCGCGCACGATGCTCTTCAATATCAACAGCCTGCGCTGGGACCCGGAACTGCTGTCCCTGTTCGGCGTGCCGGCGTCGATGCTGCCGGAAGTCGTGCCCAGTTCTGGTATCGTGGCCGACGCCGACCCGGCCTGGTTCGGCCGCGCCATCCCCATCGCGGGCATCGCGGGCGACCAGCAGGCGGCCACGTTCGGCCAGGCCTGCCACCGGCGCGGCATGGTCAAGAACACGTATGGCACCGGCTGCTTCATGCTGATGCACGCGGGCGACACGCCGCCGCAGTCGCACAACCGCCTGCTCGCCACCGTTGGCTGGACCGTGGGCAACCACACCGACTACCTGCTCGAAGGCAGCGTGTTCATGGGCGGCGCCACCGTGCAATGGCTGCGCGACGGCCTCGGCATCATCAAGCAGTCGGCCGACGTCGAGGCGCTCGCCCTGTCGGTGCCGGACAGCGGCGGCGTGATGCTCGTGCCGGCCTTCGTCGGCCTCGGTGCGCCGCACTGGGACCCGTATGCGCGCGGCACCATCGTCGGCATGACGCGCGGGACGACGGCCGCGCACATCGCGCGCGCCGCCGTCGAAGCCATCGCCTACCAGAGCGCGGAACTGCTGGCCGCCATGCAGAAGGACGCCGCCTGCGTCGTGCACGAAGTGCGCGCCGACGGCGGCGCCGCGCGCAACGACCTCCTGATGCAGTTCCAGGCCGACCTGCTGGGCGTGCCCGTCGTGCGGCCGCAGGTGACGGAGACGACGGCCCTCGGCGCCGCCTGCCTTGCCGGTCTCGCCGTCGGCTTCTGGTCGTCGCGCGACGAGATCGCGGCGCAGTGGAAGAGCGAGCGCCGGTTCGAGCCGCAACTGCCGGCCGCGCGGCGCGACGACATGATGGCGCGCTGGTCGCGCGCGGTCGCGCATGCGCGCGCGTGGGCGGTGCCGGAACACCACTGACGCTCGCGTGCGGCCGCGCCGGCGCGGTTCGGGCACAATCGATGCAACCTTGTCATCGATGCGTTGCGACCGGAGGCGTCTTTGAAATTCCTGAAGGTTTTCTTTTCGACCGCGCACGCGGTGCTCGGCTTCCTGTTCGTGCTCGTGTCCGTGCTGATCACGGTATTGGCCGTGCAGACCGGCTGGCAGGCGGTCGGTGCCGGGGCCGAGGAGAGCGCCGAAATGGCCATCGAGGCGATCGGCCTGCTGGCCATCGCCGTCGTCTCGCTGCAGATCGCGCAGACCATCACCGAGGAAGAAGTCGTGCGCGACGCCCACATCAGCGCGCCCACGCGCGTGCGCCGCTACCTGTCGCGCTTCATGGTCGTCGTCGTGGTCGCGCTGTCGATCGAGGGGCTGGTCGGCACGTTCAAGGCCTTGCACGAGGAACCGGAACTGCTGCCGCACGCGGCGTCGGTGCTCGTCGCGGCGGGGCTGTTGATGGCCGGCTGGGGCGTGTTCATCCGCATGAACAAATCGGCGGAAGTGCTCGAGCCGGAGGCGATGGAAGCGGCGAAGAGCGAGGATGCGAAGGTGGACGAGTAGGGCTACGTGCCGCGCAGGATCGCGAGGTTCGCCGTCATCCGCGCGTGCAGCGTCGTGCGCCAGTCGTCCGTGAGCCGCGCGGCGGACAGCGGAAACGCCGCCTCGATGCGCGCCAGCAGCGCGTCGAGATACGCCGCGCAGGCGTCGCGCCCCGTGAAACCGAAGCGGACGGCGTCGCCGAGGACGGCGTCCCGCGCGATGTCGAAGCGCCCCCTGGACAGTTGCATGACCAGGCGGCGCGGCGTTTCTGCCGGATTCGGCACGACGTCGAACGCCGGCGCGAGGCGCCAGCCCTTGCGGCCTTGCCCATGGACGATCGCGTGGTTGCGCACATGGTCGTCGTCGTTGCCGCAGACGGCGTTGAAGACCATGCGGCCGAACAGTTCGATACCATCCTCCGGCGGTGCGCCGACCCGGCGCAGTTCTTCGGCCAGGCGCGGGTAACTCCAGCGGTCGGTGTGGGCCGGATTGTCCGGATATTCCGCCTGCAGCAGGGACGCCGCGCTGACGCACATGAAGCGCCGGCCGCCGTCGCGATCGAAGCGGCGCACGCGCAGGACGCTGCGGCCTCCCGGCCCTGGATGCAGGACGGTTTCCACCACATCCAGCCCGCTCGCCGCGCCCCATTCGAGGGCGAAGTGTTCGAGGCGGGGGATGTCGGCCGGGTCCATCGGCATCCGCGGCTTGACCAGCCAGAAGGCGCCGGCGTCATCGCGTACGGTCGTCTTCGGACGCGCGCCGCCGACGCTGGCCGTCTGCACCAGCCGCCGCCGGATGGCGGGCCGGACCGGTGGCCGGTGTTCCGCCAGCGCGGCCAGTTCCTCGACCAGCTGGTCGAGCAGGGGCAAGGGAGGACTGTTCAGCGCCGCGCCGGAAAACCGGGGTGTCGACCCGACGGCGAGCGCGCCCCAGCGATCGATATTGCCGGTCTTGATCAGGTATTGCAACGGCGGGGCGTCGGCGGGCAGGTTGTATTCGCGCCGCAGCAAGGCCTGGCCCCAGGCATCCGGACACGCGTCGCGCAAGACGTCGTGCAATCCCCGGTAACGCCGGGTCCTGTACTGGGTGCCGGGTACGAACGGCAGGTTCACGGGATCGATCGCCCACGCAAGTCCGCTGTCGACATACGACGGCGCATACATGAACGTGCCTTCGCCGGGCGCGCTGGCCACGTAGCGGCCCACGGTGACCCATGCGCCGTCGTCCGGGCGCTGCAGGTACACGTACAACGGCTTAGAAATAATCGGCATCGGATGTGGCGCCTTGCTCCTGTCGCGTCGGCCGGACCCGCTTGCCCGGGGCCTTGCGCCAGAGTTCGGGTTTCAAGGCTGGCGTGGCTTCATCCGCCATGCCCAGGGTCAGCAGCGCATTCAGGTAGGCCCCGGCACCGACGCCGGGATCACCCCGTTCCATGCGCCGCAGCGTGGCTTCCGAAATGCCCAGCCGGCGGCACAGGTCGGCCGCCATGATGCGCTGCTGCATACGCTGCACATTGACGCAGCGGCCCCATTCGACCAGGCGCTCCTGCACGAGCGTCGGCCACATGTCGGCATTTGAAAGTTTTTTTGGCATGTTTCGAGGCTATCAAAGAACGCGTCTTACAGCAAGTAAGCGGTTATCTATAAAGACTTTTTCTAAGAAATGGTTTCATAGATAGCGTTTTATGGACTATAAACCGTTATCTATGAATGCCATGAGCAACGTTCGCAGACCCGTATGCAATCTGAACAGTGCGATTCCTTTTAATGGTGAAATTGTGAGAGCTTTTCGTTCACTTTGATCGATATACTGCCCGGTAATATTTCTTACCTTTCTTTTATGTTTGATGGGCAAATCATCCTTCCCGACCATGCCGATTTCGCGTGCCTGCTGAACCAGGTACTGGCCTGGTGGCCGGAGGAATTGACGGGAGATCCCGGCGCCGATGCCGAGGCGCGGCAATCGTCGGTGGCCCGGCTGTACGAAACGAGTATTGCGCCGCGGGCGATCCAGTCGGCCAGCATGCTGCTGTTACAGCTCGACTGGATCCTGTTCGGGATCGTCATGGATTTATCGCGCAAGGTGTCGCGGGTGCGCGTGCGGGATATCCGGCCGCAACTCATCAAGGATAGATTCCACGCGCTGCTGACCCACAGCGCATTGCCGCAACTGCTAGGCGAAAAACAGTGGGATGGATCGTTCGAGCGCGATGAACTCGTCAATTATTTGCGGGTCGAGGACATGGCGACAGTGTGATGGCGCACACGCAGACCGGGCATGCAAAATCGATGATGGCATCAGGGCGCGGCGGACCCGAGAATCGGGTTTTCCTCATTCTCGAGAATGCTCATGTCCGCAGTATCGATGGTTGCGCTCGCGTGTATCGCCCTGAATTTCGTACGCGCGGGCTGCGCTCACTTTCTCCGTTTCCGTGAAATGTGCAGTATGCTGGCCGTCCGCGGCTGGTCCGCGCCCCGGGCGATGCTTGCCGCCGGGTCGGCCGTGCAGATCGTGGCCGGCCTGGGGTTGCTCTGGCAGCCGTCGCGCCACGCCAGCGCGATTGCATTGCTCGCATTTACGACCTGCGCCAGCGTAACCCTGCTCGACTTCTGGCGCCTGTCGGGCCGGGAGCGCGTTGGCGCCGCGAACGGTTTTTTCAGCAACGTGGCGGTCTGCGGAGGCTTGCTGCTGGCGTCGATTTTGTGAGGATGGCACACATGACGATCGGACCCGACTGGGATGACCTGCGCGTCCTGCTCGCGGTTGCGCGGCATGGTTCGCTCAACGGTGCCGCGCGCGTCCTCGGCCTGACCCAGCCGACCGTGAGCCGCCGCGTGGCCGCCATCGAAGGGCGTCTCGCCATCCAGCTGTTCGACCGCGACATGTACGGCATGGTGCCGACCGCCGCCTGTGCCGGACTGCTCGCCGGCCTGGAGCGCATGGATGCCGAAGCACAAGGTGTACTGCGTAAGCTGGCGGCGACCGGGGACGGCCTTGAAGGCGCGCTGACGATTACCAGCATCGACTGGCTCGGCGCCGCCTTCGTGGCGCCCCTGCTGGCACGCTTCGGCGCGCAGCACCCCGGGTTGACGCTGCGGCTCATCAACGAAAAGCGCAATTTCAATCTGGCGGCCCGTGAGGCGGACTTGAGCGTGTCGTTCCGCCGGATCGAACAGGACAACCTCATCCAGCGTCGCCTCGCCACCGTTCCCTACAGCCTGTTCGCCGCTCCCGGCTACATCGAACGCCACGGTCTGCCGGACCCGGCGCAGCAGGGGCGCGGCCACCGCCTCGTGTTGATCGAACCGCGGGAGGACGTCTTCCTGCACGACGCATGGATCCGCGCGGTGCTGCCCGATGCGCACGTCATACTGCGGGCCGGCGACATGCATACGGTCGTGGCCGCGACGCTGGCCGGGGAGGCGATCGGACACGTGCCCCGTCCGCTGGGCGAATCGTTCGCGCAGTTGCACCGCCTCGTTGTTCCGGCGTCCGATCCGGCACTCGACCTGCGCCTCGGCTTCCACGCCGACATGCGCGAGAACGTCCGCTTGCGCGCGCTCGTCGATTTCCTGGCGGCGGAATTGCCGGCCCGGCTGGAGCGCACGCCGTCCTGACGCGTCCGCCCTGCACGCGCGTGGCCGGGGCATGCAAAATCGATGATGGCGGAGGCGCCGGCGCCGCTTCGATAATGCCCGTGTCAACAGGAGGAACCCATGACCGACACGACATCATCGACGTCCGCGCCGCGCGGGCGCCACCTCGCCGCGCTCGCCTTGCTGGCATTTTCCCACCTCATCATCTCGCTCGACTACACGATCGTCTTCGTGGCCCTGCCATCGATCCGCACGGAGCATGGCTGGGACGCGGCGCCCATCCTCGCGGCGGGGCTGGCGGCCGTGCTGCTGCTCGCGGGATTCGTCGCCATCGAACGGCGCGCCCGCGACCCGCTGCTGCCGCCGTCCCTGTTCGCGGCACCTGGCCTGGCGCCGGGCCTTGCCGTGATCCTCATGTTCAGCGCCACGTTCGGCTCGCTGTTGTATTTCCTGGCCCAGTATTTTCAAGCCGTGTTGCGCTTCCCGGTATGGCAGGCCGGACTGGCCTATGTACCCCTGTACTGCGTCATCATCGTGATGTCGTCGCTGGGTGGACACGTTGCGGGCCGCCTGGGCCTACGGCACGGTCTGCTGATCGGCCTGGTGTCCGGGGGCGTCGGCATGCTGCTGACGGCCTGGGCGATGGCAGGCGCGAGCGGTTATACCGGATTGCTGCCTGGCCTGCTGTTGTACAGTGCCGGCATGGGCATGACGTTCACGGTCATGTTCGCGACGGCGACGACGGGCGTGCCGGCCCATCGGCAAGGCGTCGCTTCCGGTGCGGCGTCGACCTGCCAGCAGCTGGGCAGTGCGGTGGGCATCGCGCTGCTCGTGCCGCTGTCGCAAGGCGGACCGGACATGGCGCACGCGCTGGCAGCCGTCCACGTCACGGCTGCGCTGGGCGTCGCCGCCATGATCGCGATCGTGGTATGGCGTGTGCAGCCGCGCCTGCCGGCCGGCCGTGAGATCACGCTGGACATTGAAGTGCATAAATAGATATCGATGAGGATCCAAATGACACTCCTGGCACGACCCGACGATGCACCCCACGCATTCCAGGCCATCTGGAACAGCCATGACATGACAGCCTTGCGGACGTTGTTCCACGACGATGCGACCTTCGTGAACCGGTTCGGCCGCTACGTACGCGGCATCGACGCGATCGTCGACATGCATGTCCCGATCCACGCCACCGTCTACAGCGATTCCACGCTCGACAACGAATTGATCGACGTGATCCCGATCGGCGCCGACGCGGCGGTCGTGCACTTCTGGAGCCGCCTCGCGGCCGGTCCGGCGCATCCGGCCGGTGCGCACGCCGTCGATACCCTGATTCTTGCCGTGCTGACGCGGCAGGCCGGCGCCTGGCGCATCAAGGCGCTCGAGAACGTCACGCTGACGAATCCGAAAACGGGGGAAACGGTTCTGAGAAACACCGCCTGAGATTTTCGTACTGGCAACATCGACAGGTATCAAACAATGCTTTATTGCAATCATGTATGCTGCTGGCTGGTCCTGACGAATGGAAGGCGGCATGAATATCAAACACTGGAAAATTGGTAATCGGCTGGGCGGCGCATTCGGACTGCTGCTCGTGTTGCTGGGGGCATGCATCTGGTTCGGCATTGCCAGCCTGCACTTGTTGAACGAAGGTACGTCGAAGATCGTCGACGAGGATTATCCGAAGACGGTCCTCGCCTACGAAAGCCTCGACGTCGTGAACCGCAATGCCCGCGCCATGCGCAATATGCTGTTGTGGGACAAACCGGAGGAAGTGGCGCGGGAACGGCAGACCGTGCTCCAGAACAGGCAGGAAAACACCGTCAATCTCGACAAGCTGGCGGCACTGATCAAATCCGACGAAGGCAAGGTCAAGCTGAAAGCCGTGCAGGATGCGCGGGAGGTGTACCGCACGTCGCAGCAGGCCTTTCTCGACATGATGGATGCCGGTAAAAAACCGGAAGCCGCGGCCTTCCTGCTGACCCAGGTGCGCAAGGACCAGCGCGGCTATTTCGACGCCGTGCGGGAATTGATCAAGTTTCAGGATAGGCGCGTGCTCGACAGCGGCCACCGCGCCGAGGAGACCTACCAGTCGACGATCGCCTGGCTGATGGGATTGGCGGCCGTCGCGCTCGTGCTCGGCACGGTCGTGGCCGTCTGGATCACGCGTTCGATCACGCGGCCGCTGCGGCAAGCCGTCGACGTGGCGCGCACCGTGGCCACCGGCGACCTCAGCACGCGGATCGAGGTGCACTCGGCGGACGAAACCGGCCAGTTGCTGCAAGCCCTGCGCGACATGAACGAAGCGCTGGTCAATATCGTCGGAGAAGTGCGTAGCGGCACGGAGACCATCGCGTCCGCGTCGCAGCAGATCGCGTCCGGCAACGCCGACCTGTCGTCGCGCACCGAGGAGCAGGCGTCGTCGCTGGAAGAAACGGCGTCGTCGATGGAAGAACTGACGTCGACGGTGAAACAGAATGCGGACAATGCGCGCCAGGCGAACCAGTTCGCCGTATCCGCATCGGAAGTGGCGGAGAAGGGCGGCGCGGTGATGGCGGAAGTGGTCGACACCATGGGCGCGATCAACGAATCGGCGCGCAAGATCGTCGACATCATCGCGGTCATCGACGGCATCGCCTTCCAGACCAATATCCTCGCGCTGAACGCGGCCGTCGAAGCGGCGCGCGCCGGCGAGCAGGGACGGGGTTTTGCGGTGGTGGCGTCGGAAGTGCGCAGCCTGGCGCAGCGCAGCGCGGCGGCCGCGAAGGAAATCAAGGCGCTGATCGACAACTCCGTCCAGAAGGCGGACGACGGCAGCAGGCTCGTCGACCAGGCCGGGACGACGATGCGCGACGTGGTCGAGAGCATCCGCCGCGTGGCGGACATCATGGGCGAGATCAGCGCCGCGAGCCAGGAACAGACCGACGGCATCGGGCAGGTACAGCTCGCGATTTCCCAGATGGACCAGGCCACGCAGCAGAATGCCGCGCTCGTCGAGGAAGCGGCCGCCGCGTCCGAGCAGCTGCGCGAGCAGGCATCCAAGCTGTCGCAGACCGTCGCCGTGTTCCGGCTGGGCGGTGCGCATGACCGGGCCGCGACTGTGCCCGCCGTGCAGCCGAAACAGGCGGCGCCGGCCATCGCGCCGCCGGTGCGGAAGAAGCCGGCCGCGCCGGCCAAGGCGTCGGCAGAGCGGCCGCGTGCCAGGCATCTGGCCGGCGCCGGCGCGGGCGACGAGTGGGAAGAGTTCTGATCTTTGATTAAAACCCGATCCGCCCCTTGCCCGGCGTGGGCTTGAGGCGGATGTCGTCCACCTTCACGTGCGCGCGCCCGTCCGCGACCGCATAGCCAAGCCCATCCAGTAACGTCTTGCGCAGGTCGCGCGGCGACACGCCCGCGAGCTTGTCCAGCACGCCGTCGCCCAGGAGCGGATCGAACGCCGCCAAATTCAGCTCGCGCAGCAGCCCGGCATACATGCGCTGGGCGATGCCGGCGGCCTGTTCCGGCGTCGGTGCCGGGACTTCGTAGACGGCCATCCGGTTCAGCAGCGGGTGCGGAATGCCTTCGGTGGAGTTCGCGGTCAGCACCCAGAAGATCTGCGAAGCGTCGATGTCGACGTCGATGAATTCGTCGCGGAACGCGCTGGCCGTTTCCGGCTCCAGTAACTGATACAGCGCCGCGAGCGGGTCGGATTGCGAAGAGCCCGTCGCCTTTTCCACCTCGTCCAGCACGATCACCGGATTCGCGAACTGCCCGCGCACGAGGCGTTCGGCCACCTTGCCGCACTTGGCCCCGCGCCAGCTGGCCGAGCTGCCCGTGATGACGAAGCCGGCCGACAGCGCATTCATGCTGATCAGCTCGCAGTCCGTGTGCATGACCTTCGCCAGGCGCTTGGCGAAATGGGTCTTGCCCACGCCCGGGCCGCCCAGCAGCAGGATCGGCATGACGTTAAAACCCTTATCGCCGGCATGGGCCAGGCGCAAATAGCGCGCGAGGTCGTCCAGCACTTCGTCAAAATTCGGACATTCCTCGAACAGCGGGTCGAGGGCGTCGATGGAAGAGGGGGTGGTGACGAAACGTTCGGCGCCGGTCTCGAGCATGCGTTCGTAGAACGCTTCGAGCTCGGGCGAACGTCCGCGGCTACGGTCGAGCGCGCCCTGTACTTCATTGAGATCGTAGACGGCACGGCTGCGGGCCAAGGTAAGGCTCATGGCAAAACTCCTGCGCGATAGTACGGACTCACTTATACTACTGGGCTCCCCGAAAAAAACCGCCAAGCGAGCCGGAAACGGCCGGGTGATCGCCTCGCTTTCATTCTAACGCGCACGTGATCGAATCGCGCTTTCTGCCGTGCTGTCTGTGTTGCCATATGGCAACCTACCGACAGTCAAGTCTTGTCCTTTATTAAGGGTGAAACACATGTGTGCAGATGAGGTCGCACATGCATTGTTTTACCTAAGTGCCTAATTTTGCTCAACATTTTTACTTGAGGTTCCGTCAAGTAAGTTCGCTAAGTCATTGGTTTCATTGGCAATTTCGCCGTTTTCTAAACGTGAATTCGCTTGACCACAGACAACGCTTCCTCTAAAGTGGGAAACGGTGGCAAAAAGTGCAGTTTTGTGGGAGATCGGTGTATCTCCCGGCGCCTAAAAATAATCAGACTGATAACTCTCCAAAACTAGGTACAACGTGTTTCAGGGCGCGTCAGCGATCAATCTCGATGCCAAAGGACGGATGTCAATACCGGCCAAGCATCGCGACGCCTTGATGCAGCAATGTGAAGGCCGTATGACGCTCACGAAACACCCACATGGTTGCCTGTTGTTCTTCCCGCGCCCGGTGTGGGAAGAGCATCGCGAACAGATCGCCGCCTGGCCGATGTCGGCGCGGGCGTGGCAACGCATTTTCCTGGGGAACGCCTGCGATGTCGAGATGGACGGCGCGGGTCGGGTGCTCATTTCGCCCGAACTGCGCAATGCAGTTGGATTGGAGAAGGAAGTGATGATGCTCGGGATGGGGACCCATTTCGAGATCTGGGACGCCGCCAAGCTGGCGGAAAACGAGGCCCAAGCCGTCGCGGGTGGCATGCCCGATGTCCTTTCCAATTTCTCCTTCTAAGGCGCCGCATGAATGTGACTCAGCCGGTGCCCGGTTTGCAGCATCGTACGGTGCTGCTGGATGAAGCAGTCGATGCACTCGCCCTCGAAGGCGAGCGCGCTGCGGGTACTTATATAGATGGCACGTTCGGCCGCGGCGGTCATAGCCGGCTGATCCTGTCGAAACTGGCGCCCGAGGGGCGCCTGATCGGTTTCGACAAGGATCCCCAGGCGATCGCGACGGCCGAGCAGATGAACGATCCGCGCTTCTCGATCGTGCACGACAGCTTCGCGACGATGCGCGAAGCGCTGGCGGCACGGGGCGTGCACCAGGTCGACGGCATCCTGCTGGACCTGGGCATCTCCTCGCCCCAGGTCGACGATGCGAGCCGCGGGTTCAGCTTCCGCAACGATGGTCCCCTGGACATGCGGATGGATACGACACGGGGCATTTCCGCCGCCGCCTGGCTGGCCGAAGTGCCGGAGAGACAACTGGAAAAGGTGATTCGGGATTATGGAGAAGAACGGTTTGCTTTTCAGATTGCAAAGGCGATTGTTGCTGGCCGGGCAGTCGAACCAATTTCAACCACACGACAGCTTGCCGCAATCGTGGCAAACGCGGTCAAAACCCGGGAGAAAGGCAAGGATCCGGCAACCCGCACCTTTCAGGCTATCCGGATTTTCATCAATCAAGAGCTTGAGGACCTTGAAGCAGGTCTGAACGCCGCCTTCGAACTGCTGAAGCCCGGCGCTCGCCTGTCGGTGATCAGCTTCCACTCGCTGGAAGACCGCATGGTCAAGCAGTTCCTGGCGTCGAAGGCCAGGGTCGAGCAACCGGATCGCCGGTTGCCGATCCGCGCCGTCGACTTGCCCAAGCCCTTGATGAAGTTGATCAGCAAGACGAAACCGTCCGACGTGGAAGTCGGCGCCAACCCGCGCGCCCGTTCGGCGGTGCTGCGCGTGGCCGAGCGACTGGGCGTGGACGCGCCGGAGGGAGCCCGATGAGCGGCAAGCTGAACGTCGTGCTGACGGTGCTCCTCGTCGGCTGCGCGCTGTCGGTCGTGAACGCGCGCTACCAGGCGCGCCACCTGTTCATCGACCAGGAAAAGCTGCTGCAGCAGCAGCGCCAGCTCGAGATCGACTGGGCGCAGCTCCAGCTCGACCAATCCACCCTCGGCAAGAACGAGCGCATCGAACAGATCGCGCGCTCGCAGCTGGACATGGCACCGCTGTCCCCGGCGCGTACCCAATACCTGACGGAAGGCGGTAAATGAAGGCCGGCACCAACGGATCCCGCGTCGCCGCCGCCAAGGGCGTGGCGTTTTCCAAGAGCCCCGTGCTGGCCGTGCGCCTGCCCGACTGGCGCTCGCGCGTCGTCCTGTTCGTGCTGTTCGCCGCGTTCCTCGCGCTGGCCGGGCGCGCGCTGTGGCTGCAAGGCGTCTCCAACCAGTTCCTCCAGAAGCAGGGCGCGAGCCGCTACGAGCGCACGCTCGAACTGCCGGCCACGCGCGGCAAGATCTTCGACCGCAACGGCATCGTGCTCGCGTCGTCGCTGCCCGTGAAGGCCGTGTGGGCGATCCCCGAGGACGTGCTGAATTCGCCGCGTCCGAAGCTGCGCGAACTGGCGCAGCTGCTCGACCTGCCGGAGGCCGACCTCTTGAAGAAGCTCGATTCCGACCGCACCTTCGTCTACCTGAAGCGCCAGGTGGAGATGGACGTCATCGCCAAAATCGAGAAGCTCGGCATCGACGGCATCGACACCCGCAAGGAATACAAGCGTTACTACCCGCAGGGCGAGGTGATGGCGCACATCGTCGGCTTCACGAACGTCGAGGACGTGGGCCAGGAAGGCATCGAGCTCGCGCAGCAGAAGAACCTCGTGGGCCAGACCGGCAGCCGGCGCGTGATCAAGGACCGCCTGGGCCGCATCGTCGAGGACGTGGGCCTGTCGCGCGAGCCGCACGACGGCAAGGACCTCACGCTGTCCGTCGATTCCAAGCTGCAGTACATCGCCTTCAACAGCATCAAGGACGCGGTGGAGAAGTTCCACGCCAAGGCCGGCGCCGCCCTCGTGCTGGACGTGCACACGGGCGAGGTGCTGGCGCTGGCCAACTGGCCCACGTATAACCCGAACGACCGCTCGCGCCTGACCGGCGAGCAGCTGCGCAACCGCGTCATCACCGACACGTTCGAGCCGGGTTCCACCTTGAAACCGTTCACCGTCGCGCTGGCGCTGGACAAGGGCCTGATCAAGCCAACCACGCTGTTCGACACGGGCAACGGCCGCTACATGACCGGTGGCCATCCGATCCGCGACACGCACCCGCACGGCGTCATCGACGTCACCACGATCATCCAGAAGTCGTCCAACATCGGCACGACCAAGATCTCCGAGCTGCTGTCGGCCCAGGAGATGTGGGAGATGTTCACCAAGGTCGGCTTCGGCCAGGCGCCGCGCTACGGTTTCCCCGGCGCCGCGGCCGGTCGCGTGCGTCCCTACAAATCGTGGCGGACCGTCGCCAAGGCCAACATGTCGTTCGGCCAGGGCATCTCGATGTCGCTGCTGCAGCTGGCGCATGCCTGGCTGATCTTCGCGCGCGACGGCGACGTCATCCCGCTGTCGTTCCAGAAGGTGACCGAGAAGCCGGTCGGCCAGCAGATCATCTCGCCGAAGACCGCGGCCCAGGTCCGTACGATGGTGGAATCGGTGGTGAGCCCGCAGGGTACGGCGTCGCAGGCGCAGGTCGCCGGCTACCGCGTCGGCGGCAAGACCGGCACGGCGCAGAAAGTCATCAACGGCCGCTATTCGCAGACGCACTACGTCGGCAACTTCGTCGGCATCGCGCCGATGTCGAACCCGCGCTTCGTCATTGCCGTGATGATCGACGATCCGTCCGGACCGTTCCACACCGGCGGCGCGGTCGCGGCGCCGACGTTCGCGGCGCTGGCCGCGAATGCGCTGCGGGCCGCCAACGTGCCGCCCGACTCCACGGTCACCGACATCATCATTCCGGAACATCCGCTCGAGGAGAGTAATTGATGGCCGAGACGCCGAACATCGTCCAGTGGATCAAGGCCGCCGCACCAGGCGGCCGTCTCGTTTCCGACTCGCGCCGCGTGCGCGGCGGCGACGTGTTCTTCGCCTATCCGGGCGAGGCCGCCGACGGCCGCCGCTTCATCCGCTCCGCCATCGAGAACGGCGCCGCCGCCGTCGTGTTCGACGACCGCGATTTCGCCTGGGAGTCGGACGCGCAGGCGTTCGACAAAACGCTGGATGTGCCGCATCTCGCTGCGCGGGACCTGAAAAAGAACGCCGGCCCGATCGCGCATGCGGTCTACGGCGCGCCCGATGCAGCCATGTTCACCATCGGCGTCACGGGCACGAACGGCAAGACGTCGTGCGCGCTGTGGACAGCGCAGGCGCTCGCTCACTTGAACGAGACCACGGCCGTCATCGGCACGCTGGGCGTCGGCCTCGTGCGCGGCCGCGCCGAACCGGAATTCGACGTCACCGGCTACACGACGCCGGACGCCGTGCTGCTCGCGTCGGAACTCGCCAGGCTGCGCGACGCGGGCGCGACGTCGCTCGCGATCGAAGTGTCGTCGATCGGCCTCGTCGAACACCGCACGGCGGGCATGCACTTCGACGTGGCCGTGTTCACGAACCTCACGCGCGACCACCTCGACTATCACGGCGACATGGCGGCGTACGAAGCGGCGAAACGCCAGTTGTTCGACTGGCCGGGCCTGAAGACGGCGGTCGTCAACCTGGACGACGAAGCGGGCGTGCGCATCGCGCGGCACCTGCGTTCCGCGCGTCCCGATGTCGCCGTCCTCGGCTACACGCTGCGCGCGGTGCACAAGGGGGGGCAAATGCGACCGGAGCTGGACGGCGTCGCCGTGCTGCGCGCATCGAGCCTGCGCAGCCGCCCGAACGGCAGCGAATTCCACATCGAGTCGCCGTACGGCAGCGCGGTCGCGCGCACGCACATGGTCGGCCACTTCAACGCGAGCAACGTGCTGGCCGTGCTGGGCGCGCTGCTGGCGAAAGGCGTCGACTTGCGCGCCGCGCTCGACGCCGTCGAGGCGCTCGTGCCGGCGCCGGGCCGCATGCAGCAGCTGGGCGGCCAGGATACGCCGATGGTCGTGATCGATTATGCGCACACGCCGGACGCGCTGGAAAAGACGCTCGAAGCGCTGCGCCAGGTCGCGCAGGAGCGGGGCGGCCAGCTGTGGTGCGTGTTCGGCTGCGGCGGCGACCGCGATCCGGGCAAGCGTCCGCAGATGGGCCGCATCGCCCAGATGGCCGAGCACGTGCTCGTCACGAGCGACAACCCGCGCAGCGAGGAGCCGCGCGCGATCATCGAGCAGATCGTGGCCGGCATGGACCCGCACCATCCGGCGTCGACGCACCAGGCCATCGAGGACCGCGCCGCCGCGATCCTGTCGGCCGTGAAGCATGCCGCCAGGCCGGACGTGATCCTGCTGGCGGGGAAGGGCCATGAGCCGTACCAGGAAATCAAGGGCCGGAAGATTCCGTTTTCCGATGCCGACCACGCCGCGCTGGCGCTGACCGCGCGGCTCACCATGATGAGGACTGTCTGATGATTCGTGGCTCGATCGAGCAAGTGATGTCGTCCATCGAGGGCGCGCGCGTCACGCGCGACGCGTACTTCCAGGGTGTGTCGACCGACAGCCGGCAGGTGATGCCGGGGTCGCTGTTCGTCGCCCTGCGCGGCGACCGCTTCGATGCGCACGACTTCCTCGGCCAGCTGGTCGACAAGCCCGTCGCCGCCGTCGTCGTCGAAAAGCTCCCCGACCACTATCCGCTGCCGGCCATCGTCGTGCCGGACACGCTCGTCGCGCTGGGCCGCATCGGCAACTTCTGGCGCCGCCGCTTCGCCATCCCCGTCATCGGCGTCACCGGCAGCAACGGCAAGACGACGGTCAAGGAAATGATCGCGTCCATCCTCACGGCCGCCTTCGGCGCGGAGGGACGCCTGGCCACGCAGGGCAACCTGAATAACGAGATCGGCGTGCCGCTGACCGTGACGCGCCTGACGGAAGCGCACCAGGCCGCCGTCGTGGAACTGGGCATGAACCACCCGGGCGAGATTGCGCGCCTGGCCGCCATCGCCGCGCCGACCGTCGCCCTCGTCAACAACGCGCAGCGCGAGCACCAGGAATTCATGCACACCGTGGAAGCTGTCGCGCGCGAGAACGGCGCCGTGCTGCAGGCGCTGCCGGCGGACGGCGTGGCCGTGTTCCCGGGCGACGACGAATACACCGACCTGTGGCGCGGGCTGGCGGGCGAGCGCGAAGTGCTGACGTTCGGCCTGACCGACGATTGCGATGTGCGCGCGACGTACACGACGACAGATTTCGGCAGTGAGCTCAAAGTTACGTCGTTCCCGCGGAAGCGGGAACCCATGCCGAGCGCGCAGGACCAGCAAAATGCGCCTCAACCCGACGTCAGCATGGGCCCCCGTTTTCACGGGGGCGACGCGGCCGAGTTTACGATCAAGTTGAACGCCGCCGGCGTCCACAACGTCCGCAACGCGCTGGCCGCCACCGCCTGCGCGCTCGCGGCGGGCATCCCCGTCGATGCCGTCGTGCGCGGCCTGGAAGCCTTCGCGCCCGTGAGCGGCCGCCTGCAGCGCAAGCAGGCCGCGAACGGCGCCACGATCATCGACGATACGTACAACGCCAACCCCGACTCAGTGCGCGCCGCCATCGACGTGCTCGCGCAGTACCCGTCGCCGCGCATCCTCGTGCTGGGCGACATGGGCGAGGTTGGCACGCAAGGACCTGAGTTTCACCAGGAAATCGGTGCGTATGCCGCAAGCCGCGGCATCGACACCGTGCTCGCGACCGGCGAACTGGCTCGCCACATGACCGGATCGGGAGCGCAACACCACGAGCAGTTCGACGAATTATTGGCAGCACTGGATCAAAAACTGGGCAGCAAATCTGACGCAACTGTGTTGGTGAAGGGCTCGCGCTTCATGAAGATGGAACGCGTGGTCCAACACCTGACCGCATCAACCAACACCGGCAAGGAAGCCCACTAGACTTATGCTGCTTTGGCTCGCACAATATTTTCAGGACTATCTGGGTCCGCTGCGCGTTTTTAACTACATCACGTTCCGCGCCGTCTTCGCGACCATCACCGCGATCAGCATCGGCATGCTGTGCGGTCCGGCCGTGATCCGCAAGCTCACCGAGATGAAGGTCGGCCAGGCCGTGCGCACGTACGGTCCGCAGACGCACCTGTCCAAGCACGGCACCCCGACCATGGGCGGCGTGCTCGTGCTGATCGCGATCGGCGTCTCGACGCTGCTGTGGTGCGACCTCTCGAACCGCCTGATCTGGCCAGTCCTGGTCGTCACGCTGGGCTTCGGCGCCATCGGCTGGGTCGACGATTACCGCAAGGTCGTCTACAAGGACCCCGAGGGCATGCGCTCGGGCGAAAAATACTTCTGGATGTCGCTGATCGGCATCACCTCGTCGCTGTACCTCGCGTTCTCCGTGTCGGCCGCGACGCCGTGGGAAGTGTGGCAGCTGTTCTTCGCATGGGTGCAGTCCGGCTTCTCGATGGACCTGCCGCCGAAGGCCGACCTGATCGTCCCGTTCTTCAAGACCATCAGCTATCCACTGGGCGTGTGGGGCTTCATCGCGCTCACGTACTGCGTGATCGTGGGTGCCTCCAACGCCGTCAATTTCACCGATGGGCTCGACGGCCTCGCCATCATGCCGACCGTGATGGTCGGCGGCGCGCTGGGCCTGTTCGCTTATCTCACCGGTAACGCGACGTATTCGAAATACCTGTTCATCCCGCACATCCCGGGCGCCGGCGAACTGCTGATCTTCTGCGGCGCGATGGCCGGTGCGGGCCTCGCGTTCCTCTGGTATAACGCGCACCCCGCGCAGATGTTCATGGGCGACGTGGGCGCGCTGGCGCTGGGCGGCGCGCTCGGCACCATCGCCGTCATCGTGCGCCAGGAGATCGTCCTGTTCATCATGGGCGGCGTGTTCGTCGCCGAGACGCTGTCCGTGATCATCCAGGTCAGCTGGTTCAAGTACACCAAGAAGCGCTATGGCACGGGACGCCGCGTGTTCCTCATGGCGCCGCTGCACCACCATTTCGAACAGAAGGGCTGGAAGGAGACCAAGGTCGTGGTGCGGTTCTGGATCGTGACGATGATCCTGGTCCTCGTCGGTTTCTCAACCCTCAAGCTGCGCTGATAACGGGGTAACCGAGATGAACTACGACGGCAAAACCGCACTGGTACTGGGACTCGGCGAATCGGGCCTGGCGATCGCGCTGTGGCTCGCGCGCCGCGGCGCCCGCGTGCGCGTGGCCGACACGCGGGCCGAACCCGCGCGCCTGCCCGCGCTGCGCGCTGCGGTGCCGGATGCGGACTTCGTCGCCGGCCCGTTCGCCGCGAACCTGCTGGACGGCGTGGACTTCGTCGCCGTCAGCCCGGGCCTCGCCCCGAACCGCGAACTCGCGGAGATCGCGCCGGCGGCCGTCGAACGCCACGTGCCGCTGTGGGGCGAGATCGAGTTGTTCGCGCAGGCGCTGTCGGCGCTGAAGGCGGAGCAGGGGTATTCCCCGAAAGTCATCGCCATCACGGGCACCAATGGCAAGACGACGGTGACGAGCCTCACCGGCCTGCTGTGCCGCCGCGCCGGTCTCACGACGAAGGTCGCGGGCAACATCAGCCCCGCCGCACTGGACGTGCTGCGCGAGGTGCTTGATGCGGATGAGCTCCCGCAGGCCTGGGTGCTGGAACTCTCCAGCTTCCAGCTGCACACGACGTACAACCTGAACCCGGACGCGGCGACGGTCCTGAACATCACGCAGGACCACCTCGACTGGCACGGCAGCATGGCCGCCTACGCCGCCGACAAGGCGCGCATCTTCGGCGCCGACACCGTCCGCGTGCTGAACCGCGACGACAGCGTCGTGATGGGCATGACGGCGCCGGGCGCGACGATCACCACGTTCGGCACGGGCGAACCGGATGCGCCGGGCAGCTTCGGTCTCGTGAACGAGCGCGGCGTGCTGTGGCTTGCGAATGCGAATCCGGGTGAAGAACCCGAGAAGAAGAAAAAGAAGAACGAGCCGGTGGAGCCGATCGACGTGATCGTCAATCGATTGATGCCGGCCGACGCGCTGCGCATCCGCGGCCTGCACAACGCCTCCAACGCGCTGGCCGCGCTGGCGCTGTGCCGCGCTTGTGGCCTGCCGCTGGCGCCGCTGCTGCACGGCCTGCGCGATTACCAGGGCGAGCCGCACCGCGTCGAACTGGTCACCAGCATCGACAACGTCGAGTACTACGACGATTCCAAGGGCACGAACGTGGGCGCGACGGTCGCCGCGCTGGAAGGCCTCGGTAAAACGTTCGGCGAGACCGATCGCCAGATCCTGCTCATCGCCGGCGGCGACGGCAAGGGCCAGGATTTCAGCCCGCTCGCGGGCCCGTGCGCGCGCTACGTGCGCGCCGTGCTGCTGATCGGCCGCGACGGCCCCGCCATCGGCGCCGCATTGGCCCCCACCGGCGTGCCGTGCTTCGACCTCCCGGACTTGCCTAGCGCCGTGCGCCGCGCGAGCGGCCTGGCGAAATCGGGTGACGTCGTGCTGCTGTCGCCCGCGTGCGCGAGCCTGGACATGTTCACGAACTACGCGCACCGCGCCCAGGCCTTCGTCGACGCCGTGCGCGACATCGCGCTCGAGAAGGGACAGGATCTCTGATGGCCTTCCAGATTCCCTTCAAGTTCGGCGGCAGCTCCAGCGACGCGGGAAACAGCGCGATCGCGACGCGCGCACGCCCGTCGCGCATGATGGAATACGACCAGCCGCTCGTGTGGGTCGTGCTGCTGCTGATGCTGTTCGGGATGGTGATGGTGTACTCGGCGTCGATCGCGCTGCCGGACTCGCCCAAGTTCGCCTACCTCGCCGGCAAGAATAACTACTTCCTGGTGCGCCAGGCCATGTTCATCGTGATCTCGATGGTGACGGGCCTGTTCGTCTTCCGTATTCCCGTCGCGACGTGGCAGCGCTTCGCGCCGCTGATGTTCGTCGCCACGCTGGTCCTGCTGGCGCTCGTGCTGATCCCCGGCGTCGGCGTCGTCGTCAACGGCGCGCGCCGCTGGCTGTCGCTGAAGATTTTCAATTTGCAGCCGTCCGAGATCATGAAGGTGGTGTCCGTGCTGTACGCGGCCGACTTCACGGTGCGCAAGCAGCAGTACATGCACAAGCTGACGAAGGGCTTCATGCCGATGGCCGCCGCGATGGCGCTCGTCGGCGCGCTGCTGATGCTCGAACCCGACCTCGGCGCGTTCGGCGTCGTCGTCTGCATCTCGATGGGCATCCTGTTCCTCGGCGGCTTCAACATGATCTGGTTCGGCGGCATCGGCGCCATCCTCGTGCTGGTGTTCTCGACCATCATCGCGCTGTCGCCGTTCCGCCGCGCGCGCATGTTCGCGTACATGAACCCGTGGGAAGAGGGCAATGCGCTGGACAAGGCGTACCAGCTGACGCACTCGCTGATCGCGTTCGGCCGCGGCGAATTCTTCGGCGTGGGCCTGGGCGGTTCCGTCGAGAAGCTGCACTACCTGCCGGAAGCGCACACCGACTTCATCATGGCCGTCATCGGCGAGGAACTGGGTCTCGTCGGCGTGCTCATCGTGATCGGCCTGTTCTACTGGCTCGTCAAGCGCGCGTTCGACATCGGCCGCCAGGCCATCGCGCTGGAACAGCACTTCGCCGGCCTCGCCGCGAAAGGCATCGGCATCTGGATCGGCGTGCAGGTGTTCATCAACATGGGCGTGAACCTGGGCCTGCTGCCCACGAAGGGCCTGACGTTGCCGCTGATGAGCTATGGTGGTTCCGGCGTGCTGTTCAACTGCGTGGGTCTCGCGATCCTGCTGCGCATCGATTACGAAAACCGGGTACGGATGCGGGGAGGCCGTCAATGACCAGGAAGCTCATGATCATGGCCGCCGGCACCGGTGGCCACATCTTTCCCGGCATCGCCATCGCGCAATCGATGCGCGAGCGCGGCTGGGAAGTCTCGTGGCTGGGCACGCAGCACGGCATGGAAAAGGATATCGTGCCGAAGCACGGCATCCCGATGGATTCCATCGACTTCGCCGGCATGCGCGGCAAGGGCATCGCGCACACGGTGTCCGGCGCGTTCAAGCTCGTCGCCAGCTTTGCATCAATCCGCAAGTACCTCGCATTGCGCCGCCCGGACGTCGTGCTGGGCATGGGCGGCTACGTGACGGTGCCGGGCGGGATGATGGCGCGCGCGCGCGGCATCCCGTTGGCGCTCGTGAACGCGGATGCGGCCCTGCTCCTGTCGAACAAGACCTTGAGCCCGCTCGCGCAGCGCGTGCTGTTCGGCTTCCCGGCCGATTTCGGCAAGGCGGCAGGTAAAGCCGTCGTCACCGGCAACCCGGTGCGCAAGGAAATCCTCGAGATGCCCTCGCCGGGGCACCGCTTCGCCGGCCGCACCGGCCCGCTGAACATCCTCGTCGTCGGCGGCAGCCTCGGTGCGAAGGTGCTCAACGACAGCGTGCCGGCCGCGCTGGCGCTGATCCCGGAAGGGCTGCGTCCGACCGTGACCCACCAGTCGGGCAAGAAGAACATCGATGCGTTGCGTGCCGCGTACGCGCAGGCGGGCGTGCAGGCGAACGTGGTCGACTTCATCGACGACATGGCGGCGGAATATGCGAACGCGGACCTCGTGATCTGCCGCGCCGGCGCGATCACGATCTCGGAACTGACGGCGGCCGGCGTCGCGAGCGTGCTCGTGCCGTTCGTCGCCAGCACGACGAGCCACCAGCGCGACAACGCGATCTGGATGGCGGGGCAGAAGGCGGCCGTGCACCTGCCGCAAGGCGAACTGAATCCGCAGCAGCTGGCAAAGCTGCTGCAAACCACCACGCGCGACGACTGCCTGGCGATGGCCGAGGCGGCGCAGGCCGTGGGACGGCGCGACGCCAATGCGGCGATCGCGCGCGTACTTGAAGAACTGGCGAACGGCGGACAATGAAACACAAGATCAAACACATTCACTTCGTCGGCATCGGCGGCAGCGGCATGAGCGGCATCGCGGAAGTGCTGCTGAACCTCGGCTATAAAGTGTCGGGCTCGGACCTCGCGTCGAACGCGGCCAGCCAGCGCCTGCAGCAGCTGGGCGCGGACGTGCGCATCGGCCACGCGGCGGACAACATCGCCGGCGCGGACGCCGTCGTCACGTCGACCGCCGTCAACGAAGCGAATCCGGAAGTCGTCGCCGCGCGCGCCGCGAAAGTCCCCATCGTCCCGCGCGCGATCATGCTGGGCGAGCTGATGCGCCTGAAGCGCGGCATCGCCATCGCCGGCACGCACGGCAAGACGACGACGACGAGCCTCGTCGCGTCCGTGCTCGCGCAGGGTGGCCTGGACCCGACGTTCGTCATCGGCGGGCGCCTGAACAGCGCGGGCGCCAACGCGAAGCTGGGCACCGGCGACTACATCGTGGCCGAGGCGGACGAATCGGATGCGTCGTTCCTGAACCTGTCGCCGATGATCGAGGTGATCACCAACATCGACGCCGACCACATGGACACGTACGAACACGACTTCGAGAAGCTGAAGGGCGCGTTCGTCAACTTCACGCACCGCCTGCCGTTCTACGGCCGCGCGATGATGTGCATCGACGACGCGAACGTGCGGGCTATCCTGCCGCAGGTGACGAAGCCCGTGACCACGTACGGCTTTTCGGAAGACGCCGAAGTGCGCGCCCTGAACGCGCGCGCCCAAGGCATCCAGATGCATTTCACCGTGCGCCAGCAGGGTTATCCGGACACGGACTTCGTGCTGAATCAGCCGGGCATGCACAACGTGCTGAACGCCTGTTCCGCGATCGCGATCGCGCGCGAGATCGGCGTGCCGGACGAAGCGACGGCGCAGGGCCTGCGCGAATTCAACGGCGTGGGCCGCCGCTTCACGCGCTACGGCGAGATCGAACTGCCGCAGGGCGGCAGCTTCACGCTCGTCGACGACTACGGCCACCACCCGGTGGAAGCCCAGGTCACGCTGGCCGCCGCGCGCGCCGCGTATCCGGGCCGCCGCCTCGTGCTGGCGTTCCAGCCGCACCGCTATAGCCGCACCCGCGACCTGTTCGAGGACTTCGTCAAGGTGCTGGCCGCGCCGGACGTGCTGCTGCTGGCCGAGGTGTATCCGGCCGGCGAAGCCCCGATCGTGGCGGCGGACGGCCGCGCGCTCGCGCGTGCGCTGCGCGCGGGCGGCCAGGTCGAACCGATTTTCGTGGAAGCGATCGCCGACATGCCGGCGACGATCCTCAAGGTGGCGCGCGACGGCGACGTCGTGCTCACCATGGGCGCCGGCTCCATCGGCGGCGTTCCCCATCAACTGACATCGCATCAGAAGGTAGCGCAGTAAAAGGTCCAACTATGAGTATTACTGAAACCGAAGCAAAAGCCCTGGGCAAGGTCGGCGTGCTGTTCGGCGGCCGCTCCGCCGAGCGCGAGATTTCGCTGATTTCGGGCGGCGGCGTGCTGCAGGCGCTGAAATCGAAGGGGATCGACGCGCATGCGTTCGACCCGGCCGAGCGCTCGCTGGCCGAACTGGCCGCGGAAAAATTCGACCGCGTGTTCATCGCGTTGCACGGCCGCTACGGCGAGGACGGCACGCTGCAGGGCGCGCTGGAACTGCTGGGCATCCCGTACACGGGCAGCGGCGTGATGGCGTCCTCCGTCGGCATGGACAAGGTCACGACCAAGATCGTGTGGCTGGCGGCCGGTGTGCCGACGCCGCGCTACGTCACCATCGCCGCCGGTGCGAACGTCGACACGGACGCCATCGTCGCCGAACTGGGCCTGCCGCTGATCGTCAAGCCGCCGCTCGAAGGTTCCACGATCGGCATCACCAAGGTGACCGACGCGGCAGCGCTGCAGGCCGCCGTCGACCTGGCGCGCCAGTACGACAAGGTGGTGCTGGTCGAGCAGTTCATCCAGGGCCGCGAATTTTCCGTGCCGGTGCTGGGCAGCGGCCCCACCGCGCGCGCGCTGCCGATCGTGGAGATCGTCGCGCCCGAGGGCAATTACGACTACCAGAACAAGTACTTCACGGACGACACCAAGTACCACTGCCCGGCGCCGCTGGATGCGGCGACGACGGCCGCGATCCAGGCGCACGTGGTGAACGCGTACCGTGCGCTCGGCTGCGAAGGCTGGAGCCGCATCGACGTGCTGCTGCGCGCGTCGGACAACGAGCCGTTCCTGCTGGAGGTGAACACGTCGCCGGGCATGACGACGCACTCGCTCGTGCCGATGGCGGCGCGTGCCGAGGGCACGAGTTACGAAGACCTGTGCGTGGACATCCTGCGCTCCGCCAGCCTGAAAGCTGGCCAGGCCAAGAAGGGATAAGGAAGCAAAGATGTGGCATGACGTGCGAGCTCTGAATGCAACCGCCAGCGCGCTCACCGCGCTGGTGGTGCTCGCGTGTGTGGCGTCGGGAGTGTGGTGGCTGTCGCAGCGCCCGATGTTCACGTTGCGCGCGGTGCGGGTCGAGAGCATGTACGGGCTGGACCTGCAGCACGTGAACGAGCTGACGGTGCGTAACGGGGTGCTCGGGAAGATCAGCGGTAACTTCTTCACGACGGACCTCGAACAGGTGCGCACCACCTTCGAGGCCGTGCCGTGGGTGCGCAAGGCCAGCGTGCGCCGCGAGTGGCCGAACCAGCTGATCGTGCAGGTGGAAGAGCACGAGGCGCTCGGCACCTGGGGCGGGGACGGCAAGCTGTTGTCGGTGAAGGGCGACGTGTTCACGGCCAACCTGGGCGAGGCCGAGGCCGACGAGGACCACGCACTGCCTGCGTTCGATGGTCCTCCCGGCAGCGAGAAGGAAGTGCTGACGCGCTTCGCGGAACTGCGCCGCTGGTTCGCGCCGATCCGCCTGATGCCGGAGTCGATCAGCCTGTCGAACCGCTACGCCTGGACCGTGAAGCTGAACAACGGCATGAGCGTGGAGTTGGGGCGCGAGAAGGACAAGGACACGCTGCACGGGCGCGTGCAGCGGCTGGTGAGCATTTACCCCCAGCTGGTGGCTAGACTGCAGGAGGGGCGCATCGATACGATCGACATGCGCTATCCGAACGGTCTCGCATTGTCCTCGGCGGCATTGACCGTGCCGGCGGATGCGACCAAGCCCGTGAAGGCGGCAGTGAAGAAAAAAACAAATACCAAAACTACAAAGCAGATCTAATTTAAGCAGGCGACAGCAAACATGACAAAAGACGCGAAGAACCTGATCGTCGGCCTCGACATCGGTACCTCGAAGGTGGTGGCGGTAGTGGCCGAAGTGATGGCCGATGGCCGCCACGAGGTGATCGGACTGGGCCAGCACGAATCCAAGGGTTTGAAGAAGGGCGTTGTCGTCAACATCGAAGCGACCGTCGAATCCATCCAGCGCGCGCTCGAGGAAGCCGAGCTGATGGCCGACTGCAAGATCCGCAACGTGTATGCGGGGATCGCCGGCAGCCATATCCGTTCGTTCAACTCGAGCGGCATGGTCGCCATCAAGGACAAGGAAGTGACGGCCACGGACGTGGCGCGCGTGATCGAGACGGCGAAGGCCGTGAACATCCCGACCGACCAGCAGCTGCTGCACACGGTGCCGCAGGAATTCATCGTCGACAACCAGGAAGACGTGCGCGAGCCGATCGGCATGAGCGGCATCCGCCTCGAGGTGCGCGTGCACATCGTCACCGGTGCGGTGTCCGCGGTCCAGAATATTGTAAAGTGCGTGCGCCGCTGCGGCCTCGAGGTCTCGGACCTGATCCTGCAGCCGATGGCGTCGGCCGATTCCGTGCTGACGAACGACGAGAAGGAACTGGGCGTCGTGCTGATCGACATCGGCGGCGGCACCACCGACATCGCGGTGTTCAGCGACGGCGCGATCCGCCACACGGCCGTGCTGCCGATCGCCGGCGACCAGATCACGAGCGACATCGCGATGGCGCTGCGCACGCCGACGGGCGAGGCGGAAGAGATCAAGATCCGCTACGGCGTGGCCAAGCAGGTGCTGGCCGATCCGGGCGAGTCGCTGGAAGTGCCGGGCCTCGGCGACCGCGGACCGCGTTCGCTGTCGCGCCAGGCGCTGGCTGCCGTGATCGAGCCGCGCGTGGAAGAACTGTTCGCGATGGTGCACCAGGTCGTGCGCGAGTCCGGCTACGAAGGCGTGCTCTCGTCGGGCATCGTGCTGACCGGCGGCTCGTCGATCATGCCGGGCATGATCGAAATGGCGGAAGACATCTTCCTGAAGCCGGCGCGCCTCGGCACGCCGGAATACCGCGGCCAACTGGCGGACGTCGTGCGCAGCCCGCGCTACGCGACGGTCCTCGGTCTGCTGCTGGAAGCGAAAAAACAGTACCTGCGCGGTCATATCGTCACCCGTCAGGACGGGTCGGTGAAGGCAGTGTGGCAACGAATGAAAGAGTGGTTCCTCGGGAATTTCTGAGGCGGCGGAGGACCGCAGCGCGCGTGAGCCAGGATGGGAACAACGTAAACGCAACGCGTGGCGGGTTTTTCGGAGTGGTTGTAACAGCTAGTAGCAGATTTGCTTGGTAACGGACACGAAACATTTTTAAAATAGTGGCGCGTTTCCAATCTCGAGTCCTGGCGATGTCCGCGAGGATTCGGGCTTGGAAACGGCTCATCGAGATTAGGAGTTCATCATGGAGTTCGATATGGTCGATAACGCAGCATTGGGCACGGTCATCAAGGTCGTCGGCGTTGGCGGCGCGGGTGGCAATGCGGTCCAGCATATGATCAACAAGGGCGTCGCCGGCGTGGAGTTCATCGCGGCGAATACCGACGCCCAGGCGCTGGCCGCATCCAGCGCCCACAACATCATCCAGATCGGCGAGTCCGGCCTGGGTGCGGGCATGCGTCCGGAAATCGGCCGCCAGCTGGCCGAGCAATCGCGCATGCGCATCGAAGACGCGCTGCGCGGCGCGCACATGGTCTTCATCGCCGCCGGCATGGGCGGCGGCACCGGCACCGGCGCCGCGCCGATCGTCGCGGAAGTCGCCAAGAGCCTGGGCGCGCTGACCGTGGCCGTCGTCTCGAAGCCGTTCTCGTACGAAGGCCAGAAGTGCATGGACGTCGCCGAAAACGGCCTGAACGAACTGACCAAGCACGTCGACTCGCTGATCGTCATCCTGAACGAGAAGCTGGAAGACATCTACGAAGACGAATCGATGCTGGACTGGATGAAGCATGCGGACGATGTGCTGAACAACGCCGTCGCCGGTATCGCCGAGATCATCAACGTCCCGGGCCACATCAACGTCGACTTCAACGACGTGAAGACCATCATGAGCGAGCAGGGCAAGGCCATGATGGGCACCGCGACCGCGTCGGGCGTCGATCGCGCGCGCATCGCCGCCGAACAGGCCGTCGCTTCGCCGCTGCTGGACGGCATCGACCTGTCGGGCGCGAAGGGCGTCCTGGTGAACGTCACCGCGTCGCGCGGCCTGAAAGGCAAGGAGATCAAGGAAGTCATGGCCGCCGTGCGCGCCTTCGCGGCACCGGACGCCGCGATCGCACAAGGCATCGCCTACGACGACGAGATGGGCGACGAACTGCGCGTGACCGTCGTCGCGACGGGCCTGGGCAAGAACAAGGCCAACATCTCGCTGGTGCAGCCGCAGCAGGTGCTGCGCACCGGCACGTACGGCGCGCCGATGATGTCGGGCACCCCGGGCGTGACGGCCGGCGTGACCATGGGTACGGCGACCGCCGGCGCGATGGACGGCATGAAGCAGCCGGCCGTGTGGCGCCGCGAGCAGGCCTCCGAGCAGGTGCGCGCGATGCAGAACAACGGTGTCGAGACCTACGACATCCCGGCGTTCCTGCGCAAGCAAGCCGACTAAGTAGCAGACTCCAACGCCGGCTGACCACCGGCGCTCCATGATGCGGGGCCAGGCTGTTCCAAGCAGCCTGGCCTTTCGTTTTTGAGAACCGGGGTCAGAGCCCGATTTTTGGAATTGGCTCGTGGGCAGTTGCCAAAATAAGGGCTCTGACCCCGGTTTGGGCTGGATCAGGCATACTTGCGGGTTCTTGAAACTTGAAAGGAATACCACCATGACGATCCAGATCGGCGACCGCCTGCCGGAAGGCGCCCTGCAAGAATTCATCGACGTCGAAACCGAAGGCTGCGCACTCGGTCCGAACACGTTCAACGTGGCCGACCTCGTGAAAGGTAAAACCATCGCCATCTTCGGCCTGCCGGGCGCCTTCACCCCGACCTGCTCCGCGCAGCACCTGCCCGGCTACATCCAGCTGGCCGACCAGCTGAAAGCCAAGGGCGTCGACGAGATCTGGTGCATCTCCGTGAACGACGCGTTCGTGATGGGCGCGTGGGGCCGCGACCAGAAGGCCACCGGCATCGTGCGCATGATGGCCGACGGCAGCGCCACGTTCACCAAGGCCCTGGGCCTGGAATTCGACCTCGTCGCCAAGGGCTTCGGCGTGCGCTCCAAGCGCTACTCGATGCTGGTGCAGGACGGCGTCGTCAAGCAGCTGAACATCGAGAACGGCGGCTTCGACGTGTCGTCGGCCGAGACGCTGCTCAAGCAACTGGGCTGATCGACCCTTGATCATCAACACCGAAACGCCGGACCAGCCCGAGGTGCGCGACATGCTCGCGCGCCTCGACGCGTACTGCGCGGCGCTGTATCCGGCCGAGAGCAACCACCTGATGGACGTCGCGTCGCTGATGCAGGGCGACGTGCTGTTCCTGGTCGCGCGCGACGTCGACGGTGCGGCGGTCGGGTGCGCGGCGCTCGTCAACCAGCAGGAGTATGGCTCAGTTTATGGTGAGATCAAACGCATGTTCGTGGACGAGCGCAAGCGCGGCCTCGGCACCGGGCGCAAGCTGCTCGAGCACCTCGTGATGTTCGCGCGGATGTCCGGCCTGTCGGTGCTGCGCCTGGAGACCGGCATTCACCAGCCGGAAGCCATCGGGTTGTACGAGCGTCTCGGCTTCGAGCGCCGCGCGCCGTTCGGCGATTACCGGGAGGATCCGCTGTCGCTGTTCATGGAGATGCCGCTTTGAGAGATCGCCCATGAGCCGCCTCGCCGGGAACATGCGCAGCATTCGCGCGATGCTGGTCTGCGTCGCCATGTTCTCCATCATGGACATGACGATGAAGCTCCTGTCCGCGCACTTCCCGGCGATGCAGGTGGCGTCGATCCGCGCGTTGTCCGCGCTGCCGCTCGTCGGCGCTTATTTATTCTGGCGCGGCGGCCAGCGGTCGCTCTGGCAGATCCGCTGGCCGCTGCACCTGCTGCGCGGCGCGATCGGCATCGCGATGCTGGCGCTGTTCACGTACGGCCTCAAGACGCTGTCGCTGGCCGAAGCGTATTCGATCTTTTTCATCGGCCCGATCCTGATCACGGTGCTGTCCGTGTTCGTGCTGGGCGAGCGCGTGAACGGCGCGCGCTGGATCGCGATCGGCGTCGGCATGGCCGGCGTGCTCGTCGTGCTGCGGCCGACCGGCGCCGGCTTTTTCTCGCTGGGCGGACTCGCGGTGCTGACCGCGGCCGTGTGCTATGCCGTGTCGGCCGTGGCCGGACGCGTGCTCGCGCGCACGGACCGGGGCGAGCACATGATGTTCTGGCTGATGGTGCTGATGGCGATCGGTGCGACGCCCATGGCCGCGCCCGCGTGGGTGCCCGTGCAGGCCGGGCACTGGCTGCTGATCCTGATGCTGGCCGTGAGCGGCTTTTTCGGCCAGCTGGCGCTGACGGAGGCGTTCAGCCACGGCGAGGCGTCCGTGGTGGCGCCGTTCGAATACACGGCGCTGGCCTGGGGCGTGGCCATCGACTGGCTCATGTGGAAAACCTTGCCAGATGAATACACTTTACTGGGCGCCGCCATCATCATCGGCAGTGGCCTGTACCTGATCCGCCACGAAACCACTCACGCGGAAGCCGAGCATCCTTGAAAACGTGGTGTTCCTGCCACCGGGGCAGGCGGGTCCCGGCAAGGCTGTAAACGCTACGATATAATCGAACGATGCTCAAACAACGAACCATCAAACAACTGGTGCGCACGACAGGTGTCGGCTTGCACTCCGGCACCAAGGTCGAGCTGACCCTGCGTCCGGCGGCCGCCGATATGGGCATCGTGTTCCGCCGCGTCGATCTCGACCCCATCGTCGAGTTCCCGTCGAATGCCGATATCGTGGGCGATACACGCATGGCGTCGGTGCTCACGCAGGGCAATGCGCGCGTCTCGACCGTCGAGCACCTGATGTCGGCCTGCGCCGGCCTCGGCATCGACAACCTGTACGTCGACGTCACGGCCGAAGAGATTCCGATCATGGACGGTTCCGCGTCGTCGTTCGTCTTCCTGCTGCAGCAGGCGGGTGTGCAGGAGCAGGCCGCGCCCAAGAAATTCATCCGCGTGCTGAAACCCGTGGAAGTCCGCCAGGGCAGCGGTGCCAACGAGAAATGGGCGCGCCTGACCCCGTACGACGGCTTCAAGCTCGACTTCTTCATCGAATTCAACCACCCGGCCGTGGACGGCACGACGCAGCGCGCGATCGTCGACTTCGGCAAGGTCTCGTACGTGCACGACGTGGCGCGTGCCCGCACGTTCGGCTTCATGCAGGACGTGGAAAGCCTGCGCGGCATGGGCCTGGCGCGCGGCGGCTCGCTGGAAAACGCGATCGTGATGGACGAGTACCGCATCCTGAATGCGGACGGCCTGCGCTACGACGACGAGTTCGTGCGCCATAAAATCCTCGACGCGATCGGCGACCTGTATCTCGTCGGCTCGCCGCTGCTGGCCAGCTACGAGGCGCACAAGTCGGGCCACGGCCTGAACAACCTGCTGCTGCGCGAGCTGCTGGCGCATCCGGAATCGTACGAGATCGTGACGTTCGATGCGCAGGAGCGGGCGCCCGTGTCGTATGGGGCGCAGATGGAAAGGGAGTGGGCGCTGACCTGAGGCGCCGGCTTTAGCTTACCCGCGTCCCCAAACAACGTCGTTCCCGCGCAGGCGGAAACCCAATGCAGGCCGGCACTGCGCTAACGCACTTGGATGCCCGCCTTCGCGGGAAGTCATTTCCGGCAGTGCCGGGAATGACGGTGTTAAGGTAACGGCGCTTGTTACTTTCACGACGGTCTCGCAGTAACGACGCTCCTATTTCTTCCGTCTCTCCGCCAGCCTCTTGATTGCCGCGATCAGCCCCGCGTTCTGCGGCGTTTCTGGCAACGTCTCCCCCAACTGCTCGAACGCATCCACCGCCGTCGGCGGCAAGGTCAGCGAGGACGGCTTCAGCTCCTCGCGCACGGGCACGTTCGGCCGCATCTGGATCTTGATGCGCACGTTCTCCACCTGCCATCCCTTTTTCTGCAAACCCGCCTGCAGCTTGGGCAGCTGCTGCTTGAGCTTGGCCGCGACGGCGGAAGAGGGCACGGCGAGGGTCAGCACGGCATCCTGGAACGACAGCACGTCGCAGCCGGCGTACATCGGCGGCAGGATCGCTTTGACGTCGCGCTGCAAATTGCCCACGCGCAGGGCGGTCGGCATCAGGGCGGCGAGGCGGTCGTTGGCGCGCAGGAAGTCGGTCGCCACGAACGACGTCTTGCGGTCGCGGGTGCCGTAGATATGGAAGGGACGCTGCTGATTGTTCGTGGACTGCATGCTCGGAACATACCACAGCCGCCGGCCCTGCCGCGAAGAATCGTGCGTCTTGTGTGAAATCGAATGCAGTTTGATAACATTTTTTGCCAGCCGCACTTGTGATCCGCCGGGCGACCCCCAAGTGTGGCCGGATCGCATGATAAAATCGGTGGCTTTTTGCCATTGGTGCTCTCGGGGAGATATGTTTTTGCTATCATCCTGGGCTCCTCGGACCTTTTTCGCGGCGTACTTTTGAAGAACACAGCATGTCATTCCTGACCAAGATTTTCGGCAGCCGTAACCAGCGTCTGCTCAAGCAATACCAAAAATCCGTACGCGAGATCAACGCGCTCGAGCCGCAGATGGAAGCGCTGTCCGATGCCGATCTCCAGGCAAAGACAAACGAATTCAAGCAACGCCTGGCCGGGGGCGCCACGCTGGACGACATCCTCGTGGAAGCCTTCGCCGTCTGCCGCGAAGCCGCCAAGCGCGTCATGAAGATGCGCCACTTCGACGTGCAGCTGATCGGCGGCATGGTCCTTCACTACGGCAAGATCGCCGAGATGGGCACCGGCGAGGGTAAAACGCTGATGGCGACCCTGCCCGTGTACCTGAACGCGCTGTCCGGCAAGGGCGTGCACGTCGTGACGGTCAACGATTACCTGGCCCAGCGCGACGCCGAGCAGATGGGCCGCCTGTACGGCTGGCTCGGTTTGACGACGGGCGTGAACCTGTCGCAGATGGATCACGACAGCAAGCAGAAAGCCTACGGTTCCGACATCACCTACGGCACCAACAACGAATACGGCTTCGACTACCTGCGCGACAACATGGTCTACGAGATGCGCGAGCGTGTGCAGCGTGGCCTGAACTTCGCCGTGGTCGACGAGGTGGACTCGATCCTGATCGACGAAGCGCGTACGCCGCTGATCATTTCCGGACAGGCCGAGAACCACACGGAGCTGTACCACAAGATCAACGAAGTCCCGCCGCTGCTGACCCTGCAGATCGGCGAGGAGACGCCGGACGGCAGGGGCAACATCGAAGTCCCGGGCGACTACACGAAGGACGAGAAGGCGCACACCGTGCTGCTGACCGAGGCCGGCCACGAAAAGGCCGAGGCCATCCTCACGAAGATGGGCCTGCTGCCGGAAGGCGCGTCGCTGTACGACGCCGCCAACATCACGCTGATCCACCACCTGTACGCCGCCCTGCGCGCGCACGTGCTGTACCACAAGGACCAGCACTACGTCGTGCAGAACAACGAGGTCGTGATCGTCGACGAATTCACCGGCCGCCTGATGACGGGCCGCCGCTGGTCCGACGGCCTGCACCAGGCCGTGGAAGCGAAAGAGGGTGTGCGCATCCAGAACGAGAACCAGACGCTGGCCTCGATCACCTTCCAGAACTACTTCCGCATGTACAGCAAGCTGTCGGGCATGACGGGTACGGCGGACACGGAAGCGTACGAATTCCAGGAGATCTACGGCCTGGAAACCGTCGTCGTCCCGCCGAACCGTCCGTCGCAGCGCAAGGACCGCCAGGACCAGGTGTACAAGACGGCGCAGGAAAAATACCAGGCGATGGTGAACGACATCCGCGACTGCTACGAGCGCGGCCAGCCGGTCCTCGTCGGTACGACGTCGATCGAGAACTCGGAACTGCTGTCGGGCATCCTGGACCAGGCCAAGCTGCCGCACAACGTGCTGAACGCGAAGCAGCACGCCCGCGAGGCGGAGATCATCGCGCAGGCCGGTCGTCCGAAGATGATCACCATCGCCACCAACATGGCCGGCCGCGGTACCGACATCGTCCTGGGCGGCAACGTCGAGAAGCAGATCCAGTTCATCGAAGCGGACGAATCGCTGTCGCCGGAACAGAAGGCCGAGCAGTCGGCCAAGCTGCGCGAGGAATGGCAATCGCTGCACGACCACGTCGTCGCGCAGGGCGGCCTGCACATCATCGGCACCGAACGCCACGAGTCGCGCCGCGTCGACAACCAGCTGCGCGGCCGTTCGGGCCGCCAGGGCGACCCGGGTTCGTCGCGCTTCTACCTGTCGCTGGACGACCCGTTGCTGCGCATCTTCGCGGGCGACCGCGTGCGCGCCGTGATGGACCGCCTCAAGATGCCGGAAGGCGAACCGATCGAAGCGGGCATGGTCACGCGCTCGATCGAAGGCGCGCAGCGCAAGGTCGAGGCCCGCAACTTCGACATCCGCAAGCAGCTGCTGGAATACGACGACGTCGCCAACGACCAGCGCAAGGTGATCTACACCCAGCGTAACGAGTTGCTGGAAGCGGCCGACATCTCCGAGCTGATCGCCAGCTTGCGCATCGGCGTGTTCACCGACGTCGTGCGCACCCATGTGCCGGCGGAGTCGGTGGAAGAGCAGTGGGACATCCCGACGCTGGAGCGCGTGCTGGCCGACGAATGGGCCCTGCCGGTGCCGCTGGCGAAGATGCTGGAGGAAGAGCCGAACCTGAACGACGACGACATCCTCGAGCGCGTGCTGGCCGCCGCGGAGAGCTCGTACGAAGCGAAGGTCGGCATCGTCGGCAAGGAAGCGTTCGGCGGCTTCGAGCGCAACGTCATGCTGCAGAACATCGACACGCACTGGCGCGAGCACCTGGCCGCGCTGGACCACCTGCGCCAGGGCATCCACCTGCGCGGTTATGCGCAGAAGAACCCGAAGCAGGAATACAAGCGCGAAGCGTTCGAACTGTTCGGCGCGATGCTCGACCAGATCAAGAACGAAGTCATCCGCACCATCATGACCGTCCGCATCCAGACCCGCGAGGAAGTCGAGGCGGCGGAAGCGGCGATGCAGGCAGCGGCTGCACACCTGGAAAACGTCAACTACCAGCACGCCGACTTCGACCCGACGGCGGCGCCGGAAGAACTGTTGGCGCCGCTCGCAGTCACTCCAGGCACGACGGCGATGGCGGACGATCCGGCCACCACCTACATGGGCGTGAAGGTCGGCCGCAACGACCCGTGCCCGTGCGGCAGCGGCAAGAAGTTCAAGGCTTGCCACGGCAAGCTGGCGTGATGCCGTAACCCCCAAAAAGAAGGCACCCGCGGGTGCCTTTTTTGTTGCTTAAAACCGGGCTCTGACCCCGGTTTTAAGCAATTGCTTCAGGTACTTAGCGCCTTGCGCAGCCAGGCCAGCGTCGCGTCGCCGATGCCCGGCCCCATGCGCAGCAGGGGTTCCGTCGCCGTGGCCTTGCGGAACGCGTCGACGTCTTGCGGGTCCGTGCCGACCATGTCGTGGAACAGGGCCATCCATTGGCGTCCCAGGTCGCGCGCGCGCGGGCCTGTTGCGTCCGGATCGGCCTTGATCTCGGCCTGTACTTGCGCGATCAGCGGCGTCCATTCGTGGCCGCGCGCGGCGATGTGGCGGCGCATGCGGTCGAGGACTTCCGGCCGCAGGTATTTCGCCCACGTGTCGGATTTCAGCTCGCCGACGGCGGCCTTCACGTAGTCGAAAATCTGCGCGGGCATGCCGACGGCGTCCTTTTCGCGCTCGACCATCGCGTTCAGCTTTGCCTGCAGCGCCGCGTCGCCTCCGGTGTCGCGGTCGAATGTCTGCAGCCAGCGCAGTGCAAAAGCCTTGGCGGCATCCGAGCCGGGGGGCACTTGCGATTCGATCAGGCCGCGCACCTGTTCGACCATCGCCTGCCATTGCGCCTGGGCGGCGTCGCTGCGGACCATCGGCAGCCGTTCCAGTTCCTCCTTGGTGAAATAGCGTTCGTACACGTTGATCATGTCCATGGTGTTCTCCAATGTGGTGAGCCACGTGGACAGGTCCGGCGCGCTGCCTTGCACGAGTTGCGCGCGCACGCGCAGCAGCTGGTCGCGCAGGCGCCTGGCTTCCGCCATGCGCGTTTCGAGCGCTTCCAGCTGGCGGTCGACGATCGCCAGCGGCGAGCCGGCCGGACTGTCCAGCGTGAGGGCGATGTCGGCGAGGCTCAGGCCGAACGCGCGCAGGGCCTGGATGCGGTGCAGGCGGGCCACGTCGTCGCGGTCGTAGAGCCGGTAGCCGGCATCGGAACGCGCGGAAGGGCGGAGCAGGCCGATGCCGTCGTAGTGGTGCAGGGTGCGCACCGTCAGGTTGGCCAGGGCGGCCAGCTCTCCTACTTTCAGCATCGTTCGTCTCCGTTCTTCAGCGTGCGGACAGTCTCGGGCCTCACGTTAGGTGAGGGTCAAGCGGTACGCGCCTCGCGCAACGCGCGCGCCTCGTGCCACAACGTGACGAACAAGGTCATCACGACGGGCCCGACGAACAGCCCGATGAGACCCAGCGTCTCGACGCCGCCGAGGATGCCCAGCAGGACGGCGACGAACGGCAGCTGCGTCGCATTGCCGATCATCGCCGGCCGCACGAAGTGATCCGCGATGAACAGGATGATGGCGCCCCACACGAGGATCGCGATCGCCGCGATCGTCGCGCCCTGGTACGCGAGCAGCGCGGCGGCGGCGCCGAAGGCGAGCGGGGCGCCGAACGGGATGATGGCGAGGACGCCCGTCGCGGCGGCCCACAGCACGGCCGACGGCAGGCCCGCGATCTGGTAGCCGATGCCCAGCAGCACGCCTTCCGCGAGACCGACGAGCACCAGGCCGTTGACGGTGGCGCGCACCGCGACGGGCACCTTCAGCGAGAACAAGGTCCAGCGCCGCGTGCCGATCAGGTGCGCGCCGATGGCGTCCGTCTGGCGCTGCAGCGCGGCCCCGTCCTTGTAGAAGAAGAACAGGCACAGGAAGGCGAACAGCATGTCGACGAGGCGGTGCATGACGCCGCTGCCGACCCGTTTCAGCACTTCGCTGGCGGTCTGCATGCGACCCACGGAGCCGTCCTGCAGCAGGTGCGCGAGGCCGTGCGGCTGGCCGAGCGTGGCCAGCCACCAGTTGTAGATGGCGTCGCCGGCGAACGGGATGCCGTGCAGCCACTCGGGCGCCGCGAGGCCTTCCGTATTGGCGCTCGCGACCAGCTGCGCCAGCGCGGGCGCCTGGCGCGCGGCCGACGTGACGCCCAGCGCGAGCGGCGCGATGAACACGATGGCGACGATGACCGTGACGAGGGCCGCCGCGACGATCGTGCGCCCGCCCAGCGCCGTGCGGACGCGCGCGTACAGCGGCCATGTGGCGATGCACAGGATCGCGGCCCACAGCAGCGGCAGGATGAAGCGCTGCGTCACGAACAGGGCACACAGGACGATCGCCAGCGAAAAGCCGGCGCTCATTACGTCGCGTTGGTTGTCGGTCATTACTCCTCCGGTGGATGGGCCATCTTACCAAAGCGTCATCGCCGGGTAAGTAGTGTTGCCGATTATTAAGTGGTCGACTTAAGCGTGTATTAACAGCGGCTGCCCGTCCGTGCATGTCGCCCGCAGGCGGTACAATACCGGACCTTCTTTCCATCTTTTCATTAGAGAACGCCATGGCCGTCAATTCCCCCCTGCCCGTCGCCGCCGAACTGAAACCCGTCGCCGGCATCGAACTCGGTTACGCCGAAGCCGGCATCAAGAAGCCGAACCGCAAGGATGTGCTGGTGATGAAGCTCGCCGAAGGGGCGACCGTCGCCGGCGTGTTCACCAAGAACCGCTTCTGCGCGGCGCCGGTCCAGGTGAGCAAGGCGAATCTCGAAGCGGTCAAAGGTGGCGGCAAGCCGATCCGCGCGCTGGTCGTCAACACGGGCAACGCGAACGCGGGTACCGGCGAGCCGGGCCTGCAGAACGCGCAGGCCACGTGCGCCGAAGTGGCACGCCTGCTGGGTCTCGACGCGCAGCAGGTGCTGCCGTTCTCCACCGGCGTGATCCTGGAACCGCTGCCGGTGCAAAAGATCGTCGCGGGCCTGCCGGCCGCCATTGCGAACCTGAAGGCGGACAACTGGTTCAACGCGGCCGAAGCCATCATGACGACGGACACGCAGCCGAAAGCGGCGTCGCTGACGACCACCATCGGCGGCCACGCCGTCACGATGACCGGCATCAGCAAGGGCGCCGGCATGATCAAGCCGAACATGGCGACGATGCTGGGCTATCTCGCCTTCGACGCGAAGGTCGCGCAACCCGTGCTGGACGAACTCGTGAAGTACGCGGCCGACCGCTCGTTCAACAGCATCACGATCGACGGCGACACGTCGACCAACGATTCGTTCATCCTCGTCGCCACGGGCGCGGGTTCGCTCGTCGTCGATTCGACCGACAGCCCGGACTACGCAGCGCTGCGCGACGCCGTCACCGGCATCTCGCGCCATCTGGCACAGCAGATCATCCGCGACGGCGAAGGCGCCACCAAGTTCATCACGATCACCGTGGAGCAGGGCCGCGACATGGAAGAATGCCGCAAGATCGCCTACGCCATCGCCCACTCGCCGCTCGTGAAGACCGCGTTCTTCGCATCGGACCCGAACCTGGGCCGCATCCTGGCCGCCATCGGCTACGCGGGCGTCGACGATCTCGATACGGCGAAGCTCGACCTGTACCTGGACGACGTCCTCGTCGCCAAGGCCGGCGGCCGCAATCCCGAGTACAAGGAAGAGGATGGCCAGCGCGTGATGAAGAAGGCCGAGATCCTCGTGCGCGTCGTGCTCGCGCGCGGCGAGGCGGATGCCACCGTGTGGACCTGCGACCTGTCGCACGACTACGTCTCGATCAACGCCGACTACCGTTCCTGACCCGATGAACCAGCTGGAGAATTTCCTGCACCGCGCCGAAGCCCTGCTGGCGCGCGTGGAGGCGTTATTGCCGCCCGCGGCGCCGCGCGATCCGGATTTCCGCCACGGTTACGCCTACCGCTGGCGCAAGCGCCCGGGCGCGGGCAACGTCAAGTACCTGCAGGCCGTGGCGCACACGGCCAGCATCCGCCTGGACGACCTGCAGCACATCGGTCCGCAGAAAGAGCAGATCGAGCAGAACACGCGCCAGTTCGTGACCAAACGCCCCGCCAACAACGTGCTGCTGACGGGCGCGCGCGGCACCGGTAAATCGTCGCTGATCAAGGCGTGCCTGAATCAGTTCGCGCCGCAGGGCCTGCGCCTGATCGAAGTGGACAAGGCCGACCTGGCCGACCTGCCGGACATCGTCGACCTCGTCGCGGGCCGGCCGGAGCGCTTCGTGATCTTTTGCGACGACCTCAGTTTCGAAGAGGGCGAGGCGGGCTACAAGGCGCTGAAGGTGGCGCTCGATGGCAGCATTGCGGCGCAGTCGGACAATGTGCTGATCTACGCGACGTCGAACCGCCGTCACCTGATGCCGGAAAAATTCTCGGACAACGCCGGCTACAAGCACGTGGCCGACGACGACCTGCACCCGGCCGAGACGGTCGAGGAAAAGATTTCGCTGTCCGAACGCTTCGGCCTGTGGCTGTCGTTCTATCCGTTCAAGCAGGACGACTACCTGGACATCGTCGGCCACTGGCTGGCGAGCTTCGGCTGCACGCCGGAGCAGATCGAGGGCGCGCGCGGCGATGCGCTGCGCTGGGCGCTGGGCCGCGGCTCGCGCTCGGGCCGCGTCGCGTGGCAGTTCGCCAAGGACTACGCGGGCAAGCTGCCGCCCGCGCCGGACCAGGAACAGGTCGATGTCTGAGAAGCCGGTCGATGTGGCCGTGGGCGTGCTGATGCGCCCGAACGGCGACGTGCTGCTGGGCCAGCGCCCGGACGGCAAGCCGTATGCCGGCTACTGGGAATTCCCGGGCGGGAAGGTCGAGCCGGGCGAGGACATCTTCCACGCGCTGCAGCGCGAATTCGTCGAAGAACTGGGCGTGACGGTGATCTCGGCGGAGCCGTGGTGCTGCGTCGAACACGTGTACGAGCACGCGCACGTGCGGCTGTATTTCTACATCAGCCGCGAGTGGGAAGGTGAGCCGCAAAGCCTGGAAGGGCAGGCGTTCGCGTGGCAGGGCGCGTATGCCGTCAGTCCTCTGCTGCCGGCGACGATTCCGCTGCTCGAGTGGCTGGACCAGGTGCGGTACGCGGGGCATTCCGGCGCCTGATCCGTTCCGCCGCCGCATCCAGGTCACGCGTGTCGTGCCGGCGGCGGCGCTCGCGCCAGCGTTTCCACGCGTCGCAGCCGTCGCAGACATCGCACAGATCGCACGCGTCGCAGGGTAGATGCCGCGGCACGCCGCCGCAGTGGTGGTGGCCGTCGCACGGAAAATGGCAGTGGCCGGGGCCGTCGCAGGGCACGTCGCACGGCGCGTCGCAGAATCCCTGCTGGCGTCGCACGCGCGGATGGAGCACGGGCGCGGGCGGGCGCGGCATCTGCCGGTGCACGTGGCCGCACAGCGCGAGGCGGCGGTCGAGCAGTCCGAGTCCGCGCCTGAGCCCGAAGCGCGCGATGACCGCGTGGCCATACGCCGAGCAGCTGTCACCGCCCGTCGCCACGCGCAGCGCGCAGGAAAAGCCCTTGTACGGAGAGATGAAACGCTGGTAGAAGCGGATGGCGGCCAGCGCCAGTGCGGCGGCCTTCACGCGAACTTATTCTTTCGAGACGGATTCGTCGTCGGCATCGCCCGGCGGCGCGCCGGGAATCGTGTATTTCTCTTCGGCCCAGGCGCCCAGGTCGATTTGCTTGCAGCGTTCGGAACAGAATGGGCGGAATTTGTTTTCCGGCTTCCATTCGACCTTCTTGCCGCAGGTGGGGCAGGATACGACGGTCATGGTGTGCTTCTAAAAATTGCAGAGTGTGAGTTCGAACGGGACGTCTTCTTCCAGCGGCTTCGGTTTCAGGTCGCCGCCCTGGGTCGTGAAGCGTACCCACAGCATGTACTTGTTGGCGGAGATTTCCGGGATCGCGCCGAGCGACTCGTCCACCGACAGGCGCAGCATCTGGTACACCTTACCTTGCAACATCTGCTGGTAGCTGCCGGACGAGGCGATCATCTTGACGGGGCCGCCGGAATTGCGCAGCAGGCGCAGCACGAGGGCCAGGGCCTCGAACAGCGGAGCCAGCGGGGCGAACCACGCCATGATGTCGGCGTGGCGTTGTTCGGTCGGGCGCCGCTGCCACGCGTGGTAGGACGGCAGGTCGAATTCGCAGGCGCCGCCGGGGATGATCGTGCGGCCGCGGATGCTCATCAGCCATTCGTTGTCGCGCACGTTCTGGCCCGTCTTGCCCTGGGCGTTGACGAGGGCGTTGCTGACCGTGTCGAGCTCGGCCAGTACGGCGTCGAGCATGTCCCTGGCGACGGCGGGATTGCTGCGGTAGCCCAGCAGGCTCTGCTTCTGGCGTTCGAGTTCCTGCAGCAGGTCGGACTTGAGGTCCGCGCGGCCCGCCACTTCCAGCATGTCGAAGATCGTCGCGAGCGCGACATGGTGCTGCAGAGGATGTTCCTGGGCTACAAAGAATTTGAACTTCTCGTACAGGTCCTCCAGCCGCAACAACGTGCGAATTCGCTCGTTGAATGGGTATTCATAGACGATCAAAATGTCATTCCTCTCATTCCCCTGAATGTAGGCTGGCGAGTAACCTCGTGATTCTGAACCATGATGCACAAAATTACAAACGCTGGCTTGGCGGCATTGTTAATCTTGCCGCTTCGTCAAGATAAAAGCGGTGCAAGCGTTCCACTTGCGGCAACAGGGCGTCGATGCCGGCGTCGTTCAGGATCACGTCGTCCGCTTCTTCCAGGCGGCGCGCCCGCGTCACCTGGGCCGCCATGATGGCACGGACCTGGTCTTCCGCCATGCCGTTGCGGGCCATCACGCGTGCAACCTGCGTTTCTTCCGAACAGTCGATCGCGAGCACGCGCGCGACGCGCTCGCGCCAGGTGCCCGATTCGATCAGCAGCGGCACGACGAAGATCGTGTAAGGACCATCCGCGAGCAGGGCGGCGGCGGCCGTCGCGTCGCGGATGCGGGGATGCAGGATGCCCTCCAGGCGGGCGCGCGCGGATGGGTCGGAGAACACGAGCGCGCGCATTTTCGCGCGGTCGAGGGCGCCGTCCGGCGTGGCGTAGTCGGGACCGAATGCCGCGATCAGCGCGGGCATCGCGGCGCCGTGCGGGGCCGTGAGGCTGTGGGCGATCTGGTCGGTGTCGATGACGGCGGCGCCGCGCGCGGCGAACAGGTCGGCCACGGTCGTCTTGCCGCAGCCGATGCCACCGGTGAGCCCTACCGCAAAACGTGAAGCTGTCTCCATGCGATCCTCGGGCCCGGCGCGAGGCTAGACCAAGAAACCCTGCGCGTAGCGGGTGAGTGGTATTCCGTACAAGAGTGCGATCATACCAGCCGCGGCGAGATACGGTCCGAAGGGAATCGGATTGTTGCGGTCGCGGCGGGCGAACACGATCAGCGAGATGCCGACGAGGGCGCCGACGACGGACGACAGGATGATAATGGTCGGCAACATCGCCCAGCCCATCCACGCGCCCAGCGCGGCGAGCAGCTTGAAGTCGCCGTAACCCATGCCTTCCTTGCCGGTGGCGAGCTTGAACAGCCAGTACACGGCCCACAGCGCCAGGTAGCCGGCCATGGCGCCGATCACGGCGTCGCGCAGCGGGACGATGGTGCCGTTCAGGTTCACGAGCAGGCCCAGCCAGAGCAGCGGATACGTGAGGTCGTCCGGCAATGTCTTCGTGTCGTAGTCGATCAGCGTCATCGCGATGAGGAAGTACGCGAACGCGAGGCTCGCGAGGCCCAGCCAGCCGCTGCCGAAATGCCAGACCAGCACGGCCGACAGCAGGCCCGTGACGGCTTCCACGATCGGATAGCGGGGCGAGATCGGCGCCTTGCACGCGCTGCATTTGCCTCGTAGGGCCAGCCAGCTGACGATCGGGATGTTTTCCAGCGCCGTGATCTGGTGGCCGCAGTGCGGGCAGGCGGAGCGGGGCACCATCAGGTTGAAGCGGTCCGGGTGCGGCAGGTCCTTGCCCGCTTCGTGCGCGATGTAGTTGTCGAGTTCGCGCTGCGCCATCACGGGCAGGCGGTACACGACCACGTTCAGGAAGCTGCCGATCAACAGGCCGAACAAGGCGGCGGCGAGGGTCGCGGCGAGGGTCGCCGGGGCGGCGAAGAGCAGGGTTTCCATGAGTACGATGATCCGATGGGTGGCTGATTCCGTGGATCAACTATTCTAGGGGTTTTCCCGCTCTTTGGGCAGCACAATGAGGCGCCGCCGCCACGTTCAAGCCGCCTGCGGCTGCGCGATCAGGTCGAACAGGCGCTCCAGCGGCACCGGCCGGCCCGGCAGCCAGCCCTGCACGAGGGGACAGCCGAACTGGCGCAGATAGCCCAGCTGGGCATCGGTCTCGACGCCTTCCGCGACCACCGTCAGCTTCATGTGCCGGCCGAGGTCGAGGAGCGAACGCACGATGGCGCAATCGTTGCGGTCGTACGGCACGCCGGCCATGAACAGCCGGTCGATCTTGAGCGAGCCGATCGGCAGGTTCTTCAGCAGCGACAGCGACGAATAGCCCATGCCGAAGTCGTCCAGGCCGATGCCGAAGCCGCGCCGGCGCAGTTCGCGCATGATGGCGATCGATTTATCGGCATGCTTCATCACGACGCCTTCCGTCAGTTCGAGGCAGATGCCGCGGGGATCGACGCCGGCCGCCGCGGCGATGGCCGTCAGCCGGTCCGGCAGTTCGGCATCGATGAATTCCGGCGCCGCCATGTTGACGTGCACGCGCACGCGGGTCAGCCCGGCCGCGCGCAGGCGGGCGAGGTCGTGGCAGGCCTGGCGCACGACCCAGCGGCCGATGTCGACGATCAGGCGGCTCTGCTCCGCCAGCGGAATGAACACGTTCGGCGGGACGATCTCGCCGTTCGGCCGGCGCCAGCGGATCAGCGCCTCGACGGCCTCGATGTCCATGTCGGTGGTCGTGCGGATCGGCTGGTACTCGAGGAAGAATTCGCCGCGCCGGATCGCGCAATGCAGGTCGGTCAGCAGGCCGATGCGGTGGCCCGCGTCGGCCGGCGCGCCGTCGCCGCTGAAGCGGCTGGCCAGGTTGCGCCCGTTCCGCTTGCTGGCGTACATGGCGGCATCGGCCGCGTGCAGCAGTTCGCGCGTGCAGCCGCCGTGGTCGGGATACGTGCTGATGCCGATGCTCGCCGACACCGCGAGCCGGTGCTCGCCGTAGACGAAGCGGCGCCGCGCCGCGTCCAGCACCGACTCGGCGACACGTTCCAGTTCCTGCGGCGCGACGCCGGGCGCCGACAGCAGCGCGAACTCGTCGCCGCCCAGGCGGCCGATGCGCCAGCCGGGCGGCGCCAGCGCGCGCAGGCGGGACGCGAACGCCGTCAGCACGACGTTGCCGGCGTCGTGGCCGAAGGCATCGTTGATGGGCTTGAACTGGTCGAGGTCGACGAACAGCACGCCGAACGTCTGCCCGGCCCGCGCGTCGCGGCACTGGCGGTCGACCTGGTCGTAGAAATGGGCGCGGTTGGCCAGGCCCGTCATCTCGTCCGTCTGCGCACGCACGCGGATGCGCTCCTGCTGCGTCATGCGCTCGACGGCCTGGGCGATCATCGCGGAGATCGATTTCGCCAGGCCCGGCAACTGCGCGTCCGGCTGGCGCTGCTGGACGCTGAAGAATTCGAGCACGCCGGGCCGCATCAGGCACGCGTCCGACGCGACGAACGTCACGGGGAAGAAGTACGCCGACTGCAGGCCGCACGCGCGCGCCGCCTCCGCCCGCAACAGGTCGGCCGTGCCGCTCGCATCCTCGATCCAGCGGGCCTCGCCGCTGTCCCACACGGTGCCGATCAGGCCTTCGCCGGGCGCCATCGTCAGGCGCGCGCTCGCGGCCCGGAACGGTGCCAGCGCCTGCCGCGGCGCCTGCCACGCGTAGCGGCAGCGCAGCGTGCCGGTGCGGTCGTCGAGGGCCCAGAATGCGCCCCATTCCCAGCCCAGTTCCTCGCACACGAGTTGCAGGATGCCGGTGACGGCGTCGTCGATGCTGTCGGTGCCCACCAGGTATTGCGTGAGCGCGAAATTGAACCGCTCGCGCGCGGCGGCCTGCCGGGCGGCCGTCACGTCGACGAGGATGCCCGTGGCGGACGTGTCGATCTGCTGCAGGCGCAGCCAGCGCAGGCCGAGTCCATCGGTGTGGACGCGGAATTCGCATTCGGCGCCGGCGTCGCCTTTCTTGATGCGGTCGAGGGTGGTATGCACGGCGGCGCGGTCGTCCGGCTCGATGCGCGCGAGGCAATCCGGATGCCGGCCGGTGCCGAAGAACGATGCGGCCACGGCCGACAGCGTGATGCCGCCACCCGCGCGGTCGAGCCACCAGCGGCCGAGTCCGGCCAGGCGGTCGCCCGCGTCGTCATGGAGGAGAGAGATGTCGATGTTCTGCATGTAATGTCAGGCGTGCACCAGAACCGGACGGGCGGTTTCGATTTGCACTGAAACGGGCTGGTTGCCATCGTAGTATTGGACTACCCCGTACAATGCAAGTTACATGCCGGTGTCCGATCCGGCCTATTGGAGCCACCATGAAACGCCATTTTGTCCTGCTGTTGACCGCACTTGCCGCCGCCACCGCATTCGCCCAGACCACCGTGCCGAACCCGCTGGCACCGGACAAGGGCGCGCCGACCGCGCCCGCGGCCAGCAAGCCCGCGCCGAAGAAAGAAGCGTCCGGCGGCGGCGCGGGCAAGGTGTGGGCGAACAGCGCCAGCAAGGTCTACCATTGCGAGGGCAGCAAGTACTACGGCAAGACCAGGAAGGGCGAGTACATGACGGAAGCGGACGCCAAGGGGAAGGGCTATCACGGCGTGGGCGGCAAGACCTGCGGCTGACGGGCCGCGGGCCATGCCGATACGCCCACCGCCGCGAGCACGAACGCGATGCCGGCGAATTGCCGCGGTCCCACCGGCTCGTCCAGCAGCAGGGCCGCCAGCAGCAGCGCGGCCACGGGTGCCAGCGCCGTGAACAGTGCGGCCTCCGTCCCGCCGACGCGGGCGGTGCCCGCATACCACAGCAGGAACCCGCCGACCGTCGGCAGCAGCGCATAGTAGCCGACGGCGAGCAGCGCGGCCGGCGTCACGGCCGCCATCGAACCGCGTTCGGCCAGCGCGAACGGTAGCGACGCGGCGAGGCCGATGGCGCTCATCAGCGTCGACAGGGCGAGCGGAGACATCGCGATCCGCACCCGCTTGTTGAGCAGGATGAACAGGGCTTCGCACAGCACGGCGCCGAAGACGAGTGCATTGCCCGTCAACGACCCCGCGCCGCCGGCCGCCGGCTGCAGCACGGACAGGCCGACGCCCGCGAGCAGCACGGTCGCGATCAACGCGGGCCGCGGCCGCTCGCCGAGCACGAGCACGGCCACGACGGCCGACACGACGGGCAGGGTGCCGAGGATGACGCCGGCATCGAGCGCCGACGTCGCGCGCAGCCCGGCCATCAGCAGCGCCGTGTACCCGGCCGTGCCGGCCAGCCCCTGCACGAGCAGGAGGGCGCCGTCGCGCCAGCCCGGCCGCGGCAGGCGCTGGCCGGAGACGCGCAGCAGCACGAGAAAACAGGGCAGCGCGAGCGCGAAGCGCAGCGCGGTGGCCGTGAACGGCGGCAGGCCGGCGGCGGCGATCTTGCTGGCCACGACGGTGCTGCCGACGAGTACCATGGCCAGCGTCAGGTACAGGTAACCCAGGGTTTTAGCGGACACGGCGTTCTCCTCGTCATCGACATGGGAACGCAGGTTAGTCCTCGTGTGCGCGCCGGTATTGAACGAAATTGCAGGCGTACGCGCCGGGCGTGATGCCGTAGGTGCGGATGAACAGGCGCGTCATGTGGCTCTGGTCGGCAAAACCGCTGGCGGCGGCCGCGTCCGCCAGCGTCGACCCGCGCGCCAGCAATGCACGGGCCGCGTCGATGCGGCGCTGGATCAGGTAGGCGTGCGGTGTCAGCCCCGTCGCCCGCGCGAACTGCCGCACGAGCTGGAAGCGGCTGAGCCCACAGGCTGCAGCCAGGTCGGCGAGACTGGGCGCGGCGGCCGGCGCGTCGTCGATCATTGCCCGCGCCCGCGCGATCGCGGCCGTGACCGACGTGGGCCGGTCGGGTCGTGCATCGCCTTGCAGGCCATGCAGCAATTCGAGAAGCAATTGCTCGCGCAGGAGGGCGGTCGCCTCGCCCGTGACGGCCGCGTACAGCCGCCGGAAACAGTCGGCCAGTGCGGCATGGTGGGCGACCGGCAGGTGAAACGCGTAATCGCGGCGGGCGCCTTCGCTCAGGTCGGCCGCGACGGTATCGGCGAGATGCGGCGGCAGGTACAGCATGCGCCACGCGCGGGGCGCGCCGCCGAGCGGGGCGCCGTCGTGCACTTCGCCCGGATTCACCGTGATGATGTCGCCGGCCAGCGCCTCGACCTGGCCGCGCCCGCTGCTCGACGTCTGGCCGCCGGCCAGCATGAGGCCGACGCCGTACTGGTCATGGCTGTGGCGCGCGAAGACGTGGTCGCTGCGCGCTTCCACGGCCTGCACCCCCGGCACCGCGGCACGGACGATCCTGAAATCGGCGCTTTTCCTGGACTTGGGCATCTACTCAGTGTACCAGCCGTGCAAATCGGGCAACTGCGCGATCGCCTCGGCCATGGCGCGGTAGCCCGCATCCCCCGGATGCAGGTGATCGCCCGAATCGAAACCGGCCCGCAGGCGGCGCGGCCGGGCAGGGTCGCGCAGGACGGCGTCGAAGTCGACGACGGCATCGAACACGCCGGCCGTGCGGATCCAGTCGTTCAACTGCCGGCGCAGGCGTTCCTTGGCGGGACTGTAGTGGCCGGCGTACGGCGTGCCGGCGAGGGCGCCTTCGAACGGCGGCAATGTCGCCGCCGTCACGCGTACGCCCCGGACGTGGCTGGCAGCGACCAATTGCCGGTACGCGGCCGTGAGTTCCTCCAGCGTGGCGGGACGCTCGCCCGGCGCGAACGGACTGCCGGGCCAGCCGATGTCGTTAATGCCGAGCAGTACGATGACATCCGACACGCCGGGCTGGCTCAATACATCCTGTTCGAGGCGGGCGAGGGCGCTCGCGCCCATGCCGTCGCGCGCCAGCCGTCCGCCCGAGATGCCGGCATTGGCGACGGCGATGCCGTGCGGCGCCAGCCGTTCGGCCAGGATGTCCGGCCAGCGGCGGTCCGCGTCCGGCGTCGAGCCGTTGCCGTCCGTGATCGAATCGCCGAGCGCGACGACGGTGCGCGCGGGTTGTGGGGTCTCGACCAGGACGGCGCTCAGGAACAAACGGCCGCCGACATTGGCGCTGTCGATCTGCACGGTCTGCTGCGCGCCCCAATGGAAACTGGCGACGTTCGTCGGCGCGGGCAGCCGCGTCGTCACGGCCAGCCGGGACAGCGGCCGCACGGGGAGGGCGAGCGGATCGCTCGTCACCGTGGCGCCCGGCAGGATGGATGCGCCCGATTGCCCGGAAAACGTCAGCGCCCGCGCCGCGTGCGGGTCGTCGGCGGGGCCGACGCGCACGGCGCCGAGCCTGACCGGTTCATGACCGTACCGGTTCGAGAACACCAGCCGGATGCGCTGCCCGCCCGCGCTCAGGCGGACGGTCTCGCGCAGGGTCGCGTTGTCGAGCCTGGTGGGGACATTCATCGGCAGCGTGAAACTGCCGTCCCAGGCGGGTTGCGGGGCCGCGTACCAGGACGTGGCCCAGTGCTCGCCCGCCGGCGCGTCGGGTGCGGCGAGCAGCAGGGAGAGAGTGAGTGCGGCGATCGGTTTGGACATGGTGGGCTCCTTGGTTGAGGACTCCACATTAGGTCATTCTGGAGTGGCGATGAAGATGGTAGGATCGATGGTCACTCATTCCAATTTAGAATAGATGGATACGCTCCACGCGCTGCGCGTCTTCGTACGCACCCTCGAACTGGGCAGCCTGTCCGCGGCGGCCCGGGAATTCGGCACGACGCAGCCCACCGTCAGCAAATGGCTGGCCCAGCTGGAACGGCAGCTGCGCGTACGCCTGGTCGAACGCAGCACGCGCGGGCTGTCGCCGACGGAGCAGGGCCAGCGCTTCTACGCCGACGCCAAACGCATCGTCGAGCAATTCGACGCGGCCGTGGGCGACGTGCAGGGCATGACGGGGCAGGCGGCAGGACTCTTGCGCATCAATGCGCCGGTCGCGCTGGGCCAGTTCCGCATCAATGCGATGGTCCAGCGCTTCCTGGCCGACCACCCCGCCATCGACGTCGAACTGATTCTTAACGACCGCTTCGTCGATCTGGTCGAGGAAGGCGTCGACGTCGCGTTCCGGCTGGGCGGCACGCTGCCGCCGGAGGCCATCGGCCGGCACCTGGCGACCGTGCCGCGCTTCCTGGTGGCGGCACCCATGTATCTCGCGCGGCGGGGCGTGCCGTCGATGCCGGACGACTTGCCGGCGCACGACGTCGTCCGCTTCGCCTGGACGCCGGGCAACACGGTGGAATTGTTCCGAGGCGAAGAGCGGGCACGGGTGCCGACATCGAGCCGCTTCCGGGTGAACAATGCGCTGGCGATACGGGAGGCGCTGGTGCTGGGCGGCGGGATCGGCGTGTGTCCAGACTGGCTCGTCCGGGATCTGCTGGACAGTGGGGAACTGGTGCGGGTGCTGGACGGGTGGGCCGCGCGGCCGCAGGATTTAACGCTGCTGTATCCGTCGCGGCAGTTTCAGCCGCTGCGGACGCGGCTGTTCATCGACTTCGCGGTCGGGCAATTCAGTGGGATTGCTGGCTTTGCAGGCGGTTCAGGATGAAGCGCGCGGTCCGGCTCGATGCGCGGTGCTTTGCGGCCAGTGTCATGAGCTTCGGGAAGACGACGGAGCGTTCGCCGCAATCGCTGCACAGGATGTGCTGGCTGCTCCACAGGATACGCATGAGGGGCGTACGCGGGATGCGGCGTACGTAGGAAGAACCACATTCGGGGCAAGAGGCCATGAGATACCGGTTAGTGTTGAAGAATCGTCAACTAAAATACCAGTCATGGCTGAGCTGGACCGTGCGGTGGCGCACACATCCGCGCTCACGCATGGTGCGTTAGGCAGATCACGGTCAGCCATCGTTGCGCTTGCTAATCTGCAAACATGGCACTCCCGGTATCCGATCGAAAACTCTATGCGATGAAGCGCATGTCGCTCGCGCTGCAACGTGCGGCGGCGGCGCGGCCGCTTGGGCCGTCCACGGACCGCGCGTTGCGCTGGGCCGCCATCTGGGGCATCGTGGCCGGCATCCGGACGCCGCATTCGCGAGTCCGGTTGCGGCGCACGACGCTGGCCGGCACCGCCTTCAGACCACCGACCCCAGCTTGAAGATCGGCAGATACATGGCAATCACGAGACCGCCGATCAGCACCCCCAGCACGACCATGATCATCGGCTCCATCAGCGACGACAGCGTCTTGACGGCCTCGTCCACTTCTTCCTCGTAGAAGTCGGCCACCTTGCCCAGCATGCCGTCCAGCGCGCCGGATTCCTCGCCGATGGCGACCATTTGCGTGACCATGTTCGGGAAGACATTGGCGTTCTGCATCGCGGCCGTCAGGCTCGTGCCCGTGCTGACTTCCGTCTGGATCTTTTTCGTGGCTTCCAGGTAGACGTTGTTGCCGGATGCGCCGCCGACGGAGTCCAGCGCTTCCACGAGCGGCACGCCGGCCGCGAACATCGTCGCCAGCGTGCGGGTCCAGCGGGCAATCGTCGCCTTCCGGATCACTTCGCCGAACACGGGGAGGCGTAGCAGCACGCGGTCCATGAACTGCTGCATTTTCAGCGACCTGCGCCAGGACTGGAAGAAGAAGTACAGCGCGCCGAAGATCGAGCCGAAGATGATGTACCACCATTTCACGACGAAATCCGAGATGCCCATCACGATCAGGGTCGGCGCCGGCAGGTTCGCGCCGAAGCTGGAGAACACGGATTTGAACGCGGGCACCACCCAGATCATGATCACGGCGGTGACGATGAAGGCGATGGCGATGATCGCGCAGGGGTACATCAGCGCACCCTTGATCTTGCTCTTCAGCGCGAGCGTCTTTTCCTTGTAGATCGCCAGGCGCGTCAGCAGGTCTTCGAGGATACCGGCCTGCTCGCCGGCGCCGACGAGGTTGCAGAACAGCGGGTCGAAGTACAGCGGATATTTGCGGAACGCGTTGTTCAGGCTGGTGCCCGTCTCGATGTCGGCGCGCAGGTCCATGATCAGCTTGGACATCGACGGGTTCGAATGGCCCTTGCCGACGATGTCGAACGATTGCAGCAGCGGCACGCCGGCCTTCATCATCGTGGCCAGTTGGCGCGTGAACAGCGTGAGGTCCTTGTCCTGGATCTTCTTGCCGCTGCGGTACACCTTTTTCTTGACCTTGGTGACCATGATGCCCTGGCGGCGCAGGGTCACGTTCACGATGGTCGCGCCGCCGGCGCGCATTTCGCCGCGCACGGTCTTGCCGGTCTTGTCTTTGCCTTCCCAGGCGAAGATGTGTTCCTTGATCTGCGCGCTGGGCGCGCGGCGTGCCGGGGCGGATGTCGTTGCCATGGTGGATCCTTATTCGTTCGTGCAGCCGAGCACTTCTTCGAGGCTGGTGAGGCCTTGTTTCACTTTCAGCAGGCCGGAGCGGCGCAGCGAGTTCACGCCCTCGGCCTCGGCCTGGGCGGCGATCTGCATCGCGTTGCCGTGCGCGAGGATCAGCGCCTCGATCGCGGGCGTGATCGGCATGATCTGGTAGATGCCCACGCGGCCCTTGTAGCCGGAGCCCAGGCAGCGTTCGCAGCCGACGGGGCCGTAGGGTTTCCAGTCGCCGTCGAAGTCGGTGTCGCGGAAGCCCGCGGCCTTCAGCGTGTCGCGGCCGATGTCGAGCGGCTGCTTGCACGTGCACAGGCGGCGCGCGAGGCGTTGCGCGGTGATCAGGATGACGGACGAGGCGATGTTGAACGGCGCCACGCCCATGTTCATCAGGCGCGTCAAGGTCGACGGCGCATCGTTCGTGTGCAGGGTGGAAAACACCATGTGGCCCGTCTGCGCCGCCTTGATGGCGATGTCGGCCGTTTCCAGGTCGCGGATCTCGCCGACCATGATGATGTCCGGGTCCTGGCGCAGAAAGGCTTTCAGCGCGACGGGGAACGTGAGGCCCGCTCTTTCGTTGACGTTGACCTGGTTCACGCCGGGCAGGTTGATCTCGGCCGGGTCTTCCGCTGTGGAGATATTGATCCCCGGCTTGTTCAACAGGTTCAGGCAGCTGTACAGCGACACGGTTTTACCCGAACCCGTCGGGCCCGTCACGAGCACCATGCCGTACGGGCGCGTGATGGCGTCGATCAGCAGGGCTTTCTGGTCGGGGTCGTAGCCGAGCGCGTCGATGCCCATCTGGGCCTGCGTCGCGTCGAGGATACGCATGACCGTCTTTTCGCCGAACAGCGTGGGCAAGGTGCTGACGCGGAAATCGATCGTCTTCGTGGGCGACAGCACGAGGCGCATGCGGCCGTCCTGCGGCACGCGCTTTTCCGAGATGTCGAGCTTGGCCAGCACCTTGATGCGCGAGACGAGCTTGTCGCGGATCGACAGCGGCGGGGCGAGATGGTCGCGCAGCACGCCGTCCACGCGCAGGCGGATGCGGTACTGCTTTTCGTAGGGCTCGAAGTGGATGTCCGACGCGCCCAAGGTAATTGCATCCATCAGCACCTTGTTGAGGAAGCGCACGATGGGCGCGTCCTCGACTTCCGCCGCCTGCGTCTGCGGTTCTTCGTCGGCGAATTCGATGTCGCCTTGCTCGCCGGCCAGCTCGCTCAAGTCCTGTTCGGCGCTCTTGGCGATGTTCGCCAGCAGCGCCAGCAGGGTGTCGTGGGCGACGATCACCGGCTCGACCGTCGACTCGCTCTGGAACTTGATCTGGTCGAGCGCCTGCGTATTCGTCGGATCGGACACCGCCACCGACAATTTGTTGCCCCTGCGTGCCAGCGCGACGACGCGCTGGGCCTGCATCAGTTTCGGGTCGATCGCGTTGACGGGCAGGGCGTCGGGGCTGAAGGTGCTCAGGTCGAGCAGGGGATAGCCGAACGTCTCGGCGCAGAACGCCGCCAGGGATTTCGCATCGATGGAGCTGCTGCCGAGCAAGGTGTCGATGAAACCGGCCTTGTCGGCGGACGCCTTCTTTTGCAAGGTGTCCGCTTGAGGCAAGGTCAGCCGTCCGGCCTGCACCAGTGCACGCGCCAGCCCGGGCAACGCCGTGCCAGGGGTGGTGTTGGGAAGGACTGCTGCCATATGGTCAGGTTTGGAAGGACGACAGGAAGCCGGGCAGGATGGACGGCCCCGGCGGATCGTCTCGATGATGCCCGTAGGCATCAAATCGGTCAAGACTTTGTCGTAGGGAAAGATGCGTGCATACCACGTGGATGAAATGGCATGTAACCGGCTCGCAATGTCGTGTGAACAACATCGTTATTCCTCGTGCAAGAACAAGGGCTTACCGCCGGTTCGTGGCCGGCGGCGCTCGGCCGGCGAGGCCCGATCAGGCTGCCAACCAGCGTTTGACCGCGACCGGCCGCAACAGTTTCACGACCTTGATGGCCTGGTTCTGCACCTGCACGACTTCGATCACGCAGTTGCCGATCCTGAGGGCGATGGGGAATTCCGGGATCTCCTGCAGCTGTTCCAGCAGCAGGCCGTTGACGGTCTTCGGCCCGTCGAGGGGCAGGTCGAGACCGAGCTTCTTGTTGATGTCGCGCAGCGGCGTCGTGCCTTCCAGCAGGACTTCGCCCTGGGCATTCCACGCCATCGCATCGCTGCGGGCGGCGCCCGGCGTCGAGGTCGTGAAGTCGCCGATCATTTCCTCGATGATGTCTTCCAGGGTCACCAGGCCCTGGACCTCGCCGTATTCGTCCACGATGATGCCCAGGCGCTCCTTGTTTTCCTGGAAATACTGGAGCTGCGTGAAGACGCCCGTGTCCTGCGGAATGAAGTAGGGCTCCGTCAACAGTTCGCGGAAGTGCTCGATCGTGAGGTCGTCTTCCTCGTTCAGCAGCGCGACGGCCTTGCGCACGTGCAAGATGCCGACGATGCGGTTGATCTCGCCCTCGTACACGGGCAGCTTGTTGTGGTAGCAGGTGGTCAGCTCGGCCTTGAGGTCGTCGACCGGCAGCGCGAGGTTCAGCGCTTCGATCTGGCTGCGCGGCGTCATGATGTCTTCGACCGAGATCTTTTCCAGTTCGAACAGGTTCAGCAGGATGCTCTTGTGCTTTTGCGGGATGTAGCTGCCCGCTTCCAGCACGACGGAGCGCAATTCCTCCGGCGACAATCTCTGCTGGGCATCCGCATGGCCCACGCCCACGCCGCGGATGCGCAGCACGCGCAGCAGGCCGTTGACGAACAGGTTGACGAACCAGATCGCCGGCTTCGCGACCTTCATCAGCGCACGCAGCACATAGCTGGATCCGAGCGAGATGCGCTCCGGATACGTGGCGCCGATGATCTTCGGAGAGATCTCCGCGAACACGATCAGCAGGAACGCGACGACGGCCGTGGCGATCGTGATCACGCTTTCCTCGTGGCCGAAGAACAGGATGGCGATCGCGGTGACGAGCGCCGTCGCCATCGCATTGATCAGCGTATTGGCGATGAGGACCAGCGACAGCAGCTTGTCCGTGCGGTCCAGCAGCCACAGCGTGGTGATGGCGGCGCGGTTGCCCCGTTTCGCGAGATGGCGCAGGCGATATTTGTTGGCCGCCATCAGGGCGGTTTCCGCCATCGCGAAGAAGGCCGAACAGAGGATCAGGAGGGCGAGTGCGAGGATGAGCACCCAAAGTGGTACGGTTTCCAAGGATCACCGTGAAGAATCGTCGGGAAACTGGCGAAGGCCAGCGCAGAGGTCGATTCTAAGACAAGGGGAGGGGGCTTGCAAGTTTGGCTAGGGAGGCGCGGTGCCCGGATTCAGGCTGTCGACCATCGAACTGGGGATCAGGATGGTGGCGCCGCGCTCCTTCGTCGTTTCATAGATGATGTTCATCGCCCGCAGTTGCAGGGCCGCCGGATGGCCGGCATACATGTCGGCCGCTTCCACGAATTTCCCGGCGATGGCGGCCTCGGCGGAACCGAGGATGACGCGGGCCTGCTTCTCGCGTTCCGCCTGGGCCTGGCGCGACATCGCATCCTGCAGCACGACGGGAATGGCGACGTCGCGGATCTCCACCGAACCGACGGTAATGCCCCACGGCGCCGTCTTCCGGCCGATCGATTCCTTCAGTTGCGCGTCCGCCTCCTTGCGCTCGGACAGCAGCGCCGTCAGCATCGACATGCCGATCATCTCCCGCAGCGACGTCTGGGCGACCCGGTCGATCGCCTCGCGGTAGTTGGTGATCGCCAGCGCGGCCTTCTCGGCATCGTGCACGTGCCAGAAAATGATGGCATCGACGTTGACCGGCACCGTATCCTTGGTCAGCGCCTGCTCGGCGTTGAAGGCCGTCGTCTGGATGCGCACGTCGATGACGGCGATCACGTTGTCGATGACGGGCACGATGGCGAACAGGCCGGCGCCCTTGACGCTATGGAGCTTCCCCAGCCTCAGGATGACGAATTTTTGCCAGGTGTTCGCCATTTTCAGCGAGAACGCGATGATCACGGCCAGCACGACGAACAGCAACCCGGGCAGCGGATTGACCCACCAGGTCAGGACGATGCCGATGCCCAGGCTGACGGCGACCAGGAACGATGTGACCGGATTCATGATGTCAGTGATGCATCCGTTCCCAGCCATGGCGCATGGCCAGCTTGACCTTGTCCCAGGCGGACGCCGCGCTGCCGGGGTGCCGGTATTCCCACTCGCGCTTCAGCGCGGGCTCGACGTCTTCCCAGGCCTGGTCGGACTGCGGCGCCTTGGCGCCGGCAGGGGCGGCCCACGTGGCGTCCTCGTCCGGGTTGTCCCACCGCGCGATGCTGCCCATCGTCTCCTTGAACGTGTTGCCGGCGGGCGGGGCGTCGGCGTCCTGGGTGCCGAAATAATGGCTGTCTTCGTGCGGATGGTGCTGCAGGGCGCCGGGCGCGGTGCCCGGCGGGTAGTCGCGGCGCGACGCGACGGTCCCGGTCCAGGCGGCGGGATCGCCCTCGTCAGGGATGTCTTCGACGCCGGCCGGGCGGTACTGCCCCATGATCCCGGTGGCGCGCGCGGCTTCCGGATCGGTGCCTGTCGTGAGCGTGACGATGTGGCGTTCGCGCGTGTCGCCTGGCTGCGCGTGCCGGTGGTACAAGGTGCCGAGCAGCCGCGCGGCGGTATGCCGGAGCGAGGTGTCCGGTTCCGTCGTGCGCATGTTCGAGAGCGCCATGTCGGCGCGTGGGTAGCCCGATGCCAGCAATGCGTCCAGGGCGTGCTGGGCATCGCTGCGTTGGTCGAAGACGGCTTTCAAGGTGTGACGCATGATGATCTCCCCGTTGTCTCATGGAGAGCGTCGTGCCGGCGAGTGGCCGCCGCTGGCGGCCGGGTTCCGTGCGTTGCCGTTGATTCCGCGCGACCAGGTCGGTCACTGCATGCAGTACGGCGCTTGTAATGACAGCATACGCCGAATCCGGACAGGATGTGCACTGTCCATTGCGAATTGCGCGCCGCCGTTCAGCCGCGCGCCAGCGCCAGCCGTGCCTGGCCCGCCGCCGGGGCCCCCAGCGCGTGCCCGGCCGCCAGCTTGAACTGCGCCAGCGCACCCGACAACTGTTCCGTCTGCTCCGCGAGCGATTCCGCCGCGGCCGACGCTTCCTCGACGAGCGCCGAGTTCTGCTGCGTCATCTGGTCCATGTCGTCGATCGCGCGGCCGATCTGTTCGATGCCTTCGGCCTGGCGCTGGCCCGCGACGCTGATCTCGGCCATGATGTCGTGCACCTTGCGCACTGACGCGACGATCTGTCCCATCGTGGCGCCCGCTTCGTCGACGAGCGCGCTGCCCGCGTCGACCTTGGCGACGGAATCGCCGATCAATTGCTTGATTTCCTTGGCGGCGGCGGCCGAGCGCTGCGCCAGGTTGCGTACCTCGCCCGCGACGACGGCGAAGCCGCGGCCCTGTTCGCCGGCACGGGCCGCTTCCACCGCGGCGTTCAGCGCAAGGATATTCGTCTGGAAGGCGATGCCGTCGATCACGGAAATGATCTCGACGATCTGCTTCGCGGACGCGTTGATGGCGCCCATGGTGGACACCACGTTGCCGACCACTTCACCGCCGCGGGTGGCGATGTCGGTGGCGGACACGACGAGCGCGTTCGCCTGGTTCGTGTTGGCCGCGTTCGTGCGGACCGTATCGGTCAGCGATTCGACGGCGCGCGTCGTGTGCTCCAGGCTGCCGGCCTGCGATTCCGTGCGGCTGGCCAGGTCGGCGTTGCCGCTGGCGATTTCGGCGCTGGCCGAGGCGATGGTCTCGGCCGACGTCTTGATGCCGGACACCATCGTCGCCAGGCGCGTGCGCATTTCCTGCAGCGCGGCGAGCAGGCTGTGCTGGTCGCCGGCGTCGAGGCGGATGTCCATCGACAGGTCGCCGGCCGCAACAAGCCGCGTGATCTCGCGCGCGTACTCCGGCTCGCCGCCCAGCTGCTGCCAGATGGTGCGGATGACGAACCACGACACGCCGATCAGCGTGGCGATCACGATCAAGGCCGTGATGATGGTGACGGACAGCACGCGGCGCACGCTCGAGCTGCTGCGCGCGATGCCGTCCTTGAAATTCTGCTGGGCCTGGTCGTTGAGCCTGGCGACGTCGGCATTGAGCACCGTCAGCGCGCCCTGCATGCGCTGCACGGTCGCCTGCGGATCGCCCTGCTCGAGTTCGAGCATGATTTTGGCGGCGGAGACGGCCGGCGCATAGTAATCCTCGAATTCCTTCGTGAGGCGCTTGCCGGTGGCGTCCATGCCCGGGATCTTCGTCACGTCGGCCAGCTTGGCGCGGACCTTGTTGGCCTGGTCGCCGATCTGGGCGATGCGGGCCTTGTCGCCTTCGGAGACGGCATCGCGCAAGCCGTCGGTGATGCCCTGCAGGTCCGCCGTCAACGCCTTCGCCGTGCCCAGCGCCGGGTAATCCACGGCTTCGGTCGTGCGGATCGAGTCCAGGGCGCCGCTGGCGATGCTGGCGGAGACGGCCACGCCGAGGCCGAAGATGATGGTCGAGATGACGGGGAGTGCCCAGATCTTGCGCTTGATGCTCATGCCGTTTCCTTAAGTTCAACAACCCGCCGCCGGATAACACCGGGGCGGGTGGGTGGGGATGCTTACGGTGTGTAGATCACTTTGACCGAGGCATCGACTGCGCTCTTTTCGATGTAGCCGATGGCCTTCGGGTCGCTGGCCACCATCTTCTTGACGGCGGCGCTGTCGGCGGCTTCCTTCGGCATCGTGGCCTTGCCGGTGAACACCAGCTTGGACCACAAGGCCTTGACCTGGGAGCCGTCCTTGTCCGTCACCTTTTTATAGAACTCGGCGCGGACGGGGGCGCTTTCAGGCTGGTCGATCGGGCTCATCGCGCCCGATTTGCCAAGAAAATACTGCGCGATCTGGTCTTTCGTCATCGAGGCGTCGGCAGCCTTCGGGTTCACGACGACGACCACGTCGGCGATGGCGGGCAGGGCGAGGCACAGTGCGGCGGCGGCGAGGCCGGCCTTGATCGGATGTTTCATCGTCGTCTCCTTAGAACACGAAGTCGAGCGCGACGGCGCCGACGGTCACCGGACCCTTGAAGCCCGGCTGCGCATTGACCAGCAGGCCGGCGGTCTTGTTCGGACGCACGTGGTCGAACTGCACCTTCAGGGCCACGGAGGAGCGGACATCCCAGCGCAGGCCGATCGTGTCGGTTTGCTGTTCGCCCTGGCTCACGCCGGTGTAGCGCAGGTTCGACACGATGCCGGAAAGCGTGGCCAGCGTCGGGGTGCAGGCGGCCGGGTAGCCGGCCGGGCAGGCCGCCGGCATGCCGTTGTGGACATTGCCGTCGATCGACAGCCTGGCGTGGCTGTAGTACGGCAGGAATTTGCCGATGCGATAGCCGCCCATCACGTACCACGACGTGGTGTCGTTGATGTAGCTGTCCGTCTTGCGCTTCGCGTACTCGCTCTGCACGACGATGTCGTTCCAGTCGAGCGTCGCGCCGAGGGACGTGAACGAGGCCTTCTTGTCGCGCACGTCGATGTCTTTGGCGAGCTGGGCCGCCTGCGGGAACTTGTAGCCGGCAGCGACCGTATTCAGCGTGTTCAGCAGCGCCGTCAGCGACGCCGAGCCGTTCAGCGTCAGGCGACCATCGACGCGGCCGAAGCGCACCGTCAGCGGGCCGTGCTCGGCCACGAGGTTCAGCGCCGTCACGCGGCGGCCGTCCAGGCTCGGGCCGCCGGCGACGTCGGCCTTGGTCTTGCCGACCGCGAATTGTGCGGTGTACGTCGTGGCGGCATCGCTGTGCTGCCAGGTGACGTCGGCGCCGTCGACCGTGTTGAACAGCATCTGCGAATACACTTCCGCCGGCGGACGCAGCATCGTGTTCGCGTAGCCCACGTTGCGGTAGTCCGAGATCATGAATGCCGGCAGGCCCATGCGGCCGACGCGGATCGAGACGTCGTCCGACACCTTCGCCTTGGTGAATGCCCATGCCAGCTCGGCGCCGAAATCGTCCTGCGCATCCTTGCGCACGAGGCCCTGGCCCGTCACGGACAGCCAGCTGTTGACGGCGTAGTCGGCCTGCACGCCGAAGTTCGAATCGACGCCGGTGGTGACGTCCTTCGTGGCACCGCCGGCCTGGTTCGGGCGGCCGAACTCGGCCTTGTCGGTGTTGGTCCAGGTGAGGGCGCCGGTGCCGAAACCGCTGATGCGGACGGCATTCTGCGCGAATGCGCAAGGCGCGACAAAAGACAAGGCGAGCGCACTCGCGACGATGCGTTTTTTCATGGGGGGTCCCTGCTGAAGACGGCGGGTGGAGGTTCTTGTTATGGAAGCACTGTGACGGCGCGCGTCAGGCCGTGTAACGAATCTGTAGTGAATTGTAGAGTTGCAGCAAAAATTGCAGCAAGGAAAAACTCACGAATAGTCACTCTATTCAGTTGTGACCGCTATCTTTGTTGTGCAGATCAGACAGGGTGTCCTGTCAGAATTGGATGATGTATTTAATTCCACCAATGCGTCGTCGTGCCGGCTTCCGGCAGGCGCGCCTGCCGCGCCGCGTGCACGATGCCGGCCTCGACCGCTTGCTCGGCCGTGTAGATGCGGGCGCTGCCCGTCAGGTAGGTTCGAATGTCGTGGGCGCCGGGTGCGCCGCGGGTGGCGTCTTCGTAGATGGCGGCATAGCGCTCGGCGTCGAAGTCGAGGCAGTCGCGCCATTCGGAGATGCGGGCGTGGTCCGCCGCCACGAGGTTGCCGAAGCCCCAGTGCAGCGGGTGGATGAGGAAGCGCGTGCCGGGACAGGCATAGCGTTGCTGCCCGGCCAGGAAGATGGCGACGCCGACGGACTCCACGCTGCCCACGTTCCACGTCGTGAGCGGCAGCGGCAGCGATTTCAGGAAGTAGTACAGGGCGAAGCCGGCCGTCATGTTGCCGCCTTCGGTCGACATGTGCAGCTCGATCTCCGTCGCGCCGCTCTGCAGTGCCTGCAAGCAAAGGTTGCGCACGGTACAGGCGGAATTTGCGTTGATCGGTCCGATGAAATGTACGATGTGCAAAGCCATGACGCCTCCATTGACGGCTCAAGCATAGCAAGTTTCACAAGCCCACGTCGCGCTATTGAAAATATCTGATATTCAAAATCGGTATTCCGATATATCTAGCCTGCCCCCCGGTGCTACTCTTGCATCCAGTTAGTCATAATTTTCACAAGATCCTTTCCGAGGCGATGATGTCCACACCGATCCGATTTTTCTACCGCGGCGCCGTCCATGAAGTGAACGACGTCGCGCCGACGCAGACCATCCTGCAGCACCTGCGCGAGGACCTGCACTGCACCGGCACCAAGGAAGGCTGTGCCGAGGGTGATTGCGGTGCCTGCACCGTCGTCGTCGGATCGCTGGAGAACGGCGAACTGCAGATGCGCTCCGTGAATTCCTGCATCCAGTTCACGCCCACCCTGGACGGCAAGGCCCTGTTCACCGTCGAAGACCTGGCGCAGCAGGATGGCAACCTGCACCCCGTGCAGCAGGCCCTCGTCGAATGCCACGGCTCGCAATGCGGCTTCTGCACGCCGGGTTTTGCGATGTCGCTGTGGGGCATGTATTTGAAGCAGGAAGGCCGCGAGCCGAGCCGCTGCGAGATCGACGATGCCCTGTCCGGCAACCTGTGCCGCTGCACGGGCTATCGTCCCATCATCGACGCCGCCAGGCGCATGGTCACGCTGCCGCGCGTCGATTTCGACCGCGCCGCCGTCACCGAACAACTGCGGGCGCTGCAGCGTGACGCGGGCGCCACCTATGAATACGATGGCCAGACCTTCCACGCCCCGCGTACCCTGGATGAACTCGTGGCCGTGCGCGCCGCGCATCCGAAGGCGACGATCCTCGCCGGTTCAACCGACGTCGGCCTGTGGGTCACGAAGCAGATGCGCGACCTGACGGACGTCATCTACCTGGGCCATGTGGCCGAACTGAAGACCGTGCGCGAGCAGGATGGCTACGTCGAGATCGGCGCCGGCGTCTCCCTCGAAGATGCGTATGCCGCCATCTGCAAGCATTACGAGACGGCGCTGGGCGAGTTGTGGCAGCGCTTCGCATCGCTCCCGATCCGCAACGCGGGCACGCTGGGCGGCAACGTGGCGAACGGTTCGCCGATCGGCGACTCGATGCCGTGGCTGATCGCCATCGGCAGCGAACTGGTGCTGCGCGGTCCGGACGGCGAGCGCACCATGCCGCTCGAGAACTTCTACCTCGGCTACCAGGTGAAGGACTGGCGCGACGGCGAATTCGTGCAGGCCGTGCGCGTGCCGCTGCCGCGCAGGAACGTCGCGTTCCGCACCTATAAACTGGCCAAGCGCTTCGACCAGGACATCTCGGCCGTCTGCGCCGCCTTCGCCTTCACGCTGGAAGACGGCATCGTGGTCGAGGCCCGCATCGCCTACGGCGGCATGGCCGCGACGCCGAAGCGCGCCGCGCAAGCCGAGGCTGTCCTGAACGGGCGCGCCTGGGACGAAGCGGCCGTGACGGACGCGATGGCCGCGCTGGCGCACGACTACGCACCGCTGTCCGACATGCGCGCCTCGAGCGCCTACCGCATGAAGACGGCGCAGAACCTGCTGCGCCGCTACTGGCTCGAAACGCGCAAGGACAACCCGCTGCCGCCTGACGCGGTCAACCCGTTCGCGAAGATTGAAATTAAAAGCGCGCCGACCGCACTGGCTTGAGGAGATACACATGAACGACGCAGGATCCCCCGCTCTGACCAAGGCCGAATGGAAGCAGGTCGGCCTCGGCAAGACGCATGAATCGGCCCGGCTGCACGTGCTGGGCCAGGCCGACTACACCGACGATATCGCCGAAGTGCGCGGCACGTTGCACGCGGCGCTTGGCCTGTCGGGCAAGGCGCACGCCCGCATCCTCGACATCGATTTTACGGACGTCCTGGCCAGCCGCGGCGTGCGCGCCGTGCTCACGGCAAAGGACATCCCGGGCACCAACGATTGCGGCCCGATCATCCACGACGACCCGATCCTCGCGGACGGCCTCGTGCAATACATCGGCCAGCCGATCTTCGTGGTCGTGGCCGACAGCCACGACCTGGCCCGCCGTGCCGCGAAGAAGGCGAAAGTCAGCTACGAAGAACTGCCGGCGATCCTGACGCCGCAGGCCGCGCGCGCCGCCGGCTCGTACGTGCTACCGCCGATGCGCCTGACGCGCGGCGATGCCGCAACCGCATTCGAACGTGCCCCGCTGCGCGTGAAGGGCGAGTTGTACGTGGGCGGCCAGGAGCAGTTTTATCTCGAAGGCCAGATCTCGTACGCGATCCCGCAGGAAAACGACGGCATGCTCGTGCTGTGCTCCACGCAGCACCCGAGCGAGATGCAGCACGTCGTGGCGCATGCGCTGGGCCTGCACTCGCACAACGTGGTGGTGGAGTGCCGCCGCATGGGCGGTGGCTTCGGCGGCAAGGAATCGCAGTCGGCGCTGTGGGCCGCTTGCGCCTCCATCGCGGCGAAACGCCTGGGCCGCGCCGTGAAGCTGCGTGCGGACCGCGACGACGACATGATGGTCACGGGCAAGCGCCACTGCTTCCACTACCTGTACGAAGTGGGCTACGACGACGCCGGCCGCATCCTCGCGGCGAAGGTCGACATGGTGAGCCGCGCCGGCTACTCGGCGGACCTGTCCGGCCCTGTGGCCACCCGCGCCATCTGCCACTTCGACAACACGTATTATTTGTCCGATTGCGACATCCGCGCGGCGGCAGGCAAGACGAACACCCAGTCGAATACGGCATTCCGCGGTTTCGGCGGTCCGCAGGGCGCCATCGCGATCGAGTACATCATCGACGAGATCGCGCGCAACCTCGGCAAGGATTCGCTCGACATCCGCAAGCTGAATTTCTACGACAAGATCGACCGCAACGTGACGCCGTACGGCCAGCCCGTCGTCGACAACGTGATCCATGAACTGGTGGGCGAGCTGGAACAGACGAGCGAATACCGCGCGCGCCGCCAGGCCATCAATGAGTACAACGCGACGAGCCCCGTGCTGAAGAAGGGACTCGCGCTGACGCCCGTAAAATTCGGCATCGCGTTCAACGTGACGCACCTGAACCAGGCCGGCGCGCTCGTGCACGTGTACGTGGACGGCTCCATCCTCGTCAACCACGGCGGCACGGAGATGGGGCAGGGCGTCAACACCAAGGTGATGCAGGTGGTCGCGCACGAACTGGGCGTCGACCTGACCCGCGTGCGCATCGCCGCGACCAACACGAGCAAGGTCGCCAACACGTCGGCGACGGCGGCATCGACGGGCGCGGACCTGAACGGCAAAGCTGCGCAGGATGCGGCGCGCCAGATCCGCGAGCGCCTCGCCGCGTTCGCCGCGAAGCAGTACGGCGGCGCCGTGGAAGACGTGCGCTTCGTCGCGGACACCGTGTTCGCGAACGGCCACGAAGTCCCGTTCGGCGAACTGGTGGCGAAAGCTTATCTGTCGCGCGTGCAGCTGTGGTCGGACGGTTTCTATGCGACGCCGAACCTGCACTGGGATCCGAAGACGATGACGGGCAACCCGTTCTTCTACTTCGCATACGGCGCGGCGGTGGCGGAAGTCGTCATCGACACGCTGACGGGCGAGTGGAAACTGCTGCGCGCCGATGCGCTGTACGACGCCGGCAACTCGCTGAACCCCGCCATCGACATCGGCCAGGTCGAAGGTGCGTTCATCCAGGGCATGGGCTGGCTGACGACGGAAGAATTGTGGTGGAATGCGCAGGGCAAGCTGATGACGCATGCGCCGTCCACCTACAAGATCCCGGGCGTGTCGGATTGCCCGGACGCGTTCACGGTGAAGCTCTTCAACAACCGCAACGTGGCCGATTCGATCCACCGCTCGAAGGCCGTCGGCGAACCGCCGCTGCTGCTGCCGTTCTCCGTGTTCCTCGCGATCCGCGACGCCATCTCGGCCGTGGGCGACCACAAGGTGAACCCGCCGCTGCGCGCGCCGGCGACGAGCGAGGCGATCCTCGACGCCGTGTCCTTCGTCGAACAGGCCGTGCAGGAATCGAAGGGGCCCTAGCATGGACGACTGGCTCATCCCCACCGCGCAGCCGGCCGTCCTGATCACGGTCGCGAAGGTCGACGGTTCCGTACCCCGCGAACCGGGCGCGCGCATGCTCGTCGACGCCGGCGGGCAGTGGGGCACCGTCGGCGGCGGCCACCTCGAGCTGCGCGGCATCGAGACGGCGCGCGCCATGCTCGCCGCCGGCGCCAGCGAGGCGCGCCGCATCGAACGCTTCCCGCTCGGCCCGAGCCTGGGCCAGTGCTGCGGCGGCGTCGTGCACCTCGCGTTCGAACTGGTCGACCGCGACCAGTGCGCCGAGCTGGCAGCGCGCCGTCATGAAGACGTGTGGCGCGTCGTCGCCCTGGACGGCGAACCCGATCTCGCGCTCGTCGACGCGCTGGGCCACAACATCCAGCGCAAGGGCGGCCGCTACCCGGATTTCGAGCGCAGCGGCGGCACTCGCGTGCTGCTCGATGACGCGGGACGGCGCTGGCTCGTCGACCACGTCCCGGCGCCGCGCGCGCACGTGATGCTGTTCGGCGCCGGCCACGTGGGCGCCGCCATCGTGCGCCTGCTGGCGGACCTGCCGTGCAAGGTGACGTGGGTGGACGAACGGGAAGACCTGTTCCCGGCCACCGTCGCCCCGAACGTCGTCGTGGAAGCGACCGACCTGCCGGAAGCCGTCGTGCGCGCGGCGCCCGCCGGCACGAGCTTCCTCGTCATGACGCACAACCATGCGCTCGACCAGCGCCTGACCGAAGCGATCCTCCGACGGCCCGCGCACCAGGACTGGTTCGGCCTCATTGGATCGGAAACCAAACGCAGGCAGTTCGAGCACCGCCTGCGCGACCGCGGCATTTCCCGCGCGCGCCTGGACGACATGGTGTGCCCGATCGGCGTCCCCGGCATCAAGGGCAAGGAACCCGCCGTGATCGCCGTGGCCGTCGTCGCGCAACTGCTGATGGTCTGGGAGGCGGCGGCCCTCGCCGCGCCCGCGACCGCAACCGAAGTCCCACTGGAACAAGACTGAGATGTCCAACGATACCCGTACCGCGCAGGCCTACCGAGCGAGCCTGCTGCACTTCCACGCCGATCCGGCCTTCGCCGAGAACGCCCATGCCTGGCACCAGGACGGCCTGCTCGTCGTGGAGAACGGCCGCGTGCTCGCCGCCGGCGACTACGACAAGCTGGTCGCCACGCTGCCCGACGGCACCGACGTCGTCGACTACCGCGGCCAGATCATCACGCCCGGCTTCATCGACACGCATCTGCACTTCCCGCAGACCGACATGATCGGCTCGCCCGCGCCGGACCTGCTGCCGTGGCTGGAGAACTACACGTTCCCGACCGAGCGCCAGTTCAAGGACCCGGTGCACGCGCGCACCGTCGCCGAATTCTTCCTCGACGAACTGCTGCGCAACGGCACGACGACGGCGCTCGTCTACTGCACGGTGCACAAGGAATCCGTCGACGCGTTCTTCGAGGCGAGCGCCGCGCGCAACCTGCGCATGGCCGGCGGCAAGGTGCTGATGGACCGGAATTGCCCGGACTTCCTGCAAGACACGGCCGACCTGCGCGAGAGCGAAGAGCTGATCCGCCGCTGGCACAATCACGGCCGCGCGATGTACGCGATCACGCCGCGCTTCGCGCCGACGTCGACTCCGGCCCAGCTGGCCGCGGCGGGCGAGCTGGCGCGCGCGTTCCCGACCACGTACATCCAGACGCACGTGTCGGAAAGCCGCGACGAATGCGCGTGGGTGAAAAGCCTGTACCCGGACAACCGCAGCTACCTGCAGGTCTATGAACACTTTGGCCTGATGCGCCCGCGCGCGATGTTCGGCCACTGCATCTGGCTGGACGACGTCGACTTCGCGCTGATGGCCGACACGGGCGCCGCGATTTCCCACTGTCCGACGTCGAACCTGTTCCTCGGCAGCGGCCTGTTCGACGTCGCGAAGGCGGACAGCGTGCATGCCCACGTGTCGCTGGGGACGGACGTCGGCGCGGGCACGTCGTTCTCGATGTTGCAAACAATGAATGAAGCGTATAAAGTTGCGCGGTTAAAAGGCAGCTATCTCCCGGCCCTGCGCATGTTCTATCTCGCCACGCTGGGCGCCGCGCGCAGCATGCAGCTCGAAGGGACGATCGGCAATTTTGCCGCCGGCACCGAGGCGGACTTCATCGTCCTCGACCCGAAGGCGACGCCGCTGCTGGCGCGCCGCACGGCGAACGGCGACTCGCTCGAGGAAACCCTGTTCGCGCTGGCGCTGCTGGGCGACGACCGCGCGATCCGTGCCACGTATGCGGCGGGCAAGCGGGTGCACGAGCGGGCGCAGTAAGCGAAGAGCATGAAACCGAACGTGTGAGTAACGTGAGCTCATGAATCGTCGCCCCCGCGAAGGCGGGGGCCCAAGTTTTGTTTGCATCTCGACTGCGCATACAAGCTTGGATCCCCGCCTGCGCGGGGATGACGGTTTTGAGGTTTGCGGTCCTGTAGTTCGTGTTCTGCGACTCGGCGGCTGATGAGATACTGTCAACAACCACTCACCAGTCGAGACCGACATGACAAAAACCCTGAGCAGCAGCCTGCTGATCACCCTGGCGGCCCTCGCGGCCGCCGCTTCCGCGCGCACCCCGGCGTCCGGCCCCAATGAAGCGGCCACCGCGCGCCACTACGCGTCCCTGATCGCGGGCGCCCAGCCGAAGACGGCGGAGCTGGTCCTGTTCTTCTCGCAGATGCCCAAGGGCGGCGACCTGCACCACCACTACTCCGGCGCGATCTATGCCGAGACTTATGTCGACTGGCTCGACAAGCAGGGCTATTGCGTCAACAAGCTGACCTACAAGATCGAGACCGACAGGAGCGTCGTCGAGCACGAGCGCGCGAAGCAGCCGAAGGACCGCGCCTGCCTGTCGTCGTCCGACGTGTATGCCGACGACGCCACGTGGCGCGAGCTGCTGCAGCGCTGGTCGAGCAAGGATTTCAATAATCACGGCGCCATCCAACCGCCGCCGGACCGCCAGTTCTTCCAGACCTTCGGCTACTTCGGCCCCATCTCCGACCGCAACTTCCACGAAGGCCTCGTCGAGCTGAAGAACCGCGCGCTGGCCGAGAACGTGGCCTACATCGAGACGATGTTCAAGAGCCCGGACACGGTCTCCGATCCCGAATTCGACAAGCGCGCCTGGGACAGCGCACGCGACGAGGCGAAATTCGCCCAGCTGCTGGAATCCGCGCGCCAGAAGCTGAACGCGACGCCGGCGTTCCGCGCCTCCGTCGACACGTTCGTCCGCACCGTCAACGAAGCGGCGCAGGGCATCGACGACGAGAACTTCACGATGCGCTACCAGACCTATGTCGTGCGCCTGTTCTCGCCGTCGCGCGTATTCTCGTCGATGCTGGCCGCGTTCGAATCGGCCGCGCGGGGCGGCAAGATCGTCGGCGTGAACATCGTGGGCCAGGAAAGCCAGATGGTCTCCATGCGCGACTACACCTTGCACATGCAGATGTTCCGCTACTTGAAGAAGGTGTACCCGAAGGTCAACGTCGCGATGCACGCGGGCGAGCTGGCGCTGGGCGACGTGCCGCCGGAAGACCTGAAATACCACATCGACCAGGCGCTGAACGTGGCGGGCGCGCAGCGCATCGGCCACGGTATCGACCTCGCGCACGAGACGAACGCCGTCGGCATCATGAAGACGATGCGCGCGAAGGACATCCCGGTCGAAATCAACCTGACGTCGAACGCGTTCATCGAGGGCGTGCAGGGCGAGAACCACCCGATCACGCTGTACCGCAAATATGGCGTGCCGTACGTGATCTCGACGGACGACGCGGGCGTCACGCGCCACAACCTGGCCAACGAATACGTGCTGTTCGCCAGCCGCTACAAGCCGAGCTATGCGGAAGTGAAAAAGGCGTCGTACAACAGCATCCGCTACAGCTTCCTGCCGGACTCCGACAAGCAGCGCCTGACGCGCCTGCTCGATGCACGCTTCGCGCGCTTCGAGTCGGACGTCGCCGCGCTCGAACGCACCGCCGTGAAGCATTGAGTTTTATCCTCCCGCCGGCGGCGGTCCCGCCGCCGGCATCCTTCCTCCGAACCGCAGTTGCCACCCGACTATGTGGAACAGGCACCGCATATGCCGCCCCTGTGGCCAACTCGCGACAGAATGGATTAATTGTCATGTCGTTTGCTTAAAAACCAAGCTAAACAATTTCATTCGAGAACGCCCCATTTATCATCCCGACCTGTCCGTTTCTGAGGGAAAATGCATCCCGCACGCGACCGCCTGCTCACTTCTTGAGCAACTTATACGCGCAAGCTATAAATTCCGAAGTGAAAACGTATTTGTCTCGATAAACGGCTTCATGCCATATTGGCCTTTTATTAAGCCAACGTCCGAGAAAATGCGTGGTTTTGGGTGTAATAGCCTGGAAACAATTAACCGCTAGACTCGCGTGCGCTGCTTTTTGCTGGTGCATTGTCATCCACATCCGCACCATCGAACAGCATGCAGAAAGAACGAGAGACCGGGCGTCATGAGCGGCCGGTCGAGGATTGCAGTACTCAAGAGGGGGGAACTCCGTTCCCAACCATAACTATCAAGTCTATTTGGGGTTAATCCAATGATCTATCAAAAACGGATCCAGCTGACGAAGCTGGCGCTGGCTCTGTCGATTGCGCTCGCGGGGGCGCCGGCCCTGGCGCAGAACACGACGTCGGCTGTCGGCGGTCGTATCTCGAGCGCTGACGGCCGACCGGCCGCCGGCGCCGCAGTGCAAATCGTTCACACCGAATCCGGTTCGGTCAGCAACGTCGTCACCGATGCGCAAGGCCGCTACATCGCGCGCGGCCTGCGTACCGGCGGTCCGTACACGATCATCATCACCAAGGACGGCGTTACCGAAAAACGCGAAGGCATCTACCTGCAGCTGGCGGAAACCGCCACCGTCGACGCGACCGTCGGCGCGCCGATGCAGACCGTGACCATCGCCGGCAACCGCGCGCGTTCCGACATCTTCAACAACAGCAACATGGGCGCGGGCACCGCCATCAGCGCCACCCAACTGCAGACCCAGGCCTCGATCAACCGCAACCTGCAGGACTATGCCCGCGCCGACCCGCGCGTCTCGCAAACGGACAAGGAACGCGGCGAGATGTCCGTCGCCGGCCAGAACTCGCGCTACAACACGATCACCATCGACGGCGTGAACGTCAGCGACACCTTCGGCCTCGAGTCGAACGGCAGCCCGACCGCGCGCCAGCCGATCTCGATCGAAGCGATCCAGTCGGTGCAGGTCAACGTCGCCAACTACGACGTGACCCAGAAGGGGTATACCGGCGGTAACATCAACGCCGTCACCAAATCCGGCACCAACAAGTGGAAGGGCGGCGTCTACTACGTCTACCGCAACGACAAGTGGGCCGGCGACCGCTACGACATCACCAAGGATACCTACAGTGCGCCGCCGTCGTTCGACGAGACGACCAAGGGCGTCTGGGCCAGCGGTGCGCTGGTCAAGGACAAGCTGTTCGTCTTCGCGTTGAGCGAAGAATTCGACAGCACCCGCGCCTCGTCCAACTACGGCCCGCTCGGCAGCGGCGCCGCCACCACGGTCGGCATCACCCAGTCGTCGATCGCCTCGGCGCAGCAGATCGCCAGGAGCGTCTACGGCATTGACATCGGCAGCCCGACGGCCGGCGGCTCGAAGATGACGTCGCGCGAGCAGATGCTCAAGTTCGACTGGAACATCAACGACGACCACCGGGCCAGCCTGCGTTATTCGAAAACGTCGCAGAGCGAGCCGATGTACCCGGGCTATTCGAACAGCGGCGTCGGCCTGACCTCGTCGAACTACAACCAGGGAAAGAGCATCGAAACCATCGTCGGCCAGGTGCTCTCGGACTGGACGCCGACGTTCTCGACCGAGTTCAAGGCCTCGCAGCGCCTCTATGATTCGGTGCCGGCCAACAGCACACGCCTGCCGGCCATGGCGCTCCAGTTCTCGGGTCCGCTGCCCGCCGACGCCCCGGAAGGCGTGCCGACGGCGACCCGTTACCTGAACTTCGGCACCGAGCGCTCGCGCCAGTTCAACGTGCTGGGCACCAAGACGTATGACTTGTACGCGGGCGCCAACTGGACCGTTGGCGACCACGCGATCAAGTTCGGTGCGGACAACAGCAAGAACGAGATCTTCAACGCCTACCTGCAGGACGTCTACGGCAACTACACGTTCGGTTGCGCGGACTACAACGCGATCGGCGGCTATACCTCGGTGCCCTCGACGTTCACCTGCTCCAAAGGCACGAACGCCCAGATCGAAGCGGCGGTACTGGAAAACTTCCGCCGCGGCCGCCCGACCTCGTACAGCGTGCAGCTGACGGCGCCTGGCGTGGCGTCGCTGAACGACGCCGCCGCCAGCTTCTCGATGCGCGACACCGGCCTGTTCGTGCAGGATACATGGAACGTCAACAAGAACCTGACGCTGACCTATGGCGTGCGCGTCGACGAGACGGGCGTGGGCGGCCGTCCGCTCGCGAACGCCGCCGCGGCCCAGCCGGTCGTGCCGGGGAACTTCGCGACCGGCAAGGCGCAATCCGGCGGCTTCGGTTACGACAACACGGTCACGCCGGACGGCCAGAAGCTGTGGCAGCCGCGCTTCGGCTTCAACTACCGCGTCGACAGTGCCCGTCCGACCCAGGTGCGTGGTGGCATCGGCCTGTTCCAGGGTGCCGCCGCCGCCGTCTGGATGGCCAACCCGTTCTCGAACCCGGGCGTCTCCACCCGCATCGTCAACTGCTCCGTCACCGGCACTGTCAAGTGCCCGCAGGGCGACGGCTTCTTCAGCGTAAACCCGGATGCGCAACCGACGATCCCGGGCGCGCCGGCGGCCAAGGTCGACTTCCTGGATCCGGGTCTGCGCCAGCCGTCCATCTGGAAATCCAACGTGGCGTTCGATACCGAACTGCCCTGGTATGGCCTGGTGTTCGGCGCCGAGTACCTGTACACCAAGAACAAGGACGCCATCTATTACGAGAACCTGAACCTGGGAGGCGCGACGGCCGTTGGTTCGGATGGCCGCCAGCTGTTCTGGAATGCCGCCGGCATGGATTCGGCGAACTTCTCGGCCGCCGACGGCACGGTCACCGTGTCGCGCAACGTGACGAGCAAGTTCCTGAGCAACCGCAGCTTCACCGACGTGATGCTCGCCCGCTCGACCGACAAGGGCCGCTCGAAGGTCGCCACCGTCTCGCTGACGGCGCCGATGACCAAGGGCCTCGGTTGGTCGGTGGCCTATAGCCACACCGACGCGACGGAAGTCTCGCCGCTGACGTCGTCGGTGTCGACCTCGAACTGGAACGGCCGCTCGGTGTTCAATCCGAACGAAAACGTGGCCGCCAACGCGGGCTACCTGGTCAAGAACCGCATCAACGCACTCGTGAACTGGGAGAAGAAGTTCTTTGGCGAGTACAAGACGCGCTTCGGCGTGTTCTACGAAGGCCGTTCCGGCAAGCCGTTCAGCTGGACCTTCAACAACGACATGAACGGCGACAGCCAGGCCGGCAACGACCTGTTGTACGTTCCGAAGGCCTTCGGTTCGGGTGAGGTGGTCTTCGCCGGCGATACGGCGACCAGCCACGCCAACGAGCAGAAGTTCTGGGATATCGTCAATGGCAACAAGGCCCTGCGCAATTCGAAAGGCGGCGTGGTTGGACGCAACAGCGATTTCGCGCCCTGGACCAACAGCTTCGACCTGCGCATCAGCCAGGAAATCCCGGGTATGTTCAAGCGGAACAAAGCCTTCTTCTCGCTGGACTTCATCAACTTCGGCAACCTGCTGAACAAGAAATGGGGTCATATCAACGAGGTGGCCTTCCAGTCCGCCGGCGGCCAGGCGCGCAGCTTCGTCGATTACGCGGGCATGCAGAACGGCAAATACGTGTACGCGGTGCGTCCGCAGGTCGAGGACTACGTCATCCGCCAGAACAAGGGCGAATCGCAGTGGGCAATCCAGGCAACCGTCAAGTACGAGTTCTGATCGGACGCGTGCCGATGTAACGATGACGGCCGGTGGCGACACCGGGCCGTCTTTTCTTCCCTTGTAAAGACCAGAACTGCGAACGGGCGTGCCATAATCGATGGCTGCCGTTCGCATCACAAAGACTTCATATGATCGTATCCCGTCCGTTCGTGCTGGCCCTGGGCGCCGCGTTGCTGCTGTCCGGCTGCGCCTCCGCGCCGGTCCGTCCGCTCGAGATCAATCTCGTCGCGCTGAACGACTTCCACGGCAATCTCGAGCCCAGCAAGTACACGTACACGCCGCCGGGCTCCACGCAGCCGCGCACGATCCAGGCGGGCGGCATCGACGTGCTGAAAGGCGCGCTGGACACGTTCCGCAAGGACGACCCGGACCTGTTGTTCGTCGCGGCCGGAGACCTCGTCGGCGCGAGCCCCGCCGCGTCGTCGATGTTCGCGGACGAACCGAGCATCGAGGCGCTGAACCGCATGGGCCTCGTCGCCAGCTCGCTCGGCAACCACGAATTCGACCAGGGACCGAAGGAGCTGCTGCGCCAGCAGCACGGCGGCTGCGATTCGCCGCGTCCCGCGAAAGCATGCCGCTTCTCGCCCGATTTCAAGGGCGCCGGTTTTACTTACCTCGCCGCCAACGTCGTCGACGCGCAGACGGGCAAGACCCTCGTGCCGGGCTGGCGCATCGTCGACGTCAAGGGCGTCAAGGTGGGCCTGATCGGCGCCGTGCTGCACGATCTCGCCTCCGTGACGATCGCCTCGTCCATCAAAGGCCTCGCCATCGAGGATGAAGCGGCATCGATCAACGCGGTGCTGCCCGCGATGCGTGCGCAGGGCGCGCAGGTGTTCGTCGTGCTGATCCACGAAGGCGGCTTCGCCGACCAGCCGTATGACAAGGCCGATTGCGACACCCTGCACGGCCCGATCGTCGCCATCACGAAGAAACTCGACCCCGCGATCCGCCTCGTCATCAGCGGCCATTCGCACACGGGCTATCTGTGCAAGGTGGACGGCAAGGTCGTCACGCAGGCGGACGCGTACGGCCATCTGCTGTCGCGCATCAGGCTGACGCTCGATCCGGCCACGAAGGCCGTCCAGGACATCCAGGTGCGCAACGTCGTGATGGCGCCGGACGCATTCCAGCCTGACGCGAGCCTGTCGGCGTATCTCGCGGACGTGCGTGCGAAGAGCCGCGCGGAGCTCGCGAAGCCGGTGGCACGCGTGCAGGGCGCGTTGTCGCGCAAGGAGAATCCGGCCGGCGAATCGGCGCTGGGCGGCGTGATCGCCGACGCGGCCGTCGCCGCCACGCGCGACCAGGGCGCGCAGATCGGTTTCATGAACCCGGGCGGCATCCGCAAGGACCTCGAAGTGGGCGAGGGCGGCGTGGTGAGCTTCGGCCAGGCGCAGGCCGTGCTCCCGTTCGGGAACACGCTCGTCGTGATGGACCTCACCGGCGCGCAGCTGCGCCGCGTGCTCGAACAGCAGTGGGACCGGCCGGCATCGTCCGATCCTTCGATCCTCGCCGTGTCCAGCAGCCTGACGTACGACTGGGACGGCGCGCAACCCGTCGGCCGCCGCACGGCGAACGTGAAGGTGGATGGCAAGGCGCTCGACGACAACAAGGTGTATCGCGTCGTGGCCAACAACTTCCTGGCGGAGGGCGGCGACAACATCCCGATGTTCGCCAAGGGCACGCGCCGCGTCGAGACGGGCCTGCGCGACCTTGATGCGCTGATCGCGTACCTGCAGAAGCATCCGGAAGCCGGCGGCATGAGTTTTGCCGCACCTCAGCGCATCCGCAAGGTCCGCTAACGATATAAACCGTATTCACAGTATTTAACGAGAATCTCATGAAGAAAATCGCATGTGTCGTGGCGCTGGCCGGCGCCTTCGTGTCGATGGATGCGGCCGCATGGGGCACGGACGGCCACCGCGCCGTGGGCGCCATCGCCGACAAGCTGATCAAGGGCACGCATGCCGAGGCGCAGGTGCAGGCGCTGCTGCTGCCGGGCGAATCGCTGGAAGCCGTGTCGACGTGGCCCGACTGCGTGAAGGGCAACTGGTGCGGTCCGCAGACGCCGGAAATGATCGAGTACGTGAACGCGAATCCGAAGCACGGCGAATACCACTACACGGACGTCCCGTTCCAGCTCGACCACTACCACGACGGCGCCGCCGGCACGGCCGACGACGACATCGTGCAGACCTTGAAGGAAGCCATCGCCGTCCTGCAGGGCAAGGACACGCCCGCGACCAATCCGCACAAGTTCACGAAGCGCCAGGCGCTGATCCTCGTGACCCACCTGGCGGGCGACATCGTCCAGCCGCTGCACGTGGGCGCCGCCTTCGTCGACAAGGACGGAAAATTCATCGTGCCGAAGACGAAGGCCGAGATCGACGAGACCGTCGTCTTCGATTCGCGCGGCGGCAACAACTTCCTGATGGACGACGCGAAGATCGAGCAGATGTCCGCCAACCTGATCCCGCCGGGCGAACCGAAGCCCGTCAAGCCGGGCGTGCCGCAGGCGCTGACGAAGCCGTTCCACTCGTACTGGGACAGCACGACGGTCGACTACGCGTTCCGCCGCGTCCGCGCGAAGACGCCAGAGCGGTTCGCGCAGGCCGCCATCGACGGCAAGCCGAACGTGGCGCAGAACAGCGGCGATCCCGTCACCTGGCCGTACCAGTGGGCGGACGATACGCTGGCGGTCTCGAAGATCGCGTTCGCGGGCGTCACCGCGGGCAAGATCGTGCCGCAGGTGAGCAAGAAGGGCGAGACCTATTACACGTGGACGCTGGAAGTGCCGAATGACTATCCGGTGCCCAGCTCCGCGCTCGCAAAGACACAGATGATCAAGGGCGGCTACAACCTGGCCGCGCTGCTGAAGGCGATCTGGCCGTAATCCCGGCGCCAGCCTTCCGCAAGCCGCCGCGCGCCCACAAGGCCGCGGCGGTTTTTTTTCGTGGGTTAGAATCGCGGATTCATACGGACCCTTACCATGCCCACGATTCTTCGTTTCATCATCCCCGCGTCCACACTGGTGGCACTCGTGCCCGCCGTGGCCGCCGAACCCAACCTCCCGCTGTGGGAAGCCGGCATCGGCGCCGCCGTGTTCAACACGCCCGCGTATCCGGGCGCGTCCGACCGCAGCAACCGCGGCCTCGTGCTGCCGTTCCTGCTGTATCGCGGCAAGGTGCTGCGCGCCGACCAGCAGGGCGTCGGCGCGCGCCTGCTGGACACGGACAAGGTCGAATTCGACATCGGCTTCGCGGGCGCGCTGCCGTCCCGTTCGGACGACGTCGAGGCGCGCCGCGGCATGCCCGACCTCGGCACGCTCGTCGAATTCGGCCCGCGCGTGAAGTATAAATTCGCCGACCTGGGCGAGGCGGGGCGCCTGCGCTTCGAACTCCCGGTACGCGCCGTCATCGAAGCGCGCGGCGGCCTGCGCCGCCAGGGGTGGACGACGGAGCCGCGCTTCGTGTGGGAACGCCGCGGCGACGCGGGCCGCTGGACGATGGAAGCGCAGGTCGGCGCCGTGTTCGGCGACCGCCGCATCCATGGTTATTTCTACGACGTCGCGCCGCAGTATGCGACGGCGGACCGGTCGGCGTACCGGGCCGACAGCGGCTTGATGCTGGTGCGGACGGGCGTGTTCGGTACGGTCAAGGTCAATCCGGACGTGCGCGTGTTCGCGTTCGTGCGGCTGGACAGCTATGCGGGGAATGCGAACCGGGACAGTCCGCTCTTCAGGAAGGATGTCGGCGCGTCGGCCGGGGTGGGGCTGGCGTGGACGTTGGCGCGCTCGTCGCGGCGCGCCAATGAGTGATGCGTTCGCGTGGGCTCGGGGAGCCCACCCTACGGCATCGCGACAATCTCAACGCGACTTGACGAACGGCTTGCCGATGGCTTTCGGCGCGACCGACTTGGCCATCAGGCCGGCGAGAACGACGACGGTGACGATGTACGGAATCGCCTGGATCAGCGACCCCGGCAGGCGGCCGACGACGGGCAGGTCGACGCCTTCGAGCTGGATCTGGATCGCGCCGAACAGGCCGAACATCAAACAGCCCAGCACCGTGTGCAGCGGGCGCCAGTTGCCGAAGACGAGCGCCGTCAGCGCGAGGTAACCGGCGCCGGCCGACATGTCGCGCAGGAAGAAGCCGCTCTGGACCAGCGTCAGGTAAGCACCCGAGAACGAGCACAGGACACCGGCCACGAACATGGCGAGATAGCGCGTGCGCTCGACCGAGACGCCGGCCGCGTCGGCCGCATGCGGGTTCTCGCCGCACGCGCGCAGGCGCAGGCCGAAGCGGCTGTGGTACACGACCCAGTGCACGACGGGCAGCAGCAGGAACGCGACGTAGACCAGCACCGACTGGCCGCCGATCAGGTGGCCGTACAGCCAGCCGATGACGGGGATGTGCTCGACGGCCGCGGTGCCGGGCAGGACGACGTCGAACAGGCGCGCATTGCGCAGGTCCGGCGTGCGGCCGCCCTGCTGGAAGAAGAATTGCGCGAGCACGAACGTCAGGCCGCTCATGGCGATGTTGATGGCGATGCCGGCCACGAGCTGGTTGCCTTTCTGCGTGATCGACACGAACGCCTGCACCATCGCGAGGGCGACCGACACGCCCATGCCGGCGAGGATGCCGTACCACGGGTTCTGCGTCGTGTACGCAACAGCGGCCGATGCGAACGCCGACGCGAGAATCTTGCCTTCGAGGCCGATGTCGACGACGCCCGAGCGCTCGGCGAACAGGCCGGCCAGCGCGGCGAACATCAGCACCGGCGCGTTGCGCACCGTGGAGACGATGATGCTGGCGAGTTGGAAGTCTTCCATTCAAATCCCCTTGTTGGTACGGGTGACGTTGAGCAGTTTCAGGATGGCCGGGGCGTAGAAGTTTTCCATCGCGCCGCAGAACAGGATGATCAGACCCTGGATGAAGATGAACGTCTCCTGCGGGATGTTCGGTTTTTCCAGCGACAGGTCGAAGCCGCCCTGGATCAGCGCGCCGAACAGCACGGACGACAGGAAGATGCCGACCGGATGCTGGCGGCCCATCAGCGCGATCGCGATGCCCACGAAGCCCGCGCCGGCGGGGAAGTTCAGTGACAGGTAGTGCGTCGAGCCCATCACGGAGTTGACGGCGCCGAGGCCGGCCAGCGCGCCCGACACGAGCATCGTCACGATGATCGTGCGGCTGATTTTCACGCCCGCGTAGTGCGCGGCGTGCGCATTCAGGCCCGTCGCGCGCAGCTGGTAGCCCCACGACGAACGCCATACGACGACGCCGTAGATCACCAGGGCGAGGATGGCAAGGATAAAACTGATGTTCAGCGGCGTGTCGCCCAGCACCGGCAGGAGCTTGCTCAGCAGGGGCAGGGCGGCGCTGTCGGCGAACACGCGCGAGGCCGGGTTCTGCTGCCCTTCCGGGATCAGGTATTTGACGATCACGAAGTTCATCAGGCTCGCCGCGATGAAGTTGAACATGATCGTCGTGACGACGACGTGGCTGCCCCGTTTCGCCTGCAGGTAGCCCGGAATGAACGCCCACAGCGCGCCGAAGACGGCCGCGCCGATCATCGCGAGCGGGGTCAATAGGATGCCCGGCAGGTGCGCGTCGAGCGCCAGCACGACCCACGTCAGGCCCAGGCCGCCCACGTACATCTGGCCTTCCGCGCCGATGTTGAAGAGGCCAGCCTGCATCGCGATCGACACGGCGAGGCCCGCGAAGATGAAGGTGCTCGCGTAGAACAGCGTGTATGCGAGGCCTTCCGGATCGAGGATGGCGCTGTCGACGAGGATGCCGAGCGACTCCGACGGGCTCTCGCCCAGCAGGTGGATCACGAGCGCCGCGACGAGCAGCGCCGACATCAGGTTCAGGATGGGCAGGACGAAACCGGTGGCCCAGCGTGGCAATTCAGTCTTTTTCATGCTCAGTTTCCGGCCTTAGTGCTTGTGCATGCCGCCCATCATGAGGCCGATGCGGGTGGTGTCGAATTCGTCGATGGGGAGGATGCCGGTGATGCGGCCGCCGGACATCACGATGATGCGGTCCGCGAGCGCGCGCACCTCTTCCAGTTCCACCGACGACAGCAGGATCGCCACGCCTTCGTCGCGCAGGCGCAGCAGCTGCGTGTGGATGCTTTCGATGGTGCCGATGTCCACGCCGCGCGTCGGCTGGCCGACCAGCATCAGCTTCGGCTTCGCGGCCACTTCGCGCGCGATGACGACCTTCTGCTGGTTGCCGCCCGAGAGCAGGCCGATACGCAGGTCCGGATTGTTCGGACGCACGTCGAACGCCGTCATCAGGTGCGCGCAGCGCTGCGCGATCTTCTTGTAGTCGAACAGGCCCCAGCGGTTTTTTACGTTGTCCTGGTAGCCGAACACCGTGTTCTGCATCACGGAGAAATCCTTGATCACGCCGTCGCGCAGGCGGTCTTCCGGCACGTGGCCGATGCCCCGTTCCCGGAACTCCGCCGGCAGGCCGTCCGCGTTCGTGCGGCCCGTGTACGGCAGGTCCTGGCCGAGGAATTCGACCTTGCCCGACGTGGGCAGGCGCATGCCGGACAGGATCTCGAGCAGCTCGCTCTGGCCATTGCCCGACACGCCCGCGATGGCGACCACTTCGCCCGCGCGCAGGGTGAAGTCGATGTCGGCGAGGAGGGCGACGCCGTTCGCATCCTGCAGCCGCAGGTTCGAGACCTTCAGCACTTCCGCGCCCGGGTTGTACGGCGCGCGCGGCAGCTCGCTCTGGATCGGGCGGCCGACCATCATGTTGGCCAGTTCTTCACGCGACGTCTCCGCGGTCTTGACCGCACCGACGACGCGGCCCGCGCGCATCACCGTCACCTCGTCCGTGATCTCCATGATCTCTTGCAGTTTATGGGTGATCAGGATGATGGTCTTGCCCTGTTCCTTGAACAGCCGCAGGATCTCGAACAGCGACGCCGTCTCCTGCGCGGTCAGCACGGCCGTGGGCTCGTCGAGGATCAGGATGTTGGCGCTGCGGTAGATCTGCTTGAGGATCTCGACGCGCTGCTGCGCGCCGACGGACAGGTCGTGGATCGTCGCGAGCGGGTCGACGTCGAGGCGGTAGCGGTCGCAGATCTCGCGCAGCTTCGCTTCCACGGCGCCGCGCTTCGCGGCCAGCTTGAAGCCGCCCTCGTTGCCCAGCATGACGTTGTCGAGGACGGTCATGTTCTCGACGAGCATGAAGTGTTGGTGCACCATGCCGATGCCGAGCGAGATAGCCTCATGGCTGGTACGGATGTCCTGCGGGCGGCCGTCGATCAGGACCTGGCCGCTGTCGGCGTTGTAGTAGCCGTACAGGATGCTCATCAGGGTCGACTTGCCGGCGCCGTTTTCGCCGATCACGCCATGGATCGAGCCCTTGGCGATGGCGAAGCTGACGTCGGCATTCGCCTGCACCGCCCCGAAGGCTTTGCTAATGTTGCGAAATTCTACGGCTGGCTGCATAGCGGTCTGTCCATTCATTTAAAAGCGCGCCGCGCCGGCATGGAAACCGGCGCGGCGCGCTTCACTGTCAAACTGTGTTCGATGCCGTGTTACTGCACTGGGCACGAATTGGCCGCGCGATAGTCGACCACCTTGATCTTGCTGGCGATGATGTCGGCCCGGGCCGCCGTCACGCGCTTTTCCATCTCGGGGGTGACGACCATGCGGTTGTCCTTGTCGAGCACCCAGTCGACGCCGCCTTCCTTCAGGCCTTCGTACGTGATGCCCGACGTGAACTGGCCGTTCCTCGCCTTCATGAACGCTTCATATGCGGCGTTGTCGACGCGCTTGACCATCGACGTCAGCATCGTGCCCGGGTACAGGTAGTTCTGGTTGGAGTCCACGCCGATCGCCAGCTTGCCCTTTTCCTTGGCCATCTGCAGCGCGCCCATGCCGGAGCCGCCCGCGACGGCGAAGACGACGTCGGAGCCGCGGTCGAATTGCGCGCGTGCCAGCTCGCCGCCCTTGGCCGGGTCGTTCCAGGCCGCGGCCGTCGTGCCGACCATGTTCTGCAGGACCTGCACCTTCGGATTGATGGCCCGCGCGCCCTGCACGTAGCCGCAGGCGAACGCGCGGATCAGCGGGATGTCCATGCCGCCGACGAAGCTGATCGTCTTCGTCTTCGACGCCATCGCCGCGGCGACGCCGACGAGGTACGAGCCTTCTTCTTCCTTGAACAGCACGGAGTTGACGTTCTTGCCCTGGGCATTGCCGTCGATGATCACGAAGTGCACGTTCGGGTATTCGGCCGCGATCTTTTGCACGGGCTGCGTCTGCGAGAAGCCGATCGAGACGATCAGTTGCAGCTTCTTGCGCGCGAGCGCGCGCAGGACCTGCTCGGCCTGGGTGTCGTAGTTGGCCTGGGCTTCAAACACCTTGACGCCGGTTTCCTTCGTGAACCGCGCGACGCCTTCGGCGGCGGACTGGTTGAAGGATTTGTCGAACTTGCCGCCGGCATCGTAGACGATCGCCAGCTTCGCGCCCGCCATGTCGGCACTGGCGCTGGCGCTGATGCACAGCGCCGCGATCATCGTACAAAGTTGCTTGAATTTCATTGATTTAGGCTCCTGAATCCCATATTTTACCGGCGCAACGGCTGTGCAGGGAGGGGGATTCTCGGAACTATGCATCAGCCAGTTTATTCGTGGCAAATACGATTTTACTTTGCTATTTATTTTGTTGACATATAAATAGCGCCGTTTCAGTCGGCGAGCGGGAGTGCGGGCGGAACGGCGATGGCGGCGACGGCCGCGGTGGTCGTAGCCGGGATGACGATCTCCGGTGCCGGCGCCGGAATGGGCGCGGCCGGCGTAGGCGCGGCCGGCGCAGGTGCGGGGGAGGGAATCTCGATCGGCCTGGCGAACTGCGACGTGAGGAAGCGCGCGATGCGCGTCTGCGTGTCTTCCAGGTACGGGATATTCAGGTGGTCCGAGTCGGGCACGGTCTCGTCCCCGATCAGCTGGGCCAGCTTGGCGACGAGCTGGTCGGTGTGCGAGTGCGGCACGATGTCGTCGCTGGCGGCGCGCAGCACGAACGTGGGCGCCTTCAGCGTGGGCGCGTACTTGATCGACTCGAAGCGGTGGCGCAGCATGTACTCGATCGGCATCACGCGGAACTTGCGCTTCGCGAGGGCGAGGATCGAATCGTAAGGCGTGATCAGCACGACGGAGTGCACGGGCCGCTCCTTCGCGACCTGCACGGCCACGCCGGACCCGAGGCTGCGGCCGACGACGGCGATGCGTTTCGGATCCACGTGGTGGTGCGCGGCCATCCAGTCGAACAGCATGCAGGCGTCGTCGATCATGTGCGCTTCGGCCGGGTCGCCGTGGGAATCGCCGTAGCCGCGGTAGTTCACGGCCAGCACAGCCATCCCGGGGAACAGCTTGCCGGCATCGCGCACGACCCAGGACACTTCCTCGGACCGGCCGCCGAAATAAATGACGGCGGGACGCAAGCCGGGCATCTTCGGCGTCATCAGCCAGCCGGACAGCCGCGTGCCGTCCTTGGCGCGCAGCACGACGGGGCGGGTGCGGTGGCCGCTGCTGCGTGGATGCGCCACTTCGCGTTCGACGGTGGGATTGAACACGAGACGGCGCTGGTTCGCCGCGACCGCGGCCGTGAGGCCCAGCCACAACATGCTGGCAAAGCCAGCCATACCTGCCGCCAATTTTTTATGTGTGCTCATGTATACAGTCTACCTGTGGCTACGGATGAAGTCTGTGCGGTGCCCATCAAATACACCTTCATTATGGTGCGAACTCACGAAGAGTAGCTTTGCCGCAACATCCTGTTACAGCGCGGGCGTTGTCGCCGCCTCACAGGGTTTGTTAGGCTGTCCATGAAGACAGGATGTGGAGGCGGGATGAGGTGGAAAGCGGTCGTGCCGGCATGTGCCGGGCCGGGCCTGTTGGCGGTGCTGGTGGTGCCGGCGTGGCGGTCGGCGCCGCCGGTCGTCACGCCGGCCGCTTTGCCCGTGCCGCCAGCGTCGACGACCGGCGCGACGGCCGGGCCGGCCTGGTTGTCCGACCTCGGTGCGCCGCCGGCCCCGCTGCCGGTGCCCGCCGAACCGCTGGCGCAGCGCATCGAGCGGCTGGTCGCCAGCGGCGATCCGCGCGATGCGTACCGCGCGTGGTGGCTGTTGCACGCCTGCGTCGTGTTCGGGCGCACCGGTCACTTGCCCGAGCGTGACGGCACCGAACCGGATGCCATCGCCGATCCCGCGCATGCCTGCGCGACCGTCAACGAAAGAATGAAGATGGCGCGCATCGACCATCTCGAACGCGCCGCGCGCGCGGGCGTGGACGGCGCGCTGGCGGAACTGGTCGAAGAAGGCCCGTTCGGCGACCCGACCGCCCTCACGACGCGCCCCGGCGATCCACTCGTGAAGGAGTGGAAGGAGAGGATCAACGGGATGCTGAACGAGCAGGCGGAGCAGGGCTATTGGGCCAGCCTGTACCAACTCTTTACCGGTTTCTGGTTCGGCCACCCGGCCATCGCCGCGGACCGCCAGAGCGCGCTGGCCTACGGCATGGCGCTGCGCGACATCATGGTCAAGCTGGACGGCGTGCCCGAGCAGCAGGCCATCCCGTTCAACGGTCCGTTCCTGGACGAGATCGGTACCGGCCTCACGCCGGACCAGAAGGCGCGTGCGCAGGCGCATGCCGACGCGATCGTTGCCCGCGCCGCGGACCAGCGGGAGCGGGGCGGTTCAGCGCCGCGGTGAACCGGGCAGCTGGCGACTTGCGATGGTGATCGTGCCATCGGTCTCGCGCACGTCGAGGCCAAAGCCGCGCCGTAGCAGGTTGGCGAAGCCTTCGATATTGTCCGCGTCGAAGCGCCCGCCGATCGTCAGCCCGGCCGCTCCGGCGTCGGCCAGCACCAGTTTCTTTTTGTTGTAGCGATTGAATTCGCCGGCGGCGGCGGCCAGTGTGACTTGATCGAACACGAGCTTGCCTTCGCGCCAACTCAGCTGTCGGTCGATCGCGGCATCGCTTTCGTCGGACCTTCGCATCGTCTCCAGCGTTGCAACGACCTTCTGGTGTTTCGCCAGGATCACCGGCGTGCCCGGCATCCGCTCGTTCTCGACCTGAACGCGGCCGTCGACCACCACTACCTCGGTGCCGCCGGCGTCGCGCCGAACGGTGAAGCGGGTGCCCAGCACCGTGACCTTGTTTGCGCCGGACATCACCACGAACGGGTGGGCGGCATCGTGCGCGATGTCGAAATAGGCTTCCCCCTGATCGAGCCAGACCGTGCGCACGCTGTGGCTGACGCGCGCGCGCACCAGCGTTGCCGTGTTCAAGGTGAGTTTGCTGCCATCCTGCAGGGCAAAGGTTTGATGGGCGCCGAGTCGGGTTTCGTAGCGCACTTCGGAAGGGGCGGATCCCACGGCGAACCATCCCGCGGCAACGCCTGCCGTCACCAGCATGGCGGCGGCGATGCGCCATTGCGAAAACCGGGGCAGGGGCCGTGGAGACGGTGCGGCCGGGGCGGTTGCGCCTGGCACAAGCTGGTCTGTCCGGGACCACGCCGCGGCCAGGCGCAAATAGGCGACACGATGGGCCGTCGCCAGGGCGAGCCATTGATCGAGCTGCGCCTGATCGACAGCCGACCAGTTGTCGCCGTCCTTGCGGGCCAGCCATGCTGCCGCCTGTCGTTCGATGTCCAGATGCTTGCTCATGCCACTCCGGTTTCGCTGATCGTCTTCACTTTGCTCCGGTACGCACCAAGGGCGTCCGCCAGAAATCGTATGCCTTTCGCAATCTGCTTTTCGACGGTTCCCTCGGTGATGCCCAACCTGTCCGCCACGTCGCGCTGCGACAATCCCGCGATCTTGCGCAGTTCGACGACTTCACGGCACTTGGGGGGCAGCTCGAAAAACGCTTGTTCGAGGCGCTGCATGTCTTGCCGTCCGATGGCGTGCCTCTCGGGACACAACTCATCGATAGCGTCCGGCAGGTCGCCGGACGGCGCCAGCGCGACGATGGCGGCGACTTGCTTGTGCCTGGCCCGGTCGATAAGCAGGTTTCTGGCGACGGTAAAGACGAATGCCTTGGTGTTGTCCGGCAGGCCGACTTCCGCTGCCTCGTATACGCGCACGTAGACGTCCTGGCGCAAGTCCACGACGTCATCGATTTCGCGGCAATGATGTCGAAGAAAACCGATCAGCATGGGTTCAAGAGGGAGCACTTCTTGAACAAACCAATCGTCCAACGCTTCATGTAAATCGGGAGACATGGAAACAGCATGCCATACCCTTGCGTGGATTGTCGAAAATAAATTTAGGTAAAGATGGGGGATTTTCCAATCTGCATCGTCTTACCTTGAAAGCGACAATACGCCTTTATAACGATAACCATGAGACTACCTTCCCGCGTTGGCAAGCTGGCAATCATATGCCTGCTCGCGGTCTGCCTCGACGCCAGAGCGCAAGCGCCGGCCCGGGAGTTCGACATTCCCGCCGGCGACATGAGGACCGCCATCGACACGTATGCGGCACAGTCCGGCGTGCAACTGGTCTACAGGGGGGCTGAAGTCGCCGGTCTGGTGGGGCATACTGTCAGGGGGAAGATGACACCGGAAGCGGCATTGTCCCGGCTGCTCGCGGGAACGCCTCTGCGCGTCGTGCGCGACGGCACCGGTGCGGTGGTCATTGTCCGTGCTCCCGCGCGTCCGGCGGCCGGGGTGGCGGCCGCACCACCGGGCGCGCCGGCGACGGTGATCGTCAGCGGCGTGCGCGGCAGGGTGGACAGCGCGCGCGACAGGAAGCGCTACGAAGACGCGATAGTCGATGCAGTCGCCGCCGACGACATTGCCGGGCTGGCGGGCCGGAATGCCGCGCAAGCCGCGCAGCGCATCCCTGGCGTCCAGGTGCAGCGCTACCTGGAAGAGGGGGGCGCCTTCGCGATCCGCGGCCTGAAGCAGTCCAAGGTCTTGCTGAATGGGCTGGAAGTGTACGGCGCCCGCGCGCAGTCGGGCGAGACCAATGGCCGCAACCTCGATCTCGAAGACTTCCCTGCGGACGTGCTGGCCGGCGTCGACGTCGCCAAGAGTTCCTCCGCCAGCGATATCGAAGGCGGCCTGGGCGGCACGCTGAACATCCGCACGCGCCAGCCGTTCGATCTCGAGGACGCGACGGCAAACCTGGCAGTGAAGGGCACGAACTACCGGCTGGCGCCGGGCTTCGGCAACAAGACCCGCGCGCAGGTCTCCGGGCTGGTCAGCAGGCGCTGGCATACGGAGGCGGGCGAACTGGGCGTGCTGGTCAACGTTGCCCATGGCGGCAGCGTGTTCGGCCTGACCGAGGATGAGGTGCAGCGTCCCCATGTCGTCGACGATTACGCGGGCTCGGGCAAGGCGGTCACGCTGCCGATCGGCATGTTCACCGGTAGCGGCCACCACGGCGAGCGTGAACGCGACAGCTACGTCGCCGCTGTCCAGTGGCGCCCCGGCGCAGCCGTCAGTCTCTATGCCAATTATTTCGGCATGCACTATCGGCTGGACCAGGGTTTCCAGACGGCGCGCCTGTATGCGGGCACCCCGACGTCGAACTACAGCCTGTGGGGCGATCGCAATCGCGACGGCAGCGACAACCTGCGCAGCGGCACCTTCGTCGACAACACGATGACCGGCGCATCCGTCGCCAGCAACGAAGGCCGCAGGGTGAAGCTCTACGATCTCGGCGCACGATGGAGCGACGGCGGCGCGTTGACCGTCAAGGCGCGCCTCAGTCACAACGACACGGCTGTGCGCAATACGTTGCTCGAATGGGGGACGAGCGCCGGCGTTCCCATGATGCGCCTGGCGCTCGACGATGGTGCGGCATCGCACGTGTCGGTGGTGGGCGTGGATCCCGCCGATCCCGCGAACTACCACCCCGCCTATCTCCTCTCTATTGCCGCGGACGGGACGCAGAAGAATACGGCGGCCACGCTCGACGCGAACGTCCGTGTCGAGCGCGCCGCGATCCGCTCGGTCGACGTCGGGTTGCGGGCGAACGGCTACACGCGCCGGGCTTTCGGCTACGTCCGCCTGTATTGCATCGACGGCTGCAAGAGTAGTCAAACCCTGGCCGCGGTCGATCCGGCGCTGTTGCACGAGGTTCCCGCCGCGCAGTCGCGCGAGATCGGCGCCTATCCGGCGTTCTCGATGGCCGCGGTGCGCCAGCAGGCGGCGCTGCGCGCCCTGTACGGCCTGCCGGCTGTCGACGTGGACATGCCGGAATATGCGCAGCTCAATCGTGAAACGACCAGGGCAGCTTACGCGAAGTTCAACTTCGCCATCGATATTGCCGGCAAACCCGCCAGCGGCAATATCGGGGTGCGCTATGTCGACACCGCGCTGCACGGCGAATCGTATGACGTGGATGCGGCTGGCGCGCCGGCGCCGCAGGCCGGCGATGCGACGCGCCGCGACGTGCTCCCATCGTTCAATGCCAGGGTCAGTTTGCGGAATGACCTGGTATTTCGGTTGGCCGCCTCGAAAACCATGGGACAGGTGAATTTCTCATATCTGAGCCCGCGCTTGAAAATTTTGAATCCGGTCCAGCATGATGCCGAGGAAGGCAATCCGGACCTGAAGCCTTACACGTCGAGGAACGTCGATCTGGCGCTGGAACACTATTTTGGTACCAGGGGGATGGCGTCCCTGAGCACGTTCTACAAACTCGTCGACGGCTTCATCCAGACGGTGGCCGAAACGCGCATGATCGATGGGGAAGCGTACCAGGTCGCGACCTACAGGCCGATGGGCCTCTCAAGGATCAAGGGCGTCGAAATCGCTTACCGCCAGTTCTTCGACAGGCTGCCGGCGCCATTCGACGGCCTGGGCATGCAGGCGAGCTGCACGTTCGTGGATACGCAGGCGCCATCGTCGGTCGCCGGCCGTGCCGTGCCGCTGGTGGGCTTGTCGCGGAACAGCTGCAACGTCATCGGCATCTACGAGCGGCACCGGGTCAAGGCACGCATCGCCTACAACCACCGCGGCAGTTTTGTCGCGACCACCAGTTCGTCGGGCGCGCAGGGCGTGCCGGTATTCGTCAAGCCCTTCGGCACGCTGGATGTATCGGTCGGCTACGACATCACCACGCAGTTGTCGCTGATGCTCGACGGCGCCAATCTCACCGGTGCGCACATCGAGCAGTACTACGGCAATACCCATAATCAAATGAACTATGTGCCGCTCAACAAGCGCTATGGCGTGCAAATGCGGTACGTCTTTTGAACTCGATCCTCGATATGGCTATCTCGACTTCACTCTCGTCCGCGACCGGCGATGAAACAGGTTTGTTCAACCTGGCGATCCATGCGGTGTACCAGTCGGTCCAGGAAGCGGATCCATGGCGCAGCTGTCTCTCGCTCATGGTGAACTATTTTCGAGTCGCGAACGCGTCGCTCGTCGTGCGGCCTTCAGCTGCGAGCGATCCCGGCTACCTGGTGTGCGTCCCGGCCGGCGACCAAGCCATGGAGCAGGCTTACCGCAGCAAATGGCACAAATTCGATCCCTTCATCGACGTGCCGCCGGAATGCGTCGTGCTCGGCTCGAACCTCATGACGGATGCGCAATGGCAGGGCAGTGCGTTTGTCCGCGATTACCTGAAGCCGGCCCTGCCTGCCGACGCGGGCCGTGTGATGGGTGTGAACATCACGACCCAGGCCGGCACCACGGCCCTGCTGCGCCTCCACCGCGTCCAGCATGCGCCGCCATTCGGCATCGAGGACAAGCAGCGGCTCGCCATGTTCGTGCCGCATATAAAGCAGGCGCTGTTGCTGACGGCGCACCTGAACGGCAACGCGCTGCAAATGAAGATCTACGAAGAAGGGCTGGAGCGGCTGAATATCGGCGTGATCGTGCTCGACGAAGCCAACCAGTTGTTGCGGGCGAATCCCACCGCCCGCCAGATGCTCGACAGCGCCGACGGCCTCAGGCTGGCAGGCCGGCACCTGGCGGCCATTACCCTGGCCGAGACGCGCGCCCTGCAGCGTTTGCTGGCCGGCGCGCGCGAACACCCGAAGCGCGTCACGGCCATGTGCCTGAGCCGGCCGTCCGGGTACCGCAAGCTGACGGCGGTTGTCCGCGGTTTTCCGCTTGCGGAGGGGGCGGATGGACGCGCGCGGCCCATGGTGGCGATATTCCTGCGCGACCCGGACGTGGCCGCCGAGCCCGCGCATGACATCGCGCGCCAGCTGTTCGACTTCACCCCCGCCGAGGCGCAGCTGGCGATCGAACTGCTCAACGGCCTGAGCCTGGACGAAGCGGCCGCGAAGCTGGGCATATTGCGTAACACGGGGCGCGCCCATCTGCGCGCGATCTTCTCGAAAACCGGCGTCACCAGGCAAAGCGAACTCGTGCGGGTTCTGCTCAATGGCGTGCTTGCGCTATCGACGATAGAAAAATAGGGACGCAACGCGTCTTCGTTTTTCCATAGTCCGAACGGACGATGCGGCACGCCCTGTCTTTGTTCATGATATCGATAACTTAGAGCGGCCGCGGGCTGCACGAGTCACCTGTCGAATAAATAAAACCAGGAGTGGAGACTATGAAGAGAACCAGAACCGGACCCGCGGGACCGTGCCGGCACGTCGGCCGGATCGCCTTGGCCGCCAGCCTCGCCGCGATGCTGTTGACGATCCAGGTTGGCGGCGCCTACGCCGCTGACACGATCCAGACGCTGGCCACCAGTTATCTGCCGGCGCTCAGCGAGCGGGTCGACGCCAGCGGCTTCCGCCATCCCGGCATCGGATTCACCAGGGACCAGCTGGAAAACATGCGGGCCGAGGTGCGTGCGCAAAAAGAGCCGTGGAATACCTATTTCAACAGCATGCTGCTCTCCAGCGCCGCCTCGAAGACGCCGGCGATCTACAACATCAGCTCCACGGATTCCACGCAGCCGCGCTACTACGGCATCTCGACGCAGGGGATCGAAAAACTGTTCATCCAGGATGCGAACACGGTCTATACGCAGGCCGTCCTGTATCTGGTGACCGGCGACGATATCTATCGCGCCAACGCGATGCGCATCCTTCGGCTGTACGAGCTGATGGACCCGGCCCAGTACGCGTATTACACGGATTCGCACATCCACACGGGCATCCCGCTCCAGAAGATGGTGAGCGGGGCGGAAATCCTGCGCTACACGACCACGCAGACGCCGGCGCTGGCGTGGACGGAAGACGACACCACCAGGTTCACCAACAACCTGGTGATCCCGGTTGTGCAGACCTTCAACAGCTGCAATTGCCGGTTCATGAACCAGCACCTGTACACGACGATCGCCGCGATGACCGGCGCCATCTTTTCCGAGAACCGGGACCTGTACAACCAGTCGGTCGAATGGTTCACGGTGAACAAGGACGCAGTGGACCAGGGGCAGAACGGCTCCATCAAGCAATTGTTCCGCTTGGTGACGAAAAACGACCTGACCGGCGAAGACGTCACGCCCGCAGTCCAGCACGTCGAAATGGGCCGCGACCAGGCGCACGGCGGCGGCGACATCACCAATGCCGGCATCCTGGCGCGGCTGATGATGGCACAGGGCACCAAGGTCGATCCCGTTTCGGGTACGCCGTCCACCGAAGCCAATGCGGTCGGCCCCTATGAATTCCTGAACGACCGCATCCTCGACGCCGCCGAACTGTTCGGCTCTTACATGACGGGCCTGGAGATCCCCTGGATCCCGACCGCTTCGCATACCGACGAAGCCGGCAACCCGACCATTGTTTATAAAGCCGTGTCGTGGGCATATCGCGGCAGGTCCGGATTGAACTACTGGGAGCCGTTCTATTACTACAAGTATGGCCGTGGCGTCGACATCGCGCAGCGCGCGCCCAATTTCACCAGGTTCTATACCGACCGCATCGGCTATGGCTGGGACAGCCCCGACGGCGGCGGCGATTTCTGGATCGGCATTCCAAAGGCGGCGGAAGCCGAAGGGGCCCAGTATCTGGTGAAGCCGACCACCGACCCGTACCGCGAGGCGGAGGACCGCTACCGCTTGCTGGACAGCCGGTCCGCCGTCGTGAACGATGGTTCCGCGACCTTTATCCGGGCCACCGCGGCGCCGGAAGGCACCAAGGTCTCCGTGTATGGCTACGGCTATGGCGCGACTTACTACGGCATCCGCGTCCGCACCAATGGCACGGCGCTGATGGACAACTACGGTACCACCATCCCCTTGCCGAACACGCACGGCGAGTGGCGTTACGTGATCTTTACCGGCAACGTGAACGATTACATTCCGCTGACGATCACGGGCAACGGCACCACGGTCGACGTCGACCATGTCAACGTCAAGGCCAGCACTTTGCTGACCCCGCCGGTATTCAACATCGGCACCGCCGACCAGACGCTCTACAGCTATGCGGGAGCCACGCTAGCGGCTACGCTGGACCTGTCGGCAACCGACCCGGGCACCGGCGAGACCGTCACGTACCAGGCCGACAACCTGCCCGCGGGCGCGTCCTTCAATACGTCCACCGGTGCATTCTCCTGGAATCCGGGCCAGGCCGGCACCTATACCTTCTACGTCAGCGCATCGGACGGCACCACGGTGACGATGAAGACCGTCACGGTCATCGTCGACGCGGGCCGGCAGGGCGCGGTCGACCGGGCCGCCGCTCCCTACGTGGCAGGCACGCCCTATGTCGAATCGACGCTGCCGGCCTATAACGCCGCGTACGCCGACATGATGAACGTGATCAACACCGCAAGCGACGATGTGTTCTACCAGAAGCTGGCGGCGTTGCGGACCGCGGCCGCGGGGCTCGAGCAGGTCAACCCGCTGCTGAGCGATGGCAGCCTGGACTTCCGCAAGATGTTCTTCAGTTCGGATTTCGCCGCCAACCTGATCCCGAACCTGGTGGACAACAGCCAGGACACGAGCAGCGGCTGGGGGCCGAACCTGACCTTCAACATGGATTTCGGCCCGGGCTTCAAGGTCGCGGCCGATGACTTCAAGGTCCGGACGGTCGGCGGCTTCCCCGAGCGTACCGGCGGCGTGGCCATCTTCGGTTCCAACGACAAGGAAAACTGGACCCGCCTGACCCCGGGCCTGTCCGTCAGGACGGACTTCATGCAGGACCTGCCGGTCTCGGATGAGGTCAAGACCACGAAGTTCCGGTTCCTGAAGATGCAGATGATCGAGCCGTTCGTCCCCGTGTATCAGCCATTCGCCATTCTCGAGATGTCCGAATTCCGGATCTTCGGTACGCGCTATCCGACGGTCAACAAGCTGACGTCGGTGTCGCTCAGTTCGGACCAGGCGCTCAAGAAACGCGTGGTCGCCGGCAATACCGTCAAGGTGACCTTCACGTCGAGCGAGCCGATCAACAACGTCGTGGCGACGGTGCAGGGCCAGCCCGCCACCGTGACCACCACCGACAACCTGAACTGGACCGCCACCTGGGTGGTCAATAACAGCGCGCCGGCCGGCAATGTGAAGTTCCTCATCAACTACAAGACCGCCGCCGGCGTGGATGCCGAGCCGACGCTGTTCACCACCGATGCCACCTCGCTGTTCGTCGCGGACGAGACTGGCATGATCAGCAATCCCCTCGCCATCACCGTGCCGAAGGATTCGAGTGGCAGGAGCATGTCGGACCTGCTGACCGTGGCCGGCTATCTGTTCGATAACAACATCACCACCGGTACCGATTTCCGTGTCAACGGCAGCGGCTGGGGCGCCTGGGTGTCCTTCGACTTCAAGGGGGGCGGTACGGTGACCCTGTCCAAGGCCGAACTCCTTTCCCGCCAGGACAGTTTTTACGGCAGGATCGGCGGCGCCGTCATCCAGGGTTCCAACGACAACGTGAGCTGGGACACGATTTCCAGCCCGGCCGTGGCGACCGCGGATTGGCAGACCCTGTCCATGACCAGCAGCCAGCCTTACCGCTACATCCGTGTCTTCGACGGCGGCAACTGGTATGGCAACATGAACGAGTTGAAGTTGTATGGCGTGGTCGCATCGACCAACAAGATCGCGACCGCCTCGATCAGCTCGCCCCAGGCCCTGCGCACGCGTATCGTCCCGGGCAGCACGGTGAAGCTGAATTTCACGGCCAAGGAAGCGGTCAATAACGTCACCGCGACCATCCAGGGCGTGCCGGCCACCGTCGCGACGACGGACAACGTCAACTTCGTCGCCACCGCCACGCTGCCGCAGGGAACCGCGCCCGGCCAGGTCAAATTCCAGGTCGCCTACACGACGGCGTCCGGCCAGGCCGGCTATCCGCTGACCGAGGTGAGCGACGGTACGGTCCTGTACCTGGTCGATGAGTCGGACGTATTGCGCAACCTGACCACCAGCACGACGCTGATCGACAGCACCGCCAACCGGTCGGCGGCATCCACCGCGACGATCACGAGCTACCTGTTCGACGCGAATGCCGGCACCGGGACGGATTACCGCCTCGGCACCAGCGGCTCGGGCGGCTCCATCACGTTCGACTTCAAGGGCAACCAGGCCACGCTGACGGGCGTCGAACTGCTGGCGCGCCAGGACCAGTATTACACCCGTGCGAAATACACGGTGGTGCAGGGGTCGAACGACAACACCAACTGGACCACGCTGACCACGGGCGCCGCCGCGACACTCGAGTGGCAGACCTTCCCGATCGCGGGTGGCGTGCCGTATCGCTACATCCGTATCTGGAACGGCGCCGCCTGGTACGGCAACCTGAACGAGGTGCGCTTCCACGGTACGGTGCAGGGTGCCGACACCACCCCGCCCGTCACCAGCGACAATGCGCCGAAGGTGCCGGTGAATGTCGATACGACCGTCTTGTTCACCGCCACCGACAACGGCTCCGGTACTGCCGCCACTTATTTCAAGGCCAATGGCGGCGCCCAGAAGACGGGCAATGCGGCGTTGCTGAGCTACGAAGGCAGTTATGCGCTGACGTACTGGAGCGTGGACAAGGCCGGCAACACCGAGCAGCCGCACAGCATCACCGTCGTCATCGACAAGAGCGCGCCCGTCACCACGGTGACCAGCAGCCCGGCCGCACCGGCGAATGGCTGGTATGGCTCGGATGTGTCGCTCGGCTTCACCGCGGCCGACGCCAATCCCGGCGTCACCACCTGGTTCAAGGTGGATGGCGGCGCGCAGCAAAGCGGCAGTTCGGTGACGCTCAGCGCCAAGGGCACCCACATGGTGGAGTACTGGAGCGTGGACCAGGCGGGCAATGCGGAGGCGCCGCGCACCCTGGCTGTCAATATCGGCCCGATCGATCTGACTGCCAGTGTCAAGTTCACGCAGAACGGCGCGACGCTGAATCGCACCACGGGCAAGTACGTCGGCAGCGTGACGGTGACCAACATCACGTCGACGACCTTGTCCAGTCCCTTGCAGGTCATGCTGGGCAATTTGACCAGCGGTGTGACGCTGGACAATGCCAGCGGCACCAGCGGTAGTGCGCCTTACGTGACATTGACCGGCTCGCTCAGTCCCGGCGCCAGCGTCAACGTTCCGCTGACGTTCAGCAACCCGGGGCGCGCCGTCATCGGCTACACGCCTTCCCTGTTCATGGGTAACTTCTAAGGAGTGCCGGTCATGATCTTCGATCTTCAAAAACGGCTGCTGGGGCGCGTGGCGCTGGCACTGGCATTGGCGGCAGGTTGCGGCGCTGCGTCGGCCAGCATCCTCCACGTGTCGATCAATACCTCCAAGTTCGGCGCGACGAACGGTTATATCGACATGGAGTTCAGCGCGATCGCCGGCGCGCCGCTGGCCACCGCGGTGGTCAGCAACCTGGTGGGTCTCGCCGCGACGCCGGATATCCAGTGGGGCGTGGACCAGGTGAGCGGAGGCTACGAGTTCCGCAACGACACGCTCAACCTGCTGTCGCATGCGGCCACCTTCGGCGGCATCGTGTCCTTCGACCTGGCGATCACGGGGGCCGTCGACCCGGGCGCCGGCTACGCGTCGGTCTTCAAGGTCGCCGCGTTCGATGGCGCGAACTACCTGGGCAACTTCGACCCCGCTACCGGCGCGCTCGCCGCTTTCCTGTGGACGCCGCCACCGGTCGTCGGTGCGGGCGGCGACGTGCTGGCCACCGTGTTCGACGACAGTGTGACCCTGTTGCCGGAACCGGCGGACTGGCTGTTGATGGCCATCGGCATGGCGGCGATAGTGCTGGCGCTGCAACGGCAGGGCCTCGCATCGGCTCCTGCCGCAAACCGACCATGAAGACTTCAATGAAACATATTTTCCTGAATGCCGTCGTCGGCCTCGGGCTGGCGCTGTCCGCCGGCACGGGCGGCGCGACCGGGTTGCAACTGGTGTCGAAGATCGCCCCGCTCGCGGAGGCGCACCCGCCCGCGGAGCGCGACCTGGCCGCCTACCTGTTCGTGTTCTTCCGCGACGAGGACCACGCGATCCACTTCGCCACCTCGACGGACGGCTACAACTTCACCGACGTCAACGGGGGCGAGCCCGTCGTGCTGGGGAAGGACATCGCCGAGCAGAAGGGTGTGCGAGATCCGCACATCATGCGCGGGCCGGACAACGCCTTCTACATGTCGATGACGGACTTGCACATCTTCGCCCAGAAGGAAGGCTTGCGCAGCACGCCATGGGAGCGGTCCAAGGAATACGGCTGGGGTAACAACCGCGGCCTGATCCTGATGAAATCGTACGACCTGATCCACTGGACGCATGTCGAGGTCCACCCGGGCGAGCTGTTCCCCGCCTATGGCGACATCGGCGCCGCCTGGGCGCCCGAGACGATCTTCGACACGAAGAAGAACAAGCTCATGGTCTATTACACGACGCGGGTGAAGGGGGGCGACAACCACATGGTCTACTCGTACGCCAACGACGCCTTCACGACGCTGGAGACGGCGCCCCAGCCCCTGTTCACGTATCCGAAGCCGGGCAAGAGCACGATCGACGGCGACATCACCAGGGTGGGCGACAACTACCACCTGTTCTATGTCGCGCATGACACGCCGGGCGGGCTGCGGCATGCCGTGTCGGGCCGGATCAACGGCGGCTTCGTCTTCGATCCGCGCAAGGTCGACCCGGAGACGGTGCCGTGCGAGGCTCCCACGGTATGGCGCCGCATCGGCACCGACACGTACGTGCTGATGTACGACGTGTTCGGCGCGAAGCCGAACAACATGGGTTTCTCGGAGACGAAGGACTTCGTCACCTACAAGAACCTGGGCCGCTTCAACGATCCCGGTTCGCCAATGAAGGCGACCAACTTCACGGGGCCGAAGCATGGCGCCGTGATGCCGATCACCGCGGCTGAACTCGCGCGCCTGCAGGCCTATTTCGGCGCCAGGCCGGCGACACGCTGAAGCACCTTCACGCAGAGAGAGGGGATGACATGGCAAAAAAAGATCAGCAAGAAATGTCGTTGGAGCGCAGGAATTTTTGCGCGGGTACGCTGGGCCTGGCGGTCCTCGGCCCGCTCGGCTTGTCGGGATGCGGCGCCGGGGCCGGAGCGACCGCGGGCGCTGGGGAACGGGCGACGGTCCGACTGGCCACGACGGACACGGTGCGCACCTTCGTCCACCCGTAGCTCATATTTTTAGAACAGGAATATCGATGAAGTATCTGATCGCGACCGCCGCGTGCGCCGGTCTGGTCCTCGGGTTGCCGGCGCATGCCGGCGATGCGAGGTTCGACTATTACTCGTACAGCGGGAAGAGCCAGGAAAGCGCGCTGGCAAAGCCGGCGCCGGGCCAGTTCGTCAATCCGGTCATCTCGGGGTATGCGCCCGATCCGAGCATCACGCGGGTGGGCGACGATTATTATCTGGTCACCTCGAGCTTCGTCCATTATCCGGGCCTGCCGATCTACCATTCGCGCGACCTGGTGACGTGGACCCAGATCGGCAACGCCATCGACCGTCCGGGCCAGGTCGACTTTTCCGGCATGAAGGTGTCGGCCGGCCTGATGGCGCCGTCGATCTCGTATCACGACGGCCTGTTCTACATCGTCTGCACCAATCGCAAGAACTTCGTCATCACCGCCAAGGACCCGGCCGGCCCGTGGTCCGATCCGGTCACGTTCGAATTCGACGGCATCGATCCGTCGCTGTTCTGGGACGAGGACGGCAAGGCGTACATCGTGAACAATGGCGCGCCCAGGGACGGTGCCCTCTACCCGGGGCACCGCGCCATCTGGCTGCAGGAGTTCGACCCGGCGACCAGGTCCATGACGGGGCCGCGTTGGCAGATCATCGACGGCGGCGCGGACCTCTCCACCAGGCCGTTCTGGACCGAGGCGCCGCACCTGTACCGGAAGGACGGCTACTACTACCTGATCGACGCGCAGGGCGGCACCGGCGAGCAGCATGCCGAAGTGGTGTTCAGGAGCCGCGCCATCACGGGCCCCTACGAAAGCTATGCCGGCAATCCGATCCTGACCCAACGCGACCTGCCGGCACAGCGCGCGCACGCGGTCGGAACGGCCGGGCACGCCGAATTCGTGCAGACGCCGGACGGACAGTGGTGGTCGGTGTTCCTGGCGACCCGCAACTACGGACCGGACCTGTACAACATCGGCCGCGAGACGTTCCTGCTTCCCGTGACGTGGAAGGACGGCTGGCCCGTCATCCTGGAACGCGGCAAGCCGGTCCCCTTCGTGGTCGAGCGCCCCAGGCTGCCGCCGGCGCCGCGCCCGGCGCAGCCGCTCAGCGGCGATTACGCCTACCGCGACGATTTCACGGGCCGCAAGCTGGGCCTGGGTTGGATGAGCGTGCGCATCCCCGCCGCCACGCCCTACACCCTGGAGCATGGGGACCTGGTGCTGAAAGCCGGTGCGGAAGGGATCGGCGACATCCATCACGTGCCCGCGTTCGTCGGCCGCAAGCAGGCCCACGCCATTGCGACCGTGAGCACGGCACTGCGCTACACGGCCGACCGCGACGGCGATCGCGCCGGACTGGTCGCCATGCAAAGCGACGACGCGTATCTGTTCCTCGGCGTCCAGCGGGAGCAGGGCAGGGACATGGTGGCGCTGAGCGTGCGCAAGACGGCGCAGGATCCGCAGCAGGGACGCGTGTTGGCCCGCGCGCCGCTCGCCGGCGCCGGCCAGCCCGTCTACCTCAGGCTGTCCATCGACGGCGGCGTCCTCGCCGCCTCCTATGCGCTGCGCAAGGACCGGTGGAAGCGCCTGGCGACCGGCGTGGATGCGACCTTCCTGAGTACGAAGTTGGCGGGTGGCTTCGTCGGCACCGTGATCGGCCTGTACAACGAGCAGGCACCCTCCCGGGATTCACAGAAATGAAGCAGGTAATGCATGGCAAACCCCGTGTGGCGATCGCGTTCGCCCTCTCCGTTCTCTGCATGCCGTCCGGGCACGCCGCCGATGCCGCGGAATGGGAAGAGCCCGAGGTCGTCGCGCTCAACCGCGAGCCGATGAAATCGACGTTCTTCAACTACGAGAGCGTCGAACTGGCGAAGGCCGGCGACATGGCGAAATCGGGCCGCTACCGCTCGCTGGACGGGACCTGGCGCTTCACGTGGACGAAAGGCGTCGACAACCGCCCGGCCGATTTCTACAAGCCGGGCTATGACGTGTCGGCGTGGAAGACCATCAAGGTGCCCGGCATGATGGCGGCGCAAGGCTTTGGCTTGCCCGAGTATTACAACATCAAGTATCCGTTTCCCATGAACGAGCCGTTCATCCCGCACGACGCGAATGAGGTGGGTTCGTACCGGCGCGACTTCGAGATTCCGGCCGGCTGGGCCGGGCAGCAAGTCTTCCTGCACATCGGGGCGGCCGGGGCGGCCTATTACGTCTGGGTCAACGGCACGAAGGTCGGCTATGCGGAAGACTCGAAACTGCCGTCCGAGTTCGACCTGACCCGGTTCGTCAAGCCGGGCAGGAACACGATTGCCATCGAGCTGTACCGGTATGCCGACGGCTCGTACCTGGAAGACCAGGATTTCTGGCGCGTCGCGGGTATCGAGCGCAGCGTCTACGTGTATGCGGAAGGGGCGACCCGCCTGCGCGACTATGTCGTCACGGCCGGGCTGGACAAGGCTTACGTGAACGGCGTGTTCGCGCTCGATGCGCAGGTCACCGGCGACGCGACCGTGGTCGCAACCGTGTACGACGGCGACACGGCCGTCCTGAGCAGCCGCGCGCAAGGGAGCGCGACGCAACCGGCCAGCCTGCGCGGCGAGATCCCCGCTGTCAGGCGCTGGACGGCCGAGACGCCGAACCTTTATCGTCTCGTGATCCAGGTACTCGATGCCGAAGGCAGGCTGATCTCGGCCACGGCGCGCAGGATCGGATTCCGGACGGTCGAGATCCGCAACGGCGAGGTGGAGGTCAACGGCCGCCGCATCATGATCAAGGGGGTGAACCGGCACGAGCATGATCCCGTGACGTTCCACGTGCTCTCCGAAGCGCTGATGCGCAAGGATATCGAGCTGATGAAGCAGGCGAACCTGAATGCGGTGCGCACCTCCCATTATCCGAACGATCCGCGCTGGTACGATCTCGCCGACGAGTACGGCCTGTACGTGCTGGACGAAGCGAACATGGAAAGCCACGGCTACATGCAGGCCGGGGACCGGGCCGGCAGTCCGGCGCGCGAAGCGATGCTGCTCGGGTACAAGCCGCATTGGCGGGCGGCCCAGCTGGACCGCGTGACGCGCATGGTCGCGCGCGACCGGAATCATCCGTCGGTCATCTTCTGGTCGCTCGGCAACGAGTCGGGTATCGGCCCGAATTTCGAAGCGGCGGCGCAGTGGATCCGCAAGAATGATCCGACCCGGCTGATCAGTTTCCTGGGCGTGGGCACGCACGAGGAGGTGCACCGGCCGAACGCGTACGTCGACATCTATGCCCCCATGTACGACGACATCGACAAGCTGCGCGATTACGCCGGCGACCCGCGCTTCACGCAGCCCCTGATCGAGTGCGAATATGCCCACGCGGAAGGCAATGGCCTGGGCGATTTCGACGACTATTGGCAGGTCATCCGTTCCCACAAGAAGCTCCAGGGCGGCTTCATCTGGGATTGGGTCGATCAAAGCGTGTATGCCAGGGATGCCCAGGGGCGCACGTACTGGGCCACCGGCCTGGATCTCAATCCGCAACGCGGTGACGGCAGCGACCATGTCGCGAAAGGCCTGATCCGGGCGGACCGCACCACGTATCCCAAGTACTACGAGGTGCAACAGGTACACGCGCCCTTCGTCTTCCAGGGCGATCCGGCGAGCGGCAAGCTCACCCTCGTCAACCGGTACGACTTCAACGACTTGTCCGGCTTCGACTTCGTCTGGACGCTCACCGACGACGGCCGCGCAGTGGCCAGCGGCAGACTCGTGCGGGCGAATGCCCAGGCGGGGCAGAGCGAGGAGGTCGCGCTCGACCTGCCGGCGCTGCCGAAAAGCCCGGGCGCCGAACGCGTGCTGACCATCCGCGGCCACGCGAAGGCCGGGGCCATTCCCGGCGTCGCGGCGGGTCAAGTCCTGGGGTTCTCGCAATTCGTGATCGCCCCGGCGCAACCGGCCGCCGCGCCGGCCGCCGGCAAGGTGGACATGGCGCAGGACGACGCCGCGGTCAGGCTGACGGGCGCGGGTGCCAGCCTGGCCATCGACAAGGCGACGGGGCTGGTGGCGTATTCGGCCGGGGACAGGACGCTGTTCACGGGCGGGACGCCGAATTTCTGGCGCGGCCTGACGGACAACGACGACGGGGCGGGCGTGGAGAAATCGCACGCGGTGTGGAAGCGGATGACGGAGACCCGCCGGGTCGCCCAGGTCGACGTGGCCCCCGGCACGGTCACGGTGCACTTCGTCCTGGGCGCGGGCTTCGTCCACTTCGACACCACGTACCGCCTGTTGGGCGACGGCAGCCTGGCCGTCGACAGCACGTTCACGCCGCTCAAGGACGATTTGCCGGACCCGTTGCGGATCGGCCTGCGCTTCGACTCGGCCCCGCAACTGAGCCGGATCGAATGGTATGGCCGAGGTCCGCAGGAGTCCTACGTCGACCGCCGGACCAGCGCCGCGCTCGGCTTGTACGAGGGCGCGGTCGCCGACCAGTACCAGCATTACGTGCGGCCGCAGGAAAGCGGCAACAAGACCGGCGTCCGCTGGTTCCGTCTCACCGACGAGGCCGGCGCGGGCGTGCGCGTCGCGGGGGCGCAGCCGCTGTCCGTCAACGTACTGGCCTTCCCCTATGAGGACCTGTATCTGCGCAAGCCGGGCGAACGGCACGATGCCGACATTGTCCCGCACGGCAATGGCAGCATGCTGATCGACGCCGTGCAGACGGGCCTCGGTGGCGATACCAGCTGGTCGCTGGAAGGCCGTCCGCTCGTCAAATACCGCATTCCGCTCAAACCCCTCAGCTACAGCTTCACCGTCAAGCCGGTGGGAGCGTGGTGATTCAACAAAGATACGACAGGGAACATGGCATGACATTCAAGGCATTACTCTCGGCGGCCGTCGTTGCGCTGGCCATCGCGGGACCGGCATGCGCGCAAAGCGCCGACGGGCACAAGGACTGGCCAGGGCAGGGGCAACTGTTTATCGGCACGTGCTACCAGCCGGTCGACCGCTCGCCGGAGCAGATCCGCAACGACATCGCGTTGATGAAGGCGGCCGGATTCTCGGTGGTCCGGATGGGCGATTTATCCTGGGATTATTTCGAACCGGCCGACGGTGTCTTCACGTTCGAGGCGTTCGACGCCGTCATGGACCAGATGCAGGCCGCCGGCATCAAGGTCGTTCTCGACATTCCCGGCCTGCCGGCGCCGCTGTGGCTGCATCAGAAATATCCCGGCGTCGACATCGTCGCGCAGAATGGCACGACGCTGTATCCAGCCACGCGCTACATGGACGACATCAGCGACCCCGACTACCGGCGCCTGGCCAAACGTCTGGGCGATGCGCTGACCAGGCACTACGCCCACCATCCGGCCTTGCTGGCCATCGGCTACGACAACGAGATCGGCGCGAGCTTCATGTCGTATTCGGAGCCCACCCGCCAGCGCTTCATCCGCTGGCTGAAGGACCGCTATGGTGGCCTGCCGGCGCTGAACAAGGCCTGGGCGACGCAGCGCTGGTCGCGCCGCATCAGCGACTGGGACCAGGTGCGCCTTCCGTATTTCGAAGGACCGGGTCCGAACGAACGCAATCTCGACCTGCGCCGCTTCTGGTCGGACGTGACGATCGGGGTGCTGAAGGACCTGGAAGCCGTCCGCGCGAAAAACGTCCCCGACAAGCCGGCCATCTCGAACCTGTACGACGTCCATGCGAACAAGGGATTCGACTATCTCGCGACGCACCGCCAATACGTCAGCTACGGCGCGTTCGGCTACTACCACACGGAGGCGATCCCCGGCGCCTTCGAAACCCTGTTGATGAAGGGCGCGCTGTCGACCCCGATCTGGTTCAACGAATTCCAGACCGGCGGCTTCGCGTCGCACGGCGTCAAGGGCAGGTCGCGCATGTGGGCCTATTTCGGCCTGCTCAACGGCGGCCAGGCGGCGCTGGCGTGGACCTTCAACACGCATCGCGGCGGCGAGGAGCAGGCGTTCTGGGGCCTCCTCGATCATGACGGCACGCCTTCCTGGCGGCTGGCCGAATGGGGCACCATGGCCGCCGAATTCAAGACGATCCAGGGCCTGGGATTCCCGCGCCAGCCTGCCCCCCGGATCGCCATGTCCTATTCGTTCGAATCCAGGGCGGCGTCGGCGCCGAAAATCGCCGGCAACGCCGTCAAGCGCTACTACACCACGCCATACATCGACCAGAAGCACAACGCGTTCGGCCCGCTGTACCAGGACAATATCGACGTTGCCGTCATCAATATCGGGCACGAGGATCTCGATCGCTACAAGCTGCTGGTGATCTCCGGCGAATATCTGATGGACCGTGCGGCGACGGATGCCGTCCGCCGTTACGTCAGCAATGGCGGCACGGTCGTCATGACGGCGTTCTCGGACAAGGTCGACGAGACCGCCCAGTGGTACGACACCCCCTTGCCCGGCCGCCTGGCGGATGTCTTCGGCCTGACAACCAGGGAGTTCTACCAGCGCAACGAGCCGCTGACCGGCACGATCGACGGCACCGCATTCAAGACCACGATCCACTTCTACGAGGTACTGGAGCCGTCCACCGCCCAGGTCGTGGCGCGGTTTTCGAATGTCGAAGGTGCGCCTCCCGCCATCACGGTCAACCGCTTCGGCAAGGGCAAGGCGATCTACGTCGCAACGCCGGCCCAGCCGTCCATCATGCAGCCGCTGTATCGGGGGCTGTATGCGGAACTGGGGATCGTGCCCGGCCCCAGGACACCGGACGGCGTATTCGCGCGCGCGGTGGACGGACGGGTCTTGTATGTGAATACCACGAGCGACGCCAGGGACGTACCGCTCGACGGGCAATGGACGGGTGTTCTTTCGAAAGCAAGCTGGCAGGGCAGTCTGCACCTCGCGCCGTATGGGGTTGAACTGGTGCAGGCAACGAAAGACCGATAGCGCCGGGTGCACGGATTGCAAATCCGATATGGATCAAGAAGAAAAAACGATTGGCCAACAGCATCCAGTTCGCTCTACGATGGATGATTCCGCGTTTGGCTATCGATAACTGGTCGACCTTTGAAAAGAACGAATTCATGCGAATCCTGAATTTTGCCGCCGGCCTGTTGCTCATGCTGGCCGCCACGAGCGCCAGCGCGGCGCGGCCCGAGGGCCCTTGCGACATCTATGCGAAGGCGGGCGCGCCCTGCGTGGCCGCGCACAGCACCACGCGCGCGCTCTATGCCGCGTACAACGGCCCGCTGTACCAGGTCATGCGCCAGTCGGACGGCAAAACGCGCGACATCGGCGTCGTGCGAGGCGCCGGCTATGCGAACGCGGCGGCGCAGGACGCGTTTTGCGCCGACACCTATTGCTGGATCACGATCCTGTACGACCAGTCGGGCAAGCGCAATCACCTGGTGCAGGCGCCGCGCGGCACGTGGACCGGGCCCGCGCTTGGCGGCATGGACAACCTGCCGCTCGCGGACCTGGCGCCGGTCACCATCATGGGGCACAAGGTCTATGGCGTGTACATCGCGCCGGGCATGGGCCTGCGCCTGAACGATACGCACGGCGTGCCCGTCGACGATCAGGCGGGTGGGCAATATGCCGTCATCAATGGCTATCACTACAACGGTGCCTGCTGCTTCGACTATGGCAACGGCGAGATCGACAGCATCGACGACGACAACGGCACCATGGAAGCGATCTATTTCGGCAACGCGAAAGGGTGGTATCGCGGCAGCGGGACCGGGCCCTGGGTGATGGCCGACCATGAAAACAATCTCGTCGGTTGCGTCAACGACGACAAATCGAAGCTGTGCGCCAACCTGCCCACCCTCGGTTCGCGCTTCATCACGGCCGTCACGAAAGGCAAGCCCGGACATTGGGCGACGCTGGGCGGCGATGCCCAGCGGGGACAACTGGCCGTCATGTACGAAGGCCGCCGGATCGATGCGTCCTACGATCCCATGCGCAAGCAGGGCGCCGTCCTTCTCGGCAATGGCGGCGACAACAGTACCGCGTCGCAAGGTACGTTCTACGAAGGCGCGATGACGGCGCCGCGGACGTATCCGTCCAACGAGACGGACCAGTTGGTCGCGCAGAACGTGGCGGCCGCCCGTTACGAGGTCGCAGCCGTCAGTGTCGGGGCCACAGCGGCGTCCGACGCCCCGGCCAGCCTGCACACGTTCGCGCCGCTGGCGTCCAAAGACCTGGCGGTCACGTTCACGAATACGACGGGCCAGCCCGTGCGGGGCGTCACGCTGTCCCTGGCGGTGCCGAAGGGCTGGCATGTCGACGCGGCCGCGAAAACCATCGCCGACGCGGTCGCGCCCGGCCAAAGCGCGCATGCTGTTTTCAAGGTGACATCCGGTGCCGCGCCGTTCAATGGCGACCTGAAAGGCGTGGCCACGTGGGCAGGCCGCACTGAATCGGCCGTGGCGAAGGTGCGCAATGTGGCGCCGGTAAAAATCAACGAATTCCGCCTGAGCGACGGCGCGCGCACTAACGCGACCAATGCTTTCATCGAGTTGTACAACGCCGGCGAGAAAGAAGTCGATATCTCGAACTGGACGTTCGCGCAACACGCGACGCGCGAGCCGCTGTTTTCCAAGGTGAAGATGCCTGCCGGGACCCGGCTGGCGCCGCACGGCTTCTATGTACTGGGCTTGTCCAACTCGGGCCTCGTGCTGCCTGCCCAGCCGGGCGATGCGACCATCCACGTGCGGAACGTCGATGGCATCAAGCCGGGCGACACTATCGTGGTCGGCGACGAAACCCGCAAGGTCGTCCGCGTCGGCACGGCGGCCGGCCAGGCGACGCCGCTGTGGCAGCCGCTGCCCGACGGTCCCATCATCACCATTCCCGCCGGTTCGACGAGCGTCCCCGTGACCAGCACCGAAGGTTTTGCCGTAGGCGATACGCTTGCCCTTGGTTACGGCATGTCGTATCCCGTCGACGGGCGCGCGACCGAACATTACGAAAAGGTCACCATCACGGGCGTCGGCACGGCGGGCAGCCAGGCGTGGCTCGGTCTCGACGCGGCGGCAGGGGCCACCAATATCCAGGTGACGTCGACCGATGGCATCGCCGCCGGCGACAAGATCCGGCTCGACATCGATAGCGCCGATCATGGCATCGACGTCGTCACCGTCAAGCACGTGGGCACGGCCGCGCGGCGCACGAGCCTGGCCCGCGACGCCGCTGCGGGCGCCACGACGATCGTCGTGCATGGCGCGATCGGCTTCCCCACGAAGACGAACGTCGATTACACGGCCGGCAAGGCCGTGATCGGCGCGCCCGGCAAGCTCCAAACCGTGGATATCGTGCGCGTCGACGGCAGGCCGGGCGGCGACCTCACGCTGACCATTTCTCCGGCGCTCGCCCAAAGCCACGTGGCCAACGAACCGTTCGTGGAACCGGGCACGGGCCTCGACCTGGCGACGCCGTTGAAGTACGACCATGCCGCCAACCTGCCGTTCAGCGTGCGCGGTACCGGCATTACGTTCACCCCCGCCACCCGCCATGCGCACTCGAGCAACGAGCCGGTGCGCCCGGCGGGCAGCGGGATCGTGCTCGACCGCGCCCTGGCGCGTGCGCATGACACGGATGCCGTCGTGCGCGTGGACACCGTGACCAGCGCGGGATTCCAGGGCACACCGAACCAGTGGTTCGGCGGCCCGGTGTTGTCCCGGGAGGCGGGCAGCATGGTGCTGCGCGATGCGGGGGGACATGTCGTCGACAGCCTGAACTACGGCGATCTCGTCGACCCGTGGGCATCCGGTGGATTCCGCGGCGCCGCCGGCAAGGCCGCCACCTGTCACGCGGAAGCGCCGGGTATCCGCGCCGCGCAAACGGGGGAGCGCTCCCTCCCGGGCATCCCGTTCAGCGGCGTCCTCGCGAAAGTGGATGCGACCCAGGGCAGCACGGGACGCTATCCCGACGGCCAGGACAGCGACAACGACTGCGTGGATTTTGTAACGCCCGTCTCGGTCCGGACAGGCGCGACGACGGCGGGATCGACGAGCGTCAAGGTGGACACGGTCGCGCATGTTGCGCCCGGCCAGGCCGTCGTCATCGATGCGGGCGACCATGCCGAAACCCTGACGGTCGCGACGGTCGGTTCGCCCGGGCTCACCCGCGCAGCGGCGTCTGCGGGCAAGGGCTCCACGGTCGTCCGGGTCGACGATGCGCGCCAGTTCACGGTGGGCCAGGCAGTGGTCATCGGCAGCGGCGCGGAGGAAGAGCAGGGTGTCGTCGCCGCAGTGGAGGCGGGGTGGAGATCGGGCAAGCTGACGCTCCAGGCGCCGTTGGCGCGCGCCCATGACGCGGGCGCCAGCGTGTCGGGTACCGGCCTCGTCTTCACCCGTCCGCTCGCCAACGCCCATCCGGCAGGCACGGTGATGACGGCGGCGGACGAGCTGGCGACGCCGGGCGCCGCCAACAAGCCTGTCCGCCGTCGAGCTGCCCAGCTCTAGTGCAGCATGGGGTCGGACGAGGGCGCGTAACGTTCTACGTCGTGCAGCGCCTGCACGACGCGCTCGTCGCCCGGCAGCATCTTCGCCTCGGGCGCATGCTCGACGGGACTGACGCCTTTGACGCGCATCCCTTGTTCGTAGACCATGCGGCCGCCGAACCAGCCGGACACAACCACGCCGATGGCGGCGATCGCCGACAGTGCCAGCGACCCGCCCGTGTGCTTGTAGCCGTTGCGCCGCAGCGCGAGGTTGGCCGCCGTCACCGCAAGTGCGCCGCCGTTCAGCATCGCGTGGACGTTGGCCGTCTGCTTGACCTCGGTCTCGTTCTCGATCTCCAGGTAATCCATGGCCCCGGCGACCCCGGCCGCGAGACCGCCGATGAGGCCGCCGGTCAGGCTGTAGAAGGCGGCGTTCGCATAGTCGTCGTTGTCCGTCGCGCGGTGCATGGCGTCGAGGATGAAACCGAACGGAATCAGGGCGGCCGGCGCCACGATCAGCATCGGGTGCAGCGGATGGCCGGCAATCGTCGATTTTGGCATGCTTCCTCCGGAAAAGATGGTGCCGGCACCAGGACAGGCGAGCCGGCGGGAGAAGCAAAGTGTGGCATAAGGCCGGGTATCGGCTACGCACGGTACCGTGGGGCACGGTCGGTCATGGCATCGCGCCATCGTCGATGAACTGCGCCTTGATCGTCTGGTTCGCAACCAGCCTGGGCGGCCTCGGGCAGTTGCAGATGCACAGATCGTTCTCCAGCGCGACCTGCTTGCCGTTGTAGCGCTCCGGAATGCGCGGCCCGACGCAGCGGATGACGCCCGTGCTGCCGCAGGTCCGGCAAGCGATCGTATCGCCCTCCAGCGCAACGCGGACGCCGTTAATCGAGACCCGCGCGCTCGCGGAGGTCACGGTGCCGTCGGCCGTGGTGGGCGCACCCAGTGTGATGTGATGTCTTTTCATCTCCCAATGCTGTCATGCGCTGCCGCGGTCGACGTTGTGCAAACCGCCTTGACACGACGCCGCCGCGCCGAAGCGATTACCATGTCCGGCACCAACGCGTTTTTACGGAGACATACTGTGCACTTTCTGCTGATCTACGACCTGGCCCCGGACTACCTTGAACGCCGCGGCGAATTCCGCAACGAACACCTGAAGCTGGCATGGGAAGCCCAACATCGCGGCGAGATCGTCATCGCCGGTGCGCTGGCCGATCCGGGCGACAAGGCCGTGCTGCTGTTCAGCGGCGAATCGTCGGACGCCGCCGAGCGCTTCGCCCATGCCGATCCGTATGTCGTGAATGGACTCGTCACGCAGTGGCACGTGCGGCCGTGGATCACGGTCGTTGGCGAGCAGGCCAGCAACCCCGTCCGTCCAGCGTAACTACTTCGCCGGCAACAGCTTCACGACGAGGTTGTGCGTCGTGAGCGCGATCGAGCGGTCGGGCGCCAGCGCCACGCCGATCGGCCGGTCCAGGCTGCCGGGCAGGGCGCCGAGGGTGATGCCCGCGTGTCCCGGCACGCCGGCCACGGTGCTCGTCACGTTGTCGAGGTTGATGCGGCGGATCGTCGAGTTGCCCGTGTCGGCGATGTATAAATCGTTGCCGTCGACGGCGATGCCGCCCGGTGCGCACAGGCGCGAGACGCCCGGGCTGCCGTCCACCGCATCGCAGCGTCCCGGCTGGCCGGCCAGCGTCGACACGATGCCCTTGTCGTTCACCATGCGGACCGTCGAATTGCCCGTGTCGACGACGTAGACATTGTTCCAGTTGTCCACGCCCACGTCCTGCGGTTCGCAGAATTGCGCCTGCCCGCCGTTGCCGTCGCGGCTGCCGCACACGCCCGGGGTGCCGGCGACCGTCGTGACGTTGCCGCCCGCGTCGATGCGGCGCAGCATGTGGTTGCCGGTATCGGCCACCCACAGATTGCCCAGGCGGTCCAGCGCGATGCCACGCGGCTTGCAGAAGCGCGCCGCCGTGCCTTTGCCGTCCGCGCTGCCGCAGGTGCCGTCGCCGGCGATGGTCGTCGTCGTGCCGTCCGGCGCCACGCGGCGGATGACGGCATTGCCGCTGTCCGTCACGTACACATTGCCGTTGCTGTCCGCGACGAGCCGGCTCGGCTCGTTGAAGCGGGCCGCCGCGCCGGCGCCGTCCGCATAGCCGACGGCGCCGCGTGCGCCCGCCAGCGTCGTCACCACACCGTCGGGAGAAATCTTGCGCACGGTCGCGCTGGCGCTTTCCGCCACGTACAGATTGCCCGCCGCGTCCGCCGCGATGCCCTGCGGACCGTTGAAGCGCGCAGCGCCGCCTGTGCCATCCTGCGAGCCGGCGCATTGCCCGCAGACGTCGCCCGCGATCGGAAACAGGCCCGTGGCGCCCTGCGGCCGGTCGGGCCAGCTGGGCCAGTCGGGATGGTCGGGCCATGGATGGTCGGGCTCGTGGAACCAGCCGATCCCGATGCCGATGCCCACGTCGCCGCCGCAACTGGACAAGCCCAGCAGCAGGAAGCCAGACACAACCCAGCGTAGCGCGCGTTCGAAGACTGTCATGGCCGTACCCCGGATGGAAACGGCATCGAGCTTAGCGCGCATCGCCTGGTACGCCATGCGTGCGCGCAAAGCGTGCCGCCCGCTTGTGTGCAGGTCGGCGGCGCGTCGTGGCGAAGCGACGGCATCACCGGATGCACAAGACACGAACGGCGCAGAGCTAGCTCTAGGTTAAGATTCCGCACGCAACCACAACCGCTGGAGGACCATGCAATCTGCCGTCAACCTGTGGCCGCTGCTCGGCATCGCGGCCGTGGCCGCCGGATTCGTGTTGCGGGCCAATCCGGTGCTCGTCGTGATCGTGGCCTGCGGCGTGACCGGCTGGGCCGCGCACCTGCCGCTGCTGCACCTGCTGGAGTCGCTCGGCACGGCGTTCATCAAGACGCGCAACCTGCCGCTGATCCTGTTGCTGCCGCTGGCCGCGATCGGCCTGCTGGAACGCTTCGGCCTGAAGGAGCACGCGCAGGCCAGCATCGCGCGCATCCGCTCGGCCACGACGGGCCGTCTGCTGACCGTGTACCTGCTGGCGCGCGAGGTGGCGGCCGCGTTCGGCCTCACGAGCCTGGGCGGCCATCCGAACATGGTGCGTCCGCTCGTCGCGCCGATGGCCGAGGCGGCGGCCGAGGCGCGCCACGGGCACCTGCCCGAACCGCTGCGCCAGCGCATCCGGGCGATGAGCGCGGCCACGGACAACGTCGGCCTGTTCTTCGGGGAGGACGTGTTCGTCGCGTTCGGCGCCATCGTGCTGATGCAGACGATCCTGAAAGCCGAGGGCCTGGAGGTCGATCCCATCCACATGGCGTTGTGGGGCATCCCGACGGCGGTGACGGCGTTCGTGATCCACGCGTGGAACCTGCGCCGGCTCGACGCCCGCATCCGCCGCGAGACCGCAAACGAGGTTGCGTAATGCTCGTTGCGCTCGATTTTTTCTACCTGCTCGTCGGCCTCCTGTTCGCCGCGTGCGCGCTCATGACGCTGCGCGACAAGACGAATCCGCGCCGCTACACGACGGCACTGTTCTGGGGCCTGTACGCGCTCGTCTACCTGCTGGGCGAGCGCCTGGCCCCAAGCGTGGCGGGCGTGCTGATGATCTCGATGGCGCTCGTCGCCGGGTTCGGTTTCGTGCGGCCGGGGAAGGCGGACGTCCTGCCGGAAGCGGAACGACAATCCACCGCGGCGCGCCTGGGCAACCGCCTGCTCGTGCCGGCGCTGGCGATTCCCGTCGTGACGATGCTCGGTTCCGTCGTGCTGAAGGACGTCCACGTCGGCATGCGCTACCTGCTGGACCCGAAGAACCTGACCCTGGTGAGCATGGGCTGCGGCAGCATCGCCGCGCTGGCGCTCGCGTGCTGGCTCACGCGCGCGACGCCGCTGCAGGGCGTGCGCGAGGCACGGCGCCTGATCGATGCGATGAGCTGGGCCGTCGTGCTGCCGCACATGCTGGCGGTGCTCGGGCTGCTGTTTTCCGAGGCGGGCGTGGGCAAGGCCGTGGCCCACGTCGCGACGAGCTATATTCCGCTCGATTCGCGCCTGCTCGCCTGCGCCGCGTTCTGCGTGGGCATGGCATTATTTACCGTCGTGATGGGCAATGGCTTTGCCGCGTTCCCCGTCATCGCGGGCGGCATCGGGATTCCCGTGCTGGTCGGGGCGTATCATGCGAACCCGGCCGTGATGGCCGCGATCGGCATGTTCAGCGCGTATTGCGGCACCCTGATGACGCCGATGGCGGCGAATTTCAACATCGTGCCGGCGGCACTGCTCGAACTGCCCGACAAGAATGCCGTGATCAAGGCCCAGCTGCCGACCGCGTTGCCGCTGCTGGGCGCGAATATCGTCCTGTTGTACTTCCTGATGTATCGATGAGCCGACCATGACCACACCCACCACCCAAGTACCCACCAGGACCGTCCTGCTGACCGGATTCGAACCGTTCAACGGCGCCGCCATCAACCCGTCGTGGGAAGCCGTGCGCGCGCTGGACGGCTGGTCCGGGCCGGGCTTCGCGGTCGTCGCGCGCCAGTTGCCGTGCGTGTTCGGCACCGCCCTCGACGTGCTGCGCGAATCCATCGCAGGCGTCAAGCCCGACATCGTGATCGCCGTCGGCCAGGCCGGCGGGCGTTCCGAGATTTCGCTGGAACGCGTGGCCATCAACGTCGACGATGCGTCGATCCGCGACAACGCGGGCAACCAGCCCGTCGACACGCCCGTCGCGGCCGACGGCCCGGCAGCGTATTTCACCACCTTGCCCGTCAAGGCCATCGTGAAGGCGCTGCGCCTGCGCGGCTTTCCTTCCGGCGTGTCGCAGACGGCCGGCACGTTCGTGTGCAACCACGTGTTCTACGGCCTGATGCACCACGCGGTCGGGCAACCCGTGAAAGCGGGCTTCATCCACGTGCCGTTCCTGCCCGAGCAGGCGGCCGATCGCCCCGAGCGGCCGCCGTCGATGGCGCTGCGCGACATCGTCGACGCGCTTCGCATTGCGGTGGAGGTGGCGGTGGTGACGGAGACCGATACGGCGGAGGCCGGCGGAGCTACCCATTGAATCGCGCGTTGGGTGGGTACCCCGTGCCCACGCGCGACGTTCGCATATCGCCGGCGTTGCGCGCGGGCGGAGGGCCGCCCACCCAACGGGTTATTCTCCGGCCGGATGCAGGATCTTGAGGAATGCCCGCACCACCGGCGCATCGTCCTGCGTCGGATACGTGATGTACAGATTGGCCGACGGCGGATTGGTACGCACCGGCAGGAAGCGCACGCCCGGCCAGCCGATGCGGCTCGTCGTCGCCGGCATCAGCGCCACGCCGAGTCCCGCGCCGACCATCGCGAGCAGGGTCTGCGGCTCCGCGGCTTCCTGGAAGATCGTCGGCTGGAAGCCCGCGTTGACGCAGCACTGGATCAGGTAGCGCGGCTCGGCCGACTGGTCCAGGTGCAGGGTCAGCATCGGCTCGTCGGCGATGGCTATCAGCTCGATCGCCTCCTGCTGCGCAAGCGGATGCTGGGCGTTGATCGCGACGCATACGTCTTCGCGGAAAGCCAGTTCCTGGCGCAGGCCGGCGTTCCTCAGCATGTCCTCGTCGATCTTCGGCTCGCGCCAGAAACCCACGTCGATCTGCTTGCCGCGCAGCGCGTCCCACTGGTCGTTCGGACCGAGTTCGTGGATCGTCCACGTCACGCGCGGGAACTGGCTCTGGAACTGTTCCAGCAGGCTGGGGATCGGGCCCCACATCGCCGAGCCGACGATGCCCACGCGCAGGCGGCCCACTTCGCCGCGGTCGATCTGGCGGATGGTGTCGATGGTCATGCGCATGCGGCCCAGCAGGTCGGCCGCTTCGTGCATCAGCGCCTTGCCGGCGACGGTCAGCTCGAAGCTGCGCGTCGTGCGCGCGAACAGGCGCACCCCCAGTTCGCTCTCCAGCTTCATGATCTGCTGCGACAGCGGCGGCTGCGAGATGTGCAGGCGCTCGGCGGCGCGGCTGAAGCTTTTTTCTTCGGCCACCGCCAGGAAGTATTTCAGTTGCTTCAGGTCGATCGACATGATGGTCTCAAACGTGGGCGGCCGCGTGCAGCGCCACCGCGAGGCGGGCGCCGACGAGGGCATTGTGCTTCACGAGCGCGATGTTCGTGGCGAGACTCCTGCCGCCCGTCAGGTCCTTGATGCGGGCCAGCAGGAACGGCGTCACGGCCTTGCCTTTCACGCCTTGCGTGCCAGCCTCCCGAAGGGCCTGCGCGATGATCCCGCCGATCTCGTCGTTCTTCATCGCCGATTCCGTTGGGACCGGATTGCTGACGACGACGCCGCCCGTCAGGCCCAGCTGCCACTTGGTGCGGATGAAGCGGGCCTGCTGTTCCGGCGTGTCGAGCTGGAAGTCGGCATGGAAGCCCGATTCGCGCGTGAAGAAGGCGGGGAAGCCGGGCTGGCCGACGCTCACCACCGGCACGCCGTGCGTCTCCAGGTATTCCAGCGTGAGGCCGATGTCGAGGATCGACTTCACCCCCGCGCACACGACGGCGACGTTCGTGCGCGCCAGTTCCTGCAGGTCGGCGGAGATGTCGAAGCTCGTCTCCGCGCCGCGGTGCACGCCGCCGATGCCGCCCGTGACGAAGACTTCGATGCCGGCCAGCGCCGCGCAGATCATCGTCGCGGCGACCGTCGTCGCGCCCAGCTTCTTCTCGGCCAGCACGTACGCGAGGTCGCGCCGGCTCACTTTCAGCGCATCCTGCGCGTTGCCCAGTTGTTCGAGCTGGTCGTCGGCCAGGCCCACGCAGATGCGGCCGTCGATGAGGGCGATGGTGGCCGGTACCGCGCCGGCGTCGCGGATCACCTGCTCGACCTCGCGTGCCGTCTGTATGTTCTGCGGGTACGGCATGCCGTGCGAGATGATCGTCGACTCGAGCGCGACGACGGGTTTGCCCGCCGCGCGCGCGGCTTGCACTTCGGGGGAAAACTGGAGGAAGGCTTGCATGTTCAGTCCTGTGAAAGCGGAAGGGATTCGGTGGCGAGGCTGTCCGGTCCCAGGCCAGGATGGACGGTCTCGGGCACGCCCAGGGTGAGGGCCGACAAATGCAGGCCGCGGCGGCACGCCAGTACGAGGTCGTCGGCGCCGTTGTCACCCCTGTCCTGCACGAGCGACCAGCAAATGGCGGCGGCGAACGCATCGCCGGCGCCCGTCACGTCGACGACGTCGACCGGCGGCGCGGCCAGGTCGACGATGCCGTCGCCCGCGGTGACGAGGACGCCGCGCGCGCCGCGCGTGACGATCAGGTCTTGCGCACCCTGGGCCTGCACTGCGCGGATGGCCGCCGCGAACGCAGCGTCGTCCGGCAGCGGGCGCTGGACGCGCGCCGCCAGCTCGCCGGCGTTGAGAATTAAGAGGCGCACGCCGGATAAATCGTCGGGCAGGCGCGCCATCTTCGGTTCGGATACCGCGACGAGCACGAGCGGCGTCGCGTTGCGGCGCGCCTGGTGGGCGAGGGCGGCGACGGTGTCGCGCGGCAGGTTCAGGTCCGCGACGACGAGCGCGGCGCCCGCGAGCTGCGCCTGGCGCGCGTCGACGAACGCCGGCTCCATGCGGTCATACAGCGCCATGTCGGCCAGCGCGACGACCATCTCGCCATCGCGGTCCAGCACGGCCGTGTACGTGCCGCTGCAGCAGCCGTCGAGGCGCAGCGCGCCGCGCACGTCGATGCCGAGGCTCTCGGCATGGTCGAGCAGGGCGGCGCCGGAGGAATCCGCGCCGATCGCGGTCAGCAGCGCGACCGTCGTGCCCAGCCGGGCGAGATTCTCGGCGATGTTGCGCGCCACGCCGCCGAACGATTCGCTCTGGCTGGCCGGGTTCGACGTGCGCAGGGCGATCGTATCCGTCGAGCGGAGCTTGCGGTCGAGGTTCGCCGCGCCCACGCACACGACGGGACGGCGGTCCGGCAGCACGTAGGCGCGCCCGAGCAGCTTGCGCTCGCGGATCAAACCCGCGATATAGCCGGCGACCGCGGAGCGCGACAGTCCGAGCTGGTTGGCGAGCTCCTGCTGCGAAATGAAAGGATTCGCGCGGATGGCCTCGTAGAGATGTTGTTTCTTCGACGGTTCTGTCACGATGACGGTTGGGTTAAACTTTTGTTTTTCATCTTAAACATATGTTTGACCAAGGTCAACGCGGGCGTATGCATGATCGGAGTCTAGCGCGAATTTATTCCTGCAATATATAAATCTGCCAGAAAAATGGTATTTGCCAACACAATCGCGGTTCATGCATAGTTGGCATATTTTGGTGCATCCCTCTGCCCGATTCTCGACCGGACCGCGACAATGACTACTCACTCCTTCAGCAATACTCCTTTCGAAGCCGCCGACGTCATCCGCGCCCGCAAGCCGGGCTTCACGCCGCGCGTGGCCCTGATCCTCGGTTCCGGCCTCGGCGTGCTGGCCGAGCAGATGGAGGATGCGGTATCGATCGGCTACGCCGACCTGCCGGGCTTCCCGATCAGCACCGTGCACGGCCACGCGGGGGAACTGGTCCTGGGTACGCTCGCCGGTGTGCCGGTCGTGTGCATGAAGGGCCGCGGCCACTTCTATGAAGGTTACGGCCCGGCCGTGATGACGTCGGCCGTGCGCACCTTCAAACTGATCGGCTGCGAGCTGCTGTTCGTGACGAACGCCGCCGGCTCGCTGCGTCCGGAAGTGGATGCGGGCAGCGTCGTCGTGCTGACGGACCACATCAACCTGCTGCCGGGCAGCCCGATGGCCGGCCCGAACGACGACCGCTTCGGCCCGCGCTTCTTCAGCATGGCCAATGCGTACGATGCCGACATGCGCGACCTGATCAAGGCCACGGCGGCCGAGAAGAACATCACCGTGAACGAAGGCGTGTACCTCGCCTGCCCGGGCCCGAACTTCGAGACGGCCGCCGAGATCCGCGCGTTCAAGGCGCTGGGTGCGGACGTCGTCGGCATGTCGGTCGTGCCGGAAGTGATCTCGGCCCGTCATTGCGGCCTGAAGGTCGCGGGCATGTCCGCCATCACGAACCTGGCCGAAGGCCTGACTCCGTTCCCGCTGTCGCACGAGCAGACGCTGAAGTATGCTGCGATTGCGGCCAAGGATATGGTCGCGCTGATCCACGGGTTTATTGAACGACTGGGTAAAACCGCTTAATTGATGCGTCGTCCCCGCGAAGGCGGGGACCCAAGTTCTGCGTGCGTTTCGATAACGCGTACAAAATTGGGCCCCTGCCTTCGCAGGGGCGACGGGAACAGGGATAACTTATGTCACGCGCATTCATCCTCCTGCTGGACTCCTTCGGCCTGGGCGCCTTGCCCGACGCCGACAAATACGGCGACGCGGGCGCCAACACCCTCGGCCATATCGCCAAGTGGGCCGCCGATGTGGGCAAGCCGATGTCGCTGCCCACGCTGGAAACCATCGGCCTCGGCGCCGCCGCGCACAAGGCGAGCGGCGAGTGGCCCGCGGGCTTCCAGAAACGCGATGGTTTCACCGGCGCCTGGGGCGTCGCGCGCGAACGCTCGACCGGCAAGGACACGCAGAGCGGCCACTGGGAAATCGTCGGCGTGCCCGTGCTGTTCGACTGGGGCTACTTCCCGAAGACCGTGCCCACGTTCCCGCAAGCGTTGACGGACAAGCTGGCCGGGATCACGAACGTGCCGGGCTGGCTGGGCAACTGCCACGCGTCCGGCACGACCATCATCACGGAACTGGGCGACGAACACGTCGCCACCGGCAAACCGATCATCTACACGTCGGCCGACTCCGTGATGCAGATCGCCGCGCACGAAGAGCACTTCGGCCTCGAGCGCCTGTACCAGGTGTGCGAAGCGGCCTATGAGCTGGTCAAGCCGTACAACATCGGCCGCGTGATTGCGCGCCCGTTCACCGGCAGCAACGGCAACTACAAGCGCACGAGCAACCGCCACGACTACGCCGTGCCGCCCGTCGCGCCGACCTTGCTCGACCACGTGAAGGATGCCGGCGGGGAGGTCATCGCGCTCGGCAAGATCAGCGATATCTTCGCCGGCCAGGGCGTCACGCAACTCATCAAGGGCGCCGACAACATGGCGCTGTTCGACCGCCTGCTGGACGTGGCGGACACCGCGCCGGGCAAGTCGCTCACGTTCGTGAACTTCGTCGACTTCGACATGCACTTCGGCCACCGCCGCGATGTCGCCGGCTACGCCAACGCGCTGCACGAACTGGATGCCCGCCTGCCGGACTTCATCGCGAAGCTGAAAGAGGGCGACCTCGTCGTCATCACGGCGGACCACGGCTGCGATCCGACGTGGCCCGGTTCCGACCACACGCGCGAACACATCCCGATGCTGTTCTTCGGCCCGGCCGCGCCGGCGCGCGAGCTGCCCGTGTCCGACACGTTCGCCGACATCGGCGCCACCCTGGCGCACCACCTCGGCGTCAAACCCCTTGCCAACGGAACCGCTTTGCTATGAGCCCCAACCTGGAATTTCAACGTAACACGGCAATCGACCTCGACCTGGGCTGGATCAACCACCTGAAGGTCAACCGCAACGCCGCCGACCGCCGCGCCGCCAGCCTCGCGAATCGCCGCACGGTCAAGAAGGAATACCAGGCCGCGTGGCTGATCCGCGCCATCGAGTGCATCGACCTGACGACCTTGTCCGGCGACGACACCCCGGGCCGCGTCGAGCGCCTGTGCCGCAAGGCGATGCGTCCGCTGCGCGCGGACCTGATGCAGGCACTGGGCCTTGACTCCCTGACGACGGGCGCCGTATGCGTCTACCACGAGATGATTCAGCCGGCCGCGCAGGTGCTGCAGGGCCGCCTCCCGATCGCGGCCGTGTCGACCGCGTTCCCGGCCGGCCTGTCGAGCCTCGAAACGAAAATCCGCGAGATCGAGCTGTCCGTGGCCGCGGGCGCCACCGAGATCGACATCGTGATCACGCGCCAGCACGTCCTGACGGGCAACTGGCAGGCGCTGTACGACGAGATGGTCGCGTACCGCCAGGCGTGCGGCGACGCGCACGTGAAGGCGATCCTCGCGACGGGCGATCTCGTCACTCTGGAAAACGTAGCAAAAGCATCGTGGGTCTGCATGATGGCAGGCGCCGATTTCATCAAGACATCGACCGGCAAGGAAGGTGTGAACGCGACCATTCCCGTGTCGCTGGTGATGGTACGAGCGATCCGCGAGTACTATGAACGCACCGGCTACAAGGTCGGCTACAAGCCGGCCGGGGGTGTGTCCTCCGCCAAGGCCGCATTGCAATATCTGACCGTGATGAAGGAAGAGCTGGGCAACGAATGGCTGCAACCGCATCTGTTCCGCATCGGTGCCTCCAGCCTCCTGACCGACATCGAGCGCCAGCTCGAGCACTACGTCACCGGCAGCTATTCCGCGGCACACCGTCACGCGCAACCTTGACTCAGTTGATCACCCACGGACCTGTCATGCCCACTATTAAAGAAATTCTGCAAACTATGGATTACGGCCCGGCCCCCGAGAGCACCAAGGAAGCGCAAGCGTGGCTGGAAGCCTATGGCCGCCGTTTCGGCCTGTTCGTCGACGGTGCCTGGACCGATGGCGCCGACACCTTCGGCTCGTTCAATCCGGCCGACGGCAGCGAGCTGGCGCAGGTGACGCAGGCCACGCAGGCCGACGTCGACCGCGCCGTGGACGCCGCGCGCCGCGCGCAGCCGGGCTGGGTCGCCCTCGGTGGCCACGGCCGCGCGAAAGTCCTGTATTCGCTGGCGCGCCTGCTGCAGAAGCATTCCCGCCTGTTCGCCGTGCTCGAAACGCTGGACAACGGCAAGACGATCCGCGAAACGCGCGACGCCGACCTGCCGCTGGCCGCCCGTCATTTCTATCACCACGCCGGCTGGGCCCAGCTGCAGTCGGAAGAATTCGCGGACTACCGCGCCGTCGGCGTCGTCGGCCAGATCGTGCCGTGGAACTTCCCGCTGCTGATGCTGGCCTGGAAGGTCGCGCCCGCGCTGGCCGCGGGTAACACCATCGTGTTCAAGCCGGCCGAGTACACGTCGCTGACCGCCTTGCTGTTCGCCGAGATCTGCCAGCAGGCGGGCGTGCCGGCGGGCGTCGTCAACATCGTCACGGGCGATGGCCGCGTGGGCGAGGCGATCGTCAATCACCCGGGTATCGACAAGCTCGCGTTCACCGGCTCGACGGAAGTGGGCCGCATCATCCGCAAGGCCACGGCCGGCACGGGTAAAAAACTGTCGCTGGAACTGGGCGGCAAGTCGCCGTTCATCGTGTTCGACGACGCCGACCTGGATGCCGCCGTCGAAGGCCTCGTCGACTCGATCTGGTTCAACCAGGGCCAGGTCTGCTGCGCCGGTTCGCGCCTGCTCGTGCAGGAAAGCGTCTACCCGCGCTTCATCGAGAAGGTCAAGGCGCGCATGCAGAACCTGCGCGTCGGCTCGCCGCTCGACAAATCGAACGACATCGGCTCGCTCGTCGATCCGGTGCAGCAGCAGCGCATCCACGGTCTCGTGGAAGCGGCGCGCGCCGAAGGTTGCGAGATCTGGCAGCCGGCCGGTGAAACGCCGGTCGCCGGCTCGTGGTACCTGCCCACGTTGATCACGGGCGCGTCGACGTCGGCCTCCGTGGCGCAGACGGAAATCTTCGGCCCCGTGCTCGTCGCCTCGAGCTTCCGCACGCCGGGCGAAGCCGTGCAACTCGCGAACAACACCGTGTACGGCCTCGCGGCCTGCGTGTGGAGCGAATCGATCAGCCTCGCGCTGGACGTCGCCCCGCAGATCAAGGCCGGCGTCGTGTGGATCAACACGGCGAACCAGTTCGACGCCGCCTGCGGTTTCGGCGGCTACAAGGAATCGGGCTTCGGCCGCGAGGGCGGCAAAGAGGGCATGGTCGAGTACCTGGTGCCGCTCGCGGAAGATGCGCGTCCGGCCGCACCTGTCGTCGCAGCTCAGTTGGAGCACAAAGGCAAAGTGAAGCTGGCGGGCGGCGACAGCCCGTTTGCCGTCGACCGCACCGCGAAGCTGTACATCGGCGGCAAGCAGGCGCGCCCGGACGGCGCGTACAGCCGCGCGATCCATGGCGCCGGCGGCGAGTTCCTGGCCGACGTGGGCGAGGGCAACCGCAAGGACATCCGCAACGCCGTCGAGGCGGCGCACAAGGCGTCCGGCTGGGCGAAAGCGACCGCGCACAACCGCGCGCAGGTGCTGTACTACATCGCGGAAAACCTGGCGATCCGCGCCGACGAATTCGCCGCGCGCATCGTTGCGCAGACGGGCGCCCAGGATGCGGCACGCGAAGTGCAGGCATCGATCGAGCGCCTGTTCTACTGGGCCGCATGGGCCGACAAATACGACGGCCTGGCGCACCAGCCGCCGATGCACGGCATCACCGTCGCGCTGAACGAACCGGTGGGCGTGATCGGCATCGTGTGCCCGAACGAGAACCCGCTGCTGGGCTTCATCTCGCTCGTCGCGCCGGCGCTGGCGCTGGGCAACCGCGTCGTGGCGGTGCCGTCGGAAGCGCATCCGCTGTCCGCGCTGGACCTGTACCAGGTGCTCGACACGTCCGACCTCCCGGGCGGCGCGCTGAACATCGTCACGGGCAGCCACGACGAACTGGCACGCACGCTGGCATCGCACTTCGACGTGGATGCCGTGTGGCGCCACGACGGGTCGGCGGAAGGCTGTGCGGAAGTCGAGAAGCTGTCGGCGGAATCGCTGAAGCGCACGTGGACCGGCGGCGCGAAAGGGCGCGACTGGTTCGATGCGAAGCAGGCGGGCGGGCGTACCGTCTTGCAGCACGCAAGCCAGGTGAAAAATGTGTGGATTCCATACGGCGTCTGATTTTCTGATGGGCGGCTTGAATACGCCAACGTAGGGTGGGCTCCCCGAGCCCACGCGTAAGCCGACTCCGTGCTGGCGTCACGCGTGGCCGCGGGGTGTCCACCCTACGGTTTTACGAACCGATTGTTTAAAGCGAGAACGTTATGTTCCTCCCCCAAGAAATCGTCCGCAAAAAACGCGACGGCGGCACCTTGAGCCCGGAAGAGATCCGCTTCTTCGTGCGCGGCATCCCCGACGGCAGCGTCACCGAAGGCCAGATCGCCGCGCTCGCGATGGCCGTCTACTTCAACGACATGACGATGGACGAGCGCGTCGCATTCACGCTCGCGATGCGCGATTCCGGCCAGGTCATGGAGTGGAAGTCGCTGGACCTGCCCGGTCCCGTCGTCGACAAGCACTCCACGGGTGGCGTGGGCGATGTCGTGTCGCTGATGCTCGGTCCGATGATCGCCGCATGCGGCGGCTATGTCCCGATGATTTCCGGCCGCGGCCTCGGTCACACGGGCGGTACGCTGGATAAATTCGATTCGATTCCCGGCTATTGCACCGTGCCGGATCCGGAACTGTTCCGCAAGATCGTCAAGGAAGTCGGCGTCGCCATCATCGGCCAGACCGCGCAGCTGGCGCCGGCCGACAAGCGTTTCTACAGCATCCGCGACACGACGGCGACCGTGGAATCCGTCGCCATGATCACGGGCTCGATCCTGTCGAAGAAGCTGGCGGCGGGCCTCGATGCCCTCGTCATGGACGTCAAGGCCGGCAGCGGCGCGTTCATGCCGACATATGAAAAATCCGTCGAGCTGGCGGAGTCCATCGTCCACGTCGGCAACGGCGCCGGCACGCGCACGTCGGCGATCCTGACCGGCATGAACGAGTCGCTGTGCCCGGCGGCCGGCAATGCCGTCGAGGTGCGCGTCGCGATCGACTACCTCGCCGGCAAGTCGCGCCCGGCACGCCTGCACGAGGTGACGATGGCATTGTGCGCCGAGATGCTCGTCATCTCCGGCCTCGCCGCGACCGACGAGGCAGCGCGCGCCAAACTGCAGCACGCGCTGGATTCGGGCGAAGCGGCCGAGCGTTTCGCGCGCATGGTCAAGGCGCTGGGCGGTCCGGCCGACCTGATGGACGATCCGGACGCGCACCTCGCAAAGGCGCCGATCGTCGTGCCGGTGCCGGCGCTCGAATCGGGTTATGCGTACGCGACGGATTGCCGCGGCCTGGGCCTGGCCGTCGTCGGCCTGGGCGGCGGGCGTATCCGCCCACAGGATCCGATCGACTTCGCCGTCGGCCTCACCGACCTCGTCGAGCTGGGCACGCAACTGGAGGTCGGCCAGCCGCTGGCGCTCGTCCACGCACGCACGCGGGATGCTGCGGAACGCGCCGTGCGCGAAGTGCAGGCGGCGTACCGCATCGCGGCCGAACGGCCTGCCGCGCAGCCGATGATCTACAAAACGATTCGCCCATAAGACGACATCAACCGTCGCTCCCGCGCAGGCGGGAGCCCAATTCGTCGGCGTCTCGACTGCGCAAGCAACCTTGGGTCCCCGCCAAGGCGGACGGCTAGTCCGGGGACGACGTTCGGGAGCCCCCATGAAATACAAAAAACTGATAGCTGAAGCCCGCGCCGCGCGCGAACTGGCATACGTGCCTTATTCGCGCTTCAAGGTGGGCGCCGCGCTCGAGACGAAGGACGGCCGCGTGTTCCGCGGCTGTAACGTCGAGAACGCGTCCTACGGCCTGTGCAACTGCGCCGAGCGCACGGCATTCTTTTCCGCCATCGCCCACGGCTACGTGCCGGGCGACTTCACGGCGCTGGCCGTCATCGGCGACACGGATGGCCCCATCGCCCCGTGCGGCGCCTGCCGCCAGGTGATCCTGGAACTGGGCGGCAACGACTTGTCCGTCGTGCTGGCGAACCTGAAGGGCGACGTGATGGAGACGACCGCGGCCGCGCAGTTGCCGAACGCGTTCGGCGGGCGGGATCTCCAGAAGCCTTGAGCGCACGGTTCAGCGCCGTTTAAGGCAATCTTGCCCGGATGCTGTCAAACTTGAATTCAAGGACAGGCCCACAACATGTGGGCTATCCGACCATTCAAAGGAGCAGATGTCATGAGCCCGCAAGATTCGCAGATGTTGCACGATTTCCTGAGCCAGTTGATCCAGGCCCGCGGCATCCAGAAAGACCCGGAAGCGGAGGCCCTGATCCAGCGCGCCGTGGCCCAGCAGCCCGACGCCGCCTACCTGCTGGTGCAGAGGGCGTTGCTGCTCGAACAGGCGCTGAACAATGCCAAGGACCGCATCGCCGGGCTGGAAAGCCAGGTGCGTTCCGGTCAGCAAGGTGGTGACGGCGGTAAATTCCTCGACGCAAATTCCTGGGGCAATAGCGGCAGGTCGCAGCCGGCCCAGTCCTACCAACGCGATACCCAACAGCCTTATCAATCCCAACCGCAATATCAGCCGCAGTATCAGCCGCAGAATCAGCCGCAGAATCAGCCGCAATACCAGTCGGCGCCGTCGTCCGGCTTCCTGCGTGGCGGCTTCGGCGGTACGCTGGGTTCGATCGCCGCGACGGCGGCCGGTGTCGCGGCCGGCGGCTTCCTCTTCCAGGGCCTGGAAAACATGTTCGGCCACCACGACCACGGCGGCAACCGCTTGCTGAACAGCGACGATCCGAGCAACAACCTGTTCAACGACCAGTCCGGCAGCGCGCTGGCGGACCAGGCGGGGCTGGGCGACGTGGACCGTGTGCTGGACAATGGCTCGTCGGAAGGGTTGTTCGACAGCAGCGTCGACAACGGCAGTATCGACGGCGGGCAGGGCTTTTTCGACGGGGATGGGTCGGACGAAGGCTTGTTCAGTTGAGTTGCGCATTCGTAGGGGGGCACCTGTGCCCACGCGTAACGCCGGCAATGTGCAAGCATCGCGCGTGGGCGGGGGCCGCCCACCCTACACCTGATCATGAGTTCGTCAGGAACAGGTCTTCCGGCTTCCACGGATCATACGTCCCCACGTTCCACACATGCCCCTCGAGGTCGCGGCACATGAAGCCGCGGCTGCCGAATTCCGTGTCGCTCGGTTCCTGCAGGATGATGGCGCCGGCATGGCGCGCGCGCTCGCACACGCGGTCGGCGTCGTTCACCTGCAGGTAGACGGTCTGGGTCTGGCGGCCCCTGATCTCGTCCGGCTGCACGAGCACCTTGCCATATTCTCCCTCGTCGCTGACCGAGCCCAGCATGATCATGCCGTCGCCGAGCGTCAGTTGTGCGTGGGCGATGGCGCCGTCGATGCCGGGTACGGCGACCTGGCAGGCGAAGCCGAAGACTTCGCACAGCCAGTCGATGGCGGCCGGGGTGTCGCGGTAGCGCAGGCAGGGGATGGCGATCGAGGGCATGGCGGTCTCCTATGGGATGGATTCACATCTGCTGGAACAGGTTGCCGTGGTTGCGGCTCACTTCCAGCTCGCCCGGATAGCCGCGCACCTTCAGCATCTGGCGTCCGCGCAGGTCGCGTTTCACTTCGGCGATGGCGTCCACGCGCACGAGCGTCGAGCGGTGGATGCGCCAGAATTCGTCCGGGTCGAGTTCGTCCAGCAATTCCTTCAGCGTCTTGCGGATCAGGAATTCGGCTGCCGCCGTCTGCACCCGCGTGTATTTTTCGTCCGACTGGAAGAACAGGATCTCGCGCGTGCTCACCATGCGCAGGCTGGCGCCGACCTGGGCCTGGATCCAGCGCAGGTAAGTCGGTTTGTCCGGTTTGCCCTTGTTCTCCAGCAGGGTGGTCAGCTTCGCCAGTTGCTGGCCGATGTCCTGCGGCGGCGCGGCCTCGGCCGACGAACGCTTGCGCAGGCGCGCCTGCAGCCGCGCGCACGTGGTCGCGAGCCGTTCGGCCGACACGGGTTTCAACAGATAGTCGAGCGCGCCCTGTTCGAAGGCGTCCAGCGCGTACTGGTCGTAGGCCGTGGCGAACACGATGTGCGACCGCTCGTACAGCCGCCGCGCCGCCTCGATGCCGGACAGGCCCGGCATGCGGATGTCGAGAAAGGCGATGTCGGGCCGGAATTGCTCTCCCAGCTCGACGGCTTCCACGCCGTTCGCGGCCTCGGCGACGATCTGCAGGTCCGGCCACGCCTGTTGCAGGCGCGCGCGCAGCAGGTCGCGCATCGGGGCTTCGTCGTCGGCGATCAGGGCGGTAACCATGTTCAAGCATCCTCCATCATCTTGTAGGGCAGCCGGATCGTGGCGCAGGCGCCGCCGCCCGGCGGGGTCGAGATGGCCAGCGACGCTTCCGCGCCGTACAGCAGTTGCAGGCGCTCGCGGATGTTGGCGAGGCCGACGCCGTCGTCCGCGTGCGGGTCGATGCCGACGCCATCGTCGCACACTTCCACGTGCAGGTCAGCCCCCACCACGTGGGCGCGCACCGCGACGGTGCCGCCTTCGATCTTCGGCTCCAGGCCGTGCTTGATGGCGTTCTCGATCAGGGTCTGCAGCATCATCGGCGGGAACGGGGCGCTGCCGAGGAAGTCGGGCACGTCGAAGCGCACGTTGAGCCGTTCCTTCATCCGCGCCTGCATGATGGCAAGGTAAGCCCGCGACAGCTCGACCTGTTTGCCCAGTGTCGCGCCGCCGCGCTGGCGCATCTGCGGCAGGGTCGAGCGCAGGTAGTCGATCAGGTGGGCGTGCACGCGCGCCGCTTCCTTCGGGTCCGTCTCGATCAGCTGGCCGATCAGGGCCAGCGTGTTGAACAGGAAGTGCGGTTCGACCTGGGCCTGCAGCGCGGCCATCTGCGCCTCCATCAGGCGGCGTTCCAGCGTGGCGACGTTGGCCTGTGCCGTCGCTTCGCGCGCCATCAGCTCCGCCTTGCGCTTGCCGCCCGCCAGCACCTTGACGGCGAACGAGATGAAGATGTACCAGAAAGCCGGCTCGGGCGTGTTCACGAGCTGGAAGAAGACCACGACGAAGAACCACGTCAGGAACAGCTGGCGCCATTCGACGACGGCGAGCCAGTCGAAGAAGCGCCACCACACCTTGCTGGCTTCGTGGAAGGCGTCGCGTACGAAGTCGAGTACGCGGTTGATGTCGCTGGCGCGCATGATGCTCTCCTGCTTATTTCTCGCGGTGTGTGCGGCGGTGGTCCACGACGAATGCGCCGATGACCACCTTGATGCCCATGAACAGGACGAACAGGAACAATGCGAGCGGCAGGATGCTGATCACGAAGGCGAGGGCGATGCAGCACGCCAGCATCGCGGGCCACGGCATCACGGCGATGGCGCGCACGGTGCGGCGGCAGGCGTCGACGATGTCGCGGGCGAGGTCTTCCAGCGTGGCGCCGAAGCTGCGGTGGTAGGTCCTGGTCATGATGACTCCTTGCGGTTGGAACTTGTTTCGATGGAGTCACTCTACATCCCTGCAGGCATCGTGGCCACGGGGTACCGACGAACTGCCGAAAATGCGGGATGACTGGTCGTGCGGCCGGATGGACGGGGGCGTCTGGACCCCGTCGGTCCGGCGTAATATGATGTCGTCCATGAAACTTTTACGCCTGCCATGAGCCGCACCGGACGCCTGTTCCAGTTGATGGACGCCCTGCGCGGCCACCGCCGCCCCGTAACGGCCAGCGCCCTGGCCGAGCGCCTCGGCGTGTCGGAACGCACGATCTACCGCGACATCCAGACACTCGTGCAACTGGGCGCGCCCGTCGAGGGCTCGGCCGGTGTCGGCTACGTGCTGCGCACGGGCTTTTTCCTGCCGCCGCTGATGTTCGACGCCGACGAGCTGGAAGCCCTCGTGCTGGGCGCGCGCTGGGTGCGCCAGCAGGGCGACGCGGCGCTGTCCGACGCGGCCGACCGCTCCCTGGCCAAGATTGCGACGGCCACGCCGCGCGACCTGCGCGACCACATGGCCGAGATGAGTCTGTGGGTGCCGGCCTTTCCGGAAGCGGCGCCGGTCGAGGCGTTCATCCAGCCGGCGCGCGAGGCGATCCGGCGCCAGTGCAAGCTGCGCATCGCCTACCGCGACGAGCGCGACACGGCGACTGAGCGCATCGTATGGCCGTTCGCGCTCGCGTTCTTCGAGGGCAAGCGCGTGATGGCGGCATGGTGCGAACTGCGCGATGCGATCCGTCACTTCCGTGTCGACCGCATCGTCCGGGCCGAACCGATCACGGAGCGCTATCCGTCGCCGCGGCACCAGCTGCTGCGGGAGTGGCGCAAGGCGTACGACATCCCCGAATACTCCTGACAGAATCTGTCAGTGGCCCGTCTTAACATCACCGCATCAACCAACCCTCAGGAGACGGCCATGCAGCTCTACTACAACCACTACTCGTCCAACACCCGCCGCGTGCTGCTGGCGGCCGACCACCTCGGCATCGAGTTCGACCTCATCCAGATCAACCTGGCCAGCCAGGACGACCGCCGCCGCCTCGGCGAGGTCAATCCGAATGCCAAGCTCCCCGTGCTGATCGACGGCGACTTCATCCTGTGGGAATCGTGCGCGATCATGCAATACCTGGCCGAGGGCACGCCCGGCCAGACCGTATGGCCTCAGGAGCGCCGGGCGCGCGCGGACGTCAGCCGCTGGATGTTCTGGGCGTGCCAGCATTTCGCCCCGCCCATCGGCGTGTTCACGTGGGAACACCTCTGGAAGAAATTCGTCACGGGCCAGGACGCCGATCCGGCGGAAGTCGCGCGCGGCGCAGCCGACCTGGCCGAGGCGGCCCGCGTGCTGGACCAGCACCTGGCCACGCGCCAGTGGCTCGCCGGCGACGGCGTGACCCTGGCCGACTACGCCGTCGCGGCGCCGCTCATGTACAAGGACCGGGCACACCTGCCGCTGGATGCGTATCCGCACCTGCTGGCCTGGTTTGAGCGCATCCAGGCGCTGCCGGCGTGGCAGCGGACGACGCACGAATGGTGATCAGGCCGGCCTGCCCACGAGCGCGGCTATCCCCGCCGCCGCGACGTTGACGGCTGCGCTGGCCACGATCGGCACCGTATAGCTGCCGCTCGCGTCGAACAGGTAGCCGGCCGCGGTGGGACCGAGGAGCGTACCCACCGCGACGCTCGTGTACAGGACGCCGATGATGCCGCCGACCTGGCGGTTGCCGAACAAATCCGTCACCACGGGCGGCATGATGGCGACCCAGCCGCCGTAGAACAGGCCGAACAGCAGCGCGAACCCGGCCAGCGCGAGGAAGCCCGTCGACGCGGCCCACACCGCGAGTGCGGCAGCCATGCCGGCAAACATCGCCAGCAGGAAGGCCAGTCTCCCGACCCTGTCCGCCAGTCCACCGAGGAAAAACCGGCCCAGCGTGCTGCCGATGCCGATCGTCCCCAGCAGGTAAGCCGCGTCCTTCTGGCCGATGCCGTGGTCCAGCGCATACGGCACCAGGTGGACGAACGGCACGAATACCCCGAACGAGCAGACCAGGCAGGCCGCGTACAGCAAGACGAATTGCCGCGACCGGACGGCCTCGCGCAGCAGCATGCCCGAGTGGACGCCGGCCGGCCCCATGTCTTTGCCGGCGGGATCGTCGGCAATGAGCGCGGCCATGCCGATGCCGACGACCGCCGCGCCGCATCCGAGCGCGAGGTAGGCGTTGCGCCATCCCAGGGCGTCGATCAGCGCCGTCGCGAGCGGCGGCATGACCAGCGTGCCGACGCCGATGCCGCTGACCGCGAGGCCGGACGCAACACCGCGGCGCGCGACGAACCAGCGCTGCACGGCGCCCAGCGCGGGCACGTACGCACAACCGATACCGACGCCGACGCCGAGGCCGTAGGCGGCATACACCGCATGCAGGCTGCGCGCCACGCCGGCCAGCGCGAGGCCCGCGCCCACCAGCAGCATGCCGAGCATGGCCAGGCGGCGCGCGCCCCAGCGGTCCGCGAGCGGGCCGCTGACGACACCCAGCGCAAAATACAGGAAGCCCGCCAGCGAAAACACGAGCGACACGGATCCGCGCGACGCCTCGAAGTCCCGCTGCAGCGCCGGTACGAACGCACTGAACGTGTACGCGCAGCCGAATCCGACGAAACAGACCGCGAACGCCGCCGCGACGACGACCCAGCCATAGAAGATGCGCGATCCCATGCTAGCGCTCCGGATGGCGCCGGTGCCACGACGTTCGCGCCTGGAACGCGGCGCCGGCCCGCACGAGCGCGTCCTCGCGCCAGCGGGGCGCCACCAGTTGCAGGCCGATAGGCATGCCATCGTCGGTGCAGCCGCCCGGCAACGTGAGCGTCGGATGGCCGGACATGTTGAAGGGGCACGTGTAACGCTGCAGCCCGGCGATGAGGTCCGGCTGCGTGCCCAGCGTCCGGATCTGCGCGAGCGTGAGCGGGGCGAACGGCTGCACGGGCGTGAGCAGGACGTCGACGGCTGCGAGGACCCGGTCGACACGGCCGCGGAAGGCCGCGCGCCGCAGCAGGATGGCCTGGTAATCGGTGCCGGACAATGCCTTGCCGGTCTCGATCACCGCCGCGAGGACGGCACCGTAATCCGCCTGCATGCGCGGATAGCGGTCCCGGTGCGCCACGGCCGCCTCCACGGCACATTGCGGCACCCAGTCGGCGACGGTCTGTGCGACGTCGGGGAAGCGGACGTCGACGATTTCCGCGCCCAGCGCGGCAAACGTCGCGAGTGCGCCGGCGAGCACCGCGCGCGTGCCGGCGTCCACGCCGTCGCGGTTCCACGCCGCGTCCACCCCGATGCGCCAGCCCGCGATGCCGGCGCCCGCCGTGGCGTCGGGGACAGGCATCGGCGACGCCGTCGGGTCGTCCGGATCGGCCCCGGCGATGGCGCCCAGCAGGATGCCGGCGTCGATGGCGCTGCGGGCCATGGTCCCGACATGGTCCAGCGACGCCGCCAGTTCGGCCGCGCCGTAGCGGCTCACGCGGCCCCACGTCGGCTTCAGTCCCGTCAGGCCATTCGCCGCGGACGGCCAGCGGATCGACCCGCCCGTGTCCGAGGCGAGCGAGCCATACGCCATGCCCGCCGCGACGGCGACGCCGGAACCGCTCGACGAGATGCCCGGCCAGTAGTCCGCGTGCCACGGGTTGCGCGGCGGGACGACGGCCGGGTGGTGGTCGGAATACGCGCCTTCGGTGAGCTCGGGCTTGCCGACGAGGACGGCGCCGGCGTCGCGCAGGCGCCGCACCACCGTCGCGTCGCGGGTGGCGACGGGCTGGCTGCGCAGCCGCATGCCGGCGCGCGTCGGCACGCCTTCGATGTCGAACAGGTCCTTCACCGCGATCGGCACGCCGTGCAGCGGCCCGCGCCATCCGCCGGCCGCGATCTCGCTGTCGGCCGCGTCGGCTTGCGCGCGCGCGGCGTCGGCCAGCACCAGCGCGTACGCATGGAGGTCGCCGTCGAGCGCGGCGATGCGGTCGAGCAGCGCTTGGGTCACCTCCCGGGAAGATACGCTGCGGTTGCGGATCAGGAGCCCAAGCGCGCCGATGTCGAGATAGTGCAGAACGTCTGTCGGTTTAGTCATTCTCTTTCCAGAATCGGCTTACAATGCAGGTACTTTAGCCTTCGCATGACAGTGGCACAACCGAGTTTTCCTTCCTGTTTCGATTGAGATTTTCTAAATGATCCGTGAGCCGGTGCCGCCCTTGAAGCCGCTGCGCGCGTTCGAAGCCGCCGCGCGGCACCTGTCCGTGAAAGCCGCGGCGGAAGAGTTGTGCGTGACGCCGGGCGCGGTCAGCCAGCTCGTGCGGCAACTGGAAGAGCACCTCGGCGTAAAACTGTTCGAGCGGGTCAACCGGGGCATCCTGCTGACCCAGGCGGGCCGCGATTACCTGCCGCCCGTGCGCAATGCGTTCCGGCAGATCGCGCAGGCCACGCAGCGCCTCGCGGCGTCCGCGGATGCCGGCACGCTGACGTTGAGCGTCACGCCGTTCTTCGCGTCCGCGTGGCTGATGCCGCGCCTGCAGCGGTTCCGCGACGCGCATCCGGGCATCGACCTGCACATCGTGACCAGCACCGCGCTGGCGGATTTTGCGCGCGACGGCGTGGACGTCGCCGTCCGGCACGGCGCCGGGCGCTATCCCGGACTGCGGAGCTATCGCGTGGCCTCCGTCGAGATCGTGCCGGTGGCAGCGCCGGCCCTCGTCGAGCGCCTTGGCCTGCCGTCAGCGCCTGCGGACCTGGCGCGCTGGCCGCACGTGCACGACGCCGACCGGAAGGGGTGGAGCCTGTGGTTCCAGGCCAACGGCGTGGATGATGTCGCGCTGCCGCGCGGCCCGTCGTTCGACGACGCCAGCCTGCTGCTGGGTGCCGTGCTGGCCGGGCAGGGCGCCGGCCTGCTGCCGGCCGCCATGGTGGCGCACGAGGTGGAGGCCGGGCGCCTGGTCAAGCTCGCGAAACCGGCCCACATGGAGACGTTCGCGTACTACCTGGTCTATCCGGAAGCCCGGCAGGACAACCCGAAGGTGGCCGCCGTGCGCGACTGGATCCTGGCGGTGGAATAGCTGGATTACCCGTTCCAGTGCCGGCGGAGCAGGCCGTAATACACCGTATCGGCAGGCTCGCCCTGCACGATCCACCGCTCGGGCATATAGCCTTCTTTTTGAAACCCGAGCTTTTCCAGCACCCGTGCGGACGCCCCGTTGCGCGGGTCGATGTCGGCCTCGATGCGGTTCAGGTCCAGCGTCGTAAAACCGTAGGCCAGCAGCGCGCGCAGCGCCTCGCTGACGTAGCCGCCGCCCCAGTGGGCACGGGCCAACGCGTAGCCCGTTTCGCAGCGGCGGCTGGTGTCGACGAAGCGGTGCAGGCTCACGTTGCCGATCAGTTCTCCCGTTTCGATCAGTTCGACGCCCAGGCGCATGCCGCTGCCATCCGCGTAGGCGGCCTGCGTGGCGGCGATGTGCTCGCGTGACTGGTCGAGCGACGTCCACGGTCCGCTGCTCCAGTAGCGCGCCACTTCCGGATCGGAAAACACGGCATAGTGCGCGTCGACGTCGCGCTCGCTCATCCAGCGCAGTTTCAGGCGGGGCGTGAACAGTTCGATGGGGCTCAGGGTGGGCATGGTTTCTCCTGGAGGCCGACCGCGGCGAGGACCATGCCCGTGATCAGGCGCTCGGCGTCGTCGAAGTCGGATGGTTGCAGTTGTTCGCGGTCGAGCACGAGCGTCATCTGGGCGGCGAAGTCGGCGTACGACTGCGTCATCGCCCACACGGCGAACAGCAGATGGGTGGCGTTGACGGGCGCGATCTTCCCTTCCGCGATCCAGCGCTCGAACACGGCGATGTCCGCGCGCAGCAGGGGGATCACGCGGCGGCGGATCTGGTCGGCGTACAGCTTGGCGCCGCCGATGACTTCCATCGCATACACGCGCGACGCGAGCGGCTGCTCGCGCGAGAACGTCAGCTTCGCGCGCACATAGGTGCGCAGGACGTCGCCCGGGTCCTTGCCCGGATCCGCGAGGCTGGCCATGCGCGCGAGCCAGTCGTCCAGCACGTTGTCGAGCACGCGCTGGTACAAGGCCTGCTTGGTCGGGAAGTAGTACATCAGGTTCTGCTTCGACAGGCCCGCGCGCTCGGCCACGGTGGCGATCGACGTGCCTTCGTAGCCGCATTCGGCGAACTGGCGCACGGCTTCCGTGAGGATGGTTGTTTCAACCCTGTCACGGTGGCTGACGCGATGTTTGACGGGGGCGATGGTCATGGTAGTTCTCCTCGGATCGAACGCAGGAAATCGAGCAGGGCCGGCTCGTGGGCATAGGCGACGTTGAAGCGGAACCAGGCGGTATCGGGCGGCGTCAGTGCAAAGAATTCGCCCGGCGCCAGCAGGATGCTCGCGCGCAGCGCGCGTTCGGCGATGGCGCGGCCGCTTTGTTTTTGCGCCGGCCAGCCCGCGCTGACGAACATGCCGCCGCGCGGCCGGGCCAGCGGCACGAGGCCCGCGTCGCCAAGGCGCTCCAGCGCCAGCTCGCGCGCGTCGTCCAGCTGCAGCACGAGACGCTCGACCTGCTTGCGGTAGGCGCGGCTGCCGACGGCATCGTAGACGGCGCGCTCGTTCACTTCCGACGTCGTCAGGCCCGTGAGCATCTTGACGCGCACCAGTTCCGGTATCAACGACCCGGAGGCGCAAATGGAACCCACGCGCAGCACGGGCGACAGGGTCTTGGAAAAGCTGCCGATGCGGATCACGCGGCGCAGCCCGTCCATGGCCGCGAGCGACGAGTCGCCGCGCGCCGCCAGTTCGCGGTAGATGTCGTCCTCGACGAGCCAGAAATCGTACTGCTCGGACAGCGCGAGCAGCCGGTGCGCCTGTGCCTGCGACAGCGACGTGCCCAGGGGATTCTGCAGCACCGTGTTGACGAACATGAGCTTCGGCTGGCGCGCCTGGGCCGTGCGCGCGAGGACGTCCATGTCCAGGCCATGCGCGCCGCGCGGGATGCCGACGGCCTCGCAGCCGTGATGCCGGACGAGCGCAAGCAAATTGCCGTAGCCGGGATCCTCGACGAACACGACGTCGCCCGGCCGCGTGAGCGTGCGCAGCACGAGGTCGAACGCGTGCGTGGCGCCGTGCGTGAGCAGGATCTGTTCCGGCTCGACCGCAAACAGGTCGGCCGACAGCGTCGTGGCGAGATGCTGGCGCAGGCTGGGAAAGCCGAGCGGATGGCCATAGCCGCGCAGGCGGCTGGCCGGGATCTTCATCGCGTGGCGCACGGCGTCGAGGATCGTCGACTCGCCATACCACTCGGGCGGCAGCCAGCCGGCGCCGACGGGCAGCGCATCCGTCTGGCCGGAATAGAGGTCGGGCGTGAGCGTGTCGACCACATTGGCGGCCGCGGGCAGACAGGGTTGCTGCGCGGGGGCTTCCGTGCCGCGTGCGACGAAGAATCCGGAGCCGCGTCGCGATGACAGCAGGCCCAGGTGCAGCAGGCGGTCGTACGATTCGACGACGGTGAAGGTGCTGACGCCATTCACTTTTGCGAATTGTCGAACGGACGGCATCTTGGTCCCGGCGGGCAGCGTGCGGCGATTTACCATCTCGGCGATGGCCGCGACGATCTGGTCGACCAGGCTGCCGCGCCGCTGGCGGTCGATCGCCAGCGCCGGCCATCCCTCGCTCTCGCTCTTTTCGGTTGGTTCCATGCGCCTCCATCGCGCGACGTCCGAAACTGTACAGGCTATGCTACCTATACGGTTGGCCATTTTCGCAGATTGTGTATATGTGCCGCTGTTGTACTGCTGTCTATTATTGCATCATTGTTTTTGCCAGTTGGTAAATTTTGTACTGGCCGTCATATTCATAAGGGGAGTCGCATGAACGAGTCCAGACCCGAATCGATGGCATCCTTCTGGATGCCATTCACCAACAACCGTGACTTCAAGGCCCATCCGCGCCTCCTCGTCTCGGCACAAGGAATGTATTACAAGGACGTCGACGGCAACGCCGTCCTCGACGGCACCGCCGGCCTGTGGTGCGTCCCGTGCGGCCATGCGCAGCCGAAGATCGTCGCCGCCGTCAGCGAGATGGTCGCCCAGCTCGACTTCGCGCCCACGTTCCAGATGGGCCACCCGGCCGCCTTCGACCTGGCCGAACGCCTGATGGACTACACCAATCACAAGTTCGGCCACGTGTTCTACACGAACTCCGGCTCGGAAGCGGTGGACACCGCGCTCAAGATCGCGCTCGCGTATCACAAGGCCCGCGGCGACGCCGGCCGCACGCGGTTGATCGGGCGCGAGCGGGGCTATCACGGCGTCGGCTTCGGCGGGCTGTCCGTCGGCGGCATCGGCCCGAATCGCAAGGCCTTCGGGCCGCTGCTGCCGGGTGTCGACCACCTGCCGCACACGCACAACCCCGGCAAGAACGCGTTCTCGCGCGGCGAGCCGGAACATGGCGCGGAACTGGCCGACGAACTGGAACGCATCGTCGCGCTGCACGACGCGTCGACCATCGCCGCGGTCATCGTCGAACCCGTGGCCGGATCGACGGGCGTGCTGATTCCGCCGCGGGGTTACCTGAAGCGCCTGCGCGAACTCTGCACGAAGCACGGCATCCTGCTGATCTTCGACGAAGTGATCACGGGCTTCGGCCGCCTGACGACGCCGTTCGCCGTCGATTACTTCGACGTCGAGCCGGACATGATGACGACGGCGAAAGGCCTCACCAACGGCACCGTGCCGATGGGTGCCGTGTTCTCGAAAAAATTCATCCACGACGCGTTCATGGAAGCGCCGGCCGGCATCGAGCTGTTCCACGGCTACACGTATTCCGGCCATCCGCTCGCGTGCGCCGCGTCGATCGCCACGCTGGAAGTCTTCAAGGAGCAGGGCATCCTCGAGAACGCCCGTGCGCTGCAGCCGTACTGGGAAGACGCCGTCCACAGCCTGCGCGGCCTGCCGCACGTGATCGACATCCGCACCATCGGCCTCGTCGCCGGCATCGAGCTGGAAAGCATCCCCGGCAAGGTCGGGGCGCGCGCGTTCGCCGCGTTCAAGCAGGCCTTCGCGGACGGCATCCTGATCCGCACGACGGGCGACATCATCGCGCTGTCGCCGCCGCTCGTGCTGGAGAAAAAACACATCGACGAATTGTTCGGCAAGCTGGCCGCCGTCCTGAAAAACCTCGACTGAAAGAGAACATGGAGACGATCAATCACTACATCGGCGGCAGCGTCGCCGAAGGGTCCGGCGGACGCTACGCGGACGTCTACAACCCCGCGCTGGGCGAGCCCTGCGCGCGCGTGGCGCTGGCGAGCATCGAGGACGTCGCGGCTGCCGTGGCAGCGGCCAGCGCCGCATTCCCCGCCTGGGCCGCGACGCCCCCGCTGGCCCGCGCCCGCGTGCTGTTCAACTACCTGCAACTGTGCCAGAAGCATACCGATGAATTCGCGGCGATGATCGTGCGCGAACACGGCAAGACGTTCGCCGACGCACGTGGCGAAGTCGCACGCGGCATCGAAGTCGTCGAGTTCGCGGTGGGCATCCCGCAGATGCTCAAGGGCGAGTTCACGGACCAGATCGCGCGCGGCATCGACGCGTGGTCGATGCGCCAGCCGCTGGGCGTCGTCGCGGGCATCACGCCGTTCAACTTCCCCGTGATGGTGCCGATGTGGATGTTCCCCGTCGCCATCGCGTGCGGCAACACGTTCATCCTGAAACCGTCCGAACGGGATCCGTCGCCGTCGCTGCTGCATGCGCGGCTGCTGAAGGAAGCGGGGCTGCCGGACGGCGTGTTCAACGTCGTCCAGGGCGACAAAGGCGCGGTCGACGCGCTGCTCGACCACCCGGACATCCAGGCCGTCAGCTTCGTGGGCTCGACGCCGATCGCGGAATACATCTACGCCCGCGGCAGCGCAGCCGGCAAGCGCGTGCAGGCGCTGGGCGGCGCGAAGAACCACATGGTCGTGATGCCCGATGCCGACATGGACATGGCGGTCGATGCACTCATCGGCGCCGCCTACGGCTCGGCGGGCGAGCGCTGCATGGCGATCTCGGTGGCCGTGGCGATCGGCGACGCGGGCGATGCGCTCGTGGCCCGGCTGGCCGAGCGCACGCGTGCCCTGAAGATCGCGGACGGCATGGCGGATGGCGCGGAGATGGGGCCCGTGGTCACGCAGGCGGCCAAGCAGCGCATCGAAAAGCTGATCGGCGAAGGCGTGGAGCAGGGCGCGACGCTGGTCGTCGACGGCCGCGGCTTCAAGGTGCCGGAGCGCGCCAACGGCTTCTTCGTGGGCGGCACCCTGTTCGACCACGTGACGCCGTCGATGTCCATCTACAAGGAAGAAATCTTCGGCCCCGTGCTGTGCGTCGTCCGCCTGCCGGACGTCGGGAGTGCTTTGGCCCTCATCAACCGCAACGAGTACGGCAACGGCGTCGCCGTGTTCACCCGCGACGGCGGCGTGGCGCGCGAATTCGTGCGTCAGGTGCAGGTCGGGATGGTCGGGGTGAACGTGCCGCTGCCGGTGCCGATGGCGTTCAACAGCTTCGGCGGGTGGAAGAAAAGCCTGTTCGGCGACCATCACGCGTACGGGCCGGAGGGTGTGCGGTTTTATACGCGGCACAAGGCGGTCATGCAAAGGTGGCCGAATACGGCGAGCAGCGGGGTGGAGTTCGCGTTCCCGCAAATGAAATGACGGACACGATCCGTTGATACGTCGTCCCTGCGCAGGCAGGGACCCAGGTTGCACGCATCTCGACGACGCACTCAACTTGGGCTCCCGCCTGCGCGGGAGCGACGGTGGTTTTTTTGAGTCACTACGAAAAGAAGGGATGCTTCATGATCGAGTCACTCCACCACCTGCCCCCCGCCGCCGGCACGCACGGTGCCCTGTCCGAGCGCTTCACGGACCTGGCGCCGGCACTGACGACCCGCCAGGCCGCCATCGAAAGCGCCCGCTGCCTGTACTGTTATGACGCGCCCTGTACGCGCGCCTGCCCGACGGGCATCGACGTCGCGAGCTTCATCCGCAACATCCACGAGGGCAACGTGGAAGGCGCCGCGGTCAACATCCTCAAGCAGAACATCTTCGGCGGCAGCTGTTCGCGCGTGTGCCCGACGGAGATCCTGTGCGAGGACGCCTGCGTGCGCAACAACGACGCCGAAGGCCAGCCCGTGAAGATCGGCCTGCTGCAGCGTCACGCCATCGACAACGCGCACTTCGCCGGTCATCCGTTCCGGCGCGCGCCGTCGACCGGCAGGACGATCGCCGTCGTCGGCGCCGGCCCGGCCGGGCTGTCGTGCGCGCACCGGCTCGCGATGCTGGGCCATGACGTCGTCGTGTTCGAAGCGCGCGACAAGGCCGGTGGCCTGAACGAATACGGCATCGCCAAGTACAAGCTGCCGGGCGACTTCGCCCAGCGCGAGGTCGACTTCTTGCTGTCCATCGGCGGCATCGAGATCCAGTACGGCCGCATCCTGGGCGGCAACCTGCATTTGCAGGACCTGCACACGCGCTACGACGCCGTGTTCCTCGGCCTGGGCCTGGGTGCGAGCCGCCGCCTCGGCCTCACGGGCGAGGACGCGCCGGGCCTCGCGGCCGCCGTCGACTACATCGCCACGTTGCGCCAGGCCGCGGACCTCGCGGCGCTGCCGGTGCCGAAGCGGGCCATCGTGATCGGGGCCGGCAACACGGCCGTCGACATGGCCGTGCAGATCGGGCGGCTCGGCGCGGACGAGGTCACGCTCGTGTACCGCCGCGGATTCGACGCGATGAGCGCGACCGGCCACGAGATCGAGATCGCGAAGACGAATGGCGTGCGCATCCGCACGTGGGCCGCACCGCACGAGATCCTGCTCGACGCCGCGGGACGCGTGCGCGGCATGCGCTTCGAAGAAACGCGGCTGGAGGACGGCCGCCTTGCCGGCACGGGGGCGTTCATCGACATCGCGGCAGATGCCGTGTTCAAGGCCATCGGCCAGCACATGGACGGAGACTCCCTGTCCGACCTGCTCGCGCGCGAACTGGAGCGGGAAGGCGACAAGATCCACGTCGATGCGCGGTTCCGCACCAAGCTGCCGGGCGTGTACGCGGGCGGCGACTGCGTGGCGCCGGGGCAGGACCTGACGGTGCAGGCCGTCCAGCACGGCAAGCTGGCCGCGCTGGCGATCCATGACGACATCCTTTCCAAAGCGGAGGCATGATGGCCGACCTGAGCATCGATTTCTGCGGCATCAAGTCGCCGAACCCTTTCTGGCTGGCGTCCGCACCGCCGACCGACAAGGCCTATAACGTCGTGCGCGCCTTCGAGGCGGGGTGGGGCGGCGTCGTGTGGAAGACGCTGGGCGAGGATCCCCCGGCCGTCAACGTGTCGTCGCGCTACTCCGCGCTGCATGGGAAGAACCGCGAAGTCATCGGCTTCAACAACATCGAACTGATCACGGACCGCAGCCTCGAGATCAACCTGCGCGAGATCACGGCCGTCAAGAAGGCGTGGCCGGACCGGGCGCTGGTCGTGTCGATGATGCTGCCGTGCGAGGAAGCGCCGTGGCGCGAGATCCTGCCGCTCGTCGCGGCGACGGGCGCGGACGGCATCGAACTGAACTTCGGCTGCCCGCACGGCATGCCCGAGCGGGGCATGGGCGCCGCGGTGGGCCAGCAGCCGGACCTGATCGAACTCGTCACGCGCTGGTGCAAGACGTACACGCGGCTGCCGGTGATCGTCAAGCTGACGCCCAACATCACGGACGTGCGCGCACCCGCACGCGCGGCGCTGGCGGGCGGGGCGGATGCCGTCTCGCTGATCAACACGATCAATTCGATCACGCACCTGGACCTGGACCGCATGGTCGCGTTCCCCGCGGTCGGCAACGCCAGCACGCACGGCGGCTATTGCGGCACGGCCGTCAAACCCATCGCGCTGAACATGGTGGCCGAGATCGCGCGCGACCCGGTGACGAAAGGCTTGCCGATCTCCGGCATCGGCGGCATCGGCAACTGGCGCGACGCGGCCGAGTTCATCGCGCTGGGCGCCGGCTCGGTGCAGGTGTGCACGGCCGCGATGCTGCATGGCTTCCGCATCGTCGAGGAGATGAAGGACGGCTTGTCGCGCTGGATGGATTCGAAGGGCTACGACAACATCGCCGCGTTCTCGCGCAAGGCCGTGCCGAACACGACGGACTGGAAATACCTGGACATGAATTACCAGGTCATCGCGCACATCGACCAGGACAAGTGCATCCAGTGCGGCCGCTGCCACGTGGCGTGCGAGGACACGTCGCACCAGGCCATCGCGCGGCTGGTCGACGGGAATGCGCGCAAGTACGAGGTGATCGACCAGGAATGCGTGGGCTGCAACCTGTGCGAGATCACCTGTCCGGTCGAGGGCTGCATCACGATGGTGCCGCAGCAGACGGGCAAGCCGTACATGAACTGGACGCAGGACCCCCGCAATCCGCAGGCGTAGGGTGGGCACCCCGTGCCCACGCGTAACGTTTGCGTGTCGTTGGCCGTGCCCACGCGTAACGTTTGTATGTCGTTGGCCGTGCCCACGCGTAACGTTTGCGTGTCGTTGGCCGTGCCCACGCGTAACGTTTGCGGTTCGTTGGCGTTATGCGTGGGCGGAGGGCCGCCCACCCTACGTCTTGCTAATATGGTGCATTGAACGAAACCGACGGAGACCGCCCCGATGAGCACCGATCCCGCAATGAACCAGGATCTCTGGAACGAAGACCTCGCGCCGACGAGCGCCGCGCAGCGCACGTGGCGCTGGTATCACTTCGCCGCCCTGTGGGTCGGCATGGTGATGTGCATCCCGGCCTATACGCTGTCCGCCAGCCTGATCGAGGCCGGCATGTCCGCGTACCAGGCCGTGTTCACCGTGTTCCTCGCGAACGCCATCGTGCTGCTGCCGATGCTGCTGATCGGCCACGCCGGCACGAAATATGGCATCCCGTACGCCGTGCTGGCGCGCGCCGCGTTCGGCACGCGCGGGGCGCGGCTGCCGGCGCTGATGCGCGCCATCGTCGCGTGCGGCTGGTACGGCATCCAGACGTGGTTCGGCGGCAGCATGATCTACACGCTGCTGGGCGTGCTGGCCGGGCACGAGATCGGCGGCGCCAGGCTCGCCGGCCTGGGCATCAACGGCGCGCAGCTGCTGTGCTTCCTCGCGTTCTGGGCGATCCAGTTCTATTTCATCGTGCACGGCATGGATGCGATCCGCAAGCTGGAGACGTACACGGCGCCGCTGAAGATCGCGATCTGCTTCGTGCTGCTCGGCTGGGTCTACCAGAAAGCGGGCGGCTTCGGCCCGCTGCTGGACGCGCCGTCGCAGTTCGTCGAAGGCGGCAAGAAGGCCGGCCAGTTCTGGCCCACGTTCTGGCCGTCGCTGACGGCGATGGTCGGCTTCTGGGCCACGCTCGCGCTGAACATCCCCGACTTCACCCGCTTCGCGCGTACGCAGCGCGACCAGATCCTGGGCCAGTCCGTCGGCCTGCCCGTGCCGATGGGGTTGCTGGCTGCATTGGCCGTCATCGTCACGTCGGCCACCGTCGTCCTGTACGGCAAGGCGTTGTGGGACCCGGTCGACCTGGCCAGCCGCATGACGGGCGCCGCGGTGCTGATCGCGTTAATTGTTCTGCTGGTCGACACGGTCAGCGTCAACCTGGCCGCCAACCTCGTCGGCCCGGCCTACGACTTTTCCGCGCTGGCGCCGCGCCACATCTCGTACCGCACGGGCGGCTACATCACGGCCGGCATCGCGCTCGCGATGATGCCGTGGAAGATCCTCGAATCGACACAGGGCTATATCTTCACGTGGCTGATCGGCTATTCCGCGCTGCTGGGACCCATTGCGGGCGTGCTAATCATCGATTACTACCTGATCCGCCGCACGGAACTCGCGGTCGACCACCTGTACAACGACGACGGCATCTATGGCTACCAGAATGGATTTGCCCCAAGCGGCTGGAACCTGGCCGCGATCGTCGCCTTCGTCGCCGGCGTGCTGCCGAACATCCCGGGCTTCATGAACGCGGCGTTTCCGGAGTCGTTCCCGGACGTGGGCGCCGCGTTCAAAACCCTGTACACCTATGCGTGGTTCGTCGGGATCGCGATTTCCGCGGTCGTGTACGGCCTCATGATGAAGGGCAGGGCGGCGCCGGCGCTGCATCCGGCCCGTTCGCTCGATTGACCCGAGGAGACGTCAATGACCCTGTTGATACGCGGTGGTACGGTGGTGAACGCCGACCGTGCATTTCGTGCCGATGTGCTGTGCGAAGGCGACAAGATCGTCGCCGTGGGCGAGAACCTGGAGGCGCCCGCGCACGCGGAAGTGATCGATGCCGGCGGCCAGTACGTGATGCCGGGCGGGATCGACCCGCACACGCATATGCAGCTGCCGTTCATGGGCACCGTCACCGCCGATGATTTTTACACCGGCACGGCGGCGGGCCTCGCGGGCGGCACGACGACGATCATCGACTTCGTCATCCCCGACCCGAAACAACGCCTGATGGACGCATTCCAGACGTGGCGCGGCTGGGCGGAAAAGGCCGCGGCCGACTACACGTTCCACGTCGCCGTCACATGGTGGGACGACACGGTGCACGAAGACATGGGCACGCTCGTCGAGCGCCACGGCGTGAACAGCTTCAAGCACTTCATGGCGTACAAGAACGCCATCATGGCCGACGACGAAACGCTGGTGAAAAGCTTCCGGCGCGCGCTCGAACTGGGCGCGATCCCGACCGTGCACGCGGAGAACGGGGAGCTGGTCTACCAGTTGCAGCGCGAACTGCTGGCGAAGGGCATCCACGGGGCGGAAGCGCATCCGCTGTCGCGCCCACCGGAAGTGGAAGCCGAAGCGGCCAACCGCGCGATCGCCATCGCGAATGTGCTCGGCACGCCCGTCTACATCGTGCACGTGTCGTGCGCCGAATCGCTGGAGGCCATCACGCGCGCCCGCGCACGCGGCCAGCGCGTGTACGGCGAGGCGCTGGCGGGCCACCTCGTCATCGACGACAGCGTCTACCGCCACGCGGATCCCGAAGTCGCGCGCGCCTACGTGATGAGTCCCCCGTTCCGCTCCAGCCACCACCAGACGGCGCTGTGGCAAGGCCTCCAGGGCGGCAACCTGCACACGACGGCGACCGACCACTGCACGTTCTGCGCCGGCCAGAAAGGAATGGGCGCGGACGATTTCACGCGCATCCCGAACGGCTGCGGCGGCGTCGAGGAACGCATGGCCGTCGTGTGGGACGCGGGCGTGAACACGGGGCGTCTGACGCCGTCCGAATTCGTGCGCGTGACGTCGACCAATGCGGCCCAGATTTTCAATATCTATCCGCGCAAGGGTTCCGTGTCCGTTGGGGCGGATGCCGACGTCGTCGTGTGGGACCCGCAAGGGACGCGCACCCTGTCGGCCGCGACGCAGCATTCGAAGGGCGACTTCAACGTGTTCGAAGGGCGCACGGTGCGCGGGATTCCCACGCACACGGTGGCGGCCGGAAAGCTCGTGTATGCCGAGGGCGATTTGCGGGCGGAGCGTGGAGCAGGGCGATATGTGGAGCGCCCGGCTTTCACCAGCACTATTTGAACGCTACGCACGTCATTCCCGCGGAAGCGGGAATCCATACTGAGCCTGCGTGCATGGTTGACGCCACCAAATCGCACACTCAGCATGGGTCCCCGCTTTCGCGAGGACGACGGTGATGCAAGCACCAACTGGAGAACAAGATGAACGACCTGCGCATCAACGGCACCCGCCTGTGGCACTCCCTGATGGAACTGGCGCAAATCGGCGCCACCGCGAAGGGCGGCGTGAAGCGCCTCGCCCTCACGGACCTCGACCGCCAGGGCCGCGACCTCGTCGTCCAGTGGGCGAAGGCCGAGGGCCTGTCAGTCACTGTCGACAAGATCGGCAACGTGTTCATGCGCCGGGAAGGGACGAACCCGGACTTGCCGCCCATCGTCACGGGCAGCCACATCGACACCCAGCCGACCGGCGGCAAGTTCGACGGCAACTACGGCGTGCTGGCCGGCCTCGAAGTCGTGCGCACGCTGAACGAGCGCGGCATCCGCACGGAGGCGCCGATCGAGGTCGCGTTCTGGACCAACGAGGAAGGATCGCGCTTCGTGCCCGTCATGATGGGCTCCGGCGTGTTCTGCGGCGCGTTCAGCCTGGAGACGGCGTATGCGGCGCGCGACGTCGACGGCAAATCCGTCGGCGAGGAACTCGACCGGATCGGCTACCGGGGCGGGCAGACGCCCGGCGACCACCCGATCGGCGCATATTTCGAAGCCCACATCGAGCAGGGCCCCGTGCTGGAAGACGCGAACAGGGTGATCGGCGTCGTGCCCGCCGTGATGGGCCTGTCGTGGTACGACTGCACCGTGACCGGAATGGAAGCGCACGCGGGCCCCACGCCGATGCATCTGCGGCGCGACGCGCTGCAGGTCGCGACGGCCATCATGCAGGAGACGGTCGCCATCGCCAACCGCTACCCGCCGTATGGCCGCGGCACCGTGGGCATGGTCCAGGTGTTCCCCAACAGCCGCAACGTGATCCCCGGCCAGGTCAAGTTCAGCATCGACCTGCGCAACGTCACCGACGAGCTGCTGAACACGATGCACGGCGAGATCGAGGCGTTCGTCGAGCGCACGCGGCGCGAGACGGGCCTGGCCATCGACCTGCAGCGCGTGTCGTACTACCCGCCTTGCCCGTTCCACCCGGATTGCGTGGGCGCCGTGCGCGCGGCGACGGAACGGCTGGGCTATTCGACGATGGACGTGGTGTCCGGCGCCGGCCACGACGCGATCTACGTCGCGCGGCTGGCGCCCGCGGGCATGATCTTCGTGCCGTGCAAGGACGGCATCAGCCACAACGAGATCGAGGATGCCCAGCCCGGCCACCTTGAAGCCGGCTGCAACGTGCTGCTGCACGCGATGCTGGAACGGGCCGGCGTCGTTTCCACGTCGGAGGCCGGTGAGCTTGTTGCTCAAAAGTAACAAAGTGCAATTTCTTGTTACTATTCTGGCCGATCGCACGCGCCGGTAGCATACTGTGGTCCGAAGCCGCCCGCCGGGCGGCACGCGTCTGACCGACGATGCTGACCGGATACTATGAAACCCCGCTCGTCCTGATTTCGATCCTTGTCGCGATCGTCGCGTCGTATTCCGCCCTCAGCCTCGCGGGCAGGGTGGCGGAAGCGACCGGGCGGACGAAATTCGCCTGGATGCTGGGCGGCGCGATCGCGATGGGATCCGGGATCTGGGCCATGCACTTCGTCGGGATGCTGGCGTTCCGCCTCCCGATCCCGATCGCTTTCGACATCCCCATCACCCTCGTCTCGCTGGTGCTGCCGATCGCCGCGTCCGGCCTCGCGCTATGGCAGGTGAGCCGCGCGAACCTGGGCCCGGTGCGCCTGGGCGTCAGTGCCGTCATCATGGGCGCCGGCATCAATGCGATGCATTACACGGGCATGGCCGCCATGCGCATGCAGCCCGGGATCGTATACGACCCGCTGTTGTTCGCGCTCTCGGTGCTGATCGCCGTGGGCGCGTCGGCGCTGGCGCTGTGGATCGCGCTCCGGCTGCGCCGCAGCACGCCGGACGTGTGGGTGCCGCGCATCGGCGCCGCCGTCGTGATGGGCTGCGCCATCGTCGGCATGCATTACACGGGCATGGCGGCCGCGAACTTCCCGGCCGACAGCGTGTGCATGGCCGCGCGCGTCGGCGTGCATCGCGACAGCCTCGCCACGCTCGTCGTGCTGGCCACGTTCTGCGTGCTGGGCCTGGCCCTCATCGCGTCCGTGTTCGACGCGCGGCTGGAAGCGAATGCGCGCATCCTCGCCATGTCGCAGGCCACGTCCGCCGAGCGCCAGCACCTGCTGGAGCGCGAGCGCGTCGCGCGCGACGAAGCCGAACGCCTGTCCGCATTGAAGGACGAATTCCTCGCCACCCTGTCGCACGAGCTGCGCACGCCGCTGAACGCGATCCTCGGCTGGGCCGGCATGCTGCAGCGGGGCGTGAAGGACGAGGCGACCATGATACGGGCCCTGGAGACGATCGAGCGCAACGCGCGCGCCCAGGGCAAGCTGATCGACGACCTGCTCGACATGAGCCGCATCATTTCCGGCACCGTGCGCCTGGACGTGCAGACGGTCGACCCGTCCCGCATCATCGAGGCGGCGCTGGGCACCGTGCACCCGGCCGCCGCGGCCAAGATGATCGCCTTGCGCGCCGACCTGGGACGCGAGCCGGGCACGTTGCCGCTCGAAGTGCGCGCCGATCCGGGCCGGCTGCAGCAGGTGCTGTGGAATCTGCTGGCGAACGCGGTCAAGTTCACGCCAACGGGCGGCAGCGTGCAGGTGCTGCTGGGGCGCGACGGCAACGACGCCGTGATCCGCGTGATCGATTCGGGCATCGGCATCGCGCCGGACTTCCTCCCGTACGTGTTCGACCGCTTCCGCCAGCAGGATGCGTCGATCTCGCGCCAGCACGGCGGCCTGGGATTGGGGTTGTCGATCGCGCGGCAGCTCGTCGAACTGCACGGCGGGACGATCGCCGTGGACAGCGCCGGCCTGCACACGGGCACCACGTTCACGGTGCGCCTGCCGCTGGCGCGCCCGAGCGCCGTCACGTTGCCGGGAACGGGCGTGCTTCCGATGGCGCAGACGGGCGCGGACGTCCTGGCCGACCTGTCCGGCGTGCGGGTGCTCGTGATCGACGACGCGCCGGATACGCTCGACGTGCTGGAACAGATCCTGTCGTACAGCGGCGCCGCCACGATGACGGCGCCGGGCGCCAGCGCCGCGCTGGCCCTGCTGGAGCGCGAGGTGCCGGACGTGATCGTCAGCGACGTCGGCATGCCCGAAGTCGACGGCTTCGAACTGATGCGGCGCATCCGCCGGCGCGCGGCCACGGCGGACGTTCCTGCCATCGCGTTGACGGCGTTCACCCGCCAGGACGACCGCGCCAAGGCGCTGCAGGCCGGTTTTACCGACTATCTCGCCAAGCCCGTGGAGCCGGCGGCGCTGGCGGCCGCGATCCGGCGCCTCGTCGCCACCGCGCGCGAAGCGTGACCTTATTTGGCGCGCCTACTGGAACGTGGTCTCGCGTTCCGGCGTGGCGCTGATGCGGTGGATGGCCAGGTCGGCGCCGTCGAATTCCTGTTCGGCGTCCAAGCGCAGCCCGACGGTCGCCTTCAACAACCCGTAGACGATGATGCCGCCGATGCCGGCGATGGCGACGCCCAGCAGGGTGCCGACGATCTGCGACGCGAGCGACACGCCGCCGAGCCCTCCCAGCGCCTGGCTGCCGAAGATGCCGGCCGCGATGCCGCCCCACGCGCCGCACAGGCCGTGCAGGGGCCACACGCCCAGCACGTCGTCGATCTTCCAGCGGTTCTGCGCCAGCGTGAACATCACGACGAAGATCGCGCCCGCGATCGCGCCCGTCACCAGAGCGCCCATCGGATGCATCAGGTCCGAGCCCGCGCACACGGCGACGAGGCCGGCCAGCGGGCCGTTGTAGACGAAGCCCGGGTCGTTCTTGCCCAGCACGAAGGCGGTCAGGGTGCCGCCCGTGAGGGCCATCAGCGAGTTGACGGCGACGAGGCCGTTCATCTTGTCCAGCGTCTGCGCGCTCATCACGTTGAAGCCGAACCAGCCGACCGTGAGGATCCACGCGCCCAGCGCGAGGAACGGGATGTTCGACGGCGGGTGCGCCGAGATGCGGCCATCCTTGGTATAGCGGCCGCGGCGCGCGCCCAGCAGCAGCACGGCCGGCAGCGCGGCCCAGCCGCCGACGGCGTGCACGACGACGGAACCGGCGAAGTCGTGGAACGCCGCGCCGAAGATGGCCGTCAGCCAGTCCTGGATGCCGAAGCGGTTGTTCCAGGCGATGCCTTCGAACAGCGGATAGACGAGGCCCACGAGCAGGGCGGTCGCGGCCATCTGCGGGTGGAACTTGGCGCGTTCGGCGATGCCGCCCGAGATGATGGCGGGGATCGCGGCGGCGAACGTCAGCAGGAAGAAGAACTTCACCAGTTCGTAGCCGTTCTTGGCGACGAGGGTGCTGGTGGCGCCCATGAAGTGGATGCCGTAGGCGATGCCATAGCCGACGAAGAAGTAGGCGATGGTGGAAACGGCGAAGTCGATCAGGATTTTTACCAGGGCGTTGACCTGGTTCTTGCGGCGTACCGTGCCCAGTTCCAGGAAGGCGAAGCCGGCGTGCATCGCCAGGATCATGATCCCGCCGAGCAAGATGAAGAGCGCGTCCGCTCCGCTTTTGAATGCATCCATGCGTACTCCAAAAAAGTGCAAGTTGGTCTGATTGCACTTCTGGATAGCAATAAACGTTCCAATTTGGTGAAGAGGCGCACTCCCGGTGGGCATGCCGGATGGATTGCCCCGCAAGCGTGCACAAGCACCGTTGCGGTGCGTATTTGCGCCAAAATGGGGAGGTGTGGTCGATCCGGCAATCGAGGGGTTCCCCGTAGTATGCTGTCAAGCAATAACCTCACAAAGGAGACCCATGAACCGCACTCTCAATGCCGCCATCCTCGCGGCTTTGCTGTCGGCCGGCGCACCCATCCTGTCCGCCCACGCCGCCGCAACTTCCGTATCCGCGTCGTCGGCCGAACGCCAGGTCGACCGCATCGCTGCGAGATTCTACGATGCGCGCGCCCGCTTCGACCCGCTGCTGTACGCGACCGCGAACGGCGACAGCCGCTACGACGACCAGATCGGCATGGCGATCGACCCGAAGGTGCGCGCCCGCTATATGTCGCAGAATCACAGGCTGCTGGACGACCTGCAGAAGGTCGACAAGGCGCACCTGTCGGAGAAGGCGCGCCTGAACTACGACATCCTCGCCTTCGAGATCCGCGCCCAGCTCGACCTCGCGCGCTTTCCCGAGCACCTGCTGCCGCTGAACCACTTCGACAACATCCCGAGCAACCTGGCCAATTACGCGAGCGGCACGGGCTCGCAGCCGCTGGCGACGCCGGCCCAGTACCGCGCGTACCTGTCGCGCCTGGAGCAGCTGCCGGCATGGATCGACCAGGCCATCGCCAACATGAAAGAGGGCGTGAAAAAGGGCGTCGTGCAGCCGAAGGCGATCACGGCCAAGATGCTGCCGCAGTTCCGCCAGCTGGCCGCGCGCGACGCGGAAGCGAGCATCTTCTACACGCCCATCAGGAACCTGCCGGCCGGCTTCTCCGACGCCGATAAAAAATCGCTCACGGCCGGCTACCGCCAGGCGGCGCAAAAGATCGACGCCGCGCTCGCGCGCCTGAACACCTACCTCGAGAAGGACTACCTGCACGCGGGCCGCACGACGGCCGGCTATGGCGCGCTGCCGGATGGCGCCGCGTGGTACCAGGCCCGCATCCGCAACAACACGAACCTCGACCTGACGCCGGCCGAGATCCACGCACTGGGCGAGAAGGAAGTGGCGCGCATCCAGCAGCAGATGGCGACCCTGGCGCCGAAGCTGGGCTACGACGGCCCGCTGAACACGTTCCCGCAATGGGTGGCCGCGCAGCCGCGCTTCAAGCCGTTCAAGACCGACCAGGAGGTGCTGGAGCGCTACCGTGCCATCTACGGCGTCGTCGAAGCGAAGCTGCCGCAGTATTTCAGCCTGCTGCCGAAGGCGAAACTGGACATCCAGCTGGAACCGGAACTGACGCGCGCCACGGCGTCCGACCACTACACGCCCGTCGCCGCCGACGGTTCGCATCCCGGCGTGTTCTGGGCCGTCGTCAACGACCCGAAGGAGTACAGCACGGTCGGCATGACGAGCTTGTTGCTGCACGAGGGCGTGCCGGGCCACCACCTGCACGCGGCGCTGCTGAAGGAATTGCCGCTGCCGGACTTCCGCAAGTTCTTCACCGAGCACCCGAGCGCCGCCGCCTACACGGAAGGCTGGGCGCTGTACTGCGAGACGCTGGGCCGCGACTTCGGCCTGTACGACGATCCGTCCGCGTATTACGGCCACCTGAACGACGAGCTGCTGCGCGCCGTGCGCCTCGTCGTCGACACGGGCATGCATGCGCAGGGCTGGTCGCGCGAGCGGGCGGTCAAGTACATGATGGACAACCTGGGCTACAGCGAGGCGCGCGCGGCGAACCAGATCGAGCGCTACATGGTGTGGCCGGGCCAGGCGCTGGCGTACAAGGTGGGCGCGCTGAAGATCCTCGACCTGCGCGCGCGGGCGCAGAAGGCGCTGGGGCCGAAGTTCACCTTCGCGAAATTCCACGCGGTGGTGCTGGGGGATGGGACGTTGCCGTTGCCGATCCTGCAGGCGCAGGTGGAGAAGTGGATTCAGTCGGAAAAATAGAACCGTCGCCCCTGCGAAGGCGGGATAGCGCCCCCGGCGCTATCCCCCCAAGTTTTAAGCGTGCCGTAATGCATGCAAACTTGGGTCCCCGCCTCCGCGGGGACGACGTCGGTTGAGATTACGGTCCTCGCACAGTGTGCGCAACCGTACATATTCCCGCCCCACATGGGTGCATGATGGGTTTCATGAAATCCGATGAAACCACCATCGCACCGCCGTCGCCGGAAGCCTCGACCTGGCTGTCGAAGCTGGGTCCGGGCCTGATCACCGGCGCGGCCGACGACGACCCGAGCGGCATCGCCACGTATTCGCAGGCCGGCGCCCAGTTCGGGTTCAACCTGCTGTGGACCCTGCTGCTCACGTATCCGCTGATGGCCGCCATCCAGGTCATCAGCGCCAACATCGGCCGCGTGACGGGGCGCGGGCTCGCCACCAATTTGCAGCGCTATGCGCCGCGCGGGGTCGTGTGGGGCATCGTCGGGCTGCTGCTCGTCGCGAACGTCATCAACATCGCGGCCGACGTGGCGGCGATGGGCGAGGCGATGTCGCTCGTCGCGCCCGGCCGGCCGCTGTGGTATGCCGTCGGCTTCGGCGTGCTGTCCGTGCTGCTGCAGGTGTTCATCCCTTACCAGCGCTACGTGAACCTGCTCAAGTGGCTCACGCTCGTGCTGCTCGCGTACGTGGCCACCGTGTTCGTCGTCCACGTGCCATGGGGCGTGGTGCTCAAGACCACCGTGTGGCCGCATATCGCGTGGAACAGGGACTACCTGACCACCATCGTCGCCGTGTTCGGCACGACGATCAGTCCCTACCTGTTCTTCTGGCAGGCGTCGCAGGAAGTCGAAGAACTCCGCGCGGACGACCGCGCGGAGCCGCTGCGGCGCGCACCCGACCAGGCCAGGGGCCAGTTCCGCCGCATCCGCTTCGACACGCTGGTCGGCATGGCCGTGTCGAACGGCGTCGCGTTCTTCATCATGCTCACCACCGCCGCCACCCTGCACGCGCAGGGCGTGCACGACATCCAGTCGTCGGCGCAGGCCGCGTCGGCGCTGAAACCCGTCGCGGGCGAACTCGCGTTCGTCCTGTTCGCGCTCGGCATCGTCGGCACGGGCCTGCTCGCGATCCCCGTGCTGGCCGGTTCCGCCGCGTATGCGATGGCCGGCACGTTCCACTGGAAGAGCAGCCTGGGCGCGGAGTTTTCGGCCGCGCGCAAGTTCTACGGCATCATCATCGTCGCCACGCTGGCCGGCGTCGGCATCAACTTCATGCCGATCGACCCGATCAAGGCGCTGTACTGGAGCGCGGTGCTGAACGGCGTCATCGCCGTGCCGGTGATGGCGATCATGATGCTGGTGGCGTCCAGCCCGCGCATCATGGGCGACCTGACGATCGCGCCGCGCCTGCGCGCCATGGGCTGGCTGTGCACGGGCGTGATGGCGGCGGCGACGATCGCCATGTTCGCGTCGTTCCTTTGACGCTTACTGCATGTCGATCCGCCCGTAGATGCCGTGCGACTCGTCGGCGGGCCCCGCCGTGTAGAACAGCGTGTTCGTCGGCTGGTTCTGCACGCCGTTGCCGAACGCGATGCCCCACAGGCCGTCGATGACGATCGGCGTGCGGTCGGCCTTCGACAACGTGCCGATGAACGCACCGTTGGACGGGTTGTAGGCGTTGATCTTGCCGTCGCCGAAGTTCGCGACGAGCACCGCATTGCTGAAATCCCCGAAGTTGGCCGGCGCCAGCGCCATGCCCCACGGCGCATTCAGCGCACCGCCCGCCGCCAGCCGGTGCAGGAAGACGCCGCCCGTGTCGTACACGTCCACCACGCCCAGTCCCGCGCCCTTGACCTCGTCGTTGCCTGCCGCCTCGCGCTGCGCATACGCCACGTAGATGCGGTCGCCGATGGCCTGGATGCCGAACGGCCCGTAGCCGGCCGGCAGGTTCGGATCGGTGAAGCCGCCGGGCAGCGTGGCTTTCTGGAAGCTGGCGTCGTAGACGTCGATGCGGTTGTTGTGGAAATCGGCCGCGTACAGGTAGTTCGCGCCCGAGAACGCGCCGATGGCGAGACCCTTGTAGACGGCGCTGCCGCCCGTGTCGACGGCCGTCACGGCGTTCGTGCGATTCACGGCCGGCGACCAGCCCGACACGGTGCCCGTCTCGCCCACGAAGATGAAGGGGCTGGCACCCGTCACGCCGTTCTGCGTCACCTTGAAGTCCTGAGTGCCGTTGTACACGATGCCGGTGACGCCGGCCGGGACCGCGACGACGAGCGTCTGCGGCACGCCGTTGCCGTCGTACAGCGTCGACGTCGCCGTGCCGTTATTCGCGACCCAGACGAAGGCCGTCGGATTGAATGCGAGGCCCCACGCGTTGACGAGGTGGGTGTCGGTGTGGGCCGCGCCGCTGGACTGGTCGGTGACGAGGGCCGTGGTGGTGAAGGCGCTCGTGATCGCCGGCGGCATGGTGACGGGCGGCGTCATCGGATGGTCGTCGCCGCCGCCGCAGGCCGCCACGGCGGCGCCGAGGACGATGCCGCACAGGAGGCGCACGGCCGGATTCGATTGCAGGTTCATGATTGCACCTCATGGAAAGGGGACGACGTTAATGCCCCCGTCCACGCGCAAGGTTCAATCGAATCGCGGGTACTTTCAAAAGCGCAGGCTGGCGCCGGCGAACAGGGCGCGGGCGCGCGGGAGGCCGGTGCCGCCGCTGTGCACGAGGGTCTGCACGCCGGCCTGCAGGCGCCAGTCGCCCGTGTCGTACGCGAGCGTGGCGCGCAGGTCCGCGCGGTCCCGGTCGCTCCAGCGGTAATCGATATCGAGCGGATGCAGCAGCCCCGCATGCAGGGCCAGCGCCACGCGCTCGCCCAGCGGGATGCCGCCGTTCAGGTCGAGGTACACCGTGCGGCCCCCGCCGTAATACGCCGGCGAATACGAGACTCTCGCGTTGACGCGGTCGTACGTCAGGCCGGCGTAGAACTCGTGATAGTCGACTTCGTGGTTGCGCAGATAGATCGTGCGCGTGACGCCGGCGTCCCACGACAGCCGCGTCGTCAGCGGCAGCGCGCGCCCGCCGTAGACGATCAGCAGGCCCTGGCCGCGGCCGTACAGCTCGATGGGCGACGCGAAGGTGCCGGCATACCAGCCGCCGTCGAAGTCGTGGTCCACGCGCAGCTGCTCGGCGGGATTGCGGCCCTGCGAGACGCCGCGTATCGCGTATTCGGATACGACGGAGAGGTCGGCACTGGTCTGGGCCACTGCGCCAGGTGCCGCGAGCGCGACGAGGAGGAGGGCAAACGCGCCCGCGACGGATTTCAGTGCGGCGGGCGCGGGGAAGGAAGGCTGGCGGTCGTGGTCGTCGATGGGCATAGGCAGAAACAGGCTCCGGCGGCGCGCGTAACGGCGGCGCAGGCGTCTATGCTACCAGCTTGTCCGGCGCCGGAGGCCAGCGCGGCGGGCAGGATGCGCGCGCCGCCGTCGAGGTCGGCCCGCAGCCTGGCGGGCGTCGTCCCGGGACGCAGTTCCAGCACGAGTGCCGCGAGCCCCGCCACGTGGGCCGACGCGTACGACGAGCCGGACACCAGCCCGAAGCGCGCACCCGGCAGCGACGTGGGCACGTCCGTCCCCGGCGCGCGCAGCGATCCGGGCGGCGGCGCGCGCTGCGTGTCGGACGCCACCGCGATGACGCCCGGATGCGACGCGGGAAAGCCGCCGTCGGGCTGCGCCGGATCGGCCGCGCCGACGAGCGTCACGCCGCGCGCGAGGGCCGCGTCGAGCAGGGCTTCCAGCAGCCGGTCGCGCGGGCCGCCGAGGCTCATGTTGATGACGCGCGCATCGCTCATCAGCGCAAAATTGATCGCCTTGCCCAGCGTGAAGCTGTTGCAGCGGGCGGGCGGCCCGGCCGTCTCCCAGCACGCGCGCAGGGCCAGCAGTTTGGCACCCGGCGCGATGCCCGCGATGCCCAGGCCATTGCCTTCGCGCGCGGCGATGATGCCGGCGACGGCCGTGCCGTGCGCTTCCGCGCCGTCCGGATACGCATCGACGAAGTTGCGGCGCAGTTTGATCTGGCCGTCGAGGTCGGGATGGTTCGCATCGACGCCGCTGTCGATGACGGCCACCGTCACGCCCCGACCCGTGCTGGCGCGGTGCAGCGCGGGCAGCTGCCAGGCGCGCGTGGCCGGCTGCACGGGCAGCAGCGGGTCGCCTTCGGCCAGGCCGTGGTAGTCCTGGATCGCCTGCGCCCATGCGACGCGCGGGTCGTGCGCGAGCGTGTCGAGCAGGCGGTCGACGGGGCCCGTGCCTGTGTCCTCCATCAGGAAGCAGTCGATGCCGATGGCGGGCATCGGCCAGTCGTCGACGACGCGCAGGCCATAGGCGGCGGCGAGGTCGCGCGCGACGCGGCGGCGCGCGGCGCGGGTGCCGTCCTCCGTGTAGCCGCCGCCGTAGGCGCCGTCGGGCCGGAAGTGCGGCGACGGCATGCGCAGCATCACGAGCACCTGTCGCGCCGCCGGCGCCGGCGTCGAGACCGGGTGCGTGGCCGCCTGCGCATCCGCGCTCGCGCGCGGCACCACGCAGGCGAACGCGATCAACACCGCGACCAGGGCGAGAAGGGCGGTTTTCACGGCTGCTTGTCCACGACGAGCGGTTCGGCCAGCGTCACCGCCGGCTCCGCCCGCAGCCGGGCCAGCACCGGGTCGAGCCGGCCGTCCGCGCCGACGAGCCACGCATCGGTGACGGTCGGCCCGCCGACGATGCGCGCCCCGCTGGCGCGCACGATGCGGCGCAGTTCCGCCTCCGGCGTGTCGGGCCGGAAGGTCACGACGACGCGCGCCATGCCGTTCGCGCCGGCGGCGCCGAGGACGCGGTAGCTGTCCGGCGAATCTGGCTGCCCGGAAGGGCGCGCCAGCAATGCGGCCAGCACGGCGATCGCACCGAACTGGCAGGCGACGGCGGCGCGCAGCCACGTGCGGTCGTTGGCGGCGACGCGGTCGCGCCAGCGTTGCAGCGGGCCGGTCTTTGCCTGCGGCGGTGCGGCATCCAGTTGCGGCGCATCCAGTTGCGGCGCATCCAGTTGCGGCATCAAGCGCGCGAGCGCGCGGTCCGGATCGAAGTCGAGGTCCGGGCCCGGCCCGGCCGCATGCACCGTGCGCAGCAGGGCGAGGTCGGCGCGGCAGTGCGCGCAGGTGGCCACGTGCGCCTGCACGCGTTCCAGTTCGGCGCCCGCGAGGGTGCCGTTCGCGAGCCAGGGCAGCGCGTCCTGCGCGTCGAGGTGATCGGTGCGAGCGTTCATGGCCGGATCTCCAGCTGGTCTTCCAGCAGCGTTGCCAGGCGGCGGCGCGCGTGGAACAGGCGCGTTTTGACGGTGTTGACGGGACATTCCATGATTTCTGCGATTTCTGCGTAACCCATGTCGTGATAAAAGGTCAGCTGGAAGGCGGCCCGCTGCGCCAGCGGCAACGTGGCGACGGCGGCGTCGACGGCGTGCGCGAGGCGCTGCTGTTCGAAGCGCCAGTCGGGCCGGCCCGCGTCGTCCGCCGCGCACTCGTCGGCCGGGGCATCCAGCGGTTCGTCGAGCGCGTGCAGGGCCTTGCAGGCCTTGCGGTAGGCGATCGCGAACACCCAGGTCGACACCTTGCAACTGCCGTCGAACGTGGCGGCCTTCTGCCAGACGACGAGCAGGGTGTCGTTGACGATTTCCTCGATCAGCGGCACGCTGCGCGTCATCCGTTGGAGGAAGCGCGCCAGGCGCGGAAAGTACGCGCGGTACAGCATCTCGAAGGCGCGCCGGTCCCCGGCCGCAATCCGACCCACCAGGCTGGCCTCGTTCACGGCCACTCCTTCAATCTTTCCGTCCACGCATGCGCTCTCTGCTGTTTTGCGGTGAATACCCGCCGGCCGCCCCAAGGTTCATGCGTTCCGCAAATATTTTTTGCCGCATGTGATTTTTACACGAATCGGCGTTGCTGGGACGCGCCGGGCATGTCACGATGTCGCCATGCTAATTCATTCTTGCCCCATGAAACGATTTGCCATTCCCGTCCTCGCCGCCGCCCTGGTCCTCTCCGGCGCGGCCCACGCCCAGTCGAAGCAGGAGCCCCGTCCGCTCGGCTACAAGAAAGTCGCCGATGCCCTGGCCGCACTGCAAAAGAATCCGGACGCCAAGCTCTCCCATCCGGGCGGCTGGACCACGTACGCCATCCAGAAACCGGAGGTGGCCGTGTGGTCGTTCGTGCCGCAAGGACATGAAGCCTACCCGGCCGTCGTGCGGCGCCTGGTCCGCAAGACGGACGAGGGCACGTTCGTCGAGATGAAAGTGCTGTGCGAAGCGAAGCGGGACGCATGCCGCCGGCTGGCCGTGCACTTCCAGCAGATGACGGCGCAGATGCAGCAGAAACTGCAGGAGATGCAGGCGCAGAAAGGCCAGGAAGCCAAGCAGTAGGGCGCACCCTGTGCCCACGCGTGCCTACCGGTTGACCACCACCTTGGCCGCGGCCGTCACCTGGTCGCGCAGCCACTTGTGCTCCGGCGACTGGTGCACGCGCTGGTGCCACAGTTGATAAAAACGCATCGGCGGAAACTTGATCGGCACCGTGAAGTTTTTCAGCGGCAGCGTCTTTTCGTAGAACCGGATGAACTGGCGGCCCGTCGTCAGCACGAGGTCCGTCTGCGTGAGCATGTACGGAATCAGGCCGAAATAAGGCGATTCCACGGCCACCTTGCGATGCATGCCTTGCCGCTCGAGGAAGGCGTCGATCACGCCGTGGTAGCCGGGCAGCATCGCCGTCGGCGCGATGTGCGGCAGCGTGAGGTAGTCCTCGACCGTCATCGCGTCGGCCGCCGTGCGCTTGGCGTAGGCGCTGTCGGCACGCATCGTGCAGATGATCGGGTCTTCGAACAGCTTCGAGATGTGCAGGTGCGAGGGCGGCTCGTCCCAGTTGGCGATGACGAGATCCATTTCGCCGTCCGACAGCATGCGCAGGTAGTCCGTGCCCGGCCCCAGGTGGTGGATGGTCACGCGGCTGTTCGGCGCGCCGCGCCGGATCGACGCGACGACGCCCGGCAGGAACTGCGTGTCGAGGTAGTCGGGCGCGGCGATGTGGAACGTGCGGTCGGCCTGTTCCGGCACGAACGGCGTCTTGCGGACAAAGAGGCTCTCCGTCTCGTCGAGGATGCGCTTGGCCGGCTTGAGCAGGCTTTCGCCGTGCTGCGTCGGCACCATGCCGCGCGCGCCGCGCACGAGCAGCGGGTCGCCCGTCAGCTCGCGCAGCTTGCGCAGCGACGCCGAGATCGACGGTTGCGGCTGGTTCAACTTGAGGGCGACGCGCGAGACGTTCTTCTCGACGAGCAGCAGATAAAGGATGCGGATCAGGTGCAGGTCGAGGTGCTGGGGCAGGCTGGACATGGGAGAGTTTTTGATGGAATTGTTATATACGTAGTCTGATTTTAAATATACGATATTTTTCATGTTCTAGAAACTATATCGACGGCGGTGTCGCCTGCCGGTCACGCTGAGGAGCCTCGATGGAATACCTGGTCCCGTATGGTCTCGAATGGATGAACATGCTGGTGCGCTGGCTGCACGTCATCACCGGCATCGCCTGGATCGGCGCGTCGTTCTACTTCGTCTGGCTGGACAATTCGCTGCGTCCGCCGGCGGCCGGTTCCGATCTCGCGCAGAAGGGCGTGGCGGGCGAGCTGTGGGCCGTGCACGGCGGCGGTTTCTACAATCCGCAGAAATACCTCGTCGCGCCGGCCGAGCTGCCGGCGGAGCTGCACTGGTTCAAATGGGAAGCGTATTCGACGTGGCTGTCGGGTTTTGCGCTCCTCGTCATCGTGTACTGGCTGAATGCGCAGGCGATGATGGTCGACCGGTCAGTGGCCGATTTGTCGAGCTGGCAGGCGATCGGTCTCGGGCTCGGGAGCCTCGTCGCCGGCTGGGTCGTGTACGACCTGCTGTGCCGTTCACCTCTCGGCAAGCATGATCTCGCGTTCGGCGTCGTGGTCTTTGCGCTGCTGGTCGGCGCGGCATGGGTGCTCACGCACTTCCTCAGCGGCCGCGCCGCTTACATCCACGTGGGCGCGATGATCGGCACGATCATGGTCGCGAACGTGGCGATGGTGATCATTCCGGGGCAGCGCAAGATGGTCGAGGCGATGCGCGCGGGCTTGACGCCCGATCCCGTCCACGGCATCCGCGGCAAGCAGCGCAGCGTCCACAATAACTACTTCACGTTGCCGGTGCTGTTCATCATGATCAGCAACCACTTCGCGATGACCTACCGCCACCCGCACGCATGGGCCGTGCTGGGTACCATCATGGCGGCCGGCGTCTTCATCCGCCACTTCTTCAACCTGCGCCACAAGGGGCGCGTCGAGTGGGTGTATCCGGCGATCGGTGTGGCGCTGCTGCTGGGGCTTGCGATTTTGCTGGCACCGCCGCGGCCGGGCGTGTCGGCGGGGACGGTGCCGTTTGCGCGGGTGGAGACGATCCTGCGCGCGCGCTGCGTGTCGTGCCACGCGGCGCATCCGACGCAGCCCGGGTTCGCGAGCGCGCCGGCCGGCGTGATGCTGGACGACGCGCACGGCATCGCCCGGAACGCGCCCCGCATCTACCAGCAGGCCGTGCAGCTCAAGGCGATGCCGCTGGCGAACATGACCAATATGACGGAGGCGGAAAGGGCGGAGGTGGGGAGGTGGTTCGAGGCGGGGGCGAAGACCGAATAAGCTGGCACGTCGTTCCCGCGCAGGCGGGAACCTGATTTGTACGCGTCCCGATAACGCATGCGGAAATTGGGTCCCCGCCTGCGCGGGGACGACGGTTTTTAGGTTGACGTCCTTCTTTACTTCAGCGTCCGCTCGAACAGCTGGTAGATCCGCCGATACTCGTCATACCACGCCTCCGGCTGCACGAACGAATGCCGCTCCAGCGGATACGGCGCCAGTTCCCAGTGGTCCTTCTTCAATTCGATCAGCCGCTGCGCCATGCGCACGGAGTCCTGGAAGAACACGTTATCGTCGACCATGCCGTGCGCGATCAGCAGGTGGCCCTTCAGGTTCTGCGCGTACTCGATCGGCGACGACGTTTTATAGGCTTCCGGATCCAGGTCCGGCGTATTCAGGATGTTGGCCGTGTACTCGTGGTTGTACGTCGTCCAGTCGGTCACGGGGCGCAGCGCGGCGCCGGCCTTGAAGACGTCCGGCGCGCGCAGCATGGCCATCAGGGTCATGAAGCCGCCGTAGCTGCCGCCGTAGACGCCCACGCGGGCCGCGTCGCCCTGCTGGTGCGCGATCATCCAGTTCACGCCGTCCAGGTAATCGTCCAGTTCCGGATGGCCCATCTGGCGGTAGATCGCCGTGCGCCATTTGACGCCATAGCCCTTCGAGGCGCGATAGTCCATGTCGAGGACGACGTAGCCGTTCTGCACGAGCAGGTTGTGGAACATCTGCTCGCGGAAGTACGGCGTGTAACGCTGCGTGACGTTCTGCAGGTAGCCCGCGCCGTGCACGAACATCACCACCGGATATTTTTTACCCGGCTCCAGCCGCGCGGGGCGGTACAGCTTGGCCCAGATCGGATCGGCGCCATGCGTCGATGGGATCGTCACGAATTGCGGCTGGATCCATTCGCGCGCCTTGAACTCGGGCGTGCGCGTGTCCGTCAGCCTGACGGCCTCGCCGCCGTGCGACGGCACGGTCGCGAGCTGCGCCGGCAGGTACGGGCCGGAATAGTGGACGAGCAGCTTGTTCTGGTCCGGCGACAGGCGGAAGTCCTGCACGCCCGCGAGGCTGCTGATTTCGCGCGTGGTGCCATCTTTCGCATCGACGGCGCAGACCTCGTACGTGTGCGGCGCCTTGCGGTTGCACAGCAGCCAGGCCGTGCGGCCATCCGCCGACCATGCGACGTCGCCCGCTTCCCAACGCCCTTGCGTGAGCGCGCGCGTGCGGCCGGCCGCGTCGCGCACGTACAGGTGCGCGTAGCCGCTTTCTTCCGACAGGTACCACAGGGTGGAGCCGTCCGGCAGCCAGCCGAATTCATTGTTGTCGTAGTTGACCCAGGCCTCGTCCGTCAGGCGGTGCACCGGCTGGAGCGCCGCGCGCGGCAGGTCGACGGTGGCGATCCAGCGGTCCTTGTTGTCCACCGAGCGGAACATGACGGCCACGTTGGCGCCGTCCTGGCTCCACGTGATCGCCTCGCCGTCGAAGCCGATCATCACCGGACGGTTGCCCTTGAGCGGATCGAGCTTGTGCTCCGCGCGCAGCCTGGCCAGCGGGTCGACCGCGATGCCGGGCAGGGCGTCCAGCGCCAGGTCCTTCACCTCGCGCGTGGCGAGGTTCACGAGTTTCAGGCCGTGGCCCGCGGGGTTGTTGCGGCCCACGCGCGTGCGCTCTTCCGAGAATTCCTCGTAGCCGCTTTCCGTCACGTAGCGGGGCATCTTGCCGGCGCGGCCCTTGTCCGCGTTCTTCGGACCCGTGACGACGAGCAGCCAGCGGCCGTCCGGCGACAGCGCGCTGTTCAGGATCGCGACCTTGTCGCCCAGGTAGATCGGCGCGGGCGCGCGGGTCGGGTCGGCGCGGCGCAGTTCCTCGGCCTGCGCGCGGGTGGCGTCGCGCTCGTCCTTCTGGCGCTTCAGGATCGTCGACAGGCGCAGCTGCATGTCGCGCAGCGCGTCGGCTTCCGTCACGTTCGGATCCTTGGCGGCGCGCGGCAGGGCGACGGGGCCGGCCACGCGGTCGGTGCGATCCCACGCGAACCAGTCGTCGCCGATGCGGTACTGCACGCCGCGCTCGTCGGCCGTGTACTGGACGGCCTGGATCGCCACGCCGTTGCCGCGCGTGATCTGCACGAGGGCGCCCGACTTGAGGTCGCGCTCGAACAAATCGCCGTTGCGCACGATGACGGCGCGGGTGCGGGCGCGGTTGTACAGCATTTCCGGGCTGTCCAGCTTCGCCTGTTCGGCGTCCGTCACCTGTGCCGCCGTGCCGGCCTTCGCCGCGTTCACGTGGTAGGTGTCCCGCAGGGGCGAACCGGCGCGCTTCTGCTTGTAGATGACCTGCTTGCCGTCCCAGTTCCACCACGCCGCTTCCACGGGAGGACCGATCCAGTCGGGGTTGGCCATGGCCTGGTCGAGGGTCACGGGTGTGGAGGCGGCAGCGGGTAGCGCCAGCAGTGCGGCGAGAACGGTAAGGACAGGAAGTCGCATCATCAGTCGGGTGGATAAATGAAGAACAAGAATGCTTTTCTTGGTCAGAAATTGCAAAAAAGCATTCTAGCGCAGCCGACTATGGTGCTGTGTGGATTCGCTGGCGGGAGTGGCGCGCGTGCGTAAGTACGGTGGCGGCCATTAACGATATTGCGGCGCACAAAAGACAACGCCCGGCCAATGCCGGGCGTGTGGAGACGATGGGGTGGGCTTGCTGTTACGCGGCTGCCTTCGGCTTCGCGTACTCGCCCATCCACAGTTCGGTCGGCTCTTGCGCCAGCCACAGTTCGGACGGCGCGGTCAGCGACGGGTTGCGCACGAACATCACGATACGGGTGACGACGGCGGCGGCAGCGATGGCGACGGTGAGGTATTCGAACGGGGTCATGATCTGTATCCTTGGCTTGATTAGTTGTTCGGCGTTTCGCGGACGGCTTCCGGAGCCAGCGCGGCTGCGCAGAACGGGCCCAGGATGATGATGCCGGCCTGCTGCTGCATCTTGCGGCGGGCCAGGGCGCCGCTGCCCGGCTGGGCGGCGTCGGGCACGATCAGGCCGCCGTGCGCTTCGTACAGTTCGATCGCAAAGGTGCGGATCTTGCCCAGGGTGTCGGCAATGTGCTGGCGCAGAGTCTTGTTCTGTGCCTGGTTGATCGTTGCGGTGTTCATGGTCATCTCCGGTGAGAAATCTGTCGTGTTGCGATGCAGTATAGGGACAACCGCGTCATAAATGAACTTTTGATTTGTGATGCTCCCCATGCGTTTCGTGAATATTTTCTGTGCGACAACTAATGTTGGTTCGCACTGCGGACATAGGAAACATGAATATCTGATCGGCTGGCCCGGAACTTGCATATCCAAAGGGCATGAAACCGCCGTCCAAGGTCCAGCGCACCCTGCGCATCGTCGTCGTCAACACCGCGTCCAGCGCTGCCGCGGACGAGGTCACGCTCGCCGCGCAGGCAAGGCGCAACACGGCCCTGCGCATCGGGTTGCTGGAATCGGGCTACGACATCGTCGCGTCGCTGCCTGCCGACATCTTCCTGCCGGAACGGATCGCCCAGATCCAGCCGGACATGATCATCATCGACAGCGAATCGGACGCGCGCGACGTCCTCGAACACATCGTGATCGCCACGCGCGACGAGCCGCGGCCCATCGTCCTGTTCACGGACGACCAGACGTCGTCCAGCATGGATGCCGCGATCGAGGCGGGCGTCACCGCGTACATCGTGGCCGGCCTGCAGGCCGAGCGCGTGAAACCCGTGCTGGACGTGGCCATGAAGCGCTTCCGCCGCGAACAGAAGCTGCTGGACGAGTTGTCCGACACGCGCCGCCAGCTCGCCGACCGCAAGCTGATCGAACGGGCCAAGGGCGTGCTCATGGCGCGCAACCGGCTGACGGAGGACGAGGCCTACCAGCGTCTGCGCACCATGGCGATGAACAAGAAGCTCAAGCTGGCCGAAGTCGCCCAGCGCATCCTCGACGTCGAGGATCTACTCGGCTAAAACAGCAAAGGAAACGATGGCTCACGCATTCATCGCCGGTTCGGACCGGCCGGAAAAGACCGTGATCAGGGCCGGCTTCATGCCCCTGACCGATTGCGCGTCCCTCGTGATGGCGTCCGTGCTCGGGCTGGACGACAAATACGGCATCAAGCTCGAACTCGCGCGCCAGCATTCGTGGTCGGGCATGCGCGACCGCCTGCTGCAGGGCGAGATCGACGCGGCGCACGTCCTGTATGGTTTGCTGTACGGCGTGGAAAACGGCATCGGGAGTCCCCCCACGCGCATGGCCGTGCTGATGAATTTATCGCGTAATGGCCAAGCGATTACCCTGTCGCGCGCGCTGGCCCGCCAGGGCGTGACGGACCTCGGCACACTGGCCGCCGCGATGCGCAAGGGCGGGCGCCGCTACACGTTCGCGCACACTTTCCCGACCGGGAACCACGCGCTGTTCCTGTATTACTGGCTGGCGGCGGGCGGCATCGATCCGGTGCGCGACGCGCAAGTGGTGACGGTCCCGCCCAGCCAGATGGCCGTGAACCTGGCGGCCGGCCACATGGACGGCTTTTGCGCCGGCGAGCCGTGGAGCGCCCGCGCCCAGCTGGACGGCAGCGGCTTCACCGTCGCGACGAGCCAGGACATCTGGCCCGACCATCCCGGCAAGGCGCTCGGCGCGACGGCCGCCTTCGTGGACGCGAACCCGCATGCGTGCCGCTCGCTGGTCGCGGCGGTGCTGGAGGCGGGGCGCTGGCTCGACGAATCGCCGGAGCACCGCGACGTGGCGGCCGAGGTGCTGTCCAGCCCCGCCTATGTGAACGCGGACCGCCGCGCCATCGCCGCGCGCCTGCATGGCGATTATGACAACGGCCTGGGCAAGCGCTGGATCGATCCCGATCCGGTGCGCTTCCACGACGAGGGCGAGGCGAATTTTCCGTACCTGTCCGACGCGATGTGGTTCATGACCCAGCACCGGCGCTGGGGCCTGCTGCGCGACGACGTCGATTACGCGGCCGTGGCCGCGCGCGTGAACCGCGTGGGCCTGTACCGCGAGGCGGCCGTGCTGGCGGGCGTGCCGGCGTCGTCGAGCCTGATGCGCCGCTCGGTGCTCATGGACGGCAAGGTCTGGGACGGCCTCGCGCCCGACGCGTATATCTCATCCTTTCCCATCCGCCGCACCGCGTTTTCCAGTTTCGCATCTTGATGGTGCTCATTCAAGCGCCTCATAAGCGTGCATGGTGCACTGCAATGAAGCGTGCCAGGCCCGGTCAATACGATCTTCCCCCTGAAAACCATCTGGCACGGGTCTTGCAAATACGGAGGTAAAGGATCAACGGCGATCCCTGAGTAAACAAGAGCCGGTCCAACGAGGGACCGGCAACAGGACAACGGCGTCCGCTGCACCCGCTTGAACGATTTCTGGAATCGTCTTCGCGGCCAGGCAGCGGGCGCCTTTTCGTTTTCAAGAAGGGAATAACAACATGGCCGGCAAAGCAAACAGTATCAAGCTATTCTCCTTTGATACGCCCCAGATGCGCGCATTCCACCTGACCTGGGTGGCCTTCTTCGTCTGCTTCTTCGCCTGGTTCGCCTGCGCACCGCTGATGCCGGTGATCAAGGGCGAGTTCCACCTGTCGGTCAGCCAGATCGCCGACATCAACATCGCGGCCGTCGCCATCACCATCATCGTGCGCCTGATCATCGGCCCGCTGTGCGACCGCTTCGGCCCGCGCAAGGCCTACACCGGCCTGCTGGCGCTGGGCGCGATCCCCGTGCTGGGCGTTGCCATGGCCCAGAGCTATGAAAGCTTCCTGCTGTTCCGCCTCGGCATCGGTGCCGTCGGCGCCAGCTTCGTGATCACCCAATACCACACCTCCGTCATGTTCGGCCCGAAGGTCGTCGGCACCGCCAACGCGGCATCGGCCGGCTGGGGCAACAGCGGCGGCGGCGTCGCGCAGGCAACGATGCCGCTGATCATGGGCGCCATGATCATGCTGGGCGTGAACGAGACGATGGGCTGGCGTGCCGCCCTGGTCGTGCCGGGCGTGCTGATGCTCATCATGGCCGTCGTCTACTACAAGTTCACCCAGGATTGCCCGGAAGGCAACTTCACCGAACTGCGCGCGGCCGGCGTGCCGTTCGAAGCGGGCGGCAAGGGCGGCTGGGCGAGCTTCTTCGAAGCCTGCCGCAACTACCGCGCCTGGCTGCTGTTCATTACCTACGGCGCCTGCTTCGGCATCGAACTGTTCATCCACAACGTCGCCGCCACCTATTACGTCGACCACTTCGGCCTGTCGCTGAAACAGGCCGGCATGGCCGCCGGCAGCTTCGGCCTGCTGGCCCTGTTCGCCCGTGCCCTGGGCGGCTGGATCTCGGACAAGGTCGCGGCCAGGGGCGACCTGAATTCCCGCGTGAACCTGCTGTTCGTCCTGATGCTGGGCGAGGGCCTGGGCCTGCTGTGGTTCTCGCAGACCACGAGCGTCACGCTGGCCATCGTCGCCATGCTCGCCTTCGGCCTGTGCACCCACATGGCGTGCGGTTCGACCTACGCCCTGGTGCCGTTCGTGAGCCGCAAGGCACTGGGCGGCGTGGCCGGCATCGTCGGCGCGGGCGGCAACGTCGGCGCCGTGCTGGCCGGCTTCCTGATGAAGGGCACGGGCGACGTGCGCCAGACCCTGATGATCCTCGGCGGCGCCGTCCTCGTCGCGGCGCTGTGCGCCATCGGCGTGCGCTTCACGCTGACCGTCCCCGAAACGCCGGCACCCGCCGCCGCCTGAACACGTTATTGCAGCATAGGAGTCGCAACATGAAACTGATCGTCATCGGCCACGGCATGGTAGGCCACAAGTTCCTCGAAACCCTGTTCGCGGAAGCCAAGCAGGATGCCCATTTCCACGTCACCGTGCTGTGCGAGGAACCGCGCCCGGCCTACGACCGCGTGCACCTGTCCTCGTTCTTCTCGGGCACCACGGCCGACCAGCTGTCGCTCGTCGCACCGGGCTTCTTCGAACAGCACGCGGGCCAGGTCGACCTGAAGCTGAACGCGAAGGCCGTCGCCGTCGACCGGGACTCCCGGACCGTCACGCTGGCCGATGGCGCAGTGCTCTCGTATGACAAACTGGTGTTCGCGACGGGTTCCTACCCGTTCGTGCCGCCGGTCCCGGGCAAGGAGCGCAACGACATCTTCGTCTACCGCACCATCGAAGACCTGGAAAAGATGACGGAATGCGGCGCCCGTTCGAAAACCGGCGTCGTCGTCGGCGGGGGCCTGCTGGGCCTCGAATGCGCCAAGGCGCTGCGCGACATGAACCTCGACACGCACGTCGTCGAATTCGCGCCGCGCCTGATGGCCGTGCAGGTCGACGACCTGGGTGGCCGCGTGCTGCGCCGGAAGATCGAAGAGCTGGGCGTCAACGTCCACACGCAAAAGAACACGCTGCAGATCGTCGACGGCGAGTCGGCCACGCACCGCATGGAATTCGCGGACGGCAGCTTCCTCGAAGCGGACATGATCGTGTTCTCGGCCGGCATCCGCCCGCGCGACGAGCTGGCCAAGGCCGCCGGCCTGGCACTGGGCCCGCGCGGCGGCATCGCGATCGACGACGCGTGCCTCGCCTCCGACCCGCACATCTACGCCATCGGCGAATGCGCCTCGTGGGGCGGCCAGACGTTCGGCCTCGTCGCACCGGGCTACGAAATGGCCCGCATCGTCGCGCGCGCGCTGATCGGCCAGGAAGCCGCGTTCGCCGGCGCCGACATGAGCACCAAGCTGAAACTGATGGGCGTGGACGTCGCGTCGATCGGCGACGCCCACGGCAACACGCCGGGCGCACGCAGCTTCCAGTTCACGGACGAGCGCAAGCAGGTCTATAAAAAGATCGTCGTGTCCGACTGCGGCAAGAAGCTGCTGGGCGCCGTGCTGATCGGCGACGCGGCCGAATACGGCAGCCTGCTGCAGATGATGCTGAACGATATGGAGCTGCCGGAAGCGCCGGAATTCCTGATCCTGCCGCAGCTCGAGGGCGGTGCGCGTCCGGCGCTGGGCGTCGACGCGCTGCCGGCAAGCGCGCAGGTCTGCTCGTGCAACGCCGTCACCAAGGGCGTCATCGCCGACGCGGTTCTAGGGGGCGCCTGCGACATCGGCGCGATCAAGTCGTGCACGAACGCCGGCACGTCGTGCGGCGGCTGCGTGCCGCTCGTCACGCAGATCATGAAGTCCGAGATGGCGAAGGCCGGCATGGCCGTCAACAACCACCTGTGCGAACACTTCCCGTACTCGCGCCAGGAACTGCACCACCTGATCCGCGTGGGCGGCATCAAGAGCTTCGGCGAACTGCTGCACAAGCACGGCAAGGGCCTGGGCTGCGACATCTGCAAGCCGGTCGCCGCGAACATCCTCGCGTCGACGTGGAACGACTTCGTGCTGAAGCCGCAGCACGCGAGCCTGCAGGATTCGAACGACTACTTCCTCGGCAACATCCAGAAGGACGGCACGTATTCCGTCGTGCCGCGCATGCCGGGCGGCGAAGTCACCCCGGACGGCCTGATCGCCGTGGGCGCGGTCGCCAAGAAATACGGCCTGTACACCAAGATCACGGGCGGCCAGCGCGTCGACCTGTTCGGCGCCCGCGTGGACCAGCTGCCGGCGATCTGGGAAGAGCTGATCGCGGCCGGCTTCGAATCCGGTCACGCCTACGGCAAGTCGCTGCGTACCGTGAAATCGTGCGTGGGCTCGACGTGGTGCCGCTACGGCGTGGGCGATTCCGTCGGCTTCGCCATCGCGCTGGAAAACCGCTACAAGGGCCTGCGCGCGCCGCACAAGATCAAGTTCGGCGTCTCCGGCTGCACCCGCGAATGCGCCGAGGCGCAGGGCAAGGACGTGGGCCTGATCGCCACCGAGAAGGGCTGGAACCTGTACGTGTGCGGCAACGGCGGCATGAAGCCCCGCCACGCGGAACTGATCGCGTCGGACCTGGATGAAGCGACGGTCGTGAAGCTGGTCGACCGCTTCCTGATGTTCTACGTGCGCACGGCGGACCGCCTGCAGCGCACCAGCACGTGGCGCGAGAACCTGGAAGGCGGCCTGGATTACCTGAAGCAGGTCGTCGTCGACGACAAGCTGGGCATCGCCGCCGAACTGGAAGCCGACATGCAGCGCGTGGTCGACACCTACGCCGACGAGTGGAAGAACGCCGTCGAAGACCCGGCCGTGCGCCAGCGCTTCCGCAGCTTCGTCAACACCGAGGGCACGGACGACAACGTCGTGTTCATGGCGGAGCGCGGCCAGATCCGCCCGGCCACGCCGGAAGAACGCCGCCGCGTCATCCCGATTGCAGCAGCTTGATTTAACGACTGGAACAGGAGAACAACATGCCCCGTGACCCGCAAGTAAAAAATGAGCTGAACCAATGGAATGCCGTCTGCTCGCTCGACCAGATCGTCCCGGACACCGGCGTCGCCGCCCTGCTGAACGGCCGCCAGGTGGCCGTGTTCCGCGTAGGCGCCGAGGAGCCGCGCGTGTTCGCCATCGATAACTACGATCCGAACTCGGACGCCGCCGTGCTGTCGCGCGGCCTGGTCGGCAGCATCGGCGAGCGCATCGTCGTCGCGTCGCCGATCTACAAGCAGCACTTCGACCTGCAGACCGGCGAATGCCTGGAAGTGCCGCACCACTCGGTGTCGAGCTACCCGGTGCGCGTCGAAGACGGCAAGGTCTGGGTGGGTGCGTAAATGAAGACCCATCCGCGCCTGGTCGTCATCGGCAACGGCATGGCGGGCATGCGCACGGTCGAGGAGCTGCTGAAGCTCGCGCCCGACATGTACCGCATCACCGTGTTCGGCGCGGAGCCGCACGGGAATTACAACCGCATCCTGCTGTCGCCCGTGCTCGCCGGCGAGAAGACCGTCGACGACATCATGCTCAACACGCGTGAATGGTATGACGCCAACGGCATCACGCTGCACGCGGGCGACCCGGTCGTGCGCATCGACCGCAAGAAGCGCGTCGTGCACGCCGCGTCCGGCCTCGCCGTACCGTACGACCGCCTGCTGATCGCGACCGGCTCGAAGCCGTTCATCGTGCCGGTGCCGGGCCACCAGCTGCCGGGCGTGATCGGCTTCCGCGACATCAGCGACGTCGACACGATGCTGGAAGCCGCACGCGCGGGCGGGAAGGCCGTCGTCATCGGCGGCGGCCTGCTCGGCCTCGAAGCCGCGAACGGCCTGCTGCGCCAGGGGATGGAAGTCGCCGTCGTGCACGTGACGGGCAGCCTGATGAACCAGCAGCTCGACCCGCCCGCCGCCGAACTGCTGCGCGCCAGCCTGGAGCAGCGCGGCCTGCGCATCCTGCTGAACCGCCAGACCGTCGCCATCGAGGGCGAGGACCGCGTGCGTTCCGTGCGCTTCGAAGGCGGTGAAACCGTCGACGCCGACCTCGTCGTGATGGCCGCCGGCGTGCGCCCGAACGTCGAGCTGGCGAAGGCCGCCGGCCTGCACTGCGAGCGCGCGATCGTCGTCGACGACACGCTGCAGACCTACGATCCGCGCGTGTACGCCGTGGGCGAATGCGTGCAGCACCGCCGCGCCACGTTCGGCCTCGTCGCGCCGATCTGGGACCAGGCACGCGTCGCCGCCGCCCACCTCGCAGGCTCGGGCCACCGCCGCTACGTGCAGCAGGCGACCGCGACGAAGCTGAAGGTGACGGGCGTGGACCTGTACTCGGCCGGCGACATCGTCGGCGGCGAAGGCAGCGAAGACCTCGTGCTGCGCGACCGCCGCGGCGGCATCTATAAACGTCTCGTCGTCGCGGGCAACCGCCTGACGGGCGCCGTGTTGTACGGGGACGTCGCGGACGGTCCCTGGTACTTCGACCTGATTCAACAGCGGACGGACATCTCGTCCATCCGCGACCAGTTGCTGTTCGGCCGAGCGGCCTGACGAGGAGTTGCACATGAAGTTGGCCGCGCATTTTCCTATTTCTTCCACCACCATCAAGACGACTTGCCCGTATTGCGGCGTCGGCTGCGGTGTCAGTGCCCAAATCGGGCAGGACGGCACGCTCGCGATCGCGGGCGACGCGGCGCACCCGGCCAGCCAGGGCCGCCTGTGCGTAAAAGGTTCGGCGCTGGGCGAGACGCTCGGCAACCGCGGCCGCCTGCTCGCGCCCATGCTGCGTGAAGACGGCGGCCTGCGCGAAGCGTCGTGGGACGAGGCGCTGGACAAGGTGGCCTCCGGTTTTTCCCGCATCATCGCGGAACATGGTCCGGAGTCCGTCGCGCTGTACGTCTCCGGCCAGTTGCTGACCGAGGACTACTACGTCGCCAACAAGTTCATGAAGGGCTATGTCGGCAGTGCGAACATCGACACCAATTCGCGCCTGTGCATGTCGTCGGCCGTGGCCGGCCACAAGCGCGCGTTCGGCGAAGACATCGTGCCGGGCTGCTACGAAGACTTCGAGCAGGCCGACCTGATCGTGCTCGTCGGCTCGAACGCCGCGTGGTGCCACCCGACGCTGTACCAGCGCATCGCGCGCGCGAAGCAGGACCGTCCGGAACTGAAGGTCGTCGTCGTCGACCCGCGCCGCACGGCCACGTGCGACATCGCCGACCTGCACCTGCCGGTCAAGCCGGGCACGGACGTGTGGCTGTTCGACGGCCTGCTGGGCCATCTCGCGCAGCACGCCGCGGACGACAGCTTCATCGAAGCCCGCACGACGGGCGTCGCGGACGCGCTGGACGCGGCCGGCAAGGCGGGCACGCTGGCAGAAGTGGCAAAAGCCTGCCGCCTCGACCCGCGCGACCTGGAGCGCTTCTACGACCTGTTCGCGAACACGGAGAAGGTCGTGACGGCGTTCACGATGGGCGTGAACCAGTCCACAAGCGGCGCCGACAAGGTCAACGCGATCATCAACTGCCACCTGATCACGGGCCGCATCGGCCGCCCTGGCATGGGGCCGTTCTCGCTGACCGGTCAACCGAATGCCATGGGTGGACGCGAAGTGGGCGGGCTCGCGAACATGCTGGCCGCACACATGGACCTCGACGATGCCGCGCAGCGCGCCGCGCTGCAGGAATTCTGGGGCTCGCCGCACGTGGCGGCGAAGCCGGGCCTGAAGGCCGTCGACCTGTTCCGCGCCATCGAGGACGGCAAAGTGAAGGCCGTGTGGATCATGGCGACGAATCCGCTCGTGAGCCTGCCCGATGCCGACCAGGCCCGGCGCGCACTCCAGAAATGCGAGCTGGTCGTGGCCAGCGACATCGTGCTCGGCACCGACACGAACGACGCGGCCCACGTGCTGCTGCCGGCCCTCGGCTGGGGCGAAAAGGACGGCACCGTCACCAATTCCGAGCGCTGCATCTCGCGCCAGCGCGCGTTCCTGTCCGCGCCGGGCAGTGCGCGCGCCGACTGGGACATCATGTGCGACGTCGCGCGCCGCATGGGTTTCGGAGGCTTCGATTTCACGTCGCCGCACGAGATCTTCGACGAGCACGCGCGCCTGTCCGGATGGAAGAACGGTACCGACGGCCAGCGCCGCCGCCTGTTCGACGTCAAAGGCCTCGCGGGCATGACGCGCGCCGACTACGATGCGCTCGACCCCGTGCAGTGGCCGGTGCGTACGCCGGAAGAACGGACCGCACGCCTGTTCGGCGACGGCCGCTTCGCGCATGCCGACGGCCGCGCGCGCTTCGTGCCGACGGTGCCGCGCGCGCCGGCGCACCTGCCGGGCGGTGAATATCCGCTCGTGCTGAACACGGGCCGCGTGCGCGACCAGTGGCACACGATGACGCGCACGGGCCGCTCGCAGAAACTGGCCGAGCACATCCCGGAACCGTACATCGACATGCACCCGCAGGATGCGCTGCTGTGCGGCGTGAAGGCGGGCGAATTGGCGCGCGTGACGAGCGACTGGGGCGCCGTCGTGGCGCGCGTGCAGCACGGCGGGGGCATCGCGCGCGGCAGCGTGTTCATGCCGATCCACTGGAGCGGCCAGACGGCGTCGGACGCGCGCGTGGGCACCGTCGTCAACCCCGCCGTCGACCCCGTGTCGGGCGAGCCGGAATTCAAGCACACGCCCGTGCGCATCGAACCGTTCGGCGTCACGTGGTTCGGCTTCATCCTGTCGCGCACGGAGCTGCCGCTGCGCGAGGCGTCCAACTGGACGCGCGTGCAGGGCAAGGATTTCGTCCGCTACGAACTGGCGGGCCGCAAGCCGTTCGCCGCCGCGCACGACTGGGCGCGCAAGCTGCTGGACGTGCATGACGACGACGCGGACTGGATCGAGGTGGAGGACAAGAACGGCGGCATGTACCGCGCCGTGCACCTCGTCGACGGCCGCATCGAAGCGTGCCTGTTCGTGGCACAGCGCGCCGACCTGCCGGCCCGCACGTGGCTCGCCAGCATGTTCGACAAGGAGCAACTGGAGCCGGCCGACCGCCTCAGCCTTCTTGCCGGCCGGGCGAAAGAGCCGGGCATCGATCCCGGACCGACCGTGTGCTCGTGCTTCGGCGTGGGCCGCAAGACGATCGAGATCGCGATCCGGCAGAACAATCTGTGCGATGCGGCGGCCGTCACGGCATGCACGAAGGCGGGTGGCAATTGCGGGTCGTGCATTCCGGAGATCCGCTCGCTGCTGGCGGAGGCGCAGGTCGCGGAAGCATAGCTTCGTCGTCCCCGCGAAGGCGGGGACCCAAGTTCTGCTTGCATTACGATAACGCGTGCATATTGGGTTCCCGCCTGCGCGGGAACGACGGTTTTGGATCTAACGGCCCGGCGGTGCCACCACCCCATACGCCCGCGGCACCGCCACCCGCATGATGTCGATGAACCGCCGCAGCCGCGCCGGATAGAAGCGCGCCGGCGGATAGATCAGCCAGATCGGCAGCGGCGACGCATGCCATTCCGGCACGAGCTGCACGAGCCGGCCCGCGTCGAGTTCCTCGCGCAGCGCCCAGCGCGAACCGAGCGCCGCCCCCACACCCAGCACGACGGCACTTCGCATCGCGTACAGGTTGTCCGTGTAGATGCGCGGCTTGACGGGGATTCGTACCGTTTCTTCCGTCTGCGCATGGGTCAGCGTGACCTCGTCGCGGTAATAATGGCTGACCGCGATCCAGGGCAGCGTCCCCAGTTCTTCCGGATGGAGGGGCAGGGCGCGCCCCTCGAACAGGCCGGGCGTCGCGATGACGATGCGCGGCACGTCGCCCAGCCGTATCGCCACCATGGACGGATCGGGCACCTCGCCCACGCGGATCGCGCAATCGATGCCTTCGCCGATGAAGTCCGGCGTGCGGTCGTGCAGGACCCAGTCCACGGTCATGCGCGGATAACGCGCCAGGTATTCGGCCAGCGGCGCCACCAGCTGCTGCTGGCCGAACGCGTGCGGCGCGACGACGCGCAGCATGCCGACCGGCTCGTCCACGGCGCCGCGGATCTCGCTCTCGAATTCCTGCCACCCCGCGATGAGCTCTTTTGCACGCGCGTAGCAGCGCATGCCGTCGTCCGTCAGCTTCATCGCGTGCGTGGACCGCTGCAGCAGGCGCACGCCCAGCGATTTTTCCAGTGACTTCAAACGCCGGCTGATCGTAGGCTGCGTCGTCGCGAGTGCGCGTGCGGCGGCGGACAGGCTGCCGGCATCCACGATGCGGACGAAGGTTTCGACCAGCATCATACGGTCGGCAGATGGATTGATCGTCGAAAAGTCTGTACTCATACGCGTGAAGTATAACAGTTCGACGCTCGCCGGTGCTACACGGCCGTGTTTCGGTTCTCCATAATGCACTGCAACAACACACCCACCATGGAGTCCAACATGAGCATCGCACACACGACGGCGACTGTCATACCGATCCGCACGACGCTGACCTCGCCTCTGATCTTCCTGCTGGCCGCAAGCACGGGCCTGTCCGTCGCCGCCCTGTACTACAGCCAGCCCACGCTGGGCGTGCTGGCGACCGACCTGCACGCCAGCAACCGGGCCGTCGGCTGGATCCCGACCTTGACGCAACTCGGCTACGCGCTCGGCCTGCTGTTCCTCGCGCCGCTGGGCGACCGTTTCGACCGCCGCACGATCATCGTCGTGAAATCGCTGCTGCTGGCCATGGCGCTGCTGGCCATCGCCGCCGCGCCGAGCCTGACCGTGCTGCTGGGCGCCAGCCTTGCCGTCGGCCTGCTGGCCACCGTCGCCCAGGACATCGTCCCGGCCGCCGCCACCTTGGCCCCGGCCGCGCATCGCGGCCGCATCGTCGGCACCGTCATGACCGGGCTGCTGCTGGGTATCCTGCTGTCGCGCGTCGTGGGTGGCCTCGTGGCGGAAGCGCTCGGCTGGCGCGCCGTGTTCGGCGGCGCGGCGGTCGTCGCGGCCTTCACGACCGCGATCCTCGCCCGTGGCCTGCCGAGCTTCAAGCCGACGAGCACGAGTCCGTATCCGGTCCTGTTGGGCTCGTTGTTCGCGCTGTGGAAAGAACACCGCGCGCTGCGCCTTGCCGCCATGGCCCAGGGCCTGCTGTCGATCGGCTTCTCGGCCTTCTGGTCCACGCTGGCCGTGATGCTGCACGGTGCCCCGTTCCACCTGGGTTCGGCCGCCGCCGGTTCGTTCGGCCTGGCCGGTGCCGTCGGCGCGCTGGCCGCCCCGTTCGCCGGCCGCCTGGCCGACCGCCGCGGTCCGCAATTCGTGACCCGCGTCGGCGCCGGGCTGAGCGTCGCCTCGTTCGCGCTCATGTTCGCCATGCCGCACCTGCCGGCGGCGGGGCAGCTGGTGCTGCTGGCCCTGGCGACCGTCGGCTTCGACCTGGGTGTGCAGGCGACGATGATCGCCCACCAGACCATCGTCTACGGCATCGCACCGGAAGCCCGCAGCCGCCTGAACGCGATCTTCATGACCACGATGTTCGTCGGCATGGCAGCGGGCGGCGCGCTCGGTGCCCAGGCGCTGGCTGCGTGGGGCTGGAACGGCATCGTGATGCTTGCCGTCGCATCGAGCCTGGCCGCGCTGGCGGTGCGGATGCGGGCCGCGTCGGCGCCATAACAGACATCAGGAATGACCGGCGCCAGGCCACGGCAACGCGGCCTGGCGCCGTGCTTTTGCGGGCCGCGCCGCCCGCGCGACGAGCACCGTCGTGCCCACGCAGGCGGCGACGACGGCGACGAACGCGCCGTAGCGTGCCGGGGCCGGCTGCTGCATCAGGGCCTGGCCGGGCAGTGTCGTCGCGATCCCGACGACCAGCATCATGACGGGAAAGTGGAAGAAGAAGGTGAACGCGGCGGCCGGGTCGTGGGGCGCTGTGCGAGGCTGCGCGCCGGGCGGGTACAGGGCCCAGGCGATGGCGGCGAAGCCCCAGCCCACGAGCAGGAACTTACAGTCGGCGAGCCAGGCGCCGGACGCCGGCGGCCCGTGTACGCCGGCGCCGAGGAAGCGGGACAGCAGCAGCGCGGCGAGAAAGCCGACGATGGCGACGGGCAGCGACGGCCTGGCGCTGTGCAGCGCACCCATGTGCGCCACCGCGACGCCGGTCAGCCAGATGGCCGACCAGATCAGGAACAGGGGCGGCGCCAGCACCACCACGGCCGCCAGCAGCACGACCCGGCCGGCGCGCGTGGCGCGCAGGAAGACGTCCAGCAGGATGAGCGACCAGAACAGGAACGACAGCAGGTACAGCATGCCGTTGCTGCCGAACGTGGGCACGACGAAGGGCTGCAGCATGAACAGATTCCCTAACAGCGCGGCATAGCCGAGCGAGAGCGTGCTGAAGGCGGGATAGGCCGTGTACAGGTCCGATCCGTTGAAGAACCGCGCGCCCGCGGCATCGAACAAGGCGCCGAGGGCCAGGCCGGGCAGGAGAATCCGGTACAGCGCGATGGCGTGCCGGCCCGGCGTTGCAGGGGCGGGCGGCCCGTGGGCCCGTAGCGCGCGTCCCGTCAGGATGCCGTCGAGGACGAGGAAGACGGCAAAGGATTCATGGCCGAGCCCCGTGAGGAAATAAAAGACGTCGGACAGCCACGTTTTCGCCTGGACGTGTTCGTAGTCCACGAACAGCAGGAAACGGACGTGGTACATCAGTGCCACCAGGACGCTGGTCCAGCGTGCTACATGCATGAACGCGACGAAGCGCCCCTGCATGCTGGCTTTTTCCAAGCTAAAAATTCCACTAGACATTGTCCAAGTTCATCAGGCGTGACGTGGCTTCATGTTAGGGCGCGGATCGGCGTGGCTTTTGCGGCTGCGCAGGCAGGGCCCACACTGTGTGTGGAAGTCACACTTCAATCGCATTGGCCAATAATATGTAGCGATCGGTTGCTTAAGGAAAGATAAATTTCCCAATAAAAACAATGAGGTAGCAGGCGACTTCGGCATGCTGGCGGGGCTGATCAAGGTGCAGGCATGGCGCGCGGCGCTGGCGTTGCGGCCGTCGGTCCAGGCAGCCGTCGATCCGCGCTATCCGGAACTGTTGACGGCCTTGCTGGCGCGGCGCGGGGCGGCGCTCAGCCGGCACATGCGGGAGCAGGGGGTAGAAACGAAAACAGCGGCCATCAGCCGCTGTCTTGTATGAATTCTGTGGTCGGGGTGAGAGGATTCGAACCTCCGGCCTCTACGTCCCGAACGTAGCGCTCTACCGGGCTAAGCTACACCCCGACTGGTATGGGTACTGCTGAGGGAGAAAAACAGATGGTCGGGGTGAGAGGATTCGAACCTCCGGCCTCTACGTCCCGAACGTAGCGCTCTACCGGGCTAAGCTACACCCCGACTGTTTGAGACTTCGTCACCGAAATCTCGGGAAGGCATTACTATAGTTGCCTCAGTGGTTCCTGTCAACAGCGAAGGAGCATAACTGCAGGAGGCTGTCCTTGTATTCGCTCGGCGGCAGGTCGGCGATCGCGGCGGCGGCGCGGCGTGCCGCGGTCTCCGCTTCGCGGCGCGTGAAGTCCAGCGCGCCGCTGCTCGTGACGGCCGCCAGCACCGCGTCGAAATGCGTTTCGTCGCCTTGTTCGATGCAGGTGCGGATCAGTTCGCGCTGCTCGGCCGTGCCGTTTTCCATCACGTAGATCAGCGGCAACGTGGGCTTGCCTTCGCGCAGGTCGTCGCCCACGTTCTTGCCGATTTCCGCGGCGTCGCCCGCGTAGTCGAGCACGTCGTCGATCAGCTGGAACGCGGTGCCCAGCGAGCGGCCGTATTCGCCGGCCGCTTCGATCTGCGCGTCGTTCGCGCCGGCGACGAGGGCGCCCAGTTGCGCGGCCGCTTCGAACAGTTTCGCCGTCTTCGAACGGATCACGCGCAGATAGCTTTCCTGCGTGACGTCCGGATCGTGCATGTTCAGCAGCTGCAGCACTTCGCCTTCCGCGATGACGGTGGTGGCGCGCGACAGGATCTCCATGACGCGCATGTTGTCCAGGCCCGTCATCATCTCGAACGAGCGCGAGTACAGGTAGTCGCCGACCAGCACCGACGCGGCGTTGCCGAACATGGCGTTCGCGGTCTGGCGGCCGCGGCGCATCGAGGATTCGTCGACGACGTCGTCGTGCAGCAGGGTGGCGGTGTGGATGAATTCCACGACGGCCGCCAGCTCATGGTGGCTGGCACCCTTGTAGCCGTAGGCGTTCGCCAGCAGCAGCACCAGCACGGGGCGGATCCGCTTGCCGCCGGCACTGATGATGTACTCGGCGATCTGGTTCACCAGCGCGACTTCGGACTGCAACCGCGCGCGGATCACCGTGTTGACGGCCTCCATGTCTGCTGCGATCGTGCGGGTGATGGGGTTCTGTTGTGCGGTTTGGGTGGCGGCGGACAAGGCGGACCTGCTGACGTTGGATGCGGATAGGTTTTGTTGAGTCGCGATTATACGACATGCAAGGAAAAGGCGCCCTTTTTCCCAGTGGCGCCAGAGGGACTGCCGCGCCACCACAACCGTTTTGACGCTGCGCACCATTCCATGTATAATCCTCTGTTCCCCGAATCCCCGGCTGTTTACCTCGCCAAGACGAGGGGAATATTTCTTAACAATCAATGAGGTTTCAAATCATGTACGCGGTCATAAAAACCGGTGGCAAGCAATACAAAGTTGTCGCTGGCGAAAAACTCAAAGTAGAACAGATACCGGCAGACATTGGTTCCGAACTCACTATCGATCAGGTTCTCGCCGTCGGCGAGGGCGAGAGCATCAAGTTTGGTGCTCCGCTGGTGGAAGGTGCTTCGGTTCGCGTGACTGTTGTTTCGCATGGTCGTCACGACAAAGTGCGTATCTTCAAGATGCGTCGTCGTAAGCACTACCAGAAGCGTCAGGGCCACCGCCAGAACTACACCGAAATCCAAGTGGTTGCGATCAACGGCTAATCGCCGCGCGTACCTTCTTCAGCTAATCAAGGAGCATTTGAAATGGCACACAAAAAAGGCGGCGGCACTACGCGAAACGGCCGTGACTCAGAAAGCAAACGCCTCGGCGTGAAAGTCTACGGCGGCCAGGCGATCAACGCCGGCGGCATCATCGTGCGTCAGCGTGGTACCCAGGTTCGTCCGGGCACCAACGTTGGCCTGGGCAAGGATCACACCCTGTTCGCCCTGGTCGATGGCACGGTCAAGTTCGTCAAGCAAGGCGTCGGTTCGAAGCAGTTCGTGACCGTCGTGGCTGCTGAAGCAGTTGCTGCTTAATTGCGGCGCAGCGGGGCAGGCCGAGTAAAGGCGTGCCCCGCCCGGTAAGGCGTCAAGCCTTGCAATCGATAGGCTCTGCCCTCCGGTAGGGCCTTTTTAATTTTCGGCGTTGTCACCGTTAAGTGCGGAACGTTCCGCGGCCGTTCGTCTATCATGGACGCCTGGTCCGCTTTTAACAGTGACACAGCCTTTCGTTTTGGTGGTCTCATCATGAAGTTTATCGACGAAGCACGCATCGAAGTCATCGCCGGCGACGGCGGCAACGGCTGCGCCTCGTTCCGACGCGAGAAATTCCGCCCGTTCGGCGGTCCGGACGGCGGCGACGGCGGCCGCGGCGGCTCGATCTGGGCGGTCGCCGACCGCAACGTCAACACGCTGGTCGACTTCCGCTTTTCCAAGGTCCACACGGCGCGCAACGGCGAGCCGGGCCGCGGTTCCGATTGCTACGGCAAGGGCGCCGAGGACGTCTACCTGCGCATGCCGGTCGGCACGCTGATCATCGACGACGTCACCGGCGAGATCATCGCCGACCTGACGGAGCACGAACAGACCGAGCTGCTGGCCAAGGGCGGCGAGGGCGGCTGGGGCAACATCCACTTCAAGACGTCGACCAACCGCGCGCCGCGCCAGAAGACGGACGGCAAGGACGGCGAGCGCCGCGAACTGCGCCTCGAACTGAAGGTGCTGGCCGACGTGGGCCTGCTCGGCATGCCGAACGCGGGTAAATCGACGTTCATCACGGCCGTGTCGAACGCGCGCCCGAAGATCGCGGACTATCCGTTCACCACGCTGCATCCGAACCTCGGCGTCGTGCGCGTGTCGCATGCGAAGAGCTTCGTCATCGCCGACATCCCGGGCCTGATCGAAGGCGCGGCGGAAGGCGCCGGCCTCGGTCACCAGTTCCTGCGCCACCTGAGCCGCACGGGCCTGCTGCTGCACATCGTCGACCTCGCCCCGATGGACGGCAAGACCGATCCGGTCAAGGAAGCCAAGGCGCTCGTGAAGGAACTCGAGAAGTACGACGAGGAACTGCTCAACAAGCCGCGCTGGCTCGTACTGAACAAGCTGGACGTCGTGCCGGAAGATGAGCGCAAGAAGGTCGTCAAGGACTTTGTCAAGCGCATGGGGTTCAAGGGCCCCGTGTTCGAGATCTCGGCGCTGAACCGCGAAGGCTGCGAAGACCTCGTGCACGCGATCTACAAGTATCTCGAAGAGACGCGCCACAGCGCGCAGCGCTCGGAAGAGACGCAGATGACCGAGGAAGCGCGCGGCATCTCGTCGATCGATCCGGACGATCCGCGCTTCAAGATCCTCGAAGATTAAGTCGTTGGCAGTCACCTTCGCCCCGACCGCAAGCAGCACCTGGCGCGCGCGCCTGCGCGGCCAGCTGCTGTCGGTCGCGGCGTCCGCGCATTCGCTGGCCGCGCTCGCGGCCCTGCTGGATCCGGACCGCGTGGCGGATGCGATGGGACTGTTCCCCGTGGGCGTGAACGGTTACAGCCAGTTCTTCGCCCTCTACGTCGGAGTGCGCCTCGCCACCGCGGGGCTGGCTCTGCTGGCGGCCAGGCAGGGCGACCAGCCCATCCTCGGCGACCTCGCAGCATTGTTCATCCTGGCGCAGCCGGTCGGCCGTCTCGTCGCGGCCTTCGCGATCGGCCTGCCCCAGGGCTTATTGTTCGTCGTCAGCGGGATCGAGCTGGCGGTCGGCCTGGCGCTGATCGGCCTGCGCCCGCAAGGACGCTTCCTGTCAATCCGACCGTCGCCATGAACTCCGTTATCCAGTCTTCCAGCCGCATCATCGTCAAGGTCGGCTCTTCTCTCGTCACCAACGAAGGCCGCGGCCTCGATCACGAAGCCATCGCGCGCTGGGCCGCGCAGATCTCGTCCCTCCGTTCGCTCGGCAAGGAAGTCGTCCTCGTGTCCTCGGGCGCCATCGCCGAAGGCATGCTGCGCCTGGGCTTCACGTCGCGCCCGACCGACATCCACGAACTGCAGGCCTGCGCCGCGTGCGGCCAGATGGGCCTCGCGCAGATCTACGAGACGAGCTTCCGCAGCCACGGCGTGAAGACGGCGCAGGTGCTGCTCACGCACGCCGACCTCGCGGACCGCGAACGCTACCTGAACGCGCGCTCCACGCTGACTACCCTGCTGGGGCTGGGCGTCGTCCCGATCATCAACGAGAACGACACCGTCGTCACGGACGAGATCAAGTTCGGCGACAACGACACGCTGGGCGCGCTCGTCGCCAACCTGATCGAGGCGGATGCCCTCGTGATCCTGACCGACCAGAAGGGCCTGTACTCGGCCGACCCGCGCAAGGATCCGTCCGCGCGTTTGATCGAAGAAGCGCAGGCGGGCGACACGTCGCTGGAAGCGATGGCCGGCGGCGCCGGCAGCAGCATCGGCCGCGGCGGCATGCTGACGAAGGTGCTGGCCGCCAAGCGCGCCGCCCGTTCCGGCGCGCACACGGTGATCGCGTGGGGCCGCGAAGACAACGTCCTGACGCGCCTCGCGCACGGCGACGCGATCGGCACGCAGCTGACGGCACCGACCGCGCGCCTGACCGCGCGCCGCCAGTGGATGATCGACCACCTGCACACGGCCGGCCAGCTCGTGCTGGACGCGGGCGCGGTGCAGAAGCTCGTGAAGGAAGGGAAGTCGCTGCTGCCGATCGGCGTGACGGCCGTGCGCGGCGAATTCGGCCGCGGCGCCCTCGTGGGCTGCGTGGACGAAGCGGGCACCGAGATCGCGCGCGGCCTCACCAACTACACGAGCGGCGAAGTCAAACGCATCATGCGTCACTCGTCCGGCGAGATCGAGGGCATCCTCGGCTACGTCGAGGCGCCCGAGCTGGTGCACCGCGACAATCTGGTCCTGATCTGATTCTCTCCGGGCCGGCGCGCAGGGTGGGCACCCCGTGCCCACGCGTGACGTCAGCGGTTTGTTGGCGTTACGCGTGGGCGGAGGGCCGCCCACCCTACCGGACCATCCACAGCAGGTATACGCCGCCGATCGCGCAGGCGGTGCAAGCGCGAAGCATCATGTGATCTTCCTTTCAAGCGGGATCGTGGCACACCACGCACAGCTTGTTGCCGTCGGGGTCGCGCACGTAGGCCCCATAATAGTGCTCGTGGTAGTCGGGGCGCAGGCCCGGCGCGCCGTCGCCGCGGCCGCCGTGCGCCAGCGCGATCTCGTAAGCCGCATCGACGGCCGCGCGGTCGGGCGCGAGCAGGGCCGTCATCTGGCCATTGCCGGGTGCGTGCGGCTGGCCGTCGTACGGCGCGCCGATGAGGAACAGCGGGCGCGCCCGGCCCGCTTGCTGCCAGCCGGCCCACGGGCGCGATCGGTCGCAGAAGCGCGCCTCCAGCCCCAGCGCCGCCAGCAGCGGTTGGTAAAACGCGAGCGCCCGGTCGAAATCGCCGACGCCGATGAAGACATGGGAAAACATGGTTGCCTCGTCGTGAAAATACCATTCATCATACTGAAAATTTGCTAATAACTAATTTCATGCGTATGGAATAGTGGACTTCCACAAAATGGTAATTTTCATTGCTATTAAAGTGTAATTTAGTTACCAAACAAAGAATCATCTGTGCTAAATTGGCGCGTAAATCAGTTGTTTCCATTGAAAGGAAGACGATGTCCCGATTGCGCCACCTCGGCCTGTATGGCCTGCTGTCGACTGCCTTCCCGGCCCATGCGCAGGGCCTGAACATCGCTTCCGAGCTGCTGCATGGCGGCATGGGCATCGTTGCGATCGGCGCGTTGTCCGTGCTGGCGCTGGCCGTGACGTTCGAGCGGCTCGCCAACTTCCGCCTGGCGAAAGTGGCGCCGCCGGAGCTGGCCGCGGAGGCGGAGACGTTGTGGCGCACGGGACGCTTCGACCAGTTGCGCGAACGGGTGGCCGACGGCGACAGCAGCCTCGCGCGCATCCTCGGCTGGATGGTCGAACAGCGCCACCTGCCGGCCGAAAAGCTGGCGGCGCGCGTGGCGGAGATGGCGGGCGTCGAACTGCGCCTGCAGCAGCAAAAGGCGTACGCGCTGAACGTCGTCGCGACGGTCGCGCCGATCGTCGGCCTGCTGGGCACCGTCATCGGCATGATCGAATCCTTCCACGTCATCGCGTTCAACGGCATGGGCGATCCGACCCTGCTGGCGGGCGGCATCTCCAAGGCGCTCGTCAACACGGCGGCCGGCCTGTCGGTGGCGCTGCCGTCGCTGGCCATGCACCACGTCTTCCGCAACCGCATGGTCGGCATCGGCATCGCGCTGGAGCGCCAGCTGAACCGCGTGCTGGACGGCATGCCGGCGCGCACGCTGGAGGTCGTCCATGCGCATTGATCTCGGCGACGACGAACAGCCCGAGATCGGCCTGATCGCGCTGATCGACTGCATCTTCTTCCTGCTGATGTACTTCATGGTCGCGACGTCGTTCCGGCACCCCGACGGCGAAAAGCCGGAGAAGGACATGCCCATCGTGCTGCCGACGTCGCAGGTCAGCCTCGATCGCGCGAAGGCGGCGCCGGCGCCGCTGGTCATCGGCGTCGATGCCGGAGGCGGCCTGTATATCGACCGCAAGGAGGTGTCGACGCAAGCCCTGCACGACCTGCTCAAGCGCGAAGCGGCGCGCGATCCGGCGCGGCCGGTCCGCATCGACGGCGACCAGTCCACGCGCTACCAGGACATCGTGCACGTGCTCGAACTGTGCCAGTTCGAGGGGCTCACCCACGTGTCGATGCACACGCGCTGACGATGTTCGCCGACGATACTCCGAGGCTCGCCCCGACCTTCGGCCCCCTACGGCGGCATCCGTTCATTTTCCTGTCGCTCGTGCTGCATGCGGTGCCGCTCGTCGCGCTGTATCACTTCGGCACCCAGCGCATCGAGATCGCCCAGCGCGAGCGCCAGCAGCGCCAGGTCGAATCGGGCGCACGGCTGACGGCGCAGGCCCGCCTCGAAAAGCGCGTGCACGACATGGCGCGGATCCAGTCCCTGCTCGCACAAAGCGCGGGCAAGCAGCCTGCCGGGAACAAGGAAGACGAGGTGCAGTTCAGCGCGCAGCCGAAGGCGCCGGACGAATTGCTGAAGCAGGCGAAGGACCTGGCGCGCAAGATCGACGAGATCGAGCGCGACACCAAGGCCGAGCAACTCGCAAAGCTGCTCGACATCCCGAAGGAAAAGGCGTTGGAACAGGTCGCGGAGAAGGCCAGGGCTGAGGCGCCGCCTGCCGCCGAACCGCGGACGCCCGCCGAAGCGGCGGCGCAGATCGAGCAGCTCGAAGCGAAGGCACGCGTCGCGCTGGAAGAGCGCCGCCACCAGCTGGAGCAGCAGCAGAACGGCGTGCAGGTCGCGGCCGACGCGGCGGGTGCGGCGCAGCGCGGCGCGGGCAAAGGCAATGGCAAGGGCAATGGCAAGGGCAATGGCAAGGGCGACGGCGAAGGCAAGGGTGACGGCCAGGGCAATGGCCAGAGCGGACAAGGCCTCGGGAACGGAAGCGCCGGCGGCGTGGGCCGTCAGATGCTGGACCGGATCGCCGCGTTCACGAATCCCGACCTGCCGGATCGAATGACGAAGGCTTACCTCGGGGGCGCGGGCACCATGTTCGGCGGCGGCGTCGCGCACATGCCCACCGTCGACGCGGCCACCATGGTCAAGGGTACGGGCCGGATGATCGGCGCGGGCGGCACGTACGCGAACCGCGTCTGGGTCAACCGCTGGTACCTGATCGGTCCATTCGACGGACGGCACGGCGCAGGGCTGTTCGCCAATTACCATCATCCGCCCGAGCAGGGCGTCGTGCTGGATGCCGCCTATCGGGGCAAGGGCGGGCGCCTCGTCAAATGGGACTACGTCGACATGGCGCGCTATCCCCTGGAGCCGCCCGTGCACGCGGAAGACGCCGTGTACTACGGCTATACGGAGTTGATGCTCGACGCGGAACAGGACCTGACGATCTGGGTCGGCGCGGACGACGATGTGCAGCTGTGGCTCAACGACCGGCTGGTCTGGGAAGGAGGAAACGCCAACAAGGACTCGTTCTTCGGCCAGGTCTACGAGACGCGGAATACCTTTGTGCGCGACTACAACCTGAACGAAGGCAAGCGCGTCGTGCACTTCCGGAAGGGCCGCAACAAGCTGTTCTTCAAGCTGTCGAACGGGCCGACGCGGATCTTCTTTTCGCTGGTCCTCACGAAGTGAATGCGGCGCCGCGCTGCATCTTTTGCCAGGCCGACGGCGTCACGCCCACGCTGCCCTTGAAGCGCCGCGTCAGGTGGCTCTGGTCGGCGAAGCCGCATTCCAGCGCGATGGCGGCGAGCGGCGTGCCGCGGCGGATCAGGGCCTGCGCCTGCGCGACCCGCACGGCGTTGAGGTACACGTGCGGCGGCATGTGGTAGGCGGCGGTGAAGGTGCGGGGGGGGGGCCCACAATGGGTTTTTCATCGGGAGGCATGATGCACACTGCAATCGACCTGGCCGCCAAGCTGGCGACGTTTACGGAAGCCTTTCAGCCCCGCACGGTGGCCCTGTTCAACGGCCACGACGTGATGGTCGCGAAGCTGCGCGGCGAATACCACTGGCATGTCCACGACGACACCGACGACTTTTTCCTGGTGCTCGACGGGCGCGTCGAGATCGACCTCGAGGATGGTTCGACGGTGACGCTCGATCCCGGCCAGATGTTCGTCGTCCCCAGGGGCATGCGCCACCGGCCGCGCGCCCAGGGAGAGGCGCACATCCTGCTGATCGAGCCGACGGGCACGCCGAACAGCGGCGACCCGTCGACGGCGGCGCCGCGCCGGGTCATCTGACCCGGATGGCCGTTACGCGTCCTTCGGCGCCGGCGTCTTGTCCTTGTACTCGCACAGGTCGTTGATGATGCAGTTCCAGCACTTGGGCGTGCGCGCCACGCACGTGTAGCGGCCGTGCAGGATCAGCCAGTGGTGGGCGTCGTGCAGGAAGTCCTTCGGCACGAACTTCAGCAGCTTCATCTCGACTTCGTCGACGTTCTTGCCCGGTGCGATCTTCGTGCGGTTCGCGACGCGGAAGATGTGCGTGTCGACGGCCATCGTCGGTTCGCCGAACGCGGTGTTCAGCACGACGTTCGCCGTCTTGCGGCCCACGCCGGGCAGGGCTTCCAGTGCCTCGCGCGAGCGCGGCACCTCGCCGCCGTACTGGTTCACGAGGATTTCGCACGTGGCGATGACGTTCTTCGCCTTGTTGTTGTACAGGCCGATCGTCGAGATATACGTCTTGAGCTCGTCCAGGCCCAGGTCGAGGATCGCCTGCGGCGTGTTCGCGACCGGATACAGCCTGCGGGTGGCCTTGTTGACGCCGACGTCCGTCGACTGCGCGGACAGCAGCACGGCGATTAGGAGTTCGAACGGCGTCGTGTATTCGAGTTCGGTGGTGGGATGCGGATTGGCGTTGCGAAAGCGCGTGAAGATCTCGAGGCGTTTGGCGGGATTCATCGATGCGTCAGTCTTTCTTGTCGGAGGCGGCTTTCTGTTTCGCGCGCTCGATGGCGGCGGCGATGATCGCGCGCTTGCGTTCCTTTTCCGCCAGCTCCTCCGCCGTATTCGTCGTTTCCGCCGTCACGGCACGCATCTTTTCCAGCGCCTTGGCGGCCAGGCGCGCGTCGTTTTCTTCCTTCTCGCGGCGCAGGCGCTCGGTGCGGAAATCGTGGCGGGCGCGGGCGGCGTCGGCCTGTTCCTGCGACCACGCGGCCCAGCCGGTCGGCTCGCTCGCGGGGTCGTCCGTGCGCGGGATCATCGCGATGCAGTCGACGGGACAGGGCGCCACGCACAAATCGCAGCCCGTGCACAGGCTCGGGATGATGGTGTGCATCTGCTTGGCGGCGCCGAGGATCGCGTCGACGGGACAGGCCTGGATGCACAAGGTGCAGCCGACGCACAGGCTTTCGTCGATGAACGCGACGGGGCGCGGCCGCTCGACGCCATTGGCCGGGTTGATCGGGATGACGGGCCGGCCGGTGACCCTTGCCAGCCGCGCGACGCCTTCCATGCCGCCGGGCGGGCACTGGTTGATCTCGGCCTCGCCGCGCGCGATCGCTTCCGCGTACGGACGGCAGGCGGGATAGCCGCACTTGGTGCACTGGGTCTGCGGCAGCAGGTCTTCGATCTGGTCGGCGAGCGTCTTGGTCACGGCGGTGCTACTTCGAAACTGGATAGACCGTCATTATCCGCTAAAAGCCCAATGCAGTCGAAATGCACCTAGGTAATTCAATCTGCATACTTTCGTGATGCAACGTACGGAGTGCAAGATGAGTCTGGTGGTCTACTGGAGTCCAGGCAACGAATTACATGGAGGGTCTTATGAACAAGAAGCACCTCGCGATGTCCACGTTGCTGGCGGCGCTGCTGAGTGCTGCCGGCGCATCGAGCTTTGCCCAGGACCGCTACCACGGTGACCGTGACGATAGCCGCTATAGCCAGCGCGACAATGATCGTGGCGACCGCCGCATCGACAACCGGAGCGACCGGCGCGGTGACGACCGCTACGACCGCCGCAATGACGATCGTCGCGACGGCTATCAGGCCCGCGGCGGCGGCCGCTACGGCGACGAAGGTTCCGGCGGGGCGCGCCGTTGGGATGGTGCCGGGCCCAACCACGATATCCGCCGCGGCGGGCGCCTGCCGTCCCGCTACCGGAATCACCAATACGTCGTGGACAACTGGCGCGACCACCATTTGCGGCCTCCGCCGCGGGGTTATCACTGGGTGCAGACAGGCGGCGATTATGTGCTGGCGGCCATTGCCACCGGCGTCATCGCAGACCTGATCATCAATCACTGACGCCGCGGGCTGCCTTCAAGGCGGCCCCGGCAGGTGAAACGCCAGGCCGTTCCCGTTCGCGCGGGGACGGCCTTCTGTTATTCTTGACGCGCCAACAACAAAAGAAAGGAGGACATCGTGTACCACGCATTCCTGGACCATTCACTTCACCGAACCAGCGACCTTTATGCAAGCGATTCCAACGATCTATTTTCCCGGCCTGTGCGCCGAAGCCCTTTCTTTTTATCGTGACGTCCTGCACGCCGACGTGCTGTTTCAGTTGACGGCGATTCCCGATGCACAACCACGGTTCCTCGCGCCAGGCAGTCCCGGCAAGATCATCCGGGCCGGCCTGCGCTTCGGCGAGTCGACCATCTATTTCTCGGAAGGCCACCACCCCGGCCAGGCGCCCGCGTTCTCTGGCTTCTCGATGAACCTGCACGTGGACAGCGCGGACGAGGCGGTGCGCATCCTGCAGGCGCTGGGCGAGGGCGGCGACGTCCGCGTCCCGTTGCGCGCCACGGCGTGGGCGGATGCGTTCGGTGCCGTCATCGACCGCTACGGCCTGCACTGGATGATCGAAACGGGCACGCGTTAACGAAAAATGCCGCGGTCCAGGCCGCGGCATTTTCAAAGGGACATTCGCAACGCTCAGGCGTTCTTGCGGATAAATTCACCGATCATCGGGCAAATGATCTCGCGCCAGCGGCGGCCCGAGAAGATGCCGTAGTGGCCGCACTTCGGCGCCGTGAACTGCTGCTGCTTCTTGGCCGGGATGCCGGTGCACAGGTCGTGCGCGGCATGGGTCTGGCCGGCGCCGGAGATGTCGTCCAGCTCGCCTTCGATGGTGAACAGCGCCACGCTCTCGATGTCTTGCGGACGCACGAGCTGGCCGCCCACTTCCCACGTGCCTTTCGGCAGGCGGGTTTCCTGGAATACCGTTTTAATCGTTTCCAGGTAATACTCGGCCGGCATGTCGAGGACGGCGTTGTACTCGTCGTAGAACTTGCGGTGCGCTTCCGCCGAATCGTCGTCGCCGCGCACCAGGTGCTGGTAGAACTCGCGGTGGCTCTGGGCGTGGCGGCCCGGGTTCATCGCGATGAAGCCGGCGTGCTGCAGGAAGCCCGGATAGACTTTGCGGCCGAAGCCCGGGTAATTGCCCGGCACGGCATAGATCACCGTGTTCTCGAACCACGAATATGGCTTCTCGACTGCCAGGTCGTTGACGGCCGTCGGCGACTTGCGCGGGTCGATCGGACCGCCCATCATGACCATCGACTTCGGCAGCCTGGCATCCTTGTTCGTCGCCATCAGCGAGATCGCGGCGAGCACCGGCACGGTCGGCTGGCACACGGAGATCACGTGCACGTCCGGGCCCAGGTGGCGGATGAAGTCCTGCACGTAATAGATATAGTCGTCCAGGTGGAACGGACCGTCCGACAGCGGCACCATGCGCGCGTCGACCCAGTCGGTAATGAAGACGTCCTGGTCCGGCAGCAGGGCGCGGACCGTGTCGCGCAGCAGGGTCGCATGGTGGCCCGACAGCGGGGCCACGACGAGCACCGTCGGCTGCTTGAGCGCGGCAAAGTCCGCGTCGCTCATGTCTTTCTTGAAGTGCAGCAGCTTGCAGAACGGCTTGCTGACCACGGGGCGTTCCACGATGCCGACCGTCTGCCCGTTGATGATGGTCGAGGTCAGGCCGAAAGCAGGTTTCTCATAGTCCTTGCCGAGGCGGTACATCAGCTCGTAGCCGGCAGCGATACGCTGCGAAAACGGGGTGTGCGCGAACGGTGAGACTGGATTCGAAAACAGTTTGGCAGAGGCATCGGCCCACTGCATCAGCGGGTTCAGGAAGGAGCGTTGCATCTCGTGCAGTTGATAAAGCATAATTTTTCCTTCATGACTCTGTGCGCAATTGCAATCGTTTGCGCTACGTGTGCGGTGAATTATAGGCTCATTCGGCTTGGCGTGGGGCAACAACGAGCCTGAGTCACAATCTGTTTATTACTGCGTTGCACAATATGTATCACACTTGTCAGCACCCGGTTCGTTAAGTGCACTACATAAGAAAAATGCCCCGCACAGGCGGGGCATTTTCGTCGTGACTGAGTTACGGAACGGTCAATCGAACACAGGCGTTTCGACGCCGAGGATCTTGTGCAGCTTCGGCGACGTCGTCGTGTACTGCATGTGGATCTTCTTGTCCGGGAAGATGTACGGCGCGGCGCCGAAGGCGGCCAGCGCGGCTTCGTGGAAGCCCGACAGGATCAGCTTCTTCTTGCCAGGGTAGGTGTTGATGTCGCCCACGGCGAAGATGCCCGGCACGTTGGTCTCGAACTTCTCGGTGTCCATGACCTTCAGCTGGCGGCGTTCGATGTCCAGGCCCCATTCGGCGATCGGGCCCAGCTTCGGCGACAGGCCGAAGAACACCATCAGCATGTCCAGCGGCACGCGGCGGGTCACGCCGTCGGCGCCGGTCACCTTGACTTCGGACAGCTGGCCATCCTTCTCATCGAAGCCGGTGACCTGGCCGGTGATCAGTTGCATTTCGTAGTCTTCGCACAGCTGCTTCATCTTGGCGACGGAAGCCGGGGCGGCGCGGAAGTCTTCGCGACGGTGCACCAGCACGACGGATTCGGCCTTGCCAACGAAGTTCAGGGCCCAGTCCAGCGCGGAGTCGCCGCCGCCGCAGATGACGAGGTTCTTGCCTTCGAACAGGCTCGGATCCTTGACGCGGTAGAACAGCTGGCTGTTCTCGAACTTCTCGATGCCGTCGACCTTGATCGTGCGCGCCTGGAACGAACCGACGCCGGCAGCGATGAAGATGGTCTTGGTGATGAAACGGGTACCGGTCGACGTTTCGACGTTGAAGCGGTGGTCTTCACGGCGCTGGACGGTGGTGACTTCCTGGCCCAGGTGGAAGGTCGGCTCGAACGGCTCGATCTGCTTGAGCAGGTTGTCGGTCAGTTCCTGGCCGGTGCAGACGGGCACGGCCGGGATGTCGTAGATCGGCTTGTCCGGATACAGCTCCACGCACTGGCCGCCGACGGCCGGCAGCGAATCGATCACGTGGGCCTTGATCTCCAGCAGGCCCAGCTCGAACACCTGGAACAGGCCGACCGGGCCCGCGCCGATGATCACGGCATCGGCTTCGATGGCGCCGGCAAAGGAGCTGTTGGGAGCGATGGTGCCCACTTCGGGGGTCGTAGTCATGCTGATTTCCTGAAAATTATGTACGGTAGGTAGGCGAGGGCGGATAGTGTGCCACGAATGGCGCACACCTGCAGGGACCGGCAAAGGACGCCGGCCACGGCCGGCGCTCCGGCGGGCCGGCGTTCAAGAACGATTAGCGGACCAGTTGGTCCAGCTTGCTCTTGACGTCCTTCCACTCTTCCGCGTCCGGCAGGGCCGGCTTGGTCTTGGTGATGGACGGCCAGTTGCGTGCCAGTTCGACGTTGAGCTTGATGAATTGCTGCTGGTCCGACGGCACGTCTTCTTCCGCGTAGATCGCGTTGACCGGGCACTCCGCCACGCACACGGCGCAGTCGATGCACTCGTCCGGGTCAATGGCGAGGAAATTCGGGCCTTCCCGGAAACAATCTACCGGGCATACATCCACGCAATCGGTATAGCGACAACGGATGCACGATTCGGTGACAACGTGGGTCATAACAGTCCTATCAATGAGTGGAAGCGGCGGCGTGTATTGTTCGAAAAGCGTTCGCCGGACGCGGCAAAGCACTGTATTTTAGGGCAATTCTGCTTCTACGACAAATCAGGCTTATACACAATACACATAAGCAAATGTATTCGGAGTCCGCTCGCCGGGCCGCTTCCAGGGCTCATCGAAGCCTGTCCGTAGCCCCCAGGTCCACTACCGCCGTCGTCGCGACGGCCGCGCCGGAATCGTCCGTCACCGTGACCGTGGTCAGCGCCACGGCCGCCGGCGGCGCGCCGGCCGGACCGGACCGGCCGTGCGCCGCGCACCAGCGCGCGAGGGCGTCCGCCTCCGCCTGCAGTACGCGTTCGACATCGTAGTATTCGGCCAGGTTCATCGTGCCGCAGCAGGCGCGCCGGTCCTGGCGCGCGCCGGGCGCGTCGGTCACGAGCGGCGCCAGGCGCAGGCCGGCCGGGTGGTCGCCCGTGATCCCGGCCGGCACGGCGAACACCTCGCGCTGGGCGAACCGGTCGCGGATCGCGTTGACGACGGCCTGCGGTTTGCCGTCCTCGAAGGCCAGGCGCAGCATCTCGTTGGCCACGTCGGCGAACGTGGCGGCCGTGTCCGGGGCGGCCATCAGCGCGCGCAGCACGAGTCCGCGCAGCCATCCGGCCACGCGGTGCAGGACGCTGGCGCAATCTTCCAGCGCGGGATCGCGCTCGAGGGCGAACACGTCGGCCAGGATGTCGTAGACGGCGCCCGTGAACACCTGCGAGATCGCGTGCACTTCGGTCCCGGCTTCGGACAGGGTGAGGTCGTTGTCGGCATTGCGCAGCCCGGTCGTGCTGCCCAGGGCGAGGCCGAACTGCTCGGCGATGTCGGCCAGGAAGGTCTTGTCGTGCAGGTGCGCCTTGGTCTGGGCGATGACGGCCTCGCACTGGTCGAGCTGGGACAGCGCGAGGAAGATCGCCGTCAGGTCGCCGAACGATTCGTGCAGGCCGCCCGTCTGCGGCGGATTGTCGGCCAGCAGCCATTGCGGCTTGAGGCCGTCCAGCACGGCGTGGCCCGTTTCGTGCGAGACGATGTCGAACGAGCGGCACGTGTACACGCGCGCGGTCTCTCCGGCGGGCACGAAGTCGCCGAACTTCAGGCACGCCTGCGCGCGGCTGTAATAGGCATTCATCACGTTCGGCAGGCCGTATGGCCAGACCTGCAGCGGCGCCGTGTCCACGCTGCTGTTCCATTGCCAGGGCAGGGGCATCGCGCTGCCGGCCGTCGACAGCGCGCGCTGGTACATCGTCAGGGTCTGGCGCACGACGGCGAACGTGTGGACGGCGTCGAACTGCGGCGTATCGGGCATCGTCACGAAGTCGCCGAAGGCGTTCGGCTCGACCGGCGGGATGCCGGCATCGCTGGAGGCCAGCACGATGCGCGCGTCGCGCGGACCGGCCAGTACGACGCCGGGCAGGAAGACCTTGCGCGTGCCGATCTCGTCCACCGATGGATCCTGCTTCCACATCAGCACGCGTGCGCCGGACGCGTAGGGCAGGGGCACGTCACCGGGCTGGCTGCCCTCAAGTGCCGACGCGCTGCCGGGGCCGGATTGCGGCCGTGGCCGGCCCGGCTGGTCGAGCAGTTGCGCGGCCTTGCGGTGCTGGCGATACGAGGCGGTGGGCGTCGGCACGAAACCGACGGGGGGCTGGGTGGGCGTCGAATCCATGGGAATCCTCCTTGATGACACGAGGAATGGTCGCCCCTTGCCCAAGTTGGGTTTTGAGACTCATCAATTGATTATTCTCTAGGCAAGCGCTGGCCTTTGCGCCCATCAACTGGCATCATGGCGGGCTGTTTGCTTTGAATCAGTAAGGAAATCGAATGCCGGACATCAGCATCACCCAGCCGCACAGCCTGAGCCAGACCGACGCGCGCGCCGCCGCGCAAAAGGTGGCGGACAAGCTGGCCCGCGAATATGGCCTGACGTGCAAATGGGAAGGGGACGTGCTGCGTTTCGCCCGCAGCGGCGTGGAGGGGGCGCTCACGCTGGGCGAGCGCCAGGCCGCGTTGCGCATCAAGCTGGGGTTTTTGATGAGTGCTTTCGCGTCCGCCATCGAACAGAAGGTGGCGGAAAGCATGCGCAAGACGTTTAACGCTTGATTACTTCAGGTCTTCGATCAGGTCGACGTACTGCTGCATCGCGTCGTCCTGCGACGTGCCTTTCAGCGCGGCCCACGCGTCGTACTTGGCGCGGCCGACCATGTCGGTGAAGCCGGGACGCTCGCCCGTGACGTCGCCGCTCGACCCCTGCTTGAACAATGCGTAGATCTTCAGCAGGGTCATGTTGTCCGGACGCTCGGGCAGGTTCTTCGAATCGATCTGGGCCTGGGCGAACTGTTCTTGCAAACTCATGGTAACTCCTTTGACGATGTGCGGGCATCTTAGCCCATCATGTTCGGAATTACGCCCGATTTGACCGGATTTTAGAATAATTGCTCGGTTGGCATCGTGGGCTCGGGGAGCCCACCAATGCGTCGGCGAAAATTAAACGTCCAGCAGTTCCACGTCGAAGATCAGCGTGGCATTCGGCGGAATCACGCCGCCGGCGCCGCGCGCGCCGTAGCCCAGGCTCGCCGGGATGATCAGGCGGCGCGCACCGCCCACCTTCATGCCCTGCACGCCTTCGTCCCAGCCGCGGATCACGTGGCCGGCGCCCAGCGGAAACTGGAACGGGTCGTTGCGGTCCTTGCTGGAGTCGAACTTGACGCCGGTGCTGCCGTCGTCGTTCTGCAGCCAGCCGGTGTAGTGCACGGTCACGTAGTTGCCGGCCTTCGCTTCGGCGCCGCTGCCGACGACGGTGTCTTCGTATTGCAGGCCGGAATTCGTGGTGGTGATGGACATGGGTGTTCCTTGTTATTCAGAGTGAAAGGCCGATTGTAGTCCATGACCTGTCAATGCGCTATTAACGGTCTGTCCACTGTGTTGCGGCGGCGCGCCGCTTGCGTGCGATTCCATCGTTCTGCGCTTCGGAGCGTTCAAGTTTCCCCGTAGAATAAAGCTTCCTTCCACTGAGTCCGTCTGGTTCCATGCCGCGTCGCTTCTGCAAGTCTCTCATCCCTGGTTTCGTGTTGTTTTCGGCCATCCAGGCTGCCCACGCGAACGTCGTGGTCGTACTCAATTCGCGCGACGCCACCGTCCAGCTGCTCGACCAGAAGACGGGCGCCGACAACGGCACGTTCGCGGTCGGCAAGGAGCCCCATCACCTGATGGCCACGCCGGACAACAAGTCAGTCATCGTCGCCAGCTCCGTCGGCAACGAACTGATCTTCCTCGACCCCATCTCGGGCAAGGTGCAGCGCCGGCTGGCGGACGTGCTCGACCCGTACCAGATCGGCTTCTCGCCGGACCAGAAATGGTTCGTGTCGGCGTCGCTGCGCCTGGACCGCGTCGACGTCTACAAATACGAAGGCGGCAACCTGTTGCTCAGCAAACGGCTTCCGCTCGCGCGCATGCCCAGCCACATCGCGTTCGACGCGGCCAGCACGACCGCGTTCGTGACGCAGCAGGGCAGCGACCAGGTCAGCGCCATCGACCTGAAGACGCAGACCGTCAAATGGACCCTCCCGGTCGGCAAGCTCCCGGCCGGCATCTCGATGACGCCGGACGACAAGTACCTGCTCGTCGGGATCATGGGCAGCGACTACGTCGAGGTGATCGACTGGCGCGCGCAGAAGACCGTCAAGCGCATCAAGACGGGCAACGGCGCCCACAACTTCCGCGCCCTCGGCGACCGCCGCCACGTGTTCGTGTCGAACCGCGTGCAGAACTCGATCAACATCATCGACCAGGTCACCCTGGAAAACGTCGGCATGATCCCCGTGCCGGGCGGCCCGGACTGCATGGAACTGACGAACGACGGCAAGACCTTGTGGGTGACGCTCCGCTGGATCAAGAAAGTCGCCGTGATCGACGTGGCCAGCCGCAAGGTCATCAAGATGATCCCCGTAGGCCGCTCGCCGCACGGCGTGTTCTTCGCCAACGCGGCGCCGCGGATGTGATGCTGCGTCTCGCCGCCGCCGCACTGCTGGCGGCCAGTTCCAGCGCGCACGCGGGTGACGCGCCCGCATGCAAGGGCACCGTCTACCTGACGTTCGACACGGGGAGCCAGTCGCAGGCCGAGCTGATCGCCGACACGCTGCGCCGCCACCACATCAAGGCGACGTTCTTCCTCGCCAACGAGAAGACGGTGCGCGGCGACTGGTCGCTCGATCCTTCGTGGGCGGACTACTGGAAGGCCCGCGTGGCGGAAGGCCACGCGTTCGGCAGCCACACGTTCGACCACGTGTATTTCCAGCGCGACGAGGCGGATGGCCGCATCGTCGTCAAGCCGCAGTTCGGCGCGCATGCGGGTCGGAAGCTCACCTGGACGCAGCAGCAGTACTGCGCCGAACTGCGCCGCGTCGACGCGCGCTTCGAACAGCTGACGGGCCGCCGCCTGGACCCGATCTTCCGTACGCCGGGCGGCCACAGCTCGCCCAACATCCTCGCGGCCGCGAAGGCATGCGGTTATCAACACGCGGGCTGGGCGCCGGCCGGCTTCTCGGGCGACGAGACGTCCAGCGACAAATTCCCCAACGCGGTGCTGCTGAAGCGCGCACTGGACAACCTGAAGGATGGCGACATCTTCATGGCCCACATGGGCATCTGGTCGCGCAAGGACCCGTGGATGCCCGCGAACCTCGAACCGTTGATCTCCGGTCTCGAGCGCAAAGGCTTCTGTTTCGCTACACTGAGAGCGCATCCGGACTACCGATAAAAATATGATTCAGCTAACGACATGAGCCAGCATTTCCTCGATGGTTTCGCCTTCCTGCAGGGATGGCTGTTCGAGAACGCGGTCGAACCCGCAATGTTCGCCATGGGCCTCGGCGAATACATCGAAGACGCCTTCGAAGGCATCGAATGGTTCCTCGCCGGCCTGTGCGAAGTGGCCGCCCTGTACCTCGTGCTGCGGCCGCTGGAGGCGGTCATCCCGGCGCAGAAGATGACGGACCGCCGCGCGCGCATCGACGATTTCATCTACACGCTGATCCACCGCCTCGGCTTCTTCGGCATGGCCGTGTTCTTCACGCTCGACCCGGTCATGGACGGCATCGCCGCGGCGCTGCGCATGGAAGGCGTCCGCCCGTTCAACCTGGAGAACCTGATGACGGGGTTCCACCCGCTCGCCAGCTTCCTCATGTACCTCGTCGTGCTGGACTTCTTCGATTACTGGTTCCACCGCGGCCAGCACAAGTTCCGCTGGTGGTGGGCCCTGCACAGCCTGCACCACAGCCAGCAGAACATGAATTTGTGGAGCGACGACCGCAACCACCTGCTGGACGATCTGCTGCGCGACGTCTACATGGCCGTCATCGCGCTGGCGATCGGCGTGGCGCCGAGCCAGTACGTGCTGCTCGTCTCCGTCTCGCGCGCGCTGCAAAGCCTGCAGCACGCGAACGTGCGCATCCACTTCGGCCGCCTGGGCGAGCGCCTGCTCGTGTCGCCGCGCTTCCACCGCACGCACCACGCCGTCGGCATCGGCCACGAATCGCAGGGGCGCGAGCTGGGCGGCTGCAATTTCGGCGTACTGCTGCCCGTCTGGGACCAGCTGTTCGGCACCGCCAACTTCGCGCCCGGCTGGCACGGCACGGGCGTGCGCGACCAGTTCGCGCGCACCAATCCTGATGGGAGTGTACGTCCCGCGCGCGACTACGGCCGCGGTTTCTGGCGCCAGCAGTGGCTCGGCCTCGTGCGCCTCGTCGAAGCCGGCAACCGGCGCAACGCGGCATGATGCGCCCCGTCGCCATTGCCTACGGCCGCGCGCTGCGCTCCCAGTTCTCGGGGCGCATGCTGCTGTTGTCCATCGTGCCGCTGCTGCTGTCGCTGGCGTTGTGGGGCGGCCTGCTGTACGCCGGCATGCAGCCGCTGCTGGACTGGCTGCACGCGGTCTTCGCCGACTACGGCCTGTTCGAGACGAGCGGCAGCATCCTTGCCACCCTCGGCCTCGGTTTCCTGAAAACGCTCGTGATCCCGCTCGTGGCGATGCTCGTGCTGCTGCCGCTGATGATCATCACGTCGCTGCTGTTCATCGGCGTGGGCGCGATGCCGGCCATCGCGCGCCACGTCAGCCGCGTGCAGTTCCCGACGCTCGAGCGCAAGGAGGGCGGCAGCTTCATGGGCAGCCTCGGCGTCAACCTGTCGGGCATCGTCGTGTTCGCGCTGCTGTGGCTCGTCACGCTGCCGTTGTACGCGCTGGCGCCCGTCGCCATCGTCGTGCAGGCCGTGCTGTGGGGCTGGCTGACGGCGCGCGTGATGGGGTACGACGCGCTGGCCATCCACGCCAGCCCGGAGGAACGTCGCACGATCATGCACGCGCACAAGCGCTCTCTGCTACTGATCGGCACCGTGTCGGGCCTGCTGGGCGCGTTGCCGGGCGTCGCGTGGATCGGCGGCGCGCTGTTCTCCGTCGTGCTGTTCCCGTTCCTGGCCGTGCTGTCGATCTGGCTCTACCTCGTGATCTTCATTTTCACGGGCCTGTGGTTCCAGTATTTCTGCCTGCAGGCGCTGGCCGACCTCCGGGCCGGCCAGGTGTCCAAGGACGTGTAAAGCGCGTCAAGGCGTGCCCAGCGTGACGAGCACGAGGCGGCCCTGCGCGCCTTTCGACTCGTTGACGGTGACGAGCACGCGTCCCTGCGGATCCTGGGCGATGGCCGTCACTTCCGCCACCGACGCATCGTCCAGGTTGCGCGCATAGCCGGGCAGCAGGGGCGACAGGTCCGTCCACGTCGTGCCGCCATCCTTCGACCAGGCCAGGTACGGCTTCTGCGTCGCCTTGTCGAAGCCGCCCGCGACGAGCGTGTCCGGCTTGCCCGCGAGGGCCAGCAGATGCCGGATGTACGGGTAGTTCGCGCCGCCGCTGAGCGGATGCCGGATCACGAACTTGAACGACTTTCCGCCATCCTCGCTGCGCAGCAGGCCGCCCTCGACGCCGGCGAACACGCGCTGGGCGCCTGTCGCCTGGATGAATTGCACGTTGCGGTTTTCCAGTTCCGGCAAGGCGACGGGGAGAGCGTCGCGCGATGCGAGGCTGACGCCATCCGCAGCCAGTTGGTAGGCGCGCAGGAACGCGAAATCCAGCGGGCATTCGCCGCCGACGAGCAGGCGGTCGCCGACGATCTCGAACGCGGGATGGGTGCAGATGTCCTGGTCGAAGAAGCCGGTCAGCACGCGCCAATGGGCGCCGCCGTCGTTCGACGCGAGCACGTTCTGGCCGCCGCCGGCATTCGTGTACAGGCGGTCGTTCACCTGTTTCAGCTCGTCCATCGACAACGTCGTGCACGTGCTGCCCACGCACGCTTTCAGGCCGGCGTCGCGCGGCACGAAGGTGGTCCGGTCGGCACTCAACGCGCACAGCGCGTGTTCGGGGCGCGCGTCCGGGCCCTTGTCGTACCAGGGCTGGAACAGCCACAGATCGGATCCCAGCATGCGCAACGATGGTGCGCGCAGGGGCCAGGTGCCGCCGTCTTCCCGCGCGAGGCCGCATTCGCCCAGCGCGACGCCGGTCCACGCGGAATCCGCCCGCAGCGGCAGGCTGGCATGGACGACGGCCGTGTCGGTGGTCGCGGTATTCGACAGCGACAGCCAGGCGCTGTCGCCACCGAAGGCGATGCTGTCGATGCCGCCGGCCGCTGTCGCCAGCACGTCGGCGCGCGCGGGTTGGGCGACGGGGGTCGTCGGCTGGGTGGCGACCGGCGGCGATGCGGCCGGATCGTCCGGGCCGCCGCAACCGGCAAGCAAAAGGGCCAGCGCGCACGCGCCGGCGACATGTCGTCCTGATGGAATCATCGTTCATCCTGTTCGGCGCCGCGCAGCCCGCGGCCGGCGCGCCGATTCTAGGAGGGGAGCCGTGTAGCGTCTTGGGGGCCTTTGTCACGAGTTTGTCCGCAAATGTCACACACGGTACGCGGCCACGGCGCGGCAGGCTCCGGCGCACTGTGGCACACTGGACGCATGGAGGACTGCATGTCATTCGGCCTCATCATCATCGGCGACGAGATCCTGTCCGGGAAACGCCGCGACCAGCACCTGCCCAAGGTGATCGAACTCCTGCGCGAGCGCGGCTTGCGCCTGGCGTGGGCCGAGATCGTCGGCGACGAACCGGAGCGCATCACGGCCCTGCTGCGGCGCACGTTTGCGAGTGCCGACATCGTGTTTTCCTGCGGCGGCATCGGCGCCACGCCGGACGATCACACGCGCCAGTGCGCGGCGGCGGCGCTGGGTGTGCCGCTCGCACTGCATCCGCAAGGACGCGCGCTGATCGAGGAGCGCATCCGCGAGACCGCGGGTCCGGACGCCGACCTGGAAGCGCCGGAGAACCTGCAACGCCTCAGGATGGCGGAATTCCCCGCGGGCGCGAGCCTGATCCCGAATCCGTACAACCGCATCCCCGGCTTCACGGTGGCGCAGCACCACTTCGTGCCCGGTTTTCCCGTGATGGCGTGGCCGATGATCGCGTGGGTGCTCGATACGCTGTATGCGGACCAATTCCACCGCGAGGCGCGGCTCGAAAAGTCGTTGCTGGTGGTCGAGGCGGCGGAGGCGGCGCTCACGCCGCTGATGGAAGCGCTGGAAGCGCGTTACCCCGAAGTGCGCGTGTTCAGCCTGCCCAGCGTGGGCGATGCGCACACGCGGCGCCATATCGAATTGGGGGTAAAAGGCGACCCCGGCCAGGTCGAAGCGGCCTGGACCGACATGTGCGTGGAACTGGAAAGAATGGGTGCGGAAGTGCAACCGTTGCGGGTGGTGGACAGCAGTTCGAACTGAGTCGTTGTTTTTTTGCGAAAATGTCAGGACGACGTCAAAAAACTGCGTGAGCGGTTCCTGCATGTCACATTGATGTGGTGGAATGATGTCTGTGAGCAGGGGCGATCCGGAGTGAGGTCGCCGTAGCTTTGTGAACTTTTACGACCTGGATCACTCGAACCGACCAGCAGCAGGATGGCGAGCAGGTTGACGGGATTTGCAGGCGTGTTTCAAACCGGTTGAGCCATCATGGATAGTATTCGCCGTCAACGACGGCCCCGTTTCTTCTCCCGCGCGCTGCGCCGCATTCTTGGCCAGGCTGCGCCGGGCCAGCCTGCATTGGCCGGCATTCCCGCCGTGGCAGCCGAGCAGGATCTCCCTGTCCGCAACATCCCCTCGCGCCAGGAGCCGAGTTTCGACTCCAGCCTCGAGCCCGCCGTCGAACCCGGCGGGGCCGGAGCGGACACGCCGCCCGAGCCGCCGCCGGCGCCGCCCAAGCGCCGCTGGCGCATGGTCAAGCGCACGTTCCTCGTCCTGCTGCTGCTCGCCGTCGCGGGTGCGGCCGGCCTGGTTGTCTACGAAAGCCGCACGTCGGCGCTCGAAGCGCACTTCTTCGCCGGCCTGACGAAGAAACTCAACTACCGCATGGCCAAGGGCCCGAGCGACGCGATCCGCTTCCCGCAGGCCAGCCCGTACGACGAGCGCCTCGGCTACTCGAACCTGCCGAACTACCTGGCCAAGCTCAAGACGCGCGACTACGTCGTCGTCGAACAGGCGCGCATGTCGCCAAAGATGCTGGAACTGGCCGACATGGGCCTGTTCGCCACGTACCACGAAAAGACGCGCGCCGGCCTCGACATCCTCGACTACAGCGGCGAGCCGCTGTTCTCGGCCCGCTTCCCCGAGCGCCTGTACGACAAGTTCGACGCCACGCCGCAGCTGCTCGTGAAGAGCCTGCTGTTCATCGAGAACCGCGAACTGCTCGACACGACGTATCCGAAGCGTAACCCGGCCGTCGAATGGGACCGCTTCTCGAAAGCCGTGTTCGACAAGACCTTGCACTCGATCGGCCTGGGCAGCGGCGGCCGCGTCGCCGGCGGCAGCACGCTCGCCACGCAGATCGAAAAATACCGCCACTCGCCGGAAGGCCGCACGGCCTCGCTGGGCGACAAGCTGCGCCAGATGGCGTCGGCCACGCTGCGTTCCTACCTGGACGGCGAGAACACGGGCCCGACCCGGCGCCGCATCGTGCTCGAATACCTGAACACCGTGCCGCTGTCGGCCAAGCTCGGCTACGGCGAGGTGAACGGCATCGGCGACGGCATGTGGGTCTGGTACGGCCGCGATTTCGCGGAAGTGAACCGCATCCTCTCGAGCAAGCAGGTCACGCCCGAATTCGCATTGGTGTACAAGGAAGCGCTGTCGCTGATGATCGCGCAGCGCCGCCCCGCGTACTACCTGGGCGCCGGCGAGAAGGACCTGGAAATCCTCACGAACTCGCACCTGCGCGTGCTGGCGCAGGCCGGCGTCATTTCGCCCGCGCTGCGCGACGCGGCCATCGCCACCGTGCTGCATCCGGCACTCGGTTCCGGCGTCGCACCGCCGCCCGCGAACACATTCGTCACGCGCAAGGCCGCCAACGCCGTGCGCAACCACCTCGCCAACCTGCTGGGCGACTCGCGCCTGTACAACCTCGACCGCCTCGACCTGTCGGTGGTGACGACCTTGAATTCGGACGCGCAGAAGGCCGTGACGGCCACCTTGCGCAAGCTGACCGACAACGCAGCGGCCGCGGAAGCGGGCCTCACGGGCAAGGGCATGCTGGGCAACGGCGACCCGTCCAAGGTCGTGTACAGCTTCACGCTGATGGAGCGGGGCGACAAGGTCAACTACCTGCGCGTCCAGACCGACAACTACGACCAGCCGCTCGACATCAACGAGGGCGCCAAGCTCGACCTCGGTTCGACGGCGAAGCTGCGCACCCTGACGACCTACCTCGACATCGTCGACCAGCTGCACCAGCGCTACGAGCCGATGTCGAAAGCGGAACTCGCCCAGGTCAAGGTCGATCCGAAGGACCGCCTGACCCAGTGGGCCGTCGACTACTTCCAGGCCTTGCCGGACGGCGCCGACCGCGGCCTCGTGCCGATGCTGGGCGCGGCCATGGAGCGCAAGTATTCGGGCAACCCGGGCGAAGCCTTCTTCACGGGCGGCGGCGTGCACATCTTCGGCAACTTCAGCAAGCTGGACGACAGCCGCATCCTCACCGTGCAGCAGGCGCTGCAGAACTCGACGAACCTCGTGTTCGTGCGCCTGATGCGCGACGTCGTGCGCTACTACATGTTCCAGCTGCCCGGCTCGTCCGCGCAACTGCTGGCCGACGCCGACGATCCGCGCCGCGCGGAGTATCTGTCGCGCTTCGCCGACCGCGAAGGCAAGGATTTCCTGGCCCGCTTCTGGAACAAGTACCGCGGCAAGAACTGGGACGAGGTCGAGACGGCACTGATGCAGGGCGTGCGCATCCGGGCGTCGAAGGTCGCGGCCGTGCACCGCACAATCTACCCGGACGCGTCGCTGGCCGAATTCGGCACCTTCCTCCACAAGTACCTGCCGGCCGACGCCGAGGTCGACGACGAGCGCATCGCCAAGATGTACGACCAGTACGCCGTCGCGAACATGTCGCTGGCCGACCGCGGCTACGTCGCCTCCGTGCACCCGCTCGAACTGTGGCTCGTGGGCTACCTGCGCACGCATCCGAAAGCGGGCTGGGACGAAGTCGTCGGCGCATCGACGAAGGAACGCCAGGAAGTGTATTCGTGGCTGTTCAAGACGCACCGCAAGCATGCCCAGGACAAGCGCATCGCCGGCCTGATCGAAGTGGAAGCCTTCCTCAAGATCCACGCGCAGTGGAAGAAGATGGGCTATCCGTTCGACTCCCTCGTGCCGTCGTACGCGACCACGCTGGGCGCGTCGGCCGACCGTCCGATCGCGCTGGCCGAGCTGATGGGCATCCTCATCAACGGCGGCGTGCGCAAGCCCACGCAGCGCATCGACTCGCTGCACTTCGCCAAGGACACGCCCTACGAGACCGTCGTCAAGCGCGGCAACGCGGAGAAGGGCGAGCAGGTGCTGAACCCCGACGTGGCGCGCGCCGTCGTCAACGCCATCCGCGGCGTCGTGCAGGAAGGTACCGCGAAGCGTGCCAAGACCGCGTTCGTCAAGGACGACGGCAGCGTGATCGCGCTGGGCGGCAAGACGGGTACCGGCGACCAGCGCTTCGACGTCTACGGCGCCGGCCACCGCCTGATCGAATCGCGCTACGTGAACCGTTCGGCCACGTTCGTGTTCAACATTGGCGAGCGCTTCTTCGGCAGCATGACGGCGTACGTCCACGGCCCGGATTCCGCGCACTACGACTTCACCAGCGCGCTGCCCGTGCAACTGCTCGTGAAGCTGGCGCCGAGCCTGATGCCGATGATCCAGCACCAGGACACGGTCACCATCCCGGGCCTGCACGTCGAACGTGCCGCGCCGGCGCCGGCGGGTCCGACGGATGCCGTCGCGCGCGATACCGAGCAGCCCGCGCCGGCCGATGCAGCGCCGCCCGTGGAGGCCCCGGCCGTCGAGGAGCCGGTTGCGAAACCGGTTGCCAAGCCGGCGGTGAAGGCCGCCGAGAAGCCGGCCGACAAGCCAGCCGACAAGCCGGCGCTGAAGAAACCGGCCGCGGAAGATCATCCGAAAGCGGTCGGCGTCCGCAAGGCCGACGTCGACACGCCGTCGAAGCCGGCGCCGCACAAGCCGGCGGTCAAGCGCGACGATCCGGAGGCACCGCCGCCGAAGGTTGAACGCGCAGCCCGTCCGAAGCCGGCCGCCGTGGAAGACGTGCTGCTGTGAGCCGGGCCGCATGAAGCGGCTCCCGCTGCGTAAATTCAGTCTCGTCTCGTTGCGCGACCTGCTGGTGGCGGTCGCGCCGACGGCCGTGCTCGTGCTGGCCGCGTGCATCGTCGCATACATCGTCGTCGACCCCGCGCCGCCGCGCCACGTGATCCTCGCGACGGGGCAGGAGAACAGCGCGTACGAGGAATTCGGCCGCAAGTACGCGACCATCCTCGCCCGCGACGGCATCAAGGTCGATGCCCAGCGCACGCTCGGATCGGAAGACAACCTGCAGCGCCTCATCGAAGGCAAGGCCGATATCGCGTTCGTGCAGAGCGGGTCGACGAGCGAGGCGCAGGCCGAGCGGCGCGGCCTCGTGTCGCTGGGCAGCCTGTTCACGGAACCCGTCTGGCTATTCCTGCGCGAGCGCGATGCGCACGGCCGCAAGCGCGACATGGACAGCATCGTGCAGCTGAAAGGCCTGCGCATCAACCTCGGGCCGGAAGGGACGGGCGTGCCGAAGCTGTTCCGCCAGGTCCTCGCCGTGAACGGCCTGGAGCCGCGCCAGCTGAAGCTCTCCGCGCTCGAGAACACGCCCGCCACCGTGGAGCTGCTGGCGGGGCATATCGATGGCCTCGTGTTCAGCTCCGCGCCGGAAGCGCCGTTGATCCAGATGCTGCTGCAGACGCCGGGCATCCGCCTGTTCAACTTCCGCCAGGCGGAGGCGTACACGCGCCGGCTGCCGTTCCTCACGCACGTCGTGCTGCCACGCGGAATCGTCGACCTCGGACGCGACATCCCGGCCCAGGATTTTCATTTGATCGCGCCCACGGCCACGCTGGTCGCGCGCGAGGACCTGCATCCCGCGCTGATCGATTTGTTCGTCAAGGCGGCCACGGAGATTCATGGCGGGACGGGCTGGTTCCAGCAGCAGGGCCAATTCCCGTCGCCGCGCTACACGGAGATCCCGGTGGCGCGGGAGGCGGCGAAATACTACCGCGACGGTCCGCCGTTCCTGCAGCGCTACCTGTCGTTCTGGCTGGCGAACCTGTTCGACCGGCTGTGGGTCGTCGTGGTGGCGCTGGCGGCGCTGATCATTCCGCTGTCGAAGATCGTGCCGCCGCTGTACGTGTGGCGCATCCGCTCGCGTGTGTACCGCTGGTACGGCGAGTTGCGCGCCGTCGAGCAGGCGCTGGAAAACGCGAAGGACGAGCACCGCGACGAGGCACGGGAGGAGCTGCTGCGCCGCCTCGACGGTATCGAGCAGCGCGTCAACCACATCTCGATCCCGCTCGCGTACGCGGATGCGTTATATGGCCTGCGCAGCCACATCAACTTCGTGCGCCAGCGCGTGCGGATCGCACTCGCGTAACGGCGGCACATCGCATACGTCACGCGTGGCGCCAACAAACCGCACGCGTCACGCGTGGCGCCAACAAACCGCATGCGTCACGCGTGGGCACGGGGTGCCCACCCTACGGCAACACGATTTTCACGATGGCGTTGCCCGACGTCGCGTACAACGTGCCGCTGCCGTCGACCGCGATGCCGCGCAGCTGCGCGAAGCTGCCGGGCAGCTTGCCGGTCCGCAGCGTCGTCGACGCGGCCAGGCCGGCGGGCGTCGCGACGATGCCGTCCGGCGTCGTGATCTTGCGCACCGTGTTGTTGATGGCATCGGCGCCGTACAGATTGCCGTTCTTGTCGATGGCAAGCGCGATCAGCTGCTGGAAGCGGGCGGTCGACGCATTGCCGTCGGCGTTGCCGGCCTGGTTGCGCGCGCCGACGAAGGTCGTGAGCGCGGTGGCGCCGGACGTGGCACGGCTGAGGGTGCGGAACAGGTCGGCCACGTACACGGTGCCGTCGGGATCGACGACCACGCCGCGCGGCACCAGCTGGCCCGTGCCGTAGATGGACGCGACGGCGCCCGTTTCGAGCGTCGTGGCGCGGTTCGGATTCGCGATCGGGATGCGGCGCGTGTCGACGCCCGACGTGACGTACAGGTTGCCGTCGTTGTCGGCCGCGATCCCGGCCGGGATGTTCTGCGGGTCGATGCCGAAATTGCCGAACGAGAGCCGGGTCACGGTGGTGACGGTGCCGTCCGACGTGATCTTGCGGATGGTCGCGCCGTCCAGGACGTACAGGTCGCCGCTGCCGTCGATCGTGACGGCGGTGGGTTGCGTGAAGCGGGCGCGGTTGCCCTTGCCGTCGGCCGTGCCGCTGGCGCCCGCCAGGCCGGCGAACAGGCTGACCGTGCCGTCCGGAGCGATCTTGCGGATCGTGAGGTTGCCTTCGTCCGCCACGTACACGTTGCCGTTGGTGTCGACGGCCAGGCCGCGCGGCGTGTTGAAGCGGGCCGCCGTGCCTTTCTTGTCCGCCGTGCCGCCGGTGGCGGCATCGCCGGCCAGCACGCTGATCCCGGTGCCCGGCCCGGAATCGCCGCCGTCGCCGTCGTCCGTCTCGCGCTTCGGCCCGCCGGGACCGCACGCGCACAGCAGCGCCGCGACACCCGCGCACAGGAGGCGCACGCGCAGGCGGGCAGGGACAGCGGATGGGGTCGTCATGGCTACATCTCCAGGTCAGCAGTGAGCCCGCATGCTAGCACGCGCGCGGCGTGGCGAATCTCTGCGATTCTCACGTGCGACCGGGAGGCCGGGCGAAAGTTCAGGCGCCGATCCAGGGCAGGCCGGCCTTGCACCAGCCGCCGACCGTCTTGCGGTGGCCTTCCGGATCGCGATCGCCCTCGAAGCCTTCCAGGATGTCGAACGCATTCTGGTAGCCCAGTTCCGTGGCGGTGCGCGCGGCGTGGCGCGAACGCACGCCGGAACGGCACAGGAACAGCACGACGTCATCCGGGGTGGCCACGTTCTGCAGCTGGGTCACGAAATCGGGGTTCGGCGCACCACCGGGGTACAGCGTCCATTGCACGGCGCCGTGCTGGGTTTCCGGGATCGCGGGGCGGCCGACCCAGTCGCGTTCCGCATTCGTGCGCACGTCGACCAGTTTCACCCTGGGGTCCGCTTGCAGGAGCTCGAACGCTTCCTGGGGCGTGACGGCGCCCGCGTACGGCTGGCCGGGCGCGCGGGCCCTGGCGTTCGCGAGGATCTCGTCGGTCGTAGTCATGTCATCAATTCCTTGTAGGGTGGTTGCGCACCGTCGCGGGTCGTTGCTAAGCTAGGGCTCGCACTTTTGGTGCATTGCGCATCAGTTTGGTGCATACTCGAAAAATTGCACTTGTTTGGTGCGTATGGACGAGCTTGCGCCAAGATCGTGCACGCTTAAGGTGTCATTGATTTTAAGGGGCAAATTGAGCGCCCTCAAAGTAATCATTATTTATTTGCTCATGGAAAAATGCTGGCATAATTTCTGCTTAGAAGGTTATGCGCCTGTCGCATGCCCGGTTGGCATCGACACCCCTTTTTGACTTAGGAGATACTGGAATGGCAAGGACCGCCGCAGATGTAATGCAGATGCTGAAGGACAACGAAGTCAAGTTCGTTGATTTGCGTTTCGCCGATACCCGCGGCAAGGAACAGCACGTGACCGTTCCCATCTCGCACTTCGACGAAGACAAGTTTGAATCCGGCCACGCATTCGACGGCTCGTCGATCGCCGGCTGGAAAGGCATCGAAGCATCGGACATGCTGCTGATCCCTGACCCGAACACCGCGAACATCGACCCGTTCTTTGAAGAGACGACCGTGTTCATGCAGTGCGACGTGATCGAACCGTCGGACGGCAAGGGCTATGACCGCGACCCGCGCTCGATCGCCAAGCGCGCCGAAGCGTACCTGAAATCGTCGGGCATCGGCGACACCGCCTACTTCGGCCCGGAACCGGAATTCTTCATTTTTGACTCCGTCCGCTGGAAAGTCGACATGTCGGGCTGCTTCGTCAAGATCGATTCGGAAGAAGCCTCCTGGTCGACCGACAAGGAATTCGAAGGCGGCAACAGCGGCCACCGTCCGACCGTCAAGGGCGGCTACTTCCCGGTCCCGCCGGTCGACAGCTTCCAGGACATGCGTTCGGAAATCTCGCTGATCCTCGAATCGCTGGGCATCCCGGTCGAAGTGCACCACCATGAAGTGGCGGGCGCCGGCCAGATGGAGCTGGGCACCAAGTTCTCGACCCTGGTCGAGCGCGCCGACTGGACGCAGAACCTGAAGTACGTGATCTGGAACGTGGCCCACAGCTACGGCAAGACCGCCACCTTCATGCCGAAGCCGATGAACGGCGACAACGGCTCGGGCATGCACGTCCACCAGTCGATCTGGAAAGACGGTAAGAACCTGTTCGCCGGCGACGGCTATGCCGGCCTGTCGGAAACGGCCCTGTTCTACATCGGCGGCATCATCAAGCACGCCAAGGCCCTGAACGCCATCACCAACCCGGGCACGAACTCGTACAAGCGCCTGGTGCCGGGCTACGAAGCCCCGGTCAAGCTGGCTTACTCGGCCAAGAACCGTTCGGCATCGATCCGCATCCCGCACGTGGCGAACCCGAAAGGCCGCCGCATCGAGACCCGCTTCCCGGACCCGCTGGCCAACGTCTACCTGTGCTTCGCAGCCCTGCTGATGGCCGGCCTGGACGGTATCCAGAACAAGATCCACCCGGGCGAAGCAGCAACGAAAGACCTGTACCACCTGCCGCCGGAAGAAGACAAGCTGATCCCGACGGTCTGCTCGTCGCTGGAAGAAGCGCTGGACGCCCTGAACAAGGACCGCGAGTTCCTGACCCGCGGCGGCGTGTTCAGCGATGCCATGCTCGACGCCTACATCGACCTGAAGATGCAGGAAGTCCAGCGTCTGCGCATGACCCCGCACCCGGCCGAATTCGACATGTACTACTCGTCGTAATTCGTTGGCATCACCCGGTGTCGGATTGGAAACGATTGACACCGGAGTGTATCCACACGGTAACGAAAACGCGGGGAAAGCCAGCCGGCTGCCTCGCGTTTTTTACTGGATGGGGTATAGTCGGAAGCTTCCCAACCATGCATCCAGACTGACCTGATGCGAATGACAAGCTGCTTCCTCCTGCGTCTGTTGTTGCTCGCAGGACTTGCCGCGCACGAGGCGCGGGCCGATTCCGTCATCTACAAATGCGTCGACCAGAACGGCCGGGTGGAGTTCACCGACATCAATAAACCGGGCTGCAAGGTGCTCGACCTGCCGGGTTATGTCGCATCCACACCCGCACCGGCGCCGCGCGCCGCGCCCGCGGTGACGATGCGCCAGGGGGCAGGGCGCCCCGCGGCCGCGAGTCCGAATCCCGCCGGCTTCCCGCGGGTGGACACGGCCACGCAGAAGGCGCGCGACGACGACCGCCGCACGATCCTCGAGGACGAATTGCGTGCCGAGGAGCGCAAGCTGGCGGACCTGAAGCGCGACTATAACAACGGCGAGCCGGAACGCCAGGGCAACGAAAAGAATTACGCGAAGTACCAGGAACGCGTGGCCCAGATGCGCGACAACATCGGCCGCAGCGAAAAGAACGTGGAAGCGCTCAAGCGCGAGATCGCCAACATCAAATGACATGAACGGGACATCGGCCCAACTTCTCCAGCACGACCGTTTCGCAGGCCTCGACATGCTCGCCTCCGCCGTGCTGGTGGCGGATGCCGATGGGCTCGTTCGCTACGCTAACCCGGCCGCCGAGCACCTGCTCGACATGTCCGCCAAATCGCTGTCGCGGCAGAAGCTGGTCGGGCTGTTCACGAACGGCGACGAACTGGGTGTCCTGTGCGAACAGGCGATCGCCCACAAGTATGCCGACCTGCGCCAGGACCTGACGCTGTTCCGCCCCGCGCGCGACCCGCTGCACGTGCACAGTATCGTTAGTGCGGCGGGCGAGGCCGAGGTCGTCGTCGAGCTGCGCGAGAACGTCCAGCAACTGAAGACCGACCGCGAGGAGCGCCTGCTCGACCAGAGCCTGGCCAACAAGGAACTCATCCGCAATCTCGCCCACGAGATCAAGAACCCGCTGGGCGGCATCCGCGGCGCGGCCCAGCTGCTGGAGCTGGAGCTGCCGGACGTGCACCTGAGTTCGCTGCGCGAATACACGCAGGTGATCATCAAGGAGGCCGACCGGCTGCAGACGCTCGTCGACCGCCTGCTGGCGCCGCACCGCCGCCCGCACATCGTGGGCGACGTCAACATCCACGAAGTGTGCGAGCGCGTGCGCAGCCTCGTGCTGGCCGAATTCCCGTCGGGCCTCGCGATCCGGCGCGATTACGATGCGTCGATTCCCGAGTTCCGCGGCGACAAGGAACAACTGATCCAGACGGTCCTGAACATCGTCCACAACGCCGCCCAGGCCCTGCGCGCGCGCATCGCGGCGGGCGACGCCGAGATCGTCCTGCGCACGCGCGTGGCGCGCCAGGTGACCCTGGCGAAGGTCCGTTACGGCCTGGCATTAGACTTGCATATCATCGACAACGGACCGGGCATCGCCCCCGATATCCGCGACCGCATCTTCTACCCGCTCGTCTCCGGGCGCGAAGGCGGCAGCGGTCTCGGGCTGACCTTGGCACAGACCTTCGTGCAACAGCACCTGGGCATGGTCGAGTGCGAGAGCCGGCCTGGATTGACGGATTTCCGCATCCTGATTCCCCTGCCATAAGCGGGTGAAGACGAGGGGCGTGCCCGGCAATCCCCCTTGAACCTTCGCGGGAAGTAGAATTACATGAAACCAATCTGGATTGTCGACGACGATGCATCGATCCGCTGGGTGCTGGAAAAGGCCCTGGCGCGCGAGAACCTCGCCACCCGGAGTTTTGCCAGCGGCCGCGAAGCGCTGGCGGCATTCGAAACGGACACGCCGCAGGTGCTGGTGTCCGACATCCGCATGCCGGGCGAATCGGGCCTGGACCTGCTGGCGGCCGTCAAGGAACGCCATCCCGGCCTGCCGGTCATCGTCATCACCGCCTTTTCCGACCTCGACTCCGCCGTCGCCTCGTTCCAGGGCGGCGCCTTCGAATACCTGGCCAAGCCGTTCGACATCGACAAGGCCGTCGCCCTGATCCGCCGCGCGCTCGAGGAGAGCCTGCGCGAGACCAGCGTCGACATCGCGCCGTCCGAAACCCCCGAGATCCTGGGCCAGGCGCCCGCGATGCAGGAAGTCTTCCGCGCCATCGGCCGCCTGTCGCAGTCGAACGTGACGGTGCTCATCACGGGCGAATCGGGCACCGGCAAGGAACTCGTCGCGCGCGCGCTGCACAAGCACAGCCCGCGCGCGCAGCAGCCGTTCATCGCGCTCAACACGGCCGCGATCCCGAAGGACCTGCTGGAATCGGAACTGTTCGGCCACGAGCGCGGCGCGTTCACCGGCGCGCAGGCGATGCGGCGCGGCCGCTTCGAGCAGGCCGAGAACGGCACCCTGTTCCTCGACGAGATCGGCGACATGCCGTTCGACCTGCAGACGCGCTTGCTGCGCGTGCTGTCCGACGGCCATTTTTATCGCGTGGGCGGCCACCAGCCGGTGAAGGCCAACGTGCGCGTGATCGCGGCCACGCACCAGAACCTGGAACAGCGCGTGCGCGACGGCCTGTTCCGCGAAGACTTGTATCACCGCCTGAACGTGATCCGCCTGCGCCTGCCCAGCCTGCGCGAGCGGCGCGAAGACATCCCCATTCTGGTGCGCCACTTCCTGGTGCAGAGTGCACGCCAATTGGGCGTCGAGACCAAGCGCATGAGCGACGACGCGCTGCGCTTCCTCACCGGCCTCGAGCTCCCCGGCAACGTGCGCCAGCTGGAAAACCTGTGCAACTGGATCACGGTGATGGCGCCGGGGCAGACGGTCGAAGTGAAGGACCTGCCGCGCGACCTGACCCAGGCGCAACCCGTGCCGGCCGGAGGCAACGGGTTCGCCGTCGGCATCAGTTCGGGCGTGGGCACGGTCTCGCTGGCGGCGCCGTCTTCCAGCATCGTGCACCATGCCGAACCGGGCGCGCCGCCGAACGGCGCCGACGGCTGGATCGGCCTGCTGGAACTGCAGGCCGCGCGCATGCTGTCGGAAGGGCAGGTCGAGGTGATGGACGTGCTGGGCCGCCAGTTCGAATCCGCACTGATCCGTACGGCGCTGAAGCACACGCACGGCCGCAAGAACGACGCGGCGATCCGGCTCGGGATCGGGCGCAATACCATCACGCGCAAGATTGCCGAGCTCGGCATTGATGGGGCAAAGGACGAGTAACCCGTATTGTTGAACCCGTGGGCTCGGGGAGCCCACCCTACCGATCTGCGTTGGGTGGGCACCCTGTGCCCACGCGGACTGATGGTGTAAGCTCTGTCATCCTAGCAACAACGTTCCGATGACATGCTGATCAACTGTGTCGCCTACCAGGAAGGCAAGAAGCTGTCCGACATTCCCGTCGAGGACATCAGCGACTACCTCTGCAAACCCGGCTGCTTCGTCTGGGTTGCGCTGCGCGACGCCACCGACGCCGAAATGGCGCAGATGAAGGAAGAGTTCAGCCTGCACGAACTGGCCGTGGAAGATGCCGCGCGCGGCCACCAGCGCCCCAAGATCGAGGAATACGGCGACTGCCTGTTCACCGTCGTGCACATGCTCGACCTCGTCGATGGCGACCACGTTGCCACCGGCGAGCTGGCGATCTTCGCCGGCACGAACTACGTCCTGTCCGTGCGCCGCGATTCCGCCAAGGGCTTTTTGGGCGTGCGTGCGCGCGCCGAGCGCGAACCGCATCTGCTGAAGATGGGCTCGGCCTTCGTCATGTACGCGCTGATGGACGCCGTCGTCGACCGCTACTTCCCCGTCGTGGACATGCTCGAATCCGAACTCGAAACCGTCGAGGACCGCATCTTCACGCACGGCGCCCAGCGCGAGAACGTCGAGCGCCTGTACCAATTGAAGCGCAAGGGGCTCGTGCTGCGCCACGCCGTGTTCCCGCTGCTGGAAGCGATCGGCCGGCTGCACGGCGGCCGCGTCCCGCCGCTCGTGCAGGGCACCGAGGATTATTTCCGCGACGTGCACGACCACCTGATCCGTATCGCCGGGCGCCTCGACGCGATCCGCGACACGATCAGCACCGCGATCCAGGTGAACCTGTCGATGGTCTCGATCGACGAGAGCGAAGTGAACAAACGCCTGGCCGCGTGGGCCGCGATCTTCGCCGTGTTCACGGCGTTCGCGGGCGTGTGGGGCATGAATTTCAAGTACATGCCCGAGCTGGAGTGGAAGTGGGGCTATCCGATGGCGCTCGCCGTCATGGTCGGCGTGTGCGCCTACCTGTACCGGCTCTTCAAGAAGGCAGGCTGGTTGTAAGCGTTCGGTGGACTCCCCGAGCCCGCCAGAACGAAAAACGCCCGGTGCGAACACCGGGCGTTCGATTTTCTACGAGCGGTTCAGCTTAGAACGTGTAGTTCACGCGCGCGTAGAAGGTGCGGCCCAGCGGATCCGTGTAACGCGGATCGTAGCCGGCCTGGAACGTGTAGTCCTGGTACGACAGCGGCGGATCCTTGTCCAGCAGGTTGCGCACGCCGACGGTCAGGCCCAGGCCCTTCTTCTGCTGCCATGCGCCGAACAGGTCGAACGTCGTGTAGGAAGCGACGTGGTTGGTCGGATCCTGGTCGATGTAGCCGCTCTTGTAGCGGGCGGTCAGGCCGGCCGACCAGGCGTCGCGGTTCCACACCACGTTGTTGGTCGACTGCCAGCGGAACACCGGACCCGTGCCCGAGTACACGCCGACGTTCTGGTGCCACTCGCCGCCTTCCGTGTTCTGGTACTCGTACTTGTGGACGTAGGTCGTGTTCGACGCGAACGAGAACGTGCCGTAGCCGGCGCTGCGCAGGCGGTAGTTGGCCGACAGGTCGATACCGTTGGTGATGATGCCGCCCAGGTTCTCGTTCAGGCGCTCGATGTAGCCGCAGGTCGCCGGGTTCGGGCACTGCGAACCGTCCACCGACAGTTCGCCGGCCGGGTTGCGGTGGTACCGGGAGCCGTACTTGACGTTGTCGGCGAAGATGTCGTCCAGGCTCAGCACGCCGATCTGGTGGTCCAGCTTCAGGGCCCAGACGTCGACGCCGACGCTCAGGCCTTTCAGCGGCTCGATCATGATGCCCAACGTGGCGTTCTTCGACTTCTCGGGCTGCAGCGCGGGGTTGCCGCCACCCAGCACCTGGAACTGCTGGCCGCAGTTCGCGGCGCGCGAGTGGCCAGGCAGCGGGGTGCCGCCCGGGCAGTTGACCGGGTCGTCATACGTGCCGGCGCTGTTGGTGAAGGTCTGGGCCGAGTGGATGTCGTACAGCGACGGGGCACGGAAGCCGGTCGAGTACGAACCACGCACCAGCACGGCCTGCGTCGGCTGCCAGCGGAACGACACTTTCGGGTTCGTCGTGTTGCCGAAGTCGCTGTACTTGTCGTAGCGGACCGAGCCCGTCACGTCCAGGGTCTTGAGGATCGGCACGTTCAGTTCGCCGTAGACGGCGTACGTGTGACGCGAGCCCGAGTTGAGCGTGTTCGGGTCGATACCGGTCGAAGCGACGACCTTCTCGGCGAACTCGGTATTCGCGGCGCTCGTGAACTTGTCGTACGTCGTTTGCGCGCCCAGCGCCACGGCGGCGCCGCGGCCGGCGTTCAGCCAGTCGCCCAGCTCGCGGCTGGCGTGGAAGTCGAGGCCCGTGGTCTGGCCGCGCGCGGTCTGGATGGTGCCCGACAGTGCGGCCGAGTTCAGCAGTGCGGTGCCGGCGGCGGACTGTTCGCCGAACGGGTTGATGATGCCGTCGCGGACGCCTTGGGTGATGAGGCCGCCGTCGCTGTAGCCGAACAGCTGCTCCTGCACGCGGTTCTCGTTCCACGAGACGGCGCCGTCATAGTCCCAACCGGCGACGTTGCCGTTGAGCGAGACGACCAGGCGTTGCTGGCGGTTCGTGTTCTTGTCCTGGCGCACGCCGTTCGGGATGTCGCGCCATTTCACGTGCGCGAAGCCCGGCTTCACGCCGGCCGGCATGAACGGTTCGGTGTAGGTCGGGTCCAGGCCGGCCGGGTAGTACGGGTTGGCCGTGCCGTCCGGGCGCAGGCGGTTCATGTACAGGCCGCCGTACGGGACCTGGGCGATGGTGGTGCCCACGACGCTCTGGCTCGTCAGGTACTCGACGCCCAGTTCGTGCTGGCCCAGTTTCAGCGTGCCGCGGATCAGGCCGGAGTCGCGGATGTTGCGCGGGATGTAGTCGACGAACGACGAGGTCGTCATGATGCAGCCGGAACCGCCGTCCGGGATCGTGTGCACGCCGGTCGTGCAGCCCGGGCCGGCCGGGTTGACGCTGTCGCCGCCCTGGTAGTAGTTGGCCGGGAAGGTCGACGTCGACAGGCCGCCCGGGTAACGGGTGTTGTACGAGCGGTCGGTGCCGGTCAGCGGGTACTGTTCCTGGTGGTCGATCACGGCCGAGACGTTCCAGCCCTGCGTATCCAGGTCACCCCAGCCCAGCGCGACGTTCGCGTTGATCGAACGGCCGCCGCCATGCGACGGGACGTCTTCGCCGAAGGTGGCACTGCCGCCCTGGTAGTTTTTCTTCGTGATGAAGTTGATCACGCCGCCCACGGCGTCGGAGCCGTACAGCGACGATGCGCCGTCGCGCAGCACTTCGACGCGCTCGAGCGCGGCGAACGGGATCATGTTCAGGTCCGGTGCCGAGCTGTCGTAGGCGTTGTTCGCCAGGCGGCGGCCGTTCAGCAGCACCAGGGTCTTGTTCTGGCCGATGCCGCGCAGGTTGGCGAACGATGCGCCGCCCGTGCTGGAACCGACCGACTGGCTGGTGCCTTGCTGGGCTTGCGAGACGCTCAGGTTCGACATCACCTGTTCGATGGTGGTGAGACCTTCCTTCTTCAGGTCTTCGACACGGAGCACGGTAACGGGTACGGCCGTTTCCGCATCGATACGCTTGATCGCCGAGCCGGTGATTTCCACACGCGCGATCGGCGCCTGTTGCACTTCCTGGGTTTGTGCCAGGGCGGTGCCGGCAAAACCGAAGCCGGCTGCCAGCGTCGTGCCGGAGAATACGAGGCGCAGGGTGCGCGCCATGGTTTTTTCTGTGAGCATCTCTTGGTTCCTGTTTTTGTAGGTTACAAGTTTGAAATAGTGGATCGCCAATATTTCAAGAACAGTAAACATACACCACAGAAACTAAAATTCACGCAAATTTGTGGTGTAATTACGTCAAAAACAGACAGATTTGCATTAGCGCTTGTAAGAATCTGAAACAATATTTCTTTGTGAAATTAAGTATGTATGTACGACATGTTTTTGTACATATGTCTCAATTGGCGGAAATACGTTGTTTCGGCCATGCGGGCGGGCGCCGGCCGTGCGACCGGCGCCGGGGATGAGGCAGTGGAAGATCAGCCGACCATGGCCAGTGCGACGGCTTCCGCGACGCGGATGCCATCGATCGCAGCCGACATGATGCCGCCCGCGTAGCCGGCGCCTTCGCCGGCCGGATACAGCCCTGCCGTGTTCAGGCTCTGCAGGTTGTCGTCATGGCGCTTGATGCGGATCGGCGACGACGTGCGGGTCTCGACGCCGGTCAGCACGGCGTCCTCCTTGTAGTAACCCTTGATCTGCTTGTCGAATGCGACGAAGGCTTCGCGCAGCGCGACGGTGGCATAGTCGGGCAGGGCCGGGGCGAGGTCGGTCAGGTGCACGGCCGGCTTGAACGATGGCGTCACGCTGCCGAATTCTTTCGACGGCACGCCGCGCACGAAGTCGCCCATCAACTGGCCCGGGGCATCGTAATTGCTGCCGCCCAGCACGAAGGCGCGCGATTCCAGTTCGCGCTGGAAGGCGATGCCGGCCAGCGGATGGCCCGGATAGTCGGCCGGAGTGATGCCGACGACGACCGCGCTGTTGGCATTGCGCTCGGCGCGGGAATACTGGCTCATGCCGTTCGTGACGACGCGGCCTTCCTCGGACGAGGCGGCCACGACGGTACCGCCCGGGCACATGCAGAAGCTGTACACGCTGCGGCCGTTGGAAGCATGGTGGACGATCTTGTAGTCGGCCGCGCCGAGGATCTTGTTGCCGGCGTTCGGGCCGAAGCGGCAGACGTCGATCAGCGATTGCGGGTGCTCGACGCGGAAGCCGATCGAGAACGGTTTTGCTTCGACATACACGCCGCGGTCGTACAGCATCTCGAACGTGTCGCGCGCGCTGTGGCCGACGGCCATCACGAGGTGGCGGGTCGGGATGGTCTCGCCCGTGTGCAGCTTGACGCCCACGACCTGGCGCGCATTGCCTTCACCCTCGATCAGCACGTCTTCCACGCGCGTCTGGAAGCGGATTTCCCCGCCCAGCGCGAGGATTTCCGCGCGCATCTGTTCCACCATTTTCACCAGACGGAACGTGCCGATGTGCGGCTTGCTGACGTACAGGATTTCTTCCGGCGCGCCCGACTTCACGAATTCGTTGAGGACCTTGCGGCCATAGTGTTTCGGATCCTTGACCTGGCTGTACAGCTTGCCGTCCGAGAAGGTGCCGGCGCCGCCTTCGCCGAACTGCACGTTCGATTCCGTGTTCAGCTTGCGCTTGCGCCAGAAGCCGAAGGTGTCGACGGTACGCTCGCGCACGATCTTGCCGCGTTCCAGCACGAGCGGCTTGAAGCCCATCTGGGCCAGGATCAGCGCCACGAACAGTCCGCACGGACCCATGCCCACGATCACCGGCCGCGGCGTGCCCGGTGCGGGCAGGGCCTTGGTCACGAACTTGTAGGCGGTGTCGGGCGCCGGGACGATGTGCGGATCGCGCGCCAGCCGGGCCAGCACGGCCGCCTCGTCGCGGACTTCCACGTCGAGGGCGTAGATCAGGACGATGGCGGTCTTCTTGCGCGCGTCGTAGCTGCGCTTGTAGACCGTGAAGTCGATCAGGTCGTCGCCGGCGATGCCAAGCCGGCCGACGATGGCGTCGCGCAGGGCGTGGTCGGGGTGATTCAGGGGCAGTTTGAGTTCGTTAATTCGCAGCATGATGAGTGGTGGGCCGGCGCGCGGCGGCGCCGGACGGGCGCCGTGCCGGCGGCGGCAGATCGGTACAGGCGCCAGTATAAGGCATCGGCCACCCGGACCGGCAGGAAAGGCCGCATCCGATGACCGGATGGATGAGCCTGTTTCCCTCGTTTTGTGTTGTAGGCAAGCAACCGACGTTGGGCTCCCCCCACGCATGGTGGCAACGTAAACATCATACGCAGGGAACGCGTTTCCAACCGAAATGCGTAACGTTCAGAATTTTCCTGTTGCGGTGCGTTGAGGATATTCGGCATCGAAAGCAACGAATATGCATGCCAAGTTCTGGCGACTCACTTCGATAGTGCAATATTTGTTCAAAACAAAACCCTTTGTGGTGCTGCGCCGCACCAGGGAAAAGCGTGAATTCTTCGGCGTTTTAAATGTGTTGTTTCTACACATTTCGGCAATTGTGCTTTATTGACACTTTTGCTTTTGCTATGGTTTTATCGACAAATCAGTAACGTTTGATATCTAGAAAACGTTAATTGAGAGGGTTCGTCCTACAGGGCGAATGATGAAAAAACACAGCAATTAGTGTGGAAGTCACCAGTAGTTTAAACGCACCAGGCCAAAAGCCTTTGCAGGCAACGGGGTGCAAGCGGGGGCGGCGCAGATTGGCCGCCCCCGCGTGTAAGCGTCGTGCCTGCATGTGGTGAACGTAAAAAACCACTTTGAGAGATCCGAGAAGGAGAAGTATTCATGACGTTTAAATTGAAGTCGATGCCATTGGCGATTTCGTGCGTTCTTGCCAGCGGTGCGTTGCTGGCAGCACCAGCAATGGCGCAGACGCAAGATGCAGTCAGCGCCCAGACCCCGGCGCGCGTTGTCGTCACCGGTTCGCTGATCAGCCGTACCGACACCGAAACTCCCACCCCCGTGCAGGTGTTGACGGCCGCCGACATCCAGAAAAGCGGCAAGACCTCCGTCGCCGAACTGCTGAACGACCTCGCCGCCAACGGCCAGGGCACGCTCGGCACCGGCTTCTCCGGCGCATTCGCGAACGGCGCTTCGGGCGTGTCGTTGCGCGGCCTGACGGTCGGCGCGACCCTCGTGCTCGTCGACGGCCACCGCCTCGCCCCGTATCCGCTGTCGGACGACTCGCAACGTTCCTTCGTCGACGTTTCCTCGATTCCATTCGACGCCATCGACTCCATCGAAGTGCTGAAGAGCGGCGCCTCGTCGCTGTACGGCTCGGACGCGATTGCCGGTGTCGTCAACATCAAGCTGAAGAAAAACCTGAACGGCACGCGCCTCGCGGCCGAAACCGGCAACACGCAGCACGGCGGCGGCAAGACGCACCGCGGCTCGATCAGCACCGGTATCGGCGACCTGGACAACGACGGCTACAACGCCTTCGTGACGGCCGAATGGCGCCGCCAGGGCAACATCAAGGTCAAGGACCGTTCGCAGTTCGAATGGGACAACGCCGACTGGCGTTCGCGGGGCGGCAACAACCTGAACCTGGGCGTGCCGACCGCGGTCAACAGCTTCCTCACCCCCACCAATACGCCGTTCCTGTACAACCCGTCGGGCACCGGCGGCGTCAACAACGCAGCCAACTTCACCTTCCTGGACCCGTCCAAGTGTAACTACCAGAAATACATGGCAGGGGAGTGCGCCGTCACCAACAACGACGGTTTCATCCAGCCGGAAACGGAGAACATCAACCTGCTGGTTGGCCTGACCAAGAAGCTGAACCAGGACTGGGAACTGGCCTTCAAGGGCTCGATGTTCCAGCGCAAGAGCCTGAACAACCGCGGCACGCCGTACCTGGCGTACAGCCCGACCGCGTTCAACGGCAACACGGTCGTCGCGCAAGGCTCGGCAACGCCGGGCGTCAACGCGTTCGGCTCGACCCTGTTCGCACCGGGCGCCGCGGTCGGCAACGGCTTCACGAATCCGTACGCAAACAATGCCCGCCTGTACGGCTACATCCCGGACGTCGATCCGGACCGCACGCTGGACAACACGGCGACGACCACCCGATTCGCCCTCGACCTGCACGGCAGCGCCTACGGCTGGGACATCAACGCCGCCGGCGGCATCACCAAGGTCAAGACCGACATCGACTACAGCGGCTACGTGAACCGCTTCGCCCTGTACACGGCGCTGCGCAACGGCACGTGGAACCCGATCGGCGGCAACGACCCGTCCCTGGTCGCGCAGATCTCGCCGCGCTTCTCGAACTCGCTGGAATCGAAGCTGAACTACCTGGACCTCGTCGGTTCGCGCGAACTGATGCAGCTGGGCGCGGGCCCGCTGGCCCTGGCGGCCGGCGTGCACTGGCACAAGCGTGAGCAGAACGCGCCGCCGGCCTCGCTCACCGCGAACGGCACGGTTGCCAGCACGACCGCGTTCGTGATCGGCGACGAGACCAACTCGGCCGTCTTCGCCGAACTGCAGGCGAGCCCCATCAAGAGCCTCGAGCTGCACGTCTCGAGCCGCTACGACCACTACGACACCTACGGCAATTCGTTCACGCCGGCGGCCAGCTTCAAGTGGACCCCGGTCCAGTCGTTCGCCGTGCGCGGCACGTTCGCCCGCGGCTTCCGCGCGCCGAACCCGGCCGAGGTGGGCAACGCCGGTTCGATCTTCACGTTCAACACGATCAGCGACCCGATCCTGTGCCCGGACGGCAAGAAGACGACGAAAGGCAACGTACCGACCGCATGCGGCATCTCGCCGATCTACGTGCAGTCGACCAGCAAGGACCTGTCGCCCGAGAAATCGAAATCGTTCACGCTGGGTATCGTCGCCGAGCCGATCCGCGGCCTGAACGCGACCCTGGACTACTACAACATCAAGGTCAACAACCAGGTCGTGACGTCGGCCGGTAACGACCCGTCGTACGTCCCGGTCTGGGTGCGTGCGCCGGCCCTGCCGGTCGATATCGCGACCGGCGTCGGCACCGGCACTGCCGTGGGCACGCCGGTCGTCGGTCCGATCCAGTACGCGCTGTCGCCGTACATCAATGCCGGCTCGACCAAGACGAGCGGTATCGAAGCGGATGTGGGCTACCGCTGGCGCCTGCCGAGCGACATGGGCATCGTGCGTGCAAACCTGAGCGCTGCCCATACGTTCAGCTACATCACTGAGGTGGCGGGCACGTCGTTCCAGCTGGCCGGCACGCATGGTCCGTCGGTCGTGTCCGGTGCAACGGGCAGCCCGAAAGACCGCGCCCAGTTCACGCTGGGTTACGCCCGCGGTCCGCTGGACATCACGGCGACGGTCAACTACACGAGCGACTTCACGACCCTGGACCCGGCGATCCCGGCGAACGACTGCGCGACGACCGCAGGCGACGTCGGCGGCCGCCTGTACTTCGACGGCCTGGATCAGCCGGCCTACTACTGCCACGTTGCGTCGTTCACGACGACCAACCTGAACCTGCAGTACAAGCTGAGCCAGAACCTGACGCTGAAGGGTTCGATCCTGAACCTGTTTGACCGCCAGCCGCCGATCGACGTGGCCACCTACGGCAACTCGGGTACGCAAACCGCGTACAACGCGTCGCTGCACCAGGCCGGCGCCGTGGGCCGTTTCTACAGCCTCGGCCTGAACTACACGTTCTGACGATGCGATCCTGAGCCCGGCGCCGCCGGGCTGCCGACCGCCCCGCAATGGACATCGTCCACTGCGGGGCGGCTTTTTTTTGTCCGGACGCGCCCCGGTGGCGATTTGCTGATATGATGACCGTCATGCGAAATAAATCGAACAAGTCGTCCGCGCAAAGCCGCAAGGAAGCCACCCACGAGCGCATCGTCGAGGTCGCGGCGCGCGCGATCCGGCGCAGCGGCTACGACGGTATGGGCGTGGCCGACATCATGAAGGAAGCGGGCCTGACGCACGGTGGATTTTACGCGCACTTCGCGTCGCGCGACGCGCTGCTGGCGGAAGCCGGCGACCGCGCGGGCGCCGAATCCGTGGCGTTGGCGGCCGGCATCGCGGCGGCCGCGCCGGCGGGGGAGGCCTTGCAGCGCATCATGGAGGCGTACCTGTCCGACGAACACCTCGGCGCCATCGAGACGGGTTGCCCGATCGCCGCGCTGGGTTCGGAAATGCCGCGCCAGGCGCCGGAAGTGCGGCACGCGGCGACCATCCGCATCAAGGAAATGATCGACCTGTTGGCCCGGCAGATGCCGGACTGGGGCCAGCCGGAGGCGCACGAGCGGGCGATGATGCTCGTGTGCGGGCTGGTCGGCACGGCCGTGATCGCCCGGGCCGTCGACGACCCGAAGCTGTCGAAGACGTTGCGGCTCGCGGCCATGAAGCAGTTGCTGCCTTCCGGCGCCACCACGTAGGCCGTTTTTTTTGCGCTCAAATATGATGATCGTCATATATATTAACTCAATCAGGAGAACTACCATGGAAAGCAAGATCGCACTGGTCACGGGCGCCTCGTCCGGCATCGGGGCCGCCGTCGCGCAACGACTCTCCGGCGCCGGCTACCAGGTCTACGGCACGAGCCGCCGTGGCGCGCAGGGCGGGCGCGCTGTCGAGATGATCGCGCTGGACGTCACCAGCGACGAGTCGGTGCGGGACGCCGTCGCCACCGTCGTGCGGAAGGAAGGGCGCATCGACCTGCTGGTCAACAACGCGGGTTTCGGCGTGGCCCCGGCCGGTGCCGAAGAAAGTTCCATGGAGCAGGCGCAAGCGATCTTCGACACCAACGTCTTCGGCGTGGTGCGCATGACCCGCGCCGTGCTGCCGCATATGCGCAGCCGGGGCGCGGGCCGCATCATCCACATGGGCTCCGTCCTCGGCTTCCTGCCGATGCCGTACGGCGCGCTGTACGCCGCCACCAAGCACGCGATCGAAGGCTATTCGGAATCGCTGGACCACGAGCTGCGCAACTGGGGCATCCGTTCGATCGTCGTCGAGCCGGCGTACACGAAGACCCCGTTCGACGCCAACCTGCTGGAACCCGACGCCGTGCTCGACGCATATCGCGACATCCGCGCCGCCGTCTCCGCGCGCCTCAAGGAATTGATGGCCGGCGCCGAAGGGCCGGACGTGGTGGCGGACACCGTGCTCAAGGCCGCGCAGGCGCCCCGCCCGAAACTGCGCTACACGGCCGGCACGCTGGCGAAGCGCCTGCGCCTGCTGCGCACCCTGGCCCCGAGCGCGCTGATGGACGCGGGCCTGCGCAAAGACCTGCACCTGGCCTGATCGATGAACGCACTGATACTCAAGCGCTACGGCGGCGCCGACGGGTTGGCATTCGCCGAGGTCGCCCGCCCGGCGATCCGGCCGGACGAGATCCTCGTCCGGGTCCATGCCGCTGGCCTCAATCCGGTCGACAACATGATCGCCAACGGCATGTTCAAGCCCATCCTCAAGTTCGACCTGCCGGCCATCATGGGCAGCGACCTCGCCGGCACGGTGGTGGAAGTGGGCAGCCGCGTGACCCGGTTCCAGGTCGGCGACGCCGTGTACGCCAGCGTCTTCGACCTGGGCCGGGGCAGTTTCGCGGAGTTCGTCGCCGTGCCCGAACGCGCGGCGGCCCGCAAGCCGGCGAACCTCGGCTTCGTCGAAGCGGCGTCGCTGCCCATGGTCGGCCTGACGGCGTGGCAGGCGTTCAAGGAACGATTGCGGCTCGAACCGGGGCAGAAGGTGTTCATTCCTGCCGGGTCGGGCGGCATCGGCACCTTCGCGATCCAGCTGGCGAAGCAGCTCGGCGCGACGGTCGGCACCACGACGAGCACGGCCAACGTCGATCTGGTGCGCGCGCTCGGGGCCGACGTCGTCGTCGATTACAAGCGCGAGGCGTTCGAGCGGGTGTTGCAGGGTTACGATGCCGTGCTGGGCACGATCAAGGGCGACGGCCTGGAGCAGGCCCTGCGCATCGTACGCCCCCATGCCCGGGTCGTATCGCTGGTCGGCCCGCCCGATCCGGCCTTCGCCGCCGCGCGCGGCATGAACCTCATCATGAAATTCGTGTTCGGCCTGCTGAGCCACAAGATCCGGCGCCTGGCCAGGCAACGCGACGCCAGCTATGCCTTCATGTTCGTGCGCCCGGATGGTGCCCAGCTTGTCGCGATCGGCGACCTCGTGGAAGCCGGACGCATCCGCCCCGTGATCGACAAGGTGTTTCCGTTCGCCGACGCGAAGGCGGCACTCGACTATCTCGAACAGGGGCGGGCGAAAGGCAAGGTCGTGCTCCGGATGAGCGCGGACTGACGCCCCGTCAGATGCCGCCCCAGCCGGCCGCCAGGATCGCCAGCGCCGCCAGCCCGGCCGTCTCCGTGCGCAGCACGCGCGGCCCCATCGACAGCGCCAGCGCGCCGGCTGCCCGCGCCGTCTCTTCTTCCTGGTCCGTGAATCCGCCTTCCGGCCCGACGAGCAGGGTGACGTCCTGCGGCGGCGTCGCGCGCACCCATTGCGCGAGCGAGGCGTCCGCGCGCGGGGAGAGCAGGATGCGCGTGCCGGTGGCTGGCGTCGCGAGCCAGCGGTTCGCGTCCTGCACGGGCGCGACGTCGGCCAGCCGGTTGCGTCCGCACTGCTCGGACGCGCTGACGACGACGCCCTGCCAGTGCGCCAGCCGCTTGTCGGCACGGTCACCGGACAGCCGCACGACGGACCGCTGCGCCGCCAGCGGAATGATGCCGGCCGCGCCCAGCTCGACCGCCTTTTCGACGATCCAGTCCATCTTGCTGCCCTCCGGCAAACCCTGGGCCAAGGTGACGCGGAAGGGGAGCTCCACGTCGACGGCTTCCAGCGCGATGACCTCGGCGCTGGCGCGGCGCTTGCCGATCTCGGCGAGGCGCGCGCGCACCTGGCCGCCCTCGCCATTGAACAGCACGAGCTCGTCGCCGCTCTGCTGGCGTACGACGTGCAGGTGGTGGGCGACCGCCTCCGGCAGGTCGACGACGCTGCCGGGAATGAGGGGCTGGGGGCAGTAAAAACGTGGCATGGATGGCAATCGGAACCGTTAACGAGCCGGCATTTTAAAGCGAGGTTGTCATGCTCTGGTAAAATACCCGGTTAAGGCCAGCTCGTGCCACCGCTTCCCTATCCTCAGACCCACACATCCATGAAATCTCTGCAAACCACCACCCTGATGGCCAACGCAATTCGTGCGCTGGCGATGGACGCCGTCCAGAAGGCGAATTCCGGCCACCCCGGCATGCCGATGGGCATGGCCGAGATCGCCGTTGCGCTGTGGGACGGCCACTATCGCCACAACCCGGCCAATCCGGGCTGGATGAACCGCGACCGTTTCCTGCTGTCGAACGGCCACGGCTCGATGCTGCATTACGCGCTGCTGCACCTGTCGGGCTACGACCTGTCGATGGACGACATCCGCAACTTCCGCCAGATGCACAGCAAGACCCCGGGCCACCCGGAAGTCGGCATCACCCCGGGCGTGGAAACGACCACCGGCCCGCTGGGCCAGGGCATCGCCAACGCCGTCGGCATGGCGCTGGCCGAGTGGCTGCTGGCAAAGGAATTCAACCGTCCGGGCTTCGACATCGTCGATCACTACACGTACGCATTCGTCGGTGACGGCTGCCTGATGGAAGGCATCTCGCACGAAGTCGCGTCGCTGGCCGGCACGCTGCGCCTGAACAAGATGATCTGGCTGTACGACGACAACGGCATCTCGATCGACGGCAAGGTGGAAGGCTGGTTCACGGACGACACGCCGCAGCGCTTCGCAGCGTACGGCTGGAACGTGATCCCGGGCGTGGACGGCCACGACGTCGCCGCCGTGGACGCGGCCATCGCGCAGGCCAAGCAGTCGGACCGCCCGACGCTGATCTGCTGCAAGACCATCATCGGCAAGGGCTCGCCGAACCTGCAGGGCGGCGACAAGGTGCACGGCGCCGCGCTGGGCGAGAAGGAAGTCGCCGCGGTGCGCGAGCACCTGATCTGGGACGCCGTGCCGTTCGACATCCCGGCCCCGATCTACGAAGCCTGGGACCAGAAGCAGAAGGGCGCCGCCGTCGAAGGCGCGTGGAACGAGCTGTTCGCCGGCTACCGCGCGCAATACCCGGAACTGGCCGCCGAATTCGAGCGCCGCATGAAGGGTGAGCTGCCGGGCAAATTCGAAGAGACGCTGGCCGCCGCCATCGCGTCGACCATCGACAAGAAGGAAACCATCGCGACCCGCAAGGCGAGCCAGAACGCGATCCAGGCGCTGGCCCCGGTGCTGCCGGAATTCCTGGGCGGCTCGGCCGACCTGACCGGCTCGAACCTGACCAACTGGAAGGAATCGATCCCCGTGCGTTCGGGCACCCCGGGCAACCACATCAACTACGGCGTGCGCGAATTCGGCATGTCGGCCATGATGAACGGCATCGCCCTGCACGGCGGCTTCATCCCGTTCGGCGCCACGTTCCTGACGTTCTCGGACTACAGCCGCAACGCCCTGCGCATGGCCGCGCTGATGAAGATCCGTTCGCTGTTCGTGTTCACGCACGACTCGATCGGCCTGGGCGAAGACGGCCCGACGCACCAGTCGGTGGAACACGTCTCGTCGCTGCGCCTGATCCCGAACCTGGACAACTGGCGTCCGTGCGACACGACGGAATCGACCGTCGCCTGGGGCGCAGCCGTCCAGCGCAAGGACGGTCCGTCCACGCTGATCTTCTCGCGCCAGAACCTGCCGTTCATGGAGCGTGACGCGGCGACTGTCGCGAACATCGCCAAGGGCGGCTACGTGCTGCGCGAAGTGGCGAATCCGGCCGCGGTCCTGATCGCGACGGGTTCGGAAGTGGAACTGGCGGTGAAAGCCGCCGAAACCCTGGCTGGCCAGGGTATCCAGGTGCGTGTGGTGTCGATGCCGTCGACCGACGTGTTCGAGCGCCAGGACGCGGCCTACAAGGCTGCCGTGCTGGGCCGCGGCATCCCGCGCGTGGCCGTCGAGGCTGGTGTGACGGACTTCTGGTACAAGTACGTCGGCCTGGAAGGTGCCGTGGTGGGCATCGATACCTTCGGCGAATCGGCTCCGGCCCCGGTGCTGTTCAAGCACTTCGGCTTCACGGTCGAGAATGTCGTCGCCAAAGTCAAATCGGTCCTCCCGGCCTGATGGATTGCAACCGCCGTATGGACACGGAGACTGTCCGTACGGCGGGTTTCACGCTATGCTTCGGTGTTAGGATTTTTTTAATCAGGAGTGAATAAATGACGATCAAAGTAGCAATCAACGGTTATGGCCGTATCGGCCGCAACGTGCTGCGCGCTTTCTACGAAGGCGGCAAGAAGCAGGACATCCAGATCGTGGCGCTGAACGATCTCGGCAACGTCGAGCACAACGCCCATCTGACCCGTTACGACACGACCCACGGCAAGTTCCCGGGCACCGTCGAAGTGGACGGCGACTACATGATCGTCAACGGCGACCGCATCCGCGTGTACGCGCAGCGTAACCCGGCCGAACTGCCATGGGGCGAGCTGGGCGTGGACGTCGTGCTGGAGTGCACCGGCTTCTTCACCACCAAGGAAAAAGCCTCGGCCCACCTGAAAGGCGGCGCCAAGAAGGTCATCATCTCGGCACCGGGCGGCAAGGACGTCGACGCCACCATCGTGTTCGGCGTGAACCAGGACGTGCTGAAGTCGACCGACACCGTGATCTCGAACGCGTCGTGCACCACCAACTGCCTGGCCCCGCTGGTCAAGCCGCTGAACGACGCCATCGGCCTGGAAAACGGCCTGATGACCACCGTGCACGCCTACACGAACGACCAGGTCCTGACCGACGTGATGCACGAAGACCTGCGCCGCGCCCGTTCGGCCACGCAGTCGATGATCCCGACCAAGACCGGCGCCGCCGCCGCCGTCGGCCTCGTGCTGCCGGAACTGAACGGCAAGCTGGACGGCTACGCGATCCGCGTGCCGACCATCAACGTGTCGATCGTCGACCTGTCGTTCATCGCCAAGCGCGACACGACGGTCGAAGAGATCAACAAGCTGATGAAGGACGCATCGGAAGGCGCGCTGAAAGGCATCCTGACGTACAACACCGAGCCGCTGGTGTCGGTCGACTTCAACCACAACCCGGCCTCGTCGAACTTCGACGCGACCCTGACCAAGGTGTCGGGCCGCCTGGTGAAGGTCTCGTCCTGGTACGACAACGAGTGGGGCTTCAGCAACCGCATGCTGGACACCACCGTGGCGCTGATGAACGCCAAGTAATCCGCACCACCCAACGAAAAACGCTCCCTCGGGAGCGTTTTTTGTTGGTGGGCTCGGGGAGCCCACCCTACGGCCGCACGTAGGGTGGGCACCCCGTGCCCACCACAACGTCCGCGTACCGTTATTTCGTCTTGGGCCAGGGCGTCAGGATTTCGAAGCCGTTCTTCGTCACCGCGATCATGTGTTCCCACTGCGCGGACAACGACCGGTCGCGCGTCACGACGGTCCAGCCGTCGTCGAGCTGTTCGACGTCGGCGTCGCCCAGGTTGATCATCGGCTCGACGGTGAAGGTCATGCCTTCCTTGATGAGCATGCCGGTGTTCGGGCGGCCGTAGTGCAGCACCTGCGGGTCTTCGTGATAGACCTTGCCGATGCCGTGGCCGCAGTATTCGCGCACGACGGAATAGCCCTGGGCTTCCGCCAGCTTCTGGATCGCATGGCCCACGTCGCCCAGGCGCGCGCCCGGGCGCACGGCGCGGATGCCGGCCATCATGGCATCGTACGTCGTCTCGACGAGTTTCTTTGCCTCCGGGCTTGGGGTGCCGACGAAGTACATGCGGCTCGTGTCGCCATGCCAGCCGTCCTTGATCACGGTGACGTCGATGTTGACGATGTCGCCGTCCCGCAGGATCTCGGCGGGGGAGGGGATGCCGTGGCAGACGACGCTGTTCACGGACGTGCACAGGGTCTTCGGAAAGCCGTGGTAGCCGACGTTGGCGGGCGTGGCCTTCTGCACCTTGCGGATGTATTCGTTGCAGCGGCGGTCGAGTTCTTCCGTGGAGACGCCGGGGACGACGTATTCCGCGATCATTTCCAGCACCTCGGCCGCCAGGCGGCCGGAGACGCGCATCTTGGCGATGTCTTTGTCAGTCTTGAGTTTGATAGGCATGGTTCGTTGAGTGTGCACCGATCGCTCATGATAGCCGATGCACGAAAAAAAATGCCCGCCAGGCGAACCCGGCGGGCATTGTTCAGGCTGTCACTTGCGTGATCAGAAGGCCTGGTTGTAACGCACGTAGATGAAGCGGTCGATCGGCAGGTTGGCGTCCACAGCCGACGAGGACGACGCACCCAGCACGGTGGTACGCGGTTCCTTGTCGAAGATGTTGTTGGCGCCGACCATGATCTGGCCTTTCCACGAGGTCTTGTAGGCGACGCTCACGTCGTTGTAGACCATCGCACCCTTCTTGTTGTAGCCGGTACCCCAGTTGGCGTGGCCTTGCGGGGTCGAGCATTCCACGGTGCTGCTGTAGCACTTGTCGCGCATCGCGCCGAAGTAGCGGGCCGTCCAGGTGGCGCTCCAGTTGCCCAGGCTCCAGTCCAGCGCGACGTTCGACTTCACGCGGTAGTAGGCGACGCCGCCGCTGCCGTCGTATTCGCCCAGCGAGCTTTCCCAGTCGGCCGTGTTGTCGGCCTTGGTGCGGTACTTGGTCACGAAGGTCGAGTCCGAACGCACGCCGAAGGCGCCATAGGCACCACGCTTGAAGCGGTAGGCGAACGACAGGTCGTAGCCTTCGGTTTCCAGCGCGCCCAGGTTGGCGTTGCCGCGCGAGAGGTTCGTGATCTGGCCGGTGACCGGGTCACGCTTGATCGCGTTGCAGAACGACTGAACACCCTGCACGTAGCAGTATTCGGCGACCTGGGTGGCCGAGATGCCGGTGATCAGGTTGTCGACACGGATGTTGTACCAGTCCAGCGAGCCCGACAGACCCGGCAGGAAGGCCGGGCTGTAGACGAAGCCGAAGGTCTTCGTCTTGGCGCGTTCCGGCTGCAGCGAGGCGTTGCCGGCGCCCGACATGAACGGGTTGGCGCTCTGTGCGCCGCCCGCGTCGGTGATCGGGGTGTTGGTCTGGTCGGTCTGGCGGAAGCCCGGACGTGCGCCTTGCGCCGTGCAGCGTGCATCGACGCCCGGCGTGCCGCGCTGGCCGTACAGGCTGTCGCACGGGTCCATGTACGTGTCGTAGGTCTGCTGGCCGCCGCCGAACGTGTCGCCCACGGTCGGTGCGCGGAAGCCCTGTGCCCACGTGCCGCGGACCAGCACGTCCTTGATCGGCTTCCACATGAAGCTGGCTTTGCTGTTGTGGGTGTTGCCGAAGTTGCTGTAGTCCGAGTAGCGGGTTGCCAGGTCGACGCTCAGCAGTTCCGCGAAGCGCACACCCTTCAGGATCGGGATGTTCGTTTCGAGGTAGGCTTCACGCACCGAGTACTTGCCGATGGTCGAGTTGCCGGCCAGGTCGGTCGAGTAGCCCGATTGCTCGAACTGGCCCGGGATGTCGTAGCCGCGTACTTCGCGGTGTTCGACGCCGCCTGCCACGCCCAGCATGCCTGCCGGCAACTGCAGCAGTTCGCCGCTGATGTTGGCGGTCGCGCTGTTGATGGTCGAGCCATAGGTGGCCTGGCCGGTCGACATCACGTAGTCCAGGGTTTCCTTGTTGGCTGCGCCCGGACCGGCGATGATGTTGAACGGCTTGCACTCAGCCAGCGGGATCGGCGAGGCCGCGGTGCCGCACTGGACGACGCCACTGGCGTTCAGGAACGACGGACCCAGCGCCTTCTTCAGGTTCAGCAGGTTGACGTTGCCGGTGCCCATGGTCGTGCCGCGGACGGCGCTGTGGTTGTAGCCCACGTCCCAGTTCCAGGCCTTGCCTTGCCAGTCGAAGTTGCCCGACAGGGTGGTGTCGACGTGGAACGTGTTGTTGGTGTTTTCCGTCACGCGCGGCACTTCGACGGTGCGGCGGATGAAGTACAGGTCTTCACCGAACGGGTTGTAGTAGTTGTCCTTGTCGATGTAGACCGGGTAGCTCGGCTGTGCATCGCTGCGCAGCGGATAGCCCGCGACCTGCGCGGACGACTGGCGCTGCGAATACATCGCGGTCGTGCTCAGCTGCATGTTGTACGGCAGTTCCAGCGTGCCCTTGGTGAACAGCGTGTCCAGGCGGTTCGGCATCTGGAACATCATCTGCGAGGCGCTGTTGAACTTGTCCTCGACGATGCTGCTCTTCCAGTCGTGGTAGTTGGCCGTGTTGCGCGGATCCGAGCCCGTGCCCATACCGTTGCCGCCGGCGCCGCCGGTGTGGTTCAGCACGTAGTCGAAGGCATCGCCGTTGGCCGGCAGGACTTCAGCCCACGGGCCTGCGCCCAGGCCGGCGGTCGGGTGAGCCGGGCCCTTCGGGTATTTGGTGATGTCGCGGTCGCGGGCCCACACGGTGCCCTGTTCGGTGTGCGACAGGCCGACCATCAGCGACGCCTTGTCGGAGCTGGCGCCGTAGGTCAGCGAGAAGTCCTTCGCGCGGCCGTCGGCCTTGTCGTTGGCGCCGCTGTAGATGCTCAGCTGGCCACCATCCATGCGCTTCTTCAGGATGATGTTGACCACGCCCGAGATCGCGTCCGAGCCGTAGATCGACGAGGCGCCGTCCTTCAGGACTTCGATGCGCTCGATCATGGCCGACGGGATGGTCGACATGTCGGTATAGCCGTCGACGGACTGGGTCCAGCGCTTGCCGTCCACCAGGACCAGCAGGCGGTTCGAGCCGAGGTTGCGCAGGCTGATGTACTGGCCGCCGTTCTCACGGTTCGACGTCAGCGAACCGCCGCGGTCGAAGTCCGGCGTACCGGCGGAAGACAATTGGTTCAGGATGTCGCCGACGGTCACGAGACCCGTCTTTTGAATCTGTTCCTGGGTCATGACCTGGATCGGTTGTGCCGTTTCCAGGTCGACCTGGCGGATGCGCGAGCCGGTCACTTCGACGCGCTGCAGGGGCGCCGATTGGGTCTCTTGCGCGTAAGCCGCGTGCATCCCGAGCGCGACGCCGCCGAGGCAGATCAGGCGGATCGAGCGGGACAAGACTTTTTCCATCATGGTTACAAAACTCCTAGGTTAGGGCACGGCGAACTGGGTAGCAGCAGCCGTGTGAGGCCGTCGCTGCAAAGCGACTGTTTTGAAAGCAATGTGGTTAACATTTTTTTTCAAGCTGGCAATGGAAGCATCCACCGTGGCAGCCTGTCAATGTTCAAGGATGCATATTTGTGGGTGTTGCGAGTTTGCGTAATTACAATAAAATCAACAGAGTTGCCCATATTTACGGCAACAAATATTGTGTACAGACATGAATCTATGCCGAAAGCATCGGTTTGGGCGTAGAACCCCCTACAGATCGCTGGAATAAGTGCAACATTCTTTTACGGCAGGAATGCATCAGATTGGTGCAAGAGGATTTGCACGCTTTTTAGACTGTTACATTTGTACAACAGGCAAAATTTCTTGAAAGGTCAAAACGACTGGTTGTCGCGCACGTGGACAGGGGACCGATCGGCCGCTGCGGGTCGACGGGTGCGCCGCTGCAGTAGTGCGACGCCAGGGGCACGGCCAATGCGATTCTCTTTCGTTGTGACATTGAGTCTCCGATGTAGACATTGCTGCAGATCATGCAACGTTAGTCATACCGGTGGCTTATGTATTGACGAGAATCAAGCCGTAAATATGTTCGCGAGGAAAAGTTAAGGAATAGCAAATTCCCGAGCGAAATAATACGCTCGGGATAGCGTCAGACGTGGAAGCAGTCGTGCCACAGCCGCACGACGACATCGGCATGTTTCGCGACGAGGCTGCGTTCCACGCGAGCATTTTCCTGGCCCTGCAGGCGGACCTGGTGCTGCAATTTGCGCATGGCGCGGTACGCCACGGCGGCGCCATCGGCCAGGGCCATGTCGATGAGGCCCAGCGTGCCGCACAGCTTCAGCAACGCGATATTGCCGACGTTCGCCGTCAGCTGCGGATACGCGGCCGCATGGCGCAGCACGAGGTATTGCACGATGAATTCGATGTCGATCATGCCGCCTTCGTCGTGCTTCAGGTCGAAACGTTCGTCGCGGGGCGGGTGCGCGTCGCGCATGCGCTGGCGCATCTTGACGACTTCCTCGCGCAGTTCGGCTTCGCGGCCCGAGCGGTCCTGGCGCAGCACCTGTTCGCGGATCGCCTCGAAGCGGGCGCCGATGCCGGTGTCGCCCGCGCAGAAGCGGGCGCGCGTGAGGGCCTGGTGCTCCCACAGCCACGCGGAGGATTGCTGGTAGCGTTCGAACGCCCCCACGGACGACACGAGCATGCCGGACGCGCCGTCCGGCCGCAGCGCCGTGTCGATGTCGAACAGGATGCCGGCCGGCGTATGCGTCGTCATCCACGTGATGAAGCGCTGGGCCAGCTTGGCGTAGTTCGAGGGCGCCATGTCGTCGTCGTCGTCGAACAGGAAGATGACGTCCAGGTCGGACACATAGCCCAGTTCCTTGCCGCCCAGCTTGCCGTAGGCGATCACGGCGAAGCGCGGCACTTCCACGTGGCGGGACGCGATCGTGCGCCAGGCGCGGCGCACGACCTCGCACACGATCAGGTCGGCCAGCGCGGAGAGGTGGTCGGCCAGGCGTTCGACGGACAGTTCTCCGGCGAGATCCAGCGCCAGCAGGCGGAACATCTGGGCGTGGTGGGCTTCGCGCAGGATGTCGAGCTGGCGCTCGGTATCGCCCGTGGCCGCGTCGAGCTGGGCCGCGAGGCTCGCCGCCAGCGAAGGCAGATCCTCGGCCGCGTTGCCGCGGTCGTCCAGCAGCTCGTCCAGCAGGATCGGGTGCTGGGTGAGGAACGTGGCGGCCCAGCCGGACGCGTTGATCATGCGGAGCACCCGCTCCAGCGTGTGCGGATATTCCGTCAGCAGCGACAGGTACGCGGAGCGGCGTGCAATGGCTTCGAAGAAATCGAGCAAACGGCCCAGCGTGGCCGCGTGGCTGCCGGCACCCGCCTGCGCGACGACGTTCGGGATCTGCGTCAGCGCCGTGTTGACGAGGGCGACGAGGCGGTGGCGGCTCGCTTCCGGCAACGTCTGCAGCTTGGGCGCCTGCCATGTGGCGATCAGGCGGTTCGCGCCGGCCTGCGGATCGTCGAAGCCGAGGCTCGCGAGGCGGTCGGCGATGGCGTCGCGGTTGTCCGGATCGGTCAGCAGCGCGTCCGGGTCGACGGGCTCGCTGCCTGCCGCCTTGTCGGCGAAGATCGCGTCGAACTGGGCGGCGACGAACGCGCGCCACGCGTCCAGCCGTGCCAGCAGTTCGGCCTCGTCGGCCATGCCCATCATGCGCGCGACGGTGTTGCGGTCCTCCGGCGCGACGGGCATCGTGTGTGTCTGGGCATCTTCCAGGTATTGGAGGCGGTGCTCCAGGTTGCGCAGGAATGTATAAGCTTCAAGCAATTGCTCGACGGTGTCTGCGGCCAGCAGTTCGCGCTCGGCCAGCAGGCGCAAGGTCTTGCGCGTGGAACGCTCGCGCAGCGCCGGGTCGCGGCCGCCGCGGATCAATTGAAACACTTGCGCGAGGAATTCGATCTCGCGGATGCCGCCGCGGCCCAGCTTGACGTTCTGGTTGCGCTCCGGATGCAGGCGCTCCTGGCGGTTGACCTCGGCGCGGATCTGGGCGTGCATGGTGCGGATCGCGTCGATCACGCCGAAGTCGAGATAGCGCCGGAACACGAACGGCCGCACGATGGCGTCGAGGGCCGCGATGTCGGCCGGATCGCCGGTGACCGCGCGCGCCTTGACCCACGCATAACGTTCCCACTCGCGCCCCTGTACGATCAGGTAGTCCTCGACCATGTTCAGGCTCGCCACGAGCGGGCCCGACTTGCCGTTTGGACGCAGTGCCATATCTACGCGGAACGTAAAACCGTCCTCGGTGACTTCGGACAGCGCGGCGATCAGCTTGCGGCCCAGGCGCACGAAGAATTCGTGGTTGGACAGGGATTTCTGGCCGGGGCCGGCTTTCGTATCGCCGTCCTCGGGGTAGACGAAGATGAGGTCGATGTCCGACGAGACGTTCAGTTCGCCGCCGCCGTGCTTGCCCATCGCCAGCACCATCATCTGCTGGGGACGGCCGGAATCGGCGCCGACCGGCTCGCCGTGCAGCGCGGTCATCTCCGCCATCAGCTCGGCCAGATGGGTCTGGACGGCGAAATCGGCGAAGCGGCTCATGGCCGTCACGACTTCGTCCAGGTCGGCCTGGCCGTCGAGGTCGCGCCGGATGATGGTGCAGATGAGCAGGTTGCGCAGCCTGCGCATGGCCCGCGTTGTCGGCAGGACCGTGCCGTTGGGACCAGAAGCGGCCTCGGTCGCCAGCGCTGCGCCGAAATCGAGGGAGGCCAGCGATAATGCGGACAGGGTATCGACGCGCCCGGCACGGGCCGGATCGGCGGCGAGCCAGCGTTGGTAATAGCGCGACATCTGCGCGGCCGACTGCGAAGAAGCTTGGAAAGGGAAAGCATGGAGCATGAGGCGAATTCCAGACGAGTTGTGCGTTTCGGGACGCTTGCTATGGGGTAAAATTGCCCGCCATGCTGCCCTGGGTCAGCACGATGTTAAGGTAGACGCCGCGGATGTTGCAAGCGCTCTCTTTTATTTACAGATTAACAACAAGGCACCTCGAAAACCGTCGTGAGCGGCGGCAGATTTGGCAGAGAAGCGCAGCTGTACGGATGTACAGCGAGCATCGCAGGCCGAATCTGCAACGCGCAACAGGTTTGCGAGGTCCCTGACACTCGGCGAGTCTTTTGACGCTATTGATGCACAACCCGGAACCGCAGGCGCAGCGCGAGCCCAACGCGCATGAGCAGGCGCACCCCCAGACGCACGCGCTGCCGCTGGTGGAGCGCTGGGCCCGCGCGCGTGCCTGCTACCGCTATGCGAACCTCGCGTCGCATCATGTGCTCGGCTTCACGATCAAGGCCGTCCTGCTCGTCTACTTCGCGTTCACGGTGCTGTTCCTGGTGCTGCGCTACGCAGTCCTGCCGAACATCGATTACTACAAGCCCGACATCGAAAAGGCCGCCAGCCGCGCGCTGGGCAACCAGGTGACCATCGCGCGCGTCTACGCATCGTGGCGCGGCCTGCGCCCGAACCTGTACCTGGGCGACCTGCGCCTGCACGACCGCGCCGGGCGCCAGCTGCTGGCGTTGCCGTCCGTGTCCGCCACCGTGTCGTGGTGGTCCGTGGTGGCGGCCGAACCCCGGTTCGAGGCGCTGGAAATCAACCGGCCGGAACTGGACGTGCGGCGCAGTGCGGACGGCATCATCGCCGTCGCGGGTGTGCGCATCGATCCCAATAAAAAGGAAGAGGGCGGCGGCGCCGACTGGCTGCTGCGCCAGCACGAGGTCGTGATCCGCGAAGGCCGCCTGACGTGGACGGACGAACTGCGCGCCGCGCCCACGCTCGCGCTGTCGGACGTGACCCTCGTGCTGCAGAACCGCTGGACCACGCACCGCTTCGCCCTGAAGGCCGCGCCGCCGGCGGGCGCGGGCGACCCGCTCGACCTGCGCGCGCGCTTCTCCCACCCGCCGTTCGGCGCCAAGCCGTCCGATGCAAGGCGCTGGAAAGGCCAGGTGTATGCCGACCTGCGCAACACCGACCTCGCCGCCTGGAAGCAGTACGTCGATTATCCGTTCACCCTGCAGGAAGGCCGCGGCTCCGTGCGCGCCTGGCTCGACTTCGACCACGCCCGCCTGGCCGGGTTCACGGCCGACCTGGCGCTGGCCGGCGTCAGCGCGCGCCTCGGCCCGGACACGCCGCCGCTGGCCCTGTCGCGCGTATCGGGCCGGCTGTCGGCCAGCGAGACCATCGCGCCGAACGTGGACGACGGCAAGCCGACCTTCGGCGCGCTGGGCCATGCGATCGGCCTGGAAAATTTCTCCGTCGTCACGGAAGGCGGCGTCGTGCTGCCGCCGGCCACCCTGAACGAGTCGTGGCGCCCCGCCACGCGCACCCAGCCGGAACGGTTCGAAGTGCGCGCCGAACAGCTGGACGTGGGCGCGCTGGCCGCGCTGGCCGTGCAACTGCCCATCGCGCCGGCGCAGCGCCAGCTGCTGACGGAACTGGCGCCGCGCGGCCGCATCAACGACGCCGACGTCGAATGGCAGGGCCGCTTCCCGCACATCGCCGGCTACCGTGTGCGCGGCGACGTCGAGAACCTCGGCATGAATCCGCTGGCGGCGCGCGCCGAGCTCGCCGCAACCGATGGTCACCCGGCCCAGCCCGCGCGCCCCGCGCTGCCGGGTTTCAGGAATCTGTCGGGTCGCATCGACGCGAGCGACCATGGCGGCAGCGTCGACATCGATTCCGACAAGCTCGTGCTGGCGCTGCCGGCCTGGTTCGCCGATCCGGAAATGCCGTTCGATCAATTTGCGCTGCACGCACGCTGGACGCAGCTGGCGGACGAGCAGCTGGCCGTCGACGTCGACAGCCTGAACCTGACCCAGGGCGCGCTGAAGGCGAGCTTGACGGGCCGCCACGTGCTGTCGTTGAAAGCCGGCCAGGGGCCGGGCAATGCCGACTTCACGGGCACGGTCGACAATTTCGAGATCGGCAGCATCGGCCGCTGGCTGCCGCTCGCGACGCCGGAAGGCCTGCGCGAATGGCTGACGGGTGCGCTCCAGGGCGGCATGCTGCACGACGCGCGCCTGCGCCTGCGCGGCGACCTGGCTCACTTCCCGTTCCGCGCCGAGAATGCCGTGCAGCGCGCCAAGGGCGAGTTCCGCGTCGGCGGCCGCATCGAGGACGGCAAGCTCGAGTACGCACCCGGCCACAAGGCGGCCGACGGCAAGACGCCGCTGTGGCCGCTGCTGGAAAACATCGACGGGTCCATCGTGTTCGACCGCGCCCGCATGGACATCCACGCCGACACGGCACGCACGCAGGGCATCGCCCTGTCGAACGTGAAGGCCGTGATTCCCGAGCTGGGCATCCACGAGATGATGCTCGACATCGACGGCACGGCCGCCGGCCCGCTGCCCGAGTTCCTGCACTACGTGGCGGCCAGCCCCGTGCTCGAATGGATCGGCCATTTCACCGAGGACACCAAGGGGACCGGCCCGGCGAAGCTGGGCCTGAAGCTGCACCTGCCGCTCGCGAACCTGCACGATGCGAAGGTGCAGGGCGCGCTGCAATTGCAGAACAACGAGGTCGTGCTGTTCCCCGACCTGCCGCCGATCGAGGCCGCGCTGGGCCGCATCGAGTTTTCCGAGCACGGCGTGAACCTGAACGGCGTGGGCGCCAGCTTCCTGGGTGGGCCGCTGCAATTGTCCGGTGGCACCCAGCGCGACGGCAGCATCCAGATCCGCATGGCCGGCAGCGCCACGGCCGAGGGCATGCGCCAGACGCGTTCCCTGCCGGCGCTGCAGCGCCTGGGCAATAAACTGTCCGGCGGCGCACGCTTCGGCGGCACCGTCACGGTGAAGGACCGCCAGACCCAGATCATCCTCGACACCAACCTGGCCGGCCTCGGCATCGAACTGCCGGCGCCGCTGAACAAGCCCGCGCCGGACGCGCTGCCGCTGCACTTCGTCCTCACGGGCCAGCCGACGGGCGTGGATGGCGTGGGCCACGACGACATCCGCATCCAGCTGGGCAATATCGCGGCCGCGAAATACGTGCGCGAGCGCCAGCCGCACGGCCCGTGGATCGTCAAGCGGGGCGGCATCGGCGTCAACGTGCCGGCGCCCGAGCCGGACAGCGGCATGATGATCAACGTGAACATGAAGGCGCTGAACGTCGACCGCTGGCTCGCGGCGGCGGCCGACATCGCCGGACCGGGCGAGGCGGCGCCGGCTGCGTCCACTGAAACCGGCGGCGGCATGGCCCAGTACGTCGTGCCGGACATCGTGGCCGCCCGTGCCGGCGAACTGATCATCGGCGAGCGGGCGCTGCGCGACGTCGTCGTCGGCGCCACGCACCAGAACAATACGTGGCAGGCCAGCATCGATTCGCGCCAGGTCGTCGGCTACGTCACGTGGGCCGAATCGGGCCAGGGCCTGGGCAAGGTGACGGCGCGCCTGGCGTCGCTCGTGATCCCGGAATCGTCCGCGAACGAAGTCAAGGACCTGCTCGAATCGAACAAGGGCGCCAGCGCCAGCATCCCGGCCCTCGACATCGTGGCCGACCGCTTCGAGCTGTTCAACAAGCAGTTCGGCCGCCTGGAACTCGTGGCCAGCAATGCGCAGGCGCTGGCCGGGCGCGAATGGCGCATCGAAAAGCTGGCGCTGACGAATCCGGACGGCCAGCTGAAGGCGAACGGCCGCTGGCTCACGCGCGACGGCAAGAGCAACACGGCGCTCAATTTCACGCTCGACATCAGCGACGCCGGCCGCCTGCTGGACCGCCTGGGTTTCCCGGAGACGCTGCGCCACGGCAAGGGCTCGCTGTCCGGCGACATCTCGTGGGCCGGCCTGCCGTACTCGCTCGACATTCCGAGCCTGTCGGGTCAGATCCAGATGAATGTCGAGGATGGCCAATTCCTCAAGCAGGATCCGGGTGCCGCGAAGCTGTTGGGCGTGCTGAGCCTGCAGATGCTGCCGCGCATGCTGAAGCTCGACTTCCACGACGTGTTCTCGGAAGGCCTCGCCTTCGACGGCATCACGGCGAACGCGATGATCACGCGCGGCGTCGTGCGCACGGACAATCTCAAGATGCATGGCGTGGCGGCGACGGTGCTGATGGACGGCACGGCCGACATCGCGCACGAATCGACGAACCTGCACGTCGTCGTGATCCCGGAATTCAATCTCGGCACCAGCTCGCTCGTGTACGGCCTCGCGGTGAACCCCGTGATCGGCCTCGGCAGCTTCCTGGCCCAGCTGTTCCTGCGCGCGCCCGTCATGAAGGCGCTGACTTACCACATGCAGGTGACGGGACCGTGGAAGTCGCCGCACATCGTCAAGCTGGACAATTCGCCGGCCGTGAACGCCGCCGCCGAGAAAGCGGCCGCGCAGGACCGCAACAAGGACAAGAAGGGAAGCAAATGAAGACGACCGTCGCTGCCGTACAGATGGTGTCCACGCCCAATGTGGACGAGAACATTGCCACCGCGCGCCGATTGATCGCGGACGCCGCCGCGCGCGGCGCGCAACTGGTCACGCTGCCGGAATACTGGCCCATCATGGGCATGACGGACACGGACAAGGTCGCCCGCGCGGAACAGCCGGGCCACGGCCCCATCCAGGATTTCCTGGCCGGACAGGCGCGCGAGCACCGTATCTGGCTCATCGGCGGTACCTTGCCCCTCGTGTCCAGCGACGCCGGGCGCGTGCTGAACACGACGCTCGTCTACGATCCGGCCGGGCAACATGTCGGCCGCTACGACAAGATCCACTTGTTCGGTTTTAATAAAGGCAGCGAATCGTACGACGAGGCCCGCACCATCGTACCGGGCGAGACGGTCGGCGGCTTCGACGCGCCGTTCGGCAAGGTCGGCCTGGCCATCTGCTACGACCTGCGCTTCCCGGAACTGTTCCGCGCGATGGGCGATTGCGCGCTGATCGTCGTGCCGGCCGCGTTCACGCACACGACGGGTCTTGCGCACTGGGAAGTGCTGCTGCGCGCCCGCGCCATCGAAAACCAGTGCTACGTGCTGGCCTCCGCGCAAGGCGGCACGCACGTGAACGGCCGCCGCACGTTCGGCCACAGCATGCTGATCGACCCGTGGGGCGAGGTGAAGGACGTGTTGCCGGAAGGCGAGGGCGTCGTCAGCGGCGCGATCGATCCCGCGTACATCGCGAAGGTGCGCGAGAGTTTGCCGGCACTGAAACACCGCAAACTTTAAGGTATGGCACAATGCCCCATCCCTATCAGAAAGACCTGACGCAATGACTCCATTCGAACCGAATCTCTCCTCCCTCGCTGTCGCGCGCGACGTCCTGTTGACGCCATTCGGCCTCGACGAAGGCAAGCTGATCACGACGCTGGGGACCATGTTCACGCACAAGGTCGACTATGCCGACCTGTATTTCCAGTTCACCAAGAGCGAGGGCTGGAGCCTGGAAGAGGGCATCGTCAAGAGCGGCAGTTTTTCGATCGACCAGGGCGTCGGCGTGCGCGCCGTGTCGGGCGACAAGACCGCTTTCGCTTACTCCGACGAAATTTCGCAGGCCGCCCTGCTGGACGCCGCCGCGGCCACGCGCACGATCGCGCGCGCGGGCGCCGGCCGCGTGAAGGTTGCAGCGAACGTCCAGCCGTCCGGCGGCCGCTCGCTGTACCTGCCGCATGACCCGCTGGCCTCGCTCGACGCCACCGCGAAGGTTGCGCTGCTGGAGCGTGTGGAAAAGATCGCACGTGCAAAAGATCCGCGCGTCGTGCAGGTGATGGCCGGCCTGGCCGGCGAGTACGACGTCGTGCTCGTCGTGCGCAGCGACGGCGTGCTGGCGGCCGACATCCGTCCGCTCGTACGCGTGTCCGTCACCGTCATCGCCGAGCAGAACGGCCGGCGCGAGATGGGCTCGTCGGGCGGCGGCGGTCGTTACGATTACAACTATTTCAGCGACGAACTGCTGGAGAAATACGCCAGCGAAGCCGTGCAGTCGGCTCTCGTGAACCTGGAAGCGCGTCCGGCCCCGGCCGGTCCGATGACCATCGTGCTCGGCCCGGGCTGGCCCGGCGTGCTGCTGCACGAAGCCGTCGGCCACGGCCTCGAAGGCGACTTCAACCGCAAGGGCTCGTCCGCGTATGCCGGCATGATCGGCCAGCGCGTCGCCGCGAAGGGCGTGACCGTCGTCGACGACGGCACGCTGCAGGACCGCCGCGGTTCGCTGAACATGGACGACGAGGGCAACCCGACCCAGTGCACGACCTTGATCGAAGACGGCATCCTGAAGGGCTATATCCAGGACACGATGAACGCGCGCCTGATGAAGATGCCGGTGACCGGCAATGCGCGCCGCGAATCGTTCGCCCACCTGCCGATGCCGCGCATGACGAACACGTACATGCTGGCCGGCGACAAGGACCCGGCCGAGATCCTGGCGTCGGTCAAGAACGGCCTGTATGCGGTGAACTTTGGCGGCGGCCAGGTCGACATCACGAACGGCAAGTTCGTGTTCTCGGCCAGCGAGGCCTACATGATCGAGGACGGTAAAGTGACGTACCCGGTGAAGGGCGCGACCCTGATCGGCAACGGTCCGGACACGATGAACCGCATCTCGATGATCGGCAACGACATGCGCCTGGACTCGGGCGTGGGCGTGTGCGGCAAGGAAGGCCAGAGCGTCCCGGTGGGCGTGGGCCAGCCGACCTTGCGCATCGACGGCGTGACCGTCGGCGGTACGGCCTGACGTCAACCGCAGCGATGGCGAGTGCCTTTGCAAACATGACGCCCGCCCTGCGCGGGCGTTTGTTCATCCGGGCTGCCCTCGCCGTGCTCGTCGTGTCGATGCATCCGTGGTGCACCGCAGCCGACGCTCGCACGAGCGTTCCGACCCGATTTGGTCCGGTCGAGACGCGCACCGTCGCCGGTGCTGACGCGGACAGTTCCAACATCCTCTTTCGCGGCGCGCCGCTCGGCCAGGTCGACGGCGATGCCAACCTCGTCAAGCTCTCCGTACAGGATGACGCCGACTATGTGATTGCGGACGCCTTCCTGCCGGGCCTGCACTGCCATCACCGTTTCACCCTGCTACAAATTGGCCCCGGCGATGAGGCGACGATGTCGCAGCCGTTCGGCGATTGCATGACCCTGTTCGGCGCCCGTCGCGCGGGCGACAGACTGGTCATACAGTTGGCGCACGAGACGACGGCGCAGGTGCACGAGTTCGTCTGGATGCAGGACCGCATGAAGGAACTCACCAACGTGCTCACGCGCTGCGAAGCGGCCCAGCTGACGGCCGCCTCGCGCTGGCTTCCGGTGGCCGCCGGGCAGGCCGCGCGCGTCATCACCGGCACCGGCCGCGCCTGGTTCCACACCGCGCCGCTGGACGAGTGCAAGCTTCCGCAGCTGTTCGTCATTCCCGGCGACGTGCTGACCGTCATCCACACGTACGGCGACTATGCGGACGTCGCGTACCGCAATCCGCGCACGGGCCGCGAGGCGAGCGGCTGGATCAGGGTCGAGCGGCTTGCGCCGATGCGGACGCCATCGGATGCGCCCTTGTGACACACTGGCTCCGACAGATTAACCATCGCAAGGAGCGCAACATGGCCAACGATCAAGCACAGTCCCCGCAGACCAACGCACAGCAGGGGCAACCACCCGCGCAGCCGGAGGCTCAGCAAGATGCGCAGCAGCCCTCCGACTTCGACGGCCTCGAAGGCAAGAAGCCGGAGGAGCTGACGCCGGAAGAGCTGCGGCTGATGGCTGACACGATGCCTGGCGAAGGACCGGGTGACTGAGGATAAGCACGCACTTCGGCTGCGCGACGAAATTGGGCCCCGGCCTTCGCCGGGGCGATGGTTTTAGGTCGCGTCCTAGAACGAGTACCGCGCCCCCAGTGTGAAATAGCGCCCGCGCGCACCCTCGTAATCGAGCGGGTTGTACGCTTGTGCGCCATACGTCAGCGGGTCGAGCGGCGCGATCTTGTCGAACAGGTTCTGGACCGAGCCGAACAATTCCCAGCGCTGCTGCGGCTTCCAGCGCACCACCAGGTCGACCGTCGTGAACGACGCCAGTTCGCAACCGTTCGGGGCGTCGGCGCCGTTGGCAAAGGTCACGGCACAACCGCTCGGGTCGCCCCGGAAGAAGCGGTTTTCCAGCACGCCGCGGTAGTTCACGTTGGCCGATACGCGCAGGTTGTTGCGGTCCCAGCCGAAGCGCATGTTGACACGGTCGGCCGGCGTGCCCGTGCAGTTCGTCACGTCGCAGTTGCCGTGCGTGCCCGCGAATTCGCGCGACGTACCGTCCCGTTCGGTGCGCAGCCATTCGAAGATGTGCGTGTACTTCACGTCGAACGTGGCATTGCCCCAGGCCTCCGGCAGGCGGTGGTTGTAGCGCGCGTCCACGTCGAGGCCGCGCACCTTGCTCTGGGCGGAGTTGACGTAGCGGGTCAGCACGGCCGTGATCTGGCCCGGGTCGCCCGGGATGCCGCTCACGCTGCCCGGGTCGCGCGCCACGCTGCCGGCAGCGATGGCTGCGTCGACCTGTTCCTGGTTGATCTCGTTCTTGCGCTTGATCTTCCAGTAGTCCACGGAGATGCTCGTGCGCGGCAGCGGGTCCCAGATGACGCCCAGCGTGTAGCTCTTCGACCGTTCCGGCGACAGGTTCGGGTTGGGCGACGTGATCAGCGCCACCGATGCCGGGTTGCAGGCGTTCGTCACGCCCAGGGCGCAGCGCACGGGGTCGGCCGCAGTGGAGAACGCGGCCAGGCCGCCGACGCCGTTCTCGGCCGGACTCGGCGCGCGGAAGCCCCGCGCGAACGTGCCGCGCAGCGCAAATTCGCGCACCGGCGTCCACTTCAGGCCGAACTTCGGCGTGTACGAACTGCCGACGTCGGTGAAGTGGTCGTAGCGCAGGGCCGCCGACGCTTCCACGTTGAACGGCAGCGGCGCGAGGCCTTCGCCGTACAGCGCGAACACGTTGCGGGCGCCGGAATACGCGGAATAGCCCAGGCCGATGACATTGCCCCGTTCCGTGCCGGTGGTGGGCAGCAGTTCCGTCATCTCGTGGCGGAACTCGGTGCCCAGCGCCAGGCCCAGGTTGCCGGCCAGCCAGGGAATGCCGCTGAATTCGCGCGTGGCCTTGAAGTCGATCTGGCCGATCTTCGTGTTGGCCCTGTTGCCGATGGTCGGCGACAGCGCGGCGTACACCGCGGGCGAATTCAGGCCCGCGTTCTCGGCGATGCGCCAGACGGTACCCAGCGGTAGCGCCGCATAGGCCGGGCTGTTCGCCGCCGCCGCCGCGATGTTGGCGGGGGTGGGATCGAGCAGGGCGAAGGCGACGTCGCGCTGCAGGAAGCCGTTCTGGTTGTTGTTGACGTGGTTGTGCGAGAACAGCAGGGACGAGTCCCAGTCCCAGCCGTAGTGCGTGCCCTTGGCGCCGCCGAGCCAGCGCAGGAAGTTGGAATCGATGCTGGACTTGCGCGGCCCAACGTCGGCAGCCAGGTAGCGGATCCGCGCGGCCGTGCCGAAATACGGGTTGTCCGGATGGTTCGCACCGAGCTGGACGACGGCATTGTTCACGGGCCCGCCCGGGAAGCCCACGGAGGCGCTGACGGAGGAGGGCGTCGTGGCGGTGTCCGTCTGGCTCGTGTACCAGTTGAACTCGCTGTACAGCTGGAGCGCCGGGTCCAGCTGCATCGTGCCGCGCAGGAAGAAGCTCAGGTTTTCCTGCTTCGGCTCGATCTGGTTGTACTGCATCGAGGCGTCGATCAGGCAGCCGCCGCCGGGATCGCCCTGCGGGTGGCTCGTGAAGTTGGAGCAGGCCGCGCCGGGGAAGGTGCGGGTGAAGCCGGGACCGGCCAGGTTGCCGCGGTTGTAGTAATTGGTCGGATCGGCCGGATTGCGCACGTTGCCGTTGATGGCATTGCCGGCCGTGCCGGTGCCGGGCAGGATGGCGCCGGTACCGCCGAGCGCCTGGTCGGCCGAATAGCCCCAGCGGCGCAGGTCGTTGCGGCCGATCCAGTCGCGGTCCGCGCGGTCGCGGTACCAGATCTCGTCGAACTTCTTGTACTCGATGCTGAACAGGACGTTGTAGCGGTCGGTGTCGAGGCTGCCGACGCCCTTGGTGAAGGCGACGTTCGTGCGCTTGCCGTCCCAGTCGTTGGTGGCGCCGCGCGAGAAGCGCACCGTGTTGCCCTGGAAGTCGCGGCGCAGGATGATGTTGACGACGCCGGCGATGGCGTCCGAACCGTAGATGGCGGACGCGCCGTCCTTCAGCACCTCGACGCGCTCGACGGCATCCGTCGGGATCACGTTCAGGTCCGTGAACTGCTTTTGGCCATCGTCGGCGAGGCCGTACGGGGCCATGCGGCGGCCGTTCAGCAGCACCAGGGTGGACGCCGCGCCCAGGCCGCGCAGCGAGATGCCCGAGGCGCCGGCGGCGAAGCCGTTGCCGAAGGTGGTAGGCACGGAACCCTGGTTGTCGACGGCCAGCGTCTGCAGCAGCTCGGCCACGGTGGCCTTGCCGGAACGCTCGATGTCGGCGCGGTTGACGGTGATCACGGAGGACGCCGTTTCAGCCTCGGAGCGGCGGATGTTCGAGCCGGTGATCTCGACGCGCGGGACGGGCTTCGGTGCGGCTTCCTGGGCCGGCGCCGGCAATGCCAGGATCGCCAGGCCGATGGCGCCCCCGCCCGCGAACAGGCGTCGGATCGTCCGGGATATCGGGGTTTCAGTCATGTCCAGACTCCAATAGGATGAGGGATAATCGACCCGGTGCGCATCATCCGGGGCTCGTTGCGACTTTTGCATCTTGCATAAAGGGGCAACTGACATCTCTCAAGCGTGTCCGGCACGGCGGAAAAGATGTCGGGTTGATGCAACCGATCGCCTGTATAGGCAACCGTAACCGACAGATCACAGGCCAAATAAAGTCTTGCCAACGTCGCAGCAATGTTGTTATAGTCAATCGACTACTTCGGATCTCTCCATGCGCCACGCCGTTTTCTTTACCTTTTATTTTTGGTTTAGCCATTCCAGCCCGACGGCGGTGGAGTAGCGGCAGGTTCACGCAGCAACAGAACAGAGTCCGACACAAGAATCCAAAAGACCGCCGAGCTGGCGGTCTTTTTTTTTACGCCCCAGAATTTAACCAGATCAAGAACGGAGAACTGCAATGCCTCGCACCGACGACTTACGCATCCGCGAAATGAAGGAACTGACGCCGCCCTCGCACCTGATCCGCGAATTCCCGGTGACCCCGGAAGCGGAACAGGTCGCGTCGCAGGCGCGCATGGCGCTGCATCGCATCCTGCATGGGCAGGACGACCGCCTGATGGTCGTGATCGGCCCGTGCTCGATCCACGATCCGAACGCCGCGATGGAATATGCCCGCCGCCTCGTCGAGCAGCGCCACCGCTTCGCCGGCGAGCTGGAAGTGATCATGCGCGTGTACTTCGAGAAGCCGCGCACGACGGTCGGCTGGAAGGGCATGATCAATGACCCGTACATGGACAACAGCTTCCGCATCAACGACGGCCTGCGCATGGCGCGCGAACTGCTGCGCGACATCAATGAACTGGGCCTGCCGGCCGGCACCGAATTCCTCGACGTGATCAGCCCGCAGTACATCGCCGACCTGATCAGCTGGGGCGCGATCGGTGCGCGCACGACGGAATCGCAGGTGCACCGCGAGCTGGCGTCCGGCCTGTCGTGCCCGGTCGGCTTCAAGAACGGCACCGACGGCAACATCAAGATCGCAGCCGATGCGATCAAGGCCGCGTCGCAGCCGCACCACTTCCTGTCCGTGACGAAGGGTGGCCACTCGGCGATCGTGTCGACCGCGGGCAACGAGGACTGCCACATCATCCTGCGCGGCGGCAAGGCGCCGAACTACGACGCCGCCAGCGTCGAGGACGCCTGCAAGCAGCTCGCCGCCAACGGCCTCGCGAGCCGCCTGATGATCGACGCGTCGCACGCCAACAGCAGCAAGAACCCGCAGAACCAGGTACCCGTGTGCGCGGACATCGGCAGCCAGATCGCGGCGGGCGATACGCGCATCGTCGGTGTGATGGTCGAGTCGCACCTCGTCGGCGGCCGCCAGGACCTCGTGCCGGGCAAGGAACTGACGTACGGCCAGTCCGTCACCGACGGCTGCATCGACTGGGAGACCAGCATCGCCGTGCTGGAAAACCTCGCGGCCAGCGTGCGCGCACGCCGGTTGCGCGACGACGCCTGAAGGGCGGCCAAATAAGTCTTGCCAACGGGAAGCAGCCATTCCAGAATCGGTATGTACATGGTCATACTTGAAGGAGCGGCATGGCTTCCAACGAAGGTGAAATCGCCGCCTGGGAACGCGCGGCCCAGGCGGCACTGAAGGGCGCCAATCCGCGCCTCGCGGCGCAGCTGTGGCAGCGCATCCTGGAACAGGTGCCGACGCACGGTCCGGCGCTGCTCGGCATGGCGCAGCTGCATTACCGGTCCGGCGCGCTGCCGGAGGCGCGGGCGCTGCTCGAGCGCCTCGTCGCCGCTGACGGACGCGACAAGCAGCAGTGGATCAACCTCGCCGTCGTTTGCATGGCCCAGCGCGACGAGGCGCGCGAGGAAGAGGCGATCCGCGGCGCGCTCGTGCTGGAGCCGACCGACCTCGTCGCGCTGATCCTGCGTGCCGGCTTGCTCACGCGCCAGGGCAAGCGCCACGCGGCCGCGCGCGCGCATGGCGCCGTCGCCGCGGTGGCGCCGCCGCTGCAGCAACTGCCGCCCGAACTGCGCCCGGCCGTGCAGGAAGCCATGGCCTACCGCGAACAGTACGACACCGATTTCGGCCGCTTCCTCGACGACCACATGGCACCCCTGTTGCGCGACCTGCGCGGGGAGCGCGTGCAGCGCTTCACGGAGTCGCTCGACATCATGCTGGGCCGCAAGCGCCGCTACGAGCCCCAGCCCGCGCTGTTCCACTTCCACGGCCTGGCGCCCATCACTTTCTTCGACCGCGCGGACTTTCCGTGGCTCGACGCGTTCGAGCGCGAACTTGACGCGATCCGCGCGGAATTCCTTGCCGCGCAGGCCGGCGCCGAAGGTTTTACGCCTTACATGCAGTATGGCGACGACCAGCCGCTGCGCCAGTGGGCCGAGCTGAACAACTCGCTGCGCTGGAGCGCCTTCCACCTCGTCGAAGCCGGCAAGGTCAACGACGCGAATGCGCGGCGCTGCCCGCGCACGATGGCGCTGCTGGCCGGGGCGCCGCAGCCGGACCAGCCGGGCCGCACGCCCGTCGCGATGTTTTCCGTGCTCAAGCCGAAGACGCGCATCCCGCCGCACTGCGGCGTCAGCAACGTCCGCCTCGTCACGCATGTGCCGCTCGTCGTGCCGGCGGGCTGCGGCTTCCGCGTCGGCAACGACGTGCGCGCGTGGGAGGAGGGGAAGGCATGGGTGTTCGACGACACGATCGAGCACGAGGCGTGGAACGACAGCGATTCTCCCCGCGCGATCCTGATGTTCGACATCTGGCATCCGCATCTGACGGGGCCGGAACGTGCCCTCGTGACGGCGATGAGCGACGGCATGAACGCGTTTTCGGCGGACGAAGGCAGCTTCGGGTTGTAATCTTCAAAAACAAAACCGCCGCCGGCCTCGCAGCCGGCGGCGGTTTTTTTACGGCGTCCGATTCAAGCGATCAGAAGCGGTAGGTCACGTTGGCGTAGATGAAGCGGCCGTACGAATCGTAGATCTGCGGGAACGTGTTGCCGTTGCCGTAGGTACCCGTCACCGAGCTGGACGATGCGATCGGCGGATCCTTGTCCAGCAGGTTGTTGATGCCGAAGCTCACGGCCAGCTTGCGGTTGAAGCGGTACACGCCGTTCAGGTCGAAGTAGCTGCGCGAAGCCAGGTACGCGTCGCGCTGCGTGTCCAGTTCGCCAGCCAGCTGCGGGTTCCCGTCGAGCATGTCGTTCTTCAGGCGGTCGATGTAGCGCCAGGTGAGCGACAGGTCCAGGTTGTACGGGCTCGACCAGGTCGTGCGCAGCTTGTGGCGCCATTTCGGGGTCGGGGTGCCGCAGGTCGCGCCGTACAGGCCCGTGCAGTCGTAGCTGCCGTTGCCCGGCAGGTTTTCCACGGTGTAGCTGTGCACGTAGGTGCCGTTCAGCGTGAAGTCCAGGTTGCCGTAGCTCTGCGGCAGGCGGGTGCGGTAGCTGGCGCCCACGTCCAGGCCCGACGTGCCCTGCGAACCGATGTTCGTGGTGCCGGCTTCGACGTAGCCGTTCGGGGTCAGCCACAGCGAACCGAGCTGGTCGCGGTGGATCAGGCCGCAATACAGCGGGTTGCCGGTCGTGAGGCACTGGGTGTACACGCTCTGGGCGTTGACGGCCTGGATCGCGTCCTTGATCTTCAGCTTGAACGCGTCCAGCGTGATGGTCAGGTTCTTGATCGGGTCGATCACGATACCGACCGTGTACGTGTTGGCGGTTTCCGGCTTGACGCCCGGGTTGCCGCCGGTACGGCCGTTGTACTGGTTGGTCGAGTTTTCCGGCACCTTGCCGTACAGCGAAGCCGGCAGGCCCGTGTTGGCGCACTGCGCCTGCGTGGCTTTCGGGGTCTCGCCGCCGCACGGGTCGTCGTTCGGCCCGGCCAGCACCACGGCTTGCGGCGTGTACAGTTCATAGATGTTCGGTGCGCGGACGGCACGCTGGGCCGAACCGCGGACGCGCACCTGGTCGATCGGCTGCCAGTCGAGGCCCAGGCCGAACGTGTTGGTCTTGGCATCCGTGCTGTACTGCGAACGGCGGTACGAACCGGACAGGTCCATGTGCTTCGAGAAGGCCATGTTGTCCAGCAGCGGCAGCTTGAATTCGCCGAAGGCTTCCTTCACGTTGTACGAACCTGCGACGGCCGGGGAGGCGCCGCCGGCACCGGACAGGTCGCCGGTCTGGTTTTCGTAGTCGGGCTCGAATGCCAGTTTTTCGACGCGCTGCTCGTAGCCGAACGACACGCCGGCGCCGCTTTCGGCGGTCGGCAGCTTCAGGCCGAAGCGGGTCAGGTCGGTGCCGATGTTCAGGCCGAACACGGATTGCTGGGTGAAGCCGCCGTTCGAGCCGGTGGCGTTCAGGTAGTCCAGCGCGGCCTGGTTGACGCCGCCCTGCTTGTACAGGTTGTACGGCACGCAGGCGGTGTCGGAACCGTTGACGACGGAGCGGCACACGGCCTTGCCCGTGGTCGGATCGGCGACGACGTCCAGCGCGTTGGCGATCAGGCGGCTCGAGAAGTAGCCGGTCGCACGGTCGCTGTGATTGACGCGCGCGAACTGGCCGAACACGTCGTACGACCAGTCCCCGACCATGCCCTTCACGCCCAGCACTTCGCGGAACGAGGAGTCGGTGATGCTGGTGGAACGCGGGCCGCCTTCGACGTTACGCTTGCCGACCGAGACGGTGGCGGTGTCGCCCGGCTTCTTGAGGCCCAGCGCGGTGCGCCATGCATCGTTCAGCAGCGGGTTTTCGTAGGCGATGGTCGCCTGCTGGCCGTAGAAGATGCCGCCCGGCGCGATCTGCGCGTCGGTCGTGTAGTTGTGGAAGCTGAATTCGCTGTAGATGCGCGCGTTCTCGTTGATGTCGAGGTGCACCATCGAGTTGATGTTGTACTCGTCCGACGGACGCTGGAAGAAGTTCAGCGGGCCGAAGTTGTAGGCGTCGGTGGCCGACACGTACTTGCGCGGATTGCCGTTCGCATCCGGGGTGAACGAGCCGACGCGGGCGATCGAGGTGCCGGAACCGGAGCAGGCGAAGCCCGGATCGGACGCGCCCAGCGAGCAGGCCGAGAAATCGCGCTGCGATTGCAGCAGGGCGTCGGCGTGGCGGTGCGAGGCGAAGAACGTCGCGTTACCCTTGTTGTCGGCGAAGTTCGAGCCCATCAGGATGCTGAAGTCGTACTTCTTGGCGTCGAACGTGTGGTTGCCCGGCAGCGGGAACCCCTTCTGGTTGACGACGCCCTGGATCTCGTCGTTGTGCTGCTTGTGGTTGGCGCCGGAGATGTTGGCTTCCAGTTCCACGCCTTCGTAGTTGTCCTTCATGATGAAGTTGACGACGCCCGACACGGCGCCCGAGCCGTACACGGCGCCGGCGCCGCCGGTCAGCACGTCGACACGGCGGATCAGTTCACTCGGGATCTGGTTCAGGTCGGCCGCGACGCTGAGCACGCTGCCGGACGGCAGGCGCTTGCCGTTGACGAGCACCAGGGTACGCTGCGAGCCCATGCCGCGCAGGTCGACGGTGGCGGTACCGCTGGCGCCGTTCGAGATCGCGGCACCTTGCGAGGCGAACACCTGGGGCAGGTTGTTCAGCAGGTCTTCGGTATTGCGCACGCCATCGATCTTGATGTCCTTGGCGCTGAGGGTGGTGATGGGGCTGGAGCCTTCCGTATTCAGCGACGGAATGCGCGACCCCGTCACTTCCACGCGCTGCATCGACGCGGCGGGTGCCGCGGCAGTGTCCTGTGCGTGAGCGACGGACGCGCCGAGCGCCATGCCGCCGGCAAACATCAAACGTACCGATCGAGATAAAACTTTTTCCGACATCATTTGTCTTGAGTCCCTTCTGAGCTGGGCCGGTGCGGGCTACGCGCCGGCTCGCAGATCTTGTTATTGATCTACCCCCATCCTTTTGGGAGGGAATTTTTATTTGCTGCAAGACAATGAAATCATTGCTAATAAACAAAGTCAACGTGTAAATATGCATATATGCATAACCACTGTAAATATCACATTTTGTTCTCCGGATATTAAAAATACTCGAAAGAAATTTTGCTTTACATGTTGTATTTAGTTTTTTATTCGAAATTTCATTGATGCGTAATTACAACGTTCTGCCCCATATTGGTGCGGCAATGCACCAAAAACAAACGGGACAGTGAGTGCTCACTGTCCCGTTCGTCATCGTCCGTCGATCAGCCGGGGAACCGGCTGTGTGTCGTCAGAACTGGTAACGCACGCCGGCCTTGAAGAAGCGGCCGATGGCGCCGCCGGCATCCATCGGGTTGTAGCTCGTGCCGCCGTAGGTCAGCGGATCCTGCGGTGCGATCTTGCCGAACAGGTTCGTGATCGAGCCGTAGACCTGCAGTTGCTGCGTGACCTGGTAACGGGCCGACAGGTCGATGGTCGTGAACGACGCCAGGCGGCAGTTGTCCGGTGCCGGCGAGCCGTTCGCGTACTGCGAGGCGCACTTGTCGCCCGCGCAGTACACGTTCTGCATGTCGGCGCGGTAGTTCGCGGTCGCCGTCACGTTCAGGTCCTGGCGGTCCCAGGACAGTAAACACCACAACAGCCCATTCATTTGGTTATGGCCCCATGACATCTTTTCCCGGCAGGGGCGGCGCAATCTGGTCTATAGTTCCGAACGCGTTCGATGACTCACCCGGGAATCCCGATGTTTGCTTATATCCTGCGGCGCCTGTGGCAGATGCTGCCGACGATGGCCGGCGTCGTCGTGCTGGTGTTCGTGCTGTTCAACTGGGTCGGCGGCGACCCCTCGTACCTGTTGGCGGGCAAGATGGCCGACGCGCGCGCCATCGCCAACATCCGCGCCCAGCTGGGACTCGATGCGCCGTGGTACGTCCAGCTCGGCATCTTCGTGAAGCAGATCGTCACGTTCGACTTCGGCAACGCCTGGGCGACGGGCGAGCCCGTGTCGCACATCATCGCCAGCCGGCTGGGGCCGTCGCTGACGGTGCTCGTGCCGCTGACGGTGCTGGAGACCACGATCGGCATCGCGCTGGCGCTCGCCGTCGCCTTCGTGCGCGGCTCGCTGACGGACCGCGTCGTGATGGTCGCGTGCACGGTCGGCATGTCGATCTCGATCCTCGTCTACATCATCGTGTTCCAGTACGGTCTCGCCTATAAGCTCGGGCTGTTCCCCGTGCAGGGCTGGGGCGAGCATTTCACGGAAAACCTGCTGCGCTACGCCACCCTGCCGATCCTGATCGGCCTCACCGTGTCGCTGGCGCCGACATTGCGCCTGTTCCGCAGCTTCGTGCTGGATGAAGTGGGGCAGGACTACGTGCGCACGGCGCGCGCGAAAGGCTTGCCGGAGCGGCGCATCGTCTGGGTGCACGTGCTGCGCAACGCCGCCATCCCCATCATCACGTACGTCATGGCCAACCTGCCGGCGCTCTTGATCGGCGCCTTCCTGCTCGAGCGCTTCTTCGGCATCCCGGGCATCGGGCGCGAAGTGATCCTCGCCGTCGAGCGCAGCGACTTCCCCGTGATCAAGGCGATCACGGTCTACGTCGCCGCCGCCACGATGGTGTTCAACCTGCTGGCGGACCTGATGTACCAGGCCGTCGACCCGCGCGTGCAGCTCAAATGACGGGTCAAGAGCTTAGCCTTCCCGCAACTTCTGTCGGCCTGTGGGGTCTGGCCTGGCGCCGCCTGCGCGCCGACCGCGTCGCGATGGCCGCGCTGGCCGTCGTGGGCCTGTTCCTGTTGTCCGTCGTGCTGGCGGCGACGGGCCTCGTCGCGGCCGACTGGGAAGACGAGGTGGCCGTCAATTACGCGCCGCCTTCCTTCGTCGGCCCGGATCCGGCCCTCGCCGCGCTCGCGCAGCCGCCGCGGCCGGCGCCGCCGAATGCGTTCGATCCGCTCGCGGGCGACATCGCCGAGCTGCGGGCGCAACTGGCACGCCAGGGCCATGCCGCGCATGCGGCGAAACGCACCACGCTGCCGTTCGGCGCCGACAAATGGGGCCACGACATCGTGAGGAAGACGATCAAGGGCGGGCAGACGTCGATCGTCGTGGGCCTCGTCGCCGCGTTCGTCGCCGTCGCGCTGGGCACGCTGTTCGGCGCGCTGTCGGGCTTCTACGGCGGGCTCGTCGACGATTCGTTCAACTGGTTCTACAACGTGTTCACGGCGATCCCCTCGATCCTGATGATCCTCACCGTGGCCGCCGTGCTGCAGACGAAGGGCGTGCTGACGATCGTGCTGATCCTCGGCCTCACCGGCTGGACGGGGCCGTACCGCCTGATCCGCGCCGAGTACATCAAGCACAAGGCGCGGGAATACGTGATGGCGGCCGACGCGATCGGCGCGTCCGGCTGGCGCAAGATGTTCGTGCACATCTTCCCGAACGTGTCGCACGTGGCGCTCGTGCAGATGTCGATCCTCGTCGTCGGCTTCATCAAGGCCGAAGTGATCCTGTCGTTCCTCGGCTTCGGCGTGCCGGTGGGCGTCGTCTCGTGGGGCAGCATGCTGAATGAGGCGCAGAATGAGCTCATCCTCGGCAAATGGTGGCAACTGACGGCGGCCGCCGGCGCCATGGCCATCCTGGTCACGGCGTTCTCGCTGTTGGCCGATTCGCTGCGCGATGCGCTGGATCCGAAATTGAAATGAACCTGCTCGACGTCCACAATCTGCGCGTGTCCTTCCGGACCGATAAAAAGAACACGTTCGAGGCCGTGAAGGGCATCTCGTTCAGCCTGCCGCTCGATGCGACCGTCGCGCTGGTCGGCGAATCGGGCAGCGGCAAGTCCGTCAGCTCGCTCGCCGTGATGGGGCTGCTGCCGCCGGAGACGACGATCATCCACCCCGGCTCGTCGATCCGCTTCGAGGGCCGCGAGCTGCTCGACCTGCCGGTCGCGGAACGCCGGCGCCTGTGCGGCAAGGACATCGCGATGATCTTCCAGGAACCGATGTCGTCGCTGAATCCCGTGTTCACGGTCGGCTTCCAGATCGGTGAAGTGCTGCGCCTGCACCTCGGCATGGACAAGCGCCAGGCGCGCGCCCGCACGCTCGAACTGCTGGAGGAAGTGGGCATTCCCGATCCGGCGCACAAGATCGACGCCTACCCGAGCCAGATGTCGGGCGGCCAGCAGCAGCGCGTGATGATCGCGATGGCCATCGCGTGCGAACCGAAGCTGCTGATCGCGGACGAACCGACGACGGCACTGGACGTGACGATCCAGAAGCAGATCATGGAACTGATCGCGACCCTGCAGCAACGCCGCCGCATGGCCGTGCTGTTCATCACGCACGACCTGGGCCTGGTGGGCGAGATCGCGGACCGCGTGATCGTCATGCGCCACGGCGAGGTGCGGGAAGAGGGGCTTGCCACGCAGGTGCTGGGCGACCCGCGCGATGCGTACACGCGCGCGCTGCTGCACTGCCGCCCGCCGCTGGATGCGCGGCCCGTGCGGCTGCCCGTCATCGACGACTACCTGAGCGGACGCGCCCAGCCCGGCGACACGCTGCCCCAGCGCACGCGCGGCTATGCGCCGGGCGACGACCATATCCTCGTCGTAAACAATCTCGCCAAGACGTTTTATCTGCGCGAGGGCCTGTTCGGCAAGCGCGCATTCCAGGCCGTGAAGGACGTGTCGTTCACGCTCCCGCGCGGCAAGACGCTGGGCGTCGTGGGCGAATCGGGATCGGGCAAGACGACGGTCGGCCTCACGCTGCTGCGCCTGCACCGCGCGACCGGCGGCAGCGCGCTGTTCGACGGCCGCGATCTCGTCGCGATGAGCGATGCCGAGTTCCAGGCGTACAAGCGGCGCATCCAGATCGTGTTCCAGAATCCGTACGCGTCGCTGAATCCGCGCTTCACCGTCGGCCAGATCCTGCTGGAGCCGATGCGCATCCACCGCATCGGCGCGAACGATGCGGAGCGCACGGAACATGCGCGCCATCTGCTGCGGAGAGTGGGCCTCCCGGCGCAGGCATTCGACCGCTATCCGCACGAATTCTCCGGCGGCCAGCGACAACGCATCGCCATCGCGCGCTGCCTGACGATGAAGCCGGAGATCCTCGTGTGCGACGAATCCGTGTCCGCGCTCGACGTCTCGGTGCAGGCGCAGGTGCTGAACCTGCTGCAGGACCTGCAGGATGAGTACAGGATGAGCTACATCTTCATCTCGCACGATCTGTCCGTGGTGAAGTACATCTCGGACCGCGTGATGGTGATGCACCACGGTAGCGTCGTCGAGATGGCCGATGCGGACGAGCTCTACCGTAACCCGCAGCATCCGTACACGCAGCAATTGCTGGCCGCCATCCCGGGGTCAGAGCCCTGATTTTGGCAATTGCCCAAAATCGGGCTCTGACCCCTGTGTGCGGTGTTGCGCGCGGGCTGCGCGCGTTGCCGCTTTCGCCACGCCGGTGCCGGTTTTCCGCTACCATACCAGGATGGCCCAGCTCTCCCACCTGATTCACGTTTACGGCGTCCTCATCGTGTTCGGCATCGTCCTGCTCGAACAGATCGGACTGCCCATTCCCGCGTTTCCGGTGCTGATCATCGCCGGTGCGCTGGCCGTCGACGGCGGGGCCAACTGGCCGCTGTACCTGGCCGCTTCCGTGCTGGCTTGCCTCATCAGCGATTACTTCTGGTTCCGCGCCGGCCGCTACTACGGCAAGCGCATCCTGCGCCTGCTGTGCAAGATTTCGCTGTCGCCCGATTCCTGCGTCAGCCAGACCGAGGACAATTTCAGCCGCTGGGGCGCGAAATCCCTCGTCGTCGCCAAGTTCATTCCCGGCTTCAACACGATCGCGCCGCCGCTCGCAGGCGCCATGGGCACGACGACGCCGCAGTTCGTCTGGCTGTCCGTCGCCGGCGGCCTGCTATGGAGCGGCGTGGGCATGGGCCTCGGTGCCTGGTTCCACAACAGCGTGGACGACGTCATCGCATGGTTCGAGACCCTGGGCAGCACGGCGTTGATGGTCGTCGGCTTCCTGCTCGTGCTGTTCGTGTCGTTCAAGTACATCGAGCGCAAGCGCAACCTCGGCGGGGCCAACCTGCCGCGCATCACGATGGACGAGCTCAAGGACCTGGTCGAGGCGGGACACGATCCGCTGATCGTCGACGCCCGCGGCGCCACCGCGCGCCAGCTGGAAGCAGGCATTCCCGGCGCACTGGTCTATGGCGACAACGTGCCGGAGCGCCTGATGGCCACGCTCGACAAGGACCGCCATATCGTCATCTATTGCTCCTGCCCGAACGACGTCACGGCGGCGCAGGTGGCGAAGGAGTTCGTCAAGAACGGTTTTCATCGCGCCCGTCCGCTGTACGGCGGCCTGGATGCGTGGAACGACCATTGCGCGGCCGCCCAGGCCGACGCCGAGCTCAAGCCCAAGCACGGCTGAGCATTCATCTATCAACCGATCACGCGGCACCGGCCCGGCGCGCCGGCGCTCGCCCATGCTTTCGATACATCCCGCGCATTGGTAGCTGGACTACTTGCCGCCGCACAGGGCTTTACGCAAATTCGCCCGGGTGTTGGGTCGGATGTACCTAAACTACAATAAAAGCTTGCGCTGCAGCCAAGAAATCCTTAAGCTTCGAGGAATCTGTTTCTTACGGCCTGCCATGATCGTTTCGTCCGTTGCCATCGTCGATCCGTCCACCGAACCGCGCCTCGACAGCGCCCGATACGCGAGCCCGCGCCTGCTGGCCGACATCGGCGGGACCAATGCTCGCTTCGCGCTGGAAACCGGACCCGGCACGGTCGGGCTGATCGAAGTCCTGCCCTGCGCCGCGTACGCGACCCTCGCCGACGCGCTGCGGGCCTACCTCGCGCTGCCGCACGTGGCCGCCGTGGGCGCCGTCCGCCATGGGGCGATCGCGATTGCGAATCCCATCGTCGGCGACTTCGTGCGCATGACCAATCATCACTGGGAATTCTCGATCGAGGCGTTGCGCCGCGAGTGCGGATTCGACGCGCTGGCCGTCGTCAACGATTTCTACGCGCTGGCGATGGCGCTGCCGCACCTGGCGGACGGCGAGAAGCGCCAGGTCGGCGGCGGCGCGCCCGTCGCGGGCAGCCCGATCGGCCTGCTGGGAGCGGGGACGGGCCTGGGCGTATCCGGCCTGGTGCCTGCAGAAAACCTGCCGGCCGGCGCCAAGCCGGTCTGGACGGCACTGCGCAGCGAAGGCGGCCATGTGACGTTTTCCCCGGCCAACGAGACCGAAGTCGCCATCCTGCAATTCGCCTGGCGCGAATTCGAACACGTGTCGGCCGAGCGCTTCCTGTCCGGTTCGGGCCTGGAACTGATCTACCGCGCGCTGGCGAACCTGCGCGGCGGCGCGGTGGCGGCACTGGATGCGCCCGAGATCACGCGCCGCGGCTTGGCCGGCACCTGCGTCGTGTGCGACGAGGTCATCGAGGTCTTCTGCGGCATGCTGGGCACCATCGCCGGCAACCTGGCCGTCACGCTGGGCGCCCAGGGCGGCGTCTACATCGGCGGCGGCATCGTGCCGCGCCTGGGCGAGCGCTTCGCCGCCTCGTGCTTCCGCGCCCGCTTCGAGCAGAAGGGCCGCTTCGCGGGCTATCTGGCGCAGGTGCCCACCTATGTGATCACGGCCAACTACCCCGCTTTCGTGGGCGTTTCGGCAATCCTCGCGGACCATCCGGGCGTGTGATCCGCGTCCGCGGCGTCGCTTCCGATGCATGGCAATGTTCTTTTCCCGGTTTTATCGGGTACAATGACTGTCAGTTGGAAGAAACGATGTCGTTCGCTTAGCCCGGCGCCAGGAGCCTCGCCTCCAGAGCACCAGTCTCCCGATGGTGCCGGCAGCCCCGTTTCTCTTGAAAATCAACCGTTTGCGGTCCACTTTCCGGTGAGCCGCCCCGTGCCAGGGCGCAAACCCTCACGGTATCCCGTCCGGTACGCCAATCCGGGCGATGGAACCCCGTTTCAAAGCATGAGTCTCAGTCTGGCGGCTGCCGCGCAGCTGATGGAGCGGGTTATGTTTGATGATTCTTAGCATCCAGAGTTGCACACTCCGCTGACGACATCGTTATGAACACTGATGAGGCCAAGAAGGTCCTCGAGACCGCCTTGCTGTGCGCGCGCGAGCCGATGACGATCCACGCCATGAAGAAGCTCTTCGTCGACGTGGACAAGGACGGCCAGCCGCTGGGCGCCGGCGTCGGGTCGGATACGATCAAGATCCTGCTCGAAGAATTGCGCCAGGATTGGCAGGATCGCGGCATCGAGATCGTCAGCCTGGCATCGGGCTGGCGTTTCCAGAGCCGCCCGGAAATGAAGCCTTACCTGGACCGGATCGCGCCGGAAAAACCGCCGAAGTATTCGCGCGCGACCCTGGAAACCCTGGCGATCATCGCCTACCGCCAGCCGGTGACGCGTGGCGACATCGAGGAAATCCGCGGTGTGGCGGTGAATTCGCAGACGATCAAGATGCTGGAAGACCGCGGCTGGATCGACGTGGTGGGCCACCGCGAAGTGCCCGGGCGCCCCGCGCTGCTGGGAACGACGAAGCAGTTTCTCGACGACCTGGGGCTCGCCGCGCTGTCCCAGTTGCCGCCGCTGCAGCAGGTGGCCGACATCGGCGCCGGGCGCAGCCTGGAAGCACTGGAAGCGGCCCTGCAACAATTTGACGACACTTCACCTGTTGAAGTCCCGATACACGACCAAGCGCTCGCGTCCAACGACTGATCGTCGCGCCAGGTCAGCAAAACCAAGAAACGAATGATGAATCCAACTGACATGAACGAGACGACCCCTGCCGAGGCAGGACAGGAGACGGCCGCCAAGCCGAAGCGTCGCACCAAGCCGAAGGCGGAGGCCGCACCCGCGCCCGCATCGGTGCCTGTTGCCGCCGCACCTGCGCCAGCGCCTGCCGCAGTCGCTCCGGCGGATGACGCTGCCGGCCAGCGCAAGCCGCGCGGCCCGCGCCAGATGCGTGAGCAGCGCCAGCAGCGCGAACCGCGCCAACCACGCGTCGAGTCCGAAGCGCCCGCCGTGGAGGCCGTTGCCGCCGAGGCGGCACCGGCCGAAGCCGGCCGCAACGAGCAGCGCCGCGACCAGCGCGGCGGCAAGCAGCAGAAGAAGAAAGGCCAGCCGGGCCAGCAGCGCGGCCAGCAGGCACAGAACGCTCAGGGCGCCCAGGGCGGCCAGGGCGGCCAGAACGCTCAACCGCAGGGCCAGAACCAGAAACAGCAGGGTAAGGGCAAGAACGCCAGGCCCGGCAACAAGCCGGCCAAGGGCGGCAAGGGCAACGATGCCGACGCCGTGTTCTCGTTCGTCACGTCGGACGCGTTCGATGCCTACGAGGGCGGCCGCGGCCAGTCGCAGCCGACCAAGGCGCGCCGCGACCTGACGGCCGAGGACGACGCACCGAAGCTGCACAAGGTGCTGGCGGAAGCGGGCCTCGGTTCGCGCCGCGACATGGAAGAACTGATCATCGCCGGCCGCGTGTCGGTGAACGGCGAGCCGGCCCACATCGGCCAGCGCATCCTGCCGACCGACGCCGTGCGCATCAACGGCAAGCTGCTGCAGCGCCGCGTGAACAACAACAAACCGCCGCGCGTGCTGGTGTACCACAAGCCGGCCGGCGAAATCGTCAGCGCGGACGATCCGGAAGGCCGTCCGTCCGTGTTCGACCGCCTGCCGACCATGAAGACCGGCAAATGGCTGGCCGTGGGCCGCCTCGACTTCAACACCGAGGGCCTGCTGCTGTTCACGAATTCGGGTGATCTGGCGAACCGCCTGATGCACCCGCGCTACAACATCGACCGCGAATACGCCGTGCGTACGCTGGGCGAGCTGGAAGAGGGCATGCGCCAGAAGCTGCTGGCCGGCGTCGAGCTCGACGACGGCACGGCCTCGTTCACCAAGATTGCCGATGGCGGCGGCGAGGGTGTCAACCGCTGGTACCGCGTGGTGATCGGCGAAGGGCGCAACCGCGAGGTGCGCCGCATGTTCGAGGCGGTGGGGCTCACTGTTTCGCGCCTGATCCGTACGCGCTACGGCGCCATGACCCTGCCGTCGGGCCTCAAGCGCGGCCGCTGGGAAGAGCTGGAAGAAAACGACGTGCGTCAGTTCCTCGACGCCTTCGGCATCGAGAAGAAGGGCGGCGCCCAGAACAACAAGGGTGCTGCCGGCGGCAAGGGGCAGGGTGGTCCCAAGGGTCGCGGCAACGACGATCAGCGCTCGAACGGCAACCGCATCGACCGTGCCGACGCCAACCGCAACGTGGATCCGTTCGGTCCGCCGGTGGCGCGTGTCGGCGCGGGCCGCGAAGAGGGCGGCATCCTGGGTGGCCGCGGCGGCCAGGGGCAGGGCCAGGGTGGGCGCGGCTTCGGCGGTGACCAGGCACGCGGCAGCAACCAGCCGCGTGGCAGCAACCAGCCGCGCGGCGGTGGTGGTGGTGGTGGCAAAGGCCCGCGCCAGCCGGATCCGCTGCAGACGACGTTTGGTTTTGCCGGCGCCGGCCAGAACCGCCGCAGCCAGGGTCCGCGCGTGAGCGACCACGGCATGCCGCGCCGCGGCCGCCGCGGTTAATTCGTCAAATCGCGCGGCATGACCTGAGTCATGCCGCGCGAAAATGAATCGCTTGCAGCGCCGTGTTCTTCAAACGTGTAAACTGTTGCATAGCTGTTCATTTTGCAGTGCGGCGATTGCGGCCGACCCTGTATCGGGTTATAATGCATGTCTAACCCGAGTGCTTCCCAATATTGTTTTGGCGAACAAGCTCCAGTTGGGAATACAAAAGATGGGCAGTTGCCCATTTTTTTTTTGTTGAATCGTTTTACGGGTCCGGCACCGGACCGTGGAGAAACCTGTGCAGTTGTTTGATTTGATTGCCACGACAGTCAGCGGACTGGGCTACGACCTCGTCGATATCGAACGGGCCGAGCGAGGCATCCTGCGCGTGTTTATCGACTTCCCGGCGGCAGTGGCGGACGAAAAGGGACCGATCTCGGTCGAGGATTGCGCCACGGTGAGTCACCAGCTGTCGCACGTGCTGATGGTCGAAAACGTCGACTACGAGCGCCTGGAAGTGTCGTCGCCCGGACTGGATCGTCCGGTGCGCACCCTGGCCGACTTCGAACGCTTTGCCGGCAGCGAATGCACCGTCAAGCTGCGCGTCGCGATGCCCGGCACCGCGAACCGCAAGACCTGGACGGGCATCCTGCATGCGCCGCAGGGCGACAAGATCGGGTTGGAATTTGAAAGCAAGGATGGGCCGGCGTTGCTCGAATTTACGCTGGCCGAACTGGACAAGGCACGCCTGGTGCCGAAGGTGGATTTTAGGAGTCGCAAAGCATGAGTCGCGAAATTTTGTTACTGGTTGATGCGCTCGCGCGCGAAAAGAACGTCGACAAGGAGGTCGTCTTCGGCGCCCTCGAGTTCGCCCTGGCGCAAGCTACGAAAAAGCGCTATGAAGGCGAAGTCGACATTCGCGTGTCCATCGACCGCGACAGCGGCGAGTTCGAAACCTTCCGCCGCTGGCACGTCGTGCCCGACGAGGCCGGCCTGCAGCTGCCCGACCAGGAAATCCTGCACTTCGAAGCCAAGGAACAGATTCCGGACATCGAAGTCGACGAATACATCGAAGAGCCGATCGAGTCGGTCGAGTTCGGCCGCCGCTTCGCCCAGGACACGAAACAGGTCGTGCTGCAGCGCGTCCGCGACGCCGAGCGCGAGCAGATCCTGCAGGACTTCCTGGAGCGCGGCGACGCGCTGGTCACCGGCACCATCAAACGCATGGAGCGCGGCGATGCGATCGTCGAATCGGGCAAGATCGAGGCGCGCCTGCCGCGCGACCAGATGATCCCGAAGGAAAACCTGCGCATCGGCGACCGCGTGCGTGCCTACATCCTGCGCGTGGACCGCAACATGCGCGGCCCGCAGGTGATCCTGTCGCGCACGGCACCGGAATTCATCATGAAACTGTTCGAACTCGAAGTTCCCGAGATCGAGCAGGGTCTGCTGCAGATCAAGTCGGCCGCCCGCGACCCGGGCGTCCGTGCGAAGATCGCTGTCTTTACCGCGGACAAGCGCATCGACCCGATCGGTACCTGCGTCGGCATGCGCGGTTCGCGCGTGCAGGCCGTGACCGGCGAGCTGGGCGGCGAGCGCGTGGACATCGTGCTGTGGTCGGAAGATCCGGCCCAGTTCGTGATCGGCGCGCTGGCTCCGGCCAACGTGTCGTCGATCATGGTGGATGAAGAGAAGCACGCGATGGACGTCGTCGTCGACGAGGAAAACCTCGCGATCGCGATCGGCCGTTCGGGCCAGAACGTACGCCTGGCGTCCGAGCTGACCGGCTGGAAGATCAACATCATGACCGCCGAAGAGTCGGCCAACAAGGCTGCCCAGGAAACCGCTGCCGTGCGCACGCTGTTCATGGAAAAGCTGGATGTGGACGAGGAAGTGGCGAACATCCTGGTCGAAGAAGGCTTCTCGAGCCTTGAAGAAGTCGCATACGTGCCCATCTCCGAAATGCTGGAGATCGAATCGTTCGACGAGGACACCGTCAATGAACTGCGCACCCGCGCACGCGACGCGCTGGTGACCGAGGCGATTGCTTCGGAAGAAGGTCTCGAGGGTATGGAAGAGGCGCTGGCCAACCTGGAAGGGATGGACCGCGCCACTGCCGGCAAGCTGGGCCTGGCCGGTATCAAGACCCTGGAGCAATTCGCGGGTCTGGCCTACGACGAGTTCAGCGCCATCCTGGCGCTCCCGACCGATCGTGCCCGTGAACTGATCAAGAATGAATTTAATGATGTGACCGACGATGAGATGAAACTGGTCGACGCCAAGTACGACGACCGGGCCAAGGCCCTCCAGGCAAAAGCCTGGAGCCAGGTCGAAACGGCCAAGGCATAAATGAGACGCGACAGACCGGAGCATATCGCTTTCCGGTCTTCGCGCTTTATTAAGCTAGCAAATTTCTTTATCATCTCGCGACACATAGAAAAGAGGACTGAATGGCGAGTAACAACGTAGCCCAATTTGCCACCGAACTGAAGATGCCTGCAGATTTGCTGCTGACGCAGCTGCGTTCTGCCGGCGTCGAGAAAAGTTCGACGTCAGATCCCTTGTCCAAGGATGATAAGGATAAGCTGCTGAACCATCTGCGCCGTACCCACGGTGCCGCCGAATCCGGCGAAAAGAAGAAGATCACGGTGACCCGCAAGGAAACCTCCGAGATCAAGCAGGCTGACGCCAGTGGCAAGTCGCGCACGATCCAGGTCGAAGTGCGCAAGAAACGCACTTTCGTGCAACGTGACGATCTCGTCACGCCGAAGGCGGCTGCCCAGCAGTCGCCGGTCGTCGACGCCGCCGAGCAGGCGCGTCGCGATGAAGAAGCGCGCCGTCAGGCAGAGCTGATCGCGCGCCAGGAAGCGGAACTGCGCGAGAAGCAGGAACGCCTGGCCAAGCTCGAATCCGAAAAGGCCGAGCAGGCCAAGGCGGCCGAAGAGCAGGCCAAGCGCGACGCGGAAGAGCGCGCAAAGCGCGAAGCCGCGGAAGCCGAGGCAGCCCGTGCCAACGAGGCGCAGAAAGCATCCCAGGCGTCGGCAGGTGCTGCCAACGCCGCCGAGGAAGCGAAGCGCGCCGCCGCCGAGGAAGCCAAGAAAGCGGCTGCCGAGGAAGCCAAGCGCAAGGCCGAAGAGGCTGCGAAGGAAGCCGCCGAACGCGCTGCCGCCACCGAGCGTGCACGCAAGGCCGTGGCCGACGAAGTCGCCCAGATCAAGGCGATGATGGCCCAGCCGCGCCGCGTGATCAAGGCGCCGGAAGTGGTGCCGGCTGCGAAACCGAAGGCGGCCGAACCGAGCACCCTGCACAAGCCGGCGACGGTTGCGAAACCGGCCGAAGCCAAGCCGGCCGACGGTGCGGGCGGCCGTGCCAAGCCGGGCGACAAGAAATCGATCAAGTCGGCCAACGTGGCCTCGACCTGGTCGGACGACAAGAAGCGCGGCGGTCCGAGCGGCGGTACGAAGGGTCGCGGCAACGCGGCGCCGACCGGCCGTGACGGCTGGCGTGCAGGCGGCGGCCGTGGCGGCCGTCGTGGCGGCCACGACGATCGCGAATCGAACTTCCAGGCCCCGACCGAAGCCATCGTCAAGGATGTCTACGTGCCGGAGACCATCACCGTCGCCGAACTCGCGCACAAGATGGCCGTCAAGGCATCGGAAGTCATCAAGCAGCTGATGAAGCTGGGCCAGATGTGCACCATCAACCAGGTGCTGGACCAGGAAACCGCGATGATCGTGGTGGAAGAGATGGGCCACAAGGCCTTCGCCGCCGCCGAGGACGATCCGGAAGCGCTGCTGGCCGACCACGGCGAGCATGCCGATTTCGAGTTGAAGCCGCGTGCGCCGGTCGTGACCGTCATGGGTCACGTCGACCACGGCAAGACCTCGCTGCTGGACTACATCCGCCGCGCCAAGGTGGCGGCGGGCGAAGCCGGCGGCATTACCCAGCACATCGGTGCTTACCACGTGGACACGCCGCGCGGCATGGTCACCTTCCTGGATACCCCGGGCCACGAGGCATTCACCGCCATGCGTGCCCGTGGTGCCAAGGCGACCGACATCGTCATCCTCGTGGTGGCGGCCGACGACGGCGTGATGCCGCAGACCAAGGAAGCAATCGCTCACGCGAAAGCGGCCGGCGTTCCCCTGGTCGTGGCGATCAACAAGATCGACAAGCAGGGCGCGAATCCGGACCGCGTGACCCAGGAACTGGTGGCTGAAGGCGTCGTGCCGGAAGAATACGGTGGCGAGTCGCCGTTCGTCCAGGTGTCGGCGAAGACCGGCCAGGGCATCGACGACCTGCTGGAAAACGTGCTGCTGCAGGCCGAAGTGCTGGAACTGAAGGCGCCGGTGGAATCGCTGGCCCGTGGCCTGGTGGTCGAAGCCCGCCTGGACAAGGGCCGCGGCCCGGTCGCCACCATCCTGGTGCAGTCGGGTACGCTGAAGCGCGGCGACGTCGTGCTGGCGGGATCGTCCTTCGGCCGCGTCCGTGCGATGCTGGACGAAAATGGCAAGTCGGTGACCGAAGCCGGTCCGTCCTTCCCGGTCGAGATCCAGGGCCTGACCGAAGTCCCGAGCGCGGGCGAGGAAGTCATGGTCATGGCCGATGAACGCAAGGCGCGCGAAATCGCACTGTTCCGTCAAGGTAAATTCCGCGACGTGAAACTGGCCAAGCAGCAGGCAGCGAAGCTGGAGAACATTCTCGACCAGATGGGCGAAGGCGAAGTCAAGAACCTGCCGCTCATCGTCAAGACCGACGTCCAGGGTTCGCAGGAAGCGCTGGTCGGCTCGCTGCAGAAGCTGTCGACGTCGGAAGTGCGTGTGCAGATCGTGCACGCGGCCGTCGGCGGCATCACCGAGTCGGACGTCAACCTGGCAACCGCGTCGAAGGCAGTCATCATCGGCTTCAACGCCCGTGCCGATGCGCAGGCGCGCAAGCTGGCGGAAACGAACGGCGTCGATATCCGTTACTACAGCATCATTTACGATGCGATCGACGAGATCAAGACGGCACTGTCGGGCATGCTGGCACCGGAGAAGCGCGAGCACGTCACCGGCCAGGTGGAAATCCGCCAGGTCATCCTCGTGTCGAAAGTCGGCGCGATCGCGGGTTGCCTGGTCACGGACGGCGTCGTCAAGCGTACCTCGTCGGTCCGCCTGCTGCGCAACAACATCGTCGTGTGGACGGGCGAGATCGACTCGCTCAAGCGCTTCAAGGACGACGTCAAGGAAGTGCGTGCCGGTCTGGAGTGCGGTCTGTCGCTGAAGAACTACAACGATATCCAGGTGGGCGATACCCTGGAAGTCTTCGAAGTTCAGGAAGTGGCGCGTACGCTGTAATCACGGCCTTTGCCGATCGGAGTACCATTTGGGGCCAGGAGCTCGCGCCTTGCGGCGCGGGGCGACTGGCCCCAAATCATTTTTCGTCGTTCCCGCGCACGCGGGAATCCATGCTGAGCATATCGGGTTGCGCTGATGGCTCGATCGATACAGTGATCGAAGTCGATTGTTTTTCGATTTCTGAACGTCAGTATGGGTTCCCGCTTTCGCGGGAATGACGGGTGATAACAAGAATACACGGCAGTAAACGAACATGGCAAAACATAGCAAAAGCATTCCCCAGCGCGGTTTGCGCGTGGCCGACCAGATCCAGAAGGACCTGTCGGAACTGATCGCCTTCGAACTGAAGGATCCGCGCGTCGGCATGGTCACCATCAGCGAGGTCAAGCTGACCCCGGACTACGCGCACGCGAAGATCTATTTCACGCTGCTCAAGGACAGCCCGGAAGAGATCAAGCAGACGCTGGAAGGCCTGACCAAGGCGTCGGGCTACCTGCGCAACCTGCTCGGCAAGCGCCTGCACATCCACACGCTGCCGCAGCTGCACTTCGTGCACGACACGTCGACGAGCCGCGGCCTCGCGCTGTCGGCGCTGATCGACCAGGCGAACGCGACAAGAGCAAAAGACGACGTGGCCGACACCGGCCACATCGAAACCGATCGAGGGGTTACCGGCAACGACGTTGCCGAGGATTCCGAGTGAACGCACGTCCCCCGAAAAAGCCCCGCGACCTCGTCGACGGGGTGCTCCTCATCGACAAGCCGGTCGGCCTGTCGTCCAACGATGCGCTGATCAAGGCAAAGCGCGTCGTCAACGCGAAGAAAGCCGGCCACACCGGCACGCTGGACCCGTTCGCCACCGGCCTGCTGCCGCTGTGCTTCGGCGAGGCGACCAAGTTCTCGCAAGACCTGCTGGAAGCGGACAAGACGTATGACGCCGTCGTCCACCTGGGCATCACGACGGCCACGGGCGATACCGAAGGCGAGGCCGTCGAGACGCGTCCCGTGGACGTCACGGTCGAGCAGATCGAAGCGGCGCTGGCGAAGTTCCGCGGCCCCATCCTGCAGATCCCGCCGATGTATTCGGCCCTGAAGCGCGACGGCAAGGCGTTGTACGAGTACGCGCGCGAAGGGATCACGCTGGAACGCGAAGCGCGTCCCGTCACGATCCACAAGCTCGAGATGCTGGCGTACGACGCCCCGATGCTGACGATCCGCGTCACGTGCAGCAAGGGCACGTACGTGCGCGTGCTGGGCGAGGACATCGGTGCCGAACTCGGCTGCGGCGCGCACCTGAACGCGCTGCGCCGGATCCAGGTCGGCGCGCTGACGGTCGACGGCATGGTCACCCTGGAACAGTTGCAGGCGCACGACAATCCGTTGTCGCTGCTGGCACCCGTCGATGCGCTGCTGTCGAGCTTTCCGCGCGTCGAGCTCACCCCCGAACTGGCCGCGCGCTTCCTCAACGGCCAGCGCCTCGCGCTGAACCGCGAGCCGGTGACGCTGCCGGAGACGACCGGCAGGGTGCGCGTCTACCACGACGATAAACTGCTGGGCACGGCGATCCTGCAGGACTATGGCGTGCTGGCGCCGGAACGGCTGATCGCGCGGCCGCAAGGTTAACCGTTTGCTCTGGCGTCAACATTGCGCCAGAATCAAGTGATGCAAGCGACCGACTCCATTCGCACCGAAGCGCAACTGGCCGGCCGGGCCACCGGCGCCATGTTCTTTTTCGTGTTCGGCGCGCTGTATCCGCGGCTGGCGAGCGGCGGCCCGGCGGCGCCGGTGGGTTTCCTCGGTGCCGGACTCATCCTGTGGCTCAGCGCCGCCTGGGCACTGCGCGCCTGACGTCATCGTCATTCAATATTTCGGCGTTATTCTGGCGCTGCGGGCCGTTGCGGCGCAGCAGAGGCCTGTAAGCATGCTATACTAGTGGGTTCCGGAAGTCGAAAGTCTCGAGCTCTTCCGCCCATCACGCAACATTTCACTGTTGAAAACGCATATGTCAGACACCAAACGCGCGATTCGTAATATCGCAATCATCGCCCACGTTGACCACGGCAAGACCACCCTGGTGGACCAGCTGCTGCGCCAATCCGGCACTTTCCGTGAAAACCAGGCGGTCGACACCCGCGTGATGGACTCGAACGACCTCGAGAAAGAACGCGGCATTACGATTCTGTCGAAGAACTGCGCGGTCGAGTATGAAGGCACGCATATCAACATCGTCGACACCCCGGGCCACGCCGACTTCGGCGGCGAGGTCGAGCGCGTGCTGTCGATGGTCGACTCGGTGCTGCTGCTGGTGGACGCCCAGGAAGGCCCGATGCCGCAGACCCGCTTCGTGACCCGCAAGGCGCTGGCGCTGGGCCTGAAGCCGATCGTCGTCGTCAACAAGATCGACCGTCCGGGCGCGCGCGCCGACTGGGCGATCAACCAGACGTTCGAACTGTTCGACAAGCTGGGCGCCAACGACGAGCAGCTGGACTTCCCGATCGTCTACGCGTCGGGCCTGAACGGCTACGCCGGCATGGACGAAAGCGTGCGCGGCGGCGACATGAAGCCGCTGTTCGACGCCATCCTGAAATACGTGCCGGTGCGTGACGACAATCCGGACGGTCCGCTGCAGATGCAGATCACGTCGCTCGACTACTCGTCGTACGTCGGCAAGATCGGTATCGGCCGCGTCAACCGCGGTCGCGTCAAGCCGGGCATGGACGTGCTGGTCGTGAACGGCCAGGACGACAAGAATCCGATCAAGGGCCGCATCAACCAGGTGCTGAACTTCAAGGGCCTGGAGCGCGTGCTGGTCGATGAAGCCGTCGCCGGCGACATCGTGCTGATCAACGGTATCGAAGACATCGGCATCGGCTCGACCGTATGCGCACCGGACGTGCCGGAAGCGCTGCCGATGCTGACCGTCGACGAACCGACGCTGACGATGAACTTCATGGTCAACAATTCGCCGCTGGCCGGCCGCGAAGGCAAGTTCGTCACCAGCCGCCAGCTGCGCGACCGCCTGGAACGCGAACTGAAGTCGAACGTGGCGCTGCGCGTGCTGCCGACCCCGGACGACACCGTGTTCGAAGTGTCGGGCCGTGGCGAGCTGCACCTGACCATTCTGCTGGAAAACATGCGTCGCGAAGGCTTCGAGCTGGCCGTGTCGCGTCCGCGCGTCGTCTTCAAGGAGATCGACGGCGTCAAGTGCGAGCCGTACGAAAACCTGACCGTCGACGTCGAAGAAGTCAACCAGGGCGGCGTGATGGAAGAACTGGGCCGCCGCCGTGGCGACCTGCAGAACATGGAATCGGACGGCAAAGGCCGCGTCCGTCTGGAATACCGCATCCCGGCCCGTGGCCTGATCGGCTTCCAGGGCGACTTCATGACCCTGACCCGCGGCACCGGCCTGATGAGCCACGTGTTCGACGCGTACTCCCCGGTCGACAACGGCAAGGGCGAACTGGCCGGCCGCCGCAACGGCGTGCTGATCTCGCAGGATGACGGCCAGGCCGTCGCCTACGCACTGTGGAAGCTGCAGGACCGCGGCCGCATGTTCGTCGAGCACAACACCCCGGTGTACGAAGGCATGATCATCGGCATCCACTCGCGCGACAACGACCTGGTCGTCAACCCGATCAAGGGCAAGCAGCTGACCAACGTGCGCGCGTCGGGTACCGACGAAGCCGTCCGCCTGGTGCCGCCGATCCAGATGTCGCTGGAATACGCCGTCGAGTTCATCGAGGACGACGAACTGGTCGAGATCACGCCGAAGAGCATCCGCCTGCGCAAGCGCCACCTGAAAGAGCACGAGCGCAAGAAGGCCAGCCGCGAAGCCGCATAAGCTTCACCGGTTCCAACGAAAAACCCGCTGTTCGCAGCGGGTTTTTTTATGGCTCGGGAATCCATCGATTTGGCTTCCCGGGCAAGGACAAAACGATGTGGTTATTGCATTGGAAGGAATAACATTATTTCCACTTAATTGACTTCCAATTAAGGCAAAAGCGGTCCCGACGCAGCCGTCCCGATTGGCCACAAGCCGCAGAGGAACCGATGCGGACGCGCGGGGAAGCCCGAAGAGATTCCGTCGATCACAATAACACTGGAGATACCATGAAACTGCTGAAACAACTGACCGTCGTTGCCGCCCTGTCCTCGATCGCTTCGTACGCATCGGCCCTGACCCCGATCGCCGATGCCGAACTGTCCAAGGTCTCGGGCCGTGACGGTGTGTCGATCGCCGCTGACCTGCATGTGAACATCGGTTCGTTCGTCTACACGGATACCGATACCGCGGGCGGCTCGGTGAGCTTCAACAACATCAAGATCGCCGGTGCCATCGCTGCAACCATCGACATCATCGACAACGCCACGTTCCAGGCCGACGCCAGCGCGGCGTCGGGCGCATCGAGCGTCCTGGGCGTGACCGGCGGTGCCGGCCTGGCCGCCTTCATGCCGGCGGGCGACGTCGTCAAGATCGCCATCCCGCTGATCGATACCAACAAGAACCTGAGCATGTCGGTCGACTCGATCAAGATGGGCAACTCGACCGCTTCCTACGGTTCGTTCGCCGCCAACGACATCAAGCTGCAAGGCACCACCGTCTACATCTGGGCGCACTAAGCGGCTCGGGTTGGGTGATGGACGGCCCGCGGGCTTGCCCCGGGCCGTTTTTTTGACCATTGTTTTTCCCTGGTTAGGCCATGCGCACCTTGCTCACTGCGTCCCTCGTGGCACTCTCGCTGTCGCCCTGCGCGGCATCGGCCCAGATGCGCCCGATGTCCGACACCGAACTGTCCACAGTCAGCGGCCAGGGCCTGTTCACGGTCAGTAATTCCAGCTACAGCGGTTTCGATTTCACGCGCGTCGGCCTCGACGCCGACGTCACGCTGAACGCCAACTTCGCCAACATGCGCCTGGGCGAGTACACGTACGCGCCGCGCAACGGGGCCGGCGCCGACCTCGACATCGGCGCGCTGCAGTTCGGCCGCACCGACGCGTCCGCGGCACAGCGGCTCGTGCAGATCACGAACCCCTATTTCGAATTCGTCTACAAGAACACCGCCACGGGCAGCGGCAGCCAGCGCGAGATCGTCGGCATGCGTCTCGGCTTCGACGGCATCTCCGGCGACATCGGTATGAAGATCGCCACGCTGTCCGGTTCCATGCGCATCGATGCGGGCGCCGCCGGCGTCATCGACAGCATGAACGACGCCGGCGGCGGCAAGCGCTGGGACGGCACGTGCACGGGCTGCACGCCGCTCGCCAACGTGGGTGGCGTCACGGCCGGCGATGCGAACGGCCCGAGCCGCGATTTCTGGATCGCGATCCTCAAGCAACCCGTGACATTCCAGGCCGCCGCCGGCATGCCCGCGCCGACCGAGGCGCAGGCCGGCATCTGGCTGAACTGGCGCGACCGGCTGACCGCGCTGAACCTTACCGGCACCGTGCCGGCCAATAACGCGGCGGGGCATTGATGCGCGCCGTCGCCGCTGCCATCCTGTTGTCCGCGCCGGTGCTGGCCGCGGCGCTCGAACCGCTGCCGGACAGCGCACTCGCCAAGGTGGCGGGGCGCGACGGCATGAGTTTCAACCTGTCGAATTTCGCCATGTCGGGCAACGCCGAGCTGCGCTACTACGCGCCCGGCGGCGGCAGCGTCGGCATCGGCAACCTGGCCGCATCGCGTTCCGACAACACGGACGCGCCGTTCGCCGATCCGTACCGCCTCGACATCCTCGCGGGCGGCCAGGGCCGCGCCGACATCATCAACATCGCCTTTCCCGAGAACGCGGCCGGCCGCGAAGTCTGGCAGGTCGCCTACGACTTCGGCGTGAACGCCAGCGGCTTCGACGTCAGGAACGGCAGCGTGATCCTCAAGGATCTCGTGGTCTACGGCGGCGGCCTGCAGTGGTCGACGCCGGCCGTGGGCGACGGCCTCGCGTTCGGCCTCGCCACACGCATCGAGCTCGGGAGCCTGACGCTGGCGCCGAACGGACGCGAGGCGACGGGCGAGGCGATGGTGCTGTCCAACGTGAAGATCGGCGCGGCGACGGCGGACGGTTCCGCGCCCACGTCGCCGTGGCGCATCGCCGACGTGACGGGCCAGGCCGGCATCTTCAATGCGCGCACGGACGCGGCGGGTAATTCGAGCCTGCACATCGGCGTCAACTGGCCCGATGCGGGCCAGGCGGCACCGAGCGGCACGCTGCAGATCGGGAACATCGGCTTCCGCAGCGACGCGGGGGCGAACATGGACCTGGGCAGCTCGCGCATCGGATCCATCCAGTTGCAGTACCTCGACGTCAAGTTCCGCCAGTGAGCACGCGCCTTCTCGCCCTCCTGTTGCTCCTTGCGGCGCCGTGTGCGCTGGCGGGGCCGCAGCCGCTGGCCGACGAAGAACTCGCGCAGGTGCGCGGCGCCGACGGCGTCAGCTTCGCCGTGCGCCTGCAACTGAACCGTCCCGGCGACGGCAGTGTGGGCGACAGCCGCCTGACCATCGGCCAGACGGTCGATGGCCGCACGACGTACACGGTATTGAAGAACATCGGGGGCGTGATCCAGATGGTGGGCCTGAACATCAGTCCGCAGACGGCCGCGGACGGCACGAACTACCTGGCGCTGACTCTGCCGGCGTGGACGAAGTTCACGGACACCGGCTTCGATTCGCTCAGCGTGCAGGCCGACCCGCGCGGCCCCGTCACGCAGAGCCTGGGGCAGGTCACCCTGAACGGCGAATTGCAGATGCAGGGCCAGTTGCGCCTGTGGTCCCATTGACGGCCGCCTGTCCGTGGGCGTTCAGCCGGTCCTGCTGGAATTCGCCGGGCGCCTTGCCGAACCAGCGCAGGCAGGCGCGGTGGAAGGCGCTGGGGTCGGCGAAACCCAGCTTGTAGCTGAGGTTCTTGACGCTGATGCGGTCGCTGCCCAGGTATTGCTGCGCGATCGTGCGGCGCACTTCGTCGACGAGCGTGGAAAAGTCGGTGCCTTCGTCCGCAAGACGGCGCTGCAGGGTGCGCTCGCTGATCGCGAGGCGCCGCGCGACGGCATCGCGCAATGCGCCGCCCTGGTCGATCATCGCCGGCAGGAGTTCGCGCACGCGCGCGGCCACGCTCGTGCGCTCGGCCTGCGCGAGGCGTTCGTCGAGCAGGCGGAACAGGCCTTCCGCCGCGAGCGGGTTCGCGGTCGGAATCGGCGCCGTGATGTCGGCATTGGCGAATTCGACCGCGTTGGCGGGCGCGCCGAAACGCACGGGGCACCCATACTTTCGCACGTACGGCGCCGTGTCGGGCGGGGGCGGATACGCGTATTCGACGAGCGCCGGCTTCAGGTCGGGCTTGCTGCCGACGAAGCGCAACGTCGCCAGTAGCAGGTTCCAGGTGAAGTCGTAGCGCGCCTGCGGCACGGCGCGCGCGCCGCCGACGAGGTTCAGGCCCACGCGCACGCGGTCCGCCTTCGGCTCGATGGTGGCGCGCACGACGGGCGACACGAGCGGCATGTAGCGCGTCAGGCTGTCCGCGGCCTGGCGCAGGGTGGGGGAGGCGAGCATCAGATGGCCCAGCACGCCGAGCCAGCTGAGCGGGTCGGGGGCGAACACGCGAAAGCCGATCAGGGGATCGCCGCTGGCGGCCGCGAGGCTCTCCCACAGGATGCTGAACTGGTCGGACAACGCGAGCAGGTCGGCCGCGCGCTGTCCCTGCGCGCCGTGCTCGAACCATTCGAGGCCGGCCCTGGCGAACAGGGCGTCGACGTCGATGCCCTCGGCGCCGAGGCAGGTCTTGATGCGCTGTACCACGTCCGTGGCGGACAGGTACTTCACGCTGGCGACCGCGTACGTGCGGACGCGTCCTGCGCTGGTCTCATGCTTGGTCTCCTGACTCATTTATCGAGTGGCCGCGGGTTCTTGTGCCCGGGTGTGTTTTTTATTATGTGTGCATGCGAAATCGCAACGCTTCGGAAAATGATCCCGTGTTTATCAAAAAACGATCATTTTAGGCAGGCAAGATTTTCAATTTGACGCGGCGCAAACGCGGCGTTGCCTGCCGGAATCAGGAGCGCGCCTGCTGGCGTGCCCGAGCGGGCGTGATGCCGTACGCGGCCGCGAAACAGGCCGTCATGTGACTCTGGCTGTTGAACCCGCATTGCGCCGCAACACGGGCGATCGAGAAGCTGGTCCGGGTCAGTAATTCATGCACCCGTTCGAGGCGTAAACGCAACACATAGCGGTGCGGCGTCATCCCCATCGCTTCCTGGAAGATGCGGCGGAAGTGCGATTCCGACACCCCCGCGCGCTCGGCCAGTTCGGCATTGGACAGCTCGCTCGACAGGTTCTGGCCGATCCATTCCAGCACGCCCTGCAGGCGGCCCAGCTGGAGGGCGTCCGGCGGCAGGTGGCGGCCCGTCTTGCCCTCCAGCACGCGGCACGCCTGCTCGATCATCAGGGAACAGGCCCGCTCCACGAAGCCCGTGTTCGGCGTGCTGGTGCGGGAAACTTCCGCCAGCAGCTGCTGCGCGGCCGCATGCACGAGCGGGTCGGAGAACATGGGCGACTTGGCGCGCGCCGCGAGCAGGCGCTGCAGGTGGCGCACCATCTCGTGCTCCGGATCGAGGAAGTGGAACATCGCCATGTCGATCGCGCCGAAGAACGACCAGCGGCTCGCGAAGCCGGGCTGGAACACGGTCGCGGCACCCGCCAGGAAATCGAACGAACGGCCCGGACTGCGCCCGGCCGTGGCGCGCGCGCCACCGAGGTGGCAGGCCAGCACCATCGAATCGAGCGGCGGCACTTCGCAGCCGCCCAGCTGGAAGATGTAGCGCTCCGCGCGCAGCGGCACGCCGCCGATCTCCACGCTGGTGACCGGCTCGCCCAATGCATTGCTGATCCTGTCCCAAGTGTGCACGCTGCCTCAATGAATGAGCGGTTTTTTATAAAAACGATAGCGTTTTATAACATCCGTCAGCCGTGGCTGCATCCAAAATATAGAAAAAGTGCAATAAACGTGGCCAAAACACCACGTTGGGATGCATGAAAAATCCGCCATCCGGGCGCCATGAATGCGCACGGAGCCGGGCCACAAGGGGCCGCATGAAGCGCCCCAGGGAGACATCATGTACACATTCCTGCTGGGGATCCTCGCGGTCCTCGTGGGCGGCGGCGGCGTGCTGGCCAGGCACGACGTGCAGGACCGTCCGCTCGACCATTTCGACCTGCCGACGACCATGTCCGTGGCCGCCGCCGGCATTCCGAACGTGTCGATGGAGCCGTTCTCCGAGCTCAAGTACAAGAACATCGTCCACCAGGCCTACGACTACAGCTGCGGCTCCGCAGCGCTCGTCACGATCCTCAAGTACCACCTGGGCATCGACGTCACCGAGCAGCAGTCGATGGAAGGGATGATGGCCTTCGGCGAGAAGGACAAGATCATCGAGCGGCGCGGCTTTTCCCTGCTCGACATGAAGCGCTATCTCGCCTCGATCGACGTGCAGAGCGCGGGGTTCCACGCCGAGATGGCGGACCTGCTCGCGCTCGACGCGCCGGGCATCGTGCCGATCGACTACGCCGGCTTCAAGCATTTCGTCGTGCTGCGCGGCGTGCGTGGCGGCCTCGTGTTCCTGGCCGACCCCTCGGCCGGCAACATCACGTTCTCGGTCGGGGAATTCGCCACGCTGTGGGACCGCAACACGCTGTTCATCGCCTACCCGCCGAAGAACCGTCCGCCCGCATTGAAGCTCGCGCTGGCCGACGACGAACTGGGCGTGGTCGACATGGACCGCATCCGCGACCGCGGCCTGCAGCGCCCCATCGACACGCAGGTGGCGAACGAGCGCCTGCTGAACGGTTTCGGCGGCATCTCGATCCGCAAACACTAGACCCACCACGAAGGACCACCATGAAGATTTCCACTATGTCGGCGTGCGCGCCGGCGCTGGCCTGCACCCTCCTGCTCGCCCAGATGCCGGCGCGGGCCCAGGACCCGGCGACCCCGGAAGCCGTGCGCGACGCGCTGGCGAAGAAGGAGGGCGATGCCGACAACACGACGCTGCTGAAGGAAACGCTGACCGCGGTGGACAAGCAGTACTCGCTGATCCGCAAGGGCAAGGTGCAGCTGAACTACGAGCTGGGCTACACCTACATCGGCCAGGAAAAGATCAACACCGACCTGTCGTCCGGCACGGCCACGCTGTTCTCGATCGAGAACACGAACTCGCACACGATCACCAACACGATCATGGCGGACTATGGCGTGCGCAACAACCTGACCGCCAACGTCACGCTGCCCCTGATCAGCCGCTACTCCGATTCCGGCGGCTTCTCGGGCGTCTCGCACACGATCGGCGACGTGGGCCTGGGCGTGCGCTGGCAGCCGCAGGAGGTCAAGCGCGACGAGGTCGCGTACACGTTCACGGGCAACGTGCGCCTCGCGACGGGCACCAGTCCGTACAAGGTCGACGTGCAGAAGGGCGTGGCCACCGGCTCTGGCGTCAACACCTTCAACATCGGCGCCAACATGACGCGCATCGTCGATCCGGTCGCGCTGTTCGGCTCCTTCAACATGGGCTACAGCCTCGCCGCGAAACACCTGAGCCAGCAAATGTACGGCGCTACGCTGCGCGAAGTGAAGCCGGGCGCCAGCTTCGGCTTCGGCCTCGGCTTCGCGTACGCGCTGTCGTACAAGATCACGACGTCGTTCTCGTTCCAGGAATCGATCCAGGCCCGCTCCACGCTCACGTTCGACAACGGCAACAAGGCACAGACGCAGACGCAGAGCGCGGGCATCCTGGCGATCGGCGCGGGCTATCGCATGTCGCCCAAGACCACCGTCAACGTGACGGTCGGCGCCGGCCTCACGGCGGCCGCGCCGAACCTGTCGCTCACCATGAGCCTGCCGTTGTCGCTGTGAGGCCGTGCCCATGAACGCCGCGCCGTCACCGATCGTTCTGCTCGCCGCGGCCGGCCTGGCCGCGGCGCTGGCGCCGGTCGCCCATGCCGGCGTCACCGACAACCTCGTCACGAGCCCCACCGCGATGGCGATGGGGAATGCGGTGACGGCCGACCCGCCCGGGATCGAATCGATCCACTTCAACCCGGCCGGTCTCGCGCGCCTGGAAGGCACGCACCACATCGATTCGGTGTTCGTGGCGACGATCCGCAACCCGAACCGGTTCGTGTCCGCGCCCGACCTCGACATCGGCGGCTTCAAGGACGATCCGATCAACGGCAAGTCGAGCGGCCCGGTGCGCCAGGCCCTCTACATCCCGTTCTACGGCGTCCCCAAGGCGCGCCTGCCGGGCGTGCTGGTGCCGAGCATGGGCATGTCGTACAACGCGCCCGGTTCGCGCTGGACGTTCGGCACGAACGTCTACCTGGCGGCGGCGATGAGTATCGACCGCACCAAGGACCCGGACGATCCCGCGCGCTTCGACGGCCGCCTCGTCCAGCTGCAGCGTCTCGTGTACCTGTCGCCGGCGGCCGCGTACAAGGTGTCGGACACGCTGAAGATCGGCATCTCGGTGCCGATCGCGTATTCCGCGTTCGCCATCAACACCGACTTCCGCGCGCCCAACAAGCTGCTCGGCACCGTCGGTCAACTGCAGAAGGCCGTCTGCCCGGACGGCAACGGCACCGTGATCGACACGCTGACGTTCGGCCTGTGCGGCGGCGGTCCGGAAGGGATGGTCAATCCGTTCAAGCGCGCCGCGAACATCGACTTCGATCTGCGTGCGTCGTTCGACCCGACGGTCAACATCGGCGTGCTGTGGGAACCGAAAAAATGGTTCGCGCTGGGCCTCGTGTACCAGGGCGGCGCGCGTACGACCTACACCGGTTCGTACACGTTCCACAGCGACCCGATGCTGCGCAGCTTCGTGCGCGGTCTGAATTCGAGCCTGCTCGGGCCGATCGTCGGCGCCGTCACCGGCATGCCGCAGGACATACCCGAATACCAGTCGGGGAACATGACGGCGCAGATCCCGTTCCCGTGGCGCGTGCAGGCCGGCATGAAGCTGATGCTGACGGATTACGTGCAGGTGAACGCGGACGTCAGCTACGCCGACTGGTCCCAGTGGAACGAGCTGACGTTCCAGTTCGACCGCAGCGTCAAGCTGCTCGAGATGGCGCGCCTGTTCGGCTATGCGAATTCGAGCCAGGCCACGTTCAAGATGGGTTTCAGGAGCGTCGTCAACTACAGCTTCGGCACGCAGCTGAACCTGACGAAGAAGCTCGCGCTGCGCTTCGGCTACGAGCCGCGCAAGAGCTCCATCCCGGGCAACCAGATGAGTCTTCTCGCGCCGCTGCCGGACACGAAACTCAGGAGCGTCGGCCTGCGCTACCGTTTCGACGACGGCGGGGAACTCAACCTGACGGGCAGCTACATGAAGGGGACGTACGACATCCCCGCGCGCAGCGACTGCAATCTGAATTGCGACAATTTCTTCAACCTGATCTACAACCCTTACGCGGCCACCAACGTGTCCGGCAGCCTGATCGTGAAATACGCGGGCGCCTCGTACACGCGGCCGTTCTGACTGGAGACGACGATGTTGCGAACGATGTGGATGACGATGGCGCTCGGTGCGGGCGTGGGCCTGGCCGCGGGCGCGCACGCGGAGGGCATCACCGGCGTGCCGCCCGCCAAGCAGGCGCTCGTGCAGCGCGTGCTGGACAAGATGGGGCTGGAATCCGTCGGCCTGCAGATGCTGCAGGCGCCGGTGGCCGACATGCTGCGGCAGTCGCGCGTGGTCGTGCAGAGCCGCGTCCCGGCCGACAAGCAGGACGCGACGATGAAGGACATCACGGCGGAGGCGACGAAGTTCGTCGAGCAGGAATCCCCGGGCCTGCGCACGAGCACGCGCGCGATCGTGCAGTCCAGCGTGGCGCCGCTGCTCGCGCAGAAGTTCAGCGAGGACGAGCTGAAACAGCTGGCGGGCATCCTCGAATCGCCCGTGCTGGCGAAGTTCGAGAGCGTCGTGCCGGAGATGAAGAAGGCCGTCGGCGAAAACGTGGCCAAGGCCAACGCGGCGCAGATCCAGCCGAAGATGACGGCGCTGCAGAACCGCGTGGGCCTGAAGCTGCGCGCGGCCGTCGGGCAGTGATGACCACACCATGAGGAGGCGGGGATGAGCGACTGGATGACACGCAGTACCAACAGGTCCCGGCTGGGCCAGATCCTGATCGAGAAGAAGCTGATCTCGCAGGACCAGCTGGACGCGGCGATCCGCGCGCAGGAACAGAGCGGACGCCGGCTGGGCGAGATCCTGGCCGACATGAAGCTGATCACGCAGGCGCAGGTGCGCGGCGCCGTGCGGCGCCAGCGCAGCCTGCGCATGGCGGCGGCGCTGGCGACCGCCTTGCTCGGGCCTTTGCACGCCTACGCGGCGGTGGCGGCGGCGCCGGCGGCGGCTGTCTCCACGCGCCAGGGCGGCGAAAGCGGGCGCGAATTCGGCCGCGGCATGCGTGCGCTGTCGGATGAGGAACTGGGGGAGGTGACGGCCCAGGGCCGCAAGGAGGATCAACTGGGCGATGCGCTGCGCGACCAGGCGCGCCAGGCGGAACTGCGCCTGATCGCCATGGCGGCGCAGGGTGGCCCGCATGGGGTGCGGACCGCCGTGCAGCACGCGCTGCCGAACGACGGCGTGCGCGTGCTGGGCGAACTGGCGACGGTGTTCAATCCGCTCGCGCTGCTGCTGTCGGCCGACACGACGGTGCGCGACGTCAGCTACGACCCGGCCAATTCGCACGCGACCGTGAACAAGGACGGCTCCATCACCTTGCGCCTGCCCAGCACGATCGGCGAGATCAGCTTCCGCAACATTCGCGTGGGCAGCCATCCGGGGCCGACGTTCGGCAGCATCGAGATCCACGACATCGATTTGCGGGGGACGACGATCAGCGTGAAGCCGCTGGGTCGTTGACCCATAAACGTCGTCCCCGCGGAGGCGGGGACCCAAGTTCCAGGCGTATCGAAACGCTTGCAAGATTGGGCCCCCGGCAAGGCGGACGGCTAGTCCGGGGGCGACGGTGGTTTTTAACGCAGGCCGAGCAGCGCGAGGACGCGATCCCGGCTGACGCCGACGAGCGCCGACGTCAGGGCGATCAGCGACTCGTAGTCGGTGCTGGCGGCGACCTTACCGAAGTCGTCGATCGCGATGGTCATGTCGGGCGGCGGCGTCGCGGCGTCCGACACCTGGGCGCTGGCAGCCTGCAGGGCAGCGCTGGCGGCGGCCTGCGAACGGTGCACGCGTTCCAGAGCCTGCACGACTTCGCGCAGGCTCTGGCGCAGCGCGTCGGCATTGCCGGTCTCCGCGCCCACGTTCCACAGCTGGGGTGCCAGGTTCGCCGGCAGTTCTTCGGTGGTCACGCGGCCGCGGCCGCTCACGGCGATGCTGTCCTTGACGGACGACCAGTTCGATTCCGGCGTCGAGAACACGAGTTCCCCGTTCTCGTCCAGGCTCGCATGCACGCCCATCGGGGCGAGGGCGCGGTCGAGGGCGCGGGCGACTTCCTGGTTCGACTGGTCCGGCTCGATGTTGACGCCCATCTGCGGGCCGCCGGCGCTGCCGACCGAGAACGAGATGGTCAGCGGCGCGTTCTGCTTGATGCTGGCGATGTCGAGGCCGCGGATACGGAAGCGCTGCGTGGCCGGCTTCGTCGAATAATTCAGGTTGTTGTCGACGCTGCCGCCGCCGGTCTTCTTGCGCTCGGCCAGCGTTTGTGCAAGCTGGCGCGCGTGGACTTCGAGCTGCAGGCGCGAACCGTTGCGGGTGCCGGCCAGCTTGGCCGTCAGCTCGCCCTTCAGCGCCTCGAGCTGGTTCGACACGCGTTCCAGATAGTCGAGCGCCTGCTGGGCGCCCGCGACCTGGTCCTGCAGGCCGCTGGCGATCTTCGCCGCGCTGCCGTTGGCGCGCAGCGGTGCCGCGGACGCGGCGGAGGCCGCCGTCGTGGCGGCCGCCGTGTCGTCGACGGACCCGCTCGAGCGGGTCGGAACGAGCCGGGAGGAGGCATTCGCCCGGGTGCCGAGTGTGCCGCCGGTTCCGCCGGCGGTCGTGGGTCGTAATGTGGTATCCATCGCCGTCAGAGCACCGCGAACAGGGACAGCGTGCCGATCTTGCTGTAGGCCTTGTAGCTGGCCTGGAGCGCCGTCTGGTAGCCGTTCAGCTCGATGGCCGCGGTACCGACGTCGAGCTGGCCGATGTCGAGGATCGCCGTCTGGTTCGACAGGCTGACGTTCTCGTGGTTGGCGTCGATCGTCTTGAGGACGTTCTGCTGGCCGCCGATGACGGCGACCTTGCCGGTAACGAGATTCAGCGCATCGTCGAAGCCGTCCAGGTTGGCCTTCAGGATGCTGCGCACGGCGGGGTCGTTGGCATTGACCGTGCTGCTCGACATCGTGCTGATCGTCTGGTCGAGCTGGTTCAGCAGTTTTTCCAGCCCGTTGACGTTCTGGTTCGCCACCTGGGTGATGCCATTGCCCACCACCACCAGCTGGTCATTCGTGTTACCCGTATAGCTGTAGCGCGAACCGAGCGGGGCGGCGGCATTGTACGTGATCGGGGCCGTGCCGGTCTCGGTGCCGGAAAATACATAGCGGCCTTCCTGGTCGACCGTGTTGGCCGAGTACATCAGACTGTCGCGCAACGAGGTCAGCGGGCTGGTCATGGCGTTCAAGTCCTGCGGGGTGTTCGAACCGTTCAGTGCCCAGACGAGCAGGTCGCGGCCCGGGCCCATGTCGTTGACCATGTTCTGCAGGTAGCCTTCGTTCTTCGTGAGCCGTTCGTTGATCGCGGCGATGTTGTTGCGGTACTGCTTGATGCCGGCTTCTTCGCGCTTGAGGCGCGACAGGCGCACGCTGTCGACCGGATCGTCCGACGGCAGCTGGATGCGGTTGCCGTTGGCCATCTGCTGCGTCACGTAGGTGATGCTCTCCTGGTTCAGCTCGAGCGACTGGGTCATCATCGCCTGATATTGACTGGTGGCGATACGCATGCTTTTCTCCTTTAGCCCATCATCTGCAAGGTGGCGTCGAACAGCGCGTTCGCGACGGACATCACCTTCATGTTGGCCTGGTACATGTTCTGGTATTCGACGAGATGCACGGCTTCCTCGTCCTGGTTGACGCCGCTCGTCGACTGCCAGTCCGCGACGGCCTGGTCGCGCATCGTCTGCGCGGTCTTGAGGGCCCCCTTGTTCTGCTGGCTGTCGACGGCGAGGCGGCCGACGAGCTGGGTGTCGGCGTCGCTGATGAGCACCGTGCCGATCTTCGCCATCGTGATCGTCTGGCTCTTGATGGCGACCAGTTGTTGCAGGTTGCCGGTGTCGCCCGGCTTGCCGTCGCTGGAAAATGCGAGGTCCGACGTCTGGTAGCCGTCCGCCACCTGCAGCATGTTCGACGTGCTGCCCGGGTTGTACACGAACAGCGGCTTGCCGGCCGACCCGTCCATCGCATACCCGGCCTTGAGCTGGGTGTTGACCTTGTCGGCGATCTGCTGCGCCATCTCGGCCACGCCCTGCTGCAGCGGCAGCAGCGTGTCCTGTTCATAGACCGACAGGCCGCCCAGTTGGCCGCCGGCCCTCGTCGTGTCGAGGTCGAACGTCGTGCCGGCGAACGTCAGGGTGAAGGTCTGCGCGGCGCCGCCGCTGACCGACAGCTTGGCGGGGACGCCGCCCAATACCAGCGACTGGCCGGTCTTGAGCGACACGTTGCGGGTGCCGTCCGGCTGGTCGCTGACTTCCAGGCCCATCTGGCTCGCCAGGCTGTCGATGGCCTGGTCGCGCGCGTCGATCAGGGCCGACGGATTGCTGCCAGTGGCGTTCGCGTTCGCGATCTGGGCGTTCAGCGACGCGATCGACGCGATCGTCGAGTTGGCCGAGTCGACCAGCGCGCTGCGCTGCTGGCGCACCGATTGCAACTGGGCGTTGTAGACGTTGTTCATGCTGTTGAAGCGCTGGGCCAGCAGGCCGGCGGCGGTCACCACCTGCTGGCGCAGCGGGGTCGACGTCGGGTCGACGCCGGCCACCGAGTTCAAGGCCGCGAAGAAGCCGTCGACGCCGCTCGACAGGCTGGCGGTGTCGTCGCCCATCACTTTTTCCAGCTGGGTCAGGTAGGGCTGGGTCTGCGAATGCGCGCCCAGGTCCGACGCGCTGCGCCACATCTGCTGCGTCTTGTAGCTGTCGGAGAACCGCATCAGCTCGGTCACGCGCACGCCGTTGCCGGCCTGGCTCGAACCGGCCGCCGGCGCGACCGCGCTCAGCAGGGCCGACTGGCGGGTGTATCCCTTGGTCTGCAGGTTGGCGATGTTCTGGCTGCTGGCGGACAGGGCCAGTTGCGAAGCGACTGCTCCGGACAGGGCGTTGTTCAGGATGCTCATGGTGCGAAGCCTTCTTGTGCGTGGTCAGTAATGACAGGCGACCGTTCAGCTCGTTTTATTAAGCGGCGCGGGCAAGATCTGCCGCAAAATCGCATCGGCGACGCCGAAGGCACGCTGTTGCGCCATGTTACCGGCCAACATGTTATCCACCATGTCGGTCATGTCCTGGTTGACTTTGTCCTTCGTCGGGCTGTCGTCCGGCGCGATGGCGCGCGTGCTCTCGCGCATCTGGTGCAGCATGTGCGAAATGAAGAAGCTCTCGAATTCGACGGCGGCCTTGGTCGCTTTGGCAACGTAGGCCTTGTCCAGCGCGGCGGGCGCCACCTTCTCTTCGCCCGCGGCCTGGTCCGGCTGTTCCGGACCGATTGCGTTGACGTTGTTCAGCATCAGATCACCACCAGTTCGCCTTCGATCGCGCCGGCCTGGTCGAGGGCCTGCAGGATCGCCATGATGTCGTCGGGAGAAGCGCCGAGGCTGTTGACCGTGTCGATGATGGTCTGCAGGCGGGCGCCGGCCGGCCAGTGGAACATCTGGCCCGAGCCCTGGTCGACCGATACCTTCGATTGCGGCGTGACCTGCGTCTGGCCTTTCGAGAACGGTCCCGGCTGGCTGACGGCCGAGCTTTCCGAGATCACGACCTTGAGCGAGCCGTGGGTCACGGCGGCCGATTTCACGCGCAGGCCGTCGGAAATCACGACGGTGCCCGTGCGCGAGTTGAACACGACGCGCGGCACTTCCTCGCCGGCTTCCACCGCCATGTTTTCCAGCTTGGCGACGAAGGCGACGCGTTCGGTCGGATTCGTCGGCGCCACGACCTCGACGCTGGTGCCGTCGGCGGTGGTCGCGACCTGGCCGAAGCGGCGGTTGATCGCGTTCACGACATTGGTCGCGGTGTCGAAGTTCGGGTGCCGCAGGCGCAGCAGCACGGCCGGGCGGGTGGCGAAATCGGTCGCGATTTCGCGCTCGATTATCGCGCCGTTCGGGATGCGGCCGCTGGTCGGCGTGTTGACCGTCACCGACGAGCCGCTCTTGCCGGCCGCCGACAGGCCGCCGACGACGAGGTTGCCCTGGGCCAGCGCATAGACGTCGTTGTCGGCCGCGCGCAGCTGGGTCAGCAGCAGGGTACCGCCGCGCAGGCTTTTCGCGTCGCCCAGCGACGAGACGGTCACGTCGATCTGCTGGCCGCGGCGGTAGCCGGGCGGGAACACGGCCGAGACCATGACGGCGGCCACGTTCTTGTTCTTCGCTTCCTCGCCTTCCGGCAGCTTGACGCCGAACTGCTTGAGCATGTTGACGACCGACTGGCTCGAGTACTTCACCTGGGTGGAGTCGCCGCTGCCGTTCAGGCCGACGACGAGGCCGTAGCCGACGAGCGGGTTTTCGCGCACGCCTTCCACGCTGGCGAGGTTGCGCAGCGGCTGGGTGCGCGCGAGGATGGCCAAGTCGGGACTGACGGACGCGGTCTTCACGGCGGGGGCGGCCAGGGCCGGCAGCGCCAGCACCGCGGCCAGGACCAGGGAAGCGAAACGTAAGATGCGGGTCATGACGTCCTCAGAAGGGCATGAACGGACCGGTGAAGAACCGGGTCAGCCAGCCGGGGGTATTGGCTTCGGCCAGCGTGCCCTGGCCGGAATAAGCGATGCGGGCATTGGCCACGCGCAGCGACGACACCTGGTTCTCGTTGTCGATGTCGGCGGCGCGCAGGTAACCCTTGATGCGGACGTATTCCTCGCCCTGGTTCAGCTGCAGGCGCTTTTCGCCGGCCACGCGCAGCAGGCCGTTCGGCAGCACTTCCTGCACGAGCACGGTGATCGCGCCGGTCAGCGCGTTCTGCTGGGTGCTGGTGGCGTCGCCGTTGAAGCTGCGGTCGCCGGCGATCTCGAGGCCGGTGCGGCCGAAGGTCTTGCCGAGCGCGCTGATCGGCGTCACGGAGGCGGAGGAACCCTTGCTGAAGCTGGTCCCGGCCTTCTTGCTGGCCTGGGTCGTTTCCTGCAGCAGGACGGTGACGACGTCGCCCACGCGGAACGCGCGCGCGTCCGAGGTCAGCGAGACGGTATCGGCGCTGAACACGCCGCCCCCGACGCCGGCGCGCGCCGCCTGCGCTTTCGGCAGGGCGAGGGCGTCGTCCACGGGGGCGGGGGTGTTCAGGGGGACGCGCGAGGCGCATCCGGTCAGCACGAGGCTGGCCGCCATCCCGGCGGCGAGGGCGAAGCGTTTCATGGTCAGCGGGACGCCTGGGACAGGTATTGCAGCATGTTGTCGGCGGCCGACAACACCTTGGTGTTCATTTCGTAGGTGCGCTGGGCGGCGATCATGTCGACCATCTCTTCGACGACCTGCACGTTCGACCCTTCCAGTGCGCCCTGCTTGATCTTGCCGAAGGCGCCGTCGCCGGCGCGGCCTTCGTTGGGCGTGCCGCTGGCGGTCGTTTCCTGGAACAGGTTGTCGCCCAGGGCCAGCAGGCCGGCCGGGTTGACGAACGTGGTCAGCGTGAGCTGGCCCAGTTCGGTCGGGGCGATGTTGCCCGGGACGGTCGCGCTGACCATGCCGTTTTCGCCGATCGTGATCGCGGTCGCGTTGTTCGGCACGGTGATCTGCGGCACCAGGGGCAGGCCCTGCGCGTTGACCAGCACGCCGTTCGAATCGACCTGCAGCTGGCCGGCGCGGGTGAATGCCGGCTGGCCGTCCGGGCGGCGCACCTGCAGGAAACCGTTGCCGTTGATCGCCACGTCGAGCGGCTGGCTCGTCGTCTGGATGCTGCCGTTGGTGAACACCTTCTGCGTGCCGACGATGTTCACGCCGTTGCCGAGCTGGACGCCGTTACTGACCGTGTTGTCGGCCGTCTGGGCGCCCGGCTGCTTGTCGACCTGGTAGAACAGGTCTTCGAACACGACGCGGTCGCGCTTGAAGCCGACCGTGTTCACGTTGGCCAGGTTGTTGGCGATGGCTTGCAGTTTCGCATCCTGCGCCTGCACGCCGGTCTTGCTGATCCACATTGCTGGATTCATGGTTTCTCTCTCTCTCTGGATTCGGTTGGGGACGCGCGATCAGCCGGCGATCAGCTTGTTGCCGACCTCGTTCATGCCGTCGCTGGCCTTGAACAGGCGCATCTGCACTTCGAAGCTGCGGTTCAGGCTCATGGTGGCGACCATTTCTTCGACGGCCGAGACATTGCTGCCTTCGAGCGCGCCCGGGCGGACCTTGACGTCCGGATCGGCCGGCAGCTGGGCGCCGTCGCGCGTCACGATCAGGCCCGCCTCGTTCTTCGTCAATTCGGCGCCGGTGGCGTTCACGAGGCGCAGCTTGTCGACGACCTGCATCTGCGTGGCGCCTTCGGTCAGCACGGAGATCGTGCCGTCCTTGCCGATTTCGACCGCGGTGTGCGGCGGCAGCACGATGGGGCCGCCTTCGCCCATCAGCGCATGGCCGTGGACCGACAGCGCGCCGTCGGGACCGATGTCGATCTCGCCGGAGCGGGTATAGGCTTCGTTGTCGCCATACTGCACGGCGAGATAGCCCTGGCCGCCGATCGCGACGTCGAGCGGACGGCCCGTTTCGCGCACCGAGCCGGCACGGGTCGAGACCATGTCGGCCTGCATCGACGACATATGGCGGTCGTCGTAGCCGAAACCGCCCAGCTGCTGGTTGGTCGCCACTTCCATGCTGGCCCGGAAGCCCGCGGTGTCCAGGTTCGCCAGGTTGTTGGCGTGGACCTGTTGGGCGCGCATCAGGCGCTCGGCGCCGGAAACGGCGGTGAAGATCAGTTTATCCATGGGGCGTCAGTCTTACAGGGCCTGCATGAGGGCCTGCATCATCTGGTTCTCGGTGGTCAGGACCTTCGAGTTCGCCTGGTAGTTGCGCTGCGACGTCATCAGGCCGACCAGTTCCGACGTGATGTCGACGTTCGAGCCTTCCAGCGCGCCGGTCGACAGCTTGCCGGCCAGGCCCACGCCCGGGGAGCTGTACAGGGCGGCGCCCGAGTCGGCGTTGGCGACCCAGCTGGTATCGCTGATGGAGGAGAGTGCGCCTTCGTTGGCGAAGGTGGCGAGGGCGATGGTGCCGACCACCTGCGACTGGTCGTTGCTGTACTTGGCCACGAGCGACCCGTCCGGTGCGAGTTCCACGCCCACGAACGTACCCGACGCATAGCCGTTGCTGCGGTTGGTGGTCGTGGTGGCTTCGCCGGCGAAACGGGTCGTGCCCGTGTAGTCGATGGTGACGTTGCCGGCCGCAGCGCCGCCCGCCGCCGTGATGGCGACCGAGTTGCCGGTCGTGGTCTTCAGCGCGCCGGTGGCGTCGAACGTCAGCACGGCGGGCGTCGTGCCCGGCGTCGCGCCGTCCAGCGAATAGAATGCGTTGACGGTGTTGGCGTCCTTCTTGACGAAGTATTGCGACAGGGTGTGCTGCGTGCCCAGCGAGTCGTACACGATCGACTGCTTGACCATGTTGTACGAGGTGTTCTTGGCCGGGTCGAACGGGGTGACGGTCGGCACGGTCCAGTCGGCCGACAGGTTGCCGGTGTAGGCGATGCCGGTCGTCGCGACGGCCGGGATCTGGCCGGTCGGAATTTGCACGTCGCCCATCACACCCAGCGTGCCGTTCTTGGACGGACCGTAGCCCTGCACCTTGTTGCCGTTGCTGTCGATCAGCATGCCGGTCGAGTCGGTCGAGAAGATGCCCACGCGCGAATACTGCGTCGTGCCCTGGGCGTTGACGCTGACGAAGAAGCCGCGGCCGTCGATGGCGGCGTCGAGGCCGCGGCCGGTGGTCTGGGTGCTGCCGTTCGTGCTGATGTTCTGCGTGACCGAACCGATTTCCACGCCGTTGGGGCGGCTGCCGGCCATGACGGACGAGAAGTTGGCGCGGCTGCCCTTGAAGCCGTAGGTGGCCGCGTTGGCGATGTTGTTCGAAACGGTGTTCAGTTGCTCGTTGATGGCCTGGATGCCGGACAGTGCGATGTCGAAGCTCATGTCGATTCCTTAAATGCGTTGCGGTAGAGGGTGGGCGCCGTTCAGGAGCCCGTCTTGCCGTTGAAACCCGTGACGGCCGAGGGATCGACCTCGCCGATGTTGGCCACCTGGAGCACGACGCTGGTGCCGTTCACGCGCACGCTGTTCAGGCGCGCCGCCACTTCGATCGTCGGGGCGCTGCCGTCCGACGGCTTGGCCTGGATCCTGTACGTGCCGGGCGCCAGGCCAAGGGCGTCCGGATCGATCGTGAACGACTGGGCGCCCGAACCGGGACCCAGGTCGACTTCATGCTGGCGGCCGTCGACGCCGGTCAGGACCAGGCTCGTGCCGGCCGAGAGACCATTCAGTTGCACGGTGCCGTTCACCTTGCCGCCGTCGAGCCTGACGGTGTCCGTCGCGACCGTGACGTCGGAACCCACCTGGCCGCCCATCGCGAGCGTCTGCAGGCTTTGCAGGACGGATGCGCTGGCGGTCGTCGTCTGCGACAGGTTCTGCAATGCCTCGGTCTGCGACAGCTGCGACAGCTGGTTCACGTACTGGGTCGGATCCTGCGGCGACAGCGGATCCTGGTTCTGGATCTGCGCCACCAGCAGCTTGGTGAACATGTCCTTGTTGGCCTCGGTCGGCGCCTGCGTTGCGATTTTGTTGCTGCCCGTATTCGACGTGCTGCCGAACTGGGTGTTGGTGGCGTGATTGGTGGTCACCATGTTCAGGATTCTCCCAGCTTGAGCAGCGACTGCTGCATGGATTTGATGCGTCCGAGGACTTCGACGTTGGTTTCGAAGGCGCGGCTGGCGGACATCATGTCGGCCATCTCGGACACTTCGTTGACGTTCGTGTAATAGACCATGCCGTCGGCATCGGCCTTCGGGTTGCCCGGCTCGTGCACGCGGCGCAGCGGCTCGGCGCTCTCGACCACGTCGAGCACCTGCACGCCCGCGCTGGCGTTGTTGCCCATGACGGCCGCGAAGACCGGCTTGCGGGCGCGGTACGCTTCCGCTTCGGAGCCGGCCGCGACGTCGGCGTTGGCCAGGTTGCTGGCAATCGTGTTCAGGCGCACCGACTGCGCCGCCATCGCCGAACCGGCGATCTGGGAAATATCCTTGAAGCCCATTGTTGACCTGTTATTGACCGTTGATGGCTTTTGCCAGACCGCGCAACTGCATGTTGATGAAGGTGAGGCTGGTATTGAAATCGGAAGAGTTCTGGCCGAACGCGGCCTGTTCGACGCCGATCTCGACGGTGTTGCCGTCGGCGCTCGGGTGGTAGGGCACGCGGTACAGGGGCTGGTCGTCGCTCAGGCTGAGCTCGCCGTTCTCGGTGTCGATACGATCCTGCAACATGGCGCCAAAGTCGATGTCACGGGCGGTGTAGCCGGGCGTGCTCTCGTTGGCAATGTTCGCCGCCAGCACCTTGGTGCGCTCGGCGCGCAGTTCCAGCGCGTCGGCATGCACACCCAGTGCATCTTTGAAATTAATCGTCATGTCGGGAACTCCTGTCGGTTGAACTTCGGATGATTGGTTAGAATCAGATTTTTTCCGCAGCCACTATTCTCTAATGATTGCTTTCTGTAAGGCAACCCTTGCCGCTTCATCACTGATACTATTTTCTGCGTTCGCGCAAGCGGCGACGCCGTCGATTCCCATGCAAATCGAGCAATCGGCCCGTGCCGAACTGGAAAGACAGATGGCCGCGTCCGGCTTGACCGAACCGCAATTCGAGATTGCCGTCGTGACCGCGCGGCCGGCGCCGCCGTGCAGCCAGCAAGTGGCCGTGGAACCGCTCGATACCCGTTTTCCCCAGAGGATGCGCTTCGTGGCGCGCTGTCCGGACACGCCCGGATGGCGGTACGAGTACGTCGTCCGCGCGCGCGTGACGGCCATGGTCGCGATCGCGGCGGCGCCGGTGGCGGCCAATGAAGCGTTGACGGATGCACAAGTCACGATCGAGCGGCGTGATATTTCCAACATTGCCGATCCGATCAGCAATCCGGCCGACGCGGTCGGACAAATGTCTCGTCGCATGTTGCGTCCAGGAGACATTTTGCGCAGCGGCCAGCTCAGCAGCCCCGTTTTGGTGAAGCGCGGCGATGCCGTCATGATGATCGCGCGGCGCGAAGGCATCGAAGTCAGCATGGCCGGAGAAGCACTGGATGCGGGCAGCAAGGGCGCGGTCGTGCGCGTGCGCAACGCCGGCAGCGGGCAAGTCGTGCGCATGCGCGTCGCCGGACCCGGCGCGGTTGAGCCGATCGACATGGCGATCAGCCGCTGATGTTCTGCAGTTTGCCGGCCAGGCGCGACAGCTTGGCCGCATAAGCGGGGTCGGTGGCATAGCCGCCCTTCGCGAGGCCGGCGGCAAAGGCCTGGGCGTCGGCGCCGGCGCCGAGTGCGCCACGGAAGCGCGGATTGTCGATCAGCATCTGCGCATAATCGCGGAAGGCGCTGGCCTGGTCCGGGTAGGCGCGGAACTTCGCGCTCGTCTTGATGGCGGCCCCGGCGACGTATTCGGTGGTGGCGGACTGGGCGACATCGCCTTTCCAGCTGGCGCCGGCCTTGATGCCGAACAGGTTATAGGATGAACTCCCGTCCGCATTGCGCAGCGGACGCTGGCCCCAGCCGGATTCCAGTGCGGCGTGCGCGGAGACGAGCTCGGGTGCCACGCCCAGCTTGCCGGCCGCTTCTTTCGCCCATGGCGCGATGCTTTCCAGGAAAGCCTGCTGGTCGGGCGACGCGTCGGTGTCGCCGCCCATCAGGGCCGCCGTTGCGCCCTGGCTGCGCGCGGCCCACATGCGGCCCTCCGCGCTGAGCTGTGCGCTCGGCGCGAAATCGCCGCCGCCGTTCTGGATGAAGTCGGTGACTTCGCCCTGCACCTCGTTGAAGATGCCGCCGAATTTGCCGCCGCCGTTGCCGATCGGCGCGGTGGGCGCGGTGGCCGCGGTCGGGGTCAATGAGGGGATCGACGTCGTGAATTCAGCGTGGCGCATAGGTATCGTCTTCGCCGTGCAGCAGGCGTTGCATGATCGTAAATTGTTCAGCCATCAGATTGCCGTTGCGCGTCGTCGCCTGCTTGCAGTCGCGCACGAGCGTCTCGAGCTGTTCCCAGTCGGCCTGGCCGCGCGTGCGCTGCGGCGCCGGCAGGCTGCCGAACAGGTCGTCCATCGTCGCTTGCGGGCCCAGCAGGGCGCGCACGAGCTGCACGCGCTGCTGGCGGCGCTGTTCCATCGCGTCCAGCTCGGGCGCGAGGGATTCGGCCAGCAGCGTCAGTTCGGTGCCGCGGTGGCGCATCGCGGCCTGGAATTGGCGTTCCAGCAGGTCGCGGATCGTGCCGCAGGCGGTCAGGTCGGCCTGGACACCATCCAGCAGGCGCACGACGGCCTGGTCGCGGGTCATGCGGCTCATGGGTTCACGCCTTGCTGCCGTGGAAGCGCTGGATCAGGCCGGCCAGGCGGCCCGCGTCGAACGGCAGTTCGCCCTTGGCCAGCGCGTCGCGCAGCTCGGCCACGCGGGCGGCGTCGAAGTCGGGCAGGGCGCCAAGCGCTTTCTGGGCCGGCTGCAGCACGGCGGATTCGAGGGCGTCGTTGCCCGCCGGGGCGGCGACTGGGGCCGCCGCCGGCGCGGCGGCGGCGCCGCCCACCTGCGGGGCGATCGAGACGGAAGGCGAAGAGGCACTGGAAATCTTCATGCGTGGTCCTCGGGTTTTCGATTGAATCGTCATGGTTTCTTTACCATCTGGCTGCGCAGGTCCTTCAGCGCCGGATCGTCCGTTGTGGACGTGGACGCGTCGGACGTCAGGGCTTCGGTATCCGCCGGGGTGCCGAACATGGTCTTGATGGCAGCCGCTTGCCTGCTGGTCAGGATCAACAATTCGATACGGCGGTTGGCCGAAGCATCCGGATGGGCCGCGTCGATCGGGGCGCGGTCGGCCATGCCGACCAGTTGCAGGATGCTGGTGTTGCGCATCCCGCCGACGAGCAGTTCGGACCGCGCAGCCAGAGCGCGGTTGACCGACAGGCTCCAGTTGGAATAGCTGGTCGGTCCGGCCTTAGTGTACTGCAAGGAGTCGGTGTGGCCTACGATCAGCATCTGATTTTCCATTTTTTCGAACAGCGGCGCCATCGCACGCAACAGTTTTGCGAACTTGGCGGTCGGCAGCGGGCTGCCGCGCACGAACATGCCCTGGCGGTCGGTGTCGTGCAACATCACGCGCAGGCCGTCCGGTGTGATCACGGTGGCAAGGTTCGACGCGAGGCCGGCGTCCGCGCTCATCTGCTGGAGCTGGTGCGCCAGCGCGGCCAGTTCGGACGGCGATTCGTACTTCGTGCGCACCGTCTGGGTATTCGCCCTGGCGCCGGCCGCCGGACCTTCGGCGCCGCCGTTGCTCTTCGGGAGCTGGAAGCGTTCGATCAGGCTGCCGGCGGGGCTCGACTTGATTTCCGGCTTGCCGCCCGTACCTTCGATCAGGCCGCTGGCCGTGTTGTCGCGCACGATGTTCTTGACCTGCTGGGCTTCGCGCGCGGCGATCAGCCACAGCACGAGGAACAGCGCCATCAGCGCCATGCAGAAGTCGGCGAAGGCGACCTTCCACGCGCCGCCGTGTTCGTCGTCGTGATGCTTGCCGCCGCCACGTTTGACGATGGTCGCTTCGTGCTTTTCGGCGGCGACTTTCTTGGTTGCTTGCACTTATCGCTCCAGATCAGGCCTTGCGCCTGGCGCCGGCGTCCTCGCCGTCGGCCATCGCGTTGATCCACGCTTCGAGCTGGGCGAAGCTGGGCTTGGTGTTCAGCTGGATCAGGCGGCGGCCCGCGTCGATCGCCAGCAGGGGCGGCTTGCCGGCGACGTGGGTGCACAGCACGACCTTCACGGTTTCCATCGTCGACGCTTCGGAATTGACCAGCTGCTTCATCATGCCGGAGATCGGGTCGAGCACGCCGTAGCAGAAGAAGATACCGATGAACGTGCCGACCATCGCGGCGCCGACGTGTTCGGCGATCTCGGCGGTGTCGGCCCCTTCGCCGACCGAGTTCATCGTGATCACGATGCCCAGCACGGCGGCCAGGATGCCGAAGCCCGGCATTGCCTCGGCGATCTTGTGCAGCGATTTCGACGGCTGGGTCAGTTCGTCGTGGATGGCCTCGAGTTCCTGTTCGAGCACGCCTTCCAGCTCGTGGGCGTTGATCTTGCCCATTGCCATCAGGCGGAAGTTGTCGACGATGAACGCCAGCAGCTTCGGTTCTTCGAGAATCCGCGGATAGCGCTGGAACATCGGGCTGTCCTTCGGCGCCTCGACGTGGGCGTCGAGTGCCTTCAGGCCGCCCGCGGCCGTCTGCAGCAGTTCGTACATCAGCAGCAGTAGCTGGCGCTGGAATTCGGAGTCGTGCTTGTGCTTGCTCGCGACCTTCCTGACCTGGGAAAACAGTTCGGCCAGCACGTGCTTGGGGTTGCCCAGCACGAGTGCGCCGACGGCGGCGCCACAGATGACGAGCATCTCGGTCGGTTGCCAGATGGCGAGGGCGCTGCCGCCCATCATGAGGTAGCCGCCGAACACGGCACCGAGCACGATGAGAATGCCAAGGATTTGCATGATTGTTATTACCTTTCTTGTCTGGTCGTTCAGGCCTGGGCGAGCGCCGCTTTCATCTTGGCCAGCGCACTCTTGTTGAGCTGGCAGACGCGGGCGTCGGACAGGTCGAGCACGGCCGCGATTTCCTTGTAGCTGAGCTCGAATTCATAAATCATCTGGATCACGCGCTGCTCGCGTTCGTTCAGGGCGCCCAGTGCCTGCTCCAGGCTGCGGCGTACCATGAACTGTTCTTCCGGACCGGGGGCGTTGTGGGCGCGCTCGGTCGCTTCCTGCAGCACATCGTCGAAGCTGAGCAGCTCCTCGGCAACGTCATCCAGCAGGAACTGGCGCCAGTCTTCCTGGCTGATGCCGAGCGCCTCCGCCGCTTCCTTGTCGTTCGGCTCGCGGCCGAGCTTGCGGGTGAGGGCACGCACGGCGTCGCGCATCTTGTGGCTGTCCTGGCGCACGGCGCGCGGGCGCCAGTCCTGGCGGCGCAGCTCGTCGAGGATCGCGCCGCGCACGCGCAGCGACGCGTAGCTGGAGAAGCCGGTGTCCGGGGTGCCGTAGCGGCGCAGCGCTTCGAGCAGGCCCATCAGCCCGATCTGCTCCATGTCCTCGCGTCCCATCGCGCCCGACACCTGCGACGTGAGCTGGCGCGCGATGCGCTTGACGAGCGGGGCATAGGCGACGAGATGTTTCTGCTCTTCGGCCGCGCTCATGGCCGCGTGGATGGCGGCGTCGGCATATTCGCTGCTGGCGTAGCTGTCGGCGTAGTCGGTCATGTAACCCACGTTGTCCCCGATGGTTATTCGATGATCAGCTTGCCGATCATGACTTGCACGAACGGTTTTTCCGTGTGCTCATGCTCATAATTGGCGTCGAAGGATTTGTTCAGTTCTTCCGCGTACTGTTCCACCGTCATGCCGGCCGCTTCCTTCATCGTGTAGGCCGACAGGGTACGCACCGCCAGGCTGCGCAGCAGCGGCAGGTTTTCCTTCGTTTCCTTTTCCTTCTCCGCTTCCGTCGACAAGACGAGGTCGGTCGACAGGTAGTGGGTGTCGGCGTCGTCCGGGCCGCGGCGCAGCATCACGATGACCTTGTCCAACGTCACGTACTTGACCGGCTTGCCTTCCCTGGCCCTTTCCGCTTCCGCTTTTTTCGCCGCGCCGGCGGCTGCCGCGGGCTTGGGCATGAACCACCAGACCGCGCCACCCGCACCGGCCGCGCTCACTATCACGGCGCTGGCGATGGCAATCATCATTTTCATTTTGCTCATGTTGGTACTTGCGCCCGAAAGCGCTCTTGATTCGTCCGTTGCTTACGAGTCGCGGCCGAGATTGAACACGGACGCGGGGTTGCCGGCCTCGGCCAGACCGCGGCCGGGCTCGTTGTCCTGGTCGCGGCCTTGCTGGCGGCCGCGGCCCTGCTGCTGCGGGTCGCCGAACGGCGCCGCATTGTTCCTGGGTGCCGGTGTCACCGTCACGGCGACCTCCGTGTACTGGCGCTGCGACAAATCGTTGCGCAGGTTGTCGCTGACGGTCTGCAACTGGCGCAGCACGTCGCCGTTGGTGGCCGAGATGTTCACCTCCAGCATGCCGGCGCTGTGGCGGATCGCAATGTCGATGCGGCCCAGCTGGGGCGGCTCGATGCTGATCGTGGCCTGCTGCACGTTGCCCGCGACGTGGACATTCAGGCGGTCGCCCAGCGTTTCCTGCAGAGTCTGGCGCCATGCGGTCGGCGGACCGGCCAGCTTGACGGTGTCGGCGACCGGCTGGGCAGCCGGCAAGGTCACGGCGCCCACGACCGGCGCGGCCGTGGCGCTGCCCGGCTGGACGCCCTGTGCACCGGACCCGTCCGTCGCGGCGTCCTGGCCGCCGGTACCGGCGTTGCCGTTGGCGGCATTGCCCTGGACGGCCAGGCGCACGTTGGCGGCGGTCGCATCCTGCTGGGCGGCTTGCGCGAGCACAGCCTGCGGCAGGGCCACCGGTGCGCGGCGGGCCTCCTGGCCGGAGACTGCGAGCGGCTGCGCCGGCGTGTCGGCCTTGCCGGTCTCGTCCGTGCCGGTGTGCGCGCCGCCCTGGGCAGCCTGCACGGCCTGGGTGACCTGTTGCGGCGACAGCGGCATCAGCGGCATCGTCATCGCGGCCAGCAGGGGATTGTCCGGCGTGGCGGCGTCGTCGGCCGGCGCAGTGTCGGTCGCGGCGGCGGTCGCGGCGTCGGTGGGCGCGCTCGCTTGCGCGGCGGCGGCGTCCGCTGCCGGATCCGCCGCGGCGTCGGTCGGCGCCTGTGTGCCCGCGCCGTTCTGCAGGCCGAGCCAGCGGGCGAACGTCTTGCCCGGCGCCTGCGCCGGCGCAGGCGCGGCGCCGGCGGTCGTGGATTGCGTGGCTGCCGCCGCGGTCGGTGCATCCTTGGCGGCAGCCGGGGCATTCGCCTGCTTGGCGGCCGGCTGGGCCGACGTGGACGGGGTTGCGGTATTGAGCATCATGGTCATTCCTGGCTTGCGCCTGATTCTGTTTCGCTGTGCATCGCGTAGGCGATCCAGCCGTCCTTGTTGGCGCGCATCTCTTCCAGGCGCGGTTCGAGCGCGCGCGCGGCGGCGGCCACGTCGCGCGCGGCCGTGTCGTGCTGGGCACGCACGCGTTCCAGCGCGGTGCGTTCCCCGGCGGTCCACGGCCCCTGTGCGGCGAGCGCGTTCAAGGCCGGCAAGAGGGCACGGGCCTGTTCGCCCAGCCGGTCCCAGTCCTGGCGCGCGGCGGCGTCCTGCAGGGCATTGCCTAATAGCGCCAGCGGTGCAAGCCGGTCGGTCCTGTCAGCCATTGCGCGCCTGTACGCCGGCCCAGCCCTGGCGGATGGTGGTCAGGATGCGCACGACCTCGTCGATCATCGCCGGGTCCTGCTTGATGCCGGCGCCGTGCAGGTGCGTGACGCAGAAGTCATACAGGTTGGCGAGGTTGGCGACGACCTGGCCGCCGGTCTCGAAATCGAGCGAGCTGGACAGGCCGTTGATGATGTCGACGCATTTGTTGATGCTGTGGGCGCGCTGTTCGTAGCGCTTGGCCACGATGTGGGCGCGGGCGCGCGCCAGTTCGTCGAGCAGGCCATCGGTCAGCACCAGGACGAGTTCGATCGGCGAGGCGCGCGACGTTTGCGCGTCCAGGCTGGTGGCGTGATAGCTGCTGTAGGCTTCGGTATAAGACATCGCGAATCTCTCAGTTGGATGAGCTGCTGTTGAACAGCGCGCTGAACATCGAAGAATTGTTTTGCATGGTCGACTGCAGGGCCTGCAGGGCGGTGTACTGCTTCAGGTAGCGCTGATAGGCCCCATCGTACTTGGCATCGAGTTCCGTCTGGCGCTCGGTCAGGCGCGACTGCAGCTTGCTGTTGGCGTCGGTACGCTGCTGGATCTGGCCGGAGGTCGTGTTGCTCCACATGTTCAGGTAGGTGTTCAGCGAGCCCGCGATGCCTTTCGGTGCCGACGTGCTGGCGGTGCCGATCAGCGTGTCGAGACCGGTCGGATTGACGGCCAGCTGCTTTTGCAGGCGCGCCGAATCCAGGCTCAGGGTGCCGTCGTGGGCGGCCGTGATGCCGTAGCTGGCCAGCGACAGCACGCCGCTCGGCCGCAGCAGGTCGACGACGCGGTTGCGCAGCGCGGTCACGCCCGCGTCGTGAGCAAACGCGCCGGCCGCGACGTTGTTCTTGGGGTCGCCCGCCGAGAGGAGGCCGTCGAGTGCGCTCTTGAGTTTGTTGTAGGCGTCGACGAACGCCTGCACGTTCGCCGTCGTGCCGGTGGCGTTGCCGCCCACCGTCAGCGTGATCGGCGTGGCGCCCGGCGCCTGGGCCTTGGTCGCCGTGAACGATACGCCGTCGATGTTGGTGAAGATGTTCGACGCCTGCGTGACTTCCGTCGTGGGGTCGGTGGGATCGCCGAAGTTGACGATGGCGTCCTGGGCCGTACTCATGACCGTGGGCGCGGCGTTCAGGGCGGACTGCAGGTTGGCGTCGAGCACGCCGGTCGTATCGAGCGAGATGGTGTTCGCCGCGCCGGTTTTCGTCGACGACAGCACGAGACGCGACGTCGCGCTGGCGCCGGTGCCGATCGTGACGATGCCGGCCGTGACCTTGCCGCCATTGTCGGCGGACTGGTTGATGGCCACCGCAAGCTCGCGCGCGGTGAGCGTGCCGTTCTTGTCCGCATCGGCGGCGGCGAGGTCGACGTTGATGGTGACCGGGGTCGCGCCGAGGTCGGCCGGGTCGGCCAGGTTCAGCTTCAATACGCCGGGCTGGTAGGTGCCATCGGGCTGCTGTTCCGCGCTCAGGTCAAAGTCGCCCAGGTTGTAGGCGATCTGGCTCGGCGTCGCCACCTGCTTGACGAACACGCTGTAGGCGCCGGGCGCCGCGGTCGAGCTGGCGGTGGCCGTACCAAGCGTCGTGTCGGACAACGTGGCGCTCTGGGCGAGCATCGACTTGCCGATGCCGGCCAGGCTGGCGAGGGACGTCTGGTAAGCCGAGATCGCGGAGCTCAGCGTCGTCAGGGCCTTGGCCGTGGCGTTCGCCGTATTGGTCTGCGTGGTCAGCTGGGTCTGTGCACCTTCGATGTACTTGTCGGCCAGGGCCTTGGCGGTGCTGGTCGGGTCGTAGGTGGGGGCGGTGATCGCGCTCGTTGCCATATCGGTTCTCCTGCTTATACGTTCTTTGCCAGCCACGACTGCGTGGCGATCTCGTCTTCGCGTTTGCGCTGCGTGCGTTCTTGCGCACGCGCATACGCGTCCTCGTGCTGCTCCAGCACCTTGCCCAGCAGCTCGCGCCGCGTCCAGGCCTGGGCCAGATGCTTCTGCGCGACGGCCATGTCGGCCTCGTGCAACTGCAGGTCGGTCCGGTGCGTATCCGCCAGCGCGAACACGGCCTGCTTGTAATTGCCGCAGTTGATGGCCAGCGCCGGCGACAGCGCGCGTGCGCCGGCCGGCTGCCCCGACGGGCCGCTGCCTTCCGCCAGCGCCGTCAGGCGCTCCACGCTGGCCTGGTAGCGCGCACGCGTCGCCTCCTTCTTCGCCAGCGCCGTCTGCATGCGTTCCACTTCGGTGCTGCGCACGCGTACGAGCGTGTCCAGGCTGGTGATCGTCTCGCGCTTGCTCATGCCATCATCGCTTTCAGTTGGTCGACGCAGTCCGCGAACGGCGCGTCTTCGCGCGTGCCCTGGCACAGGAACGCCTCGATGTGCGGGTGCAGCTTCACGGCGCGGTCGGTTTCCGGATCGGCGCCCGGCTGGTACGCGCCGAGCGGGATCAGGTCGCGCACGCGCGCATGCTTCGCCAGCGCGGCCTTCAGCTTGCGCGCCGCCTGTGAGTGTTCCGGCGTCACCACCTGCGCCATGCAGCGGCTGATGGATTGCGCCACGTCGATCGCCGGGTAGTGCCCGCGTTCGGCCAGTTCGCGCGTCAGCACGATGTGGCCGTCGAGGATCGCGCGGGCGCTGTCGACGACCGGGTCCTGCTGGTCGTCGCCTTCCGCCAGCACGGTGTAGATGGCGCTCATGCTGCCCTGTTCGTTTTCGCCGTTGCCGGCCGATTCGACGAGCTGCGGCAGGTTCGAGAACACCGACGGCGGATAGCCGCGCGTGGCCGGCGGCTCGCCCAGCGACAGCGCCACTTCGCGCAGCGCCATCGCGTAGCGCGTCAGCGAATCGCACAGCAGCAGCACGTTCTGGCCGCGGTCGCGGAAATGCGCCGCGATCGAGTGGCACAGTTCCGTCGCCATCACGCGCATCAAGGGACTTTCGTCGGCCGGCGCGACCACCACCACGGCGCGCTTCAGGCCTTCCGGACCGAGCGACTTCTCGATGAACTCGCGCACCTCGCGGTTACGCTCGCCGATCAGACCCACGACGATCACGTCGGCCACGGTCTGGCGCGTGATCAGGCCGAGCAGCACGGATTTACCCACGCCGGAGCCGGCCATCAGGCCGACGCGCTGGCCCTTGCCGAGCGTGAGCATCGAATTGATCGCGCGCACGCCGACGTCCAGCGGTTCTTCCACCGGGGCCTTGCGCAGCGGGTTGACCTTCGGCGGCGTCGTCGACAGGGTTTCCTCTCCACCCAGCTTGCCGCGGCCGTCGATCGGTTCGCCCAGGCCGTTCACCATGCGGCCCATCCACGACGGGCCGATCTGGATGCTGGACGGGCCCGTGGCCGGCAGCACGCGCGCGCCGGTCACGAGGCCGTCGGCCTGCTTGAACGGCATCAGGTACGTGACCTTGTCGCGGAAGCCCACGACCTGCGCGTCGAGCCACGAGCCGTCGACGGTCTCGACGCGGCAGCGCTGGCCCGTGTGCAGGCGGCAGCCCACGCTTTCGAGCAGCAGGCCCTGCACGGCGACGAGGCGCCCGGTGGGCGTCGCGACCGGCGGGGCCTTGATCTCGAGTGCGCGCAGGGTTTCGGCCAGTGCGCTCACTCGGCGTCCTCCTTCGCGGCCGAGTCCAGGCTTTCGCGGACTTGCGCCATGCAGGCGGCGAGGCGGTTCTGGCACCCGGCGTCCACTTCATGGTCGCCCGCACGCACGCGGCACTCGCCCAGGTCCAGGGCGGGATCGGACATCAGGTTCCACTTCTTGGCGCGCTTCGGATCGAGTTCCTGGATGCGCTTGAGTTCTTCCGGATTCATGAACACTTCCACCTCGTCGCGCGTCGGCGGCATCGCGGCCAGCGCCTCGTCGACGAGGTTCAGCATCTGCACGGGTTGCAGCGCCAGCTCGGCGCGGATCACCTGGCGGGCGATCTTGCCGACCAGGTCCACCACTTCCTTGCGCTGGGCGTTGCGGAATTCGGTCTTCATCTTCTTCAGGCTGCGCAGCATGGCGTCGACTGGCTTGGCCATCTGCTCCAGTTCGGCCAGCGCCTGCTGGCGGCCTTCGGCGATGCCGCGCTCCACGCCCTCGGCATGGCCCGCGTCATAGCCGTCGGCACGGCCTTCGTCCAGTCCGACTTCATAGCCTTCGCGCTGGCCTTGGCGATAGCCGTCGGCCACCGCGCTCTGCCAGTCCTCGGTCGGCGTGGCGGAGGACGACGATTGCGCGCCCTTGGCCGCGCCGGCGGCGATGAACTGCGCCAGCGGCGGGAAGTGATAAGGCCGGAACTGCTTCATTCGGCAGTCGCCTCGGCAAACAGCTGGACTTCGATCTCACCGTTGTCGACGAGCTCCTTGACCTGCGCCATGATCTCCTGGCGCGTCTGCACGATGCGCGACATCGGCACCGGGCCGGAACGCTTCATGAGGTCCTCGAAGCTCTGTGCCTGGCGCTTCGGCATCGCGCCGAGCAGCGCGTCGCGCAGCGCGGGTTCGGCACCCTTGAGCGCGATCGCCCACTGCTCCAGCGGGATCTCGTCGAGCAAGCGGGTGATCGTCTGCTCGGTCTGTTTCGACAGGATGAAGAAGTCGTACATCGACATCTCGATCTTCGACACGACATCCGGATCGTGCGCGCGCAGCAGCTCGACCATCGTGGCGCGGTTGTTCGGCAGGCGGTTCAGGATGTCCGCCGCCTGGCGCACGCCTTCCACGGTGGCGCTCTGCGTGTCCAGCGCGGACAGGCAGCGCTGCACCAGCTCTTCCAGCTCGGTGAGCAGGTCGCGGTCGATCTCTTCCAGGCGCGCCAGGTTCAGCAGGACCATCTCGCGGCTGCCTTCCGGCAGCGCATCGATGATCTGGCCGGCCAGCGCGGGCGGCAGGAAGGCGAGGAACACGGCCTGCATCTGCACGTGTTCGGCGGCGATATAGTCGGCCAGCCACTTCGGCGACGCGTACTGCAGGCGCGCCATCATCGGACGGATGGCGTCGCCGTAGATCGTGTTGAGCACGGAATTGGCGATCTCGCTGCCCAGGGCCAGGTCGAGCGAACGCTTCAGGTAGCTGCGCGAAGCGCCGTGCAGGCCGCTCTGCTGGCGGTAGTCGTCGAAGAACTTCTGGATCGAGTTCTTCACGGCGTCGACCTTGATGCCGCTCATGCGGCTCATCACCTGGGTCAGTTCGATCAATTCCTCGCGTTCGAGGCAGCGCAGAACGGCCGCAGCCGGTTCTTCACCAATGGACAGCAATACGATTGCGGCCTGTTCGACCGGGCTCAGCACTGCTTCCTGCACGTCGTTATTGTTCAGATCCGGCATTTTTCTTTTGCACCCATTGTTTGACCACTTCCGCCACCCGCTCCGGCTCCTTGCCCGCCAGGACTTTCAGGTGATCGACCATCACATCCACGGCCGAGCCGGCCGGAGGCAAATCGTATTCCTCGAGCAGCGCCTGGACCGGCAGCGTGCCGCTGGTCGATGCTGCCGCCGCGTCGTCCGGCAGGGCCGCCGCCGCGGTGGCGCCCGGGGCCGGCAGCGCGCCGGCACTGTGCGCGGCACCCGGCAGGGCGTTGCTTGCGCCGGCCTGGACGGTCGCCAGGTTCGGCGCGGCGGCTGCCGCTGCCTGCTGCGGTGCGACGCGCTGGTTCAGCATGCGCATCAGCGGACGCAGGACCAGCAGCCAGCCGAGCAGGGCGCCGAGCGCATACATGCCGTAGCGGACCATGTCGACGATGTTGTCGCGCTCCTGGTACCACGGCTCGACCGCGACCGGGGCCGGGAACGACAGCGCGGACACCGTCAGCACGTCGCCGCGGGTGGCGTCGATGCCGAGGCCACCGCGCAGGATCTTGTCGATGTTGGCGATCTCGGCCGGGGTCCAGCCCGTCTTCGGCGTCGCGGCCCTGGCGTTGTTCAGCACCACCGCCACCGACAGCTTCTTCAGGCGGCCGCGCGAGCGCTTGATCTGCGTGATGGCGCGGTCGTAGGCGTACTGGCGCGTCGTCGCGTTCTTGCGTGCGCTGCCGTCGTCCGCCTTGGCGTTCGGGTCCGCGGCGGCGGCGTTGGCAGCGGCATTCGGATCGGCCGGCGGATTGGCGGCGACCGGAGGACGGTTCGACAGCGTGCCCGGCACGCCCAGCGCCATGCGGCTCTTTTCCATCTCCTCGCGCATCGCTTCGCTGGTGACTTTCGGGTCTGCGCCGTATTTCTCCTGGGTTTCCTCGACCTTGTCGTTGTCGACGTCGGCCGTCACGCTGACCTTGAAGTTGTCGGCGCCGAGCACGGGGCCGAGCAGGCCGGCCACGTTGGCGCGCGCTTCATCCTGGTAGCGCTTGGCGGCGGCATCGCCCTGGGCGGCGCCATCGAAGCCTTCGGTCAGGTCCACGCGCGACGACAGGTAGTTGCCGTTCTGGTCGACGAGCGACACGCGCGCCGGCGCCAGGCCCGCGACGCTGCCCGAGACCATGTTGACGATCGCGGCGATCTGTTCGTTCGACAGCGTGTGGCCCGGCTTGACCGCCACCACGACGGAGGCGGACGACTTGTCGCCGTCGCTGGCGACGAACGACGAGGACTTGGCGATGGCCAGGTGCACGCGTGCCGAGGCGATGGCGTCCAGGGTCTGGATCGACTGCGCCAGTTCGCCTTCCAGGCCGCGGCGGAAGCGCACGTCCTGCACGAACTGCGACACGCCCAGCGGGTCGTTCTTGTCCATCAGCTCCAGGCCGGCCGGCAGCTGCGCGGTCACGCCCTTGGCGGCCAGCAGCATGCGGACCTTGCCCAGCTGGCCGGTCGGCACCATGACCTGGCCCGAATCCGGGTGGATGCGGTAGGGCACGTGCTCGGCGTCGAGCACGCTCATCATGTCGCTGGCGACGACTTTCTCGTGGGCGCCGAACACCGGTTTGTAGCCGGCCTGGTCGTTCCACATGTAGAGCATGACGGCCGCGGTGATGCCGATGGCCAGCACCAGCATCGGGGTCAGGTTCCTGGTCAGCGCGGGCGGCAGGGCCAGGCGCTTGCCGCCGAAGGCGGACTTGAGAGTAGCAATCACGATCGGTTCGTTCCCGTTACACCGGCAGCTTCATCAGCTCGTCCACGGCGCCCATCACCTTGTTGCGGACCTGCATCAGCATGGAGAAGGACAGGTTGGCCTGCTGCGACGACAGCATGGCGCCGACCAGGTCGTCGCTCTTGCCGCTGTCCACGTCGGCCATCTTCTGGTTGGCCACCTGCTGGTCCTGGTCCACGCTGACGAGGGCATTCTTCATGCTCTGCGCGAAGGAGAAGTTGCCGGTGCCATCGCCCAGGGTGGGGTGGCCGGCATTGGCCGCCGGCGCCACGCTGGCGAGGCGGTTGGCATCGTTGGAAAGGGCTGCCAGGTCGGCCCGGATCAGGCCGGCAAGTTCAGTTCCCATCGTGTTCATCGCTCCCATGCTTAAGTTTGCGGGTTGTAACTTTTAGTCAATCTTGCTTCGCATACGGTTGTTTCATTTTCTGCAAGAACCGTTGACATTTAGAAAATTGTTAAATTTTCAGTGTCATACTGTGGCTTGGTTTCTCTCGCGGAACCGAGGAGAATAGCAGCGGTTTCGTCCGATACCCAGAGTGGATTTTTGTTTTCCCCAGCGCAGTAACCGCATCTTACCGTAGGGCAATGGCGAATTCAAAGGGGAAAATCAAATGGCGTGACACAATTTCCCGGGTATAATTGTTGCCCAGAGGAATGAAAAGAAAGCATCTCTGCTTATCATTTTTTTATTTTGACCATGCCGATTGCAAACCCCGACACCACCCTGCAGCACCAAGTGCTCGACCCCTGTCTTCTAGGGCGTCCGGTACATCTGCTGCCCCAGTTCGCGGCGCGTCTCCAGGAAGACCTGGACACTGCCCTGCAGGGCAGCGCGCGCCGTTACTGGGCCGGATGGCGTCTCGAAACCGTTGAATTCGGCCGCGTGCCGCAAGAAAATAGCCTGCGCTGGATGGCCGTATTGGGTGCGTTGGGCACCGTCGCGGTGACGTTCGAGCGTGGTTTATTACTGACACTGTTGGAGCGACGCTACGGTGGACGTAGCGCCGGCGCAACTCAGCGGGACCCGCAAACCGAGCGCGTGACGGCCACCGAAGAAAGATTGGGCGTCGTACTGACGCAACAAATGGTCGATCTGTTGTATGCACGCGTCGCTGCCAATGTGGCAATGGAGGTGGCGCCGCGGCCCATCCAGGCCAATGCGGTGGTGCCTTCGGCAATGCCCGGCGAGAGCAACTGGGCCCTCCGCGTGCAGGTCCGTGACAACAACGACAACACCGGCCAGTTCTGGATCGCGCCCGACCAGCAGCTGATGGCCATGATCCTGGGCACGCTGCGCCTGGAAACTGGCCGCCCGGCCGGCGCGCGCGGTCCGGCCGAGCCCCTTGCGACCAGGCTCCAGGTCAAACTGGACGGCCGCCTGGTCAGCAAGGAAATCACCCTGGGCGCACTGTTCGACCTGAAGGTGGGCGACGTGATTCCGGTGAACGTGGGCCGGGCCGACGTCCTGCTCGACGAGGCGCGGTTGTTTACCGCCGCCGTCGCCGAGCACAAAGGCAAGCTGTGTTTAACCTCTTTTGAAGACGCCGAGTAATCAACATGAACCTGAACGATCAATTCGCTGGTGACGACATCCTCATCGACGACGAGCTGGCGGAAGAAACCGCAGAAGGCAAGCAAAGCGCGGCCGCGGCACCGAAAGCCGCGCCGCGCCTGCCGCAGATGATGCGCCGCATCCCGGTGACGCTGACGCTGGAAGTGGGTTCGGCCCGCATCTCGCTGCAGGAACTGATGGCGATCGGCCCGGACAGCGTGCTGCCGCTCGACGCCATGGCGGGCGAGCCGCTCGTCATCAAGGTCAACGGCGCCGCCATCGGGCGCGCCGAAGTGGTCGTCGCGGGCGAGCAGTACGGCCTGAAGGTGATCGATCTGGACGGCCTCAACCTGGACCTGATCGCGTCATGACGTTGCAACGCCGCGGCGCCGGTTTGCGCCGCTACGCGCCCGCCATCGCGGGCGCCGTTCTTTTGCTGGCCAGCGCAGGCGCATGGGCCGCACCGGACGTGCTGCCCGGCGTGATCCCCGGCTCGTCCAGCGGCCTCACGGTGAAGTCGCAGATCCTGGTCCTGATGACCATCCTCGGGCTGCTGCCCGTGATGGTCATGATGATGACCAGCTTCACCCGCTTCGTGATCGTGCTGTCGCTGCTGCGCCAGGCCCTGGGCCTGCAGCAGGGCCTGCCCAACCGGATCATCACCGGCGTCGCCCTGATCCTCACGCTGCTCGTCATGCGTCCCATCGGCGAGCAGGTGTGGAACGAGGCCTTCGTCCCGTACGACAAGGACAAGATCTCGCTGGAGCAGGCGCTCAAGATCGCCGAGGTGCCGCTGTCGCGTTTCATGCTGGCCCAGACGAGCAAGACGGCGCTGGCCCAGATCGCGCACCTGGCGGGCGAGCCGGCCGAGATGAAACCGATGGACCGCGGTTTCACCGTGAAGCTGGCCGCGTTCGTGCTGTCCGAGTTGAAAAGCGCGTTCCAGATCGGCTGCATGCTGTTCATTCCGTTCCTGATCATCGACCTCGTGGTGTCGTCGGTGCTGATGGCGATGGGCATGATGATGCTCTCGCCGCTCGTCATCTCGCTGCCGTTCAAGCTCCTCTTGTTCGTGCTCGTCGATGGCTGGACCCTGACCGTGAATACGCTGGTCGGCAGCATCCACGGCATCTAGCATTCATTCCCATGACTCCTGATATCGCCGTCGACTTCGTCGTCGAAGCCCTGCAGCTGGTGATGCTGCTCGTGATGGTGCTGGTGGTGCCGGGCCTCGTGGCCGGCGTCATCGTCGCCCTCGTGCAGGCCGCCACCCAGATCAACGAGCAGACGCTGAGCTTCCTGCCGCGTCTCCTCGTGACGCTGGTGGCCCTGATCCTCGCCGGTCACTGGATGACCGGCAAACTGATGGACTATTGCGTGAGCGTGTTCCAGCGCGCCGCGACCCTGGTCGGCTGATGCTGGAAGTGTCTCACCTGCTGCTGCCGTTCATCAGCGCGCTGTGGTGGCCGTTCTGCCGCGTCATGGCGCTGCTGTCGACGGCTCCCGTCATCGGCGACGCGCTGGTGCCGGTACCGGTGCGCGCGCTGCTGTCAGTGGTGCTCGCGTTCCTGATGCTGCCGCTGACGAAAGGCGCCGTCATGCCGGATCCGTTCTCGCTGGCGGGCGTCGTCGTGATGATCGAGCAGGCCGTGATCGGCGGCGTGATCGGCCTCGCCATGCAGCTGACGATGGCCGTCGTGAACATGCTCGGCTTCCTCGTCTCGAGCCAGGTGGGCTTTTCGATGGCGCAGATGAACGACCCCATGAACGGCCAGCAGTCGGACGTGATTTCGGGCCTGCTGGGCCTCGTCGCAATCCTCGTGTTCTTCGCCGTCGACGGCCATCTCGTGCTCGCGGGCGTGCTGGGCCAGAGCTTCAAGGCGTGGCCGGTCGGCGGCGGCTACAAGAGTCTCCTGCTGGAGACGGTGGCGCTGAACGTGGGCTGGGTGTTCTCGGCCGCGATCCTGCTCGCGCTCCCGATCGTGTTTTCGACGATGGTCGTGCAGATCGGCTTCGGCTTCCTGAACCGGGTCGCGCCGTCGCTGAACCTGTTCTCGCTGGGCTTTTCGCTGGTGACGCTGTTCGGCCTGATGATGCTCGTGCAGGTCGTGCGCTTCATCCCGGAACACTATGTGCAGATGACGAACCAGGTGCTGGAGATGCTGCAGCAGCAGATGGGGGCGGCGCATGGCTGACAATACCGGCGGCGACAAGTCGGAAAAGGCGTCAGCCCAGAAGCTCAAGAAGGCGCGCGAGCAGGGCCACGTCGTCCGCTCGAAGGACCTGGCCACGGCGGTCGGGATCCTGGTGAGCCTGAAGCTGTTCGCGTTCCTGCTCCCGGACTACCTGGAGTCGTTCCGGTCGCTGTTCCGGCTCGTGTACGCGCCGCTGGGCGCGGCCGGCTCGATGGAAAACGCGATGACCGTCGTATGGAGCGGCGCCGCGGTGCTGCTCGTGAAGATGGTGCTGCCGCTCGCCGCCGTGCCGCTCGCGATCGTCGCCGCGAGCCTCGTGCCGGGCGGCTGGGCCGTCTCGACCAGCAACCTGGTGCCGAAGTTCGACCGCTTCTCGCCCGTGAAAAACCTGGGCAACCTGGCCTCCGGCAAGCACTGGACGACGTTCGCGACGTCGGTGGCCAAGGCGGCGCTGCTCGCCGTGGTGCTGGTGCACGTCGTGCGCTCGGCGTTGTCGGCGTGGGTCAACCTGCAGCGCATGCCGCTGTCGGACGCGCTGCTGCACGGCGGCAGCATGATGTTCGACGGCCTGATGGCGCTCGTCACCGTGTTCGTGCTGTTCGCGTTGATCGACGTGCCGCTGCAGGCGTTCCTGTTCGCGCGCAGCCAGCGCATGAGCAAGCAGGAAGTGAAGGAAGAATACAAGAGCACCGAGGGCAAGCCCGAGATCCGTGCGCGCATCCGCCAGTTGCAGCAGCAGATGGCACGCCGCAACGTGAACAAGACGGTGCCGACCGCCGACGTGGTGATCGTGAATCCCGAGCACTACGCGGTCGCGCTGAAGTACGACACCAAGCGTGCGGAAGCGCCGTTCGTGGTGGCGAAGGGCATCGACGAGATGGCCCTGTACATCCGCTCCGTCGCGGCGAAGCACCAGATCGAGACGATCGCCTTGCCGCCGCTGGCACGTGCCATCTACAACACCAGCCAGGTGCAGCAGCAGATTCCCGCCGCGCTGTACCAGGCGGTGTCGCAGGTGCTGAACTACGTGCTGCAATTGAATGCGTTCCGAGCGGGCCGGCGCCAGGCCGCCCCGCGGTTCCCGAATGACGTGGCCGTGCCGGCCGCTTTGAGTGAGGTATCCCCGACATGAATTTCCTGAACAGCTTGATGCTCGAGCTGCGCCGCCAGAAGATCGCCACGCCGGCGTTCCTGCTGACGCTCCTGGCGATGATCATGCTGCCGCTGCCGCCCGCGGTGCTGGACGTGCTGTTCACGTTCAACATCGTGCTGGCGCTGATCGTGATCCTGACGTCCGTCTCGACCAGGCGGCCGCTGGACTTCTCGGTCTTCCCGACCGTCATCCTCGGCACCACGCTGCTGCGCCTGGCGCTGAACGTGGCGTCGACGCGGGTCGTGCTGCTGCACGGCCACGAGGGCACGGGCGCGGCGGGCCACGTGATCGAAGCCTTCGGCAACGTCGTCATCGGCGGTAACTTCGTCGTCGGTATCGTCGTCTTCGTGATCCTCATGATCATCAACTTCGTCGTCGTGACGAAGGGTTCCGAACGTATCTCCGAAGTGTCGGCGCGCTTCACGCTGGACGCGCTGCCCGGCAAGCAGATGGCGATCGACGCCGACCTGAACGCGGGCCTCGTCAACCAGGAACAGGCGCAGGTGCGCCGCAAGGAAGTGGCGGCGGAAGCGGACTTCTACGGCGCGATGGACGGTGCCTCCAAGTTCGTGCGCGGCGATGCGATCGCGTCGATCCTCATCCTGCTCATCAACATGATCGGCGGCGTCGCGATCGGCGCGGTGATGCACGACCTGTCGTTCGGCGACGCCTTCCGCCAGTATGCGCTGCTGACCATCGGCGACGGCCTCGTGGCCCAGGTGCCGGCGCTGCTGCTGTCGGCCGCGGCGGCGATCCTCGTCACCCGCATCAGCGATTCGGGCGACTTCGAGCAGCAGGTCGGCGGCCAGCTGCTGGCCAATCCGAGCGTCCTGTACTCGGCCGCCGGCGTGATGCTGATCCTGGCGATGGTGCCGGGCATGCCGTCGCTGTTCTTCATGGCGTTCGCCGCGGCCATCGGCTACGTCGCCTGGAAGCTGGCGCGCGAAGAAGTGAAGCCGCCGGACGAATCGGGCGTGGCCGCCATCGAGGCCGCGCTGCGCGACGACCGCGTGCCGGAACTCGACTGGCAGCAGCTGCCCGTCGTGCAGCCGATTTCGATCACCGTCGGCTACAAGCTCGTGCACCTGGTCGACAAGGCCCAGGGCGAGGTGCTGACGAAGCGGATCAAGGGCGTGCGCCAGAGCCTGTCCGAGCAGATGGGCCTCCTGCTGCCGCCCATCGGCGTGCGCGACGACCTGACCCTGCGCCCGAACCAGTACGCGATCGCGATCAACGGCACCGTCGTGGCCGAGGGCGAGGTCGTGGCGGAATGCCTGATGGCGATCCCGTCGCCGAACGTGTACGGCGACATCGACGGCATCCCCGGCATCGAACCGGCGTTCGGCATGGCCGTCACGTGGATCGATCCGGAGCAGAAAGCGCACGCGCTGGGGCAGGGCTACCAGGTCGTCGAGGTGCCGAGCGCGATCGCCACGCACACGTCCAAGGTCGCGCGCGACTACATGGCGGAGCTGTTCCGCCACGAGGACGTGCCGGCGTTGATGGAACGCCTCACCGCGCTCTCGCCGAAGCTGGCCGGTGCGCTGGACAAGGCGCTCACGCACACGCAGCTCTTGCGCGTGTTCCGTGTGCTGCTGGCCGAGAACGTGTCGCTGAAGGACATCGTCGTGATCGCGACCACGCTGCTGGACAGCTCGGAAACGACGAAGGATCCGATCCTGCTCGCGGCCGAGGTGCGCTGCGCGCTGCGCCGCCAGATCGTGTCCGGCCTGTACGGCAAGAAGAAGGACATGCCCGCGTTTAACCTGTCGGGCGAGCTGGAAAACATGCTGCTCGGTTCCCTGAACCAGGCGCGCCAGAACAACGGCGGCAAGGTCGTGCTGGACAACTATCCGATCGATCCGCAACTGCTGCAGCAACTGCAGCTGAACATGCCGGTGGCACGCGAGCAGATGAAGCAGCATCATACGCCGCCGCTGCTCCTGGTGTTGCCGCAGATCCGCCCGCTGCTGGCCCGCTACGCGCGCCTGTTCGCGCCGGGGCTGCACGTGCTGTCGTATAACGAGATTCCCGAGAACCGGGAAGTCTCGATCATCGGCACGGTCGGCTGACGTTACGCGTGGGCACCCCGTGCCCGCCAGCTCGCCGATCAGGCGCCGGCCTCCGTCGGTAGCCGTAGGGTGGGCACCCCGTGCCCGCCAGCTCGCCGATCAGGCGCCGGCCTCCGTCGGCAGCAGCAGCGCCAGTTCCGCCATCGCGCGGAACACGGGCAGGCTGAGGGCGGCCGCCGCCTCGGTCGACGGCAGGCGCGCGTGCACCCGGCCTTCCGGCAGGGCGTCGTTCCAGGTCCAGCCGAGCACGCGCAGGCCCGCGCGGCGCACGGCGTCTTCCAGCTGCGGCTGCAGGGCGCGCAGGTGCAGCAGGGTGCCCGGGTCGAGCGTGCACACCTCGAGCATGACCCCATCGGCCAGCGGCTCCGCCTGCACCGTGACGACGGTGCCGTCGGCCAGCACCAGTTCCAGCCGCAGCGCGGCACGGCGCCGGCGGCGCTGCGGCTTTTGCGATTGTTCCTCTTCCCCGATCACGCGCAGGTGCTGTGCCTGCGGTCCGCCCGCATGCACGGTGAACCGCCAGGCGTCGGGCGGCAGGGCCGCGAGATCGGCCTGGCGCAGCACGCGCGCATCCAGCCCGCTCTGCAGCAGCGCGCCCGGCAGCGACTGGCCCGACTGTTGCCGGGACGCCTGCACCGCGCGCGTGACGAGCTGGGTGCCGTAGGTGCGTACCATCCCGCGCCATGACGTGGCGAGCGCACCGCCGTCCGGACGGGGCCAGGTCAGCTGGCGCGCCATCACGACCTGGTCGGGACGCATCGCCGCGGCATCGGGCAGGGCGTCGCCGGCGGGCAGCGCGGGCGCCGGCTGCGCGGCGGGCAGCGGCAGCGGGATTGCCTCGAGCTCGGCCTGCAGCAAGGCGACCGGGACGGCGGCCGCGACCGCGCCGACCGGCGTGGCCGGCAGGGTGCCGGGCGCGCTCGCCGGGATGACGGGTGGCGGAAGGGCGGGGATGGATAGGCTGGCCATGATCTCGGCGGTGTAAAGTGAAAAGGCCAGCTTGTGGCTGGCCTCTTGCGGATTCCGGCTGGACTAGCCCGGGGTGGCCATCACCGGCCCTGCGATTACTGCAGCAGGGACATGACCATCGACGACATGCTGTTGGTCTGCTTCAGCATGGCGGTACCAGCTTGCATCAGCATCTGGTTCGACGTCATGCTCGACGACTCGGTCGCGAAGTCGACGTCCATGATGCGGCCGGTAGCGGCTTGCGTGTTGCTCGAGATGTTCGACAGGTTATTGTAGACGTGGTCGAGGCGGTTCGACACGGCGCCCAGCTTCGAACGCAGGGTCGAGACGGCGTCGATGGCCGTGTTCAGGCTGCCGATCGCAGTGTTGGCGTCGGTGAACAGGATCGTACCGGTCGACGCGGCGATCGGCGCACCGGCGGCGTTCGAGACGAAACCGGCGGTCGCCGTCGTGATCGAGTCGGTCACGCCGCCGGCTGCGGAGAGTTCGGCGTCGAAGTTCGCAGTCATCTTTTCCGAGCTGTCGGCACCGATCTGGAAGGTGATGCCGGCGGCGGCGTTCAGCTTGCCGTTCGCGCTGGTCGACAGCAGCTCGGTGCCGCCGAATTTGGTGTTCGAGAAAATGTTCGAAAGTTCGTCGGTCAGCGAGTTGTATTCCTTGTCCATCGCTTTCTTGTCGTCGTCGGACGAGGAACCGTCGGAGGCCTGGGTTGCCAGATCCTTCATGCGGGTCAGGATGTTGGTGACTTCGTTCAGCGCGCCGTCGGCGGTCTGCAGCATCGAGATCGAGTTCTGGGTGTTGCGCATGGCGACGGCCATACCGCTGCTCTGGGATTTCAGGCGGGTGGCGATCTGCAGGCCGGCGGCGTCGTCCATCGCCGAGTTGATACGGTAACCGGTCGACAGGCGGGTCATCGAGGTCGACAGCGAGGTCTGGGTACGGGTCAGCGAATTTTGTGCGGAAAGCGATGCGACGTTGGTGTGAAGGCTCAGCATGATATGGCTCCTAATGGCTTGGATACTGTTGGGAGGTTGCGCATCTCGCGCTCTCACAAGTACAGGACGACCATTTAGCGGCCGTCATTAAATGCCGAGCGGAAATTTTTTTTAAATTATTTTTTGCGCGTTTCATGTTGTCATTTTGACTGTTGTACGTATGGCAGGTCTGTCATGAGTAAACCGGATATACAAGACCGAAAGTATTCGTTCGTCTTTCGAGGGGGTGTGCTTAACCTGTGCCTTCCAGAACCCTTCGAAAAAGAGCTTCCATATGTTGTCAAGAAAACTGATCCAAGCCCTGGTCGGCATCGCGCTGGTGGCCCCGACCGTGCACGCCGCCGACATCACTCTCCTGAACGTGTCGTACGACCCGACGCGCGAGCTGTACCAGGACGTCGGCAAAGCCTTCGCCGCCAGGTACAAGGCCCAGACCGGCGACAACGTCACCTTCAAGGCGTCGCACGGCGGCTCGGGCAAGCAGGCCCGCTCCGTGATCGACGGCCTGCAGGCGGACGTCGTTACCCTGGCCCTCGCCTGGGACATCGACGAGATCGCCGAGCGCGGCCTGATCGCCAGGGATTGGCAGAAGCGCCTGCAGCACAACAGCTCGCCGTACAACTCGACCATCGTGTTCCTGGTCCGCAAGGGCAACCCGAAAGGCATCCACGACTGGAACGACCTGATCAAGCCGGGCGTGCAAGTCATCACCCCGAACCCGAAGACGTCCGGCGGCGCGCGCTGGAATTACCTGGCAGCGTGGGGCAACGCCCTGAAACAGCCGGGCGGCAATGAAGCGAAGGCGCGCGACTACGTGGCCAAGCTGTTCAAGAACGTGCCGGTGCTGGATTCCGGCGCCCGTGGCGCGACGACGACCTTCGTCGAACGCGGCATCGGCGACGTGCTGATCGCCTGGGAAAACGAAGCGATCCTGGCCATCAAGGAACTGGGCCCGGATAAATTCGAAATCGTCGCGCCGAAGGCGAGCATCCTCGCCGAGCCGCCGGTCGCCGTCGTCGACAAGGTCGTCGACAAGCGCGGCACCCGCAAGGTGGCGGACGCCTACCTGCAATTCCTGTACACGGATGAAGGGCAGGACATCATCGCGAAGAATTACTACCGCCCGATCAACGCCGCGATCGGCGCGAAATACGCGGCGCAGTTCCCGAAAGTGAACCTGTTCACCATCAACGACGTGTTCGGCGGCTGGACCAAGGCGCAGAAGACCCACTTCGCGGATGGCGGCACGTTCGACCAGTTGTACCAGCCGGGCAAGTAAGATAGTCTGATCCCGTTCCGCCGGCGCTCCCGCGCCGGCCTTCTTTTGTTTCGGACCCATCATGGACTGGCTGGATCGGGTGACCTGGTTCCTGGTCATCGTGCTCGTGATCGCCGCCTTCTGCTTTCCCATCAACCGCGGCGACCAGTAAGCGTACTGGTCAATCCAGCTTGACCAGGACCTTGCCGACGCTGGCGCCGGACGCGAGCCGGCGATAGGCCGCGGCGGCATCCACGAACGGATGCACGCTGTCGACCAGCGGCACGATCCCATGCGCCTCCAGGGCGCGGTTCATGGCATCGAACTGGCGCGCATTGCCCACCGTGTGGCCATGCAGGCGCGCCCGTTTGGCGATGAACACCTGGCGCAGGTCCATCTCCAGCAGCGGCCCGGACACATATCCGATCATCGCCATCGTCGCGCCCGGCGCCAGCGCGCGGACCGATTCGGAAAACGTCGCACTGCCTCCGGTTTCCAGCACGAGGTGCGCACCGACGCCCTCCGTCAGCCGCATGACTTCCATGCCCCAGTCGGGATGCGCGCGGCTGTCGACCGCAGTGGTCGCCCCGGCCGCGAGCAACTGCGGGATCTTGTGCGCCGACGACGTGACGGCGATCGCCCGCACGCCGAACATTCGCGCAAACTGCAGGGCGAACAGCGCGACGCCGCCGCTGCCGATGGCCACGATCGTCTGGCCCGGCTGCAGCGCGGCATCCGTGAGCGCCGCCCAGGCGGTGAGCGCGGCGACGGACAGCGTGGCGGCCTCGTCCCCGAGGTGGCGCGGCGCACGTACGATGGCATTGGCCGGCGCCGTCATCGCCTGGCGCAGCACGCCCGGGTGGTTGCCGCCCAGCTGACGTGCGAAATAGCGCGGGTGGAACGGGCCGTCGATCCAGTCGGGGAAGAACAGCGGATTGCCCCGGTCGCCTTCCCGCCATTCGGTGACGCCCGGCCCGATCCGGGTCACTGTGCCGACCGCGTCCGACAACGGCATGCAGGGCAGGGGCACGGGCATGCCGTAGCGGCCTTCGAGGATTTCCAGGTCGCGGAAGTTGAGGGCGGCCGCGTGGAGGCGGAGGGTGACGTGGCCCGGCGGCGGATCCGGTTCGCACGCGTCCACCATGCGCAAGCCGTCGAGTCCGAATGCCTGCAGTTCGATTGCTTTCATGACCATCCTTTCTGAACAGGGAATGGCTGCAGTATTGCCAAGGGTCGCTCGGGATACAATCTGCATTCCTATCACAGACTGTTTCCTGAGGTGGACAATCATGGGTGATCGCCTGACCGAGCGGATGGCATGCATGGCCGTGTTCGCGCGCGTCGTCGACATGGGCGGCTTTTCGGCCGCGGCGCGCTCGCTGGGGCTGACGAAGTCGGCCGTCAGCAAGCAGGTGGCGCGGCTGGAAACGCTGTGCGGCGCGCAATTGCTGCGGCGGACCACCCGCAGCATCAGTCTCACCGAAGCGGGACAGGTGATGGTCGAGCGCGCCCGGGAAGCCGTGGCGCTGTGCGAGGGTGCCGGCCGCGAGATCGACAGCCTGCACGGCGACGCCGGCGGCACCGTGCGCATGAGCGCGCCGATCACGTTCGGCCAGCGCTGCATCGTGCCGCTGCTGCCCGAGCTGCTGGCCACCCACCCCCGTCTCGACGTGCAACTCGTGCTGCTGGACCGTCCCGTCGACCTGGCCCAGGAGGGTTACGACCTGGCGATCCGCCTGACGCGGTCGCTGCCCGGCGACGTGGTGGCGCGCCGCCTGCTGACCACGCGCTATCTGCTGTGCGCGGCGGCGCATGCCGCGCCCGTGCTCGCGCACCCCCGTGACCTGGCCGGCGTGGTGTGCCTGCGCTACGGCGAAGGCGAGCACGCGCGCGCCTGGCATTTTCGCCGTGCCGACGACGACCTCGCCGTGGCCGTGCGCGGCAACGTGTCCGTGAATAACAGCGACAGCCTGCGCGCGCTCATGCTGGCCGGGGTCGGCGTCGCGCTGTTGCCGCACTATGTCGTGGCGGACGACCTGGATGCCGGCCGCGCGGTGCGGCTCTTGCCCGAGTGGGAGCCGCGGCCGGTGTTCGGACACCAGGCGTTCGCGATCTGGCTGCCGCACCGCTACCAGCCGCCGCGCGTGCGTGTGGTTCTGGACTTCCTGTCGGACCGCCTGCCACGACAGTTATCTTGCGAAGCCGTTGTCCGTGGGCGACATGGAAGCGTGGCTGGAGGCAAGGAAAGCGGCGGGGTGAGCGGCGTGCGTGGCGGGCACGTATAATGTCTGTCCCTTTTTCGAGCCCGACGTAACGTGAACGATCACAAGCAAGCTAATCCAGGTGTCCAGGCAACGGGCCGCAGGCTGTCGGTTGCCCCCATGATGGACTGGACGGACCGCCATTGCCGCGTGTTCCACCGCCAGATCACGCAGCACACCTGGTTGTATACAGAGATGGTGACGACGGGCGCCCTGGTCTATGGTGACGTCGAGCGCCACCTGCGCTACGACGAGGTCGAGCATCCCATCGCGCTGCAACTGGGCGGCAGCGATCCGGCCGACCTCGCCAAGAGCGCGAAGCTGGGCGAGCAGTGGGGCTATGACGAGATCAACCTGAATTGCGGCTGCCCGTCCGAGCGCGTGCAGAAGGGGGCGTTCGGCGCCTGCCTGATGCAGGAACCGCAACTCGTCGCCGATTGCGTGAAGGCGATGCGCGACGCCGTCAGCATCGACGTCACCGTCAAGCACCGTATCGGCATCGATTACAACGAGGAATACGGCTTCGTGCGCGATTTTATCGGCACCATCGCCGACGCTGGCTGCCGTACTTTCATCGTGCACGCGCGCAATGCCGTGCTGAAGGGGCTGTCGCCGAAGGAAAACCGCGAGATCCCGCCGCTGCGCTATGAAGTGGCGTACCAGCTGAAGCGCGAATTTCCTGAGCTCGAGATTATCATCAACGGCGGCATCAAGACCGACGACGAGATCGCCACTCACTTGCAGCACGTGGACGGCGTCATGATCGGTCGCGAGGCGTACCACAATCCCTACGTGATGGCCGGCTGGGACGCCCGTTTCTATGGCGACGCGACCCCGCCGAAAACGCGCGAACAGGTGCTGGAAGCCATGATTCCATATATCCGCGCCGAGCTGGAGCGCTACGGTCCGCTGGGCCTCCGCCTGAACAGCATCACGCGCCACATGCTGGGCCTGATGGCCGGCCTGCCGGGCGCGCGCGGCTATCGCCAGTTGCTGTCCGACTCCCGCCGCCTCGCCGCAGGCAACCCCGAACTCCTCCTCGAAGCCGCCGGCAGACTGCGCCTCGCTGCGTAAGCGCCGTGTAAGGTTGACTTTTAGTTATTTTACTACCCCGGCCGCATGAAAATGGCCGGGATGTTCAAAATTCGCTACAAAAAATGTTGCATTTATTTAATCATTTGCAACGTTATCCTTGCCCGAAGGCAAGAATAGACCCATAATCTGGGCTCTTCTCCTTGCACGACATCTAATCCTGTTGTTGTGGTGAAACATAATTACAGCGGGGCATGTTTTCTGTCTGCAAATCGGCGTTTTGATTTATCCTGACGGAAATACGCGAGTCCACCGGGAAGATGGACTTTCCGTAACAAAAGACAAAGACTCCGGAGCGGGTCTGATCACTTGAAACAGGGAAGATAAGGAATGAACTTAGCAAACATGAAGGTCGGCATGCGTCTGGGGCTGGGTTTTGCCCTCGTGCTCGTGCTGCTGGTTATCGTTACCGTCGTCGGCATCCTGCGCATGGCGCAGATCCAGAACCGGCTCGACCACGTCGTGAATGTCAACAATGTCGTGACCCGCCTGGTCGTCGACATGCGCAATAACGTGAGCGAACGCGTCACCTCGCTGCGTACCTTGACCCTGATGACGGACCCGGCCGACATGGAGCCGGAACTGAACCGTTTCAAGGAGCAGACCGCCAAGTACGATGCTCTGCAGCAAAAACTGGCCGCCAAGTTCTCTGAAGAAGCGTTGCCTGAAGAAAAAACCCTGCTGAACCAGGTGAAAGAAGCCGAAGGCGCCGCCATGCCGGCCATCGCCAAGGCATCGGAACTCTATCTGGCCAATAACGCGATGGACGCCACCCGCGTGATGGTCAAGGAAATCCGTCCGGCCCAGAAGAAATGGCTGGATGGGCTGGATCAGCTGGGCAAGCTGGAAGACAAGCTGAACGCGCAGACCCAGGTCGACGCGGAAGCCGCCTTCGCCAGCGCCCGTAATTTCATGCTCGGGCTGCTGGCCCTGGCCGTTACACTCGGCATCCTGGCCGCCACCATCATCACCCGCGGCCTGCTGAAGCAGCTGGGCGGCGAGCCGGGCTACACCGCCAAGATCGCCGGCAGTATCGCCGAAGGCGACCTGTCGATCGCCATCGACACCAAGTCGTCGGATCGCGGCAGCCTGCTGATCGAAATGAAACAGATGCGCAACAGCCTGGTCGACATCGTCAGCCAGGTCCGTCGCGGCACGCACACCATCACCACCGCATCGCGTGAAATCGCAGCCGGCAACACCGACCTGTCGTCGCGTACCGAACTGCAAGCCAGCTCGCTGGAGAAGACCGCGTCGGCGATGGAAGAACTGACGTCGACCGTGAAACAGAACGCGGACAATGCCCGCGAAGCGAATCACCTGGCCGCCACCGCATCGGACGTGGCACGCAAGGGCGGCGACGTGGTGTCGCAGGTCGTTGGCACGATGGGCGAGATCAATAGCTCGGCGAGCAAGATCGCCGACATCATCGGCGTCATCGATGGCATCGCCTTCCAGACGAACATCCTGGCACTGAACGCCGCCGTCGAGGCAGCCCGTGCCGGTGAACAGGGTCGCGGCTTCGCCGTCGTCGCTTCGGAAGTGCGTAACCTGGCCCAGCGTTCCGCAGCGGCCGCCAAAGAAATCAAGCAACTGATCGGCGACTCCGTCGAGAAGATCGGCCGCGGCAGCAAGCTCGTCGGCGAGGCCGGCGAGACGATGGACGAGGTCGTTGCCAGCGTCAAGCGCGTGACCGACATCATGAGCGACATCGCCAGCGCCAGCGCCGAACAGAGCGCCGGCATCGAACAGGTCAACCTGTCGATCATCGAGATGGACGGCATGACGCAGCAGAACGCCGCGCTGGTCGAAGAAGCCGCCGCCGCCTTCCAGAGCCTGCAGGACCAGGCCGCGGAACTGCAGCGCGTCGTCAGCATCTTCAAGCTGGCCGAAGGCGAGGAGCAGGCCATCGTGGACGCACCGGCGCCGGCTGCCGCCACCGCCAGCCGCGCCGTCGTCGTCCGCCCGGCCGCCAAGCCGCAGCTGAAGAAGCCGGCCGCCGCGAAGGCCAAGGCGCCGGTCCAGCAGGAACGTGCGGCGGATGCGCCGGCATCGACCGCGAAAAAAGTCGCAGCGGCAGCAGCCAGCGACGATTGGGAAGAATTCTGAGCCAGGACGGCTCGTCCAGCGCCGGTGGAGAGCACTGGCATTAAAAAAAACTTTGTTTTCCGGGGGTAATAAAAATGTCCAATAAGAAATTTGCTGTAAGCCTCGTCGCTCTGCTGGTCTCGGGTATCGCTGGTTCGGCTTTTGCAGGCGAAACGCCGGCGACGTTCGATCCGTCCAAGTGCAAGGTCGAATATCCGAAAGCGTCGCTGATGAACGAAGAGCAGGGCATCACGTCGATGTCCTTCCTCATCGCCGCCGACGGTTCGGTGGCCGATTCGAAGCTGGACAAATCGAGCGGCTTCAAAGGCCTGGACAAGGCTGCAATGAAGGGCCTGTCGGCCTGCAAGTTCAAGCCGGGCACCAAGGACGGCGCACCGGCCCAGACCTGGACCAAGGTCGACTACGCCTGGAAGCTGGACTGATCGTCTGGCGGGTGCCGGCCGGCCTGGCTCGGCGCCCCAGGTGAGGCACTGCGTCCCCGGCATCTTTGTCGGGTGCGCACGAGACCTGGGCCTGGCGGCATCCAACAGCGCGAAAAGGGCGTCCCTGCGGGGCGCCCTTTTCGCATCTGCCTCGTGAAAATCTGAAAATCTGTTACCGGCCTGTTGCGGCATGTATCGGTTGTAAGCGCCCGCTTCAATCCGGCAAATGCGGGCGGCGAATCGCTATAGTGGTCTCACAGCGCAACTTCACCGCGCAACCAAAGGAGAACCACCATGAAACGCATTCTCGCTGCTGCCGCCCTTGCCATCGTCAGTTCTGCCGCCGTCTTGCCGGCGCAGGCGTTCGCCCGGGATGTCGTCGTCGTGCGCACCGCACCGCCGCCGCCGCGTCACGAAGTCGTGCCGGCCGCGCGCCACGGTTACGAATGGGCGCCGGGCTACTGGAACTGGAACGGCCACCGCTACACCTGGGTGCGCGGCCATTGGGAACGGGTGCGCCCGGGCTATGTCTGGCACCGTCCGGAATGGCGCCAGGGCGACCGCGGCTGGCAACTGGAGCGGGGCGGCTGGCGCCACGGCGACCGTGACGGCGACGGCGTGCCGAACCGCGTCGACAACCGTCCCAACAACCCGCACCGCTCGTGACGAGCAACTAGTCCAGCGGCGCGCCGTCTTCGAACATCTCGCTCGCCATCCGCGCGAGGTCGTTCATGCCGCCGCCGGACGCGAGATGGGCGCGCAGCCAGCGCGCCTGTCCGCCGTCCTTCATCAGATGCTCGATCACCTTGCACGCCTTGCCGAAACCGGGGTCGGTCGAGCGTTTTGACAGTCGTTCGAGGTCGGCGCGGATCGCTTCGCCGATGGGCATCGACGCGCCCGACTCCGGATCGATCCACGTCGCCTCGACGCCGTCGCGTGCCGCATTGAAGCGGTTCCAGATGTACAGCTCGCGGCTGCTGCTGGTCGGCCAGCGTCCCGGCTGGCCCGCCCATTCCAGGCACAGCTCGCGCGCATAGCACGCGAGCGCCGCCGCGTACACGGGTTTCAACGGCGTATCCAGCACGCGCAGTTCGATCGTCCCGTATTCCGGCTTCGGACGCACGTCCCAATAAAAATCCTTGATGCTGTTGACGATGCCGTGGCCGGCCAGCTCGTCGAAGTGGGCGCGGAAATCGTCCCACGTGCGGATGTCGTACGGGAGGATGCCGCTCATCGGGAACGCACCCACGACGTTGCTGCGCGAGCTGCAGAAGCCCGACACTTCGCCCTGCCAGCACGGCGAATTGGCCGACAGTGCGATGAACAGGGGCGCGCGCTGCGTGAGCCAGGAGCACAGGCGCATCGCCTCGTCCGGCGTACCCGCGCCGATGTGCACGTGCATGCCAAACACGGTAAACAGTTTAGCCAGATAGCCGAACTTGCGCTCCGATGCGAAATAGCGTTCCTTCGGGTAGATGCGCTGCTCGTTCCACTTCTGGAAGGGATGCGCGCCGCCGCCCGAGATCGACGCGCCGACATCGAACGCGGCCCGTTGCACCGTCGTGCGGATGTGTTCCAGCTGCTCGGCCGCCTCGTCGAACGAGGTGAGGATGGCAGTCGCCACTTCCAGCATCGATGTCGTGATTTCGGGCGTGTGCACCCACGGCTTGTCGTGCTTGTCCAGCAGGCGCAGGATGTCGGGCGCGGCGGGGAACAGGTCGAACGTGAGGCGGTCGAGCACCATCAGTTCCAGTTCGATGCCCATCGTGCCGATCGTGGACGCCTTGAAGTCGGGCAGGAATGCGGGGCCCTGGCCAGATACCGCCTGGGCCTGGGCGTCCGGTTTCAGTTTTCCCAGCGCTTCGTCGTTCAATAGTTCGCTCATTGGGCACCTCCTCGATAGGTTTCGCCCGCCAGGCGCAAGCCGAGCCACGTGAGGCCGGGCGCCAGCAGGACGTTCAGGGCCAGCAGCGCGCCCATGACGGCGGTGGACGTCGCATCGAGCCCGGTGTAGGCATTCAGGGTGTTGTCCACGACGAGACCGCCGTAGCTCACCAGGGAACACATCGACAGGGCCATCGCATGCTGCTTGCGCACGTCCCACGCGGTGCCCGGCCACAGGGCCAGGCGCGTGGCCGCGATGCGGACCGCGAACACCGTCAGCGCGACCACGATGGTCCAGCCATGCAGCAGCGCCTGCAGGTCGACGAGCGCCGCCGACATCAGGAACAGCAGCACGTAGCCGATGTCCTGCGCCGTCTTCAACTGCGCCTGGAACACGTTGTCGCGCTTCTCCGCATTGCGCAGCAGGACGCCCATCAGCAGCAGCGAGAGCAGGGCGCTCGCGGACATCACGGAGCACAGCCCGAGGTCGATCAGCAGCGCGGCCAGCAGCATGCCGGGGCGCAGCGTCGCCGGCACCTTGCACAACCGCGTGGCCAGCGCATAGAGGCCGTACGACAGCACGGCGATCAGGGCGCCGATCACGAGCTTGCCGCCCTGGCGCATCAACTCCGTCCAGAAACCGCTGTCGGCGTCCTGGCCGTGGCTGCGCGTCCATGCGAGCGTGATGCCGAGCGCCAGCAGCGCGACCAGGTTGGAGAGGCCGACCATGTTCGACGTCGCGAACGTGCTCGTGCCGCTCGCGTTTTCGTCCGCCACCATCGAACTGTGGATGACGGGATTGACGGCGATGAGGATCGAGCCGATGAAGATCGCGGCGCCCCACGGCAGGCCGAAGAGGCCCAGCGTGATGGCGGCCGCGGCGCCGCGCGCCACGGTCGCGAGCAGCAGGCTGGCGCCCTGGCGGCCGCTGCGCAGCAGCCACGCGAGGTCCATCTTGCGGCCGACCTCGAACAGCACGAGCGCGGCGGCGCCGTTGAGCAGTTCCTGGAACTGCGTCAGCAGCGCGCGGTCGATGAAGCCGGCACCGTTCGCGCCGAGCAGCAGGCCCGCGATCACGGCGCCATACAGTTTCGGGATGCGAAAACGCTGCAGGGTCAGTCCGATCACGAGCGCGACCATCAGGCCGGCACCCAGCACGGCCAGCGGCGACAGCAGCCAGAAGGGCGAGTACAGTTCGTCATTCATGGCGCACCTCCCACGCGTGGGCAAGCGCGGTCAGTTCGCGCCCGATCACGTCGGCCCGCTGCTTCGCCAATTCCTTTTGACGCTCCGCCGATGCCGGCGCGAGATCGCTGACGATGCGTGCGCGGACGATGCCCGCGTCGTCGCGCAGCGGAATCCACAACTGTCCCTTGACGCTTGCGCCTTCGCGCCACACGGCGATGAACTTCGCACCGGTGCGGTCGCCGGGATGGCCCGGCTCCAGCAAGGTAAAGGGCTGCAGCCACTCGGCATTCGGGAAGCGGCGCGCCAGCAGCACCTGCATGCCGCTGCGCTGCTCGAGGCGCGCATCGTCGCGCGAATAGGGCAGGTGGATGCGCGTCTGGCTGATGCCCGACGTCTCCAGTCGCAAACAGGTCTTGTCCGACACCCAGCGCCACGTGTCGCCATCGAGCACGCGCGGCTTGCCCTGCGACGCATCGCGCCACGCGACGAACAACGGCGACGCGGCGGGCAGCGGACTGCCCGCATCGATCGCGTGCGCGGCCTGCTTCACATCGTCCCAGTGGCCGGCCTGCCAGGTGCGCGTGTCCGGTTTCTCGGACGGCTGCCAGCGCCACAGCGCCGCCGACCATTGCCCGTCGTCGTCGCGCCAGATCGCGGCCAGTTGCTGGGATTCGGGCGTGTTCGTAGACACGGTGCGGCCGGACCAGGCGTTGTTCCAGGGCGGCGCGTCCGCGTGGATCGCTTGCGTGAGGCGGTGCCATGCGATGGCGGCCGGCGGCAGGCAGGTGGCGGCCGGCGCCGGGATGCTGCGCCAGTACACCATTTCCACGCGCTGGCTCCAGGCGCACTGGCGCGTCGTCGGTTCGCCCAGGCCGGAAAGCGCCGGGGCGACGGGTTGTTCGCACGTGCCGGGATACGAGCCGCTCAATTCCCTGAAGTCGGCGATGGCTGGTGTCTTTGGCGCCGCCGGCTTGCGTTTGGCCGCATGCGCTTGTGGTGTCAGGATGACGCACAGCGCGCACGCGGTCGCGAGCAGGCAGTGGCGGCGCGATGGTCGTGTTGGGGTCATGAAGATCGGCCCTCATTGAAAGGCCTCGGTGCGGGCCGGCTGGAAGCCTGGATCCGTCCGGCGCGCGGAGGCGGGCGGTCGCAGCGCGGCTCGTCCGGCCGGCGTCTGGACCCGTTGAAAGAGTGGATGCTTCACGCATCCGCGATGCGGCGGGGCCGCATGGCGGTCAGGTCAACGTGATGCCTGCCGCTCGTTGTTATGGGTGTGTATCGGGGTCAAGTATAGGGCAAATGATTCATTCGCTCAAATATGATTGACGTAAGTACATTTCTGACATGCATTTTAAGCTATTGGAAAGCGCGACGGCGTACAGTTGGAATCCCGTGGACTATCGCTATGAAACTCGAAACGCCGGCCTATTTTGACTAAAATTTCTTGGGTGTAAGTTTCAGAGCAGGTCGTTAGCGCAGTAAAAGGACCGGGTAAACAGGAAACGATGTTATTTCATTCGCAGGGCGGATCGTATTGTCGTCTTGTTTCTGCAGCCACTCAACTTCAAATCCACATGATTGTTCATACCGTAAAATTCACCTTGCCCGAACGGGAGTCGGTAAGGCTGACGTTTCGTTCAAAGTAAGAAAAGATGAACGGAAATTTGGCGAGCTGAAAATCTCTAATGGCTCTGCTGTATGGTTTCCGCAAAAAGGAAAGCAAGGATGTCGGGTCGGTTGGTCGGAGTTGGAGCAGTGCTTCTTGGCGAACGGCGATAAAGTCGAGAAGAGGTAATCTCTCTCGTCAACACGAAAAGGCCGGCGATGTCCCTGGCCTTTTTGTTGTCGTACTGTGCCGTCGAGAATTTTGATGGACTGGGTGAGTCATCGATCGCGGACAAGCGCGGACATTTGGTGTCGATGTGCAATGGCTCAAGAGACCGGGGGAGCGCTTCCCGGCTGAGGCGGACCGCCGCACGTTACAGGTGTGGCCGAAAAACAAAAAACCCAGCACGAGGCTGGGCTTTCGAATTCTTTGGGGTGGCTGATGGGACTCGAACCCACGACAACAGGAATCACAATCCTGGACTCTACCAACTGAGCTACAGCCACCACTGTCTTGCTTGCTGTCTCGTTGTTGCCGAGACAGAACGAGATTATATAGGGTCATTCGCATTCTGGCAAATCGAGTTTTGCCCAGCAGTGCGAACGGCCGTCACGGCTCGCCGAACGTCGCCTCGTGCACGGGCGGATCGATGCCGATCAGGCTGTTGAACGCGGCCGACAGCGCGGTGGCGCTGGCGCTGGTCCAAGCCTCCAGTGTGCCTGGCGCATCGCCAGAAGGGGAGCGCAGCAACCGCCCCGCATCCAGCAAGCGCACCAGCTGGCGCGTCACGGCGTCGCCGGTGTCCACCAGCGTGACGTCACGTGCGCCGGCCGATGCGATCACGTCCTCGATCGCGGCGCGCACGAGCGGATAGTGCGTGCAGCCGAGGACGAGCGTGTCGGCGCCCTGGTCGAGCAGCGGTGTCACGTAGCGTACCAGCAGCGCGCGCGTGGCCTCCGTGTCGCCCAGTTCGATCTGGTCGACGAGGCCGCGGCACGGCTGCAGCAAAAATTCCGCGTGCGTCGCTTCGGTGACCTGGTCGCGCAGCTGCAGGAACTTAGCGCCGGCCAGCGTGCGTTCCGTGGCCAGCACGCCGACCTTGCCGCTGCGCGTCGCGGCCGCCGCGGGCTTCAGGCCCGGTTCCACGCCGACGATGGGCAGGTCGGGGAAGGTGTCGCGCATCAGGCGAACCGCGGAGATGGTCGCCGTGTTGCAGGCGACGACGATGGCCTTGACGCCCCGTTCGACGAGGAAGCGGGCCACCGCCAGCGAACGCCCGGCGACGACGTGTTCGGGCTTGTCGCCGTACGGGGCGAAGCCCGTGTCGGCCACGTAGATCAGGTGTTCGTGCGGGAGTTGCGCTCGGATGTGGCGCAGGATCGACAGGCCGCCGAGGCCGGAGTCGAAGACGCCGACGGGGGCGTCTTCGGGGTGTGCTTGGGTGTTCATGGGGGAGATGGTAACCCGGCAGGAAGCGTTGCGGTACTGCGAGTGAAATTGGGTCCCCGCCTCCGCGGGGACGACGTGCGGGCGGCGCGGGCCGGGCTCACACGTCGTACCGCACAACCTTAAGCGGTTGCGACCGGGATACCCTTCAGCGACTCGATCTTCGCAGCCCACTCCTTCGGACCGGTCTGGTGCACCGACGTACCCGTCGCATCGACGGCCACGGTGACCGGCATGTCCTTGACCTCGAACTCGTAGATCGCTTCCATGCCCAGGTCTGCGAAGCCGACGACCTTCGCCGACTTGATCGCCTTCGACACGAGGTAAGCCGAGCCGCCGACGGCCATCAGGTAGGCCGACTTGTGGTTCTTGATCGCCTCGATGGCGGCCGGGCCGCGTTCCGCTTTACCGATCATCGCGATCAGGCCCGTCTTCTCGAGCATCATGTCGGTGAACTTGTCCATGCGGGTCGCCGTCGTCGGGCCGGCCGGGCCCACGACTTCGTCACGCACCGGATCGACCGGGCCGACGTAGTAGATCACGCGGTTCGTGAAGTCGACCGGCAGCTGTTCGCCTTTCGCCAGCATGTCCTGGATGCGCTTGTGCGCGGCGTCGCGGCCCGTCAGCATCTTGCCGTTCAGGAGCAGGGTCTGGCCCGGCTGCCACGATGCGACTTCTTCCTTCGTCAGCGTGTCGAGGTTGACGCTCTTCGATTTCTGCGTGTCCGGCGTCCAGTTCACGTCCGGCCAGGTCGACAGCGCCGGCGGTTCGATGTACGACGGGCCCGAGCCGTCCAGCACGAAGTGCGCGTGGCGCGTCGCGGCGCAGTTCGGGATCATCGCGACCGGCTTCGATGCGGCGTGGGTCGGGTACATGTTGATCTTCACGTCCAGCACGGTCGTCAGGCCGCCCAGGCCCTGCGCGCCGATGCCCAGTGCGTTGATCTTGTCGCACAGTTCGATCCGCAGCTCTTCCAGTTTATTTTGCGGGCCGCGTGCCTTCAGTTCGTACATGTCGATGTCTTCCATGAGCGACTCCTTGGCCATCAGCATGGCCTTCTCGGCGGAGCCGCCGATGCCGATGCCCAGCATGCCCGGCGGGCACCAGCCGGCGCCCATCAGCGGGACAGTCTTGAGGACCCAGTCGACCAGCGAGTCGGACGGATTCAGCATGACGAACTTGGTCTTGTTTTCCGAGCCGCCGCCTTTTGCGGCGACCATCACGTCGACGGTGTCGCCCGGGACCAGTTCCATGTGCACGACGGCCGGGGTGTTGTCCTTCGTGTTCTTGCGCTCGAAGTGCGGGTCGGCGACGATCGAGGCGCGCAGCTTGTTGTCGGCGAAGTTGTACGCGCGGCGCACGCCTTCGTTGACGGCGTCGGTGATCGAGCCGCTGCCGAAGCCTTCGAAGCGCACGTTCATGCCGATCTTCAGGAACACGTTGACGATGCCGGTGTCCTGGCAGATCGGGCGCTTGCCTTCCGCGCACATGCGCGAGTTGGTCAGGATCTGCGCGATGGCGTCCTTGGCGGCCGGGCTCTGCTCGGCCTCGTAGGCGCGCGCGAGGTGCTGGATGTAGTCGGCGGGGTGGTAGTAGCTGATGTACTGGAGGGCGCTAGCGACCGATTCGATCAGGTCGTCCTGTTTAATGACAGTCATGTGGGTCTCGCTGTGGGGTCTTGGATTACGGAGGAATCAGTGGTGCTTGTTGTCACTCTGGGTATTCATCATGATCCGGTCGGTGTAGGCGATCGCCATCGCCGACAGCAGGAACACGACGTGGATGCAGGTCTGCGCGATGATCGTCTGCGCATCGTAGGACTTGGCGTTGATGAACGTCTTGAGCAGGTGGATCGACGAGATGCCGATGATCGCCATCGCCAGCTTGGTCTTCAGCACGGACGCGTTCACGTGCGACAGCCATTCCGGCTGGTCCGGATGGTCTTCGAGATACATGCGCGACACGAACGTCTCGTAGCCGCCCACGATCACCATGATCAGCAAATTCGAAATCATGACGACGTCGATCAGGCCCAGCACGACGAGCATGATCGTCGTTTCGTTCAGCTTGTCCGGCAGCGGCGCGCCCGGCACGGCGACGGCCTGGAAGATGTGCTGCAGCGCGGCTTCGTTGCCCATCGCGGCCAGCACGAGGTCCTTCAGTTCGACCCAGAAATGGAACACGTAAACGCACTGCGCGAGGATCAGGCCGAGATACAGAGGCAGTTGCAGCCAGCGGCTGGCGAACATGAAATTGGCGAGTGCGCTGCGTTTGCGTGCGCTGGAGGAGGGTTGCGAATCGAGCATCTATGCGGGCTTTCCAATGCGGCGGCGGTCAGGACAGCTCAACATTCTACACCCGCCGCGCGTCGCCGGCACGGCGTCGTGGCATGCCGAAGGTTGATAGAATGGCCAGCGGGGATGCCGCCTTGGGCCGTGTAAGGGCTCAGTAAGCGTGGGTGCTTAAGGTATTAGGCAAAATTACTACATCATCAATAGGAGACTAGTATGGCCGAGAACGAGACCCAACAGCAGGGACTGCAGGAACACCGCGTCTTCCAGCCGCCCGCACAATTCACCGCCAATGCCGCGATTTCCGGCATGGATGCGTACAACAAGCTGTGCGACGAAGCCGCCAGCGACTACGAAGGTTTCTGGGCCCGCCTGGCGCGCGAAAACGTCGCCTGGCACAAACCCTTCACGCAAACCCTCGACGAATCGAATGCGCCGTTCTACAAATGGTTCGCGGATGGCCAGCTGAACGCGTCGTACAACTGCCTCGACCGCCAAATCGAGAACGGCAACGGCGACAAGACGGCGATCATCTTCGAAGCGGACGACGGCACCGTCACCCGCGCCACCTACCGCGAACTGCACGAGCGTGTGTGCAAATTCGCCAACGGCCTGAAATCCCGCGGCATCAAAAAAGGCGACCGCGTCATCATCTACATGTCGATGTCGATCGAAGGCGTGGCCGCGATGCAGGCGTGCGCGCGCATCGGTGCGACGCACTCCGTCGTGTTCGGCGGCTTCTCCGCGAAGTCGCTGCAGGAGCGCATCATCGACGCGGGCGCCGTTGCCGTCATCACGGCCGACGAGCAGCTGCGCGGCGGTAAATCGCTGCCGCTGAAAGCCATCGTCGACGAGGCGCTGGCGATGGGCGGCTGCGAGACGATCCGCGACGTCATCGTCTACAAGCGCACCGGCGGCAACATCGCCTTCCAGGCAGGCCGCGACCTGTGGCTGCACGACCTCGTCGACGGCCAGAGCGGCGAGTGCGAGCCGGAGTGGGTGGATGCGGAACATCCGCTGTTCATCCTCTACACGTCGGGTTCGACGGGCACGCCGAAGGGCGTCCAGCACTCGACCGGCGGCTACCTGCTGTGGGCCGCGCTGACGATGAAGTGGACCTTCGACCTCAAGCCGGACGACGTCTACTGGTGCACGGCCGATATCGGCTGGGTGACGGGCCACACGTACATCTGCTACGGCCCGACCGCGGTCGGCGCCACGCAGATCGTGTTCGAAGGCGTGCCGACGTTCCCGAACGCCGGCCGCTTCTGGGAGACGATCGCCAAGCACAAGGTCAGCATCTTCTACACGGCGCCGACGGCGATCCGTTCGCTGATCAAGGCGTCCAACACGGACGAGAAGGTGCATCCGAAGAACTACGACCTGTCCAGCCTGCGCCTGCTGGGCACCGTCGGCGAACCGATCAATCCGGAAGCGTGGATGTGGTACTACACGCAGATCGGCGGCCAGCGCTGCCCGATCGTGGACACCTTCTGGCAGACGGAAACGGGCGGCCACATGATCACTCCGCTGCCGGGCGCGACCCCGATGGTGCCGGGTTCCTGCACGTTGCCGCTGCCGGGCATCATGGCCGCCATCGTCGACGAGGCCGGCCACGACGTGCCGAACGGGCAGGGCGGCATCCTCGTGGTGAAACGTCCGTGGCCGTCGATGATCCGTACGATCTGGAACAACCCGGACCGCTTCCGCAGCGCCTACTACCCGGATGAACTGGGCGGCAAGTACTACCTGGCTGGCGATGGCGCGATCCGCAACAAGGACACGGGCTACTTCACCATCACGGGCCGCATCGACGACGTGCTGAACGTCTCGGGCCACCGCATGGGCACGATGGAGATCGAGTCCGCGCTCGTGGCGCACCCGATCGTGGCGGAAGCCGCGGTCGTCGGCAAGCCGGACGAGACGACGGGCGAGGCGATCTGCGCGTTCGTCGTGCTGAAACAGGCGCGTCCGACCGGCGAGGAAGCGAAGAAGCTGGCCGCCGAGCTGCGCAACTGGGTCGGCAAGGAGATCGGTCCGATCGCCAAGCCGAAAGAGATCCGCTTCGGCGACAACCTGCCGAAGACCCGTTCCGGCAAGATCATGCGCCGCCTGCTGCGCGTGCTGGCCAAGGGCGAGACCATCACCCAGGACATCTCGACCTTGGAAAACCCGGCCATCCTGGAACAACTGAAAGAATCTGCCTGACCATTCGGGCGTGATCGGTTACACTGGTCACAGCAGAGTTGACGCCGCGCCGGGAGACCGGGGCGGCGTTTTTTTATATGCGCCGCGCCCCCGCCGTCGCCCGCGAAGGCGGGGACCCAATTACTCGTCGCCGGACGGTTTGAAGAGGTCGTCCAACGGATTCGGCTTCTTCGGCGCCTCGGCAACGCTGAACAGCGCATCGAGCTCCGCCCGTTTGCTGTCCACCTGCGCGCGGCCGCGCTTGCCCGCAAACTCTTCCTCGATATTGTCGCGATAGAAACTCCAGGCCGCGCCCGACGTCGAGAAGCGCCGCCATACCTCGCTGCCGACCCCCGAGTAATCGATTGCGCTGCCGTCGTCGAATTCCACGCGCAGGATGCGCTCGCGCGCGTCGTAGCCGATCGCGCGCAGCTTGCCCGCGTTGATGCGTTTCATGTCCATGTGTGGTTTTCTCCCCTGACGATGCATGGATTATTGGGACATTCACCTGATTCGGCAAGCCAATCCGTCCCGTGCGGCCGTGCATGCCTTGTTGCGTCCTCCGCTTGACCGTACTCTGACTCAGCCGTACGACAATCATTAGAAAGGAGACTAACCGATGAAACGTTTCGCCCGCTGGTTCGCCGCACTCTTGTTCGCGCTGTCGTTCCTGCCGCTTTCCGCATCCGCCGCCGGTTATACCCAGACCCGCTACCCGATCGTGCTGGTGCACGGCCTGCTCGGCTGGGACAGCATCGGCCCCTTCGATTACTGGTTCGGCATCACGGACGCGCTGCGCCGCGACGGCGCCCAGGTCTACGTCGCCCAGGTGAGCGCCGCCAACAGCACGGAAGTGCGCGGCGAGCAGCTGCTCACCTACGTCAAGCAGGTGCTGGCCGCGACCGGCGCCCGGAAGGTCAACCTGATCGGCCACAGCCACGGCGGTCCGACCATCCGCTACGTCGCCTCGGTGGCGCCGAACCTCGTCGCGTCCGTGACGAGCGTCGGCGGCGTCAATAAGGGGTCCGCTGTGGCGGACGTCATCCGCGGCACGGTCGCGCCGGGGACCTTTTCGGAAGCCGTGCTGGGGTCCATCGTCGACGGCCTGGCGGGCACCATCGCCTTCCTGTCCGGCGACGGCAGCGCGCAGGTGTCGACGGCGGCGCTGGATGCGCTGACGACCGCGGGTGCCGCAAAGTTCAATGCGGCGCATCCGGAAGGCGTGCCGACGACCGCGTGCGGCGAGGGCGCCTACCAGGCTGGAGGCGTGTATTACTTTTCGTGGAGCGGCGCGCAACCGTTCACGAACCTGCTCGACCCGATCGACGCGCCGCTCGGCCTCGTGTCGCTGGCGTTCCGCGGCGAGAAGAACGATGGCCTCGTCGGCAGCTGCTCCAGCCACCTGGGCCGCGTGATCCGCGACGACTACGCGCTGAACCACCTGGACGAAGTGAACCAGGTCGCGGGCCTCGTCAACCTGTTCGAGACGAATCCCGTCACGCTGTACCGCCAGCACGCCAACCGCCTGCGCGAGATGGGCCTGTGAACCGCAGTCCGACCATCGTCCTGGCGCTCGGCGCGGCCGGCACGCTGTGGCTTGCCATGCTGGCCGGGCAGCCTGCGCCTGCAATGCAAACCGTGACCGTCACCCCGCCGGCGAAGGCGTTCGCGCCATCGCTGCTGGGCACGCGGCCGGACGGCGCCGTGCACGTGGCGCCGGACGACAGCGTCGTCGCGGACGCCCAGCTGATCGAACTGTTCGACTACTACCTGAGCACCGTGGGCGAGAAATCGCCCGCCGCGGTGCGGGCGGAAATCGAGCGTGAACTGGACCGCACCTTGCGCCCGGCCGCCGCCGCGGCAGCGAAGCGCGTGCTGACGCGCTACACCGCGTACCGGCAGGCGCTGGCGGGCCTTGGCGTCGATCGCAGGCTGACCGGCCAGGACGCCGCGGCCCTGAAGCGCCGGCTCGACGCGCTGCGCGGACTGCGTGCGCAGTATTTCAGCCAGCGCGAGATCGCCGCGATCTTCGGCCGCGAGGATGCCGCCAATGCCGAGGCCCTGGCACGCATGGCGATCCGCGACGACCGCACCTTGGACGCGCAGCAGAAGCAGGCGCGCCTGGCCGCGCTGGATGCCGGCTTGCCGGCCGACGTGCGCGCGGCGCGCGAGGCGCCTCTGAAAATCGTGCGCGTGCAGGAGGAGGCGGAACGGCTGCGGGCCGGCGGTGCGGGCGAGGACGATGTCTTCCGCCTGCGCGCGGAGGCGTTTGGCGCGGATGCGGCGCAGCGGCTGGCGGATGTCGATCGGGAGGAGGCGGCGTGGAAGCGGCGGATCCAAGCGTATCTGGTTCGGCGCCGGGGACTGAACGACGAGGCAGCCGTGGCGGCGCTGCGCGGCCGGATGTTCAGCGAAGACGAGCAGCGGAGACTACCTGCATACGAAACCCCGTAGGGTGGGCACCCCGTGCCCACGCGTGACGTCAACGCATCGCAAGCGTCCGCGTGGGCGGAGGGCCGCCCACCCTACAATTTCTCTACCTGCTGCTTTGCGTATCCAGCCCCCGGCCCGGTCGGCGCCAGCTCGAGATAAGTCTTGTACGCCGCCTTCGCCTTCTCGCCATCCCCCGCGCGCGCATACGCGTCGCCCAGGTTCATGTACGCGATCGCGCGCGACGGATCCATCTTGATGGCGTTCTCGAACCAGCGCGCCGCCTCGGCAAACTTGTCCTGCTTGTAGAAGACGAAACCGAGATTGTTCGCCGCCAGCGCGAAGTTCGGCCGCAGCTTCAGCGCTTCCGTGAACTGCGCCTCCGCCTGCGCGTACTGTTTTTCCTTGTACAGCTGCAGCCCGTGGTCGTTGGCGCGCTGCGCCTGCTGGCGGCTCGACACCGGCACCGCGACCGGCGCCTTGATCGTCTGCTCGCCGCCTTGCAGGTCCTTCACGACGACGGGCGCGGTCGGCGCCGACGCCTTCGCGTCCAGCTTCGTGTTGAGCGCGATGGCATCGTTCGACAGCTGCGCCGTGTTCGTGTTCAGGAATTCGCTTTCCTCCGGCAGTTCGAACACGAAGTCGCCGCCTTCGGACCCGGGCAGGCTGCCGAAGGCGGGCGTCTGCTGCGACACGCTGGCCACCGCCGGCGCCACGTACGCCGCCAGCTCCGTCGCCGTGATCAGGCCATCGCCATTCAGGTCGGCCTTGCCGCCGAGGCCCTGCAACAGCGTCCACGTGAACACGGAATGGCCGTTCGGACCGCCGTCCGACACCATCTGGTCCGTGCCGCCCGCCGTCAGCATCTGGCGGCCGAGGCGCTTGGCGTTATCGCGCAAAAAGGCCGCGTTGGCGCCGCCGCGCGTGAGACCCAGGCCGCTGTAGCAGGCATCCATCACGAACAGCACGTGTTTCGCGGGCAGGCTCTCGGCAATGTTCTGGATTTCGGTCATCGGGATCGCGTCGCTGGCGAGATTCTCCGGATCGGCGTCGTACGGCACGATGTAGCCGAGATCGCGGCCGGAACTCAGCTTGCGCGTGGCGCCGTGGCCGGCGAAGAACACGAACACGCGGTCGTTCGGCTGCAAGCCGTGGCCAACTACGTCATGGAATGCAGCGAGGATGCCGCGGCGCGTGGCCTGCTCGTTCTTCAGCGTGACCACGTGGTCGGACGCGAAGCCGAACTTTTGCACGAGCGCCTGCCCGACGCCTTCCGCATCGCGCACGGCGTACTGCAGGCGCGGCCATTTCGGATAACCGTCGACGCCGACGACGATCGCCCACGAGGACGCATACCCCGTCGCAGCCGCGCGCGCGACCGGCGCCGGCGTCGCATGCGCGCCGCCGCTCACGCGGAACGCGTTGCCATCCCAGCCGGCGAACTGGTAGCCCTCGGCGACGAGCCGGTCGAGGATCGCCGGCAGCGCCTTCACGGTACGCTCGTGGATGTCGTGGAACAGGATGATGCCGCGGCCTTCCTTGTCGACCGCGCGCAGCACGCGATCCGCGATGGACGAGGGCACCGGATCGGCCCAGTCGAGCGAATCGATGTTCCACATGACGGACTTCAGGTGCGCATCGGCCAGCAGGTGCATGCCCTCCTTGTTGCGCGCGCCGTAGGGAAAGCGGAACAGCGCGGAGCGTTGCGGATCGACGGCCTTCAGCAGCGTGTCCGTATCGAGGATCTCGGCTTTCAGACTGTCGCCGCTCTCCTTCGACAACTGCGCGTGCGAGAAGCTGTGGTTCGCGAGCACATAGCCCGCGGCCTTCAGCTTGCGGCTGACTTCCGCGCCCGCGTTGAGCCGCGCGGCGCCGTGCGCGTCGAGCGTACCGAGGTTGCGGCCGACGCTGAAGAACACGGCCGGCGCGTCGTACTGCTTGAGGATCGCGGCGATCTCCTCGCTGTAGCGGCGGTGCGGGCCGTCGTCGAAGGTCAGCACGATCGTCTTCTTGGGCAGGCCCTTGCCGAAGATCTCGTCCTCTTCCTTTTGCGCGGTCGGGCTGTTGTCCTGGTTCGGCGGTTCGGGCTTGGCGGGGTAGGGCAGCACGACGCCGTAATCCTTGAGGATGCGGTCGCGCTGGTAGAGCGTCTTCAGGTAGGCGACGTAGCTGTCCCACTTCTCGCGCTTGAGCGTGATGGAGCGCGTCTCGAAGCGCCCGAAGACGGCACGGATCTCCTTCTCGTAATTGCGCTCGATCTCGGCCAGCGCATCGACGTCTTCCGAGATCCGCTTGTGCAGCTTGATCGCGGGTAGCGACGAATCCTTCGCCACGCTGGCCAGCAACGACTGCATCAGTTCGCGGAATGCGAGACGGTCCGCGTCGTACAGGCCTTCGCCCGACTCGACGTAATCGAGCAGGCCGCCGACCGCCTCGAAACGGCGCGGATTCTGCGACCCGACAAGGCTCGCCAGCGCATCGTCGATCTTGTTGATGCGCTCCTGGTTTTCATGGAACAGCTGCTGGCCGACGCGGTTGACCTCTTCCTGGCCTGTCGAGGAGAGCCCGGCTTCGTCCTGGGTCAGCACGATCATCTTGCGGTAGGCGGCCAGCACCTGCCGCATGTCGGCGGCGATGGCGGTGGCTTCCTTCGATAGTCCCGTGGCTGGCGCCGACTGGGTGGGCGGCGCGGGCTTGCGGTTGGCGATCCAGGTCCCACTGGCGGCGCCCGCTGCGGCGATGGCGAAGATGACGAGGTAAAGGGATTTGCGTTTCACGGCCGTGTTGAAAAAGTTATATCGCGGCAACAATATCACTAACGGCGTGACTTTTGCTAACGAAAACTTAACGTTTGTGGTGGCGCAACAAACCAAATGTCGCACCATTGCAATGAGCGGAGCCAATGATGGGACACGTGCATCACGAGCTGCCCGCATGGAAGGACGAAACGCTAATGTCGAGGTGCGGGAGTACGTCGCCGGGTGCGCGGCCACTCAGCGCTAGGGCTACTCGCAATACCGCGAAAACCAACGGACTATTGAACTACGTGAACAAGCGGGTGCGCGCTTCCCGGTAGGACGCGGAACACAGCGTTATCTTTGAACAAAACCATGTATGGCTGGTATCCGACATAGCCGCCAAAACTATTCTTTGCGTTTACCTCTACCCTCACGAGATAACCAGTCCACTCGACTTGTGCACCGTGCGCCTCAGCCCAGCCATAATTTGAATATGCCCGAACTGGCTTACCGAAGCGGTAAGTAGCGCTTGCTGGGTCTTTTAGATAATTCTCCATTGCCGCGCGAACGCTCGCCTCATAAGCAACCGGCATCTGACCATAGCTGGCGGTCTCTGGCGGCACCTGCCAACTGACGCAACCTCCCAGCGCCAATCCGGCCACAACTGTGCTTACGATGATGAGTTTTCGAGGATGCATATTACATTCCTTCTCGGCTACCGGCCGTGTACGGGCACCACTAAGGCGCATGGACTATTCGTCTTGCCGCTTCGCCCCCATGGGTCATCGGATGGCCTGTCCAAGCGGAAGCTGGTTGGAACTTGCTTCTTCGTTTGCCGAGCGGGAGCGGCTCCCCCGTCTGCAAGCTAGAAAATTGCTCTGGGGACACAGAATACTAAGGATTTCTTGGCGTGATCGCAACACATTCCTAAGTTCATCTTAGCCTTTAGACGCTGAGAAAAGTCGCCGGTTTATCCCAAGCGAAGCGCGTTCGACGTTGGGTCGTGCTGATCCGTTGGCCGAAGAAGGCGAGCAATTACGTCGCGTGTCTTCATTTGGTGTACGGCATCATCGCTTGGCGCTCAGCAGTTCTACTGGAATAGGATCTAAGTGCGCCGAGTGCCAAAGGTGCCGCTAGCCGACAGCTGTCAGCAGTGGATGACCACATTGCCCTTGAGGTACGAGGTCGACCCCAGCCAATTTGCAGCCTGTTCGGAACAGGTTTCGGTATGTGGGCCTGGCTGTGGGACACAATAAAAAAGCGCCCCGAAAGGCGCTTATTTACTGGGTTCTTGGCGGAGAGAGGGGGATTCGAACCCCCGATAGGCTATGAAGCAATGCGCAAGTTGCAGATTTTCTCAAGAATATCAAACACTTAAGTAGTCATATATGCGCTATCCATTGGAACGATTCCTTGAATGTAGCGGTAGGAAGTCGCAAGGCGTCAGTACTTCCGATAGCGCAGGGGGGCATGTACAGAAAAGTGAGAATCTGTGATTTTTGCAACCGCAAGGCATGATATTCTTTTTAGATCATTGTCAAAAATTAATCGACTGTCAAATTAAAATGAATATCATTGTCAACAATTGCAATAGTATAGATGAGGCAAATATTACAATTGAAGTTGGTAAGCTGAATATTAAGCATGGACCAAACGGTACGGGCAAGAGCACAATCGCGAAAGCAATATCATTGCACGTTCAGGGAGATAGTATGCTTCAGCCGCTCTTGCCCTTCAAGTATCGAGGAATCGAACTTGAACCGACTATGAGGCCGTCTGTTACGCTCGATTTCCAACTGAAATCTGCTCTACTTTTCAACGAAGAATACATCAATCAGTTCGTTTTTACACAAGATGAGGTTTTAAAGAACAGTTTTGATGTGTTTATTAAAACCCCTCAATACGAACAAAAAATGGCAGAGATCGAGGGCATAATTTCGGATATACGCAATACATTTCGAAATGATGAGAGAATCGATGTCGTACTGATTGATCTCGCAGCACTTTATGAATGTTTCGGTAAGTCGAACTCTGGTTTGGCAAAATCCAGTAAGTTTATCAAAGGACTCGGGAACGGGAATGCTATCGCGAATATCCCTGCCGGACTGGAGCCATTTAGCAAGTACATTCAAAGCGAAAATAATTTGGCGTGGCTGAAGTGGCAGATGACCGGTAACAGCTTTATGTCAATTTCGGATCAGTGCCCCTATTGCACCTCGCCGACGGCAGATAAGAAAGAAACTATCTTGTCGGTGGAAAAGACGTACGACGCAAAATCTGTCGAACATTTGGCGAAAATTCAAGACGTACTGAGCAAGCTGGGTGCCTACTTTAGTGACGAGACACGACAAAAGCTTGATGTTATCGTAAAGAACAAGGATGGCTTAAAGAAAGAGGAAGAGTCATTTCTTGCTGAGATTAAGCAGCAAGTGCAAACCTTGACCGGGAAAATAAATGATATTAAATCAATATCCTATTTCTCTTTAAAGAATTCTTCCGCGATAAAAGTTGAGATCTCGAAATTAAAAATAGAGCTAGCTCTTCTGGGGCATTTGAACTCGGATGCAACCAGTGATCTAGTGTCTGAGATTAATTCTGCTCTCGACAGCGTTATTGAGCGCGCCGGGAAGCTCCAGGGTGAGATCAATAAACAGAATAAGCTGATTCAAGAAACCGCTCAGAAACATAAAGAGGACATCAATAATTTTTTGAAGTATGCCGGGTATAAATACTATGTAGATATTACAGAGGATTCGGGAACATTCAAAATGAAGCTGAAGCATCGTGACTGCACTAGCGAAATCTCTGATGGTGCTGACCATTTAAGTTATGGTGAACGAAATGCTTTTTCTTTGGTCCTTTTCATGTACGAATGCCTGACAAAGAACCCCGATTTAGTAATATTAGACGATCCTATTTCATCGTTTGATAAAAACAAAAAATACGCAATTATAGAAATGCTCTTTCGGAGTAAGGTCTGCCTTAAAGGTCGAACAGTCTTAATGTTGACGCATGACATCGAGCCAGTAATTGACATGATAAAGAATTTAGCGCACACGTTTCAGCCGAAGCCAGTGGCGCACTTCCTCTCGGCTAAAGATGGGAAGGTGACTGAAAAAGAGATTAAAAAGGATGATATTCTAAGCTTTTCTCAGGTGTGTGATAAGAATATTAAATCCGCAAATCACAATGCTATAAAGGCAATATATCTTCGCCGGCATTTCGAAATTTTGGATGATAAGGGTATGGAATATCAGCTTCTGTCAAATGTGTTCAAGAAGAGACCTCAGCCGACCATACGGTCAATCGGAGTGGACGGAATTCCTGTAGAGCTGCCAATGACGCCCGAAGAGATCGACAGCTGTGAAAATATGATTCGACAGCATATTCCCGACTTTGATTACGCTGCATTAGTGTCGAACATGAGCGACCGAGAAGCTATGATTCAGCTTTTCACTGAAACAAATAATAATTACGAAAAGCTTCAAATATTTCGTCTTATAAACGTTGACAACCACGACAATAATGTCGTGAAAAAATTCGTGAACGAAACATATCACATTGAAAATGAGTACATCATGCAGTTGAACCCGCATGAGTATGACTACGTGCCAGATCATATTGTCGCTGAGTGTACAAAGAATTTAATGTGACGAGCCTGTTTGGCCGGTCCCTGATCTGGTTATCCACGGCGCCGCTCGCTGCCCCATGAGCAGGGCAAGAGCGAGCGGCGCGGTGGGTAACCGGGCCACGGCGCCGAACAAGGGTTGTTGAAAACCCCTTCCCGGTCTATTCTGTCAACTTCAAGTAGCGAAGATGGCACGAAAAGACAAATATTCGACTCCACCTGTAGAGACCGTTCATCCTCCTGAACGCGCACAGCAGCTCGTCCGTATCGCCAACGATGCATTGAACCGCTTTTCTGGCACGGCGGATGAGTTAGAGAAAGCCCTGGGAATGCTGATGCTGGGCGACTACGTCGGCTGGAAGGTGCTGGTGGTCATCCACAACAAACGGACGATCCGGAAGTACGAAGAGATACTCGGTATCTCCGTGCGTGAGTTCTTCCCCGATGAGGGGCCGGTGGCGCAGCGGTCATTGGGTTACAAGATCGCGACGGAGCTCGGCAACTTCTGGAAGGTGGTCAGCGGCGATATTCCTGTCGAGGATAGACGCGAGTTGGCGAGCCCAAGCGGCACAAAGGGGTAATCAATACCCTTTACGAGGGGTATTGATTACCCCTAGCATAGGGGGCATGGATACCCCTATGCATCTATTTCCTTTTTCGGGTCCGCCTGCGGAGGACTCGGTAGCTCCTGCGGCGCTCGCCGCTGGGGCTGCCGAGGCCGCAGCAGGGTTCCCCCCGTCTGGTACTACGGGGGGAAAGTTTTCACCCGACAGTGAAGGGAACATACACCCGTATGCTGCCATCACGGATTACCTGAACTGTACGTTTGCGTTCGATAGCTTCCGTTACCTTCGGGAAGTGGAAGCAGGAAGCCCGAGCCTTGAAACGATCTACGGGGCTCTCGCATCACGAGGCCTTCGATCAGATCGCGAAGCAAAACCGGTTTGCCAGTTGGCGCCATGTCGTAGCGGAAGCCAAGCTCAATCGCATCAGTGAATCTGCATACAAGACGGGCCTCGTGGTCGGCTACGACATTAAGAATGCAATGGACAACTGGAGTTCAGATGAATCCTTCGTCGACGATTTTCGCGCTTTTCATTTTTGCGAAGGCGACATCTTTGATTGGTACCGCCGAAGCGACGACGAAGCAGAAGGCGACGAGCGCAATGCAATTCCGAACGATCCAACCGAGTAATGCGAAGAATTTGAAGAGTGGAGCACCAACGTCCACATCTTCCGCTATACCGGACCAGCTTTGCCGCCTACGCCTACGAAGGTCCTTCCGCTGTTGAATGAGCGATGCTTCTTCGGCCCGATGTTCTTCTGGTATCGAGGCAAGTTTGTCGATCCGTGGCGCGATCTCGTCGTCAGTGGTGTTTTGGACATGAGCGGGAACACCGAGCCCGTGAAGGAATGAGTGGCATGGCTAAGCGTTGCCTACGCTTCTATGCCTGCTGGAACACTCGACTTGCGCACGAGGTTCCATTGTTGAAGTAGCGCCGCCGTTGATGGCTGCTGGGTTGGAGGCTTAGGCGGCGTGAGCGCACGGCCCGACAGATCAGTATAAGTCGGGTCGTTCACGTCAGGGCTCACCCATATACGTTTCGTCGATGCCTCGACTGCCATCAGACCCAAGTCCGACAACGTATGGATGCCCGCGCGAAGCAGCAGGCCGTTCGTGATCGCGTTCGTGTAAGGCCCGAGATACGGCGTGATGTGGGCCGCTTCCAGCAAGGGCAGGACGGAACAGCCGGTAATCGCACAGCGACCGCCATACGCGGCGATAAGGGCCTTCCTGAACGTTTGTTGGCCCCGGCGTTGAACAACCGCGCGCAGCACGCGTGCGCGGGCGTCGTCCCGTCCCTTCGGGGCAAACTCGGGGTGCTCCGCTTCGATAACGATGACCTGACGTTGATGCGGACCGTATTCCGTGGTCTTGGTAGCGGTACCGGCGCCGAGAGCGCTCAGGTATTTTTGGTAGTTGCTGAGCGCAGCGGCATACATTCCCTTACCGGTCGAGTTCCTGTCCTTGAACTCTGGTGTCTGCCTCAGCTGCTCAGCCACCGCTACGAACTCGGGCAGATCGGTGATGTTTGCGAGTTGCTTCTTCGTGATCTGATGGCTGATGGCCAAGTTGTTCAAGCGTCCCTTGAGTGCGCCCGCGTAGCTGTCGGCGGACTTTTCAGACAGCCTGGTCGACTTCATCCATCGCACAAAGTCCATGTTGCCCCTTCAATAGATATTGAACAGGCAAGATAGCATTGATCCGAATAGCGCACACCAAATCTATAGCGCAGACAAAGAAAAAGCCGACCTCGAAAAGTCGGCTTTTGTCTTAAAAATCAAATGATTATCCTTGGCGGAGAGAGGGGGATTCGAACCCCCGATAGGCTATGAACCTATACACGCTTTCCAGGCGTGCGACTTAAACCACTCATCCATCTCTCCTGATGGGTTCACGAACCAGTTGCTCGCGAAGCCGCCTATTATAGCAAGGATTCTCGGCTGTACAAGGGTGTCATGTCACGTCTACTAAATTGCCTCCCCGTTCAGATCCCGCTGTTCAAAATCAATGCTATCTTGCCTGTTCAATATCTATTGAAGAGGCAACATGGATTTCGTGGAATGGATGCGAGCAAGCGGCTTATCCGAAAAGTCGGCCAATAACTACCTCAACGCCATCAAGGGAAGTTTGACCAACTGGGCGATCAGGCACAAGCTGACGACGAAACCAATCTCCGACATCTCGGATGTGGATGAACTCACTGTCCTCATCGAGCGGCTGAGCCGAACCACCGAGTTCATCAATCGGAACGCGACGGGGAAGGGCATGCACGCTGCAGCCCTCAGCAACTATCAAAAATACTTGCAGGCCCAATATCACGGAAAGCCGAACGATTACGGGCCGTATCGAAAGCAAGTTGAAGAACTCGAAGCGGACACCGGCGAGCCGTTCGATCCGACGGGCCTCGATGACGCGCGCACACGCGTCCTGCGCGAAGTCGTCCAGCGACGCGGACAGCGCAAGTTCAGGGCGGCGCTGCTCCAAGCCTACGGCGGACGTTGCGCGATCACAGGCTGTCCCGTGGTTCCCCTGTTGGAAGCTGCGCATATTACGCCCTACCTCGGCCCGGATACCAATACGATCAAGAATGGCATACTGCTGCGTGCCGACATCCATACGTTATGGGACTTGGGCTTATTGGCCGTCGATCCCGATACAGGCGGGGTATGGGTCGGCCCCGACGTCGACGATCCGACTTATCGTATCTTGTCGGGACAACCGCTGAAGCATCCATCGCATCCCGCCCAGCATCCAGCGGTGTCCGCCTTGCAGCAGCAATGGGAACTCGTGCACAAGAAGCGCGATGAAGCGGCGGTAGGCATTCCGTAAGTCGTTTCGAGCCCGGTGGCGCCGCGTCGCGGGCCAATTGGTCTGATCATGCCGCCCGCGCATACCGCCCCGGCGGCTGCCCCACATGCCGCGCAAAGGCGACGGTGAACGTACTCGCGGAACTGTAGCCCACGCGCTCGGCCACCTCGGTGACGCTGCCCGCGCCGCGCCGCAGCAGGTCCTGCGCCAGCGCCATCCGCCAGGTGAGCAGGTAGGCCATCGGCGCCATGCCCACGGTGCGGCTGAAACGCTCGAAGAACGTGGAGCGCGACAGCGCCGCTTCGCGGGCGAGATCGGCCACCGTCCAGGCACGCGCGGGGGCCGCGTGCAGCGCGCGCAACGCGTGCGCGAGGCGTGCGTCCGCGAGACCGCGCACGAGCCCCGGCGACGCGTCCGTGCCACCGGCGCCGCGCAACGCTTCGATCAGCAGCACTTCCAGCAGGCGCGCCAGCACGACGTCGCGTGCGGGACGCCCGGCGCGCGCTTCGTCGTTCACCAACTGCACGAGTGTGGCCAGGCGTGCCTCGCCGCGCACGTGCACGACGCGCGGCAGCAGCGACACGAGCAGGGCCGCATCGGGCGCCGCGAACTCGCAGTGGCCGATGAGGAAGCGCACGTCCGGCGGGCCGTCGCGCGTGCCGTGGCGGACTTCGCCGGGCGCGACCTGTGCGGGCGGCTTGTCGAAGTCGCGTGCGGGCGGCGGGCGCAGGCTGGACATCGAGAAGCCGTACGTGGCAGGGATCAGCACGAAGTCGCCCGGTTCGAGCGCGATGGGATCCATATCCGCGGCCGTGAGCAGGCAGGCGCCGTCGAGTACGACGCAATACGACGGCTCGCCCGTTTCCGTGCGCCGCACGCCCCAGCGGCCCGCCGCGCCGACGATCTTCGTGTAGCGCACGCCCGGCCGCAGCAGGCCGACCACGTCGGCCAAGGGATCGATCATTCCGGACTCTCGCAAAAGATATGTGGACTAACGATTGTAGCGCGTCCTGGCGCCGACCGCTATCGTGACGGTATTGCCAACCCACACAGGAGTTCACATGAAAACCGTCATGATCACCGGCTGCTCGTCCGGCTTCGGCCTCGAAATCGCCCGCCATTTCCTCGACCGCGACTGGCAGGTCGTCGCCACGATGCGTACGCCGCGCACCGACCTGCTGCCGGCGTCGAGCCGCCTGCGCGTCGTCGCGCTGGACGTGACGGACGCGGGCAGCGTCCGCGCGGCCATCGCCGCCGCGGGGCCGATCGATGCGCTCGTCAACAATGCCGGCGTCGGCCTGATCAATCCGCTCGAAGCCGTGTCGACGGACACGATCCGTGCGGTGTTCGAAACGAACACACTCGGCACGATCGCCATGACGCAGGCCGTGCTGCCGGCGATGCGCGCCCGGCGCGCGGGCGTGATCGTGAACGTGACATCGACCGTTACGCTCGCGCCGCGGCCGCTGCTGTCGGTCTACACGGGCAGCAAGGCGGCGGTGAATGCGTTCACGGAATCGTTGGCGCTGGAGCTGGAACCGCTGGGTATCCGCGCGCGCCTCGTGCTGCCGGGTCGCGCGCCGGAGACGCGCTTCGGCGAGAACGCCCGTCCGCTCATGCAGGACGACGTGCCGGCAGATTACGCGCCGCTGCGCGACAGCCTGTTTGCGGGCATGCGCGCGCCCGGCCCGGTGACGCACGCCGAGGACGTTGCGCAAGCCGTGTGGCGTGCCGTGACGGATCCCGCGGCGCCGATGCGCATTCCCGCCGGTGCGGATGCGGAAGCACTGGCGGCCTCGCTCTGACGCGCGGCGATAGGGAACGTTGTCGCGAATGTTGCCGCATGGCATCATTCGCATGTAAGTTCATGCGCGCACAGCCAGCAACAGGCTACAATGAAGCCATGACCGCTGCGCAGTCCCAACGCCTATGAAAAACTGGATCAGCCGCCTCCGGGGCGGTGCCGACAACACGCCCGACACGAAACCCGCTCCCGTGGCGGCGGCGGACGAACACCCGGGCGGCATTCCCGCCGAAATCGAGGCCGCGTATTACCGCTGGCTGACGGCGTCCTCCGGCTACGAGGCGTCGGACGCCGTCCAGGCGGCGATCCTCGACCAGGTGCGCGCGCTCGCGCGCGATCCGGCCAGTGCGGCCGAGCTGGTGCCTCGCGTGCCGGAAGTGATCCCGCAACTGCTGCGCAGCCTCCAGGACGAAGCGTCGAACGCCGAGCTGGCGCGCCAGGTCGCGCAGGACGTCGTCCTCGTGGCCGAGGTGATCCGCGAGGCGAACAGCGCGTATTACCGGCCGATGTCGCCCGTGAAGACGGTCGAAGCGGCCCTCATGATGCTGGGCCAGAATGGCTTGCGCATGCTGCTGGCGCGCATCGCCTTCCGTCCGATCATCAAGCTGCAGACGACGGGTTTCACGCGCCTGGCGGCGCCGCACGTCTGGGCCCAGTCCGAGAAATGCGCGCTGGCCGCGAGCCTGATGGCGCCGGGCCTGACGGCCGGGCCGTTCGAAGCCTATCTGTCCGGCCTGATGCAGAACCTGGGGCTCGTCGTCGGCTTCCGCCTGGCCGACCGCCTGTGCGAAGAGAACAAGGTGCCCGGTTCCAGCGAATTCGGCGTGCAGTTGCTGGCCGAAGGCCGCCTGCTGTCGGCCGCCATCGCGAAGCACTGGGACTTCCCGCAGGAAGTCGCCGACGCGATCGCGCACGCCGGCGATCCGGGCGAGGAGAACCTGGCGCAGGCGCTCGCGCTGGGCGACCGCATCGCCAAGCTGCGCATGCTGATCGACGGCCACGTGATCGACGAGGACGACGATTTCGTCACCGACGGCCTGGACAACTTCCAGCGCCGCTGCCTCGGCAAGCTGGGCACCGTCGAAAGCTGATCCGCCCCACCGTTCTTCTTCCGTGTTGCCACGGCAGGGTTTCCGTGTAATTATGATTTTCGGACACGAAACTTTTGCTCGAGCAATAAATACACGTGGAGGAGACACCATGATTCGCAAGACGAAGGTTGCATCCCTGCTGCTGGCATGCGCATTGCTGCCCGTGTGCGGCGGCCAGGCCGTGGCCGGACCGCTGGACGAGGCGAAGGCGAAGGCCCACCTCGACGCCGTCGCCGCCGGCGACCTGGAAGCGCTGATGCGCGACTATGCCGATGACGCTTATATGGAGTGGGTCGGCGGACCGCTCGACGGCCGCTACCGCGGCAAGGCCGCGATCCGCGCCGTCTGGCAGAAGTTCATCGCGGCGAATGCCGGCAAGCCCCGTCCCGCGTCGTTCGGCAAGCTGACGGCGCTCGGCAATCCGCGCGGCACGTCGCTGCAGGCGAAGGCCGACTACGGCGGCACCGTTCCCGTGAAAGTCTGGCATGCGCTGACCTACCGCGACGGCGATTTGACCACCGAGGTGTGGCAGATCGCGCCCGCGCTGCAGATCGATCCGTGAGGCGCGCGCTGCCGCCGCTGTTGTGCGCAGCGGCCCTGGTGGCGGGTAGCGCGAGCGCCGCGACCGTCGAGGTGCTCGTGCAGACGCCGGCCGGCACGCCGCTGGCCGACGCCGCCGTGCTCGTCGAGCCCCTCGCGGGCACGCCTGCGCGCGCACGTGCACGCGTCCCTGCCGCGAAAGGGGTAGCAATCGAGCAGCGGGGCCGCGAATTCATCCCGTGGATGACCGTCGTGCAGACCGGCACCAGCGTCGATTTCCCCAACAACGACACGATCCGCCACCACGTGTATTCGTTCTCCGAGCCGAAGCGCTTCGAGATCAAGCTGTATGCCGGCAAGCCCGGCCAGCCCGTCGTGTTCGACAAGCCGGGCCAGGTCGACATCGGCTGCAATATCCACGACTGGATGGAGGCCCACGTGCTGGTCGTCGACACGCCATACTTTGCCCGCACGGGCGCGGATGGCCGTGCGGCCGTCACGAACGTCCCGGCGGGCCATTATCGCGTGCGGCCGTGGCATCCGCTGCAGAAGGTGGCCGTGGCGCCGCAAGACATCGAGATCGAGGAGGCGCCGGTGCGCATGACGCTCGTGCTGGACGCGCGCGCGCGCCAACCGAAGCCGCATACCGAGGACGACCCGGACCGTTACTGACATGTCATCGAGATCGCTGCGGCATCGGATCGCCATCGTCTTCGTGGGCCTGCTCGTGCTGGTCATGGGGCTCGTGCTGGCGCTCGTCCACCACAGCAGCGAGCGGATCGTGGAGCGCGAGACGCGGCGCGAACTGGCCGTCGGCGCCAAGGTCTTCCAGCGCCTGCTCGAACAGAACCAGCGCCAGCTCGAGACGGCGGCCGCCGTGCTGGCCGCCGACTTCGCGTTCCGCGAGGCGATCGCGACGCAGGACCAGCCCACCGTGCGTTCCGTGATCCGCAACCACGGCCAGCGCATCCACGCGCAGGTGATGATGGTCGCGGGCACCGACGGCAGGCTGATCGCCACCACGCAGCGCGCCAGCGCGGCCGGCGACCCGTTCCCGTTCCCCGACCTCATCGCCGCCGCCGAGGCGTCCGGGCGCAGCGCGGGCTTGCGCCAGATGCGCAACGGCCAGCTCAGTGGCCAACTTTATCAAGTCGTGCTCGTGCCGATCCAGGCGCCCACGCGCATCGCGTGGGTGGCCATGGGCTTCCACGTGGACGACCGCTGGGCGGCCGACATGGCCGGCATCACGGGCCTGGGCGTGCAGATCGTGCGGACCGGGACGCCCGGCGTGCTCGCCTCGTCCGGCGCACCCGTCGGCACGCGGGATGCGTCGGTGGCGGTGCCGCTGGACGGCGGCCTGCAGGCCGTGCTGCGGCTGCCCGTCGCGCAGGTGCGGGCGCCGTTCGAACAGCTGCAGGGCCGGCTGCTGGGCGTGATCGTCGCGGCCATCGCGGTGTTCGCGGCGGGCAGCGTGATGCTGGCCGGGCGCATCGTCCGGCCCCTGCACCAATTGTCCGCCGCCGCGCGCCGCATCGCGCAGGGCGATTACGCGCAGCCGCTGCCGCCCGCGCCGCGCGACGAGATCGGCCAGCTGGCCGGCAGTTTCGAGCAGATGCGCACGGAGATCGCGTGCCGCGAGGAGCGCATCGCCCGGCTGGCCTACGTCGATGCCTTGACCGACCTGCCCAACCGCACGCGCTTCCTGGAAGCGTTCGGCCGCCTCTCGCCGGGCGCCGGCGGCGCCGTGCTGGTCGTGAACGTCGACCGCTTCGCCCTCATCAACAATGCGCTGGGCCACGTCGTCGGCGACCGCCTGCTGCGCGCCGTCGCGGGCCAGTTGCAGCCGCTGGTGCCGGCGGGCGGCATGCTGGCGCGCCTGTGGGGCGACCAGTTCGCGTTCCTGCTGGAGGGCGCCGGCCCCGAGGCCGCGCGCGGTTTCGCCGACACCGTGCTCGCCGCGCTGCGCGACCCGGTCACGCTGGACGGCCAGCGCCTCGACATCGAAGCCAGCGTCGGCATCGCGCTGTATCCGGACGACGGCCTCGATGCGGCGACGCTGCTGCGGCGCGCGGAGCTGGCGCTGGCCGCCGCCAAGCGGCGCCATGCCGGTATCGCGTTCGCGCAGGAGGCGGGCGGGGAGTCCGCGCACGAGCAGCTGTCCCTCATCGGCGACATGCGGCGTGCGCTGGCGGCCGGCGAATTCACGCTCGCTTATCAACCCAAGCTGGCGCTGGGGAGCGGGCGCATCGTGGCGGTGGAAGCGCTGCTGCGCTGGCAGCATCCGGAGCGCGGCAGCATCGCGCCGGCGCGCTTCATCCCGTTCGCCGAACAGACGGGTTTCATCCGCGAGATCACGCCGTGGGTGCTGGAATCTGCGGTGCGCCAGGCCGCCGTGTGGCATGCGGCGGGACTGGACATCGCCGTGTCGGCGAACCTGTCGACCCTGGACCTGCTCGATCCGCACCTGGGCCGGCGCGTGCGCGGCCTGCTGGAGCGGCATGCCGTACCGGCGCGCCGCCTGTGCCTGGAGATCACGGAAAGCGCGCTGATGGACGATCCGGCGCTGGCGCAGGCGCACCTCGATGAACTGGCGGGCCTCGGGATCAAGCTGTCGATCGACGACTACGGCGTCGGCCAGGCGTCGCTGGCCTACCTGAAAAGCCTGCCCGTGGACGAACTGAAGCTCGACCGCAGCTTCATCACCGCGATCACGGAGTCGCCGCGCAACGCGGCCATCGTCGAATCGACCATCATGCTGAGCCACGCACTGGGGTTGACGGTCGTCGCGGAGGGCGTGGAAACGCCGGCGGAACTGCGCTGGCTGCGCGAGCACGGCTGCGACATCGCGCAGGGTTACGGTATCGGCCGGCCGATGACGGCGGCGCAGCTGCAGGACTGGCTCGCCGGGTTCGCGCGCCATACTGTGGTTTGAACCGCGGTCGCCTGAAGAACGTCAGGCGAGGAAGTCGAACGCCGACATCGGGCGGCCACCGTTCATCAGCCCGAACAGCGAATTGCTGCCGGCATTCGCGTACTGCTGCACCAGGTTGCTGGCCTGCGCGTTGACCGCCTGCGTCATCTGCGTCTTCTTGTCGGCGAGCGTGTCGCGGTCCTTCGCCACGGCCGCGGCCTGGCCGGCCAGCGTGCCGCCCGTCGCCAGCTGCTGCGCGATGCCGGTGCCCACCTTGTCCGCGAGTCCCGAGCCGCCGTTCGCGAACAGCTTGGCCACCCGGTCCGGGTCGGCGGCGATGGCGGCGTCAAGCTTCGCCGCATCGATCGCCAGCTTGCCGTTCTTCGTACTCACCCCGATGGCCGCGAGAGCGGTGGGATCGACGCCGCCGACGAGGCGCGTGACCTGGTCCTGGATCTGGGCGAGCGTGCGGTCGGAGGCGGTGTCTCCCGACTTCAGCGCGGCCAGGCGGCCCGGCAGCGCGTTGACGGCGTCGGCGAACGCCTTGACGTTCTTCGCGATCGCCGTGTTGTCGCCGGCCAGCGTCACGGTGCCGGCACCCTTGGCCTTGAGGTCGAGCGTGACGCCGGCGATGGCGCCCGTGAGCTTGTTGCTGCCGCTGGTGACGGTCTTGCCGTCGACGTTGACGACCGCATCCTGCGCGGCGCTCGCCTGCGTCACCGCGCCGCGCGCGCCCGGCTGGTAAGACAGCAGCGCCTGCAGGGCCGGGTCGCCGGACACGCCGATGCGCATGGCATTCGCCGCGCCGGGCTGGCCGGTGAGGCTCAGCGCGACGCCCTTGTCGTCGGATACGAGCTTCGCATCGATGCCGGCCGCCTTGAACGCGGCGGCGATGCCGTCCGGCGTGTTGTCGGGCGCGCCGATGCGAATGGTCCTGGCGCTGCCGCCCGCTTCGATCCTGACGACGGTCGGCGCGCCGCTGCCGATCGTCGTCGCGGCCGTCGGCACGCGGATCGTGACCAGTTGCTGGGCCTGGGCCAGCTGCTTGACGTCGATCTTGTGCGCGCCGGCAGTCGCGCCGGAAGCGGTGATGCGCGCGTCGAGGACCTTGCCGTCGACCTGCGTCGCGAGTTTCAGGCCGCTCGCGGCGAGGGTTCCGGCGACGGACCTGACGTCATCCAGCACGTTGGCCAGGCGCCCGAGCGTGGACAGGCGCGCGTCGTCGCGTTTGATCTGCGCGTCGATGCCCTGCAGGCCCGTGTTGCGGGCGCTCAGCGACTTCACGGCGGCGCCGTACAGGTCGGCCAGGCCCTGGTTGGCGTTCGCCGTCGTCCTCGATGAAATGGTGGTCGTCATGGCTCGATATTATCGCTGCAAGCTTGCCGTTTCATTTACCGAACATCGTCCGGTTTACCCGTCAATCTCCGCGTTTGCCGCGGCGGTGGGTGCCTCGACGAAGCATGCGACGGCGCCGACGACTTCACCCGCTTCGTCGCGCAGGGGCAGGGCGTTCATGACGACCTGCAGCCGCTCGTCGTCCGCAAAGCGCACCGTCAGCGTCTCGTCGCGCACTTCCTCGCCGGTGGCGGCGGCGCGCTGCAGCGGCAACTGGTCGAGGGCCAGCAGCGTGCCGCCCGCGTACACGGCGAACGCGCGGTGGCCGGGCACGTCCGCCGTGGGATTCTCGCCGCGGCGCAGGCGCAGCAGGCGCTCGGCGGCGGGATTCGCCTTGATGCGCCGGCATTCGCGGTCGCTGGCGACGAACAGCGCGGCGGGCGCCGCCTTCATCAGGCCTTCCAGCTCGTTCGTGCGGCGCTGCTCGCGCCGCTCGCTGTCCTTCAGGGCGCCGGCGAGACGCTGCTGTTCGGTGATCTCCTCGACGACCACGGTCACGCCCAGCAGGGCGCCGTTGCGGTCGACGACCGGGTAGATGCTTTCGCGCCATACGCGACGCACGTGCGCCTGGGCCGGCGTCGCGCCTTCGAACACGAAGCCGAGGAGGGGCGTGCTGCGCGCCATGACCTGGCGGATGCGCACTTCGGCGGCGGGGGCGATGTCGGGAATGACGTCGTGGATCGATTTGCCGATGTGGTCCTCGGCCGACAGGCCGTTGATCTCGGCGAGCAGGCGGTTGATGCGCACGTAGCGCAGGTCGAGGTCCAGCACGGCCAGTCCGACCGGCACGTGGGCGAACGCGGCTTCCAGGGTCAGGATGGCGCGGTGCGTGTCCAGGCTGTCGCGCCGGGCGTCGCCCAGACGCTGCTGCTGCCATCCCAGCAGGATGGCGATGACTGCCGCGAGCGGCATCAACATCAACAGGAGTTCAGCACTGACAACGGGCACGGCGGTCTCCGCAATACATCGATGGGTGTTTCACAAAATATCATTTCTTTTGCGAAATTCCTAATAGATGTAAGCCGGCGGCGACGCTGAATGAGGGAAGTGGAAATGCAAACCTTTACATATGTGGCAACGCAACATCACCCGGAATCTATGTAACAGTAATTTTACGTATTTCAAAGATTTGTCCGATCAATAATAATCGGCTGCATCAAGAAGAAAGAGGAGACCCATGTCATTCCTGATCGTTCTCGCCGCGCTGGCGTTCCTGATGTTCGCCGCCTACCGCGGCTACAGCGTCATCCTGTTCGCCCCGATCGCCGCCCTGGGCGCGGTGCTGCTCACGGCGCCGGACGCCGTCGCACCCGTATTCACCGGCATCTTCATGGAAAAGATGGTCGGCTTCGTCAAGCTGTACTTCCCCGTGTTCATGCTGGGCGCCGTGTTCGGCAAGGTGATCGAGCTGTCCGGCTTTTCGGAATCCATCGTCAATGCCGCCATCCGCTACATCGGCCGCTCGCGCGCGAACGCGGTGATCGTGGCCGTGTGTGCGCTGCTGACCTATGGCGGCGTGTCGCTGTTCGTCGTCGTGTTCGCGGTGTACCCGTTCGCGGCGGAGCTCTACCGCCAGAGCAACATCCCGAAACGGCTGATGCCGGGCGCCATCGCGCTGGGCGCGTTCTCGTTCACGATGGATTCGCTGCCGGGCACGCCGCAAATCCAGAACATCATCCCGACGACGTTCTTCAAGACGACGTCGTGGGCCGCGCCCGTGCTGGGCACCGTCGGCTCGCTGTTCATCATCGTCGTGGGCCTGTCGTACCTGGAGTGGCGCCGCCGCGCGGCGCTGGCGCGCGGCGAGGGCTACGGCACGTCCCTCGTCAACGAGCCGGAACGCACGCAGGCGACGTCGCTGCCGCATCCGGCGCTGGCGATCCTGCCGCTGATCGTGGTGGGCGTGGCCAACTTCATCCTCACGCGCATGATCCCGCAATGGTATGGCGATTCGTTCACGGTGCCGGCCGAGATCCTGCCGGGCGTGCACACGCCGGTGACGGCGACCATCAGGACCGTCGTCGCGATCTGGGCGGTGGAAGCGGCGTTGCTGCTGGGGATCGTCGTCGTGATCCTGACCGCGTTCCGGCGCGTGAGCGCGCGTTTCGCGGACGGCTCGAAGGCCGCGGTCGGCGGTGCGCTGCTGGCCGCGATGAACACGGCGTCGGAGTATGGGTTCGGCGGCGTGATCGCGGCGCTGCCGGGCTTCATCGTCGTCAGCGATGCCTTGAAAAGCATTCCGAATCCGCTCGTGAATGCGGCCGTGTCGGTCAGCTCCCTCGCGGGCATCACGGGGTCGGCGTCGGGCGGCATGAGCATCGCGCTGGCCGCGATGTCGGACCTGTTCATCAAGGGCGCGCAGGCCGCGCAGATCCCGCTGGAAGTGCTGCACCGCGTGGTGTCGATGGCGAGCGGCGGCATGGATACGTTGCCGCACAACGGTGCCGTCATCACCTTGCTCGCGGTGACGGGGCTGACGCACAAGGAATCGTATCGCGAGATTTTTGCGGTGACCGTCATCAAGACGCTGGCGGTGTTCTTCGTGATCGCGTTTTATTACGTCACGGGACTCGTGTAGCCGGTTGCTTGGTGGGCACGGGGTGCCCACCCTTGTATTATCCTTCTGAGCAATTTGCTTACCTGAGGGGCACCTCAGGTTCTGAGCAGCTGGATGCCGAGCCCACCCTTTGGCACGAGCCAGTTTCGTAGATTTCGCACCAGCTGCTCTCCCTCGTTCGAAGATCGGACAGTATCTTTGGCCCGGCTAGCCGTGAGCCCGTATTTCGCAAGGTGGATCAGAAGAGGATATCGATGCAAGAGTGGTACCTGGGAATTGACGTTGCCAAGAAAAAGCTCGACTGCGCGCTGCGCCAACCGGACGGCAAGCACAAGCACAAGGTTTTCGACAATACGCCCAACGGATTTAAAGAGTTACAACAATGGATTTGCAGCTTTGACGTGCCCCAGCTTCACGTCTGCATGGAGGCTACCGGGGTGTACTGGGAAGCCGTCGCCGAGTATCTGGCGAACCATCGGTACGTGGTCAGTATCGTCAATCCGGTGCAGATCAAAGCGTTTGGTGCGTCGCGTCTTGTCAGGACCAAGACTGACAAGGTCGACGCGAAGTTGATCGCTGATTTCTGCAAGGAGAGTCGGCCGGAACCGTGGAAGGCCCCGTCTTTGCAAGAACAAGAGTTACGGGCCATGGTGCTGCGCCTGGACGCTCTTCAGGAGATCCGGACTCAGGAAAGTAATCGTCTCGAAGTGGCGCGTGAAGCCGTCAAGGACGGCATTACATCCCATATCGTCTGGCTTGACGAGGAAATCGCGCATCTCAGCAAGAAAATTCGCGATCACATCGACAGCGATCCCGATTTGAAGGACCGGAAAGCGCTGCTGGACAGCATTCCTGGCGTCGGTGAACGTACGATCGCATTGCTGCTGGCTTTTTCGCTCGCTCCAGGCCGGTTCGCGAACGCCCGACAGGTGACTGCCTATGCCGGGCTCGATCCGCGGCATCATGAGTCAGGCAGCAGCGTTCAAGGAAAGACACGCATCTCCAGGGTCGGTCACAATCTGATCCGGAAAGGCTTGTACATGCCGGCTATGGTCACGTTGTATCGAACGAACTGGGGAAAGCGCTTCCTCGCTCGTCTGTCCAGCGCTGGAAAAAAGCCCATGGTCATTATCGTCGCCATGATGAGAAAGCTGCTTCATGTCGCCTTCGGCGTGCTGAAGTCCGGACAAAAGTTCAATCCAGACCTGCACGCCGCTTGACCGGGATAACAGTATCTACGATTGTCACGATGCCGTACGGTGGGCACCCCGTGCCACCGTACGTATGCAACGCTCAGCCGCGCTTGCGCTTGTACGCCGCCGCCATCCCCAGCAACGCCGTCATCGTGAGCAATGCGCTCGACGGCTCCGGCACCTCGGCCACCGCCGCGGTGGCGGCGGTGATCGTGAACGTGTCGCCCGCGCGCAGGCCGCGCGTATCCAGCAGCCAGTCGCTGGCACCCGGCGCACCCAGCGCATTCCCGAACTGGAACTCGGCCCACTCCGGCGCGCTGAACACGACGTTCGCCATGTGCGCGCCGTACGTCGTCGAGCCGACCGTGCCGAACGCCGGCGTCACGCTGCCGGCCGTGAAGAACGCGATGCCGTTCAACGAGAAGCTGAATTCATCGAGTGCGGTGCCGGCCAGGTTGCGCACGAGCGCGTTGAAGGCGAGGGGCGCTGCCAGGTCGCCGGCTTCCAGCACGAAGCTGAACGTCGTCGGCGTGAACGTGGCGAGGTCGAGGTCGAACGAGGCCAGGCCAGCGCCGCTGTAATCCGTCACGGTATTCGATCCCGTGGTGCCGGCCAGGATCGCGGCCTGGGACAGTTGCGGCAGTGCCAGCGCGGCCGCCAGGGCGAATGCGCCCATCAGTTTGTTGTTCATGTCGGTTCCTTTCGATGGCGGATCAGAGCGGGCCCTTGGCCCACGGACCGGAGATCGCGAACGTGATGCCCGGCGTCTGGATGTTGACGAACAGGTAGCGGCCCGTCGGGTCGAAGCAGGCGCCCGCGAACTCGTTGCCGCGGTGGTCGCCCGCCAGCGTATCCAGCTTGCCGGCCGCGTTCAGTTGCGGCGTCGTCAGCTGCACGTTGTTCTTGGCGAAGATGTAGGCGTCGCCGCCCTGCGTGATGCCCATCAGGCGCTGGCCGTAACCGAAGGCGTCGGTCGTGGCCGTGGACGCGTCCTCGCAGATCAGGATGGCGTTGCGCGGGCTGACTGTGAGGTTGTCGCCCATATTGCCCACCGTCGTGTTCGGGCTCGAATAGATGCAGCGGAAGACCTGCGTGGCGAGGTCCAGTTCCCAGATCGCGCCGCGCGCCACGCTGCCGCCCGACGTGTCCATCACGTACATCTTGCCCTGCGCGTACCAGATGCCTTCGCCGCGGTTCATGCGCAGCGCGCCCTGCAGCCAGCCCTGCACGAACGGGCCGGCCGCGTTGTTGATCGTCGTGCCGGACGGCCCCGTCGCGTTGCCGCGGTTCTGGTCGGGATTCGCGATCGGGACCCATTCCAGCACATAGGCGTCGCCCTTCAGCGCACCCGCCACGTTGGCGTTCGGCGTCCCTCGCACCCGCGCCATCTGCAGCACGCCGCCGCGCGCCAGCGCGCCGTAGCCGCCATTCCTGTCGTCCGGAATGTAGCGGTAGAAGCCCGACTTGCCCGACGAATCCTCCGTCATGTAGACGATGCTCGTGGCCGGATCGACGGCCGCCGCTTCGTGCGCGAAGCGTCCCATGCCGACGATCGGCTGGCCCGTCGTCTGCGTCGTGTCCGGCGACACTTCGAACACATAACCATGCTTCTTGCCCGAGGCGGAGACTCCATCCGAGCCGATTTCCTCGCACGACAGCCACGTGCCCCACGGCGTGATGCCGCCCGCGCAATTGCCGTCCGTGCCGCCCAGGCTCGGGGTCACGCTGACCCACGCGCCGTCGCGGAACAGCAGATTCGTCGTGCCGCCGCCCAGCACCGTGGTCGCGCCGGCGCTGCTCGCGCCCGTGTCGTACGCGCCGAACGCGTTGATGAATTTGTTCGGGCTGACGGCGTGCGCCTCGTGGTTGCGGATCAGGACGAGCTCCGTGCTGCGGCCCACCTTGCGCGCCAGGACGACGCCCATGCCGTCGTGCGCGGCGGGGCAGGGCTTACCGTCGGTCATGGTGTCGCCGGTCCAGCCGAAGCTCTTGTACGTGAAGCCGGCCGGCAGCTGCAGCAGCGGCAGGCCGGTGGTCAGGTCGTTGACGGGGGCGATGGGGCCGTATGGGCTGTCGACCAGGGCGCTGACGCCGCCCGCGGCCAGCGCTTCGCGCGCCTGCAGGGCGGCGAAGGCGCCGACGAAAGGTAACGTGCCCATGCTCTTGAGCAGATTGCGTCGCGACGGCGAGATGTCGTTGTGAGTCATGCTGAGCTTTCTCCATAGGGATGGATTGCACCGGCACTTGGCGGCCGGTTTGCGTGCCGGGATGGCACGTGCTCATGCATTAAAGCAAACGAAAACTACCGTTCGATGACAGCAAAAAGACAACGGCAGGGTGGGCATTTGAGGCCGGGGGCCTCAAATGAAACGTGCCCACGCGTGACGCGTGCGGCTTGCTGGCGTTGCGCGTGGGCGGAGGCCGCCCACCCTACGGTGAGTACACAGGAATCAGCATGGCGTGACGACCCGTACGACCGTCTCGCCATAGTCGCGGAAGCCCATGCGCAGGTAAAAATCGTGGGCGGCCTGGTTGGCGCTCATCACGTGCAGGAACGGGATCTCGGCGCGCGCGAGCTGGCGCATGATGAGCTTCTGCATCAGGCGTTTCGCATGGCCGCGGCCCTGGTGGTCGGGGTGCGTGCAGACGCCGCTGATTTCGCGATAGCGGCCCGCCGTCGTGCGTTCGCCGGCCATCGCGACGAGGCGCCCGTCCTCGAACAGGCCGAAGTATTCGCCCATCTCGATCGTACGCAGGCCGAACGGGCCGGGACGCGTCAGCCGGGCCAGCGCCAGTGCCTCTTCCGCGTGGGCGGGGCCCAGCGGCAGGGCGTCCGGTGCGGGATCGCCGGCCGGGCCCGGGCGGCCATCCCACGCGAGGCGGAACATCTTCGCATCGACCTCGATGCGCCAGCCGTCCGGCGCGGGACCGGACCAGGCGTCGCAATAGAACTGCTCGCCGGGCGTGCAGAACGGGCGCAGCGCGGCGAAATCGGGCCGCTCGGGATCGGGAAAGCCGACGATGGGCGACAACCCGGGCGCATAGCGGCGCGCCCGGTCGGTGCCGGTGGAAAGATGGCGGTGCGGGCCGTCGAGGCAGTTCCAGAAGATGTTGTCGAGCGGGTGGGCCATGCTGTCATTATGCAGGCAGCTGCAGGATCCAGTCCAGCAGCGGCCGGGCCGCGTCTTCCCAGTGCGGATCGAGCATCAGCGCGTGCGCCAGCTGCGGCACGAGGTGCGGTTTCACGCCGTAGTAGGTCGCGGTGCCGCGCACGGCGTCGGGACGGATGAAGCGGTCGTCCTGGCCGCCCAGCACGAACACGGGCGGCGCCTGCCAGGGCATCGGCGCGAACGGCCGCCAGCCCTGCAGTTCGATGCCCACGTGGCGCGACTCGCCCTGCACGCGGCGCGCGAAGCGGGCATATTCGGCGTCGGGCAGGTCGTCGGAAAAGAGGTGGCGGCGCATGACGTCCGGGTCGAGCGTCCGCGGTTCGGCGAAGGAGAGGCGCGCCAGCTGCTGGAACAGGTCGGGCGAGGACAGCATCATCTGCCACGCGGAATACGCGAGGCCCCACGGCGGCACGGACGCGAGCAGCGCGACGCCGGCCGCGTGCCCGCCGCTGCGGATCCAGTCCTGCACGACGGCGCCGCCGAGCGAGTGGCCGACGACGACGAGCGGCCCGTCGCCCAGCCGCGCGATGGTCGTGCGCAGGTCCTCGGTGTAGTCGGCCAGGCGCCAGTCGTTCAGCCGTTCGCGCCCGCCGCTGCCGCCATGGCCGCGCAGGCTGAGCGTATGCACTTCGAAGCCGGCGTCGGCGAACCAGGGCAGGACGTGTTCCTCCCACACCCAGGCGCCCACGCAGATGCCGTGCACCAGCAGCAGGCGCGGACTGTCCGGACGGGGCGTCGCCGGGCGGCGCGTGATCAGTTCGAGTTCCATGCGGTCGTCGTGAGTCGCTCTCGACTGTATGGTAGCGCAAACGGGGCGGGGCGTCAGTCCGGCAGGCCGAGCGCCTTCGCGACGTCCGCCCACGCCACCAGCTTGAAGTTCTGGGGCCCGTCCGGCAGCCGCTTGTGGCCATCCTGCACGACGAGCAGGCCTTGGCCATATGGCCCGCCCAGCCGCGCGGACGTCACGTCCAGGCCATCCGTCTCGGACGTCCCGTCGATGCCCCGCGCCGCATCGATGCCGATCCGGAACGCGCCGCGCACCGCGAACGGCGCCGTGGCATCCAGCACGACATAGCTGTCGCTGCCCTGGCTCGACACGACGACCCAGCTGCCCGTCTTGCCGTGATAAATGCCCATGCCTTCGACGTCCGCATGCAGCGGGTCGCCCACCGGCAGCACGAGGCGCGGCGACATCGGCTTCGCCGCATCGGCGTCCGCCACCCACAGACCGCGCTTTTCCTCGCCCATGAACAGCAAGCCGGTGCGCTCGTCCGCCACGCAACCCTCCGGCTGGCTCGCGAGCCGCCAGCTGCGCGCCAGCGTCGCGCCGAAGCGGCCGTCCGTGCGCGTGATGCGGTATTGCTGGAAGCGTCCGTCCTTGTCGTTGACGATCGCATCCAGCCCGCCTTGCGGCGTGCGATAGAGGCAGGCGCCGTAGACGTCGGACAGCGTCGTCGGCAGGCGCGCGGCTTCCGTGACGGTGCCGTTGCCGTCGATGGCGAACAGCACGATCGCGTTCTCGTCGCGCTGCGTGGCCATCGCGAGATCGACGCGGACGCCGGCGCCGAACGCGAGGTCCTGGCGCACATCGACGTTGTTCAGGCGGCCCGCTTCCAGCAACTGCGTCTGGCGGCCCGCCAGGTCGTACACGAGCAGGCCCTGTTTCTTGTTCGTGCCGAGGATGCGGGCGCCGTCCGGGTCCGACGGGTGGATCCAGATCGCGGGATCGTCAGCGGCATCGCCTGCGCGCGCGACGGGGTCCGTCTGCGCGCGCGGCAGCACGATCGGCAGCGCCGCCGGCTTCGATGCCGTCGCTTTCCACGCCAGGCCGGCATCCTTCCAGCCGGCGCCCGTGCGCGCGAGCAGGCGCGCGCCGGACGCCAGCGTGTGTGCATGCAAAGGCAGCGCAGCCTGTTCGCGCCACGTGTCGCCCGCGCGCCGCCATGCGTGCAGCGTGCCCCGGCCATCCAGCGCGGCCACGCCGCCTGGCAATACGACGATGGCGCCGGCACCCCTGGCCAGCTTGCCGAACGGCGCCGCCAGCGCGACCGGCGCGCGGGCGCCGGCGCTCTCCGGAGCGGCGTCGTAGGCCCACAGCCCGAAGCTGGTCTCGGCCACGTACAGCGTCGCCTCCGCATCGTCCACGCGGCAATGCTTCACGTGCGGCGGCAGCGCCATGTGGCGCACGAGGCGGGCCGGCTCGCCCAGCAGCCATTGCTGCGCCTGGCCATCCTTCGCGATCAGGAACGCGTGGTCGAGGTGCTGCGCGTCGCGGTACAGGCAGGCCGCTTCGATGCCGAAGCCGGTCTCCGGCAACGGGGGCAGGGCGTGCAGGCCGCCCCCGTCGATGCGGACGGGGACCGCGCGTTCGGCGTTCGCATCGACGACGAGCGCCAGGCCGCCGCGCACGTCGAACTGGCGGCCGCGCACGGCGACGCTGGCGCGCTCGCTACCGGCGCCGTCGACGAGGCGCAGCGCATGCTTGTCCAGCGCGAGCCAGCCGCCGCCGGGCAGCGCGGCCAGTTCGTTCGCACCGTGCAGCGCGGGCGGGACGACTTGCGCGTGGGCCGTCGTGGCGAGCAGCGCGGCGTACAGGAGGATCGTTTTCATCAGAACAGGCTCGCTTTCAGGCCGATCTTGTACGTGCGCCCGTAGCGTTCGTACTGGACGTTGTGGCCCTTCACGCCCTGGTACACGTAATAGGTTTCGTTGTTCAGGTTCGCGGCGTCGAACGACAGCTGCCAGCGCTTGCCCAGTTGCCAGGCGAGCGAGAAGTCGACCTGCTTCTGCGTGTCGACGATGTGGTCCTGCATCGGGTCGTTCACGTCCCCGCCCAGCTCCAGCAGATACGGCGACTTGTAGTTGACGGCGATGCGCGTGGACAGCGGACCCGCTTCGTACCCCAGCATCAGGTTGGCCATGCGCTTCGCCTGGCCCGGCATGCGGATGCCGCGACCGCCGATGTCGGCGCTGGACGACGTGAGCGTCGCGTTGGCGCCGACGAGCAGGCCGTTGAACGGCGCGGGCAGCATGCGCAGCGGCTGCTGCCACGCCAGTTCGAGGCCGCGCACGTCGGCATCGTCGCCGTTCGCGTACGACGTGGCCGTCGTATAGCCCACCCACCGGCCCGTGCCCGCGAGGTTGGCGGCATACGTGAAATTGCGGATGTCCTTGTAGAACGCATAGGCCGACACGACGCCGCCGCTGCCCAGGATGCGCTCGATGCCGGCGTCGAGATTGTGTGCCCTCAGCGGCGCGAGGTCCGGGTTGCCGATCGTCGCCTCGGTCGCGCTGGCCAGGTTGATACCGGGCGCGAGCTGGCTGAAGTTGGCGCGCACGACGGCGTTCGTCCACGCGGCACGCACGCTCGTGGCGCGGTCGATGTCGTAGCGCACCTGCACGCCGGGCAGCCAGTTGGTGTAGTTGCGATCCGCGTGGCGCGGCGTGATCGTGGTGCCGGCCACCTCGTTTCCGTCGGCCGCGAAGCGCGTCCGTTCGGCGCGCACGCCGGCCAGGATCGTCCACGGGCCGCGCATGAGGCTCGTTTGCACGTAGCCGGCATCGATGTCTTCGCGCATGCCGTAGTCGTTCAGTGCCGATTCGGCGCCCAGGCGCGCTGCGGCGCGATCGAGCCCCGCCACGCGGGCGCGGATCAGCGCCGGATCGAGCGCGGCGCCGATCGTGCCCGGCGCATAGTCCAAGGAGGCGCCGTTCGTGAACGCGGACATCGATGTCGAACCCGGACCCCAGTAGTTGCCGCTCGTGGTTTTGCCGCTGTTGTAGGCCCACTGGTTCGTGTCGTTGTCCTTGTCGCGCCGGATCGCCTTGGCGCCGAATTTCACGTTGCCGCGCCAGTCGCCCGCGTCGACGTCGCGCGCGAGGTCCACGCGCAGCTGGTGCGTGCGGTCGGACGAGTAGCGCTGCTGCAGCGTGATGGCGTTCAGCGCGTAGCTGGCCGGATCGAACACGGCGCCTGGTGCGATCAGGTGCGGCTGCACGCCGTCCGTGAAGCCGATGCCGGCAAAGCTGGACGTGCCGCGGAAACGGCCGTCGTTCAGCGACTCCGGCGTGTCCTCGCTGGCGCGCGTGCCGGCCGCTTCCGCGTGGATCTTCCACGCGTCGATGCGGTGGTCGGCGGCGAGGCTGACCGAGCGGATCTCCTGCGTGTACTTGCGCTGGCGGATGCGGCGTTCGACGCGGGCCGTATCCGTCGTTCCCTCGGCCAGCGCGCCGCCCTTGGCGTTGCTGACCGTGAGGCGGTCGCGCACCTCGTCGTCCGAAAAGCGCGACAGGAAGCTGCGCAGCGCGACGCCGGTGTCGGCATCGGGACGCCAGTCGACGTTCAGCGCGCCCGCGCGGCGCGTGCGTGCCGGCAGGTAGTCGCGCAATTCGAAGCCGGACAAACGGTTGCCGGTCCACGCGCCGCCCGTCTCCACGTTGTCCGAGCCGAACCTGCGCCGTTCTCCGGACAGGCCGGCCGCGATGCCCAGCGTCCCGCCCGCGAAGCGCTGCGCCCACAGGGCGTTGGCGGATGGGCTGGTGCGGTGCGTGAGGTCGTCGTGGCTGGCGGCCGTGCCCACGCTGAGCAGGCGGCCCGGCAGGTCGAACGCGGACAGGGTCTTGACGTCGATGCTGCCGCCCAGCGCGTTCGCGTCCTGGTCGGGCGTCAGGGTCTTGGCGACGGCCAGTTCGCGGATCAGGCCCGCCGGCAGCACGTCCAGCGCGACGGCGCGACGCGACGCTTCCGGCGACGGCACGGTCGCGCCGTTGATGGTGACGCTGTTGTAGTCGGCATCGAGGCCGCGCACGACGACGTAGCGGCCTTCGCCCTGGTCGCGCTGCACCGCGACGCCCGGCAGGCGGGCCAGCGCCTCGGCGGCGTTCTTGTCCGGCAGGCCGCCGATGTCGTCGCTGCTGACGACGGAGACGATGTTGTCGGCCTTTTCCTGCGCCGCGATGGCATGCGCGAGGCTGGCGCGCTGGCCGGTGACGACGACGGTGTCGGCCGCGTGGACGCCGCCGGCGGCCAGCAGGCCCGCGCCGAGCGCTGTCAAAGTCTTGGGAAGATCGAGAGGTCGCATTGTTGTTCTGTCAGGACGTGGTTGGAATGCGGCGCATTCTCGGCACCGAATATGACGGGTCGGTGACGTCCAACACCACGCAAGGCGCGTACGACACGGTAATGAGCCGAATTGACCCGGCAGGCCCGCGGGCACACATCCCCCGGCGTGCTGTAGACCTGCGCATCATGAGCCGTTCAGACCCGTGCACCTGTCATCAACCTGTCATGCGCCCGCGCTACCTTCGGCCGTCATTCTCGCTACCGCGCCGCCATGCCCGCCTTCGTCCGTCCGCTCCTCGTCTTCGCCTGCGCAATGGCCGCATTCGCCGCGCTGTATGCGTCCGCCGGGACTGCCAAACCGTTCGCGAGCTGGCACTGGATGGACATCGTCGACGAGGGCGGCACCGCGCTGATGGCGCTCGTGTGGTGCCTGATCGTGCTGGCGAGCCGGCCGGCCGGGCGCGTGACGCGGCTGCTGGCCGGCGGCCTTGCGTGCATCACGCTCGGTTCGTGGGCCGATTGCCTGGACGAGTTCTGGCGCATCGACAAGGACGCGCTGTGGGACAACGCACTGGAAGGACTCGTGCCGTTCGGGATGCTCGTGCTGACGGCGGGGCTGTACTACTGGCGCCGCGAACAGGCGCTGCTGACGGACCACCTGCGCAAGCGCGAGCGCCTGTTCCGCAGCCACCGGCCGTTCGACCGCGTCACGCAACTGGCCGACGCCAACTACCTGCGCGAACAGCTGCGCCGCACGACAGGGACCGTCGTCCTGCTCGACATCGACGGCTTCCACCGCATCAACCGCGAGCACGGCAGGGCGGAAGGCGACCGCGTGCTGCAGGCCGTCGCGCACATGCTGCTGCTGAACCTGCGCAACGACGACCTGCTGTGCCGCTACGCGGGCGACCGCTTCGCCGTGCTGATGCCGGGCCTCGCCGTGGACGCGGCCGCGGACGCCGCGCGTCACCTGTGCGCGATGGTCGGGGCCATGCATCACCACGCGGGCGAGCGCCGCGTCGCACTGAGCCTGCGCCACGACTGCGCGCCGGCGGACGGCGCGCCCGACATCCTGCTGGCGGACCTGTGCCGCCGGATGGACGCGGCGTGATCGCCTGGTGCGCGGCGGCCGACCCGGCTATCCCGGGCTATCTGCAGCCGGCGCTCGTGCTCGAATACGGCCGCGCGGCCGACGCGGACGACGCTGTCCTGCTGCGCGACACGGGCCTGGCCGATGCGCTCGATCCGGCGGCGCTGGTGTCGGCGAGCCAGCTCCTGCGCCTGCTCGCGAACACGTTGCGCGCGCTGGAGAGTCCGGACACGTCGTTCATGCTGGGCCAGCAGCTGCTGCCCGGCCACGACGGCGCGGCCAGCCACGCGCTCGTGCAGGCGCCCACGTTGCGCGCGCTCCTCGAGACGCTGTGCCGCTGGCATGCGCGCCTCACGCCCCTGCTGCGTCCGCGCCTGGAGACGTGGGGCGACGTCGCGCTGCTGTACTGGGTGGACAGCCACGGCGCGCCGGGGCTGCGTCCGGCGCTGGTCGAGATGCACATGACGGCCGTCGTCGCGCTGTGCCGCTGGCTCGGCGGGGAGCGGCTGCCGTGGCGCTTCTGCTTCAACCGCGCGGCCCCGCGCCACGTCGAGCAGCACCACGTCCACCTGGGGAGCGCGCTGCGCTTCGACTGCCAGCTGGACGCCATGTTGATCGACGCGGCATGGCTCAACCGCCCCTGGCCGCGCGGGAACGGCATCGCGGCCGGCCTCGCGCAGGCGGCGGCCGCGGCGGAGCCCGAACGGCCGCCAGGCCTGTTGGCGGCGCTGTACGACTACCTGCTGGAACGGGTGCGCGCCGCGCCCACGCTGGAGCGCACGGCCCACGATTTCGGCGCCAGTCCGGCCACGCTGAAGCGCCAGCTGCTGCGCCATCACACGCATTTCCAGGCCGAGCTGGACCAGGTGCGCACGCACGTCGCGCTATGGCTGTTCCAGGCCCGCCGCCTCGACAATGAAGCGGCCGCGGCCTACCTGGGCTTCCACGATGCCGCCAATTTCCGCCGCTCGTTCAAGCGCTGGACGGGCATCACGCCGGGACCGCTGCGGCTGGCGCTGGACGCGGCCCTGTGAGCATGATTGTTGGGCGAGGTTGAACAGACTTCGCCATTTCTCCACATTTATCGCATCGGCGCGAATGGCGACAATGCGTGCATCGGCGACATCCGTCGCCATTCACGACAAGGAAAAATCATGCCATTCGCAAACTTCAAGTTCCCCGAAGGCGTCGTCGACGCGGCCCGCAAGGAAGAGATCATCCACCGCACGACGGCGATGTTCGTCGAGTATTTCGGCGAGCAGGCCCGGCCTTATTCGATGGTGCTGGTGGAAGAGGTCGCCGACGGCGGCTGGGGCAGGGCGGACGAGACGCTGACCCTGGCCAGGATGGGCCTCGCCAAGCCGTAGAGACGCAAGGTTACAACGGTCGGCCAACCAAATGATAGATATGTGGCGAGTGTATTGATATACTGAAATAATTCTTTGTGGAAAAGAATGTAACCGGCTTATCTACCGAGCTCGCGCCATGTATCGACATCAAAATGGAATTCACGCCCCGACCGCCGGACGGACCCGGGGCTTCACGCTGATCGAACTGATCGTCGTCATCGTCATCCTGGGCGTCCTGTCCGCGGTCGCGTTGCCGAAATTCGCCGACCTCGGGGGGGACAGCCGCAAGGCGTCGATCCAGGCGTTGACCGGTTCCGTCAACACGGGCATCAAGCTGGTCAAGTCGCTGACCGCGATCCGCGGCGCCGGCACGCCGCTCGCCATCGCGAACCTGACGAACGTCGACATGGACGGCACCAAGATCCGTGTCTGGAGCGGCTACCCCGACCGGTGGTGCGACGGCATCGGCTCGGTGGTGCAAGGCCTGACGGTGCCGGCCAACGGCTGCTACCTGTCCGCGGCGGCAGTCGAGGCCGACGGCTACACGTTCTATGGCTACGGCAACAACAAGATCCCGAACGGCGATGCCGGATGGCGTATCGAAAGCGCGCCGAATCCCACGCAATGTTCCGTGCAGTACTCGTATGCCGGCACCGGCGTTCCGACCGTCAAGGCCAATACCGACGGGTGTTGAGCCGCGGGAAACGCGGCACAGCTTGATTGCGCCTGCAATGCATTAGCGCGCCACGGCGGCGTGCTTTTCGATAGCATGGGGTGTCGATACGAGCGATACAGTGCCGATGGAGATCCCACCCGCAGCCGCCGCGTCCTGCGTGGACGACGTGCTCATCACGAAGGAACTGGAGCGGCGTCCGCGCCGGGCGCCCGACTACGCGGCGGAAAACCGCGCGATGGCTGCGCTCGCCCGCCAATTGGCCGCCGATCCGCACGGCGTCCCCCGGACACTCGCCGAACTGGTGCTCGAATTGTGCGACGCCGGTTCGGCCGGCATCAGCCTCCTCGAGGAACAGGACGGGCGCCGCTACTTCCGCTGGCACGCGGCGGCCGGGCTGTTCGCGGACCATCCTGGCGGCACGATCGCTTTCGACGTCAGTCCATGCGGCGTCGTAGTCGACCGCAATCAAACCATGCTCATGCGGTACGGCGAGCGCTGCTTCGCGGCGATGGCCGGCTTCGACCCGCCGATGATCGAAAGCCTGCTCGTGCCGTTGACGGCCCAGGGCCGCGCGGTGGGCACGGTATGGGTGATCAGCCATCGCCCCGATCGCGAATTCGATGCCGAGGATGCGCGCGTGCTGCGCAACCTGGCCGACTTCGCGGCGGCCGCCTGCCAGGCCGTCGTCGCGCTCGATGAAACGGCCGAGGGCCGGCGCGAACTGGAGCAGGCGGCCGAGGAACGCGCGCGCGTGCTGGCGGAGCACAACCGCATGCTCGAACACGAGATCGCGCAGCGCCGCCAGGCCGACGACGCGCTGCGCGCCAGCGAGCAGCGCTACCGCGACCTGATCGGCGCGATCCCGGCCGGCGTCGTCGCCTGCGATGCGGCGGGGACGGTCGTGTTCCACAACGCCTGCGCCGACGCGTTGTGCGGCGGCCCGCCCGGCGAGGCGCCCGCGTGCTGGGGCCCCGAAGCATGCGCGAACAACGGCCACCGGCTGGAAAACTTCACGGCGCCGTTGCGCGAGGTGCTGGCCGGGGGACAGCCCATCGTCGACCGCGAGCTGACGATCGAGCGGCCGGACGGCAGCCGCATCGACGTCCTGCTCACCATCACGCCGCTGCGCGACCATGCGGGCGTCGTCACGGGCGCCGTCAACATCGTCCAGGACATCACGGCGCGCAAGCGCATCGAGGACGAGCTGCGGGTGTCGGAACAGCGCTTCCGGACGCTGGCGAATACCGTGCCCGTGCTGATCTGGCAGAACGACGAAGCAGGCCGCAACGTGTTCGTCAACCAGTACTACCTCGATTTCACGGGCAAGGCATTCGAGGACGTGATGGGCATGGGCTGGCACGAACTGGTGCATCCGGACGACGCGCCCGCGTACATCGCCGACTACATGGATGCGGTGCGCACGCGCCGGCCCTGGCGCAACGTCGACCGCGTGCGCCGCCGCGACGGCCAATGGCGCTGGTTCGACAGTTACGGGCAACCGCTGTTCGCGCCGGACGGCAGCTACGCGGGCCACGTCGGCGCTTCGCTCGACATCACGGACGCCGTGCTGGCCGAGCAGGCGCTGAAGGAAACGGACCGCCGCAAGGACGAATTCCTCGCCGTGCTGGCGCACGAGCTGCGCAACCCGCTCGCGCCGATCAGCAACGCGGTGCATTTGCTGCGCCATCCGGACGGCCGCCGCCGCGCCGACCGCCTCGTCGAGATGCTGGGCCGCCAGGTGCGCCAGATGATCAAGCTCGTCGACGACCTGCTCGAGATCTCGCGCATCACGCGCGACAAGATCGAGCTGCACCGCCAGCCGCTGCTGCTGGCCGACGTCGTGCACGGCGCCGTCGAGACGAGCCGGCCGCTGATCGACCAGCACCACCACCAGCTGGACGTGCGCCTGCCCGACGAAGCGCTGACGCTGAACGCGGACAGCGTGCGCCTCACGCAGGTGCTCGCGAACCTCCTGAACAACGCGGCCAAGTACACGGACCAGGGCGGCCGGATCACGCTGGAGGCGCGGCGCGACGGCCTGGAAGTCGAGATCGCGGTGCGCGACAACGGCATCGGCATCCCGGCCGGCCACCTGCCCGCGGTGTTCGACATGTTCACGCAGGCGCATCGCGCGGCCGGGCGCGGGCAGGGCGGACTCGGGATCGGTCTCGCCATGGTGCGCAGCCTCGTGCAGATGCATGGCGGGACCGTGGAGGCGAAGAGTGCCGGGACGGGGCTGGGCAGCGAATTCGTCGTGCGCCTGCCGCTGGCCGAACCGCCCGACGCCGCGCACGACGGCGCCGCCGCGGGGGCGGGCACGGCGCCGCTGGCGGGGCAGCGCATCCTCGTCGTGGACGACAACCAGGACGCCGCCGACACGCTCGCGATGCTGCTGGACGCGGACGGTGCCCAGGCGCGCGCCGTGTACGACGGCCCGTCCGCGCTGACCGCGTTGCCGATCCTGCGCCCGCACACGGTGCTGCTCGACCTGGGCATGCCCGACATGGACGGCCTCGACGTGGCGCGCCGCATCCGCGCCGATCCCGCCTGGTCCGGCGTGCGCATCGTCGCGCTGACGGGGTGGGGGCAGGAGAGCGACCGCGAACGCACGCGCGGGGCCGGATTCGATTTTCACCTCACCAAGCCGGTCGACCTGGACGTGCTGCACGCGTGGCTCGGCACGACCCGTTGACCATGGCGGGCACGGGCTGCCCGCCCTACGGCGACCAATCGTAGGGTGGGCGGCCCTCCGCCCACGCGTTCAGATTGCGCCGGCACGGAACGCCTTGCGGTACGCCGCCGGCGACGTCTGCAGCGCGGTGCGGAAGTGCTGGCGCAGCGACAGCGCGGAGCCGAAGCCCGCCTCCTGCGCCACGACCTCGACGGCCGCATCGGATGTCTCCAGCATCCAGCGCGCGTGCGCCAGCCGCTGGGCCAGCAGCCATTGCTTGAACGACGTGCCCGTCGCCTGGCGGAAGTGGCGCGTGAAGTTACGCCGGCTCATGGCGGCGCGCTGGGCCAGGTCGTCGATGCCGTGCTCCTCGGCGAGGTGCCGGGTGACCCAGTCCAGCACGGCGGACAGGCGGCCGTCGCTGGGCGACGCGGGCAGCGGCCGTTCGATGAACTGGGCCTGGCCCCCTTGCCGGTGCGGCGCCACGACGAGCATGCGCGCCACGTGGTTGGCCGCATCCGCGCCGCACAGCCGGCGCATCAAGTGAAGGCAGCAGTCGATGCCGGCCGCCACGCCGGCCGACGTCAGCACGTCGCCATCGTCCACGTACAGCACGTCCGGATCGACTTTTACGTGCGGGTGGCGGCGCGCCAGCTCGGCGGCGAGGGCCCAGTGCGTGGCGACCGTACGGCCGTCCAGCAGGCCCGCCTCGGCCACCGGGAACGCGCCGAGGCACAGCGCGACGATGCAGGCGCCGCGCGCATGCGCCGCGCGCAGCGCGTCCAGCAGCGCGGGCGGCGCGGGGCGGCAGTCGTCGTACCAGGCGGGCATGACGACGATGTCGGCATCCCGCAGCGCTTCCAGGCCGTGGCCCGGCACGATGCCGAAGCCGGCGCTCGTGGCCAGCGGCGAGGCCGATCCGGCGCCGCACACCGTCAGCGCGAAACGCGATCTCGCATCCGCGCCGGGACGGCCGCCGAACACCAGGCAGGGCACGGACAGATGGAAGGGCGTCATGCCGTCGAAGGCGATGACGCCCACGCGCCAGGTGGAGGGATCATGTCGGGTCATGGCCCGATTATATCGAAGATTGTCCTCCGGGCCACTGTCGGGCAAGCGTCCGCACCGCGAGAATGGCGTCACACAACCAGGGAGAAACACCATGCAAGTGACCCAGATCCGCAACGCCACGCTGCTCATCGAGTACGCCGGCAAGACCTTCCTCGTCGACCCGCTGCTGGCCGGCAAAGGCGCCTACCCCGGCTTTGCCGGCACGGCCAACAGCCATCGAGACTATCCGCTCGTCGACCTGCCCGTGCCGCTGGCGACCCTGTTCGACGTGGACGCCGTGCTCGTCACGCACCTGCACGCGGACCACTGGGACGAGGCCGCGCGGCGCATGCTGCCGCGCGCATTGACCGTGTTCGCGCAGAACGACGCCGATGCGCAGGCCATCCGCGCCGACGGCTTCACCGACGTGCGCACGCTGTCGGCGCAAGGCGACACGCTGGTCGACGGCATCCGCATCGCCCAGACCCGCGGCCAGCACGGCAGCGACGCCGTCATGGCCGCCATCGGCGCGCGCATGGGCGAAGTGAGCGGCCTCGTGCTGCGCCATCCGGACGAGCCCACGCTGTACATCGCCGGCGACACGGTGTGGAACGTGCACGTGGCGGCGGCGCTGGAGACGTACGATCCGGACGTCGTCGTGCTGAACTGCGGCGACGCGCAGGTGCCGGGCCTGGGGCCCATCATCATGGACCTGGACGACGTGGCCAGCGTAGTGAAGGCGGCGCCGCGGGCGGCCATCGTCGCGAGCCACCTGGAAGCCGTGAATCACTGCATGCTGTCGCGGGCCGAGCTGCGGGCGTGGGTGGACACGCAGGATCTGGTGGGGCGGGTTCTCGTGCCCGACGATGGCGAGGCATGCGTATTTACCCAAGCCGGCGCAGGTTCGATGTAGTATCGGGAGGCGGCGCCGTGCCGCCTTCCTGCGAGATAGCCGATGCCCATCGATGCCACCGAATTCGACGAGTACCTGCAGTTCGCCAACGAGCTGGCCGACGCGGCCGCCGGCGCGATCCTGCCGCATTTCCGCGCCGGCAGCGGCGCCGAGAACAAGAGCGCGCACGGCTTCGATCCGGTGACGGCAGCCGACCGCGGCGCCGAGCGCGTGATGCGCGCGCTGATCCGCGCGCGCTATCCGCATCACGGCATCCTCGGCGAAGAGGAAGGGGCGCAGGCCGGCGATGGCCTCACCTGGGTGCTCGATCCCATCGACGGCACGAAAGCGTTCCTCCTCGGCCTGCCGCTGTGGGGCACGCTGATCGCGCTGAACGACGGCACGCGTCCGGTGCTGGGCCTGATGAACCAGCCCTTCACGCGCGAGCGCTTCGTCGGCACGGCGCAGTGCGCGTGGAACGGCGGCCACGTGCTGCACACGCGCCCGTGCGCGCAACTGGCGGACGCGCACGTGATGTGCACGTCGCCCGACATTTTCGATCCCGCCCAGCGCATCGCGTTCGACGCCGTCGCAAGCCGCGCGCGGCTGCTGCGCTATGGCGGCGACTGCTACGCCTATTGCATGCTGGCGTCCGGTCTCGTCGACGCCGTCATCGAAGCGGGCCTGCAGCCGTGGGACGTGCAGGCGCTGGTGCCTATCATCGAAGGGGCGGGCGGCGTCATCACCGCATGGGATGGCGGCGACGTGCAGCACGGCGGCACGGTGCTGGCGTGCGGCGATCGCCGGCTGCACGCCCAATTGGTGAGTGAATTGGCGGATGCGTCCGCGTGGGCACGGGGTGCCCACCCTACGGCAAGGTAGATACTGTTATCCCGGTCAAGCGGCGTGCAGGTCTGGATTGAACTTTTGTCCGGACTTCAGCACGCCGAAGGCGACATGAAGCAGCTTTCTCATCATGGCGACGATAATGACCATGGGCTTTTTTCCAGCGCTGGACAGACGAGCGAGGAAGCGCTTTCCCCAGTTCGTTCGATACAACGTGACCATAGCCGGCATGTACAAGCCTTTCCGGATCAGATTGTGACCGACCCTGGAGATGCGTGTCTTTCCTTGAACGCTGCTGCCTGACTCATGATGCCGCGGATCGAGCCCGGCATAGGCAGTCACCTGTCGGGCGTTCGCGAACCGGCCTGGAGCGAGCGAAAAAGCCAGCAGCAATGCGATCGTACGTTCACCGACGCCAGGAATGCTGTCCAGCAGCGCTTTCCGGTCCTTCAAATCGGGATCGCTGTCGATGTGATCGCGAATTTTCTTGCTGAGATGCGCGATTTCCTCGTCAAGCCAGACGATATGGGATGTAATGCCGTCCTTGACGGCTTCACGCGCCACTTCGAGACGATTACTTTCCTGAGTCCGGATCTCCTGAAGAGCGTCCAGGCGCAGCACCATGGCCCGTAACTCTTGTTCTTGCAAAGACGGGGCCTTCCACGGTTCCGGCCGACTCTCCTTGCAGAAATCAGCGATCAACTTCGCGTCGACCTTGTCAGTCTTGGTCCTGACAAGACGCGACGCACCAAACGCTTTGATCTGCACCGGATTGACGATACTGACCACGTACCGATGGTTCGCCAGATACTCGGCGACGGCTTCCCAGTACACCCCGGTAGCCTCCATGCAGACGTGAAGCTGGGGCACGTCAAAGCTGCAAATCCATTGTTGTAACTCTTTAAATCCGTTGGGCGTATTGTCGAAAACCTTGTGCTTGTGCTTGCCGTCCGGTTGGCGCAGCGCGCAGTCGAGCTTTTTCTTGGCAACGTCAATTCCCAGGTACCACTCTTGCATCGATATCCTCTTCTGATCCACCTTGCGAAATACGGGCTCACGGCTAGCCGGGCCAAAGATACTGTCCGATCTTCGAACGAGGGAGAGCAGCTGGTGCGAAATCTACGAAACTGGCTCGTGCCAAAGGGTGGGCTCGGCATCCAGCTGCTCAGAACCTGAGGTGCCCCTCAGGTAAGCAAATTGCTCAGAAGGATAATACAAGGGTGGGCGGCCCTCCGCCCACGCGAACGTTCGCAATGTGTTGACGTCAGTCCGCGTGGGCACGGGGTGCCCACCCTACGGCAAGGTAGCGTACGTTCGCAAAGCAAGGTAGGGTGGGCGGCCCTCCGCCCACGCGTACGTTCGCAATGTGTTGACGTCAGGCGTTTCCCAGCCACGCGGCAAGCGCCGGCAAATCGACCGGCTTGGTCATGTGATGATCGAACCCGGCCGCGCGCGTGCGTTCACGGTCGGCCTGCTGGCCCCAGCCCGTGAGGGCGACGACGCGCACGTGCGCATGGCCTTCCGCGCGGATGGCGCGCGCGACGTCGAAACCGTCCATCTCCGGCATGCCCAGGTCGAGCAGCACGACGGTGGGCGCGAACGCCGGCAGCGCCGCCAGCGCGGCCGGGCCGCCGTACACGGCCCGCGTCCGCGCCCCGTGCGTGTCCAGCAGCTGGGCCAGCGTGTCGGCCGCGTCGGCGTTGTCGTCGACGACGAGCACGCGGTGGCCGGCCAGCGCCGCACACGTCGTCCCCGCTTCGCCGTCCGGCGCCGTGTCGTGCAGCAGGGGCAGCCGCACGACGAATTCGCTGCCGCAGCCCGGGCCCGCGCTGTGGGCTTCCACGGTCCCGTCGTGCATCTCGACGAGCTTGCGCACGATGGCGAGGCCGATGCCCAGGCCGTCGCCGCCGCCCCGGTCGCCCAGGTGCGGCTGCGCGAACATGTCGAACACGTGCGGCAGCTGCGCGGCCGGGATGCCGCGGCCGTTGTCGCGCACCCGCAGCGCGACGGCGCTGCCTTCGCGCCGGGCGAGCAATTCGATGCGGCCGCCCGCGCCGGTGTACTTGGCGGCGTTGTTGATCAGATTCGTGAGCACCTGCGTGAGGCGCACCGCGTCGCCGTGCACGACGAGGGACGCGTCCGGCTCCGTCACGTCGAGGACGTGGCCGGCGCGTTCGGCCTGCGGCCGGCTCGCTTCGACGGCGTCGCGCACGATGTCGGCCAGCGCCAGCGCGCGCCGGTCCAGTTCGATCTTGCCGCGCGAGATGCGCGCGATCTCCATCAGGTCGTCGACGAGCTTGACGATCTGCCGTACCTGGCGCTCGACGATGCCCGTGAGACGATCGGCGGCATCGCGGCTGTCGGCGCGGCGCATCAGCTGGATCGCGTTGCTGATCGGTGCGAGCGGATTGCGCAACTCGTGCGCCAGCGTGGCGAGGAACTCGTCCTTGCGCCGGTCCGCGTCCTTCAGCGCCTGCTCGGCGCGCACGCGCTCGATCGCGGCCCACGTGCGTTCGGCCGCTTCGCGCACGAGGTTCACTTCGGCCGCGTTCCAGTGCCGCGGCGCCGCGTGGTGCACGCAGAACACGCCGGCGATGCGCCCGCCGGAATACAGCCCGACGCCGACGTGGGAAGCAATGCCGACGCTGATCCAGCCGGCGCGCGTGGCGCTGTCCGTATGCGGGTCGCGCGCGGTGTCCTCGACGACGAAGGGCTCGCCCCGCTCGAACGCGGCGAGCGCCCGCGCACCCAGCGCGGGCATCGGATACGTGCCGGCCAGCGACGCGACACCGTCCACGTGGTCGCGCCGGATGTGGACGCGGCCTTCCTCGAGTTCGCCGATCAGCACGCGGCTTGCCTCCAGGTGCGCGGCCACCATGCGCGTGGCCGTCGCCTCGATCGCGTCGGCATCGTCCAGCGAGCGCATCGCGTCGGACAGGCGCAGCAGGAAGGCCGCCCGTTCCTCGCTCTCGCGCAGGCGCGCTTCCAGCATGCGCCGGCCGGTCGTGTCGCGCGATACGCCCACGACCTGCTCGACCGATCCGTCCTCGGCCAGCACGGGCCCCCAGCGGAACTGGAAATAGGCGCTCGTGCCGGCCGGGCTCGTGAAATACACCTCGTCCTGGATGGTGACGCCGGTGCGGAAGATGGTGTCGAGGTGGCCGTCCAGGCGCGCGGCCAGGTCGGACGGGAAGTCCAGGTCGGCGAAGCTGCGGCCCACGAGCGCGCCGGCTTCCATGCCGTACAGTTCTTCCATCGCGCGGTTGACGTAGACGAAGCGGTGCGCGCGGTCGAACGCGTAGACGAAGTCGGGCAGCGCATCCATCGTCGTCGCGACGAAGCGCGACTGGCGCATCAGTTCCGCGTGCGCGGCCTCGCGCTCGGCCTGCGCCTGCGCGCGTTCGACGGCGGCCCAGGTGCGCTCGGCCGTCTCCTGCATGACGGCCAGGTCGGCGGCGTTCCACGCGCGCGCGCTGCCGTGGTGCGCGAACAGGATGGCGACGAGGCGGCCTTCCTTCACCAGCGGCACGTCGGCCACGGAGAGGGCGCCGAGCAAGGCATGCGCCTCGCGTGCGGCCGCGTCGAGCTCGGGATCGGACAGGATATCCGGCCGCACGACCGGCCGGCCCTTGCGCAGCGCGGCCAGCAGGCCGGGACCGAAGTCGGCGTAGCGCATCTTGCTGCCGAACGCGGACGCGCGCGTGCCGTCCGCATGGGTGACGATCACGTGCTCGCCGTCGCCGCAATCGGCCGCATAGCCGATCCGGTCGACGCCGAGGTGGGCGCGCAGCACGCGCGCGGCTTCTTCCTGGATGCGGCGCGGGTCGGCCAACGGGCGCAGGGCATCGTTCAGGCGCAGCAGGAAGGCGTGGCGCCGCTCGTCGTCACGCCTTGCCGCATGGCTGCGGTGGCGTTCGATGGCGCCGGCCGCCGTGCGCACGAGCAGGTCGAGCAGGCCCGTGCCGTCCGCCGCGGGCGGCCGCACGAGCGCGAGGCGCAAGGTGCCCAGCGCGGTGCCGTCGTGGGCCGTCAGGGGCAGGGCATACGGCGCATCCGTCGCGGCGGCGCGCGCTATGGGGACGACGTCGTTGCGGTAGCCGGCGGCGGCGCCGTGCGTGCGCTGGGCCACGATGGCGCGCCCCGCATCCGCGCCGGCGGCCAGTTCGATGCGGCCGTAGGCGGCCCCCGCCAATGCGCAGGCGCGGTTCAGCACCGGGGCCAATGCCGCGGGCAGGTCGCCCTGGCCGGGCGGCGCCACGTGGAGTTCGAGCAGCGGCCGCAGGATGGCGGGACTGGCCAGCAGCGCGGCTTCGGCGGTGCCCCCGGCACGCGTTTCGACATGGTGGCGCAGCGTCGCGAGACCGCGCTCGACATGGCTTGCCGCCTGCGCCTCGTCCAGCGCCTTCACGACCTGGTGCGCCGCGGCGGCAAAGGACGACAGTTCCGCCAGCAGGCGCGCATCCTCGGCATCGAACTGCCGCTCGGGATCGTGGGAGAGGATCCAGACCGTGCCGATCGGCTGGTCGTCGATCGCCCAGGGGACGAGCAGGCATTCGAGCAGCGGCGGGCCGTCGCAGCGCAGCGAGGCGAAGCGGCGCCCCGGCCCGTCGAACAGCAAGGTCGTATTGCGTTCGATGACGGCGCCGCACGGGCTGTCCCCGCGCGGCACTGCGCTGCCCACCGCGTTCGCATACACGCCGGCCATCGCGTGCCAGCGGAACACGTCGCCCTTCGCGCCATGTTCGAGAATGCTGACGCCGGCGGTGCCGGCGCGGCACAGCTGCAGCGCGAGTTCGGCAAGGCGCTGCAGGACGCCGCGCGGATGGGTCACGAGCTCCTGGCCGAGCAGCGTGAGGGCGCGGCTCTGCGCGCGGTGATCGGGTGCACGCGCCGGGCGGCGTGCCAGTTCGTGCGTGATCAAGACTTCGTCGAGGGTCACCTCGACATTGCCCGTGTCGTTATGCGTCATGTCTTCTCGTCCGTTGTCATTCCGGGCAGACTCTCCGCGGGTGAACCGCGAACGGGAAGAATAGGGTCAGATTGTTTCGCTGGGCAAGCGAAAGATGAGTTTTCGAGAGATTTCGTTTGCCCCGTGTTGCCGATGCGACGATTCAAATTCCGGATGGAAAATCTTTACTTTCCGACAGGCACTTCGCGACGACGATGCCGCCGCCCGGTTCGCTCCCACACCGTGCGATCATCTGGCAATGCGGTGTGTCATTTGTGCAGCAGTCCGCATGGATTTTGCATAAAAGGTGAATTCTCATCAATTATTTCGAAGTAGAATGTTTTCAAAGTTTTACAACGGCACGGGGTGTACCCGGGATGCAACGGATGTGGCTCTACCGCACAGATTGGTGATAATCGGATAGAATTTGCTGCACAGGCTGCGTGCTTCGCCGATCAAGGATGCCCATGCTCAGTCAACAAGATCTCGCTGAAGAAGCACGCCTCCAGGCCCTTCACGCGCTGGGGTTGCTCGACACGCCCCGCGAAGACCGGTTCGACCGGTTCACCCGCCTCGCCACCGCCGCGTTCGACGTCCCGATCGCCCTCGTGTCGCTCGTCGACCGCGAGCGCCAGTGGTTCAAGTCGCAGGCGGGCCTCGACTACTGCGAAACGCCGCGCTCGCTCGCCTTCTGCAGCCACACCGTCGCCCTGGACGACATGCTGGTCGTCTCGGACACGCTCCTCGACGAGCGGTTCGCCGCGCACCCGCACGTGACGGGCACGCCCCGCATCCGCTTCTATGCCGGCCAGCCGCTGCACAGCGTGGACGGCCAGCCGCTCGGCACCCTGTGCATCATCGACAGGCGTCCCCGCACGTTCGGCGACGCCGAGCGGCGCATGCTGCGCGACCTCGCGCAACTGGTGCAGGACGAATTGAACCGCGACGTGCTGGTCGCCAACCGCACGCGCGAACTGCAGGACAAGAACGCCGCCCTCGAACTGACGATGCGCCTGCGCGAGGCGGCCGAGCAGGCCCTGCGCCAGAAGCAGGAATTGCTGGACGCCGTGCTGGAAACGGTGGACGTGGGCGTGGTCGCGTGCGACGCCGACGGCCACCTGATGCTGTTCAACCGCGCCGCGCGTGCCTTCCACGGCCTCGACGCGGACAGCGCCTTGCCACAGGCCGCCTGGCCCGCGCACTACGATTTGTACGGCGAGGACGGCCTCACGCCGCTGGCGCCGGACGACATCCCGCTGGTGCGCGCGCTGCGCGGCGAGCGCGTGATGGACGCCGGCATGACGATCCACGTGGCGGGTGAGCCGCCGCGCCGCCTGCTCGCGAGCGGCCGCGCGCTGCACGGCAGCACCGGCGAGCCGCTGGGCGCCGTCGTCGCGATGAAGGACGTGACGGAACTGGATGCGTCGCGCGCACGCCTGGCCGAAAGCGGCGAATGGCTGCGCACCATCGCCGACAACGTGCCGGCGCTGATCGCCTACGTCGACACCGACCTGCGCTACCGCTTCGCCAACGAGCGCTATCGCGAATGGTTCGGCGTGAAGACCGCCGACATGATCGGCAGGACGGTGCTCGACGCGATGGGCGACGGGTTCTACGCGCCGCGCCGCGAAGCGCTGGAGCGCTGCCTGGCCGGGCACGCGTCGCACCTGGAGATCGAGGAACGGCGCCGCGGCCGCACGCGCGTGATCAGCTCGACCTATCTGCCGCACATCCGCGACGGCATCGTGCAGGGCATCTACGTGCTGTCGACCGATGCGACCTCCGCGCGCGAATACGAGCGCCAGCTGCACGCGCTCGCCCATTCCGACCACCTGACCGGCCTGCCGAACCGGCGCAGCTACGAGGAGCGCTTCGCGCAGGCCATCGCGCGCGCGCGCCGCGGCGCCACGCCGCTGGCGCTGGCCTACCTCGATCTCGACCACTTCAAGCAGATCAACGACAGCCTCGGCCACGCGGTGGGCGACGCCGTGCTGCGCGAGTTCGCGCGCCGCCTCGGCGCCACGGTGCGCGCCACCGACACGGTGGCGCGCCTGGCCGGCGACGAATTCGTCATCGTGCTGGAGCAGGTCGGCTCGCCGCTGGAATGCGAACGCATCGCGGCCAAGCTGCTCGACGCGATCCGCGCGCCGTTCCTGCTGGACGGGCACACGCTCGCGGTCACCAGCAGCATCGGCATCGCGTGGAGCGCACGGCCGGAGCAGGTCGCGCTGGCCCATGCGGCGGACGACGGGTTGTACCGCTCGAAGCACGCGGGGCGCGATACGGCGTCCGTGCTCGTCGTCGACGAGACTACGGCAGCTGGAAGCGGTAGCCGACACCTGTCTCGGTGACCAGGTAGCGGGGCTGGGCGGGATTGTCTTCCAGCTTGTGGCGCAGGTGGCCCATGTAGATGCGCAGGTAGTGCGCCTGGTCGGACTGGTTCGGTCCCCACACGCCGCGCAGGAGCTGCGGCGTGCTCATCACCTTGCCCGCGTTCGCGACGAGCACCGCCAGCAGCCGGTGCTCCGTCGGCGTGAGCCGCACGGTGGCGCCGCCTTTCGTCACCTGGCGGTTGTGCACGTCCACGACGACGTCGCCGAAGCGCACCTTGCCGTCGCCGCCCGTCGCCGGGCCGCGCTGGCGCCGCTGGGAGGCGCGCACGCGCGCCAGCAGTTCGCCCACGCCGAACGGTTTCGTCAGGTAGTCGTCCGCGCCGCGGTCGAGCGCGCGGATTTTTTCTTCCTCGTCGACGCGCGCGGACAGCACGATCACCGGCACGGCGGACCATGTGCGCAGGTCGGCGATGAAGTCGGCGCCGTCGCCGTCGGGCAGGCCGAGGTCGAGGATGACGACATCCGGCTTGCGCGTGCCCGCCTCCGTCAGGCCGCGATCGAGCGTCGCCGCCTCGTGGACCTGCCATCCTTCCCGTTCCAGCGCGGCGCGTACGAAGCGGCGGATGTGGGGCTCGTCTTCCACGAGCAGTGCGGTACCGGTGAAATCACTCATCGTCGTTCTCCATGTCGTCCGGCGGCGGCGCCGGCGGCGTGCCCAGGGGCAGCGTGAACGTGAACGCGGCGCCGCCGCCCGGGCGGTTGGCCGCGCGGATGGTGCCGCCGTGCGCGCCCACGATCGCGCGGCAGATGGCGAGCCCGAGGCCCACGCCGGGCTTGGCCGATTCCCGTTCGCCGCGCGTGAATTTCTCGAACACGGCTTCTTCCTGGCCGGGCGGCAGGCCCGGCCCGTCGTCCGTCACGGCGACGTTCAGCCACTGTCCGTGCTGCTCCGCGGCGACGGTCACCGTGCTGCCGGGCGGCGTGTACTTGCCCGCGTTTTCCAGCAGGTTGGACAGCACCCGTTCGACCAGCACCGCGTCGTACTGCACGAGCGGCAGGTCCGCCGGTACCCGGGTCGCGACCACGTGGCCGGCCAGCGCGGCGCGGCTGGCCGCCAGGGCGCTGCCGATGACCTCCTCGACCGGCTGCCACTGGAGCCTGAGCTTGACGTCGCCGCTCTCGATGCGGGCCATGTCGAGCAGGTTCGTCACGAGGCGGCCCATGCGCACCGTTTCCTCGCGCAGCGCGTCGGCCATCGCGCGCTGCCTCGCGGCCAGCGGCGGCGTGGAGCCCGCCAGCGCCTCGGCCTGCGCCATCAGCGACGTGAGCGGTGTGCGCAGGTCGTGCGACAGCGCCGCGAGCAGGGAGTTGCGCAGCCGTTCCGATTCGATGCGCACCAGGGCGTCCTGCGCCACCTCGATGTAGTGCACCCGTTCCAGCGCGATGGCGGCCAGCGCCGCGAACGTGTCGAGCTGCTGGCGTTGTTCCGGCGCCGTGAGCCAGTGCGGCGTCGCGGCCTCGATCGCCAGCACGCCGCGCGTGCGCATCGGCGCCACGAGCGGCAGGTAGAAGACGGGGCTGCCGGGCAGGGTGTCGGTGCCCATCCCGGCGCTGGCGCCTTGGTCGAACGCCCATTGCGCGATGCCGGTGTCGAGCGCGGCGATGGCGTCGCCGCCGGCCACGGCCACGCGCCCCGCGGCGTCCGGCACCAGCAGGACGGTGCGCGCGCCGAACGTGCGACCGATCGCGTCGCGCGTCGCTTCCTGGATCTGGTCCGTCTGGAGCACGCCCGACAGGGCCCGGGCGAATTCGTACAGCGCGCGCGTGCGGCTCTCGCGGCGCGCCGCCACGTGCGCCTGGAAGCGCAGGCCGGCCGTAAGGTGGCCCGTGATCAGGCCGACCGCCAGCATGACGCCGAACGCCACCAGGTACTGGACGTCCGAGATCGCGAACGTGAAGCGCGGCGGGACGAAGAAGAAGTCGAAGCACGCGACGCTGATGCAGGTCGCGGTGACGGACGGACCGCGGCCCAGGCGCACCGCCACCATCAGCACGACCAGCAGGAACAGCATGGCGATGTTGGCGAGGTCCAGGTGGCCGACGGTGGGCGTCAGCGCCAGCGCCATGCCGACGCTCGACAGCACCGCCACGCCGTGTGCGGCGATGTCCATGTGGGTGGTCGTGCGCCGCGCGGCCGGCATGGGCGGTGCGGCGGAGGCCGGCGGCATGGCCACTTCCAGCAGTTCGACGTCCGGCGCGAGGCGCGCGATACGCCGGGCGCGCGTCGCCTGCCACGGCCAGCGCGGGTCGCCGCGGCCCAGCGCGATACGCCCCAGGTTGTGGCTGCGCGCGTAGTCGGCCGCGGCCGATTCCACGCTGTCGCCGGACAGCACGGCGGTGACGGCGCCGAGGTCGCGCGCCAGCTTCAGGGCGTCCAGGGTGCGCGCGCGCCGGCCCGCGTCGAGGCGCTGCAGGGCCGGCGTCTCGACATAGACGGCGTGCCAGTCCGCACCCAGCTGGGCCGCGAGGCGCGCCGCGCTGCGCACGACGCCTTCCGCGCCGGGACCGGGACCGACGCAGGCGAGGAACGTCGTCCCGGTGCGCCACACGGTGTCGATCGATTGCTCGACCCGGTACGCGCGCACGTCGTCGCCGATGCGTTCCGCCGTGCGTCGCAGCGCCAGCTCGCGCAGGGCGATGAGGTTCCCCTTGCGGAAGAAGTTGCGGCCGGCCCGCTCGGCCTGCACCGGCTGGTACACCTTGCCGAGTTTCAGCCGCGCCAGCAGCTCGTCGGCGGGCAGGTCGACCAGCACGACCTCGTCGGCCGCATCGAACACGGAGTCCGGCACCGTCTCGCCGACGCGCACGCCGGTGATGCCGCCGACCACGTCGTTCAGGCTCTCCAGGTGCTGCACGTTCACCGTCGTGAACACGTCGATGCCGGCGGCCAGCAGCTCGTCGATGTCCTGCCAGCGTTTCGGGTGGCGCGATCCCGGGACGTTCGAATGCGCCAGCTCGTCGACGAGCACCAGTTCCGGGCGCCGTTCCAGCGCCGCGTCGATGTCGAACTCGGACAGAACCTTGCCGCGGTAGGCGATCTGGCGGCGAGGCAGGACCTGCAATCCGTCCAGCAGCGTTTCCGTTTCGGCGCGGCCGTGGGTCTCGACGACGCCGACCAGCACCGTGCGCGCGGCCGCGAGCTGGCGCGCGGCCGACAGCATCGCGTACGTCTTGCCGACACCGGCCGACGCGCCGAAGTAGATGCGCAGCCGGCCGCGCGCGGCGCGCCGTTCTTCTTCCTGCACGCGGGCCAGCAGCGCGTCCGGATCGCGCCGTACCTCGTCGCCGGGCACGCTCATGCGTTCGTCCTCATGGCGCCTTGCCGTCCAGGGCGAGATTCAGCGCCAGCACGTTCACGCGCGCCTCGCCGAGGAAGCCCAGGGCCGGGTCCCGGCGGTAGCGCTCGATCAGCGCGCGCACCTGCGCCACGGGCAGCTTGCGCGCCGCGGCGACGCGCGCGGCCTGGTACTCGGCGGCCGCCACGCTGATCTCGGGATCGAGGCCGCTGGCGGACGCGGTGACGAGGTCGACGGGGATCGGCGCGTCGTTGCCGGGGTCGAGCGCCTTGAGCGCGTCGACCCGCGCCTTGACGGCGTCGAGCAGCTCGGGATTGGTCGGCCCCTGGTTGGAGCCGCCCGAGCCGGCCGCGTTGTCGGCCATCGGCGCGGTCGCGGACGGACGGCCCCAGAAGTGGCCGGGCGAGGAGAACGGCTGGCCGATCAGGGTCGAGCCGACGGTCTTGCCGTTCGCTTCGATCAGGCTGCCGCCGGCCTGGTGCGCGAAGGCGACGCGGCCGACGCCGGTGACGGCGGCAGGGTACAGCACGCCGCACAGCAGGGTCAGGGCGCCGAACAGGACGAACGTGGGACGAAACAGTGATGTCATGGTGGTCTCCAGGGTCAGGCGAGGTTCAGCGCCGCGAGCAGCAGGTCGATCAGCTTGATGCCGATGAACGGCAGGACGATGCCGCCCAGGCCGTAGACGAGGAGGTTGCGGCGCAGCAGGGCGGTGGCGCCGATCGCGCGGAAGCGCACGCCGCGCAGCGCGAGCGGGATCAGGAACACGATGATCAGCGCGTTGAAGATCAGCGCGGACATGATCGCCGACGACGGGCTCGCGAGATGCATCACGTCGAGCGCGCGCAGCTGCGGATAGGTGCCGACGAAGGCGGCGGGGATGATCGCGAAATACTTGGCCACGTCGTTCGCGATCGAGAACGTGGTCAGCGCGCCGCGCGTCATGAGCATCTGCTTGCCGATCTCGACGATCTCCAGCAGCTTGGTCGGGTTCGAGTCGAGGTCCACCATGTTGCCCGCTTCCTTGGCCGCCTGCGTGCCGGAGTTCATCGCCACGGCCACGTCGGCTTGCGCGAGCGCGGGGGCGTCGTTGGTGCCGTCGCCCGTCATCGCGACCATGCGGCCGTCGGCCTGGTATTGCCGGATCAGCTTCAGCTTGTCTTCCGGCGTGGCCTCGGCGAGGAAATCGTCGACCCCGGCCTCGGCGGCGATGGCCGCCGCCGTCAGCTTGTTGTCGCCCGTGATCATCACGGTCTTGATGCCCATGCGGCGCAGTTCGGCGAAGCGTTCCTTGATGCCGCCCTTGACGATGTCCTTCAGCTCCACGACGCCCAGCACCCGGCCATCCTCGGCCACGACGAGCGGGGTGCTGCCGCGGCGCGCGGCGTCTTCCGCGAGGCGCACGACGTCGGCCGGGAACGTCGCGCCGAGCGACTCGACGTGGCGGCGCACGGCGTCGTAGGCGCCCTTGCGGATGCGGCGCTCGCCGCAATCGACGCCGCTCATGCGGGTCTGCGCGGAAAACGGCACGAACACGGCATGGAGGGCTTCGAGCTCGCGCTGGTGGATGCCGAAGCGCTTGGCGAGCACCACGATGCTGCGGCCCTCCGGCGTCTCGTCGGACAGCGACGCCAGCTGGGCCACGTCGGCCAGCTGGTGTTCGGTGACGCCTGCGGCGGGCAGGAAGGCGGCGGCCTGGCGATTGCCCAGCGTGATGGTGCCGGTCTTGTCGAGCAGCAGGACGTCGACGTCGCCGGCCGCTTCCACGGCGCGGCCCGAGGTCGCGACCACGTTGGCGCGCATCATCCGGCTCATGCCCGCGACGCCGATGGCCGAGAGAAGGCCGCCGATCGTCGTCGGGATCAAGCACACGAGCAGCGCGATCAGCACGGTGATCGTGACCGGCGTGCCGGACTTGGCGACGTCGACCGCGTACAGCGAGAACGGCAGCAGGGTCACCGTCACGACGAGGAACACGATGGTGAGCGCCACCAGCAGGATCGTCAGCGCGATCTCGTTGGGCGTTTTCTTGCGCTTCGCGCCTTCGACCATCGCGATCATGCGGTCGAGGAAGGTCTCGCCCGGGTTCGCCGTCACCTTCACGACGAGCCAGTCGGACAGCACGCGCGTGCCGCCCGTGACGGCCGAGAAATCGCCGCCGGATTCGCGGATCACCGGCGCGGATTCGCCCGTGATCGCGCTTTCGTCCACGGACGCGACCCCGTCGACGACCTCGCCGTCGATGGGCACGACGTCGCCCGCCTCGATCAGCACGTGGTTACCCTTGCGCAGGTCGGTGGCGGGGCAGGGCAGCCACGTCGTGCCGTGCTTCGGCACCGCCAGCTTCTTCGCGGTCACGGCTTCCTTCAGGCCGCGCAGCGAGGCCGCCTGGGCCTTGCTGCGGCCTTCGGCCAGCGCTTCCGCGAAGTTCGCGAACAGCACCGTGAACCACAGCCACACGGCGCAGGCGAGGATGAAGCCGGACGGCGCTTCGCCTGTGCCGAACAGGGCCTGCACGTACAGCAGGGTCGTGATGATGCTGCCGACGTACACGACGAACATGACGGGGCTGCGCAGCTGGGTGCGCACGCCGAGCTTCTTGAAGGCGTCGACGAGGGCGGGGCCGGCCAGCTTCGTGTCGAGCAACGACAGGCGCTGGCCCGGCGCCGCGGCGGCCGGCGCGGCCAGGGGGGCCGTCACCGGGGATTTCAGTTGGTTCATGGCGACTCCAGGTTATTTGGCAAACAGCTGCAGGTGTTCGACGACGGGGCCGAGTGCCAGCGCCGGCACGTAGTTGAGGACGCCGACCAGCACGACCACGCCGACCAGCAGGCCGACGAACATCGGGCCGTGCGTGGGCATGCTGCCGGCGGTCGTCTGCAGGCGCTGCTTGGCCGCGAGCGAACCGGCGATCGCCAGCACGGGAACGATCACGGCGAAGCGCCCGAACCACATCGCGAACGCCAGCATCCAGTTGTAGAACGGGGTGTTGGCGGACAGGCCCGCGAACGCGCTGCCGTTGTTGTTGGCGGCGGAGCTGAACGCGTACAGGATTTCCGAGAAGCCGTGCGCGCCGGGGTTGGCGACGCCAACCCTGCCCGCGGCCGCCAGCACGGCGATCGCGGTACCGGCCAGCACCAGCACGGGCGTGACGAGGATGGCGACCGACGTCATCTTCATCTCGTAGGCCTGGATCTTCTTGCCGAGGTATTCGGGCGTGCGGCCGATCATCAGGCCGGCGATGAACACGGCCATGATCGCGAAGACCAGCATGCCGTACAGGCCGGAGCCGACGCCGCCGAAGACCACTTCGCCGAACTGCATCAGGAGCAGCGGCACCGCGCCGCCCAGCGGCGTGAACGAATCGTGCATCGAGTTGACCGCGCCGCACGAGGCGGCCGTGGTGACCGCGGCGAACAGCGCGGAGGCGTCGATGCCGAAGCGGGTTTCCTTGCCTTCCATGTTGCCGCCCTCGATGCCCAGCGCCGCGAACCCGGGATGCGCCTGGTGCTCGGCCGTCATCACGCCGGCCGCCATCACGACGAACAGCACCGTCATCGCGGCGAGGATCGCCCAGCCCTGGCGGCTGTCGCCGACGAGGCGGCCGAACGCGAAGCACAGGCCGGCGGGGATCAGGAAGATCGACACCATCTGGAACAGGTTCGACAGCGGGGTCGGGTTTTCGTACGGGTGCGCGGAGTTCGCGTTGAAGAAGCCACCACCGTTCGTGCCCAGCATCTTGATCGCTTCCTGCGAGGCGACCGGGCCCATCGCGATCGTCTGCGTCGTCGTGGTCACGGCCTCGGTGACCGGCTGGCCCTGGGCGTCCAGCACGGGCTGGCCGTCCGCGTCCGTCTTCGGCTGCGTGTACGTGAGCGGTTCGAGCAGTTGCACCTCCTGGTAGCCCGAGAAATTCTGGATCACGCCCTGGCCGGTCAGGAACACGGCGAACACGAGCGACAGCGGCAGCAGCACGTACAGGGTGGTACGGACGAGGTCGACCCAGAAGTTGCCGATGGCGCGCGCCGACTTCGACGAGAAGCCGCGGATCAGCGCGAACACGACGGCGATGCCGGTGGCGGCCGAGAAAAAGTTCTGGCACGTGAGGGCGAGCATCTGCGTGAGGTAGCTCATCGTCTGCTCGCCGCCGTAGCCCTGCCAGTTGGTGTTGCTGACGAAGCTGACGGCGGTGTTGAACGCCGAATCGGGGGCGACGTTGGCGAGGCTCTGGGGATTGAAGGGCAGCCAGGCCTGGACCCGCTGCAGCAGGTAGACGACCAGCGTGCCGAGCGCGTTGAACGCGAGCAGGGACAGCGCATAGGTTTTCCAGTGCATGCCCGTGGCCGCGTCGACGCCGGCCGCGCGATACAGGCCGGCCTCGATGCGATACAGCCAGCCGAAGCCGCGCACGCGGCCGCCTTCGGCCACGCGTGCGAACAGGATGCCGAGCGGCCACGACAGGGCCAGCAGGATCGCGAAGAACAGGGCGAGCAGCGCCAGCGATTGCGTATCCATCACAAATCCTCCGCGCAGAACATGGCGTACAGCAGGTATGCGAGAAGCGCGCCCGATGCGAGCACGCCGATCAGGTAAAACAATGTCATTTGCGTTCTCCCAGTCTGGCGCAGCCGTGCGCCATGCCCGCGATCAGGGCGGCGAACAGGGCGATGGCGCCGATGAAGACGATATCCATGGTTCCCTCGTTACGGTTGATCAGAATGTCTTGCCGACGGTGACGACGAGCGCCTTCCGGCCGAGGAACTTGCCGTTGGCGGACGACGCGTACGCGGTCTCGTCGGCATTCGTGCCGACGAAGGCCGCCGCCACGCTCGCGAAACCGAGATCCTTCGTCACGCCGATCTTGTAGTCGGTGTAGCTGGCGGCGTCGTGGTGGCGTACGTCCTGGCGGCCGGCGTGCAGGTTCAGCGTGAAGGCGTTGCCCAGGTCGATGTTGGCACCGGCGTCCAGGTAGCGGCTGTGGCGGCTGTCCGTGAAGCCGAACAGGTTGGTCAGCGCCGCCGAATACTTCACGTACGTGGGGCCGTAGCCCAGCTGGCCGTAGACTTCCGCCGTGTTCGCGTCGGCCGAGCCGGGCACGTCCTTCAGACCATTGGCCGGATAGACGTAGCCCAGCACGCCGACGTCGTAGGTCACGTCGGCGCTCAACTGGCCGCGCTTGCCGGCATACAGGTCCGACTCGATGTCGCCGCCGCCGCCCGCGTCCTTCGTCCACTTGATGGTGGACAGCCACGTGCCGGCGTACAGGCCGGTCGGGCTGTGGGTCCAGTCGGCGCCGCCCTGCAGCGCGGGCTGCAGCCGGGTCTGCGAGATGCCGCGGTAGCGGTAGTCGGACGCGAGCGCCGCGTTGAACGTGACGCTGTCGGCCGGCGGCGTTTCCTGTGCATGCAGCGGCGCTGCCAGCGCAACGAGGAGGGCGGGGATGAAGACGGTGTTTCTCATGGTCGGTTCGTTCCTTGTTTTTGTAAAAGCCGTCCGTCCGCCGGGTGGGCGGAGGCGAACGGTGTGCGTCGCCGGGGCTGCGGCGACGCGTGAGGAGCCAGGTAGACCTCCTCGTACAACGCCGCCATCTCGGCGGCGCTGCGGAAATCGGGCAGGTGCAATACGGTGTCGGCGATCCCGGCCGACATCACCTGTGCCGCGTAGGCGCGCATGGCGCACTGCGCCTGCGGCGCCGGATCGGTCGCGCCGCCCACCGTCACGAACAGCACGCGCAGGCCGGGATTGAACATGCGGGCGTGGTTGCGGCCGGCGATTCGGCCGTAGCGGGTATCGACGTCGGCCTGTTCCGGCGCCAGCGGGACGAGCGCGACCTGGGCGGCGACCAGCGCGCTGCGGCATGCGGGATCGTCGCCGCAGGTAGCGACGACGATGTCGTCGTGGCGCGCCGGCATCCGTTCCAGTTGCTCCGACAGGCTGGCGCCGCGCAGGGTGCGGGTGGCCAGCAGCACGACCTTGCGGCCGTGGCGTGCGCGCTGGAGGGCGAGGTCCGCGGCCAGGCGGGCGTCGGCGGCAGGCAGGGCGGCGTGGACGATCGTGACGATCACGTGGTCTCCTTGCAGCATTGATTGCGATGGAAGCAGTGTAGAAAGCATCACGTAAAAATTTTCTAAAAAGACGCCCGCCCCGGATAAAGGCTTCGTTTATGCGCGCCGGGCGGTCCCGTTTTTACAAAATCTTTACGCCGGCGCCAGTACGATACGGTCCACGAACATTGCCGGAGAAACCGTTTGGACAAGCACAAGAACAACAAGAACATCGCCGGCCTCGCGCTGGCCGCCATCGGCATCGTGTACGGCGACATCGGCACGAGCCCGTTGTATTCGCTGAAGACCGTCTTCGACCCCGCGCACGGCCTGCCGCTCACGCCCGCCAACCTGGTCGGCGTCGTGTCGCTGATCTTCTGGGGCCTGTCCGTCATCGTCTCGTTCAAGTACGTGACGCTCGTGCTGCGCGCCGACAACCGCGGCGAGGGCGGCATCATGGCCCTGCTGGCGCTCGCGCTGGGCGCCGTCGGCGACCGCAGGCGGATGCACCTCGGGCTGCTGCTGATCGGGGTGTTCGGCGCGTCGCTGTTCTACGGCGACAGCGTGATCACGCCCGCGATCTCGGTGCTGTCCGCCATCGAGGGTCTCGAAGTCGCGACCCCGGCGCTGCAGGCCTGGGTCGTGCCGCTGACGATCGTCGTCCTGATCTGCCTGTACGCGGCGCAGCGCCACGGCACCGCGGGCATCGGCCGCTGGTTCGGCCCCGTCATGCTGGTGTGGTTCGCGGCGCTGGCGGCGATGGGCGTGCTGAACATCGTGCGCAGTCCGGGCATCCTCGTCGCGCTCAATCCGTGGCATGCGGTGCGCTTCTTCCTCGATAACCGCAGCCTCGGCTTCCTGGCCCTGGGCGCGATCGTGCTGGCCTTCACGGGTGCCGAGGCGCTGTATGCCGACATGGGCCATTTCGGCCGCAAACCGATCCGCCTCGCGTGGTTCGCCGTCGCCTTTCCGGCCCTCGCGCTGAACTATCTCGGGCAGGGCGGGCTGCTGCTGGCGCGGCCGGACGCGATCGCCAACCCGTTCTACCAGCAGTTGGGCAGCTGGAGCGTCTATCCGCTCGTCGTGCTGTCCACGATCGCCACCGTCATCGCGTCGCAGGCGACGATCTCCGGCACGTTCTCGATGACGAAGGAAGCGATCGCGCTCGGCTTCCTGCCGCGCATGCGCACCGTGCACACGTCGGAGCGCGAGATCGGCCAGGTTTATCTCCCCGTCATCAACTGGCTGCAGCTGATCGCCGTGCTGCTGGCCGTCGTCGGGTTCGGCTCGTCCGACGCGCTGGCGTCCGCCTACGGCATCGCGGTCACGGCGACGATGCTGGCCACCACCATCCTCACTTACTTCGTGATCCGCTACCGCTGGCGCATGAATCTGCTGCTGTGCCTGGGCGCGACCGGCTTCTTCTTCGTGATCGACGCGGCGTTCTTTTCGGCCAACGTGCTGAAACTGCTGCACGGCGGCTGGTTCCCGCTGACGCTGGGCGTGCTGCTGTTCACGTTGATGCTCACGTGGCGCCGCGGCCGCGCGCAGATGTTCGAGAACCTGCAGAAGCACGCCATCCCGCTCGACGCTTTCCTCGAATCATTGTTTATCGCGCCGCCGACGCGGGTCGCCGGCACGGCCATCTTCCTGCGCGGCGAAAGCGATGGCGTCCCGCATGCGATGCTGCACAACCTGCTGCACAACAAGGTGCTGCACGAGCGCGTCGTGTTTCTCACCGTGTACATTGGCGACGAGCCGTACGTCGATGCGGCGTCCCGGATCCGCATTACCGATCTTGGACACGGCTGCCACCAGGTCGACGTGAAATTCGGCTTCAAGGACGAGCCGGACATCCCCGGCATCCTCGACCAGTGCGCGGCGCATGGCCTGGCGTTCGACATGATGCAGACCTCGTTCTTCGTCGCGCGCCAGACCGTGATCTCGACGCCGGGCGGGGGCATGGCGCCGTGGCGCGAGCACCTGTTCGTCGCGATGCAGCGCAACGCCCGCGACGCCGCCGATTACTACCGCATTCCAACGAATCGGGTCATCGAGCTGGGTACGCAGGTGGAAATCTAGCGGCGCCGCTCGTGCGAATGTGGACGGCGGGCGCCGACGCGGATAAGCTGGAGCCGGAGGGAAATCCGCACCATGCACGATGCCGACCACAGCGCCGCCGGCCACGACGGCCAGGGATTGTCCGCACTCGACGGCCAGCGCCGTCCGCTGGTCGCGCTGGCCGTCGGGCTGCTCGCCTGTTTCTGCCTGCTGCTGGGCGGCCTGCAGGGCTGGAGCGCCTGGCATGCCTACGAGGCCGAACGGGAGGACAGCCGCGTCGCCACGGCCAACATGGCACGGGCGCTCGCGACGCATGCGGAGACGTCGATCCGGCTGGGCGACGCCGTGCTGACCGAGATGGTCGAGCGCGTCGAGCACGATGGCCTGGGCGAGGCCGCCACGGCACGCCTGACGGGACGGCTGCGCGCGATCACGCGCAACGTGGGCGAACTGCAAGGCCTGTTCGTGTACGGGCCGGACGGCAAGTGGCTGACATCGTCGCTGCCGCGCCCCATGCAGGGCAATAATTTCGACCGCGAATATTTCCAGTTCCACCTGCTGCACGACGGGCGCGCGACCCACGTGGGCGTGCCGGTGCGCAGCCGGTCGACCGGGGTGTGGATCCTGCCGCTGTCGCGCCGCCTCGAAGCACCCGACGGCAGCTTTGCCGGCGTGGTGCTGGCCACGCTGAACCTGGCGTGGTTCGGCCGCTTCTACGACAGTTTCGATGTCGGCGAGAACGGCACGATCCTGTTCGCGTTCGACAACGGCACGCTGATCTACCGCCGGCCGTTCCGCGACGACCAGGTCGGCATGGACATCCGCAACGGCACCATCTGGCAGCAGATCCAGCGCGACGGCCAGGCCGGCTCGATGGTGGCGACGCCCCGCATCGACAACGTCGAGCGCCTGTACAGCTACCGGCACCTGGCGGGCTATCCGCTGTTCGTCGCCAGCGGGCAGGCGACGGACGAGGTCCTGTCCGGATGGCGCCGCACCACGGTGCAGACGGCGATCCTGGGCGCGGCGGCCATGCTCCTGCTGGCGTGCGGCGGCGTGATCCTCGTGCGCCAGATCCGCGTCCGCGAACGGCTCGAGCGCGACCTGATCCGCGTGGGCGTCTCGCTCAGGCGCCACAACGCGTCGCTGCAGAACCTGGCCGACAGCGATGCGCTGACGGGCCTGGCCAACCGTCGCCTGTTCGAAGACCGCCTCGTGCGCGAATACGAGCGCGCGCGCCGCAGCGGGGCGCCGTTCGGCCTCATCCTGGCCGACGTCGACCACTTCAAGCAGTACAACGACCGCTACGGCCACGCCGCCGGCGACGAGTGCCTGCGCAAGATGGCCGGTGCCATCGAGAGCGGGGCGCGGCGGCCGGGCGACCTGGCCGCGCGCTACGGTGGCGAGGAATTCGCCATCATGCTGGCCGACACCGACCTCACCGGCGCCAACGCGGTGGCCGACACGATCCGCGCGGCCGTGGCGGCCCTGGACCTGCGCCACGCGGACAACCCGGCCGGCCGCGTCACCCTCAGCATGGGCCTGTACGTGGGCCATCCGGCGCTGGCCGAGCGCAACGATCCGCTGGCCTGGGTCGACGTGGCCGGCCGGCTGCTGTACGAGGCCAAGGACGCCGGCCGCAACCGCGTCGTGTCGCGCGAGGGACACGAAGCGGCCGCGTGATGCCGTGCGCTGGTCGGCCGTAAAAGGTCTACACTGATGTGGAGGCTGCCTCGCGATCGGATAGGCAAACCATGGAAGCGAACGACACATCGACCAAGCAAGGCAAGCGGACCCCGCTGCTCGACGACCAGTTGTGCTTTGCGCTGTACTCGACCGGTCTGGCGATGAACAAGGTGTACCGCAAGCTGCTGCGCAGGCTGGACCTGACTTACCCGCAATACCTCGTCATGCTGGTGCTGTGGGAAAAGGACGAGCAGACGGTGTCCGAGATCGGCGCCCGGCTGTTCCTGGACTCGGCGACGCTGACGCCGCTGCTCAAGCGGTTGGAGGCGGCCGGCCTGGTGAGCCGGACCCGTTCCGCCGCCGACGAACGGCAGGTCGTCGTGGCCCTGCGCCCCGCCGGCCGCGCGCTGGAGCAGGAAGCCGCCGCGATCTACGACGGCGTGCTGTGCGCCACCGCGTGCGAACCGTCCGATCTCGCTGCGCTCAAGCGTCAGCTGGACATGTTGCGCGGTAAACTGGCCGACCATACTTGAGGAATGCATATTTTTAGTCACAAACGCTTACGTGCCGGATGATGCGATTTTGAACACGGACTGCTATCCTGAGCGGAGGCTTCCATGACAAAGGGGACACGCATGAATACCATCCATCTCGCATTGGCCGCCGGGCTGCTCGCCGCCGGCGGCGCGCACGCGCAGTTGCTGGACGGCGCGGCGGCATCGAAGGACTTGTCGGCCACGCGCACGCTGTCCCCGCCGTTCGCGAAGATCCAGCCCGTCCCGCGCACGTACATGGGCAATGCGGCGGAAACGGATGGCCTGCGCTACCAGGACAAGAGCGCGTTCGGCGTCTACGTCTCCGATCCCAAGCTGTTCGCGGGCGTCAACCTGTCGCCGAACTTCGCCATCGAGACGGGCTACGCGAACCTGTACACGCGCGGCTACCACTTCGCCGATTACGCCCGGCCCGACGAGGTGAATGGCGCGCTCGGCACGAAGGGCGCCAACAGCTACCTGGCGGCGCGGCTGAACGTGCCCGTCAACGACCAGTTCTCCGCGTACGGCAAGCTGGGCGTCGCCGTCAGCGAGCGCGTGGCCCACGACAAGACGTATCGCAATACCGCGTCGGACACGGACGTCGGCCCGTACGTCGGCATGGGCGCGCGCTACAAGGTCAGCGAGAAGGCGTCCGTGACGGCGGGCTACGAGCAGTACGGCAACACCGCGAAGAAATGGGGAAGCGAGACCAATAACTCGGGCCTGCAGGCCAAGTTCAAGATGGGTTTCTGAGCCTGTGTCACAATCGCGGGCATGGAAAAACTGCTCTCCGAATTGAACCGCCTGTACCTGCTGCCGGACAGCCCGGCCGCGCAGCGCGGCCCCGGCCCGGACGCGGACCTTGTCTCCGGCGCGGGCCTCCTGCGCGCCATCGCGATCCCGTTCCGCAAGGCGCCCGGCGCGGATGCCCAGCACTGGGAACGCCTGTGCACCGTCGCGAACGGCCTGCAGGCCGACTTCGGCTTCCCGGCCCCCGCGGTGAGCGTGACGAGCACCGGCGGCTTCATGCTGTGGCTGTCGCTGGCGGCGCCCGTGCCGGTCGCGGACGCGCGCCGCTTCGTCGCCGGCCTGGACCGGTTGTGGCCGGACACGCTGCCGCCCGCCGACACGATCGGCGTCCCCGTCGAATTGCCGCCGTGCCCGAACGCGGCGACGGGGACGTGGGCCGCGTTCATCCATCCGGGCATGGGTGCGTCGTTCGCGGACGAGTCCGGGCTCGACATGGCGCCGCCCGCGGCGGGGCAGGTCGCGTTCCTGGAAGGCCTGGACAGCATCGCGCCCGGCCAGTTCGCGCAAGCGCTGGCGCGGCTCGAGGCCCCCGCGGCACCCGTCGCCGCGCCGCCGCCTCCCGCCGCCGACGGCCTGCTGCTGAAGGACGCGACGCTGGAAGACATCGTCCGCGTCCTGCACGCGCGCGGCATCGAACCCACGTTCCGCTTCACGTTGCCGCGATGAAGCGCGCCTTGCTGGCCGCGGCCGCCGCCGTCGCGCTGAACGCGCAGGCGGCCAACCCGATCGTCAAGGGCTGGTATGCCGATCCGGAGATCCGCCTCTTCGGCGACACGTACTGGATCTATCCGACGTATTCCGCGGACTACGAACGACCTGCGCGGCCGACGGCCTTCACGCCGGACCAGCAGCGGATGCGCGCACGCTCGGACCTGATCTGGGCGCCGTTCCTGAAGCAGACGTTCCTCGACGCCTTCTCGTCGCGCGACCTCGTGCACTGGACGCGGCACGAGCGCGTGCTCGACGTCGCGCACGTGGCCTGGGCCGCGTATGCCGTGTGGGCGCCGTCGGCCATCGCGCACGACGGCAAGTACTACCTGTTCTTCGGCGCGAACGACATCAAGGGCAACGACCAGCTGGGCGGCATCGGCGTGGCCATCGGCGACCGGCCCGAAGGTCCGTTCAAGGATGCGCTCGGCAAGCCGCTGATCGGCCGGATCCACAACGGCGCGCAGCCGATCGACCCGATGGTGTTCAAGGACGACGACGGCCAGGCGTACATGGTCTACGGCGGCTGGAAGCACGCCAACGTCGTGAAACTCGCGCCGGACCTGCTCGGGGTCGTGCCGTTCCCGGACGGGACGACGTACAAGGACATCACGCCCGATCCGGACTACGTGGAAGGCCCGTTCATGGCCAAGCGCCGTGGCGTGTACTACTTCATGTGGTCGGAAGGGGAGTGGACCGGGCCGGACTACCGCGTCGCGTATGCGATGGGCCCGTCGCCGTTCGGACCGTTCAAGCGCGTCGGCACGATCCTCGCGCAGGATGGCAAGATCGCGCGCGGCGCGGGCCACCACTCGATCGTCAACGTGCCCGGCACCGACGAGTGGTACATCGCCTACCACCGCCGCCCGCTGGGCGAGACCGACGGCAACCATCGCGAGCTGGCCGTCGAGCGCCTCTACTTCAACGACGACGGCACGATCCGGCCCGTGGTCATGACGAAGCGGCGCGTGCGCTGATCACGGCGCGAGACACGCCGCCAGCTCGTCCGGCGTCCCTTTTGGAAACGCCGCTTTCAAATAATCGAGGAACGCCGACACGCGCGCGCTCAGCAGCCTGCGCGACGGGTACAACGCCCACAGCGCGATCTCGGGCCCGGCCACGTTGCCCCAGCGCACCAGCCGCCCGGCCGCGAGATCGTGGCTGACGACCGACGCGGGCAAGCAGCCCGCACCGACGCCCGCCCGCACCGCGTCGCGCACCATCACGAGCGACGACAGGCGCAAGACCGGGTCGATCGCGATGTCCGGCTGGCCCGCCACCTGCCACGCCGCCTGGTCGCCCACGGGCCGCACGACGGCGGGAACGGGTGCCCCACCGGCCGGCCGCGCCAGATGCGGTGCCGCCACGACGACGAGCCGGTCGCGCAGGAAGATGCGGCCGACGAGGTTCTCGTCCGGATCGGGATTCACGCGGATGACGAGGTCGTAGCCTTCCTCGACCATGTCCACGGGCCGGTCTTCCGTCGTCACCTCCAGCCGCACGTCGGGATACGCCCGCGCGAAGCCTGCGGCCAGCATGCCCATCGCCGTCAGCGAGAACAGCAGCGGGGCGCTGATGCGCAGCCGGCCGCGCGGCCGGTCGCCGCCCGAGGCGAGGGCCGCCGCCGTCTCGTCGATCTCCGCGAGGAGTGCCCCGGTCCGCTCGTGCAGCGCGCGTCCTTCCTGCGTGAGCTTCAGCAGGCGAGCGCCCCGTTCGAACAGGCGCAGGCCGAGATCCGCTTCCAGTTCCGCGACGCGGCGCGACAGCGTCGCCTTCGGCCGGCCCGTCTCGCGGGCGGCACGGCCGAAGCCGCCGTGGCGGGCGACGAGATTGAAATCGGCGAGGGCGAGCAAGTCCATGTGTTCCACCTGTGAGACGGGATGTCCAATATTACCGTCTATCGGTCCATCTGCGGGATGTCTAAGCTGTGAAGCGTCAACCGACACTTTTCACAACCCAACAGGAGCACACATCATGACCATTCTCGTCACCGGCGCAACGGGCAACATCGGCCACCACGTCGTTAGCCAACTCGTGCAGCGCGGCGCCCCCGTGCGCGCACTCGTCCGCAATCCCGCCAAGGCTGCATTTCCGGATGGCGTCGACGTCGTCCAGGGCGACCTCCTCGACGTGGATGCCCTGCGCCGCGCATTCGACGGCGTGTCGACGCTGTTCCTGCTGAACGCCGTCGTCCCCGACGAATTCACGCAGGCGCTCGTCACGCTGAACGTGGCGCGGGAAGCGGGCGTGCAGCGGGTCGTCTACCTGTCCGTGATCCACAGCGACCTGTATGTGAACGTGCCGCACTTCGCCGGTAAATTCGGCGTCGAGCGGATGATCGAGCAGATGGGCTTTGCCGCCACCATCCTGCGTCCGGCCTATTTCATCGACAACGACGTCACGATCAAGGACGTGGTGCTGGGCTACGGCGTGTATCCGATGCCGGTCGGCGCCAGGGGCCTCGCGATGGTCGATGCGCGCGATATCGCGGAGGTGGCCGCCATTGAACTGGTCCGCCGCCACGATGCCGCGCAGCCGCTGCCGCTCAAGCGCATCAACGTCGTCGGCCCGGACACGCTGACGGGTGCCGACGTCGCCGCCATCTGGTCCGACGTGTTGCAGCGTCCGATCGCGTACGGCGGCGACGACACGGCCGCCTTCGAACAGAACCTGCGCCAGTTCATGCCGGCCTGGATGGCCTACGACATGCGCCTGATGAGCGAGCGCTTCCTCACCGACGGCATGGTGCCGGCCGCCGGCGACGTCGAGCGCCTGACCGCGCTGCTGGGCCGTCCACTGCGCAGCTATCGCGCATTCGCCGCCGCCATCGCCGCGGCCTGAACCCGGGTGCTTCGGCTTTCCCGAACTTCTGCTTCCGATATTTCTGATTCTATTGTTCCTCTGACAGCTTTACACTTTGTCCGTCGTCAATATAAGGCGACCTGCCGATCCAGAGCCGATCGGTGGAACCACAGCTGAAAGGGAATTGAAATGAATCGAGTGTCATTGAACGCGGGCGTGAAGCTTGTCATCGCCGTCGTCGTGCTGATCCTGCTGTTCGCGCTGGCACCGTTCGGGACGGTGCCGGCGGGCCATCGCGGCGTGATGACGACGTTCGGCAGCCCGAGCGACCAGGTGCTGAGCGAGGGCATCCACTTCCGCGTGCCGATCGCGCAGAAGCTCAACCTCGTCAACGTCTCGATCCAGAAGGGCGAAGGCGATGGCGATGCCGCCTCGCGCGACCTGCAGACCGTGCACACCCGCGTGGCGCTGAACTACCACGTCCGTCCGGATGCCGCGATGACGGTGTTCCGCGACCTGGGCAACGAGCCGGGCCAGCGCATCATCATCCCCGCCGTGCAGGAAGCGGTGAAGGCCGTCACGGCCCGCTTCACGGCCGAGGAACTGATCGCCAAGCGTACCGACGTGCGCGACCAGATCGTCACCCAGCTGCGCGAACGGCTGGCGCGCCACGGCATCGTCGTGGACGAGTTCTCGATCGTGAACTTCAATTTCTCGCGCTCGTTCAATGAGGCGATCGAAGCGAAGACGACGGCCGAACAGCTCAAGCTGAAGGCGGAACGCGACCTGCAGCGGATCGAGGTGGAGGCGAAGCAGCGCGTCGCCCAGGCCAAGGCCGAAGCCGAATCGCTGGCCGTGCAGCGCCAGCAGGTGACGCCGGAACTGATCCGCCTGCGCGAGATGGAGAACCAGCGCATGGCGATCGAGAAGTGGGATGGCAAGCTGCCCAGCGTGGCGGGTGGTGCGGTCCCGTTCATCAACGTGAGCAACGGCGTTAAATGATCCTCGCAATCGTAAGCAAGTGAAACAGGAGTGGCGTCGGCGTATGGCTGGGATCGTGCAGTCAACGCCGCGCTACGTCTTGCAACGCACGTTCGCTTGTCTGCATGCATATTTGATCTCCCGGTCATTGATATGCACACCGGTAACAGATCCTTACCAATCCCCAATGTTTCGTTCTTGAACACATTGCTATCGTGGCGCCTCACACCACCACAGGAGATAGCCATGAAAGCACTGACCTTCGCCCTCGCCGCTGCCACGCTCGTCGCCGGCACTGCCGCCCACGCGCAGCAGTCGACGACGTTCAAGCCGTATATCGGCGCGGGCGTCGCGAGCACCAGCAACCGGGAAACCGACGGCCGCCACGCCGACGCGAAGATCTTCGGCGGCGTGGACTTCTCGAACAACCTGGGCGTGGAAGCGGGCTACGTCAATTTCTCCAGCCGCGACCGCCAGTATTCGGAAGCGTTGACGAGCATCCCGGGCGGCGTGAATACGACGACGAAGGGGTACGGCGCGTACGTCGCCGCGAAGTACACGGTGCCCATCACCGACCGTTTCTCAACATACGGCAAGCTGGGTCTCGCGCACAGCCAGCGCAAGTGGAGCAACAGCATCGGCTACTCGGCAACGGAGAACGACAACGACGTGTATGCCGGCGTGGGCGCGCAGTACAAGCTGAACGACACGCTGTCCCTCGTCGGCGAGTACGAGAACTACGGCCAGCGCAAGGATTTCGGCGCGCGCGCGGGCGTGTGGTCGGCGGGGCTGAAGGTCGGCTTCTGATTGCCCGTCAGGAAAAACCACGTTAGACTTGCGTTGTCGGAAAAGGCAGACTTGGTTATAGGTAGGCCCAAGTCCTTTCGGAAACGAAAGCTCTGTTTCATGCGTCCGCGCATGCGAACCCTCGACGAACACTGGCGCCCGTTGGCGCCAACTGTTCGTCCGTGTGGTCGTCATGTCGATGCGCCGCTCCGGTCGAACAGTCGATCAAGGAGCAGCCCATGGACGCATCGTCATCCTCATTTTTTCTCCGCTTTACCGGTCGCACCGGCATCATCGCCGTCTCCGTTTTCTTCAACTTCGCCGGCTTCACCCTGATCATTCCCGTGCTGCCGTTTTCGGTGGCGCGCTACGTCGCGGCACCCGACGTCGCCTGGTGGGTGTCGGCTATCCTCGCCCTGTATTCGCTCTGTTCGTTCATCGCGGCGCCCGTGCTCGGCGCGCTGAGCGATCGCTTCGGGCGGCGGCCGGTGATGCTGGTGTCGCTGTGCGGCTCCGCCCTCGGATTCGCCGTGTTCGGTGTCGGCGGGGCGTTATGGGTATTGGTGCTGGGCCGCGTGATCGAAGGCCTGACGGCCGGCAGCATCTCGGCCCTGTATGCGTATGTCGCCGACACCCACGGTCCCGCCGAACGCGGTCCGGCGTTCGGCACGCTCGGCGCCGCGGGCGGCCTTGGCTTCATGGTGGGGCCCGTCCTGGGCGGTGCCCTCGGCCAGGTGTCGCTGTCGGCGCCGCTGTATGGCGCGGCCGCCGTGGCGCTGCTGAATTGCGTGCTGGTCTGGTTCTGCATGCCGGAAAGCCATCCGCACGCGCGCCGCAGCGTACGCCTGCATTGGGGCCAGTTCAACGCCGTGGGCCAGCTGCTGCGCGCGCTGCGCGAATCGCGCCTGCGCCTGCTGTTCGCGGTCGTGTTCTGCTTCGCCCTGGGCGGCACCGTGCTGCAGGCGAACCTGACGGTGCTGCTGAAGGACTTGCTGGCCTTCCAGCCGGGCAGCATCGGGCTGGTGCTGGCATGCGTAGGCGTGATGGACATCGTCAGCCAGGGCTTCGCCGCGCCGCGGCTGCAAACCCGTTTCGGCGAGCGCCGCGTCGCCGCTGCCGGCCTCGCGATCAATGGACTCGGCCTCGCCATCGTCGCGCTGCTGCCGCTGCACGCCATCGTGCCGCTGCTCGTGGCCGGGATCGCGGTCTTCACATTCGGCGACGGCCTGTTCCAGCCATCCGCGAGCGCGTTGATCGCCAATGCCGCGCCGCCGGAACGGCAGGGCGAAGTGCAGGGCGCAAACCAGGCGCAGCAGGCCATCGCCCGGACGGCGGGACCGCTGGCGTCGGCCTGGCTGTACGGCGTCGCGGCGAGTGCGCCGTATGCGGTGGCCGCGATCGTCGTGCTGGCGGCGGCCGTGGCGCTGTCGCGCAAATCCTGAAAAAAAAGCGGGACCGAAGTCCCGCCAAGAGGGTACAGCAGAAGAGGAGGTAAAGCGTTACGTCGGCTTAAAAGCGGTAGGTCAGCGACGCCTCCCACGCGCGGCCGAAGATCGGACGCGCGTTGATCGGGCCGGTGCTGGCGCCCACGAGGCGCGAGTTACCCTCGGTCAGGCCGAGCGAATTGTTGACGTTGGTGCCCGTGACGCGGAATTCCAGCTTGTCGGACAGCTCGGCCAGGATGCCCAGGTCCAGCGTGTTATACGACGGCAGGTACTGGGTGTTCTGCTGGTCCGCCCAGCGCGCGCCGATGTGCGAGTAGGTGCCGTAGAAGCGCAGGGCATAGTCGCCGATCGGCAGGCGGTAGCTCGGCGAGAAGCGGTACTGGAACTTCGGCTGGCGCTGCACCTGGTTGCCGGCGATGGTCGGATTGTCCTTGTACGTCGAATCCTGCCAGTCGCCCGTCAGCTGCAGTTGCAGGCCCGCGATCGGACGCACCGCCAGTTCGAATTCCACGCCCTTGCCGTGCGAACCGCTCACCGAATACAGCACGCCCGACGTCGTGATCTGCTGGAACGAGATGCCCGTGAAGTCCGTGAAGAACGCGTTCACGTAGGCGCTGTACAGCGGCGTCGCCGTCTTGTAGCCGATCTCGTACTGCGTGACTTTCGGCGTCGGGACGCGATTGCGGTCGTTCACGACATCCTGCGTGCCGGCGTTGCGCAGGTCGTCGAAGTAGATGAACGTGTGGCCCTGGTTGGCGCGCACGAACACGCTGGAATCCTTGGTCAGCTTGTACAGGCCGCCCGCGGTGAACGAGTTCGCGGTGTCGTCGCGCGACAGGCCCGTGAAGCTGCCGCTCGGCGTCGACGTGCCGTTGTTGTAGACCGTCAGCGGATTGTTGTCCGGATCGACCGAGGTCAGGTTCGAGATCGAGCCCGAGATGTGCTGCTTCTCGTGGCGCATGCCGGCGTCGACCTTGATGCGGTCGTTGATGCGCCATTCGTCGGCGATGAACACCGCCGTGTTGCGGCCGTCGTACGAGGCGATTGGCGCGTAGAACACGTTGCCATCCGTGCCATTTTGCGAGACGACGGCACCGTTGTTCAGCTTGACGTCGATGAGGCGCGCGTTCGGCGTCGCGGTCATCAGGTGGCTGTTGCCCAGGTACCAGACGTCGTGCGACGAATAGTTCGCGATATACGCGCCGGCCGTGATCGTGTTGTCATTGCCGATGTCTTTCGAGACGCGGAACTCGTCCGTGAACGAGCGCAGCTTCTTCTCGACGGCCCACAGGCCCGCCTGCACCACCTGCTGGTTGGCCGCGACGGTGCCCCCGCCGTTCGTGTACGTAATTGCGCCGCCGGTGGCAGCGACGCCGCCCGCCGCGGCCAGCACTGCTGAATTGCCGTTGGCGGAGGAGACGGCCTGGCTCACGTAGTCGGCCGCGCTCAGCGGGTTGTTACCCGTGAACATGGCGATCGTGTTCAGGTCGCCCTTGAAGTAGTTGAACTTGTTCGACACGTCCCAGCCGTTGAGCTTTTGCTGGAAATCCGCGCCGACCAGGTTCGACGAGAGGCCGCGGCCGTCGCCCAGGTCGTACGTCAGGGTCTTGCCCGGACCGGCTTCCACCGTGAAGTTGCGCATCTCGTTGCTCATCAGCGTCCCGCGCAGCGGATCGAAGCCGGGGAACGACGAGATCGTGTGGCCGTTGTTCGAGGAGATCAGCGGCACGCCCGTGTAGAACGCGTTCTTGTCCGACGTCGAGCGGGCGTAGACCGTCAGTTCTCCCTGGTCCAGCTTGCGGGTCAGCGAGGCGGACAGCTGGCCGCCGTCGTCGGCCGGGAAGCCGGCGTCGCGCACGCCGTTCGTCGTGCGGTAGAAGCCGCCGATCATGCCGTACCAGCCGTCGGCGATCTTGCCGCTGTAGACGCCGTCGAAGCGGCGCAGGCTGCCGGTACCGGTCGTGAAGCGCAGGCTGCCTTCCGGCTCGTCGCCGCCTTTCTTCATGATGAAGTTCATCGTGGCGCCCGGCTGGCCGCTCGAGTAGATCGTGCTCGGACCGCCGCGCAGCACTTCCACGCGCTCGATCGTGTCATCGAGGCGGAACGCGGACGAGCCTTCGAAGAACGACAGCACGGGCACCGGGAAGATCGGGTTGCCGTTCATCTGCACGGAGACGAACGGCGAGTCGCTGCCCGACGGGAAGCCGCGCACTTCGATGTTGGCGCCGGACTGGCCGCCCGTCGCTTCGGCATACACGCCCGGGACGATCTTCAGCACGTCGGCGGTCGACGACGGTGCGGCCTGCTTCAGCTGCTCTTCGGTCGCGGTCGTGATCGAGAAGCTCGTGTCGATCTTGCGCGTGCCGGAGGCCGATGCCGTACCGGTCACGACGACTTGCTGGATTTCTTGCTGGACATTGTCCTGAGCGGCCGCATGGGACTGGGCAACGAGGGCGAGGACAGCGAGGGCAACTGCCGACAGTTGCGGGAACTGCATGGTGTTTTTCAGCATTGTTTTATTCATCTTACGCTCTCAGTGATTGGGAACCGGCTGCGGGGCGTCTCCTCCCCGATTTACTTGTCGATTGATGGTTCGACAAGGAAAGTCTGGCCATTGAAACATCGGATTGACATCGATGTCAATCAAAATGCTATCGATGTCATTTTTTGTCGACACGACAAAAAAATCTGTCATAATCCATCCCGCTCAAGTAATCTGTTACCGCTACCCCAAGCTTATTTCTCACGACCTATTGCTTACAAGACTATGGCGCAAGCGAAGAAACCCCTGACCGGCGATACCGCCGTGACGATGGAAGACCTGGCGAAGATCGCCGGGGTCTCCACGATCACGGTGTCGCGGGCATTGCGCGACAGTCCGCTCGTGACGGAAAACACGCGGGAAAAGATTCGCAAGATCGCGCAGGAGCAGGGCTATCGCTTCAACATCAGCGCCCGCAACCTGCGCATGCGCCGGTCGTATTCCGTCGCCGTCGTCGTCGAGATGACGCCCGTGAAGGGCCGGCCGATGTCCGACCCGTATCCGCTCGAACTGCTGGGCGGCATCACGCAGGAACTCACCACCGCCGGCTACAGCGTCGTGCTCACGTCCAAGCAGCTGCTCGACACGGCCCCGGTGCAGGGCGCCGACGGCCTGATCCTGCTGGGCCAGGGCTCGCACGGCGAGGCCGTGAAAGCCTTGCAGCAGACCACGTTGCCGCTCGTCGTGTGGGGCGCGCCGGAAGAAGGCGCCACGTACACGGTCGTCGGTTCCGACAACCGCAAGGGCGGCGCCAGCGTCGCCGAGCGCTTCCTGGAGCAGGGCCGGCGCAAGCTGATCTTCGTCGGCGACGTCGACCACGCCGAGGTGCAGGAACGCTGTGCCGGCTTCATCGACGCGCTGTCCGGCCGCGCCACCGTGCACATCCTGCGTCCGAAGGCATTCACGTTCGAAGCGGGCTTCGACTGCGTCACGTCGATCCTGAAAAAGAAGAACGGCCACAGCATCGACGGCCTGTTCGCCGCCAGCGACCTGCTGGCGATGGGCGCCATCCGCGCGCTGACCGAAGCGGGCCTGCGCGTGCCCGACGATATTTCCGTGATCGGCTACGACGACACGCCGGGCGCCTCCAGCTTCGTGCCGCCGCTCACGAGCGTCCACCAATACCTGCGCGACGGCGGCGTGCTGCTCGCGAAAAAAATGCTGGCCATGATCGAAGGCCAGCCGGCGCATTCGGAAATGCTGCCGACCACGCTGATCGTACGCCACACCTGATCACGCTACATCACCCATAAGCTTGAAGAACGCGCCCCGCGCACGAGACGAGGAAACTGAAGTGAAAGATGACATCGATAACACTAATGACATCGATAACAATAACGCCATCGCGGCCGAGTCGTGGCGCATCCGCGAAGACGCGCTGGACCCGGCGCGTGCGTTCCTGCACGAGACCCTGTTCACCCTGGGGAATGGCTGGATCGGCATGCGCGGCACGCCGGACGAAGGCACCGTCGGCGCTGCCGGCCAGACGCTGGAAGGCACGTACCTGAACGGCTTCCACGACACCGAAGCGATCCGCTACCCGGAAAACGCGTACGGCCTCGCCCGCATCAACGAATTCATGCTGAACGTGCCGAATGCGAAGCGCATCGCGGCCGTCATCGATGGCGAACGCTTTGCGCTGGACGCCGGCAACGTGCTCGCGTGGGACCGCACGCTGGACTTCCGCACCGGCCTGCTCGAGCGCACGGTCGAGTGGGAGACCGCCACGGGCAAGCGCGTGCGCATCGCCAGCCGCCGCCTCGTGTCCCTCGCACGCAAGCACGTCGCCGCGATCGAATACGCCGTCACGCCGCTGAATTTTTCAGGGGGCGTGCGCATCGTCGCGGACATCGATGCGGACGTGACGAATCTGCAGGCCGGCGACGATCCGCGCGTCGGTTCCGCGCTGACTGGGGCGTCGCTGATCGAGACGCAGCGCGAGGTGGGCGGCGAGCCCGGCGCACACGACGTGCTGCTGCTGCAGCGCACGCGCCACAGCGGTTTTACGCTGGCCACGGCGACGGATGCCGTGCCGTCCAGCGCCGCCCGCGTCGAGCAGGTCGGACTGGGCCACGCGTTCGATGCCGACGTCGCGCAGGGCGCCACGTTCACCGTGCACAAGTACGTCGCCTACGCGAGCTCGCGCGACATGGCGCAGGACGCCGTCGGCCCGCACGCGCGCGCCGAGCTGGCGCAGGCTCGCGCGGCCGGCTTCGATGCCCTGGCCGCCGAGCAGGCCGGCTATCTGTCCCGCTTCTGGGAAGACGCCGACGTGGCGATCTCCGGCGACGACGCCCTGCAGCAGGGCGTGCACTTCAACCAGTTCCACCTGCTGCAATCGGTCGGCCGCGACGGCAAGACGAATATCGCGGCCAAGGGCGTGACGGGCGAAGGCTACGAAGGCCACTATTTCTGGGATACGGAAATCTACGTGTTCCCGTTCTTCCTGTATTCCCGTCCCGAGATTGCGCGCGCGCTGCTGCAGTACCGCTACAACGGCCTGCCGAAGGCACGCGAGCGCGCCCGCCAGATGGCGCATGCGAAAGGCGCGCTGTACCCGTGGCGCACGATCGCCGGCGAGGAATGCTCGGCCTACTTCCCGGCCGGGACGGCGCAATACCACATCAACGCGGACGTCGCGTACTCGATCCGTTTATACCTGCTGGCGACCGGCGACTTCGACTTCATGGCGGAGCAGGGCGCCGAGATCGTGCTGGAAACGGCGCGCATCTGGACGGGCATCGGCAGCTACGACCGCGCGCAGCGCTTCTGCATCAACGCGGTGACGGGACCGGACGAATACACGGCCATCGTCAACAACAACTACTACACGAACGCGATGGCGCGCATGCACATGACGTTCGCGGCGGACGTCGCGGAGCGCCTGCGTGCCGAACGCCCGGCGGACTACGCGCGCGTGGCGCAAGCCATCGGCCTCGAGGACGCCGAGATCCGGGCGTGGCGCGCCGCCAGCGCCGCGATGCGCCTGCCGTACGACGACGCGCTCGGCATCCACGAGCAGGACGACAGCTTCCTGTCCAAGAAACCGTGGGACTTCGCGAACACGCCGAAGGAGAATTACCCGCTGCTGCTGCACTACCACCCGCTCGTGATCTATCGCCACCAGGTGTGCAAGCAGGCGGACGTCGTGCTGGCGCTGCTGCTGCTGTCGAACCAGTTCTCGCTCGACGACAAGCGCCGCGACTTCGATTTCTATGAGCGTGTGACGACGCACGATTCCTCGCTGTCCTCGTGCATCTTCAGCATCGTCGCGAGCGAGATCGGCTACCGCGACAAGGCGTACGGCTACTTCATGGAGACGGCGCGCCTGGATCTCGACAACACGCACGCGAACACGCAATACGGCGTGCACACGGCCGCGATGGCCGGCACGTGGCTCGGCGTCGCCTACGGCTTCGCCGGCATGCGCCTCGACGACGCGGGCCTGCGCTTCGCGCCGACGCTTCCCGACCGGTGGACGGGCTACCGCTTCAAGGCGCAGGTGCGCGGCGCGCTGCTGGAAGTCGCGGTCGACGGCGCCGGCACCGACTACCGCCTGCTGCGCGGCGCCAGCCTCACCTTCGCGCACGCTGGAACCACGATCGCCCTGGACGCGCAGCGCGCCCACATCCGCATGGAGAACTCACAATGACTTCAAGATTCAAAGCCGTCATCTTCGACCTCGACGGCGTCATCACCGACACGGCGCACTACCACTACCTGGCGTGGAAGCGCCTCGCGGACAGCGTCGATGCGCCGTTCGACGCAGCGTTCAACGAACAACTGAAGGGCGTCGACCGCATGGGATCCCTGGACCTGATCCTCGCACGCGCGCCGCGCACGTACACGCTTGAAGAAAAGCGCGCGTTGGCCGATGCGAAGAACACGCATTACCAGCAACTGATCGCGACCATGACCCCGGACGATCTGCTGCCGGGCGCCCTGCGCGCGCTGGAAGAGGTGCGCGCGGCGGGACTCCATATCGGCCTCGCGTCGGTCAGCCGCAACGCGTTCACGGTGCTGGACCGCCTGGGCATCCGCGACCGCTTCGACGACGTCGTCGACGCCGCGACCATCGTCAACGGCAAGCCCGATCCCGAGATTTTCCTGACGGCGGCCGCGCACCTGGGCGTCGATCCCAAGGATTGCCTGGGCGTGGAAGATGCCGCGGCGGGCGTCGCGTCGATCAAGGATGCGGGCATGTTCGCCGTCGGTGTCGGCAGTCCCGCGGTGCTGCATCGCGCCGACCGTGTGATACCGTCCATGGACGCGTTCCGGCTGCAGGACTACTAAAAAACATAAAACATAAAACACATTGGAGACAACATGAACCAACGACGCATCCTGCTCGCCCTGTTCATGATTTATTTCGTGTTCGCCATCCTGCTCAACAGCGTGGGGACGGTGATCCTGCAGGTCATCCACACCTACGGCGTCGACAAGGGCGCGGCGAGCGTGCTGGAAGGGTTCAAGGACCTGCCGATCGCGATCGTGTCGTTCTTCGTCGCGTCGACCCTGCCGCGCTTCGGCTACAAGAAGGCGATGCTGGTGGCGCTGGCGATCGTCACCATCGCCACGCTGGCGATGCCGCTGATCCCGGCCTTCGCGACGGCGAAACTGCTGTTCCTGTGCGTGGGCGTCGCGTTCGCGCTGGTGAAGGTGTCCGTGTACTCGACCATCGGCCTCGTCGCGCGTGACCGCAAGCACCATGCGGGCATCACGAACATGCTGGAGGGCTTCTTCATGGTCGGCGTGCTGTCGGCGTACTGGATCTTCGGCTTCTTCATCGATGCCGATCATCCAGCGTCGACGAGCTGGCTGAACGTCTACTGGCTGTTGTCCGTGCTGTGCGCGGCCACGTTCGTGCTCGTGCTGGCGACGACGTTCGACGAAGCCGGCGCCGCGCCGCCGGACAGCCGCGGGCCGGCGGCCGACTTCCTGCAGATGCTGCGCCTGTTCGTGCAGCCGCTCGTGTACGTGTTCGTGCTGACGGCGTTCCTGTCCGTCCTCGTCGAGCAGGCGATCGGTTCGTGGCTCCCCACGTTCAACAACGAGATCCTGATGCTGCCCGCCACGATGAGCGTGCAGGTGACGAGCATCTTCGCGGGCTGCCTCGCGGTGGGACGCCTGCTGGCCGGCGTCGTGATGCGCCGCCTGAACTGGTATCCCGTGCTGACCGTGTGCATGCTGGCGATGGGCGCGACGGTGCTCCTTACACTGCCGCTCACGCACGGCGTCAATCACGATCCGAACGTGACGTGGTCGACGGCGCCTGTCGCCGCGTTCCTGTTCCCGCTCATCGGCCTGTTCATGGCGCCGATCTACCCGGGCATCAATTCCGTGATGCTGAGTTCCCTGCCGCGCCACCAGCACGCACCGATGACGGGCCTGCTCGTGATCTTCTCGGCGCTTGGCGGCACCACGGGGTCATTGATCACGGGGTATGTGTTCGGCCACGTGAACGGGCACTTCGCGTTCTACCTGACGCTCGTGCCGATCGTGCTGATGGTGGGAAGCCTGTACGCGTTCAAGCGGCAGGTCGAAAAGACCGCCGGCGCGGCGTGGACGGCCCGGCCGCACGAGTTGATTTGACCTCCTTTACGGATCCGCAAGGACATCTTTGTTGCTGATCCGCTACGTTCTGACCTGTCCCTTCCTGATGGCGGCATTTCATGTGCCGCCTCGTGATCGCCGCCGCATGTGCGGCTGATCGCCCCCGTTTTTCCCGCCCATCCGACTACGTTTCCCTCTGGGGAACCGCTTTTGCGCCATTTGATCGCGCGCAAAATCGACTCCCAATTTGTTGTCACTAAGTTTGGTTTGATATCAAAACCGATATGGGAAAGCCAGAAAAAATCATTGGATCGATCATTGCCGCGTCTCTAACATTCAAAACATGCCAGTCGAGAAGTCAATATTTCTATAACTAGAAACACAGGAGACGTATGAAATCGCAATTATCTGCACGTCCTTTGGCCCTGAAGATGTCGGTTACCGCGTTGATGGGCGCCGGCCTGCTCACCAGCGCCTCCGTATGGGCGCAAGCCGCACCCGAAAAGACCGAGCCGGTCGAGACCGTGGTCGTCACGGGCGTCAAGGCATCGCTGATCAAGAGCCTGGCGATCAAGCGCACCAACGACCAGGTCGTGGAATCGGTCGTCGCCGACGACATCGGCAAGCTGCCAGATAACAATGTCGTCGAAGCGCTGCAGCGCGTGACGGGCATCCAGGTCACCGACCGCGCCGGCGGCGAAGTCGGCACCCTGTCCATCCGTGGCATGCCCGACGTGCAGACCACCTGGAACGGCCGCACCATTTTTACCGCCTCCGGCACGCAGGTCGCGCTGCAGGACATTCCGTCGACCCTGGTGCGCCAGATCGACGTCTACAAGACGCGCGACGCCAGCCAGCTGGAAACCGGAATCGCAGGCCAGATTGACGTCAAGTCGCTGCGGCCGTTCGATTTCAAGGGTTCGAAAATTTCGCTGTCGGCGCGTGAAACCTATCTCGATCCCGCGAAAACGGGGAACCCGCAGCTCAGCGGCATGTTGAGCAACCGCTGGCAAACCGGCTTCGGCGAATTCGGCGCCCTGGTCAATCTGTCGGATACCAAGACGAAATACCGCAACGAAAGCGTGACGCCGGGTGCGATGGTGCCGTTCGCCAGCCCCAATGCCGCGGAAGACCCCGCAGGTTATACGCCCTTGCAGCGCATTTTCGACAACAGTGTCTGGACGCCCGGTACGCGTACCGGCTTGCCGACCGCCGCGGGTTCGACGCTGAATTTCAACGGCAAGGCGTATCCGTACTACCTGTCGCGTGACGCAGTTTTCCAGAGCGACCTGCAGGGCGAGCGGGAGCGTCCTTCCGCCAATATCGCCTTGCAGTGGAAACCGAACAGCGATTCGGTCTACACGTTCGAATCGATGTACAACGGTTATCGTAACAAGTCGTTCAACAAGTTGCTGTTCAGCTTCGTCGACTGGTGGGGCGATCTCGGCACCAACCCCGCGGGCTCGATCACGACGTTCCCGGGAACGAACATCATCCAAAGCCGTACGGTCAATAACGTCTACGGCTTCAACAGCGGCGATTACACCACGTCGGCAACCGATTCCTACGTGTATGCCCTGAACGGCAAATGGGATATTGGCGACCGCCTGAAGCTGGAAGGCGACGTGTCGTACCAGACGAGTACCTTCCACTCGGAATTCACCGCCACCCGCATCGATCGCGTTGCGCCGTCCATCAACGTCAAGTTCAATGACGGCAGCAACAACACGGCGTTCCATTTCAACAACGATGCCGACCTGGCCGACCCGAGCAAGTGGAATGTCGCGCAGTTCTTCGATAACGCCAACCGCAACAAGGGCAGCGCCGCGACGGCCAGCCTGGCGGGCGTCTTCGATGCCGACTGGGGCGCGCTGCAGACGATCCAGTTCGGTGCGCGCTTCGACGACCGCAAGGCGTCGGAAGCCAACCGGACGCAATCGGCTGCGTTGAACCGCAACCTCGCCTCGCTGGGTCCGGAGTATTCCATCGTCAACTCGGGCTTCGGCACGGGCATCTCGGACGTTCCGCGCTCGTGGGTGGAGCCCAATGCCTACTACATCCGCGATCATATCGACGACTGGCGCAAGCTCTACAACTCGGTCGACGCGAACTTCCAGACGACGGATAAACTGAGCCTGCAGAAGACGTTCGATGTCGATGAAAAGACGACCAACCTGTTCCTGATGGGGAATACCCAGAACGACCTGTTCGGCCATCGCCTGCGCGGCAATTTCGGCGTGCGCTACGTCAAGGTCAAGACCGACATGAACTTCTACAAGGTCGATGCCACCACGAAGGCGGTCACCGCGACCGGTGCCAGCAAGTCGACCAGCAAGCTGCTGCCCAGCATGACCCTGATCTACGACCCGTCCAAGGACGTCGTGCTGCGCTTCAACTATGGCGAAACCCTGCGCCGCCCGGGCTTCGGTGACCTGAACCCTGTCTATCAACTCGCCGACGACGTGTCGAAGGTGGGTTACGGCTCGGGCAGCGGCGGCAATCCCGACCTGAAACCGACGCAGTCCAAGAACCTCGACCTGACGGGTGAGTGGTATTTCCAGAAGGATAGTGCACTCTACGGCACGCTGTTCAAGCGCAAGATCGACGGCCTGGTCGTGCCCCTGCGTCGCAAGGTCCACGTCGATCCGGCGAACGATCCGTTCCGCAACTCGACCTCGGGCGGCGACCATACGAACGGCTACGACTACGTCATCAACTCGCCGACCAACGCCTCGAACGGCACCATGAAGGGCGCCGAGATCGGCCTGATCTACTTCCCGAAGTGGCTGCCGAGCGCACTGGACGGCTTCGGCATCCAGGCCAGCTATACGCGTCTCACCTCGTCGCAGAACGTGCCCGAGGTTAATGATGCCGGCGACATCGTCTCGCAGCTCGAGACGCCGTTCTTCGGCGTGTCCAACAAGTCCTACAACGCCACGCTGGCGTACGAAAAGGGCCCGGTCAGCGCGCGCTTGTCCCAGGTCTGGCGCTCCGGCTTCCTGGCCAGCAACGAAGCCGCGTTGTTTGCCAATCCGATCGGTATCTGGCGTCATCCGGAGAAGAGCGTCGACATGCAGATCTCCTACAAGATCAACGACAACACGACGCTCGACATCAGTGGTGTCAACCTGACCAACGAAGTGCAGCAGGCGTACTACCATTTCGGCACTGCGGGTAACGCGCAGCTGACCAATTTCGGTACGCTCCAGATCGGACGTTCGGTCGCGGTCGGCCTGCGCTGGAAGCTGTAAGGCCCTGGGGTCGAACGACCCCGCCAGCCGGACAGGGCGTTGCTCGGTTCACACCAGCAACGCCCTGTCCGCATCTACGTTTTGCATCCCGGATCGGCCTGGTCCGGCGCCGCGGTCTGCGCCAGCAGCAGTGCCCGGAAATCGTCCGACCGCATCGGCTTGCCGATCAAATAGCCCTGCAGCACGTCGCATCCGGTCGAGCGGATCGCTTCCTTCTGCAGCTCCGTCTCGATCCCCTCGCAGATCACGTCCAGCTTGAGCGACTTGGCAAAGGCGATGACGCCGTTGACGATGTCCAGGCAGCGCCGGTCCTGTTCGATCTCGCGCACGAACGAGCGGTCGATCTTGATCGCGGTGATCGGCAAGGTGCGCAGGTACGACAGGTTCGAATAGCCGGTGCCGAAGTCGTCGAGCGCGATGCGGAAACCGTCGCGCTGCAGTGAGCGCAGCACCGACGCCGCCTTGTCGATGTCCTGCATCAGCATGCTCTCGGTGACTTCGAGCTTGATGCACTCGGGGTCCAGGTCGTAGCGGTTGACGAGGTTCTTCAGCAGCGGCGGCAGGTTTTCGTCCGTCAGCTGGCGCGGCGAGACGTTCACCGCCATGCGCAGCCGGTAGCCCAGCAATTCCCATTCGCGCGCCTGGCGGCACGCTTCTTCGCACACCCAGGCGCCGACGGCCGTGATGGCGGGCGAGCCTTCCAGCATCGGCAGGAACAGGTCGGGGGCGAGCAGCCCGAGGCGCGGATGTTCCCAGCGCAGCAGCGCCTCCGCACCGACGACGGCGCCGTTCACGGCGCTCACCTGCGGCTGGTAGAACAGCACGAACTGGCGGCGTTCGAGGGCGGAGAACACGTCCTGGCGCAGTTCCAGCCGCTGCTTGAGCAGGTGGCGCGCGGCCGTCGAGAAGATGGCGTACGTGTGGCGGCCATTGTCCTTGGCCTCGTACATCGCCGCGTCCGCGTTGTTGAGCAGCTCGTCGGCCGAATACTCGCGGCCGTTGCCGATCGCGATGCCGATGCTGCCGCCCACCGTCACGTAATGGCCGTCGACGGCGATGGGGGTCGCGAGGTGCCGCAGGACGGCCGCGGCCACACCCTTCGCGCCGTCGGCGTTCATGCCTTCGAGGACGACCACGAACTCGTCGCCGCTGATGCGCGCGACCGTGATGCCGGCGCCGGCGAGGCTGCCCAGGCGCCGTCCGATTTCCTGCAAGGCCATGTCGCCCGCGCTGTGGCCGTGGGCGTCGTTGACTTCCTTGAAGTGGTCGAGGTCGACGAACAGGACGCCGACCGGGCGCTCGTCCTCGACCGAACGTGCCAGGGCCTCGTCGAGCGCGCGCAGGCAACTGAGGCGGTTGTGCAGGCCCGTCAGGCTGTCGTGCGTGGCCAGGTGCAGCAGCCGCGTCTCCGCTTCCTTGCGCTCGGTGACGTCGGCGAAGAATGCGGTGACGCCTTCGCGCGACGGGTACACGCGCAATTCGAGCCAGATGCCCAGCGGCGCGTAGAAGTTCTCGCAACGGGCGACTTCGCGGTCGTGCATCGCGTGCTGGTAGGCGTCGTAGAACGGGCCCCCGACGGCTTCCGGGAACTCGTCCCACATGTTCTTGCCGATGAGGTCGTCCTGGCTACGGTCGATCCAGGCCGCGCCGCGCGCGTTGATGTACGTGAAGCGCCATTCGCGGTCGAGCGATACGCAGCCGTCGGAGATGCTCTCCAGCACGGTGCTGAGGCGTTCGCGCGCCTGCACGGCGGCCTGCTGGGCTTCGACGACTTCCGTCACATCCTGCAGGAAGGCGACGAAGTGGGTGGGCGTGTTCCCGTTCTCGCGCACGGGAAACAGGTGCATGCGGCACCAGAACGGGGTGCCGTCCTTGCGGTAGTTGCGCAGCAGCGCCGTGCAGATCTCGGCGCGCTCGACGCAGTGGCGGATCAGCGCGATCTCGGGCTGGTCGCGGTCGCCGCGCTGCAGGAAGCGGCAGTTGCGGCCGACGACTTCGTACAGCGCGTAACCCGTCATCCGTTCGAACGCGGGGTTGACGTACGCGATGGGATTGTCCGGCAGGCTGGCGTCGGAAATGATGATGCCCGTGTTGCTCGCCTCGATCAGTCGCTTGAAGAACGGCACCGGCAACTGTTCGATCTTGTCGAGGAGGGAGCGGACTTCTTCAGGAGAACAATTCTGCATGATCGTCTACCTTGGCGCTGGACGTTATCAGTGTAACGCCGCCTGAGGCCGGCATGCAGCACGAAAGACAGCGGTGTCCGCATCGGGTTGCCTGGCGGACGCGACCGGTTCAATCCACGCCCAGCGCCGCCATTTTCGCCCGCAGCGCCAGCCGGTCCGCATCGATCTGCGCGCCGTTCGTCTGGCGCGACAGCGCGGCCTTGTCCTTGCGGCCGAGGAAGTACGCGATGCGCTCGGCGTTGGCGCCGGACGGGTGCGGGATGCCGTGCAGGATCCGGTCCGCATCCAGCACGCCGCGCGCCGCGAGCCAGTCGAGCGCGAGGCCGACTTTCGGGCCCAGCGGCACGTACACCGCGTCGGGCAGCGACGCCGCTTCGGCCGCGAAATAGTCGAGCAACTGGGTCTGCAGCAGCGGCGTCGTCAGCATGTTCGGCGCCGCGCCGTTGTAATTCTTGTCGTTAACAAAGACGGGATGGCGCAGCACGGCTGTCACGTGCATCAGGTGCGCGTGCGCGCCGAACAGCGACGCGCAACTGGCGATGCCGAGCCAGCGCTGCAGGCCCACGTGGTCGAGCAGGGCGACGAGGTTCGGCCGGATCGCGCCGGAAAACGCGCCGGTGTACTTGGCCGCGCGCAGAATCTCATCCTCCGCGGCACCTTGCGCCAGCAGGCGCCGCGCCTCGCGCACGGCGTTCTTCCATTGCACGAAGCCGGGCGAGATGCCGACGAGGACGAGCCGCGCCCCGTGGTTCACGTAATCGAACGGGATGTAGTGCGCGCTGATGGTGCCCGCGCGCGCCAGCAGGAAGCCGGCCGGGATCTGCGCGGGCGTGCCCGCGAGGTCCGGATCGGTGTCCAGGATGAGGTCGCGGAACGTGGAAAAGGTCGCCTGCATAAAAAGTGTCAAAAGTGCCGAAGCCTCGCATTGTGCCACGTGAAATCGTTGTCACTTCTCTTTACGCGGTTTTACACATACGAAAAACGATATCGAAGTTGCGGAAAAATTGATTGGATCGTTCTCGATGTTGCGCCTAACATTACCGATGAGCATGCCAGTTCTGAAAGCGTTCCCCAGCTTTCAGAAACATAACAATACTTACAAAGTAACAGGAGACGTATGGAACCCACCGTATCGGGCCGTTTCACGCCCGCCAGCCGCGCCTTCGCATTGCGCGGCACCGTGGCCGCACTCATGGGCATCGGGCTGTTGACGAGCGTTTCCGTCCGCGCCCAGGACGCCGGCGCGTCCCAGGACGCCAACCAGGCCAACGGCGGCAACAACGTCGTGGTCGTCAGCGGCCAGCGCCAGGCGGCGCAGAGCGCCCAGACGATCAAGAAGAACGCGGACCAGGTCCTCGATTCGATCGTCGCCGACGACATCGGCAAATTCCCCGACAAGAACGTGGCCGAGATCCTCGCCCGCGTCACCGGCGTACAGGTCCTGCGCGGCGCCGGCGAAGCCAGCACGGTCGTGATCCGCGGCCTCGGCGGCGCGAAGACGCTGTTCAACGGCCGCGAGATGTTCACCGCCGCCAGCCGTTCGCTGTTCCTGGCCGACGTGCCCGTCTCCATGCTGCAGCGCGTGGACGTGTATAAATCGCAGGGCGCCGACATGGTCGAAGGCGGCACCGCGGGCACCATCGACGTGCGGACCTTCCGTCCGTTCGACTTCAAGGGGTCGCAGGTCGCCATCAACGCCCGCGCCGAAAACCGCGACAAGGCCGGCAAGACCGATCCGCAGGTCGGCGGCCTGTGGTCGAACCGCTGGAAGACCGGTATCGGCGAAGTCGGCCTGCTGGGCGGCCTGTCGTACCAGCGCGGCCGCTACAGCGATGAAGTGGCGTGGGCCGGCCAGCCGGCCACGTACCAGGCCAACGGCCAGACCGTGCAGGGCGCGGACGGCAACGGCCGCGTGATGACGACCGGCGACCGCAAGCGCCTGGCGCTGAACTTCGCGGCCCAGTGGCGCCCGAACCGCGACATGCAGTTCTACGCGGAAGGTTTCGGCACCAAGATCGACCACGATGCGCAGAGCGTGTTCTTCGTCGGCGGCTTCCCCGTGAACAGCCCGACGTCGACGATCAAGACGATCACCGAGAATGGCAAGAACTACCTGGACAGCATCAGCAATCCGAGCGACACGTCGCTGGTGCTGAGCTCGACCCAGGCGCGCCGCGACTGGTCGAAGGGCAGCCAGCTGGCCGTCGGCGGCACGTGGGACGCGACGCCGACGATCCGCCTGTCGACGGAAGCCGTGCGCACGGTGTCGACCACCCGCCAGGAAAACCCGATCCTGGACTCGATCTACACGGCGCCCCATGCGGTCGTCGGCGGCACCCGCGACGGCGGCGGCTATGTCGATTATCCGGGCACGGACCTGACCGATCCGTCCAAGTGGACGATGATCGCACTGTACGACAACCACAACCACGCGAACGGCTCCGCCAACGACTGGCGCGGCGACGTGTCGTGGACCCCGGAGAACGACGGCCTGCTGAAGGAATTGAGCGGCGGCCTGCGCTGGGCGCAACGCGACGCCTCGTATGCGCACGAACTGGGCAACTACCGTCCCGCGACGATCACCGGCCAGAATCCGGGCAGCGTTCCCGGCCTGTCGTGCCTGAGCCCGGAAACCCACGGCAACTACGGCATCAACCAGTACTACGCCGCCTGCTACAACTTCCTGCTGGATAACACGTCCGTCGTGCGCCAGGCCATCCTGGGCACGCCGAACGGCCTGCCGGACGATCCGCTGTCGTTCTACACGGACCGCGAGACGTCGCAAGCCATCTACGGCAAGGCCAAGCTTGGCTTCGACGCCTTCGGCGTGCCGATCGACGCGACGGCCGGCGTGCGCGTCGTGAACACCAAGCAGAGTGTCAACGGCAACTCGCGCAGCGGCACGGGCCCCGTCACGCCGGTCGCGGTCTCGACCAGCAATACGGACGTGCTGCCGAGCCTGAACCTGCGCGCCAACTTCCGCAACGACCTCGTCGGCCGCCTCGTCTACGGCAAGGCGATCGAGCGCGCCGCGTTCGGCGACTACAACCCGGGTGTCGTGCTCGGTTCCGTCACCACGACCAACGGCAATCCGCCGGGCGGCTCCGGCGGCAACCCGAACCTGAAACCGCAGGAAGCCCGCAACCTGGACGTCGCGCTGGAGTGGTATTTCGCGAAGGACGGCTCGGTGACCGGCACGGTATTCCAGCACGACTTCAAGAACTTTATCCGCCACAAGACGACGACGGAAACGATCAACGGCCAGGCTTACCTGATGGACCGTCCGTACAACACGGACACGGCCAAGCTGTACGGCTTCGAGGGCGCCTACCAGCAATTCTTCTCGTTCCTGCCGGGCTGGCTGAGCGGCCTGGGCATGCAGGCGAACTTCACGTACATGAACGGCGGCATGACGGAGCCGGACGGCACGCGCAACACGTTCCCCGGCATGTCCAAGCGGGCCTACAACCTGGTCGGCCTGTACGAGCGCGGCCCGTGGTCGGCCCGCGTGGCCTACAACTGGCGCGACAAGTTCGTGGACACGTACAACTACCGCGGCCTCGGCCTGGACCTGGTCGTCGACCCGATCAAGACGCTGGATGCCTCGATCTCGTACAAGATCACGGACAACCTGACGGCAACCCTGGACGGCAGCAATCTGCTGGACCAGGAGTACCACGACTACCACGGCACCCCGTTGCTGCCGCGTGACGTGCGCCGTTATGACCGTGTCGTCGGCTTTGCCCTCCGTTGGAAACACTGATTCAGGTTTCTAATCACTAGGCAATAATCAGGGTGCTGCGCGGAACGAATCCGAGTAGCACCTTCGTCGTTTGGAAAGAGGTCCGTATGCAAACCCAGAAACTCTCCACGCTCGAAAAAGTGGGCTTTGGCGCCGGTGACATGGCGCTCAACGTGGTGATCTCATCGATGATGCTGATCATCACTTTCTTCTATACGGACGTCTATGGACTCAAGACGACCGACCTCGCGCTGCTGTTCGTGCTCGTCAAGATCGTGGGCGCGATTTCCGACCTGATCGTCGGCCAGATGACGGACAGTTTCCTGTCCCGCTGGGGCCGCTACCGTCCGTATTTCCTGTTCCTCGCGATCCCGTACGGCCTGTCCGTGTACGCCGTGTTCAGCACGCCGGACTGGAATTACGACGCCAAGCTCGTGTGGGCCTATTCCACCTACATCGTCATGACGCTGATGACGTCGGGCGTGGGCGTGCCGTACATCTCGCTGATCAGCGGCCTGACGAGCGACCCGCAGGAGCGCCTGTCGGCCAACGGCTACCGCCTGTTCCTCGCGAAGGTCGGCGCGTTCATGGTCACGATCGTCGTGCCGATCCTCGCGCAGCGCTGGGGCAACGGCAACCAGGCCGCCGGCTACCAGGCGGCGATGGCCCTGATGGCGGTGCTGGGCGTCGTGCTGTTCCTGTTCACGTTCTTCACGACGACCGAACGCGTCGTCTACAAGACGAAGCGCCAGCCGCTGCTGGAACAGATCGCGGTGCTGGCACAGAACGACCAGTGGCTGATCCTGTGCGCGGTCTGCGTGACGGGCACCATCGGCTACGTGATCCGCGGCTCCGTCGCGATTTATTACGCCAAGTATTATCTGCACGGCGACACGGAGACCGTGTCCGCCTTCCTGTCGACAGGTGTCGCGGCCGCGATCATCGCGATGGTCGTGTCGACGTGGGTGACCAAGTTCTATTGCAAGGTCAAACTGTTCCGCTACACGCAGCTGATGGTGGCGGTGCTGTCCGTGATGATTTATTTCCTGGTCAAGCCGGGCGACACGGCACTGGCCTTCTTCCTGTACTTCCTGCTGTCGCTCGTCGTCGACCTGCACGCACCGGTGTTCTGGTCCGCGATCGCCGAGACCATCGACTATGGCCAGGTGAAAACGGGCAAGCGCGTGTCGGGCTTCGCGTTCGGCGGCATCTCGGTCGCGCAGAAGGCCGGCATGGGACTCGCGGGCGGCATGGTGGGCCTGCTGCTGAATTATTTCCACTACCAGCCGAACCAGGAACAGAGCGCGCTGGCGCTGCAGGGCATCGCCCTGATGCTGTCCGTGATTCCCGGCTTCTTCCATTTCCTGATGGGGGCGCTGATGTTCAAGTACCGCATCAGCGATGAGTATTACTCTACCGTCAAGGAAGATTTGCGGGCGAGCCAGGCGACTTAACCAGCGTCGTCCCCGCGGAGGCGGGGACCCAATTTTGCATGCGTGATCGGTAGCACCCACTTGGGCCCCCGCCTGCGCGGGGGCGACGTATCAAATGTAACTCTAGAGAACACGATGGAAACCGTACTGAAACCCCTCATCGAACAACGCGCCGACCCGTACATCTACAAGCACACGGACGGCTATTACTACTTCACCGCCTCGGTCCCGCAATACGACCGCATCGAACTGCGCCGTGCAAGGACGATCGCGGAACTGGCCGCCGCACCCACCGTCGACGCGTGGGTCAAGCCGGACACGGGCCCGTACAGCGAGCTGATCTGGGCGCCCGAGCTGCACTTCAACATGGGCGCGTGGTACGTCTATTTCGCCGCCGCGCCGAGCCGCGAGATCAAGTACAAGCTGTTCCAGCACCGCATGTACGCGATCCGCAATACCAACGCGAATCCGCTCGAAGGCACGTGGGAATTCATGGGCCAGGTCGACACGGGCATCGACACGTTCTGCCTGGACGCGACCACGTTCAACCACAACGGCGTGCTGTACTACCTGTGGGCGCAGAAGGATAACGAGATCGAAGGCAATTCGAACCTGTACATCGCGAAGATGAAGACGCCGTGGCAGATCGAAGGCAAGCCCGTGCTGCTGTCGAAGCCCGAACACGATTGGGAAATCCGCGGCTTCTGGGTCAACGAAGGCCCGTCCGTCCTGCGCCGCAACGGCAAGATTTTTATTTCGTATTCGGCCAGCGCCACCGACGAGAATTACGCGATGGGCCTGCTGTGGGCCGACGAGAATGCGGACCTGCTCGATCCGGCCGTATGGACAAAGTCGCGCGAGCCCGTGTTCCGTACATGCTACGATCACGGCATTTACGGACCCGGCCACAACAGCTTTACCTATGCTGAAGATGGCGACACCGTGATGCTCGTCTACCACGCGCGCACTTATACGGAAATCGTCGGCGATCCGTTGTGGAACCCGGACCGCCATACCTTCGTCAAACCGCTGCGTTGGGACGAGAACGGCATGCCGGTATTCGGGCGGCCATCTACCCTCTGAGGAAACAACAACGTGCAAAACGGAATTACCCAAGCGCCGTTCGGGACCTTGCCCGACGGTCGGCAAGTCAACCAGTACACGCTCAAGAACAATAACGGCATGGTCGTCAAGGTGCTGGACTTCGGCGGCATCATCACCGAGATCCACGTCCCGGACCGCGACGGCGTCTTTGCCGACGTCGCCCTCGGCTTCGAAACGCTCGAGCCCTATGTCAAGGACAGCCCGTATTTCGGCGCGCTGATCGGCCGCTACGGCAACCGCATCGGCAAGGGCCGTTTCACGCTCGACGGCAAGGAGGTCCAGCTGACGACCAACAACGGCAACAACCACCTGCATGGCGGCGATCCGGGCTACGACAAGGTGTTGTGGACGGCCGCTGTCGAAGGCGACAGCCTCGTCCTGCGCTACCACAGCCCGGACGGCGAGCAGGGCTATCCCGGCAATCTCGACGCCATCGCCACGTATGTGCTGACCGACGACAACGAGATCGTCGTGCGCTTCCACGCCGTGACCGACCAGCCGACGCCCGTCAACCTCACCCAGCACAGCTATTTCAACCTGGCCGGAGCAGGGCAGGGCGACATCCTCGCTCATGAGATCACGATCGACGCGGATAAATTCGTGCCCATCGATGCGGAATCGATCCCGTTCGGCGAACTGGCCCCCGTGACGGGCACGCCGTTCGATTTCCGCAAGCCGCGCGCGATCGGCGAGCGCATCACGCAACCGGACAAGCAACTGCGCCACGGTACCGGCTACGACCATTGCTGGGTGCTGAACAAGCACCTGGGCGACAAGAGCCTGAAGCGCGCCGTCCACGTGTTCGAGCCCACGACGGGCCGCGTGCTCGAACTGTTCACGCAGGAACCGGGCGTGCAGTTCTACAGCGGTAACTTCCTCGACGGCTCGCTGAGCGGCAAGGGTCATCCCTGGATTTTCCGCAGCGGCTTCTGCATCGAGCCGGAACACTACCCGGATTCGCCGAACCAGCCGACGTACCCGAACACGATCCTGCGTCCGGGCGAGGTCTACGAAACGGAATCGCGCTTCCGCTTCTCGGTGGCGTAGGGTGGGCGGCCCTCCGCCCACGCGTGACGCCAACAGGCCGCGAACGTCACGCGTGGGCACGGGGGGGGCCCCCCCACCCTACCGTGGTGCAGCAAGTGAAACAGGAGAAGGCTGACATGATGGAACTGGTAGTAGATGGCCGGAATATACTCGGCGAGGGCATCGTCTGGGACGACAGGGGCGCACGCCTGTTCTGGACCGATATCGAAGGCAGCGAACTGTGGTCGCACGCCCCCGCGACGGGCGCGCTGCAGCGCTGGCCGCTGCCCGAGCGCCTGTGCTCGATGGCGCTGACGCACGACGACGGCCGCCTGCTGCTGGGCCTTGCCTCCGGCCTGGCGTTCTTCGATCTCGCCAGCGGAGAACTCGACCGCATCTGCGACGTCGAGGCAGACCTGCCCACCACGCGTCTCAATGACGGCCGCACCGACCGCCAGGGCCGCTTCGTCTTCGGCGTGTTCAACCAGGCCGAGAACCCGAAGGAGCCGATCGGCGGCTTCTACCGGCTGAACCACGACCTGTTGCTGGAGCGCCTGCCGCTGGGCGGCGTCGCCATCGCCAACAGCATCTGCTTCAGCCCGGACGGCCGCACGATGTATTACGCGGACTCGGGCACGCGCGAGATCCGTTGCTGCGACTATGATCCGGACACGGGCGCCGTGTCGAACCTGCGCGAATTCGCGGCGGCCGACGCGGCCCCGGGCGATCCGGACGGCTCGACGATCGATGCGGACGGCTATCTGTGGAGCACGCGCTGGGGCGCGGGGCAGGTCGTGCGCTTCGCCCCGGATGGTACCGTCGACCGCGTATTGACGTTGCCGGCGCCGCAACCGACGTGCCCGGCGTTCGGCGGCCGCAACCTGGACGTCTTGTATGTCACTTCCGCAACAGTTGGCCTGCGCGCCAGCCAACTGGCGGATGCACCAAAATCGGGCGGTGTGTTTGCAAAATCGCTAACAATTAAGGGCTTGGCAGAGGTTAAATTCGCTGGCCGGAGCCGATAGCGGTAACAGCGATGTCGATAACGATATCGATTGCTGCTAAAAATTGATTGGAAAGTTATCTTAGCGGCCTTTAGACTTCCTTCATCGCTGAGCTGGACGACGACAAGGGTCGCTCAGATTACAAAAACGACGGAGGAAGAATGTCCGAGACAAAAAAGAAGCCCACCCTGCGTTCAGCAGCGTGGTTCGGTACCCAGGACAAGAACGGCTTCATGTACCGGAGCTGGATGAAGAACCAGGGTATCCCCGATCATGAATTCCAGGGCAAGCCGATCATCGGCATCTGCAACACCTGGTCCGAACTCACGCCCTGCAACGCCCATTTCCGCAAGCTGGCCGAGCACGTCAAGCGCGGCATCCTGGAGGCGGGCGGCTTCCCGGTCGAATTCCCCGTCTTCTCGAACGGCGAGTCGAACCTGCGCCCGACCGCCATGCTGACTCGTAACCTGGCCAGCATGGACGTCGAAGAATCCATTCGCGGCAATCCGATGGACGGCGTCGTCCTGCTGGTCGGCTGCGACAAGACCACGCCGGCCCTGCTGATGGGCGCCGCGAGCGTCGACATTCCGGCCATCGTCGTCACCGGCGGCCCGATGCTGAACGGTAAGCTGAACGGCCAGGACATCGGCTCCGGCACCGCCGTCTGGAAACTGCACGAGCAGGCCAAGGGCGGCCAGATCTCGATGCACGACTTCCTCGCCGCCGAAGCCGGCCATGCGCGCTCGGCCGGCACCTGCAACACGATGGGCACCGCGTCGACGATGGCCTGCATGGCCGAATCGCTCGGCGTCTCGCTGCCGCACAATGCCGCGATCCCCGCCGTCGACGCGCGCCGCTACGTGCTGGCGCACATGTCGGGCATGCGCATCGTCGAGATGGTCAACGAAGACCTGAAGCTGTCGAAGATCCTCAAGCGCGAGAACTTCGAGAACGCGATCCGCACGAACGCCGCGATCGGCGGCTCGACCAACGCCGTGATCCACCTGAAAGCCATCGCCGGCCGCATGGGCGTGCCGCTGGAACTGGAAGACTGGACCGCCGTCGGCAAGGGCACCCCGACCATCGTCGACCTGCAGCCGTCCGGCCGCTTCCTGATGGAAGAGTTCTATTACGCCGGCGGCCTGCCGGGCGTGCTGCGCCGCCTGGGCGAAAGCAACCTGCTGCCGCACAAGGACGCGCTGACCGTGAACGGCAAGACGATCTGGGAAAACGTCCAGGACGCGCCGATCTACAACGACGAAGTGATCCGCAAGATCGACAATCCGCTGATCGACGACGGCGGCATCTGCATCCTGCGCGGCAACCTGGCCCCGCGCGGCGCCGTGCTGAAACCGTCGGCCGCCTCGCCGCACCTGATGAAGCACCGCGGCAAGGCCGTCGTGTTCGAGGACTTCGATCACTACAAGGCGCGCATCGTCGATCCGGACCTGGACGTCGACGAGAACTCGATCCTCGTGATGAAGAACTGCGGTCCGAAGGGTTACCCGGGCATGGCCGAAGTGGGCAACATGGGGCTGCCGCCGAAGCTGCTGGCGAAGGGCATCACCGACATGGTCCGCATCTCCGACGCGCGCATGAGCGGCACCGCCTACGGCACCGTCGTGCTGCACGTGGCGCCGGAAGCGATGGCCGGCGGCCCGCTGGGCATCGTCAAGGACGGCGACTTCATCGAACTCGATTGCAAGGCCGGCCGCCTGCACCTGGACGTGCCGGAAGACGAGATCAAGACCCGTCTCGCCGACCGCGCCGAGAACCAGAAGGAAGCGCCGCGCACCGGTTACGCGGGCCTGTACCTGGATCACGTGCTGCAGGCGGACGAGGGCTGCGACTTCGACTTCCTCGTCGGCTGCCGCGGTTCGGCCGTGCCCAAGCATTCCCATTGATTGATCGACGTTGGACGCGTGAACGGTTTGGCCGTTCCCGCGTCCTGTTCATTCTGAACGAACGGATTCCACCATGCTGCTCATCCAATACAAATCCGCCACCGGCGACCGCCGCGTCGGCATCCTGAACGGCGACATCGTCACCGCCATCACCGGCTACGCCACCACGCTGGAACTGGCCAAGGCCGCCATCGCGCAGGGCAAGAGCCTGGCCAGCCTGGCCGACGCCGCCGCAACCGGCGACAAGGACTCCTACGAAGCGATCGCGCAGGCTGGTCGCGTGCTGGCCCCGATCGACCACCCGGACGCCGCGCACACCTACGTCACCGGCACGGGCCTGACGCACCTGGGCAGCGCCGACGCGCGCGACGCCATGCACAAGAAGATCGGCGGCGACGTCGAGTCGCTGTCGGACTCCATGAAGATGTTCCGCATGGGCGTCGAAGGCGGCAAGCCGGAAGCGGGCAAGGCCGGCGTGCAGCCGGAATGGTTCTACAAAGGCGACGGCTCGATCGTGCGCGCCAGCGGCCAGGACATGGAAATGCCGGACTTCTCGCTGGACGGCGGCGAAGAGCCGGAGATCGCCGGCCTGTACGTGATCGGCGACGACGGCCAGCCGTACCGCGTCGGTTTCGCGATCGGCAACGAGTTCTCGGACCACGTGACGGAACGCCAGAACTACCTGTACCTCGCGCACTCGAAGCTGCGCAACTGCGGCGTCGGCCCGGCGCTGCTGGTCGGCGAACTGCCGGCCCACGTCGAAGGCGTTTCGCGCATCCGCGCCGCCGACGGTTCCGTGCGCTGGGAAAAAGCGTTCGTGTCGGGTGAGCAGAATATGTCGCACACCATCGGCAACCTGGAATACCATCACTTCAAGTACGGCCTGTTCAACCGCCCGGGCGACGTGCACATCCACTTCTTCGGCACCGCGACCCTGAGCTTCGCCGACAATATCAGCGTGCAGGCCGGCGAGACGTTCGAAGTCGAGTCGCCGCAATTCGGCCCCGCGCTGCGCAACAAGCTCGCCGTCCAGTCCACCCAGTTCGCGAAAGTAAAGACCTTATGACCATCGCACAAATCACGGGCGAAGCCCTCATCGGCGGCGTCGCCCAGCGCGGCGCCGGCGGCTCGTTCAAAGCCTGGAACCCGGGCGCGCGCACGCACATCGAACCCGCATTCAACATGGTCGACATCGCCCAGATCGACCAGGCCTGCAGCCTGGCCGGCAAGGCGTTCGACATCTTCCGCAACACGACCGACGAAGAGCGCGCCGCGTTCCTCGACACGGTCGCCGAGCAGATCATGGCCCTGGGCGATGCCCTGGTCGAGCGCGCGATGGCGGAAACCGGCCTGCCGCGCGGCCGCATCGAAGGCGAGCGTGGCCGCACCTGCACCCAGCTGAAACTGTTCGCCAGCCTGCTGCGCGAAGGTTCGTGGCAGGATCCGCGCATCGACCCGGCCCTGCCGCAGCGCACGCCGCCGCGTCCGGACCTGCGCAGCCGCCTGATCGGCGTCGGTCCCGTCGCCGTGTTTGCCGCATCGAACTTCCCGCTCGCCTTCTCCGTCGCCGGCGGCGACACGGCATCGGCCTTCGCGGCCGGCTGCCCGGTCGTGCTGAAGGCCCACTCGGCCCACCCGGGCACGTCGGAACTGGTGGCGCGCGCCGTCGTGAAAGCCGTCGAACTGTGCGGCCTGCCGGCCGGCACGTTCGCACTGCTGACCGGCACGGGCAACGGCATCGGCCAGGCGCTCGTCGCGCATCCGGCCATCCAGGCCGTCGGCTTCACCGGTTCGCGTTCGGGCGGCACCGCACTGATGGCCGTCGCAGCCGGCCGCCAGCAGCCGATCCCGGTCTACGCCGAGATGAGCAGCATCAACCCGGTGTTCCTCCTGCCGCAGGCGCTGGAACAGCACGCCGAGCGCATCGGCCGCGAATTCGCCGCGTCGCTCACGCTGGGCGTCGGCCAGTTCTGCACCAACCCCGGCCTCGTGCTGGCGATCGACGGTCCGGGCCTGTCCACGTTCTGCGCATCGGCGACGGCCGCGCTGAACGACACGCAGCCCGCCACGATGCTGTCGGCCGGTATCGCGTCGAGCTTCCGCCGCGGCGTGGGAGCGTTGGCCAGCAACGAAGCGGTGACCACGCTGCTGCGCCTGGAGCACGAAGAGAACCAGGGCCACGCCGCGCTGTTCCGCGTGGAAGGCGACGCCTTCCTGGCCCGCAAGGAGCTGCACGAAGAAGTGTTCGGCCCGGCCTCGCTGCTGGTCGTGTGCAAGGACGTCGAGCAGATGCGCGTCATCGTCGAGCACCTGGAAGGCCAGCTGACGGCCGCGATCCACCTGGAAGAGGGCGACATCGCGGCGGCGCAGGTCCTGCTGCCGACGCTGGAGCGCAAGGTCGGCCGCATCCTGGCCAACGGTTTCGGCACCGGCGTGGAAGTGGCGCATGCGATGGTGCACGGCGGTCCGTTCCCGGCCACGGCCGACGGCCGCAGCACCTCGGTGGGCACGGGCGCGATCTTCCGCTTCCTGCGCCCCGTGGCGTACCAGAACCTGCCGCAGGCGCTGCTGCCGGCGGTGCTGCGCGACGAGAACCCGCGCGGCATCTGGCGCCGCCGCGACGGCGCGCTGGGCAAAGACTGACACGCCAACACGCCGCTAACGTCACGCGTGGGCACAGGGGTGCCCACCCTACGCAAGCGGCGACGGTAGGGTGGGGTGATTGATGCCGGGGGCATCAATCACGTGCCCACGCGTAACGCATAGAATAAGATTAAGGAGACGACGATGGGTACTTTAGCCAAGTACGGTAGCCTCGAAGGCAAACGGGTATTCGTGACGGGCGGCGGCAGCGGGATCGGTGAAGCGATCGTCGCCGCGCTGGTGGAGCAGGGCGCGCTGGTCGGCTTCGTCGACATCATGCGCGACGCCAGCGAGGCGCTGGTGGCGCGACTCGCTGCGGCGGGCCACAAGGCGCCGATCTACCGTTACTGCGACATCACCGACATCCCGAGCCTGCAGGCCGTGATGGCCGAGATGGCCGCCAAGCTGGGCGACTTCGACGTCATCGTCAACAACGCCGCCAACGACCAGCGCCACCAGATCGGCGAGGTGTCGGTCGAGTACTGGGACGAGCGCATCGCCATCAACCAGCGTCCGATGTTCTTCACCGTGCAGGCGGCGCTGGAAGGCATGAAGCGCCGCGGCGGCGGCTCCGTCATCAACTTCAGTTCGATGTCGTGGCACGCCAAGAACCCGAACTACCCGATTTACGCGACCACGAAGGCATCCGTGATCGGCCTGACGCGCTGCCTCGCGCGCGACCTGGGCAAATTCAACGTCCGCGTCAACACCGTGACGCCGGGCTGGGTGATGACCCAGCGCCAGATCGACCTGTGGCTGGACGAGGCGGGCGAGGCCGAGATCGCGCGCTCGCAATGCCTGCCGGGCAAGCTGATGCCCGAGGATATCGCCGCGATGGTGCTGTTCCTGTCCGCCGACGACAGCAAGATGTGCACGGGACAGGAATTCATCGTGGATGCTGGGTGGGTGTGACGGATATACCGTCGCATTTCCGATCCCGCCGCTACCTTCAAGACCGTCATTCCCGCGCACGCGGGAATCCATACTGGGCCTCTCCGGCACGTGTCCTATGGATTCCCGCTTCCGCGGGAATGACGGCTGTTAATGCAATCACCTTAACGACCAAAACAAACGGAGACCACATGAAGGCATTCCAACCCAAAGTCCTCGCCCTCGGCCTTGCCGCCGCATTCTGCGCCGGCGCCGCGTTCGCCCAGGTGAACGTCACCGTCGACGCGTCCAAGCCCGGCGCGGTGATCGACAAGGACGTCTACGGCCAGTTCGCCGAGCACCTCGGCACCGGCATCTACGGCGGCCTGTGGGTTGGCCCGGATTCGAAGATCCCGAACACCAAAGGGTGGCGCAACGACGTCGTCGGCGCGCTGAAGGACATGCACGTGCCGCTGGTCCGCTGGCCGGGCGGCTGCTTCGCCGACGAATACCACTGGCGCGAAGGCATCGGCCCGCGCAGCAAGCGTCCGGTGAAGGTCAACACGAACTGGGGCGGCGTCCCGGAAAACAATGCGGTCGGTACGCATGAATTCTTCGACCTCGTCGAGATGCTGGGCGCGGACGCCTACGTCAACGGCAACCTGGGCACCGGTACCCCGCAGGAAGCGGCCGAGTGGATCGAATACATGACGTCGGAAGGCAAGTCGACGCTGGCCGAACTGCGCGCGAAGAACGGGCACCCGGCGCCGTTCAAGGTCGCCTATTTCGCGATCGGCAACGAGTCGTGGGGCTGCGGCGGCAACATGCGTCCCGAGTACTACGCCGACCTGTACCGCCAATGGAATACCTTCCTGAAGGCGCCGCAGCACCTGCGTCCGAAGATGATCGCCAGCGGCGGCACCGCCGACGACACCACCTGGACCGACGTCCTGTCGCGCGACCTGAAGGGCCGCACGGACGGCATCAGCTTCCACTACTACACGCTGCCGACCGGTAAATGGGAAGTGAAGGGCGCCGCCACCGGCTTCCCGGAATCGGAATGGTTCTCGACGATGTCGCAGACGCTGCGCATGGATGACTTCATCCGCAAGAACGTCGCGATCCTCGACAAGAACGACCCGGAGAAGAAGATCGGCTTCGACGTGGACGAGTGGGGCACCTGGTACGACGTCGAGAAGGGCACCAACCCGGGCTTCCTGTTCCAGCGTAATACGATCCGCGACGCCGTCGTGGCCGCGCTCAACTTCAACATCTTCCATGCCCACGCCGACCGCGTGCGCATGACGAACATCGCGCAGATGGTCAACGTGCTGCAAGCCATGATCATCACCGACAACGAGAAGATGCTGCTGACGCCGACGTACTACGCCTTCAAGATGTACGTGCCGTTCCAGGGCGCGACGTCGCTGCCGGTTTCGCTGTCGAACAACACGACCTACGGCTCGAACGGCCAGGGCGTGCCGGGCATCAGCGCGTCGGCCGCGAAGGCCAAGGACGGCAAGACCTACGTCGCCCTCGTCAACACGAACCCGCATGACGCCACCGACGTCGTGCTGAACGTCGCCGGCCAGAACGTCGGCGCCGTGCGCGGCCAGCTGCTGACGGCCGATGCGATGGACGCCCACAACACCTTCGACCGCAAGGACGCCGTGAAGCCCGTGCCGTTCAGCGCCAACGCCAGCGGCGGCAAGCTGACGATCAAGGTGCCGGCCAAGTCGGTGCTGGTGGTGGCCGTGGAAGGCTGACCCATGGCGCACGCATTCACTCCGCGTGCGCTGGCTGCGGCGGTCGCGGCCGCATTCGTCCTCGCCGGTTGCGGCGGCGGGGGCGGCGGCGGCACTGCGGCGGTCGGCACGCCCGTCGCCGCGACGCCGGCCGCGCCTGCGCCGGTGACGACGCCCGATACCCCGACCCAGGCGGCGATCACGTTCGCCAACGTGTCCGTGCACGACCCGGCCGTCATCAAGGTCGGCGACACGTGGTACGCGTTCGGCTCGCACCTCGCGGCCGCGAAGACGACGGACCTGATGAACTGGACGAAGATCGCCGACGGCGTCAACGACGCCAACCCGCTGTTCACGAAAGTAACGGCGGCGCTGGCCGATACGTTCGCGTGGGCCCAGGTGACGGACCTGTGGGCGCCCGACGTCATCCAGCTGGACGACGGCAAGTTCTATATGTACTACGACGCGTGCAAGGGCGATTCGCCCCGCTCGGCGCTGGGCGTGGCCGTGGCCGACAAGGTCGATGGCCCGTACGTCAACAAGCAGGTGTTCCTGAAATCCGGCATGTGGGGCGAGGCGAGCCCGGACGGCACGGTGTACGACGCGCTGAAGCATCCGAACGTCGTCGACCCGAACGTGTTCCGCGACGCGGCCGGCAAGCTGTGGATGATCTACGGCTCTTACTCCGGCGGCATCTTCATCATGGCGATGGACCCGGCCACCGGCCTGCCCGTCGCCGGGCAGGGCTACGGCAAGCACCTCATGGGCGGCAACCACGCGCGCATCGAAGGCGCATACGTGATGTACAGTCCGGCCACGAAGTACTACTACCTGTTCACGTCGTTCGGCGGACTGGATGCGGCCGGCGGCTACAACCTGCGCGTGGCACGTGCGACGAGCCCGGACGGCCCGTACCTGGACGCCTCCGGCAAGGACATGGCCGAGGTGAAGTCGGATCCGACGAAACCCCTGTTCGACGACGCGAGCATCGCGCCGTTCGGCCAGAAGCTCGTGGGCAGCCACCAGTTCGCGCTGGCGGCCGGAGAATCCGGCACGCCGCTCGGCTACGTGTCGCCCGGCCACAATTCGGCCCGCTACGAAGCGGCGACGAACCAGTACTTCCTGATCTTCCACACCCGCTTCCCGGGCCAGGGCGAGTATCACGAAGTGCGCGTGCACGAAATGTTCATCAACGAGGACGGCTGGCCGGTGGCGGCGCCGCTGCGCTACGTGCCGCTGGCGAAGAGCGCGACGCCGATCGCACCGACCGTCACCGGCGCGGACACCGCGGGCGCATACAAGATGGTCAACCACGGCAAGGACATCTCGGCCACCGTGAAGCCGTCCGTCGCGATCCGGCTCGACGCCGCCGGCACGGTGACGGGCGGCGCGAGCGGCACGTGGACGCACAAGGGCAACAACAACGTGGCCATCGTGATCGACGGCGTCACGTACAGCGGCGTGCTGTCGCGCCAGTGGAACCCGAACGCGAACGCGTTTGCCGTGACCTTCACGGCGCAGTCGAAGACCGGCGTGTCGCTGTGGGGCATCCGCACGGGCTCGTAATCGAAAGGAGCAGGCATGCGTAAAGCAGTGGTACTCGGCGTCGGCGCGGTGGCGCTGGCCGCGGCGTGGATGGCGCAGGCGTCGCAGGTCGGCGTGCACGACCCCGTGATGGCCAGGGACGGCAGCACCTACTACCTGTACAGCACGGGCCCCGGGATCACGTTCTATTCGTCGTCCGACATGCTGCACTGGAAGCCGGAAGGCCGCGTGTTCGCGGGCGAGCCCACGTGGGCGAAGCGCGCCGCGCCCACGTTCAACGACCATATCTGGGCGCCGGACATCCACCAGCACAACGGCCGCTGGCTGTTGTACTACTCGGTGTCCGGCTTCGGCAAGAACACGTCGGGCATCGGCGTGACGACGAACGCCACGCTCGACCCGCGTTCTCCCAACTATCGGTGGGACGACCAGGGCATGATGGTGCAGTCGGTGCCGGGCCGCGACCTGTGGAACGCCATCGACCCGAACGTCGTCGAGGACGATAAGGGGCAGGGCTGGATGAGCTTCGGCTCGTTCTGGGGCGGCATCAAGCTCGTGAAGCTGGACGCCAGCTGGACGAAGCTCGCCGAACCGCAGGAATGGCACACGATCGCGCGCCGCGAGCGTCCCGCGTTCACGCCGGACGAGGACGCGGCGCCGGCCGAGATCGAGGGGCCGTTCATCTTCAAAAAGAACGGTTATTACTACCTGTTCGTCTCGTGGGGCCTGTGCTGCCGGGGGCCGAAGAGCACGTACCACGTCGTCGTGGGCCGCGCGCAGGACGTGAAGGGGCCGTACCTCGACCGCCAGGGCAAGGATATGGCGAAAGGCGGCGGCTCGCTCGTCGTCAAGGGCGACAAGGACTGGCAGGGGCTCGGCCACAACAGCGCCTACACGTTCGACGGCAAGGACTACCTCGTGCTGCACGCCTATGAAACGGCCGACAAGTACAAGCAGAAGCTGAAAGTGATGGACATCCGCTGGGACAAGGACGGTTGGCCCACGGTCGATCCCAAAGACCTCAACAAGTATGTGAGCGAAGAACTGAAATGAAGCTGACCCGCATCGCCGCGCTGTTGTTCACCCTGGGCGCGACGTGCGCCCAGGCCGCCGACCTGTTCCCGCTGCAGGCCGTGCGCCTGGGGCCCAGCCCCTTCCTCGACGCCCAGGCGACGGACCTGAACTACCTGATGGCGATGGAGCCGGACCGCCTGCTGGCGCCGTTCCTGCGCGAAGCGGGGCTCACGCCGAAGCAGCCCAGTTACGGCAACTGGGAATCGTCGGGACTGGACGGCCACATGGGCGGGCACTACCTGTCGGCGCTGGCATTGATGTATGCGTCGACCGGCGATGCCGAAGTCAAGAAGCGCCTCGACTACTTCGTCGCGGAGCTGAAGCGCGCGCAGACGGCCAACGGCGACGGCTATGTCGGCGGCGTGCCCGGTGGCCGCGCCGCGTGGCGCGATGTCGCCGCGGGCAAGCTCCATGCGGACAACTTCTCCGTCAACGGCAAGTGGGTCCCCTGGTACAACCTGCACAAGGTCTACGCGGGCCTGCGCGACGCGTACCGCTATGCCGGCAACGAGGATGCGAAGGCGATGCTGATCGCCATGGCCGACTGGGCCCTGCGCCTGACGAGCCGCCTGACGGACGAGCAGATGCAGCAGATGCTGAAGGCCGAACACGGCGGCATGAACGAGGTGCTGGCCGACGTCGCCCAGATGACGGGGGACCAGCGTTACATGGACCTGGCGCTGAGGTTCTCGCACCAGGCCATCCTGCAGCCGCTGGAGAAGCACGAGGACAAGCTCACGGGCCTGCACGCGAACACGCAGATCCCGAAAGTCATCGGCTTCAAGCGCATCGGCGACCTCACGGGCCGCAAGGACATGGCGGATGCCGCCGCGTTCTTCTGGCAGACCGTCGTCGACCACCGCACGGTGGCCATCGGCGGCAACAGCGTCAGGGAGCACTTCCATGACGACAAGGACTTCAGCCCCATGATCAACGAGGTCGAGGGGCCGGAGACCTGCAACACCTACAACATGCTGAAGCTGACGGAGATGCTGTTCGAGACGTCGGACAAGGCAGCGTACGCCGACTACTACGAGCGTGCGCTGTACAACCACATCCTCGCGTCCGAACGTCCTGGCACGGGCGGCTTCGTCTACTTCACGCCGATGCGCCCGAACCACTACCGCGTGTACTCGCAGGTGGACCAGGCGATGTGGTGCTGCGTGGGCTCCGGCATCGAGAGCCACGCGAAGTACGGTGAATTCATCTATGCCCATGAGGGCGATGCGTTGTTCGTGAACCTGTTCATCCCGTCGACGCTCGACTGGCGCGAGAAGAACGTCAAGGTCGCCCAGGCGAACAACTTCCCGGACCAGGCCTCTACCCGCATCACGGTGGACGGCGATGCCCGCTTCGCGCTGAAGATCCGCTATCCGGCCTGGGTCGCGCCGGGCAAGCTGGGCGTGAAGGTGAACGGCAAGGCCGTGAAGGTGAATGCGCAGCCGGGCAGCTACGTCAGCATCGAGCGCGCGTGGAAGAAGGGCGACCGCGTCGACGTGAGCCTGCCGATGACGATGCGCCTCGAGCAGATGCCGGACAAGTCGAATTACTACGCGGTGCTGTACGGCCCCATCGTGCTGGCCGCGAAGACGAATCCGTTCCCGACCGAGCACCTGAACTTCCTCGCGGACGATTCGCGCATGGGCCATAGCCCGTCCGGCCAGGTGTGCCCGCTGGAGGCGGCGCCGACCTTCGTCTCGGACAGCAAGGATTTCACCCGGCGCTTCAAGCCGGTCAAAGGCAAGCCGCTGACGTTCACGGCACCCGGCGTCGTGCAGGGCGGGGCGGGGTCGTCGACGGAGTTCATCCCGTTCTTCCGCCTGCACGATTCGCGCTACATGATCTACTGGCAGCAGAGCACCCCGGCCGAATTCGCCCGCATGAAGGAAGAGAACGCGGCGAACGAAGCGGAGCGCCTCGCGCTGGACGCGCAGACCATCGACCAGGTGGCGCCGGGCGAACAGCAGCCGGAATCGGACCACGGCTTCAAGGGCGAGGGTGCCGACGCGGGCCTGAACAACGGCCGCCACTGGCGCCATGCCAACAAGTGGTTCAGCTACCAGTTGAACGATCCCAAGCACGAAGCGAAGGCGCTGCGCCTCACGTTCGCGCGCGGGGACGCGGGCCGCAGGTTCGACATCGTCGTCGACGGGCAGCGGATCGCCGAAGTGGAACTGGCGGCCGGCGAGGACCAGGAGTTCTACACGCGCGACTTCGCGCTGCCGCCCGCGCTGGTGCAGGGCGCGAACGGCAAGCTCGAAGTCAAGTTCGTCGCGAAGGAAGGCTCGATGGCGGGTGGGTTGTACGGGCTGCGATTGATGCGCTGACTCAAAAAGCACTACGTTGAGCTAAAAACCGTCATTCCCGCGCAGGCGGGAATCCAAGCTCTGCACGCGTCGCGATAACGCGTGCAAATTGGGTCCCCGCCTGCGCGGGGACGACGTTTCAGACGTTAACGTTTAGCCTGCGCCCGCGCCTTCGCCATCTTGTTGAGTACCTTCCACCGCGCCCGCTCCGCGATGCGATCCAGCGGCGTCGCCGCCGCATGCCGCACCTCGCGCAACAGCTTGTGGTAGTTGCGCAGCCGGTCCGCATCCACGACGCCGCGCACCCCGCATCCCGGTTCCTCCACGTGCGTGCAGTCATGGAAGCGGCAGTGCGCGGCCAGCGTCTCGATGTCGTCGAACGCCGCGTTGACGTCGTCCTCGTCGGCGTCCGGCTGCCAGCTACGCAGGCCCGGCGTGTCGATCACGCACGCGCCGCCCGCGCACAGGTGCAGCGAGCGTGACGTCGTCGTGTGGCGGCCGCGGTCGTCGCCCTTGCGTACGCCGCCCGTTTGCTGGTGCGCGCCGGTCAGGGTGTTCGTGAGCGTCGACTTGCCCACGCCGGACGTGCCGACCAGGACGAGCGTCTGGCCTTCTCCGGTCCACGGCGCCAGCGTGTCGGCCGCGCCGGTTTCCTGCGGATGCACGCGCACCACGGGCACCGTCGGCGGCAGGCGCGCGCCCACTTGCGCCGCTTTCGTATCCGCGTCGGGCACGAGATCGCCCTTCGTCAGCACGATCACGGGCGCCACGTCGCAGGATCTGGCGACCATCAGGTAGCGCTCCAGCCGGCGCAGATTGAAATCGCCGTCGAGGCCCATGACCAGCAGGGCCGTGTCGACGTTGGCCGCCAGCCGCTGGCGCGTGCCGTGGGCGTCGCGCCGTACCAGCTCGTTCAGCGGGTCGACGAGCGTGTGGACCCACGCTTCGTTTTGCTCGTTAAGGTCGAACAGCACCCAGTCGCCGACGGCAAGCGAGGCGTCGAGGGATGGATGCGGCCGGGCGGGGAATTCGCGCAGGCCGTCGTGCAGGACGAGCGCGGTGCGGTGCACGCTCGCCACGCGCGCGGGTCGTCCGCGGTCGTGCGGGGCGAGGCGTGCGGCGATAGGGTTGGTGAGTCCGATGCGGCGCAGTGCCGCGATATCGAAGGCTATCATGGTCGTTGTGTTCCTGTTGCGAAGCGCGCGGACGCGCGGGCACGCTGCCGCACGCAATACGATGCGGCGGCAACGATGGATTCGGTCAGGGGTAGTCGGCGCGGCTGGCGCGCCCATTCGCAACGACGATGAGCGACGACGGTGATCGGCGAAGAAAGGCGGTCAGGCGGCCGACGGGAGGGCAATATCCGGCTGGTTCATGGGGCGCTCCTCGTCAGTGAATGAAAAGGCAAGTATAGCGCGGCGGCTCGGCCATGCAACCGACATTTGTATTGATGCCGAAATGGATATGTCTACCGTCAAAAAAATGATTGGATAGATATGTCAGTTCTGTCATAGTATCCGTGCACAACAATTCCGGAGACTAAGTGATGATCATCACCCGCAGAACCCTCCTGGGCGCCGCTGCCGCCATCGCGTGCGCCGCCGCCATCCCGGCTTTCGCCGCCAAACCCCTCACGATCGGCTTCTCGCAGGTCGGCGCCGAAAGCGAATGGCGCACCGCGAATACCGCCTCGATCAAGGACGCCGCCAAGAAGGCCGGCGTCAACCTGAAATTCGCCGACGCCCAGCAGCAGCAGCAGAACCAGGTCAAGGCCATCCGCTCGTTCATCGCCCAGCGCGTCGACGTGATCGCGTTCTCGCCGGTCGTGGAAACCGGCTGGGAGACCGTGCTGCGCGAAGCGAAGAACGCCAAGATCCCCGTGATCCTGACCGACCGTGCCGTCAAGGTCACCGATCCGTCGCTGTTCGTCAGCTTCATCGGTTCCGACTTCGTGGAAGAGGGCCGCCGCGCCGGCCGCTGGCTGCTGGACTACGCCAAGAAGAATGGCGACAAGCCGCTGAACATCGTCGAGCTGCAGGGCACGACCGGTGCCGCGCCGGCGATCGACCGCAAGAACGGTTTTGCGGAAGTCATCGGCACGAATCCGAAGCTGAAGATCATCCGCTCGCAGACCGCCGACTTCACCCGCGCCAAGGGCAAGGAAGTCATGGAAGCCTTCCTGAAGTCGGAAGGCAAGAAGATCAACGTGCTGTACGCGCACAATGACGACATGGCCATCGGCGCCATCCAGGCCATCGAGGAAGCGGGCCTGAAGCCGGGCAAGGACATCATCATCATCTCGATCGATGGCGTGAAGGGCGCGTTCGAAGCCATGAAGGCCGGCAAACTGAATGTGACGGTCGAGTGCAATCCGCTGCTCGGTCCGACGCTGATCCAGACGGCGCAGGACGTCGTGGCCGGCAAGCCGGTCCCGAAACGCATCGTCGTCAACGAGGGCGTGTTCCCGGCTGAGGTGGCGGCGAAGGAACTCCCGAACCGCAAATACTGATCGGGCGGGGCATGATCGATTCGAAGCAGCCGGTGCTGGAAGTCACCGGCATCCATAAAGCCTTCCCGGGTGTGAAGGCGCTGTCCGATGCCGGACTGCGCCTGTTCCCCGGCGAAGTCCACACGCTGATGGGCCAGAACGGTGCGGGCAAGTCCACGCTGATCAAGGTCCTCACCGGCGTCTACCAGCCGGACGCCGGCAGCATCGTGCTGGAGGGCCGGGCCATCCAGCCGCGCTCCACGCAGGATGCGCAGAACCTCGGCATCAGCACCGTCTACCAGGAAGTCAATCTGTGCCCGAACCTGTCGGTCGCGGAAAACATCTTCATCGGCCGCTATCCGCGCCGCTTCGGCATGGTCGACTGGCGCTCGATGCGGTCGCAGGCCATGGCGCTGCTCGCGCGCCTCGAGATCCACGTCGACGTCAGCAAGCCGCTCGCCGATTACCCGCTCGCGATCCAGCAGATGGTCGCCATCGCCCGTGCGCTGAACACGGAATCGCGCGTGCTGATCCTCGACGAACCCACGTCCAGCCTGGACGAGGCGGAAGTGCAGATGCTGTTCTCGGTGCTGCGCCGCCTGCGCGAAGAGGGCATGGCGATCCTGTTCGTCACGCACTTCCTCGACCAGACGTACGCGATCTCGGACCGCATCACCGTGATGCGCAACGGCGAGCGCGAAGGCGAGTACGCGTGCGCGGACCTGTCGCGCCTTGCCCTCGTCAACAAGATGATCGGCGCGCCGGCCGACGCGGAACACGCGACCGAGACGGCGGCCGCCGGTGAATCCAACGCACACGGCGAAGTCTTCCTGCGCGCCCGCGGCATCGCGCGCAAGGGCGTGCTGTCGCCGGTCGACCTGGAAATCCGCCGCGGCGAATTGCTGGGCCTTGCCGGCCTGCTGGGCTCCGGCCGCACGGAGACGGCGCGATTGCTGTTCGGTGCGGACAAGCTTGATGCCGGCAGCTTCGACATCGACGGCAGGCAGGTGAGCTTCTCGAACCCGCGCGACGCGATTCGCGAGGGCATCGGCTTCTGCTCGGAAGACCGCAAGCACGAAGGCGCGATCCTCGCGCTGTCCGTGCGCGAAAACCTGATCCTCGCGCTGCAGGCGCGACAAGGCATCTTCCGCGCCATTCCATTCAAGCGCCAGCAGCAGCTGGCGACCGACTACGTCAAGTGGCTGGGCATCAAGACGGCCAGCATCGAGACGCCGATCGGCACGCTCTCCGGCGGCAACCAGCAGAAGGTCTTGCTGGCGCGCTGGCTCGCGACCGATCCGCGCCTGATGATCCTCGACGAACCGACGCGCGGCATCGACGTGCGCGCCAAGCAGGAAATCATGGATTACGTCAGTAACCTGTGCCGCAAGGGCATGTCCATTCTCTTCATCTCGTCCGAGCTGCCGGAAGTGCTGCGCGTGTCCGACCGCATGGTCGTCATGCGCGACCGCAAGGCGTGCGGCGAATACCGGCGCGGTGAACTGGACGAGACGTCCGTGCTGCACGTGATCGCAGGGGAGACGGCATGAGCACGACCGGCGCTACCGTCAAACCGTCCGCGCAGGCAGGGGCATCGCGCACCGCCTGGCTGCAGCACCCGCTCGTGCGGCCGCTGGGCGCGCTCGTCGCGCTGCTGCTCGTCGACGCGTTCCTCGTGCCCGGCTTCTTCCACCTCGAGGTCAAGGAAGGCCACCTGTACGGCGCGATCATCGACATCCTCAACCGCGCCGCGCCGCTGATGCTGGCGGCGCTCGGCATGACCCTCGTCATCGCCACGCGCGGCATCGACATCTCCGTGGGCGCCGTCGTCGCCCTGTCCGGCACCGTGTCCGCGATGCTGATCGGCGGCAGCGAGCCCACGACGCCGATGGCGCTCGCACTGGCGGCGTCGCTGGGTGTCGCGCTGCTGTGCGGCCTGTGGAACGGCGTCCTCGTCGCCGGCATCAAGCTGCAGCCGATCGTCGCCACGCTGATCCTGATGGTGGCGGGCCGCGGCCTCGCGCAGCTGCTGACGGACGGCCAGATCGTCACCGTGTACTACGAGCCGTTCTTCTTCCTGGGCAGCGGCTATCTCGCCGGCCTGCCGTTCTCGCTGTTCGTCGTCGCTGCGGTGTTCGCGGTGACGCTGCTGCTGGTGAAGAAGACGGCCCTCGGCCTGTTCATCCAGGCGGTCGGCATCAATCCGGTGGCGGCGCGTCTCGCGGGCCTGCGCACGGCCACCTTGATCACCTTCGTGTACGTGTTCTGCAGCGCCTGCGCGGGCCTGGCCGGCATGCTGATCACGTCGAACATCAAGAGCGCGGACGCGAACAACGCGGGCCTGCTGCTGGAGCTGGACGCGATCCTCGCCGTCACGCTGGGCGGCACGTCGCTGGCCGGCGGCAAATTCAGCCTCGTGGGCAGCATGATCGGCGCGCTGATCATCCAGACCCTGACCTACACGATCTACTCGCTGGGCGTGCCGCCCGAAGTGAACATGGTCGTCAAATCCATCGTCGTCTTCGTCGTCTGCATCTCGCAGTCGAGCGAATTCAAGAACATCCTGCGGAGGTCCGCATGAGCGCGGTCGCAACCGGTTCCCGCGGCGTCACCAGTGCGCCGTGGTTCACGTCCCTCGTCACCGTGATCCTGCTGGTCGCGATGATGGGCATCGGCGGGTCCGTTTATCCGGGCTTCCTGTCGCTGCAGGTGATCTTCAATCTCCTGATCGACAACGCGTTCCTGCTCGTGATCGCGGTGGGCATGGGCTTCGTGATCCTGGCGGGCGGCATCGACCTGTCCGTCGGTTCCGTGCTGGCGCTGTCGACGATGATCTCGGCCTGGCTGCTGCAGCACGCCCACTGGCCGCCGGCCGCCGTCATCGCGCTCGTGCTGCTGCTGGGCGCGTGCTTCGGCGGCGCGATGGGCGCGATCATCCACCTGTTCAAGCTGCAGCCGTTCATCGTCACCCTGGCCGGCATGTTCCTGGCGCGCGGCCTGTGCTACCTGATCAGCGTCGAGTCGATCACGATCGATGACCCGCTGTTCACGGCGATGTCGCAGACGCAGGTGCCCATCCTCGACGGCTTCCTGTCGCCGGGCGCCATCATCGCGCTGGTCGTGCTGCTGGTCGCCATCTGGCTCGCGCACTTCACCGCGTTCGGCCGTGCCGTGTACGCCGTCGGCGGCAACGAGCAATCCGCCGCGATGATGGGCCTGAACGTGGGCCGCACCAAGGTCCTCGTGTACGCGCTGTCGGGCTTCTGCGCGGCGCTGGGCGGCGTGCTGTTCGCCTTCTACATGCTGTCCGGCTACGGCCTGCACGGTCAGGGCACGGAGCTCGATGCCATCGCCGCCGTCGTCATCGGCGGGACGCTCCTCACCGGCGGCTACGGCTACATCGCCGGCGCATTGTCGGGCGTGCTGGTGCTGGGTGCCATCCAGACGCTGATCGCCTTCGACGGCACGCTCAGCTCGTGGTGGACCAAGATCGTCATCGGCGCGCTGCTGTTCGTCTTCTGCGTCGTGCAGAGGGTGATGGGCGGCCGCGCCAAGCAATAACAAGTCACGTTGCCACGGCGCTGAACGTGCGCCCCCGCCGCGGCGGGGGCGACGTGGGCTTATTGCCCACCGAATAAACATAAAAACTGGAGACTACATGCTCAAGCCCCTGATCGCCGCGACGCTGCTCGCGACGACGGCACTCGCCGGTGCCGCCAACCCCATCACCAGCAAGATCTTCACCGCGGACCCCGCGGCCCTCGTCGACAACGGCCGCGTCTACCTGTACGTGGGCCGCGACGAAGCCCCCGTCGGCGGCAAGGACTACCTGATGAACGAGTGGAAGGTGTTCTCCAGCTGCGACATGCAGAACTGGACCGAGCATCCGGCCGGCGTGCCGTTTTCCATTTTCAAATGGGCGGCCAAGGATGCCTGGGCCACCGACGTCGCCAAGCGCAACGGCAAGTACTACCTGTACGTGACGGTCGAGCACAAGACCGTCCCGGGCAAGGCGATCGGCGTGGCGGTGTCCGACAGCCCGACGGGCCCGTTCGTCGACGCGCGCGGCACGGCCCTGGTCACGAACGACATGACGCACGAAACGCCGATCAGCTGGGACGACATCGACCCGGGAGTCTTCGTCGACGACGACGGCCAGGCCTATCTGTACTGGGGCAACACCGTCATGAAGTACGCGAAGCTGAAACCGAATATGATCGAGCTGGACGGCCCGATCCACACGGTGGGCCTGGAAGCGTTCACCGAAGCGTCGTACCTGCACAAGCACGCCGGCAAATACTACCTGTCGTACTCGCGCAAGTGGCCGGAAGAGACCGTGTACATGACGGGCCCGACGGCTACCGGGCCGTGGTCCTTCGGCGGCGTGATCATGGAAAAGAACGAGAATGTCGGCACGATCCACCACGCGATCTTCGATTTCAACGGCAAGTCCTACATCGCATATCACAACGGCAAGCTGCCGACCGGTGGCGAGTTCCGCCGCTCGGTCGCCGTCGAGGAATTGCACTATGGCCCGGACGGCAAGATCCTGCCCGTGCCCCAGACAGTACAAGGTCCTGCCGCCAATCCGTCGGCAGCCTGCAAGCGATAAAAGTTCCGCGTAAAACTACGCAGAACCGATATCGATAATGATATGATTGTCTGATGGACACGACCAATCCGAACTGGTTTCTCAAGGCCCGCCTCAAGACGCGTCAACTGCTACTCTTGATCGCGCTGGACGACTACCGCAACATCCACCGCGCGGCCGATGAGCTGCACATGACGCAGCCGGCCGCCTCCAAGCAGATCAAGGATCTGGAGGAGATGCTGGACGTCAAGCTGTTCGAACGCCTGCCGCGCGGGATGGAGCCGACGATCTACGGCGAAACGATGATCCGCCACGCGCGCATGGCCCTGACGAGCCTGGCGCTGGCGCACGACGACATCGTCACGCTGAAGGCCGGCCTCACGGGCCAGGTCGAGGTTGGCGTGATCATGACGCCCGCGATGGCGCTGCTGCCGCGCGCCATCGCCCGCGTCAAGGAAGAAGCGCCGCTGCTGCGCATCGGCGTGCAACTGGAAACCAGTAACCTGCTGCTGGACAAGCTGCAGCATGGCACGCTGGACTTCATGATCGGCCGCATCTTCGACACCGGCGACACTTCCGGCCTGATCTACGAAGAGCTGACGGAGGAACCGGCCTGCGCGGTCGTGCGCCCCGGCCATCCGCTGCTGGAGCGCAAGAACCTCACCTTGCAGGACATCGCGCCGCTGCCGTGGATCGTGCCGCCGCACGGCAGTATCCTGCGCTACCGCTTCGACATGATGTTCCGCCGCGCCGGCCTGGAGCCGCCCGCGAACGTGGTCGACACGACGGCGATGCTGATGATCACGGCGCTGCTGCAGCAGACGGATTCGCTGCACGTGATGCCGATCGAGGTGGCGCAATACTATGCGTCGCTGAACGTGATGCGCATCCTGCCCATCGAGATCCCGTGCAAGATGGATGCGTTCGGCATCATCCGCCACCAGGACCATCTGCTGTCGCCGGGTGCCGACCTGCTGTTGCGTGCCGTGCGGGCCGCCGCAAAAGAGATCTATTGAATCCAATGCACCAAAACGTTGCGTGCACACTTCATCATTTAAATATATTGCCCTGATTTAACATCTCGACATCGACTCGAATCTTTCCGTACCGTAACATTTCTGGGATGTGGGAAACCAGAAAAACGGGACATCCGTGCGGAAAGAGAGAACGATGAACATTCGAAATTTAAAAATTGGCAAGCGCCTCGCGCTGGGCTTCGGCTTCCTGTGCGTGGCGCTCGTCTTCATGGTCGGGCAGGGCACGATCATGCTGGGCCGGGTCAATGACGGCACCGACGAGATCGTCAACATGCGGCTGCCGCGCATGGAACTGACGTCGCGCATGCTGAGCGACGTGAACGACATCGCCATTGCGCTGCGCAACATGATGCTGGACGACAGCGCCGACGACCGCGCGAAGCAGGTCGCCAGCATCACCGCCATGCGCAAGGACCTCGACAGCCTGCTGGTGCAGCTCGACGGCCTGCTGCGCGCTCCCAGGTCCCGCACCTTGCTGGCGCAGGAAGTCGAACTCAATGCGAAGTACACGCAGGGGCAGGTCGACCTGATCCGCCTGATCGAGAGCGGCGACGACGCGGGCGCGCGCGCCTACCTGAAGACGAAGCTGCGCCCCGTGCTGGCGGACTACAAGGCCGTGATCGGCCAGCAGATCCAGGTCCAGGCCGGCCTCGCCAACGACACGGCCCGGGAAGCCCAGGTCATGTACACGAACACGCGCACCTTGATGATCGTGCTGGGCGCCGTCATGCTGGCGCTCGCCTGCGCGCTGGCCTGGTGGATCAGCGCCTCGATCACGCGGCCGCTGCGCCGTGCGCTGGACGTGGCGACCGCCGTCGCCGGCGGCGACCTGACGTCGCGCGTGGACGTCGACAGCACCTGCGAAGTGGGCCAGCTGCTGGGCGCCCTGAAGCGCATGAACGAGAACCTGGTGGGCACCGTCGGCACCGTGCGCGGCGGCACCGACGCCATCGCGCTCGCGTCCGGCGAAGTGGCGGCGGGCAACCGCGACCTGTCGGCGCGCACCGAGCAGCAGGCCAGCGCGCTGGAAGAGACGGCGTCGTCGATGGAAGAACTGACGTCGACCGTGAAGCAGAACGCCGACAATGCGCGCCAGGCCAACACGCTGGCCGCGACGGCATCGACGGTCGCGGCCAAGGGCGGCGACGTGATCGAGCAGGTCGTCGACACGATGGCGCAGATCCACACGTCGTCGAGCCGCATCGTGGACATCATCGGCGTCATCGACGGCATTGCGTTCCAGACCAACATCCTCGCGCTGAACGCGGCCGTGGAAGCGGCGCGCGCCGGCGAGCAGGGCCGCGGCTTCGCCGTCGTGGCGGGCGAAGTGCGCAACCTGGCGCAGCGCTCGGCCGCCGCCGCCAGGGAGATCAAGACGCTGATCGCCGACTCCACCAGCAAGGTCGACACGGGCAGCTCGCTCGTGCGCGAGGCGGGCAGCACGATGGGCGAGATCGTCGACAGCGTGCGCCGCGTGGCCGACATCCTCACGGAGATCACGGCCGCGAGCCAGGAGCAGAGCGCCGGCATCGAACAGATCAACCAGGCCATCACGCAGATGGACGACGTGACCCAGCAGAATGCGGCCCTCGTCGAGCAGGCGGCCGCCGCGTCGCAGGCGATGCAGGACCAGGCCGCGCGCCTGGCGGAGGCCGTGGCCGTGTTCCGGCTCGACGGCGGCGCGCCGGCGGCAGCGCCGACACGTGCGATGACTTCCGCGCCTGCACCGCGCTTGAGCAAGCCGGTTGCGAAGGCGCCGGCCCGTCCGCAGGCCACTGCCGCGAAGGTGTCCGCCGAGAGCGACTGGGAAGCGTTCTGACCGTTATTGCCTTTTCGTCCAGCTTGCGATTGTGATAGGCTGTCCGGTGCATCCGGCTCATGGCCGCTGCACCGTCACTGTCTTTACAAGGATACGCATGACTGGCTTCGTCATTACGCCTCCCGCCGTCCCGGCCCTCGCCGTGGCCGGCTCCGACCAGGTTTTCCCGCTGCGGCGCGTGTTCTGCGTGGGCCGCAACTACGCGGCCCACGCGCGCGAGATGGGTTCCGATCCGAACCGCGAACCGCCGTTCTTCTTCACCAAGCCGGCGGACGCCGTCGTGCCGGCCGGCGGCACCGTGCCGTACCCTTCGTCCACGCGCGAGCTGCATCACGAAGTCGAACTGGTCGTCGCACTGAAAGGCGGCGGCACGAACATCGCGCCGGAACAGGCGCTGGACCTCGTGTGGGGCTATGGCGTGGGCCTGGACCTGACGCGGCGCGACCTGCAGGCCGTCGCCAAGAAGGATGGCCGCCCGTGGGACATGGCGAAAGGCTTCGACGCCTCCGCGCCGTGCAGCCCGCTGATCCCCGTCGCGCGCACCGGCCACCCGCAAGAAGCGCGCATCTGGCTCGAAGTGAACGGCCAGCTCAAGCAGGAGGGCAACCTGAACGAAATGATCTGGCCGATCCCCGACGTGATCGCGGCCCTGTCGCGCCTCGTCGCGCTGGCGCCGGGTGACCTGATCTACACGGGCACGCCGGCCGGCGTGGACGCGCTGAACCCGGGCGACAAGGTGCGCGGCGGCGTCGACGGCGTGACTTCGTTCGAACTCGAGATCGGCGCGGCAGAATGAGGGTAATGCGGAAGACGGTCCTGCAGATCGGAGGCTTCGCGCCCGAGATCCAGGCCCGGATCGACGCCGAATTCCGCTGCGTCGGCCTCGCGGATCTCGAGCGCGAGCCCGGCCTGGCGAGCGAGGTCGGCGCCATCCTCACGCGCAGCAACCAGGAGGTGCCGGAAGACGTGGTGCGGCGCCTGCCGGCGCTGGAAATCATCGCCACGTGCGGCGTCGGCTACGACCTGATTCCGCGCGCGCTTGCGGCCGAACGGGGCATCGTCGTCGCCAACACGCCGGACGTGCTGAACGCGGCCGTGGCCGAGCTGTGCATCGGCTCCCTGCTGGCGCTGCTGCGCCGCCTGCCGCAGGCCGACCGCTACGTGCGCGCGGGCGCCTGGACGAACGCGAACTTCCCGCTGGCGACGAGCCTCGCGGGCAAGCACGTGGGCATCGTCGGCATGGGGCGCATCGGCAAGGAGATCGCGCGCCGGCTGGAGATGTTCGGCGTGGCGCTCGCCTACCACGGCCGCACGGACCAGCAGCTGGCGTGGCGCTACGAGCCCGACCTGGCCGCGCTCGCGCGCGATTCCGACATCCTCGTCGTCGTGGCGCCCGGCGGGGCCGAGACGCAGCACCTGATCGATGCGCGCGTGCTGCACGCGCTCGGACCGAACGGCTACCTCGTGAACGTGGCGCGCGGCACGCTCGTCGACGAGGCGGCATTGCTCGCGGCGCTGGAGCAGGGCACCATTGCCGGCGCGGCGCTGGACGTGTTCGACAACGAGCCGGACATCGACCCGCGCTTCTTCGCACTGGACAACGTGCTGCTGACGCCGCACCTGGGCAGCGCCACGCACGAGACGCGCGCGGCGATGGCGCAGCTCATGCTCGACAACGTGCGCAGCTGGTTCCGCAGCGGGCGCGCGCTGACGCCGGTCGAACCGGGCTGATGGTTGGTGGGCACGGGGTGCCCACCCTACGGTTGGATCCGTCGTAGGGTAGGCTCGCCGAGCCCACGCGGCCGTTAGTTGGCCATATTCCTGGCGACGATGGCGTCCGTCGCCGCCCGCGCCTGCTGCAACGGCTGGTTCAATACGGTGGTCGCATAGGCCGGCGCCGGCGCGGCCACCGTGCCCAGCGCGCTGCCGCCTTTCTGGCTGATGTCCACGTCGACCGTGGCCGACAGGCCCACGCGCAGCGGATGCGCCGCGAGTTCCTTCGGATCGAGCGAGATGCGCACCGGCACCCGCTGCACGACCTTGATCCAGTTGCCCGTCGCGTTCTGCGCCGGCAGCAGCGAGAACGCGCTCCCCGTGCCCGCGCCGAGGCCCACGACCTTGCCGTGGTAGACGACCTTGCCGCCGTAGATGTCCGCCTCGATGGTGGCCGCCTGGCCCACGCGGATGTCGCGCAGTTCCGATTCCTTGAAGTTGGCGTCGACCCACAGCTGGTCCAGCGGCACGATCGACAGCAGCGGCGCCCCCGGTGCGATGCGGCTGCCGACCTGCACGCTGCGCTTGGCCACATAGCCCGACACCGGCGCGACGATGGCGTTGCGGCGCGCGGCGAGCCACGCGGACAGGTAGTCGGCCTTCGCGGCCAGCACGTTCGGGTGTTCGGCCGGGGAGACGCCGGCCACCGTCACGCGCGCGGCCGCCAGCTGCTTCTGCGCGACGACGAGCGCCGCCCGCGCATCGTCGACGGCGCGGCGGGCGTGCGCCACGTCTTCGCCGGAGACGATGTTGTCCGCGGCCAGCGGCGCGCGCCGTGCCAGGTCTTCCTGCTTCGACTTCAGTTCCACGCGGCGCTGGTCGACGAGGGCCTCGTACTGCGCCACGTTCGTGTAGCGCTCGCGCTGCTGGCGCACGGCGGTGCCCAGCCGCGCCTCGGCCTGGGCCAGCGCGACCTCGGCATCGGATGGATCGAGGCGCACGATCTCCGTGCCCGCCTGCACGAGCTGGGTCTCGTCGGCGCGGATCTCGACGACGCTGCCCGTCACCTGCGACGACACGTTCACGAGGTTGCCGCCGATGTAGGCGTTGTCCGTCTCGACGCGCTTCGACAGGACCAGGGCGTAATAGGCCGAATAGGCCGCGCCGGCGGCGAGGAAGGCGGCGGTGATGCCGGCCAGGACGACGCGGCGCTTGTTGTTGGTGGGTGCTTGGGTGCTCATGGTTTATTTGGTATTCGATTGGGTGTGATAACCGCCGCCGAGCGCCTTCACGAGGGCGACCTGCGTCTGCAGGCGGGCATCCGTCAACTGCAGGTCGACGTCGCGCTGGCGCAGCACGGCCAGCCGCGCCTGCAGGACCGCGGCGCGGTCGGCGAGGCCGCGCCGCATGCGCGCCTCGGCGTTCGCGGCCAGCCTGCGGCTCGCGTCAATGGTCGCGGCGTGTGCTGCCGCCTCCTGCGCGATGCCTTGCAGGGTGGCCGCTTCGCGCGCGACGTCGCGCACCGCGTTCAGCACGGCCTCGTTGTACTCGGCCAGCAATTCGTCGCGGCTGCTGCGCGCCTGGCCCAGCTGGGCGTGCAGGCGGCCACTGTCGAACAGGGGCAGGTCCAGCGTTGCGCCGATCAGTGGGGTGCGGCTCGGGTAGCGCAGCAGCTTGCCGAGCGACGTCGCATCGAGGCCGATGGCCGCGGCGAGATTGATGTCGGGCCGGAACGCGGCTTCGCTCGCGGCCACGCGGCCCAGCTGCGCCTCGACGCGCCAGCGCGCGGCCTGCAGGTCGGGCCGGCGCGCGAGCAGCTCCATGCCCAGCTCGCGCGGGACGGCGTCGCTTGCCGGTACGGGCTGGAAGCGGGCGAGGTCGGTCAATGCGGTGGCGTCGCCCCCGATCAGCGCGCGCTGGCCTTCGCGTTCGCGCGCGGCGTCCGTGTCGTAGCGCGCGGCCTGTTCCTGCAGGCTGGCGAGGTCCTGCTCCGCACTTTGCAGGCTGTCGAGACTCACGAGCCCGTGGGCCATGCGGGCCTTGCGGCCGGCGATGACGTCGCGCTGCACGGCGATGAGGGCGTTCGTGTTGTCCTGGCGCGCCCACAGCATTTGCAGGCGCAGATAGCTTTGCACGACGGACGCCGCCAGCACCTGGCGCGCCTGCGCGCTTTCCGCGGCGGCCGCATTCGTCTCGCCCAGCGCGGCGGCGATGAGGGCGCGGTGCTTGCCCCACCAGTCGACGTCGTAGCTGGCGCGCAGGGACACGCTGGCGTCGTTGAACCACGCCCCGCCGATCGGCGGCGGGAAGAAGCCGTTCGACGAATAGCGCTGGCGGTTCAGGCCCGAGGCCAGGTCGACCTTGGCGCCTTCGTTGGCGACTTCCGCGCCGAACGCGGCGCGGGCGCGGGCGACGCGCGCGGCGGCGACGCCGAGCGTCGGGTTGTCGCGCAGGGCGCGGGCCACGAGCGCGTTCAGTTGCGGGTCGTGGTAGTCGAGCCACCATTGCTCGGCGGGCCACACGGTGGCCGGCAACTGGATCGCCGGCGCATGCTGGGCCTTGGCGAAGTCCGGGCCTGGTGCCTTGTTCGCGTCCGGCGGGACGCTGATGCAGCCGGACAGCAGCGTCAGTGCCGCGGCCGCGATGGGGATGAATTGGATGTGTCGCACGTTAGGGTCTTTCGGTCTATTCGAGGGCCGCATGGTCCACCTGCGCCGGCGCGGCGGCGGCCTTCGGTGGGCGGATCAGCAGCAGCATCGGGATCACGGCCATGGTCAGCAGCATCATCAGCCAGTAGTCGTCGACGTAGGCGATCATCGACGCCTGGCGCGTGATCTCGTTGTTGATGAGGGCGGGGCCGGCCTGCGTGGCCATGTCGTAAAGGCTCGTCGGATCGTGCACGGCGGGATTCGCCGCGGTGACCTGCGTGGCCAGCGACGCGTGCGCGATCTGCGTGTTGCGCACGAGGAGCGCCTGCACGAGGGCGATGCCGATCGACGAGCCGATGTTGCGTACGAGGCTGTACAGCGCCGTGCCTTCCGCGCGCATCTGGGGCGACAGGGTCGCGAACGTGGCGGCCGACAGCGGCACGAACACGAGGCCCAGCCCGACGCCCTGGATCACGCCGGGCCACACGATGTCGGATTGGGACAGCACCAGCGTGTAATGCGTCATCTGCCACAGCGAGAACGCGGTGATCGCGAAGCCGACGCCCAGCAGCAGCCGGAAATCGACCTTGCCCGTGAGGCGCCCGACGATCATCATCGCGGCCATCGTGCCGAGGCCGGACGGCGCCGTGACGAGGCCCGCGAGCTTGGCCGGATAGCCCATCAGGCCTTGCAGCATCGTCGGCATCAGCGCGCGCGTCGCGAACAGCACCATGCCGACGATGAAGATCAGCAGCAGCCCCGTGACGTAGTTCGCGTTCTTCAGCAGGCGGAAATCGACGAACGACTGACCGGCGGGGCGCGTCAGCGTGTGGCCGATGAAATAGGAAAACGCGAGCGTCGTCAAAATCAGTTCGACCCACGTCTCCGTCGACGCGAACCAGTCGTTCTGCTCGCCGCGGTCCAGCAGCATCTGCAGCGCGCCGATGGCGATGGACAAGGTGACGAAGCCGAACGTGTCGAAGCGGACGCGCCGGGCCGGATCGGCCGCGTGGATGTAGCGCCAGATGCCCCAGAAGGCCAGCGCGCCGATCGGCACGTTGATGAAGAAGACCCAGCGCCAGCTGTAGCTGTCCGTCAGCCAGCCGCCCAGCGTCGGCCCGAGGATCGGCCCGATCATCACGCCCATGCCCCACACGGCCATCGCGGAGCCGTGTTTTTCGCGCGGGTTGATGTCGAGGAGGACCGACTGCGACAACGGCACGAGCGCGGCGCCGAACACGCCCTGCAGCATGCGCGCGATGACGATTTCCGTCAGCGTCGCCGAGATCCCGCACAGCACCGAGGCAAGCGTGAAGCCGGCGACGGAGACGAGGAACACTTTCTTCAAACCGAAACGGTCGACGAGCCAGCCGTTCAGCGGCGTCGCGATGGCGGCGGCCACGATGAACGACGTCAATACCCACGTGATCTGGTCCTGCGACGCCGACAGCGATCCCTGCATGTGCGGCAGCGCCACGTTGGCGATGGTGCCGTCCAGTGCCTGGATGATCGTCGCCAGCATGATCGAGATCGTGATCATGGTGCGGTTGATGGGTGCCGCTGTCGTCACAGGCCGTCCTCGAGGCGCTTCCTGAGGGTTTCCAGCAGGACGGTCGCGGCGGCCAGCGCTTCGCGGTCGAGGCCGGCCAGCAGGTCGGCGCGGAACGGCTGCGCTTCCGCGAGCACCTCGGCGTAGACGGTCTTGCCGGTGTCGGTCAGCTGCACGAGTTTGACGCGACGGTCGGTGGGCGAAGGCGCGCGCGTGACGAAACCGTCGCGCTCCAGGCGGTCGAGCATGGACACCATCGACGGCCCCTCGACGCCGACCAGGTCGGCCAGCGCCCGCTGCGACATCGGCGCGCCCGACTTGGCGATCATCGCGATCGTCATCCAGCCGGACTGGCCGATGCCCAGGTGCTTGAGGCGCTTGTCCAGCGCGAGCCGCCACAGGCGCGCGCTCGTGTGCAGGGCCGCCGAGAAGCGTTCCTCGACCGACTCAGGTAGTTTGCTCATCATTAGCCATAAAATAGATAGGAACCTATCGATTTTATGCTGCGCAACCGAACTGCGCAAGTGACAACACCGGGGTCAGAGCCTAATGCCGTTCAGTTAAGACTGAACGGCATTTTTATTTAATCGTTGTAAACGCCGGGCATCGCTGTTAACCTTCGTCGCCATGTTCGACGACACTCTGCATTTTCTGGCAAATCATCTTGAGGCTCCCGACTGGGCAAGGTTGGGGGAGCATTTGCCATACGAATGGATCGAGCAGGCCGTCATGAGCACGGAAGCGACGAGTATCCGACATCGTCGCCTGCCTGCCGAGCAGGTTGTATGGCTGATGGTGGCACTGGCTTTGTATCGGCACAAATCGATCAGCGAAGTGCTGGATGATCTTGGTTTGGCGCTACCGGACGCGCAGACGCCGTTCGTCAGCAAAAGCGCTGCGGCCCAAGCGCGCCAGCGCGTCGGACCTGAGCCCTTGAAGTGGCTATTCGAGCGCTCGGCAAGGCATTGGGTGACGCAGGACAGGAAGGCTTACCTGTTCAAAGGACTGCAGCTGTTCGCCATGGACGGGACGACCTTGCGCACGCACGACACTGCGGAAAATCGCAATCACTTTGGCGCCCAGAGTTACGCCAGCGATACGGTCGCCAGCTATCCGCAAGTGCGCGGTGTCACCCTCACGTCGCTGCCCACGCACCTGGTGCATAGTGCCGCGTTCGGCCCATACTCGACCAATGAAATGCTGTACGCAAAGCAGCTTGTCGAGGCTATTCCGGATGAATCGCTGACGGTCTTTGATCGAGGCTTTCTCTCGGCCGAAATCTTGTGCGGCCTGACAGGCAGCGGCGCCGAACGGCACTACATCATTCCAGCCAAATCGAACACCAAGTGGGAAGCGCTCGAAGCCGAAAGCGACGATATGCTGGTGCGCATGCGTGTGTCGCCCCAGGCCAGGGCCAAGTGCGCAGAATTGCCCGAGTTCTGGGAAGCGCGCGCGATCACCGTCGTCGACGCACAGGCGCGCAAACGCATCCTGCTGACCTCGCTGCGCGACCGTCGTCGCTACAAGCCAAGCGATATCGCCGCCTGTTACGACAAGCGCTGGGGGATTGAAACGAGCTACCGGGAGCTCAAGCAAACGATGCTCGGCACGGCACTGACGCTGCGCTCGAAAACAACGGATGGCGTATATCAGGAAATCTGGGGAACGCTTATCGCCTACAACCTGATCCGGCTCGAGATCGCCAAGGCTGCGCTGGCGGTGAAGTGCGAGCCGACCGAGGTCAGCTTCATCCGGGCATTCCACCTGATCCAATTCGAACTGCACTGGGCCGGCGTCACGAGATCGTATGGAAAATTGCCTGCGTCGATGAGACACTTGCGGGAAAGGCTGGTTAGCCTCCTGAAAGACGAACGGCCCGGCCGCAAATGCGACCGGGCCGTCAAGGCAACGCCAAAGCGTTATGCCGTCCGGAAGGTCAAGAAGCTAGCTTAACTGAACGGCATTAGGGGTCAGGCATTAGGGGTCAGAGCCCGTTTTTAATCAATTGCCCAAAATCGGGCTCTGACCCCGGTTTGTCCAAGGTGAACACGGCGTGCACGTCGCCGGCCACGACGCCGCGCGCGTTCCTGATGGGTGGTGCGCGGTACTGCTCGAGATGCCGGCGGCGCGTGTCGTCCAGCAGGCCCAGTTGATCGAGCACGGCGAACGTGGCCGGATGCAGCGCGCGGACGGCGCCATCGGCCACCTTGATCGCGATGCCGATGCCGGCCGAGCGGATGCCGATGGCCTGCACCGCGTCCGCGCCGATCTTCGCGACCCAGTCGCCGCCGCCGGCCCGCATCCACGCGAGGTCGGTGCGCGCGTCGCCCGACACCATGTCGGGATGCGCCGTCATCGCGTCGAACAGGTCGCCCAGCGCGGCGCCGAGGCGCGCGTCCGCGCTGCCTTGCGCGAGGCGCGCGTACAGGTGCGCGAGGCGTGCCAGCGGCATCGCGTAGTTCGGCGCCGAGCAGCCGTCGATGCCCGTGGGGAGCGTGTCTTCCGTCATCTGCACGCAGTCGGCCAGCGTACTGCGGATCGCGCGCTGCAGCGGGTGCGCGGGATCGACATAGCCTTCCGTCGGCGCGCCGTGCAGGCGGCACCAGGCGAGGAAGCCGCTGTGCTTGCCCGAGCAATTGTGGTGGACCGTGCGCCAGCGGCGTTCGGCCGGCACGGGCAGCCCGACGGCGTCGTAGTAGAGCGGCGCCGCGCAGCCGCAGGCGAGGTGGCTTTCGTCCAGGCCGATCTTGTCGAGGATGGACGTCACGCCCACCAGGTGCTTTTCTTCGCCCGAGTGGCTGGCGCACAGCAGGGCCAGCTCGGCACGCGTGAGACCGAAGCGCGCGGGGCCGTCGTCGAGCACGAAGGGCAGGGCCTGGAACGGCTTCAGCGCGGAACGGGTGAAGGTCATGAAGTCGGGATCGCCCGCCGACCACAGCAGGCGGCCGGCGACGTCGACGACGGCGATCGAACCGTAATGGATGTTCTCGACCGCGTAGCCGCCGGCAAGCTCGCCGTCGGGCGGATAGCCACGCGTGGTGGCGACCAAAGGCACTGGATGCATCGGTTCGCTCCTTCGTCTGGATGGGCTGTTCGAAGCCGACACTGTAACGGATTCCGGCCGCCCGGGGAGCGCAAACGCGGCCCGGAACGATGCCAAAAACTATATGCATCCACAGCATTTCGGTCCGGTTTTTCGACAGTTCATCCCTCCATTTCGACGCTTTGGCGTCTCGCCGATGACGCCTCAATCCGCCTTTCCTACACTGTCATCACTCGCCGCACATTAACGACGCGGTGATACGAAAAACGGTGGACCGTTAGAGCATCCGACGATTCTTTTGAAATTGTGCTCATGGTCCGTAATACATATCGAAAATTAATCTCGGAGCAATCATGCGTATCGTACAAGCCCTGGTCTTCACCGCCGCCGCCACCCTGTCCCTGGGCGCTTTCGCCGACCCGTCCATCGCGCCGTCCTCGGCCACCGCCAGCGCCGTCACGATGTCGTCGTCGACGCACACCGCCTACCGCCTGACCCAGGATGAAGCCGAACACATGCGCGGTTCGTTCCGCCTCACCGACGGCCGCACGATCACGGTCACCAACCGGATGAACAAGCTGTACGTGGACCTGGACGGCAAGCGCGAGGAAATGGTGCCGGTCGCTCCGAAGAAATTCGTCACGCGCGACACGGGTGCCCAGATCGCCTTCAACCAGGTGCCGTTCGCCGACGAGGTCGTCGTCAACCAGGCCGCGCGCTGATGCGCGGCGCCGAACACGGCCGGCCTGGCCGATGCGGACCGGGCCGGCGCATGTCAACCGCGGGTCAGATCGGCGCGCCGAAGCGCCCGGCCTGGTAATCGATGATCGCCTGCTGGATTTCTTCGTGCGTGTTCATCACGAACGGCCCGTGCGCCACGACGGGTTCGCGGATCGGAAAGGCGTGACCGAGCAGCAGCACGCTGTCGTGGTCGGCCAGGATGTCCAGTTCATCGCCCTCCGCATCGAACTCCGCAAGGTGCATTGCGCTGACCGTTTCCGGCACCCCCTGGATCACGCCGCGCACGACGTACAGGAACACGTTGCGGTCGAGTAGTCCATCCACGTGCAGGCGCGCACCCGCGTTCATCTCCACCGTGCACAGCGACACATCCGTCAGCGATGTGATCGGCCCCGTCACGCCGCCATACGTGCCCGACACGAGGTGCACGCGCACGCCATCGCCCTTGTCCACGACGGGAATCTCGTCGCGCTGCAGCCCGATGTAGCGGGGCGCCGTCATCTTCAGCGCGGGCGGCAGGTTGACCCACAATTGCAGGATCTCGAGCGGCCCGCCGCGTTCCATGAACTCGCGCGGCGACACTTCCGCATGCACGATGCCGCGGCCGGCCGTCATCCATTGCACGCCGCCGGGGCCGATCACGCTTTCATGGCCCGTGCTGTCGCGGTGCGCGAGCAGGCCGTCGAGGATGAACGTCACCGTCTCGAAGCCGCGGTGCGGATGCGGGCCGAACGGCAGGCCGCGGTTATGCGGCGGATAGACCTGCGGGCCGTGATGGTTGAGGAACAGGAACGGATCGACCTGGTCGAGATGCGGACCCGGCACGGGGCGCTGGGTGATGAGGTCGCCGATGTCGTCGCGCAGCGCGGGGTGCACGCGCCGGATGATCTTGTGGGTCATGTTCGTCTTCGTTCGAATGTGCAGCGACTACGATAACCGATTGCGCGCGGAGGAGTCGCCAGCAATCTTTACGCATCCCTGCTATGCTCGTTTCCCCCTTTCACTTGGAGATGGAGACAATGCATACGAAGACCAGCGCACGCAACCTGGCCGTGGCCATCAGCCTCGCCTGGGCAGCAAGCGCGACGGGCGCACCCGCCCAGGCCGTTCCCGGCGACACGGCGATCAAGGCGGCCAAACATGCCGTCACGGCGTACCGCGACGACGTCGTCGACACCTTGGCCAAACTGGTCAGCTACAACACGGTCGCGGACAAGGACATCCCGTGCGACCGCAACCCGCGCCACCAGGCGTTCAAGGACGCCCTGAAACAGGAAGCGACGCGCCTGGGCCTGGACTATGCGGACTACGGCTGCGTGGCCATCGTCGGCCTGGGCAAGGGCGCTGAGCGCGTGGGCCTCGTCGCGCATGGCGACGTGCAGCCCGTCGACGCGAGCAAGTGGAAGAAGTCGCCGTTCGAGCTGGACCGCACGAGCGAGCCGGGCCGCCTGCTGGCGCGCGGCGCCGAGGACGACAAGGGCCCGATCGCCACCGCGCTGTATGCGATGAAGTCGCTGAAGGACCTGCAGGTGCCGCTGTCCAGGCGTATCGAACTGTACGTCTACATGGCCGAGGAATCGGACTGGGGTCCGCTGGAAGCCTTCATCAAGACGCACCCGCTGCCGCAGATGAACATCACGCTCGATGCGGAGTATCCGGCCGTGACGGCGGAGAAGGGCTATGGCACGCTGGCCGTGACGATGCCGGCCACCACGGCCGCGCCGCCGGCGGGCAGCCCGTTCGTCAAGGCATTCAGGGGCGGCTTCTTCGGCAGCCAGATTCCGGAAGATGCGCAGGCCACGATCGCCAACGCGACGCCGGCACTGGAAGCGCAGATCCGCGCGCGCGCCGGCAAGCAGACGGGCATGCACTACCAGTTCGAGCGCAAGGACGGCGACCTGCTCGTCGTCGCGAAGGGCCTGTCGGCGCACTCGTCGAAACCGGAAGACGGCGTCAACGCGATCAGCATGCTGGCCGACGCGCTCGCCGTGCAGGCATGGCCGGACACGACGGCAGGCGCGCTGGTGAATTTTCTCAACGAGATGGTGGGTACCGGCTACTACGGCGAGAAGTTCGGCAGCATCGCCTACCGCGACGCATTCATGGGCCCGATGACGTTCGCGCCGACCGTGATCCGCCAGCAGGATGGCGGCGCGCCGTTTGGTGGCCTTGAAGTCGCGATCAACCTCAGAAGGCCGCAAGGCAAGACGACCGAACAGCTGACCAACGAGATCAACGCCGCGCTCGCGCAGTGGCAGGGCGCGCACGTGCAGCTGGCGAAGGTGAACATGCAGATCGGCGAACCATGGGTGCAGAAGGATGCGCCGCAACTGCCGGTGCTGATGAAGACGTTCGCGTACTTCACGGGCAGCAAGGATCCGAAGCCGGTCGCGATCGGCGGCGGCACGAATTCGCGCCTGTTCCCGCACGCGGTCAGCTTCGGCCCGGCAATGCCGGGCACGGTCTACACGGGCCATTCGGAGCATGAGTTCATCACCACGAAGCAGCTCCTGCTGAACCTGCAGATGTACACGGCCGTGCTCGCCGAGCTCGCGAAATAGATGTCGCAATGCAGCGCCGCCGGGTCCGTTTCCGGGGGCGCTTCACGATGTTGGACGCCCGGCAGTCATGTAGGCCAGCTTCTCGCCAAAATGTGTAAATTCTTCCAAAAGTTTTGTAGGTTTAGGCCTACATGAGCATGGTCTTCATAGGGGATAAATACCCGTTTCCCTAGGAGAGACAGCAGGCCGGGCCACGGCCGCCCGACCGGCCTCCCTGTGCCCCGTTGATTGTCGGAAAAGCTAGAGGTGGCCCCGAGAAAATGTGGCGAAAACGCCATGATAGGATCAGACCTGACGTAGCAATGCCTGACCTGTCGATGCCATGCACAGCCAAGAACTGATCAAACCTGACGGAAGACACCTGACGTTGTACAGCAGCCGGCCCATCCCGGACGGCATCGTCGCGACCAGTCCCTTCGCCGAATCGCAACACGCCAACCCGCACCTGCGCTGGCATCCGCTGCGCGGCGAATGGGTCGCATATGCAGCGTTCCGCCAGAACCGCACGTATCAGCCGCCCCCGCAGTACAACCCGCTGGCCCCCACGCGCGATCCCGAACACCCGACCGAGATGCCGGCGGGCGACTACGAGATCGCCGTGTTCGACAACCGCTTTCCGTCGCTCGCGCTGGACGCGCACGAGCCGCCGACGCTCACCGTGCCGACCGCGCCCGCCAACGGCAAGTGCGAAGTCGTCGTGTTCACGCAGGACCCGCAGGCGGCCCTGGGCCGGCTGCCGCTGGCGCGCATCGAACTGCTGCTGGCAGTGTGGGGCGACCGCACGCGCAGGATCGGTGGCCGGCACCACATCCAGTACGTGCTGCCGTTCGAGAACCGCGGCGTGGAAGTGGGCGTCACGTTGCACCACCCGCACGGCCAGATCTACGCGTACCCGTTCATCCCGCCCGTGCCCGCGCGCCAGCTCGCACAGGAACGCGAGTACTACCTGCAGCACGGCACGAGCCTGTTGTGCGACATGGCGCGCGACGAGGCGGCCGACGAGAAGCGCGTCGTGTACCGCGACGACGAGGCGATCGCCTTCGTGCCGGCCTGCGCGCGCTATCCGTACGAGGTGTGGGTGATGCCGACCGCGCCCTGCAAGGATTTCGCGGCCTTGAGCCCCGCGCAGCGTACGAGCCTGGCGCGCGCGCTGAAGACGGTGCTGCTCAAGTTCGACACGCTGTGGGAACGCCCGTTCCCGTACCTGATGACGTGGTACCAGGCGCCGACGGATGGCGCGGATCACCCCGAGACGCAGCTGCACTGCCAGTTCTATCCGCCGTACCGCACGCGCGACCGGCTGAAATACCTGGCCGGCACGGAGATCGGCGCCGGCATGTTCGCGATGGACGTGCTGCCCGAGACCACGGCGTACGAATTGCAGCAGGTCGAGGTGCGGCTGGAGGACGGGACATGAGCCGCGCCGCCGAGGTCGCGGACAAGCTCGCGCTGCTGCGCGCGGCATTGGCGGAGGCAGGCGCGCAGGCGATCCGGCTGCGCGGCACCGACTGGTTCGCGTGGGCGACGGCGGGCGGAGATTCGTCCGTGCTGCTGGGCGCCGATTGCGGCGTGGCCGAGGTGCTCGTCACGCGCGACGACGCCGTGATCCTGACGGACACCATCGAAGCCGAGCGCCTCCGCGTGGAACAGGTTCCGCCGGGCTTCACATTCCACATCGCGCCGTGGGCCGAGACGGAGCTGCGCGACACTTATGTGCTGGGCGTGGCGAATGGCGGCGCCGTGCTGTCCGACCATCCTCGCCACGGCAACAGTCATGCCGAACAGCCGCTGCCCGCGAGCCTGCGCCTGCGCCGCATGGTGCTGCTGCCGGCCGAACAGGAACGCTACCGCGCGCTGGGCCGCGACGCGGCCAGCGCGATGGCGGAGACACTCCGTGCCGCGCGGCCCGGATGGACCGAACTCGAACTCGCGGCGGCAGGCGCACACGCCTTGTGGCGACGCGGGATCCAGCCCGCGCTCGTGCTGGCCGCGGGCGCACGGCGGCTGCCGCTGTTCCGCCATCCCGTGCCGGCCAACGAGCCGCTGGGCGCACGCGCGATGCTCGTGTTCTGCGCGCGCCGTCACGGCCTCGTGGCGAGCCTGTCGCGTGGCGTCGCTTTCAGTCCGCTCTCCGACGACGAGCGCAATGCGCAGGCCGACCTGCTGCAGGTCGAAGCGACGGGGCTCGACGCCGTGCGTCCGGGCCAGTCGCTGGCGGCCGTCTACCACGCGCTGGAAGCCGCGTACCGCCACGTGAACCGGCCGGACGCGATCCGCGAGCACCACCAGGGCGGCATCACGGGTTACCAGGCGCGCGAGATCGTCGCGAGTCCGAGCACCGCGACCGGGATCGAGACGGGCATGGCGTTCGCGTTCAACCCGAGCTTCGCCGGTATGAAGGTGGAAGACACGTTCCTGCTCGGCGCGAAGGGGCTGGACAACCTGACGCTGGATCCGGACTGGCCAGCGACGACAATCCAGGGCCGTGCGCGCCCTGTCTGGCTGGAGGTGACATGACATGAACAATCCCGAGACCTTCTTCGGCGGCGCTCCGGAAGCGTTCGCGTCGGCCCCCGGCCGCGTCAACCTGCTGGGCGAGCACACGGACTACAACGACGGCTACATGCTGCCCGTGGCGACGCCGCAGCGTACCGAGATCGCCCTCGCGCGCAGCCACGACGACCAGCACCACCTGTACTCCGGCACCCTGGACGGCAACGTCACGTTCGCGGCAAAAGGGGGCAGTGCGCCGCAGGGCTTCGGCAGCTATATCGAAGGCTGCATCCGCCTCGTGGAAGCGACGGGCGTCACCGTGCCGCCGCTGCGCGTGTTCGTGACCACGAACCTGCCCGTCGGCTCGGGCCTGTCGTCGTCCGCGGCGCTCGAAGTGGCGATGCTGCGCGCCATGCGCAACCTGCTCGGGTTCTCCCTCGACGACGTGAAACTGGCGCAGATCGCGCAGCGCGCCGAGATCGAGTTCGCCCGCGTCAACTGCGGCATCATGGACCAGATGGCGTCGAGCCTGTGCGACGAACGCAGCATGCTGTTCATCGATGCGCGCACGCTGGAACACCATCTCGTGCCCCTGCCGGAAGGCGCGGAGCTGATCGTCGTCGACTCCGGCGTGCCGCGCACGCTCGCGGCCAGCAAGTACAACGAACGCCGCGCCGAATGCGAAGAGGCGTCGCGCAAGCTGGGCGTGAAGGCGCTGCGCGACGTGACCGACCCGGCGGCCGTGGAGTCGCTGCCCGAGCCGCTGCGCCGGCGCGCGCGCCACGTCGTGCTGGAAGACCTGCGCGTGCTGGAAGCGGCGAAGGGCGTGTCGGCCGAGCGCTTCGGCGAACTGATGAACGCGTCGCACGAGAGCCTGCGCGACGACTACGAGGTTTCGATTCCCGAGCTCGACCAGCTGGTGGCCGCGTTGCGCGCCGCCCCGGGTGTGCTCGGAGCACGCTTGACCGGCGCGGGATTCGGCGGTGCCTGCGTCGCACTATGCCGCGCCGAAGGTAAAGAAAATTCGGCACGACAGGCAGCGGAAACTGCACTCTCCACCTACAACAAAGCAGGACGTCAGGGTCGCATCCTGATCCCGGTCCCGACTCAAGGAAAGGAAAACAATGAGCCAGTTTGAGTATCCCCGCCCGCAGCTGGTCCGCGACAATTGGATCAATCTGAACGGTAAATGGCGCTTCCGTTTCGACGATGAGCTGGTCAACAAGATGCCGGCCGGCGTGACCGGCTGGACCCACGAGATCAACGTGCCGTTCGCACCCGAGACGGAGATGTCCGGCATCCAGGACACCGGCTTTCACCGCTTTTGCTGGTACGAGCGCGACTTCGAGCTGATGCCGTCCGAGGAGCGCGTGATCCTGCACTTCGGCGCCGTCGATTATTTTTCCCGCGTGTGGGTCAACGGCCAGCTCGTGGCCGAGCACGAAGGCGGCCACACGCCGTTCAGTGCCGACATCACGTCCGCGCTGAACGGCAACGGCAGGCAGACCGTGACCGTGTTCGTCGAGGACGATCCGGCCGACCTCGCCAAGCCCCGCGGCAAGCAGGACTGGCTGCTGGAACCGCACTCGATCTGGTATCCGCGCACGACCGGCATCTGGCAGACCGTGTGGATCGAGAAGGTGGCGCGCACCTTCATCCGTTCGCTGCGCTGGACGCCGATCTTCGAGACGTTCGAGATCGGCTGCGAAGTGTTTGCCGGCGGCGACATCCAGGAAGACATGTTCGTCGAGGTCAAGATCTGGCACGGCGAACAGCTGCTCGCGGACGACAATTACAAGCTGCTGCAGGGCGAGGCGAACCGCAAGATCGCGCTGTCCGACCCCGGCATCGACGATTCCCGCAACGAGCTGCTGTGGAGCCCCGAGCGGCCCACCTTGCTGGACGCGGAGGTGATCCTGCGCTGTGGCGACAAGGTCGTCGACACGGTCAGGTCGTACACGGCGCTGCGCGCGTTCCACATCAACCGCGACCGCCTGCTGCTGAACGGCCGCCCGTATCCCTTGCGCCTCGTGCTGGACCAGGGCTACTGGACCGAATCGTTCCTGACGGCGCCGTCCGACGAGCATTTGAAACGCGACGTCGAACTGGCCAAGCTGATGGGCTTCAACGGCGTGCGCAAGCACCAGAAGATCGAAGACCCGCGCTACCTGTACTGGGCCGACAGGCTGGGCCTGCTCGTGTGGGAAGAGATGCCATCGGCCTACCGGTTCTCGCCGCGCGCGATCACGCGCATCGTCAAGGAATGGACGGAGGCGATCGAGCGCGACTACAGCCACCCGTGCATCATCGTGTGGGTGCCGTTCAACGAATCCTGGGGCGTGCCGAACCTGACGCTGACCCAGGCGCACCGCAACGCGGTCGAGGCGCTGTACCACCTGACGCGCACCCTCGACGCGACCCGCCCGGTGATCGGCAACGACGGCTGGGAAGCCTCGGCCACCGACATCCTGGGCATCCATGACTACGACTGCAATCCGGACAAGCTGAAGTCGCGCTACGAGGTCTCCGACCCCGTACGCACGCTGTTCGACCAGCGCCGCCCTGGCGGACGCATCCTCACCTTGGACGGCTTCCCGCACCGCGGCCAGCCCATCGTGCTTACCGAATTCGGCGGCATCGCATTCGATCCGAACGCGACGCCCGAGGACGGCACGTGGGGCTATACCCGTGCCCATACGGCCGAGAGTTATCACGCGCTGTACCGAGATCTGCTGAAGGTGGTCAACGAGACCTTCATGTTCAGCGGCTTCTGCTATACCCAGTTCGCCGACACGTTCCAGGAAGCGAACGGCCTGCTCAACGCGGACCGTACACCCAAGCTGCCGTTCGAGTTGATCAGCGCGGCAACGCGCAACGTCGCCCTCGAACCCAAGGACGTGGAAGAGGAGGGAGACAAGCCGGGCTGACGCAGGCGCCGCCCGGCGCGCTCCGAACCCCGACGCGAGCACGGCACCCTTTGGGCGCCCGCCCCATCGCAGCGCGGCCACGGTTGATTAGCTCACCCTTGGCCACGCTGTGGACGGGTTCGCTCGTCCGTGCCGCGTGCAGAGCGTTCGCCGCAGCGGCGCGGTCGGTCGGCCCACGCCACCGATCAATTGAACGCCCCGCGCGGGCGAGAAGGAGCCATCATGTCCACGATCGTCGTTTTCAGCCACCTGCGCTGGGATTTCGTGTTCCAGCGGCCGCAGCATTTGCTGTCGCGCCTGGCACAGCATTACCCGGTCCTGTTCGTCGAGGAACCGGTGTACGATGACGGCGCCCCGTTCATGGAACGATCCAGCCCCGCTCCGAACGTGACCGTGTGCCGCGCGCACACCCCGATCCACGCCAACGGTTTCCACGACGACCAGCTGCGGCTGCTCCAGCCCATGGTCGCGCAGTTGGCACCGCCAGGAGAGGAGGTCGTCGCGTGGTTCTACACGCCGATGGCCCTGCCGCTGCTGCAATCGTTGCGGCCCGCGCTCGTCGTGTACGACTGCATGGATGAACTGGCCTCGTTCCGCAATCCTCCGAAGCAATTGCTGCAGCGTGAAAGCGCACTGCTCTCCATCGCCGACCTCGTGTTCGCCGGCGGCCCCAGCCTGTACGAGGCCAAGCGCCACCGCCACCCGAACGTCCACTGCTTTTCCAGCAGCGTCGACGTCGTGCACTTCCAGCAGGCGCTGGACCGCACGCGCACGCATCCTCAGCAGGACGCCATCCCGCACCCGCGCCTCGGCTTCTACGGCGTGCTGGACGAGCGCTTCAACCCGGACCTCGCCGGCGTCGTCGCCGACGCGCACCCCGAGTGGCAGATCGTGCTGGCCGGACCGGTCGTCAAGATCGATCCGGAGCGTCTTCCACGCCGCCCCAACATCCACTACCTGGGCCAGCAGCCGTACGCCGCCTTACCCGACCTGCTGGCGGGCTGGGACGTGTGCCTGATGCCGTTCGCCATCAACGAGGCGACCAGGTTCATCAGCCCCACCAAGGTGCTCGAATACATGGCGGCGCAACTGCCGATCGTCAGCACGCCGATCGCCGATGTCGCCAATCCCTACGGCCACGTGGTCGCCATCGCGGACACGCCTGACGAATTCGTCGCGGCCTGCGAGGCGGCACTCGCGCAGACCTCCGAACAGCGCCGCCACATGGTCGACGCGATGCAGGCCGTCGTGGCCGCCACGTCGTGGGACAACACGGCCGCGCGCATGCGCGAGCTGATCGACACGGCGCCGCCGCACACGGACCGGCGCGCCACGCCGCGCAGCCTGGATGCGGCCAACGATCCTGCCGCCGCGTCCTTGCGCGGGTCGAAAGTGAACACGCTGCGCGCGCACGAGCCGCACGTGGGCACGGTCGTCATCGGCGGCGGACCGACGGGGCTGTCGGCCGCGTACCACCTCGGTGCGGATACCTTGCTGCTGGACCGCAACGAATCCGTCGGCGGCTGGTGCCGCTCCATCGAGGACAACGGCTTCACGTTCGATCACGCGGGCCACATCATGTTCTCGAACGACCCCTACGTCCTCAAGATGTATGAGGTGCTGCTGGGCGATAACGTGCACTGGCAGAACCGCGAAGCCTGGATCTACAGCAAGGGTGTCCACACCCGCTACCCGTTCCAGGGCGCGCTGTACGGCCTGCCGCCGAAGGTCGTCACGGAGTGCGTCATGGGCGCCATCGAGGCGCGCTACGAAAGCGCGGAGAGCAGGACGGCGGCCGCGCAGGCCGTCGACGACTGCTGCGCCGACGGCACGACGGACGTGTGCAATACCGACCGTTCGGTGAAAGGCGAAGTGAAGAACTTCGAACAGTTCATCTACAAGGTCTGGGGCAAGGGCATCGCGAAGCACTTCGCCATCCCGTACAACCGCAAGATCTGGACGGTGCCGCTGTCCGAGATGGAGACGTCGTGGCTGGGCGGCCGCGTGCCGCTGCCGAACCTGGAAGAGATCATCCAGGGCGCGCTGGAACCGTCGCCGAAGCCGCTGGGGCCGAACGCCCGTTTCGGCTATCCGCTGAAGGGCGGCTTCCAGGCATTGATGAACGGCTTCCTCCCGCATATCAAGGGCAAGATCGAACTGAATGCCGACGTCGTGCAGGTGCTGCCGCGCGAACACATCGTCGCCCTGCGCGACGGGCGCCGCTTCCGCTACGACGACCTGATTTCCACGATGCCGCTGCCCGAGCTGATCAAGGCGATCGGCAACGAGGCGCCGGAAGAGGTGAGGGCGGCGGCAAAGGGCCTGCGCCACGTGTCGATCCGCTGCGTGAACATCGGCATCGACCGCGTCGCCACCGACAAGCACTGGATCTACTACCCGGAAGACACGATCTTCCACCGCATCTTCGTGCAGGGCAATGCGAGCCCAGGCTGCAATCCGCCGGGCGGCTTCGGCTTCACCTGCGAGATCTCGTATTCACCGTATAAACCGCTGCCAGTCGACGGCGAGGCGCTGATCGCGCGTGCCATAGAGGATTGCCGCAAGGTCGGCATGATCCAGGACGGCGACACGATCCTCGCCGCGAACCAGGTCGACATGCCGTACGCCTACGTGCTGTACGACCACGCGCGCGCCCGCAACGTCGAGACGTGCAAGGCATGGCTGAAGCAGTACGACATCACGCTCGTCGGCCGCTACAGCGAGTGGGAATACTACAATTCCGACCACGCCCTGCTGGCCGGCAAGCGCGGCGCCGACATCGTGCATGCCAAGCGCGCGCGGGCGCAGAAAGCCAGTTCGGAATAGGCGCGCGCCCGCCTGGTGCTGCCTAGTGTTGTATGGCGCCGCCGGACAGGCTGACCCGGTCGCCGGTGCGGAAATCCGGCGTCGCCTGCTGGGTCACGACCTGCGTGCTGCCGTCGTCCATGCGCAGGGTGACGCGGTAGACGCGGTCGGACGAGGAACCCGTCGTGCCGCCGGCGCTGCTGCCCATGGCGGCGCTGGCGCTGGTATCGCCTTCGGTGGCGGCGCTGCTCGACCGGGGCATGACTTCGATGGCGGCGACGGTGGCGTTCGGGCTCATGCTGGACGCGGCCGTGCCGCCGCCCGACGCGCCGTAGCTGCTCTGGCTGCCGCCGGTCATGCCGCTGCCGGTGCTGGCGCCCTGGTCCTGCATCATGCCGGAGGTGCCTTGCGAGCCGGACGTGTCGTAGCCGCTCGAACTGCCCGCCGCGCCGGAGCTGCCGGAGGAACCGGACGAGCCCGAGGACCCGCTGGCGCCACCCCAACTGCCCGATCCTTGCGATCCGGTGCCGCCGCCGGTGCCCGACATGCCGCCGCTGGTCGACGTGCCCGTGGCCGTGCCGCTGCTGCCTGTCTCGCCGCCGCCGCTGCTGCCGCTGCTGCCCATGCCGCCGCCGCGCCAGGAACTGCACGCGGACAGCCCGACTGCCAGCGCCAGCAAGCCCGCCAGGAAGACGCTCTGGTGTTTTTGCTTCATGATCAACTCCTTCTGATGGGATAGTGTCAGGTTAGATGAGTGACGATGCCGCGTGCCACTTTGGTAAGAGGCGTGTTCGGTATCGGCGTTCAAACTGCCTGTCGTTGAACATGAGCCACGTCAAAGTCGTGGCGCGCCGGCTCAGCGTCCGGCGTCGACGGTGGCGCGCGCTGCCAGCAGGGCCATCACGCTGCCCACCACGATGGCGGCGCTGACGTCGACGGCCCAGTCGCGCACGCTGGCGCCGCGGTAGGGAAAGAAACTCTGCACGTATTCGTCGCCCGCGCCCATCGCCGCGACCGCCAGCACGGCCTTGCAGGCGCGTGCGAGCGGCGTGCCGCGGCTGCCGCTGAACCACAGCGCAGCCAGCACGGCATAGGCGATCGAATGCAGGACGGCTCCCGGTGCGTAGGCGGCGATGTCGGCGCGGGCGCCTGGAACGTTGCCGACCGTAATGATTGTCACATACACCAGGACGGCTCCGGCAAGGCACAGCAGGCGCACGCGCGGATTCTGCAGGAAGGCGAATAAAGGCATCGTCATGGCAAGGCAGCTCGGAAAAACGCTCACCTTACCATGCTCGTTGTGCACGTGCACATGACACGTGTGCCGGCCTCAGATCGTGAGGGCTGGCGCGCCGTTCGGGTAGTGGGCGTCGAAACAGCTGGCGCAGTCGGCGCAGAACAGGTGGGCCACGCGCACCGAGGACTGGCGCAGGACCAGTTTCAAGTGGCCGCTCTGGCATTTGGGACAGATCTCCCGGACGCTGCCGAAAGTCAGTACGTTAAGGGGTTGCCCGTCATCGTCGAGGTGGTCGACGACCATGCGCGGATTGAGCTCGCTGAGAACCAGGCAGTCTTCCGGTTCCGCATGGCGGCGGCGCGATGGTTCGGGGTGCTGCTGGGGTGGCGACATCGTCTCAGGTACAGGTAAAGTCATTGGACCGGCTCCTTGGAATAGTCTTGTCCCCACGCGACTGGAAAAATCGCGAGGCGCGAATTTCATCATAGCGGAAACCTGAGATGGTTCAAGTACGACAACGAAAGATTTGTCCAGTGCGTGGCGAACACAACAACAAGGATACGGAACAAAAAAATGCCCGCCAACGGAGGACGGGCACAACCCAAGATCGGGCCAAGAGACGCAGAATCCGGTGCGGTGTGCCGCGAGCGACACACCTTCTGCGATCACGCATATCGGTTGCGTGTATGCAGATGAACTCAGTATAAAGACACAATGTGAAAGGGTGATGACACATATCAAGGGTGTGCCCCTTTGTGCCGGAACGTTTTCGGATGGGACCGGTCACGTCGCGTGACGCCGATAAAAAAAAAGCCCGCTGTTAGCGGGCTTCAAACTATTTTCTTGGAGGAGAATAGTGGAGACAGGTGCCATTATGTTGCGGTGCGATATATGTGTCCAATGATGAATTCGGATATCTGTCATTGCCCCGGGTGATAATGGTTCAGCTCGCTATTCATTCTTGACGGGCACCGTGTAGTTCAGCGCCATGCGGCCACCGTCCGCATACAACGTCTGGCCCGTCATGTACGACGCATCGTCGCTGGCGAGGAACGCGGCGATGGCGGCGATTTCTTCCGGTTCGCCGCAGCGGCCCAGCGGCGTGCGCGACAGGATCGTGTGGCGCGCCTCCGGGCTGCCCAGCACGGCCTGCTTCGCCAGTTCCGTCAGGATCGTGCCCGGGCCGATCGCATTGACGCGGATGCCGTGCTGGGCCAGGCTGATGGCCATCACGCGCGTGAGCTGGTTGACGCCGCCCTTGGACACGACGTACGGGATCTGGTTTGGAATCGTCAGCTCCGCGTTCACGCTCGACATGTTGATGATGCACCCGCGCTGTTGCGTATCGTTGCGCTTGACCATTCCGCGCGCGACGGCCTGGCTGCACAGGAACATGGACTTCAGGTTGATGCGCAGGACGCGGTCGAAATCCTCCTCGTCGAGGTCGAGGAAATCGGCGGCATGCGTGACGCCGGCATTGTTGACGAGGATGTCGACGTGGCCGAACGCGGCCAGCGTGGCGGCGACCATCGCGTCGACTTCGGATTTGACGCTCACGTCCGCCTGGAAGAAGCGGGCAGTGTCGCCCAGCGCCGCGGCCGTGGCCGCGCCTTCGGGCCGCACGTCGACGAGCATCACGCGCGCGCCCTCGCGCACGAGGCGTTCGGCGCACGCCAGGCCGATGCCCTGGCTGGCGCCGGTGACGATGGCGACTTTATCGATGAGTTTCATGGTGTCCTCGCTGCTGCGGTGAAAAGAAAAGGCCGCCATTGTAGCGGGACGGGTCAGTCGTCCAGTCTCCGGAGGCGCCGCCGCCGTCGAAGGTGCCGATCGTTCAAAGCATCACGGGCCGGTCCGGCAATTCGTTCGGCCGCGCGCCGCCGGACGGGAAATGCTGGCGCAGCAGCTGGTTCACCTGGGCGATCGCGGCCAGGGTCGCCGCGTGGAACTCGCCGCGGGCGAAGCCGCGCGTCATCGTGTCGCACACGCCTTGCCACGTGGCCGCGTCGATCTTGCGGTCGATGCCCCGGTCGGCAATGATATCGACCTTCCGGTCGGCAAGATTTACGTAGATCAACACTCCGCAGTTGTCTTCGGTATCCCAGATGCCGTAGTCGGCGAACAGGGCGATGGCGCGCTGGCGGGTCGTCACGCCGGCCCACGCGAGCGACAGCGGCATGCCTTTTTCGACGATCAGCCGCACTTCGCCGCGGTGCGTCTGTTCGCCCCCCGTGATGGCTTCCATGATCGCCGTGAGGGCTTCCGGCGGGAACGCGCGCTCGGCTTCGTTGCGCGTGCTGAGTAGATGGCGCAGGGCGCGCCGCAGGCGGTTCGGTTCGTCCATCACCAGTCTCCCGAGGCGCCGCCGCCGTCGAAGCTGCCGCCACCACCGCCCGAAAAGCCGCCGCCGCCGCCATCCGAAAAGCCGCCAGAAAAGCCGCCGCCGCCGCCGCGCCAGCGGTCGTTGTCGTGCTGGTGGGCCGTGTTGGCGAGGATGTTGCCGAGGATGAAGCCGGTCGTGCCGCTGCCCCAGCCGGCGCCGTAGCGGCCGGGCTGCGCGAGGTGCGTGCGGCGCGGGCGGAACACCGAACGCAGGACGGTGATGCCGACGAGGATCAGGAAGATGCTGACGACGATGTTGGGGCCGTCATCCTCCTGTTGTTGTTGCGCGGTCGGCTGCGCCTGCGGTGCGGGGAATTTTTCCTCGTTCAGCAGGGTGGCGATGGCACCCACGCCCGCGACGAGGCCGCCGTACCAGTCCTGCTGGCGGAAGTGCGGGGCGATCGTGTCTTCCAGAATACGCTTCGATTGCGCATCCGTGAGCACGCCCTGCACGCCGCGCCCCGCCTCGATGCGCAGGCGGCGCAGCGCCTTCGGATTGTCTTTCGCAACGACCAGCAGCACGCCGTCGTCGACACCCTTGCGTCCAAGCTTCCATTCGTCGGCCACGCGGATGCTGTACTGCTCGATGGCTTCCGGTTCCGTCGACGATATCAGCAGCACGGCGATCTGGCTGCCCGTCTTGGCCTCGTAATCGGCCAGCACGCCTTCCAGTTTCTGGCGCTGGTCCGGCGTCAGCATGCCGATCTCGTCGGTGACGCGCGCGCGCAACGCCGGCACGGGCTTGAACTGCTGGGCGTGCGCCTGGCAGGCCAGCAGCAAGGTCAGCATCCAGGCCCACAGCAACCGCGGCAGGGCGTTCATGGCATGGCCTTATTTGCCGAAGTTGACGGTCGGCGCCGTCGAAATGGCTTTCTCGTTCTCGACCGTGAACGACGGCTTGGCCTGGTAGCCGAACATCATGGCGGTCAGGTTGGTCGGGAAGCTGCGGACCGTCACGTTATAGTCCTGCACGGCTGCGATATAGCGCTGGCGGGCCACCGTGATGCGGTTCTCCGTGCCTTCCAGCTGCGACTGCAGGTCGCGGAAGCTGGCGTCGGCCTTGAGCTGCGGATAGTTCTCCGACACGGCCATCAGGCGCGACAGCGCGCTCGACAGCTCACCCTGCACCTGCTGGAATTTCTGGAAGGCTTCCGGGTTGTTCAAGACTTCCGGCGTGATCTGGAAGCTGGTCGCGGCCGCGCGCGCCCGCGTGACGGCTTCCAGCGTCTCCTTTTCATGCGTCGCATAGCCCTTGACCGTGTTCACCAGGTTGGGAATCAGGTCGGCGCGGCGCTGGTACTGGTTGACGACCTCGGCCCACGCGGCCTTGGTGGCCTCGTCCTTGGCCTGGAACTGGTTGTAGCCGCAGCCCGACAGCAGCGTGGCGGCCAGTACGGCGGCCAGCAGCATGCCGGCCCAGCGCGTGAACAGGGAAGGTTTCATCTGAGGACCCGTAATTAGTTGTCGAATGGCCAAAATATAACCGAAATGCTACAGCGATGGCGAGACAAACGGGCGGAAGGCTACAATAGAGGGTTTGCAATCAGATCAGAGAGGCCGCCCATGAACTTCATCGACAAACTGAACGCCGCCTGGAAGCGCAACGATTCCCTGCTGTGCGTGGGACTCGACCCGGACACGGCCCGCTTCCCCGCGCACCTGCAGGGCCGCCCCGACGGCATCGTGGCGTTCTGCAAGGCCATCATCGACGCCACCGCCGACCTGGCCTGCGCCTTCAAGCCTCAGATCGCCTATTTCGCCGCCCTCGGCGCGGAAGACCAGCTGGAAGCCATCTGCCGCTACCTCCGTGAGAACTATTCCCACATCCCGCTGATCCTGGACGCCAAGCGCGGCGACATCGGCGCGACCGCGCACCAGTATGCGCGCGAAGCCTTTGACCGCTATGGCGCCGACGCCGTCACCGTGAACCCGTACATGGGCTTCGACTCGGTCGAACCGTACATGGAGTGGAAAGACCGCGGCGTGATCGTCCTGTGCCGCACGTCGAACGCGGGCGGCTCCGACCTGCAATTCCTCGACGTGGGCGGCCAGCCGCTGTACCAGCATGTGGCGCGCCTCGTCGCGGAGAAGTGGAACAGGAACGGCCAGTGCGCCCTCGTCGTGGGCGCCACGTTCCCCGAAGAACTGGCGCAAGTGCGCGCCATCGTCGGCGACATGCCGTTGCTCGTGCCCGGCATCGGCGCGCAAGGCGGCGACATCGAGGCGACCGTCAAATCGGGCCGCACGGCCGCCGGCACGGGCATGATGATCAATTCCTCGCGCGCCATCATCTACGCGCAGCCGCAGGGCGATGAAGACTTCGCCGCGGCCGCGCGCCGCGTGGCGCTCGCGACGCGCGACGCTATCAACGCGCACCGCGGCTAAGAGTCCGTCCCAGTAGGCGGGGGGCGGGGGGACCCCGCCCCTGTGCCCACCATGCGTGAGCGCGACGCATACGCTTGGTGGGCGGAGGGCCGCCCACCCTACCGTATCTGGCCGTCCCCGCGCTGGCGGGCGACAGCCAGGTAGCGCATCCCGACCGCCAGCGCCGCGAAGCCCGATGCGGCGGCGACGCCCAGCGCCCAGCGCGGCCCCACATGGTCGGCCACCCAGCCGACGATGGGCGCGCCGATCGGCGTCGTGCCCAAGGCAATGCCGAGCCGCAACGCCATCACGCGGCCGCGCATCGCGGGTTCCGTGGACAGTTGCAGCAGGCTGTTCGATGTATTCGTGAAGGTGAGGGCGGCCACGCCCGTGAGCGCCAGCGCGGCCGCGAACCACAGGTAGCCGGGCGACACGGCCGCCAGCGCGCAGCCGGCGCCGAACACGCCGGCACCGACGACGAGTGCGCTGAACCGGGTATGCTCGCGGCGCGCGGCGAGGAGCGCGCCGACGACGCTGCCGACCGCCATCGTCGACGACAGCAGGCTGTAGCCCCGCGCATCCGTATGGAACACAGAGACGGCCATCGTGCCGATGAAGATCGGGAAGTTCAGGCCGAACGTGGCGATCAGGAACAGCATGCCCAGCAGCGCCATCAGGTCCGGCCGCTTCCATACGTAGCGCACGCCGTCCAGCATGCCCCGCCCGCCTGCGCTCCCGGGCGCGCGCGGGTGCAGCTCGTCCTTGCGCAGCCAGGCCAGCGAGCACAGGACCCCGACGTACGACAGCCCGTTGACGACGAATGCCCAGCCGGTGCCGACGCCGGCGATCAGGAGGCCGGCGGCCGCGGGACCGATCATCCGCGCGGCGTTGAACGACGTCGAGTTCAGCGCGACCGCGTTGGGCAAATCGGCATCCCCGACGAGGTGCGCGACGAACGTCTGGCGCACGGGCGCGTCGAAGGCCGAGGCGCAGCCGAACAGGAAGGCGAACACGTACACGTGCCACAGCGCGACGACGCCGGCCAGCGTCATCGCGCCGAGCACGAGGGCGAGCGTGCCCATCGCGGTCTGGGTGACCATCATCAGCTTGCGCTGGTCGACGTGGTCGGCGGCCCAGCCCGTCCACGGCAGCAGGAGTAATTGCGGGCCGAACTGCAGGGCCATCACGGTGCCGACGGCCGACGCGTTGTGGTGCGTCAGTTCCGTCAGCACGAGCCAGTCCTGCGCGGTACGCTGCATCCACGTGCCGACGTTGGAGACCAGGGCGCCGATGGCCCAGAGGCGGTAATTGAAGTTGCTGAGCGAGCGAAAGGCGCGGGACATCGAGGTGTGAATGGTGGGCATTCGAGGCCAGGCGCCTCAAATGAAACGTGCCCACCGTCATGCCGGTCAGTACCGGCTGGGGGCGATCATCTCCGCGTAATCATACAGGGCTCCGAGGATTTCTTCAGCGCGCTCGTCCGCCGTCTCGGACAGCGCGTCGATCTCGGCAAACAATTGATCGACTGTGCGCGCAGCACCCGCGCCGTCGAACAGGCGCGCGGCGCGGTGGTCTTCCCAGGCCTGCTGCTCGTCCTCGCCCAGCGTGTGCGGGAAGTTGCGGGCGCGGTAGCGGAACAGCAGGTGCGACAGGCGCTCGTCCTCGAACGACGGGCGCAAGGTCGCCAGCTTCGGCGCGGCTTCCGCGCGCAATGATTCCAGCCGGCGCCGGTCGCCGTTCGAGACGAATCCGCCGTACAGGTCTTCGTCGACGTCGACGCTGGCGGTGACCGCCTCGCGCTGAAACACCTTCTGCCAGATCGCCGTCATGTCCGGCCCGGCCGCGGCGCTGCGGGCGTGGGCGAGGCATTGTTCGACGTCCAGTTCCCACCGGGCCGCCATCTGTGTGCTGAGCGTTTTCAGGTTACCGACCAGCATCGGCGACTTGTTCAGGTGCACGCTCTTGATCGGGAGGCGCGTCATCCCTTCCGGCATGTCGGCGGCACGGGTGAACAGGCGCTGGCGGATCGTTTCGACGTTCAGGTTGAACAGTTCGGACGGGTCGTGGCGGCAGTCCCACACGAGGACTTCGTTCTTGTTCGTGGGATGCGTCGCGAGCGGCCAGACGACGCCCAGGCAGCCGCGCTCGGCCGGGAACATGCCGGATACGTGCAGGAACGGCTGGCGCAGTGCGCGGTCGAGGTGCAGGCCCATCTGTTCCGCGACCTTGTCCTTGCGGCGCAGTTCCAGGCAGAAGTCGAACAGCTTCGGCTGCTTGCTGCGCAGCAGGCGCGCGAGCGCGATGGTGGCGCGCACGTCGGACAGCGCGTCGTGCGCGGCGTCGTGCACGAGGCCGTTGTCGCGCGTGAGGTGTTCGAGCTTGAAGCTGGGGCGGCCATCGTCGTGGCGCGGCCACGTGATGCCGTCCGGACGGAGCGCATAGGCCATGCGGACGACGTCGAGCATGTCCCAGCGGCCGCAGCCGTTCTGCCATTCGCGCGCATACGGGTCCATCAGGTTGCGCCACAGCAGGAAGCGCGTGACCTCGTCGTCGAAGCGGATCGTGTTGTAGCCGACGCCGATCGTGCCCGGCTCGGAAAACGCGGCGCAGATGCGGGCCGCGAATTCATGCTCGGGCACGCCGTGTTCCAGGCAGTGCTGCGGCGTGATGCCGGTGATCAGGCAGGCTTGCGGGTCGGGCAGGTAGTCGGGCGCCGGCTGGCAATACAACATGATCGGTTCACCGATCTCGTTGAGGTCGGCGTCGGTGCGGATCGCGGCGAACTGTGCGGGACGATCGCGCCGCGGTTCCGCGCCGAAGGTCTCGTAGTCGTGCCAGAGGAAGGTGTGGTTGCTCATCGTGGCGCCATTCTAACGTGCATGATTCGCACGGCCTAGCACCGGCTCAATCCGGCTTTGGGAACCTTAGTGAACTTCAGGTGCCGATCCGGTCGCGTCCCGCTTCCTTGGCGCGGTACAGCGCGGCGTCGGCGGCCTCGATCAGGCCCCGTTCGTCCTGGCCGGGTAGCAGCGTGGCGACGCCGAACGATCCGGTGACGTGCGGCAGCGGCAGGCGCATGTCGTCGAACACGACGGCCTCGCGCATGCGCGCGCACAGGCGCTCGGCGACCGTCAGCGCCTGCGCCTGCGGGGTGGCGGGCAGGATCGCCATCATTTCTTCGCCGCCGTAGCGCACGGCGAAATCGGTCGGGCGCAGGCCCGCGCGGATCACGCCCGCGGCCGCGCACAGGGCGGCGTCGCCCGCGATGTGGCCATGTGTGTCGTTGAAGCGCTTGAAGTGATCGAGGTCGATCATCACGAGCGACAGCGGCCCGCCGTCCTGGCGCGTGCGCGTGACGAGCTTGGGCAGCGCGTCGTTCAGCCAGGCGCGGTTGTACAGGCCCGTGAGGCCGTCGTTGAACGACAGCTGGCGGTAGAACTCGCCCAGCTTCTGGCGCCGGCGCAGGCGGGCGTTGGTCGCGCGGATGCGGAACGACAGCAGCCGCAGCAGGTTGCGCGCCACGCCGTTGTGCCCATCGATCAATTGCCACACGCGGTCGGGTTCGATGACGAGCAGCTCGCTGTCTTCCAGCGCGACGATGGCGTCGAGGTTGGCGGCATCGTCCAGCACGGACTGCTCGCCCACGCTTTCGCCCGGCAGGATGCGCTCGACATTGCCTTCGCCCAGCGCGCCCTCCACGGCGAGGCTGCCCGCGAGCAGGATGTAGAGGCGGGCGCGCAGGCCGTCCTCGAGCGCTTCGCCCCGCGGCAGCCGCACGAGCCGGGAATCGGCGAGCGCTTGCGTGACGGCGGGATCGTCGATGTCGCGAAAGAGCTGCAAGTCGCGAATGCGGTAGGGGGATGCACCGAAAGTGCCGGTCACGATCATCGGATTGACTGCCAGGCGACAACTTATATTGACAACCTCGCATGATACCTTAACGAAACACCAGCGCCGAAGCTTGGCGCCGATAAACAACAGTGTTTCAATGGCGGCATGACTACCACCCCCGATTTCCTGGTCGACGCCCTCGGCCACCAGCACGCACCCGCGCCCGCAGCGCGCATCGTCTGCCTCGTGCCGTCGATCACCGAGCTGCTGTGCGACCTGGGCCTCGCCGGCAAGCTCGTCGGCCGCACCGGTTTCTGCATCCACCCACGCGACGTGGTCGCGGCCATCCCCAAGGTGGGCGGCACCAAGGACGTCAACATCGAGAAGATCCGCAAGCTCGCGCCCACGCACGTCGTCGTCAACATCGACGAGAACGCCAAGCCGACCGTCGAGGAACTCGCCGGGTTCGTGCCGCACGTCGTCGTCACGCATCCGAACACGCCGCGCGACAATGTGCCCCTGGCGCGGCTGATGGGCGGGATCTTCGGCGCGGAAGAGGCCGCCGCGCGCTGGTGCCTTGCCTTCGAGGCCGAGTACGCGGCGCTGCACGCGTCGCCGAAGGGACCGGCGCGCACGGTGCTCTACTGCATCTGGCAGGATCCGTGGATGACGGTGTCGAAGGACACGTATATCGCGAACATGCTGGCCGAACTGGGCTGGCGCGTGCCGGACCTGGGCACGGACCGGTATCCGCGCTTCGCCTGGTCGCAGGCGCTCGTCGACGGGCTCGATGCCGTGCTCCTGTCGACCGAGCCTTACCGCTTCACGGAAGAGCACACGGACGCGCTGGAAAAGCAGCTGGGGATTCCCGTGGTTCTCGTCGACGGCGAGATGATGTCGTGGTACGGCAGCCGTGCGCTGGCCGGGCTGCGTTACCTGCAGACGCTCAAGTAAAGGCCGGGGCCGCGCCGCGGCGGGCCCACACGTTGCGCAGCCACCTGGCCACCGGCTTTTCGACGCAGCGGTGCACGACCAGTGCCGCCACGCAGGCCACGGCCACGGCACCGGTCAGCAGCAGGGCGCCCGATCCGGCGTAGTGCAGCTTGCGCGCGGCCTCGACGGCGATGCTGATCGCGATGCCGTGCGTGAGGTAGAGCGGATAGGACAGCGCGCCCAGCAGGCCGCCGATGCGGCCCACGCGCAGGTTGCCGGCGGCCTCGGCCGCGACGAGGCCAATGATGATGCAGGCGGAACTCACGCCGTACAGCACGACCGGCAACAGGCCGTGCTCGGCCATGCTCTTGTAGAGACCGGTGTCCTCCACGAGGCCCGTGGCCAGGAAGGCGAGGCCCCCCGCCAGCGCGAGCAGCCGCGGGAAGCGGATCGTGCGGTGGCGCAGCACCCACGCGACGCCCATGCCGAGGAGGAACAGCAGGTTGTACGGGGAGGCGAGCGTCCGGACGGTGTCGCCGAACAGCCCGGCCGGCAGCTGGAGATCGACCACGCGCGCCGTGCAGAACAGGATCGCCCAGGCAAGCAGCACCCAGCGGCTCACGCGCACGCGCCAGATGGCCAGGCCGAACAGGGCGTAGAACAGGACTTCGTGGACGAGGGTCCAGGACTGGATCAGCATCGGCAACTGGCTCTGCGGCAATAGCAGCACGGATTTCACCCAGTAATCCCACGCGAGGTTCCCCGCGAACCAATATTTCGCGGTGATCAGGACCATCACGACCAGGTACAGCGGATAGATGCGCGTCGCGCGCTTCCACGCGAACGAACCCAGCCTGCCGGAACGGTCGAGGTCGGCATGGTGGATGTAATAGATGATGTAGCCGGACAGGACGAAGAAGAACGGCACGCCCGCGTGGCCGAAGGCGAAGAAGCCGCCGAACGGCGCGCCGCGGTCGGGCTGGGCCAGTTCGACGACGTGCGATCCGTGGAAGAAGGCGACGAGCAGGGCGGCAATGCCGCGGGCCGCTTCGATGGTCAGGAGCTTGTCGGTCCGGGCGACGGGTGTGGGTTGTGCAGTCGTGGTCATGATGCTTGCAGTTGTCCGGACAAGCGTATATGGACGCTCCGGATGACGCAAGCATATTTTAATTTTTGCAACACTTTTGGCGGGCAACGGACTGGCGGCAGTCCGTTGCCCGCGACTGCGATCAGGAATTGCTGGTCAGGTCTTTATCGGACTCGGCGTCCACGGGCAGCGGTTCGCGCTTGTTCTTGTCGTTCAGCCGGCCGATGGCGCTGTCCAGGGCGCGCTTGAGCTTGCCGACGGCGCTCGTGATCGACTGCTGCAGGTTTTCCGCATGCGCATGCACGACGACGGGCGCATAACCGGAGACGAGCGCTTCCATCATGCAGTAGTTGCTGCCGTCTTCGTGCTTTTCCTTGTTCTCGTTGGAGAGGTGCACGTCCACGCGGCGCACGTGGTCGCCGAAGCGGGAAATGGCTTCTTCGACCATGGTGCGGACGCGTTCGTCGAGGCCCGAATGGCGCTGGATGGTGTTATCGGTGTTGACATTAACTTCCATAAACTCCTCCAAAAGTGGTCACATTTGCATCGATGTTACCCGCTCCGGAGAAAACCCGGCGTCCCGCACGCGCACTCAGGTGTTCACGAGGCTCGCCGCGATGTTCACGGACAGGCCGAGGATGACGAGGTTGAAGAAGAACGCCAGCACGCAATGGCCCAGCACGAGCTTGCGCATGGCGCGCGTCCTGACGGTCACGTCCGACGTCTGCACGGCGACCGACAGCGTGAACGAGAAGTACAGGAAGTCCCAGTAGTTCGGCTGCGTGTGCTGGTCGGGGAATTCCAGCGGCAGCGCGTGCTTGCTGGCCGTGTAGTAGATGTGCGCGTAATGGAAGCAGTACATCACGCCGACCAGCAGCCAGGAACCGATCACGGTCAGCGCCGTGAATCCGTAGTGCAGCGCCTTGACGTGCTCCGACGCTTCCTTCATGTTCGCCAGTTCCGTCACGATGGCATAGACGCTCAGGATCGCGCCGACGATGACGGCGCCCAGCACGGCGCCGCCGCTTTCGTCCTGCCTTTCGGCGATCGCGCGCACGCGGCTGTGGTCGGCGCGGAACATCGTCCACGCCATGATCAGCAGATAGGACCAGACGCCGCTGTTCCAGCCGATCAGGGCGCGCCGCAGGTCGCTGCCGTGTCCCATGTTGCGGTCCGGGACGAGGATCCCGACCGCCACGCCGAGCATCAGCGCGCCGAGCAGGTACGGGCGGCTGCGGATGAAGCGCAACAGGAAGCCTGGCTGCTGTTCCATCACGCGGCCCCGGCCTTGGCCGCCTGTTCCGCCTCGTGGTGCGGGAAGCGGTCCATGCGCGACAGCACGGGGAACAGCTTCATCCACGTGCCCGTGACGACGAGCGTGGCGACGCCTCCGAACACGATCGCGCGCACCAGGCCGAACCAGCTCGCCGTGAGTCCCGATTCGAATTCGCCCAGTTCGTTGGACGCGCCGATGAACACGGCATTCACGGCGCTGACACGGCCGCGGATCTCGTCCGGCGTCTCGTACTGCACGAGCAGGTGGCGGATGTAGACGCTGACCATGTCGCCCGCGCCCAGCAGGAACAGCGCGACGAGGGCGACATGAAAACTGTGCGTGAGGCCCATCGTCACGGTGGCCGCGCCGAACAGGGCGACGCCGCCGAACATCCACGCGCCGACCTTGCGCGTGATGGGCCAGAACGCGAGCGCGATCGAGCACAAGGTGGCGCCGGCGCCGGGGGCCGTGCGCAACAGGCCCAGGCTCGTCGGCCCGGCATGCAGGACGTCGTGCGCATACGCGGGCAGCAGGGCGGTGGCGCCGCCGAACAGCACGGCGAACAGGTCGAGAGAAATGGCGCCCAGCACGATCGGCCGCGACCACACGAAGCGCAGTCCTTCCAGCAGGGTGTGCCAGCTGACGGGCGCCTTGCTTCTGGCCTGCGGCGCGCTCTTCGTGCCGGCCATCAGCAGCACAGCGATGACGAGCAGCGTGCTCGATACGGCATAGACGACGTTCGGCCCGAACACGTACAAGAGGCCGCCCAGCACGGGACCGGCGATCACGGACACCTGGAACGTCGACGAGCTCAGCGCCACGGCCTGCGAAAAGTCTTGCGTGGACACGAGGTTGCGCAGGACGGCCTGCGAAGCGGGCTGCATGAACGCGCGCGCGCTGCCGAACAGCACGAGCACGGCGTAGACGGGCCACACGGTCTTGCTGCCGGACAGGGTAAATGCGACGAGCAGCAGGCTGCACAGCAGTTGCGTGGCCATGCACGCGAGGACGATCTTGCGGCGGTTGTGCGTGTCGGCCACGTGGCCGGCCCACAGGATCAGGACGAGGAACGGGGCGAACTGGGAGAGGCCGATCAGGCCGAGGTCGAACAGGCTGTGCGTGATCTGGTAGACCTGCCAGCCGATGGCCACGCTCTGCATCTGGACGGCGAGCGTGCCGAGGAAGCGCGAGGAGAGGTAGAACGAAACGTTACGGTTGCGCAGGACGGCAAGGCGCCCTGTCGGAGAAAGCACGGACATAGGTTGGGAGAGGGAATGGCGGGAATGCAACCCTCATTGTGCCCGATGTCGGGGGAATGCGCTGTCTTGACGCTTGCGCAGGGTGGGCGGAGGCCGCCCACCCTACCTCGAACGTGGCCGTAGGATGGGCACCCCGTGCCCACCAGCCAGGCCGCGGTTTATTTCTTGACGAACCGGATCGCGAACTTGTCGTCCGGGGCGCCCTTCATTTCGAAGAACGGCTGCTCGCGCGGGTCGGACGGCGCGCGCAGGTAGTCGCTCTTCGCGTCGACCTTGAAGCCGGCCTTCGTCACCTCGTCGACGACCGTGTCCTCGTCGATGCGGTGCAGGGTCTTCGTCGCCGTGAGGCCGCTGCCCTTCTTCGCCGCGTTGTCGATGATGACGAGGTGGCCGCCCGGCTTGAGGGCGTCGTACAGGCGCTTGTTCAGCGCGGCGCGGTCGGCCGGCGTGTTGGCGATGTCATGGTACGACATGTTGATCGTGACGAGGTCCAGCGGCGGCGTGCCTTTCGGGACCGGATCGTTGAAGTCCGCGACGACGGCGTGCAGGTTCGGCAGCGTGGCCTGGCCCAGGCGCGCGTCCAGCTTGGCGTTCGGCTTGGCGTTCTGGGCCCAGACCTCGCCCTTGGGGCCCACGGCCGCCGTCAGCAGGGCCGCGGTGGCGCCGCCGCCGGACGACACGTCGAGCACCTTCATGCCCGGCTTCACCTGGGCGAACGCGAGGAATTCGGCGGATTTGCGGTGTGCGTCGCCCTTGCGGTCGTCGTCCGTGCGGAGCGGGCTGGCGAGGACGGTTTGCCAGTTGTTGCCCGCCTGGTCGGCGGCGTGGGCGGGGAGGGCACCCGAAAGGAGAGCTGTCGATACGAGGGCGGCCGACAGGGCGAGCAGGACAGGGGCACGGCGGAGCGTCTTGTACATGTTATTGGACCCTTTCTTGTTTGGTAACCGGCCGGTGCGGCCGGGGCAAACGGGAACATACTCCAAATCCTTGTCGAGATATACAGGAATCGCGTCTGCATGTGCGCCCCGCCCGAGGACGTCAGGACTGGGCCAGGTCCGCTTCCGTCGTGAAGGCGTCGGCGTAGAACTCGTCGGCCGGCAGGCCGCATTGCTCGACGTAGTCGCGCCGCGCGGAATCGACCATGATCGGCGCGCCGCACGCATACACCTGGTGGTTCGACAGGTCGGGGATGTCCTGCATCACCGCCGCATGCACGAAGCCCGTGCGGCCCGTCCAGCCGTCTTCCGGCAGCGCGTCCGAGATGACCGGCACGTACGTGAAGTGGGGCAGCTCGCGCGCCCACTGCTCGCACAACTCGTGCATGTACAGGTCCTGCGGCCGGCGTCCGCCCCAGTACAGGGCGACGGGGCGTTCCGATTTCAGGTGGATCATGTGCTCGACGAGCGCCTTGACCGGGGCGAAGCCGGTGCCCGAGGCCAGCAGCACGATCGGCTTGTCCGACTCCTCCCGCAGGAAGAACGTACCCAGCGGACCCTCGAAGCGCAGGATGTCGCGTTCCTTCATCGCCCCGAACACATGGTCCGTGAAGGCGCCGCCCGGGAGATGGCGGATGTGCAGCTCGAGCGGGCCGCCCAGCGACGGCGCGCTGGCGATGCTGTAGGCGCGGCGCTTGCCGTCCTTGAGCATGAATTCGATGTACTGGCCGGCGCGGTAGGCGAGGGCTTCGTTGGCCGGCAGTTGCAAGGTGAGGATGGCGACGTCCGGCGCGGCGCGGCGGATGGCGGTGACGCGGGTCGGCATCTTGCGCACCGGGTACTCGCTGCTGCCGCCCACTTCGCGCGCTTCGATCACCACGTCGCCCTCGGGCACGGCGCAGCACATCAGCGCGAAGCCCTGCAGCTTTTCCTGCTCGGTCAGCGCGCGCGCCTGGTGCGGCTTGTGGTGGATCGTGCCTTCGACGACCTTGCCCTTGCAGGAACCGCAGGCGCCGTTCTTGCAGCCGTACGGCAGGCCGATGCCGGAGCGGATCGCGGCCGCGAGCACGGTTTCGTCCGCGTCGCAGTCGTAGTGGTGGCCGCTGGGCTGGACAGTGATCTGAAACGTCATACAATCCTCGAATGGATACAAAAAACAAAGTCAGGTTCAACAAGCCGCGCCTCCTGATCGTGGGCTGCGGCGACGTCGGCATGCGTTTGCTGCCGCTGGTGCGCGAGCGTTTTCGCGTGTTCGCCGTGACGAGCCAGCCCGCCCGGTGCGCGGCACTGCGTGCGGCGGGCGCCGTCCCCGTCGTGGCCGACCTCGACCGGCCAGCGACGCTGAAGCGATTGGCAGGACTGGCGCGGCGGGTCGTTCATCTTGCGCCGCCACAGCAGGACGGCGTGCTCGATTTGCGCACGCGCAATTTGACCGCCATTCTACCCGAGGGCGCGCGGGTGGTTTATGTCAGCACCTCGGGCGTCTACGGCGACCGTGGCGGCGCGGCGACCCCCGAGACGACGCCCGTCGCCCCGCGCAATGCGCGTGCGCGGCGCCGCGTGGACGCCGAACGCGTGCTGCGCGCATGGGCCGTGGCGAGCGGGGGCAAGGTGGCGATCCTGCGCGCGCCCGGCATCTATGCGGCGGACCGCCTGCCCATCGAACGGCTGCAGCGGGGCACGCCGGCGCTGGCGAGCGCGGACGACGTGTACACGAACCACATCCACGCCGACGACCTGGCGCGGCTGTGCGCGCTGGCGCTGTTCCGCGCCTGGCCGGGGCGCGTCTACAACGCGTCCGACGACACGCGCATGAAGATGGGGGATTATTTCGATCTCGTGGCCGACGCATTCGGCCTGGCGCGGCCGCCGCGTCTCGCGCGCGCCGAGCTGGAGAAGGCGGTGTCGCCGATGCTGCTGTCCTTCATGTCGGAATCGCGCCGGCTGGACAACCGCCGCCTCGGCACGGAGCTGCGGGCCCGGCTGCGTTATCCGCATGTCGGCGGCGGCATAAGGGCGTCTTAAGCATTTCGCAACTAATCCATGTATCATTCGGGTACGCCATAGAGCGACCACACAAAGAACTTATATTTCCCGAAACTGGCTGATTTTCCATAACCCGCTATGGGCTGTGGAAAATTTCCCATGGATGTCACAAGCGAAAGACGAACATGCCCATCAGACGCATACCTGACGGCGCCGAGTACGACCCGAACCGGATCCTCGACGCCATCATCGATAAACTCAAGCTCAAGAACGACGCCGCGCTGTCGCGGCTGCTGGAAGTGGCGCCGCCCGTGATCAGCAAGATCCGCCATCACACCCTGCCGATCGGCGCCACCCTCCTGCTGCGCATGCACGAGGTGTCCGACTACAGCATCCGCGAGCTGCGCGCGCTGATGGTGCGGTCCCACGGGGAGACCAGCGCGGCCTGACCCGCTCAGGCGGCCTTGTCGGCGCTGTGCGGGCTGGCGCACCAGGCGGTGGCGCTGCCGCCCTGGGTCAGCTTGCCGATGTGCGGGCTCGCGCACCAGGCCGTGTCGATCGCGCGCCGGGTCAGTTTGTCGATGTGCGGGCTCGCGCACCAGGCGGTGGCGGCAGCGCGCTTGCCTGCGGTATGCGGGCTCGCGCACCATGCGGTCGCGCTGTCCGTCGCCTGGCCCGGCTCGATGTGCGGGCTCGCGCACCACGCGGTCGCGCCGTCCGCGGCCTGGGCGACGGCGCCCGGATAGGCGTCGCCGAACGTGGCTTCGTACAGCTCTTTCATGCGGTCGCCGCTGGCGAGGCGGAACTGTTCGTCATCGTCGCCGCGCATGCCGACGTACGGGTAGTGGTGCAGGAAATAGCCGAAGGCCTGCTCGCAGTCGGCGGCATATTTCATCGTGTCGAGGATGTGGTAGTGCCAGAACGTGTCGACGTCGACCAGCGGCGCCGTGTCCTCGTCCGGATACATTTTCATCAGGCACAGGAAGCGGCGGTATTCCTTTTCCACGGCGTTGGCCTTCTCCAGGCTCCAGCCTTCGCCCGATGCCGCATGCATCAGCTTCATCTTGATCGGTTCCAGGTCGAGTTGCATCACGGCGTTAAACAGGTCGTTGGTGTTCATGGTCATCCTTGTCAAGGGTTCAGGAGTGGTCGGGCGTGTGTTGCATGTCCTCAATGTAGTTGAGGGAATTCGCCCAGATTTTGATATTTGTCAAACAAATAATATGAGTTGTTTGAACGGCTATGCAGAAGTTCGATAGTGGAGTAAGGCGAGCCGGTGAAATGTCAGATGACGGCCGAACCCGCGCCCTGTTCCTGTTCCTGGGAGAGAACGGGTTCGGGGCCGCCGATGACGGGCGCCGAGACGATGACGGTCGTGCCGCCGTCCGGCTCGCTGAACACGGCGCAGGTGCCGCCGAGGATCACGATGCGTTCCTCGATGCCGACCAGGCCGAATGAGCCGTACTTGTTGCGCCCGCCCGGCGGCAGGCCGCAGCCGTTGTCGCGTACCGTCAGCGACAGCCAGCCGCCGTTCAGGCGCAGCTCCACTTTCACGCGCGTCGCGTTGGCATGGCGGACGATGTTCGTCAGCGATTCCTGCAGGATGCGGAAAAAGGCCGTCGCGCAATGGTCGGGCAGGGCGATCTCGCCGTGGTCGTCCTGGATGTCGCACTGGATGCCGGTGCGGCGCTGGAACTGGTTGACCTGCCATTCGACGGCCGCGGACAGGCCAAGGTCGAGCACGGTCGGGCGCAGGTCGTTGATGATCTGGCGCACGCTCCTGATCGTCGTGTCGATCTGCTGCAGCGTGGCGCGGGCGCGCTTGTGCAGGTGGCTGTGCGTGTCCTGCGTGCGTCCGGCCAGCAGTTCCGCCTCGATGCGCAGGGCGAGCAGGCTCTGGCCGAGGTCGTCGTGGATCTCGCGCGCGATGCGCTTGCGCTCCATTTCCTTGATCTGGTACGCATGGTCGGCCAGGCGCCGGAGCTTCTGGTGCGACAACTGCAGCCTGGCCTGGCTTTCGCGCAGCTCGCTCGTCATCTCCCGCGCGAGCGCGAGGGCGGCGCGGCGCGACGACGTGAGCGTGTGCAGCAGGGCATAGAGCAGGATCGAGCCGAGGAAGCCGAACGCCATCATGAGCTTCGGATAATAGGTGTCGAATTCCGTGTACAGGGCGGCCCTGGGCGCGCTGAACGTCGTTTTCCATGGACGGCCGTTGAAATCGAGCGGCAGGCTGGTCGTGAAGACGTCATCGCCGACGTCGAGCGCCGGCGTCGGCTCGGCGCGCGTGCCGCGGCTGTCGAACAGCGCGAGCGGCTTCGATACCGTAGGCTGGCCGCGGGCGTCGATGCCGGGGCCGACGTCGTACAGCGTCATGCGCAGGTTCGCGACCGGAACTTCGTCCATGACGCCGTTCAGCAGCTTGGGGATACTGAACGCGATGCCGAGCGAACCCGTGTAGGCCGCGCGGCGCTGGTCGACTGTGCGCAGCGGCACGCCTTTGCGGTAGACCGGCATACGCATGCCCACGTAGATGTTGTTCGGACGCGACAACATTGGGATCGGCGTACCGGTCGAAAAAATCATGCCGCTATCGCGCTCTTGCAGCAGCAAGTTCCCGAAATAGCGGTTGGCCTTCAGGTCGATCGCATAGTAGTGGGCGCCCGGCGGCGCGGGTTCGACGAAGGCGACGACCAGGTACGACGGCCGGATGCCGGGCGGCATGATATCCAGGTCGACCGGCTTGCCAAAGATGTGCGACACGTCCGTGCGCAGTGCGGCAACGAACGCGTCGCGCCCCTCATGCGGCACCTGGACCGCGTAGTTGATGTAGTCGACCGCCGGGAAGCTCCTGGCCAGGTCCAGTCCGGCCACGAATTCGTGGAAGCCCTGGTGCGTCAGGACGTCGGAACTCTGGATCATGCTGCCCGTGGCGCGCAACAGGTCCGTATACGATTTCACGCGGACCGTGATGACGCTTTGCGCATGCCTGGCATGGCTGATGAAACGGGCTTCGGCGTCGCTTTCGATGGAACGTGCCGTGAACAGATACAGCAGCGCGCCGACCAGCGAAGACAGCAATGCTCCGGCCCAGAACGAGAACCGGGTCACGGAAAAAGTGTCTTTCAGCGTCGTCGCCATCAAATACGCTTTCGAAAAGAATGTGTTCCAGCACGGCCGGATATGCAATGTTAATTTGTTGCAAAACTTGTGTCGAGAGTCGCGCGAAGTCCTTTGCACAAGAAAAAGCCCGCTCCGGAAACCGAAGCGGGCTGGGATGTTGCAGGAATTGAAAGGTGTTCCTGTGGCGGGTCAGGCGGTGGCCGCTTCACTGCGACCGGGCTGCGTCTGGACCCGGGGGCTGGCGCAGTAGGCCGTGGCGGCGCCTTTGCGTGCTTCGATGCGCGGGCTGGCGCAGTAGGCGGTGTCGATCCGCGGGCTGGCGCAATACGCAATCGCCGCCACGGCGTCTTCGCGTGCTTCCTTGCGTGGGCTGGCGCAGTACGCCGTGTCGATCCGCAGGCTGGCGCAATATGCGGTCGCCGCCACGGCGCCTTCGCGTGCTTCCTTGCGCGGGCTGGCGCAGCGGGCCGTGCCGATCCGCGGGCTGGCGCAATACGCGGTCGCCGCCACGGCGCCTTCGCGTGCTTCCTTGCGCGGGCTGGCGCAGTAGGCGGTGTCGATCCGCGGGCTGGCGCAGTACGCGGTCGCCGCCACCGCACCTTCGCGTGCTTCCTTGCGCGGGCTGGCGCAGTACGCCGTGTCGATCCGCGGGCTGGCGCAATATGCGGTCGCCGCCACGGCGCCTTCGCGTGCTTCCTTGCGTGGGCTGGCGCAGTACGCCGTGTCGATCCGCGGGCTGGCGCAATATGCGGTCGCCGCCACCGCACCTTCGCGTGCTTCCTTGCGCGGGCTGGCGCAGTACGCCGTGTCGATCCGCGGGCTGGCGCAATACGCGGTCGCCGCCACGGCGCCTTCGCGTGCTTCCTTGCGCGGGCTGGCGCAGTAGGCGGTGTCGATCCGCGGGCTGGCGCAATAGGCCGCCTCGATACGGGGGCTCGCGCAGTAGGCGGCTTCGATGCGCGGGCTGGCGCAGTAGGCGCCGGCGCCGGCGCCGTCCGCGGCCTGGGCGACGGCGCCCGGATAGGCGTCGCCGAACGTGGCTTCGTACAGCTCTTTCATGCGGTCGCCGCTGGCGAGGCGGAACTGTTCGTCATCGTCGCCGCCCATGCCGACGTACGGGTAGTGGTGCAGGAAATAGCCGAAGGCCTGCTCGCAGTCGGCGGCATATTTCATCGTGTCGAGGATGTGGTAGTGCCAGAACGTGTCGACGTCGACCAGCGGTGCCGTGTCCTCGTCCGGATACATTTTCATCAGGCACAGGAAGCGGCGGTATTCCTTTTCCACGGCGTTGGCCTTCTCCAGGCTCCAGCCTTCGCCCGATGCCGCATGCATCAGCTTCGTCTTGATCGGTTCCAGGTCGAGTTGCATCACGGCGTTAAACAGGTCGTTGGTATTCATTGGTCATCCTCGTAGTAGTTAGTGAAGTACTGCTATCCCTAGTTATGGTTTTATGCGGTGAATCTGCCGCTTTCAAACAACATTTCCATTAAACATGTGATGACGCCCGGCAACTCTTCGTCAGATTTGCGGACGTGTCTTACACGTGCTCAATTTAGTTGAGGCAATTCACAGCGTTATTGATATTTGTCAAATAAACAACATTTGTTGCTTAGGTAGATACGCCAAAGCCTTTGGATAGGGTAGGCGTATCTGGAGAGAATAGCGGAGGGAAAGGAAGCCGGGGAGGGGGGCTTCAGTCAGATGACGGATGAGCCGGAGCCGTGCTCGATCGGCGCGGGCAGCGGGCGGTCCGGACTGCCGATGACGGGCGCCGACACCATGACGGTCGTGCCGCCGTCCGGCTCGCTAAACACGGCGCAGGTGCCGCCGAGGATCACGATGCGTTCCTCGATGCCGACCAGGCCGAAAGAGCCGTACTTGTTGCGCCCGCCCGGCGGCAGGCCGCAGCCGTTGTCGCGTACCGTCAGCGACAGCCAGCCGCCGTTCAGGCGCAGCTCCACTTTCACGCGCGTCGCGTTGGCATGGCGGACGATGTTCGTCAGCGATTCCTGCAGGATGCGGAAGAAGGCCGTCGCGCAATGGTCGGGCAGGGCGATCTCGCCGTGGTCGTCCTGGATGTCGCACTGGATGCCGGTGCGGCGCTGGAACTGGTTGACCTGCCATTCGACGGCCGCCGACAGGCCAAGGTCGAGCACGGTCGGGCGCAGGTCGTTGATGATCTGGCGCACGCTCTTGATCGTCGTGTCGATCTGCATCAGCGTGGCGCGGGCGCGCTTGTGCAGGTGGCTGTGCGTGCCCTTCGTGCGGCCGGCCAGCAGCTCGGCTTCGATGCGCAAGGCGAGCAGGCTCTGGCCGAGGTCGTCGTGGATCTCGCGCGCGATGCGCTTGCGTTCCAGTTCCTTGATCTGGTACGCGTGGTCGGCCAGGCGCCTGAGCTTCTGGTGCGACAGCTGCAGCTTGGTCTGGCTTTCGCGCAGCTCGCTCGTCATTTCCCGCGCGAGCGCGAGGGCGGCGCGGCGCGACGACGTGAGCGTGTGCACCAGGGCATAGAGCAGGATCGAGCCGAGAAAGCCGAACGCCATCATGAGCTTCGGATAATAGGTGTCGAATTCCGTGTACAGGGCGGCCTTGGGCGCGCTGTAGGTCGTTTTCCAGGTACGGCCGTTGAAATCCAGCGGCAGCGTCGTGCTGAACATGCGCGTGTCGCCGTCCGCGAGCGGCGGCATCGGGTTCTTGCTGGTACCGTGGCTGTCGAACAGCGTGCGCGGCGTCCCCGCGGTTTCATGGCCATGGACGTCCAGGCCGGGGCCGATGTCGAACAGCGTCATGCGCAGCCCCTTGACCGGTATCTCGTCCATGACACCGTACAGGAGTTTCGGCACGCTGAACGCAATGCCCAATGACCCGACATAGGCGGCGCGGCGTGCCGCCACGGTGTCGGGCTTGGTGCCGAAATAATAGATCGGCATGCGCATGCCCAGATGGGTATCGTTGGGACCGGACAAGGCAAGAATGGGTGTGCCGGAAGCGTAGACCGTGCCGTTGTCGCGCGACTCGGCCAATTGCTTGCTGAAATAACGGTTGGCCATCAGGTCGATGCCGTAATGGCCCGGGCCCGACTGGTCCGGTTCGATGTAACTGATGATCAGATAGGCGTCGCGCTGCCCCGGCGGCACGATGTCCAGCGGCGCCGCGGCGTCGATGTGCCCTCCCATTTCCTCGCGCAGGTCGCTGAGGAAGGGCTGGCGCCTGTCGTCCGTGACGTACAGCGCAAAATTGATCGAATCGACCGCCGGGAAGTTGTTGGCGAGGTCCAACCCGAGCACGTATTCGTGAAGTTTGCGGTGGCTCAGGATGTCGGTGCTATGGATCAGGCTTCCGGTCGCGCGCAGCAGGTCGGTATAGGACTTGATGCGCACGTTGATGACGCTTTGCGCATATTTGGCATGGTTGATGAACCGTTCCTGGGCATTCGTTTCGATCGACCGCTGGGTCATCACGTACAGGGCGCTGCCGACGAGCGTCGACACCAGTGCGCCGGTCCAGAACGAAAACCGGTTAACGGAAAATGCGTCCCTCAGAACGGCCTGCATAATCTTCCCAGAGGCGTGCGGCCGAATCGCGTTCGGCGACACAAAGTTTGTAATTTGCAACTTACTCGTCTCGGATGCGGTGCGACACCTAGTCATTCGAAGAGTTGTTCACTGGCAGAATTATCTCAAAAGAAAAAGGCCCGCGCCTGTTCCGGAGCGGGCAATGGGTAGGCGCGGGGAGTGCGTACGAGGAACGCGCTCCCCGGCGGTACTTCACACGTTCAGCGGCGACGTCGCGGTGGCCGGTTTCCAGGGCCCGGCGCAGTACGCGGTGGCGGCATTGTTCCCGGTCCGTGCGCCCTCCTGTTTCCACGGGCCCGCGCAGTAGGCGGTGGCGGCGTGCTTGTCCCACGGGCCGGCGCAGTAGGCGGTCGTGGCCTGGGCGGCGCCATGGGCATGCGGCTTGTCCCACGGACCCGCGCAGTAGGCGGTGTTGGCGTGCTTGTCCCACGGACCCGCGCAGTACGCCGTGCTGGCGTGCTTGTCCCACGGGCCGGCGCAGTAGGCCGTACCGGCGCCGGCGGCGGCGCGGGCACGGGGTTTGTCCCACGGACCGGCGCAGTAGGCGGTCTCGCCGCGGGCGGCGGCCTGCGCGCCCTGCTTGTCCCACGGACCGGCGCAATAGGCCGTGCCGGACGCTTCTACCGGCGCCGCGTCCGCCACCGGATAGGCTTCGCCGAACGTCGCTTCGTACAGGCTCTGCATGCGCTCGCCGCTGTCGATGCGGAACTGTGCGTCGTCGCCACCGCGCATGCCGACGTATGGGTAATGGTGGACGAAGTAGCCGAACGCCTGCTCGCAGTCGACCGCGTACTTCATCGTGTCGAGGATGTGGTAGTGCCAGAACGTGTCCACGTCGACCAGGGGCGCGATGGACTCCTCGGGATACATCTTCATCAGGCACAGGAAGCGCCGGTATTCCTTTTCCACGGCAGTGGCCTTGTCCAGGCTCCAGCCTTCGCCGGACTCCACGTGCATCAACTTCGTCTTGATCGGTTCCAGGTCGAGTTGCATTACGGCGTTAAACAGGTCGTTGGCGTTCATGTTTGTCATCCTCATTCGTTGTCGAAGATTGCGTTGTGACTGCTTCCCTAGTTATGGTTGTGTCGGCTTGTCGGGCCAGCGCTGGACAGTAATTCCTCAAGGCTCGTGATGACATCTGCCAGCGAGTGGGTCGATTCGTGGGCGCGCCTTACACGTAGTCAATGTAATTCAGGCAATCTGATGAGATATTGATATTTGTCAAAGAAACAACATTTGTTGTTGAAGCGGCTATGTAATTTCTTTCTTATGAAGTTGCGATACCCGCGGGGAACAGGCGTGACGAGGCGTCGCCCGGTTGGGCGGCGCTGGTCGTTGCGAAGGAAGTGTTTAGACGACGGCCGAACCCGGGCCGTGTTCCTGCTGCAGGGGAGCGGCAGGTTCCGACCCGCCGATGACGGGCGCCGACACGATCACGGTCGTGCCGCCGCCCGGTTCGCTGAAGACGGCGCAGGTGCCGCCGAGGATCACGATGCGCTCCTCGATGCCCACCAGGCCGAACGACTCATACTTGTTGCGCCCGCCCGGCGGCAGGCCGCAGCCGTTGTCGCGTACCGTCAGCGACAGCCAGCCGCCGTTCAGGCGCAGCTCCACCTTCACATGGGTCGCGTTGGCATGGCGGACGATGTTCGTGAGCGATTCCTGCAGGATGCGGAAGAAGGCTGTCGCGCAATGGTCGGGCAGGGCGATCTCGCCGTGGTCGTCGCGGATCTCGCACTGGATGCCCGTGCGCTTCTGGAACTGGTTCACCTGCCATTCGACGGCCGCCGACAGCCCCAGGTCGAGCACGGTCGGACGCAGGTCGTTGATGATCTGGCGCACGCTCTTGATCGTCGTGTCGATCTGTTGCAGCGTGGAACGGGCGCGTGTGTTCAGGTGGTTGTGCGTGCCCTGCGTGCGTCCGGCCAGCAGTTCGGCTTCGATGCGCAGCGCGAGCAGGCTCTGGCCGAGGTCGTCGTGGATCTCGCGCGCGATGCGCTTGCGCTCCAGTTCCTTGATCTGGTACGCGTGGTCGGCCAGGCGCCTGAGCTTCTGGTGCGACAGCTGCAGCCTGGTCTGGCTCTCGCGCAGCTCGCTCGTCATCTCCTGCGCCAGTTCGAGGGCGGCGCGGCGCGACGAGGTCAGGATGTGCAGCAGGGCGTACAGCAGGACGGAGCCGATGAAGCCGAACGCCATCATCAGCTTCGGATAATAGACGTCGAAATGCGTGCGCAGGCGGGCTTTCGGCACGCTGTACGTGGTTTGCCATGGACGCCCGTTGAAATCGAGCGGCAGCGTGGCCGTGAACACGTCATCGCCGCCGTCGAGCGGCGGCGTGGGATTGGCGGCCGTGCCATGGCTGTCGAACAGCACCTTGGGCCAGGTCGTCGTATCGTGCCCGATCACCTCGCGCGGGCCGACGTCGAACAGCGTCATGCGCACGCCGGGAATCGGCATCTCGTCCATCACCCCGTGCAGCAGCTTGGGCAGGCTGAACGCGATCCCGAGCGAGCCGAGATAGGCCGCGCGCCGTTGTTCCGCGCCGGCCAGCAGGGGGCCGTGCCGGTACACCGGCAGGCGCATGCCGAGGTGGTTGTCGTTGGGCGCCGACACCGCCGCGATCGGCCGGCCGGACGCGCGCAACCTGCCGTCGTCGCGCGACTGCGCGAGCTGCGTGCGGAAATACGGATTGCTCATCAGGTCGAGGCCGTACAGCTGCGTATTCGTGGCGTCCGGCTCGATGTAGGTGACGACGAGGTACGCGGAACGGCGGCCGGATGGCGTGACGACCGGGCGCGCGCCCGGGCCGAGGAAGGCCTGCAGTTCGCGCGCGAAGTCCGCCTCGAATTGCGGACGCTCGTCTTCGCGCACCCAGGTAGCGAAGTTGAGGGTGTCGACGGCCGGGTAATTCCTGGCCAGGTGCAGCCCCTGCACGTAGTCGTGGAACTGGCGGTGGCTGATCGTATCGCCGCTCTGCAGCAGGCTGGCCGCGCCGTGCAGCAGGTCCGTGTACGACTTGATGCGCATGTTGATGACGGCCTGCGCATATTTCGCGTGGCGGGAGAAGCGTTCCTGCACGTCGCTCTCGATGGAGCGTGTCGTGACCACGTACAGCACGCCGCCGACCAGCGTCGACAGCATGACACCGGTCCAGAACGAGAACCGCGTAACGGAAAATGCGTCTCTCAGCGTGATCGACATGTGGCACCGCGACGGCACGAAATTGTTGGTTTAATTCAACTTACGCGGCTTGGGTGCGTGATGAACCTAGCAGATCGGGGAGTTGCCGAGCCAGCACGACGCTGGGCTCCCAGTGGAGAAAAGAAAAAGCCCGATTCGTCGCCGAACCGGGCTTTTGCGCTAGATCAAATGAGTTTTACTTGCCCCAGCTGTCCTTGAGCGTCGTCACGCGGTTGAACACGGGTTTGCCCGGCACCGAGTCGACGCGGTCGGCGACGAAATAGCCGTGGCGCTCGAACTGGAAGCGCTGGTCGGCCTCGGCCCCGGCCAGGCCCGGCTCCAGGTACGCGGTGACGGTTTCCAGCGCGTTCGGATTGAGCACGCTCATGAAATCCTTGCCGCCGCCGTCCGGTTGCGGGTCGAGGAACAGGCGGTCGTACAGGCGCACTTCCGCTTCCAGCGCGTGCTGCGCGCTGACCCACGTGATATTGCCCTTGACCTTGTAGTTGTCCGCGCCCGGCGTGCCCGATTTCGAGTCCGGGAAATAGTTCACGTGCACGGCGACGACGTTGCCGTTCTCGTCCTTGTCGAAGCCGGTGCACTCGGTCACGAAGCCGTACTTCAGGCGCACGCGCGAGCCCGGCTTGTCGTCGATGGGCGGGTAGAAGCGGTGGTACCCCTTCGTCGGCACTTCCATGAAGTCTTCCTGCTCGATCCACAGCTCGCGCGCGAACGGGAACGAACGGGTGCCCCATTCCGGATGGTGCGGGTGGACGGGTGCGCTGCACTCCACCGTTTCGCCTTCGGGGAAGTTGTCGACGATGAGTTTCAGCGGACGCAGCACGGCCACGGCGCGCGGCGCCTTCGGGTCGAGGTCGTCGCGCAGGGCGCCTTCCAGCGTGCTCATGTCGATCCAGCCGTCGGCCTTGGAGACGCCGATGCGCTCGCAGAACAGCTGGATGGATTCGGGCGTGTAGCCGCGGCGGCGCAGGCCGACGATCGTGGGCATGCGCGGGTCGTCCCAGCCGGACACCACACCGTCAAGCACGAGCTGGCGCAGCTTGCGCTTCGACGTGACGACGTAGGTCAGGTTCAGGCGCGCGAATTCGTACTGGCGCGGCACCGGACGTTCGAAGAAGCCGCCGGCCGCCAGCGTCTCGACGAGCCAGTCGTAGAACGGGCGGTGGTCCTGGAATTCCAGCGTGCACAGCGAATGCGTGATGTTTTCCAGCGCGTCCGAGAGCGGGTGCGTGAAGTCGTACATCGGGTAGATGCACCACTTGTCGCCCGTGCGGTGGTGATGCGCATGGCGGATGCGGTACAGCGCCGGGTCGCGGTTCGTCATGATGGGCGAGGCCATCGCGTCCTCGCTCATCTTGGCGCGCAGCACGTGTTCGCCGTCCTTGTACTTGCCGGCCTTCATGTCACGGAAGATCTGCAGCGATTCCTCGACCGGACGGTCGCGGAATGGCGAGTTCGTACCCGGCGTGCCGAAGTTGCCGCGGTTGCGCGACATGTCTTCGGCGCTCTGGCTGTCGACGTAAGCCTTGCCATTCTGGATCAGGTATTCGGCCATCGCGTACAGCTGGTCGAAGTAGTCGCTGGCGTAGTGCAGGTGGGAGTCTCCGCCTTGCTCCCACGTGAAGCCCAGCCACTTGACGCTGTCCATGATCGTGTCGACGTATTCCTGGTCTTCCTTTTCCGGATTCGTATCGTCGAACCGGAGGTGGCAGCGGCCCTGGTAGTCGCGTGCCAGCCCGAAGTTCAGGCAGATGGATTTGGCGTGGCCCACGTGCAGGTAGCCGTTCGGCTCCGGCGGGAAGCGCGTGATCACGGACGGCATGCCGGCACGCGTGTGGGTGCCCGCGGCGAGGTCGGATTCGACGATCGCGCGGACAAAATTCGGCGACGGGGTGGCCGCCGCAGCGTTCTTGTCGTTACTCATGAAGCCTATCTTGAATGGGTATGATTCCCGGCATTTTACCGTAGAAGGCGGCATGCGGTCCGCTATGTGGCCAAGCGCACGGTCCACGCGCGGGGCAGTCCGCATACTGCGCCTGTCAAGTTGGCGCTTTCTATAGGATAATCTCGGTTTAATGTTTTTTCGGCCACAGCCGGAGAGTTCCAAGTGGAAAATTTATACGCGATCCTCGGCGTCGCGCCGAATGCCAGCGACGACGACATCAAGAAGGTCTACCGTTCGCTCGCCATGCGCTACCACCCGGACCGCAACCAGGCGCCGGGCGCGGAAGCGCGCTTCAAGGCCGTCACGAAGGCGTACGAGGTGCTGTCCGACCCGATCAAGCGGGCGGAATACGACCAGAGCGTGAACCACCGCATCGTGCTCGACGCGGAGGCCGAAGCCTTCGAATTGTGGCGCTCGGTGTTCGCCCTGAACGGCGTCAATTTGGTCAACTGAGCTCCCTGCCTGAACACGTTCCAACAGAATACGAGTCAATCATGAAAAAAGTACATCCGGAGTTCGCTTTCCAGTCGCGCGAGCTGGAAGGCCAGATCGAAGGTACCCTGGGTGACCCGCCCAACCGCAAGAACTACGACATGATGGTGCAGGCCCTCGTGTCCGAATACGCCAACGGCGATGGCCTCGACGACGTCAACATGATGGCGTTCGCGCTCGTCGACCGCATCCGCTTCACGGACCCGAAAGGCCTGATCCGCGAAGCCTACGACTACGAGGGCGGCGACCCGGCCAAGGTGTTCGCGATGGCCAACTGCGACGGCGACGACGAAGGCCGCGCGATGTATGCCGCCATCTGCGACAACCATCCGGAACTGGCGCGCCAGGCCATCGTGACGGCGTTCCTGTACAAGAACCAGGCCCGCTGGGAAGACGACGACCAGTCGCTCGACCAGCTTGCGAAAGACGACGAAGGCGACGACGAGGAACTCGACGAAACCTCCGTGGGCGACGATTTCTCCCAGCTGTTCGACCAGGATGGAGGTGAGCGCGAATGAGCGACGACAACAAATCCAACCTGCCCGCGCTGAGCAAGCAGGTCGGCGAACTCGTGCTGGCCGGTTCGCTGCACCACGCCGAGGAGGCGCTGTCGCAGGCCGCCGACGAGCATGGCGACTACGCCGTGGCCGAAGTGCTGTCCACGCTGCCCCCGCAGGTGACGGCGCTGCACCTGGCCGGCTTCGACGGTGCCAAGACGTCGGTGGCGACCCTGCTGGTGCCGCCGAAGGCTTGGGCCGAAAGCCTCGCCTACCTCGCCGCCACGTGGCCGGACGACATGATCGAGGACGACCCCGAGCGCATCGCGGAAAACCTGTTCAACCACATCCACGGCATCGTCTACGCGACCGATGACGACGGGCGCCGCCACGATCTGCTGACGGAAGCGTCGGCCACCGACTACGGCGCGACGGCGTTCGCCATCGTGTGGTCGCTGGCGCCGCGCGAGATCCTCGAAGTGGCCGGCGAGATCAACAACCGCGGCCCGCACATCAACGTGCACACCACGTCCGACAGCGACATCGTGCCGCTCGCCGTCGACCTGGCCAAGGCCAGCGAGGACGGCTGGCAGCGCTCGCTGCTGGAACTGTTCCCGGAATACCGCAACACGGCCGACCTCGCGGACGTCGAGTTGCCGGACGATCCGGACGAGGAGACGGAATTCCAGCAGCGCGGCACGCGCGAACTGCTGTACCGCCTGCGCAAGCAGGTGCCGTCCGTCCGCAGCCTGCAGCGCCGCAGCGGCCGCCGCAGCATGGGCACGGACATCTTCTCGTGACGGGGGCGAGCGCATCGATGCTGCCGGCTATCGTCATCGAAAAACTGCCCCGCCTGATCCGGGCGATCCGGCAGATCCCGGGGAACGCCAATGCCGAGGAGGCGGCCGGCCTCGCCGACGAGCTGGCCGGCATCACGGCGATGGTGGCCGAGAAGTTCACCAACGACCGCACGGCCGAAGGCATCCAGCGCGCGCAGCTCTTGAGCATCGGCTGCGTGTCGCTGGGCCTGGAGCACCTGGTTGAATCGGACGACGCCCAGGGCGACCTGGACGCGCTCGACGTGCTGCTCGACGAGGGCGCGGAATTCGTGTTCCAGCAGGGGTTCCGCCTGATCCGCGACCTGGCGGCGCTGCCGGAGGACACCTTGATCGGGGAATTCGACAACGACCCCGTGTACTCGGCGCGGCGCCTGAAGGAGTTGTTCGTCGACATTTGCACGGCCGACCCGGGCGAGACGTGGTCCGGCTACGAGCGCTACCAGGGACAGCTGAAGCAGCGCCGGGACGTGCAGGCCGTCGTGCGCGCCGCGCAATGGCTGCGCCGGCACCATTGGGAAGGCCCCGTCAAGGATCCGGACCTGAACGCGGAAGGCGTGATCGCGCTCGCGATCATCTTCGGCGTCGAAGGCGGCGGACGCATCGTCGCGCGCACGGGGCAGAAGGAATTCGAGCGCTTCGTGCAGACGGTCCGCAAGGCGAAGCCGGACTTCGACGCGGGCTGGGCGGCGCTGCTGGAACAGATCCCGGCCGCGCACCAGGCCATCATCGCCGACCGCATCCAGAGCTATCGCAACAGCATCCTCCTGCAGAACATCGCGGGCAAGGTGCCGCTGAAGGAGCTGTTCGTGGAGCTCGAGAATTATGCGGGCTCCGAGATCGACGCCGAGTATCCGTAACCGTAGCGTGGGCTCGGGGAGCCCACCCTACATATCACCGCAGCCGTAGGGTGGGCACCCCGTGCCCACGCGATGCCCGAGTCGTCAAATCCGGTAAATCAAGCTCCCGGCGCCAAGCTCGTCAATACGGTTCGTGCGCCCCCCGATTCCCATCAGGACTACCATGACGCTCCAGCCCCGCATCCCGTGCGGATGCGGTATCGAGCCATCAATGCAAGGAGTACGTCATGTTGCAAGCAAACGAAATCCAGCAGCGATTCACTCATATTCAGCAAACCATTCAAGAAGCCCAGCAGGCCTGCCAGCAGGATGCGCCCAACGAGATCCGCGACTGCATCGAAAAACTGTCGCGCGAAGCCAGGCAGGCGCAGAGCGTGATGCAGTCGAACGACCAGCAGCGCATCCAGCAATGCGTGGACAGCCTGGAAGACATGGGCGACGAAGCCAAGCGCATCAGCCGCTCGCTGCCGACGATGCCCGCCCACGTCGAAGCCGCGGTGACCCGCGTGCATGCCGAACTGTCGGACCTGAAGCACAAGCTGCACTGACAGGCCTCACACGACGCCGCCCTCGCGCAGGGCGGCGATCTCCGCGTCGGTCTTGCCCAGCACGTCGCGCAAGACTTCCTCCGTGTGCTCGCCCAGCAGCGGCGGTGCCTTGTCGCTCGTGGCCGGCGTGGCCGACATGCGCATCGGGCTGCGCACCAGTTTCACCTGCCCGGCGGTCGGATGCGGCAGGGCGATCTCCATGCCGCGCGCGCGCACCTGCTCGTTGGCGAACACCTCGTCCAGGTCGTTGATCGGACCGCACGGCACGCCCACGGCTTCCAGCAGCGCGATCCACGCCGCGCGCGGCCGCGCGCGTACCATGTCCGCCAGCAGCGGCACGAGCACGTCGCGGTTCTGTACGCGTGCGGGATTGGTGGCGAAGCGCGGGTCGCGCGCCAGTTCCGGGCGGCCGCCCGCTTCCACGAACTTCTGGTACTGGCCGTCGTTGCCGGCGGCGACGATGATGTGGCCGTCGCTGCACGCGAACGTCTGGTACGGCACGATGTTCGCGTGCGCATTGCCCCAGCGTGTCGGCCGCTTGCCGCTGTTCAGGTAATTGCTGCCGACGTTCGCCAGCATCGCGACCTGCGTGTCCAGCAGCGCCATGTCGATGTGCTGGCCTTCGCCGGTGCGGTCGCGGTGGGTCAGCGCGGCGAGCACGGCGACGGTCGCGTACATGCCCGTCATCAGGTCGGTCAGCGCGACGCCCACTTTCTGCGGGCCGCCCCCCGGCAGGTCATCGCGCTCGCCCGTTACCGACATCAGCCCGCCCATGCCCTGGATCAGGAAGTCGTAGCCGGCGCGGTGCGCGTACGGCCCGTCCTGGCCGAAGCCCGTGATCGAGCAGTACACGAGGTCCGGCCTGATGGCCTTCAGCGTGTCGTAATCGAGGCCGTAGCGCTTGAGGTGGCCGACCTTGAAGTTCTCGATGACGACGTCGCAATGGCGCACCAGTTCGCGCAGCAGCGCCTGGCCCGGTTCGCTCGCGATGTCGACCGTGAGCGAGCGCTTGCCGCGGTTGGCCGACAGGTAGTAGGCGGCTTCGGTGGTGGGCCGGCCATCGGCGTCCGGCGCGTACGGCGGGCCCCAGGCGCGCGTGTCGTCGCCGGCGCCGGGGCGCTCGATCTTGATGATGTCGGCGCCAAGGTCGGCGAGGTTCTGCGAGCACCACGGCCCGGCCAGCACGCGCGACAGGTCGAGCACGCGGATGTGGCCCAGCGCGCCCTGCAGGCGATTGTCCGGACCGTTGTGCGGTCCGTTCGGAATGAATGCCATCTGGTCTCCGATTCGATGAGTTGTTCTCGGCGCGGATTATACGTCGCGCTCGTCGCGCTCCCGCGAGCGGGCGTCGTCCAGCGCGGCGGCGAATGCGTCGCGTTCGCGGTCGACGATGTCGTCGACCATGCGCTCGTCCAGCCCCATCCCTTCGAGCACGAAGGCCGACAACTGCAGGCTCGCTTCGAGCGTCTCCGGCACGACGACGTTGGCACCGGCCCGCTTGAGGGCGCGTGCGTGTTTTTCGTCGCGCGAGCGCGCGTACAACTGCACGTGCGGGAATTCGCGCCGGATGCCGCGCACGGCCTGCAGCGCGGAGGCTGGGTGATCCATCGTCAGCACGATTGCCGGCGCCTCGTCCGCATGCACGCGGCGCAGCAGTTCCGGCCGCGCCGCGTTGCCGAAATAAACGGGCACGCCGTTCGCGTGCAGCTGCGAGACGAGCTTCGCGTCGTTCTCGAACGCGACGTAGGGAATCTCCTGGGCCGCGAGCAGCTTGGCCAGCTGCTGGCCGACGCGTCCGAAACCGGCGATGATCACGCGGCCCCGTGCCGCATCGAGCTCGTTGTCGGCGAGGTGAGCCGCGGCGCCCTGGGATTCCGCCGCCGAGCGCTCGCCGATCGCATGGCCGATGCGCGCCAGCAGCGGCGTAATGAACAGCGACAGGCCGACGGCCAGCATCACGCGCGCGCCGAGGGCGCCGTCCAGCAGCTTCGACGCGGTCGCGTAGCCGATCACGATGAACGCGAATTCGCCGCCTTGGCCCAGCAGCAGGCCGCCTTCGATCGCGCGGCCCCACGGCAGGCCGCCGAGCCGCAGCAGCGGCGCGACGACGACGCCCTTGAGCAGGACGAGGCCCAGCACGGCGCACGCGAGCCACAGCGGCGCGTGCAGGATCTGCAGCGCGTCCATGCCCATGCCGACCGTCATGAAGAACAGCCCCATGAGCAGGCCCTTGAACGGCTCGACCATCAGCTCGACCTCGTGCTTGAATTCCGTTTCCGCGAGAAGGAGTCCGGCAATCAGCGCACCGAGCGCCATCGACAGTCCGGCCAGGTGCGACAGCGCGGCGATGCCGAAGGTCGACAGCAGGATCAGGGCCATGAACACGTCCGGCTGGCGATGGCGGGCAAACGCGCGGAACAGCGGGTGCACGACCTTGCCGCCGACGAGGTAGATGAGGGCGATGGCGACGGCCGCCTTGGCCATCGCGAGCAGGGCGATCAACGCGACGTTCGCGCCGCCGCCTTCGTTCTTGCCGAGCGCCCCGATCAGGATCAGGATCGGCACGACGGCGAGATCCTGCAGCATCAGCACGGCGAACGCGGCCTGGCCGACTGGGCTCGCCGTGCGCTGGCTCTCGGCCAGCAACTGCATCACGACGGCCGTCGACGACAGCGACAGCACGAGGCCCAGCACGAGCGCCGCGCCGAGCCGCTGGCCGAGCAGAAGATACGCCGCACCGCCGATCAATGCGGCGCACAGCACCACCTGCGCGCTGCCGGTGCCGAACACCCAGCGCCGCATGGCCCACAGGCGCGCGGCCGAGAGCTCCAGGCCGATCATGAACATGAGGAACAACACGCCCAGCTCGGCCAGCATGGCGACGTTGTCGTTGTTGGGGAACGTGAACAGGCCGAGCGGCGCGAAATCCTGCGCCATGCGCCCGAGCCCGAACGGGCCGAGGAGGGCGCCGACGGCGAGGAAGCCCAGCACCTGGTTGATGCGCAGGCGCTGCAGCAGCGGGATCAGGATGCCGGCAAGGGCGAGGAACAACAGGATTTCGCGCAGGAAGGGGAAGGCGTGTTGCTCTTGCACGGGGTCTGGCCTTTAACGGATGATCATCCCGGCAATTTTAACGCGTGGGCACCCCGTGCCCACGATGCGCAGCCTTCAGGCCTGCCTGCTCTCCGCCATCAGGATCACTTCCTCCATCTCCTGGTCGATCTCGTTGCGCAGCTCGAGATAGCGTCCCAGCGCATGGTCCAGCGACGGCAGCAGGATCCCGCGCTCGCTGTGCAGCCCCGTGTAGCGCGGCCGCGGCGCCGCGAAGCCGTACGACTCGGCCGCTACGGCTTCCAGCCGGCTGGAGTCAACGCCCGCGCGCGCCGCCGCCTGTTCGGCCAGCTCGGCCCACGTCAGCGTGCCGACGTTGGCCAGGTGCCAGACGCCGGACTCGCCGTCGATCGCGAGGTCCAGGCAGGCGTGCACGAGGTCGGGCACGTACGTTGGCGACACGGCCATGTCGCGCGCGGCGCGGAACGGTTCGCCCCGCTCCAGCGTCTGCAGCGCGAGGGTGACGAAGTTGTACTTGTCCCACGGGCCGAAGAAGGCGCTCGTGCGCACGACGAGGGCGCCCGGGTGCTTGTCCTGCACGCGCAGCTCGGCCTCGGCCTTGCTGCGGCCGTAGACGTTCAGCGGCGCGACCGCATCGCTTTCCACGTACGGCCGGTCGAGCGCGCCGTCGAACACGAGGTCGCTGGAGAACGTCGTCAGGTGCACGCCGTGGCGGGCGCACGCGGCGGCCAGGATCGCGGGGCCGATCGCGTTCTCGCGGAAGCAGCGCTCGGCGTCGCGCTCGGCATCGTCCACGCGCACGTAGCCCGCCGTGTTGACGACGGCCCAGGGCCGGTACTTGTCCAGCGCGCGTTCGACGGAGGCCGGGTCCGTGATGTCCATGTCCTGGCGCGACAGCAGCCGGTACGCGAGGTTGCGCTTGCGGCAGATGCGGGCGAACGCGCGGCCCAGCGTGCCGGACGCGCCCGTGATCAGGATCGGTGCCGCGTCCTTGCCGACGAGCGTGTGGCCGTCGGCGGTAATCGACGTCAGCGCATCGGGCGTCGCGACGGGCGTGCACAGCCAGCGGCCCGGCCGGCGCCACCAGCCCTGGCCGCGCAGCACCGGGTGCGACAGCGGTGCGTCGGCCGATAGTTCCCGCATCATGCGCGCGACGGCCGTCGGACGCGGTTCCGGCGCGCGCACGTCGAACGGGCCCGGTTCGTAATAACCGTTGTTGCACGTGACGAGGCTGTTCCAGTCGAACGAGCCCAGCAGCGACCAGACGGTGACGGCGCGCAGGTCGACGCCGTTCGCGCGCACTTCCTTGCCCGCTTCCCAGATCTCCAGCAGCCAGCGCAACTGGTCTTCGCGGTTGGCGTCGATGTGGGCCTCGGTGACGGCGAGCGGGATGTGGTACCGGTCCCAGATCTCGTGCAGCAGCGGGGCGATGCCGGCCGTGGGCGTCGCGAGCGCGCGCGAGGCCTCGATGTCGGCGCACGGGATGCCGTCGGCCACGCCGCGGTGGTGCGCCGGATAACGGTCCGGACGGTGGTCGAGCCAGCGCTCGCTCGTGACGTAGTAATTGACGCCGATGACGTCCGGCGGGCACGGGTTGTCGCGGAACCACAGGAATTCCTCGGCCGGAATACCGGTCTTCGTCAGATACGACCACAGCGCGTGCTCGGGACCGACCATGCCGCACAGCAGGTCCCACGCGAGCCAGCGGCGCTCGTTGTAGAACTCGGCGACTTTGGCCATCTCGGGCGTGCTGTAGGTCTTGCCGAGATCGTCCGTCTGCACCAGTTTCGCGTTTGGATTCACGGCGCGGATCGCGCGCATGGCCAGCACCACGGCGCGGCACTGGTTCAGCAGGGCCTGCACGAACGTGCGGTCGTCGCGGCCGTGCGGGTACCACACGCCGTACAGCCCGGCGAAGCGGGCCGTCGTGCACGGTTCGTTGACGGGGGTGTAGTACTCGATCCAGGGATAGCGCGCGGCCACGGCGCCGGCGTATTCCGCCAGCTGTTCCGCGAACGCGGGGTCGACGAGGCTCGTGTGGCGCGGGCCGCTGCCGTGGTGGATCAGGCCCGCGATCGGCGTGACGCCGTGGGCGCGGAGCGCGTTCAGGCGCTCGTCGGGCCAGGACCAGTCGGCGGCGTGGACGCCGTCGGGCGCCGTGCGTTCCCACAGCACGGGGTAGCGGATGGCGCGGATGCCGAGGGAAGCGAAACGGGCGATGTCGTCGGCCCGGGAGGCGTGGCCGTTACGGTCGAGCTGGTGGAAGTAGTCGTCGCGGACGCGGTTGACGGTGCATTCGAGGCCGCCCCACAGTTCGAGAGGGCGGGCGTGGCTGTTCGTGCTCTTCGTGGAATCCATAAATCACCAATATTGTTAATTTTATTGCAACAAAAAATACGGCATGGCCCCGAACTGGCAAAAAAGTCGGGGAAGCGTTTTGGCTTTCGAGTGGTGGCGGTTGACAGCGACGCGTCAACCTGCAACCATGCCATCCATGAATTTTTCGTATCCACATCCTGTTCTCACCTGGTGGCGCCGCTGATTGCGCGCGGCCAGTGAATTGGATAGGTATTCCGAAACGCCGCCTCGATTCCAAGGTGGCGTTTTTGTTGGCGCAGCAGGATCGAGGCAGGGCGGTTAAACTCCCAAGGAAAACTCGATGAGTCTGCAAACCCCTACCGCTACCACGCCCATCATCCTCACCGGCGACCGTCCCACCGGGCCGCTGCACCTCGGCCACTTCGTCGGCAGCCTGCGCAATCGCGTCACTTACCAGGACCAATATCGCCAGTTCATCATGCTCGCGGACGCCCAGGCGCTCACGGACAATATGGATGATATCGGTAAGGTACACCGGAACGTGATCGAGGTGGCGCTCGATTACCTTGCCGTAGGGATCGACCCCGCCAAATCGACCATCCTGATCCAGTCGCAGATCCCGGAGCTGGCCGAGCTGACCTTTTATTACCTGAACCTCGTGACCGTCGCGCGCCTCGAGCGCAACCCGACCGTCAAGCAGGAAATCATCCTGCGCGGCTTCGAGCGCGACATCCCGGCCGGCTTCCTCACCTACCCGGCCAGCCAGGCCGCCGACATCAGCGCCTTCAAGGCGACCATCGTGCCGGTCGGCGAGGACCAGATCCCGATGATCGAGCAGTGCAACGAGATCGTGCGCAAGTTCAACCGCAACGCCGGCCGCGACATCCTCGTCGAGTGCAAGGCGATCGTGCCGGAAGTCGGCCGCCTGCCGGGCATCGACGGCAAGGCCAAGATGAGCAAGTCGCTGGGCAATACGATCAACCTGGGCGCGTCCGCCGACGAGATCCGCGCCGCCGTCAAGATGGTCTACACGGACCCGCTGCACCTGAAGGTATCCGACCCGGGCCACCTGGAAGGCAACGTCGCGTTCCTGTACCTGGACGCGTTCGACACGGACAAGGAAGGCCTGGCCGAGATGAAGGCGCATTACGTGCGCGGCGGCCTGGGCGATTCCGTCGTCAAGAAGCGCCTGGAAGGCATCCTGCAGGACATGCTGGCGCCGATCCGCGCCCGCCGCGAGGAACTGGCCAAGGACAAGGGCCAGGTCATGCAAATCCTCAAGGAAGGCACGATGAAGGCGCGCGAAGTGGCGGCGCGTACGACGGACGAGGTGCGCAAGGCCCTCGGGTTGTCGTATTTCTAAACCGCAGCGGGTAGCGGAAAACGCGCTTTGAGGTAGCGCAAGGTGATCGCCTTGCGCTTTCTTGTGGTCCGGTTTGTGTATCGATGGCAAGCTGCGGCTTTCGCCACCGATGAAGGAGCCGCACCATGAGCAAAGGATTGCGTTGGACCGAACAATGGATGCGCCGGGCGCTGTGGCTCGTCGCGTTCGTCTTCGCCGGGTTCCTGATCGGGCTCGGCAACCAGGTCGTCGACAACGTGATGTACCTGGAGCCCGTGCCCCCAGCCGAACAATTTCTCGATCCCGCGCAGGCGGGCCCGCTGCGGGCCGCGGTCGAGCAGGCGCAGCAGACGCGCGAAGCGGCGGACGCGGCGCTGGAGCAGGCGCAGCAGAAACACCGCGTGGCGCAGGCCAACACGACAAGCGCACGCGACGCCTTCGACAACTGGATCGCGACGCGCCACGTGACGGCGCGCCCCGACCAGGACACGGAACTGATCGCGCGCAACCGGGAACTCGATAAACTCGTGGCAGCGGAACGCGCCGCGCTCGCCGCGGTCGAAGCCCAGGAGCAGGTCGAACTCGACGCCAAACAGGCCCAGCAGAAGGCCGCGGCGGCCTACGAGGCACTGCTGGAACCGGCACGCGAGGCCGCGAACGAGGCCGCGGCCAGGGCCGCGCGCAAGGTCTTCCTGATCCGTCTCGGCGTGACCCTGCCGCTGCTGCTGGTCGCGGGCGCGCTGTTCAAATACAAGCGCAACGGCACGTACTGGCCGTTCACGTGGGGTTTCATTTTCTTCGCGCTGTTCGCGTTCTTCGTCGAGCTGGTGCCTTACTTGCCCAGCTACGGCGGCTACGTGCGCTACGGCGTGGGCATCGTGGTGACGGTCGTCGTGGGCCGCTACGCGATCCGCTGGCTGCACGCGTGGCTGGAACGCCAGCGGGCCGCGGAGGCCATGCCCGATGCCGAGCGCCGCACGACGATGCGCTACGACGTGGCGATGGAACGCATCGCCAAGAGCGTGTGCCCGTCGTGCGAGCGTGCGACGAATTTCAAGGACGAACACCTGGCCCATTGCCCGCACTGCGGCATCGGCCTGTTCGACCGCTGCCCGGCGTGCACGACGCGCAAGAACGCTTTCACGCGCTACTGCTTTTCGTGCGGCACGCCGGCCAACGTCAGCCTTGCGGACTGAGCGGGGAGCTTACTTCACGAAGCGGGCCAGCAGGCGGATGTACGCCGTCTGGTAGCCGTTCGACGGCTCGCTGACCGACCACGAGTTCAGCGGCCAGCCGTCGTTGAAGTCGAGATAGGTCTTCTGCGACGGTTGGCCATACGGCGGCGACGGCGGGGCCGAGCCGCACTGCGCCGACACGTTCGGGCAGTTGCTGTCCCAGTTGTACTGCGTGCCCGCCGGACCGCCAGCCAGGTAGCCCGGTGCCGGGCCGTACGGCGACTGCTTGGCGTCGTTCCAGGGCGTGCCCTGGGTGAACCACGTATGCCACAGACGGTTGACGGAATTCTCCGCACCGAAGCTGACCATGTTCGACAGGTAGACTTTGCCCAGCGGGTTCACGCCATGCAGGTAGTGCACGTAGTCGGCCGCAGCATTGGCATCCTGCTCGGCCGTGTGGCGGCTGATGCCGTAATAGCTTTCTTCCGCGAACAGCGAGCCGGCGTTCGCCTTGACCGCGTTGCTGGCCCACGTGTACGAGCCGATGAAGGCGCGGTACGGGTCCGTCTGCGCATCGACCTTGCCCCAGCCGTCGTAGTCCGCGCGGCCCCACAGGTCGAGGAATTGCGTACGGATCGCGGTGGCCACGGTGGACGTCGCGTTCGGGAGCGACGCGTAGTACAGCAGGTTGCGGGCGTCGCCGGCGCTGAAGCCCGACAGGTTCCAGCTCTTGAACATCGCCGCATCGGTGTAGTTCGCGTCGACGTAGCTCTTGTACGTGGCATCGCCGGTGGCGGCGAACAGCCGGACGGCAGCCATCAGCTTCAGCGACTTGCGTCCGTTGTCGTCGGTCTCCTGCTGGCCGACGGCGAGTCCCTGGGTGCCGCGGTTCGCATCGTTGTTGTAGAACAGGACGTTCGGGTTGGCCTGCGCCCAGTTCCACGCGTTTTTCGCACGCGTCAGCAGGTCGGCCGCATACGTGTTCAGCGACGCGTTGTTCAGGCTGCCCAGCACCTTGGCGCCTTCCGCGAACGCGGCGGCCGCCGCCAGCGTGGCCGTCGTGCTGGCGTCGCCGTAGTAGCTGGGGCCGGTGGACGAGGACGGCGGGCTCGCACCCACGACGCCGACGACGGACAGCACGGAGCCGTCGCTGTTCTGCATGCGCTTCAGCCAGTCCAGGCCCCACTTCGCTTCGTCGAGGATGTCCGGGATGCCGTTCCACGATTCCGGGAGATTGAAATCGTCGGTGAACACGGTCGGATTCTGGACATAGGCGTCCATCAGTTCGCCCGCGTAGCCGGCCGCCCAGCTCGTGTACTTGTTGTAATCGCCCGCGTCGGCCCAGCCGCCGCGCAGGTCGCGCGCCGTGGCGGCGTTGCCGGAATCGAGGAAGCGCCGTGCCTGCGAATCCTGGCCCGGGCCGAGGTTGCTGGCGCCGTCGGCCCAGTTCAGGCCGGCATTGTTCGCGGTGTGGGCCTGGCCTAGACGCTGGTAGTAGAACATGCGCACGGCCTGGACCAGCACGTTGCGGTAGACGTTGTCGCCGATCTCGAAGCGGGCCGAGCGCTGGCCGCCGGCATCGACGATTTCATACGTGCCCGGCGTCGTGATGTTGCTGAAGTCGAAGTGCCAGACCTGGTCGCCCGACGACGGATCGGTGGCGCGCGTGTTCCACTCCGTGGGCCACCACGTGTACACGGTCGCGCCCGTGGCTGAGTTCACCACGCTGACCTGTTGCGGCCAGAACTGGGGGCTGTTCGCGTCGTAGCCGGCGCGGGGCATGCGCAGCACCGCCACCTTGCGCGCGTTGGTCAGGTAGCCGAACTGGTCGACCATGATGTACTTGCCGGCATTGGCCGCCTGCGCCGGCCACACCGTGAAGTTGTACTGCTGGGTCGACTTGGCGCCGCAGCTGTTCGTGTACGTGGCCGTGGCCGTGCAGGTGGTGGCGCTGGTGCCGGTATTGGCGAGCTTGATGGTCTGTTCGCGCGCCGCCCCCGATGTGCCGCAACCACTCCACGCCCACGTGCCGCCCGATGCCGGTTGCGGCCCGAGGACGACGGTCGAGCCGGTGTTCAGGGCGAGCGACGACGTCATTGCCCATGACGTCGTGCCATTGATGTTGACGTACGGGGTGGTGGTACTGGATTGGCACGTTTGTGCCCACGCGGGTGCGCTCAAGGCTGCCAGTGTCAGCAGTACGCTTTTTTTGATCTCCATCCTTTTTCTCGTTGTCGTGTGCAGGCCGGGCTCGTCGCGCCAGTCCCGTTCAGGCGTGGGCAGGCCGGACTTCAACGGCCGGCCGTCGTTGAAGCCGCTGAAAGCAGCGGATGATGCGTCATCGGGGATGTATGGTTGAGTTGATTATGCGAGGGACATGGCGTCGCTGCCAGACCGAAAACCGTCAACTCGAGGTATGAAATTCGCCGACGGCATGGACGCCGCCGGCGGGTGGGAGGAGGTTAGTCCTTGAGGTCGGCCGGCACCTTGCCGCCGTTTGCCGCCAGCTTGTTCATGACCTGGCGGTGCAGCCAGATGTTCATGCTGGCCGAGTCGCTGGTATCGCCGGAATAGTTCAGCTCGGCGGCCAGTTCCTTGCGTGCCTGCAGGCTGGAATCGAGGCCCAGCAGCTTCAGCAGGTCGACGATCGACGTGCGCCAGTTCAGCTGTTGGCCGGATTGCTGCTGCATGTTGTTCAGGACAGCTTCCACGTCGACCTGCTGCATCGGTGCCGCCGCCGGCGCGCTTGCCGCGGGCGCGGCCTGCGGTGGTTGCGCGGGCTGCTGTGCCGGTTGCTGCGCGGGTGGCTGCGTCGGCTGCGGCGCGCGTTGCTGGGCGCCCGGGGCCGCCTGGCTGCTGTTCTGCGCGGCCGGGTGCGAGGACGGGAAAATCTTGTGGAAGATATTGCTCAGGATACCCATGTCGATTCCTTCTCGATGATGGTGGATGCGCTCAGTGGCGCTGCATGCCCTGGGCCATGTGGCCAAGCGCGATCGCCAGTGCGGCGCCGCCGATGGCCTTGACCAGGGTCGGGTGTTCGGCATAGAAGTCGCCCATGCGTTCGACGATGCCGGGATTCTGCTGCTCGGCCTTGGCGGCCAGTTCCTGCACCTGTTCCGGCGAGACCTGGTTCGCCTGTTCCGGCGACACGCGGGCCTGGTCGGCGCCGAGCAGGTTGCCGAGCGAGCCGCCGGCGACGGACGCCAGCACGGACGGTCCCACATTGGCCAGCAGGTGGTTCAGCATGCCGGCACGCTGGTCGGGATTGCTGTTGCCAAACAGCTGGCCGACCATCTGCGAAAACGGCGGTGTCTGGTCCGAGCGCAGCGCCTGCGTCACGCCCTGCGCGACGGTGGCGCGCGGCACGTTCTGCGCCACGTGGTCGAAATCGTTCTCGGCCTGCGCCGGGTTGGCGTTCGGGTTGGCTCCGCCCAGGTATTGCTGCAACAGGTTGCCCAAATCAAAGCTCATGATGTTCTCCACGTTGAAACCTCGAAGCGCAAGGGTAGGCGTTCGCGGAGCATTCCTCCGTACGTTCGCTAACGGAGGGGCGGCATCTATAATCCGCATTGCTGTACATAAATAAAACAACTTGCCCGAGAGAGACTATGCACGGGCGAACTGGGCAACGCGCTGTTCGGCGGCGGCTTCACGCAATACCGCTACGCCCATCCGGAACGGATGACGATGCCCGTGCTCGTGCTGGCCGGCGCCGCGGACGATGCGATCGGCCTGCCGGCCCAGCGCGCGCTGGGCCAGGCGTTGCCGCATGCGCGCGTCGTCGACTACGCGGGCGCCGGACACTTCCTGTACCTCGATGCGCCCGACCGGTTGACGCGCGACGTCACGGACTTCCTGGCCACGCCCTGACGGTGGGGTTGCCCGGTGGACACCCGCGCCGCCGGCGCGTAAGCTGGCGCCATGATCTATACGCCGCTGCTGTTCTTTTTTGCCCTGTATGGCTACGCCGCACTTGCCCTCGGCCTGCCGGCCGCGGTGGGCGTCGCGTACGCGCTCGCGAGCGCCGCCTGTTTCGCACTGTATGCGCGCGACAAGGCGGCCGCGCGGCGCGGCGACCGGCGTACGCCCGAGTGGCACTTACTGCTGCTGGGGCTGGCCGGCGGCTGGCCGGGCGGCTTGCTGGCGCAACAATGGCTGCGGCACAAGACCGTGAAACGTCCGTTCCGGCAGGGGTTCTGGCTGACCGTCGGCCTCAACCTGGCCGGTTTCTGCTGGCTGGCGCGCGCGCTGGCGCCGGCCTGACTACCGTTCGGGAGGAATACCATGTGGCCTTACCCCAGGATCCTGGCCCACCGCGGCGGCGGCACGCTGGCGCCGGAAAACACGGTGGCCGGACTGCGCCGCGGCATGGACGCGGGTTTTCGCGCCATCGAATTCGACGTCATGCTGGCGCGCGACGGCGTCCCCGTCGTGCTGCACGACCCCAGGCTGGGCCGCACGGTGGCCGGGACGGGATCGGTGGCGGACATCGATGCGCTCGACCTCGCCGCGCGCGATGCGGGCTCGTGGTTCGGTCCGGAATACGAGGGCGAACCGGTGCCGCTGTTCGTCGAATTCGCGCAGTATTGCAAGGCCCACGGCGTGTGGATGAACATCGAGATCAAGCCCGTGCCCGGCCATGACGAGGCGACCGGCACCGTGGTCGCGCGCCTGGCGGCCGCGCTGTTCGCCGCCGAGATCGCCGCAGGCAGGATGGCGCAGGTGCCGCTGCTGTCGTCGTTCAGCGAGACCGCGCTGGCGGCGGCCCGGGAGGCCGCGCCCCAGGTCCCGCGCGCCTGGCTGACGGAGGCGTTGCCGCGGGATTGGGAAGCCCGTGCGCGGGCGCTGGACGCCGTCGCGATCCACACCGACCATACGCGGCTGACGGCGGCCGGCGCCGCGCACGTGAAAGCCGCCGGCTTCGGCCTGTTCTGCTACACGGTCAACGCGCCGGCGCGGGCGCGCGAACTGTTCGGCTGGGGCGTGGACGGGTTGTGCACGGACCGGATCGACCTCATCCCGCCTGATTTTTCCTAGAACCAAAATTTTCCCTCAAGAATTGTAACGTCTTGTCGTTAATGACATTCGGCTCCCGGTCACGGCCTTATGTCACTTTCGATCAATAATCAATCGTTGTCCCTGAACGCCCAGCGCAAGCTGGCGGAGCACACGAACGAGGTGACGCGCCTCGTCGCGCGCCTGAGCTCGGGCACCGGCATCGCGAGCGCCGCCGACGATCCGGCCGGCCAGGCCATCACGGGCCGCATGAGGTCGCAGCTGACCGGGATGCGCCAGGCCTCGCGCGGCATCAACGACGCGACGTCGATGCTGCAGGTGGCGGACAGCGCGCTGTCGAACATCAACGACAGCCTGCAGCGCCTGCGCGAATTGGCGGTGGCGTCCGGCAACGGCTCGTACACGGACAGCGACCGCAACACGTTGCAGGCGGAAGCGGACCAGATCCTGTCCCAGATCACCCAGGTGGGCAATGGCGCCTCGTTCAATGGCCAGGCGATCTTTTCGCCGGCGTCCGAGAGCGGTAGCGAGGACAAGAAGAAGCGTGCCGTGCTCGACAGCCTCAAGGCCGGCTGGCTGAGCGCCGCCGAAGACATGGTCCAGCAGTACTACGGCCTGCAGGGCGATGGCTCGACCCTGAAGATCAACCTCGACACGACGGACGGCAAGAGTGGCGTGCTTGCGTCCGTCACGGGCGCGTCGGGGCTCGGCAACGACGTCACGCTGAACATCGACATGGCCGATTTCAGCGACATCAGCACGCCGGACGGCGGCACCGGACCGATGTACGACGACCGCGTCATTGCGCACGAGATGGTGCACGCGATCATGCTGCACTCGACCGGCATGAATCTTCCCCAGTGGTTCATCGAGGGCACGGCCGAGCTGATCCATGGCGCCGACGAACGCCTGGCCGGTGCGCTGGCGGGCGGGCAGACGGCGCAGGGCATCGTCGACACGATCACGGGCGGCGGCTTCAGCTATGAAGGCGGCTACGTCGCCTCGCGCTACCTGCATGAGCGGTTGAAATCGATGGGCGTCGATGGCGGCATGAAGGGCCTGATGACTTACCTGAACGGGCACCAGGGCACCGACCTCGACACGGCGCTGAAGGCCGTCACGGGCGGGCAGTACCAGGGCACCGGCGACTTCATGACGGAATTCGCCGCCAATGGCGCCGGCTTCATCGGGGGCATGAACCTGGCGAATGCGGACACGGGCGCGATCGGCGGCCTCGACGCGGACGGCGGGCCGACGCGCGACGCGCGGGGCGTCGTGCCGGAATCCGGCTTCGGCACGACCGCCCGGCCGCTGCGCAACTTCAAGGTCGAGTATCCGGACATCGGCGGCGGGGGTGTGGGCAGGCACCGGATGCAGATCCAGGTCGGAGCGTCCGCCGGCGACCTGGTCGAGATGGAGTTCGCGGCCGTGAACGCCAGCGCGCTGGGCCTCGCGGACCTGGACATGCGCAACCCGGCGGTGGCGCTGCTGCACATCGACGACGCCCTCGCGTCCGTCAACGAGCAGCGCGTGCAGGTGGGCGCCTACAGCAACCGCATGGACGCCGCGGCCAGCAACAACCAGACGATGTCGATGAACCTGGAGGCGGCGAAGAGCCGCATCGAGGACGTCGACTATGCCGGGGCCGCGGTCCGGCTGACGCGCGCCCAGATCCTGCAGCAGGCGGCATCCGCCATGCTGAGCCAGGCCAATGGCGAGCCGAGGGCGGTGCTGGCCCTGTTGCGCTGAGCGGCGCCCGGTGGGCACGGGGTGCCCACACTACGGCCTGTTGTCGTTTCTGCAACGGCAAATTGCACAAGTACAGTTAACTGCCGATACCACGCTATAATCGATTTTCTTTATATAGCAAGCTGCCTGAATCCGCCCCTACGACATGAAATCCACCGAAATACGCGAAAAGTTTCTCAAGTTCTTTGAGTCCAAAGGCCACACGATCGTCCGCTCCAGCCCGCTCGTGCCGGGTAACGACCCGACGATGTTGTTGACCAACAGCGGCATGGTGCAGTTCAAGGACGTGTTCCTGGGCCTGGATACGCGTCCGTACAAGCGCGCCACCACCGTACAGCGCTGCGTACGCGCCGGCGGCAAGCACAACGACCTGGAAAACGTCGGCTACACCGCGCGCCACCACACGTTCTTCGAAATGCTGGGCAATTTCAGCTTCGGCGATTATTTCAAGCGCGACGCCATCCACTTCGCCTGGGAACTGCTGACCAAGGTCTATAACCTGCCGGCGGAAAAGCTGACCATCACCGTCTACTTCGAAGACGACGAAGCCTACGGCATCTGGGCGAATGAAATCGGCGTGCCGACGGAACGCATCATCCGCATCGGCGACAACAAGGGTGCGCGCTACGCGTCGGACAACTTCTGGCAGATGGCCGACACCGGCCCGTGCGGTCCGTGCACGGAAATCTTCTACGACCACGGCGCCGAGATCTGGGGTGGTCCTCCGGGCTCGCCGGAAGAAGACGGCGACCGCTTCATCGAGATCTGGAACCTCGTGTTCATGCAGTTCAACCGCGACGAAGCCGGCGTGCTGACCCCGCTGCCGAAGCCGTCGATCGACACCGGCATGGGCCTGGAGCGCCTGGCCGCCGTGCTGCAGCACGTGCACTCGAACTACGAGATCGACCTGTTCCAGAACCTGATCAAGGCTGCCGCCCGCGAAACCGGCGCGACCGACCTCGCGAACAACTCGCTGAAGGTCATCGCCGACCACATCCGCGCCGCCAGCTTCATGATCGTCGACGGCATCATCCCGAGCAGCGAAGGCCACGGCTACGTCCTGCGCCGCATCATCCGCCGCGCGCTGCGCCATGGCCACAAGCTGGGCCAGACGAAGCCGTTCTTCTACAAGCTCGTGGACGACCTCGACGTCGAGATGGGCGCCGCGTATCCGGAGCTGCACGACGCGAAAGAACGCGTGATGCAGACCCTGAAGGCCGAGGAAGAGCGCTTCGGCGAAACCCTCGAGCACGGCATGAAGATCCTGGAAGCGCAGCTCGCGAAGGATCCGCAGAACCTCGACGGCGGCACCGCCTTCACCTTGTACGACACCTACGGCTTCCCGCTGGACCTGACCGCGGACATCTGCCGCGAGCGCGGCATCAAGCTGGACGAAGAGGGCTTCGCTGCCGCCATGGAGCAGCAGAAGAAGACCGCCCGCGCCGCCGGCAAGTTCAAGATGGCCGCCAACGTGGAGTATTCGGGCGAGAAGACGACCTTCGTCGGCTACGACGCCCTCGTGCACAACAGCCGCGTGCTCGCGCTGTACTCGGGCGGCGCACCGGTCCAGGAACTGAAAGCGGGCCAGGACGGCATCGTCGTGCTGGACACGACCCCGTTCTACGCCGAGTCCGGCGGCCAGGTGGGCGACAAGGGCCTGCTGAAGGCACAGGGCGGCGTGTTCGAAGTGGAAGACACCCTGAAGATCCAGGCGGAAGTGTTCGGCCACCACGGCGTGCTGCAGTCCGGCTCGCTGAAAGTGGGCGACATGGTCGACGCGCAAGTCGACGAAGTGAAGCGCGCCCGCACGATCCGCAACCACTCGGCGACGCACCTGATGCACAAGGCGTTGCGCGAAGTGCTGGGCGGCCACGTGCAGCAGAAGGGCTCGCTGGTCGATCCGGACAAGACCCGCTTCGACTTCAGCCACAACGCGCCGCTGACGGCCGAGCAGATCGCCCAGGTGGAAACCATCGTGAATCGCGAAATTCTCGAGAATCACGCGACCCAGGCCCAGCACATGTCGATGGACGATGCGATCAAGCATGGCGCCATGGCCCTGTTCGGCGAGAAATACGGCGACACCGTGCGCGTGCTGGACATCGGCTCGTCGAAGGAACTGTGCGGCGGCGTGCACGTCACCCGCACGGGCGACATCGGCCTGTTCAAGATCGTGTCCGAATCGGGCGTGGCCGCCGGCATCCGCCGCGTGGAAGCCGTGACGGGCGAGGGCGCTCTGGCCCTCGTGCAAGCGATCAACCGCAAGCTGAACGAAGCGGCCGGCGCGCTGAAGACGAGCCCGGACGAACTGCCGTCGCGCATCGCCCAGGTGCAGGACCAGGTCAAGTCGCTGGAGAAGGAAATCGCCGCGCTGAAGTCGAAGCTGGCTGCCGGCCAGGGCGACGAACTGGTGACGAAGGCCATTGACGTTAACGGCATCAAGGTGCTGGCCGCCACGATGGAAGGCGCCGACGTTGGGAGTCTCCGCGAGACGATGGACAAGCTGAAGGACAAGCTTGGGACGGCCGCCATCGTGTTGGCGTCGGTGCTTGAGGGCAAGGTCAGCCTGATCGCCGGCGTCACGGCCGACGCGACGTCCAGGGTCAAGGCGGGCGATCTCGTCAACTTCGTCGCCAAGCAGGTCGGCGGCAAGGGCGGCGGCCGTCCGGACATGGCCCAGGCCGGCGGTACGGATCCGGCGGCGCTGCCGCAGGCGCTGGCGGGCGTCGCCGGCTGGGTCGGCGAGCGCGTTTCCGCATAACCGTAATCGCGCGTTGTAACCGCGCCGCCGCAATATGCATGTCGTGGCGGCGCGTACGTTGTAAATCGAATGGGATTTGAGCTGAATCAACTCTTGTTTCGATGGGTAAGTGGACGGCACAGCCGTCCGCCCCGCATCCCTCTCATCCGGTCATCTCCGCCTCATCTCTATCTGCCTGTCAAGTAATTGCCGTTGTTACAACGCAACACTGATACCAAATTTTGGTGCGGCGCGTCATAATGGGCTAATTGGAGTACTATCGGGTCCATGCCCTACCAACTAGCAGGCAATCGATGAGCGAAACCATAATCGACACCGGCACCATCGAGGTCCAGAAGGACCTGGATGCGCGTGGCTTGAATTGCCCGCTGCCGATCCTCAAGGCCAAGAAGGCCCTCGCGGAACTGGCCAGCGGCGAGGTGCTGCGCATCGTCGCCACCGACACCGGTTCGGTACGCGACTTCCAGGCGTTCGCCAAGCAGACGGGCAACGCCCTGCTGGCGCACACGCACATCAACGGCGAATTCACGTTCTGGCTGCGCCGGAAATAACGACAGCCTTTTCCTGAAGCCCGGCACGCCGGGCATTCCATCCCCACCCGCAAGGAAACCCGCTGACGCACAATCAAGTACGATTAGGGCATTTCCTCTAACCGAAAAACGCACGATCGTGCTTTAATTCTGACCTGAACGGAATTTGCTCTTATAATTCGGATCATTTTTAGTCTTTCACCCATTTTTCAAAGGCACACTATGAAAGTCCTGGTACCCGTCAAACGCGTGGTCGACTACAACGTCAAGGTCCGCGTCAAGTCCGACGGCAGCGGCGTCGATATCGCCAACGTCAAGATGTCGATGAACCCGTTCGACGAGATCGCGGTGGAAGAAGCCACGCGCCTGAAGGAAGCCGGCAAGGTCACCGAGATCGTGGCCGTGACCTGCGGCGTGGCCCAGGCCCAGGAAACCCTGCGTACCGCGATGGCGATCGGCGCCGACCGCGGCGTGCTGGTCGAGACCGGTGCCGAGATCGAGCCGCTGGGCGTCGCCAAGGTGCTGAAAGCGCTGGCCGTCGAAGAGCAGCCGCAGCTGATCATCCTGGGCAAGCAGGCGATCGACGACGATTCGAACCAGACCGGCCAGATGCTGGCTGCGCTGCTGGGCTGGCCGCAGGCGACGTTCGCGTCGAAGGTCGTGCTGGAAGACGGCAAGGTCACCGTGACCCGCGAAGTGGACGGCGGCCTGGAAACCGTGGCCCTGAGCCTGCCGGCCATCGTCACCACCGACCTGCGCCTGAACGAGCCGCGCTATGTCACGCTGCCGAACATCATGAAGGCCAAGAAAAAGCCGCTGACGACCGTCAAGCCGGAAGACCTGGGCGTCGACGTCACGCCGCGCCTGAAGACCGTCAAGGTCGCCGAACCGGCCAAGCGTTCGGCCGGCGTCAAGGTGCCCGATGTGGCGACCCTGGTTGCGAAGCTGCGCACCGAAGCTAAAGTCATCTAATTAAGGAATAACCATGGTCGCACTCGTCATTGCTGAACACGACAACGCCCACCTGAAGGCTGTCACCCTGAACACCGTCACCGCGGCCGCGCAATGCGGCGGCGATGTCCACATCCTCGTCGCCGGCAGCGGCTGCGGCGCCGTCGCGGAAGCCGCCGCCAAGGTCGCGGGCGTGGCGAAAGTGCTGGTCGCCGACGCGCCGCAGTTCGCCGACGGCCTCGCCGAGAACGTCGCCGAGCAGATCCTGGCCGTGGCTGGCGCTTACTCGCACATCCTGGCCCCGGCTTCTGCCTTCGGCAAGAACGTGCTGCCGCGCGTCGCCGCCAAGCTGGACGTCGCCCAGATCTCGGAAATCACCAAGGTCGACTCGCCCGACACGTTCGAGCGTCCGATCTACGCCGGTAACGCCATCGCCACCGTGCAGTCGACGGACAACGTGAAAGTCATCACCGTGCGCGGCACCGGCTTCGACGCCGCCGCAGCGGAAGGTGGTTCGGCCGCCGTCGACACCGTCGCCGCCGTCGCGGACTCGGGCAAATCGTCGTTCGTCGGCCGCGAGCTGGCCAAGTCGGACCGTCCGGAACTGACCGGTGCCAAGGTCGTCGTTTCCGGCGGCCGCGGCATGGGCTCGGGCGACAACTTCAAGATCCTGGAGCCGCTGGCCGACAAGCTAGGCGCCGCGATGGGCGCATCGCGCGCCGCCGTCGACGCGGGCTATGTGCCGAACGACTGGCAGGTGGGCCAGACCGGCAAGATCGTCGCCCCGCAGCTGTACATCGCCGTCGGTATCTCGGGCGCGATCCAGCACCTCGCCGGCATGAAGGATTCGAAGACCATCGTCGCCATCAACAAGGATCCGGAAGCGCCGATCTTCTCGGTGGCCGACTACGGCATCGTCGGCGACCTGTTCGAGGTCGTGCCGGCGCTGGTCAAGGAACTGGGCTAAACCGTCGTTCCCGCGCAGGCGGGAACCCATGCTGAATCAAACGTAGTCACTGCGGCGTGTATTTTGTATGGGTTCCCGCCTTTTTTGCGCCCGACGATTGACGTTTACGTAAAGAGAAACTAGGAGACTGCGGTGACCTACAACGCCCCCCTGAAGGACATGCTGTTCGTCGTGAACGAACTGGCCAACCTGTCCGAGATCAACCAACTGCCCGGCTGCGAAGACGCGACGCCCGACACCGTCGAAGCCGTGCTGGAAGAGAACGCGAAGTTCTGCGGCGAAGTCGTCGCCCCGCTGAATCATTCCGGCGACAAGGAGCCGAGCTACTGGCACGACGGCCAGGTCACGACGTCGAAAGGTTTCAAGGAAGCGTTCCGCGGCTTCGCGGACGCTGGCTGGCAGGGCGTGCAGCACCCGGCCGAATTCGGCGGCCAGGGCCTGCCCAAGCTCGTCGCCACGCCGTGCATCGAGATGCTCAACAGTGCGAACATCGCGTTCGCCCTCGTCGGCCTGCTGACGGACGGCGCCATCGAAGCGCTGCTGACGGCCGGCAGCGCCGAGCAGAAGACCCGTTTCATCGAGCCCCTGATTACCGGCAAGTGGACCGGCACGATGAACCTGACGGAGCCGCAGGCCGGTTCCGACCTCGCCGCCGTGCGCACGCGCGCCGTGCCGCAGGGCGACGGTACCTATAAAATCTTCGGCACCAAGATCTTCATCACCTACGGCGAGCACGACATGGCCGAGAACATCATCCACCTCGTGCTGGCGCGCACGCCGGACGCGCCCCCGGGCGTGAAGGGGATCTCGCTGTTCATCGTGCCGAAGTTCATGGTCAATGATGACGGTTCGCTGGGCGAGCGCAACGACGTGCATTGCGTGTCGATCGAGCACAAGCTGGGCATCAAGGCGAGCCCGACCGCAGTGCTGCAGTTCGGCGACCATGGCGGCGCGATCGGCACGCTCGTCGGCGAAGAGAACCGCGGCCTCGAATACATGTTCATCATGATGAACGCGGCCCGCTTCGGCGTCGGCATGCAGGGTATCGGCCTGGCCGAGCGCGCGTACCAGCAGGCCGTCGCGTTCGCGAAGGAGCGCGTGCAGTCGCGCGCCGTCGAAGGTTCCGCCGGCCCCGTCGCCATCATCCACCACCCGGACGTGCGCCGCATGCTGATGTCGATGCGCGCGCAGACGGAAGCGGCGCGCGCGCTGGCCTACGTCGGCGCGGGCCTCTCGGACCTCGCGCACAGCCATCCGGACGAAGCGACCCGCAAGGCCAACCTGGCCGTGTACGAATACCTCGTCCCCGTGATCAAGGGCTGGTCGACGGAGATGAGCGAGAACGTCGCCCGCGACGGCGTGCAGGTGCATGGCGGCATGGGCTTCATCGAGGAGACGGGCGCCGCGCAGCACTACCGCGACGCCAAGATCCTCACGATCTACGAAGGCACGACCGCGATCCAGGCCAATGACCTCGTGGGACGCAAGACCGTGCGCGACGGCGGCGCCGTGGCCAAGTCCATCCTGGCGCAGGTGCGTGCGACCGAGGCGCAGCTGGGCGATGCCCAGGACGCGGACTTGGCGGCAATCCGCGCGCAGCTGGCGGCCGGCAGCGCGGCGCTGGAAGCGGTCGTCGACTACGTCGTGGCGAACACGAAAGCCGACCCGCGTGCCGTGTTCGCGGGCAGCGTCCTGTATCTGAAGCTGGCCGGCGTCGTGCTGGGTGGCTGGCAGATGGCGCGTGCGGCCCTCGTGGCCCGCCAGAAGCTGGACGCCGGCGATGGCGACGCGGCGTTCTACCGCGCCAAGATCGCCACCGCGCGCTTCTTCGCGGACCACGTGCTGGCGCAGGCGGATGGGCTGCGCCACGCGATCGTGGACGGTGCCGCCGGCGTGCTGGCGCTGGACGTCGAGCAGTTCTGACGGCTGGATGTGATCTCGAAGCGGCCTGCGGGCGGCTTTTTTCATGGGCCGCAGCAGGCGATTTGTTGCGTACTGCCGACCGCTGCTCTGCGTTTGATGCCCGTCATGCATAACGGGTAAGCGACGCTCCTAGAATCGATTCGTCGCATCCACAATCGAAGGAGCGCCCCATGAATCCCCTGAAGCCTGGCAAGGTATTACCGATCGCCGTCGCCGGCGCCGCATTGTGCGCGCTGGTGGCCTGCGGCGGCGGCAGCGACGCCACCCCCACGACGGCCGCGAACGATCCGCCGGCGGTGCCGAGTCCCACGCCCGCGCCGACACCGACGCCGGCGCCGACACCGACACCCGCCCCGGCGCCGCAGCCGCCCGACGATCCCGCGCCGCCGACAGACATCGTGCTGGAGCCGGGCTACACCAAGCTCTATACGACCCTGGACAGCAGCCCGCACTGGCCGGCGTGGAGCCATACGGGTACGGCCGTCGTGGACGGCGTAGGGTGCGCGAAGAACGAGGATTACCACATCCACGCGCTCCTCTCGATCTACCAGGACGGCGTACGGCTCGGCTTGCCGGATTCGATCGGGCGCGGCAGCGGCTGTTCGTACGAAATGCACACCCACGACATCACCGGCATCCTGCACATCGAGACGGATGTGCCCAAGGTCTTCACGCTGGGGCAGTTCTTTGCGTTGTGGGGACAGCCGCTCGGCACCGCGGCGGTGGCGGGGCTGCCCGGCACGCCGACCTATTACGTGATCGACAAGGAGCAAGTAACGCGCTTCACGGGCGACCCTGCCACGATCGTGCTGAACGCGCACCGCGAGATCGTGATCGTGACGGGCACGCCGCCGGTGCAGGTGCCGCGGTATGACTGGAGCGCGACCGGCCTGTGAAGCTGATGCCGAGCTGGTCAGCCGTACGCGCCGCCCGTGTAGAGCAGGTCGAACAGCCGCGAGATGGTGGCGATGAGTGCCGTCGTGCCCACCAGCATCGTGACCACGACGAGCAGGATCACGAACCAGTGCGACGCGGAGCGGCGGCTGGAGTTGCGGTTGTAGCGGGCATCCCATTTCTCGTCCGGCGTGAGGCCGAGGATCAGTGCTTCGCCGAAGCCGACGAGCCAGGACAGGATCAGGGGCAGCAGGACCCAGAACGGATTCGGCGCGTGGCCGAGGCCGTACACGAGGCCGGCCGCCGGAAGGCTGCAGACGTGGAGCAGGCCGAGGCGGTCGACGCTGCCCTTGAGATAGAAGCGGTGCGCGCCGAGTCCGCCGAGCAGGAAGGCGAGGGTGGTGGCGAAGGTCTTGTTCTTATGTTGCGACATCGACTGTTTGTTGAAAGGAAAGCCATCAGTATCGTCCAAAAGCGGCCGCCATAGTGGCGGAGTGTCGCGAAATCGGCGATAATCTTGGATTCGGCCGGGACTGCGCGCCAGCGTTCTTGGTTTTTATGTAAATGCTTGCTGATGCAGGATAGAGCGCGCTATAATCGTCGGCTTTCTCCGTCCAGCTTACTTTTGGAAATATTATGGTCGTTATTCGTTTAGCTCGTGGTGGTGCCAAGAAGCGCCCGTTCTACAACATCGTTGCAACCGACTCGCGCAATCGCCGCGACGGCCGTTTCATCGAGCGCATCGGTTACTACAACCCGATGGCTTCGGGCAAAGAAGTCGCCCTGAACGTCACCGCTGACCGCCTGTCGTACTGGCAAGGCGTGGGCGCACAGCTGTCGCCGGCTGTTGCTCGCCTGGTGGCTACGCAAAAGGCTGCTGCTTAATACAGCGAAGGTTCTACGGTTTGACCGATTCTGCAGCACATTCGACATCGGTATCCGCGCAAGCGGTGCCTGACGACCTGATCCAGGTCGGCCACATCACCGGTGCCTACGGGCTCCGGGGCGGCGTCCGCGTGACGCCCTATTCGATGGATGCGGATGCGCTGCTGAGCGTCAAAACCTGGTGGATCGACAAGCCGTCGCTGCGTACCGTGCAAGTGCGGAACGCGAAATACCACAGCGGCGACGTGACGGCCACGCTGGTCGAAGTGACCGACCGCGAAGCGGCCGAGGCGCTCAAGGGTGCCACGGTGCAGGTCTCGCGATCGGACTTTCCGGAACTTCCGGAAGACGAGTATTACTGGACCGACCTGATCGGCTTGGATACGGTCAACTTGCAGGGCGAAGCGCTCGGCAAGATTTCCGACATGATGCACAATGGCGCGCAGTCCATCCTGCGGATCACGCCCGTGCCCGATCCGAACGCCGCTCCCGATGCGAAAGCGCCGGAGCGGCTGGTGCCGTTCGTGGACCAGTACGTCAAGACGGTCGACTTGCAAGCCAAAGTGATTACCCTGGACTGGGGCCTGGATTATTGATCCCGTCCACCTGAAGCGAGGTCTCGATGCAGTTTGACGTCGTGAGCTTGTTTCCCGAAATGTTTGCCGCATTGACGCAGTCGGGCGTGACCCGGCGCGCGCACGAGCAGGGCCTGTGGAATTTGTCGATCTGGAATCCGCGCGATTTCACGACGGACCGCCACCGCACCGTGGACGATCGCCCGTATGGCGGCGGTCCCGGCATGGTGATGCTGGCCAGGCCGCTCGAAGCGACGATCAACGCGGCGAAGCAGCGCCAGATCGACATGGGCTTGCCCGCACCGCGCGTCGTGTTCATGTCGCCGCAAGGCAAACCGCTGACGCACGAACGTGTGATGGGCTTGAAGAACGAGCCCGGTCTCGTCGTGCTGTGCGGACGCTACGAAGCGGTCGACCAGCGTTTGCTGGACCGTGTCGTCGACGAGGAAATCTCCCTCGGCGATTTCGTGCTGTCCGGCGGAGAACTCCCTGCGATGGCGCTGATGGATGCCGTGGTGCGGCTGTTGCCCGGTGTACTGGGCGACGACGCGTCCGCAGTCGAAGACAGTTTTGTCAACGGCTTGCTGGATTCGCCGCATTACACGCGTCCGGAAGTTTACGAAGGCGACGCCGTGCCGCCCGTACTGATGGGCGGCAACCACGCCGAGATCATGAAGTGGCGTCGACAGCGCATGCTGGAGGCGACCGCGAAGAAACGGCCGGATCTGCTGGACAAGGCGCGTGGCGCCGGTCTGCTGACGAAGGCCGACGAGCAGTTTCTCGCAACCTTGCAAAAGGTCGCGGAATAAAGGCGGTGCCCATCGGGGTACCGCATGTCTAATCCCATCCTCTACCGGGCATCGAACGCGCCGGCAAGATGGTAATAGGAGTCATAAAAATGGATCTGATCCAGCAACTCGAGCAAGAAGAAATTGCGCGCCTCGGCCGCAACATCCCTGATTTCGCACCGGGCGACACCGTCGTCGTCAGCGTCAACGTCGTCGAAGGCAACCGCAAGCGCGCCCAGGCATACGAAGGCGTCGTCATCTCGCGTCGTAACCGCGGCCTGAACTCGAACTTCATCGTTCGCAAGATCTCGTCGGGCGAAGGCGTCGAGCGTACGTTCCAGCTGTATTCGCCGCTGATCGCTTCGATCGAAGTGAAGCGTCGTGGTGACGTGCGTCGTGCGAAGCTGTACTACCTGCGCGAGCGTTCGGGCAAATCGGCACGTATCAAAGAGAAACTGCCGACCCGCAAAGCCGCTACCACTGCTGCGCAGTAATAGCGATTGCGGTAGGGAAAAGGCATCCGGTCGGATGCCTTTTTCTTTTGGAGAAAGCCCTTGGCAAAACTGCATATCGATCCCAAGCGCCTGCCCGTCGACGCCATCGCCGGCGAGCCCGCCTTGCCGGCCGAGCGCCTGGACGTCGCCTGGCTGCGCGAACGCCTCGCCCATCCGCCGTCGTGGGCGCCGGAGTTGCCCGAGGACATGCGCCAGCGCTTCCCCACGTTGCGCCGCGCGGCCGTCCTCGTGCCCCTCGTGCGCCGGCCGGACGGCCTCACGGTCTTGTTGACGCAGCGCACCGAACACCTGAGCAACCACGCGGGCCAGGTCAGCTTTCCCGGCGGCCGTGCGGAAGAGGACGACTCGTCGCCCATCGAGACCGCGCTGCGCGAGACGGAGGAAGAGATCGGCCTCACGCGCCGCCACGTCGAGATCGTCGGCGTGCTGCCCGACCACGTCACCGCGTCCGCCTACATCGTCACCCCCGTCGTGGGCCTCGTCACGCCGCCGTTCGACCTCACGGCCGAATCGAACGAAGTGGCCGACATCTTCGAAGTGCCCTTGCGGTTCCTCATGGATGGCATGAACCACCAGATCATGTCGTTCGACCTGCCGGACGGCGCCGGCCGCCGCAGTTTTTATGCGATGCCGTACGAACGCTTCTTCATCTGGGGCGCCACAGCAGGTATGCTCCGCAATCTGTTTCATTTGTTACGCGCCTGACCAGGCACGTCGAAAAACCTGCTGCGCGTTGCATATTGGCGGGGGCGCCTAGCCCTGCGATGCTCACTGTACTTTCGTACAGCTGCGCTTCTCGGCCAAATCTGCTGCCGCTCGCGACGGTTTTTCGAGGTGCCTTAAAGGGCATGGACTCCAGTCGGTCTCTGCGCTACCCTAGCGGGCAATGAAGTAAGGCAACAACGTACAAAGGACCGTGCATGACATTTTTCTCCATTCTGTGCGCGCTGCTCATCGAACAGCTGAAGCCGCTGCGCGCGGATAACCAGATCTACGCCGAGATCAAGCGCTTTGCCATGAAGATCGAGAGCTGGTTCAATGCCGGCCAGGTCAGTCATGGCCGGCTGGGCTGGTTCCTGATGATGGCCGTGCTGATGGTGCCGACGGCCGTCATCTACGGTGTCCTCGTGCACTACCGCTTCGTGTTCGCCGCGTTCGCCTGGAACGTGCTGATCGTCTACCTCACGCTCGGTTTCCGCCACTACAGCCATTACTTCACGTCGATCCAGTTCGCCCTCAATGCGGGCGACGAGGCGACGGCGCGGACACTCCTGGCCGAGTGGGCCAGGATCGACACGGTCGGCATGGATGCCACCGAGATCGCCCGCATCGCCGTCGAAAAATCCCTGATCACGACGCACCGCAACGTGTTCGGCGTGTTCTTCTGGTTCCTGATGCCGCTGGGCCCGGCTTGCGCCGTCATGTACCGCGTGTCCGAATATCTCGCGCGCGCGTGGAACGAGCCGGATCACATGCGCAACGAGGCGTTCGGCCAGTTCGCGGCCCGTGCGTTCTACTGGATCGACTGGATTCCCGTGCGCCTGACGGCGATCGCGTTTGCGGTGGTCGGCAATTTCGAGGATGCGATCTATGCGTGGCGCAATTTCGCCAATCGTTGGGCCGACGAATCGAAAGGCATCATCCTGGCCGCCGGCGGCGGCGCGATGGGCGTGCGCCTCGGCAGCCCGGCCGAGAACGCACCGCACGTCCTGCCGGCCGACGCGGCGACGGTCGACAGCACCGCCAGCGAGGACGACATGCTGCCCGGCGACGAGCCGAGCGTGCGCGCACTGCAAAGCACGGTCGGCCTGGTCTGGCGCGCGCTGTTATTATGGATGCTGCTCCTGCTGCTGTTGTCGGGCGCAGTCCTGCTTGGCTGATGTCCATCGTGCCGGTCCGACCAGAGCCGGCACAAGGGGCTCGTCCGCAGGTCTTCTATAAGATATAATAGTCGGGTTGTTCTCATCCACGCCTTTGTTTCAGAAGCCGCACTATGGCCGACTCACCGCAAACCGGGAAAGGCGCCGACGAATTCTTCATTCTCGGCGTGACAAGTAAGGGCAGGCAATTCCGCCCGAGTGACTGGGCCGAGCGTCTGTGCGGCGTCATGTCGTGTTTCCGGCCGGCCGGCAGCGGTGGTCCGAACGCCCACCTGAAGTTCTCGCCCTACGTGCACCCGACCGTCGTGAACGGTGTCAAGGCGGTCGTCGTGAACAACGCCCTCAAAAGCATCGAACCGCTGGCCTACCACTTCGTGTGCAATTTCGCCAAAGACAACGACCTGCAAGTCGTCGAGGCGTGCTTCGTCCCACCTGCGGACGAAAAGAAGAAGTCCTGATCTACCTCAAACTCCGATCAATGCACCATGGGTAGCTTTAACGCTTGACGTTGGAGCTCGCCATGGAAGTCGGAAAACTCTGCACGGTCGACACCGTCTGCTGCGCCCGCGATGAAAGCGTGCAGGGCGCGGCCTTACTCATGCGCAAACATCACGTGGGCGACATCGTCGTCGTCGACGACGTCGATGGCGAACGCACGCCCGCCGGCATCGTGACGGACCGCGACATCGTCGTGTCCGTCGTCGCCCTCGGCCTCGATCCGGCCGGCCTGCAGGTCGGCGACATCATGACGGACGACCTGCTCACGGCCGACGAGCACGACGACGTCTCCGTCACCATCGAACGCATGCGCCTGCGCGGCATCCGGCGCGTGCCCGTCGTGGGCGAGGGCGGACGCCTGGCGGGAATCGTCAGCGCGGACGACCTGCTCGGCTTCCTCGCCGAGGAAATGGAAGACCTCGCCCGCATCAGTCCCTACCAGCAACAGCACGAACGCCGGGTGCGGCAATAATGGTAAGCCTGGCCTAAGTACCCGTCTGTTACCATGTCCCGAGGACAACAGTAACTGACGGAGTGACATGAGCTTGACGTTTTTCCAGCGCGGCCTGGCCGCTTATACGGTCGCGGGCGGCCTGACGTTCATCGCGACCGGCAACGCCTTCGCCTTCGACCTGCCCAAGGGTGTCGTGCAAGGCCCGTCCGTCGAAGGCATCACGGAATACCGGCTGCCGAACGGCCTGAAAGTGCTGCTGTTCCCCGATTCGTCGCGACCCACCGTCACCGTCAACGTCACGTACCTCGTCGGCTCGCGCCACGAGAATTATGGCGAGACGGGGATGGCCCACCTGCTTGAACACCTGATGTTCAAGGGCAGCCCGAAGCATCCCGACATCACGCGCCAGTTCCAGGACCGCGGCATGCAGTTCAACGGGACGACGTCGCTCGACCGCACGAATTACTACGAGGTGTTCCAGGCGTCCGACGATAACCTGAACTGGGCGCTGGGCATGGAAGCGGACCGCATGACGCATTCCAGCATCGCCAGGAAGGATCTCGATTCCGAAATGACGGTCGTGCGCAACGAGTACGAAAACGGCGAGAACTCGCCGGGCGCCGTCCTCATGAAGCGCATGCAGAGCGTGGCCTACGACTGGCATTCGTATGGCCGCTCGACGATCGGCAACAAGAGCGACATCGAGAACGTCAGGATCTCGAACCTGCAGAATTTCTATCACACGTATTATCAGCCGGACAATGCCGTGCTGCTCGTCGCGGGCAAGTTCGATCCCGCGAAGACCCTGCTGTCGATCAATCGCCTGTTCGGCGCGATCCCGAAGCCGAAACGCACGTTGCCGGAATTCTGGACCGTCGAGCCCACGCAGGACGGCGACCGTACGTTCACCGTGCGGCGCCAGGGCGACGTGCAGATCGTCGCGCTCGGCTACAAGGTGCCGTCCGGCCTGCACGACGACAGCGACGTGCTGAGCTTCGCCTCGACCATCCTCGGCGATTCGCCGACGGGCCGCCTCCACAAGCTGCTCGTCGAGACGGGCAAGGCGAGCCAGGTATTCGCCTATGGCCAGACGGGCTATGCGCCCGGCCTGCAATACTTCGGCGCTGTGGTGAAGAAGGACGCGCCGCTCGAACCCGTGCGCGCCGCCCTCACGCAGGCCGTGGAAGAGTTCGCCAAGAACCCGCCGACCCCGGAAGAGATGGAGCGCACGAAGCGCACCTTCCTGAACGAATTCGAGCGCAGCCTGAACGATCCGCAGCAGGTCGGCGTCGCGCTGTCGGAAGTGATCGCGCTGGGTGACTGGCGCCTGTTCTTCGTCGGCCGCGACCGTGTCAACAAGATTACGTCGGAACAGGTTGCCGCGGCAGCGGGGCGCTATTTCAAGCGCGATAACCGCGTCACGGGCGAGTTCATCCCGGACGACAATCCGCAGCGCGCCGTGATCCCGCCCGCGCCCAGCGTGCAAAGCCTGCTCAAGGATTTCAAGCCGCGGGCATCCACCCTGAGCGCCGAGGACTTCGATCCGAGCCAGGCCAACATCATGAAACGCACGACGCTGACGACGGCGGGCGGCGTGAAACTGGCCTTGTTGCCAAAGAAGAACCGCGGCCAGACGGTCACCGTCGACCTGCGCCAGCACATCGGCGACGAGCAGAACCTGTTCGGCAAGGCGGCGCTGCCGGGGCTGACGAACGCGATGCTGATGCGCGGCACGACGAAGTACGACCGCGTGCAGTTGGCCGACGCCTTCGACAAGCTCAAGATTTCCGGCAGCCTCACGCACTTCCAGACGACGCGCGACAACCTGCCCGAAGCGCTGAAACTCGTCGCCCACGTGTTGCGCGAACCGAGCTTCCCTGCTGCCGAATTCGAACAATTGCGCCAGCAATCGATCGTCGGGCTGGAAGCGAGCCGTAGCGAGCCGACCAACGTGGCATCGCGCGCGCTGAACGAGCATTTTGATATTTATCCCAAGGGTGATATTCGCCACGAAACGACGCTCGAGGAAGATCTTGCGGACATCAAGGGCGCGACGCTGGACCAGGTCAAGGCCTTCCACCGCGATTACTACGGCACGGTACCGGCCGAGATGGCCATCGTGGGCGATTTCGATGCGCAGGCGATCACGCCCCTCGTCGACCAGCTGTTCGGCCGGTGGAAGGCCCCGATGCACGTGGCACCCGTGCTGCGCAAGAACGGCGACATCGCGCCCATCCATACGTTCCTGAATACGCCCGACAAGGAAAACGGCTTTTATACGGCGCGGATCAATGTCGATCTCAACGTGGAAGATCCGGATTACCCGGCGCTGATGCTGGCCGATTACATCTTCGGCGGCGGCGGGATGCGCTCGCGCCTGATGGACCGCATCCGCCAGAAAGAAGGGCTGTCGTACGGCGGCGGCTCGAATCTCGTCGCCGGCGACCTCGACCGTGCAGGCATGTTCGCGATCAGCGCCATCGCCGCGCCGCAGAACCTGGCCAAGGTCGACGCCGCCGTACGGGAGGAACTCCTGCGCGTGCTCAAGGATGGCTTCACGACGGCGGAACTCGCTGGCGCCAAGTCGGGTCTGATGCAACAGAGGATCCAGAACCGTGCAGACGACGGCGCGCTGGCCGCCGGCTGGACGTCGTACATGTACCGCGGCCGCACCTTCGAGTGGTCGGCCGAGTTCGAGCAGCGTTTGATGGCCGTCACCTTGCCCCAGCTGAACGCGGCGTTCCGCAAGGCGGTCGACCCCGCGAAGATGTCCGTCGTCATGGCTGGAGACAAGGCAAAAGTGAAACCTGCACCCTGATTGCAACACTCGGCCGTTCATACGCTTGCAGAATGGCTGAGAAACTTGGTCATTGCCCGGGACGGGCGCTATCATGTTGCCTGAGCGCAGTATTGCTTGTAGGAAGCAAAGCTTGCGCAAGGATATTGAAAAGGAAGCATGATGAAGGGCATGACCAAGCAGACTCCGAGCGGCATTTCGTATGCAGGCAAGGTAGTGCTGGTAACCGGCGGTGCCAGCGGCATCGGCCGGGCGACGGCGCTGGCATTCGGGCGCGCGGGCGCCTGTGTCGTCATCGCCGACACGTCGGTCGACGGCGGCCACATGACTGCGGCGCTAATCGTCGAAGCGGGCGGCAAGGCGCTGTTTGTGAAATCCAATGTCACGGTCGCGGCGGACGTCGAGGCCTTGATGGACAAGGCGGTCGGCCATTACGGCCGCATCGACTGCGCCGTCAATGGCGCCGCTGTCGAGGAAGAATACCTGCCGCTGGCCGAAGGCGAGGACGACCAGTTCGACCGCATCATGGGCGTCAACGTCAAGGGTGTCTGGCTGTGCATGAAGAGCCAGCTGCGCCAGATGCTCAAGCAGGAAGGCGGCGGCGTGATCGTCAACATCGCGGACGCCGGCGGTCTCGTGGCGGCACCGCACCGCGCCATCTACTCGGCGTCCAAGCACGCCGTCGTCGGCCTGACGAAGAGCGCGGCCGTCGAATACGCCAAGGACGGCATCCGCGTCAACAGCGTGTGCCCGGGCGCCGTCAAGACCCCGATGCTGGCGCGCATGCTCGAGCGCGAGCCGGGGCGCGACAAGAAGCTCAAGGCGGCGCATCCGATGGGCCGCATCGCCGACCCGTCCGAGATCGCCAACGCGGCGCTATGGCTGTGCTCGGAGCAGGCGTCGTTCGTCACCGGCCACCAACTGGCCATCGATGGCGGCCTGACGGCGATCTGACGGGCGCCTGCCTACCGTTTCTTGTGGGTGGCGCGCTGTTGCTTCGCTTGCGTGCTCACCCGGGCCTGGCGTGCCTTGTATAACGCCACGGCATCCTCGCGCGCACGCGTGAGCGTCCGCATGTCCGGATGGTCGTCGTGCGGCGAAAAATACTCGGCCGCCTGCGCGTCGACGACGAGCTTGATGGCGGTGGCGTCGTCGAGGTCGTACAGCTCGGTCAGCAGGGTGGCGACTTCGTCGAGATAGGCTTCGTAGGTCAGGTTGGTCATGGTGTTGTTGTTGTAAAAGTTGATCAGCCGGCGCTCAGCTCGGCCACGAAGTCGTACATGTCGCCCCGAAAATAGGAGCGGCAGAATTCCACGGCCTGGCCGTCCGGCAGGAAGCCCAGCCGTTCCACGCACAGTCCCGCATCGCCTTCCTTCGATTGCAGCAGCTTCGCCTGCTCGGCGTTCAGCAGCAGGGCGGACAGGCGCTGCAGCGCGCGCACGGGACGCTTGCCGTTCGCTTCCAGCGCTTCGTACATCGACACGTCCACCGCGTCCAGCGAGGGCAGGGCGGACGCGGCAATGGTCGCGTATTCCAGGCACATCGGCATGTCGTCGGCGTAGCGGATGCGGTTGAAGCGATAGACGGCGGCGCCCGGCGACAGGCCGAGACGCAGTGCTTCTTCCGGCGTCACCAATCCTTCCGAACGCTTGAGCCAGACGCTGCGCGGCGTGCGGCCACGCGATCGCATGTCTTCCGAGAACGACGTCAGCTTGGCGAAATTCTTCTCGATGCGCGTGTTGATGAAATTGCCGGATCCGGCGCGGCGCACGAGCAGGCCTTCCTCGACGAGGCCGTCGATTGCCTTGCGCACCGTGATGCGCGAGATGTCCAGTTCGGCCGCGAGCTGGCGCTCGGCCGGCAACGCTTCCGCCGGGCCGTAGACGCCGCGGTCGATCGCGTCGCGCAGGGCGCGCTGCAATTGCTGGTAGAGCGGCAGGTTGCTGGTGGCGGAAAGCTGATGCATCAGCTGCGCGAGGTGGGACATGCGGCGGGGTTCATTGGCAAGCGATCCCGGGATGATACCAAAAAAAGACCGCCCATCACTTCGGCCGGGGATTGGCCAGCTTCCGGTTCGGCTGCAGCAGCTTGCCCGAGCGCACCGCCGCGACGGCCGCCGACACGGAGCGCGCCACGTTGCGCACCTCTTCCTGGAACGCCGTGTCCTTGTCGAGCGTGTCGTGGCTTTCGGCATACGATTCGTAATAGCCGACGTAGCGGTCGAGCAGGGCAGTGGGGCCCGCGTCGATCAGGCCCATCCAGTCGAGCCAGTCGGACAGCGAGCGCCGCGTCGATTCGATGCCGGCCACGTCGCCATGCACGACGAGGCCGTAGACGCGGCCCGCGAGATGCTTCGGATAGTCCCAGTCCTGCTCCAGCACCTTCGCTTCTTCCGCCTTTTTGCCGTGCGTGGAGGTGGGATCGGGGTTGCCGCCGTCGGCGCACACGAGCCGGTCGATCATCAGCTTCAGCACGGATGGCGACTGGTACCAGTACGTGGGCGTGAGGATGATGACCCCGTGTGCGGCCACCCAGCGCTCGTAGATCTCGTTCATCCAGTCGTTTTCCTGGTTCAGCGAATGGTTCGGGTAGCAGCTGCACGGCCAATGGCACAGCGGCATCGCCGTCGACACGCAGGCCTTGCACGGGTGGATGTGGCGGTCGTAGTCGGAAATGAGGCGCGACAGGTCGAGCAGATCCGTCTCGATGCCCTCGGCCGCGATGGTGGCCTCGCACAACTGCGCGAGCCGCCACGTCTTCGAGATCTCGCCCGGGCAACTGCCGTCGTTGCGCGCCGCGCCATTGATCAAGAGGATGCGGTGCGGCGTCGCCGGATCTTTCTGGCGGGCCTCGGCGGCCAGCAGGCGGTCGTGCGCCTCTTTCCATTCGGCGGATAAGTCGTAGTCCGGGTCGGCGAACCCGGGGCCGGCCTTCACCGTGATCGGCGCCTTGTGCGAATCAATGTAGGCGCGCCACGCGACCTCTTCGACGGCCGCCAGTTCTTTCGCGACGGCCTGGTAGGCGGGATCGTAGAAGTCGCGCGAAAAGACGAGATGAAATTCGTCGCGGTTCAGTTTCGCGGGCGCCTGGCCCTTGCGTACGGTCGTCATGGCCGCCCTTTCCAGAAGAGTTGCGGCGATTATCGGCCGCATGCTCCGGCTCTGCCCGTACGGTAATTCACACAGACGAAAAAAAGCGGCGCGAACCGTGGTCCGCGCCGCCCTGTCTGCCGGTGATCCGGCCGGGATTACTTGGCCGCCATCGCACCCGTCGGGTGGTTCAGCAGCAGGATCCAGTACTTGGCCGTGTCGGACAGGCCGCCGCCGGCTTTCACTTGCTGGAAGGTCTCGATGGCCTTGTCCTTCTGGCCGGCTTTCGCGTAGGCCATGCCCAGGCGCAGCTTGGCTTCGTCCGGCGACTTCAGGCCGCCCTTGGCGATACCTTGCTGGATGAACGGGATGCCCTTGTCGAACTGGTCCATCGTGACGTATGCCCAGCCCAGGTTGACGAGGCCGGCACCGGTCTTGGCCTTGGCGGCGCCCGCTTCGCCCGCGGCGATGTTTTTCGCATCGCTTGCGGCTTCCTTGGTGGCGCGGTCGCGCAGGTGGCGGTCCTTGGCGGCGCCGCTGCCCGTGCCCAGCACGCCGGCGGCGAAGCCCGCGTCGACGACCTTCTTCGCTTCGGTCGGGAAGCCATCCTTCATGGCCAGCTCGGCCAGTTCCGTGTAGGCGTCCGACGACATCTGCTTGACGGCCGCGAATTCGAGACGCAGCACGTCAGGGATGTTGGCGTCCTGGAAGCCCGGCTTGCGCACGATGCCGCGGCTGATCAGGTCGGTCCAGAAATCGTCGGTCGGGTAGTAGGCGGCGAGCTTTTCCAGGCCGCGCAGGTAGGCGGCGTCATCCTTGACCTTGTTCGCGGCCGACGCGTACAGGCGCAGGTCTTCCTGGGTCGGGGTCTTGCCGGCCTGTTCCGCTGCCTGCAGCACCGGTTCCTGGGCTTTCAGCGCCGACGCGTAGTCGCCGCTCAGGTAGTACGCGCGGATCAGCGCCGAGTTGATCTGGTCAGTCGACTTGCCCGATGCCTGGATCTGCTTGTACAGCTCGATCGCCTTCGGATAATTCTTGGCGTTGTAGTACATCGTGGCCAGCGCCTGCGTGAAGTTGCCCTTGTCCGCGTCCGGCAGCTTGCCCGACGCCAGGATCGCTTCCAGCGCGCCGATCGCCATCTGGTCGTCACCCGTCGACGTACCCAGCGACAACTTCATACGGTTCAGCACATAGGTCTCGTACGGCGTCTTGTCCGGGAACGCTTCGGCCTGGGTGATGCGGTTCTTCACCTCGCCATAGTTCTTTGCGTCCATCAGCGGCTTGATCTGCGCCGGGTCGAGCAGCTTGTACAGTTCCGGGCGGACGGAATCAGGCTTCGGCGCGGGCGCCTCGGCTTTCTTGTCCTGCGCCGACGCGCTGTGCATCAGGGCCGGCGCGGCGTTCAGGCCAAGGGCGGCCAGCATCATGGCAAGGCGGGCGAAACGGAATTGGGACATTGAAAAATCCTCTCTTAATGACGATAAAGTTGCACCTATCAGAGACTGCAAATACATACGCCGACGGTGCCGGGTGCCGATCTCGGACAAAGCGTGCATTGTCCCACAAACTGCTGACGGGCGTGGCAATTGTGCCCCAGCGGTGCGAGGTCGGTATGGGGCGTTACAATGCGTTACCGCCCGAGGTCAGAAGCCGGGCACCGGGCACTGTCCCGCCGCCTCGATCCCGCCCGCCAGCCAGGCCCGGACCGCATCCAGCGCGGGCGGTGCGAAGCCATAGGTCATCAGCGCGGGCGCGGCGAAGTCGAGGGCCTGGTACGGATTCCACAACGCGAGGTGCAGGTCCGGCGTCCACGTGCCACGTGCGTGCGGGCCGTAGCGGCGGCGCGAGGTCGACGCGAGGATCGTGAAGCGGCCGTCGTCCGGCAGCGCGTTCCAGTCGAACGTCTCGGCATCGGCGAACGTCACGAGGTCCACGTCGAACAGCGTCGCCAGCATCGCCGCGATGGCGCTGGCCGGCACGCCCGCTTCCGACACGCCGTCGCTGACGACGTCCTGCCGCGCCACGAGGCGCACCTTGCTGCCCGGTGCGGGACGCCGCGGCTTGCCGCGCGCCGTGAGCGCCCGGCGCCATGCGTCCGCCATCAGCGCGCGGTCCGCGTCTTCCGTCGCATACCGCACGGCGCCCGCCGGATGTGCGCGCGCGAGGCGGTCAAGGCGTGCCAGGCGCGCATGCACGTCGGCCAGCGGCAGGCGGCCGTCCTCGATGGCGGCGGCGATCGCCGCGATCGTGCGTTCCTGTGTGTCGCGGCTGCCGATGGCCATCACCATGTCCGCGCCCGCCATCAACGCATTCACGGCGGCGTCGCCGGCGTCGTACCGGTGCGCGATCGCGTGCATGTCCATGCCGTCCGTGATGATCACGCCGTCGTAATTCCATTGCGTGCGCAGCAGGTCATGCAGGATCGCGCGCGACATCGTGGCCGGATTGTCGGCGTCGAGGGCGGGGTAGACGATGTGCGCCGTCATCACCGCCGGCGCGTGCGGCGCGGCCGCGCGGAACGGCGCGAATTCGAAGCGCTCCAGTTCCGGCAAGGGTTTGTCGACGGTGGGCAGGTCGCGGTGCGAGTCGACGTGCGTGTCGCCGTGGCCGGGGAAATGCTTGACGCAGCAGGCCACGCCTTCGCTGTCGCTGCCCGCCATCCACGCGAGCGCGAGGGCCGTGGCGCGATCCGGATCGGCGCCGAACGAGCGTTCCGCGATGACGGGATTGCGCGGGTTATTGTTCAGGTCCAGCACGGGCGCGAAGTTCCAGTTGAAGCCCAGCGCGCGGATCGCGCGCGCCACGGCCGCGCCCACGTCGCGCGCGAGCGGTTCGTCGCCCGCCGCGCCGAGCGCCATCGCGGACGGCGGCGGCGGCACCCACAGCGCGCGCACGACGGCGCCGCCTTCCTGGTCGAGCGCGATCAGGGCGTGCTCGCCCATCGCATCCTTCAAGTCGCTCGTGAAGCGCGTGAGCTGCGCGGCGTCCGTCATGTTCTGGCGGAACAGGCACGCGCCGCGGATGCGGTTGGCGCGGATGAAGTCGGCCGTGTCGGCGTCGAGTGCCGTGCCGAACAGCCGGATCATGATCAGGCGCCCGGCAAGTTGGCGCAAATCGTTCGTGTGCATCAGTGCGGCTCAGTGTGTTTTTGTGACTTTGTTCAGGTGGCGCGGCTTGTCCGGATCGAACCCGCGCGCTTTCGACAGGTGCGCCGCCATCACGTAGAACGCGTTGATCGCGACGATCGGGTCGAGGTCCGCGCAGGTCGATACGGGCAGGTCGAGATCGCGCGAGGCGATGTCGGTCGGCGCCGCCAGCAGCACGCGCGCGCCGCGGCCGCGCATCTCGTCGGCCAGCGCGACGAGGCCCGCTTGCGTCGGGCCGCGCGTCGCGAAGATCAGCAGCGGATAGCCCTCGTCGATCAACGCCATCGGGCCGTGCTTGATCTCGGCGCCGGAGAACGCTTCCGCCTGCAGCGAGGACGTCTCCTTGAATTTCAGCGCCGCCTCCAGCGCGATGGGGAAGCTGATGCCGCGGCCCACGACCATGATGTTGCGCGCCGGCGCCAGCACCTCGAGTGCCGCCGACCAGTCGGTCCGCGCGGCCTGGCGCAGCGCGTCCGGCAGGGCGGCCAGGCCGTCCTTCAACTCTGCATCCTGCTGCCATTCCGCGACGAGGCGCGCGCCGGCCGTCAGGCTCGCGATGAAGCTCTTCGTCGCGGCGACGCTCTGCTCCTTCCCGGCGCGCAGCGGCAGCGCCCATTCGGCCGCGCGTGCGAGCGGCGAATCGATGTCGTTCACGAGCGCTACCGTCGTCGCGCCGCCCTGGCGGAAGTAGCGGACCGGTTCGACGACGTCCGGGCTCTGGCCCGATTGCGAGATCGATATGGCCAGCGTGCCGGACGCCTGCAGCGGCGCCTTGTACAACGTGACGAGCGACATCGGCAGCGACGTCACGAGACGGCCCATGCGCGCCATGATCAAATAGGCGAGGTAGCTGGACGCGTGGTCCGAGCTGCCGCGCGCCACCGTCACCGCGTTATGGAAGGAGGCGCCCCGCAGGTGGTGGCCCAGCGCGGCGTAGCGGTCGGCGTCGTTTGCCAGCTGCAGGGCGACGCAGTCGGCCGCGGACACGGCTTCTTCAAGCATCAGCGAGGTCACACTGTTCTCCTTCGATATGAACGGTTTTCAGATTCAGGTCGCGGTCGAGCACGACGAGGTCGGCGAAGCAGCCCGGCGCGATGCGGCCGCGGCGCGTTTCGCCCAGGTAGTCGGCGGCGTTCGTCGACACGCGACGCGCGGCGTCGGCGAGATCGAGGCCGATCGAGACGAGGTTGCGCAGCGCCTGGTCCATCGTCAGCGTGCTGCCGGCCAGCGTGCCGTCCGCGAGGCGCACGCCGCCCATGCATTTGTGGACGACCTGGCGGCCCAGCATGTACTGGCCGTCCGGCATGCCGGCGGCGGCCGTGGAATCCGTCACGCAGTACAGGTGCGGGATGCAGCGCAGCGCCGTGCGGATCGCGCCCGGATGCACGTGCAACAGGTCGGGGATGATTTCCGCGTACTGCGCATGCGCCAGCGCGGCGCCGACCATGCCGGGATCGCGGTGGTGCAGGCCCGGCATCGCGTTGAACAAATGCGTGAAGCCGGCCGCGCCGTGTTCCAGCGCGCGCACGCCGTCGTCGTAGTTGCCGTTCGTGTGGCCGATCTGCACGCGGATGCCCGCGTCGGCCAGCTGGCGCACGAGCGCGAGGTGGCCGTCGATCTCGGGCGCCACGGTGATCAGCCGCATCGGTGCCTGCGCGTTGAATCGCTCCACTTCCGCCATCGTCGCTTCGCGTGCGAACGGCGGCTGCGCGCCCAGCTTGCCCGAGTTGATGTACGGGCCTTCCAGGTGCACGCCGAGGATGCGCGCTTCGCCCTTGCCCCGTTCCGCGCACGCAGTGCCGATGGCGGTGAGCGCCCGGTCGATATCGTCCAGCGGCGCCGTCATCGTCGTGGCCAGCAGGCTCGTCGTGCCGTGCCGCGCGTGCAGGCGGGCGATCACGTGCGGCGCGTCGCCGCCTTCCATCATGTCGCGTCCCGCGCCCCCGTGCACGTGCAGGTCGATGAAGCCGGGCAGGATGTAGTCGTCGTTGTTCGATGCCGGGTCGGCCGTGTCGCCTTCGATGGCGGCGATCGTCGCCGTGCCGTCTTCGATGACGATGCGGCCGAGGATCCAGCCGTCCGGAGTCAGGATATTGCCTTGCATGGTGGGCCCTTTCATGCCGCGACGTGCAGCTCGATCATCCGTAGTGCGCCGCGTGCGGAATCGCCTTCGGGCGCGCGGGCGCGGGCCGCGAGCGCGGGCGGGAGCCAGTCGCGCAGGGCGCTCCCCAGGCCGCCGCACAGCGCGAGGGGGAGACGCCCGTCCGGGTCGAGCGCGCGGGCGATGGCGGCAGCTTCCTCGCCGGCCTTCGCCAGGATGGCGCGCGCGGCCGGATCGTCCGCGTGCTGCAGCACGAGGGGCGCGAGCGTGGCGTACGTCGTCTGCGTGGCCTGGCCGAGCCAGACCTGGATCGCGGCGCGGTTGCCGCCGCATGCGTCGACGACGGCGTCGGCGAAGGCGCCGCCGGGCCGGCGTCCGTCGAGCACCTGTTCGATATGGTTGATGGCGGCGAGGCCGATCCACCCGCCGCTCGCTTCGTCGCCGGCGGGGAAGCCCCAGCCGCCCACTTCGCGCCGCGTGCCGTCGGGTTGCAGCACTTCGCCGACGCTGCCCGTGCCGATGGCGACGATGGCGCCGGGACGGCCACCGTGCGCGCCCAAAAGGGTAGAAAAAGCATCGGTTTCGAGACGCAGCGCGGCGTAGCCGGGATCCGCTTGCTCGAACGCCTGGGCCCACTGGCGATTGTGCACGCCGGCGAGGCCCAGGCCGATGGCGATGCGGTCAAGCGAAGGTTGTTCGATGCCGGCCGCGGCGAAGGCCTGGGCGACTGCGTCCTGGACGGAAGCCCAGGCGCGGGCGATGCCCAGGCCGAGGCCGGACGGGCCGCTGGCGCCCTGGGCCAGTTCGACGACACCGTGGGGAGAAAAGCGCGCAAGGCGCACGCGGGTGCCGGTGCCGCCGCCGTCGACGCCGATGAGATAGTCGATCATATGAGTGCTGTGCCGGGAAGGTCAGGGCACTATAGGCAGCACTGATAGGCTTGTCAACAGGTATTTAATTGGTATTGTCGCGCCGGTCGGAAGAGACAAGATTGGTCTCGTCCTCTCTGCTGGAGGCATCCATGTCGAAGGGCGAATTGGTATTGAAAGCGGTATTGTCGCGCAGCCACTCGAACAGGATCGCCATCAGGAACGGACCGACGAACAGGCCGAGCACGCCCAGGGTCGAGACGCCGCCGAGAAGGCCGAACAGCACGGCGAGGAACGGCAGGTTGACGCGCCGGCCGATCAGCTTCGGGCGGATGAATTTATCGACGAGGAACAGCTCGAACGCGCCCCAGCAGAACAGGCCCAGCGCGGCACCGGAATGACCCTGGCCCAGCAGCAGCAGCGAGACGAGCGAGAACGACAGCGGCGCGCCGCCCGGCACGAGCGCGAGATAGCCCGTGAGCACGCCCAGCAGCGCCGGCGCCGGCGCGCCCGCGATGGCGTAGGCGACGCCGAGCACGCAGCCCTCGAGGATGGCGACGGAGACGAGGCCCAGCGCGGTGCCGCGCACGGACAGGGGGAACACGCGGCGCAGCATCGGATACTGGCGCGGCAGCGCGCGCATGCCGGCCGTGTCGACGTGGCGGATGGCGGCGGGGCCGTGCAGGTACAGCACGAACAGGGTGAGCAGGGCGAGGAACAGGTACAGCGCATTCGCGAGGATCGTCGAGCCCCACAGGCGCGCGGCGCCCGTCAGGTGCGGAGCGAAGTCGCCGGCCGCGCTGCCGACGAGGCGGTTCAAGCCGCCGGGCAGGGCAAGGTGTTCGTTCCACCACTGGACCGCGTGTTCGGCCACCATCGGCAGGTGCGCGATCCAGGCGGGGACGGGGATGCCCGTCTCGTTGGCGCGGGCCAGGAGGCGCTGCACGCCGGCCAGTTCGCCGCCCAGCGTATTCAGCAACACGATGGATGGGCCGACGAAACCGAGGATCAGCAGGCCCACGAGGCAGGCCGCGCTGGCGGCGGGCGGCCAGCCGCGGCGCTGCAGGTGGACGTGCGCGGGCCAGGTGATCACGGCGAGCAGGCCGGCCCAGGCCAGCGCGCCGAGGAAGTGCTGCAGGAGGACGCCCAGCGCCAGCGCGAACAGCGCCGGCACGAGAAGCCTGGACGCGCGCCGGTCCGTCATGCCTGCTGCAAGGCCGCGATGCGGTCCTCGCACGACGGGTGGCTGCTGAACAGGGCCAGCACGCCGCCGCCGGCGATGCCCGACGCGGCCAGGTTCTTCGGCAGGTCGGCGTGATCCAGGCCGCCCAGGCGACGGAGCGCGGCGATCATCGGACGGGGCGTGCCCATGATCTGCGCGGCGCCGCGGTCGGCGCGGTATTCGCGCTGGCGCGAGAACCAGGCCACGATGATGCTGGCCACGAGGCCGAACAGCAGGTCGCACACGACGGACGTGATCGTGAACGCGATGCCGGGGCCGCGCTCCTCGCCGTCGCGGCGCAGGAACTGGTCGACGGCGTATGCGACGACGCGCGCCAGGAAGATCACGAACGTGTTCACGACGCCCTGGATCAGCGTGAGCGTCACCATGTCGCCGTTCGCGACGTGCGCCACTTCGTGCGCCAGCACCGCTTCCACTTCATCGTGCGTCATCGACGTCAGCAGGCCCGTCGACACGGCGACGAGCGACGCGTTCTTCGTCGCGCCGGTCGCGAATGCGTTCGGCGCGCCTTCGTAGATCGCGACTTCCGGCATCGCGACGCCGGCCTTCTGCGCCTGGCGCGCGACGGTGTCGAGCAGCCAGCGCTCGGTGGGGTTGGACGGCTGCGCGATCACGCGCGCACCGGTCGACCATTTTGCGATGGGCTTCGACAGCCACAGCGAAATGAACGCGCCGCCGAAGCCCATCAGGCCGGCGAAGACGAGCAGGGCGCCCAGGTTCAGGCCCTTGGCCGTCAGGTAATGGTTAACGCCCAGCAGGCTCGCCGTGATGCCAAGCACGAGCATGATGGCGACGTTGGTGGCAAGGAAAAGCAGGATGCGTTTCATGGTCGTATCTCTCATCAATAACAAGAATCGCGGCGCAAGCGGCCGTGGTCAAGGCGAAGGATAGGACAAGGAGGCATCTTGGAAAAGCGAAGTAAACAGAAGGATTTCTTCGAAAAAATGGAATTATAACTGACGCACGTCGACGGGCGGGTTGTCCCAGTCGTCATTGCGGCCGTTCAGGTACGTGACGGGCAGCGTCGCGCGTGCGTCGGCCGCCAGGTCGTCCAGGCAGTGCACGCTGACCGCGACGTAGTCTCCCCAGCGCGGCGACGTGCCCGTGCCGAACGGCCGGATGCCGCACGTGGCGCAGAACAGGTGGCGCTCCGTGCGCACCGCGCCGCAGTGGCAGCTGCCGTGCCAGGTGCGCACGCCGCCCGTCATTGCGCCGCTTTCACGAGCGGCAGTTCGACGTAGCTGCTGTGGTAGACGCGCTGCGTGGCCTTGCGGTAGTCGCCCGGCTGGGCGAAGAAGATGTTCGGCACGAACGTCTGCGGATTGCGGTCGTACAGCGGGAACCAGCTCGATTGCACCTGCACCATGATGCGGTGGCCGGGCAGGAACACGTGGTTCGCCGTCGGCAGGCCGAAGCGGTACGCCAGCGCCTTGTTCGGCGCCAGCGCTTTCGGCTTGTCGAAGCCTTCGCGGTAGCGGCCGCGGAAGATGTCGCCGGCCACCATCAGCTGGTAGCCGCCCATCGCCGGCTGCGACCCCACCTGGTCCGGGTACACGTCGATCAGCTTCACGACCCAGTCGGAATCCGTGCCGCTCGTCGACGCGACGAGGTGCGCGACCGGCTCGCCGCTGATTTTCACGGGCGCCGTCAGGACGTCGGACACGAACGTCGCGACGTCCGTGCGGCCCGACGCCTCGCGCTGGTCGTCGACGAGCCAGCGCGGCCACGTCTGTCCCTTCGCTTCGTCGTAGCCGTATGGCGGAATCGGACGCTGGCGGAACGGCACGGGCTTGGCCGGGTCGGACACGTATTCGTCGTAGCCCTTCGCATCGGCCGCGCCGCCCAACTGGGCCTTCTGGTTCGCGGCCAGGCGCAGCGCGACGGGTTCGATGGCGCCGCCCGGCCACGCGGGCAGGTTGCGCCACTTGTTCGTGCCCGTTTCGAACGCGGTCACCGTCGGAATATCGGGTACACTCGCATCGCCTTTCAGGTAGCGCGCGAGGAACGGTTTCAAGACCTGCTGGCGCCAGTACAGCGCCGTGTCGCTGCCGAATTTCAGGGTGCCGAGCGTGGCGCCGTCGCCGATCGCGCCGCCGTGCGACCACGGGCCCAGCGACAGGAATACCTTGTTCTCCGTGTCGTGCGGCTTGATGGCCTTCCACACGGCGATGGCGCCGTAGATGTCTTCCGCGTCCCAGTAACTGTGCACGAGGAGCGTCGGCACCGTGACGGGCTGACGCGCGAGGATGCCGTCCATCGCCTGCTGCCGCCAGAACGCGTCGTACGCCGGATGCGCGACGACCTTGTTCCAGAAGCCGCTCTGTTCCAGGCCCCGCTCGCGGCCCAGCGCGCCCGCGGAACCGGCGCGCAGGTACATGTCGTAGTCGTCGTAGTTCGTGATGGGCCACTTGGCCGTGTTAGCGCGCGTGACGACCTGTTCGAGCATGTACGACATATTGATCTGCCGGAAGGCGCCGTTGTGGAACCAGTCGTCGCCCTTCCAGCCGTCCACCATCGGATTCATCGGCACCGCGACCTTCAGCGCCGGGTGCGGGTTCACGAGCGCCATCAGCGGCAGGAAGCCGTCGTACGAAATGCCGATGATGCCCACGCGCCCGTTCGTCTCCGCCACGTTCTTCGTCAGCCATTCGATCGTGTCGTACGTGTCGGTCGAGTGGTCGACGGGCGTCGGGTTCAGCGGGCCATGCAGCGGGCGGTTCATCACGTAGTCGCCTTCGGACCCGTACTTGCCGCGCACGTCCTGCACGACGCGGATATAGCCTTCCCCGGCGATGACGTCGGCCGCGTTGTCGTAGCCCGTCAGGATCGTCTCCAGGTCCGAGCTGTCCGCGTGGTTCACGAGGCTGGACGCATCGTACGGCGTGCGCGTGAGCAGGATGGGTGCGTCGTGCACGCCCTTCGGCACGATGATGATGGTGTTCAGCTTCGTCCCGTCGCGCATCGGGATCATGACCGTGCGCTTCACGTAGTTGAAGCCGGCGTCGGGTGGCCTGAATTCGGCCGGGGTCTCGGACGGGAGTTCCGTATACTGCGGCGCCGTCTGCGCGTGCGCGAAACCGGCGAGCGCCACCGCACCGATGAGCGGCGCGAGGCGGACTGGGCATGACGTCATCGATATCCTTGGGCGTGTCGTGGGTGGCGCCCGCTACATTAGCACAAGGACCAGGCGTTCAGCCGTGGGCGGCACGTTGCCTGGCGTGCGGATGGTCGAGCTGGACTTCGCGCAGCGCGGCCTCGAACAGCACCACGCGGCGCGCGCGCGGCAGCGCTTCCCACCACGCGAGCGGGAAGGTGAGGCGGCGGTCGGCCATGCGCACGAAGGCGTCGAAGCCGGGCCGCGTCTCGACGAGCACGATAGCCTCGTCGAGATGCGCGGCGCGCACCTCGATGCGCAGGCCGTCCTCGTTCGCATAGGCCAGCACGCGGCTCACGTCTTCCCACGGCACGACGGTATCGCCGGCGGCGAAGCAGTCCGGGAACACGCGCACGGCGGGGGCAAGCGCCGGCACGAGACGGCGTTTCAGGCGGGCGAGTATAGGCGACATCGTGGACAGCATGGCGACGTCCTTACCGGGCCGTGTGCGAACCGCTGCGGTCGACGAGCAGCAGCTGGCCGCGCGCGCCGGTCTTCGTGTCCGCGCGGTCGGGCTGAGAGACGACGTTGACCGACGCGGTGCCCGGTCCGTGCACGACGATGTCCGCATGGGCGGCCGTCAGGCCATGGCCATCGAGGCTGCCCGAGCCGGCGATCTGGGCGTCGACCTGCGCGACGTTGCCGTCGATGCGGGCGTCGCCCGGACCGTTCATGCGCAACAGCAGGCGCTTGCCGGACATGCTCGCCTTGAGGCCGCCGGAGCCCGACAGGGCCGCGTCCAGCGTATCGCCCACGTTCGCCAGCGTGACGCCGCCGGGGCCGCGGGCACGCACCGTCGCCTTGCCCGCCTTGAGGCCGGCCGCATCGAGATCGCCCGAGCCGGCCAGTTCCACGTCCAGGTCGCCCACCGTGCCGGCCAGCGCGACGTTGCCCGGCCCGTTCATGCGCAGCTGCGCCGTCCCGGCCTGCAGGCCGCGCACGGCCAGTTCGCCCGAGCCGTCCACTTCGCCGTCGAACTTGCGGATGGCGCCCGCGAGGCACGCATTGCCCGGTCCCCGCTGCACGCTGCGCGCGCCGCCGTCGACGCGCAGGTCGCAGCCTTCGAAATCGCCCGAGCCGGACATCTCCAGGTCCAGTTCGTGCGCGCTGCCCGACAGCTTGACGTTGCCCGGCCCGCGCATGCGTGCCGTCACCTTGCTCGCGCGCAGGCCGTCCGCTTCCACGTCGCCGGAGCCGCCGGCCTGCACGGACAGCGTGCCGCTCACGTCGGCCAGTTCCACGTCGCCCGGACCGTTCAGCGCCAGGTCGACGTCGCCGGCTTTCAGGTGCTGCAGCTCGAGGTCGCCGCTGCCGCTGGACGTCACGGTCAGCTGGCGCACGGTGCCGCTCGCGTGGACGTCGCCCGGGCCGTTGCCGGCCAATGTGAAGCGCTCGGCGTTGATGCGGTCGATCTCGACGTCGCCGCTGCCGGCCACCGTCAGGCGTTTCAGGGCAGACGCGCCGATGCGGACGGTGACCGTCTCGCGGCGCTTGCCGAAGTTGAAGAAGAAACCGTTGCGCTGCACGGGCCGCACGACGAGCGTGTCGCCACGCACGACGGTCTCGATCTCGGCCAGCTGCTTGCGTTCGCCGCTCAGTTCCAGCGACGGCTGCGCCTGCGCGTCGATCACGACGTGGTACGGGCCCGCCAGCTCGATCGCGCTGAATGCCGTGACGGCACGCCGTTCCGTGGCATTGCCGGTCTCCTGCGGCTGGGCGAACGAGGCGGGCATCGTGACGAAGGCGCCGGCCGCGAGCGCGGCGGCCAGGACGGTGAGCTTGAGGGCGTTTTTCATGGTGTCGTCGTGGTTGTCTGCGGCAGCGCCGGGAGACTGCACGATACGGCAGGCAGAACGCCGATGCAGCCGGCTTTCGACGAATGCGCGAAAACGGGGGACAGGCTGCGTAAAACAAGGAGTGGATGGCCCGTACCTCGTCGTTCCCGCGCAGGTGGGATAGTTGCGTGCTTTTCGGTAGTGCTACATTGGGCCGCTGCCTTCGCAGGGGCGACGGTCTTCAGGGCGGCTATTTGATCGGCGTAACCGAGAATCCAGCCTGTGCGAGATCGTCCAGCAGCCCGCCGCAATCCGCGTCGTCATGCCGCGCCGCGAACAGGTTGCGCACGGGGACCACGTAGAAATGCGTGCGGCCGTCCGCCACCTTCGCCATGCGTGCGATCCAGGCGCGGTTGCGCGCACACACGAGGCCCGCGTCGAGCGGCGCCAGCCTGGTCAGCGGACTCCCGTCGGACGGCGCGCGGCCGTGCAGCAGGGCGTCGAAGTCGCGCGTGAGGCGCGCCGTGGCCGCCGGGGAGGGCGGCGCACTGTCCACGACGTCCAGCATCATCATCGTGCGGCGCGGGCCGGCGGCGCAGTAGGCGTGCATCATGCCCGTGCGGTAATCGATGTCGTGCACGGGGAGGTCCGGCCGTGCGCGCACGAGGGCTTCGGCGACGGTGCCGCCTTTGTTGTGGTCTGGCGCGGCGGACGCGAGCGCGGCCACCTGCATGCGCGCGAACTGCAGCAGCGTGAATTCGTCGCTCATCTCGACCAGGCGCGCCCAGGACTGCGCCTGCGTGTCCGGATCGGGCGCCTTCGCGAGCGCCTTGACGTCGAGCGCGTCGCGCCGGGCCATGTCGGCCTGCAGCGCGAGCGTGAGGATGCGCTGGCGCGCGTCGTTCAGCATGGCGATGCCTTGCTCGTCGAGCTGGCGCAGGTCGCATCCGGGTGCCGTGGGGCCTTCCTCGCCATCGCCGACGCCCTCGACCGCCAGCGTGGCGGACGCGCGCAGCGCCGGCAGCACGGCGCGCGTGTAATAGGCGTCGAATTCGGCCGGCAGGCCGGCGGGCGTCGCGGCGAGTACGTACAGCGTGGTCGTGCCATGGCCTTCGACCGCATGCGAGGCTTTCCAGAGACGCGGCGTGGCGGCATGCGCCGTACCGGCCGCCAGGGCGAGCAGGCACGCGAAGATGCGAGGGAGGAGGGCGGTCGTCATGCCGGAATTATAGCTACGGATTGCTTGGCAGCATGAAACCGCGACCTGCTGCAGATGTGGCTGGAGCGCAACGACGGCGCCTGCCGGGCCATTGCGCGGCCCCCATCCCGACGCACGCCTGGTGCCCGGCCGTGGCCGGAACGGAGGGCGAATGTCATAATGGGTGCTCGTCAAGGAGATCATCGTGATTCGCTACATGGGCACCCGCAAGAATGCGGAAGGTGCCTCCGTCTATATATTCATCGTCAACGGCATGGAAAAGGAAGTGCGCGAGCACGCGCTCAAGCAGCATCCAGGCTGTTACGAGGCGCTGCCGGCCTCGGTGAAGGCGAAGATCGCCGCCAACCGCGCATGGTTGGGAAAATTGTAGGCCTGCTGGCTGCCGCACTGGCGCTCGCCGGGCCCGTGCACGCGCAGACCCAGGACAAGCCGCCGTCCACGTTCGGCCCCGTCATCGGCGCGGCCCTGCTGTGCCACGACCATCTCGACAACAAGTATTTCTATACCTGGCTGAAGACCCATTTCGGGCCCGCGTACAAGCACGAGGGCGGCGCGTACTGGTTCCGCACGGGCGAGACGACCCTGTGGGGCGCGCCCGTCACCGAGGTGATGGTCAGCGACGACACGAGCGAATGGGTGTTCGTGGGCGCCGTCGCCGACGTGGCGCCGGACGAACTGGAGCAGGCCGTCCGCAAGGCGGCGGGCGTGCGCCACCTGGCGGCGGATGCGTCGCCTTACCCTTTGCGCGTATCCGTCCCCGGCAGCACGATCGCTTACTACAATGCCAAAAGCAAAATATACTGCGCGAAGTTCAAACCGCTGCCCCCGCGCCGGTAAGCTTTTGGTATTGACATGTACACAAACTACTTCCACTTAAAACAGGCGCCGTTTTCCATCGCGCCCGATCCGCGGTACCTGTTCATGAGCGAACGCCATCGCGAGGCGCTCGCGCACCTGCTGTATGGGATAGGCAGCGGCGGGGGCTTCGTGCTGCTCACGGGCGAGATCGGCGCCGGCAAGACGACGGTGTGCCGCTGCTTCATCGAGCAGGTGCCGGACGACTGCCGCCTGGCCTATATCTTCAACCCGAAGCTGACGGTCGAGGAATTGCTGCAGACGATCTGCGACGAATTCCGCATCGCCGTGTCGTCCGCGGCGGGGGTGAAAGCCTATGTGGACGCGATCAACGCCTACCTGCTCGACAGCCACGCGCAAGGCCACAACAACGTGCTCGTGATCGACGAGGCGCAGAACCTGTCGGCCCAGGTGCTGGAGCAGCTGCGCCTCCTGACGAACCTGGAGACCAGCGAGCGCAAGCTCCTGCAGATCATCTTGATCGGCCAGCCGGAACTGCGCACGATGCTCGCGCGGCCGGAACTGGAGCAGCTGGCCCAGCGCGTCATCGCCCGCTACCATCTCGGTCCGTTGTCCGCCGAGGAGACGAGCGCCTATGTCGCGCACCGCCTGGCCGTCGCGGGCGTGCAGGCGGCGACGCCGGTTCCCGCCGCGCTGGCGCCATTGATCCACCGCCTGACGGACGGCGTCCCGCGCCGCATCAACCTGTTGTGCGACCGCGCGCTGCTTGGCGCCTATGTCGAGAACAGCCGCGACGTCACGCCGGCGATCCTGCGCCGTGCCGCACGTGAAGTATTTTCCGGCGACGATGCGAGCGCCGGCGGCGCGCCGCGCAAGCCGCTGCGCTGGCCGCTCGTGGCCGGCGGCGTGCTGGCCGGCGCCGCCATCAGCGCGGCGGCGTGGCAGGCGGTGCCGCATCGTCCGGCGCCTGCGCCGGTTGCGCCCGTGGCCGTGAAAGCGCAGCCCGCGCCCGCGAAGGCGGGCATGCAGCCCAAGCCGCTGGCGCTGTCCACGCAGGACGACGCGCTGCGCGAACTGGGCGCGCTGTGGGGCCAGCAACTGCCGGCCGCCGCCGCGTGCGACGCCGCGCCGCGCGCCGGCCTGCGCTGCTACCAGGGCCGCGGCGGCCTGTACGAACTGCGCCTGCTCGACCGGCCGGCCATCGTCGGCCTGCACGACGGCGCCCGGGTGGGCTACGCCGTGCTGACCGGCATGGACGACGACACGGCCACGCTCGCGATCAACGGCCGGCGCCACACGGTGAGCCTGGGGCTGCTCGCGACCCGCATCGATGGCGATTACACGACCTTGTGGAAGGTGCCGCGCGGTTTCCGCGACCAGGTGGGGCCGGGCGACAGCGGGCCGGACGTCGACTGGATCGCTGCCCGCCTCGCCGAACTGGACGGCCGGCGCGCCGCGCCGCCGGCCGGGCAGGTCCTGGACGAGCCCACGCGGCGCCTGCTGCGCGCGTTCCAGGTCAAGCAGAACCTGAAGGCGGACGGCCTGGCCGGTCCGCGCACCTACATGCGCCTGAACCAGCTGTCGGGCGTCGACGAACCGCGCCTGCTGGCAGCCACCGGGAAGTGATATGTCGTACATCCTCGAAGCTTTGAAGAAGGCCCAGGCCGAACGCCAGCTCGGCAACGCGCCGACGATTCACGCGCCGCAGGCCGCGGCGCCCGCGCCGGCGGCCGCCGGGGCGAGCCGCAAGCCGCTCCTCGTCGGCCTCGGCGCCGGTGCGCTCGTCGTCGTCGCGGGGGTGCTGGTACTGTGGCGGCCGGCGCCGGCGCCTGCGCCGCAGACCGTCACGCAGCGCGCGCCCGCGCCGGCAGCACCTGCGCCGGAGCCGCTGGTGGTGAGCGCGCCGCCCGCGCCGCCGCCCGTGACCGTGCGCGAACGCGCGCCCGCGCCGCCGCCCGTGACCGTGCGCGAACGCGCGCCTGCGCCCACGCCCGTGACCGTGCGCGAACGCGCGCCTGCGCCGCCGCCCGTGACCGTGCGCGAAATCGTACCCGCGCCCACGCCCGCGCCATCCCGCCCGGCTCCGGTGCCGGCCGCGCCGGCGCCCGTCGCGAAGGCGGCGCCGGAAGACAGCCTGCCGTTCCTGCAGCAGCTGCCCGACGCCCAGCAGCGCGACATCCCGCGCGTCACGTTCGGCGGCTACATGTATTCCGCCAACGCGGCCGACCGCCTGCTGATCGTCGACAAGGCGCTGCGCCACGAAGGCGAGGAAGTCGCGCCGGGCCTCGTGCTGGAAAAGCTGCTGCCCAAGGCGGCCGTCATGAACTTCCGGGGAATCCGCTACCGTGTCGCCTACTGATTTCGCCGGCCGCGGGCCCGTGCTGGGCGTCATCGGCTGGTCGGGCAGCGGCAAGACGACGCTGCTGGAACTCCTCGTCGCGCGGCTGGCGGCGTCCGGCCTGCGCGTCAACGTCGTCAAGCACAGCCACCACGACGTCATGCTGGAACCGCCGCACAAGGACAGCGCCCGCATGCGCGCGGCCGGCGCGGCCGAGGTCATGATCGCGTCGCCGTACCGCGTGGCCATCATGCGCGAGCTGCGCGGCGCCGCGGAGCCGTCGCTGGCCGAACACCTGGCACGCCTCGCGCCGGCCGACCTGACCCTGGTGGAAGGCTATAAATGGGAGGCGCTGCCCAAGCTGGAGGTCTACCGGCCGGAGGTCGGCAAGCCGCCGATGTTTCCGGGCGACCCGCACATCGTGGCCGTCGCGTCCACGATGGCGCGCCCGGAAGGGCTGGCGCCGCACGTGGCGTGGCTCGACCTGCTCGACCCGGACGCGGTCTTGCGCTGGGTCAGGCAATTTAATGGTTTGCCCGCCTAAAGTTCCTGCGCGCCCTGTCGATAACAGGGGATAAGCGGCAGTGCGGGCGACCGCCGTGCTGCCCGACTGTCGACACACCCACCAGGAGCGCATATGGACGCCTTAGGTATCGCCAAGCTTGCCACCAGCATCGCCGACACCGGCACCCGCCAGGACGTCGCCGTCGCCGTGCTGAAAAAGACGCAGGACATCCAGGCTGCGGCAGCCACCCAGCTGCTGGAAGCCGTGCAGTCCGCCGCGCCGGCGTCGAACCTGCCGCCGCACCTGGGCAACCACATCAACACGACGGCCTGACGCGCGCGCGTCAACGGAATTCCCGCCGCCCGCGTTATCGGCCCAGTACCCGGCGCGACGGGGGCGGCCACACAATACCATCCGCTCAGCCGCCACCATCGGGCTGCCGCCAGCGACGACAACGTCCGGCGCGCAGCCGACAACGGCCGCCCCGGCCGGGTTACTTTTCCCCTCAGCACGTTCCGACCGGGATAGAATGCCTCCCGCGGTACGTACGCGTATTTTTGGAGAATGCTCATGAACAAACGACAAGCCCTGATCGCCGCCGCGCTCGCGAGCGTCTGCGCCACCCAGGCCACGGCCGGCGGCCAGATGGATGCGCAATCCGGCAACGAAGAAAAATGCTACGGCGTCGCCAAGGCCGGCCAGAACGATTGCGGCACCGCGACCCACGGTTGCGCCGGCATGGCGACGGCCGACAAGGACCCGGGCGAATGGAAATTCGTCCCGAAGGGCACCTGCGAAAAAGCCGGCGGCAAACTCAATCCGCCGAAGCCGGGTAAATAAGCACGACCATGGCCGCCGGCATCGGTCTGCGCGCGCCGCATTACCGCGATTTCCTCGACCGCCGGCCCGACGTTGGCTGGGTCGAGGTCCACACGGAAAACTTTCTCGCGCGCGCGGGCCACGACTGGCGCGTGCTGTCCGCGGTGCGCCGCGACTATCAAGTCAGCCTGCACGGCGTGGGCCTCGGCCTCGGGTCCGTGCACGGCTTTTCCGATGACCACCTGGCCCGCGTGGCCGCCCTCGTGCGTACACTCCAGCCGGTCCTCGTCTCCGAACACTTGTCCTGGGGCGCGCTGCGCGACCGCCAGCTGAACGACCTGCTGCCCCTGCGGCTGGACCATGAGGCGCTCGGCCTCGTCGCCGCGCGCATCCAGCGCGTGCAGGACGTGCTGGCACGGCGCATCCTCGTCGAAAACGTCTCCACCTACGTGCGCTTCGCGGGCGACGCGATGAGCGAAGCGGACTTCCTCGCCGAACTCGCGCGCCGCACGGGTTGCGGCGTGCTGCTGGACGTGAACAACCTGTACGTCAACGAGCGCAATCACGGCGAGGATCCGCATGCCGCCATCGCCGCGCTGCCGGCCGGCTGCGTGGGCGAGATCCACCTGGGCGGCCATCTCGTCACGGCCGATGGCCTCATCGACCACCACGGCGCCCGGGTCGCGCCGCCCGTGTGGGACCTGTACCGCGCGGCGCTGGCGCGCTTCGGCGCCGTGCCCACGCTCGTCGAATGGGACACGGACCTGCCGCCGCTCGACGTGCTGCTCGACGAGGCGGCGCGGGCGGACGCGATGGCGGCGACGGCGGGGCAGGGCATCATCGCCGACAGCGCCGACAGCGCCGCCGCGCCCATCGATCCGGCGCCGGCCGCCGGCCTGGAGGCACTCCAGCAAACGTTCGGCGCGGCGCTGTTCGACAGCACGCACGACGCCGCATTGTCTCCGCTGCTGAAAGGCGATCCGCGTCGCGTCGGCATCTACCGGGGCAACCTGCACGCGCACTGGACGCGCGCGCTGGCGTCGGCATACCCCGTGCTGCGCCAGCTCGTGGGCGGGGAGTTTTTCGACGCGCTCGCCCGGGTCTACGGCCAGGCGTATCCGGCGCGCGATCCGGACCTCAATCGCTTCGGCGCCGCGCTGCCGGACTTCCTCGCCGGTTTTACGCCGGCGGCCGATCATCCTTACCTGCCCGACGTCGCGCGCCTCGAATGGTGTGTGCACGAGGCGTGGTACGCGCCCGATGCGGATGTGGCACCCGCGAGCATCGCCGGCCTCGCGCCCGACGCATTCGAAGCGGCGCGCGCCGTGCTGCATCCGGCGCTGCGCCTGCATGCGTCGCCGTGGGCCACGGTGGCGCTGTGGCGCGCGCACCAGGCGGACGGTCCGGGCTTCCCGGATAAATTGCAGGCGCCCACGCACGCGCTGGTGCTGCGGCCCCGGCTCGACGTGGAAGTGGAAGCCATCGGCGCGGCGGAACATGCGGCGCTGGCGTGCCTGGCGCGCGGCGAATCGTTCGGCGCGGCGCTCGATGCGGCATTCGATGTGGACGAGGACTTCGACGTGGCCATGCACCTGCGGCGCTGGCTTGATCGGGGAATGGTGGCGGGAGTGAAAAGCGGGGCAAACGCGGCGCCGTGGACGGTGGCGCCGCGCGCTCAGTGGTAGAAGGCGCGCAGGATGCGTTCTTCTCCGGTCCTGTCGTGGTGCAGCTCGTTGGCCGCACGCGTCGCTTCCATCATCCGGTTCAACTGGTCCTCTTCGAAGCGGGCCAGTTCCTCATTGGCGGCATTGAGCGCGACGGCCAGCTTGGCGCGGGCGTTCTGGTACACGACACCGGTGTAGTGATCGGTATTCTTGAGCAGCTCTTCCGCGTTTTCGATGACGAGACGCAGGTCGCCGATCAAGCGCTGCTGCGTCATGGGGCTTGATTCTGGGGTTTCCATCTTCCTCACCTTTGGGCCGAATGTTACGACTTCAATATAGAGAAGGGGGACTGCCCAAGTTTGTCAGCGCGCAAACGTCAACCCTACCGTCGGGGACGGCTCGCGGGGTGCAACCGCGGGGCGCGCGCGGTGCGCCTCAGCTCATTTCAGCGTACCTGAATGCGGATATCGCCCAGCGTCACGACCTGGCCGGCACGGATCTTGGCCGTCTTGCGCAGTTCCTTCTTCCCATCGACCGACACGTCGCCGCTTGCCACCACGTGCTTGCCGGCGCCGCCGCTGTCCACCACGCCGACCAGCTTCAGCAGCTGGTTCAGCTCGATGAACTCGGAAGTCAGTTCAAAAGTTGTTGTTTGCATTTTATCCTCTGTTAAAAATGGGCGTCGTATTGTTGTGTTCGTTTAGAAAACACTTTTCAAAAAAACAACGTCGCCTCCACGCGAGCGGGGCGACGTCATGTATCCGATGCGGTACCGTCAGGCCGGGCTGGGCCGCGTCATCTCGATCGGCACGATCCACTGGTCGAACTGCGTCTCGTCGACGAAGCCCGATTGCAGGGCTGCCTGGCGCAAGGTCAGGCCGTTGTGCTGGGCCGTCTTGGCGATTTGCGCGGCGCGATCATACCCGATATGCGGGGCCAGCGCGGTCACCAGCATCAGCGACTGCTCCATCAACTCGCCGATGCGCTTGCGATTCGGTTCGATGCCCTGCGCGCAATGCTCGTCGAACGAGCGCATGCCGTCCGCCAGCAGGCGCGCGCTCTGCAGGAAGTTGTGGGCGATCATCGGCTTGAACACGTTCAGTTCGAAATTGCCCTGCGCGCCGCCGACCGTGATCGCGACGTCGTTGCCGAACACCTGGCAACACAGCATCGTCAGCGCCTCGCACTGGGTCGGGTTCACCTTGCCCGGCATGATCGAGCTGCCCGGCTCGTTTTCCGGGATCGTGATCTCGCCCAGGCCGGAGCGGGGGCCGGACGCCATCCAGCGCACATCGTTGGCGATCTTCATCAGCGCCGTGGCCAGCGTCTTGAACGCGCCGTGCGCCAGCACCATCGCGTCATGGCCGGCCAGCGCCATGAACTTGTTCGGCGCCGACTTGAATTGCAGGCCGGTGCGCGACGAGATCTCGGCCGCGATGCGGTTGGCGAATTCCGGATGCGCGTTCAGGCCCGTGCCCACCGCGGTGCCGCCGGCGGCCAGCAGCAGCAGGCCCGGCAACGTGTTCTTGATCGCGTGCTCGGCGAATTCGAGTTGCGCCACGTAGCCGGAGAATTCCTGGCCCAAGGTGAGCGGCGTCGCATCCTGCAGGTGCGTGCGGCCGATCTTGACGATGTCGGCGAAGTCGCGCGACTTCACTTCCAGCGTGCCGCGCAGCTTCGCCAGCGCCGGCAGCACGTCCCTGGCGACGGCCAGCGCGGCCGCCACGTGCATCGCGGTGGGGAACATGTCGTTCGACGACTGGCCCATGTTGACGTGGTCGTTCGGATGCAGCAGGCGCGCCTCGCCCCGCTCGCCGCCCAGCAGTTCCGAGGCGCGGTTCGCGAGCACCTCGTTCATGTTCATGTTGCTCTGGGTGCCGGAGCCGGTCTGCCACACGGACAGCGGGAATTCGGACGGATGACGGCCTTCCAGCACTTCGTCGGCCGCGCGGATGATGGCGTCGGCCTTGTCTTGCGGGAGCTTGCCGAGCGAGCGGTTGACGGCGGCGGCCGCGCGCTTCACCTGCGCCAGTGCGGCGACCAGTTCCGGCGCCATCTTCTCGCTCGAAATGTGGAAGTGGTGCAGCGAACGCTGGGTCTGCGCACCCCACAGCTGATCGTTCGGTACGTCGATCGGGCCGAAGCTGTCCTTCTCAATCCGGTTTTCCATGGATGCATCCTGTTGGTTTGACAATGGAATTAAAGAGTGTACCGCAACGGCCGTTAACCACGTTGTAGCCCCCATTTTTCCACGCCATGGCCCGCCGCACCCGCCTTCTTCTCTCCAGCCTCGCTCTCGCCGCGCTTGCATCCGCCCACGCGGCCGAGCTGGGCGACCCGCGCGTGTCGTCGCACATCGGCCAGCCGCTCGTGGCCGACGTCGAGCTGACGATGCTCGACGATGCCGCCACGCCCGTGCAGGTGCGCGTGGCCAGCCCGGAGGTCTACAACGGTGCGGGCATCGCCGTCCCGCCCGTGCTGTCCAGCCTGAATTTGTCGGTGATGCGGCGCGACGGCCGCCAGTTCCTGCACGTGACGTCGCCGCGTGCCGTCGACGCGGACCATGTGCACCTGTACCTGGAACTCGTCGACAAGGGCCAGCGTGCCGTGCGCCTGGCCACGCTGTGGCTGACGCCGGATCCGAATCCCGCGCCGCCGCCCGCGCCCGCGCCCGTGCGCGTGGCGGCACCTGCGCCGGCGCCGGTGCCGCCGGCCAACCCCGACGCGGTATTGCTCGCGCAGGTCGAACGGGCCCGCGTGGCGCACGCGGCGCCGGTGGTCCGGCGCGAAGCCGCAAAACCGGTAACGCCGCCGCCCAGGCCGGTGATGCGCCGTCCGCCGCCGGCGCCCGTCGCCAGGCCGGAGGTCCCGCCGCCCGCCTGTGCGCCTCGGGCCGAGGAAGTGCAGGCCTGCGCGGCCCTCGGCGCGAAGAACGACGAGTTGCGTTCCCGCCTCGGCCAGGTCGAGGACCGGATGAAGAAGCTGCAGGTGTCGCTGGCCGCACCGGCCGTGGCGCACGAGGCGCACGAGGCGCCGAAGCCCGAGGCCAAGCCGGAGAGCAAGCCGGAGAGCAAGCCGGCGCCGCCTCCGCCGAAACCCGCCGGCCCGCGCCCGATCTCGTCGATCAAGCCGCTCGTGCCGCACAAGCCGAAGGCGCCGCCGCCGGACGAACGCTTGCCGTGGGGCTGGATCGGCGCCGCCATCGGCGTGCTGGCGCTGGGTGGGGCGGGGGCATATGCCGTCCGTCGCCGCAAGGCGCCGCCCGCGGCAGGCGGGACCGCCGAGCCGACGCTGGAGTAGTGTTCAAAATCTTCGCTCGAGTCGTCTACACAAGTGCGGATTTTGCGTTATACTCAATCCAGAAGTACACGGATCAGGGTCCGCCGCAGCCACCACCGATAGCGTGGCGCGGGGTCGGACGATCGCTGAGGAAGCGCCTGATGCCGGAAGCGGTTCGCTGCCAACAGTGGCAGACGGACGCCGGAGGCAACCGGCAAGAGGCGACGCCAGGGGATGCCTGGTAGTCGCGCTCCCCATTCCCGGAAACCGCGCTGATGACCCACGTCGCTGCGCGGTTTTTGTTTGCGCGGCGCGCGTTGGCCTCTCGCTCGGGTTATCGCTACCATAGGGGCAGATCATCGATCGAGGAGGGGGCATGAACGAGCTGGTACGCGCGGATTTATTCTCCGAATACTGCCCGTCGCGTGAAGTGCTGAAACATGTGACGAGCCGCTGGGGCGTGCTGCTGCTCGTCGCGTTGACGGATGGCACGCACCGCTTCGGCGAACTGCGCCGCAAGGTGGGCGGCATCAGCGAAAAAATGCTGGCCCAGACGCTGTATTGGCTCGAGCAGGACGGCTTCGTGCAGCGCATCGCCCATCCCGTCGTCCCGCCTCACGTGGAATACCGGCTGACGCCGCTCGGCGAGCAGATCGGGCACAAGCTTGGCGACCTCGCCGCATGGATCGAAGGGAACATGGATGGCATCCTGGCCGCGCAGAAAGCAAAAAGCCCCTTGGACGGCAAGTCGAAGGGGCTGCAGGCGGGGTAGGGCGGATCAGTGGGCCGGGCTCAGTGCGCGGTCCAGCTGGCCCATCCACGGCTCGGTGATGTCGCGCACGGCGCGGTCGTTGGCCATGATCTGCTTGAGCAGGTCGATCTTGCGCTTGCGGGCGGCGCCATCCAGCGGCGGGACGCCGCTCTTCGCCGCGCTCGACTGCAGGGCGCACTGCGTTTCCAGGCGTGCCAGGCCGTCCCAATCCCCTTCGCGCGCAGCGACAGCCATGCGGCTGCTGAGGGCGGCGATGTTTTCGTACATTGCGAGGACTTCGTTGGACGTCATGACTGCGCTCCACCAATGAGGCAAACTCCGGCCGGATTGCCGGTTGTCTGCCTTTTACGGCAGCGTTTTGGAGAACTTTAGGGTTGTCGAAAGATTTTTTTTGAAATTTTTTTAGGAGAGGCACCATGAACATCAGCTGGACTCCGGTCAGGACCGTCATCGTCCTCGCGATGTGCGGTACCGCGCTCGTTACCACGGGCGCGGCGGCATCCGGGCAGACCCCGCCCGCGGCCAGGGAGGACGTCAATGCGGCCGGGACGGCCCAGGCCACCTTGCGGCCGGGCGACGATTTCTTTGCCTGGGCCAACAAGGATTGGCTTGCCAAAACGACCATCCCCGAGGACCGCAGCCGCTGGGGCGCGATGGACAACCTGGCGGAAGACACCAACCAGCGCATCGTCAAGCTGATCGAAGGCGTCGACTCCAACAAGAAAGCGGGACCGGAAGCGCGCAAGGTTGCCGATTACTACAACGCCTACATGGACGAGCCCGCGATCGAGGCGCGCGGCACCGCCCCGCTGAAGCCGCTGCTGGCGCAGGTCGGCGCCATCAAGGACAAGGCGGGCCTCATGCGCGCGCTTGGCGCGTCCGTGCGCGCGGACGTCGACCCGCTGAACAATACGCATTTTGCGACCGAGAACATCTTCGGCGTCTGGATCTCGCCCGGGCTGCACGATCCGGCCCACAACTGGCCGTACCTGCTGCAGGGCGGCCTGGGCATGCCGGACCGCGCCTATTATCTGGACAACAACGAGCGCATGGCCGGCCTGCGCAGCCAGTACCAGAAGCACATCGCCGCGATGCTGAAACTGGCGGGTTATGCGGCGACCGATGCGGACGCCGACGCCCGCGCCGCGAAAATCTTCGCGCTCGAAGTCGACATCGCCAACACCCACGGCACCCGCGCCGACTCGGCCGACGTGCTGAAGGCCGACAACACATGGACCCGCAAGGACTTCGCCGCCAACGCGCCGGGCCTGGACTGGGATGCGTTCTTCAAGGCCGCGCGCCTGGGCGGCCAGGACAAGTTCATCGTCTGGCATCCGTCCGCAGTCAAAGGCGAGGCGGCGCTCGTCGACAAGATCGACCTCGCGACCTGGAAGGATTATCTCGCCTTCCACACCATCAACCGCATGGCCAACGTGCTGCCGAAGGCCTTCGTCGACCAGCGCTTCGCGTTCTACGGCAAGGCGCTGTCGGGCACGCCGCAGCAATCGATGCGCTGGAAGCGGGCGCTGGGTGCGACGAACGAGGCGATGGACGAGGCGGTCGGCAAGCTGTACGTCGCCAAATACTTCCCGGCCGAGAACAAGGCGCAGCTGCAGAAGATGGTCGCGAACATCGTCGCGGCGTTCGGCAAGCGCGTCGACAAGCTCGACTGGATGGCGCCCGCCACCCGCGCCCAGGCGAAGGAAAAACTGAAGACCCTGTACGTGGGCGTCGGCTATCCGGACCGGTGGAAATCGTACGCTGGCCTGAAGGTCGATGCCAAGGATGCGTTCGGCAACGCGCTGCGCGCCGAGGCGTTCCACACGGACCAGGAATTCGCGAAGCTGCATGCGAAGCCGGACCGCACGGACTGGTCGATGCCGCCGCAGCTCGTCAATGCCGTCAACCTGCCGCTGCAGAACGCGCTGAACTTCCCGGCCGCGATCCTGCAGCCGCCGTTCTTCGACCCGAAGGCGCCGGATGCCGTCAACTACGGCGCGATCGGCGCCATCATCGGCCACGAGATCAGCCACAGCTTCGACGACCAGGGTTCGCAGTTCGACGCCCAGGGCCGCCTGCGCGACTGGTGGACGAAGGAGGACATGGAGCACTTCAAGGCCGCGTCCCGGAAGCTCGTCGAGCAGTACAACGCCTATAAACCGTACCCGGACCTCGCCGTCAATGGCCAGCTGACCCTGTCCGAAAACCTCGCCGACCTGGCGGGCCTGGAAGCGTCGTATGATGCCTACCGCGCCGCCGCCGGCAAGAACGCGTCGGAGGAGAGCGACCGCCAGTTCTTCACGGGCTATGCGCAGAGCTGGCGCACGAAGGCGCGCGAGGCGGCCGAGCGGCGCGGTATCCTGACGGACGGCCACGCTCCGCCGCAATACCGCACGGCCACCGTGCGCAACCTGGACGCCTGGTACAAGGCGTTCGACGTGCAGCCGGGGCAGGCGCTGTACCTGCCGCCGGACGAGCGCGTACGCGTTTGGTAAGCCGGCGATTTATGTCTGACGGGTAAGCTGCGCCGGTCGGAAAGAGCCCCGGACTAGAATGGTCCGGGCATCTTTCAGCGTGGTTATTGCTTTTGAGACAGCACTTATGAAGCAACAATTTATCGACGTCGACCGGCGCATCATCCATCACTTTGCACCTATGATCGAAGACGACGACTACGAAGACATCACGCGGCGCACGCTGCACCATTACGACGACAACGCGCGCCGGTTCTTCGCCGGCACCATCGACCACGACGTCAGCCAGAACATCGATGCGCTGCTGAGTTCGATCGAGGCGCCGGCCCCGTACACCATTCTCGACTTCGGCTGCGGGCCGGGCCGTGATTTGAAGACGTTCACGGCGCTGGGTCACCACGCCATCGGCCTGGACGGCAGCGAACGATTCGTCGAGATGGCGCGCGACTACAGCGGCGGCGAGGTGTGGCACCAGAATTTCATCGACCTGGACTTGCCGGACGCCATGTTCGACGGCATCTTCGCGAACGCGTCGCTGTTCCACGTGCCGCGCGAGCTGCTGCCGAAGGTGCTGAGGGAATTGTGCGCGGCGCTGAAGCCGGGCGGCGTGCTGTTCAGCTCGAATCCACGCGGCCATAACGAAGAAGGGTGGAACGGGCCGCGCTACGGCTGCTTCCACGACTACGCCGCTTGGGAGCGCTACGTCGTCGAGGCCGGCTTCGTGCCGCTGCGCCACTATTACCGTCCGGAAGGATTGCCGCGCGAGCAGCAGCCCTGGCTGGCCAGCGTGTGGCGCAAGGCAAGTTAATGGTTTGTTAGTTTGCGTACAGAATGAAGGTCGCCATCCAATTATCCTGAATGCATCCCGCTTGATTCGCAAGCGGTCTTACTCATCAAGGAGGATTCCGACATGAACGACGACCAAATCAAAGGTAAAGCCAAGGATATCGGCGGCAAGATTCAGGAGGATGTCGGCAAGGCTGTCGGCAGCAGCGAACAGCAGGCCAAGGGCCTGTCGAAGCAGGTCGAAGGCAAGGTGCAGGAAAAAGCCGGTGATCTGCGTGACGCGATCAACAAGGGCAACCGCTGATACGCGGACCCTGTCCACCTGACCAACGGCCGCCGCGTGCGGCCGTTTTACTTATTCGGCCTGCCGGTCGCCGAGGATGTCTTCCACGTACAGCTTGTCGACGAGCACCACCAACATGGCCGTCAACGGCGTCGCCAGGGCGATGCCCGCGAAACCGAACAGCGTGCCGAACACGAGCTGCATGACGATGGTGAGCGCAGGCGGAATCTCGACCGCGCGCGCCTCGACGAGCGGCTGCAGCACATAGCCTTCGACCGTCTGGATGCCGAGGAACAGCAGCACCGTGTACAGCGCCAGGTCGGGACTGATCGACAGCGCGATCAATACCGCCGGTACGCCCGCCATGATCGGGCCGATGTAGGGAATGAAGTCGAGCAGCCCGGCGATGATGCCGAGGATCAGACCCAGTGGCACGCCCAGCAGCGTGAGCCCGCCCGCCGTCGCGGCGCCGACGATCAGCATCGACAGCGATTTGCCGATCAGCCAGCGCGCCAGCGTGTCGCCGATGTCGTCCATCACCTGCACGGCGCGCTCGCGCTTGCCCTGCGGTACGAGCTTCACGACGCCTTGCTTGTACTGGCGCGGCGACAGCGCAAAATAAATGCCGACGAACACGATGATAACGACGTTGCCGAGCGCGCCGAGCACGCCGCCGAAGAACAGGCCCGCGTTCGGCACGAACTGCTGCATCGATCCGATCAGTTGCTTGGCATCCGGCAGGTCGGCGGCGATGCGCGCGAGCAGCGGCTGGTTCTCCACCATCTGGCGCAGGCGCTGCAGCGATTGCGGAATCTGCTGCGCCAGTTCGGTCGATTGTTCGGCAATCTGCGGCGCCATCGCCCACCCGCCGAGCCCGATGATGAGCAGCAGCGCCAGCACGACGACGACGAGCGCGAGCTTGCGGTTCCAGCCGAAGCGCCGGCACAGGATCGCGCTCAGCTCGTACAACAGCACGGCAAACAGGACGCAGGCAAAGAGCAGCAGCAGCGCGTCGATGGCCAGCACGACGGCCGCGACGAGCGCGAGGAACAGCACCGCGATGCCGTCGACAAGGACGAAGCGGCGCATCAGTTTGCGCTGGGCCGGCTTGACGGCGGGGGAGGTGGACGTGTCGTTCATGACAGAATGCTATCAGCGGCGCCGCGGGGCCGTCGCGCGCGTGGCAATGTGCGTGCGCTAACTGAGCCATACGGGCGCGGGCGCTACGATGGTGTCGAACTTTGAACGAAAGGAGAACACCATGAATTCGGACCAGATCAACGGCAAACTGCAAGACATCGGCGGCAAGATCCAGGAGGAGGCCGGCAAGATCGTCGGCAGCCCGGAGCAGCAGGTGAAAGGCTTGCAGAACCAGGTCGAAGGCAAGACCCAGGAAAAGCTGGGCGACCTGAAGGAAAAAATCCACGACGCCACCAAATAAGCTGGCGCCAAGAAAAATCGGCCGCACTTGCGACCGATTTTTTTATTGGGAAACGAATCTTACTTCGGCGCGGTCCCGCCCAGGTTCTTCTTGAAGAACGCCTCGATCAGGCCATACACGTGACGTTGCCCCGCGCGCGACGAAATGCCGTGCTTGGCACCCGGATACGTCATCAACTCGAAGCGCACGTTGCGGTTGACGAGCGCGTCGATCAGGCGTGTCGAGTTCGTGAACAGCACGTTGTCGTCGGCCATGCCGTGTACCAGCAGCAGCGGCGACTTCAGGCCGTCCAGGTGCGCGAACACGCCGCTGCGCTCGTACGCGGCCGGATCCGCCTGCGGCGTCGCGCCCACGAACTGCTCGGTGTAGTGCGTGTCGTACAGCGCCCAGTCCGTCACGGGCGCCACCGACACGCCCATCGCGATCTTGTCCGAGCCAGCCTCCAGCAGGCGCAGGGTCATGAAGCCGCCATAGCTCCAGCCGAACACGCCCACGCGCTTCGGATCGACGAAGCGTTGTTGCGCCAGCCAGTCGATGCCCGTCAGCTGGTCTTCGACTTCATGCGCGCCGAGGTTGCCGTAGATGACGTCGGTGAACGCGCGCTCGCGGCGCGACGAACCGCGGTTGTCCAGCACGAACACGACGAAGCCCTGCTGGGCCATGTACTGGTTGAACAGGTTGCCCCACTGGCGCGTGACGCGCTGCGAATGCGGGCCGCCGTACGTGAACAGGAAGACCGGGTAGCGCTTCGTGGCGTCGAAGTTGGCCGGCTTGATCATCGAGTAGTACAGTGTCTGGCCGTCGTGCGCCTTGATGCTGCCGTATTCCGTTGGCAGGTGATCCTTCGCGTAGTTCGCGTACGGGTGCTGGGCGTTCAGCTCGTTGTGTTCGAGCCACTCGACCATGCTGCCGTCCGCGCGGCGGATCGACACTTGCGGCGGCGTGTCCGGATCGGAGAACGTGTCCACGAAAATCTTGCCATTGCGGGCGAACACGTCTTCGTGCCAGCCGTCCTGCTTCGTCAGGCGGACCGGCTTGTTCGCATTGCTGCCGTCGAGGTTCAGCACATACGTCTGCTTGTCGATGACGGCATCCTTGTTCGACGCGATATAGACCTTGCCGGCCTGCTCGTCGACGGCGAGGATGTTGTCGACGCCCCATTCGCCGCTCGAGATCGGGTGCAGCAGCTTGCCCGACAGGTCGTACAGGTACAGGTGCTTGCGGCCGCTGCGCTCGGAGGCCCAGATGAAGGCCTTCTGGCGGCCGAGGAAGCGCAGGTCGTCGTGGATGCTGACCCAGGTTTTCGACGTTTCCGTCAGCAGCGGGCGCTGGGTCAGCGTGGCCGCGTCGACGGCGACGAGATCGAGACGCTTCTGGTCGCGCGACTGGCGCTGGTAGACGAGGGTCCTGGCATCCGCGCTCCAGTCGGCGCGCACGAGGTAGATGTCATTCTCGGGACCGAGGTCGACCTTCTTCTGCGCGCCCGTCGCCGGGTTCACGATCATCAGGTCGATCTCGACGTTCTTCGCGCCGGCGGCGGGGTAGCGCTGGTCGATGACTTCCGTGCGGTCCGCGAAGATCTCGAAGCGGCGCGCGACGGGCACCTGCGCCTCGTCGTAGCGGCGGTAGGCGATGGCCGAATCGTCCGGGGCCCAGTAATAGCCCGTGTGCTGGTCCATCTCTTCCTGCGCGACGAATTCCGCTTCGCCGTTGTGCACGGTGTCCTTGCCGTCCGTCGTCAGCTGGCGCTCCTGGCCCGTCGTGAGGTCGATGACGAACAGGTTCTGGTCGCGCACGTACGAGACGTAGCGGCCCTTCGGCGAAATCTTCGGATCGCCGACATTGCCGGACGCGACCTTGCGTGCGCCTTCCGGCCGGTTCACGTCGACGAGGTACAGGTCGCCCGCGATCGGCACGAGCAGCTGCTTGCCGTCCGGCGACCAGCTATAGCTCAGGATGCCGGACAGGCTGGCCGTGCGGGCACGCTCGCGCCTTGCCTTTTCTTCCAGCGACAGGTTTTCGTTCGGGACCAGCTGCTTGGAGTCGACCAGGCGGTGCGTGGTCTTGTCCTTCATGTTGAATTCCCACAGGTCCAGCTGGAACTGGTTGTCGGTGCGTCCGCGCAGGAAGGTCACGCGTTCGCCGTCGGGCGAGACGCGCAGGCTGCGGACGCCTGGACCGGCCAACGCCGGGTCGGCGTGGATACGGTCCAGCGTCAGCCGTTCCGCCGATGCGGGAACGACCGACAATGCGGCTAAAAGGCAGAGAAAAAGGCGCATGGGGGCTCTTGGGTAAAGAATTAAGAAATTATTCTTGTGCAACGGCGGAACGATACCAGAGTCGTCCGCGAAACGCTGTAAAGACGGCGGGCGGGAAGGAAGGGATGATGGACGAACTGTAATGTTTGCATCTGCTGCAATGCACTATGATCATTTCGTCGGCACCCCAATGCCGACAATAGGATGAAACTCTCTCCTAGGGTTACGCCGATGGATTCCCCGTCCATCGGCTTTTTTTTGCTTTAGATTCGGGGTCAGAGCACATTTTCGATCAATGTGTCGCTGGACAAAATCGCTGCGAGGACACCCGGCGCTTGCAACAGGAAGTGCAAGCGGGCTTGGGCCACCATTAAAGCTTGCTTCAAGGATTGTGCACAAAAAAGTGCTCTGACCCCGAATTTATGACCCCGAGTTTATGCGTGGTCGCGGATGCGCAGCTTGGAAAGTTGATTCAGCGACCATGCCAGCAACACGGCGGCCACGGTCAGGCCCAGCACGAGGCCGATCCAGAAGCCGGTCGCGGCCATCGGCTTGCCCGGCGACCACGGGAACCAGTCCGGCGCGAGGCCCAGGATCCAGCCGACGGGCAGGGCCACGCCCCAGAACGCGATCATCTGGATCACCATCGGCGAGCGCGTCACCTTGTAGCCGCGGATGGCCGAGGCGGCCGCGACCTGCGTGGAATCGGACAGCTGGAACAGCGCGGCGAACAGCAGCAGCATCACGCACGTGGCCTGGACGGCCGCGTCGGACGTGTACATCGCCGCGATCTGCCAGCGGAAGAGGGCGATGCCGATGGCCGACATCAGGCCGAACGCGATGCACATGCCCGTACCCACCCAGGCGACGAAACGCGCGCGCACCGGATTGCCTTCACCCATCGCCTGGCCCACGCGCGTGAGCGCGCCGATGCCGAAGCTCAGCGGCACCATGAACACGAGCGACACGAAGTTCAGCGCGATCTGGTGCGCCGACACCTCGATCACGCCGAAGCGCGCCACGAGCAGGCTGATGATGCCGAACGCGCTGACCTCGGCGAAGTGCGTGACGCCGATCGGCAGGCCCAGGCGCAGCATGCTGCCGATCTCTTTCCAGTTCGGGCCTTCCCAGTGCGCGAACGGATACGTCTGCCGGTACGCGCTGGACAACCTGATCCACACGACCATCGCGCCCAGCATCAGCCACATGCCGCTGGCCGTCGACACGGCACAGCCCAGCGCGCCCAGTTTCGGCAAGCCGAACTCGCCGAAGATGAACAGCCAGTTCATGCCGATGTTGTACAGGAGGCCGCAGAGCGCGATGATCATGATCGGCTTGGTCTGGTTGATGCTCGTCGTATAGCCGTACAGCGCGCGGTAGCAGGCGAACGCGGGCATGCCGAGGCTGATGATGTGCAGGAAGCTTGAGGCGCGGTCCGCGACGGCCTGGTCCAGGCCGATGTGATCGAACACGAGCGTGCACAGGTTTGCCGCGAGACAGCCCGCGACGCCGACGCCGAGACCCATCCACAGCGATTCGCGCACGGAGTGGGAAATGCGGTCGAAGCGGGCGGCGCCCATCTCGTGCGAGACGACCGAGTTCACGGCCATCATGATGCCCATGACGGTGACGAGGATGATCGACCACACGGACGTGCCGAGCGACACTGCGGCGAGCTCTTCAGCGCTGACGTGGCCCGTCATGGCGACGTCCGCCACGCCCATGCCGACGGTCGCGAGCTGGCCCACGAGCATGGGCCACGAGAGCCGCCACAAGGTGGCGATCTCGGTGCGGACGGGATGCGGTGCAAGGGCGCCGGCGCTGGACAGGTTGGACGTCATGGATCGGTTTGCTGGGGAAACCGATCATTTTACTTCCAACCCGTCATTCCCGCGCAGGCGGGAATCCAAGCTGAGTTTCCGAAGTCGGCTCAGGTTGCACTGACTAACATGTACAGAATTTTGTTGCTCAGCATGGGCGGGAACGACAACTAGCGCTGCGCCAGGGTCGTCCCCGGTACCGATTTCAGGTAGGCATACAGCGCCCGCATGTCCGTCTCGTTCATCTGCCGGAACGACCCAAACGGCATCACGGGACTGATCGCGCTGCCGTCCGGCCGGTGGCCCGTCCGCAGCATGGCCATGAACGCGTCCGCCGTCGGATAGCGGTTCATCGCGCTGCCCTTGCCGGGTGCCAGCCGCGCGGCGGGCGGCCAGGACGGCGGGGCGCCGGGGACGCGGCCGCCGGCCAGGTCCGCGCCGTGGCAGCCGGTGCACGTGGCGGCGACATAGGCGCCATACGCCGGCGTGACGGCGGCCGGCACGGCCTGCGGCGGCGCGAGGGCGTGGTCGATCTTTTCGGACGCATCCTTGATCACGCCGAACGCGTACAGCGCCTTCACGGGCACCGGCACGTCGATGACGGCCTTCGCGCCGGACACGGGCCGCATCTGTTCCAGGAAGGCGACGAGGGCGGCCATGTCTTCGTCGCTGAGGCGGCTGTAATCCTCGCTGGGCATGATCATGACGGGATTGCCGTTCGGCTTGACGCCATGGCGCACGGTGCGCACCCAGTCGATCACGCGGTAGCGTGCCGTGGTGCCGTTCGGGCCCGCCGTGATGTTGGGGGCGACGACGAGCATGGCGCCGTCGCGCACGACCGTCCTGCCGGCGCCGTCCGCGCCATGGCACTCGGCGCAGCCGCGCGTGTTGTACAGGTAGCGGCCGTGGTCGACGCGGGCGACGTCGGGTACGACGTCGAGCGGACGCGCCTGCAACGCGATGCTGCGCGCCATCTTGCGTTCCCCCAGCACCTTGCCGACGCCAGCCGTGGCGACCCCCAGCAGGGCGAGTGCCGCCAATGCGATGCTCGTGCGCTTGACCCATTTGCTCACCATGACTCTCTCCTTGTTGGACGAACGGCAACACGAGGAATCTAGCACTGCCGTTTTTGGCCGGATACTGGTTGAAATGCTAAGCACGGCCAGAGGGACGTGATGAGGCATGCATCAAGCATGCGTCATTGATTTATTGGGTAGTGAAGTCGCGGCACAACTAAAACATTCGCTTTTTTTGGGTGAGGTGGCCGTGGATCATTCGATAGGCAATCTGGTCAATTCTCCTCGAGTCGTGAATCAGGTCGACCGCCGCAAAGCCTTGGAGGAACTGGGTTTTATTTGTCCGCCCGAGACCGATACACCGTGTTGCTACGACGGAAGTGCAAAATCGATCATCGTGAGCGCGGATCGAAAAGGCACGACAAGATTCGTCACTAAAGTGCATATTCAAGCACTGTTGAGCGATCGTGTGGTTAAGGTGGAGAGCCACATTTCAAAAACTGATTTTTAAGGGAGGCATGCCGGGATACCGAGCTTCTTGTCATCCCGCGCCAGGAAGAGGCGTAGTTGAAAAGCAAGCCCCCCGCCACAACTTACGGGACATTCAACTATCCAACCGATCCAGGAGCAAGCTCGTGGAATACAAGGACTATTACCAGACGCTTGGTGTCGAGAAAACGGCGACCCAGGACGACATCAAGAAGGCTTACCGCAAGCTGGTGCGGCAGTACCACCCCGACGTCAGCAAGCACAAGGACGCGGACGCGAAGACCAAGGAAATCAACGAGGCCTACGACGTGCTGGGCGACGCCGAAAAGCGTGCGGCCTACGACGAACTGGGCCGCGGGCACCGTCCCGGCCAGGGCTTCCAGCCGCCGCCGGACTGGGGCACGCAGTTCGATTTCGGCGGTGCCGGCGGGGACGATTTCTTCAACGACCTGTTCGCCCACGTGGGCCGGCGCTCGCGCGCGGGCGGGGGCGCGCACGCGGGCGGCGGCGGGTTCCAGATGCCCGGCGAGGACATCCATGCGGCGATTTCCATCGACCTGCGCGACGCCTACCAGGGCGCCACGCGCACGGTCAGCCTGCGCGTTCCGCAGCACGATGCACAGGGCCGCACGACGATGCAGGACAAGACCCTCAGCGTGAACATCCCGAAAGGCGTCACGCCGGGCCAGCAGCTGCGCATGCGGGGGCAGGGGCATCCGGGATTCGGCGGCGGGCCGGCCGGCGACCTGTATCTGGAAATCCAGCTGAACCCCGACCCGCGCTATCGCGTCGAAGGGACACACGTGTACCAGGACGTGCCGGTGGCGCCGTGGGAAGCGGCGCTCGGTGCGAGCATCTCGGTGCCCACGCCGTCCGGCACGGTCGAGGTGACGGTGCCGCCGGGGTCGCAGAGCGGACGCAAGCTGCGTTTGAAAGGACGCGGCATTCCGGCCAGGACGCCGGGCGATCTGTACCTGATGCTGAACGTGGTGCTGCCGCCCGCCACCAGCGACCGTGCGCGCGAGCTGTACGAGGCGATGGCGCGCGACCTTGCCTTCAATCCACGCGAACGCATAGGAGCCTGAACGATGCATGACGATATTCTCACCGGCGTGCTGCTGGACGACGTGGCGCTGACGCTCGACGAACTGGCGCGCGCCTGCAACGTGGAGACCGACTGGGTCGTGCGCCACGTGCAGGCGGGCGTGCTGGGCGGCGAGACCAGCGTGCAGGTGACGAGCTGGCGTTTCCGCAGCGGCGACCTGGCACGGGCCCGGCGCCTGCTGCGCGTCGAACGCGACTTCGACGCCAACGAGGACCTCGCCGCGCTCGTGGTCGACATGGCCGACGAGATCCGCCGCCTGCGCGCCCGCATGCGCGTGCTCGGCATCGACTGAAGGTCCGGCCGCCTGCGGGCACCGGCCTTATGGCGGGCGCGGCGGGACACGGTGTGCGCCAGACTCACCGTGCTATCTTGCCCGCTATGCTCAAACTACCGACCAACGCCACCGCACCGTTCTGCCCATCGGAAGTCTCCGGCACCGTCAGCGTGCCCGAGAACGATCCGCTGTGGAAAAAGATCCTGCGCTATGCGGGCCCCGGCCTGCTGGTGTCGGTCGGCTACATGGACCCGGGCAACTGGGCGACCGCCATCCAAGGCGGCTCGCAATTCGGCTACGACCTGCTGTTCGTCGTCGTTCTGTCCAGCCTGGCGGCCATCGTGCTGCAATGCCTGAGCATGCGGCTCGGCATCGTCACGGGCAAGGATCTCGCCGTACATTGCCGCGAACAATATTCGCCGGTGCACGCGAAAGGCTTGTGGGCGTTCGCCGAACTGTCGATCATCGCGTGCGACCTGGCTGAAGTGCTCGGCTGCGCGCTCGCGTTCCATCTGCTGCTGGGCGTGTCGCTGCCCGTCGGCGTGGCACTGACTGCCCTCGACACCATCATCGTGCTGGGCCTGAAAGGGAAGGGCTTCCGTCAACTGGAAGCCATCGTGCTGGGCCTCATCGCGACGATCGCCATCTGCCTGTTCACGGAGCTGTTCCTCGTCGACCCGGACCCGCGCGCCGTCCTGGCGGGCCTCGTGCCGTCGCTGGAAAAGGTGGGCCAGCGCGACGCGCTGTACCTCGCCATCGGCATCCTCGGCGCCACCGTCATGCCGCACAACCTGTACCTGCACTCGTCCGTCGTGCAGACGCGCGTCCTGCGCCACGACCTCAACCAGGACGGCGCCCACCTGGCCGAAGCGATCAAGCTGTCGCGCATCGACACGGTCGTGTCGCTGCTGCTGGCGCTGTTCATCAACGGCGCCATCCTCGTGCTGGCCGCGGCCGCGTTCCATAAACCGGGCGGCGGCAATGTGATGGACATCGACCAGGCCTATTACCTGCTGGCCCCCGTCGCCGGCACGGCGGCCGCGGCGATCCTGTTCGGCCTGGCGCTGCTGGCGTCCGGCCAGAGCTCGACGTTCACCGGCACCATCGCCGGCCAGGTCATCATGGAAGGCTTCCTGAAACTCAGGATTCCCTGCTGGCAGCGCCGCCTGATCACGCGCGGCCTGGCGCTGGGGCCGGCGATGATCGGCGTGCTCACGCTGGGCGACCACGCCATCGGCAAGATGCTCGTCGGCAGCCAGGTCGTGCTGAGCCTGCAGCTGCCGTTCGCCATGTACCCGCTGATCCGCCTGACGGGCCGCCGCGACCTGATGGGGCAGTTCGGCAACAAGTGGTGGACCACGGTGCTGTCGTGGTTCCTGTTCGTCGTGATTTCCTCCGCCAACGCATGGATGGTGTGGCAGGCGCTGTCCGCCTGATTCGCCGCGTGCGACGCGCCCCGCCAGCCCTGCCTAGAATGGTCGATCGTCCTCATACGTTCGACCAAAAGGAGTTTATATGGAACAAGTTGCCAACAAGCCTTTGCAAGGCAAGCGCGTCGCCATGCTCATGACGGATGGCGTGGAACAGATCGAGTACACGAGCCCGCGCTCTTTCCTGGAAGAGCAGGGCGCCACCGTCGTGTTGCTGTCGCCGAAGGCCGCCGGCGACGAAGTGCAGGGTTTTAATCACATGCAGCCGGCCGACCGCTTCAAGGTCGAGATGAACGTGCGCGACGCGAAACCGGCGGACTTCGACGGGCTCGTGCTGCCGGGCGGCGTCGCCAATCCGGATCAACTGCGCCTCAGCAAGGAAGCCATCGATTTCATCCGCGACTTCGATGCCGAGGACAAGATGGTCGCGGCCATCTGCCACGGTCCGTGGACGCTGATCGACGCGGGCATCGCCACCGGCAAGCATCTCACCAGCTGGCCCAGCCTGAAGCGCGACCTGATGAATGCAGGCGCCGAGTGGTCGGATGAGGAAGTCGTGCTGGATGCCCGGCTGGTTACGAGCCGCAAGCCGGATGATCTGCCCGCCTTCAACGACATGTTGTTGAAGGAATTGCTCGTGGCGCCAGGGACGGACCCTGGGCCGACGTCGTAGTCGATGTATCCAATAAACTGGAGAACTAATCCAGAATAGTTGACGTCTTATCTTTCATATTGGAGAATACATCCACTATGAAAGATGACTCTACCGTTAACGAACGCATCGCCCAGCAGGTGCGCCTCCTCCGCAGCGAGCGCGGCCTGTCGCTCGATGCCTTGTCGACCCAGTGCGGCGTGAGCCGTTCGATGCTGTCGTTGATCGAGCGGGGCGAGACGAGCCCGACGGCCGTCGTGCTCGACAAGCTCGCGGCCGGCCTCGGCGTGCCGCTCGCATCGCTGTTCGACGACCCGGCGCGCAAAGCCGAGCCTGTCTCACGCCATGCCGACCAGGTCACGTGGCGGGATCCGCATTCCGGCTATCTGCGCCGCAATGTATCGCCCGAAGGATTCCAGTCGCCGACACGCATCGTCGACGTGGAGTTTCCGCCGCGGACGCGCGTGACGTACGAGGCCGGTCCCCGCACGCCCGCCGTGCTGCAACAGATCTGGATCCTCGAAGGCCGCATGCAGATCACGTACGGCAGCGAATCCTGGCTGCTGGAGACGGGCGACTGCCTCGTCATTCCCCTCGACGCACCGAATTCCTTCCACAACCCCGGGGACGTGCCGGCGCGCTACGCCGTCGTCCTTACCACGCTTGGCAGGAGCTGATCATGAGTTGCCGCGTACGCCGTATCCATTCGCTGACCGATCCCGACATCGAAGGCCTGGCGGCCGTTCTCTTCGACTGTGTCGAGGGTGGAGCGTCCGTCGGGTTCATGCAGCCATACACGCTGGGGCAGGCGCTCGGCTGGTGGCGCGGGCTCGCGGCCGACGTCGAGTCTGGCCGGCGCGCGCTGCTCGTCGCCGAGGACGAGCACGGCATCGTGGGCACCGTCCACCTCGTGCTGGCGATGCCGGACAACCAGCCGCATCGGGCGGACCTGTGCAAGATGCTCGTCATGCGGCGGGCGCGCAAGCAGGGCGTCGGCGCGGCGCTGATGGATGCGGCGGAGCGGGAAGCGCGGTCGCTCGGCAAGACGCTGCTGGTGCTGGATACGGCCAGCGCCGAGGCGGAGCGCCTGTACGCGCGCATGGGGTGGACGCGGTTGGGTGTCGTGCCCGGCTTTGCGTTGCTGCCGGAAGGCGGGCTGTGCGATACGACGTTTTTTTATCGCGAGCTCGTCTGAGTGGAGCGGGTGTCTCCCCAGCGGTTTCATCCTTTGCAAGAATAATATTGAGCATAAATGCGACATTTTTTCTTCTTCGTGGAAAGGCATTTATGTTTCCCGTGGGAATCTATGTAAAATGTAAGCCGTGGTTTTGGCGGGCAATGTGCTGTTGTTGACGATATGACGTGGTCGGAAATGCCATGCAAGATGTCCGTGACTGGACTGCGCCGCCGCCGTCCTGGATAGCGCCGGTCCAATCAAAGGCTATCTAACGGTATCGCGCGGTCGTTGCGCCGGCGATGCCCTTCCGGATAAGAAGGTCGCTGAGTGAGCTCCAAATCGATCGGCCTGCCATTGCAGGTTTTTTCCCGACTTCCGTTGCCTGGACAGCTCGCCCTCATTGCGGCAGTTATCTTGCCTTGCCTGTGGGCCGTCGTGATCGCGTCGTTACACGGCACCTATGAGAAAACCTTGGCCGAGGCCGCCAAGGACAGCAATAACATTGCGCGTCTGTTCGCTGAAGAAGTCAATTCTTCCATCAACATGATCGACCTGGCGGCGATCGACCTGCGCGAACGATGGCTCGACGACCCGGACAGGTTTGATGACCACGTGCGCAAGCGTCAGGCGATTCTCGAAAAACCCGTGGCATTTCAAGTAAGTATCATCGACGCCACAGGGCACCTGGCATATTCGAGCGTGGACCGCTCGGCGCCGCGGCTCGATTTGAGCGACCGCGAGCACTTTCGCACCCATCTGGCCGGGATCGACAAGCTGTTCGTCAGCCGCCCGGTGAAGGGCCGGGTGTCGGGACGGGGAAGTATCCAGTTCACCCGTCCATTGCTGGCCGGCGGGAAGCGTTTCGCAGGCGTGATCGTGTTGTCGGTGGCACCGGAGTACTTCACCCGGTTTTCGGGGAAGCTGCAACTTGGCGCGCACGGGACAGTCGCCCTGGTTCGCTCTGACGGTACAATTGTCGCGCGCGAGCCGGCGGTGTCGTCCGAGCCGCGCAACGTACTGAGGACCATGCCGGACTTCGGCGTGATGGGCACGGAAACACTGATGTATTCACGCGCCTCGCAGATCGACGGTGTCGTTCGACTCTATGCCTGGCGTGTATTGCCGAAGAAGGCCTTGGCCGTGGCGGTCGGCCGTAGCCGCGATGAAATCCTCGAATCGTATGTCCGGCAGCGGAACCTGGTGTTGGGCGGCGCCTGTGGGCTGTCCATCCTGATTGTCCTGATCGGTTACAGCGTGTTGTCCGGAATGCGCGACCGTGCCCGCGCCCGGGCCGCGCTCGAGGAGAGCGAGTTTCGCTGGAAATATGCGCTCGAAGGCGCGGGCGATGGTGTCTGGGATTGGGACGGCCGGACCGATACGGTGTACTTTTCACACCGCTGGCGCGAGATGCTCGGCTATGGTGACGCCGAGATCCGGACCGGGAAACAATGGGAAAGCCTGATCCACCCGGAGGACCGTGGACGGGTTCTCGACGCCACGGCGAGGTTGGTGGCCGGGCTGGTGCCGACCTACGCGATGGAATACCGCATGCGGGCGAAGGATGGTAGCTGGCGCTGGATCTTCAGTCGCGGCATGGCCGTCGGTACCGATGCGGGCGGACAGGCGGCGCGGGTGATCGGGACCCATACTGACTTGACCGATCGTAAGCTGCGGGAAGAGACGCTCCTTCAGATGGAGCAGATGCACGCCGCGCAGGCCCTGTTTCAAAGCGAACAGCGTTTTCACCAGCTTGCCGATGCGATGCCGCAAATCGTATGGACTGCCGACCCTGATGGTGCGATCGATTACGCCAACAGTTGGGTGCATGCCTACACGGGACTGGTCGAGAAGATCGATGCCGACAACTGGGTCACGATACTGCACCCGGACGACGTTGCGCCGACGCTGCGCATCTGGGAGGCGTCGCTCGTCTCGGGCGCCATCTTCGAGACCGAATACCGCGTGTTTCGCAGCGCCGACCAGAGCTATCGCTGGCATCAGGTGCGTGCCATACCGATCCGGGACGAACACGGTACGATCGTAAAATGGTACGGCACCACCACCGACAACCATGACACGCGGTTGGCGAACGACGAAATCCGCAGGCTCGCACACCGGCTCGGCACCACGCTCGAAAGCATCACGGAGGCATTCCTCACAGTCGATCTGGACTGGAGATTTACGTACGTCAATAAGGAAACCGAGCGCCTGCTTCAGCGTGATCGCCAGCAATTGCTTGGACGAATGTTATGGCAGGAATATCCGGCGCTCGTCGGCGGCATCGCCGATACCGAATTTCGAAGGGCCATGCATGAACATTGCACGGTCGAATTCGATATTTACTTCCCGCCGCTGAATCGCTGGTTCAAGGTTCGTGCCTATCCTTCATCGGAAGGGCTTGCCGTATATTGCCGCGACATCAGCGCGAGCCGGCGTCTGCAGAAGTTCAAGAACGAGCAGATGAAATTGCTGGAACGGATGGCACTGGGGGCGCCGTTGCCGGAGCTCCTGGAACTTGCCACGCACATTGTCGAGTCGTCCGGAAATGCAATGCACTGTGCCGTGATGTTGCTGGGTGCGGACGGCGCCGCCTTCGAACACGTTGTCGCGCCAAGTCTTCCGGCTTCGCTACGAGGCATCCTGAACGAATTCGACGTCGATGAGGTATTGCCACCGGACCGACGCGCACGGCTGCAAGCCGGGCCGGTCTTCGTTGCCGACGTGGGGGAAGATCCGGGCTGGACTGGCGCGCACGATGCGGCCGCACTGCATGCGGATCGTGCCTGCTGGTGGTATGGCATTCGCTCCGGGCAGGACCGGCTGCTCGGTACACTCGCGGTGTTCACCGAAGCCGGACGCGTGCCCGATCAGGGCGAAATGGAGATCCTTGGCCTGTGCGCCCACACGGTCAGCATCGCGGTCGAACGACTTCACATTGAACGCAAGGCACGCGCCAGCGAGGACCAGCTTGCATATCAGTCGAATTACGACACCCTGACGGGACTTGCCAACCGTAATCTGCTTTGCGATAGGACAAGTCAAACGATGGCACGGGCCCTGAGCCGGGGCGAACAGGCCTGGCTTGTCTGTATCGATCTCGACCGCTTCGCCCTGGTCAACGAAACGCTGGGCCACGAAGCCGGCGACCTGGTCCTGCAAGAGACAGCGGCGCGCCTGAGAACGGCACTGGGGCCGAACGATACGGCCGCGCGCACCGGTGGCGATGAATTTGTGCTGGTGCTCGCCGATACACCCGACGAGCACGCCGCGATCAATACCGTCCAGCGCGTCATGGCCGCGCTGCGCGATCCGATCAAGGTCGGGGAGCACGAGCATTTCCTGAGCTGCACGTCCGGGTTGTCGGTATTTCCGGCCGACGGCGACACGGCGAACGCCTTGATCAAGAATGCCCACATCGCGATGCAGCGTGCCAAGGAAGCAGGCGGTGGCGAGCTGCAGTTTTATACGGCGTCGATGAAAGCGCGCGCGATGGAACGCCTGCGGCTCGAGGGCGACCTGCGGCATGCCGTCCAGCGGGGCGAATTGCTGTTGCATTACCAGCCACAAGTCGACGTGCGCACCGGTCGGATCGTTGGCGTGGAAGCGCTGCTGCGCTGGGCGCATCCCGAACTCGGCATGATGTCGCCCGACCGGTTCATCGACCTGGCGGAACAAACCGGGCTCATCGTCCCGATCGGCACGTGGGTATTGCGGACCGCGTGCGCGGACGCCAGGCGTTGGCATGATGCCGGCTGGGAGGGCCTGCGCGTGGGCGTCAACCTGTCGGGCAAGCAATTCTACCAGCCGGATCTGATCGAGGTCGTGACAGGGGTCCTGGCGGAATCAGGGCTCGCGGCACGCTACCTGGACATCGAGCTGACGGAAGGCCTGGTCATGACCGACATCGACCACGCACTCGCCACCATGAATACGCTCAAGGGGCTCGGCGTACAACTGTCGCTGGACGACTTCGGCACCGGCTACTCCAGCCTGTCGTACCTGAAGCGCTTCCCGATCGATGTGCTGAAGATCGACAAGTCGTTCGTCAGGGACATTACCACCGATCCGGACGCGGCGGCGATCGCGCGGTCCATCATTTCGCTTGCCCAAAGCCTGCAATTGCAAGTCATCGCGGAAGGCGTGGAAACCCAGGAACAGCTCAGCTATCTGACCACGTACCGTTGCGACCAGATCCAGGGCTATTATTTCAGCCGTCCGGTTCCGGCCGCGGCATTCGAGCAGTTGCTGCGCGAGGAGCGGGCGCTGCCGGTGGCGTGTCCTGACGAACAGGTGCGGACGCTGCTGCTCGTTGACGACGACCCTGGCGTCAGCGCGGCATTGCGCCGGCTTCTGCGCCGCCAGGGCTATCGGGTACTGCACGCGGCAAGCGGAGAGGAAGGTTTGAGCCTGCTTGCCTTGAACGACGTCCAGGTCGTCATCTCCGACCAGCGCATGCCCGGCATGATGGGTATCGAATTCCTGTCGCGCGTCAAGCAGATTCACCCGAAGGTTATCCGGATCATGTTGTCGGGCTACACGGCGGTCGACGCGATCATCGAAGCGACCAATAGCGGCGCCGTATTCCGGTTCCACACGAAGCCTTGGGATGACGAGGCCTTATGTGCGAGTATCGCCGACGCATTCCGTTATCACTGGCTGATGCGCAATGCGGAAACTGCGGAGGCGTGAGGAGCCGGTATCGCATAGAACAAAAGCCCCACCGGCTTGCGCCGGCGGGGCTTTTATTTGAATACCGGTGGAGGCGGAGTCTACCGAACCGTGGCGCGGCAGCGTCTATGAAAACAAGGGGGTAAGTCGGTACAACGATGTTCAAGATACCGCCAAAAATACCACCAAGATCGACTAGCTCGGCCTGTCGGTCGGCCACGACGATCATCGCGCCAAGCAGCGCGACCGGCCACTGTACCCCATGACGGGAACAGTATCGTGCTCACGTGACGCCATCGACGCTACAATTGCCAAAAGTAAACTGGTGCGCGCCAAATGAACCTGACACTGTTGGCGAGCGACATAATAATGACACACGAACATTGCGATGCCCGTGACCAAGTCCTCGAAGCCCGCCCCCAAGAGCAAGAGAACCGCCGCCGAGAAGTCAGGAGCAACTGGGGCCAGGCGTAAGCGGACACCCCGCCGCGCCGATGATGCGCCCGTCGTTGCCAGTCCGGCAGCAACTGGGCCTTCCGGTGCTCTGCTAGAGGGGCATGTCGGCGCGCAGTACCTGCTGCCGCTGCTGTCGGGCGGGGAAGCGCGCGGGCTTCCGGGCGTCGTGGTTACGCGCGTGGCGTTCCAACGGGCCAGCCTTAACAACCCAATGGACGACGTCATCGTCACCGGACACGACCGCCAAGGCCAGCCCGCCACGCTCGAACTGCAGGCGAAGCGCACGATCGACTTCACAGCGAGCGACAAGATTTTCGCGGACGTGGTCGCGCTGGCCTGCAGGGCTGCGGCCAAGCCCGAATTCGCGGCAACGTCGCGCTATGAGCTTGCGGTGGCGATTGCACGCACCAGCACCAAGATCGAGCAGCACATCCAGGAGGTGCTGAAGTGGTCGCGCGAATACAAGGACGCGGAAGGCTTCTTCGGTCGGCTGAACCAGCCAGGTGCCGCGCACCAGGCGATGCGCGAGTTCGTCGCAGCCTTCCGTGGTCACATGCGCACAGCTGGCGCGGAGCACGACGACGCGTCCGTGCTGCGGCTGCTGTCTCGCTTCCAGGTGCTTGCCTTTGACTTCGAGCAGCCGGGCTCGGTCTGCTCGCAGTACGCCCGCGAGCGTTGCGCGCTGCAACTTGCGCCGCAGGACGCAGGGCGAGCGGGCGCACTGTGGGACTCGCTGCAGCAGATCGCATTTCAGGTTAATGCTGCTGGCGGTGATTTGGACGCCACGGCGTTGCGTGAGCGACTTACAGGCGAGCGCAGTTACCGGCTCGCGGGGGACCAGCGATTACATGTCGCGCGCGAGCGGCTGGCCGAGCTCGCGGAGGGCGTGCTGACCACCATTCGCACCAGCGTGCATGGCGTGACGCTTGACCGTGGCGGTCGTGTTGCCGCAGCTCTCTCGGCCCTTGAGCAGGGCAGATACCTCGAGATTCGCGGTGCCGGTGGCGTAGGCAAGTCAGGGGTGCTGAAGGACCTCGCAGGGCGCATTGGCGGCGAGTCCCGCGTCGTCGTCATCGCACCGCACCACGTTCCCGGTGGTGGCTGGGGCGCGTTTGCGGCACAGCTCGGCTGTGAGGTGTCGGCCCGCCAGTTCCTGACCGACTTGGCGGGCGACGGTGGCGGCACGCTGTTCATCGACGGCATCGATCGGTTTGACGATCTCGGTCAGCGAGTCACGGTCGCGGATTTGATCCGTGCGGCGGCGCAGGTGCGTGGATTCAGTGTCGTGGTCACCGCACGCTTGGACTTTGATTCCGACGCGCGCGCGTGGTTGCCTGCTCAAGCGCTGCAGGATCTTGGCCATGCACCGCCGCTGGTTATCGAGGAGCTCGGCGACGACGAGGTGGCTCACCTGCGGGATGCGAACTCTGCGCTCGCTGCGCTGCTGCGGCCCGGACATCCTGCCGAGAAACTGGTGCGCAATCTGTACCGGCTACATCGGCTGGCGCGAGGTGTGGCGGCAGACGTCGCAGCGCCGTTCAGCGAAGCGCAGATGGCGTGGCATTGGTGGTCGAAAGGGGACGCTGCAGATGCGACAGATGCGGCAGCTCAACTAGAGCGGTGCCGGGTGCTTCGGTCGTTGGCGGTGCATTCGCTGGCCTCGGCCGCTCCAATGGACACTGACATCTTGCCAGCGAGGGCGATCACTGCTCTGACCGAGAGTGGCTCGCTGCGTCCACTAAGTTCCGTTCGCGCCGAGCCCTCGCACGACGTGCTTCGCGACTGGGCGATCGGATGCCTCCTGTATGAAGATCCAAAGTACTTCACTGAGTTGGCGTTGGAAGCACCAGCGCCGGTACGTCTGGTGCGCGGCGTGGAGTTCACCGCGCGGTTATACGCGGAGGGCGACAGCGACGTTTTGGGATGGAAGGAACTCCTGGATCGGGTGAGCGCGCCCGGCGCGCATGGCTCGTGGCGTCGCGCCGTACTACTGGCCCTCGCGCGCACGGAGCGGGCGGACGAGGCACTAAATCGGTGTCTGCCAGTACTCGTTACGAACAACGCCGAGTTGCTTGCCGATCTGGTCCGGGCGGCCATCACCATCGATTCCAAACCAGCTGCGCCACTCTGGGCGGCGCTTGGCGCCGACACGAGCAAGCTTACCGATAACTTTGTCGCGCCGCGCGGTCCGGCGTGGGTCAACTTGATTGTCTGGTCGTTCGCAATCGGGGAACGCCTGCCTCACGCTGCCGTGCCGCAGTTCGTCGACCTCTATAACCGCTGGTGCAGCGCGTTTGCGGGCAAAGACGCGTTGTCGCCTCTGCTGGTAGCGCGCCTGTACGCCTGGTTGGTCGAGGTTGAGGCGAAAAAACACCCGGAGGCGTCAGGCTTCAAAGCGCGGATGGCCGCCAAGGAGGCGTCTGGATTAGCGATGACGAAGGCGCAGGAGAGCGACCTTCGCACGGCTTTCCTTCAGTGGTGCAAGCTCTGTCCGGCCGAAGCGGAGTCATACCTGCACGGCGTAGCCACCCATCCGCATCGACACATAGTATTCCGAGAGTTACTGTCGTTCGTTGGCACCGCGCCGTACGCTGCGCCGCGTGCTATGGCCGACCTGTTCCTGCAAGTGTTAGTTGAAGGAGATGATGCAGGGGATGACCGACGGTCGCGGATACGGAACTTGTTTTCGACATGGGACCGGGAGTATTTCCCCGCGTCGCCGGCACGCCCGCCGTTCCTCGCTCTGCTGCAGGCGAACAAGGAGCAGGGGCTGCGGCTGGTGCGCGGTGTCGTCGCGCACGCTGTACGGCGACGCTCTGGCGGCCGTGATCCAGGCGACAACTGCATCGATGTTTCGTTTCTCAACGGTCGACGCTCTTTCCCCTGGTGTGAGTCCTACATGTGGTCCCGCTCGCAGGACAGCCAAATCGCCGCGTCCGCTCTGATGGCCTTGGAAGCGTGGGCGCACCTACGTATCGAGCATGGAGAGCCCGTGTCTGCAGTGATCGAAGACGTTCTCGGCCCCGAAGGAGCTCCAACGGCCTACCTACTCGTCGCGGTCGACGTCATGCTGTCACACTGGTCAAAAGCGCGGGAATGTTTGTGGCCGTTTGCAGCATCGGCCGCATTGCTGGCTTTGGATCGTGACCGGTTTGCCTACGACATCGTGAACAGCAATGACACGGACCCCGGCTGGGTGCGCCCAGAGCCCGCTGGTGCTGTCAGGCTGGACGGCCTGCGGTATCGGCCTTCGCGCCGCACACCGCTTGACGCCGTGCTCACCGAATATGGGCTATATGGGCCTGCCGATGTGCGCGAAATGATGCAGGAGGCGCTGCGGGGTGATGCGGCACGTTTCGGCGCACCGGATGGCGAGAGCCGCGGCATGGCCGATCCAAGATTTGCCGCAATGAGCGCGTTGAACCAGCTCGATCCCGAGAACTACGTGCCGCGAGGCACGGATGAGGGAGGGAGGTCGACCGCCGAGTACGTATCTCCTGCCGAAGAGGCGCGGCTGCGCGCGGAGTTCCAGAGCAAAGGGCAGAGCGGCAGCGTCGAGGCAGGGATTCGTGTGCAACTCTTACAAGCGCTCACGAAACCGTGCTGTGCCGCAGAGCTTCTCGAAGAAGGCGTGCGTTGGGCGATGCGCGATGTGTCAACATTGTTGACCGAACAGGACGAGGACGAACAGGAATGGATCGAGCGCACGCGGTTCATCGTGGCCGCGCTGATTATGCGCGATGGTTCGCCGGAGTTGAAAGCTGTACACGGTGATTGGGCGCGTGCCCAACTGTCACAGGCGGCCATGCGCAAACCGGACGATACTGGGCTCCCGAAGCAATTGCGATATAACGCGGCCGGGATCGCGGCAGTAGGGTTCCTGGCCGCGAATCGGAACGATCCCGAGCGTGCGGACTTGTCGAGTCTCCTTAACTTGGCGGCTAGGCGCGATACCGCCATGGCATCGGTGCTGCGCGTTGAGATGGCAGCGCAGCGGTCGTTGCCCCCAGAACTCACTCGATCGCTGGTTCGACTTGGCTTGGCATCTGCCGTCTATGCCGTACGGCAATACGACGACGACTTTGATAACATCGACGACTATCGTACGCGCCAGCAAGCGGCAGAGACAGCGCGCATGGAGGCCCAGCAATCGAGGCTACAAAGCGCGGTGGCGGCAGAACTGCACTGGCTTGCAGGCGATGGCGCAGAACCGGGCTGGCCTGAGCTGCCCGATCCACGCCCGCCGAAGGGGCGACGAAGGATCACGCGCGGCGGGTTGCAGCGGCGGCATAAGCGATCCGATGTACCGTCGCGTGTCTTCGCGCTGGACGCGATTGCGGCGGCGCAGTGGTTGTCGCTCGCGGGCGAACTCTGGCGTGCGGCTCGCCCTGATCTGTTGTGCGCGTTGGTGCGTCATTGCTGGGCCTGGACCGCCGGAGCCAATGGCGTGGGTTGTGACCCCGATGAGGAGCCTGGCGAGTTGGCGTTTGAATGGAACGATGCCTATTTCACAGCCGCGCTCGCAGCGGCGGTCTCGATCGGCGACGGGGGCATTGAACAGTATGTGCTCGATCCCCTCACTCAATTGCCGGAAGAGCGGTTCCTTGATGCCGTGGAGGCTGTGCTGCATGCGTTGGATCCGCTGTGGCTGAACGACGCCGTGGTAGCGGACAGCACAGCCGTGTCGATCCGCGAGAAGCTGGTGCAACTGCTCGTGGCGACCCGGGCATGGCGTCGCTTGGCGCACAAGCGCTCCTCGAGCACGGAAATTCATCTTGCCGGAGCGGTTGCCGCGATGTTCATAGGGCAGCACAACATCGGACGAGGGCCGCGCTGCTACGTTCATCTCCTCGGGGCCGCGCGTACTGCCTCGCTTCTACCCTTGCTCACGCAATTGACGGAGCAGGCAGCCGGATCCATGTTTGTCGCTTTCGCCTTCCTCGGCCTGCTGGAGGTCGAGCCACACCCGGATCGGCTGATGTTCATGGCCCGTGCAGTGGTGGCGTGGTGGCGAGTGCAGGGCGCGAACGCCGAGTTCTGGATCGATCACGGGATCGCGCAGCGCCTGTGCAACTGGATCGACAAGGCGGTACTCGACGGGCCTGTCTCGCCGACAGTGCTTGACAGGCCGGAACTAAAAGCCATCGTCGACATCCTGGCGCAATGCGGTACGCCGTTGGCGAGGGTGCTCGAAGAACGCCTCGCGGCACGCGGGGCGTGCTGGTGCCAATGATGGTGCCGCGATCGCTTTGTTGCCGTAATGGGCGATGTGGTCGTGGACATACAGAACCCGTTGTTGCCTAGCAGAGCGTGTTCGATGTGCGGGATGGTGATGCAGGCTTTCCGGGAGAAGCACGATGTTGATCCGTACGTTTATGCTGGCGTGTGCGTCGCGCGCGAACGCGCGGGCCGACTTGACGTAGTGCAGGGGACCCCCTTCCTTCCTCTTCCTGGCGAGCCATTCGATGGCAACGACGCCGAACGTCTGGGTCACGGCAGCCGCGCCTTCGGCCCGGCGCAGGCGGCGCTCGCTCACGGGATCCTTGTGCTGGCGGAGCTGCGCCTTGACCTGTTCCAGTTCGGCGCGCGCAGTCGCCAGCGAGATGTCAGGATAGGGACCAGGCGAATAGGTCTTTTCTTTGCCGTCCAGGTGGTACTTGATGCGCCACACCGGGTTGCCTGCCCGCGTGATGAACAAATACAAGCCGCCGCCATCGGTCCGCTTTTTCTGTTTGTTCGACTCTGACTTCGCAATGAAGCCCTTAATCGCCTTGTCCGTTAACAGCCCGATACCCCCAGCCATGGTTCCCCTCCCGGTTGTTATCTGCCTGATGCCACAAATGACACCCCCAAAATTCTCGGCAGCGTAGGGATTGCGTGAGGACAACGTTGGACGACACCTGTTGACTTTATTCGGGTATCGTGCAGAGGGAAAAGCCAAAGAAAAAGCCGTCACGTGGACGGCTTTTCGGATACTTCGGAAGACCTTGGACGACTTCCGAAAAAAAGGTTTGGTGGAGGCGGAGGGAATCGAACCCTCGTCCGCAAGCACTCTACAGACAGTTCTACATACTTAGCACTGTCTTTTAATTTAACCTGGTTGACGGGGACGTGCACCCTGCAGCCAAGCGAGTTACCTAAAGTTTCGGAAGCAACCAGGTAACCCGGTTGAGTCCTAGCCTCTGTAAATGACTCTACTTGCCTTGCGGCACACCCCAGAGGCGAGGTGGTGTAGAGCTAGCAGCGATTAGGCTGCGAGTGCGTACGAGTTATCGTTTGCAGTTATTGATTTCTGGATGTATTTACGAGGTAACCAGTCCTCGGTATGCCCTGTTCTGCTTTGCAACCCACGTCGAAACCAGGTCGCCCCCAGATAGGAATGCTCATTGTACCGCAATCGGCCTCCGAGCGGAGAGCCCTGTAGTGCCCTCACACCCGATATGGGTGCGAGGTGCGGAGAATCAAGGCCCGGGGGATTAACGGCCCTGGTTCTGGTTGGCGATCTGGTTGCCCAGCATGCCGCCGCCGATGATGCCGGCGACCGTCGCCAGTTTGCGGCCGTTGCCGCTGCCCACCTGGTTGCCCAGCAGGCCGCCCACGACGGCGCCCGTGCCGATGGCGACGTAGTTCGGTTGCGCCGGCTGCGGAGCCGGGCGCGGTGCCGGCTCGCGATACGACGGCGCATCGTTGTGGGCGTAGCTCGTGTGGTGCGTCGTGTGGCGCGGGGCCGGTTTCGCCGGGACTTCCTTGATGATCGTTTCCTTGATCACCGTGGGTGCCGGGGCCGGCTGGGCGCTGGCGACGGCCGGCTGTGCATAGGCGCCCTGGACCGGCTGCAGGCCTTGCGGTGCCGTCGCATCCGCAGCCATCGGCAGGGCCGGTGCGGCGGTCGGCGCAGCGGCGTAGGCCGGGTTCACCTGGCTCGGAGCAGCCTCGGGAGCGCTGTGCGAGCTCGGCAGGAGGCCGGTGATCGCGGCCGTGCCAGCGAGGCTGACGACGATGACGGACACCGCGGCAGCTGCAACCAGCGGGTGGATACGGGAGGTGGCGGTCTTGATCGTTTCCATTTTGTATGCTCCTGAGACGTTGTTGTCGTATGGCTGTAGATTACCCAGAGGCATTGTCGAGAGATAGACGTATCCCTGTATCAATCGTAAAGATATGTAAATGACGAGCTGACCGATCGGGATCGCGATCTAACGAAGACGAAGACGAGAGCGTGATATCTGCAACTAACCGACGCGCGCCGCGACAATACAACCGCGCCGCCGGGGCAGGCGGCACGGCCAGGATGAAGCAATGATGAACGCCGGATCAGGCAGTCGTTACAGCAGCGCCCGCCAGCTCGCGCAGCGTGTCCAGCAAATGGCGCGGCGTGTCCAGCTGGTAGTGAGCACCCCACGTCGCCGGATCGACGGCACCGCAATAGCCCCAGTTGCAGGCCACGGTGACCATGCCGGCCGCGCGGCCCGCTTCGATGTCGCGCAGGTCGTCGCCCACGTACCAGCAGTGGGTCGGGTCGATGTCCAGGCGGCGCGCCGCTTCCAGCAGCGGGGCGGGGTGGGGTTTGGCGTGCGGGGTCGTGTCGCCCGAGATCACGCAGCCGGCGTGCGCCAGGCCGATCAGCGGGACGAGCGGGTCCGTGAAGCGGGCCGGTTTGTTGGTGACGATGCCCCAGGCCATGCCGGCCGCCGTCAGGCCGTCCAGCAGGTCGGGGATACCGTCGAACAGCGTGCTGTGCACGGCCATGTTGGACTGGTAGCGTTCGAACCATTCGAGACGCATCTCTTCATAGCCCTCGTCCCCCGGCGCCAGGCCGAAGGCGGCGCCGATCATGCCGCGGGCGCCGGCCGATGCGGTCGGGCGGAGGATGGCGTACGGCGTCGGTTCCAGGCCGCGTTCCGTGCGCATCCAGTTGACGGCCGCCGCGAGGTCGGGCGCGGTGTCGGCCAGGGTGCCGTCGAGGTCGAACAGGACGGCGCGCGGCGCGGACAGGGAAGAAGAAAAGGTCATGAGTCGGTACTTAGAGCGGCTTACTGCAGGCAACCATGTAGTTGACGTCGGTGTCCTGGTTCAGCGAGTAGATCTTGGTCAGCGGATTGTAGGTCAGGCCTTTCAATCCGTCGACGATGAGGCCGGCGTCGCGCACGAAGTTCGACAACTCGGCCGGCGTGATGAATTTGGCGTAATCGTGGGTGCCGCGCGGCAGCATGCGCAACACGTATTCCGCGCCGACGACGGCGAACAGATACGATTTGACATTGCGGTTCAGCGTGGAAAAGAACACGCGGCCGCCCGGTTTGACGAGCGCCGCCGCGGCGCGCACGATGGAAGCCGGGTCCGGCACGTGCTCGAGCATCTCCATGCAGGTGACGACGTCGAACTGGCCCGGCTCTTCCGCAGCCATGTCCTCGGCCGCGATCAGTTTATAGCGCACCTCCACGCCCGATTCCAGGCTGTGCAGGTCGGCCACCTTCAGTGCCTTTTTCGACAGGTCGATGCCCGTGACCTTGGCGCCCTTGCGTGCCATCGATTCGGCCAGGATACCGCCGCCGCAGCCGATGTCGATGACGTTTTTACCGGCCAGCGGCACGCGCGCGTTGATCCATTCCAGGCGCAACGGGTTGATGTCGTGCAGCGGACGGAATTCGGACGTCGGGTCCCACCAGCGGTGGGCCAGTTCACTGAACTTCTGGATCTCTAAGGGATCGGCATTGGTCGTCGTAGTCATAGGACGGAATGATAGCGGAAATGGGTAGCGGTACGGATGGGATCGTGAAAAAAACCGGGCCATAAAAAAACCCCGCCGCAGCGGGGTTGTTCAGGCGTTAAGCCAGATTACTGCTTGTTGCCGCGGGTACCGACGACTTCGATTTCCACGCGGCGGTTCTTCGCACGGCCGGCGGCGGTCTTGTTGTCGGCGACCGGCTGCTTCTCGCCTTTGCCTTCGGTGTAGACGCGGTTCGATTCGACGCCCTTGCTCTGCAGATAGGCCTTGACGGCTTCGGCGCGGCGGACGGACAGCTTCTGGTTGTACTCATCGGTGCCGACCGAGTCGGTATGGCCGACGGCGATGATGACTTCCAGGTTGATGTCTTTCAGCTTCGAGACCAGGTCGTCCAGCGACGCTTTGCCGGCCGGCTTCAGGACGGCCTTGTCGAAGTCGAAGAAGGCGTCAGCCGAGTAGCTCACTTTTTCCGAGGTCGGGACCGGAGCCGGTGCCGGGGCCGGAGCCGGGGTTGCAGGTGCCGGAGCGGCGACCGGCGGCGGCGGCGGAGCGACGCACTTGCCGTTTTCCAGACGCTCGGGTTCCACGCACAGCGGTGCGTCGCAGCCCGGGACCGCGTCGGCCGGGGTCCAGTAGCCCGTGCGCCAGCACAGGCCGAACGGATTACGGGCGATGACACCACGGGCATCCTGCACGTAAGCGCTGTACGGCGTCGGCGCCTTGATATCGGTGGTCAGCGGCGCATACGGAGGCGCACTTTGCGCGGATGCGCTGCCCGCCATCGCGGCCGTAGCTGCGAATACGAGGGTTGCCAATTTGTTCATATTTTTTCTTCCTTTCGGTAAAATCTTCTAGCGGCGAAACTGCCCCAGGGCAATAAGACGTGAGCATAATATTAACACTCGAGACAGCACGTCAGTTCCGCATTGTGAAACAAGCAATTAACGTCTCGGCCATTTTGCCACATACGCCACATCCGCACGACCGACCGGCGACCAATTGCCGTGCATGCTATTTGTCGCGTTGTTTCTGCGCAACAAGGTGTCGGAAGTCGCACGCAAGCTTGACGAAGGTTTATGACAAGCATGTGTCAAAGGGCTAATTGTGCTTGTTTGCTATCGGCGCCGCTTGCCGTTGAAATCGGTTATTGATAGGGCTGCCGTGGTAAAATCATGGGCTTGGAATATCACTTATCAGCCTGAAGGCGCCGACCCGCACAATGGATCAATTCGCAAAAGAAACAGTTCCAATTTCCCTGGAAGAAGAGATGCGCAAGAGCTACCTCGATTACGCCATGAGCGTGATCGTGGGCCGTGCTCTGCCGGACGTGCGCGACGGCTTGAAGCCCGTGCACCGCCGCGTGCTCTACGCGATGCACGAGATGAACAACGTGTGGAACCGTCCTTACCTGAAGTGTGCGCGCGTGGTCGGCGACACGATGGGTAAGTACCACCCGCACGGCGACGCGTCGATCTACGACACCCTGGTCCGCATGGCCCAGGACTTCTCGCTGCGCTACACGCTCGTGGACGGGCAGGGCAACTTCGGCTCGATCGACGGCGACTCCGCCGCGGCGATGCGCTACACCGAGTGCCGCCTGGACAAGATCTCGAACGAGCTGCTGGCCGACATCGACAAGGACACCGTCGACTTCCAGCCGAACTATGACGGCAAGGAAAAAGAGCCGACCGTCCTCCCGACGAAGATCCCGAACCTGCTGATCAACGGCTCGTCCGGTATCGCGGTCGGCATGGCGACGAACATCCCGCCGCACAACCTGTCCGAAGTGATCAGCGGCGCGATGCACGTCCTCCGCAACCCGGATTGCACGATCGACGAGCTGATCGAGCTGATCCCGGCGCCGGACTTCCCGACGGCCGGCATCATCTACGGCGTCTCGGGCGTGCGCGACGGCTATCGCACGGGCCGCGGCCGCGTCGTGATGCGCGCCAAGACCCACTTCGAGGAATACGGCAAGGACGGCGGCCGCATCGCGATCATCGTCGACGAGCTGCCGTACCAGGTCAACAAGAAATCGCTGCTGGAGCGCATCGCCGAAAACGTGCGCGACAAGAAGCTGGAAGGCATTTCCGACATCCGCGACGAGTCCGACAAGTCGGGCATGCGCGTCGTCATCGAGCTCAAGCGCGGCGAAGTGCCGGAAGTCGTGCTGAACAACCTGTACAAGCAGACCCAGCTGCAGGACACGTTCGGCATGAACATGGTGGCCCTCGTCAACGGCCAGCCGAAGCTGCTGAACCTGAAGCAGATGCTGGAGTGCTTCCTGTCGCACCGCCGCGAAGTGGTCACGCGCCGCACCGTGTTCGAGCTGCGCAAGGCACGCGAACGCGGCCACATGCTGGAAGGCCTCGCGGTCGCGCTGGCGAACATCGACGATTTCATTGCCATCATCAAGGCCGCGCCGACGCCGCCGGTCGCGAAGACGGAACTGATGTCGCGCGCGTGGGATTCGTCCCTCGTGCGCGAAATGCTGAGCCGCACCGAACTCGGCGCGTCCGGCGGCATCGAGGCGTTCCGTCCGGAGCACCTGCCGAAGCACTACGGCATGCAGCAGGACGGCCTCTACAAGCTGTCGGACGAGCAGGCCCAGGAAATCCTGCAGATGCGCCTGCAGCGCCTGACCGGCCTGGAGCAGGACAAGATCGTCAACGAGTACAAGGAAGTGATGCTGCACATCGCCGACCTGCTCGACATCCTGGCCCGCCCGGAGCGCGTCACGAGCATCATCGTCGACGAGATGGCGCAGATCAAATCGGACTACGCGGACAACGGCAAGGACACCCGCCGTTCGGCCATCGAGCACAATGCGTCCGACCTGGAAACGGAAGACCTGATCACGCCGCAGGACATGGTCGTGACCCTGTCGCACACGGGCTACATGAAGTCGCAGCCGATTTCCGAATACCGCGCGCAGAAGCGCGGCGGCCGCGGCAAGCAGGCGATGGCGACGAAGGACGAGGACTGGATCGACCAGCTGTTCATCGCGAACACGCACGACTACATGCTGTGCTTCAGCAACCGCGGCCGGATGTACTGGCTGAAGGTGTGGGAGGTGCCGCAGGGTTCGCGCAACTCGCGCGGCAAGCCGATCGTGAACATGTTCCCGCTGCAGGATGGCGAGAAGATCACCGTGATCCTGCCGCTGTCGGGCGAGAACTCGACGTTCCCGGAAGACCATTATGTGTTCATGTCGACGAGCCTCGGCACGGTCAAGAAGACGCCGCTGCGCGACTTCAGCAATCCGCGCAAGGCCGGCATCATCGCGGTCGACCTGGACGACGGCGACTTCCTGATCGGCGCCGCGCTCACGGACGGCAAGCACGACGTGATGCTGTTCTCGGACGCCGGCAAGGCCGTGCGCTTCGACGAGAACGACGTGCGTCCGATGGGCCGGACGGCGCGCGGCGTGCGCGGCATGAACCTGGAAGAGGGCCAGAACGTGATCGCGCTGCTGGTCGCCGAGAACGAGCAGCAGTCCGTGCTGACCGCGACGGAAAACGGCTTCGGCAAACGTACCCCGATCACGGAGTACACGCGCCACGGCCGCGGCACGAAGGGCATGATCGCGATCCAGACGTCCGAGCGTAACGGCAAGGTCGTCGCCGCGACGCTGGTCGACGAGACGGACGAGATCATGCTGATCACGACCGGCGGCGTGCTGATCCGCACCCGCGTGGCCGAGATCCGCGAGATGGGCCGCGCCACCCAGGGCGTCACCCTGATCGCGGTGGAAGACGGCACCAGGCTGTCCGGCCTGCAGCGCGTGGTAGAGACCGACCTCGAGGAAACGGAACTGGAGCCGGCGCCGGAATAAGCCGGATAGCCAGCGACAAAGCCGCCCTGACGCTCGCGTCTCGGCGGCTTTTTTTGCCCTCGGCATGATGATGACCGTCGTTCCCGCGCAGGCGGGAACCCAATTTCGAGCAGCCTGGATGCAAAACTTGGGCCCCCGCCTGCGCGGGGCGACGTGTCATATGCCGTCGAAATGGGACCTGTTGAGGATTTTTTGCAAGTTTCGTGCGAAAATCGAGGAACCCGCATTGTCATGCCGGGATTGCAAGCCCCCCGCACCAGCCATCATCAAGGACATCCGTGAAGAAAACTCTCGTCGCCATCGCCTCCGCCCTCGTCATTTGCTCTCCTGCCGCGTTCGCCGCGACGCCGGTGCCGTCAGCCGATCCGGCCGTCGTCGCCGCCACCAAGCAGATGCTGGCGTCGATGAAGATCCGCGACGTGATGCAGGCGTCGCTGAAGCAGGCGGACCAGCAGATGCCGGCCCAGATCAGCGCGTCGATGAATGCGATGATCGACAGCGACGCCACGCTCTCCGCGGAGAAGAAGGCCGAGGCGCACAAGAAGCTGCAGGAAGCGCTGCCCACGCTGACCGCGCAGATGCACGGCGTATTCAGCGACCCGACCCTCGTCGACGACATGCTGGCCGAAATGGTGCCGCTGTACGCCGAGACCTATACGCTGGACGAGATCCGCCAGCTGTCCGCGTTCTACGCGTCGCCGCTGGGCCAGAAGATGCTGGCAAACATGCCGACGCTGATGACCCGCAGCATGGAGATCAGCAACCGCGTGATGATGCCGCGCGTACAGAAGATGATGGCGCAGAGCGCGCAAAGCATCGTCGGCAAGTAAGGAGGAGACGATGACCCAGGTGTACAACTTCTCCGCCGGCCCGGCCGTCCTGCCGAAAGAAGTGCTGCGCCAGGCGGCCGACGAGATGCTCGACTGGCACGGCAGCGGCATGTCCGTGATGGAGATGAGCCATCGCGGCCCCGAGTTCATTTCGATCGCGAAGCAGGCCGAAGCCGACTTCCGCGAACTGCTGGGCGTCCCGGACAACTACAAGGTCCTGTTCCTGCAGGGCGGTGGCCTGGGCCAGAACGCGATCATCCCGCTGAACATGGTGGGCCGCAAACCCCAGCCCGCGACCATCGATTTCGTCCACACGGGTTCGTGGTCCGGCAAGTCGATCAAGGAAGCGAAGCGCTACGCGAACGTGAACGTGGCCGCATCGGGCGAAGCGAGCCGCTTCACTACCGTGCCGCCGCAGGAGACGTGGAAGCTGAGCGCCGACGCGGCCTACCTGCACCTGTGCACGAACGAGACCATCGACGGCGTCGAGATCGGTTACGTCCCGACCGTGCAAGGCGATACGCCGCTCGTCGTCGACATGTCCTCGCACATCCTGTCGCGCCAGGTCGACGTGTCGAAGTACGGCGTGATCTTCGCCGGCGCGCAAAAGAACATCGGCCCGGCGGGTCTGACGATCACGATCGTGCGCGAGGACCTGCTCGACCACGCCTTGCCGATCTGCCCGGGTGTGTTCAACTGGCGCGCGGTGGCGGAGGCGGAGTCGATGCTGAACACGCCGCCGACGTACGGGATCTATATCGCGGGCCTCGTGTTCGCGCACCTGAAAAAACAGGGCGGCGTGGCCGAGATGGAACGCCGCAACATCGAAAAAGCGCGCCTGTTGTACGCGGCGCTGGACGCCGACGACTTCTACCAGAATCGTGTGGCGCCCGAATATCGCTCGCGCATGAACGTACCGTTCTACCTGCGCGATGAGTCGTTGAACGAACAATTCCTGGCCGGCGCCAAAGCGCGCGGCCTGCTGCAACTGAAGGGCCACAAGTCCGTCGGCGGTATGCGGGCATCGATCTACAACGCGATGCCGATCGAGGGTGTGCAAGCCCTGGTCGATTATTTGAACGAGTTCGCGGGCCGATAACCCGGCCTCTCTCGTTGGGTGGGCACCCCGTGCCCACGCGGATGTTCGTGTCACGCATACGTGACGCGTGGGCACAGGGGTGCCCACCCAACGGACCCAAGGTGCGAACGGCACATCAAGAGCAGACAATGACAGACAAACTCAAACCCCTGCGCGAACAGATCGATGCGATCGACGCGCAAATCCTCGAACTCCTTTCACGCCGCGGCAGGGTCGCGCAGGAAGTCGGCCACGTGAAGGCCGAGACGAACGCCCCCGTGTTCCGCCCCGAGCGCGAAGCGCAGGTGCTGCGCGGCGTCGCCGAGCGCAACCCCGGTCCGCTGAAGAACCAGGACGTGCAGACCATCTTCCGCGAGATCATGTCGTCCTGCCGCGCGCTGGAAAAGCGCGTGACGGTCGCGTTCCTCGGCCCCACCGGCACGTTCAGCGAACAGGCCGTGTTCCAGCAGTTCGGCAGCGCCGTCGAAGGCCTGCCGTGCGTGTCGATCGACGAAGTGTTCCGCGCCACCGAGGCCGGCACCGCCGACTATGGCGTCGTCCCGGTCGAGAACTCGTCCGAGGGCGCCATCAACCGCACGCTCGACCTGATGCTCGCGACCACGACGATCATCAGCGGCGAAGTGTCGATCCCCGTGCACCACAGCCTCATGACGAAGACGGGCAGCATGGACGGCGTGAAGGTCGTGTGCGCGCATTCGCAGGCGCTGGCCCAGTGCCAGGTCTGGCTCAACCTGCACCACCCCGGCATCGAGCGCCGCGCCGTCGCGTCGAACGCGGAAGCGGCCGTGCTGGCGAGCCAGGATCCGGCGATCGCCGCGATCGCGAGCGAGATGGCGGGAGAACAGTACAAGCTGGGCGTCGTGCAGGCGCACATCCAGGACGACCCGCACAACCGCACGCGCTTCCTGATCATCGGCAGCCAGGCCACGGGCCCGTCGGGCAAGGACCGCACGTCGATCGTGCTGGCCGTGCCGAACAAGGCCGGCGCCGTCTACGGCCTGCTCGCGCCGCTCGCGAAGCACGGCGTGTCGATGACGCGTTTCGAATCGCGTCCCGCGCGCATCGGCACGTGGGAGTACTACTTCTACGTCGACGTCGAAGGCCACATCGCCGATGCCGCCGTCGGCCGCGCGCTCGAAGAACTCAAGGACAACGCCGCCTTCTTCAAGGTATTGGGATCCTATCCCGTCGGCCTCTGAATCACACCACTACAGCCAAGAGAATCCCATGTCGCAATTCGGTCCCGATTACGTCCGCGCCATCGCCCCTTACCAGGCCGGCAAACCCATTTCCGAAGTCGCCCGCGAGTTCGGCCTCGATGAAGCCAATATCGTCAAGCTGGCGTCCAACGAAAACCCGTTCGGCGTTCCCGAATCGGCCAAGGCCGCGATGCTTGCTGCCGCCACTGAACTCGGCCGTTACCCGGACGCCAACGGCTTCGAGTTGAAGGCCGCGTTGGCCAAGCGCTACGACGTGCCGGCCGACTGGATCACGCTCGGCAACGGCTCCAACGACATCCTCGAGATCGCGGCGCACGCGTTCGTGCAGAAGGGCCAGGCCGTCGTCTATGCGCAGTACTCGTTCGCCGTGTACGCGCTGGCCACGCAGGGCGTCGGCGCGCGCGGCATCGTCGTCCCGGCGAAAAACTACGGACACGACCTCGACGCGATGGCCGCCGCCATCGATGCCGACACGCGTCTCGTCTACATCGCCAACCCGAACAACCCGACCGGCACGTTCATCTCCGCACCGGAGATCGAAGCGTTCCTGGCCAAGGTGCCGGCGTCCGTCGTCGTCGTGCTGGACGAGGCCTATAACGAATACCTCGAGCAGAAGGACCAGTTCGAATCGACGCAGTGGGTCCGCAAATACCCGAACCTCATCGTCTCGCGCACGTTCTCGAAAGCGTATGGCCTCGCGGGCCTGCGCGTCGGTTTCGCCATCGCCCAGCCGGCCGTGACGGACCTGATGAACCGCATCCGCCAGCCGTTCAACGTGAACTCGCTCGCGCAGGCCGCCGCCATCGCGGCGCTGAACGACAAGGAATTCCTGCGCAAGGGTGCCGAGAACAACCGCGCCGGCTACCAGCAGCTGACGAAGGCGTTCGAAGAACTCGGCCTGGAATACGTCCCGTCGTACGGCAACTTCGTGCTCGTGAAAGTGGGCGACGACGACGGTGCCGGTGCGCGCGTGAACGTGGCATTGCTGAAGCAGGGCGTGATCGTGCGTCCGGTCGGCGCGTACGGCCTGCCGCAATGGCTGCGCATCTCGATCGGCCTGCCGGAAGAGAATGCGAAGTTCGTCGAAGCGCTGAAGAAGGCCCTCGGTTGATGTTCACGAAAGTCGTCATCGTCGGCGTCGGCTTGATCGGCGGCTCGTTCGCGCTGGGCCTGAAGGCGGCCGGCGCCGCGGGCCATATCGTGGGCCTGGGACGCTCCGCGCAGGCGCTGGCGCGTGCGCGCGAACTCGGGATCATCGACGAAGCGGCGGCATCGCCAGAAGTCGCGCTGCGCGGTGCGGACCTCGTGCTGCTGGCGGCGCCCGTCGCGCAGACGGGGACCATCCTCGCATCGCTGCTGCCGCACCTGGAGCCGCAGACGATCGTCACGGACGCGGGCAGCACCAAGTCCGACGTCGTGGCGGCCGCGCGTGCCGCGCTGGGCGATCGCGTCCACCAGTTCGTGCCGGGCCACCCGATCGCCGGCCGTGAATCGAACGGTCCGGACGCGGCGATCCCCGACCTGTACCGCGGCAAGAAGGCCGTGCTCGCGCCGCTGCCGGAAAATGCCCCGCAAGCCGTCGAGAAAGTGGCCGCCGCGTGGCGCACGTGCGGCGCCATCATCCACATGCTCACGCCGCAGGAACACGACAAGGTGTTCGCCGCCGTCAGCCACCTGCCGCACCTCCTCGCGTACGCGCTTGTCGACGACATCGCCAACAAGCCGCACGCGGACCTGCTGTTCCAGTATGCCGCCAGCGGCTTCCGCGACTTCACCCGCATCGCGGGCTCGTCGCCGGAAATGTGGCGCGACATCAGCCTCGCGAACCGCGACGCGCTGCTCGGCGAACTGGACGCCTATCTCGCTCAATTGACACACCTTCGCGCGCGGCTCGCCGCCAGTGACGGACCCGCGCTGGAGGCGACCTACGCCAACGCCCAGCGCGCCCGCCGCGCGTGGACCGAAGCGATCGAAGCCGCGGAAAAACCGCCGGCGCCCGATCAGGAATCTGGAAAATGACACAAGCTAAAATCTATCCCCAGCACATCGACCTCGAACCCGTGATGCGCGTGCAGGGCACCGTACGCCTGCCCGGCTCGAAGAGCATCTCGAACCGCACGTTGCTGCTGGCCGCACTGTCCGAAGGCACGACGACCATCCACGACCTGCTCGCATCGGACGACACGTCCGTCATGCTGGACGCCCTCAGGAAGCTCGGCATCCGGTGGGAAGAAGTCGACGAGCGCACGCACGTCGTCCACGGCGCCGGCGGCAAGCTGCCCGTCGGCCAGGCCGACCTCTTCATGGGGAATGCGGGCACCGCGATCCGTCCGCTGACGGCGGCGCTGGCCGTGATCGGCGGCGATTACACGCTGCACGGCGTCGAGCGCATGCACGAACGTCCGATCGGCGACCTGGTCGACGCGCTGAATGCGGTCGGCGCCAGCATCGACTACACCGGCAATCCGGGCTACCCGCCGCTGCACATCCGCGCGGGCAAGGTCCAGCCGGACCGCATCGCCGTGCGCGGCAACGTGTCGAGCCAGTTCCTGACGGCCCTCCTGATGGCCGCGCCGCTGATGGCGGTTGACAAGCCGGTCACGATCGACGTGGTGGGCGAGCTCATTTCGAAGCCGTACATCGAGATCACGCTGAACCTGATGCGCCGCTTCGGCGTGACGGTCGGCCAGGACGGATGGGCGTCGTTCACCGTGCAGCCGGGCCAGATCTACCAGAGTCCGGGCAGCATCCACGTCGAGGGAGATGCGTCGTCGGCGTCGTACTTCCTGGCCGCGGGCGCCATCGCCGGCGGTCCGGTGCGCGTGGAAGGCGTGGGCAAGGATTCCATCCAGGGCGACGTGCGCTTCGCCGACGCGCTGGAGCAGATGGGCGCGACGATCACGAAGGGCGACAACTGGATCGAGGCGAAGTCGAACGGCGTGCTGAAAGCGATCGACGCCGACTTCAACCACATCCCGGACGCCGCGATGACGATCGCCGTCGCCGCACTGTACGCGGACGGCACGAGCACGCTGCGCAACATCGCCAGCTGGCGCGTGAAGGAAACCGACCGCCTGGCCGCGATGGCGACGGAACTGCGCAAGGTCGGCGCGACGGTGGAGGAGGGCCCGGACTACATCCGCGTGACGCCGCCCGACACGCTGTCGCATGCGACGATCGACACCTATGACGACCACCGGATGGCGATGTGTTTCTCGCTGGCGTCGCTGGATGGCGCCGCGCGCCGCGGCAACGCGATGCGCATTAACGATCCGAAGTGCGTGGCCAAGACGTTCCCGGATTATTTCGAAACGTTTTCCGGAATCGCCCAGGACACCGTATCCTGATGGTTTGATTTTCGGTGGGCACGGGGTGCCCACCCTACGTCCGACGATTGCCGTAGGGTGGGCACCCCGTGCCCGCCATCATGCGAGCATCCCGTCGGCATTTTGGTAACAAATTCACATGCCGAACTCGAATATTCCCGTCATTACGATTGACGGCCCGACCGCCTCGGGCAAGGGCACGGTTGCCCACAAGGTCGCCGACCGCCTGGGCTTCCACCTGCTGGATTCCGGCGCCCTGTACCGCCTGACCGCATTGTCCGCGCTGCGCCGCGGCACCGACCTGCGCGACGAGCACGCGCTCGCCAAGGTCGCCGAACACCTGCCCGTCCGCTTCAACGCCGGCCACATCTATCTCGGCACGGAAGAGGTGAGCAACGCCATCCGCCAGGAAGAAGTCGGCAATACCGCGTCGAAGATCGCCGCGCTGCCGGCCGTGCGCCAGGCGTTGTATGGCTTGCAACTGAGCTTCCGCGAAACGCCCGGGCTCGTGGCCGACGGCCGCGACATGGGCACGGTGATCTTTCCCGGCGCCCAGCTGAAGGTGTTCCTGACCGCAAGTGTTGAGGCACGTGCGCAACGCCGGTATAAGCAATTGATTGACAAAGGGTTTTCTGCTAATATGGACGATCTGCTGGCGGATTTGCAGGCCCGCGACGCGCGCGATACCCAGCGCGCCGTGGCCCCGCTGGTGCCGGCGGAAGGGGCGCACATCCTCGATACCTCGCAGATGACGGCGGACGAAGCCGTCGAACAGGTACTGGCCTGGTACGCGCATCCCTGAACAAGAATTCGTTCCTGAAGGCGTAGGAACTGCCGTGAGAGCGGCGTTTTTTGGTGCCCGGGATGTCCCGGGTGTGGTTCAACTTGACCCAGTTCAGATCGCATATAGCCGATCTGCTGGCTAACATCTCAAAACTTATGGCTACTGCAGCAAATCAAGATACCGGTATGGAAAGCTTCGCAGCACTCTTCGAAGAGTCGCTGGCGCGTCAAGACATGCGTTCGGGCGAAGTCATCTCCGCCGAAGTCGTGCGTCTGGATCACAACTTCGTGATCGTCAACGCCGGCCTGAAATCGGAAGCTTTCATCCCCATCGAAGAATTCAAGAATGACCAGGGCGAACTGGAAGTCAACGTGGGTGACTTCGTTTCCGTGGCCATCGAATCGCTGGAAAACGGTTTCGGCGATACCATCCTGTCGCGCGACAAGGCCAAGCGCCTGGCATCGTGGCTGGCTCTGGAAAAAGCAATGGAATCGGGCGAGATCGTCACCGGTACCGTGAACGGCAAAGTCAAGGGCGGCCTGACCGTCCTGACCAACGGCATCCGCGCATTCCTGCCGGGTTCGCTGGTCGACACCCGTCCGGTCAAGGACACGACCCCGTTCGAAGGCAAGACCCTGGAATTCAAGGTCATCAAGCTGGACCGCAAGCGTAACAACGTCGTGCTGTCGCGTCGCGCCGTCATCGAAGCATCGATGGGCGAAGAGCGTGCGAAGCTGATGGAAACGCTGAAGGAAGGCACCGTCGTCACCGGCGTCGTCAAGAACATCACCGACTACGGCGCGTTCGTCGACCTGGGCGGCATCGACGGCCTGCTGCACATCACCGACCTGGCATGGCGCCGTGTGCGTCACCCGTCGGAAGTCCTGTCGGTTGGTCAAGAGATCACCGCTAAGGTCCTCAAGTACGATCAGGAAAAGAACCGCGTCTCGCTGGGCGTCAAGCAACTGGGCGACGATCCGTGGACCGGCCTGTCGCGTCGCTACCCGCAAGGCACCCGCCTGTTCGGCAAGGTCACGAACCTGACCGACTACGGTGCGTTCGTGGAAGTCGAGCAGGGCATCGAAGGCCTGGTGCACGTCTCGGAAATGGACTGGACCAACAAGAACGTGGCGCCGAACAAGGTTGTCCAGCTGGGCGACGAAGTCGAAGTCATGGTCCTGGAAATCGACGAAGAGCGTCGTCGTATCTCGCTGGGCATGAAGCAGTGCAAGGCGAATCCGTGGGACGACTTCGGCATGACCCACAAGAAGGGCGACAAGGTCAAGGGCCTGATCAAGTCGATCACCGACTTCGGCGTGTTCATCGGCCTGCCGGGCAACATCGACGGCCTGGTGCACCTGTCCGACCTGTCGTGGACCGAGCCGGGCGAAGAAGCTGTCCGCCGCTTCAAGAAGGGCGACGAGCTGGAAGCCGTCGTTCTGGCGATCGACGTCGAGCGCGAGCGTGTCTCGCTGGGCGTCAAGCAGCTGGAAGGCGACCCGTTCAACAACTTCGCTTCGCTGAATGACAAGGGCACCCTGGTCACCGGCACCGTGAAGTCGGTCGAGCCGAAAGGCGCCGTGATCGCCCTGAACGACGAAGTCGAAGGCTACCTGCGCGCTTCGGAAATCTCGCGCGACCGCGTGGAAGATGCCGGCACCCACCTGAAAGTGGGCGACAAGGTCGAAGCCCTGGTCATCAACATCGACCGCAAGGCACGCAGCATCCAGCTGTCGATCAAGGCCAAGGACAACGCCGAGACCCAGGAAGCCATGCAGAAGCTGGCTTCGGACAACAGCGCAGCAACCGGCACCACCTCGCTGGGCGCCCTGCTGAAGGCCAAGTTCGATAACAAAGGTTAATCACCTGAGAATGAGCAGATGACCAAGTCCGAGCTGATCAACCGCCTGGCCGAGCGCTATTCTCAGCTGGTGGCAAAAGACGCCGAGTTCGCCGTCAAGACCATCCTCGATGCGATGACGGGCGCTCTCGCGAGCGGCCAGCGCATCGAGATCCGGGGTTTCGGCAGCTTTGCCCTGAACAGCCGGCCGCCCCGTATCGGCCGCAACCCGAAGTCCGGCGACAAAGTGATGGTGCCCGAAAAACGGGTGCCCCACTTCAAACCGGGCAAACAGTTGCGCGAGCGGGTGGATGCGATGGTCGGGCAACCGATCATCGAAGACTGATTCGTCTGTAACAGGCTCACAAGACGGCGTCCGCAAGGGCGCCGTTTTTTTTTGCGGCCTGGAACCCATGGGAATACAATGAACGTGCCATCTCTCATGCGTTGCGCAGACCTCGGCCATGAAACAGAAAGAATTACGGCTGGCAATCGTATTCTTCGGCGGCGTGTCGCTGGCCGTCTACCAGCATGGCATCAACCGCGAAATCCTCAACCTCGTGCGCGCGTCGAAATGGTATCGCCGGCACGACGGCCCCGCCTCCATGCACGACCACTATCCCGACGAGCCGGAACACTCGACGGGCGACGTTTATCTGCAGTTCCTCGAAACGGTCGGCAAGCAACTCGATTTGCAGGTGATCGTCGACGTGGTGTCCGGGGCCTCGGCCGGTGCGATGAATGGCGTTGCGCTGGGCAGGGCGCTCGCGCACGATCTCAGCCTGGCGCCGTTGACGGACATGTGGCTGGCCGACGCAGATATCGGACAATTGCTGCACGCCGACGCCAGGGCCAGGCGCTGGAGCAAATGGTTTTTCTGGCCCTTCGTCCGGCCCCTGCTGTCCCGGTTGAAACGCGAAGGCCTCATCATCGGACCCATCGATCGCGAAATGCAGGAACGGGCGTCGATGTTCCTCCGTTCGCGGTGGTTCAAGCCGCCGCTTGACGGCTGCCGCCTCGCCAGCCTGATCCTCGACGGCCTCACGGCCATGGAACGTGCCGGTGCAGCCGGCGAATCGCTGCTGCCTCCCGGCACGCGGCTCGACCTGCTGGTCACGGCGACGGATTTCCGCGGCCTCGATCGCGCGATCTTCATCCATGACCCGCCCGTGCTCACCGAGCGCGAGCACAGGCGTCCATTCCACTTTCAGCTCTATCATGAAAAAAGCGGGCACCTGCGCAGCGACTTCGATCTCGACAATGTCCCGTCGCTCGCGTTCGCCGCACGCGCATCCGCATCGTATCCCGGGGCGTTTCCGCCGGCCCGGATTCGCGAAGTGGACGACCTGCTGGCCGCGCGCCACCGGCCATGGCCGACCCGTGCCCAATTCATCAAACACAACTTTGGCGGCTATCGTGACCAGCGCAAGGATCCCGAGGATGCCGTGCTGGTCGACGGGAGCATCCTCGACAACAAGCCGATCAAGGCGACGCTGGACGCGATCCGCACCCACAGCGCGTTCCGCGAGGTCGATCGCCGGCTGATCTTCATCGACCCGCACTCCCAGCTCGACAAGCCGCCGCCCGGAACAGACGTGCCGGGTTTCTTCGCGACCTTGCGTGGGGCATTGTCCGACCTGCCGCGCACCGACCCGACCTACAAGGAACTGGCGGACGTCGGGCGCTACAACAAGCAGGTGCGACGCCTGAAGCAGGCGATCGCCTACGCCCGGCCGCAGGTCGCGAAACTGGTTGACGAGGTCACCGAAGGCAAGGCCAGGGGCCGGTACACCGTCAGCGATCTCCGCCATTGGCGTCTCAGCTCGACCAACGCGCTGTCCACCACGCCGATCGTCTACGATTCGTTCGTCCGGACGCTGGTGTTGGAGGCGCTGGATTTTCTCGCCGAACTGATCGCCGGTGCGTGCGGCTTTGCCCGCGAATCGACGGCATCGCACCGCGTGCAGGAGGCGATCGAACTGTGGGCCGCACGGCATGCCATTCTCCTTGCCGACTCCTACACGGCGGCGGAAAACGCCTATGAAAACGTCGACATGCCCCCGTGGGCCAAGATGACGATCGACTTTGGCGTCGTGTACAAGAAACGCCGCCTGAATTTCGTACTGCACGAGATCAGCGACCTGTATGACGCGACGGCTGCGGAAGACCTCGATCTCATCAAGATCCAGGTCCACAAACTCATCGATGCCTTATCGACGTACGACAATGCCGATTTCCTCAGCGAGCGCGCGGTCGCCATGTGCCGCACGCTGTTCGTGCCCGAGACTCCCAACCGGATGGATGTCGAGCAGTTCGTCGCCGGCCGGGACGCCGAGCTGACCGCACTGGTACGGCGGCTGGGCATCGAATGCGACCTCCCGGGCAAGAACGACGACGCCGACACGCTGTTGTCGTCCGGGCTGGTGCAGAACCTGGAACCGCACTACCGCGCGGCGATCCTCACCGGCTATCTCGGCTATTTTTATTGGGACGTCATCCTTCACCCAGTCGTCACCGCACTGGCGCTGGAAACCGGACCGATCGAAGAGATCCTGGTCGATCGCATCAGCCCCGACGACGCGCCCGGCCTCGCCCCGCCGGGCAACCCGCGCGTCCTGCTGGGCGGGACGTTTGCCGGTTTCGGCGGCTTTCTCAATCGTGCGACGCGCGAAAACGACTATCTGTGGGGGCGGCTGCATGCAGTCGACCGGCTGTTCGATATCTTGTCCAGTACGTTGCCGAACCAGATCCGGAACACGATCGACCTGCATGCCATGAAGAAGGCGGGATTCGAATGCGTGATGGCGGAGGAGGCCGGACGGCTCCATCTGGTGCCGGACCTGGTGTCCCGGCTACGCGCCGCGATCGCCGCGTTCTGACGCCAGGATGGTCAAAATGTAAGCGCGCATTGCAGGGGCGATGCCGTTCGTGCAACCCACGTATAATCACGCCGCATGCGCACAACGGCAGGGCCAGCCGTCCTAGGAATATCGTTACAAATATGCGACACTGCGCATTTGCCGTCTTTTCTTCGGGACCTGCTGATGAAACTCGTCTCCACCATCGTCGGATGCCTGCTGTTCGTCCTGTTCTTCAGTTTCGCCCTGAAGAACACGCATCAGGTCGACCTGCATTTCTTCCTGAATTACGAGGTGCGGGGACCGCTGGTGCTGATGCTGCTCGCGTTTTTCATCGCCGGCGCCTTCCTCGGCATCCTGGCCGTGACGCCGACCGTGTTCCGGCACCGCCGCGAAAGCTCGCAGCACAAGCACACGATCCAGGCCCTGCAGAGCGCGGCCGGTACCGCCGCCAATGCGCCGCAGCCGGACAGCGTCGCGCCGCGCGCCTGACCGTAACTCAGTCATCAATAAGAACAACATATGGAATTTGAAATCTGGTGGCTGCTCGGCATCCCCGTCTTTTTTGCCCTCGGCTGGATCGCCGCCCGCGTCGACATCAAGCAGCTCGTCTCCGAATCGCGCAGCCTCCCGCGCGGCTATTTCAAGGGCCTGAATTTCCTCCTCAACGAACAGCCGGACAAGGCCATCGACGCGTTCATCGAGATCGTCAAGCTCGATCCCGAAACGGCCGACATGCACTTTGCGCTGGGTAACCTGTTCCGCCGCCGCGGCGAGACGGAGCGCGCGATCCGCGTCCACCAGAACCTGCTGTCGCGTCCCGACCTGCCGATCGAGCAGCAGGTGCACGCGCAGTACGAACTCGGCATGGATTACCTGAAGGCCGGTCTGCTGGACCGCGCCGAAGAGACGTTCAACCTGCTCGTCGACACGCAGTACGGCGTGCAGGCCCGCCGCGCGCTGCTGGAGATCTTCCAGCGCGAAAAGGAATGGCGCCGCGCGATCGCCGCCGCGGAAGGCCTGATGGAATCCGGCGCCGGCGCGCACCACAAGGAAATCGCGCAGTTCTATTGCGAGCTGGCGCAGGACGCCCTCGTGCACATGCAGTCCGAGGAAGCGAAGGCGCTGCTGGACAAGGCGCTGCAGGCCGACCGCAAGAACGTGCGCGCGACGATGCTGTGCGGCGATGCGCTCAAGGCCGAAGGCGACATCGAGGGCGCGCTGAAGACGTGGCGCCGCGTGGAGCAGCAAAGCGTGCCGCACGTGGCCCTCGTCGCCGCGCGCCTGATGGATGGCTACCGCACCGTCGGCCGCCCGCAGGAAGGCGTCAACCTGCTGCGCTCCTACCTGGAAGAAGCGTCGTCGATTGATCTGATCGAGGTGGTCTTCAAGGCCGTCATTGAACTCAACGGCGTGGAAGCTGCCAAACAGCTGGTGGTGGAAGAGCTGCGCCGCAATCCGACCCTGCTCGGTCTCGACAAGCTGCTGGAAGCGCGCCTGATGGATGCGCCGGCGAACGTGTGGGAAGAGCTGTCGATGGTGAAGAACCTGGTGCACGGGTACACGCAGAAGCTGGCGCGCTACCAGTGCAGCCATTGTGGTTTCAAGGCGCGCCAGTATTACTGGCAATGCCCGGGGTGCAGCAAGTGGGAGACTTACCCGCCGCGCCGCACCGAAGAACTGAACGTGATGAACTAAGCTAAAGCGAACCATGAAGATTACGATTATCGGCACCGGCTACGTCGGCCTCGTGACCGGCGCCTGCCTGGCGGAACTCGGCAACGACGTCTTTTGCCTCGACGTCGACCAACGCAAGATCGACCTGCTGAACAACGGCGGCATCCCGATCCACGAGCCGGGCCTGGAAGAAGTCGTCGCGCGCAACCGCGCCAGCGGCCGCCTGCAGTTCTCGACCGACGTCGCCGCCAGCGTCGCGCATGGCCAGCTCCAGTTCATCGCCGTCGGTACCCCGCCGGACGAAGACGGTTCCGCCGACCTGCAGTACGTGCTGGCCGCCGCCCGCAACATCGGCCGCCACATGGACGGCTACAAGGTCATCGTCGACAAGTCCACGGTGCCCGTCGGCACGGCCGACCGCGTCGCCGCCGCCCTGCGCGAAGAGCTGCGTGCGCGTGGTGAAGAAAGCATGGAATTCGCCGTCGTGTCGAACCCGGAATTCCTGAAGGAAGGCGCCGCCGTCGACGACTTCATGCGCCCGGACCGGATCGTCATCGGCCACGACGACAGCCCCGCGGGCCAGCGCGCGCGCGACCTCATGAAGCTGCTGTACGCCCCGTTCAACCGCAACCACGAACGCGTCTACTGGATGGACGTGCGCTCGGCCGAGTTCACGAAGTACGCGGCCAACGCGATGCTCGCGACCCGCATCTCGTTCATGAACGAACTGGCCAACCTCGCCGACCAGGTGGGCGCCGACATCGAAGCCGTCCGCCACGGCATCGGCTCCGACCCGCGCATCGGCCACAGCTTCCTGTACGCGGGCGCCGGCTACGGCGGCTCGTGCTTCCCGAAAGACGTGCAGGCGCTCGAGCGCACCGCGCGCCAGTACGACCAGGAACTCCTGATCCTGCGCGCCGTGGAAGCCGTCAACGACCGCCAGAAGCAGGTGCTGGGCCGCAAGGTCGTGCAGCGCTTCGGCGACGACCTGGCGGGCATGACCTTCGCCGTCTGGGGCCTCGCATTCAAGCCGAACACGGACGACATGCGCGAAGCGCCGTCGCGCGTGCTGCTGAAGGAATTGATCGAGCGGGGCGCCAGCGTCGCCGTGCACGATCCGGTCGCGATCGAAGAAGCGCGGCGCGTGCTGGCGCTGGACCTCTCCGAAGCGCAACTCGCGCGCGTCGACTTCAAAAAGACGCCGATGGAAGCGCTGGACGGCGCCGAAGCCCTGGTGATCGTCACCGAATGGAAGGCGTTCCGCAGCCCGGACTTCGAGCAGATCAAGGCGCGCCTGAAGCACCCGGTGATCATCGACGGCCGCAACCTGTTCGAGCCGCCGCTGATGACGGGCCTGGGCATCGAGTACCACGGCATCGGCCGTTCGGTCCTGACGGGCAAGTGAGGCACGCATGACCGCTACGATCCCCAGCCGCCTGCTGCCGACCGACAGCTACCGCCAGGCCGAAGCGCCCCAACTGGAGAGCGTGCGCCTGCTCGTCGTCGGCGACGTCATGCTCGACCGCTACTGGTTCGGCGACGTCTCGCGCATTTCGCCGGAAGCGCCGGTGCCCGTCGTGCGCATCGAGCGCCGCGAGGAGCGCCTGGGCGGCGCCGCCAACGTGGCGCGCAACGCCGCGGCCCTCGGCACGCATTGCGGCCTGCTGGGCGTCGTCGGAGCCGACGAGGCGGGCGACCACGTCGAACGCATCCTGCGCGAATCGAGCATCCACAGCTACCTGAAGCGCGACGAGGCGATCTCCACGATCATCAAGCTGCGCGTGATCGGCCGCCAGCAGCAGATGGTGCGCATCGACTTCGAGGACGCGCCCACCGAAACGACACTGCGCGACAAGCTCACGCAGTTCAAGGCGCTGCTGCCGGACTACGACGTGATCATCCTGTCCGACTACAACAAGGGCAGCCTCGTCAACGTGGCCGAGATGATCCGCGCCGCGCGCGCGGCCGGCAAGACCGTCATGGTCGACCCGAAGGGCGACGATTTCACGCCGTACGCGGGCGCCACGGTGCTCACGCCGAACAAGTCGGAACTGAAACGCATCGTCGGCAGCTGGAAGACGGAAGAGCAGCTGACGGAAAAGGCGCAGAAGCTGCGTGAGGACCTCGGCCTGGAAGCGCTGCTGCTCACGCGCTCGGAAGAGGGCATGAGCCTGTACACGGCGAACGAGGTCCTGCACGTGCAAGCGGACGCGCGCGAGGTGTTCGACGTCTCCGGCGCCGGCGACACCGTCATCGCGACGATGGCCGCCATGCTGGGTGCCGGCGTATCGCTGCCGGAAGCGCTGGCGACGGCGAACCGCGCGGGCGGCATCGTCGTCGGCAAGCTGGGTACGGCGACCGTCACGCGCGACGAGCTGTTCGCGCAACGCCGCAAGGACGACGGCCACGCGTGATTGCGTGGTCGCAAACCAGGACGTCAACCCATCGCCGTATTTATCCGTTAAGGCAACAGGCGGCCATCCCCGGCCGCCAACCAAGCCAACGATAACGGAGAATACGAGATGATCAAGAAGCTGATGCTTGCAGTCGCCACGCTGGTGGCGTCGATGGGCTTTGCATTCGCCCAGGTGGACGTCAACAAGGCCGATGCCGCCGCGCTGGATTCGGTCAAGGGCGTCGGTCCGGCCATGTCGAAGGCAATCATCGACGAGCGCACCAAGGCCGGTCCGTTCAAGGACTGGGCCGATTTCCAGAAGCGCGTGAAAGGTGTGGCCGACAAGCGCGCCGCCCAGCTGTCGAAGGCCGGCCTGCAGGTCAATGGCCAGGCCAGGGACGGCGCGCCGATGGCCGCCGCACCGGCTGACAAGACCGCCAAGACCGCCAAGCCCGCCAAAGCCGGCGCCAAGCCGGCCGACGCGAAGGCCAAGCCGGAAGCCAAACCCGAGGCCGCCAAATCGGCGACCTGATCCGGCTCCTGCCGCATGAGAACCCCGCCCCGCGCGGGGTTTTGTGTTTGTACAAAAGTATTTCGCTTGCCGGTCCCATACGCGCCCCGTCAACTCGGATTAGAATGTCGGTTTCGCGTTCGCAAAAGAGTAGGCAATGGCATACAAGACCATCGAAGACACGATCGGTAATACCCCGCTGGTGCAGCTGGTGCGCATCCCCGGGCCGGAAGCGGCGGCCCGCAACAACGTCATCCTCGGCAAACTGGAAGGCAACAACCCGGCGGGTTCCGTGAAGGACCGCGCGGCGATGTCGATGCTGCGCGGGGCCGAGGCACGCGGCCAGATCAAGCCCGGCGACACGCTGATCGAAGCGACGAGCGGCAACACGGGCATCGCGCTGTCGATGGCGGCCGCGATCCGCGGCTACAAGATGGTGCTGGTCATGCCGGACAACCTGTCCATCGAGCGCCGCCAGAGCATGGCCGCGTACGGCGCCCAGATCATCCTGACGCCGAAGACGGGCGGCATGGAATACGCGCGCGACCTGGCCGAGCAGATGCAGAAGGATGGCCAGGGCATCATCCTCGACCAGTTCGGCAACCAGGACAACCCGCGCGCCCATTACGAAACGACGGGTCCGGAGATCTGGCGCGACACGGAAGGCCGCGTCACCCACTTCGTCAGCGCGATGGGCACGACCGGCACCATCATGGGCGTGTCGCACTACCTGAAGGAACGGAACGAAGCGATCCGCATCATCGGCGCGCAGCCGGAGGAGGGATCGTCGATCCCCGGCATTCGTAAATGGCCGGAAGCCTATATGCCGAAGATCTTCGATAAATCGCGCATCGACCAGGTCGAGAATGTGACCCAGGCCGCGGCGGAACAGATGGCACGCCGCCTGGCGGCCGAAGAGGGTATTTTCTGCGGTATTTCCGCGGCCGGCGCGTGCGAAATCGCCTTGCGTATCTCGCAAACGGTGGAGAATGCGACGATCGTGTTCATCGTCTGCGACCGCGGTGATCGTTATCTGTCGACGGGTGTGTTCCCCGCCTGATTGCTTGCTTGCCCGGCGCGGGTTCCCGGCGCTGGGTCTTCCCCATCCCGCATCCGCTGCGGGGAAATACTATCCCTGACCCGGCAATCCGATCATTCGGGAGGCCGGCAGAGTCGGGCGGTGCGGCGGCATCAATGGCCGCCGTCCGGTCCGGTGCGTGCCATTATTACTCGCTGCCGCCCGCGTTGCTGTCCTTGTCTTTCGGCTTGAACTGCTTGTCGCTGATGCGGAACTTGGCACGGCGGTCGCCCATCAGGTAACGCAGGTCGCGGATCGACAGATCGGAGACTTCGTGCATGCGGATCAGCAGCGAAGCGCCGACCGGCAGACGGTGGTGGCGGATTTTCGAGATCACCGGCGGCGCAACTTCCAGGGCGCGCGACAGTGCGGCGTCGTTCTTCAGGCGCAGGTTCTCGATCAGGGTGTCGAGCAGGCGATTCGGGTTGTATTGCAGCAGTTCGTCGTTTTCCGAATCGCTGTTCATATCGATACCGACTTGGTTCGTCATGATTCACTATTCCTATGAGGGTTTGTCAGAGCTCGCGGCGGAACTTCCACTCCTGTAAGGATATGAAAGTTTCTACTAAATTATACAACTAATTTCCAATTTAGTACTTAAGAGCAATAAGGATCAGTGGCTTTCGTTGAGTTCGTTGTCCCATCGCAACAATAGCCGCAATGCAATTCTCTCACAAACTCACTGAGAATATCATTGTTTTTTATTTAAACTTAAGTGTAGAGCAATTAACGATGCGCTGCCGCACAATTAGGAATTGAGTAGTGGAATGACAACTTGAGAGGGGGTATCGGGGAGGATGCTATGTTTCTCAGGAGAACTGTCTAGAAGAAATAAGCATACCCCCGGGGAGTATAAGGTTGTCACGACTGCATGACTCAGCCGTACTTATGACAATCCTGTTACAAACTGATACAAAGTTGTTGGTTGGAGGACACTAGATTCCGCGCGCCAACCGCACCGCACGGCCTAATTCGATCACGGACATGGCATAGAAATAACTGCGATTGTATTTAGTGATAGCAAAAAAGTTAGCGTTCGCTACCCAATACTCCGTCGGGTCCGCCCCGTTTTGTAAATCGACGAGGCCGTACAGGCGGCCGTCCGGCAGGGCCGTGCGCGTCGCGACGCCGGCACCGTCCAGCTCGCCCGGACGGTAGCGCGCTTCCAGGCCGCCCAGCAGCCCTTGCCAGGCGAGACTGGGGGCCACGTTGGCCGGGAACACGGCCGGCCCCGTGTTGTTGCGATCCCAGCCGTGCTCGACGAGGAAGTTGGCCACGCTGCCGATCGCATCGGCGGCCGAGCCGCGCAGGTCGACGATGCCGTCGCCGTCGAAGTCCACGCCATATTTCAGGATATTGCCTGGCATGAATTGCGGCATGCCGACGGCGCCCGCGAACGAGCCCAGCAGCGAGAACGGGTCGATGTTTTCCTTGCGCGCGAGCAGCAGCGTGTGTTCCAGCTCGCTGCGGAAGAACGCCATGCGGTTGGCGCGGTTCGGCGCTTCCGGATAGGCGAAGGCGAGGGTGGTCAGCACGTCGACGACGCGGAAGCGGCCCGTGTCGCGGCCATAGATCGTTTCCACGCCGAGGATGCCGACGATGATTTCGGCCGGCACGCCATACGTCGCCTCCGCGCGGGAGAGGAGGTCGGCGTTCTCGTTCCAGAAGCGCACGCCCGCGTTGATGCGGATCGGCTCGATGAAGCGGTCGCTGTACGCCTGCCAGTTCTTCGGCTTGCCGGGCGGCGCCGGTTTTACGAGCTGGACGGCGGAATCGATGAAGCGTGCGCGTTTGATCACATCCTCGATCTGCGCGCGCTCGAATCCGTTGCGGGCGACGATGTCGTCCTCGAAATCGCGCACGGCCTGCCAGTCGCTGAAATTGACGGCCTCGCCGTCGTAATCGATGGCGGGGCGGGCGGGGGCGGCGGCTTGCGCCTTCCTGCCGGCCTTTCGCCCCGCCTTGGCGGCCTTGGCGGCCTTGGCCGTGGTCTTGGCCGTGGTCTTGGTGTGATGGAGCGAGGATGCGGCGAGGGCATCCGCCGCCGGCCCGGCGCCGATGGCCAGGGCAAGCAGCAGGGGAGCGAAGGATTTCATCGAACTCGGGACAGCAAATCTCTCAGGATGGGAACGAGGCCGGTGCCCGGACTCTGCGGTCCGTAGCGGTAAGCGCTGTAGCGGCGCAGGAATTCCGTCGCGGCCGCGCCAGTCTCGGGAGCCAGGTCGGCGGCGGCGAGGCGCTGCGCGTACGCGGTCGGCCCTTCGTCCGGCGCACGCGGCACGCCAAGCTGGCCGAGGCGCTGGCACAGGAGCGAGTATAGCGCATCGGCGGGGTCGGCTTTCCGCCTCTGCGAGAATTTTTTTACCAGGAACAACATGGCGCAGAGCATGGCAATGAGCGCCAGGCTTTGCCAATGGGACAATCCTTCTTGTAAGCGTTGCACGAGATGCCGCTGGCGTTGCGGCGTGTAATTCAGCACCCACTGGTTCCAGCCATTGTTGACGGCGCCGAACATGTACCGGATGCGGCCGGGGAGCGAATCCGGATCGGGCTGCAGCAGCCGGCCCAGGCCCTCGAGGCCGAACGGCGCCGGCGGCGGCAGCGCGCGCGCCAGGCTGCGCTGCACGCGCTCCGGCGCCACGGCGGCCGTCGGGTCGATACGTACCCAGCCGCGCCGCGGCAGCCACACCTCGGCCCACGCATGCGCGTCCGATTGGCGCACGGTGAGGTAGCCGTCGATCGGGTTCATTTCTCCGCCCTGGTAGCCCGTGACGACGCGCGCCGGCACGCCCGCCGCGCGCATCAGGAACACGAAGGCGCCCGCGTAATGCTCGCAAAAGCCCGCGCGCGTGCCGTACAGGAAATCGTCGATCGAATCGCGGCCGGGCAGCAGCGGCGGCTGCAGCGTGTAGACGAAACCGCCTTCCGCAAACAGGCGCAGCACGGCCGCCACGCGGCGCGCCGGATCGGGCTCGGACGCCAGCGCCTGGCCGGCCGCGCGCGTGCGCGGATTCAGGCCGTAGGGCAGCATCAGCCATTGCCCGTCGACGGGCGACGCATCCGTCTGCAGGCTGTAGTGCACGAAGGAGACGAGGTCGTAGCGCACGCGCTCGCCGATCGGGTCGAGCGACCGGAATTCCAGTTCGCCGGACAGCGTCACGCCATGCCCCGGCAGCTCGGGGATGGCGCGCGGCATCTCGAGGGCGAACAGCCAGCGCGTGTTCGACGGTTCCAGCGTGACCTGGTAGCCGACCGGTGTGCCGCCCACGGACAGCGACAGCGCCTGCGGGCGCGTGTGGCGGGAGGGGTGCACGCGCGTCCAGGTGCGGCCGTCGTAGCTGCCCAGCACGGGGCCGCGCCAGTACAGTTGCGGCTGCGCGGGCACGGGGCCGTCGAATTTCACGCGGAACGCGACGTCTTCCGACTGCGCCAGGTTCGACATCTGGCCGGGCGCCATCGTGTCGGACAGGCCGCTCTGCGCGCTGTGCGACGCGTCCGGCATGCCCCACAGCGGTCCTTCGACGCGCGGGAACAGGACGAACGCGGCGCCCGCCAGCGGCAGCGCCAGCCCGAGCAGTTTCGCGCCCATCCACAGGCGCGTGCGCAGCGGGGGCACGGCGCCCGTCAGCTGGAACGACAACTGCGTGGCCAGCAGCGCGACGAGCGAGGCCAGCATCAGCAGGGCCGTCGGGATCGTCTGCGAATAAAAGAAATTGGTGAGCACCAGGAAGTAGCACAGGAACACGACGACGAACAGGTCGCGCCGCGCATGCATCTCCAGCATCTTGAAGGCGACGAGGAGGACGAGCATGGCGACGCCCGCATCGCGCCCCAGCAGGGTGTGATAGCTCTGCAGCACGCCGAACATCGCGGCCGCCGCGATCGGCACGAGGAGCGCGTTCGACGGCATGCGCCGGCCCAGCAGCGTGACCGCGGCGCGCCATGCCAGCGTGGCGCCGCACAGCAGGCTCACCCACACGGGCAGGTGGGCCGCGTGCGGTACCAGCACGAGCAGGCTGCTGGCGATCAGCAGCAATGTATCCTGCTTGTCCCGTGACAGGAGGATCTTCACGCCGGCTCCTCCGGCAAGCCGTACAGCGCCAGCGCGCGCAGGCACGCCGCCTGGTGCGCCGTGCCGAGCGCCACGGGGTAACGGATGTGGCCGAGGATAAAGCCATAGGGCAGGGCGCGCTGCTCCGCTTCCAGCACCCAGCGGGCCATGCGCGCGAGGCGCACTTCGACGTCGAGTTGGGCGGGCAGCGCGCCGAAGTCGAGCACGAGTTTGTCGACCGTGCCGCCCTCGAAATGCTTGGTGACGAGCTGGCCGCCCAGTTCCGGATCGAGGCGCGCGATCTGGCGCCACGCGAGGTGGCGCAGCGGGTCGCCCGGCTGGTAGCTGCGCACGCCGGCGAAATCATCGCTGCCCGTGCTGCCCGCGCCGTCGGGGCTGGGACGGCCCAGCATCGGCAGCGGCGGCGCGTCCTGCTCGGGGAACGGGTAGACGAGGGCGCGGCTGTCCGGCTGCCACCAGCTCCACGCGCGGAACAGGCCGAGCGGGAAGTGCGTGGCCAGGCGCACGCGCGGCGGACGCATCCACCCGCGCGTGCGCGTGGCCGTGCGCAGCGCGAGCGCCGTGCTGCCGCCGGCCGGCACGTCGATGGCCTGCCGCGGTTCGGGCATGTGCTCGAAATCGATCCAGACGGCGTAGCGGGCCAGGCGCGTCGGGTTCTCGACGCGCAGCTCGAACGGCGCGTCCTCGCCCGCGTGCACGTCCGGCGCGCGGCCGGGGCTGAGCACGAGGCCGGCCAGGTTGCGCGTCGTCTGCACCATGTCGACGATGGCGCAGGCGCCGGCGACGAACGTGAGGCCGAAGCCGAGGCCCAGGTTGTAGTTGATCGAACCGATCAGGAGGACGAGCAGCAGCGCGCAAAACGCGAGGCCCGCGCGCGTGGGCAGGATGTAGACGCGCCGCTGGTTCAGCAGCACGCTGCCCGTGTCGCGGGCCGTCGTCTTCGTGCGCCACTGTGCGCGCTTGCGGTTCAGCCAGCCATCGGGTCGTGCCATCGCTGGATCGGCTGCCGGGGGCATCAGACCGGGACCGATTTCTGCAACTGCAGAACGAGGTCGCGGCTGGCCATCGCCACGCCCTGCGCGGAACGCAGCGGCCGCAACCGGTGCGCGCATACGGGCACGAGCAGGGCCTGCACGTCTTCCGGGATCACGTGGTCGCGGCCTTCCAGCGCGGCCCACGCGCGCGCGGCCTGCAGCAGCGCGAGCGTGGCGCGCGGCGACAGGCCTTCCGCGAACAGCTTGCCGGAGCGCGATGCCAGTGCGAGCGCCTGCAGGTAGTCGATGAGCTTGTCGGAGGCGTGGATCGCGCGCAGCGAGCGCTGGGCGTCGAGCAGATCTTCCGGCCGCATCACGGGCTCGATGGTTTTCAGCATCGCGCGCCGGTCCTCGCCCATCAGCAGGGCGCGCTCGGCGGCGGCGTCCGGATAACCGAGCGACAGGCACATCAGGAAGCGGTCGAGCTGGGATTCCGGCAGGGGGAACGTGCCGACCTGGTGCGCGGGATTTTGCGTCGCGATGACGAAGAAGGGTTCCGGCAGCGCGCGGGTGACGCCGTCGGCCGTGACCTGGCGCTCTTCCATCGCTTCCAGCAGGCCCGACTGCGTCTTGGGCGTGGCGCGGTTGATCTCGTCCGCGAGCAGCACCTGGGTGAAGATCGGGCCGGGGTGGAAGACGAAGCCGTTCTTTTCGCGCTCGTAGACGGAGATGCCGGCGACGTCGGCCGGCAGCAGGTCGCTCGTGAACTGGACGCGGTTGAACTTCAGGCCCAGCGCCAGCGCGAGCGCATGGGCGAGGGTCGTCTTGCCGACGCCGGGCACGTCGTCGATGAGCAGGTGGCCGCCGGCCAGCAGGCAGGTCAGCGCGAGGCGGACCTGCTGGTCCTTGCCGACCACGATCTGGTTGACCTGGCGGGCGGCGGCGTGCAATTGATTGAACATGGATGGCTTCCGATGGTCGTTCCGGGCGGCGGGGCACCCGGGCGTGGTAGATTAACGCTGTTAGCAATCCTGATATGCCTGCGGTTGCCTTTCGCATCGATTCTATGCGAGAACGGAGGGACTTGCGGTATCGATGAGCATCAACCAGGAATCATGAGTACAGCCATTTACAGCCACCCGGACTGCACCTTGCACCAGATGGGCAGCTGGCATCCCGAAGCCCCCGAGCGCCTGCGTGCCATCGAGGACCAGCTGATCCTCGCGCGCCTGGAGGGGCTCGTCGAGCAGGTGAGCGCCCCGCTGGCCGACGAAGCCGACATCCTGCGCAACCACACGCAGGGTGCGCTCGACCTCGTGCGCGACAACCTGCCGCAGGCAGCAGGCGAGTTCTATCCGCTCGACGGCGACACCCTGCTGTGCAAGGACAGCTACCGCGCCGCCCTGCGCGCGGCCGGCGCCGCCGTGGCCGCGACGGATGCCGTCATCGCCGGCACCGTCGACAATGCCTTCTGCGCCGTCCGCCCGCCGGGCCATCACGCGCGGCCGACGGTGCCCATGGGCTTCTGCCTCTTCAACAACGTGGCCATCGCCGCGCGCCGCGCGCTCGACGTGCATGGGCTGGAGCGCGTCGCCATCGTCGACTTCGACGTCCACCACGGCAACGGCACGGCGGAGTCGTTCAAGGACGACCCGCGCGTATTGATGGCCAGCTTCTTCCAGCATCCGTTCTATCCGTACACGGAGCCGGAACCGATCACGCCGACCTGCGTCAACGTACCGGTCCCCGCGTACTCGGGCGGCGACGTCGTGCGCAAGCTCGTCGCCGAACAATGGCTGCCCGCGCTGCACGCGTTCCGCCCGCAGATGATCTTCATCTCGGCCGGCTTCGACGCCCACAAGGAAGACGACATGGGCGGCATGGCCCTCGTCGAGGCGGATTACGCCTGGATCACGCACCAGGTCGCCGACATCGCCCGCCGGTACGCGGGCGGGCGCATCGTCAGCTGCCTGGAGGGCGGCTACGCGCTGTCGGCGCTGGGACGCAGTGTCGTGGCCCACGTCAAGGCCCTCGCGGAACTCGACTGAAGCGCCGTCGACAGGAGGGCAGTCGACCCGGACGGCCCTGCGGCACCGTCCTGGCTGTCGTCGATTTGCGTGGACTAGGGTAAAATAGCCGGTTGCACGCAAATTTTTGAAGGTAGAGCATGTCGATTCAATGGTTCCCGGGCCACATGGCCGCCGCCCGCAAGCAGGCCGCGGAGCAGATGGAAAACACCGATGTGGTCATCGAGGTCCTGGACGCCCGCCTGCCGCAGGCGAGCAGCAACCCGATGGTCGAAGAGTTGCGCAAGTTCCGCCAGCGTCCCTGCCTGAAGGTGCTGAACAAGACCGACCTCGCCGACCCCGCCGCCACCGCGGCCTGGGCCGCGTGGTATGACGCCCAGGAGGGCGTGACCGCGTACCCGATGACGACCAAGAAGCCGTCGGACGTGGCGCGGATCCCCGACCTGTGCAAGGCGCTGGCCCCGCACCGCGGCGTGCCGACGAAGCCGCTGCGCATCATGATCATGGGCATCCCGAACGTGGGCAAGTCGACGCTGATGAACGCGCTGCTGAAAAAGCGCGTGGCCAAGGTCGGCGACGAACCGGCCGTCACGAAGTCCCAGCAAAAGCTCTACCTGGACAAGTTCACGGTGCTGGTCGACACCCCGGGCATGCTGTGGCCGAAGATCGCGATGGAAAGCGACGGCCTGATGCTGGCCGCCAGCCACGCGATCGGCACGAACGCCGTGATCGAGGAAGAAGTGGCGGAATACCTGGGCGGCCTGCTGCTGCAGCGCTATCCGCAACTGTTGACGGCGCGCTACGGCATCAAGACGGACGGGCTGGACGGCTTCGGCGTGATCGAAGGCGTCGCCCAGCGCCGCGCGTTCCGCGTGCGCGGCGGCGACTACGACTACGAAAAGGCGGCCCACGTGCTGCTGCAGGATTACCGCCAGGGCGCGCTGGGCCGCATCAGCCTGGAAACCCCGCAGACCCGCGCCGAGGCGCTGGAGCGCCACCGCATCGAGATGGAAGAAAAGGCGCGCATCGCGGCCGAGAAGGCGGCGCGCAAGGCGGAAGAGGCGGCGCGCGGGAAGCGCGGGTCTTAGTGAGTGTAGACAAAATCGTCTACACCTTGTTAGGGCGCCTGACAAAAAGATGAGTGGGCAGGCAGGCGGCGGAACGCCTGATGAATGTCTGCTCGTCGCTCATGCCGGATGCATCGCAGTCCGCGATAAGTGGAGCGCACAAACGTTCGCTGGGTCCGCTTCTGGCCGGCTCCTGTCCTTCAGCTTGGGCGGCTTTCGACCTGGGACAATCGCTGGTGACGAGGGGCAAGCTATTCACTGCGCGGCGCTGGCTCGGACGACAAGTAGCGCATAAACTCAATGAGTGAAAGCCGGACCTCGTTGGCGACAGGATCGAAATTCAGCTCGTCTTCGATCAGGACGGTATCGCTGACGAAATCAAGGGTAATATCAAAGCGGTTGAAATTGAAATAAGTTTGCTCCCGCGCGGGATTTGATTCGCGCTCACGTACCGCTTCCAGAATAAGCCCGCGAACATAAGGTGTCGCCTCCTCCCTGGCGAACTGCTCAAGTAATGAAGCCATCAGGTCACCTTTCGTCTGCCAGGTCGTGAGGGAGGAACGAAATACGTTAATGAAGATCGACTTGCGTTCTTAAAATCGAGTGCTGGCAACCGGTGCCGGTTCGACGCCGGCTCCGGGCACCATCATGAGGCGTTTGGCCCGCCAAACCTGAAACTCGACACCGTCAACGCCCCAAAGAAACTCTCCTCGTGATACACGCACGCGGCCGCCTCCTGCTCGGCCGCACCCAGCGCCACCCACAGCGGCACGAGGTGATCCTCGCGCGGATGCGCCATGCGCGCATACGGCGCCTCGCTCCAGTGCAGCAGCGCCTGCTCGCGGTCGGCGGGCGATAATTCCAGCAGCACGTGCTGCAGCCACGTATCGAACGCGTTCGACGCCAGCGCGCCGCCCGCGCCGAACTGGCGCAGGTTGTGGAACGACAGGCCGCTGCCCAGGATCAGCACGCCCTCGTCGCGCAGCGGGGCCAGCGCGCGGCCGGCCGCCAGGTGCACCGCCGGGTCGTAGCCGTGGCGGATCGACAGCTGTACGACCGGCATGTCGGCCTCGGGATAGATCGGCGCCAGCATCGAGAACGTGCCGTGGTCGAAGCCGCGTTCCGCATCCAGGCGGGCAGGCTGGCCGGCATCGTTCAGCAGTTGCGCGACGCGCGCCGCCAGCTGCGGCTCGCCCGGCGCCGGATAACGGATCTGGTACGTGTGCGGCGGGAAACCGCCGTAGTCGTAGATCATGCCGGGGGCCGTGCCGGACGATACGGTGAAATCGTCCGTCTCCCAGTGGCTCGTCACGACGAGCACGGCCTTCGGACGCACGCCGACCTGGCGCTTGATGTCGACCAGCGACGCTTCCAGCTCGGCATATGTGGGGCCGTACTGGTCCTTCATCCACGGCCACGGGCCGCCTCCGTGCGAGACGAAATAAGTGGGCAAACGGGACATGGCGGCTCCTTCAGACGGCAATCGAAGCGTTCATGGTAGCCGATCCACAGTGATTGCGTGGATCAGCGCAGCAGCGCCACCAGCGCGAACAGGCGCGCCATCCGCATCCACCCGAGCACGAGCACGACGAGCTGGGCCAGCACGACGGCGCCGACGGTGCCGGCCGTCCCCAGCGCGGGCACGTGCACGCGCGCGAACGCGAGCACGGCCGCGAGCGCGAGACCCGCCGCGGTGATGCCCAGATAGGTGCCCAGCAGCGCGAGCGGCCGGCGTGCCAGCTGCCCGCAGCCGCGCCACCACGCGCCGATGGCGGACGTACGGCGGCGGTCGGCGGCCAGCATGGCGCGGCCGATGTCGACCGTCGCGTGGGCCAGCACGAGCAGCACGACGGTCGCGAGCGTGGCCAGGTGCGCCGCGCGTTCGGCGTCGGTTTCCAGCCGCGCCGTCTCGGCGATCCGACCGGCCAGATGGTGGGCCGAGCTGCCGATCAGTCCCGCCACGCCCAGCGGGACGACCGACCACGCGAGCATGCGCGCGAGGCGCGGGTAGCACTGCGCGCCGGCGGTCAGCAACGCGCCCGACGCCAGCGGTTCCGGCGCGCGCGCGGCGGCGAGCGCCATGCCGGCCAGCAGCGGCGACAGCAGCAACGTCAGCGCCAGGGCGACGAGGCTGCCCGCGCCCAGCGCCGGCGCGTACTGGTCGCGCGCGGCGTGCAGGATGTCGGCGTACGCGATCATGTCGAGGCGTTCCGCCAGACGTCCCGCGTACACCGAGTGATCGAGGCTGGCGGCCAGCAGCTCCCACACCGGCAGCGCGGCGACGACGGTCGGCAGCAGCAGGAGCACGGCCCACCACAGCAGCAAGCGCCATTGCAGCGCGGCGCGCGCCGCGTGCAGTACGCCGTGCGGGCCGGCCGCGCGCGGCGCGAGCGAAGGGGGCGTGAGCGTTTCGGTCGTCATAAGGTGGCGATCAGGGCAAGGAGGTAGTTGACGACGGCCGCGAACTCGAAGCCCCAGCGGTGCGAGGCGCGCGCATCCGGTGCGAGCGTGCGGCTGTCGTCGAGCTTGTTCACGTCCAGGTAGTGCAGGCGCTGCGGATCGAGTTCGGCGGAGACGGCCTTCGCCGGCTTCGTCCAGGTGAACTTGTGCCAGCGTTCGTCGGCATCCCAGCGCGCGGTCTCGGTGCTGCCGTCGGCGAATTTCACGACGAGCGTCTGCGGCACGGGCGCGCCGTGGCGGCGGACCGTGACATCGGTGCGGTACGGGTACGGCCCGGTGCCGCCCGGATGCGTCTTGCGCCATGCCGCGCGCGCCGCGTCGATGCGCTTGTCGACGGCGGACTGGCTGGCGTGCGCGCCGGGGAGCGGCACCAGTTCCGTGCTCGTGAGGTCGGCGATGCCGTCGTCGACGCGGGAGACGGCGTAGACCTGGCGCTCGAACGCGTCCTCGATGACGGCGCGCTGGCCCGTCACCTCGGCGAGCGTTGCGCGCAGGTCGGCGGTGCTCGGGTGGCGGAATTTCCAGCGCCGGTAGTATTCCTTGAACGCGCGCTCCATCGGTGCGCGGCCGATGCGCGCTTCCAGGTCGCGCATCAGGATCGCCGTGCGCGTGTAGACGGGGCCGATGTCCTGCAGGCGGTGCCACGCGTTGGCGCCGGGCGGGTCGGCCGGGTCGTGGCGCGGCGTCGCGGTGCGTTCGGCGTCGAAGGTCGGATAGCCCGGCGCGAAGCCGAGACGGGCGAGCAGCGGGGTCGCGATGTACGCGAGCTGGCCCTGGTCGCGCATCATGCGGTTGTCCCAGTATTCGTTGAGGCCTTCGTCCAGCAGCGGTTCCTCGAATTCGTTCGACGCGAGCAGGCCGTAGAAATAGCCGTGGCCGAATTCGTGGATCGTGACGAAGGCGAGGGCGAACTGGTTCGCGGTGCGCGGTTCGACGGTCCGGTAGGCTTCGGCCGTGAAGAACGTCGGGTATTCCATGCCGCCCGCTTCCTCCGCGTTGTAGGGCGGGATCACGATGGTCAGCGTCCGGTACGGGTACGGACCCAGCGTGTTCGAGAAGTACGTCAGCGATGCTTTTGCCGCCTTCAGCGCGGGCGCCGCGCTGGCGGCGAATTCGGGCGGGTACAGCACGGTCACCGTCACGGTCGGGCTGCCCGGGCCGGTCCACGTGTCGACGAGCGGCCTGGCTGTCTGGTTGTCCGCCGTCCAGGCGAAGTCGTGGACGTCGCCCTGCACGAAGCGCCACGTGCGCATGCCGTCCTTGTCGACGGGGGCGCCTTGCGGTTCGCCCGTCGCGCCCACCGTGTAGTCGCGCGGGACGGTGAGCTTCACGTCGTAGCTGCCGAAGTCCGCATAGAACTCGGAATTCAGGTGGTACTCGTGCACGTTCCAGCGCGGGGACGTCGCCCCCCGTTCGCCCGGCAGTTCCAGCACGCCGATCTTCGGGAACCACTGCGCGACGAGGTGGAACGTGCCGAAGTAGCCGGCGCGCGCGACGACGCGCGGCGACTGCGTGACGAAGTCGATGTCGAGCGTCGTCGATGCGCCCGGCGCCACGGCCTGCGGCAGGTCGAAGCGCACGACCGTATGGTCCGTCGCCGGGCCGTTGTCCGGATGGACGAACGTCCACGGCACGTTGGCGCCGCCTTGCGCGACGCGGCGCAGGGCGATGTGGCCCCACGCATCCTTGATGTCGACGCCGGAGCGGAAGGTGCCGTCGCGCTCGCGCCGCTCGGTGAAATACGTGCTGCCCGCGCTCTCGAACGCGTTCATGTACAGGTGCAGGTAGACCCTGCTGACGGCGACGTTGCTGCGGTTGCGCCACGTGAGCCGCTCGCGGCCCGTGACCGTGTGTTTGACCGGGTCGAGCGTGGCGGCGATGTCGTAATGGACGACGCGGTCCGACAGCGTGGATTCGCGGCCCGTGCGCGGGCCGCCCCAGGCATCCGCGCTGCTGGGCACGCGCACGGCGGCGGCATCCGGCGGGGCGAGGGCGATGCCGTCGGATGCAGGTGCGGCGACCACCGCGCCCGCCAGCAGCAGCGCGGCGAGGGCGAGGTGAAATCGGAAACGAGGAAGCATGCGGGATCCCGGCGTGGCTGTTATTTTTGTGCCTACACTATACAGGTTATAATCTCGGGGTTCTGGTGCCCGCATGCGCGTCTGCGCGTGCAGTTAAACGGGAAACACGAAGCGGCGTCGCCTACGGCGGCGTGCCAACGTGTGCTGCCCCCGCAACGGTAAACAAGCGTCGCCGCATGGCGACAGGCCGCCCCGACAGCCACTGTGCTTGCATAGGAAGGTGGGACGGTCCGTCTTGGAGCCCGGAGACCGGCCAGACAGGGGAAGCCGGCGTTACGCCGCGCTTTTGTGTAAGCCGGCGTGCGGGGACGCTTGCCGGCGCCAAACGAACACTGAACATCCAATGCATACTGCCGCCTCCACCCGCGGCGCGCCGGCTATCAAGCCGCTCGCGCTGGCCTGTGCCATCGTCCTGTCCTTCTCCACCGGCGCCGTGCGCGCCCAGGACGGCAACCCATCGACCGTCGTCATCACCGGGGCCCGTTTCCCGAGCGTGGAAACCCTGCGTCCGATCGGCGCCACCGTCATCACGCAGGACGACATCCGCCGCGCCGGCGTCAACGACGTCAATAGCGCGATCCGCAAGATCGGCGGCGTGTTCGGCCGCCAGAGCCTGGATTCGTCGCCCGACTTCGCGCTCGACCTGCGGGGCTTCGGCACCAACAGCGCGCAGAACATGGTGATCATGGTCGACGGCGTGCGCCTGAACGAGAACGAACTGGCGAACACCGTGCTGTCGACGATCCCGATCGACACGGTCGAACGCATCGAGATCACCCGTGGCGGCGGCAGCGTGCTGTATGGCGAAGGCGCCACCGGCGGCATCATCCAGATCACGACGCGCCGCAACGTGGCCGGCGGCCTGCACGGTTCCGTGTTTGCGGAAGGCGGCTCGTTCCACGAGCACGACGTGCGCGCGCAGCTGTCGCAGACGGCGGGCAACGTCAGCGCCGACATCGCCGTCGCGCGCCAGGGTTCGAATAACTACCGCCGCAACAGCGATTTCGACCAGACGACCGCCTCGCTGAACCTGCAGACCCGCTTCACGGGCGGCCGCGCCGGCATCCACGTCGAAAGCGCGCGCCAGGACTCGCGCCTTCCCGGCGCGCTGTCGCTGGCCCAGTTCGACGCGGACCCGCGCCTGGCCGCGACGCCGAACGACTTCGGCTCGCTGAACACGGACCGCGCGAACGTCTTCGCCGAATACCGCCTGGGCACAGTCGACCTGGCGGCCGACCTGTCGCACCGCGAGCGCAACGTGCGCTCGAACTACCTGTCCTTCGGCTCGAACAATGCGTACGACGGCCGCCAGGACCAGTTCTCGCCGCGCGCCCGCTGGCTGTCCGACGTCGGCGGCATGCTCAATGAACTGGTGGGCGGCGTTGACCTCACGCGCTGGAAGCGCAAGACGACGGCCTCGTTCTCGAGCGCCGACGCGAGCCAGTCGTCGAAAGCCGTGTACCTGCGCGACGAGCTGCGCTTCGATTCGGCCCACGACGGCCGCATCGCCCTGGGCGCGCGCCACGAGAACTTCGACAAGAACGTCGTGGACGTCGTGGGCGGCGTCGCGCCGGAATACCGTTCGCAATCGCAGAACGCGTGGGAAGCGCAGGCCAGCTACCGCGTGCACCCGCTCGTCGAGGTGTACGCGAAGGCGGGCCAGAGCTACCGCGTGGCCAACGTCGACGAGAACGGCTACCGTGCAAGCAGAGACATCCTGAAGGCGCAGACGTCGCACGACCTGGAACTCGGTACGACCCTGCGCCATGCGCCGGGCGACGACAGCCGCACATTGACGGCGCGCGTATTCCGCCATCGCCTGGACAACGAGATTTTCTATGATCCGACGCTGAACGGCGGCTGGGGTGCGAACACGAACCTCGATCCGACCGAGCGCAAGGGCTTCGAGATCGACGCCGAGGCGGCGCTGGCCGCAGGCTGGCGTGCGAGTGCGCATCTGCAGCACGTGATCGCGCACTTCACGGATGGCCCGAACACCGGCCGCGAACTGGCGCTCGTGCCGAAGAACGTCGTGACGGCGCGCCTGGCATGGGTGCCGGCCAACGGCCAGTCGGCCGACGTGGGCGTGCAATGGGTCGACCGCCAGCGCTACGGCGGCGACTTCAGCAACACCTGCGGCGCACGGATCCCGTCTTACACGACGCTCGACGCGCGCTACAGCATCAAGGTGGGCGCATGGGACGTCGCCGCGACGGGCCTGAACCTGGCGGACCGTCGTTACTTCAGCAATGCGTTCTCGTGCAAGGGCGGCATCTACCCGAGCGACGGACGTCAACTGAAATTGTCGGCCCGGTACGACTTCTGACAAACCGGGGTCAGAGCCCTTAATTTGGAAATTGCCCAAAATCGGGCTCTGACCCCGGTGTTGGTTACGGCGGTAACCAATTGCAAGAAATAAGCCCTGGCTAAGGTTCGCGACCGAAAAAGTGGTAATCTCGCGTCGTTTGCTTAACCAACCCTAGAAGGAAAACTATGCGTTCCCTGCGTTTTGCCCTGCTCGCCACCGTCCTCGCCGCCAGCACCGCGTTCGCGTCGCCGACCGACCCGAAGAGCGGTGTCGAGTACGTGACGCTCGCTCAGCCGCAACCGGTGCAGGCCACGGGTAAAAAGGTCGAGGTGATCGAGTTCTTCATGTACCACTGCCCGCACTGCAACGCGCTGGAACCGCAGCTCGAACAGTGGGTCAAAAAGCAGGGCGACAACATCGTGTTCAAGCGCGTCCACCTGCCGTCGTCGGGGCCGAACGATCCGGAAGCGCACCTGCGCCTGACGCTGGAAGCGCTGGGCAAGGCCGAAGAGTTCCAGCCGAAGGTCTTCAAGGCCTGGCACGTCGATCGCCTGCGCCTGAACACGGACGCGGCCATCATCGACTGGGCCTCGAAGAATGGTCTCGACCGTAACAAGTTCCTGGACGCGTGGAACTCGTTCGGCGTGACGACCAAGCTGCGCCGCCTGCCGCAGATCACCAGCGACTACAAGGTCGACAGCGTGCCGACCATCGTCATCGACGGCAAGTACCAGACGTCGCCGGCATTGGTCTACAATTCGGTCAAGACCCAGAACGAGCCGGCCCTGTTCGGAGCCACGCTGCAAGTAATGGATGCCCTGGTCGCGAAAGCCGCCAAGTCGAAATAAAAAGGTAGAAACAGCGCAATGAGTGATGCCGAAGGCAAGATCCTGAAGATGTACGACAAGTCCAAGCCGGACGAGGAGCATCTGTTCGATTCGAGTAACTGGAATCACGCGGCCTGGATCCTCGTGATCGTGCTCGCAGGTCTTGCATTCTGGCTCGCCATTGCGCTCGTGAACGCCGAAAACCAGCGCAATGCGCTGGTGACGAATCAATGCGCGGACCCCGTGTTCAAGGGCGAGATCGACCGGCAATGCCTGCTGACCGTGCATTCGCGCGAGCACTGGTGGGACCACCTGTTCTATGCCATGCGCCACGTGAAGCCGGAACGCCCGGCGCCGGTCGGACGTCGATAATTCCTTAAGGAAATGGTAACCTTCAGGTTTTCCACGACCTGAAGGATTGTCCATGCCGCTCCTGCGTGCCGCCGCCCTCGGCCTGCTGCTGTCCCTGTCGCTGTCTCTCGCGCATGCGTCGCCCGCTGTTCCGCAGAATGGCGTCGACTATGCCACGCTTGCCCGTTCGCAGCCCGTGCAGGCGAACGGCGACAAGGTCGAGGTCATCGAATTCTTCATGTACCACTGCCCGGTGTGCAATGCACTGGAACCGTTACTGGAGGAGTGGGTCAGGAAGGAAGGCGACCGCATCACGGTGCGCCGCATCCATTACCCGTCGACGGGACGGGCCGATCCGGAAGCGCATTTGTTCCTGACGCTCGAAGCACTGGGCCGGCTGGGCGACATGCACGCGAAAGTGTTCAAGGCGGTGCACACGGACCATATCCGTTTGAATAAAGACGACGTCATCATCGACTGGGCGGCGAAGAACGGCATCGACCGCGCGGCCTTCCTCGACGCGTGGAATTCGTTCGGCGTGACGACGCGCCTGCGCCAGCTCGACAAGGTCGCGGCCAACTACCAGGTCGATTCCGCACCCACGCTCATCGTCGGCGGCCGCTTCCTGACGAACCCCGGCCTGCTGTCGCGCCAGATGGAAGGCGCCGACCGCGCCGACGTGTTCAAGGCCACGCTGCAGGTGGCGGACAAGCTCGTCGACAAGGCCGCGCAGGCGAAGTAATCAGGCCGACAGCACGCCGTCCGGCAGGCTGATCACGAAGCGGGCGCCGCCCAGCGTCGACTGCTCGACTTTCAGGTTGCCGCCATGCAGGGCGATCGCCTTGTGCGCGATCGACAGGCCGAGGCCGAAGCCGCCGGTGGCGCGGTCGCGGCTGCGGTCGAGGCGGTAGAACGGCTCGAAGATGCGTTCCCGTTCTTCTTCGGGAATGCCGGGGCCGTCGTCCTCGACGGCGATCTCGATGCGGCAATCGTCGCGCCGCACGCGCAGCGCGACCTCGTGCGCCGCGTACTTCTGCGCATTCCGCAGCAGGTTGCCGATGGCGCGGCCGAGCAGGCGGCGGTCGCCGTCCACGCTGCCCAGGCGCTCGCCCAGGTCCACGTGCAGGCGCTGAGGCCGCGGATGCAGGCCGTCCGTGCATTCGCGCAGCAGCGGCTCCAGCTCGAACAGGGCGCGCTGCGGACCCTGCGCGTTGTCCAGCTTGCTCATCGACAGCAGTTCGTTGACGAGATCGTTCAACTCGGTCAGGTCGCCTTCCATCGCCGCGATGCGCTTGGTCAGCGCGGGGTCGCCCGCGCGCTCGGCCAGCAGTTCCAGCGCGAATTCGAGCCGCGCGATCGGCGTGCGGAGTTCGTGCGACACGGAGTGGAGCAGGTTCTTCTGCGCTTCCAGCAAGCCCTGGATGCGCTCGGCCATCGCATTGATGCGTTCGGCCAGCGGAAACACGGCGTCCGCCGGTTTCAGGTGCGCCCGTGCGGTCAGCTGCCCGGCACCGAATTCATCCGCCACGCGCGACAGCGTCTGCAATGCCTGCCAGTGCGAGCGCGACCACAGCGCGATCGGCACGAGCAGCGCCAGCGCCACGACGACGTAGCGCACCACCTCCATCGCGAGCGCCTGGCCGAGGTCGATCGGCAGGTTGTACGCGCGGATCACTTCCTCGTTGCTGCCGATGTAGCGGTCGCCTTGCAGGTCGACGCGCCGGAAGAATGCCTTGTGCTGCGGATCCAGCACGACGTCGCCCCGCTCCAGCGCCTCATGCTGGCGGGCAGGCAGGGCGGCGCGCGCCTGGTCCAGCGGGATCAGGTCGAAATGGGCTTCGGACACCTCGCGCACCTTGTTCAGGCGGCCGAGCCACTCGTCGGCCGGCGCCCGGTCGACATATTGTTCGAGCAGGAAGATCTGCGCCGACGCCTGGCGCCGCGCGATGTCGTCCAGCGGATCGCCGAACAGCCGGGCGAACACGAAATAGATGACGAACGTCGCCGCCGTGATCGACAGCATCACGAGCACGAAGAAGCGGAAAAACAGGCGATTCACGCCGCCGTCCTCCGGTCGTGGGCACTGTCTGGGGCTGAATTTGTCTTACACATCTCGAAATTGTATAGGAGCAATGATCTAAAAAACCATCCCTTACAAATTGAGGACAAATGCTGGACAGTCCGCGGATGAAGTTCTTGACCGGACTGCGTACGATGTCTACACGTCAGGACACGTCGAAAACCGTCGCGAGCGGCAGCGGTGCCGTTCGAGAGGCGCTGCTGTGCGTGAGTACAGTGAGCATCGCAGGACGGCAATGCAACGCGCAGCAGGTTTTCGACCTGTCCTCATTGGGTTTTCCGTTTGGGTCCGTCCGATGCGCGAGAGAAGGCGGACCCTTTTTTTATTCGGGATGCGTGCCGGGCACACGGCGCCATCGTTTCCAGGAGAGGGAGAGTATGAGCATGTTTGGACGCGTGATGACGCCGCTGGGCGCCATGATCGTCGGCGCGGCACTGGCCGCCTGCGGTGGAGGAAGCACGATGCATGACCAGCAAGCCAGCCCGGGAATCGCGGTCGGCGAGCCGCACCCGGCCGTCCTGGCCACCGCCCCGTTCGTCGAGATGGCGCGCACTGCCGCCTGCAGCGAGACGAAGAACCGTTTGTTCGTCATCGACGGCAAGCAAGTGTTCTGGGACCATGCCGGTCGCTGCGCGGACGCGTCCTATGAGCAAGTCCTGTTCGGCAACAAGCCGGAAGCCCGCCTGTGCTCGTACGGCGACACGATCGCCGGACCGAAGACCTATTGCCAGGACGAGAGCGCCCGCGCGCTGTTCGAGACGATCGTCAAGCATGCCGACCAGCCGGACCTGGGCCTGGGCAGCAGCCACAAGGTCGAACAACTGGCCTTCCTGCCGGCGGCCGGCACGGCGGTCACGTTCGAAACCGTCGCGAAGGACACGTTCTCGGGCGTGACGGCGCCGCAAACCGTCGTCATCAAGGACCAGGCGGCCTGGGACAAGCTGTGGGCCCAGCACACCGCCGGCCGCACCTCGGTCCCGGCCCAGCCGAAAGTGGATTTCACGCGCAAGATGCTCCTCGCCGTGTTCGCGGGCGAATACGCCAGCGGTTGCCGCAGCATGGTCGTCGGCCGCGTGGCGGCGGGCGCCAGCAAGCTCGAAGTCGAGATCGACGAGCGCGACGTGACCACGGTCGCCATCTGCCTGCCGGTCGTGACCCAGCCGATGCAGGTCGTGGCCGTGGATCGCGTGGATGCCGACGTCGCGTTCAACAAGGTGGCCGCCGCGGACATCTTCTTCCAGACCGCGGATGCGACGAGCCTGTCGGGCGTCCACGACGAACGCACGGTCGTCGTCAAGGACGAGGCTGCCTGGACCCGCCTGTGGAACGAACACGCGCCGGGCCGCGCCAGGCCCGCCGTCGATTTCGCGTCGCAGATGGTCGTCGGCGTCTTCATGGGCAGCGGCGCCAACAGCTGCTACTCGACTGCCATCGACGGCATCCTGCGTGCGGGCGACAGGATCCTCGTGCGTGAGGTGCGCTCGGTGCCGGGACCGGACATCATGTGCGCCATGCACGTGACGACCCCCGCGCACCTGGCCGTGATCCCGCGCAGCGATCTGCCGGTGGTATTTTCGACTGAAGTGGCAACGAGGCATTAAAGCAGGAAAGGATATGGGAGGAAGGAAGACAAGGACGTAGAATGTTGTCTTCCCGAATCTTTCAACCCCGAACATGAACAAGCTTCTCTTCCTCGCGCTGGGCGCTGCCTGCGGTACGGCGTGGGCCCAGACGCCGGCGACCAACCCCATGCCCGACGGCAGCCGCGACATGTACGTGGGCCTCGGCGTGCAGTCGGCGCCGCGCTGGGACGGGACGGGAAGCCGCAAGGTATCAGCGTTGCCGGTGCTCCAGGTTCAATGGAGCAACGGCCTTTTTATTTCCGGCATGAGCGCCGGCATGCACCTGACGGACAGCCCGACGTTCGAATACGGCCCGCTGGTGGCCGTGCAGCCCGGCCGCGACGAGTCCGGCACCGGCCAGACCGTCGACGGCGCCAGCGCATGGGGTACGACCCTGATTGGCCCGGTCCCGGATCCGATCGACAAGCGCCACATGGTCGCCACGCGTCTCGAGGGCATGGACAAGATCGGCGCCCGCTTGCAGGGCGGCGTCTTCGCGAACTATTACCTGACGCCGCAATGGCGCCTGACGAGCAGCGTGCTGTACGGCGCCGGCAACGACCACGACGGCGCGCGCCTGGACCTGGGCGTGCAGCGGCTCGCGTTCGAGCTGGGCAGCCAGCACCGCGTGTCGGTGTCGGCGGGCGTGTCCATCGTCAACCGCAACTATAACCAGACGTATTTCGGCATCTCGCGGGAAGAAGCGTCGCGTAGCCGCTTTTCGTATTACGACGCGGGCGGCGGCCTGCAGGAGGCGCACGTCGGCGTGCGCTGGAACTGGGCCCTGTCGCCCTCGTGGATGCTGACGTCGAACCTGCAGGCCAAGGGCCTGCTGGGCAATGCCGCCAAGAGCCCGCTCGTCGAGCGGTCCACCAACCTGACGGTTTCGACCGCCTTCGCCTACCGGTTCTGACGATGCGCGCATCCCGCCACCTCATCGCTGCCTTTGTCGCGCTGCTCGCGGCCGCTCCAGCCGTCGTGCAGGCGCAGGCACAGGCCGGCGAATGGGTGAGCTACCGGGATGCGTACCGGGCGATGGTCCAGTTCGAGAAATACGGCGGTCCGAAGAACCTGCTGCAAAGCCAGCTGCAGGTGCAGGCGCGCGACCACGCCGGACTGGGCGAGGGCGCCCAGCTCACGCTGACGGGCAAGACGACGCAGCTGAACCTGCCGCTGGACGCCCTCGGCCGCACGGTGTTTCCGCTGACGAAGGCGGCGTACGACGAGAACGCGGCGCTCGTCCTGAACCGCAAGGGCATGCCCTTCGTGCTGCGCCCGCAGGTGACGATCGCGCCGCGCGCCGACGGCCAGTACGATGCCGCCGACCTGCGCACGGCCTGCGCCCAGGCGCTCGGCTTCGTGCGCTACGTGGATGCGTCGCAGCGCGCGCGCCAGTGTGCCGGCGTGCGCTTCGTGTTCCCACGGAAGGGATCGCCCGAAACGGCCGGTGCCCGCCTGCGCCACGCGGACGGCGGCGAGCAGGCGTTGCCTGTCACGTCCGGCGCCGCCTTCGCGGGCGATCCCGACGAAGGCTTCCCCATCGTGACCTGGCGCTTCGCCACGGCGCCCGGACGGGCCCAGGTCGTCACCTACAATGCGCCGCTCGCGATCGTCCCGATCTTCGAATAACTTGGTATGCTCGTCCGGTTGCATACAACGAGGACGAGCATGGACAAGACAATCCTGATCACGGGCGCCAGCCGCGGCATCGGCGCCGCCTGCGCACTGCTGGCCGGGCGACGCGGCTATACGGTCTGCGTGAATTACCGGGAGAATGAAGCGGCGGCAAACGATGTCGTGCGCGCCATCGAAGCGGCCGGCGGCCACGCGTTCGCGGTGGCGGCCGACGTGGCAGACGAAGGCGACGTGGCGCGCCTGTTCGCCGCCATCGATGCGCGCTGCGGCCGGCTCGACGCCCTCGTCAACAATGCCGGCATCCTCGCGCGCCAGTCGCGGGTCGAACACATGGACGCCGCCCGCATCAACAGCATCCTCGCCACCAACGTCACAGGCAGCTTCCTGTGCGCGCGCGAAGCCGTGCGGCGCATGTCCACGAAGCACGGCGGCAACGGCGGGGCGATCGTGAATCTGTCGTCGCGCGCGGCCGTGCTCGGATCGGCCAACGAGTACGTCGATTACGCCGCGTCGAAGGCGGCCGTGGATGCGCTGACGATCGGGTTGGCCAAGGAAGTGGCGCAGGAGGGCATCCGCGTGAACGGCGTGCGGCCGGGGCTGATCGATACGGACATGCACGCCAGCGGCGGCGAGCCGGGGCGCATCCAGCGCCTGCAATCGTCCGTGCCGATGGCGCGGGGCGGCACGGCGGAAGAAGTCGCGGCTGCCGTGCTGTGGCTGCTGTCGGACGAGGCGTCGTATGCGACCGGCACGTTCATCGACGTGTCGGGCGGCCGCTGAGACGCCGGTTGGGCTTGCATTGACCGTCATTCCCGCGAAGGCGGGAATCCAAGTGCTGCATGCGTCGCGTTAACGCGTAAAGTGGGTCTCCGCCTCCGCGGGGACGACGTTCAGTTCCAGGCCGAGGGCGAGAACAGGTAACCCTCGCCCCATACCGTCTTGATTTTCTCGGACAGGTTGTCGTCGAACTTGCGGCGCAGCTTGGAGATGCAGTTGTCGATGCTGCGGTCGAGGCCGTCGAATTCGATGCCGCGCATCTTCTTGAGCAGTTCGTCGCGCGACAGCACGCGCCCGGCGGCCTCGGCCAGCACGAGCAGCAGCTTGTATTCGGTGTTGCTGAGCACGCACGGCTGGCCGCGCCACGTGACGCTGCGGTCGCTCGTCATGATGCGCAGCGCGCCGAACTCGAGCACGCGGGAATCCGTCGTCGTCTTCGTCTGCGTACGGCGCAGCAAGGCGCGCAGGCGCGCCAGCAGCACGCGCGGCTGCACGGGCTTGTTGACGAAGTCGTCCGCACCCTGTTCCAGGCCCGAGACTTCATCATAGGTATCTTCGCGCGCCGTGAGGATCAGGATCGGCACGTCCGATACGTCCCGGATCTGGCGGCACACGACCATGCCGTCCATGCCGGGGAGCATGAGGTCGAGCACGACGATGTCCGGCGCGGCCGTCTTGAAATGTTCCAGCGCGGCGTCGCCGCGCGTGACGAGGTCGACCGAGAATTCATAGCCGGACAGATATTCCGTCACCAGTTCCGCGAGGCGCGGATCGTCTTCCACCAACAGTACGCGATACATGATGTTCTCCTTGAGCCCGACATTTTATAAGAGTGGGCAAGGTTGGAGCATGTTTGGTGGGTCGTCATGACAAAAACGTACAGTTTCGCGACAAAGCTGTCGGCGACAGGCAAAAAAAGATCCGCCGCAGCGGATCCTTGCGCGCATGGCGGAGCAGGCTCCGCCAAGCAGGACATTACGCGAAGTTCTTGTTCACGAAGTCCCAGTTGACGACGTTCCACCATGCCTCGACGAACTTCGGACGGGCATTGCGGTAGTCGATGTAATAGGCGTGTTCCCAGACGTCGCAGGTCAGCAGGGCCACGTTCTCGGTGGTCAGCGGGGTGCCGGCGTTCGAGGTGTTGACGATGTCGACGGTGCCGTCGGTTTTCTTGACCAGCCAGGTCCAGCCCGAACCGAAGTTGCCGACGGCCGACTTCTGGAATTCTTCCTTGAACTTGTCGAACGAACCCCACTTGGCGTTGATCGCATCGGCGACCGGGCCGGTCGGCGCGCCGCCAGCGTTCGGAGCCATGCAGTTCCAGAAGAAGGTGTGGTTCCACACCTGGGCCGAGTTGTTGAAAATGCCGCCCTGCGATTTCTTGATGATCTCTTCCAGCGACAGGTTTTCGAACTCGGTGCCCTTGATCAGGTTGTTCAGGTTCGTGACGTAAGCCTGATGGTGCTTGCCGTAGTGGTATTCCAGCGTCTCGGCCGAGATGTGCGGCTGCAGGGCGTCCTTAGCGTACGGCAGTGGGGGCAGGGTATGTTCCATGTCTTGTTCCTTGGTAAGTTGACGGGAGAGCTCGATAAACCTGCTGCGCGTTGCATTGTTGGCCTGCGATGCTCGCTGTACATCACGTACAGCTGCGCTTCTCGGCCAACACTGCTGCCGCTCACTACGGTTTCTCGAGGTCTCGGTTTTGCTGCAATTCGGGCGCTTATTCTAAACCGGTTAGCTAAACGTTGCAGATATGACTTTGCGAATACACCAGATTGTCATTCGAGTAAGGCCTGTACGCCGGCGACACTGACCTCGGCACTGCCTTCCGCCAGGCGGATATGCAACACGTCGCGCGGCTTGATCTGGCCCGGCGCATGTAGAACTTTGCCTTTCGCGTTGCTGACGATCGCATAGCCGCGCTCCAGCGTCCGCTGCGGGTTCAGCAGTTCCAGTTGCGCCGCCAGGGCGTTCAATGCCTCGCGCCGCGCGCGCAACTGGTTGCCGACGCTGGCCACAAGATGGCGCCGGTCGGATTCCAGCCGCGTGCGCAGGCCGCTCCAGTCGGGGCGATGGCGGGCCCAGCGCTGCTGCAACTGCGCCAGCAGCACGCCGTGACGGTTCACCGGCGCGCGGACGGCATGCGTGAGACTGCTGGCCATGCCGAGAAGTTTCAGGCGCTGGTGCTGGATCTGGCTCGATGGGCTCAACAGGCGGCGCGACAGGTTGTCGAGGCCCTGGCTGGCGTCGGACAGGACGCGGTCCATCGCGCGGCGTAGGTCGCCCGCGTCCGCCTGCAGCGATGCGACCCAGTCCGCGCGCGCGGTGGCGGCGAGCTCGGCGGCGGCCGTCGGCGTGGCGGCGCGCAGGTCGGCGGCGAAGTCGGCGATGGTGAAATCCGTCTCGTGGCCCACGCCCGAGATCACGGGCATGCTGCACGCCGCGATCGCGCGCGCGACCGCTTCCTCGTTGAAGCTCCACAGGTCTTCGATCGAGCCGCCGCCGCGGCACACGATCAGCACGTCCACTTCGCGCCGGTGCGACGCGACCGCGATGGCTTCCGCGATCTTCTGCGCCGCCAGCTGGCCCTGCACGGGCGCCGGATACAGCACGATGTGCACGTGCGGCACGCGCCGCCTGAGGGCCGTCAGCACGTCGCGCAGCGCGGCCGCCTGCGGGCTCGTGACGATGCCCACCGTGCGCGCGAACAGCGGCAGCGGACGCTTGCGGCCTTCGTCGAACAGGCCCTCGGCCCCCAGCTTTTCCTTCAGGCGCATGAACGCTTCGTACAGCGCGCCCACGCCCGCGCGGCGGATCGCCTCCACGTTGATCTGGTAATCGCCGCGCGCGCCGTACAGCGTGACGAGGGCGCGCACCTCGACCTTATCGCCTTCGCGCGGGGTGAAGCCCGCGTACTGGGCACGGCCGCGGAACATGACGGCGCGCACCTGGGCCGCGTCGTCCTTCAAGGTGAAATACCAGTGGCCGCTGGCCGCGCGCGTGAAATTCGAGATCTCGCCGCCGATCCAGACGAGGGGAAAGGTGCGCTCCAGCAGGCGTGCCACCTGCTGGTTGAGGGCCGTGACGGTCAGTACGGGCGGGGCGGCGTAGGCGGGATCGGCGTCTTCGGTGGGGAACATAGGGTTGGGCTCGTTTGAACTGTCCACAAAAACATGGCTGCGCGAAGTGTAAGACACATCTGCTGTAAAACAACAGGTAGTTTTTGTAAACACCTGATTTTTATAGTAAAACGATGCTGCCTGATTTCGATGCAGCAACCAAATTACCTTACGGATCAATGGCTTGGGTGCATCTTGGGATACTTGGCCACAATCTTATCCACAGTTTATGTGTGAAAGTGGACAAGTCGGCGGTGCTTAAATATTCAGCTTGGATACATTTTTCCAAAGCAATCAAACACTTAGGGCGCTGTCCGAGGCCTTGCTCACACCGTTTTCCACAGTTTATGTGAACAGCCGCCCTTCGCGGCGCGTCGCGGGACCGGTTTTCCACTGCTTAAAAAATCTGCACGGCAAAAATACTGTTTAAATTCAAGGACTTTGTTTGCGATCAAGGATCTTGCTCACAATCTTTTCCACAAAATGTGTGAAGAAGACCGGTTGCGCCTGGACGCGACGATAACCTGGTGGCTGCGCGCAGGGAATAGCCGGCCGTCGAAGCGGTTTGCTGTGCACAAGTCGAAGATGCCTAAAAATTGGGCTTGGCTAAGAATGATGAGAAAAATCAAATAGTTAATAACCGATCGATGCGCTTGCTCACATCTTTTTCCACAGTTTGTGTGAAAAATCCTGCGGTTGGCGGTCGTGGCATGTGGACAAGCACCTGCTTAAAAAGCGGGCGACAGTTCTTTTCGTTTAAGAATCAAAGGCTTAAGGTTCGGTCTGTGCGCTTGCGCACAATTTTGTCCACAAAAAATGTGCAGAACGGCAGGGTAGAGCTAGACCTGTAGTCAAGCACAACCGTGCCTATTTTTTGGACTCGGGAATTTCTCTGATTAAAATCAAATACTTACCGTTGGGAAAGCTGATTCCTCACAAATTTATCCACAGAAATTGTGGGCAACTACATGCGTACAGACTCCTCGCTGGCCTGGCAAGTTCCTTCCGGGATACGCGCTCCGACCCTGCCAAGTTTTTATGCACGGAAAAATATCCCTTAAGAATCAAGCCACTTAGCGTCACTGGACGGTCTTGCGCACACTTTTATCCACAGAAAGTGTGCAGAACTCTACTTGCCGCAATCCGGGCAACACGTTACATTGCGCAACTAACTTGTTTCATTGTTTTTTACTTATCCAGGAGTTCCCTTGCTCGCCATTCTTCAAGCCGCCGGCTGGCCCATCTGGCTGTTGCTGATCGCCTCGATCATTGCCCTGGCCCTGATCATCGAGCGCCTGATCTACCTGCGCCGCGAAAAGATCCTGCCGCGCCAGCTGCTCGATGAAGTCATCCAGGTCTATCGCAGCGGCAAGGTCACTCCGGATATCGTCGACAAGCTACAAACGAATTCCCCGCTCGGCACGGTGCTGGCCGCCGCGCTGCGCAATGTCGACGCGCCGCGCGACGTGATGAAGGAATCGATCGAGGAAGCGGGCAGGGGCGTGGCCCACGTGCTGGAACGCTTCCTGACGACACTCGGCACGATCGCGTCGCTGGCACCGCTGATGGGCCTGTTCGGCACCGTGGTCGGCATGATCGAGATCTTCGGCGCGCAGAACGCGAGCGGCACCAATCCCGCCCAGCTGGCGCACGGTATCTCGGTGGCGCTGTACAACACGGGCTTCGGCCTGGCGATCGCGATGCCGGCCCTCGTGTTCTACCGCCACTTCCGCGCGCTGGTCGACAGCTTCATCATCGACATGGAACTGCAGGCCGTGAAATTCGTCGACGTCGTCCACGGTGCCCGCAAATGATCGACTTCCGCCGCGGCCGCAAACGCGAGGATCCGGAAATCAACCTGATCCCGTTCATCGACGTGCTGCTGGTCGTGCTGATCTTCCTGATGGTGACGACCACGTACAGCAAGTTCACCGAACTGCAGATCACGCTGCCGACGGCCGATGCCGAGAAGGCGATCGAGAAGCCGTTCGAGATCAACGTCACGGTCGACGCCAAGGGCAACTACACGGTGAACAACGTGCCGGTCGCGTTCCACGGCGTGGCGAGCCTCGCCGACGACCTGAAACGTGCGGCCAGCACCGGTCCGAACGGCCAGCCGCTGGCGGCGCCCGTGAAGGATCCCGTCATCATCGTCAACGCCGACCAGTTCGCGATGCACCAGATGGTCATCAACGTGCTGGAAGCGGCGCGCATGGCGGGGTACGACAAGCTGACGTTTGCGGCGCAGACGGGCGGGCAGAAGTAAGCAGAAAGCAGCGTCGCCCCCGCGCAGGCGCGGGCCTAATTTTGCCGGCGTATCGACAGCGCATGCAGAACTTGGGTCCCCGCCTTCGCGGGGACGACGGATCATCATATGGCATCTTCCCTCGAATCGACACTCACCCGCGCCTGGCTCCGGCGCGGGCCGCTCGCCATCGCCCTGTTGCCGCTCGCGCTGCTGCTGCGCGTGCTGGTTGCGTTGCGCGTCGCCCTGTACCGCATCGGCGTGCTGAAGGCCGGACGCCTGCCCGTGCCCGTCATCGTCGTCGGCAATATCTTCATCGGCGGCACGGGCAAGACCCCGCTGACGATCTGGCTGGCGCAGCAACTGCGCGCGGCCGGTATGCGGCCCGGCGTGATCTCGCGCGGCCACGGCGGAGCCGAAGAGGCACCCCGTGAAGTGCTGGCGGCGTCGCGTGCGCAGGATGTCGGCGACGAGCCCCTGCTGATCGCGGCGCGTGCCGGCTGCCCGGTCGTCGTCGGCCGCAAGCGCGTGGAAGCGGGGCGCCGTCTGCTGGACCTGCACCCCGACGTGGACGTGCTGATCACCGACGACGGCCTGCAACACTATGCGCTCGCGCGCGACGTGGAAATCATCCTGTTCGACGGCCGCGGCACCGGCAACGGCTGGACCCTGCCGGCCGGCCCGCTGCGCGAACCGCCGTCGCGCCGGCGCGATGTCACGGTCGTCAACGCGCCTGAGATCACGCCGGCGCTGGCCGCCGCGGTGGGCGGCGATCCCTGGCAGATGCGCCTCGCGGGCGACCACGCCGAGCGCCTGATGAACGCCGGTGAGCGCGTGCCGCTGGCTGCGCTGCGCGGGAAACGTGTGCTGGCGGCGGCCGGCATCGGCAATCCGGGGCGCTTTTTCGCGCTGCTGCGCGCCGCCGGCCTGGACGTCGCCGAGCTGCCGCTGCCCGACCATCACGACTTCCTCGACGACCCGTTCCGCGCCATCGACGCCGACGTCATCCTGGTGACGGAGAAGGATGCAGTAAAATGTCGGCAACTTGAAACAATCAACAACGACCCGCGCGTGTGGGTCGTGCCGGTCGGCGCGCAGATCGATGCCGCGCTGGCTGCCCAAATCGTGGAGAAATGTCGTGGACGCCCGACTGCTTGATATCCTGGTCTGCCCGCTGTGCAAGGGACCGCTCGAATATGACAAGAAAGCGCAGGAACTGATCTGCCGCCCGGACCGCCTCGCGTATCCGATCCGCGACGGCATTCCGATCATGTGGGCCGAAGAGGCGCGCAAGGTCGAGCCCGCGCTTTGACGCATTGGCTATTCCTGTGAGTTTCGTTGTCATCATCCCGGCACGCCTGGCGTCGACGCGGCTGCCGAACAAGCCGCTCGCGGACCTGGGCGGCAAGCCGATGGTCGTGCGCGTGGCCGAACGCGCACAGCAGTCGGGCGCGTCCCGCATCATCGTCGCCACCGACCACGCCGACATCGCCGCCGCCTGCGCCGCGCATGGCGTGGAAGCCTGCATGACGCGTTCGGATCACCCGTCCGGCACGGACCGCATCGCGGAAGTGGCGCACCTGCTCGGCCTCGCGCCGGATGCCGTCGTCGTCAACCTGCAGGGCGACGAACCGCTGATCGACCCCGCGCTGCTGGCCGCCTGCGCCGCGCGCATCGAAGCAAGCGTGCCGATGGCCACCTGCGCCCATCCGCTCTCCGACATCGCCGACGCCTTCAACCCGAACGTGGTGAAGGTCGTGCTGGACAAGCTCGGGCGCGCGCTGTACTTCTCGCGCGCCACGATCCCCTGGCACCGCGACGGCTTTGCCGCCACCCGCGAGCAACTGCCTGCTGGCTACGTACCCCTGCGCCACATCGGCCTGTATGCGTACAGCAATGCGTTCCTGCAACGCTACCCACAGCTGGAACCGTCGCCGCTCGAATCCATCGAAGCCCTGGAACAATTGCGCGTGCTGTGGCACGGCGTGCCGATCGCCGTGCACGTGACGGCCGAGGCGCCCCATGCGGGCGTCGACACGCCGGCCGACCTGGAGCGCGTGCGACTTTTCTACACGTCTTGATCCGCGTAGAAACTACTCTTCAGGCTGCTTGCGCCAGGTCAAACGGCTGAGAGATCGGCCGCCGTCAGTGGCGTTTGATGCTGCTTTTGTGGTAAGTTTCGTATCAGCTAGTCAGACATGCATCAATGCGGTTATCTGTTCCCAAACTAACCGCATCTACAAGAATTATTAAATACCTTTAGGAATCCCTTCATGCGTCTCATTTTGTTAGGAGCCCCCGGCGCCGGTAAAGGCACCCAGGCGAACTTCATCAAAGAAAAATACAACATCCCCCAAATCTCTACCGGCGACATGCTGCGTGCGGCCATCAAGGCCGGCACCGAGCTGGGCCTGGCTGCGAAAAAAGTGATGGATGCGGGCCAGCTGGTGTCGGACGACATCATCATCGGCCTGGTGAAGGAGCGCCTGAAGGAATCCGACTGCGCCAACGGCTACCTGTTCGACGGCTTCCCGCGCACGATCGCGCAGGCCGACGCCATGAAGGACAGCGGTGTGAAGATCGATTACGTGCTGGAAATCGACGTGCCCGACGAACTGATCGTCGAACGCATGAGCGGTCGCCGCAGCCACCCGGCATCGGGCCGCGTCTACCACGTGAAGTTCAACCCGCCGAAGGTCGAAGGCAAGGATGACGTGACGGGCGAACCGCTGGTCCAGCGCGACGACGACACGGAAGAAACGGTCAAGAAACGCCTGGCCGTGTACCACAACCAGACCGAAGTCCTGCTCGGCTATTACAACAAGTGGGCCGAATCGGGCCTGCCGGGCGCGCCGAAGTACCGCAAGATCTCGGGCGTCGGCCCGGTCGAACAGGTGCGCGACGCCGCATTCGCGGCACTCGCAGGCTGAGCGCCAGGGCGGCGCAAGCCGCTCTTTTTGGCTCCGGATGACTAATGCCATCCGTCCAGGTTTTTAGATCAAAGTTTTGTCGCACGCTTGTGCGGCGAATGCAGCAAGGTTGGCCGTACCGCAGATCAGCTCAACGTAGCTCAACGTAGCTCAACGTAGCTCAACGTAGCTCAACTAAGCGCACGCGGCCTTTCGACTCTGTGGTGGTTTGATCGAAGAACGAGGGGGACGACATGGCATCCGCGCAGCTCATCTTCGCCGTCGCGTGCGGCGTCATCGCGGTATTCTACGGCTTGTGGTCGCGCAGTTGGGTCCTGCACCAGGATCCCGGCAACGGCCGCATGCAGGAAATCTCGCTGGCCATCCAGCAGGGGGCGTCGGCCTACCTGGCGCGCCAGTACCGCACCATCGGCATCGTGGGCGTCGTCCTGCTGATCGCCATCTACTTCCTGCTCGGCGCGGCCACCGCGGGCGGCTTCCTGGCCGGCGCGGTGCTGTCCGGGGCCTGCGGCTTCATTGGCATGAACGTGTCCGTCCGCGCCAACGTGCGCACGGCGCAGGCGGCGGCGACCGGGCTCGACCAGGCGCTGAACGTCGCCTTCCGCGGCGGTGCGATCACGGGCATGCTCGTGGTCGGGCTGGGCCTGCTGGGTGTGGCGCTGTTCTATTGGATCCTGATGCTGCGCGCCGACGCTGCCCTCACGCAGCATGAGGTCATCCAGCCGCTCGTGGGCCTCGCATTCGGCGCGTCGCTCATTTCGATTTTCGCACGCCTGGGCGGCGGCATTTTCACGAAGGGCGCGGACGTCGGCGCCGACCTCGTCGGCAAGGTCGAGGCCGGCATTCCCGAGGACGATCCGCGCAATCCCGCCGTCATCGCCGACAACGTGGGCGACAACGTCGGCGATTGCGCCGGCATGGCGGCCGACCTGTTCGAAACGTACGTCGTCACGCTGGTCGCCACGATGCTGCTCGGTGCGCTGGTGATCCCCGGGATGGGCGGCACCGGCACCGTGTATCCGCTGCTGCTGGGCGGGATCTCCATCCTCGCGTCCATCGTCGGCTGCTCGCTCGTGAAGAACCATCCGGGCCACAAGATCATGTACGCGCTGTACACGGGGCTGTGGTGGTCGGCCGCGCTGTCGCTGATCGGGTTCGCCGCCGTCACGTGGCTCGTGTGGCCGGACGATGCGATGCGCTGGCGCATGCTGGGCTGCGCCACGGTCGGCATCGCGCTCACGGGCCTGATGGTCTACATCACCGAGTACTACACGGCCACGGAGTTCGCCCCCGTGCGGCACATCGCGGAAGCGTCGACGACGGGCCACGGCACCAACATCATCGCGGGGCTGGGCGTGTCGATGAAGTCCACCGCGTATCCCGTGCTGGTCGTGTGCATCGCCATCCTCGTCGCGTTCCAGCTGGGCGGCCTGTACGGCATCGCGATCGCGGCCACCGCCATGCTGTCGATGGCCGGCATCATCGTCGCGCTGGATGCCTACGGCCCGATCACCGACAACGCCGGCGGCATCGCCGAGATGAGCGGCATGCCGGACCAGGTGCGCGCCGTGACCGACCCGCTGGACGCCGTGGGCAACACGACGAAGGCCGTCACCAAGGGGTACGCCATCGGCTCCGCGGGGCTGGCGGCCCTCGTGCTGTTCGCCGACTACACGCATGCGCTGGAGGCGCACGGCACACATATCGCGTTCGAGCTGTCGAATCCGATGGTGATCGTGGGCCTGTTCATCGGCGGCCTCGTGCCCTATCTGTTCGGCGCGCTGGCGATGGAAGCGGTGGGGCGGGCGGCGGGCGCCGTCGTGATCGAGGTGCGGCGCCAGTTCCGCGACATCGTCGGCATCATGACGGGCGCCGGCAAGCCGGAATACGACAAGGCCGTCGACATGCTGACGGCGTCCGCGATCCGCGAAATGGTGCTGCCGTCCCTGCTGCCCGTGATCGTGCCGATCCTCGTCGGCATGCTGCTGGGGCCCGCGGCGCTGGGCGGCATGCTGATGGGGACGATCGTGACCGGACTCTTCGTCGCGATCTCGATGACGACGGGCGGCGGTGCCTGGGACAACGCCAAGAAATATATCGAGGACAACCACTACGGTGGCAAGGGCTCCGATGCGCACAAGGCGGCCGTCACGGGCGACACGGTGGGCGATCCGTACAAGGACACGGCCGGGCCGGCCGTGAATCCGCTCATCAAGATCATCAACATCGTGGCGCTGCTGCTCGTGCCGCTGTTGCCGGCCGGCGGCTGGCTGGCCGTGTCGGAACCGCAGGCGCTGTACGGCAAACCCGCCGCGACCGTGCAGGCACCCGCAGGGGCAGCCTCGAAAGCAGCGGTTCAGCGCCCGAGTGCTTCGCTGAGCGCACTTTCCAGCGATGCGCGGTCCGAATCGCCGCGGTAGCGTACGCCGTTGATGAACAAGGTCGGGGTGCCGGTCGCGCCGTCGTGGTGGGCGCGTTCGGCATCCGCTTGCACGCGTGCGCGGTGGCGGCGCTCCAGGACCTCGGTGCGGAAGCGCTCGATGTCGAGATCGAGGCTTTCCGCCAGCACGGCGAGATCCTGCTTGTCGAACACCTGGCGCTGCTGTTCGTACAGCGCGTCGTGCATGTCCCAGAACCGGTCCTGGCTGCTGGCGGCCTCGGCCGCTTCCGCCGCCAGTTCGGCGAGCGGGTGCAGGTGCGCCAGCGGCAGGTGGCGGTAGACCAGGCGGATGCCGCCGAACCGCTCGTCCAGGTCGCGCAGCGCGACGTGGGCGCGCGCGCTGTACGGGCACTGGAAGTCCGCGTATTCGATCACCGTCAGCGCCGCATCCGCCGGGCCGCGCACGTGTTCGTCGTTGCCGATCTCGTCAACTCGTTTCATACATGTCTCCTGGTCGCGTCGAGGCGCCATCATGCCACGGCATGGGGGATTGTGTAGTAAATTTTCACCCGGAAAGAAGATAGGTGTAAAAACAAAACAGATGGCGACGAGTTAGCCTCCGTTGCGGTACAGTAGCGTCATCAGCGGTTTTGTTTATTGAACAAGCCGCGCCAGCTTACTAACCAAATGGAGAAAACCATGACGACCAATCTGCGAGGAAAGGGCGTAACCGACGCCCTCGGCCTTGAGCCCACCGACGCACCGCGCCAGGACAGCATGCAGCAGGCCGACGTTGCCGAACGCGCCGAACTGCAGCGCGCGCTGCTGGTCTACGGCATGGCCGGCGCGCTCGGCGCCGGGCAGGCCCGCGGCGCCATCGGCGAACTGCCCAACTGACCGGTAACGCCGGTCACACGAACGGGACCCGCGCGGTCCCGTTTTTCATTTCAGAACACGCACATGCGGTCCGCTTCCTCGCGCAGCCACGGCCGGAAGTCCGGATGGGCGATCCCGATCAGCGCCTGCGCGCGCTGCTTCGCCGACTTGCCGCGCAATTGCGCCACGCCCCATTCCGTGACGACATAGTTGACGTCGTTCTTGCTGGTGGTGGCGTGCGTGCCGGGCGACAGGGTCGGCACGATGCGCGAGACCGTGCCGTCCTTCGCCGTGGACGGCAGCACGATGAACGACTTGCCGCCGCGCGAACGGTTCGCGGCGCGCACGAAATCGACCTGGCCGCCCGTGCCGGAATAGGGCAGGTGCCCGATGCTTTCGCTGCCGCACTGGCCGAGCAGGTCGACCTGCAGGCTGGCGTTGATCGACACGAGCTTGTCGTTCTGCCCCGCGACATACGGATCGTTCGTGAAGTTCGACGGATGCATCTCCAGCATCGGATTGTGGTGCATAAATTCGTACAGGCGGCGCGAGCCGAGCGCGAACGTCGCTACCATCTTGCCCGGCAACAGGGTCTTGCGGCGGTTGTTGACGGCGCCCGCTTCCACGAGCCGTAAAATGCCGTCGCCGATCATCTCCGTGTGGATGCCGAGGTCGCGCTTGTCGGTCAACTGCATGACGACGGCGTCCGGAATGCCGCCGTAGCCGATCTGCAGGGTGGAACCGTCTTCGATGTGCTCGGCCACGAGACGGCCGATCGCTTCCTGCACGGGACCGATGTGGGGCAGGCCCACTTCCATGATCGGGTCTTCGCTTTCGACCAGCGCCGTCACCTGCGAGATGTGCACGTGGCACTGGCCGTGCGTGAACGGGACGTGCGGATTCACTTCCAGCACGACGGCGCGCGCCCTGGCGACGGCGGCCATCGTGTAATCGGTGCCGAGACTGAGGGCGAAGTTGCCGGAGGCGCTCATCGGCGACGCCATCGCGAACACGACGTCGGATGGCATCAGGCCCCGTTCGATCAGCATCGGGATCTCGGAAAAATAATTCGGGATGAAGTCGCACCAGCCGCCCTGGCCGCCCGCGCGCGACGCGCCGCCGAAGAACAGCGCCGCGTGGCGCACGTGCGGCCGGCATTCGGGCGCGAAGTAGCCGTATTTGCGCATCGCGAGGATCTGCGCCACCTGGACGTCGTGGAAGCCCCGGCATTCCTGCGACAGCGCGTGCAGCAGGGTGGGCGGTTCGCCGACGCCGGTCGGGACGACGATCATGTCGCCATCACGGACGTGGTTGAGGGCATCGAAGGCACTGCCGCGTTTGGCGCGATACATCTCCTGCAGGGTCTGCATGGTCGTCTCCTGTCGTTTTTGTTTGAAAAACATGCATCGTGGCAGCTTGACAGCGTGGCGCAGGAAACTGACGCTCACCTGACACCCATCCGACGCACAGCAGCGCGCCGGCAAGGCGCCGTGCGGCCGATAATGGAACGCGAGGAGCGACCCATCATGGAACCGAAACGATATGTACTGACTGCATGCGTGCTGCTGGCGTGGTCGTGCATGGCGCACGCGCAGAACCAGGTCCAGCGTACGGAGCAGGCCAACCGCGACGCCGCCGTGGCCGATGAAGCGAGCACGGCCAAGCCGGCGCGCACGCCGCCGCCGGCGCCGCTGAGCTATGGCCCCGTGCTGAATCCGCGTGCGCAGCAGGGCGCCGACGCCGTCCGCAAGGACCCGGCCGAGGTGCACGACGAAGCGGATACGCTGGCCCGCCAGGCCCAGCCGCAAGACAAGCAACTCACCGACAAGCAGATCGAGGAATTGCGCCGCCGCGCCGCGCGCCGCCACCCGGCCTGGCAGGGAGAAGGCGCGATGGCGCCGCGGCCGCTGCGGTCCGGCGCGACACCGCCCGCGACGGCCTCCGTACCGATTCCGCCGCCCGCGACGGCGCCGCAGCCCACCGTGCCCAGCACCAGCGTCATCCGCGGCTGCCAAGGCATCGTTTGCACGGATGGGGCCGGCAATACCTTCAACGCGGGCGGCAATGCCGGCGTCAGCAGCACGGGCCGCGCTTGTGCGCGGAACGGGACCACCGTCACATGTTTTTGACGTGTTTGCCCAACCCCGCTAGAATCCGCTGGTTGACGTTTACGTAAACGGAAATAAGCGGAAAATAAGCGGAAATTAACGCGGAACATATCGAAAGGGAGACAGATGCAAATCCAGAATAACGTGTTCATCGTGACGGGCGGCGCCTCGGGCCTGGGCGCGGCCACCGCGCGCACCATCGTCGAGGCGGGCGGCAAGGTCGTGCTGGCCGACGTGCAACAGGAAGCCGGCGCGGCGCTGGCCGCCGAGCTCGGTGCTCGGTTTCCCGGTTCTGCACGTTTCGTGGCATGCGACGTGACGTCGGAAGCGGACGGCCAGGCCGTCGTGGCGGCGGCGCTCGAACTGGGCAGCCTGCGCGGCCTCGTCAACTGCGCCGGCGTCGCACCGGCCATCAAGACGGTCGGCAAGGACGGCCCGCATCCGCTGGACGCGTTCCAGCGCGCCATCAACATCAACCTCGTCGGCACCTTCAACATGTGCCGCCTGGCGGCCGATGCGATGGGCAAGGAAGAGGGGCTGGAACACGGCGAGCGCGGCGTGATCGTCAACACGGCGTCCGTCGCCGCGTTCGACGGCCAGATCGGCCAGGCGGCATACGGCGCATCGAAGGCGGGTGTGGCCGGCATGACCTTGCCGATGGCGCGCGACCTGTCGCGCAGCGGCATCCGCGTGATGACGATCGCACCGGGCATCTTCGAGACGCCGATGCTGATGGGCATGCCGCAGGAAGTGCGCGATTCGCTGGGCAAGATGGTCCCGTTCCCGCCGCGCCTCGGCATGCCGCGCGAGTACGCGCACCTGGCGAAGACCATCATCGAGAACGTCATGCTGAATGGCGAGACGATCCGCCTGGACGGCGCCATCCGCATGCAGCCGAAGTGAGCCCTTGAGCGATTTCGGGTACGATGCCCTCTGGTATTCCCGGAGAAATCGTATGACGAAGAAGTTGCTCGCCCCGAAGTTAATAGCTCTCCTTCTGGGCGGTGTGTTGACCGCCGCCCTGAACCCCGTCGCTGCATTCGCCCAGGATGCTTCGGCGCTGCAGCAGTCCCCCGAGGCCGCCAGCGGCTATACCGAGAAGGCCGGCTGGACCGCCCGCAAGTACATGGTGGCGGCGGCGAATCCGCTGGCCGTCGAAGCGGGCTACGAGATGCTGAAACAGGGCGGCACGGCGATCGACGCCGCCATCGCGACGCAGCTGGTGCTCACGCTCGTCGAGCCGCAATCGTCCGGCATCGGCGGCGGCGCGTTCCTGATGTATTACGACGGCAAGAAGGTGCAGGCGTTCGACGGCCGCGAGACGGCGCCGTCGAAGGCGGACGAGCATCTGTTCCAGCATGCGGACGGTACGCCGATGTCGCGGGCCGAAGGCATCGTGGGCGGCCGTTCGACGGGTGCGCCGGGCGTGCTGCGCATGCTGGCGCTGGCCCATCGCCAGCACGGCAAGCTGGCGTGGAAGACGCTGTTCCAGCCCGCGATCCGCCTGTCCGAGCAAGGCTTCGCGGTGAGCCCGCGCCTGAACAGCCTGCTGGCCGAGGACCGCTATCTGCGCAAGGATCCGACCGCGCGCGCCTACTTCTATGCGCCGGACGGCAAGCCCTGGCCCGTCGGCCACGTGCTGAAGAATCCCGAGCTGGCGCGCACCCTGCGCGAACTGGCCGCCGGCGGCGCCGAGGTGTTTTATACGGGCCGCATCGCGCGCGATATCGAGGCGAAGGTCAAGAGCCACCCGACCAATCCCGGCCTGCTGACCGCAGCCGACATCGCCGCGTATCAGCCCAAGCTGCGCGAGCCGGTCTGCAACGACTACCGCGCGTACACGGTGTGCGGCATGCCGCCGCCGTCGTCGGGCGGGATCGCCGTCGCGCAGATGCTCGGCATGTTCGAGACGCGCGACATGAAGGCGCTGGCGCCCGCGAACGGCATCCCGGGCGCGGACGCCGTGCACGTGTTCTCGGAAGTGGGCCGCCTCGCGTATGCGGATCGCGACCGCTACGCCGCCGACACGGATTTCGTCCCGCTGCCGGGCCGCGGCATCCCCGCGCTGCTCGACAAGGCCTATCTGTCGCAGCGCGCGAGCCTCGTCAAGCAGCGGTCGATGGGCAAGGCGCAAGCCGGCCATCCGCCGGGCGTGGAGACGGCGTGGCACTGGGGCCTGGACAATTCGATCGAGGCGCATTCGACGTCGCACATCGTCGCCGTCGATCCGTATGGCGCGGGCCTGTCGATGACGACGAGCGTCGAGGACGCGTTCGGCTCGCGCCAGATGGTCGACGGCTTCATCCTCAACAACCAGCTCACCGATTTCTCGTTCGATTCGCGCGATGCGAACGGGCCGATCGCCAACCGCGTGGAACCTGGCAAGCGCCCGCGCAGCGCGATGAGCCCCACGATCGTGTTCGACAAGAAGACGGGCAGATTCGTCGAGGCGGTCGGTTCGCCGGGCGGTCCGCTGATCATCAATTACGTGGCCAAGGTCCTCGTCGGCACGCTCGACTGGGGCCTCGACATGCAGCAGGCGATCTCGCTGCCGAACTTCGGCAGCCGCAACGGCCCGACCGAGCTGGAGGCCGGGCGCTTCCCGCTGTCCGAGGTGAAGGCCCTTCAAGCGCGCGGCCATGACGTGCGCGTGTTCGAGCAGACGTCCGGCCTGCAGGGCATTGCACGCATGGAGATCCACGGCGTTCCCTTGTGGTTTGGCGGTGCCGACCCACGCAGGGAAGGTGTGGCAAAAGGCGATTGAACGTTCGCGTGGGCGGGGGCCGCCCACCCTACGATGATTGCGTTTGCCGTGGGGTGTGGGCACCCGTGTCCACGCGAACCACGATGATTGCGTTTGCCGTGGGGCGGGCACCCGTGTCCACGCGAGCGCCAGCAGTTGCCGTAGGGTGGGCACCCCGTGCCCACGCGAGCGCCAGCAGCGAGCGCCAGCCGGTTGTGGAACGTTTTGATTGTTTGTCGAGGCCGCAAAACAACGAAGTGTTTGTCGAAGTGCTATTTATTCAACGCAAGTTAAGCAGAGTTTGCTAATCTTGCTCTGTGGATATTGAATGTAAAACGGGTTTGATCCTCAGCGGTGGCGGCGCGCGTGCGGCCTACCAGGCGGGGGTCCTGCAGGCGATCTCCCGCATCCTGGGGGAGGCGGGGTGGCCCGCTGCGCGCAATCCGTTTGCGATCATCTGCGGCACGTCCGCCGGCGCGCTCAACGCGGCCGGCCTGGCCTGCCGCGCCGACGACTTCGGCGACGCCGTCGACCAGTTGGCGGACGTGTGGGAGGGCATCGATGTCACGCAGGTCTACCGCGCCGATTCGCTGGGCGTGCTGCGCTCCGGCGCGCGCTGGCTGTCGCTGCTGTCGTTCGGCTGGATGCTGCGCCAGTGGCACGCCGCGCCGCCGACGTCGCTGCTCGACAACACGCCGCTCGTGGGCCTGCTGCACCGCATGCTCGACCTGCCGCGCCTGGACGCGGCGCTGGCCAGCGGCTGCCTGGACGCCTTCGCGGTCACCGCATCGTCGTACAGCGGCGGCCAGCACGTCACGTTCTACCAGAGCGAACGCGAGATCGCACCGTGGAAGCGGCACCAGCGCCTCGCCCTGCAGGGACAGATCGGCGTCGAGCACCTGCTCGCGTCGAGCGCCTTGCCGTTCATCTTCCCGGCCGTGCCGTTGTATTTCGACGGCCATCTGGAATACTGCGGCGACGGTTCGATGCGCCAGCTGGCGCCGATCGCGCCCGCGATCCACCTGGGCGCGCGCCGCGTGCTCGTCGTGGGGGCGGGGCGCATGAACGAGACCGTGAACCACCTGCCGGCGCACGTGCGCTATCCGAGCCTGGCGCAGATCGCCGGCCACGCGCTGTCGTCGATCTTCCTGGACGGCCTCGCGATGGATATCGAGCGCCTGCAGCGCGTCAACGAGACGCTGTCCATGCTGCCGGAGGAGGCGCTGGCGAAGACGCCGCTGCGCCGCATCGACCTGCTCGCGATCGTGCCGTCGGAACGCCTGGACGACATCGCGGCGCGCCACGCGGTCAACCTGCCGGGGCCCGTGCGCACGCTGCTGGGCGGGATCGGGGCGATCGAGGCGCGCGGCGCCTCGCTGGCGTCCTATTTGCTGTTCGAAGGCGGCTATACGCGCGAACTGATGGCGCTGGGCCAGCGCGACACCTATGCCCGGCGCCGCGACGTACTGGAGTTTTTCGAAGCATGAAACGATGCCTGTTCCTGGTCCTCGCGCTGTTGTGGGCCGTTGTCGCCCATGCGGCGCCGACCCCGACCCTGCGCTTCGAGCACCTGTCGGTGGACGACGGCCTCGCGCAGGAATCCGTGCTGTCGATCGTCCAGGACCCGGACGGCTTCATGTGGTTCGGCACCCAGTCCGGCCTGTCGCGCTACGACGGCTACCGCTTCACGAATTTCCGCAACGTCGTCGGCGATCCGAAGACGCTCGCCAACAACTGGGTGCGCGTGCTGTACGCCGACCGCAAGGGCCGGCTGTGGATCGGCACGGACGGCGGGCTCGATCGCTACGAACCGAAGACCGGCACGTTCAGCCATTTCGTGCCCGACGAACCGGCCAAGCGGGGCAACGGCAACCGCCACATCCGCGCCATCCTCGACGACGGCAAGGAAGGCCTGTGGCTCGCGACGGCCGACGGCCTGCAGCACTTCGACATCCCGACCGGCCGCTTCGACACGTGGCACCACGTGCCGGGCGTGCCGGACAGCCTCGCGTCCGACAAGCTGACGGCCCTCGCGCGCGGGCGCGACGGCCGCCTGTGGATCGGCACCGCGGCGGGCCTCGACAGCCTCGACCCGGAGCGGATGCACTTCCGCCACCACCCGTCGCCGCGCGGCGGCAAGTACGACTTCGTGCAGACGCTGATGGTCGACGCGGGCCAGGGCCTGTGGGTCGGCAGCATGGGCGGCCTGGAACGCCTGTCGCTCGGGCCGAAGGGCGACGTGCGCACGTTCGGGCTTGACGACGGCATGCCGCCCGGCGAGATCAGCGTGTTGTACGAGGACGCCGAGCGCCAGGTCTGGGTCGGCTCGCACGACCGCGGCCTGTACCGCTGGCTGCCCGCGCTGGGCCGCTTCGAGCGCCATCCGCACCGCATCACCGACAGCTACAGCCTCGGCGACAACCAGGTCACGGCGCTGTACGGCGACCGCGTGGGCACGTTCTGGGTCGGCACGTGGTACGGCGGCGTGTCGCGCGCGGACATGGGCAGCGGCGGCTTCGCGCGCATCGTGCGCGGCGACGACACGCCGCTCGCGCTCGAAGACAACAAGGTGCGCGGCATCGCCGGCGACGGCGGCGGGAAGCTGTGGCTCGCCACGAACGGCGGCCTGCACCTGTTCGATCCGGCGACCGGCGCGGACCAGGCATGGCGCCTCGCGCCCGTCGAAGCGGGGCTGACGGGCGACGCGATGGCGACGTCGGTGGCGCGCGGCCGCGACGGCACGGTGTGGCTCGGCACGCGCAACGGCCTCGCGCACTTCGATCCGAAGACCGGGCGCATCACGCGGCGTCCGCTGTCCACCGACGACGTCGATGCCAACTACGTGCGCAACGTGCACGTCACGCGCGACGGCACCTTGTGGGCCGCGACCCGCGGCGGCCTGCACCGCATCGACCCGGACGGCAAGCAGACGACGTACCAGCACGATCCGACCGCGGCCGCGAGCCTGGCCGACAACATCGTGCGGCCGATGCTGGAAGACCGCCACGGCCGGTTCTGGGTCGGCACGTTCGACGGCCTGGACCTGCTCGACCGCGCCACCGGCAAGTTCCGCCACTTCCGCCACGATCCCGACGATCCCACGAGCCTGTCGCACGACGAGGTGCATTACCTGCTGGAAGACCGGCGCGGCGACCTGTGGGTCGGCACGGCCGTGGGCCTGAACCGCATGGTGATCGGCAGCGACGGCACGCCGCGCTTCCAGCGCTACACGGTGCGCGACGGCATGGCGGACGACGTCGTGGCCGCGATGCAGGAAGACCTCGACGGCTTCATCTGGGTCTCCAGCTCGAGCGGCCTGCACCGGCTCGACCCGACCAGCGGCGCCTGGCGCAACTACAACGCGACCGACGGCACGATCGAAGGGGCGTACTTCGACGCCTCCGCGCTGCGCGTGGCCGACGGCACGCTCTACTTCGGTGGCAACAACGGCATCACCGCATTCAATCCGCGCGCGCTGCACGACAACCTGATCGCGCCGCGCGCCGTCATCACGGGCCTGCAGATCTTCGGCCAGCCGTGGCAGGACGTCCGGCCGGGCATGCTGCCGGGGCCCATCGAACGGCTGTCCGGCATCACGCTCACGCCGCAGGATTCCGTGTTCTCGCTGGAGTTCTCGGCGCTGCACTTCGCCGCGCCGGGCCGCAACCGCTTCGCCTACCGCCTCGTCGGCTTCGACCAGGACTGGATCGGCGTCGACGCCAGCAAGCGCTTCGCCACCTACACGAACCTCGATCCGGGCAGCTACACGTTCCAGGTGCGCGCGGCGAACAAGGACGGCGTGTGGAGCGATGCCGCCGCCACGCTGGAAGTGACCGTGCTGCCGCCGTACTGGAAGACATGGTGGTTCCGCACCCTGTGCGCGCTGGTGGTGATCGGCTGCGGCTACGGCGCCTACCGGATCCGCGTGGACGTCCTGCGCCGCCAGAAGGCCATGCTGGAACAGCAGGTCAGCGCGCGCACGGAACGCATCGAGCAGCAGAACCGCCTGCTGGAACGCCAGACCGAGGAACTGCGCGAGCAGGAACGGCAGGTGCGGCGCCGCACGAACGAGCTGGCGCTCGCCAACGGCGCGCTGCAGGAAAACGAGGAACGGCTGTACCAGGCCAAGCAGCGCGCGGAAGACGCGACGCGCCAGAAGTCCGAATTCCTCGCCAACATGAGCCACGAGATGCGCACGCCGCTGGCCGGCGTGATCGGCATGCTGGGCTTCGCGCTGCGCGACACGGCGCTGCGCGACTGCACGCGCGAGCAGATCCTGCGCGGCCAGGCGAATGCCCAGTCGCTGCTGGCGATCATCAACGACCTGCTCGACTTTTCCAAGATCGAGGCGGGCAAGCTGACCATCGAGAACATCGACTTCGCGCTCGACGAATCGATTTCGCACGTCGGCACGCTGTTCGAGGAGCAGGCCGGCGCGCACAGCGTGGGCTTCGCCGTGCGCCTCGATCCGGACCTGCCGCGCTTCGTCGTGGGCGACCCGACCCGGCTGCGCCAGATCCTCGTGAACCTCGTCGGCAACGCCTTCAAGTTCACCGAGAGCGGTTCCATCACCGTGCGCGTCGAGCGCCGTCCGGAAGACCAGCACGACCGCGCGGGCCGCAACATGATCCGCTTTTCAGTCGAAGACACGGGCATCGGCATCGCGCCGGACGCCTTGCCGCGCCTGTTCCAGAAATTCGAGCAGGCCGACGCGACGACGACGCGCCGCTACGGCGGCACTGGCCTGGGCCTGGCGATCTGCCGCCAGCTCGTCGAACTGATGGGCGGCACGATCGGCGTCGCCAGCACGCCCGGCGTGGGCTCCACGTTCAGCTTCGTGTTGCCGCTGGCGGACGGCGTGCAGCCGCACTCCGTCGTCGACCAGCCGCGCGCGCCGCACACGCACCGCCTGCGCGTGCTGTGCGCGGAAGACTATCCGACCAACCAGATCATCGTGCGCATGATGCTGGAGGAGCTGGGCCACCAGGTCGACGTCGTCGAGAACGGCGTGCTGGCCGTGGCGGCCTGCGCGCGCACGCGCTACGACCTGATCCTGATGGACGGCCGCATGCCCGAGATGGACGGCGCCTCGGCCACGCGCCTGATCCGCGCCGGCGGTCCGCTGGAAGCGCCCGTGCTGGACCAGCACCTGATGATCGTCGCGCTCACCGCCAACGTCAGCGAGGAAGACCGGACGCGCTACCTGGCCTGCGGCATGGATGCCTTCATCACCAAGCCCATCGACGACTCGCAGCTGCACTACCACCTCACGCGCGCCATCGAGCGCCAGCTGCAGCGCGGCATCGAACTCGCACCGATGCCGGAGCCGGCCGCGCGCGCGCCGTCGACGGCCGAGCTGGACGCGATGTTCGACGTGCCGGGCGACGCCGTTGCTCCCGCCGCGCCGCCGCCGCCGATCCTGCGCGCGAGCGACCTGAAGGACCGCCTGCGCGGCGCCTTCCTGGCCGACCTGCCGCGCCGCCGCATCGAACTGGACAAGGCGTTGGCGACGGGCGACCGCGACACGGCCGGACGCGTCCTGCACGGCATGAAGGGCAGCGCCGGCTACCTGGGCGAGGATGGGCTGCGCGCGCTGTGCGCCGAACTCGAGGCCCTGGCGGACGCGGGCCAGCTCGACGCCGTGCGCGCCGGCCTGCCGCGCCTGTGGGACCTGCTGGCCCGCTTCGAGGCGGCGACTGCCTGAATCGTGCGCGCGTCTCACAGCTGTATAATTGCCATTTAACAATTGCGACACAATGGGGCAGGGATGAAGGTTTTGATAGTCGACGATGACGTGGTGTCGCGCATGATGCTGATGCACATGATCGACAGCACCGCGAGCGGCGTGTTCGACGTGCTGGAAGCGGAGGATGGCGAAGACGCCTGGGCGCAGTTGGATGCCGGCGCGAACCCCGCGCTGCTGTTCTGCGACCTGCGCATGCCGCGCCTGTCCGGCATGGAATTGCTGGCGCGCGTGAAAGCGGACGCCCGTTTCGCCGGCCTGCCGTTCGTCCTCGTCTCGGCCGCGGCCGACGGCGCGACGATGGAGCAGGCGCTGTCGCTGGGCGCCGCCGGTTACATCGTCAAGCCGTTCGACGCCGCGCGCGTCGCGCACCACCTGCAACCGCTGATGCGTGCGCCGGACGAGCAGCCCGACGCCACCCTGCGCCGCCTCGGCATCGACGCCACGCGCCTGCTGCTGTATCTCGGCGGCCTGCAGCGCCAGCTCGTCAGCGCGGGCACCGACCTGGCCGCGCTGCTGGCGACGAGCCAGCTCGACGCCGCCCGCGCCCACCTCGCGCGCCTGTGCGAAGGGTGCCGCACGCTGGGCCTGTACGGTGCCGCGAACGGCTTCGACGCCTTGCGCTCCGCCCCCGACGGCGCCGCCCTGGCGCGCGAACTGGAAGCCGCACACCGCGCCGTGCTGCGCCAGACCAACGCCACCCGGCACCTGGCGATGTAAGGTTGCGCGCCTGTCCGCAACGTTAAATTCCTGCTGGAAAACGCGAAAAATTGTTGTCGAAAATGTTGTAAATCACCCCTCCACACGGCAGCGGAATCCGGCATACTGATCCTTTGCCGTGGCCGGCATGCAGCACCTCCCAGGCAGAACGGCAACTTGTCGGGCGTCTTTTTTGCCCCGTACGGACCGCGCCAAGCGCGCGCCGTCCGTCATGAGCTTGTCATTAAAATAGTCGACTTTTTCGGGCACGTCGCAAACCTGCTGCGCGTTGCAGCTTCGGCGGGGACGCCGAGTCCTGTGATGCTCGCTGTACTCTCGTACAGCTGCGCGTCTCGGCCAAATCTGCGGCCGCTCGTGACGGTTTGCGAGGTACCCTTTCACGGCAGCGCAGACTGCTGGGACGGAGCTTTGACCAGGGATTGCATGAGCGAGGACTATGAAGACCACGGTTTCCCCCAGCCTGACCTTCCTTACCGGCGGCGGCCAGATGGCCGCGCATATCGCCGCCCATGACTGGCACATCACGCCCCTCGGCCCCGTCGAGGACTGGCCCGCCGCACTGCGCACGGCACTGAGCCTGGCGCTGAATTCCCGGTTCCCCACCTGGCTGTGCTGGGGCGCCGACCTGATCAGCTTTCCTAATGACGCCTGCATGCCGTTGCTCGGCGACAAGGCCGCGCTGGGCCGGCCGTTGCGCACGGTCTGGCCGGACATGTGGGACACCATCGGGCCGATCGCGACGAAAGCCTATGCGGGCGAAGCCTGCCACCACGAAGACATGCCCGTGCCGATGGCGCGCCACGGCTATCCGGAACAGGCCTGGTTCACGTTTTCGTACAGCCCCGTGCGCGACGACGACGGCACCGTCGGCGGCATCCTGTGCACGGCCGTCGAGACGACGGACAAGATGCGCGCGCTGGAGTCCCTGCGCCGCCTGAACGGGGCGCTGACGCACCAGGTGGCGTCGCACGCGAGCGACCGCGAACGCCTGTGGCGCATCTCGCCCGACGTGATGGCCGCGGCGTCGCTGGCGACGGGGCGCTTCCTGACCGTGAACCCCGCGTTCACCGCGTGCTTCGGGTGGAGTGCCGAGGAAGCGACCACGCGCCCGTTCATGGACATGGTGTACCCGGACGACCGCGAGGACGTGCTGCGGAAAATGCAGATCCTGGCCGAGGGAACGCCGCTCGTCGGCTACGAGACGCGCGTGCTGCACAAGGACGGCTCGTACCGCTGGGTGTCGTGGACGATCTCCCCGGAAGGCGAGCTGCTGTACGGCGTCGCGCGCGACATCACGGCGGAAAAACACCAGGCCGACGCGCTGCGCCAGGCCGAGGAAGCGCTGCGCCAGTCGCAGAAGATGGAAGCCGTGGGCCAGCTCACGGGTGGCCTCGCGCACGACTTCAACAACATGCTGGCGGGAGTCACGGGCCACCTGGAACTGATGAAGCTGCGCCTGCGCATGGGCCAGAGCGGCGACCTGCTGACGCGCATCGACGCGGCCCTCGGCGTGACCCAGCGCGCGGCCGCCCTGACGCACCGCCTGCTCGCGTTCTCGCGCCGCCAGGCCCTCGATCCGAAGCCGACCAGCGTCAACGCGCTCGTGATGTCGATGACGGACCTGATCGAGCGCGCGGCCGGCCCGTCGATCGCCGTGCGCACGCGTCTCGCGGCCACGCTGTGGACCACCCTGTGCGACCCGAACCAGCTGGAAAGCGCGCTGTTGAACCTCGCGAACAATGCGCGCGACGCGATGCCGGAAGGCGGCCTGCTCGTCATCGAGACGGAGAACGTCACGCTGACCGCCGCCCAGGCGCGCCGCCACGGCGACCTGCGGGCTGGAGAATATGTGCAGGTGAGCGTGCGCGACAACGGCGCCGGCATGGCGCCCGACGTCGTCGCGCGCGCGTTCGACCCGTTCTTCACGACGAAGCCGATGGGGCAGGGGACCGGCCTGGGCCTGTCGATGGTGTACGGCTTCGCGCACCAGTCGGGCGGCAACGTGCGCATCGAATCGCGGCCGGGACAGGGGACCGAAGTGCGCCTGCTGCTGCCGCGCCACCTCGTGGAGACGCAGCCCGCCGCGGGACCGGACGTCGAACCGCCGCTGGAAGCAGGCACGCGCAAGGGTGTCGTGATGGTCGTCGACGACGAGGCGGACATCCGCGCCGTGATGACCGAGGTGCTCGAATTGCAGGGCTACACGGTGCTCGTCGCCTGCGATGCGCCGCAGGCCCTGCGCCTGTTGAAGGACACGCGGCCGGACATGCTCGTGACGGACGTCGGCCTGCCCAACGGCATGAACGGCCGCCAGCTGGCCGACCACGTGCGCGTGCAATGGCCGCAGCTGCCCGTGCTGATGGTGACGGGCTATGCGGAAAGCACGGTCATGAAGAACGAGAAGCTGCCCGCGCAGATGGAGATCCTGACCAAGCCTTTTGCCATGAACGCGCTGGTGGACAAGGTCGGGTGCATGCTGGCGCAGAGTATGGGTACTGAGGTGAATGCGGAGACGGGGGCCGAAGCCGCGTAGGGTGTGGGCACGGCGTGCCCACACGTGATATTTGCGATATGTTGGCGTTACCGGCCATCAGGCGGCCAGGTCGTTCCGGCCGTCGTCCAGCGTGACCAGTTCCCCGAAGTGCACGGTGCGCGTGGCGATGTCGTGGTACGCGCCCACGAGTCCCATCTCGCCGCGCGCGATGCGCTCGCGCAGGAAGGCGCTGCCGGCGATGATCTCGTCCAGCGAGTTCTCGATGTTGCGGCGCGTGACCGCCTCGAGCATTGCCTTGCCCTCGGGCGGATGATGGGCGCCGCACTTGCACTGGTCGACCGCCTTGCGGATCTTGCCCGTGATCGCCCCCATGCTGTGCGCGCCTTCATTCTGCAGCGCGAGGCCGATCGCGCCGCAACTCGAGTGGCCTTTCACGACGATCAGTTTCGCGCCCAGTTTATGGGCGATCTCCAAACTGCCGATGATCTCGCGGCTGATCACGTTGCCCGCGATGCGGATCGTCAGCAGGTCGCCCAGGCCGGCATCGAAGATGATTTCCGGCGACGTGCGCGAGTCGATGCAGTTGACGACGACGGCCATCGGGTGCTGCCCGCCCGCCGTCGCCTCGACCTGGTGCAGATAGTATTTCTTCGTCGTGCGGCCGGCACGGAAGCGCTCGTTGCCGTCGCGCAGCAACTGCAGCACGTCTTCCGGAGCCAGCCTGGTCTGCGTGTCCTTGTCGAGGGCGGGGACGAACTGGATCGGATCGTGCAGGCTGTACTTGTCGCGCAGGCCCACGACGTTCAGCTTGACGTTGCGTTCCGCCGCGACGACGCGGTAGTCGTTGATGACTTCCAGCACGTCGTGGTCGATGTAATCCGAGTTGGCCGCGTCGATCAGCACGTTCGCGTTCTCCGGGATTTCCCACAGCGCGCTCTTGATCGTGGCCTTGTTCAGGAACGACACCTGGTTCGGCAATTCCATCTTGACGACCTCGCCGATGTGCAGGCGGTACTGTTCCATCGAGAACGGATTCTTGAAGTGGCTGCGCATCAGGTAGAACAGGCTGGCGGCCAGGCCGATCAGTACGCCGGTCAGCAGGTCCGTCAGCACGATGGCGGCCACGGTGACGGCGAACGGCACGAATTGCGACCAGCCCTTCTGGTACATGTCGCGGAACAGCGAGACCTTGGCCAGCTTGTAGCCCGTCACGATGAGGATCGCGGCCAGCGCGGCCAGCGGAATCAGGTTCAGCATGGGCGCCAGCACGAGCACGCTGGCCAGCAGCAGCACGCCGTGGAGGATGGTCGAGGCCTTGGTCCGGTTGTCGTTCTGGATGTTGACGGAGCTGCGCACGATGACGGACGTGACGGGCAGGCCGCCCAGCAGGCCGGCGCAGATGTTGCCGACGCCCTGCGCGACGAGTTCGCGGTTCGTGGGCGTTTCGCGCTTGTGCGGATCGAGCTTGTCGACCGCTTCCACGTTCAGCAGCGTTTCCAGCGACGCGACGATGGCGATCGTGAAGCCGACGATCCAGACGTCGTGGTTCGTGAAATGGGCGAGATCCGGGACATTCAGGTAAGCACCGAGGTTACCGATATCGAGGGGCGGAATATCGACGAGATGTTCCGGATCGATACTCAGTGCGGGAAAGAAACGATCGAATGTCACATTCAGTGCAACACCCAATGCCACGACGAACAATGGCGCCGGCAGCAATTTGATGTTCTTGAATGGCGTCCTGTCCCAATACACGAGAATCAGCATCGACAGGAGACCAATGATCATGGCGCCGGGCGTGATCGCATTGAATGCATGCGCAATGGCGGAAAACGTATTTTCTCCATTGGCCTGGATGAACGACGTATCATCGGCCGGATTGGCGTCATAACCGATCGCATGGGGAATCTGTTTGAGAATCAGCAGAATGCCGATCGCGGCGAGTAATCCCTTGATGACGTTCGAGGGAATGTAATTGGCGATAAAGCCGCCACGGGCGACACCCATGGCCAATTGCATTACGCCGGCAATCAATATGGCCGCGAGCAGGATTTCGAAGGCGCCGAGTTTCGTGATCGAGGCGAGGACGACGGCCGCCAGCCCGGCCGCGGGGCCGCTGACGCTCGTATGGGAACCGCTGATGGCACCCACGACGATGCCGCCGATAATGCCGGAAATAATCCCTGAAAACAAAGGCGCGCCGGAGGCGAGGGCAATACCGAGACACAGGGGCAAGGCGACAAGAAACACTACTATGCCGGCCGGCAAATCGTACTTGAGGGTATTCGTATGCATGGGAATCTCACGGAAGAACGATGGTTGTCAGTCAGAATGCGCTTGTTTATTTTGCGCATGGCGATATAACGATTTACATCGGTTGATAGCCGATGAACCGGATTCATGAACGTTTGATTTGGATTGAACCAAAACGGTGCAATGCACCGTTTCGATGCATTTTCAGGAGCGTCGATTGTTAAAGCGACGGGGAAAAAATATAACATGCAGTTTGCAAATGCGTCCAGCATGCACGGTCAACCGTTACAATTCTTTCGCGCGAAATAGATTTGAATAAAAGCGGTTTTAATCGGGTTATTTTTATTGCCTTGAATAACACCGAATTACGAATCTGATAAACGTGCGGATGAGGTCGTATAGACGTCCGGCGGCGCCGAACATTGTGGGAGGAGCTCGCGTCCTGTAGAATAGCTGGCTGCAGTACGCAGAGTGTCGCCATAGTACAATGGATAGTACAAGGTCCTCCTAAGACTTAGATGCAGGTTCGATTCCTGCTGGCGACACCAGTTTCACCATCCCCCAGCCGCATCAGGCCGTCCCCCTTCGGTACAATGCCTGCTTTCTCACACTCTTACCGATATCCGCGCCGACAAGCGTCGCGGCCGCTCACACCATGGCTGTCATTTCCCTCTCTTCCGCGCAACTGGCTTTCGGCCACGTCGCGCTGCTCGACCATGCCGATTTCTCGCTGGAAGCCGGCGAACGCGTCGGCCTCATCGGCCGTAACGGCACCGGCAAATCCTCGCTGCTGAAAATCATTTCCGGCCGCTCGAAGCTGGACGACGGCCTGCTCGTGATGCAGCAGAGCGTCAAGATCGCGTACGTCGAGCAGGAGCCCGTGTTCGATCCGGAGATGACCGTGTTCGACGCGGTCGCCGCCGGCATGGGCGACCAGCAGGCGATGCTGGCCGAGTACGAATCCCTGACCGGGCAATTTGGTCACGGCAACGATGACGCGATCATGGAGCGCATGCACGATCTGCAAGTGAAACTCGATGCGACGGATGCCTGGAACCTCGGCAACCGGGTCGAGACCACGCTGGGCCGCCTGGGCCTCGCGGGCGCTGCGAAGATGGGCACGTTGTCGGGCGGTATGCAGAAGCGCGTGGCGCTGGCTGTCGCGCTCGTGTCCGGCCCCGACGTGCTGCTGCTGGACGAACCGACGAACCACCTGGACTTCACGTCGATCCAGTGGCTGGAAGGCCTGCTGCGCGAATTCCGCGGCTCCGTGCTGTTCATCACCCACGACCGCCGCTTCCTCGACAACGTCGCCACGCGCATCGTCGAACTGGACCGCGGCCGCCTGCTCTCGTTCCCCGGCAATTTCAGCAAGTACCAGGAACGCAAGAAAGAACTGCTCGCGATCGAAGAGGTCGAGAACGCCAAGTTCGACAAGGTGCTTGCACAGGAAGAAGTGTGGATCCGCAAGGGCGTGGAAGCGCGCCGCACCCGCAACGAAGGCCGCGTGCGCCGGCTGGAAGACCTGCGCCTGCAGCGTTCCGCGCGCCGCGACCAGCAGGGCCAGGTCCGCATCGACGTCGCGACCGGCGAGCGCTCGGGCAAGATCGTCGCGGAACTGGAAAACATTTCGAAGTCGTATGGCGACAAGGTGATCGTGCAGGACTTCACCGGCACGATCATGCGTGGCGACAAGGTCGGCCTGATCGGGCCGAACGGCGCCGGCAAGACAACGCTGCTGAAAATCATCCTCGGCGAAGAGACGGTGGACAGCGGCAACGTCAAGCTGGGCACGCGTTTGAACGTCGCGTACTTCGACCAGATGCGCGCGCAACTGAACGAAGAAGCGACGCTGGCCGACACGATCGCGCCGGGCAGCGACTGGGTCGAGATCAACGGCCAGCGCAAGCACGTGATGAGCTACCTGGGCGACTTCCTGTTCGCGCCCGAGCGCGCGCGCTCGCCCGTGAAATCGCTGTCCGGCGGCGAGCGCAACCGCCTGCTGCTGGCGCGCCTGTTCGCCAAGCCGGCCAACTGCCTCGTGCTCGACGAGCCGACCAACGACCTCGACATCGAGACGCTCGAACTGCTCGAAGAACTGCTGACGGATTACTCGGGCACCGTGTTCCTCGTCAGCCACGACCGCACGTTCCTCGACAACGTCGTTACCCAGGTCATCGTTTCCGAAGGGCAGGGGACGTGGCGCGAATACGTCGGCGGCTACAGCGACTGGGAGCGCGTGAAAGCGGCGCCCGCGCCCGCGGTAGCACAAAAGGCCGCGCCGGCGAAAGCGCAGGATATGTCATCCAACGCACAGAACGCGTCGGGCAAGAAGGTAAAGTTGAGCTACAAGGAACAGCGAGAGCTGGAGGAGTTGCCGCAGCTTATCGCCAGCCTTGAAGACGAGCAGTCGGCCATCACGGCACAGCTGAATGCGCCCGACTTCTACAAGACCAATCCCGCTGACGCGCGCCGGATCAATGCGCGTTACGCGGAAATCGAGGAGCTTCTGCTCGACGCCCTGGAGCGTTGGGAAGTCCTCGAAGCGCGCTCGCGGGGAGAATAGCCCATGCGTTAGCGCATCGCTGAGCGCGGGCCAGGCGCCCGCTGACGGAGAGACATGACTGAGCATGACGACCGCTACGCCGTGCCCGCCACGGCAGCCATCCCCGCCGACGCTCCCATGTTCAACCGCGCGGCCTGGCTCCGCATCCTGCCCTTCGCCGCCTACCTGGCCTTCATCGTCATCGGCGACGTGCTGCAACGCCTGGGTGTCCCGCAGGACGCCCTGCGCTGGCTGTACCCCGCCAAGATCGCCCTCGTGGCCCTGTTGCTGGCGCTGTCCTGGCGCCAGTACAAAGAACTTTCCCGCTTTCATCTCGCACCGTTGCACGCGTTGACCGCGCTTGCGACGGGCGTGCTCGTGCTCGTCCTATGGATCAGCCTGGACGCCGGCTGGATGGTGTTCGGTTCCCCGTCCGGCTTCGATCCGCGCGTCGGCGGCCGTGTCGACTGGCTGCTCGTGGCGATCCGCATCGCCGGCGCCGCGCTCGTCGTGCCCGTCATGGAAGAGTTGTTCTGGCGCTCTTTCCTGATGCGGTGGGTGGATGCGCCCGACTTCGAGTCGGTTGAGCCCTCTCAACTCTCCATCAAAAGCTTCGTCATCACTGTCGTGCTGTTCGGTGTCGAACATAACCTCTGGCTTGCGGGGATCGTCGCGGGCGCGGCCTACAGCCTGCTGTACATGCGTCACCGCAACCTGTGGTCGCCGATCCTGGCACATGCCGTCACCAACGGCCTGCTGGGCGTGTGGGTGGTTCGGACCGGCAGCTGGTCTTACTGGTAAGCCGTCCGCCATTAACTTCAAGAAAAAGACAAACCATCATGCTGAATTTCCGCGTGCGTCCCCTTGCCCTGTTGCTCTGCACCCTGTTCACGCTGCCGGCCGGCGCCGGCCCCAGCGATGCGCTCCACCTGTATGCCGGCGTCGGCTACGGCCACGACGACAACCTGCTGCGCGTACCGGAGGGCCAGCCCGCGTTCGACGGCACCCGGGCCGATTCGTGGTGGATGCGGGAGGGAGGATTGATCTTCGATAAGACCTATAGCCGCCAGCGGATTTCCATCGTGGCCAAGCTGTCGAAGTACGACTTCGACCACTTCAAACAGCTGAATTACGATGGCAAGGACTTGCAGGCAACCTGGTTCTGGCAACTCGGCAACCACCTCGAAGGCAAGGCCGGCACCACCTATCAACAAGTGCTGGCGCCGTACACCGATTTCCAGAGCAACGAGCGCAACCTGCGCCGCAGCCGCAGCCACTTCGCGGAAGGCGCGTGGCGCTTTCACTCGTCCTGGCGCGTGCGCACGGGCTTCCAGCGCGACAAGTACGACTACGAGCTGTTCGCCCAGCGCTACAACAACCGCACGGAAGATTCGAGCGAGGTCGAACTCGATTACCTGCCCAGCAGCGGCAGCACGGTCGGCCTCGTGGCGCGGCGGGTCAAGGGCAAGTATCCGTATCCGCGCCCCGTCGGTCCGAATCTTCTCAACGACAACTTCACGCAGGACGAACTGAAGGCGCGCGTACTGTGGATAGCGACGGGTTCCACGACGTTCGATGCACTGGTCGGCTACACGCGGCGCGACCAGCCGTCGTTCGGCACGGGCAAGACGAGCGGCGTGGCCGGCAAGATCAAGGCCACGTACCAGCCGCGCGGCAAGATGACGTACCGGGCCGCCGTCTGGCGCGACTTCGCGCCGCTGGAAAGCACGGTCGTGAGCTATACGCTGAACAAGGGCGCCAGCGTCGGCGCGCAATGGGATGCGACGGCCAAGATCAAGGTGAATGCCGACGCCGTCTACGAACGGCGCAACTACAACGCGCGCGCGTCGTTCGCCAGCGCGGGCGACATCCGCGATTCCATCCGCACGCAGAGCCTGTCCGCGACGTGGACGCCCCGGCCGACCATCCAGGTGTCGGCGGGGCTGGCGCACCAGGCGCGCAGCGGATCGCCCGTGCTCGGTACGGGCAGCTTCAAGTCGAACAGCGTGTCGCTGTCGGCCAATGCGCAGTTCTGAATGCTTTTATGACGGTCAACGACATACCGCTGATCTCGTTCTTCCAGCGCGTACTCGATCCCCTGATCATCATGGGCACGCTGTACCTGTCGGCGGTGCTGTTCCATGAACCGTTCTCGGGCTACCTGCTGGTATTGATGGTGTTGGCCTTCTTCATTTCGTCGGCCGTGTACCAGCACGTCGATCCGTACCGCACGTGGCGCAGCGGGCGCATGTGGGCCTATGCGCGCGACACCGTGTTCGGCTGGTGCGTGACGATCGCCGTGCTGATGTTCCTCGGCTCGTCCAGCGGCCTCAAATACTATTACGACGAGCGCGTGCTGCTGGCCTGGGCCGTCGCCACGCCGCTCATCCTGCTGGGCAGCCACATTGCCGTACGCATTGCGAACCGGCCCGGCAAGAGCAAGGAAGTGCGCTCGGTCGTCGTGGTCGGCGTCAACGACGTGGGCCTGAAATTCGCCGGCATCTGCGACCGCCATCCGAACCTGTTCATGCAGGTGCGCGGCTTCTTCGACGACCGCGACGGCGAACGGCACCCGGCCGAGCTGCCGCATCCGATGCTGGGCAAGACGAGCGAGCTGGTGCAGTACGTGCGCGACAACGGCATCAAGATGATCTTCATCAGCCAGCCGATCTCCGCGCAGCCGCGCATCCGCAAGCTCATCGACGAGTTGCAGGACACGACCGCGTCCGTCTATTTCCTGCCGGACGTCTACATCTTCGACCTGATGCAGGCGCGCTTCGACAACGTGGGCGGCATGCCCGTGATCGCGATCTGCGAGACCCCGTTCATGGGCCTGAACAGCACCATCAAGCGCGGTTCCGACATCGTGCTGTCGAGCCTGATCCTGCTGTTGCTGGCGCCGCTGATGCTCGTGATCGCCGCGGTCGTCAGGATGAGTTCGCCTGGCCCCGTGATCTTCCGCCAGCGCCGCTACGGCCTGTATGGCGAAGAGATCATCGTCTACAAGTTCCGTTCGATGAAGGTGATGGAGAACGGCGATGCCGTCGTGCAGGCGCGCAAGGAAGACGACCGCGTGACGCCCATCGGCCGCTTCCTGCGCCGCACGTCGCTCGACGAGTTGCCGCAGTTCGTCAACGTGCTGCAGGGCAGGATGAGCATCGTCGGGCCGCGTCCGCACGCGGTCGCGCACAACGAGCAATATCGCAAGCTGATCAAGGGATACATGCTGCGCCATAAGGTCAAACCGGGCATCACCGGTTGGGCGCAGGTCAACGGGCTGCGTGGTGAAACTGCCACGCTGGACAAGATGGAAGCGCGCATCCAGTACGACCTCGATTACCTGCGCAACTGGTCGCTGTGGCTGGACCTGTGGATCGTTCTCAAGACCGTGAAAGTCGTGCTCACGCGCGAGAACGCGTTTTGAAACGCGCGCACATGTGGGGTCGCTTAGCTTCCGCTTAAAGACGCCGATTCAATCGGATCGGCGCTTGCGGCGCCCGACGGGCTGCGTGAAAATAATTGCTGAGATTGCAATTTTTTATTGATTTTGCATAACATTCGCCAGGACAACTGCCAATGAAGAAAGCGTTGATCACGGGTGTCACCGGCCAGGACGGTTCCTATCTCGCGGAACTGCTGCTGGCCAAGGGTTACGAAGTGCATGGCATCAAGCGGCGCGCCTCGCTCTTCAATACCGAGCGGATCGATCACATCTACCAGGATCCGCACGTCGAGGACAATCACTTCCACTTGCATTACGGCGACCTGTCCGACACGTCGAACCTCAACCGCATCCTGTGCGAAGTCCGGCCGGACGAAGTCTACAACCTCGGTGCGATGAGCCACGTGGCCGTGTCGTTCGAATCGCCGGAATATACGGCCGACGTCGACGGCCTCGGCACCCTGCGCCTGCTGGAAGCGATCCGTTTCCTCGGCATGGAAAAGACGACGCGCTTCTACCAGGCGTCGACGTCCGAACTGTACGGCCTCGTCCAGGAAACCCCGCAGCGCGAGACGACCCCGTTCTACCCGCGCAGCCCGTATGCCGTCGCGAAGCTGTACGCCTACTGGATCACCGTGAATTACCGTGAGGCGTATGGCATGTACGCGTGCAACGGCATCCTGTTCAACCACGAGTCGCCGCGCCGCGGCGAGACCTTTGTCACGCGCAAGATCACGCGCGGCCTCGCGAACATCTCGCAAGGCCTGGAGCAGCAACTGTTCCTGGGCAACCTCGACGCGCTGCGCGACTGGGGGCATGCGCGCGACTATGTCGAGATGCAATGGCTGATGCTGCAGCAGGACACGCCCGAGGATTACGTCATCGCGACGGGCCGCCAGTATTCCGTGCGGCATTTCGTCGAAGTTGCGGCACGCGAGCTGGGCATCGAGATCGCGTGGCAGGGCGAGGGCGTGCACGAACGCGGCGTGATCGCCGCGATCCATGGCGACAAGGCGCCCGGCGTCGTGGTGGGCCAACCGATCGTCGCCGTCGACCCGCAATACTTCCGTCCGACGGAAGTCGATACGCTGCTCGGCGACCCGGGCAAGGCGCGCCGCCGGCTGGGCTGGGAGCCGCGGACCTCTTTCGAAGCGATGGTGCAGGAGATGGTGGCGCACGACCTCGAGACGGCGCGTCGCCACAAGCTTCTCGCCTCGCATGGCTACAACGTTGCAATTTCATTGGAGTGAACGTTGAATACACAACCCCGCATCTATGTGGCCGGCCATAACGGGCTGGTCGGCTCGGCCATCGTGCGCGTGTTGCGCGCGCAAGGCCACACGAACATCGTCACGCGCAGCCACGCGGAACTCGAACTGACCGACCAGGCCCAGGTCCGCGAGTTCTTCCGCAACGAGCGCATCGACCAGGTCTACCTGGCCGCCGCCAAGGTCGGCGGCATCCATGCGAACAACACGTATCCGGCCGACTTCATCTACGACAACATGATGGTGCAGGCGAACGTCGTGCACGAAGCGTGGCGCAACGGGGTGAACAAGCTGCTGTTCCTCGGCTCCTCGTGCATCTATCCGCGCCTGGCCCAGCAGCCGATCAAGGAAGAGTACTTGATGAGCGGCATGCTGGAGCCGACGAACGAGCCGTATGCGATGGCAAAGATTGCCGGTATCAAACTGTGCGAAAGCTATAACCGCCAGTACGGCACGGATTACCGCAGCGTGATGCCGACGAATCTGTACGGTCCCGGGGACAACTATCACCCGGAAAACAGCCACGTGATCCCCGCGCTGATGCGGCGCTTCCACGAAGCGAAGCTCGCCGGCGCGCCCGAAGTCGTGATCTGGGGCAGCGGCAAGCCGATGCGCGAATTCCTGTACGTCGACGACATGGCGGAAGCGAGCGTGTACGTGATGAACCTCGACCATGCCACGTATGCGTCGTACACCGACCCGATGCATTCGCACATCAACGTGGGCACGGGCGAGGACGTCACGATCGCGGAGCTCGCGCGGCTCGTCGGCGAGACCGTCGGCTACCGTGGCCGCATCGCGTTCGATCCCACCAAGCCGGACGGCACGCCGCGCAAGCTGCTCGACGTGTCCAAGCTGAAATCCCTCGGCTGGCAGGCGCGCACGCCGTTGCCGGAAGGATTGCGGCGCGCTTACGCGGCCTTCGTCGACCTGGTGGCGGACCAGGAAAAGCGGGCCGCCGCCTGAGCGGTCGCGGCGGGAGCCGTACGGCAGAGTGTTAATTGACGAACAGAGTCCGAGTCGTGCGGCTCCCAGAATGAGCAGGCTATAACAAGAGTTCCACCCCATCCCCAAGGAAACCCATTGAACAACAACCACGTGGCTGCCAACATGAACACATCCTCTCCTACGACTCCGAAGCGCGTGCTGTGCGCCGCGCTGATCCTGGTTGCGGCAACCTTGAGCGCGTGCGGCGACAAGGCGAAAGAAAAGAAACCCGGCCAGGCGCTGGCGAGCGTGAATGGGGAAGAGGTTACGGTACTCCAGCTCAACGAGGAGCTGCAGCGCGCAGGCGTCTCCGCCGCCCAGCAGGATGCCGCCAGCAAGCAGTTGCTGCAGGTTCTCATCGACCGCCAGTTGCTGCAGGAAGCGGCCGCCAAGGAAAACCTCGACCGCGATCCCAAGGTCATGCAGGCGATCGACCGCGCCAAATCGCTGATCGTCGCCCAGGCCTATCTGCAAAAGCGCGTCGGCAACGTGGCGAAGCCGACGCCGGCGGAAGTCGAGGACTACTACAACAAGCATCCCGAATTCTTTTCCAACCGTAAGCAGTTCAGCATGAACGAACTCGTGATCTCCGCCAACGACCTGACGCCCGAGGTGCGCAGCGCGGCCGACAGCGCCAAGTCGCTGGAAGAGGTCGCCGTGTGGCTGGACACGCACAAGATCAAATACGGCCGCAACCAGGTCACGCGCTCGACGGCCGACGTGCCGCCGCAGCTGTCCTCGAAGTTGCTGGGCATGCCCAAGGGGCAGCTGTTCGTCGTCAAGGAAGGGCCGCGCGCGATGTTCATTTCCGTCGCCGAAGTCAAGGATGCACCGGTCTCGCTGCAGGTCGCCTCGAACCAGATCGAGCAATTCCTCGTGAACCGCAAGAACAAGGAACTGGCCGCGGCCGAGCTGCAGCGCCTGCGTTCCACCGCAAAGATCGAGTACCTGAACAAATCGATGGTGCCCGATCCCAAGGCCGCGCCGGCGAGCGCCGTGGCGAATGCCGATCCCGCCGCGGCGGCACCCGCCGCCATGCCCGCGGCCGACAACGCACCAGCCGACAACGCATCCGGCGCCGACAAGGCAGCGCTGGACCGCGGCGTCGCCGGACTGAAGTAATCCCAACATTGACGACCCATAAGGAGTGAAGAAGATGAAACGACTCGTACACTGGATGGTTGCGGCAGTCCTCATGCTCGGCGCGGGCGTGGCGGGTGCGGCGGAAATCCTGCTGGGCCCGGGCGACGTGGTCAAGGCATCGGTCTACGGCAGCCCCGACCTTGCAATCGAGACGCGCGTCTCGGAAGGCGGCACCATGACGTTCCCGCTGCTGGGCGAAGTGCAGGTCGGTGGCCTGACGACGCAACAGGCGGAAAAGAAAATCGGCGGCCTGCTCGAAAAGGGCGGCTACCTCAAGAAGGCCCAGGTCAACCTCCTGATCACCACGCTCGCGAGCCAGCAGGTGTCGGTGCTGGGCCAGGTCAACCGTCCGGGCCGCTACCCGGTCGACGGCCCGCGCAAGGTGCTCGATCTGCTGGCGCTGGCCGGCGGCATCGGCCCGGAAGGCGGCGACATGGTCAGCCTCGTGCGCACCCGCAACGGCGTCACCACGCGCGAAACCATCGACGTCGTCGACATGGTGCGCAAGGGTGAACTGAACCGCGATTACGAAGTCGCCGGCGGCGACATCATCTTCGTCGAGCGTGCGCCGCGTGCCTACATCACGGGCGAAGTGCAGCGTCCGGGACCGTTCCGCCTGGAACGCGCGATGACCGTCCAGCAGGCGCTGTCGGCCGGCGGCGGCCTGACCCAGCGCGGCACGCAGCGCGGCCTGCGCATCACGCGCCGCGACGCGAACGGCGCGGCGCACACGATCGAAGCGAAGGCCGACGACCTCGTGCAAGTGGACGACGTCATCACCGTAAAAGAAAGCTGGTTCTGATGGTGGGGACCTTGATAAACCTACTGCGCGTCGCATGGCGGCGGGGGCGCCGAGCCCTGCGGTGTTCCGCTACGGCGGACCGGCCGTACCGTAAGTACGGCTGCGCTTCTCGGCCAGCTCTGCTTCCGCTCGCTACGGTTTCTCAAGGTCCCGATATGGCAGTGGTATGCAAAGAGTTTTTGAGGTTGTCTTGAAGTACTGATTGCGGCTTTTGGGTTTTTGTTCCACTCCGTTTTAAAGGTTCATCATGAACGTTCATCAATTCCTGCTGATCTTGCTTGCACGGAAGAAGATCATCCTGACGACCCTGCTGGTCACGGTCGCGCTGGCCCTCGGGTTCAGCCTGATTCAGGCCAAGACGTACAAGGCAACGGCATCCGTTCTGTTGAACTACAAAGGCGTGGATCCATTGACCGGGCTGACGATGCCGGGGCAACTGCTGCCGGGCTACATGGCGACGCAAATCGACATCATCAGCAGCAAGAACGTGGCGCTGCGGGTCGTCGACGCGCTGCACCTGGCGAATAGCCCGGCCGTCGTCGAACAGTTCAAGGATGCAACGGAGGGCAAGGGTTCGGTGCGCGACTGGCTGGCCGACCTGCTGCTGAAGAAACTGGAGATCGTCCCGTCGCGCGAATCGTCCGTCGTCGAGATCAGCTTCAAGGGCGCGGACCCCGCGTTCGCGGCCGCGGTGGCGAATGCGTTCGCCGACGAGTACCAGAAGATCACCGTCCAGCTGAAGACCGATCCGGCCAAGAAAACGGCGTCGTACTTCAACGAACAGACCAAGCAGTTGCGCGACAACGTCGAGGCCGCGCAGGCCCGCCTGTCCAAGTACCAGCAGGAGAAGGGCATCGTCAGCCTCGACAACAACCGCGTCGACGTCGAACTGGCGCGCCTGAACGACCTGTCCGCGCAGCTGGTCGCGGCGCAGACGGCCGCGATGGAAGGAAACTCGCGCCAGGCTGCCGCCGGCTCCGCGCTGACGTCGCCGGACGTCGCCAACAACGCCCTGATCCAGACGATGCGCGCCAACGTCGCCCAGGCGCGCGGCAAGTTCGCCGACACGTCGCAGCGCTACGGCAAGAACCACCCGCAATACCAGGCCGCCAAGGCCGAGCTCGACAAAGTCCAGGCCGAGCTGAATGCCGCGCTGGGCACCGTCTCGCGCAGCGTGGGCGCGAATGCCCAGGTGCTGCGCCAGCGCGAGGCGGAACTGCGTGAAGCGGTGGCCCAGCAAAAAGCGAAAGTGCTGGAAATGAACCGCGCCCGCGACGAACTGGGCGTGCTGCTGAAAGACCTCGACAGCGCCCAGCGCGCGTTCGATTCCGCGTCGCAGCGCTTCTCGCAGACGCGCATCGAGGCGCAGTCCGAGCAATCCGATATCTCCCTGCTGAACCCGGCCGTGGCGCCGACCCAGCCGTCGGGCCCGCGCGTGCTGCTGAACACGCTGATCGCGTTCTTGCTGGGCACGATCCTCGGTGTCGGCCTGGCGCTGCTGCTGGAACTGCTGAACCGTCCGGTGCGTTCGGCCAGCGACGTCAAGGACATGCTGGGCATCCCCGTGCTGGGCACGATCGAATGGAAGTCGCCGCGTGGACGGACGGGGGGCATCCGCTCGCTGATGACGCCGCGCCGCCTGCTCCGTCTTAACTGATCCTGGATTCCACCATGAACTCTCCGATATTCAACACGCTGCCCGCCGATCATGGGCTTGAACGTCTGGGTCCCGAGACCAGCATGGGTGCCTTGCTGCTCGACTCGGGCAAGCTCAAGCCTGAAGACGCCGAACGCGTGCTGCGCATGCAAAAGGAGACCGGCATCCGCTTCGGCGAAGCGGCCGTGCGGCTGGGCCTGGTCAGCGAGGACGACATCCAGCAGGTGCTGGCGCGCCAGTTCTCGTACCCGTATCTGCAGAAGGGCCAGGCCGGCCTGTCGCCGAAGCTGCTCGCCGCGTACGATCCGTTCTGCCCGCAGGTCGAATCGCTGCGCGCGATCCGCAGCCAGCTGATGCTGCGCTGGTTCGCGCGCGGGCGCCGCGCGCTGGCCATCGTCGGCGTGGATCCGGAAGACGGATCCGCGCTGTTCGCGTCGAACCTGGCGATCGTGTTTTCCCAGCTGGGCGAGCAGACCCTGCTCGTGGACGCGAACCTGCGCGCCCCGCGCCAGCAGGACGCGTTCGCGCTCAAGCCGCGCCAGGGCCTGTCCGACCTGCTGGCCGGCCGCGCCGACCTCGACGTGATCGCGCGGGTGCCGGCGTTCATCGAGCTGTCGATCATGCCGGCCGGGACGCTCCCGCCGAACCCGGGCGAACTGCTGGCACGCGAAGGCTTCCGCAACCTCAACACGCAGCTGGAAAGCCGCTACGACGTCGTGCTGTACGACGTGCCGCCATTCCAGCTCGGCATGGATTCCGTCGCGGTGGCGAGCCGCGCGGGCGGCGCGCTGCTCGTCACGCGCAAGAACTACACGCGGATCTCGCACATCGGCCGCGCCGCCGAGCAACTCGTCGATGCCGGCTGCGAAGTCCTCGGCTCCGTGGTGATGGAGTTCTGACATGGACACCGGAGCACGCGCCAGCACCGTGCGGCAGCATGCACCGGACCTGCGTGCGCTGCGCGGCGTCCTGCCCGAATGGTGGCCGGTCTTCCTGGGCCTGGCCATCCTGTTCGTCCCCACGTTCTACGACCTGTTCACCGGCGCCTGGGTCGGCGAGGAGCAGGGCCACGGGCCGATCATCTTCGGCCTCGCGCTGTGGCTCATCTACCGCAAATGGCCGGACGTGCTCGAGGCGACGACACCCCCGCGCGCCAGCTGGGCCGGCTGGCCCATCCTCGCCATCGGCCTGGTCGCCCACCTGCTGGGCCGGTCGCAGAACATCCTGATGCTGCAGATCGTCGCGATCATCCTCGTGATGGCGGCCGTGCTGCTCGTCAAGCGGGGCGGCCGCGCCCTCCGGGTGCTGTGGTTCCCGTTCTTCTTCATGCTGTTCATGGTGCCGCTGCCCAGCGAATTCGTCGCCGCGGTGACGATGCCGATGAAGATGGCCGTGTCGTGGGCGACGGAACACCTGCTGTTCGCGTTCGGCTACCCGATCAGCCGCTCCGGCGTGATCCTGCAGATCGGCCAGTACCAGCTGCTCGTGGCGGACGCGTGCGCCGGCCTGCAGACCCTGCTGACCCTGGAAGCGCTGGGCCTGTTCTACCTGAACCTGATGCGCCACCCGTCCGCGTTCCGCAACATCGGCCTCGCCCTGTTCATCGTCCCGATCTCGTTTTCCGCCAACGTCATCCGCGTCGTCGTGCTCACATTGATCACGTATTACTTCGGCGACGCGGCGGGGCAGGGTTTCCTGCATGGGTTCGCCGGCATGGTCCTGTTCGTCACGGCGCTCGTGCTGATCCTGTCCATCGACTCCGCGCTGCAATGGTGGGCGCGGCGCAGGGAGGTGGCATGAACCGCAGATTCATGGCCAGCGTGGTCCTGGGCGTGGCAATGGCGGGCACGTCCGCGCTGACGGGCGCACTCACGCCGAAGCAGAAGGTGGCCGCCGTGCAGGAGCGGTTCGACCTCGAGGCGATGATCCCGAAACGGTTCGGCAACTGGACGGTCGACAACACCGTCGTGCCGCTCACGCCCGACGAGACGCAGAAGGAACTCATCGCCACGCTGTATGACCAGACCCTGGCGCGCACCTACGTCAACGATGCGGGCCAGCGCGTGATGCTTTCGATCGCATACGGCGGCGACCAGAGCAAGCAGCTGCAGCTGCACCTGCCCGAAGTCTGCTACGTGGCGCAGGGCTTCGACATGGTGCAGGATCACAAGGCCGAGCTCGCCACGCACTACGGCAGCGTCCCCGTGAAACGCCTCGTCGCGCGCCAGAACGCGCGCAACGAACCGATCACGTACTGGGTGACGGTCGGCGACAAGGCCGTGATGTCCGGCCTGGGCCAGAAATACCAGCGCTTCCTGTACGGCCTGACGGGCAAGATCCCCGACGGCATGCTCGTGCGCGTGTCGACCATCGAGGCCGACGAACACAGCGCCTACCGCGTGCAGGACCGCTTCGTGAACCAGATGCTGGATGCCATGTCCCCGCACGACCGCACCAAGCTGCTGGGCGCGGCCACCAACAAGGGCTGACGGGACATGCAGAACTTCCTCCTGGTCTTCTATACCTCGCTGCCGTTCATCGCCGTCGTGGTGCTGGCCATCATGGCCGTGGCCGGGATGGGCGTCGGAATGGTGTGGCCGCGCTTCCTCGCGTACGTGTACATCGCCGTGTTCTTCTTCAAGAATTCGACGAGCTACGGTTCGCTGGCGACCGCCGCCGCGCCAGGCATCTACAGCCGTGGCTCCGGGGTACTGTTCTTCCCGCTGCTGCTGTGGTGCATGGCGGGGGCGTGGTGCTGCGCGCGCGTGTCGGCCGGCTTCCAGCGCTATCCGGCCCCGCCGTGCAACCTGCGGCCGTGGTTCCTCGCCTGGAGCCTGCTGCTGGGTGGCCACGTCGCGGTGGCGCTGTTCTCCAACGTGACCCTGGCGGAAGCGCTGGCCCCGTCCGGCTTTTCCAACATCATCTGGATGGCGCCGCTCGTTTCGCTGATGCTGCTGGCGTTCCGTACCCGCGAGCACGCGATCGAACTGTCGCGCTTCATCATGCTGGCGGGCCTCGGGCGCGCCCTGTTCGGCCTTGCGCGCTGGGCCTTCCTCGGCGGCGACCCGAACAACGTGTATGCGAACATGAACGCCATCAAGATCAAGCTGACGTTCTTCGACATCAACGACAGCCTGCTGTGCACGATCGCGTTCGCCATCGCCGCCGTCAACCTGTTCCAGGTGGTGAAAAACAGGCGCTCGCTGTTCTGGACCGCGATCGACTGGTCGACCCTGCTCGCGACGGCCGCGTGCATCGTGCTGTCGTACCGCCGCAGCGCGTGGATCGGCTTCGTGCTGGCCTTCCTGATCATCATGATGCGTTTCCCGCTGCAGCGCCGCATCCACATGATGGCGCTCGGCGCGCCCGTCCTCGGCGCCGGCCTGCTGTACGCGGCGTTCAAGCGCCTGGGCCATACGAAGGGCGCGGGCGGCGGATTCTCGAGCCTGTTCTACGACATGGAATCGAAGCGCTTCGGCGCCGAAAGCGAGCGGGTGCTGGAATTGAAATTCGCGCTGGCCGATTTCATCTCGCACCCGCTCACCGGCATCGGCACGTGGGGGCGCTACACGGGCTACCAGCACATCTCGTGGCAGGCGGGGCAGGACGGCGGCCTGTTCCTGCACAGCGGCGTGCTGCACATCGCCCTGAAGGCCGGGCTGCCCGGCCTGATCCTGCTGGGCGGCACGATCTGGGCGTTCACCCGGCTCGCGCGCCGCGCCCTGCGCACGTTGCCGCCCGACCTGCTGGGCCTGGCGACGGCCGGCGCCGCGGGCCTCGCGTTCATGCTGCCCGACCTGCTCGTCGGCACGCCGTTCCCGCAGGTGCGGACGACGCAGATGCTGGCGATCTGCCTCGCGCTGCCTTACGTGGCGATGGCCGTGGCCAGCGCGCAACCGGCCGTGCAGCCCGTCGAGTCCCGCAAGCGCCGCCACGTCAACCTGGTGCCGGCGCACGTATGAACCTCAGCCTCGTCCGCAATGCCTTCTCGAACCTGCTGGGCGCCGTGATCCCCGCGCTGGTGGCGCTGGGCACCGTGCCGCTCGTCGTGCAAGGGCTGGGCGACGCGAACTATGGCGTGTACTCGCTCGTGACGGCGATCGTCGGCTATTTCGCCGTCATCGACATCAATGTCACGGCCGGCTCCGTGAAATACATCGCGGAATTCAACGCCCACAAGGATCAGGAACGCATAGCCGAGACCCTTTTCTTCGGCCTGTCCGTGTACTCGCTGCTGGGCCTCGTCGGCGGGCTGGGCCTGTTCTTCGGCGCCCACTTCTTCGTCACCCGCGTGTTTTCCGTGCCGGCGGCGCTGGAGCACGAAGCGGTCGCGACACTCCAACTGGCCGCGCTCGGCTTCTTCCTCGGCCAGTTGCAGAGCTATCTGCAAAGCGTGCCCCAATCGCTGATGCGCTACGACATTGCGAGCCGCATCGAAATGCTGTTCGGCACCGGCGTGCCGCTGTTGACGGTGGCCGTGCTGATGCTGGGCTATGGCTTGTTTGAAGTAATCCTGCTGCGCGTCATCATGAGCGCGATCAATTGCGCCGTACTGTGGCGCAGCATCCGCCGCCTGCTGCCGGACCTGCGCTACCGTAAGCCGGGCGCGGCGATCCGCAAGGAATTGCTGGGCTTTTCCGCGTACTCGTTCCTGAGCCGCTTCGCCACCTTGTCCTACGCATATGCCGACAAGCTCATCATCGGCGCGCTGGTCGGCGTGACGGGGCTCGCCTACTTCACCGTCGCGTCCACGCTCGCGAACCGTATCCTCAGCCTCACGTACCGCCTGTCCGGCGTGTTCTTCCCGGCCGCGAGCGCGCTGGCGGCCCGTGGCGAGCTCGAGCGTTTGAACCAGTTGTACCTGAAGGCGAGCCGCTACGTCGTGTTCATCAACGCGTCCGTGCTCGTGCTCGTCGCCGTGTTTTCGTACCAGATCCTGTTCTACTGGATGAACCCGCAGTTCGCCCGCGCGGGGCAGGTCGTGCTGGCCGTGATGGCGCTGTCGCAATTCATCGATTCGCTGACGAGCCTGCCCTCACTGGTGAACGACGGCATGGGCCATCCGCGCTTTTCCGGCATGTTCGCGCTGGCGCGCGCCCTGTTCGGCCTGCTGGTCGTCTACGTGGGCGTCGCGGGCTGGGGCATCGACGGCGCCGCGTGGGGCCATCTGATCGCGTCGATGCTGCTGACGTGCGCCTTCCTCGTCGCCGTGCACGGCCGCACGGTGCCCGCGCGGCTTGGCGAGCTCGTCCGTAAAGCCTATCTGCCCAGCGTGGCGGGCGTGGCCGTCGTCGCGGCCGTCGCCAGCGCGGGCAACCGCCTGTTCGACGGCGGCCCGGTCGATCTGCTCCTGCTCGTGCTGCTGACGGCGGGCCTGCTGCTCGCGTACGGCAGCCTGTTCGTGATCGACCGCGACGACAAGAACCTGGCATGGACGCGGGTGAAGGGGTTGTTATCGATGAGGAAAGCGGCTTGAAAGTCTTGATGGTGTCGGAAGACTTGCCGGGCACGCAGGTGGGCGGCCTGGGCAAGCATGTCGTGACGTTGTCGAACGCGCTGCTCGAGCTGGGGCACGAGGTCGACATCATGGGACGCAGCGACCGGTTCCACGGTGGCAGCGCGGCCGAGATCGGCTTCAAGGGACGCGTGCTGCCCGGCTTCGATTTTTCCCGGCCGGGGTGGAAAGAGTCGCAGCTGGGTTTCTTCAATCCCGTCAAGCGGCCATGGTTTGCGCGCAGCATCGCGCGCGCGCTCTTGCGCGAGGCGGGCAAGTACGACGTCGTGCACTACCACGGCCACTTGCCGATGGCGGGGCGCTACGTGCCGCGCAGCGTCAACTTCGTGCAGACGCGCCACGACCAGGGCAGCGAATGCGTGATCCATTTGCGCTTCAGGCAGGAACACGTGTGCACGACGCTCGACGCGCGCGACTGCGCCGCCTGCATCCACCCGGCGCCGAACGCGGTGCGGCGCGAGATGTCCGGGCTGGCCGTGCGCCGCTACCGGTCGGAGACGGCGGAAGCGTTCTCGCGCCACAAGACGATCTTCGTGTCCGACTTCCTGCGCCAGGCATTCCTGCGCGCCGTGCCGGACGCGGACCTGTCGCGCGCGCGCGTGATCCACAACTTCATCCGCTACCCGTACCTGCGCGAGCGCGCGGCGCGGCCCGACGAGGTGAGGGCGGGGGAGGTCCTGCTCGTCGGCCGCATCGATGCCGGCAAGGGCTTCGGCGAATTCCTCGCGCAGGTGCAGGGCTGGCTGCCGAAGCATGCGCGCGTCACCATCATCGGCGACGGTCCGCTGCGGGGCCAGCTGGAGCGCCGCCATGCGAACGGGCAGGTGCGCTTCCTCGGCTGGCTGCCCTACGACGAGGTGATCCGCATGTCGGCGCGCAGCCACGTGCTCGTGATCCCGTCCGTGTGGGAAGAACCGTGCGGCACCACCGTGCTGGAAGCGCTGGCCCTCGGCAAGCAGTGTCTCGCGCTGGCACGCGGCGGCACGCCGGAGCTGGCCGCGTACCAGTATTACGACGGCCAGCTGCAACTGGCCGAGACCATGCCGCGGCTCGTGGAGCGGCTGGCCCACATCCTGGGCCGTGCGCCGGTGACGGTGCCGCTGCCCGATGCCTTCCCGATGGACGTGTTCCACGCCGTCCCCCAGATCCTGGACTTCTATCACGAGTGATCCCATGAACAAACCGACCTTTTCGATCGTCACGTGCACCTGGAACAGCGCCGCCACCCTGGCCGACACCCTCGCATCCGTCCAGCGGCAGACCTGCCAGGACGTCGAGCACATCTTCGTCGACGGCGGTTCCACCGACGGCACGCTGGAGATGATCGCGGCGTACCCGGGCCGCAAGCGCGTGCTGCGCGACGTGGGCGGCGGCATCAGCCGCGCCATGAACCAGGGCATCGAGGCGGCCACCGGCGAGTACGTGGCGCACCTGCATTCGGACGATTACTACGCCAGCGACGACGTGCTGGAACTCGTCGCCGAGCGCTTCGCCAGCGAGCGCGTGGACTGGGTGTTCGGCACCGTGCAGGTGTTGAAGGATGGCCAGCTGATTCCGCCGTACCGCATGGTGCCGTTCAGCTACCACGCGTTCGCGGCGGGCCGCGCGTCGGTGCCGCATCCGGCCGTCTTCATCCGCCGCAGCGCGTTCGGTCGCGTGGGCATGTTCGACGAAACGCTGAAATACGCGATGGACATCGACCTCTGGCTGCGCCTGGGCAAGGTGGCGCGGCCGGCCACGATAGCCCGGCCCTTGACCGTGTTCCGCGACCATGCGGGCAGCGTCTCGTCCGCCAACAAGATCAAGGCGCGCCAGGAGGAGTTCCAGGTCCGGCGCCGCTACCTGAAGGAGGCGCCGCTCGCGTTCGGCATCTATTGCCTGCGCTACGCCAGGCGCATGCGCGCTCTGCGCGCCGAGGCGCATGCCGGCGTACCGGTAATGCAATCGTAATGTCTGTTCCAGATCAGATAAATAACATGATTGTCGAAGTGATTAAATCGATGGCGAATTCATAAACTTTGCCGAAATAGCCGCACAGTTTTCAAAAAGTCTTTTCTGTAAAAAAACGGCTTTTAGCTGCCTGGAAATATTACCGTTAATAAGGGGTCTACAGGGTCGTCCGATTTGTGGGGTATACGAGAAAAATCTTTGATTTCTAAGGGAATTTTTCCGCGAGAAAATTTATTTGCGGTACTATTTCTCGTATCGAACAGCGCTCATTTGCATCAGCAGAGCGCTTCAAGCAAATCGGGCCCTGGCTTCCTGCCGACGGGCTGACCCTCTAGTCGTCCAGTTAATATTTCTCGGAGCAAGCACATGAAATTTCACCGGAAGGGCGTTGTCGCCGTCGCCGCACTGTCGTCGCTGTTGATGTCGTTCAGCGCGCGCGCCGACTGGGCCCAATCCACCGATCCCCTGGTCGTCCAGCCCGCGCCGGCCAATGGCGCCGTGCAGGCACAGAACCCGCCGGGTTTCGCCTGGGCGCGTCATCCGACCGGCCCGGCCAGCTACGAGATCGAGATCACCCCGTCGGGCGGCTCGCCGGTGAAGGCGACGGTCGAGCGCAACTGGTACCTGCCGACCAAGGCGCTGGCACTGGGCAATTACACGTGGCGCGTGCGCGCGGCCGGTTCGACGGAATGGTCGACCCCGCGCGCGTTCGCGATCACGAGCAAGTCGACCGTGTTCGAAGTGCCCGACAACGCCACGCTGCGTTCGCGCATCCTGAACAAGGCGCGCCCCCGTTCGCTGGCCCCGTCCTTCACCGCGTACTCGACGTGGAGCTCGGCCAAGAAGGCCGACCTGGATCCGTACGTCAGCCGCCTGATCAACGAAGTCAAGCTGCAGATGACGGCGCTGCCCGAGCTGTCGGATTCGCGCTGGCCGATCGTGATCGCGTCGCCGCTGACGGCGCAGATGGCGTCGCAGCAGACCGACGTGCGCAACCGCATCAACGAATCGTCGCGCCAGCTGGAAGCGGCCGCGGTGCTGTGGCGCCTGAAGAAGGACCCGGTCCACCTGGCCGAAGCGCTCAAGCGCGGCGACCAGCTGGCCGCGCTGAATCCGGCCGGCCCCACCAGCTACGCCAACCAGGACCAGGCCACGCGCCAGATCGCGCTGTCGCTGCTGAAGGGCATGGACCTGCTGGCCGGTGACCTGGACGCGACCCGCAAGGCCAGGTGGCTCGCCGTCGTCAAGACGCGCGTGACGGAAATGTACGGCAACATCGCAGGCGACAACGGCCGCCTCGACCAGTACCCGTTCGATTCGCACGGCAATACGCTGATGATCTACATGGCGCTGATCTCGACCCTGGCGCTGGGCGACATCCCGGAAGCGCAGACGTGGTTCGACTTCACGTTCCGCTCGTACGTGAACACCCCGTCGCCGTGGTCGGGCGCGGAAGGCGGCTACGCCAACGGCACCGCCTACGCCGAGTACGCGGCGGGCTACATGACGGCGCTGTGGGACCCGATCGTCCAGGCGACCGGCGTGAACCTGTACGCCAAGCCGTGGACCTTGGGCTTCCTCGATTTCGCGACGCAGTTCACGCCGCCGGGCTCGAAAGTCCACGCCTTCGGCGACGGTTCCGAGACGAAGCCGGACCCGCGCGTGTTCCGCGCCTTCGCCAACCGCATGGTGTCGCCGCGCGCCGCCTGGTACGTGGCGAACCTGCCGGGCCTCGAGGATTCGCTGTCCGTGGTCGAAGCGCCGTATCCCATGCCGGTGACCGGCACGACGCTGAAGATCCCGCCGTCGAACTCGGCCTACTACCCGAGCACCGGCTGGGTGGCGATGCACAGCGACATCGGCTCGACGGGCCGCACGTCGTTCTACTTCAAGTCCAGCCCGTACGGCTCGTTCAACCACAGCCACGGCGACCAGAACGGCCTGCTGCTGTCGGTCGCCGGCCAGCCGCTGCTGGTGAAGGCCGGCTGGTACGACTGGTATGGTTCGCCGCTGTGGACCGACTGGTACCACCAGACCAGGTCGCAGAACGCGGTCACGTTCGACGGCGGCAAGGGCCAGGTAGTCACCGGCTACCGCGAACAGCTGCAGCGCAACGGCCGCGTCACCGGCTTCTCGGCCCAGTCGACCTACGACTACGCCGAAGGCGACGCGACCCCGTCGTACGGCGGCCAGTTGACGATGGCCAAGCGCCAGATCTGGTACCTGCACGGCCAGAACGCGATGGTGGTGCGCGACAGGATGCAGGCGGTCGTCGCCCACACGTACGAGTGGAACTTCCACGCGCCGGTGGCGATGACGGTCGAAAGCCCGTCGAGCGTCAAGATCGCGGCGGGCGGCCAGTCGGTGTGCCTGCGCGACCTGAACGGTAATGCGCCGTTCGCCAAGTGGAGCGGCCCGGCGCCCAAGTCCGGCGTGACGGAAGACCACGGCGCGTTCTACCTGAAGAACGACGGCAAGTCGGCGGCCGAGTTCCTCGTGCTGATCGACGTCGGCTGCAAGCGTCCCACCACCAAGGTCGCCACGTCGGGCACGACCCGCACGCTGACGGTCGGTACGCAGTCGGTGAACCTGAACTAATTGGAACCTCGAGAAACCGTCGCGAGCGGCAGCAATGGCGTCTGAGAAGCGGAGCTGTACGCGAGTACAGCGAGCATCGCAGGACGACGTTGCAACGCGCAGCAGGTTTATCGACGTTCCAAACTCAGGCGTCACGTGGTGTCGTAACGCGCCGTGCTAGACTCGGCGCGATGACGACACAGGTATTCCTGATCCAGGCACACAAGGACCTGGACCAGCTCAATGCGCTGGTCGAGCAACTGCGCGACGACGAGTTTCGCGTGGTCGTGAACCTCGACCGCAAGTGCGCGCTCGACCCGGCCGCCGTGCACCCGTTCGCGCGGCTCGTGCGCGACCGCGTCGACGTCCACTGGGGCACGTTCAGCCAGGTGCAGGCGGTGCTCAACGCCCTCGCACAGATCGTGGCCGAGGTGCCCGATTTCGACAAGGTCGTCTTCCTGTCCGCCCAGGACTTCCCGTTGCTGTCGAATGCGCGCCTGAAAGAAGCGCTCGCGCGCCACGCCCACCAGGAACTGCTGGACACCGTCGCCATCGGCACCGGACCGGGCCAGTGGGCGGCCGGCTTCCGCTACCAGTATTTTTACTGCGACGACGGCCCGCGCCTGCTGCGCACCGCCTGCCGCATCGCCAACCGCGCGATGCGCGCGACGGGGATCGTGCGCCGCCTGCCGGGCGGCATGCGGCCGTACGGCGGCTCGTCGTGGTGGGCGCTGTCGCGCGCCTGCGTGCAGGACATCCTCGCGCGCGTCGCGCGCGACCCCGGCCTCGTGCGCTTCTTCCGCCGCTGCGCGTGTCCGGACGAGATGTTCTTCCAGACCCTCGTGATGAATTCGCCGTTCGCATCCCGCGTGCTGGGCCAGAACTTCCGCTACGTCCAGTGGCCCGAACACGGCGCCCGCAACCCGAAAATCCTCGACGAAGGCGACTTCGAGCGCATCGCCGCGTCGCGCGCCCACTTCTGCCGCAAGATCGACAGCGAGGCCAGCGCCGCGCTGCTGCCGCGCCTGCTCGCGCTCAGGGCGGCTTGATATCCACGGGTCACCGACCCGACAGTCCAACGATGCGCGGGGGGCGCATCCCGGCCAGCGCCAGCGCCGCATCGAACGCGTCCAAGCGACGTCTGGCCCGGGCCTGCGTGGCGGGCACATCGTCGACTCCTCGCACGTGGCGCGGCCCGCCTGCCGCCTGAACATGGCCCGCGTCGCAGTGTTACGCGTTCTTTCCGACCTCTGCCATGCTGCGGAAAAACTGAACTCAACGTCCCAGAAATCCTGAGAATACGGATCGTTTTGATCTTTATAATTCTGGCCAGATTTCGAACGATTATTGGTTTCGGCTTATTGAGGACGTATATGGATAAATTTCTTGACGGGCTGATGTCCGCGCTTGCTTCACTCTTCGAGGGCAATATGGGATGGGCTATTTTGGTGCTCGCCCTTACGGTACGGTTGGCCCTGCTGCCTCTGACGCTGCACCTGTCCCGCAAAATGCTCGTCAACCAACGAAAAATCCGCGACCTCCAGCCCCAGGTCGACGCGATCAGGGAACGCATGAAGCACGATCCGCAGGCGATGTTCGCCGCGGTTTCAAAGCTGTACAGGCAGAACGGCGCGCACGTGATCGACCGCTCCAGCATCCTCGGCGCATTCGTGCAGTTGCCAGTCTTCGGCTTGCTCTACAAAACGGTCAGCAACGCAAGCGCGGCAGGCGGATCCTTTCTCTGGATGAGGAACCTGGCGTCGTTTGACGCGGTGCTGACAGCTGTCGTGCTGGTGCTCACCGGCATCGCAGCGTACTACCTGCCGTCCGGCTCGAACGCCCCGTCGACCGTGATGGTTGCGGTGCAAATCGCCATCACGGCCATCTTTCTGTGGAAGATGTCGGCCGGCCTGGGCCTGTACTGGGTAGCATCGTCCGGTGTCAGCATCGTCCAGAATGTCGTACTGCGCCGCGAACAGAAACGCGTCCCGCAGTCGTCCGTTTCCGACCGATGACGGACGCTCGACAAGTTCCAGCCACGCGTACCAGCATGCCTTAAGACTCGCGCAATTGTGCGCAGTGACGAGTAAGCTAGAATCGGATTCCATGCGTTGTTCATAAGGCAAGGAATCCATGCGCTCCATCCTCTTTGTCGTCCGCGATCCATTGCCCCCCATCCGCGCCGACGTGCGCACCCTGTTCGGCACCGAGATGCCCCGCTATGGCGTGGCGACGGAACTGGTGGGGCAGGGCGGCAGCGGCGACGCGTCGCCGTGGCCGGCCGGCGGCATGCACGTCGTCGGCTCGCTGCGCAGCCGCTTCGCCAGCGTGTGCGCGCCGCTGTGGGACCTGCTGGGCCTCGTGCGCGCGCTGCGTCACGGCCGGCCCGACTGCATCCAGGTGCGCGACAAGATCGCCAGCGGCGTGCTGGGCCGCATCGTGGCCGCGCTGCTGCGCGTGCCGTTCCTTTACTGGATGTCGTTTCCCATCGTCGAAGGCTTCGAGGTCCGGCGCGACGATATCGGCCGCTCGGGCCGCGGTTTGACATGGATGGGGCATGCGCTGCGCGCGTGGGCATCGCGCGTGGTCATCTACCGCTTCGTGCTGCCCGGCGCGCGCCACGTGTTCGTGCAGAGCGATGCGATGGCCGACTGGCTCGCCGCGAAAGGTTTCGACCGGTCGACCATGACGGCCGTGCCGATGGGCGTGGACGCCCAGTTGTTCGACCGCGCCAATGTCGACCCGGTCGACGATCCGCGCCTGGATAACCGCCGCGTCGTGCTGTACCTGGGCCGCATCGCCCGTTCGCGCCGGTCCGACTTCCTGCTCGACGTGGCGGACAAGTTGCGCGAGAAAAAACCCGACGTGCTGCTCGTGATCGCCGGCGACGCCCCCTCCGACGACGAGATGGCGTGGATGCGCCGCGAAATCAAGCGGCGCCGCCTCGACGACCATGTGTTGCTGACGGGCTGGCTGCCGCAGCGCACGGCGCTCGGCTATGCCGTGCGGGCCGAGGTGGGCCTGTCGCCGATCCCGCGCGGCACCCTGTTCGACGTGTCGTCGCCCACGAAGCTCGTCGAATACCTGGCGCTCGGCATCCCCAGCGTCGCCAACGATATTCCCGACCAGAAACTTGTCATCGACGAGAGCGGTGCCGGCCTGTGCGTGACGATGGAGCCGGTGCCGTTCGCCGATGCTGTGCTGCAATTGTTAAATGACGCAACGCTTGCTGCCGAGTTCGCATTACGTGGGCCACCGTACGTAACAAGCCATCGAACCTATGATATTCTCGGTAACAATGTTGCAAAAATTTATAGGAAAATCCTGGCGGAGTCGACCTAAACCATGTCGATGTGGACCTACTCGCTGAAGTGCTCGCTGCGTTCGCTCGTGCGCGAAGTGGTCCGCAACGTCTGGGGCAGGGCGTTCGTCTATCCTGGCCTCGCCGCGAACGAACGCTCGCGCGAGGCGCTCGCCGCCTACGTCGCGCGGCGCGCCCGGCAGGTCGGCGTGCCGCTGGACGGCGACGGCACGTCGCTGCCGCGGCTGTCTCCCGGCAGCGCCATGCTGACCAAGGCCGACGTGCGCCAGCGCCCGGAACAGCTCGTGCGCCCGCGCGGCCCCGGCTCCTGGGTCCGCACGACCATCAAGACGAGCGGCACGTCCGGCTCGCCGCTGACCATCGTGCAGTCGCTCGGCAACCTCGTGCGCGAAGAGGGTTTCGTGCACCGCCAGCTGCAATGGATAGGCTGGCGCAAGGGCCAGCCGCGCGCGTGGATCCGCGGCGACATCGTCTGCCCCGACCATCCCGCGGACGGCCGCTACTGGTGCCGCGACTGGGTGGGCAATATGCTCATGATGTCGTCGTACCATTTGTCGAACGAGACGATCGGCCGCTACATCGCCGAACTGGAACGCTTCGATCCCGTCGTGATCCACGCGTACCCGTCGTCGATCGCGGCGCTGGCCGCGTGGCTCAACGCGGCCGGTAGAAGCTATCGCGGACGCGCGTTGCGCGGCGTGATGACGTCGTCCGAGACGCTGGAACCAGGCGTGCGCGCGGCCGTCGAGCAGGCGTTCGGCGTGAAGGTGTTCGACTGGTACGGCCAGGCCGAGCGCGTGGCCGCCATCGGCACGTGCGAGGAGGGCCGTTACCACGTGCTCACGGATTATTCCGGCGTCGCCCTGCTCGAGACCGAGGGCGGTGCCTGCGAGCTGGTCGGCACGTCGCTGAACAATGCCGCGATGCCGCTCGTGCGCTACCGCACGGGCGACACCGTGATCCCGGACGGAGCGCCTTGCCCGTGCGGCCGGGTGTTCCCGACGATCAAGGCCGTGATCGGGCGCCAGGAAAGGATCGTGACCCTGCCGGACGGCCGCATCATCGCCCGGCTCGACCGCGTTTTCCAGGGCCATGACCGGCACCTCGTCGAAGGGCAGGTGCTGTACCGCGGCGACGGCGAGTTCGTGCTGCGCGTCGTGACGGCCGACGGTTTTTCCGATGCGGACGAGCGGGCGCTGGCCGACAAGTTCCTGCTGCGCGTGCCCGGCGTGAAGGTGCGCGTCGAGCGGGTGGCGGCGATTCCGCGTGGGCCGAACGGCAAGTTCGAGTTCGTCGCGATCGAGAGTTGAAGCGTGCGCACGGCCGAAAAATCATGATGTACTATCGAAATATTGTCCATTTTATAAGGGCTTGAGCGTTGGAACGACCAGCACAGATGCGGACGAAGGCCCCGCCACGGGTCCTGATGGTCGGCACCGCGCTCGAAGGCAGGGGCGGGGTGGCGGCGGTGGTGTCCGTGCTGCGCCGTCATGGCCTGTTCGAGCGCGAAGCGGTGCGCTACGTGGCCACCCACCGCGACGGTTCGCCCCTGGTGAAGGCGCAGGGCGCGCTGGCCGGGTTCTGGCACACGCTCGTCGCCTGCCTGGTGCGGCATCCGGCCGTCGTCCACGTGCACGCGGCGTCGCACGCGAGCTTCCTGCGCAAGTCGGTCGTGCTGCTGATCGCGCGCCTGGCCGGTTGCAAGACCATTTTCCACTTGCACGGTGGCGGCTTCCGCACCTTTGCCACCGAAGAGTCGGGCACGCTGCTGCGGCGCTGGATCCGCCACACGCTGGAAGCGAGCTCGCTCGTGATCACCCTGTCCGAAGGCTGGGCCCAGTTCGTGCACGCGTTCGCGCCGCGCGCCCGCGTGGCCGTCGTGCCGAATGCCGTGCCGCTGCCGGTGCTGCCATCCCGCGACGCCGCCGTGCCCGGCCGCATCCTGTTCCTCGGCCGGCTGGAAACCGCGAAGGGCGTCCATGAATTGCTGGAAGCGGGCGCCCGTATCGTGCGCGAGGCGTCCGGTCCGACGCCGCTGCGTCTCGTGTTCGGCGGCGAAGGCGATGCGCAAGGGGTGCGCCGGCGCGCGGCCGAGCTGGGCATCGCCGAACGCATCGAGCTGCTGGGCTGGGTCGGCCCGGAGGCGCGCGACGCCGAGCTGGCGAAGGCCAGCGTGTTCTGCCTGCCTTCCCACGCGGAAGGCTTGCCGATGTCGATGCTGGAAGCGATGGCGGCACGCAAGGCCGTCGTGGCGACGCACGTCGGCGGCATTCCCGAAACCCTGCGCGACGGCGACAACGGCCTGCTGGTGCCGCCGCGCGACGAACGGGCGCTCGCCAGGGCGCTGGCACGACTCCTGGGCGATACCGCCCTGCGCGACCGGCTGGCCGACCGTGCGCGCGCAACCATCGAACAACAATACTCAACCGAGGTGGTGTGCGGGCAATTGTCCGCTATCTACCGTGAACTGGCGGGGACACGATGATGAGCGAAGCGACAGGGATGGTCTGGCTGGTCAACCGATTGCGCTGCATGTCCGTGGCCGAGGTCGGCTATCGGATCCAGCAGGCGGCGCTCACGCGCGTGGCGAAACGCATGCGCGCCCGCGCCGCGCCGCCGCTGCCCCGGGCCCGCACGTTCAGTGTCCACGGTGCCCCGACCCTGTCCCAGGCCGAGCGCGACGCGCTGCTGGCGGACGCCGACAGCATCTGCGCCGGCCACGTCGTCCTGTTCGCCAACCGCCGGTTCGACGTCGGCATGCCGCCCGTGTGGAACCGCGATCCGGACACCGGCGTCGTGGGGCCGAGCATCTACGCGGGCGACATCACGATCACGAACCGCGAACAGGTCGGCGACATCAAGCACGTGTGGGAACTGAACCGCCACCTGCACCTCGTGCGCCTCGCGCAGGCGTGGGCCGTGACGAACGACGTCGCCTGGCTGCACGCGCTGCAGACGCAGCTGCGCAGCTGGCTCGACCAGTGCCCGCCGCTCGTCGGCCCCAACTGGACGAGCTCGCTGGAACTGGGCATCCGCCTCATCAACTGGGGCCTCGTGTGGCAAATGATCGGCGGCGAAGGCAGCGGCCTGTTCGCAGGCGAGGAGGGCCAGCGCCTGCGCGCCGACTGGCTGGACAGCATTCACGCCCATTGCAGCGCGATCGCACGGCACCTGTCCCGCCATTCGTCGGCGAACAATCATTTGATCGGCGAACTGGCCGGCCTGTACGTGGGCGCGTCGATCTGGCCGTGCTGGAAGTCGTCGGGCGCGTGGCTGGAACAGGCGCGGCGCGAACTGGAGCACGAAGCGCAGGCGCAGTTCTCGCGCGACGGCGTGAACCGCGAGCAGGCGTTCGCGTACCACATCTTTTCCTCCGAATTCCTGTTCGTGGCGGGCCTCGTCGGCCAGGCCTGCGACCACCCGTTCTCGCGCGCCTACTGGACCGCCTTGCTGCGCGCGCTGCGTTTCCTGCGCTCCGTGCGCGACCTGAAAGGCAACGTGCCAATGGTCGGCGATGCGGACGACGGCATCGTGTTCCGGCTGGATTCTCCCGCCAACGACCGCGCCGAACAATTGCTCGCGCTGGGCGACGCTGTGCTGCGCCGCATGCCGCCCACGCACCCCGGCGTGCGCTGGCTGCTGCACACCTTGCCCGGCAAGCGGCCGGAAGCGGATCCGCACGAATCGGAGACGGGCTGGGCGTTCCCGGACGGGGGTTATTTGCTGTTCGGGTCGCACTTCGGCGAGCCGAACGAAATCAAGGGCATGGTCGATTGCGGCCCGCTGGGCTATCTCGGCATCGCCGCGCACGGCCACGCGGACGCGCTGGCGCTGACCCTGTCCATCGGCGGCGAAGAGTGCCTCGTCGATCCCGGCACGTATTCGTACTGGCAGGAACCCAAGTGGCGCGATTACTTCCGCGGCACGTCGGCGCACAACACGGTGCGGATCGACGGGCTCGACCAGTCGGTCTCGGGCGGACGCTTCATGTGGCTGAAAAAGGCGCGGGCCTCGATCGAGCGCATGCCGCAATCGCCGCACGAATTCGATTTCCGCGGTTCGCACGACGGTTACGAGCGCCTCGCGGATCCCGTCCGGCACATGCGCAGCGTCCGGTTCGACGCGGCGAGCGCAACTCTGGTGGTGCGCGACGAGATCGCCGCCAAGAAACATCACCAGGTCGAGCTGTTCTGGCATTTCGCGCCCGGCCTGGACGTGCGCCTGAACAGCGCCGGCCTGCACGTGCGGGGCAAGCGCTTCGCGCTGCAGATGCATGCGCACGGCGCGGACCTGAAGCTGGAACTGGTGCGCGGCAACGAAAACCCGCCGCTCGGCTGGTACTCGCGCTGCTATGAAAGCAGGCAGCCATGCGACGTTCTGAAGGTCAGCACCGTATCGTCCGCCGTTCCGGTCGAGTGCAAGTTTACAATAACGTTTTTCTAACAGCGTTTTTCCATAATTTCCATAACTAAAGGGATTGTTTCAAATGCTCATCTATCTGGTCGCAGGTGCCCGCCCGAACTTCATGAAAATCGCGCCGATCGTGCGCGCGCTGCAGGCACGCGCGGATGCGCCGGCGTTCAAGATCATCCACACGGGGCAGCACTACGACCGCGAGATGAACGACGTGTTCTTCGAAGAACTGGGCATCCCGCAGCCGGACGTGTTCATGGCGGCAGGCGGCGGCAGCCACGCCCAGCAGACGGCCAAGATCATGATCGGCTTCGAAGAGCTGTGCCAGGGCGAGCGCCCGGACGCCGTGCTCGTCGTGGGCGACGTGAACTCGACGCTCGCGTGCTCGATCGTCGCCAAGAAACTCAATATCCCGGTCGCCCACGTCGAGGCCGGCCTGCGCAGCGGCGACATGGCGATGCCGGAGGAAATCAACCGTCTCGTCACCGACAGCATCTCCGACTGGTTCTTCGTCACGGAACCGTCGGCCGTGGAACACCTGCGCCGCGAAGGCAAGAAGGACGGCGCGATCCACTACGTCGGCCACGTGATGGTCGACAACGTGCTGTACCAGGCCGAGAAATTGAGCAGCGCGGACACGTCCGCATTCGAGACGAGCAAGTGGAAGGCCGAACGCAAAAAAGGGGGCAACGGCGCAGGCGAGCGCTACGGCGTGGTGACCCTGCATCGTCCGAGCAACGTCGACGATGCGGCCACGTTCACGCGCATCGCCGGCGCGCTGAAGGAGATCGCGGCCGACCTGCCGCTGATCTTCCCCGTGCACCCGCGCACCCGCGCGAACCTCGAGAAATTCGGCATCGACCTGGGCCCGAACGTCACGCTGGCGGGCCCGCAGGCGTACATGGCCTTCCTGAACCTGTGGAAGGACGCGGCCGTCGTGCTGACGGACAGCGGCGGCCTGCAGGAAGAAACGACGGCGCTGGGCGTGCCCTGCGTCACGATCCGCGAGAACACGGAACGTCCCGTGACCGTGGACGAAGGTTCGAACGTGCTGGCCGGCACCGACCCGGCCGCGATCCTCCTCGAGGCGCGCAAGATCCTGCGCGGCGAGGGCAAGCAGGGCCGCCGGCCGCATCTGTGGGACGGCCGTGCGGCGGAACGCATCGTGGACGTCCTGACGAAGGAAATCCGCGGGCAAAGTTAATCATGAGGTAGACATGAACGAGCGCATCACGCTGATGGGGTGCTCCATCGACAACCTGACGATGGAAGAGACATTGCAGACGGTCGAGGGGTTCATCCATACAGGACGGCCCCATCAACACGTGGTGGTCAACGTCGACAAGCTGGTCAAGGCCAGCCGCGATCCGGAACTGCGCCGGATCATCAACGATTGCGCGCTCGTGAATGTCGATGGCATGCCGGTCGTGTGGGCGTCGCGCCTGCTGGGCCGGCCGCTGAAGGAACGGGTCGCGGGCTGCGACCTGTTCGAGGCGCTGATGCGGCGCGCGGGCGAGAAGGGCTGGCGCGTGTTCCTGCTCGGCGCCAGGGAAGACGTGGTGGGCAAGGTGGCGTCCACGTACCGGCACAGATATCCGAACCTGGTGCTGGCCGGCTACCGCAACGGTTACTGGAAGGGCGAGGCGGAAGAGGCGGACGTGGTCGAACAGATCCGCGCCGCGCGCCCCGACCTGTTGTTCGTGGCGATCAGTTCGCCGAAAAAAGAGCAGTTCCTCGGCCGCTGGCAGGCCGAGATGAAGGTGCCGTTCGCCATGGGCGTCGGTGGTACCTTCGACGTGGCGATCGGACACGTGAAGCGCGCGCCGCTCTGGATGCAGAAATCCGGGCTGGAATGGTTCTACCGTTTCCTGCAGGAGCCGCGCCGTATGTTCCGTAGATATTTTATCGAGGACATGGCCTTCATCTGGCTGTTCCTCAAGGAGTTGAAGTTGAAGGGCGCACGATAGCGTCCACGAGGTTGTAGTACACCAAAACACCAGACAGGGATGGCGCGGGGGACTCTTTCCGCGCCGACAACATAACGATGCGCGCCGGCTCCAGCAAGAGCACGGCGGCAGCAACACTTTTACGAAAGAAGAGCATTCATGAAGATTCTCGTTACTGGCGGCATGGGTTACATCGGTTCGCACACCGTCGTGGAACTGCAGAACGCCGGCCACGACGTGGTCGTGTACGACAACCTGTACAACGCGGTGCGTTCCGTGCAAGACCGCGTGCAAAAGATCACCGGCAAGCCGTTCGTCTTCGTCGAAGGCGACATCCGCGACCGCGCGGCCATGGAAGCCGTGTTCGGTGCCCACAAGATCGATGCCGTGATCCACTTCGCCGGCCTGAAGGCGGTCGGCGAATCGGTGGCGCAGCCGCTGCGCTACTACGACAACAACGTCTACGGCAGCGTCGCGCTGTTCGAGACGATGGCCAAGTTCGGCTGCAAGACGCTCGTGTTCTCGTCGTCGGCCACCGTGTACGGCGATCCGGCCTCGGTGCCGATCAAGGAGGACTTCCCGCTGTCGGCCACCAATCCGTATGGCCGCAGCAAGCTGATGATCGAAGACATCCTGCGCGACGTGTTCAAGGCCGAGCCGGACTGGCGCATCGCCCTGCTGCGCTATTTCAACCCGGTGGGCGCCCATGAAAGCGGCCTGATCGGCGAGGAGCCGAACGGCATCCCCAACAACCTGGTGCCGTACATCGCCCAGGTCGCCAACGGCCAGCGCGAAAAACTGTCCGTGTTCGGCGGCGACTACCCGACGCCGGACGGCACCGGCATGCGCGACTACATCCACGTCGTCGACTTGGCCATCGGCCACGTCAAGACCCTGGACAAGCTGGCACAGGGTGCCGGCCTGCACACGTACAACCTCGGCACCGGCAACGGCAATAGCGTGCTGGAAATGGTGCATGCCTTCGAGAAGGCCTGCGGCAAACCGATTGCCTACCAGATCGTTGACCGTCGCCCCGGCGACATTGCCAAGTGCTACGCCGACCCGACGAAAGCGCGCGAGGAACTCGGTTGGACCGCGCAGCGTGACATCGCTCAGATGTGCGCTGATTCCTGGCGCTACCAGACTACTCCAAAATAAACGTATGAGGACCGAACCATGAAAGCGATGATTCTTGCAGCAGGCAAAGGTACGCGTGTACGTCCGTTGACCTATGACCTGCCGAAACCGATGATCCCCGTGCTGGGCAAGCCCGTGATGGCCTACCTGATCGAGCACCTGCGCAAGCACGGCGTGACCGAGATCATGGTGAACGTCAGCCACCTGCACGAAAAGATCGAGGAATACTTCGGCGAGGGCGAGCAGTACGGCGTCCAGATCGGCTATTCCTTCGAAGGCTACACGAAGGAAGATGGCGAAGTCGTTGCCGTGCCGATCGGTTCGGCCGGCGGCATGAAGAAGATCCAGGAATTCGGCGGCTTCTTCGACGACACGACCATCGTCCTGTGCGGCGACGCGCTGATCGACCTGGACCTCAAGGCTGCCCTGGCGGAGCATCGCCGCAAGGGCGCCGTGGCGTCCGTCATCACGAAGGAAGTCCCGTGGGACAAGGTGTCGAGCTATGGCGTCGTCGTGACCGACCAGAATGGCCGCATCACCCAGTTCCAGGAAAAGCCGAAGCAGGAAGAGGCGCTGTCGAACTTCATCAGCACCGGCATCTACATCTTCGAGCCGGAAGTGATCGACCTGATCCCGTCGGGCGTGGAGTTCGACATCGGTTCCCAGCTGTTCCCGCTGCTGGCCGAAAAGGGCATGCCGTTCTATGCCCAGGGCCGTCCGTTCAACTGGCTGGACATCGGCAGCGTGAGCGATTACTGGGAAGTGCTGCAGAACGTGCTGACTGGTGAGGTCAACCATATGGATGTGCCGGGCATCCAGATCGAGCCGGGCCTGTGGACCGGCCTGAACACGAGCATCGACTGGCGGGGCACGACGATCAAGGGCCCCGTCTACATCGGTTCCGGCGTCAAGATCGAGGCCGGCGCCACGATCATCGGCCCCACGTGGATCGGCCATGGCAGCCACATCTGCGAGGGTGCCGAGGTCGTCCGTAGTGTGCTTTTCGAGTACACTCGCGTGCTGAACGACGTGACTTTACATGAAATGATCGTTTTCAAAGACTACAGCATCGACCGTGCCGGGGAGATGAAGCATTCCTCCGAGTACAGCTCGTCGGAGTGGCTGAACGCGCGCGACCGTCGCCGCAGCCGGCGCAAAGAGCAGGCCGAAGAAACAGACAAGACATTAGAGAAAGCCAACGCATGAAAATTTACCCAGTCATCCTCTCCGGCGGTGCCGGTACCCGTTTGTGGCCGCTGTCGCGGGCAGTGATGCCCAAGCAGCTGCTGCCGCTGGTGACGGACAAGACGATGCTGCAGGAAACCGCGCTGCGGGTCCGCGGCTGGCCGGGGTTGATGGCGCCGCTGGTGGTTTGCGGCAATGAGCACCGCTTCCTCGTGGCCGAGCAGCTGCGCGGCGTCGGCATCACGCCGCACGGCATCCTGCTCGAGCCGGCGGGCCGCAACACGGCCCCGGCCGTGGCAGCTGCGGCCGCCTTCCTGAAAGCGCAGGATCCGGACGCCGTGATGCTCGTGCTGCCGGCCGACCACGTGATCGAAAAGAACGAAGCGTTCCGCCTCGCGGTGGAACGTGCCGCGGTCCAGGTGGAGCAGGGCGCGCTGGCCACGTTCGGCATCGTGCCGAGCGCCCCGGAAACGGGCTATGGCTACATCCGCCGCGGCGAACCGCTGCCGGGCTGCGACGATTGCTACAAGATCGAGCGCTTCGTCGAAAAGCCCGACCGCAACACGGCCGAAGGCTTCGTCGCCGACGGCGGCTTTTACTGGAACAGCGGCATGTTCATGTTCCGTGCCGACCGCTTCCTGGCCGAGATCGGGAAGCACGCGCCGACGATCGCCGAGGCCGCCGGCGCCGCCGTGCAGTCGGCGTACCGCGACCTGGACTTCTGCCGCCTGGACGAAGCCGCGTTCGCCGCGAGCCCGTCCGATTCGATCGACTACGCGGTGATGGAACATACGCGCGACGGCGTCGTCGTCGCGGCCGACATCGGCTGGAGCGACGTCGGTTCCTGGTCGGCGCTGGCCGACGTGCAGGACAAGGATGCCAACGGCAATGCGATCCGCGGCGACGTCTACCTCGACAGCACGAGCAACACGCTCGTGCGCGCCGAGAGCCGCATCGTGGCCGTCGTGGGCGTGAAGGACCTCGTCGTCGTCGAGACGAACGATGCCGTGCTCGTCGCGCACAAGGACCAGGTCCAGCGCGTGAAGAACGTCGTCGACCACCTCAAGGGCAACGAGCGCACGGAACACCTGTATCACACGAAGGTGTACCGTCCGTGGGGCTATTACGAAGGCATCGACGCGGGCGAGCGCTTCCAGGTCAAGCGCATCTGCGTGAAGCCGGGCGAAAAGCTGTCGCTGCAGATGCACCACCACCGCGCCGAGCACTGGATCGTCGTGTCCGGCACGGCCCGCGTCACGTGCGGCGACAACGTCACCCTGCTGTCCGAGAACGAGTCCACGTATATCCCGATCGGCATGACGCACCGCCTGGAAAACCCGGGCAAGCTGCCGCTGCACCTGATCGAAGTGCAGTCCGGCAGCTACCTCGGCGAGGACGACATCGTCCGCTTCGAGGACATCTACAAGCGGGCGTAAGCCCACATCCCCGCGTCCGCATTTCTCGTGCGGACGCGTCTTTTCCTTTAGTTCCGTAGCGCTACAGTGCGTATGGCCGCGCGCATGCGGCATACAATGCATCGTCGAAACCCATCGGGGGAACATCATGAAGATGAAGACGATCATCGCGGCATGCGCGCTCGCCGGCGTCGGCGGCACGGCGGCGGCAGGCGATATCATCGGCGGATCTGCTCTGCTGGACGCGGACAGCCACGCCCAACTCGAACGCTGGCTCGGCGCCGGCGAATTCAACCTCAACAATGTGTACACCCTGCGTCCCGGCGATACGTCGGACGCCTTCCACGCCGGCGCGGACGGGAAGGGCGCGACCTTCACCCTGTTCGACGTGACGAACGACGCCGGCGCCAGCTACCTCGTGGGCGGCTACAACCCGCAGGGCTGGGCGTCCGATGAAGGCTGGCACGAGACCCAGCGCGACTGGCAGCGCACGGCCTTCCTGTTCAACATGACGACCCCGGCCGTGTACCGCCAGGTCCTGACGGACTACGTGCTGCCGAGCCAGGGCTTGCGCCAGACCTATAACGAGGCCGGCTACGGTCCCATTTTCGGTTCCGGACCGGACCTGTACGTCAACGACGCGTTGACGGCGGCCACGTCGTGGCAACTGAGCTATGGAAATCCGGCAAACGAAGGCTACAGCATCATCGACGGCAGCCTGCACGGCGAGATCGTCAAGTTGAATGCAATGGAAGTGTTCGCGATTTCGCCGGTGCCGGAGCCCGGGAACGTCGCGATGCTGCTGGCCGGCATCTGCATCCTGGGGACCACGGTGCGCAGGCGCGCACGGTAGGGTGGGCGGCCCCCGCCCACGCGTCACGCCAACACGTCACCTGCGTCACGCGTGGGCACGTACTTGATGCCCCCGGTATCAATTACCCCACCCCACCGTTGTCTTCGTTGCAAGTTGTGGCATGATGTGTTCATGATCTGGATCCCAAGACTCTGCCTATCCCTGTTTTTCGCTGTCTTCCTTGCGGCACCTTCTCATGCCCAGTTCGTCAGCGCCTCCCACCTCCAGCCGGATCAACTGGCGATCGTCATCAATGATGCCGAACCGAACAGCGTCAAGGTCGGCGAGTATTACCGCAAGCGGCGCGGCATCCCGGCGGCCAATGTCGTGCACGTGCGCATACCCGGCAAGCCGCACGAGATCAGCCCGGAACGCTTCGCGCAACTGAAGGAAGAGATCGACGCGCACCTGCGGCCCGAGGTGCAGGCGGTGCTGATGGTGTGGACCGCGCCGTACAAGGTCGCGTGCAATTCGATCACGGGCGCGTACAGCCTCGGGTTCGATCCCGACCAGTGCATCAAGACGTGTTTGCCGGGGCGGCCGAGCCCGTACTTCAATTCCAGTTCCCCCCGTCCGTACACCGACCTGAACATCCGCATCTCGATGCTGCTGCCGACGGAATCCGTGGAGCAGGCGAAGGCCCTGATCGACCGCGGCGCCGGTGCGGGCTTCCGGATCGTGCCGGCCACCGCCTACTTCCTGGCAACGTCGGAAAAGGTGCGCAATTCCCGCGCCCAGTTCTTCCCGCCGGCCGGCAGGATCGCCGCGCGCAAGCTGGCGACGAAGACGATGCAGGCCGACGTGCTGGAGGGCGCGCAGGACGTCATGGTCTACGAGACGGGCATGGCCGAGGTCGCCAAACTGGACACGCTGCACTTCCTGCCCGGCGCGCTGGCCGATCACCTGACGTCGCTGGGCGGCGACCTGCTCGGCGGCGAGCAGATGAGCAGCCTGCGCTGGCTGGAGGCGGGCGCGACCGCGAGCTATGGCACCGTCAGCGAGCCCTGCAACCACTGGCAGAAATTCCCGAATCCGGCGGTGCTGCTCAAGCACTATGTGCAGGGCAATAGCGCAATCGAGGCCTACTGGAAAAGCGTCGCCTGGCCCACGCAGGGGCTGTTCATCGGGGAGCCGTTGGCTGCGCCTTACCGCAAGCGCTGAATTGGTCCGTTCGGACTAATCCGTGGTCATGATGTTGTCAATTTGTGCATTTAATATACATTTGTTAAGTGTTGCATTGACAAATCATTTCCAGGATAACCCATGACACATTTGCATTCTCCAGGACGCATGACCGTGCTGGCCGCGCTGCTGGCCGGCTTGTCGGCACCCGTGTTCGCCGCGCCGGGCGGCGTCGTCATCAGCCAGGTCTACGGCGGCGGCGGCAATTCAGGCGCCACCTACAAGAACGATTACATCGAGCTGCTGAACACGGGCGACACGGCCGTCACCCTGACGAACTGGAGCGTGCAATACGCATCGGCCACCGGAACGAGCTGGCAGGTGACGAAGCTGCCCGCCAGCGTCACGCTGGCCGCCGGCCAGTACTACCTCGTGCATGAGGCGCTGGGCAGCGGCGGCACGGACGCGCTGACGCCGGATGCCACCGGCACCATCACGATGAGTGCGACGGCCGGCAAGGTCGCGCTCGTCAACTCGGTGACGGCCCTGGCCGGCGGCAAGCCCGTCGACAACGTCGTCGACCTCGTCGGCTTCGGCACCACCGCCGGCTATTACGAAGGCTCGGGCGCGACGCCGGCGCCGTCGAACACGCTGGCCGTGTTGCGCAAGAACAATGGCTGCCTGGACTCGGACGACAACAGCAGCGACTTCGTCACCGGCGCAGCAAGCCCGCGCAACACGTCCAGCGACCGCGTGTCGTGCAGCGGCGCGCCGCTGCCGCAGCCGATCGTGCTGGCGTGCCCGGGCAGCGTCGGCATCGAAGTCGGCACCGGCACGACCGCGCCGCTGCAGGCGAGCGACGCCGACAGCCTCGTCAACAGCGCCGTCATCAGCAAGGGCGCCGTGGCCGGCATCAGCCTGACGGGCTTCACGCCGGCCACTGCCGACAACCGCACGGCGACCGCGAACCTCGTCGTCGCCGCGAGCCTGCCGGCCGGCACGTATCCGGTCGAGATCACGTTCGCCAACGACGCGAGCCAGAGCGCGAGCTGCACCGTCAACGTGGCTGTCAGCGGCCTCGTCAAGATCCCGCAGATGCAGGGCCGCGGCCTGGCGAGCCCGTACGTGAACACGGTGCAGACGACGTCCGGCGTCGTCACGAAGAAACTGGGCAGCGGCTTTTACATCCAGGACCCGCAGGGCGACGGCGATCCGGACACGTCCGACGCGATCTTCGTGTTCGGGGCCACCGCGGCAGCCGCCGTCAAGGAAGGCGATCTCGTGCGCGTGACGGGCACCGTGACGGAGTTCACGCCGAACGGTGCGAAACGCTCGTACACGGAACTGAAGGACGTCAGCGCCGCCACGGTCCTCGGCAGCGGCAACACGATAGTCCCCGTCAACATCGACCTGCCGACCGAGCTGAGCCACTACGAAGGCATGCTCGTGCGCTTCACGAATCCGCTGACCGTCAACGGCAACAGCTATCTGGGCGACCGCGGCGAGCTGGTGCTGGCCAACGGCCGCCGCGAGACGCCGACGAACCGCTACCGCGCCGGCACGGCGGAGGCAAACGCGCTGATCGCCGCCAACGCGCAGAACATGGTGATCCTGGACGACGGCATCTTCACCGTGCCGCCGCACATCCCTTATCTTGCGGCGGACAAGACCGTGCGCGCGGGCGACACGGTGACGGACCTCGTCGGTGTGCTCGACTTCGGCGCCATCGGCGGTGGCGGGGGCTGGTACAAGCTGCAGCCGACCGAGACCCCCGTGTTCAGCCGCACGAACGCGCGCGACGATGCGCCGACCGTCGTCGCGGGCAATGTCCGCGTGGCCAGCGCCAACGTGCTGAACTTCTTCACGACGTTCACGGACGGCACCGACGCGTGGGGCCGCACGGGGCAGGGCTGCACGATCGGCTCGTCCGCACCGTCCAGGCGCAATTGCCGCGGCGCCGACAATCTCGCCGAGTTCAACCGCCAGCGCGACAAGATCGTCAATGAGCTGAAGGCGATGAACGCGGATGCCGTCGGCCTGATGGAAATCCAGAACAACGGCGACATCACGGTGAGCTACCTCGTCGACGCGCTGAACCAGGCGATCGGCACGCCGACGCCAACGTACGCCTACGTGGCGAAGCCGGCCGCGACGGGCACGGACGCGATCCGCGTGGCGATGATCTACAAACCGGCCGTGCTGACGCCGGTGGGCGGCGCGCTGTCCGACGGCGACGCCGTCAACAACCGTCCGCCGATGGCCCAGACGTTCAAGGTCAACGCGAACGGCGCGAAGTTCTCGCTGATCGTCAACCACCTGAAGTCGAAAGGCAGCTGCGGCGGCGCCGGTGCCGGCGACACGGACAGCGGCGACGGCCAGGGTTGCTGGACCGCGACCCGCGTGCTGCAGGCCCAACGGTTGTTCACCGACTTCATCCCGACCGTCGTGGCGGCCGCGGGCGATCCGGACGTGCTGGCCGTGGGCGACTTCAACGCATACGGCCATGAGGACCCGATCGCGTACCTGACGGACAACGGCATGGTCAACGAACTGGAGCGCTTCGTGCGGCCGAACGGTACGCCGTATTCGTACGTGTTCGACGGCCAGAGCGGCTACCTCGACCACGCGCTGGCCAGCAGCGCCCTCGACCCGCAGGTGGCCGGCGTGACCGAGTGGCACAACAACGCGGACGAGCCGGACGCGATCGACTACAACCTCGGCGACACGGCCGACGACCCGTACGTGAACAATCCGTTCCGCGCGTCCGACCACGATCCGGTCGTCGTGAGCCTGAACCTGGCGCCGGCCTACGCCGACGTCACGGCCAGCGTGAAGATCGTGCCGGGCACGCTCGGCTACAACCGCGTCACCGGCAAATTCAGCGGCAACGTGACGTTCACGAACACGAGCGGCGGCGCACTGTCCGGCCCGCTGCGATACGTGCTGCAGGGCCTGCCGGCCGGCGTCACGCTCGACAACAGGAGTGGCGCTTTCAATGGCGCGCCCTACGTGACCCTGCCGGGCACGACCCTCGCACCGGGCGCGACCGTGACCGTGGCGCTGACGTTCACGAACCCGTCGAAGACGAACATCACGTTCACGTCCAAACTGTATTCCGGCACCTTTTGATTGAGAGATCGCACATGATGAACCTGAAAACCTTCTTCTCCCGCGCGCTGCTGGCGCTGTCCCTGCTGGCCGGCGCCGCGAGCGCGACCCCGGTCTACCACGTGGCCCTCGACACGACGGGTACGAGCGGCGACGGCTATATGCAGATCGACTTCCTGCCGTTCGCCACGAGCGCGGTGCTGACGGCGACGATCAGCGGCCTGGACGGCGCCTTCACGGGCACGCCGTCGCTCGACAACGTGGTGCGGTCGGGCGGTTCGTACACGTTCTCGAGCGACGCGTTCTCGGAGTTCTTCCAGTCGATCACGTTGGGTGGAAAATTCGGCTTCGACGTGACGTTCGGCGGCGCGCCGACGGACGGCGGCAGCATCGGGCTGTCCGTCAGCCTGCTGGACAGCGTGGGCGACTACCTGTCGTTCCAGGCGGCGCAGATCAGCCTGGTGGCGGGCGAGCCGGCGGCGATTGCCGTCGATCCCGGCTTCGCGACCGTGAATCCGGTGCCGGAGCCGGCGGACTGGCTGGTCGTCGCGACGGGTCTCGTCTTGCTGGGGGCGATGCAGCGGCGCCGGGCCTGAACGTCATCCCCGCGCACGCGGGGATCCATGCTGAGCGTGTTAAGCCAGCCCGGCATGGGTTCCCGCTTCCGCGGGAACGACGGGGTGTCGATTTATTCGATAAACATATGAATTTCCAATAGAAATCATATTGTTCAGAGGACTTTGCTTAGTGCATATTCGATCCTGTTGTCGCCGAGACAAGGATCTTATATGCGCGCACATGTCCTCGCGGCGGACCCCGACCCGGCCGTCCGCCAGCTGCTCGAACTGAACCTGACCCGTGCCGGCCACGACGTGCGCCTGTGCGCGGACGCCGAGTCGGCGCTCGTCCTGCTCGACGATGCCGTCCCCGACATGCTGCTGCTGGAGTGGGACATGCCCGGCCAGTCGGGCGAAGCGCTGATCCGGCGCCTGCACGCGCAGGCGCGCACGCGCGGGATCGCCATCATCATGGTCTCCGCGCGGGCAGGGGAGCACGACAAGATCCTCGCGCTGGAAGCCGGCGCCGACGATTACCTGACGAAACCGTTCAACCCGCGCGAACTGCTGGCCCGCATGCAGGCCGTGCTGCGCCGGCGCGCGCCGCATGCGTCCGTCGATGCCGTGCAGATGGCCGGCCTGCACCTGGATCCGTACACGCAGCGCGTGGTGGCCGGCGCGAGCACCGTCGCGCTGGGACCCGTCGAATTTCGTTTACTAAACTTCCTCATGCACCATCCGGAGCGGGTGCACACGCGCTCGCAATTGCTGGACAAGGTCTGGGGCCGGCACGCCGTGCTGGAGGAGCGCACGGTCGACGCCCACGTGGGCCGCCTGCGCCACGCGCTGCAGCCGAGCGGTCACCAGGAGCATATCGAGACGGTGCGCGGCACCGGCTACCGCTTCGTCGCCTGACCGTGGACCCCGTCGTCATCCTCAGCCGCCAGGAGCAGGAATACCTGCTGTGCGCCATCGAGTCCGGCCTGCGCGTGGCCGGCCCGCACCAGTTCTTCCTGTGGACCCAGGGCCAGGTGCAGGCGCTGCTGCCGCACCGGGTGCTCGTGTGCCTGCAATTCGGCCATGGCGGTGTCCTCACACGGGTGGACTGCCTGCACGGCACCGTGCTGGCGCCGGGGGTGCGGCAGGCGTTGACGGATCTGGCGCTGCGCATCGCGCGGGGTGGACGGCTAACGGTCGCGATCGATGCGCGCGCGGCGCCGGACGGCCTGGGCGACGAGATCCTGCGGCTGGGGTTCGACAATGTGCTCGCGCACGGCACGGGGCCGACGAGCGCCGGGGGCAGCGTGTTTCTGCTGTTCGGCCTGGCGGTGCGGCCGACGACGCGTCACGCGTATTTCCTGGAATTGTTGCTGCCGCACCTGCACCTGGCGCTGGGGCGCCTGCCGGCGGCGCGGACGGCCGTGGACGGGGCGCCGGCACGTGCGCTCTCCGCGCGCGAGACCGAGATCATCGGCTGGCTGCGGGCGGGGAAGAGCAATGACGAGATGGGAAGGCTGCTGGGGATCAGCGCGCTGACCGTCAAGAACCATTTGCAGCGGATCTACCGCACGCTCGGCGTCAACAACCGGGCGCATGCGCTGGCGCGCTGCATGGATTTACGGCTGCTGGGGGACGATCAGGACTGCGGTGCGTCGGCCGCCGCGCGGCGCATGGCTTCGTAGCGGTAGGCTTCGGCGTTCGCGTCGATGATGCGCAGGCCCTTGCAGCCATCGGCCGCGCAATCCGGCGCGGGCGAATTGGCCGAGGCGACCTGGGCGGCGCTGCCCGTCATCGCGGCGGTCTGGACCGGCTGGTCGATCTGGGCGCCACTGCCGCAGGCGGCGAGCATGGCGGCGAGGGTGACGGCGATAGCGGTACGGAAAGCGGAGATTTTCATGATTCAAGGCAACGCAAAACTGATCGATGCGTCACTGTAACGGCAGTTTTTCCGTAGCTCAATATTTTTGTTGTTAATTTCGTGCAAATATTATCATTTCGAAAGATTTTCGTACGGAAATAAGCGAAGATAAGCGATGATGTTGGGAAATATCCTCACGGAAACTTTAAATGAAAGTGAGAAAAATTCGCGCGAAAACGACACAAATCCTTCCCCCATTAACGAAAAAACATAAAGGATTTCACACAGATAACGAGGTATGCTAGGTATTCCGTCACCCCTGACCCGAGGGATGGGCGAACAATTGCGCAACAGTGTTCAGGCGAGCAGAACAAGGTTAGAATTTTGCGAACAAGAAATCCGTTTGCGAATTTGACCGACGATCGATGCAGGAAAATGATTTGTCGCCATGACGGGGCCATGGTAGCCTTCATGCATGGCTTTACACTAAAGCAATAGAGGAGTCGGTTGGATGTATCGTGTGCAGAACCAGGACACCGCCGCGCGGGTCCGTCAGGCTGGTTTTACCCTGCTTGAACTCTTGGTAGTTATCGTTATCATCGGTTTGCTGGCGGCTTACGTCGGCCCGAAATATTTCTCCCAACTGGGCAAATCCGAGGTCACCGTGGCCAAGGCCCAGATCGAAGCGTTCGAAAAATCGCTGGACACGTACCGCCTCGACGTCGGCCGCTATCCGACGACGGAAGAGGGCCTGGCCGCGCTGCTCACGGCGCCGTCGACGGCGTCCGGCAAGTGGAACGGCCCGTACCTGAAGAAGGGTGTCCCGCTCGATCCGTGGGGCCATGCCTACCAGTACCGCGCGCCCGGCACGAAGGGCGAGTATGAAGTACTCTCGCTCGGCAAGGACGGCCAGCCGGGCGGCGAAGGCGAGAACGCCGACATCAGCTCCCAATAACGCTCCGGCCTGTCGCTCCCATGCAGTTCGCGGTTCGCACCCTTGCGCCCGACATGCGCATCGCCAGCGTGCTCGTCGACGCCCTCGACGAGGCGGACGCGCGCCGCCAGGTCGAGGCGCGCGGGCTGTTCGTCAGCGCGATCGAACCCGTGCAGGCGCCGCTGCTGCGGCGCCAGCGCGGCGGCAAGCTGTCGCTCGTGCTGTTCAGCCAGGAGCTGCTCGCGCTGCTGACCGCGGGCCTGGGCATCGTCGAAGGCCTGGAAGCGCTGCTGGAAAAGGAAGCCAGTCCCGCCACGCGCAGCGTGCTGGAACGGCTACTGGCCGGCCTGCGCGAAGGCAAGCGCCTGTCCACCGTGATGGCCGCGCAGCCCGCGCTGTTCCCGCCGCTGTACGTGGGCATCGTGCGCGCGGCCGAGGGAACCAGCGACCTGCCGCGCGCGCTCGAACGCTATATCGAATACCAGCAGCGCATCGACACCGTGCGCGCCAAGGTCGTCAGCGCGTCGATCTACCCCGCGATCCTGCTGCTCGTGGGCGGCGGCGTGTCGATCTTCCTGATGTCGTACGTGGTGCCGCGCTTCGCCGAGGTGTACCAGGGCGCGGGCCGCAACCTGCCGTGGATGTCGCGCCTGATGCTGGACTGGGGCCAGTTCGCGGGCCGGCATGCGGGAGGACTCTTCATCGGCTTCGCGGCGTTCGTCGCACTGGCCGCGTGGGCCATCCGGCGCGCGCTGAAACAGGGCGGCGCCGCGCGCCTGCTGGCGAAGCTGCCCGGCATCGGCGAGCGCGCCCGCATCTATGAACTCTCGCGCCTCTACCTCACGCTGGGCATGCTCAACGAAGGCGGCATCACGCTCGTGAACGCGATCGACACCGTGCAGGGCATGGTGTCGCCCGGTATCGCCGGCGGCCTGAAAGCGGCGCGCGCCGCGATCGAGGCGGGACGGCCGATGTCCGACGCGTTCGAGGCGAACGGCCTGACGACGCCGATCTCGCTGCGCATGCTGCGCGTGGGCGAGCGCACGGGCTCGATGGGTACGATGCTCACGCGCTCGGCCGCGTTCTACGACGGCGAGATCGGCCGCTGGATCGACCGCTTCACCCGTACTTTCGAACCCCTGCTGATGGCGGCCATCGGCCTCGTCGTCGGCGCCATCGTCGTGCTGTTGTACATGCCCATTTTCGACCTCGCCGGAGACATGTCGTGAACGCGCCGGAAGCAATCCTGGATGCCGCATTGCTGGCGCGCGCCCGCGCCCAGAGCCGGCAATCGCGCCGTTCCCTCGTCGAAGAGCTGCAGGGCCTGTCGGGCCGGGAGCCGCGCGAGATCGTACGCCTGCTCGCCGAGCCGTTCGGCCTCGCCACGATGGAAACGCCGGAGATGTTCGGCCAGCAGCCGGCGTTCGACCTGCTGCCGCTGGCGCAGGCGCTCGCGCGTCACTGCGTGCTGCTGCGCGACGATGCGAAACACCTGACGGGCGTGATCGCGGACCCGTTCGACCTCGACCTGCAGACCTGGCTGCAGGCGCAGGCCGGCGCGACGGCGGCGGCGCCGCTCCACCTGCGCCTCGCGCTGCAATCGGACATCCAGGCGTACCTCGGCAAGCAGGAGGAATCCGCGCGCGCCGTCGACACGCTCGCCGGCGACAGCGGCGCGAATTTGCATGATCGCCGCGACGGCAAGAGCGCGACGGTGCTGTCGTTCGCGTCGGTGTCCGAAGCCGCGAGCCCCGCCGTCAAGCTCGTGAACTCGACCCTGTACGACGCCTTGAAAGCGGGTGCTTCCGACATCCACCTGGAAAGCACGGCGGGCGGTCTCGCCGTCAAGTACCGCGTGGACGGCGTGCTCGATCACGCGGCGTCCGTCGGCGGCATCGAACTGGCGGAGCACATCATCTCGCGTTTGAAGGTGCTGGCGGAGCTGGACATCGCCGAGCGCCGCATCCCGCAGGACGGCAGCTTCCGCGTCGAATCGGCCGGGCGCGAGATCGACCTGCGCGTGTCGATCATGCCGAGCATCCACGGCGAGGATGCCGTCATCCGTATCCTCGACAAGCGCGCGATGATCGAAGCGTACGGCTCGCTCACGCTGGAAGCGCTGGGCTTCGACGCGCCGTCGCTGGCGACGCTGCGCATGCTCGCGCAGGAGGCGTACGGCATGCTGCTCGTGACGGGGCCGACGGGCTCCGGCAAGACGACGACCTTGTACGCGGCCCTGACCGAAATCCACAACGGCCGCGAAAAGATCATCACGATCGAGGACCCCGTCGAATACCAGCTGCCGGGCATCCTGCAGATTCCCGTCAACGAAAAGAAGGGCCTGTCGTTCGCGAAGGGCCTGCGCTCGATCCTGCGCCACGACCCGGACAAGATCATGGTCGGCGAGATCCGCGACCGCGAGACGGCGGAGATCGCGGTGCAGTCGGCGCTGACGGGCCACCTCGTGCTGACGACGGTCCACGCCAACAACGTGTTCGACGTGTTCGGCCGCTTCACGCACATGGGCATCGACCCGTACGCGTTCGTGTCGGCGCTGAACGGCATCTGGGCCCAGCGCCTGATCCGCATGAACTGCCCGCGCTGCCTGGTCCAGTACACGCCGTCCGACGACGAGCTGGCGTCCGCGCACCTGACGCGCGCCGACGTCCACGATTACCAGTTCATGCACGGCCTGGGGTGCGGCGATTGCCGCGGCACCGGCTACAAGGGCCGCCGCTCGATCGCCGAGATCCTGACCTTGAACGACGAGATCCGCGAGCTGATCGTCGACAAGCAGCCGATTCGCCGCATCAAGGCCGCCGCCGCCGCCAACGGCACGCGCAGCCTGCGCCTCGCGGCGCTGGATCTCGTGAAGCGCGGGGCCACCACCATCGAGGAAATCCGGAGGGTCACGCTGCATGCTTAATGGTTTCAAGTCGAGCTTCGGCCAGTCGCTGCGCATCGGCATCGCGCCCGACGCGCTGGCGCTCGTGCGCACCAGCATCTGGCCGCACGAGCGCGCGCGCCTGCTCGGCCAGGTGGCGGCGACGGGCGCCGATCCGGTGTCGCTCGGCGCGGCGCTGGGCATGCTGCTGGGCGAGCATGACGTGGCCGGCCTGCCGGTGACGGTGGTGCTGGCCGACGACCTCGCGCGCCTGTGGCAGGTGACGCCGCCGGAAGGCGCGACGCGCCTCGCCGACCTCGAAGCGGCGGCCATGCTGCGCTACCAGGCGCTGTTCGGCGGCGGCGTGTCCGGTTGGAGCATCAGCGCGGACTGGGATGCGGCGCGCCCGTTCCTCGCGGCCGCGGTGCCCCTGTCCCTGCTCGAACAACTGACGACGGCAGCGATCTCCCAGCGTTTCAGGCTGGTCGAGATCGTGCCGCAATTCGTCGCCGCACTGAACCAGCACCGCCGGGTGCGCCGCGCGGGCGCGTGGTTCGGCGTCGTGCACGGCGGCGTGTTGAGTATTGCCGCGTTCGACGGCGACCTGCTCGCGGCCGTGCGCACGGCGCCGATCCCGGCCGGCGCGGACCGCGACTGGCTCGAGGGCCACGTGGCGCGCGAGGCGCTGCGGGTGGGCCTGTCGCGGCCGGAGCGCCTGCAGATCTGCGGCCCGGCGCCGAAAGGCTGGGCGAGCAGCGCGGGCCGGCTGAAATTCGCCTGCACGCTGTTCGAGGACGAAACCGATCCGCTGTGGCCCGATTGCGCCCGGCTCGCGCTGACGGGGAGGGCGCCATGAAGAAGGTCCGCATCGATTTCGCGCCGCCCAGCCTCGCGCGCACGTGGCACCGGGCGCCGCGCGGGACGTGGAGCCTGTTGATCGCCGCTCTGGCACTGGCGGGGCCGCTCGCGAGCACTGTCGCGCAATACCGCGGCCTGCAGCGCGTGGAAGCGGAGCGGACGGCGCAGGTCGCGCAGGCGCAGGCACGCGCCGTCGCGCGCGCGCCCGTCGCCGCACCGGCGCGCACGGTGCCGCCCGCGCAGGCCGGTGCCGTGAACGCGTCCGTGCAGCAGCTGAACCTCCCGTGGCGCGGCCTGCACGACGCCGTCCAGGCGGCGACGCCCGCCACCATCGCGCTGCTGGCGCTGGAACCGGACGCCAGGAAGAGCAGCGTGCGCATCACTGCGGAAGCGAAGACCAGCGACGACATGATCGCCTACGTCGAGGCGCTGCAGCGCGTCGAGTGGTTCACGACCGTCCTGCTGGCGCGCCACGAGATCAACGAACAGGACGCGAACCGGCCGATCCGCTTCCAGATCGATGCGCAGTGGAGGTCTCCGCGATGAAGACGACCTTGACGTCGCCCCTGCTGCGCCTGCGCCTGGTGCTGCTGCGCGCGAATCCGCTCGTGGCGGCGGCCGGCATCCTCGTGTTCGTGATGGCCGGCGCGCTGGCGTGGACGCTGCATGCCGTGTGGGCGATGGAACGGGCGCAGGAGGCACGCGCCGCGCAGGCGAAGCAGAAGGCGCAGGTGGCCACCGCACCCGCATCCGCGCCGGCACCCGTGCCTCCGCAGGCTCCGGACAACCTCGCCGCCTTCTACGGCGCACTGGGCGTGCGCGGCAGCGCCGAGCAGCAGGTCAAGACGCTGTTCGACCTCGCGGCCAGGTCGGGCCTCGTGCTGCGCCAGGGCGAGTACAAGCCGGGTTATGACCGTAATGCGAAGGTGTACACGTACCAGGTCAACCTGCCGGTGAAAGGCAGCTACGCGGCGATCTGGCAGTTCGCGATGGCGGCGCTGCGCGCGATTCCGTTCGCGTCGCTGGACGAGATCACCTTCCACCGCGACGCCATCGGCGACGCGACGGTGGACGCGCGCCTGAAGCTGACCTTGTACCTGCGCGACGGGACGGATCCGTCATGAAGAAGGCCGACATCAAGCCGCGCCACGCGATCCTCGCGCTGGCCCTCGTCGGCGCCGCGCTGCTGGCCGCGTTCGGCGACCGGGCGCCGCAAGGCGACATCGCCGAGCCGGTCGAGCGTCCCGTCGCGAAGGCGGCGCTCGTGCGCACGGCCGCGCCGGCGCCGGCGCCGGCGCCGGTGCCCGTCGTGCCCGCGGCCAAGGCCGGCGATGCGCCCGCGGACAGCCGATCCTCGCGCTGGTGCCGCGCGACACGCTGATCGGGGACGGCGATGCCGCGTTCGGCCAGGGGCAGAATGGCGCCGGTCCGTTCGGGCGCCATGACTGGACGCCGCCACCCCCGCCGCCGCCGCCGCCGCAACCCGCGCCGCCGCCACCGCCGCCCACCGCGCCGCCGCTGCCGTTCACCTTCATCGGCAAGTCGGTCGGCGACGGCGCCTGGGAAGTCTACCTGGCGCGCGGCGACCGCACGTACGTCGTGCGCGAGAAGGGGGCCGTGATCGACGGGACGTACCGCGTCGAGTCCATCGCGCCGCCGGTCCTGACCCTGACCTACTTGCCGCTGAACCAGGTTCAGCAGCTTAATATTGGAGTATTCGATTGATTGCTCGCCCAACTCTGGCCCGGCGCCTGCTCCCGGCGCTGCTCGCCATCCTGCTGTCCGGCTGCGCGGCCCAAATGGCCTACCGCGAAGGGAACGAGCTCGTGGCCCAGGACAAGGTCGAGGCCGGGCTTACCAAATACCAGGAAGCGCTGGCCGCCGATCCGACCAACGTCCAGTACAAGTCCGCGTACCTGCGCGCCCGCGACGCCGCCACGAACCGCCTGCTGCCGCAGGCCGACCGTGAACTGGCCGACGGCAAGGTCGACCTGGCCGTGGCGGACTACCGGCGCGTGCTGGCGATCGATCCGCTCAACGACCGCGCCCGCGCCGGCCTGCGCCAGGTGGATGCCGACCGCCGTCACGGTGTGTTGATGGGAGAAGCGCGCGCCGCGCTGGAGCGCAAGGATTACGACACGGCGAAAACGAAGCTGACCGCCATCCTGACGGAGCGCCCGACGCACGAACCGGCGCGTCAATTGCTGGCCGAAGTGAACGACAAGATCGCGGCGAACTCCCCCGAGGCGGCGCTGGCGGCCGCGTTCCGCACGCCCATCAACCTGGAATTCCGCGACGCGCCGATCAAGCAGATCTTCGAAGTCATCGCGCGCCACTCGGGCCTGAACTTCCTGTTCGACAAGGACGTCAAGACGGACCAGCGCGCGTCGGTCTTCCTGAAGAACAGCACGGTGGAAGCGGCCGTGTACTATCTCCTGATGACGAACCAGCTGGAGCGCCAGGTCATGGACGGCAACACGATCCTGATCTACCCGAACATCGCGGCCAAGCAGAAGGAATACCAGGAGATGACGGTAAAGACCTTCTACCTGGCCAATGCGGAAGCGAAGTCGATCGGCAACACGCTCAAGACGATCCTGAAATCGAAGGACGTCGTCGTGGACGAGAAGCTCAACCTCGTGATCCTGCGCGACACGCCGGAGGCCGTGAAGCTGGCGTCGCAGCTCGTGGCGCTGCAGGACGTGCCGGAGGCCGAGGTGATGCTGGACGTCGAGGTGCTGGAAGTGCAGCGCAACCGCCTGCTCGACCTGGGCATCGACTGGCCCACGAGCCTGTCGTTCGCGCCGCTGACGACGGCGGCCGGCGGCGCGATCACGATCGACCAGCTGCATCACCTGGACAGCACGACGATCGGCGTGACCGGTGTCGCCGGTTCGATCACGGCCAGCAAGACGGACGGCGATTCCGACACGTTGGCCGCGCCCGCATCCGCGTGCGCAACAAGGAAAAGGCCAAGGTCGTCATCGGCGACAAGCTGCCGACCATCACGACGACCATCTCGTCGGGCGTGGGCGGCTTCGCGTCGGAGTCCGTGAACTACGTCGACGTGGGCCTGAAGCTGGATGTCGAGCCCACGATCTACCTGAACAACGAAGTGGGCATCCGTATCTCGCTGGAAGTCAGCAACCTGGTCGACACGGTCACGACGAAGGGCGGCACGACGGCATACCGCATCGGCACGCGCTCGGCCTCCACGATGCTGCAGCTGAAGGATGGCGAGAACCAGGTGCTGGCGGGCCTGATCAAGAACGAAGACCGCTCCAGCAGCACGAAGCTGCCGGGCATCGGCGACCTGCCGATACTGGGCCGCCTGTTCGGCAGCCAGCAGGACACGCGTAACAAGACCGAGGTCGTGCTGTCGATCACGCCGCACCTGATCCGCACCCTGCAGCGCCCGCCGGCATCGAGCTCCGAATTCAGCGCCGGCACGGAGGCCAGCTTCCGGCGCCGTCCCGACACGAATGTGCGCACGCCGGTGCAGATTCCGGCGCAGGGTGCGCGCGCGGCGCCGGCCGCTGCGCCCGCGCGCCCGCCGGTGCCGCCCGCGGGCGCCGTGCAGCCGCCCGCCGCGCAGCCGCAAGCGCAGTCGCCGGCGCCGTTGCCCACGCCGTTGCCCGTGATTGGCGAAACCGGCATGGTGCCGGCCACCAGCGTCGGCAGGACCGGCACGCTGCCGCCCGCGCCGGCCTCCAGCTCGCCGTCGGAACTGCCGGCCGCGCCCGCGATCGACATCACGCCGCTGCCGCAGCCGGAGGTGACGCCGGTGCAGCCCGGGCAGCCGGCGGCCAACCGCGTGCCGGCGTCGCAGGCCGCGTTCCCGAACCAGAAGTAAGCGTGCGATGAGCACCCGGCGCCGGCGCGGCTTTACCCTGATCGAGCTGCTCGTCACGCTCGCGATCCTGGCGCTGCTCGGCACGTTGGTGGTGCCGACCGCGCAGATCGCGCTGCAGCGCCGCCACGAACAGGAATTGCGCGTGGCGCTGCGCGAGATCCGTGCCGCCCTCGACGCCTACAAGAAGGCCGGCGACGAAGGCCGCGTGGCCCGCCAGGCCGGCGCCAGCGGTTATCCGCCGAAGCTGGAAGTGCTGGTCGAGGGCGTGCCGGACCAGCGCAGCCCGAAGAAGGCGAAGATTTATTTTCTGCGCCGCCTGCCGCGCGACCCGTTCAACGGCGACCCCGACCTGAAGGATGCCGAGACGTGGGGCAAGCGCAGCTACGCCAGCGAGCCGGACGAGCCGAAAGAGGGCGACGACGTGTACGACGTCTACTCGACCTCGGGCAAGGTCGGGCTGAACGGCATCCCTTACAACCGCTGGTGAAGACATGAACCTCGAACGACAACGGGGTTTTACCCTGATCGAACTGCTGGTGGTGCTGGGCATCGTGGCGCTGCTGCTCACGCTCGCGGCGCCGCGTTTCTTCCCGAAGGTCGACAGCACCAAGGAGACCATCCTCGCCGAGAACCTGCGCAACACGCGTGCCGTCATCGACCAGTTTTACGAGGACACGGGGCGCTACCCGGATTCGCTGCAGCAGCTCGTCGAGAAAAAATACCTGCCGGCGCTGCCGTTCGATCCGATCGCGGACAGCGATTCGGCCTGGACGGTTGTCCCGCCCGAAGATGGCGACAAGGGCGGCATCCACGACATCCACAGCGGCGCGCCGGGCACGGGCCGCAACGGCAAGCCGTATGCGGAATGGTAGGACGCCGCGGCGCGAGGGCGGTTTTACTTACCTCGGCCTCATCATCCTCGTGACCGTGATCGGCCTCGTCGGCGCGGCCACGCTGAAGGTCGACGCGCTGCTGCGGCGCGCGGCCGCCGAGGAAGAACTGCTGGACATCGGTGCCGCGTTCGGCGAAGCGCTGCGCACGTACGCCGAAGCGACGCCGAAGGGCCAGCCGGCGCAGCCGCCGTCGCTGCAGGAACTGCTGAAGGATCCGCGTTTTCCCGGCGTGCGCCGGCATCTGCGCAAGATCTTCGTCGACCCGCTGACGGGCAAGGCCGAGTGGGGCATCGTGTGGGCCAATCCCGGCGACCGGCGCGGCGTGCTGGCCGTATACAGCCTGTCGAAGGCGAAGCCGCTGAAGGTGGCGAATTTCGACAAGCGCTTTTCCGGTTTCGAGAACAAGCAGCACGTGTCGGACTGGAAGTTCGCGGCGACCGGACAGGCGCTGATGCAGGGGCAGGTCCTCGCGCAGGGCAAGCCGCAGATGCCCGGCCAGCCGTCGCTGTTCCAGGACCCGCCCGCGGGCACGCCGCAGCAGCCGTCGCTGTTTCCCGAGCGGGACGCGCCGCCGCCACCGGCGCCCGGCGTGGATGCGCCCGGCGTGGATGCGCCGGGCGCCGATGCGCCGCCTCCTGACAAGGAAGAGAAAGAGCCCGAGGCGGAGAACCGCCAGGCTACCCCGGCTACTTAGCGCGGCGCATGAAGTGGCGCGGCCGGAAGCCCAGCGCCAGCAGCACGGCAAAATACACGACGGCGGAGGCGCCGATGATGAGGAACAGGGCGCCCGCGCGCAGCAGGGGATGGGCGCGCAGTGCGGCCCAGTCGAGCTGCGCCTGGCTGAACCAGGCCACGGCGCCCATCAGCGCGACGGCCACGACGACTTTGAAAAAGAACGGCAGCCACCCCGCATGCGGCACGTAGATCGCACGCCGGCGCAGGCCCGTGAACAGGAAGCTCGCGTTGATGCACGCACCGAGACCGATCGACAGCGCGAGGCCGGCGACGCCCAGTACCGGTACGAACACGAGGTTCATCAACTGCGTCGCGACGAGCACGCCGACGGCGATCTTGACCGGCGTGCGGATGTCCTGGCGCGCGTAGAAGGCCGGGGCCAGGATCTTGACGAGGATGATGCCGAGCAGCCCGGCCGCATAGGCCATCAGCGGCGCCGTGGCGGCCGTGACGGCGCGGGCGTTGAACGCGCCGTAGTTGAACAAGGTGGCGATCAGCGGTTCGGCCAGGGTCGCGAGGCCGACGGCGGCCGGCAGCGCGAGCAGGAACGTCAACCGCAGGCCCCAGTCGAGCAGGGAGGAGTATTCGACGGGATCGCCGTCGGCATTCGCCTTCGACAGGCTGGGCAGCAGCACCGTGCCCAGTGCGACGCCCAGCATGCCGGTCGGGAACTCCATCAGGCGGTCCGCGTACTGCAGCACGGAGACGCTGCCGGCGCCCAGGCGCGACGCGATGTTCGTGTTGATGAGGAGGCTGATCTGCGCGGCCGACACGGCGAACACGGCCGGGCCCATCTTCTTGAGGATGCGGCGCACACCCGGGTCGGACAGGCCGGCGAACGGATTGACCGACAGGCGCGGCAGCATGCCGATGCGCTTCAGCGCGGGGATCTGGATACCGACCTGCAGCACGCCGCCGACCATCACGGCCACCGCCATCGAATAAATCGGCACGTCGAAATACTTCACCATGAACAGCGAGAAGAAGATCGACGACAGGTTCCACAGCACGGGCGTGAACGCGGGAATCTTGAATTCGCGCCAGGTATTCAGCACGGCGCCGGCCAGCACGACGAACGACATGCACAGGATGTACGGGAACATCAGCCGGGTCATGACGACGCCGGCGTCGAACGCGGGGCCTTCGAGGCCGCTGGCGATGACGTACAGGACGACGGGTGCGCCGATGATGCCGACGAGGCTCGTCGCGAGCGTCGCCCACACGAGCGTATTGGCGACGTGGTCGACGAGGGTGCGGGTGGCGGCGTCGCCTTTCTGGCTCTTGTACTCGGCCAGGATCGGCACGAACGCCTGCGAGAACGCGCCTTCGCCGAACAGGCGGCGCAGCAGGTTGGGCAGGCGGAAGGCGATGTTGAAGGCGTCGGTATAATCGCTGGCGCCGAACGCGCGGGCAAACAGGGAGTCGCGCAACAGGCCGGTGATACGGGACAGCATCGTCATGCTCGAGATGGCTGCCAGGGTCTTGAGTAGGTTCATAGCCCGCGATTATAGCTGGGCTATTGCACAAAAACGAACCAGGATTTGCCCTTCGATGAAACCTTCGCTATAATCGAGGGCTGTATTGAATTCTGTTAGCAGACACTCGTTTGGCAGGCACTGGAATGGGCCGGTTTGAATGTTTGCAAACGCAACTTGACCCCGATTAGGAAATTCCATGGCAAATACCGCACAGGCGCGCAAACGCGCTCGTCAAGCAGTCAAGCAAAACGCACACAACTCGGCTCAGCGCTCGACCCTGCGTACCGCAATCAAGGCCGTCAAAAAGGCCATCCAGGCTGGCGACAAGGCCGCTGCTTCGCAAATCTTCCAGCAGTCCGTGTCGACCATCGACAGCATCGCTGACAAGAAAATCATCCACAAGAACAAGGCCGCTCGCCACAAGAGCCGCCTGGCTGCCGCCATCAAGGCCCTGTCGGCTTAATACACCCGACAGCAACGCCCGCGCGGCCCCGGCTGCGCATGGAGTTATTGAGTCCGGGGGACTCAATAACAACGACCCGCACGACGCAAGTCCGGCGGGTTTTTTGTTGCCCGAATTCTCTGTTGACTAAAGGCTGTTGCCAAAAACCGGGCTCTGACCCCGGTTTTTGGCAACAAAAAGGCAGCCCGCAGGCTGCCTGGGTGAGCGTCGAGCGCTCGCTTACTTGGCTGCCGGTTCGGCCGGAGCGGCTGCGTCGGCGGCCTTCTTGGCCTTCTTGTGGTGCTTCTTCACTTTTTTCGCGGGTGCGGCGGGCTGCTCGGCGGTGGCCGATGCGGCCGGGGCGGCTGCGGCTGCGGCCGGGGCCTGGGCGGCGAAAGCGGAAACGGCGAACAGGGAAGCAACCAGGCCAGCGATCAGTTTGGACATTTCGGGTTCCTTTAAAGAAGAAGGTGATCCACAACGGTGAATCTGTCCCCTTAACGGTGCCTAGGAATTGCCGGTTGACAGTTTTCTGCCCATCCTACATTAACGTTTGGAAAGGTTGATCTGCCTCAAGCGTGTCACCGCTTCCCGCCTACGGCAGCGGCCGGCACTTCCATCCACTCGCCCGGCAGCAGCGGATGCGTCGCCAGCGAAAACGGCCCGATGCTCGAGCGCACGAGGCGCAACGTGGGCAGGCCGACGGCGGCCGTCATCCGGCGCACCTGGCGGTTTTTCCCCTCTTCGAGCGTGATCGCGATCCAGCTGGTCGGCTTGTCCTGGCGCACGCGGATGGGCGGGTTGCGCGGCCACAGCCACTCCGGCTCCGCGATCAGCGCGGCGCGGCACGGCTTCGTGATGAAGTCGCCCAGGTCGATCGGCGCCTGCAGGCGGTCGAGGGTGGCGCGGTCGGCGATCCCCTCCAGTTGTACTAGATAAGTCTTCGCTTCCTTGTGGTCCGGATGGGCGATCTGGTGCTGCAGGCGGCCGTCGTCCGTCAGCAGCATCAGGCCTTCGCTGTCGGCGTCGAGCCGGCCGGCGGGATAAATGTTCGGGATGTCGAGGTAGTCGGCGAGGGTTTCGCGCTCGTCCTCGCGCGAGAACTGGCACAGCACCTGGAAGGGTTTATTGAACAGGATGAGGGACATGAAGGATGGATTTTGGAGCAAAATAGCGAGCCTCTGGCCCGTCGCGATCAATACTGGTGCATAATGTTGTGCCAGTGTTGCGTCTTAGACAAGACGACGGCCAGCCCACTATTCTAATGGAGATCGCAGACCTGGCGGTCCGCCGCCGCCGCGTGCCCACTTCGGAGAACATGATGTATCAACATATCAAAGTACCTACCGATGGTCAAAAGATTACCGTCAACGCGGACTTCTCGCTGAACGTCCCCGACCAGCCGGTCATTCCCTATATCGAAGGCGATGGCACCGGCGTCGACATCACCCCGGTGATGCTGAAGGTCGTCGACGCGGCCGTCGCGAAGGCATACGGCGGCCAGCGCAGGATCGCGTGGATGGAAGTGTTTGCCGGCGAGAAGTCGACGCAGGTGTATGGCCCGGACGTCTGGCTGCCGACCGAAACGCTGGACTGCGTGCGCGAGTACGTCGTGTCGATCAAGGGCCCGCTGACGACGCCGGTCGGCGGCGGCATCCGCTCGCTGAACGTGGCGCTGCGCCAGGAACTCGACCTGTACGTCTGCCTGCGCCCCGTGCGCTATTTCACCGGCGTACCGTCGCCGCTGCGCGAGCCGCACAAGACGGACATGGTGATCTTCCGCGAAAACTCGGAAGACATCTATGCCGGCATCGAATGGGCGGCCGAGTCGCCTGAAGGGAAAAAGGTCATTGAGTTCCTGACCCGCGAGATGGGCGTGCGCAAGATCCGCTTCCCGGAGACCTCCGCGATCGGCATCAAGCCGGTGTCGCGCGAGGGTACGGAACGCCTCGTGCGCAAGGCGCTCCAGTACGCGATCGACAACGACAAGCCATCCGTCACTATTGTCCACAAGGGCAATATCATGAAGTACACGGAGGGCGGCTTCCGCGACTGGGGTTATGCGCTGGCGCAACGCGAATTCGGCGCCGAGCTGATCGACGGCGGCCCGTGGTGCAAGTTCAAGAACCCGCGCACGGGCAAGGACATCGTCGTCAAGGATTCGATCGCGGATGCGTTCCTGCAGCAGATCCTGCTGCGTCCGGCCGAATACAGCGTGATCGCCACCCTGAACCTGAACGGCGACTATGTGTCGGACGCGCTGGCGGCCCAGGTCGGCGGCATCGGCATCGCGCCGGGCGCGAACATGTCCGACTCCGTCGCGATGTTCGAAGCGACGCACGGCACGGCGCCCAAGTATGCGGGCAAGGATTACGTGAACCCGGGGTCGCTGATCCTGTCGGCCGAGATGATGCTGCGCCACATGGGCTGGACGGAAGCGGCCGACCTCATCATCAGCTCGATGGCGAAGGCGATTGCGTCCAAGCGCGTCACCTACGACTTCGCGCGCCTGATGGAAGGCGCGACCCAGGTGTCGTGCTCGGGCTTCGGCGACGTGATGATCGAGAATATGTAAGCGCGGCCTTATTGACGCAGATCAAGCCCCGTATTTGTACGGGGCTTTTTTGTTTCCAGGAGACGGATGATGCGTGGCGGCGGGACCATAAAAAAAACCCCGCCGAAGCGGGGTTCTTTGCTTCCGGAGGGTGCTTACGCGCCGACGATGTTAGAAGCTTGCTTGCCTTTCGGGCCTTGCGTGACTTCGAATTGGACTTTTTGACCTTCTTTGAGGGTCTTAAAACCGTTCATATTGATCGCGGAGAAGTGCGCGAACAAATCTTCGCCGCCGTCATCAGGGGTGATGAAGCCAAAACCTTTGGAATCATTGAACCACTTAACAGTACCTGTTGCCATAAAATAACCTTCGATTAAAAACAAATCACACGAGCCATAAAAGCAAGAAGCTTCTTGCCCCCTCCTCAGCCTGCTCACTTCTTATCAACAAGTACATAAGTACATGTCAATAACTGCATTGTTGGCGCAAGAATCCTGTAAGTCAAGCGGTTTTGAACACGCGTTGTAAAAATTAACATAGTGGCTGAAAATCAACCTCTTGATTTTGGCAATGGAACCGCCATCTGCACTCCAACTGGAAAACGCGTAAGATGGAAAGCAAATGGGATTACCCTGAGCGTTAGTTTCCGCACACACGAAGATCGAAAGCAATTTAGAATACCCCTATGGCAACCAAGCACGATACCGAACAGCTGCTGGAGCGGCAGACAGTCAAGCCACCTCCCTTGTATCAGGTGGCGTTGCTCAATGACGACTACACGCCGATGGAGTTCGTGGTCGCCATCATCCAGGAGTACTTCAACAAGGATCGCGAGACGGCGACGCAGATCATGCTTTCTGTACACCGCCATGGTAAAGGGGTGTGCGGCGTGTTTTCCAAAGATATAGCGTGTACCAAAGTGGAGTTTGTATTAACGCATGCGCGCAAGGCAGGCCATCCCCTGCAGTGCGTGATGGAGGAAGTATGATTGCGCAGGAATTGGAAGTATCTCTACACATGGCCTTTGTCGAAGCGCGGCAGGCTCGGCACGAGTTCATCACGGTCGAACACCTGCTGCTGGCGCTGCTCGACAACCCGTCGGCCGCTGAAGTCCTGCGTGCGTGCGCGGTCAATATCGAAGACCTGCGTAAGACCTTGACGAATTTCATCGGCGATAACACTCCGACCGTGCCGGGTACCGGCGAAGTCGACACTCAACCGACGCTGGGCTTCCAGCGCGTGATCCAGCGCGCGATCATGCACGTCCAGTCGGCGTCGAACGGCAAGAAGGAAGTCACCGGCGCGAACGTGCTCGTGGCGATCTTCGGCGAGAAGGACTCGCATGCCGTTTACTACCTGCACCAGCAGGGCGTGACCCGTCTCGACGTGGTCAATTTCATCTCGCACGGCGTGCGCAAGGACCAGCAGATCGATAGCCAGAAGGCGTCGGAAGGCGTGGAAGAAGCGCAGGTCGAAGGCCAGGCCAAGGAAAGCCCGCTGGATCAGTTCACCACGAACCTGAACAAGGCTGCCGCCGATGGCCGCATCGATCCGCTGATCGGGCGCGAAGAGGAAGTGGATCGCGTGATCCAGATCCTGTGCCGCCGCCGCAAGAACAATCCGCTGCTCGTGGGCGAGGCCGGCGTCGGCAAGACCGCGATCGCCGAAGGCCTGGCATGGCGCATCGTCCAGGAAGACGTGCCCGAGATCCTGCAGAATGCCGTCGTGTATTCGCTGGATATGGGCGCACTGCTGGCCGGCACCAAGTACCGCGGCGACTTCGAGCAGCGCCTGAAGGCGGTGTTGAAGCAGCTCAAGGACACGCCGAACGGCATCCTGTTCATCGACGAGATCCACACGATCATCGGCGCCGGTTCCGCATCGGGCGGCACGCTCGACGCATCGAACCTGCTCAAGCCGGCCCTCGCGAACGGCCAGCTGAAGTGCATCGGCGCGACCACGTTCACGGAATTCCGCGGCGTGTTCGAGAAGGATCACGCGCTGTCCCGCCGCTTCCAGAAAGTGGACGTGAACGAGCCGTCGGTCGAGCAGACCGTGCAGATCCTGCGCGGCCTCAAGTCGCGCTTCGAAGAGCACCACGGCGTGAAGTATTCGGCGTCGGCGCTGTCGACCGCGGCCGAGCTCGCTGCTCGCTTCATCAACGACCGTCACCTGCCGGACAAGGCGATCGACGTGATCGACGAAGCGGGTGCGGCTCAGCGCGTGCTGCCGAAGTCGAAGCAGAAGAAGACCATCGGCAAGACCGAGATCGAGGACATCATCGCGAAGATCGCGCGGATTCCTCCGCAGACCGTCAACCAGGACGACCGCAGCAAGCTGCAGACCATCGACCGCGACCTGCGCAACGTCGTGTTCGGGCAAGACCCGGCCATCGAAGCGTTGTCGGCCGCGATCAAGATGGCCCGCGCCGGCCTCGGCAAGCAGGACAAGCCGATCGGTTCGTTCCTGTTCTCCGGTCCGACCGGCGTCGGCAAGACGGAAGTCGCGAAGCAGCTGGCGTTCATCCTCGGCATCGAGCTGGTGCGTTTCGACATGTCCGAGTACATGGAGCGCCACGCCGTGTCGCGCCTGATCGGTGCGCCGCCGGGCTACGTCGGCTTCGACCAGGGGGGCCTGCTGACCGAGGCCATCACCAAGAAGCCGCATGCGGTGCTGCTGCTGGACGAGATCGAGAAGGCCCATCCGGACATCTTCAACATCCTGCTGCAGGTGATGGACCATGGCACCTTGACCGACAACAACGGTCGCAAGGCGGACTTCCGCAACGTGATCATCATCATGACCACGAATGCAGGTGCGGAAAGCCTGACCAAGCGTTCGGTGGGCTTCGTGGATTCGAAGGCGCAGGGCGACGAGATGGCCGACATCAAGCGCATGTTCACGCCCGAGTTCCGCAACCGCCTGGATGCGATCATCAGCTTCCGCGCGCTGGACGAGGACATCATCCTGCGCGTCGTGGACAAGTTCCTGATGCAGCTGGAAGAGCAGCTGCACGAGAAGAAGGTGGAAGCCGTCTTCACCGAGAAACTGCGCAAGTTCCTCGCGAAGAAAGGTTTCGACCCGCTGATGGGTGCCCGTCCGATGTCGCGCCTGATCCAGGACATGATCCGCAAGGCGCTGGCCGACGAACTGCTGTTCGGCCGTCTCGTGAACGGTGGCCGTGTCACGGTCGACCTGAACGAGAAGGACGACGTGTTCCTCGAGTTCCCGGAAGGCGACGTCCCGCCGCCGCCGGAGCCCGTCGAGACCGTCGAGATCGAATAAACGATCGCTCTGACGAAAAGCCCGCCTCGTGCGGTAATGCCGTTCAGTTAAGACTGAACGGCATTTTTATTTAATCGTTGTAAACGCCGGGCATCGCTGTTAACCTTCGTCGCCATGTTCGACGACACTCTGCATTTTCTGGCAAATCATCTTGAGGCTCCCGACTGGGCAAGGTTGGGGGAGCATTTGCCATACGAATGGATCGAGCAGGCCGTCATGAGCACGGAAGCGACGAGTATCCGACATCGTCGCCTGCCTGCCGAGCAGGTTGTATGGCTGATGGTGGCACTGGCTTTGTATCGGCACAAATCGATCAGCGAAGTGCTGGATGATCTTGGTTTGGCGCTACCGGACGCGCAGACGCCGTTCGTCAGCAAAAGCGCTGCGGCCCAAGCGCGCCAGCGCGTCGGACCTGAGCCCTTGAAGTGGCTATTCGAGCGCTCGGCAAGGCATTGGGTGACGCAGGACAGGAAGGCTTACCTGTTCAAAGGACTGCAGCTGTTCGCCATGGACGGGACGACCTTGCGCACGCACGACACTGCGGAAAATCGCAATCACTTTGGCGCCCAGAGTTACGCCAGCGATACGGTCGCCAGCTATCCGCAAGTGCGCGGTGTCACCCTCACGTCGCTGCCCACGCACCTGGTGCATAGTGCCGCGTTCGGCCCATACTCGACCAATGAAATGCTGTACGCAAAGCAGCTTGTCGAGGCTATTCCGGATGAATCGCTGACGGTCTTTGATCGAGGCTTTCTCTCGGCCGAAATCTTGTGCGGCCTGACAGGCAGCGGCGCCGAACGGCACTACATCATTCCAGCCAAATCGAACACCAAGTGGGAAGCGCTCGAAGCCGAAAGCGACGATATGCTGGTGCGCATGCGTGTGTCGCCCCAGGCCAGGGCCAAGTGCGCAGAATTGCCCGAGTTCTGGGAAGCGCGCGCGATCACCGTCGTCGACGCACAGGCGCGCAAACGCATCCTGCTGACCTCGCTGCGCGACCGTCGTCGCTACAAGCCAAGCGATATCGCCGCCTGTTACGACAAGCGCTGGGGGATTGAAACGAGCTACCGGGAGCTCAAGCAAACGATGCTCGGCACGGCACTGACGCTGCGCTCGAAAACAACGGATGGCGTATATCAGGAAATCTGGGGAACGCTTATCGCCTACAACCTGATCCGGCTCGAGATCGCCAAGGCTGCGCTGGCGGTGAAGTGCGAGCCGACCGAGGTCAGCTTCATCCGGGCATTCCACCTGATCCAATTCGAACTGCACTGGGCCGGCGTCACGAGATCGTATGGAAAATTGCCTGCGTCGATGAGACACTTGCGGGAAAGGCTGGTTAGCCTCCTGAAAGACGAACGGCCCGGCCGCAAATGCGACCGGGCCGTCAAGGCAACGCCAAAGCGTTATGCCGTCCGGAAGGTCAAGAAGCTAGCTTAACTGAACGGCATTACGCCTCGTGCGGGCTTTTTTTTCGTCATGCCCATGTCACAAAAGAATGCATGGGTGTCACACATCGTCATTTTGTTGTCATACGGCATTTGTATCATCGGTCGCATCCCTCCCTTCCGGACATAACCCCATGCGACTCGCCCAGCTCTCCACCGGCACCAAGATCATCGGCGCCTTTGCCGTGGTGTCCCTCGCCATCGTCATCATTTCCATCGTCGCGCTGTGGCGCATGCATGCGGCCGCCGCCATCACGAACGACCTCGTCAATAACAAGCTCGCCCGCCAACAGCTGACGGCCGAGCTGCTGGGCGTCACGCGCCTGAACGGCGTGCGCGCCGTGGCCATCGCCCGCAGCGACAGCCTGGAGGCGGGCGACTACTTCCAGGCCATGCTCCAGCAGGGCGAAAAGAACGCGGCCGCGCTCGAGGCGAAGCTGGGCGCGCTGCCGGCCGTACCGGACGAGCGCGCCCTGATCGACGCCGTTGCACAGCGCAAGGCTGCCTACGTGAGCGTCCGCAAGCAGGTGTTCCAGGCGAAGGACTTCGGCAAGACGCAGGAGGTCGAGCAACTGGCGTCCGGCGAGCTGACCACGACCTTCGACGCTTACACGCAAGCCCTCGACGCGCTGCTCGCATGGCAGACCCGCGCAGCGCACGCGCTGGCGGCCACCTCCGCACAGGCATTCGCCCTCAGCCGCGTCCTGCTGCCCGCATTCGGCCTGGCCGCGCTGCTGGTCGGCTGCGCCGCCGGCTGGCTGCTCACGCGCAGCATCGTGACGCCGCTGCAGGATGCCGTCGTGCTGGCCGAGCGCGTCGCGACGGGCGACCTGTCCGCCACCATCGAGCATGCGCGCGGCGACGAGATCGGGCGCCTGTTCGATGCGCTGAACCACATGACGGACGGCGTGTCGGCCACTGTCGTGAAAGTGCTGGACAGCGCCCGCATGATCGACGGCGCGTCGGCCGAGATCGCGGCCGGCAACAGCGACCTGTCGCACCGCACGGAAGCGCAGGCGCGCAGCCTGCATGCGACCGTGCAGGCGATGGCCGACCTGACCGAGGCCGTCGAACAGAACCACGTGAATGCCCACGATGCGAACGAGCTCGCGCTGGCCGCGTCCGGCGTCGCGAAGGACGGTGCCGGCGCGGTCGGGCAGATGGTCGAGCGCATGGAGACGATCCGCCAGTCGGCCGCCCGCATCGGCGACATCACGGCGATGATCGACGGGATCGCGTTCCAGACGAATATCCTCGCGCTGAACGCGGCCGTCGAAGCGGCGCGTGCGGGCGAGCAGGGCCGCGGTTTTGCGGTCGTCGCGGGAGAAGTCCGTAACCTGGCCCAGCATTCCGCGGCGGCGGCGAAAGAAATCAAGCACCTGATCGGCGAGTCGACGCTCGCCATCGCGTCCGGGGCCGGCATCGCCAGCGCGGCGGGCGACACGATGCGCGAGATCCTCGACCGCGTGCAGCAGGTGGCCGATCTGCTGCATGCGATCGACGGCGCCAGCGCCGAGCAGGCGGCCGGCATCGCGCGCGTGCGCGGCGTCATCGCCGAGATGGACGAGGCGACGCAGCAGAATGCGGCGATGGTCGAGCAGGCCGCGGCCGCGGCGGCCACGATGCGGGCGCAGGCGGAGGAGTTGACGGACGTGGTGTCGACGTTCCGGGTGCGCGGCAATGAGGTGTCGCGACACGTGCCCGTCGAGCAGGGCGAGGATGAGTGGGGCCTTGCGCTGCCGGCACCGGCATATGCCTGAATAGCCGGCGGCCTCTACATGCCTCGTCCCTGCGCGGGGACGACGCATGTAGTGCGCGTCTTAAATCGCCGCCAGCGCCCGCGCCAGGTCCGCCCGCTGGTCCTCCACGTGCTCGATGCCGACCGACAGCCGGATCAACCCGTCGCCGATCCCCAACCTGGCCCGCTGATCCGCCGGAATGGTCGCATGCGTCATGATGGCCGGATGCTCGATCAGGCTCTCGACGCCGCCCAGGCTCTCGGCCAGCGTGAAGATCTCGCACTGCTCCAGGAAGCGGCGCGCGCCGGCGATGTCCGTGTCGAGGTCGATGGAGATGATGCCGCCGTAGCCGTGCATCTGGCGCCGCGCCAGTCCATGCTGCGGGTGCGACGTCAGGCCAGGATAGTAGACGTGGCGCACCCTGGCCTGGCCCTGCAGCCACTGCGCCAGGTCGAGCGCGTTGCTGTTGCTGCGTTCCACGCGCAAGGCCAGCGTCTTGATGCCGCGAAGGACGAGAAAACTGTCGAACGGGCCCTGGATCGCACCGACGGCATTCTGGATGAAGCCGAGGCGCTCGCGCCATGCCTGCTGGTGCGCATGGCCGCCCACGACGGCAATGCCGCCGATGACGTCCGAGTGGCCGTTCATGTACTTCGTCGTCGAGTGCACGACGATGTCGATGCCAAGTTCCAGCGGGCGCTGGTTGATGGGGCTCGCGAACGTGTTGTCGCACACCGTCATCACGCCGCGCTCGCGGCACAGTTGCGCGATCGCGTGTAGATCGGCGAGCTTGAGCATCGGGTTCGTCGGCGTCTCGACCCACACCATCTTCGTTTCCGGGCGCAGCGCGTTCGCGAGCGCGAGCGGGTCCGTCAGGTCGACGTACGTGAACTCGTGGCCGGCGCTCGCGCGGCGCACGCGCTCGAACAGCCGGTAGGTGCCGCCATACATGTCGTCGCCGGCCACGATGTGCGAGCCGGCCGGCAGCAGTTCGAGCACGGCCGCGATGGCCGCGAGGCCGGACGCGAACGCGTAGGCGGCGCCGCCGCTTTCGATGTCGGCCACGCAGCGCTCCAGCGCCCAGCGCGTCGGGTTGTGCGAGCGGCCGTAGTCCAGGCCCTTGTGCACGCCCGGGCTTTCCTGGGCAAAGGTCGACGTCGCGTAAATGGGCGGCATCACGGCGCCCGTCGTGGGGTCGGGCGCCTGGCCGCCGTGGATGACGCGCGTGGCGATGTGGCGCTGATGGGTATCGTCTGAATGGCTCACGTGAGAGTCCTGCGCAGATGGTTGAGAAGGTCGAAGCGGGTGATCAGCCCGTAGAACCGGTCGCCGTCGACGATGACGGCCGTCAGGCCGCGGTCGAGGATGTCGCGCAGCTGTTGCATGCCGGCGCTTGGGGCCAGCGTTTGCAGGTCGGACGTCATCGTGCCGGAGACCGGCGCCTTGAAGTGTTCCCTGTCGCCCGTCACGTGCAGCAGCAGGTCGGACTCGTCGATCAGGCCCACGAGCTTGCCCTTGTCGATGACGGGCATCTGCGCGAGGTCGGCGCTGCGCATGCGGTTGAAGGCGGTGAGCAGGGTGTCGGTCGGGGACACGGTGATGACTTCGCCGTCGTCGAAGCGGCGGCCGATCAGGTCGCGCAGGTCGCCCGTGCGGGGGCGGTGCAGCAGGCCCTGGTCGACCATCCAGCCGTCGCTGTACACCTTGGTCAGATAGCGCGTGCCCGTGTCGCAGACGAAGGTCACGACGCGCTTGGGCGTCGTCTGCGCGCGGCAGTAACGCAGCGCGGCCGCGAGCAGGGTGCCCGTCGACGAACCGGCCAGGATGCCTTCCTGGCGCAGCAGTTCGCGCGCCGTGTTGAAGCTCTCCTCGTCGCTGATGGAGTAGGCCGTCTTCACGCGCGACATGTCGGCGATGGACGGGATGAAGTCTTCGCCGATGCCCTCGACGGCCCAGGAGCCGGAGACGTCGCTGACCTTGCCGGTCTTGATGTAGTCGGCCAGGATCGAGCCCTGCGGATCGGCCAGCACGAATTCCAGGTCCGGCTGCACGCGCGCGAAAAAGCGCGACAGGCCCGTCAACGTGCCGGACGAACCGACGCCCACGACGATCGCATCCAGCTCGTGGCGCATCTGGTCCCAGATCTCGGGCGCCGTGGTGGTTTCGTGCGCGGTCGGGTTGGCGGGATTGTTGAACTGGTCGGCGAACCAGGCGCCGGGGATCTCGCGCGCGAGCCGCGCCGCGTAATCCTGGTAGTACTCGGGGTGACCCTTGCCGACGTCGGAGCGGGTCAGGTGGATCTCGGCGCCGAGGGCTTTCAGGTGCAGGATCTTTTCGGACGCCATCTTGTCGGGCACGACGAGCACGACGCGGTAGCCCTTGATCCGGGCGACGAGCGCGAGGCCGAGGCCCGTGTTGCCGGCCGTGGCCTCGACGACGGTGCCGCCGGGCTGCAGGCGGCCGTCGCGTTCCGCCGCCTCGATCATGGCGCGGCCGACGCGGTCCTTGATGGAGCCGCCGGGGTTCTGGGATTCGAGCTTGAGGAACAGGCGGCAGGGGCCGGTGTCCATGCGGGTGACTTCCACCATGGGGGTGTTGCCGATCAGCGAAAACAGTGCAGCTTGCGACAAGTCTTGCATATTGCCTCCGTGCGGACGGGCGGTGCGCCGCTTCATGGGCGACGCGTGCAAAAGCTGGCACCGATCGGGCGCCAGGCCGTATTAAAAAAATAATACTACGGCTTTTGATTGGCGTGTGCGTTGGGGCGCATTAAGGCAGCCCCAGGCTGATTAGCTGCCGGCTTTTAACCTGCGCCACAAGGTGGTCCGGCTGATGCCCAGGTGGCGCGCGGCCGCGTCGCGCTGGCCGTTGAAGCGCGCCAGGACGTCGGCCACGGTTTCCTGCGCCGGGGCTGCGGACGCCGGCGCGGCATTGGCCGCCAGGCCAGGGCCGGCGCCCAGCTCGGGCGCCACCGACAATAAAAATGCGGGCGTCAGCGCCTGCAGCGGCTCGGCGGCGAGGAACAGCGCCAGGCGTTCCATCAGGTTGCGCAGTTCGCGCACGTTGCCCGGCCAGGCGTACGTCTGCAACACCGGTGCGCACGCCGCGATCTCGGCCGCCAGGTTCGGATGCGGCCGGGCGCTCAGCGCGGCGAGGGCGTTCTTCAGTGCCCACTCGGCCAGTTGCGCGACGTCCTCGGGGCGGGCGCGCAGCGAGGGCAGGGCAAGGCGCAGCACGGCCAGCCGATAGAACAGGTCGGCGCGGAAGCGCCCCTCGCGCACTCTCGCTTCCAGGTCGCAATGGGTCGCACTGATCACGCGCACGTCGATGGGCACGGGCCGCGTGCCGCCCACGCGCATCACTTCGCGCTCCTCGAGCACGCGCAGCAATCGGGTCTGCAGCGCGAGCGGCATTTCGCCGATCTCGTCGAGGAACAGGGTGCCGCCGTCCGCCGCCTCGAACAGCCCCGCGTGGCCGCCGCGGCGCGCGCCCGTGAACGCGCCTTCCTCGTGGCCGAACAGTTCCGATTCCAGCAGCGACTCGGCGATCGCGCCGCAGTTGACGGCGATGAACGGCCGGTTCGCGCCGCGCCGCGGGCTTTCGCGGTGGATGGCCTGGGCGACGAGTTCCTTGCCGCTTCCCGTCTCGCCCTGGATCAGCACCGTCGCCGGCGAGCGCGCGTACAGCACGACGGTCTGGCGCAGCCGTTCCATCGCGGAGGAGTCGCCGCGCAGGTCGGCGAGGCCGCGGCGCGCGCGCCGGCTGTCGGTGGCGGCCACGCGCCGTCCGCGTCCGCTTTCGAGACGGGTGAGGCGCGCCATCTCGAGGGCGTCGTCGAACGCGCGCCGGATCGATTCGAGCGAGTACACGAACACGGGCTTGAGGCCCGCTTCCTCGGCCAGGTCGGTGATCAGGCCGGCGCCCACGATCACCTCGACCCCGGCCGCCTTCAGCTCGGCGATGCTGGCGCGCGCGTCGTCCTCCGTGACGTACGTGCGCTGTTCGACGGCGAGGCCGAACGTGGCCGCGAACTCGGCCAGTTCCGCCACGGGACGCTGGTAGTGGACGAGGCCGATGCGCGCCGACATGCGGCGTGCGCGGGACAGGGCCTGCATGACGTCGAAGCCGCTCGCCGTCGCGACGACGACCGGCACCGACACGCGTCCTTTCAGGTAGGCGGCATTGGAGCCGGCCGCGATGACGACGTCGCAGTGTTCCGTCGCCATGCGTTCGCGGATGTGGCGCGCGGCCTCGTCGAAGCCCAGGTGCAGCGGTTCGATCTGGGCCAGGTGGTCGTATTCGGGCGTGATGTGGCGGAACAGGTCGGACAGGCGCGACACGGAGACCGTCCAGATGACGGGCTTGCCGGGGCCCTGGTCCGGCGCGGGCGCGGGACGGGTGGGGTAACTCATGTTGCAAGTGTACATGAATGTGCAACGCATGTTTCAACGCGGTTTCACGCTGAAACGGTTGGGCGCAAACATTTCGGCGAGCCGTAAGAATCGGGTAAGGCGGCCCACTTAGGATCGATACCAGCCCGTCAACCTGAGCGGCGCATTACTAGAAGATTGGAGACAAAAGTGGAAGATGACATCGTCCAGCGGGTCAAAGCCGACCCGAATTACCAAAAGCTCGTCAAATCGCGCTCCAGCTACGGCTGGTTGCTGACCTGGGCCGTGATGATCGTGTATTACGGCTTCACGCTGCTGAACGCGTTCGACAAGGAGTTCATGGCCTCGAAGATCGGCGCCGGCGTCATGTCCTGGGGCGTGCCGCTGGGTCTGTTCGTGATCCTGTTCACCGTCGCGGTCACCGGCATCTACGTGCGCCGCGCCAACAGCGAATTCGACGCGCTGACCGACGCCATCCAGCGTAACGCCGCTTCGGGCAAGGAAAAGGTGCGCGCATGAAGAACACGACCCTCATGAAGAGCGCCGCCGCCGCGGCGCTGCTGGCCGCCACCGGCGCCGTCATCGCCGCGCCCGACCTGGGCCAGGCACAGAAACAGCCCACCAACTGGACCGCGATCATCATGTTCGTCGGGTTCGTGATCTTCACCCTATTCATCACGAAGTGGGCCGCCAAGCGCACCCGTTCCGCCTCCGACTTCTACACGGCCGGCGGCGGCATCACCGGCTTCCAGAACGGCCTGGCGATCGCCGGCGACTACATGTCGGCCGCATCGTTCCTCGGCATTTCCGCCGCCGTGTTCGCGAACGGCTTCGACGGCCTGATCTATGCGATCGGCTTCCTCGTCGGCTGGCCCGTCATCACGTTCCTGATGGCCGAGCGCCTGCGCAACCTGGGCCGCTTCACGTTCGCCGACGTGGCCGCCTACCGCTTCGCGCAGAAGCCGGTCCGCATGTTCGCGGCCTCGGGCACGCTCGTCACCGTGCTGTTCTACCTGATCGCGCAGATGGTCGGTGCCGGCCAGCTGATCAAGCTGCTGTTCGGCCTGGATTACTGGATCGCCGTCGTGATCGTGGGCGCGCTGATGATGGTGTACGTGCTGTTCGGCGGCATGACCGCGACGACCTGGGTGCAGATCATCAAGGCCGTGATGCTGCTGGGCGGCGCCACGTTCATGGCGTTCTCCGTGCTGGCCCTGTACAACTTCAGCCCGGAAGCGCTGTTCGCCAAGGCCGTCGAAGTGCACAGCAAGAAGGATGCGATCATGGGCCCGGGCGGCTTCATCAAGGATCCGATCTCCGGCATCTCGTTCGGCATGGCGCTGATGTTCGGTACGGCCGGCCTGCCGCACATCCTGATGCGTTTCTTCACCGTTCCGAGCGCCAAGGAGGCACGTAAATCGGTGCTGTGGGCCACCACCTGGATCGGCTACTTCTACATCCTGACCTTCATCATCGGCTTCGGCGCGATCGTGCTGGTCGGTACGAACCCGGCGTTCAAGGACGCTGCCGGCAAGCTGCTGGGCGGTAACAACATGGCGGCCGTGCACCTTGCCAACGCCGTTGGCGGCGACGTGTTCCTCGGCTTCATCTCGGCCGTCGCGTTCGCAACGATCCTGGCCGTCGTGGCCGGCCTGACGCTGTCCGGCGCCTCGGCCGTGTCGCACGACCTGTACGCCACCGTGGTCAAGAAGGGCCAGCCGGCCCCGGGCAGCGAACTGCGCGTGTCGCGGATCACGACGGTCTTCCTGGGCATTGCCGCGGTGCTGCTGGGTATCGTGTTCGAGAAGATCAACGTGGCCTTCATGGTCTCGCTGGCCTTCGCGATCGCGGCCTCGGCCAACTTCCCGGTGCTGTTCATGTCCGTCCTGTGGAGCAAGTGCACCACCCGCGGCGCGACCGTGGGCGGCTTCCTGGGCCTGGCTACCGCCGTCATCCTGACGCTGCTGTCGAAGTCCGTGTGGGTCGACGTCTTCCACAATACGCACGAGATCTTCCCGTACACGTCGCCGGCACTGTTCTCGATGACCGTCGGCTTCGTCGGCGTGTGGCTGTTCTCGGTCACCGACAAGAGCCAGCGTGCCGCCATCGACAAAGCTGGTTTCGAAGCGCAGGAAGTGCGTTCGGAAACCGGTATCGGTGCCTCCACCGCATCGGCACACTGATCGAACCCCGATCCATGCAACCCGCACGCGCCCGCGTGCGGGTTGTTGCGTTTACGGCGCCACGTCGCCGGCCTTTTCCGCGAACGGTCGCGCATACTTCACGAGCGACACGAGTGTCTTGCCCGGCTCCTCGTTGAAGATCTCGTGCGCCGAATCCTCGAACCACACGAGCTGCTTGGCCGGCGCCTTCACCTTTTCGAACCATTCTGCCGTGGCCGATGCCGATACGTTGTAGTCGTGGCGGCCGTTGAAGATGACGATGGGGCAGTCGAACTTCGTGTAGACGCTGAAGTCCTGCGCGAGCACGTCCGTCAGCATGCGGCTGGACGAGAATTCCGTGCCGTCCCACATGGTCTTCAGGTCCGCATCCGTGTATTCCGGCGCCAGCTTCGCGGCCGCGGATTCGGCGTCGGACCCGTTCCGGCCGTACACGGCGCCGCCGTAGCGGGCGAGCCATTTGCGCTGCAGGTACAGATCCTTCAGCACGAGCGGCTTGCCTGGCGCGGCGTACGGCGCGATCGATTCCAGTTCGCGGATCGCCTGCCGGTTGCCCTCGCGCTTCGCCGCATCCATCGTGTACTGCCAGCCGCGGCGTTCGCTCTCCATGCCGTCCGTGATCTGGCCGATGCCGATATACGCGTGCAGCCAGTCCGGATGGCGCTGCGCCAGCTGGATGCCCAGCGACGAGCCCCACGAATGGCCCAGCACGAAGATGCGGTCCTTGCCGAATTCCTTGCGCAGCCAGGCCACCATCTCCTCGGCGTCCGCCAGCATTTGCGCGCGCGTCATCGTGGGCGCGACCTTTGCCGGATCGTTGGCGGCATACGTCTTGCCGGCGCCGCGCTGGTCCCACTGCACGACCGTGAAGTATTCTTCCCAGCCGCGCTGGAAGTACCAGCTGGTCGGCATCGCGACGAAGCCCGGGCCGCCGTGCAGGAACAGCAGCACCGGATTGCGCCGGTCCGTGCCGCGCACGCTGATCCACTGATCGATGCCGCCGATGCGCACGGCCCGCGTCTGCTCGATGCCTTGCGGGGTGACGATGCGGCGCATGTCGGCGATGATCTTCACGGCGTCGGCCCGGCTGTCCGGGCCGGCGCCATGGGCGAGCGTGGTGATGGACAGGCCGGCCAGCAGCGCGGCGCACAGCCTGGATGAGCGTTCGAACATGGTTGTCCTTGTCGTTGTGGATAGGGTCGCGCGCAGTCTGTTCAATTTTCTTCGGCGTGTCAACGATGTTTCATTCTGAAACGCCGTGAAACATGAACTGGCGGGACGGCGTGCCCAAGTCCTTGAATATCCTGGAAATCTCCGTTGGCACGGTCCTTGCAAACCCATGGACCACCATCACAGACCGCATCACGAAAGGGTAGACATGAGCCAACAATCCGCCGGCGCCAAATTCCGCCAGGCCGTCCAGGAAGAACATCCGCTGCAGGTCATCGGCGCCATCAACGCCAATCACGCGCTGCTGGCCAGGCGGGCCGGCTACCGCGCGATCTACCTGTCGGGCGGCGGTGTCGCGGCCGGATCGCTGGGCCTGCCGGACCTCGGCATCTCCGGTCTCGAAGACGTGCTGATCGACGTGCGCCGCATCACCGACGTGTGCGACCTGCCGCTGCTCGTCGACATCGACACGGGCTTCGGCGCGTCCGCCTTCAACGTCGCCAGGAGTGTACGCTCGCTGATCAAGGCCGGCGCGGGCGCCTGCCACATCGAGGACCAGGTCGGCGCCAAGCGCTGCGGCCACCGTCCGGGCAAGGAGATCGTCAGCCAGGGCGAGATGGTCGACCGCGTGAAGGCCGCCGTCGACGCGCGCACGGACGACAACTTCGTCATCATGGCGCGCACGGACGCGCTGGCCGTCGAGGGCCTGGATAAAGCCGTCGAGCGCGCGGTCGCGTGCGTGGAGGCGGGCGCCGACATGATCTTCCCGGAAGCCATCACGAGCCTGGAGATGTACGCGCAATTCAAGCAGGCGGTCAAGGTGCCGATCCTCGCGAACATTACGGAATTCGGTTCGACGCCGCTGTTCAGCGTGGACGAGCTGCGCGGCGCCGATGTCGACATCGTGCTGTACCCGCTGTCCGCGTTCCGCGCGATGAACAAGGCCGCGGAAAACGTCTACGAAGCCATCCGCCGCGACGGCACGCAGAAGAACGTCGTCGACACCATGCAGACCCGCGCCGAACTGTACGAGCGCATCGATTACCACAGCTACGAACAGAAGCTCGACGCGCTGTTCGCACAAAATAAAACGACACAGGAGACGAAGAAATGACTGACGTGAAGACCGATACGCCCACTTTCAAACCGAAGAAATCCGTCGCGCTGTCCGGCGTCGCCGCCGGCAATACCGCGCTGTGCTCCGTGGGCCGCTCCGGCAACGACCTGCACTACCGCGGCTACGACATCCTGGACGTGGCGGGCAACAGCGAATTCGAGGAAATCGCCTACCTGCTCGTGCACGGCAAGCTGCCGAACGAGGCGGAACTGCGCGGCTACAAGGCCAAGCTGAAATCGCTGCGCGGCCTGCCGCATGCCGTGAAGGCCGCGCTGGAAGCGCTGCCGGCCGGCGCGCATCCGATGGACGTGATGCGCACGGGCGCGTCGGTGCTGGGCTGCGTGCTGCCGGAAAAGGACGACCACAACAGCGCCGGCGCGCGCGACATCGCCGACCGCCTGATGGCGTCGTTCGGCTCGATGCTGCTGTACTGGTACCACTACAGCCATAACGGCAAGCGCATCGACGTGGAGACCGATGACGATTCGATCGGCGGCCACTTCCTGCACCTGCTGCACGGCGTCGAGCCGTCCGACGAGTGGGTCAAGGCGATGCACACTTCCTTGATCCTGTATGCGGAACACGAGTTCAACGCGTCGACGTTCACCGGCCGCGTCATCGCCGGCACCGGTTCCGACATCTATTCCGCGATCACGGGCGCGATCGGCGCGCTGCGCGGTCCGAAGCACGGCGGCGCCAACGAAGTCGCGCTCGACATCCAGAAGCGCTACGAGAACGCGGACGAGGCGGAAGCGGACATCCGCAACCGCGTGGCGAACAAGGAAGTCGTCATCGGCTTCGGCCACCCGGTCTATACGATCTCCGACCCGCGCAACAAGGTGATCAAGGAAGTGGCGCGCACGCTGTCGCAAAGCGCCGGCTCGATGAAGATGTTCGACATCGCCGAGCGCCTCGAAACCGTGATGTGGGAAGTGAAAAAGATGTTCCCGAACCTCGACTGGTTCTCGGCCGTCTCGTACCACATGATGGGCGTGCCGACCGCGATGTTCACGCCGCTGTTCGTCATCTCGCGCACGTCCGGCTGGTCCGCGCACATCATCGAGCAGCGCATCGACAACAAGATCATCCGCCCGAGCGCGAACTATGTCGGGCCGGAAGACCTGACCTTCGTGCCGCTGGCCGAACGCAAGTAAACATACATGCGGCCCTAAAGCCGTCGTTCCCGCGCAGGCGGGAACCCAATCACGTCGCGTACCGGCCGACTGAAATTGGATCCCCGCCTTCGCGGGGAAGACAATGCAAGGGCCGCGGACTACGGAGTCGCAAAATGAACAGCCAATATCGCAAGCCCCTGCACGGCACCAATCTCCATTACTTCGACGCGCGCGCCGCCGTCGAGGAGATTCAGCCCGGCGCCTGGGACACCCTGCCGTACACCTCGCGCGTGCTGGCCGAAAACCTCGTGCGCCGCTGCGAACCGATGGCGCTGGTGCCGTCGCTGAAGCAGATCGTCGAGCGCAAGCGCGATCTCGATTTCCCGTGGTTTCCCGCGCGCGTCGTGTGCCACGACATCCTCGGCCAGACGGCGCTCGTCGACCTGGCCGGCCTGCGCGACGCCATCGCGCAGGAGGGCGGCAATCCGGCCCTCGTGAATCCGGTCGTGCCGACGCAGCTCGTGGTCGACCACTCGCTCGCCGTCGAATGCGGCGGCTTCGATCCGGACGCGTTCGCGAAGAACCGCGCGATCGAGGACCGCCGCAACGAAGACCGCTTCGACTTCATCGAATGGACCCGCAAGGCGTTCGAGAATGTCGACGTGATCCCGCCGGGGAACGGCATCCTCCACCAGATCAACCTGGAGCGCATGAGCCCCGTCGTGCAGGTGAAGGATGGCGTCGCATTCCCCGACACCCTCGTCGGCACGGACTCGCACACGCCGATGGTCGATGCGCTGGGCGTCATCGCGATCGGCGTCGGCGGCCTGGAAGCGGAGAGCGTCATGCTGGGCCGCGCGTCGTACATGCGCCTGCCGGATATCGTCGGCGTCGAGCTGACCGGCAAGCCGCAACCGGGAATCACCGCGACCGACATCGTACTGGCGCTGACGGAATTCCTGCGCAAGTCGAAGGTCGTCTCGGCCTACCTCGAGTTCCATGGCGAGGGCGCCGCGAATCTCACCCTGGGCGACCGCGCGACGATTTCCAACATGGCCCCGGAATACGGCGCGACCGCGGCGATGTTCGCCATCGACGAGCAGACCATCAAATACCTCAAGCTGACGGGCCGCGACGACGACCTCGTGAAACTGGTCGAGCTGTATGCGAAGGAAACGGGCCTGTGGGCGGACACGCTTTTGAACGCGCAGTACGAGCGGACACTCCATTTCGATTTGTCGACGGTCGTGCGCAACATCGCCGGCCCGTCGAATCCGCACAAGCGCGTGGCGACGTCGGAGCTGGCGCAACACGGCATCACGGGCACGGTCGAGAACGAGCCGGGCAAGATGCCGGACGGCGCCGTCATCATCGCCGCCATCACGAGCTGCACGAACACGAACAACCCGCGCAACATGGTGGCCGCGGGTCTCATCGCGCGCAACGCGAACGCGCGCGGGCTCGCGCGCAAGCCGTGGGTGAAGTCGTCGCTGGCGCCGGGTTCCAAGGCCGTGCCGCTGTACCTGGAAGAGGCGGGCCTGCTGCCGGAGCTGGAGAAACTGGGCTTCGGCGTGGTCGCCTTCGCGTGCACCACCTGCAACGGCATGTCCGGTGCGCTGGACCCGGCGATCCAGCGGGAGATCGTCGAGCGCGACCTGTACGCGACCGCGGTCCTGTCGGGCAACCGCAATTTCGACGGCCGCATCCACCCGTATGCGAAACAGGCGTTCCTCGCGTCGCCGGCGCTCGTCGTCGCGTACGCCATCGCGGGCACGATCCGCTTCGACATCGAGAAGGACGTGCTGGGTGTCGATGCCGACGGCAATCCGGTGCGCCTCGCGGACATCTGGCCGAGCGATGCGGAGATCGACGCCGTCGTCGAGCAATCGGTGAAGCCGCAGCAGTTCCGCAAGGTCTACGACATCATGTTCGCGCGCCGCGAAGGCGGCGACGATGCCGTGGCGCCGCTGTACGACTGGCGCCCGATGAGCACCTACATCCGCCGTCCGCCGTACTGGGAAGGCGCGCTCGCCGGCGCGCGCACCTTGACCGGCATGCGTCCGCTGGCGGTCCTGGGCGACAACATCACGACGGACCATTTGTCGCCGTCGAACGCGATCATGCCGGACAGCGCCGCGGGCGAATACCTCGCGAAGATGGGCCTGCCGGAAGAAGACTTCAATTCGTACGCGACGCACCGCGGCGACCACCTGACGGCGCAGCGCGCCACGTTCGCGAACCCGACGCTGAAGAACGAGATGGTGCGCAACCCGGACGGCAGCGCGCGTGCCGGGTCGCTCGCGCGCATCGAGCCGGAAGGTACCGTAACGCGCATGTGGGAAGCGATCGAGACGTACATGGAGCGCAAGCAGCCGCTGATCGTGATCGCGGGTGCCGACTATGGCCAGGGCTCGTCGCGCGACTGGGCCGCGAAGGGCGTGCGGCTGGCGGGTGTGGAAGCCATCGTGGCCGAAGGCTTCGAACGCATCCACCGCACGAACCTCGTCGGCATGGGCGTGCTGCCGCTGGAATTCCAGCCGGGCACCACGCGCCTCACCCTCGGGATCGACGGTACGGAGACGTTCGACGTCGTGGGCGAGCGCACGCCGCGCGCGACCCTCACGCTGGTCATCCATCGCCGCAGCGGCGAATCGGTCGAGGTGCCGGTGATCTGCCGTCTCGATACGGCCGAGGAAGTGTCGATCTACGAGGCGGGTGGCGTGCTGCAGCGGTTTGCGCAGGACTTCCTCGCGTCTTCCAAAGTGGCAGCATAAAACCGTCGCCCCTGCGAAGGCAGGGGCCCAATTTGCAGGCGTCTCGACGGCGCATGCAGAACTTGGGTCCCCGCCTGCGCGGGGACGACGTGTCAGGGACAACACATATGACTCACGTACCTCAAATCAAAGTTCCCGCCGTCTACATGCGCGGCGGCACCAGCAAAGGCGTGTTCTTCCGCCTCCAGGACCTGCCGCAAGCCGCGCAAGTCCCCGGCGAGGCGCGCGACAACTTCCTGCTGCGCGTGATCGGCAGCCCCGACCCGTACGCGAAGCACATCGACGGCATGGGCGGCGCCACGTCGAGCACGAGCAAGACCGTGATCGTCGCGCCGGGCACCCGTTCCGGCCACGACGTGGACTACCTGTTCGGCCAGGTCGCGATCGACAAGCCGTTCGTCGACTGGAGCGGCAACTGCGGCAACCTGTCGGCCGCGATCGGCCCCTACGCGATCGCCAACGGCTTCATCGATCCCGCGCGCATCCCGGACAACGGGACCGTCGTCGTACGCATCTGGCAGGCCAACATCGGCAAGACGATCGTCGCCCACGTGCCCATCGCGGACGGGCAGGTGCAGGAGACGGGCGACTTCGAGCTCGACGGCGTCACGTTCCCGGCGGCCGAGGTCCAACTCGAATTCATGGACCCGGCGGCCGAAGAAGGGGAGGGCGGCAGCGCGATGTTCCCGACCGGGAATCTCGTCGACGACCTCGAGGTGCCCGGTGTCGGGACGCTCAAGGCCACGCTGATCAACGCCGGCATCCCGACCGTCTTCGTGAACGCCGCCGACATCGGCTACACGGGCACGGAGCTGCAGGATGCGATCAACGGCGACCCGAAGGCGCTGGCCATGTTCGAGACGATCCGTGCCTACGGCGCCATGCGCATGGGCTTGATCGCGCACGTCGAGGAAGCCGCGCGCCGCCAGCACACGCCGAAGGTGGCCTTCGTCGCGCCGCCGGCGGCCTATGTCGCGTCGAGCGGGAAGCAGGTCGGGGCGGGCGACATCGACCTGCTCGTGCGCGCCCTGTCGATGGGCAAGCTGCACCATGCGATGATGGGCACGGCGGCCGTCGCCATCGGCACGGCGGCCGCGATCCCCGGCACGCTCGTGAGTCTCGCCGCGGGCGGAAGGGCGCACGAAGCGGTGCGATTCGGCCATCCGTCCGGCACCTTGCGCGTGGGCGCCGAGGCGCGCCAGGAGGACGGCGACTGGGTCGTCACGAAGGCCGTGATGAGCCGCAGCGCGCGCGTTTTGATGGAAGGCTGGGTACGCGTGCCGGGTGACGCGTTCTGAGACCGTTGCTGCGCCGCATCACACGCTGAATTTCATCTTTCCATAACGTTAAATTACGTTGATTTTCAGCTATCATCCATTCAAAAATCGATAAGGCGCCACGTCGGCAGGCGTACTGGACATAGGGATGGATCGGGGAATGAGCACAGCGGCCTTGGTGGCCGACGCATTGGTATTGATCGCCGCGCCGGCCTGCGCCTGCGACGGCGAGGGTACCATCTGGGCCGCGAACGCGGCGCTGGTCGAACTGGCCGGCGGCGACGTGGTGGGGCGGCCGCTGGTGTCGCTGTTCTGCCCGCGTACGGCGGCAGCGATGGCGGTCGAGATCCGCCTGTCGCAGTCCGGCGAACGCCGCTGGGACGGTTTGATCGAACACGGCACCACCGGACGGCCCGTCGAGGTACGCGCGAAGCCACTGTCTCCGGAGGGCGCCACCTTCGTCTTCGGCGACGTGCTCACGTTCGGCGACGGCCAGGCCGCGCTGCGCGGGCGCCTGCTGGAACAGGCGGCCGTCGTCGAGCATGCGCCCGTCGGCATTGCCGTCACCTTGCCGGACCTGGTCAAGTCGTGCAATCCGCGCATGGCGGAGATGCTGGGCTACGCGCCGGAAGAACTCATCAACCACAGCCCGGCGCAGGTGTTCGCCTCGCGTGCCCAGTACGACGCGTTCATCGGCGAAGCCGTCCTCGTGCTGACGACCGGCAGCCTGTTCGAAAAGAGCGAGGTGCCGCTGCGACGGCGCGACGGCAGCGCGATCTGGTGCCGCATCCGCGCCAAGGCCGTCGACATGAGCGCGCGCGAGGCGGGCACCGTGTGGATCGTGGAGGACGTCACGGACGCGCGCCAGGCGCTCACCGAGATCCAGTCGATCATGACCAATGCCACGATCGGGATCTTCTTCACGCGCGCCCGCACCATCACGCGCTACAACCACTGTTTCGGCTCGATGTTCGGCTATGCCCCCGGCGAGGTGCTGGGCCGTTCGACGCGCGTGCTGTACACCGACGATGCCGCGTTCGACGCCATGGGCCGCACCGCATACGGCGTGCTGGGGCAGGGCGGTTCGTTCAAGACCGAAACGACGATGGTGCGCCGCGACGGCACGCGGATGTGGGTGAACATGATCGGCTACGCCGTCAATCCCGAGGAACTGGGCACCGGCACGATGATCTGGATGATCGAGGACCGCACCGGCCAGAAGGCGGCCGAGGAATCGCTGCGCAACGCGCTGCTGGAGAACCAGGCGATCCTCGACAACGCCGTGCTGGGCATCGCCGTCGTCGAGAAGGGGCGGACCTTGCACTGCAACCGCAAGATGGAAGAATTGTTCGGCCACCGGGGCGGCAGCATCGAGGGACTGCCGGTGCGCGAGCTGTATCCCGACGACGCGGGCTGGATCGCCGCGCGCGAGCAGACGCGGCGCGATTTCGAGGCGGGCCGCGTGCACATGGCCGAGTACGAACTGGTGCGGCGCGACGGCAAGCGCTTCTGGGCGCGGCTGTCGGGCCGCCCGTTCGACATGGCGGACCGGGGCGGGCGCAGCGTCTGGCTGATCGACGACGTCACCGCCCAGCGCGAGGCGGCGGACGCGCTGCGCCGCGCGCGCGACGAGCTCGAAGTGCGCGTGCAGGAACGCACGGCGGAGCTGCAGGCCGAGATCGTCGAGCGGCGCCAGGCCGAGGCGCGCGTGCACCACATGGCGTATCACGACGCGCTCACGGGCCTGCCGAACCGCGCGCTGCTGTCCGACCGCCTGGACCGCGCGCTGCTGGCGGCGCGGCGCGACGGCACGAAGCTGGCCTTGCTGTTCATCGACCTGGACCGCTTCAAGACCATCAACGACTCCCTCGGCCACCTGGCGGGCGACCACCTGCTGAAGGAAGTGGCGCAGCGCCTGTGCCGCGTCGTGCGCGCCAGCGACACCGTCGCGCGCCTGGGCGGCGACGAATTCGTCGTGCTGGTGCCGGACGTGCGCGCGGCCGAGGAGTGCGGCCTCGTGGGCGACAAGATCATCGCGGCGCTGGCGGCGCCCGTCGAATTCGAAGGCCACAGCCTGCACATCTCGCCGTCGATCGGCATCTGCCTGTACCCGGACGACGGCGACGACGCGGCGGGCCTGATGCGCAAGGCCGACGCCGCGATGTACTACGCCAAGGCGGCGGGCCGCAACAATTACCAGTATTACGCGGAGCCGATGAACGCGGCGGCCGCGCGCCATTTCGAGATGGAGACGCGCCTGCGCGGCGCGCTGCTGCGCGAGGAGTTCGTGCTGTTCTACCAGCCGATCGTGGGCGTGCAGGACGGCCGCGTGCACGGCCTGGAAGTGCTGCTGCGCTGGCGCCATCCGGAGCAGGGCCTCGTGGCGCCCGACGACTTCATCCCGATCCTGGAAGAGAACGGCCTGATCGTGCCGGTCGGCGAATGGGTGATCCGGCGCGCCTGCGAACAGGCGATGGCGTGGCAGCGGGCCGGGCTGCCGGCGCTGCCGCTTGCGGTGAACCTGTCCGCGCGCCAGTTCATGCACCGGGGCCTGATCCAGTCGATCCGCGCCATCGTCGACGACACCGGCATCGAGCCGGGCCTGCTGGAATTCGAGATCACGGAGACGGCGCTGATGCAGCACGGCGGCCAGACGCTGGAGACGCTGGGCCAGATCTACCGCATGGGCATCCGCCTGTCGATCGACGACTTCGGCACCGGCTATTCGAGCCTGGCGTACCTGAAGCGCTTCCCGGTCCGCAAGATCAAGATCGATCGTGCCTTCGTGCGCGACCTCGAGACGAGCAGCGAGGACCAGGCCATCGTCGCGGCCATCATGGCGCTCGCGGGGAGCCTCGGCATGGCCGTCGTGGCGGAGGGCGTCGAGAACGAGGCGCAGCTGGCGCTGCTGCGCCGGCACGGGTGCCGGTATGCCCAGGGCTATCTGTTCGCGCGGCCGGTGGATGCGAAAGCGATTGCAGGTCTGCTGCAAGACGTTTGGTAGGGTGGGCCGTATCAAGCGAGCGTCGCGATCACCGGCGTGTGATCGGACGGCTGCTCCCACTTGCGCGGTTCGCGGTCGATGACGCACGCCTCGCAGCGCTTCGCGAGCGCCTGCGACAGCAGGATGTGGTCGATGCGCAGGCCGCGGTTGCGGCGAAACGCCATCTGGCGGTAGTCCCACCAGCTGTACTGCTTCTCGGGCTGTTCGAACAGGCGGAACGCGTCGACGAGACCGAGGCCGCACAGTTCGCGCAGCTGCTCGCGTTCCAGGTCGGAGCAGTGGATCTGGCCGGCCCACAGTGCCGGATCGTGCACGTCGCGGTCTTCGGGCGCGATGTTGTAGTCGCCCAGGATCGCGAACTGGTCGTGGATCTCGAGCTCTGCGCCGACCCAGGTGCGCAGCGCGGCCAGCCAGCCCATCTTGTAGGCGTATTTGTCGGAGCCGACGGCCTGGCCGTTCGGCACGTAGGCGCAGATGAAACGCACGCCGCCGATGGTGGCCGCGATCAGGCGCTGCTGCTCGTCCTGGTAATGCGGGTTGTTGCGCACGACGTCGGCGATGGGGAGGCGCGACAGGATCGCCACGCCGTTGTACGTCTTCTGGCCGCTGAACACGACTTCATAGCCGGCCTCGTTGATCGCGGCGACGGGGAATTTGTCGTCGGTGAGCTTGGTCTCCTGGATGCAGAGGACGTCGACGGGATTGGCGGCGAGCCACTGAAGCAGGTGCGGCAGGCGCACTTTCAGCGAGTTCACGTTCCAGGTTGCGATTTTCATGGGCTATCTTGGTACGGAGGCCGGACCGTCCGGCACAATCCGGGCAGTATCGTGTCTTTGAGTCATTCTTGCAACATAAGTTGGCCTGTGACGCCATGACACGATCGTCATTATTTGTTTCGATTGCAACAAAGATGTCGTAAAATTATTGTCCGTGGAGTAAAAAATCGTAACGACGCTGGAAAGTTGGGCCGAACTGTGACAAGATGTAACAATCACAGCAAGAGACGGGACATTTACGTATTGTCTCCTTCTCGAAAGAAAAAAATTGCAGTAGGCCAACTTTGGTTGTACTATTGGCATATTGCTCTGGAACCAAGTATTCATTAGCAATTCGTTGCATTGATCAGATGGTTGCCGTGGTCGGTCGAGCGGCCGGCTTAGGCAGGTGTGTAACGATCGCGGATCCGAGAGCAGGATTTGCACACAGCTTTGTAAAGGACAACAATGCGCCAAGCATTTGAAGCATGGGCCCAACGCGATGGCCACATTGTCCGGCGTCGTGAAGACAAGCCGGAAGAGTACCTCGTGTACGAAACCCAACGCCGCTGGCTGATCTGGCAGGCCGCGCTGGCACACGGACAGAAGGCTGCGGCGGAAGCGCCGCAGAAATTCGCGCCGTCCGACAACCAGCCGCAGAAGATGCAGGCCGACGAGGCGAGCGTGCGCAATCGCGTCCTCAACGAGGTGCTGGACGCGTTCAGCGAACTGGATGACAACGCCGGCATCGAAGGCATCGTCAAGGTCATCCAGAACCTCAAGAAGAGGAATCGCGCCACGGCCGAAGAAAAGGCCTGATGCGTTACCGCCACTACAAGGGCGGTGTGTACGACGTGGTCTGCGAGGCTGTCCTCGAGGCAGACCACACGGCCGTGGTCGTGTATCGCGGGCAGGACGGCAAGACCTGGGTCCGCCCGCGGGATGCATTTTTCGGACTGGTCGACGTGGACGGGAAGCGCATGCCGCGCTTCGCGCCCATCGACCCGGTGCCGGCCGCAGCTTGACCCCGCCATCCCGGCAAATCCCGGGATGCGCTTCGCCTCATGTCTTCCCGATTGCCGCCGTAAACGGATGGGTATGCTCTGTATGCATGACCGGTGAAGACATGTCCCTGATTCTTTTTCGTACCGCCTGCGCGCTTGCGCTGTGCACCGTCACGGCCGGCTGCGTGACGGCGCCGGCCGTGGCGCCGACGCAGCAGCTGGAAGTCCATACCATTCTCGGCCACCGCGAGGTGACGGGCGTGGGCTGCGTGCTGTCCAACGCGGCGGGGCGCTGGTTCGTCGTGGCGCCGGGACGGGTCACGGTCGAGCGCAGCAGGAGTCCCCTGACGATCGACTGCGCGCGCGACGGCGCCGGCAGCGCGCGCGAAGTCGCCGACGCGCATGCCACTTCGTTCTTCGACACCGACCGGCTGATCGGCAACATCATCGTCAGCGCCGGGGGCGACGGCTACGTCAATCCGTACGACGGCAACGGCGTCGCCTACCAGTCGACCCTGACCGTGCTGATGCGGCCCGCGCTGCCGCGCGCCGCGGCGGGGGAGTCGGCGCCCGGCAACGTCGTGTTCTGATGCCCGGATAAAAAACGGACGCCCGCGGGCGTCCGTTGTGCATGGAGCGGAAAAACGCTTACACGCGGTTCAGCAGGAACGTGGTGAGCAGCGGCACCGGACGGCCGGTCGCACCCTTGGCCGCGCCCGATTTCCATGCCGTGCCGGCGATGTCCAGGTGCGCCCAGGTGTAGTTGCGCGTGAAGTTCTCCAGGAAGCAGGCCGCCGTGATCGATGCGCCGCCCGGCGTGCCGATGTTGGCCAGGTCGGCGAAGTTCGACTTCAGCTGCTCGTTGTACTGCTCGCCGATCGGCAGGCGCCAGGCCGGGTCGCCCGCCTGCCTGCCGGCGTCCAGCAGTTCCTGGGCGAGCGCGTCGTGGGCGTCGTCGTGGCGCGTGAACACGCCCGACGTGTGGTGCCCCAGCGAGACGATCACGGCGCCCGTCAAGGTGGCGATGTCGACGACGGCGGCCGGCTTGAAGCGCTCGGCGTAGGTCAGGGCGTCGCACAGGATCAGGCGGCCCTCGGCGTCCGTATTCAGGATCTCGATGGTGGTGCCGTTCATCGCGGTGACGATGTCGCCCGGCTTGGTGGCGCGGCCCGACGGCATGTTCTCGCACGCGGCCACGATGCCGACGACGTTCAGCTTCAGGCCCATCTCGCCGATGGCGCGGAAGGTGCCCAGCACCGAACCGGCGCCGCACATGTCGTACTTCATCTCGTCCATGTTCGGGCCCGGCTTCAGCGAGATGCCGCCCGTGTCGAACGTGATGCCCTTGCCGACGAGGACCACCGGCGCGTCGTTCTTCTTGCCGCCGTTGTGCTTCAGGACGATGAACTTCGGCGGCTCTTCGCTGCCGCGCGTGACGGACAGGAAGCTGCCCATCTTGAGGGCTTCGAGCTGCTTGCGGTCCAGGACTTCGATGTCGAAGCCGTAGTCGCCCGCCAGCTTCTTCGCCGTGTTCGCGAGGTAGGTCGGGGTGCACACGTTCGGCGACAGGTTGCCCAGCTCCTTCGTCAGGTTCATGCCGTTGGCGACGGCCTGCGCCTGCGCCAGCACGGCCTTGATCTGCGGCGTCGCGGCGGGGACGGCGATGGCGAGCTTGCGCACGCCGGTGGGTGCCGGATCCTTCTTGCTCTTTTGCGCGTCGGTGCGGAATTCCGCTTCGTTCGCGGCGATGACGATGCTGCGCAGCGCCCAGTTCAGGTCGCGGGCTTTCACATTCTCCAGCGGGAATGCGATAATGGCATCCTGCGCGCCCAGCGAAGCGAAGGTTTTCAGGGCAGCGGTCACGGCACCGGCAAAGCTTTTCTCGCTCACGGCTTCGTCGGCACCCATGCCGACCAGCAGCACGCGGGCAGAGGTCACGCCGGCCACGCCGCGCAGCAGCAGGGTGGAGCCGGGCTTGCCGGAGATGTCACCCGACTTGACGGCGGCGCTGATCGCGCCGTTCAGATCGAGGGCTTTCGCCGCCTCCGACAGTTTCTTGTTTTCGAACACCGCGACTGCCACACAGCCCGATTTGGCTGCGGCCAGCGTGTTTTTTGTGTCGAATGCTTTTATGCTAAAGTCCATTTGATTCTCCGTTTCGAGTTTTTGACGCGCGTGCTGTCCGAGGAACCTTCCAAATGGCGCCCGCTTGTGACGGTTCCCGGGGTTCCTTCCAACCAGCAATTATAACTATCGAATGATTTTCCAACGCGCCCTACAGCGTGAATTGGCCAGCGTGGCCGGTGCCACCTTCACGGTCCTGTTTACGATCTTCGTCACCTGGACCCTGATCTCCATCCTCGGCAAGGCCGCCGGCGGCAAGGTCGCCTCGGGCGACGTGCTGGCGCTGATCGGCTTTTCGGTGCTGAATTATCTGCCAACAATCATCATTCTTACCAGCTTTATCGCGGTCATCGCCACCGTGACGCGCAGCTATCGCGACTCGGAAATGGTCGTGTGGTTCGCGTCCGGCCAGTCGCTGATGCGGTGGGTGCCGCCGGTGCTCGTGTTCGGCCTGCCCATGGTGGCGATCGTCGCCGCGCTGTCGTTCGTCGCGACGCCGTGGGCGAAGATGAAGAGCGCGGAATTCGTCGAGCGTTTCGAAAAGCGCGAAGACCTCAAGCGCGTGTCGCCCGGCCAGTTCCGCGAATCGCCGTCCACGAACCGCGTGTTCTTCGTCGAAGGCAGCACGAGCGGCGCGACCGTCGTGCAGAACGTGTTCGTGAATTCCGTCGACGCCGACGGCAATTCCATCGTCGTCGCCAAGGAAGGCGTGATCGAGCCGGACGGCAAGGGCGGGCAATACCTCGTGCTGAAGAACGGCCGCCGCTACCTGGGCCGGCCGGGACGCGCCGATTTCCAGTCGATGGAGTTCGAGCGCTACCGCATGCGCGTCTCCAGCCAGGCGCCCGTGATCGGCACCGAGACGCCGGCCGACGCCTTGTCCACGCCGGCGCTGCTGGCGCTGCCGGACAACCGCTACACGAACGCCGAACTGCTGTACCGGGTGTCGGCACCGATCTCCTGCCTCGTCCTGATGCTGCTGGCGATCCCCCTCGGCTTCGTCAATCCGCGCGCCGGCAGCTCCGCCAACCTGATCCTCGCGCTGCTGATCTTTTTCACGTACAGCAATCTGTCGAAACTGTTCGAAGCCAGCGTCAAGCAGGGCAAGATGAACTTCGGCGTGGCTTGGTGGCCGCTGCACCTGTTCGCGCTCGTGGTCGTGGCCGGGCTGTTCGCATGGCGCCTGAACGTCAACCATCCGTGGCATCCGCTCGCCCTGCTGGGCGCCTTCAAGCGGCGCCGCCTGCTGCGCGGCGGTGCGGTGACGCAGGAGGGCGCGCAATGAAGATCCTGCAGCGCTACTTCTTCGTCAACATCGCGCAGGCCGTCGCCTTCGTGCTCGTGGCGTTCCTGGGCCTCATCGCCTTCATGGACCTGACCCAGGAACTGCCGTCGGTGGGCAAGGGCGGCTACATGATGCAGCACGCGATCCTGTACGTGCTGCTCCTGCTGCCCGGCCACGTGTACGAGGTGATGCCGGTCGCCGCGCTGATCGGCACCATCTACACGATGGCGCAGTTCGCGCAGAGTTCGGAATTCACGATCATGCGGGCGTCGTCGATGTCGACGCAGCAGGCCGGCATCATGCTGGCGAAGATCGGCGTGCTGTTCGTTGTCGTCACGTTCCTGTTCGGCGAATTGATCACGCCGCGCACGGCGCCGATCGCGGAACGCGTGCGCCTGTCCGCGAAGGGCGCGACGGTGTCGGCCGAATTCCGCTCGGGCATGTGGACCAAGGACACGATCCATGCGGGCGGCGTGAAGGGGCCCGTGACGGGGTCGCGCTTCTTCAACGCGCGCCAGATCCGCCCGGACGGCCAGCTGATCGACCTGCGCCTGTACGAGTTCGACAACAGCATGCGCATGCGCTCCCTGATCACGGCCGCGAGCGCCACGTTCAGCGGCAACAGCACCTGGCGCCTGAACGACGTCACCGAGACCCTGTTTTCGAATAGCCGCGAACTGCCCGCGCCGGGCACGCCGATTCCTGCCGGCCAGACCATCCAGAGCACGTACGGCCAGGACTCGGCGTCCGTCTCCACGCGCAAGGTCGCGAGCCTGGACCTCGTGTCCGAGATCACGCCCAAGATCCTGTCGGTGTCGCGCTCCGATCCGGAGCGGATGTCCGCGAACGAGCTGGCCGTGTACACGCGCCACCTGGCGGAGAACCGCCAGGAGACGGAGCGCTTCAAGATCGCATTCTGGAAGAAGCTGTTCGACCCGCTGTCGATCTTCGTGCTGATGGCGCTCGCGCTGCCGTTCGGCTACCTGCACACGCGCAGCGGCGGCGTGAGCCTGAAGATCTTCATCGGCATCATGATCGGCGTGAGCTTCCTGTTGATTAACTCGTTGTTTTCGCACGTGGGCATGTTGTCGACCTGGCCGGCCTTCGTGACGGCCGCCGCGCCCAGCCTGCTGTTCCTGCTGCTGGCGATCGGGGCCCTGCGCTGGGTGGAGAGACACTGATGGAAAAAGCACTCGTATTGTTCGCCCACGGCGCCCGTGCCGCCGCCTGGGCCGCGCCGTTCCGGCGCCTGCGCGACCTCACCGCGGCGCAGCGCCCGGACTGCGCGGTGTCGCTGGCGTTCCTCGAACTGATGACGCCGAGCCTGCCGGACGAAGTGGGCGCCCAGGTGGCGCTCGGCGCGCGCGACATCACCATCGTCCCCGTGTTCCTGGGGCAGGGCGGCCACCTGCTGCGCGACCTGCCGCTGCTGCTGGAGCAACTGCGCGCCACCCATCCGCAGGTGACGTTCCGCACCGTCCCCGCCATCGGCGAGGACCCCGGCGTGCTGGCGGCGATGGCCGCCTACTGTGCCGGGGCGGACGCCGCCTGAGTCTTACTTGTTGACCGTCACCGGACACATCAGGACCGGCGACGGGGTCGTGCCGATCGCCGCCGGATAACGCTTGCAGCCGGCGGGGTCGAGCGTCAAGCCATAGCGGGCCAGGTTCTGCGTGGCCGCCTTGACCACGGCCTCGTCCTTCTCGACCTGGTCGCGGGGATCGGCGGCCAGCATCGCGTAATGCGGACCGGGCCGGCTCGCGATCACGGACTGGATTCGCTCGAGGTAGGCGGGCGACTCCGGGAAGCCGGCGCCGAGCGAAATGACGCGCACCTCGCGCGGGACGAAGGTCGAGACCCAACCCATCGGCGGATCGCCGTGCGCGGTGAAGACGAGCGTCGACTCCGGATGTTCCATCGGCGGCAGCTGCGCGCTGAAACTCTTTTCGGCCCAGCCGGCGTGCCCCCACGTGATGAACGGATAGACGTAGAGCGACGTGAACAGCAGCATGGCGCCGGCCAGGTACGGGCCGACGCGCGGCCCGGTCAGGCGCGGGACCAGCACCCACACCATCAGCGGTCCCAGCAATTCGATGGGCACCAGGTAGCGGTAGATGCTGAACAGCTTCAGCCACACGAGATAGCCGACGAGCCCGAACAGCAGCAGGAAGCGCGCACGCGGCGCCAGGCGCTCGGCCGGCGCGCCGCCGCGCACCGTGTCGTACAGCCAGCGCGCGACGAACGCGAGGGCCAGCGCGTACAGCAGCGGCACGATCGCCTGCTTGAACGGCAGTTCCGAGACGCGGGCGAACTGGCGGCTGAACACGAACGGCCAGAACAGGGCTTCCAGCGCGCCGTGCGGCAGGTGATCGGTGTCCATGACGGCGACCTGCTGCGCCAGGGGGCTCTTGAAGATGCTGTTAAATTGCGGGAACAGCGGATTGCCGAACGTCTTCCACATCCGCCACCACCACGGCCCGGCCGCGATCGCGACACCGGCCAGCGTGCCGCACCCGTACGTGAACGCCGCCGCGATCCCGCGCCCGAACGTGGCGGGCACCGCCAGCAGCGCGACGCACAGCGCCAGCGCATACGACGCATTGGTGAGCTTCAGCCCGGCGCCCAGTCCCATCACGAGGCCCGCCAGCACCAGCGTGGCGACGGCGCCGTTCGACAGGGCCTGTAACCGGTCCCAGCCGCGCATGACGATGCACAGGGAGGCCAGGATGAACAGGGCGCTCAGGTTGTCGCCCATCGTATTGCCGACCTGCGACAGGAAGCTGGGGCCGCACATGCCCGCGAGGGCCAACAGGATGCACAGGCGGTTGTCGGCCTTGTCCCGGGGCAGCATGAGGCGCGCGAGCGTCAGCAGCAGGATGAAGTTGAGTCCATGGACGAATCCCATCACGAACCCGACGGCCCGGCCCGGCAGCCACTGGTTCAGCAGGTAATAGGGGACGTCGATCGCCGGATTGAAATAGCTTTGCCAATTCCCGGCCGCCATGTCGACGTGCAGCCGGTCGTTGAACAAGGCGTAGGGGTTGTACCAGTGGTAATTGCGCAGGTCCCAGTTTTCATCCTGGCCCAGCCACACGGAGAGCAGGCCGAACAGGACAGGGACGAGCATCGACATGAGCACGGGTGCGCGCTCGTGCCGCAGGAATGCGGTACAGCGATTCAGAAAACGCATGTTGATCCTTCAGGTGTATCGGTAAATCGTGTGAAGCCATGAACAGGACGGCTCGCAAAGGGCGCTGGGAAGCAGGTGCGGGGGAATGCCAGACTGTTGCTCCAAAGATTATAACTGCTCACGGGCATGGCCGATTCGGCAAGCTGGCGGGTTCGCTATCTGTGTTGTCACCGTTGAATTTATTCTTGGCAATTCGATTGCCTCAGTAGACATGTTCCGTTGGTTTACGCGCGTCTTTACTCTCGAAAAGCAATTTCCTCATTGAATTTAAGTTTTCCATAGGGAATCATATGCGACTGGGGTAGCGACGCTCCCAGCCACCCGCCATCGATACCGACGCCATGACCACTCCCACGACCTCCCACTACGTCCGTCCGGGCCAGGCCAGCCCGGCCTGGAGCTATGCCGGCGCCCCGGCTTCCGCCGTCACCGCCGTCGCCTTCGACGCGGCCAGCAGCCTGGGCCAGGCATTCGCCCGCGGCGACATGCAGTACAGCCAGGACTACGGCCGGACGTGGCTCGCCTACACGATGCCGGTCGACGGCCAGGGCGCGTACGTGGCCACGGCCGGCACGCTGTGGCGGTTCCAGGACCGCCTGGCCGGCGATGGAACGACGCCGGACACGTTCGGCGTCCACTACAAGCTGGCGGACGGCAGCGTCGTCACGGCCGAGGACACCGTGTTCCCGGACAGCCAGCCCGTGGGCATCGTCGGCGGCGGCGGCATCGTGTTCACGACCGCGCACGCGGGCGACATCGTCGACGTCGTGGCCGGGATCGACACGGGCGACCTGACGGGCGGCCGCTGGGTGATCGAGAGCCAGTCGCAAGCGGGCCTGTTCGGCATCAGCTACAACCCCGCCGTCGACACGGCTGCCCGGCTGGTGGTCGCCGACGCGAGCCAGTTGCCGGCCGGCGGCCTGTCGGCCGCGGTGACCGTGCACTACTACGACCGCTACCAGGTCGACGCCAACGGCAGCCCGCTCCCGAACACGGGCGTCACGCAGGTCCTCACGTATGCGGTGGAAGACGGCGCGACGGACGGCCTGCCCGGCTTCGCCAACGAATCGAAAGCCGGCGCCGCGCTGGACGCGTGGACCTCCGCCCCGGCGCTGGCCACCCTGGCGGGCGGCGGCGTCGTCGCCGTCTGGCAGGGCCAGGGCGCGGGCCTGTGGGCGCAGCTGCGCGACGCGGCGGGCAATCCGCTGGGCGCCGCGTTCGCGCTCACGCCGAATGGCGATGCCGGCGCCGAAGGCCAGCCGGCCGTCGCCGCGCTGGCCGGCGGGCGCTTCGTCGTCGCGTACACGCTGAACGACGGCGGCGCGAACAAGATCGCGTATCGCGTCGTCGACGCCGGCGGCAGCGCGGGCGCCGGGCACGTGCTCGACACGGGGGCGTCCGGCGATGCCGCCATGCCGGCCGTGGCGACGCTCGCCGACGGCTCGTTCGCCGTCGGCTGGCGCAGCGGCGCCGCCGTGCACGTGCAGCAGGCCGCCGCGGACGGCACCCCCGCCGGCGCGCAGCAGGTTTACAACGCCCTCGGTTCGGCCTACAGCCCGGCGCTGGCCGCGCTCGCGGATGGCGGCTACGTCGTGTCGTGGGGGGAGATCAACGACGGCAACGTCTACGCCGCGTTGAGCCGCGCACCGGCGTCCGTGTTCGTCGCGAGCGGCGACGGCTACGCGGCCAGTACGACGACGGCCGCGCCGCTGCCGCACGTGGCGGCGCTCGCGGGCGGCGGCTTCGTCGTCGCGTGGGACAGCTATGTCAACGACCCGTGGGGCTTCGCGAACAGCGACATCTTCTTCCAGCGCTTCGACGCCGCCGGCCATGCCGTGGGCGCCGTCACGCAGGCCAACGTGGCGTCGGGCGGCGGGCATGACGATGCCGACGTCGCGGCCCTGTCCGACGGATCCTTCCTCGTCGCGTGGCAGGGCGCGGACGGCGACGGCAATGGTATTTTCGGCCGCCGGTTCGACGGGGACGGCAACGCCATCGACAGCCAGGAATTCGGCATCAGCCAGCTGCGCAGCGGCGACCAGGCCAGCGCGGACGTGACCGCGCTGGCCGGCGGCGGCTTTGCCGGCGCGTGGATCGATACGGGTGCGTCCGGCACGGCCAGTGTCGAGATGCGCGTGCTGCCGGGCGTCGCCCCGGCCGCGGCGCCCGCGGGCGTGCCCACGGCCGGCGTCCAGGATGTGCCCGCGCCGGCACCTGCACCTGCACCTGCACCTGCACCTGCACCTGCACCTGCACCTGCACCTGCACCTGCACCTGCACCTGCACCTGCGCCCGTGGCGAGTCCTCCGGCCGCCGGCACGTCAGCGGCGCTGTCGAAAGTGGCCAGCGTCGCCATGACCAACAGTACGCACGTGCTGGCGGCCGTGGCGGGCGAGAGCAAGGTGACGGGGACGTCCGGCGTCGACACGCTCGTGTACACGACCGCGCGCGCCGGCGCGACCATCGTCGCCACCGACGGCGCGGTGTCCGTGACGGACGCCGTCGGCAACCACGCGACGCTGGCGGGCGTCGAGCGCATCCAGTTCAGCGACGGCGTGGTGGCGCTGGACGTGAACGGCAGCGCGGGCGCGGCATACCGCCTGTACCAGGCCGCGTTTGCGCGCACGCCGGACAAGACGGGCCTCGGCTTCTGGATCGACGCGCTGGACAAGGGCACGCCGCTGGCGCAGGCCGCCTCCGGTTTCATCGGCAGCGCCGAGTTCGCCAAGCTGTACGGCGGCAACGTGAGCGACGCGCAGTTCGTGGATGCCCTGTACCAGAACGTGCTGCACCGCGCGCCGGACGCCGCCGGTTACGCATTCTGGACGGACGCCCTGCATTCGACGTCGCGCGCGGACGTCCTCACCGGTTTCAGCGAGAGCGCCGAGAACAAGGCCCAGGTCGCCACCAGCATCGGGAACGGCATCGATTACGTGGCGCCGGCCGGCGGCACCCTGTCGGGTTCGGGGGCGCAGAAGATGGCCAACGTCGCGTTCAACGGCAATGCCCACGTGCTGCGGGCCGTGGCGGGCGACAGCAAGGTGACGGGAACCGCCGGCGTCGACACGCTCGCCTACACGACCGCGCGCGCCGGGGCGACCGTCGTCGCGGACAACGGTGTCGTGTCCGTGAAGGATGCCGTCGGCAACCACGCGACGCTGACGGGCGTCGAGCGCCTCCAGTTCGGCGACGGCATGGTGGCGCTGGACGTGAACGGCAATGCGGGCGAAGCGTACCGCCTGTACCAGGCCGCGCTGGGCCGCACGCCGGACAAGACCGGCCTCGGCTTCTGGATCGATGCGCTGGACAAGGGCACGCCGCTGGCGCAGGCCGCCTCCGGCTTCATCGGCAGCGCCGAGTTCGGCAAGCTGTACGGCACCCACGTGAGCGATGCGCAATTCGTGGAAGCCCTGTACCAGAACGTGCTGCACCGCGCGCCGGACGCCGCCGGCTACGCGTTCTGGACGGATGCCCTGCATTCGACGTCGCGCGCCGACGTCCTCGTCGGATTCAGCGAGAGCACGGAAAACCAGGTGCAGGTCATCGGCAGCATCCAGAACGGCATCGACTACCTGCACTGGGGCTGAGTCGACGTAAGTTTGTCGCGCATCATGGCGATCGGCGAGGGGAGCGCCACACTGCTTCGATGTCCGCCAAGCTCACCGCCCTGTTCGCCCGCCTGCGCGCGGTCCTGCCTCAGCTGCCTCCCATGCCGCGTGCATGGGTGGAACTGCGCTGCGCCCGCCGCCTCGACCGCATCGCCGGCCGCCTGCAGCGCATGCACGCGCGCATCGCCGGCATGCAGGACCATCTGACGGGCGCCGGAGCACCAGGCGGTCCGGTATCCGATGCGGATGGCGCATTACGGCGCATGCTGGCCGGCCTGCGCGCGGAACTGGCGCGCATGCGCTGCGACCTCGCGGTCTGGCATGTGCGCGAATGCGGGGGAGAGTGCGGGACGCGGCTGGCGGCGGCGCTGGCGCGCCTGAACCGCATCGCGGTGGATACGCATGCGGCCGCGCAGCGGCTCGAGGCCGAGCTGGAGGCGCGGGCGGAATAAGCCACCCAAGCGTCGTTGCCGCGGAGGCGGGAGCCCCATTTTGCATGCATTACGATAGCGCGTAAACCTTGGGGGGGGGCCCGCCCGCCAAGGCGGACGGCAAGTCCGGGGGCGACGGCACGCATCAGATGGTCTGGTGCGGCCGGTGTCCCATCGCCTCGCCGATCATGACGAGCACGGGACCGTGCGCCACCTCGAGACCGTGCGCCAGGTCGGCCAGTGTCAGGCGGCGCACGCGCTGGTCCGCGCGGCTGCAGTTTTCCACGACGACGACGGGCAGGTCCGGCCGGCGGCCTTCGGCCAGCAGGCGTTCCGCCGTGGCCGCGGCTTCGCGGCCGCCCATGTACTGGACGAGGGTATCGGTTTCCGGCAGCGCAGGATGATCCGGCTCGTCCGGGGCCGTGCTGGACGTGAAGAACGCGACGCTGCGCGCCACGCCGCGCTTGGTCAGCGGCTGCAGCGTGGCCGCGGCGGCGGCGACGGCCGTAGTGATGCCGGGGACGACTTCGACCTCGATGCCCGCTTCCTCGAGGGCGCGGAGTTCTTCGTCGGCGCGGCCGAACAGCATCGGATCACCGCCCTTCAGGCGCACGACGCGCTGGTAGCGCTGTGCGGCATCGACGAGTTTTTCATTGATGACGGTTTGCGCCGTGGAGCGCTGACCGGAGCGCTTGCCGACCGGAATCAGCTCGGCCTGCCTGCACAGGGCCAGCATCTCGGGAGTGACGAGGGCGTCGTACAGCACGACCTCCGCCTCCCCGAGCAGGCGCGCCCCGCGAACGGTAATGAGATCAGCAGCGCCGGGACCGGCTCCAACCAGATAAACTTTTCCCAGCCCAGCCATACGATCCCTTGGTACTAAAGGTGTTATTAAGACTTTTACATCGCATCAGGGCCTCGAGAAACCGTAGCGAGCGGAAGGAGTTTCGTCCGAGAAGCGCAGCCGTACTAACGGTACGGCGAGCATCGCAGGACGAAAATCCGACGCGCAGTAGGTTTATCGAGGTCCCACTGCTTAAATACGGATCATACCTGCTGCGACCGTTTGATGGGTAACTTCATCGATGAGGATGAAGGCACCCGTTGCGCGGATCGCATCGTAGGCGTCGGCGGCCAGCGGCTGCTGCACGGTCAGTTCGATCCGCGCGATGTCGTTCAGCTTCAGGCCTTCGGCCGGGTTGTCGACGGCGCGGCGCGTCTGCGTGTTGACGTCCAGGACGGAATCGATCGCCTTCACCTTGGCCATCGTCTGGCGCGTGCCGTGCTTGATCCAGTACTTGCGGCGCACGTCCAGGGGCTCGTCGGACATCCAGCACACATCCGCTTTCACCTGCTTCAGCAAGGTGGCCGGTTGCTCGGCCGGGGCCAGCACGTCGCCGCGCGAGATGTCCACGTGCTCGTTCAACGTGATGGTGACCGACTGGCCGGCGACCGCTTGCTGCAGCGGGCCGTCGAACGTCAGGATTTCCTTCACGGTCGCGCTGTGGCCGGACGGCTGCACGACGAGCTTGTCGCCCACGGCAACCTTGCCCGACTCGATGCGCCCCATGTAGCCGCGCAGGTCGTTGGCTTCGTGGCCGTTGTGGCGCGCGACCAGCTGCACCGGGAAGCGGAACGGGGCGGCGTGCGTCTCGTCGTAGACCGACAGGCCTTCCAGCAGTTCGATCAAGGTCGGGCCTTCGTACCAGGTCATGTTGTCGCCGCGCTCGACGACGTTGTCGCCCGCGAGTGCCGACAGCGGGATCGCGGTGATGTCCTTCAGGCCCAGCGTGTCCGCGAACTTCGTGTATTCCGCGACGATGCGGTCGTACACGGTGCGGTCGTAGTTCACGAGGTCCATCTTGTTGACGGCGACGATCACGTGCTCGATCTGGAGCAGCTTGGCGATGGTCGAGTGGCGCTTCGTCTGCACCAGCAGCTCCACCGAGCCGTCATCGCCCAGCTTCACCTTCGACACGTCGACCAGGATGATGACGGCGTCCGCGGTCGACGCGCCCGTCACCATGTTGCGGGTGTACTGTTCGTGGCCCGGCGTGTCGGCGATGATGAACTTGCGCTTCGGCGTGGCGAAATAGCGGTACGCGACGTCGATCGTGATGCCTTGCTCGCGCTCGGCTTCCAGGCCGTCCGTCAGCAGCGACAGGTCGATCGTGTCGCCCACGGTGCGCTTGTGCTTGGAGCGCGACACGGCGGCCAGCTGGTCGGCGAAGATGCCCTTGCTGTCGAACAGCAGGCGGCCGATCAAGGTGCTCTTGCCGTCGTCGACGGAGCCGGCGGTGATGAAGCGCAGCAGACCGGCCTGGCCGCTCTGGTCGTTATCGTGGTTCAGGTTGTCGTTCAGGGCGTTCATCAGAAATATCCTTGTTTCTTGCGCTTTTCCATCGAGGCTTCCGACGTCTGGTCGTCCATGCGGGTCGCGCCGCGCTCGGTGATCTGGGTGATCGCCGTCTCGGCGATGATGGCGTCGACGGTCGACGCATCCGATGCAACCGGGCACGTGCACGAGATATCGCCCACGGTGCGGAAACGGACGACGCGTGTCTCGACTTCCTCGCCGTCGCGGGCCGGCGTCAGCGGCGTCAGCGGCACCAGCAGGCCGTTACGCGGGATCACCTGGCGCTCGTGCGCGAAATAGATCGGCGGCAGGGCCAGTTTTTCGCGGGCGATGTATTGCCAGACGTCGAGCTCGGTCCAGTTCGAGATCGGGAACACGCGCATGTTCTCGCCCGGGTGGACGCGGGTGTTATACAGGTCCCACAGTTCCGGACGCTGGGCCTTCGGGTCCCACTGGCCGAATTCGTCGCGGAACGAGAAGATACGCTCTTTCGCGCGCGCCTTTTCTTCGTCGCGGCGGGCGCCGCCGATGCAGGCGTCGAAGCCGTATTCGGCGATCGTTTCCAGCAGCGTGACGGCCTGGGCCGCGTTGCGCGAATCCGTCTGCGGGTTGCGCAGGCGGACGGTACCTTTCTTGATCGAGTCCTCGACGGAACCGACGATCAGGCGCTCGCCCAGTTCGGCCACGCGCGCGTCGCGGAACTGGATCACTTCGTCGAAGTTGTGGCCCGTGTCGATGTGGACGAGCGGGAACGGGAATTTACCCGGACGGAACGCCTTCTCGGCCAGGCGCAGCAGCACGACGGAGTCCTTGCCGCCCGAGAACAGCAGCGCGGGGTTCGAGCATTCCGCCGCGACTTCGCGCAGGATGTGGATGGCTTCGGATTCGAGCGCGTCCAGGTGGCGCGCATTCACGTCGCTGAGGGCGAGCGGGGTGTCACTAAAAGTCGTCATTTTGCTGAGCCTGTGATGTCTTGATTGGCCAATTAGGCCGGGGCTACGGATTTGATTCGAATGAGCTTGCCGTCCACGAGGTGCAATCCGCATTCCTTGGAGTCGGCGTTTTCCCACCACCAGCGGCCGGCGCGCACGTCCTCGCCCGGCTGGATCGCGCGGGTGCAGGGTTCGCAGCCGATCGACGGGTAGCCGCGGTCGTGCAGGTCGTTGTACGGCACGTTATTGGCGCGGATGTATTCCCACACGTCCTCTTCGCTCCAGTCGGCCAGCGGATTGAACTTGGCCAGGCCGTGCGCCGTATCGTCTTCCTGCACCGGCAGGTCGCTGCGCGTCGTCGACTGCGCGCGGCGCTGGCCCGTGATCCATGCCTTGTTGCCGGCGAGCGCGCGGCCCAGCGGTTCGACCTTGCGCACGTAGCAGCAGCCCTTGCGCATCTCGACGCTGTCGTAGAACGCGTTCAGGCCGTTTTTGCTCACGTATTCGTCGACCAGTTCCTGCTTCGGACGCATCACGACGATGTCGTAGCCGTAGTGGGCCTTGACCTTGTCGATCATGGCCAGGGTTTCCTTGTGCAGGCGGCCGGTCTCCAGCGAGAAGATGGTGATCGGCAGGCCGGCCTTCAAGATCAGGTCGGTGAGGACCATGTCCTCGGCCGCCAGGCTGGAAGCGAACACGGCAGGCGAAAAATCGCGCGCAATGCGCTCCAGGATGCCGCGGGTTTCATTCACCCGCGCGTTCAGGTCGCTCATGGGTTTCCTTGTTTGATCGTCAGATGCCGGCGCCGACGTCGCTGTGCTCGGGCAACGCGCCGCGCTCGTGGCGGCGGAACAGCGGCAGCGGGTTGTCGACCGCCGCCTGGTACGTTTCCGAGAATACCGTCAGGCCTTTCAGTGCGTCATGGATGTTGCGGTCCTGGCGCGTCGCATAGGCATTGAAGCCGCAGCGGACCATCTGGAACAGCTGGTCGCGCAGCACGTCGCCGATCGCGCGCAGCTCGCCCTGGTAGCCCAGGCGCTTGCGCAGGTTGTAGGCGATCGAGTAGCCGCGGCCGTCGCTGAATTTCGGGAAGTCGACGGCGACGACGGCGAACTTGTCGAGGTCGTCCTTGACCGTCGTGGCCAGCTCGTCCGATGCGAACCAGATGCCCAGTTCCCGACGCTCCGCGCGGCCCAGCAGCTGTTCGCGCTGCGCCAGCCAGACCTTGACCGGGACGATGATCTTGCCGGCCGGGACTTCAACGGTTTCCGGGGTGCCGTCTTCGACGAGTTTCAGGACGCTCCAATCGTCATCCACCACCTCGCGGTGCTTGATGATCTGCTTGTGCGAGTGCAATTCGAAATTAGGCATATTCGTCTTCCCCAACCAATGCGCCGGCCGGGATCGGCGTGGCATACACATGTTCCTTGAACGGCGCGACACCGAGGCGCTGCGCCACGTCGACGAAGCGTTCGCCCTCGACGCGATTCTTCACATAAACCTCGAGCAGGCGGCCGATGACTTCCGGCATCTGCGGTGCGGAGAACGACGGGCCGATGATCTTGCCGATGGCCGACTCGTTGCCCTGTGCGCCGCCGATCGATACCTGATACCACTCGGAACCGTCCTTGTCCACGCCCAGCACGCCGATGTGGCCCACGTGGTGGTGGCCGCAGGCGTTGATGCAGCCCGAGATGTTCAGTTCGATGTCGCCGATGTCGTGCTGGAAGTCCAGGTTGTCGAAACGCTCGGCGATGGCGGCCGCGATCGGGATCGACTTCGCGTTCGCCAGCGAGCAGTAGTCGCCGCCCGGGCACGAGATCATGTCGGTCAACAGGCCGATGTTCGGCGTCGCGAGGCCGCGGGCCTTCGCCTGCTGCCAGATCTCGAACAGCTTGGCCTGCTCGACGTCGGCCAGCACGAGGTTCTGCTCGTGCGTCACACGCAGTTCGCCGAAGCTGTACTTGTCGGCCAGCTCGGCCACGAAATCCATCTGCTCGGCGGTCGCGTCGCCCGGCGGCACGCCGGTTTTCTTCAGCGACAGCACGACGGACGCATAGCCCGGCACCTTGTGCGGCTTGACGTTGCGCTGCAGCCAGTTGGCGAACGCCTTGTTGTCGGCATGCTCCGCACGGGGATCGATGCTGGGCAGGGTCAGGTAGGGCTTCGGATTGAACCATTGCGCCACGCGTTCGACTTCCTCGCGGGTCAGTGTTTCCGGACCATCCTTCAGGTCGGCGAATTCCGCCTCGACCATGCGCGCGAATTCCTCGGCGCCCACGGCTTTTACCAGAATCTTGATGCGGGCCTTGTACTTGTTGTCGCGGCGGCCGAACTGGTTGTACACGCGCATGATCGCTTCCGTGTACGTCAGCAGGTGCTGCCAGGGCACGAAGTCGTTGATCACGCTGCCCAGGATCGGCGTACGGCCGAGACCACCCCCCACCATGAACTTGAAGCCGACTTCACCGGCGTCGTTGCGCACGGCGGTCAGGCCGATGTCGTGGACGGCGATCGCGGCGCGGTCTTCCACGGCGCCATTGATCGCGATCTTGAACTTGCGGGGCAGGGCGATGAACTCGGGGTGGAACGTGCTCCACTGGCGGATGATTTCCGCGTATGGGCGCGCATCGACGATCTCGTCGGCGGCGACACCGGCGAATTCGTCCGTCGTCGTGTTACGGATGCAATTGCCCGACGTCTGGATCGCGTGCATTTCGACCGAGGCCAGGTCGGTCAGGATGTCCGGGGTCTGTTCCAGCTCGATCCAGTTGAACTGGATGTTCTGGCGCGTCGTGAAGTGGCCATAGCCGCGGTCGTACTTGCGGGCGATGTGGGCGAACATGCGCATCTGCGCCGTCGACAGCAGGCCGTACGGCACGGCGATGCGCAGCATGTAGGCATGACGCTGCATGTACAGGCCGTTCTGCAAGCGCAGCGGCAGGAATTCTTCTTCGGTCAGCTCGTCGGCGAGACGGCGCCGTACCTGGTCGCGGTACTGGGCGATGCGTTCACGTACGATGAGATGGTCGTATTGGTCGTAACGGTACATGGGCAAGATTCCTAAGGGGGCGGGCCAATCCTGACCCAAACTATCCCGAATATTAATAAAATCCAGCTATATTCCAAACGACGGAGAATTTATTTGCTTATATGAGCCTGCGGTATAAGCATCCTTGTAAAATGCGGCATCAGATTGACAAGATAAGGGCAATGAACCTACACCAACTACGTTTCGTGCGCGAAGCGGTCCGCCAGAACTACAACCTGACCGACGCCGCCAAGGCGTTGTTCACGTCGCAACCCGGGGTGTCGAAAGCCATCATCGAGCTGGAAGAGGAGCTCGGGGTCGACATCTTCACCCGCCACGGCAAGCGCATCCGCGGCCTGACGGAACCGGGCCGCCTCGTCCTGCAATCGGTCGAGCTGATCATGCAGGAGATCGACAGCCTCAAGCGCATCGGCAAGGAATACGCCGCCCAGGACAGCGGCAGCTTCACCATCGCCACCACGCACACGCAGGCGCGCTACATGCTGCCGAAGGTCGTGCAGGCGTTCATGCAGCGCTTCCCGAAAGTCAGGTTGTCTTTATTGCAAGGCAACCCGCGCCAGATCGCCGACATGGTCAAGAACGACCAGGCCGATCTCGCCATCGCGACGGAATCGATCGCGGCGGTCGACGGGCTGATCACCTTGCCGTGTTATCAATGGGAACACGTCCTCGTCGTGCCGCACGAGCACCCGCTGACGAAATCGAAGGCGATCTCGCTGGAAGAGATCGCGGGCTACCCGCTGATCACGTACGACGCCGCCTTCGCGGGCCGTAGCAAGATCGACCATGCGTTCGAACTGCGCAATCTCAAGCCGGACGTCCTGCTGGAAGCGATCGACGCCGACGTCATCAAGACGTACGTGGAGTTGGGCATGGGGATCGGCATCATCGCCGGCATGGCCTTCGACCAGGAACGCGACCGCAACCTGCGCGCGATTCCCGTGGGCCATCTGTTCGGCATGAACATATCGCGCGTGGCCGTCAAGCAGGGCGCCTATCTGCGCAGCTATATTTATACGTTCATCGAGCTGCTGGCCCCCACGCTCAACCGCAAGATGGTCGAGTCCGCCATGCGCGGCACCAGTGAAAATTACGAGCTTTAATACCATGAATCGACAGAATGACCCCGTCGCGCGTTACTACGCGAGCAGCACGCAGGCGGCCGACGCCGCGCTGTCGCGGGCGGAACGCGCCAACGACTTATCGAAGGTACGCGAACGCATCGCGCAACTGGTACGCGGGCAGACCGTGCTGGAACTGGCCTGCGGCACCGGCTACTGGACGGAAGTGATCGCGGCGAACGCCGACAAGGTGCTGGCCACCGATATCCTCGACGCCATGCTCGCCCGGGCCCAGACGCGCCGCTTCCCAGAGGGCAAGGTCGCGTTCCGCAAGGTGGACGGCCTCGATCTGCCCGAGGACCTGGGTACGTTTACTTGCGTGTTCATCGGTTTCTGGTGGTCGCACCTGAAGCGCGACGAGCAGGATGCGCTGCTGGCCCAGCTGCGCGCGAGGCTCGGCCACGACGTTTCCCTGATCCTGCTGGACGACGCCTACGTCGAGGGCAGCAGCACGACGATCGCGCGCACGGATGCGCAAGGCAATACGTATGAAATCGTCGCGGCGCCGGACGGCGAGCGGTTCGAGTTGCCGAAGAATTATCCGGCCGACAGCGCGCTGCGCAAGCGGCTGGGCGGCGAGGTGAGGGAGATCCGCATCGAGCGCCTGACGTATTACTGGTTGTTGACCTGCCGGCTGAAATGACGCGTGGGCACGGGTGCCCACGCGAATGACGGCGTACTTAGAACGAGTGGCGCATGCCGACGGTGAACACCGACGGATCGCCACCCAGCGACGTCGCGGCCGGGGTCAGGTTGTTCGAACCCGAGTTCAGGCCGAAGGTGGCCAGGCCGTTGTTGTTCATGTTGGCGTACGACGCGTACAGGTTCGTGCGCTTCGACAGCGAGTAGCTGTAGGCCAGTGCCCAGGCATTGCCCTTGGCGCCGTTTTCCAGCTTGTTCTGCTGCAGGTTCACGTAGACCTTGCTCGGGCCGAACGGGTAGCCGGCGCCCAGGTTGTACTGCTTGAACTTGTTGTTCGCGCCGTCCGGATCGGCCGACAGGTAGTTGGCCTTGATCTCCAGGCCGCCGACGTCGGCGAACGTGTAGGCGGCGCCCGCGCCGTATTCCTTGTCGTTGCCCGACGAAACGCGCTTCAGCGTGTGGTAGGCGGCGCCCAGGTACAGACCGCCCATCTTGTATTCGGCACCGATGCCTTTCAGGTCGCCCGACGGACCCGTGGTTTTTTCGCCGGCGGAATACGTGGCCAGCAGGTCGAAGCCGTTGAACGACGCGCTCTTGTAGTTGACCGAGTTGGCCAGGCGGCGGGTTACCTTGCCCGAACCGAAGGCCGACAGGTTGGTGCCGTAGAAGCCCTGGCCGAATTCGTCGGAGGCGCCGGCCACGACGGCGATCGGCGAGTATTCGCGGCCCAGCGTCAGGGTACCGAAGGCGCCTTCCAGACCGACGACGGCGCGGCGCTGGAACAGGCCGGAGGAATCCTGCGCGCCGGTGTCGACGGCAACGCCCGCTTCCAGGTTGAAGATGGCCTTCAGGCCGTTGCCCAGGTCTTCCGAACCGCGGAAGCCGAAGCGGCTGCCCGACTGGTTGCCCGACTGGACGTTGGTGTGGCGGCCGTCCGGATTGCCGGCGTCGCCGGACTCGATGGCGGCGTCGACGACACCGTACAGGGTCACGTTGGTCTGGGCGGCGGCGAACAGGGGGGTGAGGGCGACCACGGCTGCGGCCAGGCGTTTGACTTGCATTCAGGATTCTCCAATAAGATGTCGGACGATTCAAACAATGTGGTCTATTGCTTGATTGGCAGGCATCTTATCGAAGCGATATGTCGATTTGATGACACAGTGAAATGTTGCGAAATTACCACGCTTACTTTCACTTCTGTTGTCATCAATGTGTGACGACAGGGTTACACGAGGTGATCGTGCAGCGGCAGCACGATGTCGATACGGGTGCCGTGCGGCTCGTCGGCGCCGATCGAGATCTCGCCCTTCATCGCCCAGACCCGTTCGCGCATGCCGATCAGGCCCAGGGATTCCGCCTTTTCCATGTCTTGCGGACGGATCCCGCGGCCATCGTCGCGGATCGTGATGAGCAGGTCGCTGTTCAGCCGGAACAGATTCATCATGACGCGGGTGGCCTGCGCATGGCGGGCGATGTTCGTCAGCGCTTCCTGCACGATGCGGAAGATGGCCGTGCTGGCCGTGTCGTCCAGGCGCAGCTCGGCCTCGTCGGCCAGCAGGGTGGTGGGGATCGCGTAGCGTTCGATGAAATCGTCGCGCAGGCCCTGCAGCGCGAAATACAGGCCGCCTTCGTCGAGCGCGCGCGGACGCAGGTTGGTGGCGATGCGGCGCAGCGACGTGATCGCGGTCAGCAGATTGTCTTCCATGCCGCGCATCAGCCGCAGGCTTTCGCTGGGCGTGCCGTCGGCGTGTTGCAGCAGGGTGAGGTCCATGCGCAGCGATGCGAGCAGCTGGCCGAGGTCGTCGTGCAGTTCGCGCGCGATGTGGGTGCGCTCTTCCTCGCGGATGGTCTGCAGCGCGGCGGACAGCTGGCGCAGCTGGTCGTGCGAGCGCGTGAGTTTTTCCTGCACGCGGCGGCGGTCGCTGACGTCGCGCATGACGACCGTGTAGAACGGTGCGTTGCCGTTGGTGCGTGAAATGGAACCCTCGATGGGGAAGCGTTCACCATCCCCGCGCAGGCCCATGACCGTGTAGTCGGTGGCGCGGCGGCCCGCGCGGCCGCTGCCGGGGCGGAAATAGTCCACGGGTTCGTCGACGTCCGCGTTCGGCGGCTCGATGTAGCGTCCCAGCGGACTCCCCACCATTTGCTCGACGCTCGTGCCGAACAGGGCTGCCGCGGCCGGATTGGCCATGACGATGGTGTTCGACTGGTCGGCGGAAATGATGGCTTCGCTGACGTGGTTGACGATCTGGCGGCTGGCCTGCACGGTGTCGGGCTCCTGTCGGAAGCGCCGGCCCAGCCAATAGCCGGCCGCGAACCCGGCCAGAAGCCAGGTTGCGGTCCTGCCGGAAGCGCGGGGGCGGCGCGGGCGTTTCATTCAACTTGCTTGATAGAAAACAACCCGCTGTGCGGATCTGGCATCTACCTTACCCGCCGTGCAAACTGCTGGCTTGACTTACATCTGCTTGAAGAGGTGCAGGAAGCTGCGGCTGACTTCCAGTTTTTCCGAGCGGCCCTTGATCAGCACCAAGTGGCGGCCACGGATGTCGCGCGTCACGCCTTCGATGGCGTTGACGTTCACGAGCGTGGCGCGGTGGATCTGCCAGAACAGCGACGGATCGAGTTCTTCGGCCAGGTCGCGCACCGGCTTGCGGATCAGTGCTTCGAATTTCTCCGTTTGAACGCAGGTATATTTTTCGTCGGAACGGAAAAACAGGATTTCCTCGACCGGGATCATGCGCAGGTCCTGGCCGATGCTGGCCTGGATCCATTGCAGGTATTTCGGCTTCGGCGCCGCGATCTTTTCGGCGAGCTGGGACAGCATCGCGGTCACCGTGTCGCTGACGTTGACGGACGCGGTGGCCGCCTGCGCGGGCGTCGCCAGGCGTTCCTTCAGGCGCTCGACGGTGATCTTGAGGCGCTCGGGCTCGGGCGGTTTCAGCACGTAGTCGATGGCGCCCCGCTCGAACGCTTCCACGGCGTACTGGTCGTATGCGGTGACGAACACGACCTGGCTGGCGTCGCCGATGTCGCGCGCCGCTTCCATGCCCGTCTTGCCCGGCATGCGGATGTCGAGGAAGGTCAGGTCGGGCTTCAGGTCGTCGACGAGTTGCACGGCCTCGTCGCCGTTCTTCGCTTCGCCGATGATCTCGAGATCCGGCCACACCTGGGACAATCGGGTGCGCAGCAGGTCGCGCATCAGTCTTTCGTCGTCGGCAATGATAGCGGTAGGCATGGTCGGGGGCAGGCAGTGAAGGAGTGTCGATTATTCAACGAATCGTCGGTACAGGCAATACCCGAAATGCTTACTTCGGTGCAAGCTGGTACGGGACCTCGATGGTGGCGATGACCCCGGTCGGGCTGTTGGCCGCGATGTGCAGCTGGCCCGCCTCGCCGTGCAGCAATTTCAAACGCTCGCGGATGTTCGACAGCCCGAGGCCGGTGCCCTTGCTGGGCATGACGCCGAAGCCGACGCCGTCGTCCGCGACCGTCACGCGCAGCTTGCTGTCGACCACTTCCGCCCTGACGGCCAGGTGGCCGCCCTCGGGTTTGCATTCGAGGCCGTGCTTGATCGCGTTCTCGACCATCGATTGCAGCATCATCGGGGGAAACGCCGCGCTGCGCAGGCCGTCCGGCACGCTCAGTTCGACCGTCAGGCGTTCTTCCATGCGCATCTTGAGCAGGTCGAGGTAGGACTTGACCATGTCGACTTCGCGGCCCAGGTTCGTGACGAGGTTGTTGTCGCGCATCTGCGGCAGCACGGCGCGCAGGTACTGGATGAGTGTCCGCTGCATGGCGGATGCGCGCGGCGGATTGGTCTCGATCAGGTGCTCGACGGAAGCGAGCGTATTGAACAGGAAGTGCGGCTCCACTTGGGCCTGCATGGCCTGCATCTTCGCTTCGGACAGCTGGCGCTGCATCGACTCGCGCTCGGCGGCGGCCGTGGCCGACTGCATCTCGGCCTCCGCGCGCTTCTTGCCGCCCACCAGCGCCTTCGTGCCGAACAGGGCGAGGATCAGCAGCCAGACGAAGCTCGTGAACCACGTCGACGCCTGCTTGTGATAGCTGCGTGCCTTTGCTTCGGCCGCGTCGTCGACGGCCGCTTCGATGGCGTTGGACAATTCTTCGCCGATTTGCGGCGGCAGGTCGATGTGGACCTCTTCGCCGTTGGCGCCGCGCAGGGTCTTCGTGACCGGCGCCTTGGGCGGGGCGGGCGGTGCCGGCGGCGCGGGCTCGGCGGGTGCGGCGGGTGCGGCGGGGTCGGCCGCGTGTTGCGCCTCGTCGGCCGCCTGTTCCGCGGCGTCGGCCTTCGCCTGCGCCTCGTCGGCCTTGCCCTCGGCCGCCGCGTGTGCCGCTTCCGCGGCCTTGGCTGCCGCTTCCGCCTTGGCCGCCTCGATTTCCGGATTGATCGTGATCGTGCCGCGCCGGCTGTTCTTGCCCGGATTGATGTGGATGCCGCTGTCGTCGATCGTGACGGTCGGTTCGGGCCGGCGTGCGCTGTGTTCCGTGCGCGTGATCTCTTCTTCGCTGCTGGAGAACAATTCGTCCTGCAGAATCTTGCCGGAGACCAGCATCAGCGCGGCGAACAGGAAGAACTTCCACCACGACAGTTGCGTCACCCACGTCGCGACCGCGTCGAAGGCCCGGTACAGTGCCGACAGGGTATTCGAGAAAGTTTGCTGGGTAGAACGCCGTGTTTGCATGAAACTTATCTTTTTCAGAAGGTGCGGCGAGTGTAACCGCTGGCATGAGCGCCGGCCATCGCTTTGCGACAGCCTGCACGTTTCGGGCCCTGGAATGCACAGGTTGATGACGCCGTGATGACGTATAGAAAAACTGTTAATTAGCAATCTTGCGCGGTATGATGACCGACGTCCTGGCTGCGCCAGCCCATGCTTCGTTCTCGACATGAAAGGGGTTTGCCGATGTCTGCCGTTCCCAAGCGTTACCGCCTCGTTACCCGCAGCGATTTCGACGGCCTCGTCTGCGCCGTCCTCCTCAAGCACCTGGACCTGATCGACGAGATCCTGTTCGTCCACCCGAAGGACATGCAGGATGGCAAGATCGCGATCAGTGCGCGCGATATCACGACGAATCTGCCGTACGTTGCCGGCGCGCACCTTGCATTCGACCATCACTTATCGGAAACGCTCCGCAACACGGGCCGGCGCGACAACCACGTCATCGACCCGAAGGCGCCCTCGGCCGCAAGAGTCGTCTACGACCACTACGGCGCCACGCGGGCGTTCCCGGCCGCCTGGCGCGACATGATGGATGCCGTCGACAAGGCCGACGCCGCGCGCTTCACGCGCGAGGAAGTGCTCGATCCGCAGGGCTGGAACCTGCTGAATTTCCTGATGGATGCGCGTACGGGGCTGGGCCGCTTCCACGACTTCCGCATCTCGAACTACCAGCTGATGATGGACCTGATCGATTACTGCCGCAACCACACGATCGCCCAGATCATGCAGCTGCCGGACGTGCAGGAGCGTACCCGGCTGTACTTCGAGCACAGCGAGCTGTGCAAGGAGCAGATCCGGCGCTGCGCGCACGTCCACGGCAACCTCGTCGTGCTCGACCTGCGCGAGGAACCCGTGATCTATGCGGGCAACCGGTTCATCATCTATGCGCTCTTCCCCGAGACGAATATCTCGATCCACGTGCTGTGGGGCCTGAAGAACCAGAATACGGTGTTCGCGACGGGCAAATCGATTCTCAACCGTACGTCGAAGACGAATATCGGCGCGTTGATGCTCGAGTACGGTGGTGGCGGGCACGAGAATGCGGGGACGTGCCAGGTGGCCAACGACATGGCGGAAGACGTGCTCGGCGCGCTGGTCGGGCGGATTACCAGCGAAGGTTAGGCCACCGGTGTGCGTGGTGGGCACCCCGTGCCCACCTTTGCGCTTATGCGGGCTGCTGCTCTTCCAGCATGCGCTGTGCCGCCTCCGCCGCGAGGGGCTCGCTGATCCAGATGCCCTGGATGTGGTCGCAGCCATGCGAGGTGAGGAAATCCAGCTGGGGCCGTGTTTCCACGGCCTCGGCCACCACTTCCATGTTCAGGTTGTGCCCGATGTCGATCAGGCTCTTGGCCACGGCCCGGCCGCCGTCGTCCAGCGTCTGGACCGTCGTGTGCGCCAGCTTGACCTGGGTGGCCGCCAGCTGCTGCAGATAGCCGAGGTCGCACAGGCCCGCCCCAAACCCGTCGACGGACAGGTCGACCCCCATCGTATGGAGTTGTTCCGCCAGTTCCTGGCCCAGTGCCGGATTGCGGATCAGCGCCTCGATGCGCAGGTCGAGCTGCAGGCTGCGCGGCGGCAGGCGGTGGCGCGTCAGCCGGTCGGACAGGCCGGCGAGAAATCCCGGCTGGCTGTATTCGCGGTGCGAGACGTTGACGGTCACGGGCACGTTCACGTACCCGGCCGCACGCAACCGGGCCGCGAAGGCGCAGGCCTGGTCGAGCACGCGCTGGCCGATGGGCACGATCACGCCGCTTTCCTCGGCCTCGGCGAGGAAGCAGGCGGGGGACAGCACGCCCTGGTCCGGGTGGCGCCAGCGCAGCAGCGCCTCGAAGCCCGCGACGCGCCGGGTCGCGACGGCCACGCGGGGCTGGTACAGCAGGAACAGGTCGTCGTGGTCGAGCGCGTCGCGCAGCGCCAATTCGATGCGGTGCTTCGCTTCCGTGGTCGACTTCATGTCGGCCGAGAAGAAATGGACGTCGTTGCGGCCGCTGCCCTTGCCGTGGTACATCGCGAGGTCGGCCGCGCGCACGAGCTCCGCCGCCGTGACGCCGTCGTGCGGGTACAGCGACACGCCCACGCTGGCGCCGACGGGGATCTCGCGGTTGTTGAAGGCGACGGGAATCGCGAAGCTCTGGCGCAGCCGTTCGACCATGCGCAGGGTGAAACGCAGCGACGGCTGGTTGGCGAGGATCAGCACGAACTCGTCGCCGGACATGCGCGCCACCGTGTCGCTGTCGCGCACGGACGCCTGCAGGCGGCGCGCGACGACCTTCAGCACGACGTCGCCCGCCTCGTGGCCGAACGTATCGTTGATGGTCTTGAAGTTGTCGAGGTCGATCAGCACCGTGGCCACGAGCGACTTGTGGCGCTGCGCGAGATGCAGCGCCTGCTCCAGCCGGTCCCATAGCAGGTTGCGGTTGGCGAGGCCCGTCAGCGGATCGTGGTTGACCTCGTGCTCCAGGTGCGCCGTGCGCAGCATGGTCGCGGTGACGTCGGTGAGCACGCCGATGTAGTGCGTGACTTCGCCATGCTCGTCCTGCACGGGCGTGATGGAGAGGTCGTTCCAGAACAGCTCGCCGTTCTTGCGCAGGTTGCGCAGCACGACCTTGGCGCCCGTGCGCGCCGCGATCGCGTCGCGCAGCTGGGCCCGCTCCGCCAGGTCCATGCCGGGTGCCGCCATGAAGCGCGGGTCCGTGCCGATGATTTCGTCCGCCGCGTAACCGGTGATGCGCTCGAAGGCCGGGTTCACGTATTCGATGAAGCTCTGGCCGTGGTCCAGCCGGGTGATCAGGATGCCGTTGCTGGCCGCGTGCAGGGCACGTTCGCGCAGGCGCAGTTGCTGTTCGTGCGCGCGTCGTTCGGCCAGGTCGACGCCCGTCCCGAACAGATATTCGCCGCCGTTGCAGCGGATCTTCGTTCCGTTCAGCAGCACGGGCGTCTCGCGGCCGCTGCGCGACACGAAGTCGATCTCGAGCTTCAGTTCGCCGCCGTCGTCGAACGCGGCGCGGATGCCGTTGGCCAGCGGCGCGCGCTGGGGCAGTTCGATGAGGTCGAGGGCGCGCGTGGCGCCCAGTTCGTCCGGCGTCATCTCCGTGACCTTTTCCAGGTTGTGGTTCCAGAGAACGAAGCGGCCGTCACGGTTGAGCACGTAAAAGGTGCCGGGGAAGGTATCCACGATGTCGGACAGCGGCGTGCGTGCGACCCGTTCGGCTTCCGTGCCGCCCCGCATGCGGCCCGTGGCGACGGCGACGGCGCACCCTCGCAAGTGGCTTTCGCCGTCGACCAGCGGCGCCAGCGTCAGCGTGCCTTCGAATACGCGTCCCCGCGCGCACATGAGCTCGACGTGGACTTCGGCCCCTTCGGGATGGCCGGTGAGGGCGCGCCAGCCGACGCTCCAGGCATCGCGTCCCGGCGGCGTGAACAACGTGGTGACAGGGCGGCCGAGAACCTGCCCGGCCGCCACACCGAACACCGCGGCGGAGCCGTCGTTCCAGGCCTCGATGGTGCCGGTCTCGTCGGTGAGAAAGACGCACCGGCTGGGCGGTTCGGATTCGTGCATGCCGGCTCCCGGTGTCGATGGAACCCGTTGGACCGCCTGGCCGTACTTCCGTTCCGCCAAAAGAAAAGGCGTGCCGCAGCACGCCTTTCGTCGATGATGGTAGCGGTCAGGCGGCCGCTTCCTGGCGCGGCGGCAGCGCGACCTGGTTGTCCACGCTGAACAGGTAATCCTTGAACACGTGCTCGGCGGACAGGATCTGGTAGGTGCCGTCCGACAGCTTGTGCGTCGTGTCCTTCAGGCGGTACGTCGTCGAGCCGCAGGTCCAGCAATTGAAGTTGCGCATGTGGGTGCACAGGCACGTCTTGTCGAACACCTGGATGTTCTTCTGGCCCGGATTCGCCTGCACCTCGCGGTTGTACGAATTGATGTAGGCGCAGTTGCCCGTCGCGTCCAGCAGGTAGCCATACGATTCGCAGCCGGGACGGATGCCCGAGCCGATCGCCGGCGTCTGCTTCAGCATGCGCATCGGATAACCCGTCGGCGAGACGCCGTTGACGATGATGTCTTCTTCGCTGGCGCGGAAATATTCCTGCTTGACGGAATCCGGCAGGCCGCATTCGCGGGTGACAGTGAAGCGGGTCGCCACCTGTACGCCGCCCGCGCCCTTTTCGAGGAACGACACGGCGTCGCTGCCCGTGAAGATGCCGCCGGCGGCGATCAGCGGGATATCGAGTTTTTCGGCGGCCAGGTACGCATGGATCTCGTCCATGATCGTGTGCAGGTCGTAGTCTTTCCAGTCTTCCATGCCGAAGCCCAGGTGGCCGCCGGCCAGCGGGCCTTCCACGATCACGTAGTCGGGCAGGCGGTTCAGGCGCGACACCTTGCGCAGGAACAGTTGCAGGGCGCGGACGGACGAGACGATGATGCCCAGCTTGGCGTCGCGGAAGCGCGGATGGTCCTTGATGAGTTCGAACGAGCCCAGGTGCAGGCCGGCCGACATCGTGATGCCGTCGATGCCCGCGTCCAGCGCGGCCGACAGGCGGGTGCGCAGGGTTTCCTTCGGCGCGTTCATCGTCAGCTTTTCCATGCAGTTCACGAAGATCAGGCCATCGCCTTTCTTCGCCGCCATGGTCGCGCCCACGTGCAGGCGCGTCGCCTCGGCCAGGCGGTCGAGGTCGAACTGGACGACGGACTTGTCCATGTTGTTGATGTTGAACTTGTACAGCTTGGTCTTTTCCTTGACGAAGCTGGTGTCGAACTTGCGGTCCGACACGTCCGGCACCATCGCATCGGAAATGTGGCCGATACCGCCCAGACGGGCCGCTTCCAGGGCCAGCTCCGACGTGGAAATGTCCACGCCCATTCCGCCGATCATGATGGGCACATATTCCTTGTTGCCCAAACGCAGGCGGAAATCATCAACACGTTTCATTGCTATTCAACTCGTTGTTATAGGTAACGCCGCCGACTGGCGTGCTCGCTCGCCCGCATTTTACCCCACGCGCGGACGGGCGGAGAGCACCATTTCCCGCACGATCGTGCGGTGCCGGCGGAGGGCGATCAGTCGCGGAAGTTGTTGAATTCCAGCGGCAGATCCTTCACGTCCTTGCGCAGCAGCGCGATCGCTTCCTGCAGCGTATCGCGATCCTTGCCGGTGACGCGCACGGTTTCACCCTGGATCGAGGCCTGCACCTTCATCTTGCTTTCCTTGATGAGCTTGGTGATCTTCTTCGCGTCTTCCGTCTCGATGCCGTTGCGCACCTTGAGGACCTGCTTGACCTTGTCGCCGCCGATCTTCTCGACCTTGCCTTCGTCGAGGAAGCGCACGTCGACCTTACGCTTGGTCATCTTGTTCAACAGCACGTCGCGCACCTGGCCGAGCTGGAAGTCGGAATCGCCGAACACGGTGATCTCGCGTTCCTTCTGCTCGACCTTGGCCGAGCTGCCCTTGAAGTCGAAGCGGGTGCCGATTTCCTTGTTGGATTGCTCGACGGCGTTCTTGACTTCGACCATGTCTGCTTCGCAGACCACATCAAACGATGGCATCTTGTTTTTTCCTTGCACAGTAATGAATGGCGATATTGTAACCACTATAATGCGCCAAACACTACCCGCCCCAGCCATGCCAGCCGACCTGTCCCTGTCCACCGACGTTTCCCTCGCTCCTTTCAACACGTTCCGCATTCCCGCGCGCGCCCGGCGCTACCTGCGCGTGACCGATCCGGCCCAGCTGCAGGCCGTCGCCGCCGATGCGCAACTGGCCGCGCTGCCGCGCCTCGTGCTCGGCGGCGGCAGCAACCTCCTGATCGCGCGCGACGAGGTCGATGCCCTCGTGCTGCACATGGGGCTGGAGGGCAGGGAGATCGTCGGCGCGACGGCCGACGCCATCCTCGTGCGCGCGCAGGCCGGGGAGAACTGGCATGCGTTCGTGGAATGGACGATCGCGCAGGGCCTGGGCGGCCTGGAGAACATGGCACTGATCCCGGGCACGGTCGGCGCGTCGCCGATCCAGAACATCGGCGCGTACGGTGCCGAGGTCAAGGACTGTTTTCACTCGCTGACCGTGTTCGACTTCGCGGACGGTTCGATCCGCACCATGGACGCCGCCGCCTGCCGCTTCGGCTACCGCGACAGCGTGTTCAAGCACGCGGAAGGCAGCACGCTCGTCGTGCTGGACGTGACGTTCGCACTGCCGCGCGCGTGGACGCCGAACCTGCGTTATGCGGAACTGGCGCAGGCGGTGCGAGACACCGCCGCGCCGACCGCGCGCGCGGTGGCGGATGCCGTGATCGCGATCCGGCGCCGCAAGCTGCCCGATCCGGCCGAGATCGGCAACGCGGGCAGCTTCTTCAAGAATCCGGTCGTGCCGCGCGAGCACTGCGCGCGCCTGCTGGCCACGTGGCCGGACCTCGTGCACCACGCCCAGCCGGACGGCAGCGAAAAGCTGGCCGCGGGCTGGCTGATCGACCGTTGCGGCTGGAAGGGGAAAAACCTGGGACGCGCGGGCGTCTATCCGAAGCAGGCGCTCGTGCTGGTCAACAATGGCGGCGCGACGGGGCACGAGATCATGGCGCTGGCACGCGCGATCCAGGCCGACGTCGAGGCGCGCTTCGGCGTGCGGCTCGAGCCGGAACCCGTGCTGGTGTAAGGCTCACCCGGCCGCGGACACCCGGTTGCGGCCGCTGCGCTTGGCGTCGTACAGCGCGGCATCGGCCCGCGCGATGAAGTCGTCCGGGCCGTCGGCCTCGCCCGGCACGATGCAGGCCACGCCCATCGACATCGTGACATACCCGCACGGCGCCCCCGGATGCGGCAGCGCCAACTGTTGGAGTCCCGCGCGGCATGCCTCGCCCACGCGCAGGGCGCCGGCGACGTCGGTGTCCGGCAGCAGCAGCGCGAATTCCTCGCCGCCATAGCGCGCCGCCAGGTCGGCGGGGCGCTTCAACTGGCCGGTCAGCACGGCGGCCACCTTCTTGAGGCACAGGTCGCCGGCCGGATGGCCCAGGTGGTCGTTGTACAGCTTGAAATGATCGACGTCGCACAGCAGCAGCGCCAGCGGCAATTGCTGGCGCCGTCCGCGCTGCCATTCGACGTGGACGGCTTCGTCGAAACGGCGGCGGTTGGCGATGCCCGTGAGGCCGTCCAGCGCGGCCAGGCGGCGCAGTTCCTCGTTGACGCGTGCCAGGTTCTCCTGGCTCGCGCTCAGGGACCGGTAGGCGGCGTCGCGCTGCAGGCCGCTGATGTAGCCGGCGGAATGGTGGCGGATGCGGGCCACCAGTTCCAGCTCGTCGGGCAGCTTGACGAGGTAGTCGTGCGCGCCGATGGCAAACGCGTGCGCCTTCAGCTTCGCTTCGTCGCGCGTGGACAGCACGACCACGGGAATGTCGCGCAGCGCCTCGTCCTCCTGGTACGCCTGGATCAGCTGGAAGCCGTCGGCGCCCTGCATGACGAGGTCCTGCAAGATCACGGTCGGCCGGTGCCGCAGCGCGGCCGCATGCGCCGCGCGCGCGTCGGTGACGAACCGGAATTCGATGTCGTCGTGGCGCGCCAGCATGCGGCGGACGGCTTCGATCATGATGAGTTGGTCGTCGACGAGCAGGACGCGCACCTTGTAGTCGGCGTCGTCTCGTTCGCGGCCCTGGAAGTGGCTGACTGCGGACATCGGGAATCGTTGGCGGGACTGAAATGAATGTCGGTCATCATTTTGCCCTAATGCGGTAGGGATATTGTTGAGCGGCAAAATTTTCTCCGCGGCGCCCAGTTCGGCCGCCGCGCGCGGCATGCCATACACGGCGCAGCTGGCTTCGTCCTGCGCGATCGTCGCCTGGCCGGCCTGGCGCATGGCGAGCAGGCCCGCGGCGCCGTCGCGACCCATGCCCGTGAGCAGGACGCCGGTGGCGTTCCGGCTCCAGTACCGCGCCACCGAGTGGAAGAACACGTCGACCGATGGCCGGTAGACCTCGTCGCGCGGATGGGCATCGTAGACGAGGCGGCGTTCGGGCGTGAGGCGCAGGTGGTCGTCGCTGGCCGCCACCTGCGCGATGCCGCCTTCGACCGGCTCGCCGCCCGCGATGGCGCGCACGGGCACGCCGGCCTGCTCGCCCAGCCAGCGCGCCAGCTGGCCGGCGAAGGCGGGATCGATGTGCTGCACGACGACGACGGCCGTGTCCGCCGGCGGGTGCCACCGTGCCAGCAGCCGCGCCAGCGCGATCGGCCCGCCGGTGGAGGCGCCGATGGCGACCAGGCGCGCCACCGGTGAACCGGAGGGCGCGGCCGGCGCCGGGGCGGGCGCGCTGCCGATGGGCACCGGCGCCCCCGCGATCAGCTTCGCCATGGTGCGGATCTTCGCGAGCAGGGCCGCCTCGCCGCCGGGGCGGCCGAGCAGCACGGGCGTCGCCGTCACGTCCAGGGCGCCGGCGCCCAGCGCGCGGAACACCTGGCCCACGTTGTCCTGGGGCGCGGCCGTGACGACGAGAATCGCGCACGGCGCCTCGCGCATGATGCGGCGGGTGGCCTCGACGCCATCCAGCACCGGCATGGCGAGGTCCATCAGCACGAGGTCGGGCGGCAGGTCGCGGCACAGGCGCACGGCGTCGGCGCCCGTGCGCGCCACCCACGCGACCTGGTGCTCGCCGCCGATCGCCAGCGCGCGGCGCAGCGCTTCGGAAGCGGTGGCACTGTCGTTGGCGATGCCTATCCTCATGGCGTCCTGTCTCCGTGGGCGCCGCCGACCAGGTCGCGCACGGCATCCAGCAACGTGGCGTCGTGGAACGCGCCCTTGGCCAGGTAATAATCGGCACCGGCCTCCAGGCCGCGCGCGCGATCTTCTGGACGGTCCTTGTACGACACGATCATCACCGGCAGGCGCGCCAGGCGCGGGTCGCGCCGGATGCGTTCCGTGAGGCCGATGCCGTCCAGGCGCGGCATGTCGATGTCCGTGATCACGAGGTCGTAGTCGGTCCCGCGCAACTGGTTCCAGCCGTCCAGGCCATCCAGCGCCACGTCCACGTGGTAGCCGCGCGCGGCCAGCAGCTTGCGCTGCATCTCGCGCACCGTGAGCGAATCGTCCACCACGAGCACCCTTCGGGCGCGGCCGGCCGGGGACTCTTCCGCGGCGATTCCCAGGCGCAGCGCGGCGCCGTCGTCCAGCAGGCGCGCGATCGAGTGCAGCACGTCGGGCACGTCGAGGATCAGCACCGGCGTGCCGTCGTCGAGCAGGGCGGCGGCCGCGATGTCGCGCAGCTTGCCGAACGTCGGCTCGAGCGGCTGCACGGTCAGGCTCTGTTCCCCGCGCACTGCATCCACGACGAGGCCGTAGCGCTCGCGCCCCGTCCCGATCGCGACCAGCACGAGGTCGGCTCCCGCCACGGCTTCGCCCAGCTCCAGCAACTGGCTGGCGGCGACGAGGCCCAGCTGCCCGCTGCCGTCCGGCGCGTCGACGTACTGGCGGCCGTGCAGGGTACGCACGGCGCCGGCCGGCACACGGCGCACGCCTTCGATGCGCGCGATGGGCAGCGCGTAAGCCTCGCCGGCGACGTCGACGACGAGGGCGCGCACGATCGATTGCGTGAGCGGCAAGGTGATCACGGTGGTAAAGCCCGCGCCCGGCGCCGATTCCGCGCGCACGGTGCCGTTCAGGCCTTGCACGGCGTCGCGCACGACGTCCAGGCCCACGCCGCGCCCGGACAGTTCATTCGCGCTCTCCTTCAGCGAAAAGCCGGGCAGGAACAGGAATTCCATCAGCTCCGCCTGGGACAGCTCGGCCGCGAACGCGGGCGCCGCCACCTGGCGGCGCATGGCGGCCGCGCGGATGCGCTCCGGATCGACGCCGCGGCCGTCGTCCGCGCCGGCCCGCGCCAGCCTGCCGCCGCGGTGGCGCGCGTCCAGGCGGATCGTCCCGTGGGCGGGCTTGCCGGCGGCGGTGCGCTCCGCCGGCAGCTCCATGCCGTGGTCGACCGCGTTGCGCAGCAGCTGGTGCAGCGGTCCTTCCATGCGCGCCAGCACGGCGCGGTCGACGAGCGTGTCCGCGCCCGCGATCTCCACGCGCACGTCCTTGCCGAGGCCCCGCGCCAGGTCGCGCACCATGCGCGGCAGCGCGTGCACGCCTTCCGCGAAAGGACACATGCGCAGCGCCAGTACCTCGTCGGCGAGGCGCGTGGAGACGGTCAGCGCCTGCCGTTCGTAGTGCTCGGCGCCCTCGATCGTGCGGTGCAGGGTGTCGCGCAGCGGCGCGGCGCGGTCGGCCACGCGCTGCGCCAGTTCGGCCAGGCGCGCGTCGCCCGTCGCGCGGATCGCGTCCTGCAGTTCGCCCAGCGCCTCGTAGACGGCGCGCTGGTGGCGCTTGTAGCGCTGCAGCCCGGCGATCCACGGCCGCAGCTGGCCCGCGTGCAGGCGTGCCTGGCCGGCCAGCGTGAGCAGCTCGTCGCTGCCCGCTTGCGGGGAGGGCGGGGCCACTGGCGTGGGTACCGGTGGCGGCGGCGGGGCGGCGGGTGCCGCCTTGCCCTGGCCGTGCAGGGCGCCCAGGGCCGCGACCGTGGCCGCGATACGGTTGCCGCGCGGGGCGTTGGCGCCATCGGCTTCCGCCAGCTGCTGCAGCACGTCGACGGCGCCCAGCAGCACGTCCACGCCGCTCGCGTCGAGCTGGACCTTGCCTTCCTGCGCCGCGACCAGCACGTCTTCCAGCGCATGCGCGAGGCGCACGGCCGGCTCCAGGCCGACGATGGCGGCCGCGCCCTTGACCGAATGCGCCGCGCGCATCATCGATTCCAGCCGGGCCGTGTCGACCGCGCCCTGTTCGAGCAGCAGCAGGCCTTCCGTCAGCACGCGCATCTGCTCGCGCGTCTCCATGCGGAACAGGTCCAGCATCGAGTAGCCGCTCAGGTCTTCACTCATGGTCTCGTCCTTCGTGCTCATCGCAGCTGTGCCTCCAGCTCGGCGCGCAAACGCGCCGTGTCGAGCAGGCCCGCTTCGATGGCGCCGGCGGCGAACACGCCGGCGACGAGGCCGGGCGGCGCGCGGCCCACGTTGGCGGCGGGCGGGCGCATGGCGTCCTGCGCGTGGCGCATCACGCCGTGGACTTCGTCGACCGGCAGCGCGTAGCGGTGGGGGCCGAGGGCCAGCACGAGCAGGCGCGCGAACGCGTGGCGGCCCGGCGGCGGCGGGACGTCGTCCGTGTCCACGTTCAGCAGGCGCGCGAGCGACACGGCCGGCAGCAGGCGGCCGCCGACGTTGACGATGCCGAGCAGGGCGCCGCGGCCGCGGTGCGGCAGGCGGTGCGCCGGCGCCGGCGGGGCGACTTCGACGGCGAGGGCCATGGCCACGGCCAGCCACTCGCGGCCGACGCGGAATGCCAGCGCGGCGGCGTCCGTGCGCGCCGGCGGCGGTTCGGGACGGGCCAGCTCGCGCGCCCAGGCATCGCGGTAGTCGGCGGCGACGGGACGCTGCAGGTTGTGCTGGGCGGCGCCCGCGTACACGGGGCAGTTGCGGCAATGGACATGGGTTGCCAGCTCGGGGCAGCTGCGGTCGCCCGCGACGCCGATGCCGCGCCAGCAGGCCACCTCGTCCCACGTGCGGACCGGCAGGTGCTTCATGCGTGCTGCCTCCCGCGCCGCGCATGCACGCGCGCGCGCGCGCGCGCAGGCTCCCACCCTGGGCGAGGTCGCCGCGCTGTTCGGCGAGCAGCGCCAGCCCGCACAACGCTTCGTAATGGTCGGGATCGAGGTAGACGCAGCGCCGCCAGCAGTCTTGCGCACCCTGCGGCCGGCCCGTGCATTCGGCCGTGAGTCCGAGCAGGAACCACGCTTCGGCATCGTCCGCGCGCACGGCGAGCAGCGCGCGGCACGCGTCTTCCGCATGCGCCAGCCGGCCGGCGTCGGCGTGGGCCTTCGCTTCGGCCAGCAGGTCGCGCGGGGGCGCGGACGGACGCGGTGCCGGGCGCGCGGCGGGGCGGGCGGCGCGCGCAGGACGTCGGCCGCGCGCCGGCCATGCTTGCGCAACGCGAACGTGTCGTGCGGCGTGCGCGGCGCGAAGCCGGCGCGGCACAGCGCGGGCGCTTCGGCATAACCGGCCAGCAGCAGGCCGTCGTCGGCCAGCAGCGCGGCGAGGCGCGCGGCCGCCCGCTGCTGCGTGGCCAGGTCGAAGTAGATCAGCAGGTTGCGGCAGAACACGAGGTCGTAGGTGCCCGTGACGGCCGGGTCGACGTCGAACAGGTTCGCCTGGACGAACGCGACGTAGGCGCGCGGCGCCGCGCCGATCACGTGCTCGTCGCCGTCCTCCGTGAAGAAGCGCGCGCGCAGGCCCTGGTCGTCGCCGCGGAACGCGTTGCGGGTGTACCTGCCGGCGCGGGCGCGGGCGATCGCGGCGCGCGACAGGTCGAACGCGTCGATGCGGCAGTGTTCGGGTTCGATGCCGGCGTGCGCCAGCAGCATCGCGAGCGAATACGGTTCCTCGCCGCCGGCGCAGGGCAGCGACAGCACGCGGACCTGCCGCCCGGGCCGCGTCAGGAGGCGCGTCTGCACGAAGCGCAGCGCGGTCTCGAACACGGCGGGGTCGCGCAGGATCCAGGACTCCGGCACGACGACGAGGTCGACGAGCGCGTCGAATTCGGGCGTGCCCGGCTGCGGATCGTAGTCGATGCCGGCACCCGTGGCGCGCATGCGCTCGCGCACGGCCCGTTCGACCGCGGCGACGCCCAGGTCGAGACCCGTGGCGGCGCGCAGGCGCAGCGTGAGATTCACGTGCCTGCTCCGAACAGCAGGGCCTCGACCTCGGGCGCGAGCAGGCGGTCCGGGGCGAGCAGCTGCAGCATGCCGTCGGCGCCGGGCGCGACCTGGCCGAGCCACGGCGCGCTCGCGACGCCCGCGTCGGCCAGTTCGCCGTCGAGGGCCGCCACGCCGATCACGCGCTCGGCCTTCAAACCCAGGCGGCGCCGGCGCCCGGCAGCAATGATCTCGACGAGCAGGATGCGGGTGTCGTAGCGCACGGCGTCCGGCGGCGTGCCGGCCAGGCGCGAGAGGTCGATCACGGGGATCGCCGCGCCGTGCAGGTCCAGCAGGCCGGGCACGAAATGCGGCGCGCCCGGCAGCGCCTTCAGGCGCGCCGCCGGCAGCACGCGCAGCACGCTCGCCAGCGGCAAGGCGTAGCGTTCGCGGCCGATGTGGAACACCATCGCCTTCATGCGGTATTCACCGAGAACGTGGCGACGGACTGCTGCAGGTCGGTGGCGGCGTACTGCAGCTGGTGCACGGCCTCGCTCGTGGCTTTCAGCGAGTCGACGGTCTGCTGGCTGGCGTCGGACAGCTGCGTCATCGTCGCCGTGATCTGCGACGCGCCCACGGCCTGCGACTGCATCCCCTGCAGCACGAGGTCGAAGCGGGGCGCCAGCTTGCGCACCTGCTCCGTCATGCCGGACAGCTGCTCGGCCACGTGGCGCGCCTCGCCCACGCTGCGGCGGATGTCCTCGGTAAACTTGTCCATGCCCATGACGCTGGCCGACACGGCGGACAGCATCTCCTTCAGCATCTGCTCGATGTCCCACGTGGACACGGACGTCTGGTCGGCCAGGCGCCGGATCTCGGCGGCGACGACAGCGAAGCCGCGGCCCGCCTCGCCGGCCTTCTCGGCCTCGATCGCGGCGTTCAGCGACAGGATGTTGGTCTGGTCCGCGACCTTGGTGATCGTGGTCAGCACGCTGTTGATGTTGCTGGCCTTTTCCGACAGGGTCGCGAGCTTGGCGGTGATGGCGTCGGTGGCCGCGACCATCTGCTGCATCGACTGGTCCATGCGCTTCAGGTTGTCCTGCGCCTCCGCGGTGGCGGCCGTCGTGTAATCGGCGACTTCGCCCGCTTCTTCCATCGTGCGCAGCAGCTGCGACGTGTTGGCCGAGATCTCGCGCGTGGTCGACAGCACCTCGACGCTCGTCTGCGCCTGCTCGATCCCGGTCGCCTCCTGCTGGCGCGCGGACGCGGCGATCTGCGTGGCCGACGTGGTCACCTGGATGCCCGCGCGCTGCACGTTGCTGACCAGGGTGCGCAGGCTGCCCAGCATCGTGCCCAGGCCTTCGCCCAGGCGGCCGATCGCGTCGCTGCCGGCGATCGTGACGGTGCCGGTCAGGTCGCCGCGGGCGGCGCGCGAGACGACGTCCAGCAGCATGTCGACCTTGGCGCGCAGTTCGTTCGTCGCCGCCAGTTCTTTCGCCTGGCTGTCTTCGATGGCCTGGGCCATGCGGTTGAATTCCAGTGCTACCTGGCCCAGGTCGTCGCGCGACAGCACCTCGGCGCGGGCGCCGTGCACGCCGCCGGCGATCTGGCCGGCAGCACTCATCAGGCTGTGCAGCGGCCGCGAGACGGCGCGCACGAGCAGCGTCGAAATGAGGACCGCCAGCACCACGCAGATGACGGCGCCCCCGGTCAGCAGCGTCTTCATGGTCTGGCGTAGTTCGTCGGTGTCCTTCTGGCGCTGGACCAGCAGGCGGTTTTCCTCGGCTTCGACGTCGTCCAGCACCTCGCGCACGCTGGCCACGGAACCCGTGCCGGCCAGTACCCCGGCCTCGGTCTGCGCCGTCACGGCCGCGCCGGTGGTCCGGCGCCGTTCGATCTGCGGGGTGACCACCTGGTCCATCCACGTGACGAGCAGCTTGTCCAGGCGGCGCAGGCGGTCCTGCTGCTGGGCGTTGTCGGTGGTGATCGCCTGCGCGCGCTTCACGTGCGCGCGCGCCGTCGCGTATTCGTTGCGGATCGGCGTCACCAGGTTCTCGTTGCCCGTCAACAGGTAGCCGCGTGTGGACGACTGGATCTGCAGCACCGACGTCGCGATGGTGTCGAGTTCGCGCAGCACCTCGAGGGTGTGGCGGTTCCACAGATTGGCATCGGACAGCCGTGCGAAATTGTCATAGGCGAGGATGAGCAGGCTCAGGATGATCGCGACGATCGCGCCGAAGCCGGCGACCAGTTTGTTCCTGATGCTCAAGTTGTGAAACATGCGCGCTCCAAATGGCGTGAAGACATGGTGAATGTAACATTTCCGCCCGGAGGCAAGGGGCTCTGCGTGCACCAATCCGGGGATTGCCCGTTCAGGCCAGGGCGGACAGGGCGTGGCGCGCGCGTGCCTGCAGGCATTTGGCGTCGCCGATCTGGACTTCGCGGCAGGGCTCGGGCCGCTGTTCGTACACGCTGCACGCGTACCTGCCGCCGGGCTCGCCCCGCAGGGCGGCGCACCGGGGCGCTTTCGCATTCGTACCGGCCATGCACGAGAAATGCGCGTTCACCTGTTCCGTGAGCGCGGGCGGCAGGCCGCGCGCGTCCGCGTCGGCCCAGTAGAAAGAGACGCGGTAGGTCATGCAGCAGGCGCCGCACGACAGGCAGGGGTTCTCGCGGGTGTCGCTCATGCGCGCTTCGTAGGCGGAAAACGAAGACGCGATGGTAGCGCGCCGGCGTCCGGCTGAAAAGAGTGAAACCTGTATTGTTAACGCAAATGAGAATGATTCGCGTTTACTTATGCGTTGAAACTTGATACAGTTCGTGGCGTTCCGACAAACATTCAAAAACAACATTCAACGACCACGATGAGAACCTCGATCACCAGCCGTAAGCATCTGTCTCCTTCCACGCCGCGCCGCGCGGGCGCCGCGCTCGCCATGCTCGTGCTGCCGCTCGCCGGCCACGCGGCGCCCGATCTCGACGCCGCCGCCGATGCGGACGCCGGCGCCGGCCGCCCGCACCGCGTCCACGTCAACGGGGCGCGCGAGAACGACTACAAGGCCGAGCATGCACAATCGGCCAAGTACACGGAAAAGCTGGTGGACACCCCGCAGACCGTCATCGTCATCAAGAAGGACCTGTTCGAGCAGCAGGGCGCGACCACGCTGACGGAGGCGTTGCGCAACACGCCCGGCGTGGGCACGTTCTTCCTCGGCGAGAACGGCAGCACGAACACGGGCGACGCGGTCTACATGCGCGGCTTCGATACGTCCGGCAGCCTGTTCGTCGACGGCATCCGCGATATCGGGTCGATCTCGCGCGACGTCTTCAACATCGAGCAGATCGACGTGCTGAAAGGCCCGGCCGGCACCGACACGGGCCGTGGCGCCCCCACCGGTTCCATCAACCTGAACACGAAGCAGCCGACGCTGAAGAACACCGGCGACGTCAGCCTCACGGTGGGCAGCGCCGACCGCGTGCGCGGCACCGCCGACATCAACCGCGTCATCGACCGCGAGTCCGGCATCGCGTTCCGCCTGAACGTCCTCGACCAGCGCGCCGGCAATCCGGCACGCGACGAAGTGCGCGACAAGCGCTGGGCCATCGCGCCGTCGCTCGCGTTCGGCCTGCACGGTCCGACCCACGTCTACCTCGACTACCTGCACGTGAAACAGGACAACCGCCCGGACGGCGGCGTGCCGACGATCGGCCTGCCCGGCTACCGGAGCCCGGACGCGACGCGGCCTTTCCTCACCGGCGCCGCGCCCGTCGATCCGCAGAATTTCTACGGCGCGCTGTCCGACTACGACAAGGTGACGGCCGACATGGCGACGGCCATCATCGAGCACGAGTTCCGCAATGGCATGCGCCTGAAGAACACGAGCCGCTACGGCAAGACGAAGCAGTTCTACCTGCTGAGCGCCTTCACGGGTTCGGCCGCGAACGTCATCGCGCCGGGCGCCGCCGACCCGTCCACGTGGTCGCTGGCGCGCACGATCCGTACGGTCAAGGACCAGGAAAACACGGTGCTCGCCAACCAGACGACGCTGACGGCCGATTTCGACACGGGCACCTTGCGCCACACGCTCGTCGCGGGCCTGGACCTGTCGAGCGAGAAGCAGTCGAACCGCAGCTACGTGGGCGGCGGCACGCTGGCGCCGACGAATTTGTACCACCCCGACCCGGCGCTGCCGATCCCGGGCCTGAACCTGCAGCCGAGCGGCGCCCGCACGCGGGGGGAATCCGCGACGGAATCCGGCTATCTGCTCGATACGATCAAGCTGGGCGACCAATGGATCTTCAACGCGTCCGCCCGTCTGGACCACTTCGACACGACGTATGACGCCATCGCGCTGTCGACGGCCACGTCGGCCCCGGCGCTCCCCGTGGGCACGCCCGTGCCGACGCATATCGAACTGTCGGACAACCTCGTGAGCGGCAAGGTGTCCGCGCTGTACAAGCCGACGGCGAACAGCAGCGTGTACGCGCTGTGGGCCAGCTCGAAGAACCCGCCGGGCTCGAACCTGGCGCTCTCGGGCAATGCGAACAGCGCGGCGAACCCGATCTATGACCCGCAGGTCAGCACGACGACGGAGCTGGGCGCCAAGTGGGAAGTGTTCGACCGCCGCCTCGGGCTGAACGCGGCGCTGTACCGCACGGACGTGAAGAACGAGGTCGAGCAGGATCCCGTCGACCTGAAGTACTACCAGACCGGTAAAAAACGCGTGCAGGGCGTCGAGCTGGCCGTGACGGGCGAGATCACGCGCGCGTGGTCGATCAACGCGGGCTACACGTACATGGACACGAGCATCGAGGCGGGCAAGCTCGTCACGGCGAGCGGCGCCAACGCGCTGTCGTACACGCCGAAGCAGGCCTTCACGAGCTGGACGACGTATAAACTGCCGCACGGCCTGACGCTCGGCGGCGGCGTGCGCTACCAGGGCAAGCTGCTGCGCGGGACGGACGGCGCGGTCGGCACGCCGGCGTACGCGGACAGCTACTGGGTGGCGGATGCCGTCGCGGACTACCAGGTCAACCGCTGGCTGGACCTGCGCCTGAACGTCTACAACCTGTTCGACAAGGAATACGTCGCCTCGATCAACAAGAGCGGCTACCGCTACACGCCGGGCGCGCCGCGCTGGGCGAGCTTGACCGCCAACTTCCATTTCTGAGTTGTTAGCCGGCGCTGGCCGCTTCCGCCGTACGCCGCAGCCGTGGGGGCAATGCGGGGTGGGGCGGGGGTCAAGCGGTGCGCCTCCCTTTGCCGTCCTTCCGCGCAAGCAGAAGGGCGGCTTTTTTTATTACCCAGCCGTCGTCCCCGCGGAGGCAGGGACCCAATTTTTACGCGCTGCCGAAACGCGTGCAAATTGGGCCCCTGCCTTCGCAGGGGCGACGGTCTTGAGGGTACGTAAATGAAAAAGCCGCCGGCCCTCGCAGACCGGCGGCTTTTACGCGACCTTCAAAACTTATTGGCCGCGTTTCTTGCGCGCGTTCGCCGCGATCCGCATGCGCAGCGCGTTCAGCTTGATGAAACCGCCCGCATCCGCCTGGTTGTACGCGCCGCCGTCTTCGTCGAACGTGGCGATGGTCTGGTCGAACAGCGAATCCGTCTTCGAATCGCGCGCGACGACGATCACGTTGCCCTTGTACAGCTTGACGCGCACCCAGCCGTTCACGCTCTTTTGCGTGTGGTCGATCAGCGTCTGCAGCGCAACGCGTTCCGGTGCCCACCAGTAGCCGTTATAGATCAGCGAGGCGTAGCGCGGCATCAGGTCGTCCTTCAGGTGCGCCACTTCGCGGTCCAGCGTGATCGATTCGATGGCGCGGTGCGCCTTCAGCATGATCGTGCCGCCCGGGGTTTCGTAGCAGCCGCGCGACTTCATGCCGACGTAGCGGTTCTCCACCAGGTCCAGGCGGCCGATGCCGTGCTTGCCGCCCAGGCGGTTCAGTTCCGTCAGCACGGCGGCCGGGGTCAGCTGCTTGCCGTTCAGGGCCACGATGTCGCCGTTCTGGAATTCGATGTCCAGGTATTCCGCCTGGTCCGGTGCCGCTTCCGGCGACACGGTCCAGCGCCACATCGATTCCTCGGCTTCCGCGCTCGGGTTTTCCAGGTGGCGGCCTTCGAACGAGATGTGCAGCAGGTTGGCGTCCATCGAGTACGGCGCGCCGCCGTTCTTGTGCTTCATGTCGATCTCGATGCCGGCGTCTTCCGCATACTTCAGCAGTTTTTCACGCGACAGCAGATCCCACTCGCGCCACGGGGCGATGATCTTGACGTCCGGCTTCAGCGCGTACGCGCCCAGCTCGAAGCGCACCTGGTCGTTGCCCTTGCCGGTCGCGCCGTGCGACACGGCGTCGGCGCCGGTTTCGTTGGCGATCTCGATCAGGCGCTTGGCGATCAGCGGACGCGCGATCGACGTGCCCAGCAGGTATTCGCCTTCGTAGACGGTGTTGGCGCGGAACATCGGGAACACGAAGTCGCGCACGAATTCTTCGCGCACGTCGTCGATGTAGATGTTTTCCGGCTTGATGCCGAACTTCAGCGCCTTGGCGCGCGCCGGTTCCAGCTCTTCACCCTGGCCCAGGTCGGCGGTGAAGGTGACGATTTCGCACTTGTAGTTATCCTGCAGCCATTTCAGGATGACGGAGGTATCGAGGCCGCCCGAGTAGGCGAGGACTACTTTGTTAATGTCGCTCATGGAGATTCCAGTGGTGTCAGATGTGGAGGGGGATGATGGTCAGCCGGCCCTCGGCGGGCCGACGATCAGGCTCAATGGTCGTGGTCGTGCGATTATTTATCTTCGATGCGGCCCAGCAGCAGGTATTCGATCAGCGCCTTCTGCACGTGCAGGCGGTTCTCGGCCTCGTCCCAGACGACGGATTGCGGACCGTCGATGACGCCGGCCGATACTTCCTCGCCGCGGTGCGCGGGCAGGCAGTGCATGAACAGCGCGTCGCCGCTCGCGCGCGCCATCTTCGCTTCGTCGACGATGAAGCCGTCGAATGCCTTCAGGCGCTCGGCGTTTTCCTTTTCGTAGCCCATGCTCGTCCACACGTCGGTGTTGACGAGGTGCGCACCGGCGCAGGCGTCGGACGGGTTCTCGAAGAAGGTGTAGTTCTTCGTGGAGACCAGCTGCGGATCGATGTCGTAGCCCTTCGGCGTGGAGACGTTCAGGTGGAAGCCGAACACTTCCGCCGCCTGCAGCCAGGAATACAGCATGTTGTTGGCGTCGCCGATCCACGCGACCGTCTTGCCGACGATGGAGCCGCGGTGCTCGTAGTACGTGAAGATGTCGGCCAGCACCTGGCACGGATGGTGTTCGTTCGTGAGACCGTTGATGACCGGCACGCGCGAGTTGGCCGCGAAGCGCTCGATGATGTCCTGGCCAAACGTGCGGACCATGATGATGTCGCACATGCGCGACATGACCTGGCCGGCGTCTTCGACGGGCTCGCCGCGGCCCAGCTGGCTGTCGCGCGTGTTCAGGTAGATCGCGGCGCCGCCCAGTTGGTGCATGCCCGCTTCGAACGACAGGCGCGTGCGCGTGGAATTCTTTTCGAACACCATGACCAGCGTGCGGTCGACGAGCGGGTGGTAGATCTCGTAGTTCTTGAACTTGCGCTTGATGACGGTCGCGCGCTCGATCAGGTACTCGAACTCGTCGCGGGTGAAGTCGGAGAACTGCAGGAAATGCTTGATGTTGGTGGGAGTCGTGCCAGCCATTTTTGTGCCTGAGATACGATAATCTCTTGGATTATAAGCGTTTTTGCTTGCTTTCCGGGAAATTGCATTTAGAGCCAAGCGGAAAAGTTGTCAGTACAACGTCTGCGCGGACTCGTGCAGCAGCTGCGCGTACAGCTCGTGGCGCAGCTTCGCGATCTTGCCGTCCGCGACCGCCTGCAGCACCGCGCACTGCGGTTCCGCCAGGTGGCGGCAGTTGTAGTACTTGCAGCCGCCCAGGTAGGGCTTGAACTCGACGAACGCCCGTTCCAGCATGCCTTCCGTCAGGTGGTACAGGCCGAATTCCTGGAAGCCCGGGGAGTCGATCAGGGTGCCGCCGGCCGGCAGCTTGTACAGGCGCGTAAAAGTCGTCGTGTGCTTGCCGGTGTCCAGCGCTTCCGAGATTTCGCGCACGGCGATGTCGGCGTCCGGCACGAGCAGGTTCACGATCGACGACTTGCCCATGCCCGACTGGCCGATCAGGATGGAAGACTGGTCCTGCAGCAGCGGCGTCAATGCCGCGACGGTGTCGTCGGGATGCGTCTTCGCCGACACCTCGTGCAGCGGGTAGCCGAGGCGCGTGTACAGGCTCGCGCGTTCGCGCGCGCGGGCGAGGTTGGGCTCGAGGTCGACCTTGTTCAGGATGAGGTGGGCGTCCACGCCGGCCGCCTCGCAGGCGACGAGGGCGCGCGACACGAGGTCGTCGGCGAAGCTGGGTTCCGTCGCGATGACGATGAACAGGCGCGTGATGTTCGCCGCCAGCAGCTTGCTCTTGTACTGGTCGGAGCGGTACAGCAAGGTCGTGCGCTCGGCGATCTTTTCGATCACGGCCTGGTCGTTCGACGTGCGCTTCAGGTGGACGATGTCGCCCACCGCCACGTTGGTCTTCTTGCCACGCGTGACGCATTGGAGGAATTCGCCGTCGACGTCGGCGAGGTAATGGCGGCCGTGCGCGGCGACGATCGTCCCTGTAAATTCATGCTTGCTCATGCGCCGGCCCGTCCCGCGTACAGCGCGTCCGCTTTGGCCGCGCAAATGAAATCGTTGTCGGACAGGCGGTTGCCGGCCGAATGCGTCGTCCACGACGCCGTGCAGCGGCGGTAGCCGACGGTCAGTTCCGGGTGGTGGTCTTCGCGGTGGATCATGAAGGCGAGGGCGTTCACGAACTCCATCGTCTCATGAAAATCGCGGAACACGAATTCGCGTTGGAGACGGTTGCCATCGATGCGCCAGTCCGGCACCTCGGTCAACAAGGACTGGATCGTCGCGTCGTCCAGCGCGGGCGCGCCGTGCATGCAGTGGCGGTCGATCAGGCTCATGCGGCCCCCGCCAGGCGCAGGTGACGGATGCGCACCGAGGCCGGCGGGTGCGAATCGTAGAATGCGGAGTGGATCGGGTCCGGCGTCAGCGTGGAGGCATTGTCCTCGTACATCTTGACGAGGGCCGACACGAGGTCGCGCGCATCGCTGTGGCTCGCGGCGAACGCGTCCGCCTCGAATTCGTGCTTGCGCGACGTGATCGACGTCAGCGGCGAGAACGGGAACGTGAACACGGGCAGCACGAGGGAGAACAGCAGCAGGGCCATCGCATCGTTCGACTGGCCCAGCAGCGGCAGCACGCCCAGGCCCGTGTAGAACCACACCTGCGTCTTGAGCCAGCCGAGCAGGGCGAGGAACGCGAGCGACAATGCGAACAGCACGCCGATGCGCTTGATGATGTGCTTCAGCTTGAAGTGACCCAGCTCGTGCGCCAGCACGGCCTCGATCTCTTCCGGGGCCAGGCGCGACAGCAGGGTGTCGAAGAACACGATGCGTTTATTCGAACCGAAGCCGGAGAAATAAGCGTTGCCGTGCGCGGAGCGCTTGCTGCCGTCCATCACGAACAGGCCCTTGGCCGCGAAGCCGACGCGCGTCATGAGGCCTTCGATGCGGTCCTTCAGCTTGTCGTCCGTGAGCGGCGTGAATTTGTTGAAGATCGGCGCGATGACGGTCGGGTACAACACCATCATCAGCAGCTGGAAGCCGCTCCACACGAGCCAGGCGTACAGCCACCACAGGGCGCCCGTCCTGTCCATCAGGGTGAGGACGACCCACAGCAGCGGCAGGCCGATGACGGCGCCGACGAGGCCGCCCTTGACGGCATCGGCGATCCACAGCCCGACCGTCATCTTGTTGAAGCCGAAGCGCTCTTCCAGCACGAACTGGCGGTAGTACGAGAACGGCAGGTCGAGCGCACCGGAGACGACGGCGAACGCGACGATCAGCAGAATCTGGTGCACCATACCGGGGCCAAGCGCGTGCAGCAGCGCCGTCGACAGCGCCTGCAGGCCGCCCAGCAGGGTAAAACCGGTCAGCACGAGCGTGTTCCACAGCGCGGCCCACAGCCCGAAGCGGGTCTTGGCGACCGTGTAGTCGGCGGCCTTCTGGTGGGCGGACAGGGGAATCCTGGCGGCGAATTCGGCCGGCACCTGGTCGCGGTGCCGCAGGACGTGACGGATGTGGCGGCGCGCCAGCCAGTACCGCAGGCCGAGCGTGAGCAGGAGAAAGACGACGAACAAAACCGAAAACGCGGATGAAAGCATTCTATGCCTGTGAGAAAATCCTGTTTTTCGGGGTCAGAGCACCTTTTTTGATCAGCGGGGTCAGAGCACGGTTTTCACGGTTGCGCTCCGACCTCGCCAAATTAATGCTCTGACCCCGACTGATTAAAAGCTTTTAAAGCAAAGAGAGAATTATGTCACAAGCTACCACTACTGAAGTGCCCACCCAACGTCCGAACGAATTCAACCTCGTCTGGATCGACATGGAGATGACCGGCCTGGACCCGGACAACGACCGCATCATCGAAGTGGCCGCCGTCGTCACGGACGCCAACCTCAACGTGCTGGCCGAGGGGCCCGTGATCGCCGTCCACCAGAGCGATGCGACGCTGGACAAGATGGACAACTGGAACAAGGGCACGCACGGCCGCTCGGGCCTGATCGACCGCGTCAAGGCGTCGACCATCGACGAAGCCCAGGCCGAGGAACAGCTGATCGCCTTCCTGAGGCAGTGGGTGCCGGCGAACAAGTCGCCGATGTGCGGCAACTCGATCTGCCAGGACCGCCGCTTCATGGCGCGCGGCATGCCGAAGCTGGAAGCGTTCTTCCACTACCGCAACCTGGACGTGTCCACCTTGAAGGAACTGTGCCGCCGCTGGAAGCCGGAGCTGGCGTCCGGTTTCAAGAAGGCGCAGAAGCACACGGCACTGGCCGACATCATCGAGTCGATCGAAGAGCTGCGCTACTACCGCGAGCATTTCATCAAACTGTAAATCCCTCGGGTGGGCTCGGACACGAAGTTGCAATCGTGCATGGGCCCCGCCGCCAGGTATGCGAGAATCGGCCATGGCTGACATTCTGCGTACCACTGCCGGTCTCGGCGGAGAGAGCGAAGTCCGGCGTCTCCTGCAGGAGCACGACTGGCGCACGTCGCCGCTCGGGCCGCCGGAAGACTGGCCGCCCGAACTGGCGACCGCCGTGTCGATGACGGTCAGCTCCGCGTTCCCGATGTTCCTCGCCTGGGGCGCGGACCTGCGCTTCCTGTACAACGACGCCTACGCCACGATCCTCGGCGCCAAGCACCCCGCCGCGTTCGACGCGCCGTTCCAGCATGTCTGGGCCGAGATCTGGCCCGACCTCGTGCCGCTCGTCGACCGCGCGCTGTCCAATAAATCCGCGTATTTCGAAGACCTGCCGCTCACGATGGAGCGCCACGGCTTCCGCGAGCAGACCTGGTTCACGTTCTCGTACTCGCCCCTGCACGACGGCCACGGCCGCGTGGCGGGCCTGTATTGCACCGTCATCGAGACGACGAACCGCGTGCAGGCGGAGCGCCGCGCCGCGTTCGAACTGACGGTGGCCGACGCGCTGCGCCCGCTGGCGTCCGCCGACGAAGCCATCCGCACCGGCTGCACGCTGCTGGGACTGGAGCTGGGCATGGCGCGCGTGCTGTACGGCGAAGTCGACGAGGCGCTCGATACGCTGGCCGTCGCGCGCGACTGGCACCGGCCCGACCTCGCCAGCGTGGCCGGGCACGCGTTTTCCATCGACGCCTTCGGCCCCGGCCTCGCGCACGCGGGCCGCGCCGGCGAGATCGTGCGGCTGGCCGACGTGCGCACCGACCCGCGCGCGGCCGCCCGCCAGGGCACCTATCTCGCACTGGACATCCAGGCCTGCCTCGCCGTCCCGCTGCGCAAGAGCGGACGCCTGCAGGCATTCCTCGTGCTGGGCCTGGACCGGCCGCACCCGTGGACCGACGCCGAGGTGGCGCTGGCCCGCGGCACGGCCGAGCGCATCCGGGCCGCCGTCGACCTGGCGCGCGTGCAGGGCACCCTGCGCGCGGAACGCGACCGCGGCCGCACGATCCTCGACACGATCGCGGAAGGCTTCATGCTGCTCGACCGCGACTGGACCGTCCTGCAGATGAATCCCGCCGGGCTGCGCATCGCGCACATGGATCCGGCCGGGTTCATCGGCCGCAACCACTGGGACGTGTGGCCGGAAGCGATCGACAGCGACGCGGGACGCATGTACCGCCGCGTGATGCGCGACCGCGTGGCCGGAACCGCCGAGTACCGCCAGCGCACGCCGGACGGCGTCGAGATCTGGTGCGAAGTACGCGCCTATCCGACGCCCGACGGCGGCCTCGTCTCGTTCTTCCGCGACATCACGGAGCGCAAGGCCGCCGAGGACAAGCTGCGTGCCGCCGACCGGCGCAAGGATGAATTCCTCGCGATGCTGGCGCACGAACTGCGCAATCCGCTGGCGCCGATCAGCGCGGCCGCCGACCTGCTGCGCATCGGCCGCCTGGACGAAGCCCGCGTGCGCCAGAGCAGCGCCATCATCGGCCGCCAGGTGCGCCACATGACGAGTCTCGTGGACGACCTGCTCGACGTCTCGCGCGTCACGCGCGGCCTTGTCACGCTCGCGCGCGCGCCCGTGGCGGTCCGCGCCATCGTCGACGAGGCCATCGAGCAGGTGCGTCCCATGTTCGAGGCGCGCCGCCAGCACCTTGCCGTCGGGATCGGCGACCCGGATGCCCTGGTGCTGGGCGACAAGCCGCGTCTCGTGCAGGTGCTCGCCAACCTCCTGAACAACGCGTCCAAGTACACGCCGGAAGACCGCCGCATCGACGTCGCGGCCACGGTCGACGATGCGCGCGGCCGGTTGCTGCTGACGGTGCACGACGAAGGCATCGGCATGGAACCGGAGCTGACGGGACACGTGTTCGACCTGTTCACGCAGGGCGAGCGCTCGGTCGACCGCGCGCAGGGCGGGCTGGGTCTCGGCCTGGCGCTCGTCAAGAACCTCGTCGAGCTGCATGGCGGTACCGTCGCCTGCACGAGTCCGGGGCTGGGGCAGGGCAGTACCTTCGAGGTGGCGCTGCCGCTGATGGAAGGGGGTTCCCCACGCGTGGCGCCGGCCGCTGACGGTGCCGGCGCAGGCGGGACAGTGGACGGTGCGCGGCGTCCGCTGCGCGTGCTGGTGGTCGACGACAACGTCGACGCGGCGGCCACGCTGGGCATGCTGCTGGAAGCGTGCGGCTACCTGGTCGACGTCGAACACGATTCGCACCGCGCGCTGGAGCGGGCGCGGCACCAGCGGCCGGACGTGGCGCTGCTGGACATCGGTTTACCGGACATGGACGGCAACGAACTGGCCCGCCGCCTGCGCGCGGATGCACAGACGGGGGCCATCGTGCTGGTGGCCGTCACGGGATATGGCCAGGAACAGGACCGCCGCGCGGCGTTCGAGGCGGGCTTTGATCACCACTTCGTGAAGCCCGTCGACATGGACGAGCTGGCGGCGCTGCTGGCACGAATCGATTCGCCCGTGCCCACGGGTGGCGCGCGGGCGGAGGGCCGCCCACCCTACTCGACGGAATCGTAGGGTGGGCACCCCGCGCCCACGCGCGACGCCATTCAGCGCATCTGGGTGTAGTTGACGGGCACCCAGCGATACCCCTTGCCCTGCGTCTGAAGATGACCCAGACCCGGGAACTGCAGGTGCGCCCCGCCCACGAGCCAGCCGTTCCTGGCCGCGTCGTCGAACACTTTCTTGCGTGCCGTTGCGGCCGCCTTCTCGTCGCTGTCGAACGCGATCGTCACCTGCGGATTGTCGAACTGGACGGACGCCAGGTGGATCAGGTCGCCGATCAGCACGAGCTTCTGGCCACGGCTTTCGACCGCGTACACGGTGTGGCCGGGCGTATGGCCATGCTCGGCCTGGGCGGAGACGCCCGGGACCAGTTCGCCATCCTTCTCGATGGGCTTGAACTTGCCCGCCTGGATGTACGGGTTGATCGACGCCATCGCACCCTTGAAGAAATCCTTCTTGTCGGCCGGGGCCTTGTCCATGTTCGCCTGGCTCAGCCAGTAGTCGGCATCGGCCTTGCCGGCGCGCACGACGGCGTTCGGGAACACGCGCTGGCCATTGTTGACGAGGCCGCCGACGTGGTCGCCGTGCATGTGCGTGATGTAGATTTCGTCGATCTGCTCCGGCCGGTAGCCGGCCGCCTTCAGGTTGTTGACGAACTTGCCGACGGTCGGGCCGAACAGCGCGCCGGCGCCCGTGTCGACCAGCACCAGCTTGCTGCCGGTGTTGATCAGGAAGGCGTTGTCCGAGGTCTCAACGGGCAGCTTCAGGAAGTTTTTCGTGATGGCTGCGCGCGTCAGTTCCGGCTTCTGGTGCATGAACTGGTCCATCGGCAGGTCGAAGGTGCCGTCGCTGATCGGCGTGATTTCGACGTCGCCCAGCATCACGCGGAAGAAACCGGGGGCCGGGGTCTTGACCATCGGTGCGGCGGCCTGGGCGCCAACGGTGGCTGCGGCGAGGGCGGCGGCGAGCAGGGTGTGCTTGAGTGCTTTGATCATGTTCTTATCCTCTCTAGGTGACACAACGCGCGAACGCGCGTTGCTTATCGTACATGATTGTTCAGCAACACGCTGGACCCTGCTTGCCTTATCTCAAGGACGGCGCACCAGCGGCAGGGTGCGCAACGTGCGGCGCTCGTGTTCCTCGTCGTGCAAGGTCGCACTCGCCTTGATCAGGTCGCTGCGGCTGACGACGCCCAGCAGTTGCGCATGCCCCGTCTGCGCGACGACCGGCAGGCGCTCGATGCCGTGCACGGCCAGGCGCGTGGCCACGGCGCGGCAGGTTTCGCCGGGAAGGGCGACGAGCGGCGGGTTGGCGCCGAACAGGTCGCCGACGCGCAGCGCCGGCGGGTGGCCGTTCAAGGTGTCGCGCTCGACCATGCCGACGACGAGCCCGGCGCGCGTGACGGGAAAGCCGCGGTGCTTCTGGCCCGGGCCGAACTGCGTGGCGAGGACGTCGCCGATCGTGGCATCGGCATCGATGTAGTGGACGTCAGAGCTCATCACCTCGGCCACGCTGTGGCGCTCGAGCGGGTCGATACCGTATTCGCGATAGATGTGGTGGCCGCGGCGGGCGATCTTTTCCGTCAGGATCGAGCGGCCCATCGTCAGCACCGTGAAACCGTAGGCGCCGGCCGCGGCGGCCAGCAGCGGCAGCAGGGCGTTGGCGTCGTGCGTCAGCTCGAACGCGAACACGACGGCCATCACGGGTGCGCGCATCATGCCGCCCAGCGTGGCGGCCATGAACACGAGCGGCCACAGCGCGGGTTCGGCGCCCGGCAGGTACGGGCCCAGCAGGGCGCCGAGGCCCGCGCCGAGCATCAGCAGCGGGGCCAGCACGCCGCCGGACGTGCCGGAACCGAGTGCGATCAGCCAGATCACCAGTTTCACCGCCAGCAGGCCGACGATGGCGCTGGCCACCATGTGGTTGTGCAGCAGATCGCCGATGACGTCATAGCCGACACCCAGCGCGCGCGGCTCGAAGTAGCCGCCGATGCCGACGGCGAGACCGCCCAGCGCCGGCCACCACATCCAGTGGATCGGCAGGCGGTGAAAGCCGTCCTCGACGCGGTACAGCGCCGTCGACATCAGCCACGCGAGCGCGCCGCATGCGATGCCGGCCGCGAGGCAGGAGAGGAGGGCGATCGGTGCGACGGGAGCCGTCGCGACCGGGAACAGCGCGCCGGAACCGATCGCGAGCGGACGCAGGAAGCCGGCCACGGCGCACGCGGTCGCCACCGGCAGCAGGCTGCGCGGACGCAGTTCGAACAACAGGAGCTCGACGGCCATCAGCACGGCGGCCACCGGCGTGCCGAACACGGCGGTCATGCCGGCCACGGCGCCGGCCACGAGCAGCGATTTGCGCTCGCCGCCCGTCAGGTGGAAGTGCTGGGCGATCAGCGAGCCGATCGCGCCGCCCGTCATGATGATCGGCCCTTCCGCGCCGAACGGGCCGCCGCTGCCGATCGCGATGCCCGACGACACCGGTTTCAGCACGGCCACCTTCGGCGACATCGCGCTGCGCTTGAACAGGATCGCCTCGATGGCTTCGGGAATGCCGTGGCCGCGGATTGCCTCGGTGCCGTAGCGGGCGATCAGGCCGATGATCAGGCCGCCGATCACGGGGATGCCGATGACCCACGGGCCCAGGGTATTGTCGGCGGGAGACAGCTCGGCGAACGAGAATTTCCCATAGAAGAACAGGTCCGTGAAGAAGCGGATCATGCCCAGCAGGACGTGCGCGGCGGCCGTGCTGAGCGCGCCGATGACGGCGGCGAGGGCGGCGATGCGGATCAGGCTGGCGTCGCCTGAAAAATCGCGCCGCGGCGTGGAGGGGTGCGTGGCAGTTTTCATTTTGTTATGCAAGATTAGGAATAGTAAAGACGCCCTGCAGGGCGCGCAGCTCGGCGCGGTGGACGGCGGCCAGCCGCGTCAACAGCGCCTCGCCCTTGGGCAGCAGGTGCACTTCCACACGGCGCCGGTCCTCGGCATTCGTGCGGCGCACGACCAGTTCGCCCGCCTCGCAGCGCGTGACGAGCGCGACGACGCCGTGCTGCTTGGCCTGCAGGCGCTCGGCCAGATCGCCGACGGTGGCCCATTCGCGTCCGGGAAAACCCTTGATGTGCAGGAGCAGCAGGTATTGCAGCGGCGTGATGCCCTCGGCCTGCACGGCGTTTTCGGAGAAGCGCTCGTAGCGCCGCATCTGGTAGCGGAATTCCGACAATGCGGCGAAATCCGTCTTGGACAGCGGGGGGGATTCGTCTTTCACTGGCTTGTTGTGCAAGGGGCGTTGGCTTCGGGAACCAAATAATATATCATAACGTGATACATTTTTTTAGCAAAAGCGTGCGATGCCCCGGCGTTGCCGTTCTTTTACAATCGACAGGAATGATGCTGGAACACAGTTTGGAATGGTTGCGCTCGTTCGTACCGCAACCGAATACAGTGCCGCGCGGGGAACGCATGCGCGCGGTGGCAGGGGCCCTCGTGGGGCTGTTCGTGACGGCGATCCTCAGCGACATGCTGACCAGGGGCTCGGGCATCGGGTCGCTGGCCCTCGTCGCGCCGATGGGCGCATCGGCCGTGCTGCTGTTCTGCGTGCCGGCCAGCCCGCTGGCCCAGCCGTGGTCGGTGATCGGGGGGAACACGATTTCCGCGCTGATCGGCATCATTTGCGCCAAAAGCGTCGCCAACCCGGCCCTCGCGGCCCCGCTGGCGGGTGCCTGCGCGATCTTCGTGATGTTCCTGCTGCGCTGCCTGCATCCGCCCAGCGGCGCGGTCGCGCTGACGGCCGTCCTCGGCGGCCCGGCCATCCACGCGGCCGGCTTCGAGTTCGCGTTCCTGCCCGTGTGCCTGAACTCCACGCTGATCGTGCTCGCGGCGCTCGTCTTCAACAACCTGACGGGCCGGCGCTATCCGCACAACCAGAAATCGGCGCTGCGCACGGCGCAACAGACCGCGCACGCGACGCGCGATCCGGCCCCGATGGCGCGCCTGGGCTTTACCGCCGAGGACCTCGATGCCGTGCTGGCCCGCTACGGCCAGGTGCTGGACGTCAGCCGCGACGACCTGGAAGACATCCTGCTGCAGACGGAGCAACGCGCCTACGCGCGCCGCTTCGGCACGGTGAACTGCGGCGCGATCATGTCGAAGGACGTCGTGACCGCCACGCCGACCATGCCGCTCGACGAAGCGTGGCGCCTGCTGCGCCACCACAACCTGCACGCGCTGCCGGTGCTGGATGCGTCGCGCCGCGTGGCCGGCATCATCGGCCAGGGCGATTTCCTGCACCATGCGGGCCTGGACGATTACCAGACGTTGGGCGAACGCCTGCGCGGCCTGTTCGCCCACGTGCTGGGCGTGCGGCCGGAACGGGCGGGGACGGTGGGGGAATTGATGTCGACGAAGGTCGCGGTCGTCAGCAAGGACGAACCGATCGCCACGCTCGTGCCGCTGATGAGCAACGGCGGGTTGCACCACATTCCCGTGGTGGACGAGCGGGCGGTGTTCCTGGGGGTGGTCAGCCAGTCGGACCTGCTGGCCGCGCTGTTCGAAAGCCGCCTGGCGGAGGCGGCCTGATTGCGCCAGCACAAACCGGGGTCAGAGCCCGATTTTGAGAAATTGCCTAAAACCGGGCTCTGACCCCGGTTTTAGTCATCGGCTCCGCAGCATTTTTTGTATTTCTTGCCGCTGCCACACGGGCAGTCGTCGTTGCGGCCGACCTTCGGCTCGTCGCGGCGCACCGTCTCGACGGCGGCCTTGCGGCGCGGCAGCCAGAAGCGGTGGATGCCCGGCAGGTTGGCCTCGATCTCCAGCGCCAGCTTGTGCGCCTTCTTCGGGTCCTCGACTTCCTTCAGCTCGCTTTCGTCGATCTCGTCGGCGCCCAGCAGGTAGATCGGGCGCATCAGAGGGCCCGCTTCCGAGTCCCAGATTTCTTCCCACGAGCCGGGACGCAGTTCCATGCCTTCCCAGAAACCCCAGCACCACGCCTCGGCGTCGATCAGCGTCTCGCCGTTGATGTGGTGCTCGACGTACAGCGGCTCGAATTCCTTCGGCGCGACCTCGAAGGTGACGAGCACCTCGTTCATGAAGCGCATGATCAGGTTGACGATGCGTTCTTCTTCCTTCGGGTTTTTCCACTTGGGCACGGCGCCTTCCTCGCCCCACACGCGCGGCAGCCATTCGGCCGGCATGATGGTTTCCGGACCGATCGCGATGGCGGTCAGGTAGCCGTGCAGCGTGTCCATCGTCATCGCGTCGTCGGAGCAGCGATCGGACAGGAGGAAGTTGTCGAGGTCGTCGAATTCTTTTTCGGAGAGGGGCTGGTCGAGTTGCATTGTTTCTGTTTCCCTTGCGTTGAAGGCGCCAGTGTAACGCTTCCGCCTCCTGGCCGGCGAAAACCTTACAATGGCGGGATGGATAATCCCTCTGATAACACCTCCGGCCATCCCTTCTCGCGTCTCGATCCGGCGATGGTGCTCGATGCCGTCGACAGTGTGGGCCTGCGCGGCGACGGCCGCCTGCTCGCGCTGAACAGCTACGAAAACCGTGTGTACCGCGTGGGCCGCGAAGAAGGCCAGCCCGTCGTCGTGAAGTTTTACAGGCCCGGACGCTGGAGCGATGCCGCCATCCTCGAAGAGCACGCATTCGTGCAGGAACTGGCCGACCAAGAAGTCCCGGTCGTGCCGGCCCGCGTCCTCGACGGCCGCACGCTGCACGAGCACGGCGGCTTCCGCTTCGCCGTCTTCCCCAGCCGCGGCGGCCGCGCGCCGGAGCTGTCCGACCCGGCCACGCTGGAATGGATCGGCCGCTTCATCGGCCGCATCCACGCGGTAGGCGCCGTGAAGCCGTTCGCGGAGCGGCCCCGGCTCGACCTCGACACGTTCGGCAGGGAGCCGCGCGCCTGGCTGATCGGCCACGGTTTCATCCCGCCCGAATTGCTGACCGCTTATACGAGCGTGCTGGACCAGGCCCTGGACGGCGTCGCGCGCTGCTACGACCGGGCCGGGCAACTGTCCCTGCTGCGCCTGCACGGCGATTGCCACGCGGGCAACGTGCTGTGGACGGGCGACGGTCCGCACTTCGTCGACTTCGACGACAGCCGCATGGGCCCGGCCGTGCAGGATCTGTGGATGCTGCTGTCGGGCGAGCGCCAGGAGATGGTGGGTCAACTGGCCGACGTGCTGGCCGGCTACGAAGACTTCTGCGAATTCGATCCGCGCCAGCTGTACCTCGTCGAGGCGCTGCGCACGCTGCGGCTCATCCATTATTCGGCGTGGCTGGCGATGCGCTGGGACGATCCTGCTTTCCCCGCGGCATTTCCCTGGTTTAATACCCAGCGTTACTGGCAAGACCGCATCCTCGAATTGCGCGAGCAGGTGGCGCTGATGGATGAACCGCCGTTGTTCCCGGTCTAACGCCGGAATTGACAGAGGTTTACGATTCAGCTCGGCGTGACACGAAACAGAACCGTGTCGCATAATTAAGTGCGGATTCGCCCGGGTCCGCAAAAGCCACTTGACGAGCCATCCATGACCGACGCCGACCGCACCGATCCATCCGCACAGAAAGACGACGCCGACTTCACGATCGACCTGATGCCCGCCGCGCAAGACCACGCGGCGCCGCAGGTCGAGCCACAGCGCGAGCATCTGGAACAGCGCGCGATCAAGGAAGGCATCGCGCGCGTGGAGGCGGAAGCGAAGGCGGCGGTGGCGGCGGAGAACCGCGCCCACGCGGAAGCGCGTGCGCGCAGCCTGGCCGAGGAGCGCGCCGCGATCGACGCGGAAGCGGCGGCCGCTGCCCTCGCGAACGCGCAGGCTTCGGAAGAGGCGATCGAGGCGAACCGCGACCGTATCGAAACCCTGCGTGCCGCCGCCAAGGCCGCCGCCGAGCGCCTGGAAGCGATCCGCCAGGAGACGGCCGGGCTGCGCGCCCGCGTCGAATCGGACACGCAGATCCGCATCGCGGCCGAAGCCCGCACCCGCGCCGAGGACGATGCCCGCAAGCGCGCGGCGGAACAGGCGCGCATCGATACCGAGATCGCCGCCCGCGCCCAGCGTGACGCCGACGATCTCGCGATCCACGCTGAACAGGCGCGCCTGCAGGCGGCCGAACGCGTGGCGGCCGTGCATGCGGCGCGCGAGGAAGTGCACCACAGCGCCAGCGCCGACGCCCGTGTGGCGATCCTCGCGCGCGAACGCGAACGGGCCGAGCGGGCCGCGCGCCAGACCGCGGAGAAACTGGCGCAGGCCGAAGCCGAGGCACTGGAACTGGCGCAGCAGCGCGAACGCGCGGACCAGGTGGCGCTCGCGTCCGCGTTCGCGCGCGCGTCCGCGGAGGCACGCGCAATCGAGGAAGCCCGCGCCCTCGCGCACATCGAACAGGAACGGGAAGCGATCGCGCTGGCCCAGGTGGAATCGGAGCGGACGGCCGCGCAATCGCTGCGCATGCGCCTGCAGACGGAGAAGGAATTGCGCGACGCGGCCATCCACCGCGAACGCCTGGAACAGATGGCGGCCGACGCCGCCGCCGCGCGGCGCGAAGCCGAAGCCCGCATCCTGGCCGCGACGGAAGCCCGCATCGAAGCGGACCGCAAGCTGCGCGACGTGGCCATGGCCCGCGCCGCCGCGGAAGAGGAAGAGTCCCAGCAAAGCCAGGCCCGCCTGGACGCCGAGCGCGCAGCCACCGAACAGGCGCGCCTGCGGATGGAAGCCGACCGCGTCGCGCAGGAGGCGGCGCAGCGCGATCTGGACACCCAGCAGCGCGAGCGCCAGCTGGCCGAGGAGCGCGCAGCCTTGACTGAAGCGGCCGCCGCCGCGCGCGCCGCGCAGAACGCGGCAGCCGAGGCGGAACGCGCGGCCGAGGCGGAGCGGGTCGAACACGAGCGCGAAGCGGCGCGGCTGGCGGAGGAACGCGCCGCGCAGGCGCAGGCGCTGGCACAGGCCGAACAGGCGCGCGTGCAGGCGGAGCAGGAGGCGCTGGCGCGCCAGCAGGCCCGCATCGAGGCGGAACGCGCGCTGGCCGCCGCCGCCGAAGCCCGCGCCGCCGCGGAACAGGAGCAAACGATTCAACTGGCCGAACGGCTCGAAACGCAGGAGCGCGAGATCGCCGCGCTGCGCGCCGAGACGGAAGCGCGCTTCGCCGCGGCCGAACGGGAGCACGCCACCCGGCTGCAGGCCCAGCGCGATGCGTTGGCGGCCCAGCAGGCCGAATTCGACGCGCGCCGCGTGGCCGCCGAACAGGAACACGCGGCGCTGCTGGCCGCGCAGGCCGGGCACGAGCAGCGCGCCGCCGCCGAGCGCCAGGCTGCAATCGAGGCCCAGCGCGCGATCACGGAACAGGCGGCGCGCCAGGCCGACCACGAGCAGGCGATCGCCGACGCCCAGCGCGAGCAGGCCGCCCGCGCGGCCGAACTGGCGCAGGCGCAGGCCGACCGCGCCGCCCATGAACGCCGCCAGCAGGCCTTGACGGAAGAATTGCTGGCGGCCGAACGCGCGGCCGCCGATGCCGCGCACGACGCCTTGCTGCTGCTGGAACAAAAGCTGTCGTCGCAACAGCAGCAGACGGCCGCCGACGTGCGCGCCAACGAAGCGGCCGCCGCCCGCATGGCGTCCGAGCGCGCCGCGGTGACCGCGGCGGAAGCCCGCGCGGCCGCCGAAGCGGAGCGCGCGCAGCTGGCGAAGATGCGCGAGGCGGCCGAGCAGGCGGCGGCGCAGGCCGCGATCGACAAGCGCGACGCCCAGCGCGCGCTGCTCGCGAACGCCCAACTGGCGGCGGAAATGCAGCGCAAGACGGCGCTCGCCACGCAGGAAATGGCGGAGGCGAAGAAGCGCCTCGTGGAGCTGGAATCCGTGCGCCAGGAAGATCAGGTGGCGGAACTGGCCGCGCTGCGCGAACAGATCGAGGCGCGCCAGGCCGAAGCCAAGCAGCGCGCCGAATCGGAAGACCTCGCGCGCGAGGTGCTGGGGCGGTTCTCGCAGCAGCCCTCGAAAGTGCAGGCGGCGCTGCGGCTCGCGGATGCGGTGGCCAAGCAGCGGGCCGACCGCGATCACGAGTGATCGCCGGCTGCCGAGCTTCGTAGGGTGGGCGGCCTCCGCCCACGCGTAACGCCAACTAACCGCGTACGTCGCGTGGGCACGTGGTGCCCACCCTACCAGCTTATGCTTTCGCGTTCTTCTCCAGATACGCGCCGTGCCCCGGCATCTTCGCCACCGTCTGCACGATCAGGTCGCGCAGTCCCGCGAAGTGCCCGTGCAGCTGGCGCATGTCGACATCGTCCACGAACGGATCGTAGCGCTTCGGCTCGACACCGAGGCCGACCAGCATCGCGACGAACGAGGGGAGGAGAAAACTGTCGCGGTCGAGGATCGCGACGCGGCCCGTCTCGCGGAACAGTTCGATCTGGTGCGCGAGCGAATCGGGGATCGTCATGTTCGCGCAATAGCGCCAGAATTCCGTGTCGTCGCGCTTCGTCAGCTTGTAGTGCATGACGATGAAGTCGCGGATCGACTCGTAGCGGCTGCCGATGATCCGGTTGAATTCGTCCGCCAGCTCGGGACGGAAATCGCGGTCCGGGAACTGTTCGATCAGGGTGCCGACCGCCGTTTCGATCAGGCTGATGCTGGTCGATTCCAGCGGTTCGACGAAGCCGGCCGACAGCCCCATCGCCACGACGTTCTTGACCCACGATTTCTTGCGCTTGCCGGTGACGAAGCGCAGCTGGCGCGGCTCGTCCAGCGCGGCCCCGTCGAGGCCGTCGAGCAGGTCCTGGCGCGCTTTCTCGTCGGTCGTGAACGCGTTGCTGTACACGTGGCCGTTGCCGGTGCGGTGCTGCAGCGGGATGCGCCACAGCCAGCCCGCGCCCTTGGCCGTCGAACGGGTGTACGGCGTCAGGGGTTCGACGCGCGCGCACGGGACGGCGAGGGCGCTGTTGCACGGCAGGTGCTCGCTCCAGTCGTCGTAGCCGGCCTTCAATGCCCCTTCGATCAGCAGGCCGCGGAAGCCCGAGCAGTCGATGAACAGGTCGCCGTCGAGCGTGCGGCCATCCGCCAGGCGCACGGCCGTGACGAAGCCCGTTTCCGGATGCTGGTCGACGCTGGTGATCGTGCCTTCGACGCGCTTGGCGCCGCGCGCCATCGCGTAATCGCGCAGGAAGGCGGCGTACAGGCCGGCGTCGAAATGGTAGCCGAACGAGTAGGCGTCCGTGGCGCCCGGCTGCGCGTCGTTCGGCATCGTGAACTTGTTCTCGCGCGCCATGACCGATGCCATCGACCAGTTTTCCAGGGCCGGCATGTGATCGAAGGTGCGCGCGAGGCGCAGCCAGTAGTGGTGCGCCTGGATGCCGTTGATGGGCGGACCGAAGTCGCCGAAGCCGTGGAAGAAGCGGTTGCCGACGTGGCCCCAGTCCTTGAATTCGATGCCGAGCTTGAAGCTGGCCTGGGTCTTCTTGATGAAGTCCGCGTGGTCGAGCTGCAGGGCCGCGTTATAGAAGCGGATCGTCGGCAAGGTCGCTTCGCCCACCCCGATCGTGCCGATGTCCGGCGATTCCACCAGCACGATCTCGCAGCGCTGGCCCATGCGCTGGGCCAGCGGGGCCGCGGCCATCCAGCCGGCCGTGCCGCCCCCCACGATGACGATTTTACGGATGGGGTTTTGTTGCATGTCGTCTCCTGTCGTATTGCTTTCTCAGGAGAGTGTAGGGCAGGGACTTGCGGCCCGCAACAGAAATGTTTGCGTATAACATTTCTTTAACAAAATGGACGCAACAACGCATCACATATTGCTGGGGGCCACCGGATTCGACCCGCCGACGACGGCCTTGTCGACGAAGTACCCGGTCTCGCCGAAGCAGGTGCTCGGAACGCCGACGTGCTGCGAATAGGTCAGCTGCACGCGCTGCCCCATGGCCGCCTGCAGCTGGCGCACGACGTTCTCGTCGCGCACGGTGAAGTTGAAGCGCTCGGGAATGGCGCCCGGCATGCTGGACAGCAGGATCTCGCCTTCCCAGGTCTTGCACAGCCAGCCCTTGCGCGACAGTTTCTGCAGGTAGCCGGCCCGTTCGCCTTCCGAGTACGACCAGTTCAGCACGATCCACGTGTACAGGGCGAACAGCGCCACGGCGGCGATGACGACGGAGGCGAGGATGGCGATGGCGCGGCGCGGCAGGGTCTTGGGCATGGTCGGAGTAAGGTAAGGTAACGGGGCGTGACGAAGCGCGCCCATTCTGACATGGGCGCCCGGATTGTCAATTAGGCTAATCTTAGACCTGCACCCCGAACGAGCGGGCGAGGGGCCCGAGGCCGCCGTTATAGCCCTGGCCCACAGCGCGGAATTTCCATTCGCTGCCATAGCGGTACAGTTCGCCGAAGATCATCGCCGTCTCCGTCGAGCTGTCTTCCGACAGGTCGTAGCGGGCGATCTCGCGCTCGCCGTCCGCGTTCAGGCAGCGGATGAAGGCGCGGGCGACCTGGCCGAAGCTCTGGCGGCGCTGGTCCGCTTCATGGATGGTGACGGCGAACGCGATCTTTTCCACCTCGGGCGGCACGCGCGTGAGGTCGACCATGAGGCGTTCGTCGTCGCCTTCGCCCTGGCCCGTGCGGTTGTCGCCCGTGTGCTTGACGGAGCCGTCGCTGGACTGCAGGTTGTTGTAGAAGATGAAGTCGGCATCGCCGCGCACCTTGCCGTCGCCGCGCAGCAGGAAGGCGCTGCCGTCGAGGTCGAAGGTGGCGCCGTCGGTCGCGCGGGGATCCCAGCCGAGGCCGATGATGACCTTTTTCAGGTTCGGATCTTCCTTGGACAGGTTGACGTTGCCGCCTTTTTGCAAACTGATCGCCATCTTGCTTCCTTTCTATTAATGTCTACGGGTTTTCAGGTCGCCGACTCGAGTTGCTCGCGCTTCTTGTAGCGGATCGACGACCACAGCGATACCAGGATGAAGGCCACGCCGGACAGGCCGGTGAACCATTCGGGAATCTCGTACTCGACGCTGGCGAACATGATCAGGGCCAGGATGCCGATCGCGTAGTGCGCGCCGTGCTCGAGGAAGACGAATTCTTCCAGCGTGCCCTTGTGCACGAGGAACACGGTCAGCGACCGCACGAACATGGCGCCGATGGCGAGGCCGAGCATGATCACGACGACGTCGTTCGTGATGGCAAATGCGCCGATCACGCCGTCGAAGCTGAACGACGCGTCCAGCACTTCCAGGTATAAAAAGCCGCCGATACTGCCCTGCGAGATCAGTTTGCCGACGGCCGGGTCGGATTCTTCTTCCTCCAGCAGTCCGGAGAACCAGTTCACGCCCACGTACACGAGCACGCCGACGACCCCCGCGATGAGCGTGGACAGCTTGCGCTCCTGCGGCACGAGGCTCATGCAGCCGAACACGGCGAGCAGGGTGAGCAGGACGGCGAGGCCTTCCGAGCCGTACTTGCCGACCTTTTCTTCGATCCAGCCCAGCCAATGGAGTTCCTTTTCCTCGTCGAACAGGAAGTTGAGGAAGACCAGCAACAGGAATGCACCGCCGAACGCGGCCACTTCGGCATGGCGCGACGTCAGGTTGCGGGCGTACTCGTCCGGGTTGTTGACGGCCATGTGCCAGACGTCGATCAGGCCCAGGCCCGTCGCCACCGACACGATGAGGAGGGGGAACAGCAGGCGCATGCCGAACACGGCGACGACGATGCCGACCGTGAGGAACAGTTTTTGCCAGAACGCGTTCCAGTTGCGCAGCACGGACGCGTTGACGACCGCGTTGTCGAACGACAGCGAGATCTCGAGCACGCCCAGCACCGCCGCGATCCACAGCGCTTGCAGGAGGCCGGCGCTGCCACCGTGGGAAAAGCCCCACCAGCCGGCCAGCGCCAGCAGGACGGCGGTGACGACGAACGACAACCTGAAATGTTGCATGTACCTCTCCAGTTCTTATCTACGCATTGTCTGAATGACCACACCGCGCATATTAACCCGTTTCCCGCTTTGGCGGGCGCATCGATCGACACAGCGTGAATTGCTCACGTGACATCGCATCTGCCATAATGCCGCCCGGCGTCATGCCTCCCGTTTCCCCTTGAATGGATTTCACATGGATGTCTCTTATCTGGTCACCCCGGTGCTGACCTGGCTCGTGGTCGGCCCGATCAAATTCCTCATCAACAGTGCGCGCCAGGGGCGCTGGGCGTTCAACCTGGTCGGCAATGGCGGCTTTCCCAGCAACCACAGCGCCACCGTCACCAGCATGGCAACCCTGATCGCCCTGCGCGAGGGCATCGGCCATCCGGCGTTCGGCGTGGCCGTCACCCTGTGCTTCATCGTGATGATCGACGCCAACAGCCTGCGCCAGCACGTCGGCCGCCAGGCCGCCGCCATCAACCGCCTGGCCGCGGGACAAGCCGGCCACACGACCTTGCGCGAGCGGATGGGGCATACGCTCGTCGAGATCGGCGGGGGGATCGTGACCGGGATTCTGATGGGGAACCTGGTCTACCATCTGTTCAGCAAATGAAATTGGGCCCCTGCCTTCGCAGGGGCGACGGTCTTGTGGCCGTGTAATGAAGCACGGCCGCTCCCGCCAAGTTTGCGTGCCAACCCCTTCACCCGTCCACCCGGACGTCCGCCTGTCCGCGCGTTGTCCCTTTTTTCGCGCAATTCAACCTCGGCCAAACGCATTTCATCCCGCCTATCTGCAGTTCATCCCACCAAAACCGCGCTTTGCCGAAACGTCAATTGACGGTCAAGACCGCCTATTCGATACTGCGCGCTGGCCTTTTATATTCTTATTTTTACAGGTAACGAGTCCATCCTCGGGGGAACCAAGAAATGCTGCGCAAAACTATAATCTTCCTTGCTATTGCTTCCGCACTCAGTGCGTGCGGCAAACATGACAAGGACCCTGCAAAGCCCGACGCCGCTAACGCGCAGGCGGATGCGAAGCAGAAGGATGGCAAGGCCGTCCAGCTGCTCGTCGCTCCCGAGGATGTCCTGACCGTACAGAGCAGTGCGCTCGCGAACGGTCCGGTGATCACGGGCTCGGTCCAGCCGGAACGTAAGGCCGACCTGCGCGCGGAAGTGTCCGCCATCGTGCTGCAGGTACTGAAAGAGAACGGCGACCCGGTCAAGAAAGGCGACGTGCTCGTCAAGCTGGACGAGACGTCGATCCGCGACAGCCTGATGTCCGCCCAGGAAGCCCAGCGCGCCGCCTCCCAGGCCCTGGAGCAGTCGAACCGCGCCCTCGAGCGCCTGAAGACGCTGCGCGCGTCCGGCATGACGTCCGCCCAGGCGCTGGACGACGCCGAAGTGCGCCGCAACAGTGCCCAGAGCGAGCTGTCCGCCGCGAAGGCACGCCTCGTGGCCGCCCAGCAGCAGGTGACCCGCACCGTCGTGCGCGCGCCGTTCGACGGCATCGTCTCCGACCGTAAAGTCTCCCCCGGCGACACGGCCGCCATCGGCAAGGAATTGCTGAAGGTAATCGATCCGACGAGCATGCGCTTCGAAGGCCGCGTGTCGGCCGACAAGATCGCCGCCGTCAAGGTCGGCCAGCCGGTCTTCTTCCGCGTCAACGGTTACGGCGAGCAAAAGTTCACCGGCATCGTCAAGCGCATCGACCCGTCCGCGAACGACATCACGCGCCAGGTCGAGGTGCTCGTCGGCTTCACGAACGAGGCCCGTCCGCGCGTGGCCGGCCTGTATGCCGAGGGCCGCATCGACGCCGTCCTGTCCGACGCGATCACCTTGCCGGAATCCGCGATGGTCAAGGCCGGCGACAAGACGTATGCCTGGAAAGTGAAGGGCGGCCAGCTGGCGAAGATCGACCTGACGGTGGGTTCGCGCGATCCCCGCACCGGCAATTTCGAAATCAAGAATGGCCTGGCGTCCGGCGACACCGTGCTGCGTCACCCTGGCTCGACCCTGAAGGATGGGCAGAAGGTGGAAATGGCGGCCGCTGCGCGCGTCGCCAGCGCCGCAGGTACCGCCAACAGCGCCACCAACAGCGCACCCCAGGGTAAATAAGCGGGATTAACCACCATGTTCCTGTCCAATTTCAGTGTCAAGAAGCCCATCGCGACACTCGTGCTGATCATCGGCATGATGTGCATGGGCCTGCTCGCGCTCAATCACTTGCGCGTGAACCAGAACCCGGACGTCGAGATTCCGATCATCGTCGTGACGATCCCGTATCCGGGCGCGTCGCCGGAAACGTCCGAACGCGAACTCATCGAACGCCTCGAGAAGCAGATGCTCGCCATCACCGGCGTGACCGAGGTGAACGCGTACGCCAACGAGGGCAGCGCGACGATCGTGCTGCGCTTCGACTTCAAGCGCAACCTGATCGAGGCGTCGGACGACGTCCGCAACGCCATCGCGTCCGTCCGCTACAAGCTGCCGATCGAGATGCGCGAACCGGTGCTGCGCCGCGTCGACCCGTCCGCCCAGCCGATCATGAACCTGGCGCTGTCGTCGAGCACGCAGAGCCATGCCGAGATCTCGCGCCTGGCCGAAGACCAGCTGGCCGACCGCTTCCGTGCGATCGACGGCGTGGCCAACGTGCAGGTGAACGGTTCGCTGCGCCGTGAGCTGTCCGTGCTGCTCCATTCGGAAAAGCTGCGCGAATACAATGTCTCCGTCAGCGACGTCACGAATGCGCTGTCGCGCCAGAACACGAACGCGCCGGTCGGCAAGGTGCGTAGCGAACTGGACGAGAAGGGCATCCGCCTCGTCGGCCGCATCGAGCGTCCGGAAGATTTCTCGCAGGTGGTCGTCAAGCGCAACGGCGACACCGTCGTGCGCCTGAACCAGGTGGCCGACATCAAGGACGGCTTCGCCGACATCGACAGCGTGTCGATGCGCAGCGGCAAGCCCAACGTCGGTATCCAGATCGTGCGGTCGCGCGAAGGATCGACCGTCGGCATCGCCAAGAAGGTGCGCGCGGAAATCGAGCAGATCCGCAAGGAATTGCCGGCTGGCACCAAGCTGGACATTTCGTACGACGGCGGCGAAGACGCGCAGGACAGCCTGAACAACGTCATCGAATCGCTCGTGTTCGGCGCCGTGCTGACGATCTTCGTCGTGTACGCTTTCCTGAACTCGTGGCGTTCCACGCTGATCACCGCACTGTCGCTGCCGACGTCCGTGCTGGCCGCGTTCATCGCCGTGTGGCTGTGCGGCTTCACCCTGAACTTCATGACGCTGCTGGGCCTGTCGCTCGCGATCGGCGTGCTGATCGACGATGCGATCGTCGTGCGGGAAAACATCGTCCGCCACATGGAAAACGGTTCCGACCGCCGCACGGCCGCCCTCGAGGGTACCGCGGAGATCGGCATGGCCGTCGCGTCCACGACGTTCTCGATCATGGCCGTGTTCATCCCCGTCGCCTTCATGCCGGGCATCTCGGGCGAATGGTTCCGTCCGTTCGCACTCACGGTCGCCTGCTCCGTGATCGTGTCGCTGTTCATTTCGTTCACGCTCGACCCGATGCTGTCCGCCTACTGGGGCGACCCGCCGGGCCACCACCATGCGCCCAAGAAGGGCATCGAGAAATATCTCGCGCGCTTCAACACGTGGTTCGATCACCAGGCCAACCGCTACGGCCATGTGATCGCCTGGGCGCTGCACCACCGCCGCTGGATGGCCATCATCGCCGTCGCCAGCCTCGTCGCGGCGCTGGGCCTGCAGGGCAAGTTCGGCGGCACGTCGTTCCTGCCGAAGCAGGACAGCGGCCAGCTGCTGATCGAAGTGCGTACGCCGGCGTCGTCGTCGGTGGGCTATGCCCGCATGAAGATGGAAGAAGCGGCCACGCTGGCGCGCACGATGCCGGAGACGAAGGACACGAACGCCTCGATCAACTCGGGCGGCGGCCGCATCTACGTCGACATCGGCAAGCGCGGCGAACGCAAGCGCAGCGCCTCCGAGATCGCCGTCGAGTTGCGCGACAAGATCGCGCGCCTCGTCGGTGCCGAGTACACGGTAACGGACGACCTGAACGGCAACGGCAAGCCCGTGCAGATCGAATTCACTGGCTCGGATTCGCGCAAGCTGATGGACCTGACCAACGCGTACATGGACAAGCTGCGCCAGGTGCCGGGCGCCGTGGACGTCACGCTGTCCCAGCAGGATCCGAAGGACGAGCTGCAGATCGAGCTGGACCGCGGCCTGTCGAACATGATGGGCATCTCGGTCGGCGACGCCGCCACCGCGCTGCGCGTCGCGTTCGCCGGCATCGAGGTCGGCGACTGGGTCGACCCGACGGGCGAGACCCGCGACGTGGCCGTGCGCCTGGCGCCGGAAGACCGCGTGGGCCTGGAGAACATCGAGCGCCTGCCGATCGCCGTCACCGGCAGCAACATGATGGTGCCGCTGGACCAGATCGCCAAGATCACGATGGGCAAGGGCCCGTCCGCGATCGAGCACAAGGACGGCAAGCGCGTCGTGCGCGTGTCGGCCAATGCCCAGGGCCGCTCGAATGGCGAAGTCATGGACGACGCCCTCAAGCTGGCGAAATCGATGGACTTCCCGCCGGGCTATGGCCTGTCGTTGGGTGGCCAGAGCAAGGATCAGCAGGAAGTGTTCACGCAGATGACGATCGCGCTGGTCTCGGGTATCGGCCTCATGTACCTGATCCTGGTGATGCAGTTCGGCTCGTTCACGGCGCCGCTCGCCGTGATGCTGTCGCTGCCGCTGTCGCTGATCGGCGTCGTCGTCGCGCTGCTGCTCACGAACGGCACGCTGAACCTGATGAGCTTCATCGGCATCATCATGCTGATGGGTCTCGTGGCGAAGAACGCGATCCTGCTGCTGGACGCCGCCCGTACCCGGGAAGCGGAAGGCATGGACCGCGAAGACGCGCTGATGGCCGCCGGCCGCGCCCGCCTGCGTCCGATCCTGATGACGACGTTCGCGCTGATCGCCGGCATGCTGCCGGTGGCGCTGGCCCTGGGCGACTCGGGCGAGTTCTACCAGCCGCTGGCCATTGCGATCATCGGCGGCACGATCACGTCGACCGTGCTGACCCTGCTGGTCGTCCCGACCTTCTACGACAGCATCGAGATCGCCCGCGACCGCATGGTGGCCAAGTTCCACCGCCGCGCGGCCCGCTTCACGGCGCTGCCGGCGTTCGTGATGACCTTCGTCGAAGCGATCCTCACGCTGGTGCTCGTGCGCCTGGTCTTCCGCCTGATCGTGAAGGCCGGCCGCTTCGCTACCGGCCGCGGCCGCCCGGCGACGGCGTAACGGTGTGGTGCCGGCTGCGGCCGGCATGCAATGAGAAGGGCCTGCAAGCGCAGGCCCAAGAAGACCTGCCCCGCAGGTCTTTTTTTTCATCGTGTCACGGCATGCACTAGGGCCGCATCCGCCGCGCCCAGTGCATGCCGGTGCCAAGGGCCGTTCCCGACCCTTGGCCGGTGCGCCACGGCGATCAGCGGCCCGAGGTACCGGTCCCCGAGGTGCCGGTGCCCGACGTGTCGCTGCCGGTCGTGCCCGACGTACCCGACGTGCCCGACGAGCCGGTGCCGCCGGTCGTGCCCGTTGCGCCGGTACCGGTGGTGCCGGTTGCGCCCGTGCCGGTGGTGCCGGTGCCCGTTGCGCCCGTGCCGGTGTCGCCGGTGGTGCCGGTCGCGCCGGTTGCGCCGCCCATCGTGCCGGTCGCGCCGGTGCCGGTGCCGGTGGTGTCACCCGTCGTGCCCGTGCCGGTGGCACCGGTCGTGCCGCTGGTGCCGGAGCTGCTGCTCGGCGCGGTGGCCGACGTGTCGCCGGTACCGGTCGTGCTGGTGGTGTCATTCTTCTTGCAAGCGGCCAGGCTGGCCATCAGGGCTGCAGCAAACAGAATTTTCGATGCGTTGTTAAGAGCTTTCATTTGTTTTACTCCTCGTTCACGTCTATCGTTTACCGCCGTCTCCCGGTGAGCACTGGAAGTGAGGCGGGGCTTGGGTTCCCGATGGACCATGCGGTCCAAGCGTGAACCATCAGGGAACCGACGCAATACGCGGCCCCGGTGGCGTACGAATCCGACTGTCAGCATTTGACCGGCAGCGTGCCGGCCGGTTCGTCGGATTGCACGCCTTCTGCTTTGGGAAACCGGAGTTTCCCTTGTTCCGCCGTGCCGCCTGCAACTTCGACACATGCGGATTGGATAAGAGCCGAACCGTCATCGTTCAACCCTTTGTCCCCCGGCGAAGCTGCCGGATGGTCGTGACGCCGCATCGGCGCTGTCGCCGGCGGCCTGTTCGAGCAGGGCGGGAATGACGTCGCACAATTCCCGCGCCAGGTAACCCAGTCTGCCGAAGCGTTCGGCGAGGCGCTCGCCCGCGCGCGCGTGCAGCGCGACGCCCCAGGCGGCGGCCTGCGCGAGCGTGGCGCCGCGCGCCGCGAGCCCCGCGATGATGCCGGCCAGCACGTCGCCCGAACCGGACGTGGCGAGCCCGACGTTGCCGCCTTCGTGCTGCCATCGTTCGCCGCCCGGCGCCGCGATCACGGTGCGCGCGCCCTTCAGCGCGACGACGGCGTTCCAGTGTTGGGCCGCTTCGATGGCATGGCGGTCCGGTGCCGCGCCGATCTCGTCTTTCGCGATGCCGGTCAGGTGGGCCATCTCGCCCGCATGCGGCGTCAACAGGACCGGCACGTTGAAGCGGAAGGGTGGGTTGCCCACGGGCGGATGCAACACCGCGCCCATCGCCTCGGCGTCGAGCAACACGTTCGTGTCGGTGCCGTCGAGACGCGGCAGCAGCGCGTGCACGAGACGGGCCGTCGCGACCTCGTCCCGCATGCCGGGGCCGATGAGGATGGCGCTGATCTTGTCCGCAAGCGGATCGAGCGCGGCCACGGCTTCGACCGTGAAGCCGCCGGCATCGTTTTCCGCCAGCCCCAGCACGCGCGATTCCGGAATAGCGAGCGCTACCAATTGGGCCACGCTGCGGCCGGTGGCGATGGTCAGCTTGCCGGCGCCGGCGCGCAGGGCTGCCGTCGCGGCCAGGATCACGGGGCCCGGCATCTCGCGCGAGCCGCCGAGGACGAGCACGTGGCCGCGGTCTTCCTTGTCGGCGTCGTTCGAGGGCACGGGCAGCGGCCAGCTGCGCAGCAGGCTCGTATCGACGTCGCGCGGGCGGGCATGGGTGTGCAGCGTCATGAAAGGACCTCAGGCCTTGGCGGCGGTGGGCTGGTCTTTGGCGACCGTGACCGGCGTGCCGGTGGCTTCGAGCGGGGCGACGAAATTGACCAGGCGGACGGCCAGCTTGCCGCGCTTGCCCAGCGTGGGATCGAACGCGTAGGACGTGACGGAGCAGTTCGGCACATCGCCGGCGCGGTCCTGCTCGAGGATCGTCGCCTCGTCCATCCGCTCGATCAGGTAGCGGAAGCAATTGACGATGACCTGGTGCGCGACGATCAGCACGCGCTCGCGCGGGTACTCGCGCGTGATGGTGTCGAGGACGCTGCGCAGGCGCAGGATGACGTCGCACCAGCTCTCGCCGCCCGGCGGGCGGAAATAGAACTTGCCGACGTGGTGGCGTTGCTCATGCAGCTCGGGATATTTCTCGGCAATACCGCGCACCGTCAGGCGGTCGAGGATGCCGAACTCTTTTTCGCGCAGGCGTTCGTCGGCGTGGACGGCCAGCAACTCGTCGCGGTTCAGGCGCTGCATCAGGATATTGGCGGTCTCGGCGGCGCGCACGTACGGCGAATGCAGCACGACGTTCGGCTGGCCGCCGGGCGGCAGCGCGGCGAACCAGCCCGACAGGGCCTGCGACTGGCGCACGCCCAGCTCGGACAGGGGCACGTCGACGTCGCGCTCGGCAATGTCGATGAGCAGGCCCGCCGCCGCTTCGGCGGCATCGCGCGCGACATTACCGGCGCTTTGCCCGTGCCTGACGAGCCAGATTTCCTGTGGCCACTTTTGATCCATCATCCGACCGTTTGTGATTTTGACATGACGCGATCATAGACGGATTCGGCGGGATTTCCGCGCACGATTCCGGACGAAAACGTGTGCCAAAACGACGTGTAGGCGGGCTCTTACGTGGACAGGAGAAAGGTTTGCACCACCTTTACGCCACTTGCTCCTCGCTGTCGAGGTTGACTTCGGCGTCGCTGTCGAACACGGTCATGTCGGTCTGGCCGAGCACGCGGCTGGCGAACGTGCCGGCCGTGATGGACCCGCTGACGTTGAGGGCGGTACGGCCCATGTCGATCAGTGGCTCGATGGAAATCAGCAGGCCCGCCAGCGCGACGGGCAGGTTCAGCGCCGACAGCACGATCAGGGCGGCGAACGTGGCGCCGCCGCCCACGCCGGCCACGCCGACGGAACCGATGGTGACGATGCCGACCAGGGGCAACAGGAAGCTGCTCGTGAACGGATCGATGCCGACGGTGGGCGCGATCATGACCGCGAGCATCGCCGGATAGATGCCGGCGCAGCCATTCTGGCCCATCATCGAGCCGAACGACGCGGCGAAGTTGGCGATGCCTTCCGGCGTGCCGAGGCGCGCGGTCTGCGTCTGCACGCTCATCGGGATCGAACCGGCCGACGTGCGCGACGTGAACGCGAAGGCGAGCACGGGGAAGATCTTCTTCACGTAGCGGCCCGGGTTCAGGCCCACGGCCGCGATGATCAGCAGGTGCACCCCGAACATCAGGATCAGCGCGCTGTACGATGCCGCCACGAAGCCGATCAGCTTCAGGATGTCTTGCACGCTGGAGCTCGCCAGCACCTGCGTGATCAGGGCGAACACGCCGAACGGGGTCAGGCGCAGCACGAGCGTCACCATGCGCATCACGATCACGTGGGCGACGTGGACGAACTCGCTGAACTTTTCGAATACGTCCGGCTTCTTGGCGGCAATGCCCGTGGCGGACACACCGATGAAGATCGAGAACAGCACGACGGCAATGGTCGACGTCTTGCGCGCGCCCGTCATGTCGAGGAAGGGATTCTCGGGAATGAACGACAGGATCATGGTCGGCAGCGACACATCCTGCGCCGTCGCCAGCTTGCCTTCTAGATAGTGGCCGCGCGCGACTTCGGCCGCGCTCGACGTCAGGCCGACGGCGGACAGGCCGTACAGCTTGGCCATCAGGATGCCGATCGAGGCGGCGATGGCCGTCGTGACCATCAGCGTGCCGAGCGTCAGCGCACTGATCTTGCCGAGCGACGAGGCATCGCGCAGCTTGAGGATGGCCTGGATGATGGAGACCATGATCAGCGGCATGATGATCATCTGCAGCAGCTTTACATAGCCCGTGCCGACGATGTCGAGGTACGCATTCGTCTGTGCAATGACCGGTGAACCGTTGCCGTAGAACGCCTGGAACGCCGCGCCGAGGACGATGCCCAGGCCGAGGCCCGTGAACACGCGTTTCGTGAAAGACAGGTGGCGTTGCTGCATGACGTACAGCAGGCCGCACGCGGCCAGGGCGATGGCCAGGTTCAGGATCAGGGGAAGACTCATGGTCTTATATGCGTACAGGAAATATAAGATCCGCATTCTATATCCAATCATGCACGTTTGCATGACGCTCACGATGCGTTGCAATTGTTAAACGTTGTTGACACTGCAAGCCGAGTTTGCAACACTCAGCCGTCGTCCGTCCGCCATCTCCCGGGAGAAACCATGGCCGTCCTGCGCCGCCTGCTGTGCTTCGTCTTGTTGTGCTGCTGGTCCGGCGCGTGGGCGCAGACCGCTGTCTCCGGTTTTTCGCCCGAAGGGCAGGTGCGGCGCGTGCGCCAGGCCGTGGCACGTTTTTCGCAGCCGATGGTCGCGTTCGGCGATTTGCGCGCCGAGACGCCGTTCGACGTCGCGTGCGCCGTGCCGGGCAGCGGCCGCTGGGTCGATGCGCAGACGTGGAGCTATGACTTCGAACGCGACCTGCCGGGTGCCACGAGCTGCCGTTTCACGCTGAAACCCAACGTGCGCGACCTGGCCGGCCAGCCGCTGGCGGGGCCACAGGCATTCACGGTTGCCACGAGCGGCCCGGCCGTGCTGGAGACGCTGCCGCACGAAGGGGCGTCCGGCATCGACGAGAAACAGGCCTTCGTGCTCGCGCTGTCCGCGCCCGCGTCGGCCGACAGCATCCTGAAACAGGCGTGGTGCCGCGCGGACGGCGCCAGCGACAAGATCGGCGTGACCCTGGTGCAGGGCGAGCAGCGCGCACAGGTGCTGGCTACGTCCCGCTGGTTCGTGCGGCAAATCGTCGCCGAGGACCGCGGCAAGGAAGACATCGGACCGTACCCGGACGCGCAGCTGCGCGCCGACGACAAGGCCGGCCGCCTGGCCCGCATCGTCGTGCTGCAATGCCGCCGCACGTTGCCGTCGAATGCGGACGTGGCGCTCGTCTGGGGCGCCGGCGTGGCTGCGCCGAACGGCATCGCGACGGCCGAGGACCAGACGCTCTCGTTCAAGACGCGCGCCGATTTCACGGCCCGCTTCAACTGCGAGAAAGTCAACGCGCGGTCCCAGTGCATTCCGTTCCAGCCGATGCGCGTGGACTTCAGCGCGCCCGTGCGCGCGGCCGACGCGGCCAGGGTCTACCTGGAAGGGCCCGGCGGCAAGCGCTGGCCGGCGCGCATCGACAAGGAAGGCGGGCAGACGCCGGGGTTCGTGGACCAGGCCAGCGTGCCGGGGCCGTTCCCGGAACAGGCAAGATTCACACTGCACCTGCCGGCCGACCTGCGCGACGATGCGGGTCGGTCCCTCGTCAACGCGGGCCGCTTCCCGCTCGCCGTGCGCACGGGCGAGCAGCCGCCGCTCGTCAAGTTCGCGGCGCCGTTCGGCATCATCGAGGCGAACGGCGACCGCCTGCTGCCCGTCACCGTGCGCAACGTCGAGGCGCGCCTGGCCGGCCGCGTGCACACGAACGGCGTCGCCATGCGCCTCGACGCCAGCCGCACGGCCGACGTGCTCACGTGGCTGCGCAAGGTCGCGGGGCCGCATGGCGGGCTGAATCCCAGCCAGCCGGAAGGCGATCAGCTGAAGGTGTCGATCTTCAAGGGCGCCAGGCCGGACGCACTGCAGCGCTTCACGCTCCCGAAACCGCTCGGCCGGCGCGCGTTCGAAGTGATCGGCATCCCGCTGCGCCAGCCCGGCTTCTACGCCGTCGAACTGGAAAGCCCGCGCCTGGGCGCCGCGCTGAATCCGAAGGGCCGCACGGCCTACGTGCGCAGCGCGGCCCTCGTCACGAATCTCGCCGCGCACTTCAAGCTCGGCGCGCAATCGTCGCTCGTGTGGGTGACGTCGCTCGACAAGGGCCAGCCCGTCGCGGGCGCCCGCGTGGAAGTGCGCGACTGCGGCGCACGGCTGCTGTGGAGCGGCACGAGCGACGCCGCCGGCATCGCGCGCATCCGCCAGGCGCTCCCGCGTGCGCGCTGCAAGGAAGGCGACATCTACGTCGTGACGGCCGCGCGCGGCGACGACTTCACGTTCACCCTGTCCGACTGGCAGCAGGGCATCGAGGCATGGCGTTTCAACCTGCCCACGGGCAGCCGCGACGAGGACAGCCGCATCGTCGCCACCGTATTCGACCGTACCCTGCTGCGCGCCGGCGAAACCGTCCACATGAAGCACTACCTGCGCCGCCGCACGCAGCAGGGTTTTGCCTTCGTGCGCGCGAAGGATCCGGCGCCATCGGCGCTCCGCGACTGGCGCGCGCAGGAACTTGGCACGGACAAGACGGCGCTGCCGGCGCGCGGCTTCCTCGTCCACCAGGGCAGCGGCGAAAAGGTCGAATTCCCGCTGCGCTGGGACGCGAACGGCAGCGCCGAAGGCGAGTGGGCGATCCCGGCGGAAGCGAAGCTCGGCGGGTACGACGTGCTGATCGGCGGCCAGGTGGCGGGCGATTTCCGTGTCGAGCAATTCCGCGTGCCGACGATGAAGGCGCAACTGGCGGGACCGAAGCATCCCGCCGTGGCGCCGCGGGCCGTCACGCTCGATGCGCAGGTGAGCTATTTGTCCGGCGGCCCGGCGGGTCTCGCACCGGTGAAATTGCGCAGCGTCGTGCAGGATACCGGCGTGCAGTTCGCCGACCACGACGAGTTCGCGCTGGGTGCGGGCGATGTGCGTGAGGGCGTCGTCGACCAGGGTAGCGAGGGCGAGGAAGAGACGGCATCGGAAGGCACGCCCGGCCAGGAAGTGGCGCGCACGCAGAGCCCGCAGCTCGACCGCGCGGGTGGCGCGCGCATCGTCGTCGACAAGCTGCCGGCGATCGAGCGCCCGAAAAGCCTGCTGGCGGAATTGTCGTACCAGGACGCCAACGGCGAGACCTTGACGGTCTCCACGCGCGTGCCGCTGTGGCCATCCGCGTACGTCGTCGGCATCAAGCCCGATGGCTGGCTGCTGCGCCGCGATGCGCTGAAATTCCAGACCGTCGTGCTGGACGTCGCCGGCAAGCCGGTGGCGAACGTGCCGGTGACGGTCGACCTGCTCAAGCGCGCGACGTATTCGCACCGGCGCCGTCTCGTCGGCGGCTTTTACGCCTACGAGCACAGCGCCGAGATCAAGCGCATCGGCGAGGCGTGCAGCGGCACGACGGACACGCGCGGCCTGCTCGTGTGCGACGTGAAGGCGCCGGTTGACGGTGACCTGATCCTGCGCGCCCGAGCGACCGATCCGCAGCAGCGCGTGGCGGCCACGCACCGCGAAGTCTACGTGGCGGGCGATGAAGAGCAGTGGTTCGCGAACGCGGACCACGACCGCATCGACCTGCTGCCGGCGCAGAAGCGCTACGAGCCGGGCGAGCAGGCGCGCTTCCAGGTGCGCAGCCCGTTCCGCCGCGCGACCGTGCTCGTGACCGTCGAGCGCGAGGGCATCCTCGACACGTACGTGCGGCGCCTGTCCGGCCGCGACCAGACGATCTCGATTCCCGTGAAAGCGAGCTATGCGCCGAACGTGTTCGTGTCGGCCCTCGTCGTGCGCGGGCGCGTGGCGGGGGTGCAGCCGACGGCGCTCGTCGACCTGGGCAAGCCCGCCTATAAACTCGGGATCGCGCCGATCCGCGTGGGCTGGAAGGGGCACGAACTGAAGGTCGACGTCGCGGCCGACAAGCCCGTGTACAAGGTCCGCGAACGTGCGCGGGTGACCATCCGCGTGCGCGACCCGGACGGCACGCGGCCGGCGGCCGGCACGGAAGTCGCCGTGGCCGCCGTCGATGCCGGCCTGCTGGAACTGATGCCCAACACGAGCTGGAATCTGCTCGAGACGATGATGCACGAGCGCAGCCTGCAGGTGGAGACGTCGACGGCGCAGATGCAGGTCGTCGGCAAGCGCCACTTCGGCCGCAAGGCGTTCCCGCACGGCGGGGGCGGCGGCCGCGGCGCCGGGCGCGAACTGTTCGAGACGCTGCTGCTGTGGAAGGGCAAGGTCGTCCTCGATGCGAACGGCGAGGCGAAAGTCGACGTGCCGCTGAACGATTCGCTGACGTCGTTCCGCGTCGTCGCCGTGGCGAGCAGCGGCGCGGGCCGGTTCGGCACGGGCGGCACGGACATCCGCACGTCGCAGGACCTGATGCTCGTCTCCGGCCTGCCGCCGCAGGTGCGCGAAGGAGACCGCCTGCGCGCCGGGTTCACGCTGCGCAACGCGTCCGAACGGCAGCTGGCCATCCGCCTGGATGCCGGCGTGGCGGCCGATGGCGGCAGGGCGCAGGCGCTGCCGCGCCAGGACGTCGTGCTCGCGCCGGGCGAATCGCGCGAAGCGGGCTGGGATTATGCGGTGCCGGCAGGCGCGGCGAAGCTGCAGTGGGACGTCATGGCGGCAGGCGAGGGCGCGAGCGACCGCATGCGCGTCACGCAGCAGGTGAACGTCGCCGTGCCGGTCCGCACCCTGCAGGCGACGCTCGTGCAGATCGACGGCACGAAGACGATGCCCGTCGAGCGCCCGGCCGACGCGCTGCCGGGACGCGGCGGCATCCGCACGACCCTGCAGGCGCGCCTCGGCAGCGACCTGCCGGGCGTGCGCGACTACATGACGGCGTACCCGTACACGTGCTTCGAACAGCGCACGTCGCGCGCCGTGGCGCTGCAGGACAAGGCGATGTGGGACACGGTCGTCACGACCTTGCCGTCGCACCTGGACGGCGATGGTCTCGTCAAGTATTTCGCGCCGATGGACCAGGGCAGCGACGTGCTCACGGCCTATGTGCTGTCCGTGACGCATGAAGCGGGCTACGCGATTCCCGACGAGCTGCGCGGCCGCATGGAAGCGGGCCTCGCCGCGTTCGTCGAAGGGAAGATCGTGCGCGGCAGCGGCCGCGCGACGGGTGAACTGGCCGTGCGCAAGCTGGCGGCGCTGGAAGCGCTGTCGCGCGACACGCAGATTCAGCCGGCCCTGCTGGACTCGATCGAGGTGCGGCCGAACCTGTGGCCCACGTCCGCCGTCATCGACTGGTATTTGATCCTGAAACGCACGCCGGCGCTGCCGCAGCGCGACCAGCGCCTCGCGCAGGCCGGCCAGGTTCTGCGCGCGCGCCTGAACCTGCAAGGCACGACGATGGGCTTTTCGACGGAGCGCGCGGACGGTTGGTGGTGGCTCATGACGTCCGTCGACGTGAACGCCAACCGCCTGCTGCTGGCGACGCTGGACGATCCCGCGTGGAAGGCCGACGCCGGCCGCCTCGCGCGCGGCGCCCTGGGCCGCCAGCAGCACGGCCACTGGGACACGACGACGGCCAACGCCTGGGGCACCGTCGCGCTCAAGCGCTTCTCCGAGACCTACGAGCGCGAGCCGGTGACGGGCAGCGCCAATCTCGTCGTCACGGGCGCGGATGCAAAACCCGTCAGCTGGACCGGGACCGTGCCCGCGACCGTGCTGCAGGCCTGGCCGCAGGGCCGTGGCACCTTGACCATGCGCCAGCTGGGCAGCGGCAAGCCGTGGGCGACGGTCCAGAGCCTGGCGGCCGTGCCGCTGAAGGCGCCGCTGTCGTCCGGCTACCGCATCGCACGCACCGTCACGCCGGTCGAACAGAAGGTCAAGGGCACGTGGTCGCGCGGCGACGTCTACCGCGTCCACCTCGACATCGACGCGCAATCGGACATGACGTGGGTCGTCGTCGACGATCCGATCCCGGCCGGCGCCAGCGTGCTCGGTTCGGGCCTGGGCCGCGATTCGCAGATCGCGACGGCCGGCGAACGCCGCACCGGCTGGACGTGGCCGGCGTTCGAGGAGCGCCTGCACACCGGCTACCGCGCGTACTACGAATGGGTGCCGAAGGGCCGCTTCACCGTCGAGTACACGGTGCGGCTGAACAACGAGGGCCGCTTCGCGCTGCCCACCACGCGCGTGGAAGCCATGTACGCGCCGGAGATGTTCGGCGAAGTGCCGAACGCGGGGATGACGGTGCAGTGATGAAGTATGTGCTCTGGTTGCTGCTGGTGTTGGCGATGCCGGTGCATGCCGCCGTGCCGACGCCGCAGGAAGTGAAGGCAGCCTGGCGCTCGTCCGACACGACGCTGCTCGACCGCCACGGCGAGACCCTCGCCACGGTGCGTGTGGACATGGCGGGCCGGCGGCTCGGCTGGGTGGCGCTGGACGACATCTCGCCCACGCTCGGCCGCGCCGTGCTGCAGGCCGAGGACCAGCGCTTCATGGAGCACGGCGGCATCGACTTCCAGGCCATCGGCAAGGCTGCGTGGGACAATTTGTTCAGCAGCGGCCAGCAGCGCACGCGGGGCGCGTCGACGATCACGATGCAGCTCGCGGGCCTGCTCGATCCGAAGCTGGCCCCGCGGTCAAAGGGCCGCACGTGGGCGCGCAAATGGGACCAGGCGCTCGCCGCGCGCGAACTGGAAGCCGGCTGGAGCAAGCGCCAGATCCTCGAAGCCTATTTGAACCTGGCCAGCTATCGCGGCGAGCTGCAAGGCATCGGCGCCGCCGCGCGCAACCTGTTCGGCAAGGCGCCGTCCGGGCTGGACGCGGGCGAGGCCGCGATCCTCGCGAGCCTGTTGCGCGCACCGACGGCGCCGCCGCGGACGGTCGCCCGGCGCGCCTGCGCGCTCGCACGCGAGCTCGCGGGTGAGCTCGAACCGCGCACGGATTGCGCGGCCATCGAGTGGGAAGTCGACGCGGCGTTCGCGCGCACCGCGTCCGCGCCGGTATCCGCGCCGACGGGTGTGACGCCGCAGTTCGTGCGGCGCCTCGGCGGCGCAGTGGGCTCCAGTTCGGGCAGCGTCGTGCGCAGCACGCTCGACGCAAGCTTGCAGCGCTTTGCCGTCGCCGCGCTGCGCCGCCACCTCGCCGAACTGGCCGAACGCAACGTCGGCGACGGCGCCGTGATCGTCATCGACAACGCCAGCGGCGACGTGCTGGCGTATGTCGCGAACGGCGGCGCCGGCGAAGTGGATGGCGTGACGGCGCTGCGCCAGGCCGGGTCCACGCTGAAACCGTTCTTGTACGAGCTGGCGCTGGAACGGGGGCAGTTGACGGCGGCGTCGCTGCTGGACGACACGCCCGTCGACATTCCGACCGTCGGCGGCCTGTATGTGCCGCAGAACTATGACCACCAGTACCGCGATGCGGCGTCGGTGCGCACGAGCCTTGCCGGCTCGCTGAACGTGCCCGCGGTGCGCACGCTGATGCTGACGGGACTGGAGCGCTTTCACGAGCGCCTGCGGCAGCTGGGCATCACGAGCCTGACCGAGGCGCCGGAGTTCTACGGCTGGTCGCTGGCGCTGGGCTCGGGCGACGTCAGCCTGCTGGAACTCGCGCACGCTTATCGCACGCTCGCGAACGGCGGCGTGCAGGACGGCAAACGACGCGTGCTGGATGCGCGCGCCAGCTTCATCGTGGCCGACATCCTGTCCGACCGCGCGGCCCGCAGCACGACGTTCGGCCTTTCCAACGAACTCGCCACCGGATTCTGGAGCGCCGTCAAGACGGGCACCAGCAAGGACATGCGCGACAACTGGTGCGTGGGCTTTTCGGACCGCTACACGGTCGGCGTGTGGGTCGGGAATTTCGACGGCGGCTCGATGTGGGACGTGTCCGGCGTGTCGGGCGCGGCGCCCGTGTGGCGCGACGTGATGGACTACCTGCACCGCGACCGCCCGAGCCGGCCGCCCGCCGCCCCGCCGGGCATCGTGCGCCAGACGGTCCGCTTCGCGCCGGCCGTGGAGCCCGAGCGCGGCGAATGGTTCGTGCGCGGCACGGAAGTCGCGCTGGTCGAGATGCTGCCGCCGGCGAAGCGCGCGCCGCGCATCGTGTATCCGGCCGCGGACAGTGTCATCGCGCTCGATCCGGACATCCCGGCACCGCTGCAGCGCGTGAGCCTGCGCGCCTACGGCGGCGCGGGCCTGCGCTGGGAACTCGACGGCGCGGATGCCGGCCCGGCCGACAGGGGCGCCACGTGGGCGCCGCTGCCGGGCGAGCATGAAGTGAAGCTGGTGGGAGAAGATGGCCGGGCGGTGGCCGCCGCCCGGTTTGAAGTACGTGGAGCGGCGGCTCCGGGTCAGCTGGCTTCCACTTTTTCGACCAGCACCGGCGGTTCCGCGATCAGGTCGAGCGGCAATGGCGAGAACAGCGGCGAGTCCGAGCGGTAGGGTACGCGTCCGGACGGAACGTGGCGCGCGGCCGGGTCCAGGTGCAGGTCCTGGTCGTCGAAGAACAGGTGCGCGCGGAATGCCTTGACGACCTTCGACTTCGGCACGCCGCCGAGGAAGAAGATCTCGTTCACGTACACGCCCCAGTGGCGCAGGGTATTGATGACCCGCATCTCTGCCGGCGCGCTGCGCGCCGTCACGATCGCGATGCGCACCGGCGACACGTCCGCGCCGAACGGCAGCCGTTCCTGCAGGCGCGCGAGCCGGCGCAGCAGGATCGCGTACGGACCGTCCTTCATCGGTTCGTTCTGCTTCTCGTCCTCGATCGTGTGGAAGCGGTCGAGGCCCTCGGTTTTGTAGACCAGTTCACTGGAATCGTCGAACAGCACGGCATCGCCGTCGAAGGCGATGCGCACCTGGTCTTCCGGTGGCGCCTCGGCCGCGTGCGGCGGCGGCTTCAGGACCGCGGCGGCGCAGGCCTGCGCATCGATCACGCGCTGGGCGTCTTCGACATTCGTCGTCAGGAACAGGTCGACGGCAAAGGCGTCCAGGTAATCGACGACGGACTCGCCGCCGGTGAACGCATGGCGCGAAATCGGCAGGCCGCGCGACCGGATGTTGTTGAAGACGCGGACACCGGTCTCCGGGCTGTTGCGCGACATGACGACGACTTCGACGAGCGGCTTCGATTCGGACGGCGCATAGCGGTTCAGGCCGAGCAGGGCGCGCACGAGGGCCATGCCGGTGCCGTCGCGCAGCGGTTCGTTCTCGCGCTCGAGCATGTAGGCGCGGTATTCCTCCAGTGCGCTCTGGGGATTCTTGATGGATCTGGCTTTGTAGATAGCGTCGGCTTCTGCCAGGTCGAACAGGGCGGTGGCGGAGATGCCGACCACGAGGGTATCGGAAAGGTCGAGGGGAGGCATGGCGGTCGGATTCCTTGGTGGCGGAACGGGAGCATTCCAAACGGAAATTATCGAGGGCAGGGCTAAAGGATACTTGAGTTCAATCGATCACCCCGCCTGAGCGAGCGCAAACTGCTCATGCGGTACGGGTAAGACCATGAAGCGCATGACGTAACGAGACAGGTGACGACATGGCCGACCAGATGGTGTGCACCGAACCCCTCGCGCGCCTGCGCGAGATCCGCCGGCTCGTGCACGAGAACAACCGCTCCTGCCTGCCGGACGAGGTGATCGTCTGCCAGATCTACATGGAATCGCGCTTCGACTCGTGCGCCCAGCCGGCAGGCAGCAGCGCACGCGGTTTGATGCAGTTGCTGAAGGTGGCGAACCGCGAACTGTTCCGGCTCGATAACCTGTGCAAGCCGGCCACCCAGCGCTGCGCGGAGCCTGCGCTGTATGCCGAAGCGGATGCATTTCACGCGAGCCCGGCGTTCATCGACGAGGCCACCAATATTCAGATGGGTACGCGCTACGTGCAGGCGTTGATCGACCGGGCCAGGCGCGAAAAGCGGGCGGATCCGATCGTGGAAGCGTACATGGATTATCGCGGCGTGCGGAACGGGATCTATTACCGCAAGATCCGCGCGGCGGCCGACAGGCTCAAATGCGATCCGGACGATATCGGGGCGTTGCGTGCGATGACTGCCTAACCGTGATAGTCGCGGAGCGGCCGGCAAGACAGTCCGAAGTCGACGTGATAATGCTCGTCGTGCCGGATCCAGGGACGTTCCTTCATGAACGGCAGAATGCGTTGCAGTTCGGCGCCATGCCGGCTGCTGTTGAACAGCCTCTCCGCCAGGCGCGGATCGAAGATCACGCGCGCGATGGTGAGGCCATACCGGCGGGACGTCATTGAAATCTGATACAACTGCTCGGCCATCGCATCGAAGTCGATTCGATAGCCGGGAATCCGGCCCTGGTCGTCAAACTCGAGCGCGTACCCAAATTTGTTCGCGGGCGATGACGGCATCGGTACCGAACGGTCCGCATCATCCAGAACCGGCACCATGAAGTCGACGGAGAGACCCGCCTGATGTGTCCGATGAGGTGGTATCGGCCCTCCGTGCGCGAGTCCGGTTTCTCCATAGACGTATGTCCTGTCGGGTAAGGTGGTTCGCACGTTCGCATACGCTTCCAGCATGACCTGGCGTACCTGGTCGTGAACATAGGTTCGCCCCATCTCGACACCTGTCGAGCTGTAGGCGGCGAAATTAACACCTTGGGGCGGTAACTGCACGCCTCCCGAAAGCCGTCCTTTGCCGACAGTGCCGTAGCACGTGCTTGCATCGGCTACGCATGGCATGCACGTGGCGAATATGGAAACAACAACCGGCAACGAAAATTTCATGAATGCAGAGCCAACATCTGCATTAGCCGGAATGGTGTACGCACGCCAGGCTTCAATGTAATGTTGAGCTGCATTATTTGAAAACACAGCCTTGAAAAGACATATATTGTGTTCCTGAAGAGAACGCCAAATCACATATGGTCTTGAATTTCGCACCAGCTTGCAAGGCCTTTAGCTTGTTTTCCTGAGCATCGTCGGCGGCGGTCAGCCTCGCCAATTCTTGTGAGCCGGCGTGTGCACCAATTTTCAGAATTGAATCGCCACTGAATGATTGGCCGACATCTAGCGCTATATCTGAAATTAGTACTTGTTTTGTGGTCTCCATAAGCTCTAGGGACGTATATCCGGCTTTTCAAAACGTCCATAAAGTTTGACCAAATCGATTACTTTTGGTGTCGACTCAGCTGTTGCCATGGAAGCTGCGAAGGTAACGCTTCCAGCCACAATGATTTTTTTAAACTGCATTGTGAGCTCCTTGATATTTTAACGAAAAACGTTTCGGTTAAATTTGGCTCATTACTATTTCACCGTAGTCCGGAGGCGCCTCTAATCCGTTCCACAACGCCTCGTACGGGTCCGCGCTGTCGGAGCGCCGTTAACTTGCGACGAACTTCTGACTGTAGTTATTAAATCGAGAGTGACCAATGACGAAACGCAAGTCTTTGCATCGCGCAGTGGTAACAGATGGGCGGCTGCGCCGCAAAACGGCACAGCAGATAAGAGAAGAGAACTGCAACGCAAAACAAAAAAGGCGTCACGATCACTCGTAACGCCTTGCTTTGCTACTGCTGAATTCTGGTAGGCCGTGCTGGGCTCGAACCAGCGACCAACGGATTAAAAGTCCGCTGCTCTACCAACTGAGCTAACGACCCGAAAGAAGCAAGATTATATGGGGTAACTGCGGTCGTGTCAAACGGCTTACTTCAGCGCCGCCAGCCGGTCCTTGGCTGCCTGCGCCGCGGCCGAGTCCGGGAACTTCGACACGAGCTGCTGCAAGGCCTTCTTGGCGTTTTTCTTGTCCTTCAGTTCGGTATAGCTGGAGGCGATGTTGAGCATGGCGTCCGGGGCCTTCGCGCTCGTGCCGTAGTTGGCGACGACGGCTTCCTGGGCGGCGATCGCGTTCTTGTAGTCGCGCTGCGCGTAATAGGCGTTGCCGAGCCAGTACTGGGCGTTGGCGGCATAGGCCGAGTCGGGGAAGCGGCGTACGAATTCCTGCAGGGCGCCGGCGGCGGCCTTGTAGTCGCCCGATTTGAACAGGTCCATCGCGCCGTCGTAGGTTCTCTTTTCGCTCGGCAGGACTTCGGCGGTCTGGCCGTCGATCGTTTCCTGGCGCGGTTCGAGTTTCTTGATGCGGGCGTCGAGATCCGCGTACAGGTCTTTCTGGTTCTTCTGGGCGTTGGCGACCTCGTTCGCGAGGACTTCGACCTGGCCGCGCAGGCGCGAGATTTCCTGCATGGTCTGTTCGTGCTGGTTCAGCATGTCGACGCCGATCGATTTGTCGGCCTTCGTGTCGACGCGGGCGTTGATGTCGCGTGCCAGTGCATCGACCTTGGCGCGCAGGTCGAGGATCGCCTTGCGGGCTTCATCGTCGTCGAGCAGGCCGGCGTTTGCCTGCAGGGGCAGCCAGGCGGTCAGGGCGAGGGCGACGGCGGCGAGGCGGAACTGGGACAGTTTGATCATCATGACTCTTTCTAAACTTAAAGGGAGCCTCGAAAAACCGTCGCGAGCGGCCGCAATGTCGGCCGAGAAGCGCAGCTGTACGAGCAGTACAGCGAGCATCGCAGGACGGCAGTGCAACGCGCAGCAGGTTTGTCGACGCTCCCAGGGAATCCAAATGGAAACGGGGCGGGATGCAGTCTGCACCGCATCCCGCCCCGCTGTCAAATCTGCCGGGAGCGCCAGCTCTCAGGCAGGCAAGACAGCGTCCCGATTATTGGTAGACGATGTCCGCGCGGCGGTTTTCAGCCCAGGCAGCTTCGTCGTGGCCGGTGGCCTTCGGCTTTTCCTTGCCCAGCGAAACAGCTTCCATCTGGCTGTCCGACACGCCCAGGGCAGCCATCGACTTGCGCACGGCTTCGGCGCGCTTCTGGCCCAGGGCCAGGTTGTATTCGGTGCCGCCGCGCTCGTCGGTGTTGCCCTGGATCAGGACCTTGCGCTGCTTGTTCTTGGTCAGGTAAGCCGAGTGGTTCTCGACGACCGGCTTGCCGTCGTCACGGACAACGTAGCTGTCGAAGTCGAAGTACACGCTGCGGTTCGCCAGAACGCCTTTCGGGTCGTTCAGCGGATCGACGCTGCCGGTTTCGACCGGCTTGATTTCACGTGCCGGTTCGGCCGGCGGCGTTGCCTGAGCGACCGGCTTTTCTTCGACTTTCGGGGCTTCCTGCAGCTTGGTCGACGAGCATGCCGACAGCAGGGCGGCAGCAGCCACGATGAACGCTACACTTTTTACATTACGCATGGTTTTTCTCCTGGTCAAAAGTTTTTACTTCATAAACGGGCCCCAGCTGGGCTCCCGAATGTTTCCCGCTTGGGTGCTCAGGCGCTGCTTGACACGTCCGTCGACCGACACCACGGCCAATGCGGTACGCCCGCCACCCTTCGTCGCATACATGATGTATTTGCCGTTCGGCGAAAAACTCGGTTCGGTGGCCCCATCGGCCAAGCGTTGTTCCTGACCGGAAGCCAGGTCCATCGCATACAGGGAAAAACCCCCATCGCGTTGCGAAATCCACGCCAGCGTCTTGCCGTCCGGGGATACACGAGGGCTGATATTGTAGTTGCCGTTGAACGTGACGCGGGTTGCCTGCCCGCCGTTCACGCTCATCTTGTAGATCTGCGGACCGCCGCTGCGGTCGCTGGTGAAGTAGATCGACTGGCCGTCATGCGAGAACTGCGGCTCGGTGTCGATGCCGTTGCTGTTCGATACGCGGCGCAGGCCGCTGCCGTCCGCGTTCACGATCCAGATTTGCGTATTGCCGGTCTTCGACAGGGCGAGGGCCAGCTTCGTGCCGTCCGGCGACCAGGCCGGTGCGGAGTTGTTGCCCTTCTCGTTGGCGACGACGGTACGCTGGCCCGTCACCAGGTTCTGCACGTAGATCACGGGCTTGCGCAGTTCGAACGAGACGTACGCGACCTTCGTGCCGTCCGGCGACCACGACGGCGAGATGATCGGCTCGCGGCCGTGCGCGGCGACTTGCTCGCCTTCGCCGTCCGCGTCGGCCACGACGAGCTTGTAGTCGCGCGCGGCCGGGTCCTGCTTCACGTACGTGATGCGGGTCGAGAAGATGCCGCGCACGCCGGTCAGTTTTTCGTAGACGTCGTCGGCGATGCGGTGGCCTTCCAGGCGCGTATTGCGCGCCGTGACGGCATCCGACAATTGCGACAGCTGCGACTGCTTGACGGTGTCGAGCAGTTTATAACGCACCTGGAAGCGGCCGTCCGCGAGACGCTGCACGGAGCCCACGACAAGCGCGTCGGCACCGCTGGCCTTGAAGGCGGCCAGGTCGATGTTGGCGGTGTCGGAAATGGTCTGGCGCGCGTCGATGACCTTGAACACGCCGCTGCGTTCGAGGTCGGCGCGGATGATGGCGGACACCTGTTCGGGTGCCACCGATTCGTCGGCGAATGCCGCGACTGCGACCGGGATCTGGTTGCTGCCCACGCCGGCGATTTCGACTTTCAGCTGGGCATGTGCAGCCACGCCCATCAGGAGGGTGGCCGAAAACAGCAGGGTATGTAGTTTCTTCATGTTTCTCTCAGCAATGGTTAAGGTCGGAACGCGATCACTGCAGATCCTTCATATGGAACTCGATCACGAGGGAACGCTCTACCGTACCATCTTTCTTCTTTGGCAGTGGGGACGATTTGGTGATGCCTTTTTCGACGGCATCGTCGAATGAAGGCACACCGCTGCTCTTGATCTTCCTGACCGAAATGATCTCGCCGGTCGGTAACTGCTCGACGCGGAACGTCGCCGTCGGATTGCCCGGTTCGTCGAGGCTGCCCGCATACGACGTATTGCCCTTTACCTTGGCCGTGATGGCCGCGGTATAGCCCTTGTCGATGCGCGGCGCCGTCGATTTCTCGGCCGTGCCCGTACTGGTCGGATTGCCGGCCGCGCCCGTGATGCGGCGCATTTCCTCGGCGCGGGCGGCTTCCAGTTTCTTCTGTTCGGCGGCTGCCTTTTTCTTCTTCTCGGCTTCCTCTTTCTTTTTCTTTTCCGCTTCTTCTTTTTTCTTCTGCTCGGCTTCTTTCTTTTCAGCGTCGGCCCTGGCTTTCTTCTCTTCGAGTTCGCGTTCCTTTTTCTCGGCGAGCGCCTTCGCTTTCTTTTCTTCCGCGCGCTGCTGTTCCGCGCGCTTCTGTTCCTCAAGCTTGCGTTCGCGCTCTTCCTCGATCTGCTTGCGCTTCAATTCTTCCTTGCGTTTCTTCTCGCGCTCGAGGGCGATGTCCGGCGCCTTCGGCTGCGGTTTTTCGACGACGGGCGGCGGCTCCACGGCTTTCGGCGCGGGTTGCGGCGGCGGGGTCTCGGGTTCGGGTTCCGGCTCGGGCGCCGGGGCAGGCGCGGGCGGCGGCGCGGCGGTCTGCGTCGTCACGTCCCAGATTTCCGCCTCGACGGCGACGGGCGCATTGTTCTGCCAGCTCACGCCGATCCACAGGAACGCCAGCAACATGGCGTGCACGCCCACCGCCAGGCCGATGGCCGGCCAGCGGTTCGGTTCAGGCGGCACGCTGTAAGGCGCGCCGTTGCCGATGTTGGTCTGCTTCGTTGCTGACATCAGTTCGTCTTCACTTCGTGGCCAGGCCGACGCGGTTGATACCCATCTTCTTGGCTTCCGAAATCAGCTGGATGACGTCGTCGTATTTGCTGTCGCGGTCGCCAGCTATCAAGACCGGATAATCCGGATGCTCGGCGTGCAGGTCGCGCAGGCGCGTGACGAGCGTCGACCGGCTCGATACGTCTTCCAGCGGCTGCGGATTCTTGCCCGTGATGCCGATCTGCAGCTGGGCGTTCTCCTTGATCGCGATCTGGATGTAGTCGTCCGGCGGCTGCGTCGAGCGCTCGGCGCTGGGCAGCTTGATCTCGCTGGGGTTCTGCGTCGGCGGCACCGCCATGAAGATGATGAGCAGCACCAGCATCACGTCGATGTACGGCACGACGTTGATCTCGGACTTGAGCTTGCGACGGCTGCCCCGCAGGCTGCTGTTGAAGGCCATGTCGGTTCCTCGTGACGGCGATCAGCGCGACTGGCGCTGCAGGATGTTCGAGAATTCCTCGACGAAGCTTTCGAAGCGGATCGCGAGGCGGTCGATGTCGTGGGTGAAGCGGTTGTACGCGACCACGGCCGGAATGGCGGCGAACAGGCCGATGGCGGTGGCGATCAGCGCTTCGGCGATGCCCGGTGCAACCGTGGCCAGCGTGGCCTGCTGCACGTTCGCGAGGCCGCGGAACGCGTTCATGATGCCCCACACGGTACCGAGCAGGCCGATGTACGGCGAGACCGAACCGACCGACGCCAGGAAGTTCAGGTGCGTGTCCATCTGGTCCAGTTCGCGGTGGAACGCGGCGCGCATCGCACGGCGGGCGCCATCCAGCACGGCACCCATGTCGAGCGCGTCGCGCGACGCTTGCTTGCCCTTGATGAACTCGCCCATGCCCGCTTCGAAGATGCGGGCCAGCGGGCCGCTCTGGTCGCGCTGGCTGCTGGCGCTCTGGTGCAGGGTGTGCAGGTTGCCGCCGGCCCAGAAGCTGCGTTCGAACTGTTCCGTCTGGCGGCGTGCCGCGCGGATCGCGAACAGCTTGCGGAAAATATATGTCCAGCTCATCAGGGAAATCGCGAACAGCAGGGCCATCAGCAACTGCACCAGCACGTGGGCATGGCGGATCAGTTCAATGAATGAGAGGTCTTGGACTGCGTTCATTGGATATATATTTGGTCAAATGGATGATCAGGCGGCATGCATTTTAGCAGCGGCAAGGTCGGGGAGGGAACGTGGACGCATCGTGACGGCATCGATGCAGCCGACTTTCACGTCGGCGCTGGCGAGCAGCGTATCGCCGCGCCAGGCTTGCTGGGCGAACTCGACGGACGCGCGGCCGAGCTTTTCCACGTTCAGGGTCAGTTTCACTTCATCGTCCAGGCGCGCGGACGCGACGTAGTCGACGCTGGCATTGCGCACGACGAACAGCGCGCCGCCCTCGTCGCGCAGGGTTTGCTGATCGATGCCGAGCGAACGCAGCCATTCGGTGCGCGCACGTTCGAAGAACTTCAGGTAATTGGCGTAGTACACGATGCCGCCGGCGTCCGTATCCTCGTAATAGACGCGAACTGTCCAGGTGAAAACTGAAGGCATTTCAGCTGCCATAAATGAAAATGGGAAACATTTTACGCCATTTATACCCGTTATATGTGCGCCAGGGTACGTATACCTGGGTATGAGTGGCCGGCGTGAGAATGTGAGAGGCTCATGCCAAGCCAGCAACTGTAGCACTTTTTCATTTTGGCCGGCGCCGCTGTTACAAAGCGAAAACAATTCGTTCGCCGGTCGGCCGATTTTTGTGCTTGGCGCGTCAGCCCAGGTTGCGCTTGATGTTGAGCGGACCGTAGCCCTGGCAGGTCGGCATCATCTCGATCTGGTTGATGTTGACGTGCGGCGGCAGGGAGGCGACCCAGTAGGCGGTCTCGGCGATGTCTTCGGCCGTCAGCGGCTGCGTGCCTTCGTAGACCTTGGCCGCGGCCGCATCGTCGCGCAGGCGCACGTTCGAGAACTCGGTGCCGCCGCACAGGCCCGGCGCGATGTTCGTCGCGCGCACGCCGGTGCCGGCGAGGTCGGCGCGCAGGTTCAGCGTGAACTGCTCGACGAAGGCCTTGGTGGCGCCGTACACGTTCCCGCCCGGATACGGGGTGCGGCCGGCCACGGAGCCGATGTTGATGACCAGGCCACTGCCGCGCTCGACCATCGCCGGCAGCAGGGCGTGCGTCATCGTGACGAGGCCCTTGATGTTCGTGGCGATCATCGTCTCCCAGTCTTCCAGCGGCACCTCGTACGCCGGCTTCGTGTTCAGGGCCAGGCCGGCATTGTTGATCAGGACGTCGATCTGGCGCCAGGATTGCGGCAGCATCGACAGCGCTTCCTCGATCGAATTCTTGTCGGTGACGTCCATCGCGATCGGCAGGGCGGATTCGCCCAGTTCCCGGGCCAACGCCTCCAGACGGTCCTTGCGACGCGCCGCCAGCACCACCTGGTGGCCGTTCTTGACGAAAGTGCGCGCCATGGCGGCGCCGAATCCGGCCGATGCGCCGGTGATGAAAACGATCATTTTGGTTTTTGCCTGGCAGGTGGTAACCGTGAGATTGTAGCTGAAATGACCACGCGGGGCAGCGCCGGAAGCCGGGTTGACAGGTCGGCATCGGTTTCCTTGCCTGGCAGCCGCACAATCCCGTACAATCCGGAGTTCCATTTACATCTCACGTGACTGGCGAAAACCGTGCGCTGCCGTCCGATCAGGAGCGATCGGCCTGCCGGCGCGTGGCGAAGGTGGGCACCCACCGGGGAACGTGAGATTTCAAACTTGCCGTTCGCCTGGGCAGCCACCGACTGGTACGCGTTGGTATCGCGGCTGCCCCGCATGTGTTTCGGCTCCCGCCTGTTCAGCGCTGACCGTTGCCTGGTTCTCTTATCGATTGGAGTTTTTTCATGTTTGCAAAAGATCACACGCTCGCCAAGGTTGACCCGGAACTGTTTGATGCCATCCAGAAGGAAAACAAGCGCCAGCAGGACCACATCGAGCTGATCGCATCCGAGAACTACACGTCGCCGGCCGTGATGCAGGCCCAGGGCTCGCAGCTGACCAACAAGTATGCCGAAGGCTATCCGGGCAAGCGCTACTACGGCGGCTGCGAATACGTCGACGTCGCCGAGCAGCTGGCGATCGACCGTGTGAAGGAACTGTTCGGCGCCGAAGCCGCGAACGTCCAGCCGAACTCGGGTTCGCAGGCGAACCAGGGCGTGTTCTTCGCGATGCTGAAGCCGGGCGACACCATCATGGGCATGTCGCTGGCCGAAGGCGGCCACCTGACCCACGGCATGGCGCTGAACATGTCGGGCAAGTGGTTCAACGTCATCTCCTACGGCCTGACCGAGCAGGAAGACATCGACTACGAGCAGATGGAACGCCTGGCGCGCGAGCACAAGCCGAAGCTGATCATCGCCGGCGCCTCCGCCTTCGCCCTGCGCATCGACTTCGAACGCTTCGCCCGCGTGGCGAAGGAAGTCGGCGCGTACTTCATGGTCGACATGGCCCACTACGCCGGCCTGATCGCCGCGGGCGAATACCCGAACCCGGTCCCGCACGCCGACTTCGTCACGTCGACGACGCACAAGTCGCTGCGCGGCCCGCGCGGCGGCATCATCCTGATGAAGGCCGAGCACGAGAAGGCCATCAACTCCGCGATCTTCCCGGGCATCCAGGGCGGTCCGCTGATGCACGTGATCGCCGGTAAGGCGGTCGCCTTCAAGGAAGCGCTGTCGCCGGAATTCAAGGCCTACCAGCAGCAGGTCGTCAAGAACGCCAAGGCACTGGCCGAGACCCTGATCTCCCGCGGCCTGCGCATCGTCTCGGGCCGTACCGAATCCCACGTGATGCTCGTCGACCTGCGTTCGAAAGGCCTGACCGGCAAGGAAGCGGAAGCGATCCTGGGCCAGGCGCACATGACCTGCAACAAGAACGGCATCCCGAACGACCCGCAGAAGCCGTTCGTGACGTCGGGCATCCGCCTGGGCAGCCCGGCCTTCACGACCCGCGGCTTCAAGGAAGACGACGCCGTCAAGGTCGGCCACCTGATCGCCGACGTGCTGGACAACCCGCACGACGCCGCGACCATCGAGCGCGTCAAGGCGGAAGTCAAGCAACTGACCGACAAGTACCCGGTCTACGAAGCGTAATGCGATAGGGAGGGCGCCCTTGCGGCGCCCTCTACAAGCCCCATGAAATGTCCGTTCTGTCAGCATGAAGACACCCAGGTCCTCGATACCCGCGTATCCGAGGAAGGCGACGCCATCCGCCGCCGGCGCCGCTGCGTCGCGTGCGACAAGCGGTTCACCACGTACGAACGGATCGAGCTCTCGATGCCGTTCATCGTCAAGAAGAACGGCAGCCGTACCGAATACGAATCCTCCAAGCTGCGCGGCAGCCTGATGCTCGCACTGCGCAAGCGCCCGGTGGCGGCCGAAGCCATCGACCGCGCCGTCGCCTCCATCGAAGAGAAACTCCTCACCAGCGGCCGGCGCGAAGTCGACACGGGCCATGTGGGCGAACTCGTGATGCAGGAACTCAAGCGTCTCGACAAGATCGCCTACATCCGCTTCGCCTCCGTCTACAAGAACTTCGAAGACCTGGCCGAGTTCCAGGAAGCCATCGCGGAAGTGGGCCAGCCGCGCAAGTAATCGAGTAAATAAGCGCGTCACTTTTCCCGGTTTTTAGTTCCCTCCTCACGGTTGAGTCGTCACACGGCTTGCCGGAGCTCGACTGTTACCTTCTCAGCTCTGTTCAACGCAATGCTGGAGGTCGTCGATGCGGTCGCTGTCGGGTTCACTGAGCGTGCGCGCGGGCTTTACGCTGGTCGAAGTGCTTGTCGCCCTGTTCGTCGTCGCGCTCGGCATCGCCGGCGCGGCCGCGCTGCAGACGCTGGCCGTGCGCTCTGCGCGCGACGCGGCCCGCCTGTCCGACGGCACCCGCCTGGCGCGCTCGCTGGCCGAGCGCATGCGCGCCAATCCCCGCGCGCTGGCGCAGTCCGACAACCCCTATCTCCATCTCGATTACGACGCCAGCGGCGGCGCGCCCACCGCACCGGCGCCGTGCTATGCGGACGCGGACTGCGACGCGGACGACCTGGCGCGTTTCGACGTGTTCGAAGTGGCCGAGGCCGTGGCTGCCGGTTTCCCTGGTGGACGCCTGCGCGTATGCCGTGATGCGGGCTCGCCCGATGCGGCCGGCGTGTTGCCCTGGACCTGCGACGAGGAAGACGGCGCGCCCGTTGTGGTCAAGCTCGGCTGGCGCGCGCAAGACGATCGCGAGACCGGCGCGCCGAAGCTGATGATGCCGCTGGCGGGAGCGGCGCCATGAACGCATTGCGCCATCAGCGTGGCCTGACGCTGGTCGAACTGATGGTGGCGCTGACGATCGGCCTCGGCATCGTGCTGATGGCCGGACGTCTGCTCGTGCTCGCGAACGGCGCGTACGCGGCCCAGGCCGAGTCGGGCGGCGTGGAGGACGGCGGACGCTTCGCCATCGACCTCATCGGCCGCGCCATACGCCAGGCCGGCGCCGTCGACCCCGACATGCTGGCCGACCCTGCGGCGGACAATGCCCCGGCCCGCCTCGCGGGACTGGATGCGCGCACCTTGTCCCGCGCCACGGCCGGCATCGACGATCCGCTGCCGGCCGCCGTCAACGGCAGCGACGTGCTGGCCGTCCGCTTTCCCGGCGACGCCAGCGCCGTCGATTGCGCCGGCTTCCCGGTCGCGGCGGGCGAGGAGGGCTGGAGCATCTTCTACGTGGCGCGCAACGGTGAAGGCGAGGCCGAGCTGCACTGCAAATACCGCGGCGCCGCGCACTGGAGCGCGGACGCGGTGGTGAGCGGCGTGGACGGCTTCCAGGTGCTGTATGGCGTCGATACGGACGACCCGCCGGACGGCACCCCCAACCGCTATGTGAACGCGACGGGGATCGACGCGCTCGATGCCGGCTTCGCCGGCCTGCCTCCGGCCGAGTTCAACCGGCGGACGCACTGGAAACGCGTCGTCGGCCTACGCGTCGGCCTGCTGCTGCACGGCAACCGTCCCACGCGTACACCCGGCGGCGCGCGCTACGACCTGCTGGGCACCGGGTATGCGACCGCGGCGGGCGTTGACGATCCCGGCAGCTCGCTCGACGAGGCCCGCATGACGCCGGACCTGCGCCGGCGCGAGCGGCGGCTGTTCACGTTCACGGCCGCGGTGCCGGCGCCGCCATCATGAGAACGCCCGCACACGAACGCGGACTGGCCCTCGCCTGCGCGCTGGCCATGATGCTGGCGACGATGGTGATCGGCGTGGCCGTCGCGCGCGGGGCATTCGTCCTGCTGGCGTCCGCGCGCAACGAGCGCGACCGCGACGTGGCGCAGGCGGCGGCCGAGGCGGCCCTGCGCGACGCCGAGCACGACATTGCCGGCGCGGCCGGCGTGCCGGCGGAGCGCACCGCGCACTTCGGTCCCGCGGGCGGCCAGGCGTTCGCGGAGGACTGCGGCCGCGGCGCGGACGACCTTGGGCTGTGCCGCGAGCGTTCGCCGCCGGCGTGGCAGGCGCTCGACCTCGCGAACGCCGGCAACCCGGCGCTCGTGCCCTATGGCCGGTTCACGGGCGCCGTGCTGGCGGCCGGCCGTGGGGGCTTGACCGCGCGGCGGCCGGCCTACGTCATCGAAAGGATCGCGCCGGCGGCGGGGGCGACGGCGCAACTGGGCAGCTTTTATCGCGTCACGGCCATCGGCTTCGGGACCCGGACGTCGACGCGGGTCGTATTGCAGTCGCTGGTCCGGGTGCCGCCGCCGGCGGGTGGTACCGGAGGCGATCACGGACATGGAAACGACGATGATGAAGGACATGACAATGGCAACGAGGACGCACGCGGCGGCGGCAACGGCGATGGGCAGCCGTCCCGGCCGCCGGAGCGCCGGCTTCCGGCCGGCCGGATCGGCTGGCGCGAGATCGCGAACTGGGACGAGCTGCACGCCCGTACCCGGCCATGACGCGGGATTCACGCTCGTCGAACTGATGATCGTCCTCACCATCGTCTGCATCCTTGGCGCGCTCGCATACCCGTCCTACGCCGGCTACACCGTGCGCGTCAGGCGCGTCGAGGGCCAGGTGGCGCTGATCGACGCCATGCAGCGCCAGGAGCGCTACCGCCTCCAGCATCAAACGTATGTCGAGTTCTCGGCGACCGAGCCCGGCGCGGACGGCTTCGCGTGGTGGTCGGGCTCGAGCGCGTCCGCCAGCGCCTACGAGCTCGACGCGCATGCCTGTCCCGGCCGCGAGATCGGGGACTGCGTCGAGATCCGCGCCCGTCCCGGCACGGCCCGCGTCGACATGCGCTTCCGCGATCCCGATTGCGGTGCGCTGACGCTCGACAGTACCGGGCACCAGGGCGCGGAACACCCGGAGGTGCGATGTTGGCCGTGACATCCATTCCCGGGCGCGCCCGGCGGGCGGACGGGGTGACGCTGCCCGAACTGGGCATCGTCCTCGCCGTGTCCGCCATCGTGCTGGCCATCGCCGTGCCGGACCTGCGCGATCTCGTGCGGACGCAGCAGCTGAAGGCGGCCACCGGCGACCTGTTCGCGGCGATCGACCTCGCGCGGGCGCAGGCGCTCGCGCGCGGGCGGCGCGTCAAGGTGGTGCCGCGCGATCCGCTCGGGGCCGACTGGCGCCTGGGCTGGCAAGTGCTCGGTGACCCTGACCGCGACCGCGACGGCGGCGGCCAGCCGGGGGAGGGCGAGCTGATCGCGGAGCACGGGCCGCTGGCGCCGGGGATCGCCATCGACTTCGCTTTCACGAATGTCGCACGGCCGTACTATATCGCCTACAATGGCGCGGGACGCAGTTGCGCCGACGGTAACAGCGCGGCGGCGCGCTGGGGAACGGTGTCGCTGTTTCATGGCGGGCACATCCGCCGTATTAAAATCAACATGCTGGGCCGGGCGCGCGTGTGCGATCCGGCGCGCGATGCGGGTTGCGACGGCGCACCGGCGCCATGACGTTTGGCGGCGAGAGGCCGCCAGCGTGAACCTTCGGGCGGCGGGACGCCGCCGGTGCGAACCTGGCAACACAACGTAGCGAGACCGGAAACGAGAGTGCAGATACAGAGCGATACCGACGGCATGGCGCTGGCCCTGGAATGGGCTGCGAAGGGCATGTACATCACCGCGCCCAACCCGCGCATCGGCTGCGTGATCGTGCGCGACGGCACCGTCGTCGGCGCCGGCCACACGCAGGCCGCCGGCCAGGCCCATGCCGAGATCCAGGCGCTGCGCGACGCCCAGGCGCGCGGCAACGACGTGCGCGGCGCCACCGCCTACGTCACGCTGGAGCCGTGCAGCCATTACGGCCGCACGCCGCCGTGCTCGAACGCGCTGATCCAGGCGGGGCTCGGCCGCGTCGTCGCGGCGATGGTCGATCCGAATCCGCTCGTCGCCGGGCGCGGCCTGGCGCAGCTGGAAGCGGCCGGGATCGAGGTCAGCGCGGGCCTGCTGGCCGAACCGGCCCACGAATTGAACATCGGCTTCTTCACGCGCATGCGCCACGGGCGGCCGTGGGTGCGCCTGAAGACGGCGGCCAGCCTGGATGGCGTCACGGCGCTGGACAATGGCGAGAGCCAGTGGATCACGAGCCCCCAGGCGCGCGCGGACGGCCACGCGTGGCGCGCGCGCGCGAGCGCGATCCTGACCGGCATCGGCACGATCAAGGTCGACAACCCGCAGCTGACGGTGCGCGGCATCGACACGCCGCTGCAGCCGCGCCGCGTGATCGTCGACAGCCGCCTCGACATCGACCTCGACGCGTGCATCCTGCAGGGCGAGCCGTGCTGGATCGTGGCCGCCGTGCCGAACGCGGACAAGGAAGCGGCGCTGCAGGCGCTGGGACACGAGATCCTCATGTTGCCGAATGCGTCCGGCAAGGTCGACCTGCCGGCGCTGATGCGCGAGCTGGGACGGCGCGAGATCAACGAGCTGCACGTCGAAGCCGGTTCCAAGCTGAACGCGTCGCTCGTGCGCGAGGGCTGCGTGGACGAGCTGCTCGTCTACCTGGCGCCCAGCCTCGTCGGCCCGGGGCAGGGGATGTTCGCGCTGCCGCCGCTCGCGCACCTGTCCGACAAGCTGCCGCTGCATTTCCACGGCGTGGCCCAGGTCGGGCCGGACCTGCGCATCCTGGCGCGGTTCAAGCGGGACGAGGATCCGAACCGCCACGCGTAATACCGCACCGATATTGTCAAAACAAAGGAAGAGATCATGTTCACCGGAATCGTCGCTGCCGTCGGCAGCATCAAATCGGTTACCCCGCTGGCGGACGGCGCGGATGCCGGCGTGCGCCTGGACATCGACGCGGGCGGCCTGCCGCTGGCCGACGTCGCGCTGGGCGACTCGATCGCCATCAACGGCGCCTGCATGACCGTCGTCGAAAAGACGGACAGCGCGTTCGCCGTCGACGTCTCGCGCGAGAGCCTCAACCGCACCGTGGGCCTCGACCAGCCGGGCGAAGTGAACCTGGAAAAGGCGCTGACCCTGGCCGAGCGCCTGGGCGGCCACCTCGTCTCGGGGCACGTCGACGGCCTCGGCGACGTGCACAGCTTCGAGCAGGTGGGCGAGTCGTGGAAGCTCGTCGTCGACGCGCCCCGCGACCTGGGCAAGTACCTGGCCTATAAAGGTTCCGTCGTCGTGAACGGCGTGTCGCTGACGGTCAACAGCGTCGAGGACATCGACGCCGCCGGCAGCCAGTGCTGCCGCTTCTCGATCAACCTGATTCCGCACACGATCGCCGTCACGACGCTGAAGCACCTGCGCGCCGGCAAGAAGGTCAATCTCGAGATCGACCTCATCGCACGCTACGTGGAACGCATGCTCAGCGCCGCCAGGGCCTGAGCGGATGGCGTAGACTCCCTGCTGGCCTCCGTGCCAGCGTAGCCGGCCTGTCCGTCTTTACGTTGGCATCACAACGATAACAAGGACGAGACATGACCCGGCACCTTTCCCTCGATGGCAAGACCGTCGCGCGCGGCGCGGCATTGACCGTGCTGCTGGCGGCGGCCGCGTTGGCACATGCCGACCCGGCCGGCATGCGCACCTACCGCACGCTCGCGATGACGGCAAACGGCGAGCGCATCGCGGCGGTGGAGGCGGTGGAAGGGGTAGCGAGAACGGGGCCGCGGATCGTCGTGCGCGACACGGCCACCGGCCGCATCGCATCGACGTGGCAGAAGGCCGATTGCGCGCCATGCCGCCTGGAGTCCCTCGCGTGGTCGCCGGACCAGAAGACACTGGCCGCCATCGTCGCCGACCCGAGGGCCGGTACCGCCGGCGTCGTGCTCGTGCGCGATGGGCGCGTGACGCCGCTGGCCACGATCAGGGGCGTCGCCGGCACGGTGCGCTGGTCGCCGGACGGCCGCCAAGTCGCCTTCCTCACGACGGTCGGCGCGAAAAAGCTGACGGGCGCCGTCGAGGCGGGCGCGCGCCAGGTCGGCGAGATCGGCCTCGCGCAGGACGAGGACGAGCAGCGCATCGCCATCGTGCCGGCGGCGGGTGGCGACTACCGTCTCGTGTCGCCAGCCGACACGTTCGTCTACGAATACGACTGGACGCCGGACGGCAAGGGCTTCGTCGTCACGAGCGCGAAGGGGAACGGCGACAACAACTGGTGGATCGCGACGCTTGGCCACGTCGACGCGGCGAGCGGGCGCCTGCGCGTCATCGCCGCGCCGCACATGCAGATGAATATGCCGCACGTGTCGCCGGACGGGCGCACGGTCGCCTTCATCGGCGGCCTGATGAGCGACTTCGGTTCCGTCGGCGGCGACGTGTACACCGTGCCGCTGGAAGGCGGCGAGCCGGTCGACGTCACGCCGGACTACAAGGGCACGTTCAACGGCATCACGTGGCGCGGCAAGGAGTTGCTCGCGTCCGTGCTGGGCGGCAGCGACGCCGGCATCGCCGCGATCGATCCCGCGGCGCGCAGCGCGCGCATGCTGTGGCAGGCCCCCGTGGGCCTCTCGGCGGGACGCGACGGGCGGGTCGTGTTCAGCGCGGACGGCCGCGTGGCCGCGTCGGTGACGGAAGACTTCGAGCACGCGCCGCGCATCGTCGCCGGACGGCTGCCGGAACTGGTGCCCATCACCCGCGACAACGACGGGTTCCTGCCGCAGGTCGCCGCGCGCAGTATCGGCTGGACCAACGACGGGTTCAACGTGCAGGGCTGGCTGTTGGGGCCGCGCAGCGTCGAGGCGGGCCGCACCTACCCGATGATCGTGCAGGTGCATGGCGGCCCGGCGGCGGCCGCGTCGCCGCGCTACGTGGCGGCCGGCGACAACGGCAACCCGCTCGTGCGCGACCTCGTGAAGGAAGGGTATTTCGTCTTCATGCCGAACCCGCGCGGCAGCTATGGCCAGGGCGCAGCGTTTACGCGCGCGAACCGGCGCGACTTCGGCGGCGGCGACTGGCGCGACATCCTGGCCGGCGTCGACGCGGTCATCGCCCGCGCGCCCATCGACGGCAACCGCCTCGGCCTGATGGGGCATTCCTACGGCGGCTTCATGACGATGTGGGGCGTCACGCACAGCCAGCGCTTCAAGGCCGCCGTGGCCGGCGCCGGCATCGCCAACTGGATCAGTTACTATGGCCAGAACGGCATCGACCAGTGGATGGTGCCTTACTTCGGCGCGACGATGTACGACGATCCCGCCGTCTACCGCGCCGCGTCGCCGATCGCATCGATCAAGGCGGCGCGCACGCCGACCTTCATCTACGTGGGCGAGCGCGACGTCGAGTGCCCGCCGGCGCAATCGTTCGAGTTCTGGCACGGCCTGAAGGCGATGGGCGTGCCGACCACGCTGCTCGTGTATGACGGCGAGGGACACGCGTTCCGCAGGCCGGAGAACCAGCGCGACCTGCGGGCGCGCGAGGTCGCGTGGTTCAACAAATACCTTGAATGAACGCGTTGGGTGGGCACCCCGTGCCCACGCGATCGTCTGCGTCACGCTGACTTTCGCGTGGGCGGAGACCGCCCACCCTACGATTTGTCCGGCTTCTTCTCCGTGTCGTTCCTGGCCTGGGCCGCGGCGGCACTGGCCTCGGGATTCAGCACCACCTGCACATAATTCTCCGTGTTCAGGTAGCGCTGCGCGGCCCGCTTGACGTCGTCCACGGTGAGGTTCTGGATGTCCTTGTCGAACGTGAGGATGGTGCCCGGATCGGTCCCTTCCGTCAGCGAGGTTTGCAGGGCGGCCAGCCAGTACGCGTTTTCCTGCAGCGACTTGCGGTAGGTCTGCTGCCAGTTCGTCTTGACCTTGTCCAGGTCTTCCTGCGTGGGGCCTTCCTTGCGCATGCGGTCGATCTCCGCGAACGTCGCCGCCAGCACCTTGTCGACGTTGTCCGGGCCCGTCGGCAACTGGACGCCGATCGTGTAGTGGCTGTACGGGATGCGCGTCATCGACGCTTCCATGCCGCCGCCGTAGATGAGGCCCAACTTTTCGCGCAGGATATCGATGATGCGGATGTTCATCACTTCCGCCAGCGCGGACAGGCGCAGTTCTTCCAGTTCCGTGACCTCGCTGGGGCCAGTGAACGTCAGCGACACGTTGCTGCGGTCTTCCGAGCCGCTCTTGATCTCGCGCTTGACGACGCCCGTCACGGGACGGATGCCGAGGTCGCGGTAGGCGGTCGGGATGTCCGGCGTGGGCAGGCTGCCGAGGTAAGTCGCGATCAGCGGCTTGATGGCGGCGACGTCGAAACTGCCCACGAAGATGAACGTCAGGTCCTTGGCACTGGAAAAGCGCTGGCGGTAGATGGCGATCGCGCGGTCGAGGTCGATCTTGTTGATGTCCTCGGGGCGCAGCGCGCGCGGCGCACGCGGGTTATTGTCGTACAGCGTGGCCAGCACGGTGTCGCCGAACAGGGCGCCCGGCTGCGACAGGCGGTTGCGCGCCAGTTCCATCTGCTTGCCGATGAAGGATTTGTACAGGTCTTCGTCGCGGCGCACGCCGGCGAATTTCAGCCACACCATCTGCAGCATCGTCTCGACGTCGGTGGCGCCCGCCGTGCCCGCGACGACATCCGTGTTGTTGCCCAGGCCCGCGCTCACGGAGGCGGCCTTGCCGGCCAGGATCTTGCGCATGTCGAGCGGCGAGAAATCCTTCAGGCCCATCGCGGCGACGATCGTGTCGGCGTAGCGGGCGTTGAACATGTCCTTGTCGTCGAACAGGCTCTGGCCGCCGAAGCGCGCGGCGCTCATCAGGACCTGGTCGTTGCGGAACGTCGTCGGCTTGAGGATCACCTTGACGCCGTTCGACAGCGTCAACCGGGTGAGGCCAAGGCTCGCATCCCGGCTTTCGTCGACGATCTTGCCGGGCGCGGGCGGCTGGTCCATCAGGTGCGCGGCCACGGCCTTTTCGTCGTGCGCCTTCACGTCGCGCTTCTCGGCGTTGGTGACGGCCGCCAGCAATTGCTCGCCGGTGGGAATCGGGGCGTCGCCTTCCGTCTTGGTCGAGCCCGTGTAGATCACGAGCTTGCCGGAGTCGGCCGGGATGGTCCTGGCGGCATAGGCATTGATCTCCGCGAGCGTGATCCCGGGCGCCAGTTCCTTCACGTAGCGGTACTCCGCATCGATGCCGGGAATCGATTCGCCTTCGAGGAAGTTGCGCATCAGTTCGGCCGCGTGGACGGCGGAATCCGTCTTGTCGCGCTCGTTCCAGGCGCGCTCGTAGGTGCGCATCATCGTTTTCTTCATGCGCTCGAGTTCGGCCGTCGTGAAGCCGAAGCGGCGGGCCCGCTCGTTTTCCTGCACGAGCGCGTCGATGGCGACGGTGGCGCCGTTCATGCCCAGCGCGGCCATCGCGTTGTACGACCGGTAGCGCGGCGTCAGGCGCGACAGGGCGCTGCTGGCGCCGATGAACGGCGGGGAGGGCAGCGCCGACAGTTCCTGCAAGCGCTGGTTCAGCATGCCCGCGAACAGCGCTTCGACCAGTTGCTCGCGGTAGCCGCGCAGGGTGGCGCGCTCGTGGAACGGCTGCAGCGGGTAGCGGATCAGGATCGATGCCGGGCCCGCTTCCTTGTCGGTGACGACGAGTGCCTCGTTGTCCGTGCGTGCCGGGATCTTCGCGTAGTCGCGCGGACGCGCGTGGACGGGGTTCTTCAGGCCGGCGAAATGACGGCGGATCAATTTCTCGGCCTGGGCGGGATCGATGTCGCCCACGGCGACGACCGCCATCAGGTCCGGGCGGTACCAGTCCTTGTAGAAGCGGCGCAGCGTGTCCGGCTTGAAGGTGCGGATGACGTCTTCCTGGCCGATCGGCAGGCGGTCGGCATAGCGCGAGCCGTTGTAGATCTTCGGCATCAGCACTTTCTGCATGCGGTCGCCGGCGCCCTTGCCGAGGCGGGCTTCCTCGAGGACGATGTCGCGTTCCTTGTCGATGTCGGCGTCCGTCAGCGTGAGGCCGTGGGCCCAGTCTTCCAGCACGAGGAAGGCCTTGTCGAGTTCGTCGTTGCGGTCGGACGGCACGGGCAGGATGTAGACGGTTTCGTCGAACGACGTGTAGGCGTTCAGGTCGGCGCCGAACTTCACGCCGATCGACTGCAGGTAAGAGACGAGCTCGTGCTTCTTGAAATGGCGCGAGCCGTTGAAGGCCATGTGCTCGGTGAAGTGGGCCAGGCCCTGCTGGTCCTCGTCCTCGAGGATCGAGCCGGCCTTGACGACGAGGCGCAGTTCCAGCTTGTGCTCTGGCATGCGGTTGCGCTGGATGTAGTAGGTCAGGCCATTGTCGAGCTTGCCGACCTTGACCTGGGCCCCGACCGGCAGCGGATCGTCGAGCTTGAGGGACGCGCCCGGCGCCACGCCCTGCACGAGCAGGGCGGCGACGAGAAAAGTGATGCGGGCGATACGGATGAGCATGCGACGACGTCCTCGGCACGGAAAAAAATCATTCTACCTTGCCCGACTTGGGCCACACTTGTAAATGAGCATGATGTAATGCAGGCCGAACAAAGCGGGCCGTTGTCATTATGCAACGAAACAATGCCGCGGCAGTGGTAGCGGGACTCTAGAGTGCGCGGCCCCCCGACGGGGATACGGCCGAGGACTGGCAAATCCTTTAAAATAGCGGATTTCCGCACCAGCCGGTCCGTACTCTCGAGGAATCCACATGCCCATCTCCACCACCCAGGAAATCGTTGACGAACTGCGCGCCGGGCGCATGGTCATTTTGGTCGACGAGGAAGACCGCGAGAACGAAGGCGACCTGGTGCTCGCCGCCGAACACGTCACGCCCGAGGCGATCAACTTCATGATCCGCCACGCGCGCGGCCTCGTCTGCCTGACCCTGTCCGAGGAGATCTGCGACCGCCTCGAACTGCCGATGATGACGACCCGTAACGGCACGTCCTTCGGCACCAACTTCACCGTCTCGATCGAGGCGGCGGAAGGCGTCACGACGGGCATCTCGGCGGCCGACCGCGCCCGCACCATCCAGGTGGCGGTGGCGAAGGATGCGAAGCCGGAGGACCTCGTCCAGCCGGGCCACATCTTCCCGCTGCGTGCCGTCAAGGGCGGCGTGCTGATGCGCGCCGGCCATACGGAAGCGGGCTGCGACCTCACGGAAATGGCGGGCCTGACCCCGGCGTCCGTGATCTGCGAGATCATCAAGGAAGACGGCACGATGGCGCGCCTGCCGGACCTGCTGGAATTCGCGCAGGAGCACAACCTCAAGATCGGCACCATCGCCGACCTGATCCATTACCGCAGCCAGAACGAGACCCTCGTCGAGCGCGTGGCGGAGCGTTCGCTGGCCACCGTGCACGGCGAGTTCAAGCTGGTCGCCTTCCGCGACAAGCCGAGCGGCTCGGCGCACCTGGCGCTCGTCCACGGCAATCCGCAGGAAGACCGCGAGACGCTCGTGCGCGTGCACCAGCCGGTGTCGATCCTCGACCTGCTGGACAGCGCCTCGACGTCGCACTCGTGGAATCTCGCGGCCGCGATGCAGGCCGTGCAGCGGGCGGAGGCGGGCGTCATCGTCCTGCTCGACTGCGCCGAGACGGCCGACGAACTGTTCGCCCAGTTCCAGGACAAGCCGACGCGCCCGGTGGGCCGCGCGGCCAACCTGGACCTGCGCACCTACGGTATCGGCGCGCAGATCCTGCGCCAGCTCGGCGTGCGCAAGATGAAGCTGCTGGCCAACCCGCGCAAGATGCCGTCGATGGCCGGTTTCGACCTTGAAGTCACCGGCTACCTGGCCAAGCCCGGATGCGAGGTGAGCTCGTAATGCGTCTGCATAACGCGGTACCATTGAACTATTCATCAACGAAAGAACAAGAGGCATAGCCATGACGGTAGGAACTTTTGAAAGCAATCTGACAGGTGAAGGCCTGCGCATCGGTATCGTGCAGGCACGTTTCAATGCCGATGTCGGCCATGGCCTGCTGTCGGCATGCCTGGCAGAATTGAAGCACCTGGGCGTGGCCGACGAGGACATCCTGCACGTGACCGTCCCGGGCGCGCTGGAAATCCCGCTGGCCCTGCAAAAGATGGCCGAGACGCAGCAATTCGACGCGCTGATCGCGCTGGGCGCCGTCATCCGCGGTGAAACCTACCATTTCGAGCTCGTGTCGAACGAGTCGGGCGCCGGCATCACCCGCATCGGCCTGGATTACGGCATGCCGATCGCCAACGCCGTGCTGACGACGGAAAACGACGAGCAGGCGGAAGCCCGCATGGCCGAGAAGGGCACCGACGCGGCACGCGTCGCGGTCGAGATGGCCAACCTGCTGCTGGGCCTCGAAGAACTGCAGGCCGAAGAAGAGTAAATCGAGTACAACCATGACTGACAAGACATCGCACGCCAATCCCATCAAGAACCGCACGCCGCGCCACCGCGCGCGCGAGTTCGCACTGCAGGGGCTGTATCAATGGCTGCTGAACAATGAACCGGCCTCCACGGTCGTCACCAACATCCGCACCGCGCACGGCTTCGACAAGGCCGACGGCGAGTACTTCACGGAACTGCTGAACGGCGCGATCGCCCAGTCGGTCGAGCTGCGCGAGGTGATCGCACCCACCGTCGACCGCCCGATCGCGGAAGTGTCGCCGATCGAACACGCCGTGCTGCTGCTCGGCGCGTACGAGCTGAAGAACCAGATCGAGATCCCGTACCGCGTCGTGATCAACGAAGCCGTGGAACTGGCCAAGTCGTTCGGCGGTATCGATGGCCACAAGTACGTGAACGGCGTGCTCGACCGCCTGGCCGGCGAGCTGCGTCCGGACGAGGTGGCGGCGGATTCGCGACGCTGATCCGTTACCCACTATATATATAGTAGTAAAAAAGCCGCCCCGGGAGACCGGGGCGGTTTTTTTACGTCACTGGTTTTACTTGGGACCTTACGGGAAAACGAGATTGAGTTCATGGCCGCGACTGCGAATGATGTCCACTCACCCAACAACATTGAAGTGGAGACCATGAAAACACATTTCGTTCTTGCAGCGATGGCGGGTGCCATCCTGCTGGCGGGCTGCGGCGGCAGTGGCAGGGACACCAGCATGGCCGTCAGCGCCGGCGGCGGCGCGCACGTGTCCCAGGACCAGGCCGGCAAGCGCGCGACCGGTACCGTCGGCACCGTCAACTCGACCGACCCAAGCTTCACGACGCTGTCGACGCTGCACGTGGGGCAGACCGCTTATTTCCAGATCCTGGGCACCAACCTGCCCGCCGCGCTGGCGCTCGACGTCACCGATTGCGCCCATCCGGCGAAGCTGTCGGTCACGCCCACCGAAGTCCGCTTCCGCTGCACGCCGGGTGTCGCGGACGGCATGAAGACGATCTCGGTCCGGGACAAGTCCAGCGATACGGTGCTCTACACGGGCGCGGTGTACGTGCAGGCGACGACCCCGCCGCCGATCACGACGGCGCTGCCGATGCCTACCCGCGGCTTCAACCTCGGGAATTCGCTGGAAGCCATGTGGGGTTATGCATTCCCGAGCCAGGCCGTGTACACCGCCGCCGCCAACGCCGGCTTCAACGCCGTGCGCATCCCGTGCGCGTGGGTGACGAATTCCGATGCCACCGGCAAGATCGATCCCGCCTACATGGCCAAGGTCAAGCAGGCCGTCGACTACAGCATCGCGGCCGGCATGTATGTGGTCATCAATGATCACTGGGACGGCGGGTGGTTCGAGAACCATATCGGCGACACGGTCGATCCGGCCGTCGACGCGCAGATGCGCAACCTGTGGACGCAGATCGCGACCGCCTTCGCGGGGTACGACAACCACCTGCTGTTCGCGGCCGCCAACGAGCCGAACGTGTACAAGCCCGCGCACATGGCGACGGTGGCGAAGTACTACCAGACCTTCGTCGATGCGGTGCGCGGCGCCGGCGGCAAGAACACCAGCCGCTGGCTCGTGCTGCAGGGCCAGGGCGACCCGTCGTGGTTCACCAACTTGCCGTCCGATTCGACTCCCGGCCGGCTGATGGTCGAATACCACAACTACACGCCGTCGCTGTTCACGATCATTCATGGCGACCAGTCGTGGGGCAAAGCCATCTGGTTCTGGGGCCAGTCCTACCACTATGCAGGCGATCCGACGCGCAACGCCACCTGGGGCGAGGAAGGCAATATCGACGCCGGCATGCAGCAGTTGAAGGACCAGTTCGCCAGCAAGGGCGTGCCCGTGATGATAGGCGAGTTCCATGCGGCCGCCACCCCGGGCCTGACGGGCGACGAACAGGTCTGGAACAATGCGTCCCATCTCTACTGGAACAAGTATGTAGGCGAATCCGCCCGCGCCCACGGTCTGAGCCCGTTCTACTGGAGCACGCCGAACGCCCCGTTCGTGTATGACACGGGCGCCATCACCGATCCGGCCCTGGTTACCGCGCTGACCGACGGCGCCGTTCCGCCGCCGCCGAACGGCGCACCGTACGCGGTCGCGGGTGTGGTCGCCACGGCCGCCGCCGGCCAGGTGACCGTGCAGTGGAATGCCGTGCGCGGCGCCACCGGTTACCAGCTCTATCGCACGGCGAACTCCGGCAGCGAACCGGCGACGCCTTCCGTCACCGGCCTCACCGGCACGACGTTCACGGACACGGGCCTGAATCCCGGCACGACGTATTATTACCGCGTGGTGGCGGTGAACGGCGCGGGCGCATCCGGGTTCTCGACCGAAGCGAGCGCGCGTACGCCCGGCACCAACCCCGACCCGACGAAGTTCCATTTCGAGACCGACACCCAGTTGTGGACGCCCAGCGGTGCGCTGATCAGCGGCATCGCGACATCGACCGCACGGCACTACGCGGGCCAGCGGTCGCTCGCCGTGAACGTCGCGGGCACGGCGGCGGGGTCGGCGTCGCTGGAGCAGAGCGGCGTGATCGTGCCGCCCGGCGCGACGATCACCTTCCACGTCTTCATCCCGGCCGGCAGCCGGATCACGAAGGTCGAGCCCTATCTGATGGACTACAACTGGGGCTGGTTCTCGAATCCGTCGACGACGTTCACGCCGGGCACCTGGAATACGTTTACGCTCACGGTGCCGGCGACGTCGGTCACGCCGCTGCAGCGCCTTGGGCTGAACCTGACGACGGGGGGCGCGTGGACGGGCACCGTCCATGTCGACTCGATTGACTGGTAATCCATAAATGAAAGCCACCGTAGCTTGCGCCGACGGTGGCTTTCGACCAGGAAAGGAGTGTAAGGGTGAGGCTCAGAGTCCGGCGACGGTCTCGCCGGTCTGGGTGCTGCCGTGGGCCGTATCCGGCGCCGCGGTGTCCGGCTTGGCCGGCGCGCTGGCCGCTTTCTGGGCCAGGGTCGTGCTCGGGGCCGCAGCCGATGCCGGCGGGAAGTAGATCGGGACGTTCTTGCCGCTCGCGACCTGTTTCAGGCGCTTGTATTCGGTCAGGACCTTGGAGCCGTAGCCGGAGTCGTCGTCGGCTGCCGCGGCGCCGACGTAGCTCTTGAGGGCGCCTTCGACGGAGCCCGTGCGCTTCACGTAATCCTTCAGGATCAGGGCGCCGACACGGATGTTGGCAACCGGATTCAGGGCAGCCTGCGAGCCGCCGACTTCCTCGAACTTGTCGCTGTGAACCTTGGACATCACCTGCATCAGGCCCTGCGCGCCCATCGGGCTTTCCGCGAACGGATTCAGGCCCGATTCGATGGCCATCACGGCCAGGATCAGCAGGGGATCCAGCTTGATCTCGTGCGCCGTGCTGTACGCGGTCGTGACGAGCATGTTGGCGGCGTCGCCGGCCACGCGGTAGCGGCGCGACAGCCAGTCCGTCACGTACTTCTGCTGACGGGTGGGGCGGTTCGCCGCCTTGTCGTCGTTCGCGATCTCGACGGCGTCCGCGCCGCGCGCCGCGACGAGTTGGACCGCGGGATTGGCGGTGGCAACCTGCGCCGGCATGGCGTGTTGCGGGCTCAGGAAATCCGACACCCGTTTTGCGAAATCGGGGCGGCTGTACAGCAGGGCAATCATTGCTACTGCGGAAAGACCGAAAACGGTCAAGGTATGTTGTGCGGTGGTCAAAACACCACGTGCCGCTTTGATCACGGAAGACCACGTGACTGGCTGGCTGGCCATCTGTTGGACGAGCCTTGCGCTCGTGCCGATGAAGCGATGGATCATCGTCTCTCCTTTGTCGCGGAAAAAGTCATCCCGTCGCAGCGCTGGAAGCGCAGCGTTCGAACGAACTCATGCCGTGCATCAGAAAACCGTCCGTCGCCGCCTGTAGCGGTCGAGGAACGCCGTCATTGCTTGCTTCAGCTGGGCCGCGCTGCAGTGGAGGCGCCCAGTAGCTAACAACTGTCTCGGGGTTGGTTGGGCAGACGCCCAGTGAAAACACTCCTAAAATGTCGCTGGGGCCCCGACCCCGTGAAAGAATGAGACCGGCTAGAATCACGTCTTGGACGGGCCTGCCTCACTTGATACGGCGGATTGTAGAAGCTCGTTTATATCAAGTCAATACTAGCACTCACGCGTTCTATTACTTTTAGATCTAAAGAACGTACAGGCGCTCATCAATTCTTTGGCAAATCAACCACTTGCCGGCGATTGTTAGCACTCATCAAAAGATGTAAAAAAGAATTAAAAATTCAATGAACTACTCTGATCTGCGGGATTTTATTGCTAAGTTGCAAGAAAACGGTGACTTCAAGCGCGTATCCGCGCCTATTTCACCGAATCTTGAAATGACGGAGGTGTGCGACCGGACGTTGCGTGCCGGCGGGCCGGCGCTGCTGTTCGAGAACCCGGTCGATGCCGCCGGCAAGCGCTATCCGATCCCCGTGCTGGCCAACCTGTTCGGCACGCCGCAGCGGGTGGCGCTGGGCATGGGCGCCGACGACGTCGGCGAGCTGCGCAAGATCGGCCACGTGCTGGCGCGCCTGAAGGAGCCCGAGCCGCCCAAGGGTTTTCGGGACATCATGGACCTGGGTTCGCTCGTCAAGGCCGTGTGGGACATGGCGCCCAAGGAAGTGAAGGGCGCGCCGTGCCAGGAAATCGTCTGGGAAGGCGCCGACGTCGACCTGGCCCGCCTGCCGATCCAGCATTGCTGGCCGGGGGACGTCGCGCCCCTGATTACCTGGGGCCTCGTGATCACCAAAGGACCGAACAAGAAGCGCCAGAACCTGGGCATCTACCGCCAGCAGGTGCTGGGGCCGAACAAGGTCATCATGCGCTGGCTCGCGCATCGCGGCGGCGCGCTCGACTTCCGCGAACACTGCATCGCCAACCCCGGCAAGCCGTATCCGGTGGCGGTGGCGCTGGGCGCCGACCCGGCCACGATCCTGGGCGCGGTGACGCCCGTGCCGGACACGCTGTCCGAATACCAGTTCGCCGGCCTGCTGCGCGGCCAGCGCACCGTCCTGACGAAGGCGATCGGCAGCGAGCTGCGCGTGCCGGCGTCGGCCGAGATCGTGCTGGAAGGCCATATCTATCCGGACGAGACCCACCCGTCCGGCTTCGAGCACGCGCTGGAAGGCCCGTACGGCGACCACACCGGCTATTACAATGAGCAGGACTGGTTCCCGGTGTTCACGATCGACCGCATCACGATGCGCCGCGACCCCATCTATCACTCGACCTACACGGGCAAACCACCCGACGAGCCGGCCGTGCTTGGCGTGGCGCTGAACGAAGTGTTCGTTCCGCTGCTGCAAAAACAGTTCACCGAGATCACGGATTTCTACCTGCCGCCGGAAGGCTGCAGCTACCGCATGGCCGTCGTGCAGATGAAGAAGCAGTACGCCGGCCACGCCAAGCGCGTGATGTTCGGCGTGTGGAGCTTCCTGCGCCAGTTCATGTATACCAAGTTCATCGTCGTCGTGGACGAAGACGTCGACGTGCGCGACTGGAAGGAAGTGATCTGGGCCATCACGACCCGCGTGGACCCGACCCGCGACACGGTCCTGGTCGACAATACGCCGATCGACTACCTCGACTTCGCGTCGCCGATCAGCGGCCTGGGCAGCAAGATGGGTATCGATGCCACTAATAAATGGCCGGGCGAAACGAACCGGGAGTGGGGCACACCCATCGTCATGACGCCGGAAGTCAAGGCGCGCGTGGACGGGATCTGGCAGCAGCTGGGGCTGTGACGTCCGCTTGATGCGGGGCACTCTATATAGGTATGCGCGGCGCATCCCGGCGGTGGTTTGCCGGTATGCCCGTAACCGGTTATAATGCGAGCTGGCGGGCCCCTGCGCATTGTGGCATGGTTTACCTGGTCAGGTCGGGAACGAAGCAGCCAAAGCCGTTCACCGCAAGTGCCGCAGATCAGGCTCGCCTACTACCTTCCTTGTTCATCGATCTCCGCTTCCAGCGGGCGCATCGACACCTCCACCAGCGGATTTTCCTTCAGCATGTGCTCGTCGAGCTTGAGCCTGGCATGGCGCTTGTCGTCGCCGGCATCGGGCGGCGAGAGTACCTTGTTGAAAGAAAAATATCAGTGCAGGGGAAGTCCCGATGAGCGTCTAATGTTGCCGCGCCTCGCCCGGTCTACGGTAAAATCCCGGTATGTCCTATCAAGTCCTCGCCCGCAAATACCGTCCCCGGAACTTTGAAACGCTGGTTGGCCAGGAGCACGTCGTCCGTGCGCTGACCCATGCCTTGCGTACCGGACGGCTGCACCACGCCTATCTGTTCACCGGCACGCGCGGGGTGGGCAAGACCACGCTGTCGCGCATCCTGGCCAAGTCGCTCAACTGCGTCGGGCCGGATGGCAACGGGTCGATCACGGCCGAGCCGTGCGGCCAGTGCGAACCGTGCCGCGCGATCGACGCCGGCCGCTTCGTCGACTACGTCGAGATGGACGCCGCGTCGAACCGCGGCGTCGACGAGATGGCCCAGCTGCTGGAGCAGGCGGTCTACGCGCCGAGCAATGCACGCTTCAAGGTCTACATGATCGACGAGGTGCACATGCTCACGAACCACGCCTTCAACGCGATGCTGAAGACGCTGGAAGAACCGCCCGAGCACGTGAAATTCATCCTCGCGACGACGGACCCGCAAAAGATTCCCGTGACCGTGTTGTCGCGCTGCCTGCAGTTCAACCTCAAGCAGATGCCGCCCGGCCACATCGTGGGTCACCTGGAAAACATCCTCGGCCAGGAAGGCGTGACGTTCGAACAGCCCGCGCTGCGCCTGCTCGCGCAGGGCGCGCACGGGTCGATGCGCGACGCGCTGTCGCTGACCGACCAGGCCATCGCGTATGCGGCCGGCGCCGTCACGCTCGACGCCGTGCAGGGCATGCTGGGCGCGCTCGACCAGTCCTACCTGGTCCGCCTGCTCGATGCGCTCGCGAACCAGGATGGCGCCGACCTGATGGCCGTCGCCGACGAGATGGCCAGCCGCAGCCTGTCGTACAACGGCGCGCTGCAGGACCTGGGCACCCTGCTGCACCGGATCGCGCTGGCGCAGACCGTGCCGGCCGCGCTGCCGGACGACCTGCCGGAACTGGCCGACATCCAGCGTCTCGCCACGCAATTCGATCCGCAGGAAGTGCAGCTGTATTACCAGATCGCCGTGATCGGCCGCAACGAGATCGGCCTCGCGCCGGACGAGTACGCGGGCTTCACGATGACCCTGCTGCGCATGCTGGCGTTCCGCCCCGGACAGGGCGGGGCCGAGCAGGCCGCATCGCCGGCACCGGCCGGGCTGGCGCGCACGATGCCGCAGGCGGCACCCGCGCGTCCCGCTGTTGCTGCCTCCACGGCGCCGGCCGCCGCGGCGCGTCCGGCCGGCCCGGCGGCTTCCGCGGCTCCCGCATCCGCGCCGGCTTCCGCGCCGTCCGCACAGGGTGCCGGCCGCGCCATGACGTCGGCCCGTGCAGCCCTCGATGCCGCGCTGGAAGCGGCGCGCGCCGGTTCCCGCATGGGTGGCGCGCCACGCCGTCCGGCACCGGCCGCGGATCCGGCGCCCGCTGCCGCACCTCCCGCCGCGCCGGCTGCGACCGCCCCGAGCGCGCCCGCGCGCGCGGCCGCGCCGGCACCATGGGACCAGGGCGCGCCGAACGGCGCCGCCGCTGCCGCCACGCGCACGCAGCCCCAGGCCGCCGCCCAGCCGCAGCCGGCGATGATGCGCCAGGCCGCCCAGGGGCACGCCGACGAGCAGGCCGTCGCCGACGACGAACCGCCGGCCTGGGTCACCGAGTTTTCCGACGACAGTGCCGTGGCCATGGACGCCCCGGCTGTGCAGGCGCCGCCCACCCCGGCCCGCGTCGCGGCACCGTCCGCGCCGCCGTACGCCTACGTCATCACGCCCGTGCCGGCCATCGACTGGGACGGCAACTGGCCCGCGCTGGCCGCCTCGCTGCCGCTGCGCGGCGTGGCCCAGCAGCTCGCCTTCCAGACCGAGCTGGTCGAGTGCGTGGCGGATGGTGCCGCCGCGACTTTCCGCCTGCGCGTCCCCGTCGACACGCTGCGCGCCAGCGGCAACAGCGAAAAACTGTGCGCGGCGCTGCAGGAACGCTTCCCGGCCGTGCGCGTGAACGTCGAGACCGAGATCGCGCCGACCTGGTACACGGCCAGCGCCGAAGCCAAGGCGCGGCGCGAGCGGCTGCAGCGCGAAGCGGAAGCGACCGTCGATGCCGATCCGTTCGTGCAGGACATGGTGCGCACGTTCGACGCGTTCGTCGTGCCCGGTTCCGTGCGGCCGATCGCGTCCTGAGCCGGGTCCGTGCCCGCGCCGGTATAAACTGTATAAACGATTTACCCATCCGACTTTTTTGGAGAACACATCATGATGAAAAACCAGCTCGCAGGCCTGATGAAGCAGGCGCAGGCCATGCAGGACAACATGAAGAAGGCGCAGGAGCAGCTGGCCCAGATCGAAGTCGAAGGGCAGTCGGGCGCCGGCCTGGTGAAGGTCGTCATGACGTGCAAGAACGACGTCAAGCGCGTGTCGATCGACCCGTCGCTGCTGGGCGATGACCGCGACATGCTGGAAGACCTGGTCGCCGCCGCGTTCAACGACGCCGTGCGCAAGGCCGAAACCACCGCCCAGGAAAAGATGAGCGGACTGACCGCCGGCCTGCCGCTGCCGCCGGGCTTCAAGATGCCGTTCTGATGTTTATTGTTACCCTCACTTATACGGCGCCGCTCGAGCGCATCGACGCTTACCTGCCGGCGCACCGCGCCTGGCTGCAGGAGCACACCGCGCGTGGGCTGCTCCTGATGGCGGGCCGCAAGGAGCCGCGCGACGGCGGCATCCTCGTCGCCCATGCGGCCGACCGCGCCACGCTCGACGCCGCGCTGCGCGACGATCCGTTCGCGCAGGCGGGCCTCGCGACCTATGCGGTCACCGAATTCGTTCCCACCATGACCGCCGAGGCGCTGTCCGCCTGGCGCGCACAGTAAGCACCGGCGGAGGCTCGGCGTCCCCGGGGTCCAGGAGTCAATTATGTCCAAATCGCTCGACTTCCTCACCGAGGCACTGCGCCGCCTGCCGGGCGTCGGGCCGAAGTCGGCGCAGCGCATGGCCTTCCACCTGCTGCAGCACGACCGCGAAGGCGCCGCGATGCTGTCGCGCGCGCTGTACCAGGCCGTCGACGCGGTGCATCATTGCGCGCTGTGCAATACGTTCTCGGAGACCGAGGTCTGCGACCTGTGCGCCGACGAGCAGCGCGACCGGACACTCCTGTGTATCGTCGAGACGCCGGCCGACCAGATGATGATCGAGCAGACCCTGACGTACAAGGGCCTGTACTTCGTGCTGATGGGCCGGCTGTCGCCGCTGGACGGCATCGGCCCCAAGGACCTGCACCTGGAAAAACTGATCGGCCGCGCGGCCGATGGCGACGTGAAGGAAGTCGTACTCGCCACCAATTTCACGAACGAGGGCGAAGCGACCGCCCATTACATCAGCGAAATGCTGAAGGCGCGCGGACTCACGGTCAGCCGCCTCGCACGCGGCGTTCCCGTCGGGGGCGAGCTCGAGTACGTGGACGCGGGCACCATCGCGCGCGCCATGCTCGACAGGCGCAGTGCATAATGGGCCTCCCCACAACGGGGAGCCCTCGCACCGTCACGCAACAGTGACGGCATCGTAGCGGCGCCGGACGGCGCCTGCGCGGCCAGGACGGCTCCCGGCAGCAGGCGGTGTTCGCTTGACAGTGCGCAAACCCGGCGCACCGTCTACGCTGCTATTGTGGGGATACTTTGACCGGACCCCAAGCATGCATCTCGTCGACATCACGATGTTCTACGCGGCCGAAGGAGGCGGCGTCAGCACCTATCTGAATGCCAAGGCCCACTGGCTGGCACGGCGCAGCCGCGTCCGGCACACGATCATGAGCTCCAACGTGGAGACATGCGACGACACGGTGCCCGCGCTCGTCAAGATACCGTCCGCCGGCCTGCCGGGTTTCCACGGCTTCCGCATGCCGCTGTCCGTCGAAGGGCCGGTGCGTCTGCTGGAATCGGTCCACCCCGACGTCGTCGAAGCGGGCGACGCCGGCCACTGCGCCTGGGCCGCGCTGCGCATGCGCCGGCGCTACGACATCCCGGCCGTCGCCTTCTACCACTCCGACCTGCCGCGCCTCGTGCAGCCGCGCTTCGGCCGCTGGATCGCGCGCGGCACCTGCCGCTACCTCGCCAACCTGTACCGCCAGTTCGACCTCGTGCTGGCACCCAGCCGCGTCATGGTGCAGCAGCTGGACGCGATCGGCGTGTCCGGCGCGGTCCACCAGCCGCTCGGGATCGACAGCAGCGTGTTCCGTCCGCAGCGCCGCGACGGGACCCTGCGCGAACACCTGGGACTCGCGCCGGACGCGCGCCTGCTCGTCTACGCGGGCCGCTTCACGCCGGAAAAGAAGCTGCACGTCCTCATCGAAGCCGTGCGCAAGCTGGGCGACCCGTACCACCTGGTCCTCGTGGGCGGCGGCGGCGTGCTGCCGTATTGCGACCGCGTCACGCACATCCCGTTCCGGCGCGACCAGCGCCAGCTCGCCCGCCTGCTGGCCAGCTGCGACGTGCTCGTCCATCCGGGCGATTGCGAGACGTTCGGCCTGATCGTGCTGGAAGCGATGGCGTGCGGCCTGCCCGTCGTCGCCACGAACAAGGGCGGCGTGGCCGAGCTGGTCGACACGGAGACGGGCATCCTGGCCGAGCCGAACCGCGTCGACAGCCTGGCCGGCGCGATCGAGGCGATCTACCAGCGCGACCTCGTCCGCATGGGGCAGGCCGCACGGCGCAGGGCAGTCGAACGCTACGACTGGAACGAGATCCTGCCGCAGGTGATCGGCCGCTACGAAGGCCTGCTGCACGGGTATCCGCACGCGGCCGCCGACATCGCCATCGACCTGATCCATGAACGGGAGCGCATCCGTGTCACAGACTGACTGGTCCCCTGACGAGCACATGCTGTGCGTCTCGATCCACGACGTGGCGCCGGCCACGTGGAGCGATTGCCTGCGTCTCGTGGAAGCGGTGCGCGCCGTGGCGGACATCCCGCTGACGTGGCTCGTCGTCCCGCATTACCATTTCCGCCCCGAGCAGTCGCCCGCGATGGAAGCCTGCCTGAACGTGGCCCTGGAGCGCGGCGACGAGCTGGCGCTGCACGGCTACAGCCATCTCGACACGGAGGCGGGCACCGGCGGCCTGCGCGCGCGCTTCCTGCGTAACGTGTACACGCGGCGCGAGGGAGAATTCGCGGCGCTCATGGAGGCGGAAGCGCGGCGGCGCCTGGAGCTGGGCCTCGACTGGTTCGCGGCGCGCGGCTGGACACCCACCGGCTTCGTCCCCCCGGCCTGGCTGCTGGGCGAGGGCGCCTGGCGGGCGCTGCGCGACGCGCCGTTCACGTACACGACCACGTTCAGCCATTTTCATTGCCTGCCGGCCCGCGAGCGCCACCCCGCCGCGCGGCCGCAGCGCCAGCAGGTTTTGCATGACACCGGTGATCGGCCAGGTTACCGCGGCGAGAATGTGCAATACGGCGGCGCGAGTGTCCAGTATGGCAGCGGGACTGTCCAGGCCGGCGAAGGCAACCAGTCTGCCCGCGGCCCGGGCAACAGGCAGTTCGATGCGCGCAACTGGACGGGCGCGACCGGCCCCGACCGGCGTCACGATGTGCCCGGCCGCGCCGATCCGGCGCTGCCGCAAGATTGGCCGCAAGGTCTGCGGCAAGGTCTGCCGCAAGATCAGTCGCAAGATCAGTCGCAAGATCGGCCGCAAGATCGGCTGGAAGACGAACCGAACCCGGACATCTCTCCCGCGACGTCTACGCCATTCACGCAAAACAACCGCCACGGCACGCACGCGATCCTGTCGCCGTCGCTCGTGTACGCGGCACGCAACCGCGGTGGGCGCATCCTCTCGCCGCGCGTCGCGGACGCCACGGCAGCCATGCTGGCGCGCTCGCCGCTCGTGCGTTTCAGCCTGCATCCGCCGGATGCGCGCTATCCGGAACTGGTCCGCCACATCCAGCGGTCGCTGGAGCGCCTGCTGGAAGGTCGTGAAGCGGTGACGAAAGCCGAGTTTGCGCGCCGCGTCGTTCAGCGCTTTACCCCGCGCCTCACCCCGCGCGTTACCAATACGGATCCCACCAGCCACCCCGCCAGTAACCCGGACCCCAGCCGTAGTAGCCCGCAGGCGGTCCATAGTGCTGCAGATCGTACTTCGCACCCAGGCTGATCACGCAACTGCGCCACGCATCCGTCTGGGCCGCATAGCCCAGCCGGACACAGGCAGGGCCGTAGACCGCCATCATCCGCTCGACATCGGCTTGCGCCTGGGCCGCGCGCTCCTGTGGTGTCGTGCACGCGGCGAGCGTGAGCACCAACCCAATACCCAGCACCCGAATCATGGTGCTTCCTCCAACCAACACGCGCGTCTTGCGCGCCTTTCCACAGCTTAGAAGACAGTAAAAGCCTACGAGAGAGCCAGCTCAATCGCGCACGGGGAACCATCGCGGGTAACGGTTGTCGCGTACTCGCCCGCACGTGCAATTTCTGGCAAGATGCCGCTTTCTCCAAAGGGATGAGCGCATGCGACAACGTGGATGGGGCAAATGGGGGCGGCGGGTTGCGGTCGGGGTCGTGGTGCTGCCGGTGCTCGTCGCGGGCGGCGCCTGGATGGCCTTGCGCGCGAGCCTGCCCGAGCTCGACGGCCAGCATCGCTCGCCGCTGCTGTCGGCGCCCGTCACCGTGGAGCGCGACGCGAACGGCGTGCCGACCATCAGCGGGGCGAACCGGCTCGACGTCGCGTACGCCACCGGGTTCGTGCACGGCCAGGAGCGCTTCTTCCAGATGGACCTGCTGCGCCGCAGTGCCGCCGGCGAACTCGCCGAGCTGTTCGGCGCCAAGGCGCTGCCGCTCGACCGTGCGCACCGCCTGCACCGTTTCCGCGCCCGCGCCGAACAGGCCGTGCAGCGCATGGCGCCGGCCGAGCGCGCGTTCCTGGACCGCTACGCCGCCGGCGTCAACGACGGCCTGAACGGCCTGCGCGCGCGCCCGTTCGAATACCTGCTGAGCCGCGCGACGCCGCGTCCGTGGACACCCGCCGATTCGCTGCTGGCCGTGTGGGCCATGTACTTCGATTTGCAGGGGAACCAGGAACCGCGCGAACTGGCGCGGGGCTGGCTCGCCGCGCACCTCGATCCGGCCCAGCTGGCCTTCCTGCTGCCCGAGGCGACCCGCTGGGATACGCCGATGGATGCGGACGCCGTCGCGCTGGCGCCGGCCCCGATTCCGGCCACGGCGCCGGCCTGGTGGGGCCGCAGGGCGGGCGTCCCTGCGCGCCAGGTGGCGGGGATCGCGTTCACGGATTCCGTGGGCAGCAATAATTACGTCATCGCCGGGACGCGCACGGCCAACGGCGCCGCCATCGTCTCCGACGACATGCACCTGGGCCTGCAGCTGCCGAACACGTGGTACCGCGTCGCGCTGCGCTTCCCGGACGCGCAGGGGCAGCCGCGCCGCGTCGTCGGCGTGAGCCTGCCGGGGACGCCGCCGGCCGTCATCGTCGGCAGCAATGGCCATGTCGCCTGGGCCTTTACCAACAGCTATGCGGACACGCTCGACCTCGTCCGCCTCGGCCTTGATGCCGACCATCCCGGCCAGGTGCGCACGACGAACGGCTGGGAAACGCCCGTCGCGCACACGGAAACGCTGCTCGTGAAGGGCGAACCGGCGCAGACGATGACCGTGGTCGAGACGAGCCTCGGTCCGGTGCGCACCGTCGACGGCGTCCAGTACGCGGTGCACTGGGTCGCGCACGATCCCGGCGCGCTGAACCTGAACCACCTGAAGCTGGAAGCGTCGACGAACCTCGACGAGGCGCTCGCCGCGGCCGCCGGCGACGGCATCCCGGCGCAGAACGTCGTCCTCGGCGACGACCGCGGCGGCATCGCGTGGACCATCGGCGGCGCGCTGCCGCAGCGCGCGCAGGGCGGCCCCAGGGTGTCGTTCCCGCTCGCGGCCGACGGTGCCGTGCCCACGTGGAGCGGCCTGCTCGCGCCGGCGCAGCATCCGCGCGTCGTCAATCCGCCCGGCGGCCAGCTGGTGACGGCGAACAGCCGCCAGCTCGCGGGCGAGGGCGCCGGCATCATCGGCGACGGCGGCTTCGACCTGGGCGCGCGCGTGCACCAGTTGAGCGGCAACGTGCGCCAACTGGGCGACAGGACGGACGTGCCGGCCGCGTTCCAGGCGTCCCTCGACGACCGCGCACCGTTCATCGCCGGCTGGCGCGAGCGCGCCCTGGCCGCGCTGGATGCCCAGGCGCTGGACCGGCATCCGGAGCGCGCCGAGTTCCGCCGCCTGCTGGAGACGAGCTGGGACGGCCGCGCGAGCACGACGTCCGTCGGCTATCGCCTCGCGCGCCAGTTCATGTGGTCGCTGCACGAGCTGTTGTTCGCCGGCGTCGATGCGGAGCTGGCGAAACTCGATCCGAAGGCCAGCATCGTGGTCGCGACGTCGCGCTGGCCGGACGTCGTGGCGCGCCTGCTGGACGAACGTCCGGCCGCGTGGCTGCCGGCCGGTTACGCGAGCTGGCAAGACCTGCAGCTGGCGGCCATCGACCGCGCCATCGCCGAGATCAAGGAAGACGGCACGCCGCTCGCGCAGGCCACCTGGGGCCAGCGCAACACGGCGACGATCGCGCATCCGTTCACGATCGCGCTGCCGGCGCTGCGCCGTTGGCTCAGCGTCCCGCCGGACCAGTTACCGGGCGATGCCAACATGCCGCGCGTGGCGGGGCCGAAGTTCGGGCAGTCGGAGCGCCTGACGGTGGCGCCGGGGCGCGAGGAAGAAGGGCTGTTCGACATGCCCGGCGGGCAGAGCGGGCATCCGCTGTCGCCGTACTTCCTGAAAGGACACGAGGATTGGGTGCGCGGGAAGCCGACCCCGCTGCTGCCGGGGGCGGTGGTGCACACGTTGAAATTCACGAAGCAGTAACCCGTCGTTCCCGCGAAGGCGGGAACCCAAGTTTGGCGTATCGACGGCGCTAAATTGGGCCCCCGCCTTCGCGGGGGCGACGTTGTTTTACTGTGCGGTTACCGGGCCGCCATCGGCACCCACAACTTCTGCAGCATGCCGGTCACCGCTTCCGGCGGCGCCGGCCGTCCGAGGTAGAAGCCCTGCACGAGATCGCAGCCGTATTCTTCCAGCAGCACGAGCTGTTCTCCCGTCTCGACGCCTTCCGCCACGACGATCATCTTGAGACCGTGCGCCATCGCGATGATGGCGCGCGTGATCGCGGCATTCTCGGAATCCTGCGGCAGGCCGCTGATGAAGCTGCGGTCGATCTTCAACGCGCGCACGTCGAAGCGCTTCAGGTAGTTCATCGATGAATAGCCGGTGCCGAAGTCGTCGATCGACAGGTACACGCCGATGCCGCGCAGTTGCTCCAGGGTGGCCAGCGTGGCCTTCGCATCGTCCATCAGCGTGCCTTCCGTCAGCTCGAGTTCGAGCAGGCGCGGGTCGAGGCCCGTGTCGTGCAAGGCCGAGAGCACGATCTGCGACAGGTTCTCGTCCTTGAACTGCTTGGCCGACAGGTTCACGGCGATGCGCACGGGACGGCGCCCCAGTTTCTGCCAGTGGCGCGCCTGGCTGCACGCGGTACGCAGCACCCATTCGCCGATCGGCACGATCAGGCCCGTTTCTTCGGCCAGCGGGATGAACTCGTTCGGCGAGACGACGCCCCGTTCCGCATGGCGCCAGCGCACGAGGGCTTCCACGCCGACGATCTCGTTCGAGCGCACGTCGAGCTGCGGTTGATAGAGCAGGTACAACTCGTCGTTCTGCAGCGCGCGGCGCAGGCCGACTTCCAGCTTCACGTGGCTCATGATCTGCATCGTCAGCGACGACGAGTACAGCTTGGCGTTGTTCTTGCCGCAGTTCTTCGCGTGGTACATCGCGGTGTCCGCGTACTTCAGCAGCGACGTGCAGTCGTCGCCGTCTTCCGGGAACAGCGAAATGCCGATACTGGCCGTCACGAAGATCTCGTTGCCTTCGATGGCGAAGGGGCGGCGCATGGCATCCTTCACGCGGTGCGCCACGTTGAGGGCGTGTTCGACCCGTTCGAGGTCGGGGATCAGGATCGTGAATTCGTCGCCGCCCAGGCGCGCGAGGTTCGTGCCCGTGCTGTTGGGAGTGTCCGCGCGCGGGACCAGGTCGCCGCGCGACAGCAGGTCGTTCGGGCGGATCGTCTCGCGCAGGCGGTCCGACACCTGCTTCAGCAACTGGTCTCCCACGTCGTGGCCCAGCGTGTCGTTGATGCGCTTGAACGCGTCCAGGTCCATGAACAGCACGGCGAATTTCTTGTTGCCGATCTTGGAGCGCTGCAGCTCGCGTTCCAGCATTTCCAGGAAGGCCTGGCGGTTCGGGATGCCGGTGAGGCTGTCGCAATAGGCCAGGCGCCGGATCTGTTCTTCCGCGCGCTTTCGCTCGCTGATGTCGCGCACGAGGCCCAGCACTTCGTTCGGACCGGTGGCGACGAGGCGCGCCTCGAAGTGCTGGGCCTCGCCGAAACGGATCAACTCGTATTCGACCGAGCGCACCTGCTGCACGTGCAGGGCCATGCCCACCTGCTCGAACAGGCGCTCGGCGATGTCGCGCGGCAGGACGTCCGTCACGTGCCGGCCGACGATCTGTTCGTCCGCGCCGGCGTCGCGCACGCCGCGTCCCGGCCCGTCGCGGCCCGGCTCGTAATCGAGATAGAAGCCGTCGCGCGACATGCGGAAGAAGGTGTCGGGAATGGCGGCCAGCACCGCGCGGTTCTGGGCGTCGGCGATGCGCAGGCGGACGATGGCATCGCTTGCACGGAGCACGTACAGCACGCGGTGGCCGAGGATGGGCCAGTTGATCGGCTTCGAGACGAAGTCGGTGGCGCCGGCCTCGTACGCATTGGTGACGGCTTCCAGGTCGTCGCCGCCGGTCACCATCACGATCGGGACCATTGCGCCGTTCGGCAGGTCGCGGATCGCGCGGCATGCGGCAAAGCCGTCCATCTTCGGCATCTCGACGTCCAGCAGGATCAGGTCGGGCGCGCGCGCGTGCGCGAGGGCCACGGCTTCCCGGCCGTCCGCGGCTTCGATGCCTTCCAGCCCGACGCCTTCCAGCATCTCGAGCATCAGGAGGCGCATCACCGGATCGTCGTCCGCGACCAGGACGGTAGCAGTTAGGGCTGGCATGTCAGGTTTCCTTTTCGAGGATGGCGGTGAGCGAATGCCGGACGGCCTGGAACTCCTGTTCCATGTCGGTCAGGATCGCGTCCGCGCCTTCGGTGGTGTCGGCGCGGCCCAGGTGCTCGAGTTCCTTGCACAGGGCGGCGAGGGCCTCGGCGCCGACGTTGGCGCTGGCCGATTTCAGGGTGTGCGCGATGCGGCGCACGTTGCCCGTGTCGAGACCGTCGATGGCGGAGCGCAGGGTGCGCAGCTGCTGCGGCGTGTCGTCGACGTAGGCGGCGATCACCTTCTGCACGAGCGCGTCGCCGCGGTCGCGCGACAGGGCGCGGATCTTGTCCAGCGCCACGCGGTTGATGACGTCGCGCTGGATCACTTCGACGGATGCGGGCGGCAGCCGCGGCGGCTCGTCGTCATGGTGCACGGTGGCCGCGAGCGGCAGCGCCATCCAGCGCCCGATCACGGCCGCGATTTCCTGCTGGCTGAACGGCTTCGACAGGTAATCGTCCATGCCGGCGGCGAGGCAGGCTTCGCGGTCGCCCTGCAGCGCGTTCGCCGTGATCGCGATGATCGGCAGCACGCGGCCACGGCCCGCTTCGCGCTCTTCGCGCCGCATCGCGGCCGTCGCGGCGAAACCGTCCATCACGGGCATCTGGCAATCCATCAGCACGGCGTCGTAGGAATTCGTGCGTACGGCCTGCAATGCATCTTCGCCGTTGCGCGCGCAGTCCACTTGCAGGTCGAGGCTTTCCAGCATCGCCCGGGCCACCTCGATGTTGACGGGATTGTCCTCGGCCAGCAGCACGCGCCGCGTGCGCGGGCGGTTGGCGTCCAGTTGCAGCGGGCGCGGCGGCATGAATCGCGGCGCCGGCGCCACCTGGCCGCGCGGCGGCGTCGCCAGGCACGCGAACAGATCGGCCGCGCGCGCGGGTTTGATGAGCTGGTAGGCGACGCCGGCCTCGCGCCGCTGCACCGGATCGGCGGCCAGCCGTTCGGGGCTCAGCAGTACGAGCCGCGTGGCGCGCGCGGCCGCATCAAGCTTGATCTGCGCGGCCAGCAGCAGGCCGCTCGTGTGCGCGAGCTCCATGTCGAGGATCGCGGCGTCGTACGGCCGGCCCGCGCGCGCCGCCTCGTCCAGCCGCTCCAGTGCTTCGTCCGCGCTCTCCGCCGCGTCGCATTCGACGCGCCACGTGGCCAGGTGGCGTTCGAGGCCGATGCGGCTCGTTTCGCTCTCGTCGACGAGGAGCACGCGCAGGCCGTCGATCGTGTGCTGGTGGTCGCCCGGCGCATCCGGATCGACGCGGCGCTTGTCGAAGGCGACCGTGAACCAGAACACGGATCCTTGCGTGAGGGCGTTCTCGACCCCGATGGAACCGCCCATCAGTTCGACGAGCTGTTTCGAGATCGCCAGGCCCAGGCCCGTGCCGCCGTATTTGCGCGTCGTGGAATCGTCGGCCTGCGAGAACGCCTCGAAGATGCGGCTGCGGGCTTCCCGCGAGATGCCGATGCCCGTGTCGTGCACTTCGAAGCGCAGCATCACGGCCTGGTTGTCCTCGCTCGCGATGCGCACCCTGGCGAGGATGCGTCCGTGGTCGGTGAACTTGACGGCGTTGCCGAGCAGGTTGGCCATGATCTGGCGCAGCCGGTTCGGGTCGCCGCAGATGGCGACGGGGATGTCGTTGGCGATGTCGAAATGGAGCGGGATGTTCTTCGCCTCGGCCTGCGGCGTGTAGACGGTATGGATGTCGTCCAGCAGGTCCCACAGGTTGAAATTGATGTACTCGACGGTGAGCTTGCCCGCCTCGATCTTGGAAAAGTCGAGGATGTCGTTGATGATCACCAGCAGGTGCTCGCCCGACTGCTTCACCAGCCGTGTGTAGTTGCGCTGTGTTTCGGTGAGCTCCGTCCCCAGCAGCATTTCCGTCATCCCCAGCACGCCGTTCATCGGGGTGCGGATCTCGTGGCTCATCGTGGCGAGGAAGGCGCTTTTCGCGCGGCTCGCCGCCTCGGCCGCGTTCTTCGCCTTTTCCAGCTGCTCGGTGCGCACGCCGACCTGGCGTTCCAGTTCGTCGCGGTGGTGCGTGAGCGCGGCGCCGCGGCCTTCGATCTGCGCGAGCATGTTGTTGAAGCTGTCGATCAGCACGCCCAGCTCGTCGTTGCGGTTGTGGGCGATGCGCAGCGTGTAGTTCTGGCTGGCGGAGACTTTTTGCGCCGCGTTGATCAACTTGCCGATCGGGTCGCTGATGCTGCGCCGCAGCCGCCGCACGAGCACGAACGCCGTCAGCAGCGCGGCGGCCAGCGCGGCGGCCATCACGCCCAGTGCGCGCGCGATGTCCAGCCACAGGGGCACGAGGTCGCTCTCGATCATGACGGCGCCCACGGGCGGCAGTGCGCGGCCGTCGGCGGCGGCCGGCGCGCCGAGCACGCGGTAGACGCGCAGCACGGGCAGCCAGGGGCGGCTGCCGGCATCGGCGGCCGCGGCGACGGTGTCGGGATCGAGCCCGCCGAGCGCTTCGACCTTGTCCGCGGCATCCTGGCCGCTTGCACGCCAGGTGGCGAACGGTTGCCCCTTGCGGTCGTACAGGACGGCCGAGGCGAGACCGCGGCGCGCTTCCAGCGCGGCCAGCAGCTGCGTGGCGAGGCGGCGGTCGTTGAACTGCACGGCATCGAGGCCGCCCTGCGCGAGCACGGCGGCCAGCGCCTCCAGTTCCTGCCGTTCCTCGCGGCGCTGGCCGGTCACCGTCGCCAGGGCAAAGGCGACGTACACGACGAGCAGCGCGCTGGCGGCGGCCTGCAGGCACATCGACGTCAGTTTTCGGTTGAGGCTTGAGCGCTCGAGAGTCTGCATGGGTTGGGCGGATCCGGCGGTCGGCGCTGCGAACGAACCTGTCGCACAGGTTCACCATGCAAGAAAGCAAATTCTTGCAGGAACTGACTATAGGTGAGGGATATGGGGCGCCGTTTGTGCTGGCGCAAAGCGGGGGCGCGGGGAAGGGGAGGGCCGATAAAACATCGCCCCCGGCGAAGCGGGGGCGACGATATATTGCCTTACGGTAAAAGTGCTAGCTCAGCAACAACCCCCGCGCTTGCCGCTACCGTACCGCGCTTCCTGGCGCTCGCGGAAGAATTCCTCGTAGCTCATGACCGGCTGATCCGGATGGTTCTTCTCCATGTGTGCCACATAGGTGTCGTATTCCGGCAGGCCGACCATCAGGCGCATGCTTTGCCCGAGATAGCGGCCAGCCTGTGCGAGCGCGCCGAGCATCACTGCACCTCGGCCATCGAGGCGGCAGGCGCCGCGACGAAAGGCGTCTCCTGGGCGCTCGGTTTGGCGTTCTTGCGCGCCGCCAGCGCCGTGCGGATGCCGTACAGCAGCACCGCGATCACGACGACCATGAAGAATCCGCACAGCGTGGCATCGACGTAGTCGTTGAAGATGATGCGGCTCATCTGGTCGAGCGACTTGGCCGGCGCCAGCACCTGGCCCTGGTCGAGCGCGGCCTGGAACTTGTGGGCGTGGGCCATGAAGCCGACCTTGACGTTCGGGTCGAAGATCTTCAGCCAGCCGGCCGACAGCGTGCAGATCAGCAGCCAGATGGTCGGCACGATCGAGACCCACGCGTACTGGCCGCGCTTCATCTTGAACAGCACGACGGTGCCCAAGGTGAGGGCGATACCGGCCAGCATCTGGTTGGCGATGCCGAACAGCGGCCACAGCGTGTTGATGCCGCCCAGCGGATCGACGACGCCCTGGTACAGGAAGTAGCCCCACGCGGCGACGCACAGGCCGGTGGCGATCAGGTTCGCCGGCAGCGACTCCGTGCGCTTGAACGACGGGACGAAGGCGCCCAGCAGGTCTTGCAGCATGAAGCGGCCGGCGCGCGTGCCCGCGTCGACGGCGGTCAGGATGAACAGTGCTTCGAACAGGATCGCGAAGTGGTACCAGAACGCCATCATGACCTTGCCGCCGATGACGTTCGACAGGATGTGGGCCATGCCGACGGCCAGCGTCGGGGCGCCGCCGGCGCGCGAGATGATGGTGTGCTCGCCGACGTCCTTCGCGATCTGCGTCAGCTGGTCGGGTGTGATCACGAAGCCCCAGTTCGAGACCGCGGCGGCGGCCGTCTGGGCGGTGGTGCCGATCACGGCGGCCGGGCTGTTCATCGCGAAATAGACGCCCGGGTCGATGGTCGACGCGGCGACGAGGGCCATGATGGCGACGAACGATTCCATCAGCATGCCGCCGTAGCCAATGAAGCGGGCGTGCTGCTCGTTCTCGATCATCTTCGGCGTGGTGCCCGACGAGATCAGCGCGTGGAAGCCGGACACGGCGCCGCATGCGATGGTGATGAACAGGAACGGGAACAGCGAGCCGGACCAGGCCGGACCGGTGCCGTCGATGAAGCGGGTGATCGACGGCATCTGCATCATCGGGGCGACGAACACGATGCCCAGCGCGAGGCCGACGATGGTGCCGATCTTGAGGAAGGTCGACAGGTAGTCGCGCGGCGCCAGCAGCAGCCACACGGGGATCACGGAGGCGACGAAACCGTAGCCGATCAGCATCCAGGTCAGCTGGGTGCCGTTGAACGTGAACATCGGACCCCAGGTGGCGGAATCGTGCACGTACTGGCCGCCGACGATGGCGCCGATCAGCAGCACGAAGCCGATCAGCGACACCTCGCCGATGCGGCCCACGCGGATGTAGCGCGAATAGATGCCCATGAACAGCGCGATCGGGATCGTCGCCATCACGGTGAACGAACCCCAGGGCGAACCGGCCAGGGCCTTCACGACGATCAGCGCCAGCACGGCCAGGATGATCACCATGATCATGAAGGTGCCGAACAGGGCGATCACGCCGGGGATCTCGCCCATTTCCGACTTGATCAGGTCGCCGAGCGAGCGGCCGTCGCGGCGCATCGAGATGAACAGCACCATGAAGTCCTGCACGGCGCCCGCGAACACGACGCCGGCCAGGATCCACAGCATGCCGGGCAGGTAGCCCATCTGCGCGGCGAGCACGGGGCCGACGAGCGGACCGGCGCCGGCGATCGCGGCGAAGTGGTGGCCGAACAGCACGTAGCGGTTCGTCGGCACGAAGTCGAGGCCGTCGTTGTACTTGTACGCCGGGGTTTGCCGGCGCGGGTCGAGGCCCATCACCTTGTCGGCGATGAACAGGCTGTAGAAGCGGTACGCGATCAGGTAGACGCAGACGGCGGCCATGACGACCCAGACCGCGTTGATGGATTCGCCGCGCTTGAGGGCGACATAGGCGAGCGAGACGGCGCCCACGAGCGAAAGCGCAGCCCATCCGAGCTGGCTTGTTAGACGTTTCATGTTGACTCCTCCGATTATGTTGCGCTGCGCGACCGGTCGATGCCGGCTTGCACGAACAGCAGCGTGCCTGTCAGTATCTTGCACGGGTCCGTGACTCACAAGCGCATGATTACGCAGGCTTCTACGTGATACTACGTAGGGTGGGCGGCCCCCGCCCACGCGAAGGCGTACGTTGCGTCGACATCACGCGTGGGCGCGGGGCCCCCCACCCAACGGGGAACGGCAATTCCGGCAAGCAGCAACAGTAGATCAGTCGTACAATTTCATGTTACGACTATTTCGACGCGCACGGCATGCAATTACGGCAGAAGGTCATCTTTCTCGCGATCGCCCCGCTGATCGTGGCGCTGTGCGCGATCGCCCTGTTCGTCCGGCAGCAGGCGATCGCGCTCGCGCACGAGCAGCACGCCACCATCCAGCGGGCCTACCTGGCCAGCAAGCAGGCGGAACTGCGGCACTACGTGGATCTCGCGTCGCACTCGATCGCCCACCTGACCGCGTCCGGGCGCGACGACCCGGCCACGCTGGCCGAGGCCAAGCGCATCCTGCAATCCCTGAGCTTCGGCGACGACGGCTATTTCTTCGTCTACGACATGGACGGCCGCAACCTGATGCATCCGCGCCAGCCGGAGCTGGTCGGACGCGACCTGTGGAACCTGCACGACCAGTTCGGCGCGCCGACCATCCAGAACATCGTCGCCGTCGCGAAGCAGGGCGGGGGACTCGTGCGCTACAACTGGGTCAAGCCGTCCACGAACAAGTCCGCGCCCAAGCTCGGCTACGTCGTGCCGGTGCCGCAATGGGGCTGGATCATGGGCAGCGGCCTGTATCTCGACGACGTACAGGCCGCGCTCGACCAGGTCGACGCCCAGCAGTCGCGCAACATCGAGACGACGATGTGGTGGATCGCCGGCCTCGCCATCCTCGCCACGCTCGTCATCGGCGGCGCCGGCCTCGCGCTGAACATCAGCGAATCGCGCGTGGCCGACACCAAGCTGAAGGCGCTGGCGCAGCGCGTCGTCGATTCGCAGGAGCAGGAACGGGCGCGCCTGTCGCGCGACCTGCACGACGGCATCAGCCAGTGGCTCGTGTCGATCAAGCTGCAGATCGAGGCCGGCATCATCCGCATGAAAGGCACGCCGGACCAGCAGCGCCAGGCCCACGCCAGCTTCGAGCGCACGGCGGAAGAACTCAACAAGGTGCTGGGCGAGGTGCGGCGTATTTCGCACGACCTGCGGCCGACCTTGCTGGACGACCTCGGACTCGCGGCGGCGCTCGACCACCTGGCCGAGGAATTCTCGCAGCACAGCGGCATGCCCGTGACGTTCGACGTAACGGGCGACGCCGAGCACCTGCCGCAGACCGTCGGCACGGTGCTGTTCCGCATTGCCCAGGAAGCGCTGACGAACATCGAGCGGCACGCGGGCGCGCGCCACATCGACCTGGCGCTGCATGCCGGCGACGGCCGCGTGCTTTTAACCATCGCGGACGACGGCGCCGGCTTCGACGCCGAGGGCGTGGCCACGCACCCGCAGCGCGGCATCGGCCTGCGCAACATGATGGAGCGGCTGGACGCGATCGGCGGCCACCTCGACATCGCATCGTCCGCGGCCGGCACCACCGTGCGCGCGAGCGTCGAACTGGAGACCTGAATGACCGAGAAGACCGTCCACATCATGCTGGTCGACGACCACCCCCTCGTGCGCGACGGCCTGCGCGCGCGGCTGGAAGCGGTATCTCACTTCCGCGTCGTGGCGGAAGCGGATTCCGGCTTTGATGCCCTGGCGCTCGCGGGCAGCACGCGCATCGACCTCGTGCTGATGGACATCACCATGCGCGACGGCAGCGGCATCGAAGCCACCGCGCGCCTGTACGCGAACTATCCCGACATCGCGGTGCTGATCCTGTCCATGCACGACAAGCTGGAATACGTCACGCAGGCGATGCAGGCGGGGGCGCGCGGCTACGTGCTGAAGGATGCGCCGGGCAAGGACATCGTCCTCGCCATCGACACCGTCGTGGCCGGCGGCATCTACTACAGCGCCGCCGTCGCGCGCCAGCTCGCGCGCCCGGCCGCGCAGGACAACCAGCTGACCTCGCGCGAACAGGAAGTGCTGCGCCACATCGCCAACGGCGAGTCGAACAAGCAGATCGCGAAGGCGCTCGACCTGTCCGTGCGCACCGTCGAGACGCATCGCCTGAACATCAAGCGCAAGCTCGGCATCGAAGGGCAGGCGGAGCTGATCAAGTTCGCCCTGCAGCATGGCCGCGTCGGCGGCACGGGTACGTAAATATATCTGTAAAACCGTGTCCTAGAGGAAACAGAAACAGTTGCTTTCCAATAAGCCGTGCTCTACCATTAGCTGGTTACTATCAATGCATATCCGCTAATGTCCAGCGCCCCGTTCCCGGTGGTTGAAGTACGCTCCGTCGCCAACGCGCAGAACGAGTGGGTCGCTCTGTTGCTTGGCACGCCGGGGACAGGACTCGACGATCCCGCGTTGCAGGGCCTGTTCGGCACGCCGGACCTGCTGGCCGCCATCGCCCCCCTCGACTGCATCGTGCTGCTGGACGATGCGGCTGTCCTGACGCCGCCCGTCCTGAACGTGCTGCCGGCCAGCCGCGTGCTGCTGGCCGTGCGCGCGGACGCGCTGGCGACGGACGGCACGGCGCGGCGCCTGGCGGAACTGCAGATGGCCGGCTACCGCGTGCTGATCGACGGCGCGCTGCCCGAAGGCGTCGCCGCACCGATCGCGCTGCGCACCGTGGCGCGCGATGGCCGCACGGCGCTGCCGCGCGCCGGCGCGCTGCCGACGTTGTTCGGACCGCACCTCGCCTACAACGTCGACGACGCGGACGCGTACCGCGCCTGCGAGAACGCGGGCTTTTCCTGGTTCAGCGGCGACTACGCGCTGGAAGGCAGCGTGGGCGAAGGCGACGACGGCACGTCGCGCCGGCGCATGCTGACGATGCTCGCGCTGCTGGCGCGCGACGCCGACTCGCGCGAACTGGAAGCGCAGCTGAAAGCGGATCCGGCGCTGTCTTATCACCTTTTGAAACTGGTGAACTCCGCCGCGTTCTCGGTCGGTACCCAGATCACGAGCTTCGGCCAGGCGATCAGCCGCCTGGGCCGGCGCCAGCTGCAGCGCTGGCTGCAACTGCTGCTGTACGCGCGCCAGCATCCGGACAGCCCGCCGAACCTGATGCTGCCGGTGGCCGCATTGCGCGGCGCCGCGCTGGAGTCGCTGTGCAAGCGCGACGGCGGCGACCGCGACGAGCAGGACCTCGCCTTCATGGCCGGCGTGTTCTCGCTGCTGGATCGCCTGTTCCAGATTCCGATGGCGGAGATCGTGCAGGACCTGAACCTGCCCGGGCACGTCGAAGCGGCCCTGCTGCGGCGCGAAGGGCAACTGGGCCAACGGTTGCGGCTCGCCGAAGCGGGGCGGCCGGATCCGGAGACGCTGGAGGCAGCGGGCGTCGACGGGCCGGACTGGTGGCAGAGCCAGTTGCACGCCTATCACTGGGCCATCCAGGTAGCCCGCAATGTCTAGGATGCCAGCCGCTGCGCCGATCGATTTCGCGGGCGGCAGCGCTGCCGTCTGCGACGCCGTGTTGAAACTCCGAGGGGACGACCTGTGGGCCGAGCTGGGACGCATCGCCGGCGCGCTGCTCGCGAGTCCGCACTGCGCATACATCCCGGAAGGCGTCCTGCATCCGCACATGGTGGAGGGGGCGCTGCTGCAGGAAGTGCGCGCCGACGGCGTCTGCTTCGGCCGCTACGAAGTCGCCGGCCGCGCCTACACCGTGGAAGACCTGCGCCAGCTGGAAGCGCTGGCCGGCCTCACCGGCACGCTGATGCAGGTGCATTCGCTGGCCCAGCGCACGACGCACGCCTATGCCCAGGTCGAAGCGCAGCTGGCGCACCAGTCGCAGATCCTCGACCAGATCCACGAATCCGTGCTGACGCTGGACCGCATGGGCTACATCACCAGCTGGAACAAGGGCGCCGAGCGCCTGTTCGGCTACACGGCGCTGGAAGCCGTCGGCCGCAACATCCTGTTCCTGTACGCGGACGAGGACCAGGACTTCCAGGACGCCTTCGCGGAGCAGGGCGGCCGCATGATGGAAGTGCGGCGCCGTAAGAAATCGGGCGAGATCTTCTGGGCGAGCCTGTCGCTGTCGCCGCTGTGCGACCTGGAAGACCGCCCGACCGGCCTGATCGCGTATCTCACCGACATCACGGAACGCAAGCTCGCCGAGGAACGCCTGCACCACCTGGCCTACTACCAGGAGCTGACCGGCCTGCCGAACCGCACGCTGTTCGGCCGCCTCGTCGACCAGGCCCTGATGGTCGCCCAGCGCAACGAATCGACGGCCTGCGTGCTGTACCTGGACCTGAACCGTTTTAAGCTGATCAACGGCACGTTGGGCCGCCGGGTCGGCGACGACCTGCTGCGCCTGGTCGCCGAACGCCTGCGCAACGCGCTGCGCGACGAGGACGTCGTGGCGCACCTGTCCGGCGACGAATTCGCCGTCGGCCTGTTCGACATCCGCCAGCACTTCGAGGCCACGACGGTCGCGCAGAAGCTGCAGACCGCGCTGGAAGCGCCGTTCCTCGTGCAGGGCCACGACCTGCGCGTGGGCGCGAGCATCGGCATTTCCGTCTACCCGCAGGACGGCCAGGATGCGGAGACGCTGCTGCGCATGGCCGACATCGCGATGGAGCGCGCCAAGGAACACGCGGAAAACCCGGACCGCAGCGTCGCCTTCTACCGTCTCGACATGAACGAGGGCATGCAGCAGCGCATGCTGATCGAATCGGGCCTGCGCCACGCGCTCGGCAACGGCGAACTGATCCTGCACTACCAGCCGAAATTCGAAATCGGCTCGAGCCGCGTGGTGGGCGCCGAAGCCCTCGTGCGCTGGAGTCATCCGGTGCGGGGCATGGTCCCGCCGATCGAATTCATCCCGCTGGCCGAAAGCACGGGCCTGATCGTGCAGGTGGGCGAGTGGGTGCTGGAACAGGCCTGCGCCCAGGCCGCGATCTGGCAACGCGCGGGCCTGCCGCCGTTCCGCCTGGCGGTGAACGTGTCCGCACGCGAGTTCACGCCGTCGCTGCCGGGCCGCGTCGCGGAGACCCTGCGCCGCTACCGCCTGGATCCGCACTGGCTGGAACTGGAGATCACGGAAAGCACGCTGATGCACGACATCGAGCACGTGATCGCCATCATGGACCGCATCAGCGCGCTGGGCGTGGCGCTGTCGCTGGACGATTTCGGCACGGGCTATTCGAGCCTGTCGTACCTGAAGCGCTTCCCGATCGACACCTTGAAGATCGACCGCTCGTTCACGACGGGCATCCCGCTGGACCCGAGCGATTGCGCGATCGCGAGCACCATCATCGGCATGGGGCGCAAGCTGGGACACCGCGTGATCGCGGAAGGCGTGGAGACGCTGGAGCAGCTGGAATTCCTGCGCCAGGCGGGGTGCGACGAGGTGCAGGGCTACCTGTATGGGAAGCCGTTGCCGGCGTATGAGTTCGAGAAGAGTTTGCGGGAGAACTGGTTGTTGATGGGCATGGGGGAGGCGGCATCGTCGACCGTCCGTTTGCTGCCCGTGGGGCAATGATTTATGTATAATGCCGGTTCCTCAGGAAGCGTGGCCGAGTGGTTGAAGGCAGCAGTCTTGAAAACTGCCGACGGGGGAACCCGTTCGTGAGTTCGAATCTCACCGCTTCCGCCAGGAAACAAAAGAAACCGCCCGAAGGCGGTTTTTTTGTTTCCTGGCGGAAGCGAGGAAGCGCCTGCGCGCTTCCGTGTGAGATTCGAAGGGCTGCGCTTGCAAGCGCAGCCCTCTTCGAATCGCCCATTTGCTGTCCGCAACGCGGACAGCGCGCCGCAGGCGCATACCAAAAGCAAGCAAGCCGCAACAGCCACCAAAACGCCAGAAGACCACAACCAATGTCATTCGAATGTCATTGCACCGCCTGCGGCCAAACCCACCACGGCATGCCCGCGCTCGACGCCGCTGCGCCGCTGAGCTATTACGCCGTGCCGGAAGACGAACGCGGAACACGGTGCCAGCTGGATTCGGATGCGTGCATCATCGACCGACCATCCGCTGGCAGTCAAACAGCGTGAAGGCATTTCCGTCCAGCGCGTGGCCGAATTGTATACGCGTGTCGTTCATGAGTAATCGTCAGCATTCGGAATGCACTGTTCGTCTCTGCTGATCGATATTTCATTGCCAACATGAAATACATGCGGTACCCTGAGGCAATAGTTGTCATTTCGAAATCAGCTGTTGGAGGAAGCATGGCAATGGTGTTTTGCAGAGGCTGCGGAAAAGAAATCCACGAAACGGCGATCTCGTGCCCTCATTGCGGATGTCAGCAAGCAGCCGCTGTCGCCGGCAACGTCAAAAGCCAGAGCGTGGCCACGGTGCTGGCGGCGTTCGTAGGTGGCGTCGGCATTCACCGGTTTTATTTGCGGAGTCCGGTCACTGGCATTTTCTACATCCTGTTCTGCTGGACAGGCATCCCGGGACTGATCGCTCTCATCGAAACGTTCGTGTACGCCTTCATGAGCCAGCAGAGCTGGGCCAGGAAGTACAACAATGGCGTGATCAGCGAGCCCGTCCACATCGCGATCAGAGTCCTCGTCCTGATCTTCCCTGTGGCCTTCGTCGTCGGTGTGCTTGCAGCGATCGCGATCCCCGCGTACCAGAGCTATCGGATCCGGGCCGAGGCAGCGAAGTCCACTGTGTCCATCGAGGTGCCCATGCACGTCACTCCGGCCGCGCAGCGCCATGACATTTCTCGACAAGATCAAGTCCTGGTTTACACAGCCGCATCCCGCGCCTGACGCACCGGCCCAGCCGCCCCCAGCACCGACATTGTCTGCATACATGAGACCTGTCGCCGGGTTGATTGTCAAAGTGCGCCGGCGGAATAGCGTGGACGCGCTGAGCGCCGACATGTGCCATTACAGCGGCTTTGTGCGCGAAGTGGCATTGGAACGCGCGGCCGAATTGCGCTCGCCGGACCTGCTCCCGGCCATCGTCGACCGCCTCAACGACTGGGTGCCGCAGGTCCGCCAGCGCGCGCAAGCACTCGTGCTGGATTGGCTGCCGCTGCTGGATGCCGATGCGGGTATTCGTCTGCTCGGCACGGTCCAGCATCTGCGAGTGGCCAGACGGACCGATCACTCCGCGTGGCTGCAGGCGTTCGAACAGGCGGTCGTGGCGCAGGTCGGTGCCGACCGCATCGCCGCGGCGGTCTCGGGTGGCGACGCGATCGTTGCGCGCACCTGCTATCGCCTGCTGGCGGAGCATGGCCTGGTGGATCCCGCCGCGCTTGTCCGCCTGGGCTTGTCGAACGGCATGGATATCGTCCTGGCACACAAGGCCGCCGAGTCGCTCGTCCGGTTGAGTGCGGACGACCGCGAGGCGCTGGGCCGTCTCGCATTGCGTTCGCACTTCGGCATGGTCCGCGCGAGCGCATTGCGAAGCCTGTTGTCCGACGGGACCGAGACGCATCGGACGCTTGCCACCGATATGCTCGCCGACCCGAATAGCTGGGTAAGACTCGTCGCAAACAGCTGGCTCGAACGCCACGGCATCGACAGCGGGCCGTTGTTCGCGGCGCGGTTGGCAGCGCCCGACAGCGCCATTGCCGTGCTGCGCGCTTGCCTGATGGGACTGGCCGAAACCGGGAAACGCGATCATGTCGACCTGGTGCTGCGGATGACGATGCACCCGTCGGCGCGCGTGCGCAGCTACGCATTCTCCGCTTGGCGCCAACTTGCACCTGGGGACAAGGATCACATCGCACAGCGTGTGCTGGCGGACGAGTCGCCCCGCGTGCGCAAGGCCGTGCTGACCTTGAGCCGCAAGCATGGCGCATTCGTTCCCGCCGACGTCGCATTGTCGTTGTTGCGGGAGCGCGGCGACGTCGACCTGATGCTGCGCTACGTCCAGAGCGAGCCGTGGCACCATCTCGCACTCATCGCGGAATTGGAGACCGCATCGCGGTCGGATGCGGCACTTAGGGAGCGTTTGCGTCATGAATTGATTGCCTGGATCGACAACAGCCGTCTCCATTACACCCGGCCGACGGACGACCTCCGCGCACGCTTGGCGCAACCGGATGCCAAGGCCGATTTGCTCGCACTGCTGGGTGGTGGCGACGCGCGTGTCCGAGAGATCGTGTCCCAGCTCGACAGCATGTAAGAGCCGCGGGTCCGTCACCCGCGCGCCATCCCCGGCATGCGTTCGAACCACGGCTGTACGTCCTCCAACTGTCTTGCCACCTGCAACAACCGCTCCTCGCTCCCGAACGGCCCCATGAACTGCACCCCGAGCGGCAATCCCTCCGCCGTCCAGTGCAACGGCACGCTCATCGCCGGCGTCCCGGTCAGGTTCGACAACTGGGTAAAGGGCACATAACGCAGGTTGTCGGTCGCAATCTTGTCGACCGTCCTGTCAAGCAACCCAAGCCGCGCCAGCACACCGAGGATGCCCGTCCCGTGCAGGAACCCCAGCACGCGCTGCTCCGCCGCCGACGGATCCCCGGTCCCATGCGTAATCGGCGGATGCGCCAGCGTCGGCGTCAGGAACAGATCGTAGCGACCAAAGTAATCGCCCAACAAACGCGAAAACTCGTTCCAGCGATTCAGCTCCGTGGTCAGCCGCGTCGCCGACACACTGTCGCCCAGCGTAACGAGAATCCGGTTCATCAGTTCCACGTCATCGCGCCGCGCCCCCAGCGCCTGCGCGCGTCGTACGGCCGCCGGGATCTGCCCGAAGTACACGTGCAAATAACTCTTCGCGAGGGCGGCGCCATCGATAGCAGGCGCCGCTTCCTCGACGTCGTGGCCCAAATGAGCCAATAACTCGGCCGTCCGCGACACAGCAAGCACGGCCTCCGGATGCACCTCCGTGCCAATCGGCGACACCGTCGAATACCCGATGCGCAGCCTGCCCGGATCGCGCCGCATCAGCTCGACGTACGGCGCGGCCGGCGGCGCAATGACGAACGGATCGCCCGGCTCCGCACCCTGCAGCACGTCCAGCGCGAGCGCGGAATCGCGCACGCTGCGCGAAATCACGCCTTCGCTCGACGCACCGAACCAGACTTCGCCGATGCCCGGCCCGGACGACACGCGCCCGCGCGACGGCCGCAGCGTGAACAGCCCGCAGCACGCGGCCGGGATGCGCAGCGACCCGCCGCCGTCGTTGCCGGCCGCCATCGGCACGATGCCGGCGGCGACCGCCGCCGCCGCGCCACCGCTCGATCCGCCCGGCGTGCGCGCCAGGTCCCACGGGTTGTTCGTGCGCCCGTACAGCACCGGATCGGTGACGCCGCGCGTCGCGAATTCCGGCAAATTCGTCTTGCCGAAGATGACGAGGCCCGCGTCGAGATAGCGCTGCACGACGTGGGCGTGGCGCGTCGGCACGTTGTTCGTCATGCTGTGGCTGCCGTAGGTCGTCGGGATGCCCGCATAGTCCTGCACGCCGTCCTTGATGAGGAAGGGGACGCCCGCCAGCGGGCCGGTCAATGGTCCCGCGACCCGGGCCCGCGCCTCGCGTTCCATCAGCCGCACGACGGCGTTCACGCGGCCGTGCACGCGCGCGTGTTGCCCGAGGGCGAGGTCGAGCAGTGCGGCGGGCGTGACGTCGCCGGCGGCCACGCAGGTGGCGAGGGCGGTGGCGTCGTGGGCCAGGTAGTCGGCGTGATTCATCGTGTCTCTTTCATGTCGTGCTGGCCAGCTGGCCATCTTGTCATGAAGGAATTGTTGCCGCAAGGCCGGACATGCTACGATCGCAGGAATCCGAGGCCATCTTCTAGACCTTCGTATCGGAATCCGCGACCATGTCCGAAGTCACGCAAATCATCAGCACGATCAAGCGCCAACTGAAGCTGCAAGGCAAGACGTATCGCGACGTGGCCGGCGCGCTGGGCCTGTCGGAGGCGAGCGTCAAGCGGCTGCTGACGTCGGACACGCTCGGTGTCGACCGCCTCGTCGAGATCAGCAACATGCTGGGCTTTACGCTGGCCGAGCTCGCGCAGGAGGCCGCGCTCTCCGGTACCCGCCTGCACACCTTGAGCGCCGAACAGGAAAAGGAGCTCGTGTCCGATACGAAGCTGTTGCTCGTGGCCGCGTGCGCGCTGAATCACTGGACGCTGGCGGACATCCTCGCCGTCTACCGCCTCACGGAAGCCGAGTGCCTGCAAAAACTGCTGCACCTCGACCGCCTGCACCTGATCGCGCTGATGCCCGGCAACCGCATCCGCCTGAACGTCGCGCGCGATTTCGACTGGCTGCCCGACGGCCCCATCCGCCAGTACTTCCGCACGCAGGGCCTGGCCGATTTCCTCGACGGCCACTTCGACCGGTCCGACGAGACGCTCGCCTTCACGCACGGGATGCTGACGGAGAGCGCGCTCGCGTCCATGCAGGTGGAACTGCGCCGGCTGCGTGCGCGCTTCGCCGAGCTGCACGAGGAAAGCCTCGCGTCGCCGCTACCCAAGCGGCGGGGAAGCGGGCTGTTGCTGGCGCTGCGCGAGTGGGAGCCGGCCGGCTTCACCGCGCTGCGCCGCTGAGCCGCTGATTACTTGCCGCGCGCGTCGATGCGGTAATCCCACGCCGCCAGCGTCTGCTGCTTGCCCCCCGGCAGGCTGAAACGTTGCGCCTCGTTCGACACGTTGACCGTCACCTGCACGCTGTTGCCCTTCAACGCGCGGCGGAACGCGAACACCTTCTCGTTACCCGTCTGCAGCACCTGCACGGGACCACCGTACTGGCCGTTCCACAGCGCCGGATTGGCGTGCTTGAGCGCGAGCAGTTTCGTGTAGAAGGGCGCGTAGGCGTAGTCTTTCCACTGGATAGGATCCTTTTCGAAGAACGCGATGCGCTTGTCGAGGCCGGCTTCCTGGCCGCCATAGATCAGCGGCATGCCGGGCAACGTGGCGGCCAGCACGGCCATCGCCTTGAAGGCCGGACCGTACAGCTCGACGTCGCTGCCGGCCCAGGAATTCTCGTCGTGGTTGCTCGTGAAGCGCATCCGATACGCGCCCGGCGGGAACGCTTTCGGCGGGTGCTCGAGGAAGTTTGCCAGCGTGCGCGCGTCCGCCTCGCCTTTCGCAATGGCTTTGAACAGGTCTTTCGTGTCCCAGCCGTACGTCATGTCGAAGGCGTGCTCGTGCAGGTCGGGCTTGTCGGCCTCGGCCAGCATGAACACGGGTTTGACGCGGTCGAGTTCGGCGCGCGCCTGGTTCCAGAACGGCGTCGGCACCTTGCCGGCGACGTCGCAGCGGAAGCCGTCGATATCGGCTTCGCGCACCCAGTACAACATCGCGTCCGTCATGCCTTTCCACAGGCCGGGTTTGCTCCAGTCGAGACCCGTCACGTCGGTCCAGTACTCGGGCTCGGCGCCGTCCGTGTAGGTGACGGGATAGATCTCGTCCTTGTCATTCTTCAGATACCAGTCGCTGTGTTCCTGCGTCCACGGGTTGTCGAATGCGGTGTGGTTTGCCACCCAATCGATGATCACGTGCATGCCCAGCCCGTGCGCCTGCTTCACGAGTGCCTTGAGGTCGTCGAGCGTGCCGAATTCCGGGTTCACGGCCGTGTAGTCGCGCACGGCGTAATAGCTGCCCAGCGTGCCCTTGCGGTTCTTTTCGCCGATCGGCTGGATCGGCATCAGCCACAGGATGTCCACGCCCATCTTTTTCAGGCGGGGCAGGTGTTGCGTAAATGCCTTGAACGTTCCCTCGGGAGTGTATTGCCGGATGTTCACTTCGTAGATATTGGCGTTGCGCGACCAGCTCACGTGCGGCATCGGCGCTGCGTCTGGCGCGGCGACTGCGGGCAGGACCGCGCATAACGCCAAGGAAAGTGTAGTCAGGGTACGGCGTAGCTGTCTCATCGTTCTAGTTTTCCTGTAGTTTAGTTACAAAACCTGCCGATGCGATTCTAAAGCGGAATTCCCAGGCTGTCATCTTGCCGACATGCAGATGTCAGAATATGCTGACAACAACGCGGGATAAGATGAGAGTCGATTTGTGCGATATTGGACAGATAGGACCGCGGTGTAACAGCTAATGTTAAGGCGTAGAGAGGGACACGCCATGAACAAGGGTTTCGTTGCGTGCGTATTGCTGGGCGGATGTGCGTCGCTCGCATGTGCACAGGATTCGGGAAGCGCTGCCGGCGCCGGCAAGCGCTCGGGACTGGACTACGTCGGCGAAACGCCGGGCGGCCACGATATCGCCGTCTTCACGGGGCAGCCGAGCAGGAGCAATGGCGCCGCCGTCTGGCATTCGGTGCCGCGCCGCACGTACGGTCGCCTCGACGATATCGGTGTCAACCCCGGCACCGGCGGCTTCACGCTGGGCCACCAGTACAATTTCGAATACCTCGCGCGCCCGGACGTCGGCGATCCGTTCCACGCCGGCACGGCCGGCAAGGCCAGCAATCTCGTCACCCAGAACGGCATGCCCATCGACAGCGGCGTGCGCTACTACAACACCCAGTTCAAGCACCTGAGCACGGGCGCGTCGTACACCATCGACACGCTCGGCGGCGACCCCATGGCCGACCGCGCCTGGGGCATGACGATCGGCCTCGACTACGGCCCGCTGTCCCTGCGCGCGGCCCACCAGAACCGGCACGTGGCCCAGGTCCATTTGTACGACTTGGCCGGCAGCAACATGGATGCCAAGAATTCCCTGATCGCGGCCAACCTGCGCACGCGCTGGGGCACCGCGTATGCCGCGTACTCCGCCAACCGCGGCTGGGGCAGCTCGCCGCTGTACAACCCCGACAATCCCTACGGCGCGGGCGTCGCGAGCACGTCGTCGACCGACAGCCGCGACACCCTCGTCGGCGTGGCCGTCCCGGTAACGCGCTCGACGACCTTCCTGGCCTCGTTCATCCACAAGAACGACCGCGACTTGGCCAACCGCGACGCGAACCAGTTCGCGATCGGCGCCAGCTACGTCGTGTCGCGCAGCACCGACTTCTACGCCGCGTTCTCGCGCACCGTCAACACGAACGGCACCGGCATCCTGATCGGCGGCGCGGCCCGCCCGAGCGGCAGCTCGGCCGTGAACGTCGGCATGCGCCACGCGTTCTAGCCTTTCCCACCGAGGCTGCCCTGCGTTGCGCCGTCGCGCGACAAAAGCAGGTAGCCTGTCCTCATGATTTTTGCATTATTTTGGAGGCAACATGACTGGCACGAGCACACTTGATCCGGATAACTTTCCGGAAGCACCCGACCGCAGCCTGGGCAAGGGCCACGGCGTCGATTCGCTCGGCCCGAGCGATATTTCGGACACGGGCAGCGACGTCGTCGGCGGCCCCGGCTTTGCTGCGAACCTGGATGATGACCAGAAGATCGACCTGGACACCGGCACGACGTCAGACAACGAAGCGAGCTACGCGCACGACAGCGCGGGCGCCGACGTTGGCGACCCGAACTTCGAAAGCGACAGCGACTTCGGCGGCACGGGAGAACGGGCGGCCGCGGGCCGCGACATCCTGGCACGGGACGGTGCCGACATCGACACGGACCACATCGAATCGATTCCGAACCTGCCGCTGACGGACGAGGATGTCGACTTCCTCGGCAGCGAGCCGCCGAAGGGGCCGGCGCCGGGCAAATAAGCGGGGGGAACCAAACGACCAAAGGCCGGCTTTCCGGCCTTTTTTATGTAGGGTGTGGGCACACCGTGCCCACGCGAATGTCAACCCGACGCAAGCCTCGCGCGTGGGCACGGGTGCCCACCCTGTAAGAGCAAAGTTGTAATGTCCGCTTCTAGCAAAGTAGAAATGTCCGCTTTTGCTAGATAGTTCATGCTGTCGATTCCGAACGGTTTGGAGTCGAGTGTGGGCAAAGTCGGGAGCATTACGATGGAAGAGTTGGAGCGCGCCGATATCATCGCGGCTTGTGCCAAAGGTGAGATCACGGCGGTCATTGCAGCGAAGCGGTTGGGAATCACGACGCGGCAGGTTCGACGGCTGCAAAAGCGATTTGACGAAGACGGCGAACGTGGAATGATCTCCAGGCACAGGGGCAAGCCGAGCAATAATCGGCTTGCGCCCGAGTTGGCGCAAAAGGCATTGCAGCTGGTGCGCGAGCGCTATGCCGATTTTGGGCCGACGCTGGCGTGCGAGCAGTTGCGGGAGCGGCACGACTTGTGCCTATCGAAGGAAACTTTACGCAACTTGATGATTGAGGCCGGCTTATGGATTCCGAAAGCGGCCCGAAGTGCACGCTTGTACCAGCCGCGGGAACGACGGCCTTGCGTCGGCGAGTTGGTCCAGATAGACGGTAGCCGTCATCACTGGTTTGAAAAGCGCGACAACGCTTGTACCTTGCTGGTTTATGTCGACGACGCGACGGGAAAGATCCTGCATCTGCACTTCGCGGAGACTGAAACGACCGCCAGCTATTTCGCGGCCACTCGGCGATACATCGAACAGCATGGCAAGCCGCAAGCCTTCTATGCTGACCGAGCAGCGGTGTTCCGCTCGCCGTCGGCAACGAGTCGTACGAAGACCCAGTTCCAGCGTGCGCTCGACGAACTCGGCATCGAACTGATCTGTGCGAATTCCCCGCAAGCCAAAGGCCGCGTGGAACGTCTCAACCGTACTTTGCAAGACCGGCTGGTCAAGGCCCTGCGATTGGACGGCATCAGTGACATCGAAGCCGCCAACGTCTGGAGTGGCGACTTCATTCAACGTTACAACGCGACCTTCTCCCGGGTTCCGCGCAGCTCGCTCGACGTCCATGCGCCACTGCGTCCCGACGAGGATCTGGCGCTGATTCTGTCACTGTGCGACCACCGTAAGCTCACTGCCAAACTCACCCTGCAGCATGGCAAGCGGCTCTATCGCCTCGAAGACAAGCCAGCGTTACGTCAGCTGATCGGGCAGTCCATCAATATCCATACGTATGCCGATGGCCGAGTTGAGATTCGGGCAGACAGTCACGTACTCGCATACACCGCTATCGAGCAGCCTGACCGGGCCAACGTGACTTATGTCGATAGCAAAACTATTCATCACACCCTCGACAAGAAGGCGCGCAATCGTAACTACCGCCATGACCAACCTGCTACCGTCATCGCACAGGGTGTGACGGCAGCAAAGAAAATGTCCGCTCAAAAGCGCATTTGAACGCCCCAAAAAGCGGACATTTCTACTTTGCTGAAAGCGGACATTTTAACTTTGCCTTTACACACCCTACGCGGCGTTATGCATGCCACACCGTCCGCTGCCGCGGCCTGCGCGTCAACGCCCACGCCGCCAGCAGCGCCCCGCCGAGCAGCACGGTCTTCGTGGACGCCGACCGCATCTCGAACGACGTGTACGGACTCCGCTCGACGACCCGACGCTCGCCATTGTTGCGCTGGCGGAGCTCCTGCTCGGCGACCGGTGCGTACAGGCTGTCGCGGCGCGCGCTCGAGTTCGGGCGCTCGGATTGCTGCTGGCCGAACATCGTGCGGCTCATGAAACGGTCCAGCGCGCGCGGCATCAGGTAGCCCGCCACCGACGTCAGCTTCGAGTGGCCGCCCACGTACAGGTCGCGCTCGGGCACCTGGGCCGCGTGCACGATGGCCTGCGCCACCAGTTCCGGCGCGTAGTTCGGCGGCGGCAGGTCGGGCTCGTGTTCCATGTAGCTCTTGGCGTGGTTCGGGAATGGCGTCGCGATCGCGGCCGGCTTGATCACCGTGAGCGAGATGCCGGCGTCTTCCTTGTCCAGCTCCATGCGCAGCGATTCCGTGAAACCCTTGATCGCGTGCTTGGACGCCGAATAGGTGCCCTGCAGCGGCACCGAGCGGTCCGACACTTCGCTGCCCAGGTTGATGAGGGCGCCGCCGCCGCGGCCCTTCATGAGCTTGACGGCTTCCAGCGAGCCGTGCACGACGCCCCAGAAATTCGTCTGCATGACCTTGCGCATGTCTTCCAGCGCGACGTCCTCGTTCCGGCCGTAGACGCTGATGCCCGCGTTGTTGACCCACGTGTCGACGCGCCCGAAGCGCTCCATCGCCGCCTGGCTGATGCGGGCGACGTCCGCCGGGTTGCCGACGTCCGCCGTGACGGTCGCCACTTCCACGCCGCGCTGGCGCATTTCGTGGGCCAGGGTGTCGAGGGCGTCGCCGTCGCGCGCGGCAAGCACGAGATGGGCGCCGCCTTCCGCCGCCATGCGGGCGGTGGCCAGGCCGATGCCGCTCGTCGCGCCCGTGATCACCATGACTTGTTCATTCAGTTTTTTGAGCTTGATCGACATGTTGCCTCCTCACAGCGCCTGGCGCAGACGGTTGGATGACCAGATTCGGCTGGCCGAGGTGCGGCTGACCGGACGGCCCGCCAGCTTCCATGCGGCGAACAGCGCGCCGGCGCCCAGCAGCACGCCCACCACCTTGCCCTTGCGCAGCGACAGCGCGGTGTACGGACACGTCTCGACCACGTGTTCCGAGAGGCCCTGGCGTTCGCGCAGTTCGTGCTGCGGGTTCGGGGCGTGCAGGGCGTCGCGGCGGTTCGGGGCGCTCGGGATGTCGGTCTGCTGCTGCTTGAACATCGTCGCGCGCATCATGCGGTCGAGCACCGAGGGCATTGCGAAGTTGCCGACGGAGAAGGCCTTGGCCGCGCCGCCGACGAACACGTCGCGCTTCGGATGCTGGGCCGCGTACAGGATGGATTTCGCGACCAGTTCCGGCGCGTAGATCGGCGGCGGCAGGGTCGGTTCCTTGTCCATGTAGTTCTTCGCGTGCGCGACGAACATCGTGTCGACGGCGGCCGGCTTGATGAGCGTGACGGCGATCGGCGCCTTGTCCTTGTCCAGTTCGACGCGCAGCGAATCCGTGAACGCCTTCACCGCGTGCTTCGACGCGGCGTAGATGCCCTGCAGCGGGATCGAGACGTCGGACAGTTCGCTGCCCAGGTTGATGATGGCGCCGCCGCCGCGCGTCTTCATGTGCTTGACGGCTTCCAGCGAGCCGTGGACGACACCCCAGTAATTCGTGTCGAACAGGCGTTGCATGTCTTCCAGCGAGACGTCTTCGTTGCGGCCGAAGATCGAGATGCCGGCATTGTTGACCCAGGTGTCGATGCGGCCGAAGCGCTCCATCGCGGCCTGGCCGATGCGTTCCACGTCGGCTGGGTTGCCGACGTCGGCCACGACCGTCGCGACTTGCGTACCGGTGCGGCGCAGTTCGCTCGCCAGCTGGTCGAGCGCGTCGGCGCTGCGGGCTGCGAGTACCAGTTTGGCACATTGCTCGGCGGCCATACGGGCCGTCGTGAGACCGATGCCGCTCGTGGCGCCGGTGATGACCATCACCTGCTCGTTAATCTTGCGTAATTGCACTGACATGAATGCTCCTTCGCTCAGGTTGGAGAAAAGCCGCCGCAGTGCGCGTCAAGCGATCCGTGCGGCTCCGTGATTACGAGTTCGTTGCTGAACACGACAATCGTAGCCGCACAGCGGATTTCAAGTCATTTGTTACAAGATTGCGCCTTGTTCAGGATTTGCAAGCCTCCGCCTCGCGGCGCAGCCAGTGGGCGACGGCCAGCGCCGCAGGGCCCGGCGGCGGGTCGGCGCGCATTGCCAAGTGGTATGTGTACCCGGGGATGGCCGGTCCGAACGGTTGCACGAGATAGCCCGCCGCGATCTCTTCGGCCACCAGGGCAAGACTCAGCAAGGCGACGCCCTGGCCTGCGACGGCGGCCTGGATCGCATGGCCTTCGTCCGAATACCGGAGTTGTCCGCGCGCAGGTTGCCATGCGAGCCCCGTGCGCGCGAACCATGTTTCCCATGTGGGATTGGCCGGGGACGCTTTTTGCCAGTCGAAGTGGATGAGCGGCACGGATTGCAGATCCTCGATCGAGCGGACGCCCAGCATCGGGTTGACGACCGGCGCGTACGTGTCGGCGAACATGACCTCGGTCATCAGTCCGGGGTAGGGGCCGCTGCCGTAGCGCACGGCGACGTCGATGCCGTGCGCGTCGAAATCGACCGTCGCATCGGACGCATGCAATTGTAGGTCGATGTCCGGATGCAATGCGTGAAAGCGGGCGACCCGCGGTACGAGCCATTTCGCGGTGAACGCGTGCGTCGCGGACACCGTGACCCTGTCTCTCCGGTTCGGCTGCGTGAGGCGCGCCAGCATGGCTTCGATGGCATCGAAGCCCTGGCGCAGCACGGGATACAGCTGCGCCCCCGCGTCGGTCAGCGTGACTTGCCGCACCTGGCGCACGAAGAGTTTCAGGCCCGTGAAGTCTTCGAGGGCGCGGATGCGGTGGCTGATCGCCGTCGGTGTCACGGCGAGCTCATCGGCAGCTCGCTTGAAGCTGCCGTGCCGCGCCGCCGCCTCGAACGCGCGCAGGGAGGAGAGCGGTGGCAGCCGGCGTGTCGTCCGTTCGCCGAATGGGTGATTTGAAGTCATCTGATGCGTGAAAAACCATCGTTTGTCGTAAGGGCTGCTGGGGGCGATTATTCCATATATGGGTGAGTTGATCTCATCCCGTTCTTCTTTTCGAATTCAGGAGGCAGACATGCTCGAACGTATCATCACGCAGCCGGATCCGTATGAACCCTATCTGCTGTCGCAGGGCATTCGGTTCGGCGATTTGCTGTTCATCTCCGGCCAGGCCGGTGCCGGCGACGACGGACGCATCGTCGCCGGCGGCTTCCTCGCCCAAGGCGAGCAGGCTTTTGCCAACCTGCGGCGCGCGCTGGAAGCAGGCGGATCCAGCCTGCGCGACGTCATCAAGGTGACGATCTTCGTGACCGACATGGGCCATTTCCAGGACGTCGTGGCGCTGCGCAGGAAATTTTTCTCGGCGCCGTATCCCGCCGATACGATTGCCGAGATCAAGGCGCTCTACGATCCGCGGGCGATGATCGAGATCGAGGCGATCGCGGCCGTACGCAGGGAGGGCGGCGGCGATGCGCGATAACGGTCACGTTGCCATTCTCTTCGAACCGCTGGCCCTGGGTTCGCTGGCGTTGCCCAACCGTCTGGCCGTCGCGCCGATGACGCGCGTGAGTGCGGGCGCCGATGGCGTGCCGACGACGTGCATGGCCGGCTATTACGCGCAGTTCGCGGACGGCGGCTTCGGCCTCGTCATCACGGAAGGCCTGTACACGGATGAGGCGTACTCTCAGGGTTATCTGCACCAGCCGGGGCTCGCGAACGCGGCGCAGCGCGATGCGTGGCGACCCATCGTCGCAGGCGTGCAGTCACGCGGCGGCCGTGTAATCGCGCAATTGATGCATGCGGGCGCACTGTCGCAGGGGAACCCATACCGGACGGGCACCATCGGTCCGTCGGCCGTGCAGCCGAAGGGCAAGCAGATGACGTTCTATCGCGGGACGGGTGAGTACGCCGTGCCTGCCGCGATGACACCGGAGGATATCGACACGGCCGTGGCCGGCTTCGCGCGGGCAGCCCTCCGAGCTCGTGAAGCGGGGTTCGATGGCGTCGAGATCCATGGCGCGAACGGGTATTTGCTGGACCAGTTCCTGTCGGAAGGCATCAATCTGCGCGACGACCGCTACGGCGGCGGCCTCGACGGTAGGTTGCGTTTGCTCGTGGAAGTCGTCGACGCGGTGCGGGCCGCGGTGGGGACGAACTACGTCGTCGGCGTGCGCCTGTCGCAGGCGAAGGTCAACGATTTCACGCATCGCTGGGGAGGAGAGGAAGAGGCCGCCGCGATCTTCCGTACGGTTGGCGGACTGGACGTCGACTACGTGCACGTGACCGAGTACGAAGCATGGAAGCCCGCCTTCGAGACAGGGCCGAGCCTGGCCGCACTGGCGAAGCGCCACGGCGGCAAGCCGGTCATCGCCAACGGTTCGCTGCACGATCCGGCGCAGGCCATGGGCATGGTCGAGCGGGGCGAGGCGGACGTCGTGTCGCTCGGCCGCGGCGCGCTGGCCCAGGCGGACTGGCCGCGGCGCGTCAGGGACGGCGCCACGCTCGCATCATTCGATCCGGCCATCCTGTCGCCGCTCGCGGATCTCGCGAACGCGGTCCGGTGGCGTACGCAGGCGGAGTACCTGCGGCCCGGCTAATAGATCTGGTCGAACAGGCCGCCGTCCGCGACATGGGTCTTGTGCGCTTTCGTTCAGCCGACGGCGAGTTCGCCGATCGTGCATAGCTTGATCGCCGGGAATTGCACCGTGTACTGCTCGGCCCTGTTGCCAGTTGTGCGCGATAAGGCCGCGTTCGCTGATAGCATCGATGTCGTACGCGAGGGCCCAGCGTGACGAGGTCGGCCTGCAGTCTGCCGATCACGGAATGCGCTTGCTTGCCGGAGGCGCCATGCGACTGCCTGACCGTCACGTCGTCGCCCGTCTTGACCTGGTACTGCCGCGCGAACGCGGCATTACGGTCCTGGTACAACTCGCGCGTCGGGTCGTAGGACACGTTCTGCAGGGTGATGTTCGTCGCCCTTGCGGCGGACGAGCCTAGCGCAGCGGCCACGAAGAACGCAACGGCGAAAACAGTGGCGAACGCGGAGGCGACTTTTTATTGCACATCGTTTTCTTTCGGTTGAGTGTCTATAAGCAGCGCCGTAAGGTAGGTGCCTGCCCAGCGAAAGAAAACGATGAAGCTTTTGACGTCCTCCCCACCTTAAAGGACGGGGATTCCTGCAGCCAGCGTCGCACGTCCGCGACGGAGAATGTTTATCGCAGCATTGATATCGCGATCATGTGCACAACCGCAAACATTACACTGCCACTCTCTTATTCCAAGGTCTGCGATACCTTTCGGCCGCGAATCTGGCATGGCGCCACAATTCGAACAGACTTGGGAAGTAAAGCTTTCGTCGACTTCCTCGAACCACGCGCCATGCTTAACAGCCTTGGACGCCAGTTGATGTCGGAAGCGCGACCAGCCAGCATCAAGTACAGACTTGGCCATGCTGGTCCTGGCAAGTCTGGCGGCCGCCACATTGCCGACCGCGATATAGTCGAATTGCCGGACAATGCGGTCCGAGAGCTTGTGCAGAAAGTCGTTGCGACGGTTCGCTATCTTTGCGTGGATCGCCCTGACGCGCCGCTTCTTGTGGGCGCGCTGCGCCAGCGCGAGCGCTTGCTCGGCACCACGATAGATACGCTGCGCTTCAATCTTTTCGCCGGTGGAAAGCGTCGCGAAGTCTTTCAGTCCAAGGTCGATACCGACACCGCGCAACGGTTGGCGGGCATGGATATCGGGCGTGACCACATCGATCACGATATTCAGGTACCAGTTCCCTCGCGTGTCACGCGAAAAGTTGGTGCCGTCCTTGATCTTCCCTTCGGGCAGCGGCCGGCTGTTAAAGACGCGAAAAGTATTGCCTGCGAAGCGAAACGCATCACCTTCCCGCTTCAGTTCCCGTCCCTTGATCGGCACCCAGCCCAAGGAACGCTTGCCGCGATAGCGAAGATAAGGTCGCTTCTTTTGCGAACGCGATCTTGCATACTGTTCGCAGACCGCATTCACGGTCCCGGAATGCAGGCCCAGTTCCTTGCTGCTGCCGGTCGTCAACTTGTTCAGGTCAAAGCCCGAAAGCCAGGGGCGGCCGAAACGCAGCGCATCCTTTTGCCGATCGTTGCAGTAATTCCAGACGACGTTACACGCACGCGACTGCCTGTCAAGCAGCCCGTTCAGGGATTTCACCCGGTAACGATAAACCAGAATCATGCTCCGATTATATGCAGCGTTTTTAGCAACCGAAAGGCATCGATTGACGCGCAATCGTCTTCTTTCTTCCCCGCCCTGAAAGACGGGGTTTCCTCGGAGAACCTGATGAACTTAATGCGCTTTGGACAGGATGAGCAGCCAACGGCGCAGCAGCAGCACTTCCACGTGGCCCGGCTCGACGCCGGTATCGCACTCGATGATCGGGTTGACCGGGTAGAAGCGCTTGCGGAAGTCGCGCGTTACCAGGATCTCGCGGCGACCAAAGCGCACGAGGAAAGGCGTCGGAGCATATTCAAGGCCGAAGGAGCTGTTCAGAGTCGACATGACGATCCCTTTATCGAGTTAGGTTGCGTTAGCGTTGGCAAGTTGTCTTGCTCGAGTAGGCACAGAATAGCACAACTACTGTATAAATACACAGGTACTGTACAAAAAAACAGTTGTTGCATTTTTGTGTGGTTTTTTCGCCAATTCGCCCCATCTGGAGCGGTATGCTGAACACCGCTCCATCACGCCTGCGCCGCTTCATCGCCGCCCGCCTGTCGCCCGAAGGGCAGATGGGCCTGCACCTCACCGCCGGCCTCGCGCTGCTGGTGCTGGCGGCCTGGATCTTCGGCGAGATCGCCGAGGACGTCGTCACCGGCGACACCATCACGCTCGTCGACGTCCAGCTCGCGCACTGGTTCCACGAGCGCGCCACGCCGGGTTTCACGCGCGCCATGCTGGTCGTCACGCACTGGAACGGCATCGCCGGATCGAGCATCATGGCCGCGCTGCTGGCGCTGTGGTTCTGGCGCCGCCATGCGCATTACTGGCTGATCGTCTGCCTTGTCGCCGTGCCGGGCGGCATGCTGCTGAACGTCGCGCTGAAGCACGTGTTCCGGCGCACCCGCCCCAGCTTCGACGATCCGCTGCTGAGCCTGATGACGTACAGCTTCCCCAGCGGCCACACGGCGGCCGCCACCGTGTTTTACGGCCTGCTCGCGTGCTACCTCGTGCGGCGGGTGCGGACGTGGCGCGCGCGCGCGCTGGTCATGCTCGGCGCCGTCGTGATGGTGATGCTCGTCGCGCTGTCGCGCATGTACCTCGGCGTGCACTACCTGTCCGACGTGCTGGCCGCGGCGGCGGAGGGGGCGGCCTGGCTCGCGATCTGCATCACCGCCGTGTCGACCCTGCACCGGCGTCGGCTGGCGCGGGGGCAAACGTCGTGGAGCGAGCGCGCGCATCGCGCCGCTGCGGCGGAGGACCTGCAATGAATCCCGTGACCGTGATTGTCAACGCGGGCGCCGGCACCGGCCACGACGAGGCCGCGTGCGATGCGCTGAGAACGCAACTAACCGACGCGGGGCTGAACGCCGAGCTCGTCCGGGCAGACGGCGGCGACCAGATGATCGGTGCGGCACGGCGCGCGTTGGAGCAGGGCGCGCGCCTGGTCGCGGCCGGTGGGGGCGACGGCACCATCAATGCCGTGGCCTCCGTGATGGTCGATTCCGGCGTGCCGTTCGGCGTGCTGCCGCTGGGCACGCTCAACCACTTCGCCAAGGACCTCGGCATTCCGCTCGACCTCGGCGCGGCCGTGCGCAACCTCGCGACGGGGCGGCCCGTGCAGGTCGACGTGGGCGAGGTGAACGGCCGCATCTTCCTGAACAATTCCAGCCTCGGCCTGTACCCGGACATCGTGCGCGACCGCGAAAAACAGCAGCGCCGCCTCGGCCGCGGCAAGTGGCCGGCCGCCGCCTGGGCCGCGCTCGCGGCGCTGCGCCGCTATCCGTTCCTGTCGATGCGCCTGACCGTCAACGGCGAGCGGCTCGCGCGGCGCACGCCGTTCGTCTTCATCGGCAACAACGCCTACACGATGCAGGGCCTGGCGATCGGCGAGCGGGCGCGCCTCGACGAGGGCGTGCTGAGCCTGTACGTGGCGCAGCATCCGACGCGCCTGGGCCTGCTGCGCTTCGCGTTCGACGCGCTGCTCGGCCGCCTCGGCCAGGAGCGCGACTTCGACGTGCTGACGGCACCCGAGTTCGACATCGACACGCACCGCCATCGTCTGCTCGTGGCGACCGATGGCGAAGTGACGGAAATGCACCCGCCGTTACGCTACCGGATGCGGCCTGGCGCACTGACGGTGCTGGTGCCTCCGGTAGAAAATGGCGTCAATCAACCATAACGGAAAGGGGAACCCCATGCGCACACTCGTCCACCTGTCCGACCTGCACTTCGGCCGCGTCGACGCCATGCTGCTTGACCCGCTGCGCGAACTGGTCCACAAGCTGGCGCCGAACGTCGTCGTCGTGTCCGGCGACCTGACGCAGCGCGCCAGGAGCGAGCAGTTCGAGGAAGCGAAGGCCTGGCTCGATACGTTGCCGGGCCCGCAGATCATCGTGCCGGGCAACCACGACATTTCGCTGTACAACGTGTTCCGCCGGTTCCTGCTGCCGCTCGACCGCTACAAGCGCTACATCACGGACGACCTCGACCCCGTCTATATCGACGACGAGATCGCGGTGCTGGGCGTGAACACGGCGCGTTCGCTCACGTTCAAGGACGGCCGCGTCAACAAGGAACAGGTGGACAAGATTCGCGCGACCCTGTCCGGACTGCCGAAGGAGGTTACGCGCGTCGTCGTCACGCACCATCCGTTCGACCTGCCGAAGGGCGCTGAAGAGGATGACCTCGTCGATCGCGCACAAATGGCGATGGACGTGTTCGCGGAACTGGGCATCGACCTGTTGATGGCGGGCCACCTGCACATGAGCCATGCGGGCAACACGCAGGCCCGCTACAAGATCAGCGAATACGCCGCGCTCGTCGTGCAGGCCGGCACGGCGACCTCCACGCGCGGGCGGGGTGAAGTGAATTCGTTCAACGTGCTCCGTATCGAGCCCCAGCGTATCGAAGTCGACCGCTACGGCTGGGACAGCGTGCACAACCAGTTCCAGGTGCTGAACACGGAGAAGTTCATGCGCAGCGGGAACGTCTGGACGGAAGTGCCGGATGGGATGATGGCGGCCGGAATTTAGCCGCAGGCGCATGGCAACGTCGTCCCCGCGCAGGCGGGGACCCAAGTACGCGTATCGACGGCTCATGCAAAATTGGACCCCCGCCTTCGCGGGGGCGACGGGTCAGATCCAATATTCTCCGAGCCGCGCCATCCATTCCTTGATCCGGTCGGACCACGGCCGGTGCCGCCACCTTTCCAGCGTGACTTCCTTCGAGTCCCTCAAATCCTCGTTGAACGCGCTTTCCATCGCCGCGCCGAACGCCGGATCGATGACAACCACGTTCAGTTCGTAGTTGTGGATGAAGCTGCGCCGGTCGATGTTGGCGGAGCCGATCGTCGACCAGCCGCCGTCGATCACGGCCGTCTTGGCGTGCAGCACCGCGATCTGCAGCTCGAAGATGCGCACGCCGCCGGCCAGCAACTGGTCGTAGAAGCCCTGGCCGGCGTAGCGGATCAGGCTGTGGTCCGACACGCCCGGCAGCACGAGCCGCACGTCCACGCCGCGTTTCGCCGCGGCGATGAGCGCGTCGACGATCTGCTGGTCCGGCACGAAATAGGCCGACGTGACGTGGATCGATTTCTTCGCCTCGCTGATCGCGACGACGAGCGCCTTGTAGATGTCGGATTCGTGAGCCGGGTCGGACGCGAGCACGCGGACGATCTTGTCGCCGACGGGCGCCAGCGTCGGGAAATATTCGGCCTGCGGCAGCTCGCCGCCTTCCTGCTGCACCCACAGGTTCACGAACGACCACTGCAGCGGCGCGACGGCCGGGCCTTCGATCTTCACGTGCGTGTCGCGCCAGCCGACCTTGTCGCCGTCGACCTGGTCCGGCTTCTGGCGCGAGCGGAACAGCGAGCTGTTCGCATACGTGCTGCTGATGTTGATGCCGCCCGTGAACGCGACCTTGCCGTCGACGACCATCAGCTTGCGGTGGTTGCGGTTGTTCAGCTCCCACTTGCCGCGCGCCTTGGCGGGATTCACCGGATTGAAGACCAGCACGCGGATGCCGGCCTGGCGCATGCGGTCGAAAAAGGCGGCCGGCGTCGCGAGGGCGCCGACGGCGTCGACCATCACGTTCACGGCCACGCCCTGGCGCTGCTTCTCGATCAGCACGTCGGCGAATTCGATCCCGACCTGGTCCTGGTCGAAGATATAGGTTTCGAGGTTGATGGAACTGGTGGCGGCGCGCGCGGCGGCCATCATTTCGCGCATCGTCGCGGGGCCGTCGAACAGCAGCATGACCTTGTTGCCCGCGATGAGGGGGACGCCCGTCGCCTGTTCTTCCAGCGCCGCCAGCGCCTTCAGGTTGCCGCTCGCATTGGCCCAGCGCCGCGCCACGAGGGCGGACGCCTGCTTCGGCGCCAGGGCGCCCTTGGTCGTCGCGATCGTGGGCACGGCCTTCGCGGGCGCTTCGGGTTCGACATCCGGCAGCGACTTGCACGCGACGACGCCGCAACTGAGGCACAGGGCCATCAGCCAGGCGAACGGGGAACAGTAACGTGCAAAGCGCTGTCGGAGTCTCATTTGAAACCTCTCGGGTTGGCAACCGCGGCCTCGTCGAGGTCGCGCGGTCCGATGAAAAAGTCGAGCGGCGCCGCCCGCAGGCGGCGGCCCAGTGCGCGCAGCAGGCGGAATCCGTTGCGGAAGCGCACCTTGCGCGCCCGCAGCGCCACCCACAGCGCGAGGCCGAAGCTCACCAGCAGGTTGACCATGCCGATGAGCGCGATGCCGAGGAACGTGATGGCGATCGTTTCCGGATCGACCTGCTGGCCGAGCCCGACGAAGCCGATGGCGAGATTGGCGGATGAAAAGGTCACGTGGCGTACGTCCAGTGGCAGGCCGAGGAGGTAGCCGACGGTGCCCGTGATCCCCATCAGCACGCCGAACACGAAGTTGCCCATCAGGCCGCCCAGGTTGTCCTCGACGTAGCGGGCGAAGCGGGCGCGCCGTTCCTCGCCGAGCAGGCGGCGCAGCCAGCGCAGCTGCTGCACGCGCTGGCCCATGCGCGTGTACAGGGCCTTGTTGTCGTAGTAGCCGGACACGAGCCCCGACACGAACAGCCACACGCCCGCGATCGCGGCATGCAGCAGCGCGAGCGAATGCCACGGGTGACTGTCCGCGATCAGGTGCTCCGCCTTGGCGGGGTTCACGAGGTGCGTGCCGAAGATCCAGTACCAGGCGAGGGCGATGGCCCACGCGACCGGGATCACGGTCGCGAGATTGCCCAGCACGGCGACGATCTGCGTCCGGAACACTTTATTCACGAGGGCCGCCATGCTGTCGACGTCGACCTGGCGCCGGCTCGAGCCCCGCTGCGCCGTATCGTGCAGGGCGGCGGCGATGCGCGCGGCCGTCATCGCCGGCTGCTTGGTCGCGATGGTGAAATGCAGCACGTGCACGAGCATGAAGCCGGCCGCGTAATTGAGGCTGTAGAGCAGGGCTTCGATCAGCGGGGCGCGGTGCTGGTACGAGATCAGGATCTTGATGAGCGCCATGAAGCCGATGATGATGCCGGCCCCGGCCGACGACGCGAACATGCCGCGCAGGTCCGCGCGCCGCTCGGCAATGTAGTGCTCGCCCGTGCGGCTCGCGTTCTCCGTGACGTTGCGGGCCAGCAGGTCGATGTTGTCGCGCAGCAGGCCGCGCACCTCGTACTTCGTGTTGTGCGCTTCCGCGAGTTCCTGGGCGAGGTCGACGGCCGCCGCGCGGCGCAGGCTCGTCGGCGGCTCGGTGGGCGGCGTCGCCTCGTTCGCGAGCGTTTCCACGTCCACGGTGGGCGCGGACGGCAGTTCTCCGCTCGTGTCGACGAGGAACAGCAGCTTTCTCAGGCGGTCGATACTCTGGGTCAGCGCGACGAGCAGATAGGTCAGCGCGACGCTCGTGCCGGAGGCGAGGGCCTTGCTGCGGATCTTCAGCACGACCGCTTCGCACTGGTCGAGCATGACGAGCAGGTGGCGCGCGTCTTCCATCGTGTCGACCTCGCCGCACATCAGGCGGCCGTAGTCGTCGAGGTATTTGTTCGCCTCGATGTTCTGCATGAGGAAGGGCGAGTCCACTTCCTCGATTTCCATGTGCGCGTGAATCAGGCGCGGCTCCAGGCCCAGCGCGCAGACACGGCACGACAGGGTGCGGATGGCGTCCAGCAGGCCCGCCAGCACGATCCTGCGCGCGCGCGAGGACTCGGCGGATTCGTGCTCCGCGCCGTCCGGCGGCGCGGCGTTCGCGACCACGTCGAACAGCTCGAGCCAGTCGGCGTTCGGTACGGCGCGGATCCACTGGTAATCGTCTTCGCGGCACAGCACGCGGTCGAGCGTGTCGGACAGGTATGAATCGTCCAGCGCGGGCGGCAGGATGCGGTAGGCGATGCGTTTTTTCAGTTCCGTGAAGAAGCCGTCGTTCGACAGGATGCCGACGTCGGAATACAGGCTCGTGTGGCGGCGCGTTTCGAGCAGCCGGGTCAGGTAGCGGCGCAGCGTCCAGGCCTGGCCGGGATGACCCTTCAGCAGCTGGGTCAAGGTGCGCACCTGGGCGCGCGCGTAGTCGTGGTCGCTTGCGCGGCGTGGGCGCAACCGGTCGACCAGCTCGACCAGCAGGTCGATGCGGTCGCTGTCCGGGTCGAGATGTTCGAGAATCGAGAGCATGGGAATCTTCGCAGCTAGGAAAGGTCAGTGTACGCGCGGATACGCGGCGGCCACTGTACGGTGACGAACCGAGCAGGCAGGCCTGCGTTACACTTGATGCTTGACGTCAGCACTGGGGAGCAGCATGTATCTGACTTACTATAACGGCCAATGGGCCGAAGGGAATACGCCGTTGTTCGGTGCCATGGACCACAGCGTCTGGCTGGGTTCGTCCGTCTTCGACGGCGCGCGGGCGTTGCGCGGCCATCTGCCGGACCTGCGTCCGCACCTGGAGCGCGTGATCGCGTCGGCGGACAAATTGGGCTTGCAGTGCCCGCTGAACGTGGACGAGATGGAAGCGCTCGTGCGCGAAGGCGTCGCGCGCTTTCCGGCCGACGCGGAGCTGTACATCCGTCCGCTCGTGTTCGCCTCCGAAGGTTTCCTGATCCCGACGCCGGAAGCGGCCGCCTTCGCGCTGACGCTGTTCGACGCGCCGCTGCCGCCGTTCTCCGGCTTCTCGGCCTGTTTGTCGGCGCTGCGCCGTCCGGAGCCGACGATGGCCCCGACGGATGCCAAGGCGTCCGCGCTGTACGCCAACACGGCGCGCGCGCTGCGCGAGGCAAAGTCACGCGGCTTCGACAACGCCGTCCTGCTGGACGCGGCGGGCAACGTGGCCGAGTTCGCGACGTCGAACCTGTTCCTCGTCACGGCCGACGGCGACGTCGTCACGCCCGCGCTGAACGGCACGTTCCTCGCCGGCATCACGCGTGCCCGCGTGATCGCGCTGCTGGGCGAGGCCGGCCTGAAGGTCGTCGAGCGCACCGTCAAGCCGGAAGAGCTGGACACGGCGCGCGAAATCTTCAACACCGGCAACTACGGCAAGGTTGCGCCGTGCACGCGCTACGAATCGCGCGAACTGCCGGCCGGCCCGATCGCGAAACAGGCGCGCGACCTCTACCTCGCGTTTACCGAGACGACCTGACACAAAAAATCGGGGTCAGAAAATTCGGGGTCAGAGCAATGTGCTCTGACCCCGAATTTGCAAACGAATGGGCTCTGACCCCGAATTGGAGAAATAGGTTGACGAAAAAAAGCCAGGCGCGCGGCCTGGCCCGGAGATCCCATTGGGGTCAATCGCTACTACTTTGCGCGGGGGATGGGGATCGCACGGATGGTGCCGCAGTCGGCCGACAGCCACTTGCCGCTGACATCCACGTCCACGGTCTGGTTGCGCCCCTGTTCTTCGCTCCGGATCTTCATGCGGGCACGGTAACTCGTGTCGTTGTCGGCGACCAGGTCGCCTTCGCCGCTCACCTTCGGTGTCGTGCAGGTGAACGTGATGTGGCCGCGCGTCGCCGATTGCTGCGTGAACGACTGCCTGCAATCGCCCTGCTGGACCGGGAATTCCTTGCGCTCGGCCATCTCGCGCGTCAGGCACAGCTTGGTCTGCAGCGCGCCGTTGGCGCCGACGTCGAGCTGCACGCCATTCTGCCGCATCATCTTCTGCATCTGCTGGCGCTGTTCGGGCGACATGTTGGCCATGTGCTGCTGCATGGCAGACATCGCTTGCGATATCTGCGGGTCGCTCGACGTCATCGTGTTCGACAGCGACCACAGGCCGGGTTTCAGCGCCTGTGCGCCGGCCGGGAGCGCGGCGCAGGCACACGCCAGCACGAGCGCGGATGCAATGGATTTGTTCATCGTTATTCCTTCCTTTTAAACATTGGGCGGCATCACGACGCCTCGCCATGCCGTCCCAGCACCTTGCGCTCCAGGTACATGAGCAGCAGGACGGTCTTGGCATCGACGATGTCGCCCGTCTCGACCATCGCGAGGGCGTCGTCGAAATCCAGTTCCACGACCTCGATGTCTTCGCCTTCCCCGGGATTGCCGCCGCCGGCGTCGCAGCGCCGCGCGCGATCATACTCCGCGACGAACAGGTGGATGCGTTCCGTCGTCGATCCCGGGCTGACGTACAACTGCAGCGCGGACTGCACGTGGTCGATGTCGTAGCCGGTTTCCTCGCGCGCTTCGGCGATGGCGCGTTCGGCCGGGTCGGCGCCGTCCAGCATGCCGGCCGCCGCTTCGAGCAGGTAGCCATCGTGGCCAGCCAGGCGGGCGCCGAGGCGGAACTGGCGCGTCAGCACCACCGACCGGTGGGCGCGGTTGTACAGCAGCACGGCGGCGCCGTCCGCGCAATCGTAGATTTCGCGCGACTGGACTTGCAGTTCGCCGTCCTGGCGACGCTGGGCATAGGTGACGTTCTTGAGAGGCAGATAATGGTCCGAGAGGATCTCCTCGCGGACGATGCGCACGGTGTCGCGGGTCATGGCATCTCCTGTGGTTGGCCTTGCCCGAGGATACACCGTGCGCGTCATGGACGGGCGCGCGCGCCCGCGCGGTCAACCCTGGCGGGCCGGTTCGCTGACGTAGATCTCGACGCGGCGGTTGCGCGCGCGGCCGGCCGGATCGTCGTTGGTGGCGATCGGTTCGCGGGAGGCGCGGCCTTCGACGGTGATGCGGGCCGGATTGATGCCGCGCGCCGTCAGGTAGTCGCGCGTGTGGGCGGCGCGGTCCAGCGACAGCGGCTGGTTGATCTGGTCGCTGCCCGTGTTGTCGGTGTGGCCGATGATGGTGACGTTGGTGGCCGGATTCTCGTTCAGCGTCTGGGCGAAGCGGTCGAGGATCGGGCGGAAGTTCGGCTTGATGTCGGAGCGGTTCGTGTCGAACGAGACGTCGCTCGGGATCTCGAGTTTCAGGCGGTTGTCCGAGGTCTGCGACACCTGCACGCCGGTGCCGCGCGTGGCCTGTTCCATCTGCTGGCGCTGCTGTTCCATGTGGCGCGACCAGACGTTGCCGACGACGGCGCCCGCCGCCGCGCCCAGCACCGCGCCCCGGGTGGCCCGGCCGGAACCGCCGCCGCCCGTCGTGGCGCCGAGAATCGCGCCGAGGCCGGCACCGACGCCGGCGCCGGTCGCAGTGCCGCGCTGGGTCTGGCTCATGTCGGCGCAGCCGGTGGCGGCCACGGCAAAGGCGGTGGCGCACAGGGTGGAACGGATCAGGGTTGTTTTCATGGTGGTCTCCTTCAAAAAAAAATATCCGTTTCGTAGTCGCACCCGCAGCAGTGGGCACGACCGCGAAACGGATCGGTCAGGTCCGCAGGTCACTGCGGTCCGGCACGACGCCGCGTGCCGCTATGATACTGCTATATGCCTCGACCACTGATCAGGCGCACCAGGATCATGATGACGGCGACGACCAGCAGGATGTGGATGAAACCGCCGACGGTATAGGAAGTTACCAGACCGAGCAGCCACAGAATGATGAGAATGACGGCAATTGTGTAGAGCATGATAGTGTCCTCATGGTTGACCGGCGTTGCTGTGCCGTGAATCCAGTATCGAACTAACAAGCTTTGTATTCCGTACGATGCCGTACATTACGTCGCGCTTTTTTGTTCCTTGTGCAAGCCGGGAATCCAGCCCATGAAGCCCATCAGGCCGAGACAGCCGATCAGGCAGGTCAGGAGGCCGCCCGTGATCAGGAAAAAGACGTCCTGCGCCGCCAGCTCGGCCGCCGTCGCCTGCGGTGCCGGCTCCGCGCTTGCCAGGCCAAAGCCCGTCAAAAGAAGTCCCCAGAGAATGATGCCGATCCATGCCAGACTGTTCATGTCGCGTCCTTTCGCTTGAGTGAGCTCTGCCGTACGAAGCCGATACTGCTGTGCGGAGGCAAACTCATCCGTGCGCCAACGCACATTGCGAAAAAGAAAACTTAGTGAGCGATCGTGCAAGGTGCAAACGCCGCGCACCCGTCTCCAACATAGCACGCGGCTGGACAAAACAAAACCGGGGCCGAAGCCCCGGTTGACCGGTTGATGCGGGTTCCCTCACGCCGAACGCAGCGATCCTTTCACGATGCGCACGCGGTCGCCCGTGCGCCACGGCGGGGCGCTGTGCTGGTGGAACGTGCGCAGCGTGCCGTCGTCGAGGCGGACACGGATCTCGTAGCTGATGTCGGCCTTCATGTTGCCTTCCACCTGGTTGCCGACGACGGCACCGCCGACCGCGCCGGCGACCGTCGCCAGCTGCCGGCCGTGACCGCTGCCGACCTGGTTGCCCAGCAGGCCGCCGAGGATGGCGCCGCCGGCCGCGCCCACGCCGCTGCCCTGGGCGCGCGTCTTGATCTGGCGGATCGACTCAATGTTGCCGCAGTTGTTGCACCAGTTGCTGCCGCTGTCGTTGGATGCCAGCTTCGTCGATTTATGCGTGACCTTCGGCGCCGGGGCGCGCTCGACCGGCGCGTATTGCGGGGCCGGGGCCGGGGCGGGCGCGTAGTCGGCGCCGGCACTCGTCGATCCCTGGCTGCCGCCGTCGCCGTATGCGGTGGTCGGCGCGGCATAGGATTGCGCGCCGGCCGGGACGGGGTAGGTGGGCTGCACCGGCGTTTGCACCGGGTAGGTGGTTTGCGGCTGGCCCGCCAGCGGTGCGGCGGGCGCCGTGGCCGGGGCCACGTAGCCCGGCTGGCCCGGCTGTTGCAGGCCGGCCGACAGGGCCGCGCGGTCGGCGTCGCTCAACTGGCCGCGGTTGTGGCCGGTCGACGACGGCAGCCAGCCCATGATGGCCGCCGTGCCGATGGCGCAGAACAGGATGACCGCGATCGCGGCGGCGATCAGCAGCGGGTGTTGCTTCGCCCGGGCGGGCGGGGTGGGGTGCGTGTCCATGGCTTTCCTTTCCGGTGTCGGTGGGGACGAGGGCGTGTCGCGAGCCTCGAGTCCGGTACGTTTCCATTGTCCCTGGCAACAACACCCCGTTCCGTGCGTCACCGTACATACTTGCCCTGGCGCGGCCGGTACGCTGACTGAAAGTTGTCAGTAAATGTTTCCGGGCAGTGTAAATAGCCAATCTCCCAAACGTGTGAACCGATGAAGTCCAACCGCGAGGGTCCGATGAATTCAGCCGCTCCACCTGTGATCGCCGAGCACAATGCCAACCTGCTGCTGGCTGCGCTCCCGCCGCAGGAGATGGCACGGATGCTGCCGGCGCTCGACCAGGTCAAGGTGGACGTCGGCGCCGTGTTGTGCGAGCCGGGCGACATCATCCGTCACATCTATTTTCCGCACGATTGCCTGATCTCGCTGATGGCCGTGGCCGAAGGCCGCATGACGCTCGAGGTGGGCCTCGTGGGCCGCGAAGGCATGCTGGGCGCCACCGTCGGGCTCGGCCACGAGACGACGCAGGTGCGCGCCGTCGTGCAGCGTGCCGGCAACGCCAGCCGCATCGACGCCGACCGCCTGCGCATCGAATTTGCCCGCAACCCGGCCCTGCAGCGCGTGCTGTACCGCTACACGGATGCGCTGCTGGCCCAGGCCATCCAGATCGCGGTGTGCAGCCGCTACCACGTGCTGGAGGCGCGTCTCGCACGCTCGCTGCTCGTCACGCGCGATCGCCTGCAGTCCGACAAATTCCACCTGACGCACGAATTCCTCGCCCATGCGCTGGGCGTGCGCCGCGTGGGCGTCACCAAGGCCGCCAGCGCGTTGCAGCAGCAGGGGCTCATCAACTACAGCCGCGGCAATATCGAGATCCTCGATCCGGAACGTCTCGCCGCCGCTGCCTGCACCTGCTACGAGATCGTGCGCGAAGCGGGGGCCGGTGTCGGCGCGCCCGTGCTGGCCTGACCGTCGTCGATCCAAAGAAAAATGCCCCGGCAAGCGGGGCATTGTCTTTTGGTGCAGACGCGATCAGTGCGTGGTCTTCACCTGGTTGCCGATCACGCCGCCGACGGCTGCGCCACCGACGGTACCGACGGCGCTGCCGCCCGTCAGTGCGCCGCCGACGACTGCGCCGGCGCCGGCGCCGATGGCGGTGTTACGGTCCTGCTTCGACATGCCGGCGCAGCCGGTCAGGCCCAGGGCCACGGTTGCCAGCGTTGCGGTCGCGATGATGTGCTTGATGGTCTTCATGTTGATCTCCTTAAGGTGGGTTACATACTCACTTCAGGCGCAGCTCATTCCTGACCGATCTGACGCCCCTCACGGTGCGCGCGGCCGCGGCGGCCGCCGCCACGTCGTCCGCGGAGCTCACGAATCCGCTCAGCTTGACGACCCCCAGGTCCGTGTCGACGTCGATCTCGTTTGCCTTCAGGCTGGCATCGCCGAGGAGGGCGGCCTTCACGCCGGCCGTGATGCCGGCGTCATCGGTTTGCCCTACGACAGCCGTCGGGCTGTTCGTCGCGCATCCCGCGATCCCGCACAGGGCCAGAGCCGCCAGCAATGCCGATGTCGACAGTGCTGCCGGGGTCCTGCCTGTACCGAATCGTTTCATGCCTTCTGCGCTTCCTCGCGATGCCGGCCTGCTGTTCGGGAACGGCGCCGGCCTTACCATGACTCCAGCATAAATGTCGTTCGCATAGCGGTCTGTACGACAAATAACACTGTGACATGCCGGGCTCAACGTTTGGCGCTTTTCCCGGGCGGCGGCGCAACGGGTTTCGCGCCCGCCTTGGCCAGCAGTGCATTGCACGGGCTGTCCTTGCCCGGCCCCGTGTTGATCAGCGGGAGCAGGGCGGCGGCCGGTGCCGCGACGACGGCCAGCGCGGCCGCCGCGCCGCCTTTCAGCGCGAGCACTTTCTTGTCGAGCGACAGGTCCGGATTCTTGAACGTGCCGCGCACATAGAACGGCGTGCGCAACGTGAACAGGCGCAGGCCCTTGGTCTCCGGCTTGATGCGCAGGTCCATCTGTTCGGTCGACATGTTCACCCAGCCATTGATGTCGACGATGGCTTCCTCTGTGTCGAGCACGAAGGTGCGGGTCTGCGCCACGCCATCCTTCACGCCCAGGTCGGCGGCGAGGCAGTTCAGCTTGACCTCCTTGTCGCCGAACAGTTTCGTGATGATGATGTTGCCGACGTTCAGGCCGGCCTCCTCGAGCAGCAGCTTGCTGACGACGCCCTGGCTGACGAGACCTTTCACTTCGCCGTTCGCACCGGCCAGCATCGCGCCGACGGAATCGCCCGTTGCCGAGAGCTTCGCTTCGCCATAGATCGAGCCCACGGTCGCCTGCATCTTTTCGATTTGCGGGAACAATTCCTTGATGTGGATGTCGCGCGCCTTGACGTCGGCGGTCGCCTTGATCGGGCTGTTGGCGTTGCTGCCGTCGAGCTTGATGTTCGAGTTGACGTTGCCGCCGGCCATCACGAAATTCAGCGGCTCCAGCGTGAGCACGCCATTGTTCATTACGACATGGCTTTGCAGCTTGCTGATGGGCAGGTCCTTGTCCTTGACGATGCGGTCGGCCGTGAAGCGGACGTCGGCGTCCAGCACCTTCCAGCGCTCCGTATGGAATTTCTCGACGGGGAGGGCCTTGTTTTCCGGCTGCACGGCCTCGACGCCCCGCGCGCGCTTGCTCGCGTTGGAATCGGCGCCGATCAGCGGGCCGAGGTCGGCAAAGCGCAGCTGGTGCGACACGACGTTGCCGGTGAGCTTGTTGCGCGGCTTGCCCGTCGCGAATTCGAGGCGGCCCGCGATGTCGGACTGGCCCACCTTGCCCTTGAACTTGTCGTACACCCAGCGGCTCTTGTTCTCGCCCAGTTCGCCCGTCAGGTGGCCGTCGGTCGAGAACGCGGGCGTCTCGGGCAGCAGCACGCCCGTGAACGGATACAGCCGCGCCATCGACGGCGCCGCCAGCGTCAGTTTCACATCGATGCCCGCGAGGTGGGCGGGGCGGGTGACCGTCCCTTCGACGGCGACGCGCGTATTGGCCGAGTGCACGTCGGCCTGGACGGGGAACGGCTCGTCCTGGTCGCGCAGCGACAGCACGGAACCCGTCTTGCCGCCGCCGCCCACAGGCGCGCCGTTGTACTCGCCGCGCAGCTTGAAGGCGATGCCATAGGTCGGGTCGTTCGCGATCGTGTCGATGTCGGCCGTGACGTCGGCCTTGGTCACGGCGTCGATCACGTGCACCGTGCCCTTGTTCAGAACGACCCGTTCGAGGTCGAGCGTCCACTTCGATTTCTTTTCCTCGCGCTTGTAGACCCAATTGTAGTGCGTGGCGTCCACGCGCAGCAGCTCGGCCTGCGGGCCGTCGAAGCGCAGCACGGGCACGTGGATGCGGTGGCCCAGCAGCGCGAACGGATCGAGCGAGAACGAGAACTGGCGCACGCTGGCCATGTCGCGCTGGGGCAGGCCTTGCGGGTTGCCCACGTGGACGTCGTCCGCGTACAAATGCGGCCACGGAATGTAGTCGCGCCACGTGCGCTGCGCTTTCGGTATGCTTTTCGACGGCTGCTCCCAATGCACGGCGAGATTGCCGCGAATGGCGAACGGACGGTCGATCGCGTCGCTGACCTTGTCGTTGAGCCAGGGCTTGGCGCGGTTCCAGTCGAACGTGAGTACGATGATGATGGCGATGACGGGAATCGCCACCAGCACGCCGACGATGCCGAGCGTGATCTTCACCGGACGCGACATGCGCGCGCCCTGCCTGGGCTGTTGGGTGGGCTGGGTTGTCATGGCCTTCCTTCTGGTGGGACGGGTTGATCGCAGATTAACGTAAAGGTCCTTGCGTCAATGTGCGGTGCCGCACCTTAGCCCGGCCGCAGGGGGGCCGAGGCCGTGTCTATGTGCGCCAGCGAACCGATCTCGTCCGGCGCGAGGGTTATAACGTTACCAACACAATCTAAAAACAGGAGTCGCAAGATGGATACGAAATCGATGAACCTGCTGACGCGGGTCGGCGCAGCCGCCGTGGTGCTTTCGCTGGCTGCCTGCGCCAGCCCGGAAAAGACCCCGGCCACGGCTGCCGTCGCGGTTTCGCACAATGCCGTCGAAAACGCCGTGTCGGCCGGCGCACCCGAGCTGGCGCCGACGGAGATCTCGGCTGCGCGCGACAAGATGATGCGCGCCAACCAGGCCCTGGCCGCCAAGGATTACAAGACGGCCCGCGAACTCGCGATCCAGGCCCAGGCCGACGCCAAGCTGGCGCAGAGCAAGGCCAATTCGGCCAAGGCCACGGCCGCCGCCGACGCGCTCAACGAGGACCTGCGCGTGCTGCGCCAGGAAGTCGACCGCGCCAATTCCGACCAGCAGCAATAAAGCCCAATAACAAGAACCGCAGAAAGGAAGCATCATGAAAATGAATTTCCTGAAGGCCCTCGTCGTTGCCGGCACGATCGCCCTGGCCGGCTGCAGCACCGTCCCGACCACCACACCCACGCTGGACGAGGCGCGCGCCGACTTCGTCGCGGCGAACAACAATCCGCAGGTCGCGACGTACGCGCAAATGGAATTCAAGCAGGCCGGCGAAGCACTCGACCGCGCCAACCAGGCCGCCGCCCAGCGCGAGAGCCTGGATACGATCGACCGCCTGGCCTACATCGCCAAGCAGAAGATCGCCACCGCCCAGGAAGTGGCGAAGACGAAGTCCGCCGAGGCGGAGGTCGCGAATGCGGCCCGCGAACGCGACCGCGTCCAGCTGGAAGCCCGCACCGCCGAGGCCGACCGTGCCAAGCGCGACGCGGCTGCCGCCCAGGCCCAGGCCGCCGCGGCCCAGGCTCAGGCCCAGGATGCGCAGGCCCAGGCCGCCGCCGCCCAGCAGCAGGCCGCCCAGCAGGCCGACCGCGCAGCGCGCCTGGAAGCCCTGCTCGTCGAACTGCATGCGCAGAAGACGGAGCGCGGCATGGTCGTCACCATCGGCGACGTGCTGTTCGCCACCGACCGCGCGGAACTGAACGCGAACGGCATGGCAACCGTGAAAAAACTGGCCGAGATCATGACGCAGAACCCCGACCGCACTGTCATGGTCGAAGGATTTACCGACAGCACGGGCACCGCGGCCCACAACAAGGACCTGTCCGAGCGCCGCGCGGCGTCCGTGGCCCAGGCCCTCGTCGGCCTCGGCGTGCCGCGCGAACGCATCGGCATGCGCGGCTATGGCGAGGCATTCCCGGTCGCGTCGAACGACACGGCCGCGAACCGCCAGCTGAACCGCCGCGTGGAGATCGTGCTGTCGAACGCCGGCGCACCGATCCCGCCGCGAGCGGCACAGCGCTGAATGGGGGCCTCGCAAATCTCGAGCCCCCGGATTGAAAACTCACTGAAAGAGGAAGATTCATGGAACAGAACGCATCCAACCTGGCGCACGGCTTCGACATCGCGGAAATCCGCCGCGCGGCCGCGAATCTCGAAGACGGCGCCGTCACCGAGGGCTACGCGGCCGACCGCGAAGCCGTCATCGGCATGCTCAATGCCGCACTGGCGACGGAACTGCTGTGCGTGCTGCGCTACAAGCGCCACTACTACACGGTCAGCGGTCCGAACACGGGGCACATCAAGGCCGAGTTCCTCGAGCATGCGCAGCAGGAGCAGGACCACGCCGACCGCATCGCCGAGCGCATCGTCCAGCTGAACGGTTCGCCGAACTTCAACCCGGCCACGCTGACCCAGCGCAGCCATGCGGAGTACGACGATTCGGAAGACGTGCAAGCCATGATCCGCGCCGACCTGATCGCCGAGCGCGTGGCGATCGAATCCTACCGCCAGATGATCCAGGCCATCGGCGACAAGGATCCGACCACCACGATCATGCTGACCGAGATCCTGGCCACCGAGGAAGAGCACGCCGACGACATGCGTGACCTGCTGGCCTGAACCCTTACCCACCACTACCTACAACAAGGAGTACATCATGTTAGAGTCCATCCGCGCCAATGCCAACGCCTCCCAACTGAACGGCGCAGCGAACAATGCTTCCGGCGACATGAAAGCGCTCGTCAAGGACGCACAGTCGCTGCTGAGCGCCGCCGCTTCCCTCACCGGCAACAAGGCCGACGAACTGCGCGAGCGCGGCATGGAACTGCTCGACCAGGCGCTGGGCAAGGCCGGCAAGTACCAGGATCAAGCCCTCGTCAAGAGCAAGGAACTGGCGCGCGCAACCGATGTCTACGTGAAGGACAACCCATGGCGCACCGTGGCCGTGGCGGCCGGCGTCGGCCTGCTGCTGGGTGTCATTCTGGGCCGCAAATAATTCGGGTCGGGGGCAGCCATGGATAACAATGAAACCGTCGTGCATAGCCCCGGCCTCATGGGTGGGATCACGGGCCTGGCCAAGAACCTGTTCGGGCTCGTGGTGTCGCGCGTGGAACTTGCCGCGCTCGAGCTGTCGGAAGTACGCAATCACGTGATCGAACTCGTGGTCATCTTCGCGATGGCCGCCCTGGCCACGTGGTTCGCGCTGGCGTACGGTACCGCGACGATCGTGGCGCTGGCCTGGGAAGAAATGGGCTGGAAGATCCTGCTCGTCATGTTCGTCGTGTTCGCCGTAATCACCCTGATCCTCGTGATGAAGGGACTCTCGCTGCTCAAGCAGGGCAAGCTGGCGTTCCCCGAGACCATGAAGGAATTGCGCAACGACCGCGACATGCTGTTGTAACCGGAGGAACGAGCTATGGAAAAAACGATCGGCCATCACACGCATGGCTCCCTTGAAGAGCGCAAGCGGGCCCTGTTGCGCGACGGCGAGTTCTACCGCAGCGGCGTCGCCCACGCGCGCGCCCAGATCAAGCACGCGGCGCGCCCCGAAGTGATCTTTCATTCGGCGCTCGACCACGCGACCTGGGTGCTGCGTACCCGCGCCGATGCATTGCTCAAGCCGACCGGCACGAGCATTTCGGTCCTGGCCCCGTATGCGCTGACCGTGCTGGGCTTCATCCGCAAGCGCAATCTCGGCAAGCCGGCACTGGGCGTGGCCGCCGTCCTGGGCGCGCTCGGTTGGTACTTGCAGCGCAAACGCGCGCAGCAAGTGGCATACTAAGGACAACGCGGCGCGATTCGCCACCGGATCGCGCCTTCACGAATATGGTGGGGCTTGAGCGGCGTCGCAATCTTCGATTGGACGCCGTCTTTTTATGCCTTCGCCGCATCCTTCCCATTAAAAAAGCCGGCAGAGCCGGCTTGAAGTGTGCACGGGGCGCGCCGCTCAATAGCGATAGACGCGGCCGTCGACGATGCGCACGCGGTTGCCCACGCGCAGGTCGTACACATTGTCCTGGACGATGGTGCGGTATTCGCCATTGTCTAGACGGATATTGACTGCGTACTGCTGTTGTCCTGCTCCCTCGCGGTTCGCTTCCACACGGTTACCGATCGCTGCGCCCGCCACGCCGCCGGCGACGGTTGCCGCCGTGCGGCCGCCGCCGCTGCCGACCTGGTTGCCGGCCAACGCACCGACGAGGCCGCCGACGATCGCGCCGGCACCGCTCGTGCGGCCTTCACCACTGGTCACCTGGATCGATTCGATCGTGCCGTAGCCCGTCGAAGCCGTGTTGTCGTAGCCGTTGGTGTAGCCATTGTTGTAGCCGTTGTTGGCGTAGCTGGGCTGGGACGACTGGCTGGCGCAGCCACCGAGGAGCGCACTGGCCGCGACGAGGGCGGCAAGGGTACGAGTAGCTTTCATGACTTGTTCTCCTGGCAAAGATGTGGGACCAGATTACGCAGTCATGCGTATGGGGTCTGTGCGATGACGCACTCACCTGCGGGTGCTCATCCGATGCTTTTTCATCATCTTTTTTCGTGTGTTCGGCAGCGAACAGAAATCGTCCTTACGGCAGAGTAAAACATCAACATCGATTGAAAAAAAGAGTGTCAAAAGGAGAACAAGAATGCGCACACCACACATGATCCTGTTATTGGCCGCTGCCCTGATGTGGGCTGCAGGCCATGTCCGCGCGGCGACGCCGGAAGCGAAGCTGGCTTACCAGCAGGCACGCGACACGGCGGCGGCCGAGTACAAGAACGCACGCGCCCGCTGCGATGCCATCACCGGCAATCCAAAGGACGTCTGCGTGCTGGAAGCGAAGGCCGCGCGCGTGCGCATGGAGGAAGAAGCGCGCGCCAAGTACGAGGACACGCTGAAGGCCTATACGCGGGCACGGATGCGCATTGCCTCCGCCAACTATGACCTCGACAAGGCACGCTGCGCCGGCCTGACGGGCAACGACAAGGACGTGTGCCAGGAACAGGCCAAGGCCCGTCTGGTCGCCGCGCAGGCCGACGCGAAGGCCGACCAGAAAACGATCGAAGCGCGCAACGAAGCGCGCGAGGACAAGCTGTCCGCCGCGTACCGTGTCGCCATGGAGAAATGCGACGCGTTCGCCGGCGCCGCCAAGGATCAATGCGTCTCGGCTGCGAAGGCCGAGTTCGGAAAATAGCCGGCTGATAACCGCACCCCGCTCATGAAGAGCACAACCAAGTACCACCACTAACAAGGAGTTCACCATGAACGCAACCAAACGCATCGCCACCGCCATCTTCACCGCCGCTGTCGCCTTCACCGTCGTCGGCTGCTCGTCGAGCCCGACCAAGGAAAGCACCGGCGAGTACATCGACGACGCCGCCATCACCGCAAAAGTGAAGGCTGCGATCTTCAACGAGCCGACCCTGAAGGCCACCGAGATCAATGTCGAGACCTACAAGGGCGACGTGCAGCTGTCGGGCTTCGTGGCCCAGCCGCAGGATGCGCAGAAGGCCGCCGACGTCGCACGTGGCGTGAAAGGTGTGTCGTCGGTCAAGAACGACATCCGCGTAAAATAAGCTGACCGGGCGGCTCGTGCGCGGGCCGGCCCGACAGTCGTGTCGATTGCCGCGCCACGCGGCATCCGCCCTGGCAGGAGACTGCCGGCGGGTGCCCGGGACCGGCTGTTTTTTTTCAGGCAGGTACCATGCAGCTCGCCCAATCCGGCTCCGCAACATCCGAGGCATCCAACCCAGTCACGCCGGTTGCCGCGGCGCCCGCGGATGTCGAACAGGCGGCGCGTGAAGCCGGCCTCGTCAACACCGATGGAGCACCGACGGGCGAAGAGCTCGGCGCTGCCCACGGCAACCTGCGCCTGCCCGTCCACGTCAACGCGCGTGGTCTCACGCTCGGCGTGATCGCCACCGTCGCGTTCGTCTTCGGCCTGCAGTGGGCCAAGAATTTCTTCGTGCCGCTCTTGCTCGGCATTTTTATCGCCTACACGCTGAGTCCCGTCGTGCGCTGGCTCGAGCGCTGGCACATCCGGCGCGCCATCGGCGCGACGCTCGTCACGGGCCTGATCCTCGTCGGCATGGCGCTCACCATGCACCGGGTGCAGGGCGAGTTCCTCAACATCGTCGATGAACTCCCGACCCTGACGCACAAGGTCACGCGCATCCTGACGGATGGCTCGGACGGGCCGTCGACGATCCAGCAGGTCCAGGCCGCCGCGGCCGAACTCGAACAGGCCGCCGCCAACGCGGGCAGTGCGAAGCGGACGGCGGCGCCGCGGCGTGCAGCGGCACCGGCCGTCGCCCAAACGCCCGGTGGCAGCAATTTCCGCATCATGGACTGGTTGCTGGCCGGTTCCGTCGGCCTGGCCAGTTTCATCTCGCAAGCCACGATGGTCGTGTTCCTCGTGTTCTTCCTGCTGCTGGCCGGGGACACGTTCAAGCGCAAGCTCGTCAAGCTGACAGGGCCGTCGCTGACGCAGAAAAAAGTGACGGTGCACATCCTCGAGGACATCAACACGTCCATCCAGAACTACATGTTCATGCTGCTCGTCACGAACGTGCTGCTGGCGCTGCTGATGTGGGTGGCGCTGCGGTTCATCGGCCTGGAAAATGCGGGCGCGTGGGCAATCTTCGCCGGCGTCGCCCACATCATGCCTTACTTCGGCCCGCTGTTGATCACGTCGGCCACGGGCCTCGTCGCCTTCCTGCAGTTCGAATCGCTGCAGATGGTGATCCTCGTGGCGGGTGCGTCGCTGGGGATCGCGACGCTCGTCGGCATGGTGGTCACGACCTGGATGACGGGCAAGATCGCCAAGATGAATCCGGCGGCCGTGTTCGTCAGCCTGCTGTTCTGGGGCTGGCTGTGGGGCATGTGGGGATTGCTGCTCGGCGTGCCCGTCGTCGTCGTGATCAAGGTCGTGGCGGAACGCGTGGAAGGGATGGAAGTCATCGCCGAACTGCTTGGCGAATGACGGCGCCGTCCCGCCGGGGCAACGGCGCCGCGGTGGTTCAGTGCACGGGCGACGGGCGCGCATCCGGCGGCGGCGCACCTGGGACGTGCTTGTCCTTCAGGCTGCCCATCTGCAGCGCGTACTGGCGGGCGAATTCCGCGCCCAGGAAAAAAATCTGCGCCGAGTAATAGACCCATAGCAGCAGCGCGATCAGCGAACCGGCCGCGCCGAAGCTGCTCGTCGTGCCGCTGTTGCCGATGTACAGGCCGATCGCGAACTTCCCCACGGTGAACATGATCGCGGTGCCGAGGGCGCCGATGGTCACGTCGTGCCACGACAGTTTTACGCGCGGCAGCAGCTTGTAGATCGCGCCGAACATCACGGCGATGACGAGGAAGCTGACGGCCCAGGCCACCCAGCCCAGGATGATCGTCGCGGAGTGCCACATGCCGCCCAGGTATTTTTCCAGCACGGTCAATGCGGCGGACACGACCAGCGTGAACATCAGCAGCAGGCCCAGGGTCAGGATCAGGCCGAACGACAGCAGGCGGGTGCGGACGGTGTCCCACCAGGTGGCGTCCTTCGACGGCGGAACGTCCCAGATTTCGTCCAGGCTGTCCTTGAGTTCCGCGAACGCACTCGTCGCACCGACCAGCAGCAGGACCGTCGCGATGATCGTCGCCAGCTTGCCGCTTTCCTTGTTGCGGGCACCGGCCAGGATCGCCTGGATGGTTTCCGCGCCCTGGGTGCCGACGAGGCCGCGCAGCTCGTCCAGCAGTTGGCCTTGCGCGGCGTCGGTGCCGTAGAAAAAGCCGGCTATCGCGATAACGAGCACGAGAATGGGAGCCAGCGAGAACAGCGTGTAGAACGCGAGGGCGGCGCCTTTGCTCGATGCGCGGTGGTCCAGCCATTCGGTCACGGCGCAGCGCATCACATGGACGACCTGGCGCGAGAAGGGGATCCAGTTTTGTACTGCCATCAGGTAACCTCCAAAAAGACGAACGCGCCCGAAGGCGCGTTCCGGGGCCTACGCCCAGCGGTAGGCGGGGACGAAGCCCCGCGTCGAGGCGTTACTGTACGCGGCGCTCGATAGTGATCGGCTCCACTTCCACGCGGCGGTTCGGTGCCAGGCAGGCGATCAGCTCCGAACGTTTCTTCTGGTGGCAGTCGGTCACGACCGGATTCTGCTCGCCCTTGCCGTAGGCCTTCAGGCGGTTGGAATCGACGCCTTTGGCGATCAGGTACTCGCGCACGGCGTTGGCGCGGCGCTCCGACAGCTTCTGGTTGTACTTGGTCGAGCCCAGGCGGTCGGTGTAGCCGGTGATGTCCACGTCGGTGATCGACGGGTCGGCCTGCAGCGCGGCGGCGATGTCGTCCAGCTTCGGCTGCGGCGACGAGAGGGTGGCGCTGTCGAAGGCGAACAGTTCGCTGGCCGACAGCGTCACCTTCTCGAAGCGGGCCGGCGGCGGCGGCGGAGCGGCCGGTGCCGGGGCCGGCGCCTCGACGACCGGAGCCGGGGCAGGTTCCGGCGCCGGTGCCGGTGCCGGGCGCGGCGGCGGGTTGAAGGCGTAGTTCAGGCTGAACGTCGCGTACTTGGTGTTGGCGCGCGAGAAGCCGAACTTGTCGTCGTCGCGCAGGTGGGCGCGCACGTCGCGCACGTCGGCCTGCAGGGACCACTGCTCGTTCATGCTGACCTGGAAGCCGACGCCGGCCTGGTAATACGGCGACCAGCCGGAGACGTTACGGATCGGATTGCTCTCGTGGTCGCGTTCGCCGCCGACACCGATCAGCAGGTACGGACGGAAGGTCTTGCGCGACAGCATCAGCAGGGCGTCGACGCCGACGAGGGTCTGGCGGTAGTTGTAACCGTTGTCGTCGACGCGTGCCTGGGTGGCACCAATCTGGATATCCCACAGCGGATGCACGGCCTTACCAAACTTCAACCCGCCGCCCCAGTCCTTCTTCGAGGTCAGGAAATCATGGTCGGGCTTGATGCCGACGATCGTCGGGGCGATGTACCACGACGGATTGATGACCTCGGTGGTGTCCTGAGCCAGGGCCGTTCCGGCGGAGCACAGAATGGCGGCGGCCAGAGCGATCTTCTTCGTATTATTCACAGGTAACTCCCATAAGTTGTAAAGGTACTTGACATCGCAAGACTTGCAGTGATGTTGATGTCAAGCTTACAAGTCGGCCATTTTTCGGGTCAGTGCGTTAGCGCACCTAACAGCCGGTTGTTGTGGCGATTTTACAACGTAGCCATTTATGCCATGATTGCGGTTTGTTTCAGGATGTTACTAACTGCGCGTTAACCGTCGCTTACTTCTTATAACGTCGCCCTTCGTGCATGCGCGTCTCCTTTTATTACGGAATTGTCATGTCACGCGGTCAGGTCGATACCGCTTCGATTGCAAGCCGTGCGGGCGGTTCCCGTTGAGCCCTACCAATTTGTCGAGCGTCAATACGCAATCGCGTTTCTCTTGCTTTTAGGGATGAATAACTTTTCAGAAATTTTTAGAAATGTTGGATGGCGCACAGACCGGGGGTGATGAGGCAGGCAATCTTGTATCCAGTTAAGCGGAACCGGCGTGTTGTCAGGTGGTCATACACGAATACGGCGGTCCGGGCCATACACAGAACATCGTCCTTTTCACGGAGTAAACCAATATGCATGCAGCGACTCACCATAATGCGGTACAAGGCGAACTCAACGCGGTGCACACTTCCAGTAACTCTGCACTGATCGAACGCGTCCCACCGCAGCCGACCGAGCGCGCTCCGATTTCGCTCGCGCCGATCGAGCGGGTGCGGTCGACGTCGGCTACCCAGCGCCGTATCGAAAACATGCAGAAGCTGATCGGCGAGCTGCAGACCCACGAGATGCTCGCCGACGAAATCGCCTGGTTCCTCAAATTCTCGCCGTCGGGCGCCCGCAAATACATCCGCGACCTGCGCGAAGCCGGCGTCATCGAACTGGCCCGCTACATCGAAGGTACCGCCACCTACCTCGGCAAGGCCGTGTACCGTATTTCGCCGGATCCGGAGCGCGTCAAGGCCTTCCTGGGCGCGATCTGCCAGCCCAAGCGCGAAGGCGCCGCCCCGCGCAAGGAGCGTCCAGGCCTGCGCGAGCAGAGCATGGCCGGCACCGGCCGCCACTTCCACATCCTGGCCGACGACACCCATTACGCGATCCGCGTCAACCGCAGCCCGGTGACCCGCGACCCGCTCGTCGCCGCACTGTTCGGCCCGCCGCCGAGCCAGGTCGCCAAAGAGCGCGTCTGAGCGCGCTGGCGTTGATAGCGGTCGCACGACGTGGCCGCTATCAGCTGCGCCACCCCGCCGAGAGGCCGGGTGGCGCTGTTTTTTTTGCAGGATTCCAATTGAAAAGGCGACAAGCGTGCTCATATGCCGGGTGCGGCACCCCGACCGCTTACCCATCAAGGAGACTCCATGCTGCCGAGTGCCGAATCCCTGGAAGGCCAACCCGTTCCCCAGGTGACGTTCAAGGCGCGCCCCGACGACCAGTGGCGCGACCTCACGACCGATGAACTGTTCAAGGGCAAGACCGTCGTCGTGTTCGCCTTGCCCGGCGCCTTCACGCCGACCTGTTCCTCGGCACACCTGCCGCGCTACAACGAGCTGGCACCCGCCTTCCGCGAGAACGGTGTCGATGAGATCGTCTGCATTTCCGTCAACGATGCCTTCGTGATGCAGTCCTGGCAGGCCGGCCAGGAGGCGGGCAACATCACCATGATCCCCGACGGCAATGGCGACTTCACGGAAGGCATGGGACTGCTCGTCGACAAGCGCGACCTCGGCTTCGGCAAGCGGTCGTGGCGCTATTCGATGCTCGTCAAGGACGGCATCATCGCCAAGGCGTTCATCGAGCCGGACAAGGAAGGCGATCCGTTCGAAGTGTCGGACGCCGATACCATGCTGCGCTACCTCAACCCGGACGCCACGCCGCGCGAGCCCGTCGTGATGTTCTCCAAGCCGGGCTGCCCGTTCTGCGCGCGCGCCAAGGCCGTGCTGAAGGCAAATGGCATCGTCTTTACGGACATCCCGCAGGATGCGAAGATCACCACCAGCGTGCTGCGCGCCGTCGCCGGCGCCACCACGTGGCCGCAGGTCTTCATCGGCGGCAAGCTGATCGGCGATGCGGAGGCGGTCGCCGCATATTTCGCGCCGCGCGCACAAGAGGCCCAGTAACGCCGGTATCGGGAGAACACGATGGAAGCCGCTATCGTCTGCGCCGTGCTCGCGCTCGGCGTGCTGTTCGCGTGGCTGCTGCCGCGCTGGCGTCTGCGGCGCGTGCTGGCGCGTCCGCTCACCGCGGCCCAGCTCGGCATCATCGAGCGCAACGTCGACCAGTACCGGGGCATGCCGCCCGACCTGCGCGCGCAGTTGCAGCGCCTCGTCAAGCAGTTCCTGCACCAGAAGACGTTCGTCGGCTGCGCCGGACTCGAGGTGACGGAAGAGATGCGCGTGACGATCGCCGCGCAGGCGTGCCTGCTGCTGCTGAACCGGCACAGCCGCGTGTATCCGGGCCTCCACGCCGTGCTGGTCTACCCGGGCGCGTTCCTCGTGCCGCGGCGCGAGCACGACGCGGCCGGCGTCGTCACGGAAACGCGCCAGGATCTGCTGGGCGAATCGTGGGGCGACGGGCGCGTCGTGCTGTCGTGGGAACACGTGCGCCGCGCCGGCCTGGCGGCCGAGGGCACGCACAACGTCGTGCTGCACGAGTTCGCGCACCAGCTCGACAGCGAATCGGGCAGCAACAACGGCGCGCCCTTCCTCGGCAGCCCGGAGCGCTACCGGAGCTGGTCGGAAACGCTGTCGCGCGATTTCGCGCTGCTGCGGCGCGATGCCTACTGGGGCCAGCGCGACGTGCTCGATCCGTACGGCGCCACGAATCCGGCCGAGTTCTTCGCCGTGGCGACGGAGAGTTTCTTCGAGCAGCCGCACGAGCTGGCCGCGCGCCATCCGGATCTGTATGCGGAGTTCCAGGCGTATTACCGCGTGGACCCGCGCGACTGGTTTCCCGCGCCGGCGCCGGAACCGGAGCACTACGGCATGGTCTACGGACAGTGGCGCTAGCGGCTACGCTGCGTGCGCTCGCGTACAGAGACCGAGCCCAGCGGGAGGCATCATGGCCACACCTTTATATGCAGGAGGTCATCCATGTCCACGATCATTGCAGGGCACTTCCAGCTGCAGGATGACGTCGAGCGGGCGCGCCATGCCCTGATCGACGCCGGGTTCCCGAGCGAACGCATCAGCGGTTTCTACCTGAGCCAGCCGGGCCAGCACGACCTGACGCCGATTGGCGGCGACAACATCCACTCGCCGGGCGCCAAGGAATCGCCGGAAGGCGTGGCCCAGGGCGCCGGTGCCGGTGCGGCGGTCGGTATCGTGGCCGGCGCCGCGACGGCGCCCGTGACCGGACCGCTGGGCCCCGTGGTCGGCGGCCTGCTGGGCGCCCACGTCGGCTCGCTGTTCAGCTTTACGAAGATGAAGGATCCGGGCGAACGCGAGGAGGGCGGCCGCGCGCCGATGGAAAACCGTCCGGCCGGCATGCTCATCGCGGTCGCCTTCGACGATCCCGGCCTCGAGTCGCGCGCCGTCGACCTGCTGCGCGGCCTGGGCGCCCACCACATCGAGCGCGCCAAGGGCAATATCGTCGATGGCGACTGGGCCGATTTCGATCCGGCGTCGCCGCCCGACATGATTCACTGAGTCCGCGCCCCCCCGCGTCTATTTGCGTTTCGTCAACGACGTCTTTGTCCATCGCCCTAGACTCGATGTTTCGTGCTGCGCACCCGGCGCGGCAGGTTGATGAAGGACGACGAAACCATGCACGACAACAAAGTAGCCTTGGTGACTGGAGGGATGGGGGGACTGGGCACGGCGATCTGCCGGCGCCTGCAGGCGGAGGGGTTCCGCGTGGCGGCAACCTATTCGCCCGGCAATGCCACGCCTGACGCGTGGCAGGCCGCCCAGAGAGACGAAGGGTACCGATTCACGACGTATCGCGTCGACGTCACCGATTACGGCGACTGCGAATGGATGATGCAGAAACTGCTGGCCGAAATGGGCAGGCTGGACGTGCTGGTGAACAACGCCGGCATCACGCGCGACCGCAGCCTGCGCAAGATGACGCTGGAGGACTGGCAGGACGTCCTGCGTGCCGATCTCGACAGCGTGTTCAACATGAGCAAGCAGGCGATCGAACCGATGATGGCGCAGCAATTTGGCCGCATCGTCAATATCTCGTCCGTCAACGGCCAGCAGGGCGCCTTTGGGCAGGCCAATTATTCGGCCGCCAAGGCCGGCATGCACGGCTTCACGAAGGCACTGGCGCTGGAGATGGCGCGCCATGGGGTCACCGTCAACACGGTGTCGCCCGGTTATCTGCGCACGAAGATGGTCGAGGCCGTACCGGCCGAGGTGATGAATGGCAAGATCCTGCCGCAGATCCCGATGGGGCGGCTGGGCGAGCCGGACGAGATCGCTGGCCTCGTCGCCTATCTCGTGTCGGAAGACGCCGGTTTCATGACGGGCGCCAACCTGGCCATCAACGGCGGGCAACACATGTATTGAGCTTGACCTGACGGTGGCCGTAGGGTCGACCATGGCGTTCTTTTGCGAAGGAGCGACCATGTCCGACCCCGCCCTGTCATCGAACGACTCTTTTCTCGCGGCATTCCTTGAGGCCCGCCTGGCGCCTGCCGCATTCGCCCACCGCGAGCACGTGCGCGCCGCCTGGCTCCTGCTGCAACACATGCCGCCGGACCGCGCCGCCGGCCGGATGTGCGACGCCCTCGTCATCATGACGCGGCGCTGTGGCGCACCCGAGAAGTTCCACCGCACCGTCACCGAGGCATTCGTGCGGCTCATCGCCGGCCGCGGTGGCGCGGCGTCGTGGGAGGCGTTCATTGCCACCAACGGCGACCTGCTGCTGGATGGCCGCCGCGTCTTGGCGCGGTATTATTCGGACGCGCTCCTGAATTCGACGGTGGCCCGGGAACGCTTCGTGCCGCCCGACCTCGAACCATTGCCATGACGCCAGTTTCCCGTGCCGCCCCGTTCAATCTCGGACAACTCTGCAAGGAGGTCGGGTTGGCGCGCAGCTCCGTGCTGCATTACGAAGCGATCGGCCTGCTCCTGCCGCAAGGGCGCAGCCCAGCCGGCTATCGGCTCTATGGCGACGCGCAACTGGAGCGCCTGCGCACGATCCGGCGCTTGCGCGAAGCCGGCCTGTCGCTGGAGGATATCCGCGGGCTGCTCGACCGGGGCGACGCGCCGGAACCGGCCGCGCTGCTCGAGCAACGGCTGCTGGGGCTGTGCCGCGACGCGGAGCGGATACGTGCCCAGCAGCGCAGCGTGGCCCGTCTGCTGGCGCTGGCCGGCAGCGGCGGCGGGCGGGTCCATGACAAGGCATCCTGGGTCGCCCTGCTGCGCCGCGCCGATTTCGACGACGCGGCCATGCGTGCCTGGCATACCGAATTCGAACGCGACGATCCGGCTGGCCACGCCACCTTCCTGGCCGCGCTCGGGCTCGCGCCGGCGGACACGGACGCGATTCGGCGCGACGCGAAGGGTTAGCGCCGCTCGGCCCGCGTCTGGCAGTCGATGCACAGGCGCGCCTCGGGCCGGGCCAGCAGCCGCGATGCGCCGATCGGCTGGCCGCATTCCTCGCAATAGCCGTAGCTGCCGTCCTCGATCCGGGCGAGCGCCTGGCGCAGCTGGCGCATCTCGGCCGAGTGATGGCCGGCCGCTTCGCGCGACAAGTCGTTCAGCAGACGGACGGTGGCGCGGTCCAGCGGCGACGTCTCCACATCTTCCACAGGCATTTCTCCCGCGTCCGGGCGCGGTTCCTCGATGCTGGACAGCGCGGCAAGACGCTGCTCCAGCATGGTCTTGAGCAGCGCCAGCTGCTCGGGTGTGAGGGGTTCCATGGTCACGCGACAGCGAACACGTGACGACAGGCGCCGGAAGCGGCGTGCGGATTGGCTTTCATGGATGTCCCCTCGTTCGTGTCGTTGGAAGCCGCGCGGCGGCGATTTCAGTGTAGCGCGGAACGAGGGGCGTGGATACCGCCGCACGGCGGCCGCATTCAGGCCGACGATGCGGGCAGGGACGGCGCGTTGTCGATGGCGACGATGTCGAGCTGGGTCTTGAGCCCGTCGAGGGCCGCGAGGATGGGCACGACCTGGCCCGTGCTGGCGGCCGCGGCCAACCCCAGCAGGCGCGCGACGAGCGTGATGCCGTCGCCGATGCGGGTGATGCGCTTGATCTTGTCGGCGGCGTCCACCGTCAGCTGGATCAGGTGCGCTTGCGGCTGGCCCAGCGACGACACGATGCATGCGGCCGCCTCCGTATACAGCCGGTTGGCGCGCTGGCGCAATTCCATCTCGGCATTCAACAGGGCGCGCGCGGCCATCTGCTCCGGTTCCGGCACGTCCTGGCCCTGGTGGCGGCGGATGTCGCGCATGACGCGCTGATGGATGCTGTCCGCGCACGCCGACAGCTTGTCGGCCAGTTCCTCGACCTGGTGCGCGGTCGACAACGCCTCGGCCGGGCTGGGCGGCGGCGCCGCGGCGGGCGCAGCCTGTTTCGGTTTCTCGTCGTTTGCCATGATCTCTCCTCGTGCGCTCAATCGGACAGGGCGTCGCGCAGTTTCGTCAGGTCGCGCGCATAGACGGCCAGCAACTTGCGCACTTCGTCGCCGTGCAGGTTATTCAGGTTTTCGCGCAGTTTCTGGTGGCCCAGGGCGACCTTCGTCAACCCCTGGAGGGCCAGGTCGTAGCGTTTGTCGACCAGTTTGTACTCGGTCGACTTGTTGAGATAATGGACCTTGGCCAGGGTCACGAGCATGCGGTCGGACGTCTTGGTGGAGAAGGGGATTTCGACGTCGAAGATGCCGAGCACGGTCTTCTTCTCGTTGTCGTTGGTCTTCGCGTACAGGCGGGTCAGCTCGATCATGGCTTCCAGCAAGACCTGCACGTCGGCGTCGCCGTCGCGCACCATTGTCTCGACGCTGCGGTTCTGGTAGCCGGATGCAATCACCCGCGTCAGCAGCCGCGTCAGGCCCGTGTACGCGGCGATCTGGCGCTGCTGCAAGCCGGATTCCGCGTTCGCCTTGAGACCATTGCCGAGGTCGTCGATGCGGTCGGACAAGTCGTAGCGCGCGTCGCCCGCCAGCACGCTCAACGTCTGCATGTACAGCACGACGGTCTTCTGGATGCTGACGAAGTCGTCGTACACGGCACGCCGGCGGGCATCGTTTTCCTTCGCGATGCGGTCGGCGGCGGGAGAGAGGTACGGTTGTTCGCGCTCGTAGGTGTCGCGATAGCGGCGCGACAGTTCGCCGTAGCCGCCCAGTTTGGCCGACGCGTCGGCAAATTGCCGCACCTCCGCCAGGCTCACGGGGCCGGTACTGGCGCAGCCGCCGAGCACCAGGGTGGCGGCGAGGACGATCAGGGTAAAACAGCGTCGCAGGTCCATGGGTCCTTTCTGGACGGCAAAAGGCCGGCCCGAAAAGCCCTCATTCTTTCAAACTGGCGGATGCTGTCATTGCCAATGCTCAAGTCAAGGCCGTGCGCCAACCCAGGCCGGCCACGGTATCGCCCAGCGGGATGTATTCGCAGCCGACCCAGCCGTCGTAGCCCAGCGCGTCGAGCGTGCGGAACAGGAAGGGAAAATTGATCTCGCCGGTGCCCGGCTCATGGCGGCCCGGCACGTCGGCCAGCTGGATGTGGCGGATCAGCGCCATGCGCTCGCGCAGCGTGTTGGCGAGGTCGCCCTCCATGCGCTGCATGTGATAGATGTCGTATTGCAGGAACAGGTTCGGCACGGCGGCTTCCGCGATGATGGCGGCGGCTTGCGCACTCTTCGTGAGGAAATAGCCGGGGATGTCGCGGTCGTTGATCGGCTCGATCAGCAGGTCGATGCCGTGCGGGGCCAGCGCGGCGGCGGCGAAGCGCAGGTTGTCGACGAACGTCGCGTGCGCGCGCTCGGGGGCGACGTTCGGCGGCAGCTTGCCCGCCAGGCAGTGCAGGCGCTTCACGCCCAGGTCGAGCGCGTATTCCAGCGCCAGCTCGACGGTGTCCTGGAATTCGCCCACGCGGCGCGGATCGCACGCCATGCCCCGTTCGCCCGCCGCCCAGTCGCCGGCCGGGAAATTATGCAGCGCCAGTTCGAGCTGGTAGCGTTGCAGGCGGCCGGCGATCTGCTCCGCCTCGAAGGCGTAAGGAAACAGGAACTCGACGCCGTCGAAACCGGCCGTACGGGCGGCGGCAAAGCGTTCCAGGAAGCCGAGCTCGTTGAACATCAGGCTCAGGTTGGCGGCGAAGCGGGGCATGCGAATTCCTCTTGGCGGTGAAACAACCCGCTATCCTAAACCATCGTGCCGGCCGGCGCAGCGCGCAGCGCGCGCATCGGCGTGAACAGCCAGGCCAGCAGCGCGGCGCCCACGAGGAACAGGCCAGAGCCGCCGAACAGGGTCGCCAGGGTGACGCGGCTGGCGATCCAGCCGGCCGCGACGGCCGCCAGCGGCGCCAGGCCCATGAAGATGAACATGAACAGGCTCATCGTCCGGCCCAGCAGTTCGCGCGGCACGCGCTGCTGGATCCACGTGAACACGGCGACCTGCACGAACCCGCCCAGCACACCGATGGCGACGTTGATCAGCATGCCCTGCCAGCTGGCCGTGATCAGGCCCAGCGGCATCAGCAGGACGCCGGCGATGCCGTCGATCAGCAGCAGGGTCATGCCGAGGTTGCCCGCACGCCGTTTTCCGGCGACACCGCTCGCCGCCATGCCCAGCAGCGCGCCGGCGCCGTGCGCACCCATCAGCAGGCCCAGCGCGGACGCACCGTGCAGGCGGCTGCTCGCCAGCAGCGGCAACGCGACCTGCATCACGCCGCCGATCACGCAGGCGCACAGGCCCCAGTAGATGAAGCACGTGCGCATCATCGTGTCGCGCCAGACGGCCGCGAGACCGTCCGCGACGGACTTGAATACCGGCTGCCTGGCCGCCGGCGCGAACGGGCGCGGCTGGACCTTGGCGAGCGTCCAGGCGGACAGGGCGAAGCTGATGCAGTCGAAGCCGAACGCGAGCGCCAGGCCGCGCATGTGCTGCGGACCGTCGCTGCCGTCGCCGGCCAGCGCGAACAGCAGGCCCGCCAGCAGCGGCCCGGCCAGCATCGTGATCTGGCGCAGCCCCATCATCATGCCGTTCGCGGCCTGCAGGTGCTGCGGGGCGACGGCGTGCGGCAGCATCGACGTGCCGGCCGGGATACTGAACGCCGACGCAAGCGACAGGCCCAGCGCCAGCGCGAGCACGACGGGCAGGTGCGCCTGGCCGGTGTAGACGAGGACCGCGAGCACGGCCAGCAGCACCGTGTTGACGTGCTTGGTGAGCATCAGGATGCGCTTGGGCGAGTGGCGGTCGACGAGCGCGCCGCCGAACAGGATCAGGATCGCGCGCGGGATGCCCATCAGCGCGACGGCCATGCCCAGCGCAACGGCATCGCCGGTCAGCTTGAGCACGAGCCAGGGCAGGGCGATCTGGGTGAACTGGTCGCCGAGGGTGGAGATGACGCCGCCGCTCATCAGCCACGTGAAATTCCGGTCGCGCAGCAGGGCGGTGCGCGGGTTCTGTGCGTCTTGCATGCTCGTCTCCTTGTCGTCGTGCGGGCGCGCGCGGGCCTGGCCGGCACGCCATCGTGTTGGTGGTGCGAAGTGGATCAGCGCTGGAGGCCGGCGATCTGCGCGAGCAGGTCGGACGTCGCGCGCAACTGGTCGCCGGACGGTGCGCCCAGCATGGTGCGGCTGATGTTGTCGACGACGGTCGTCGCGTTCGTCACGAGTTCGTCGCCCGTCGGCGTGATCAGGGCGTAGCCGACGCGGGCGTCGCGCGGATCGCTCTGGCGCGTGACGAGACCGATCTTTTCCAGCGGCAGCAGCGAGCGGGTGACGCCGGACGCGGTCAGTCCCAACCGGTCGGCCAGGTCGACACGGCGCAAACGCCCGCCCGGTGCGCGCTGCAGGTGCAGTAGCAACTGGTAATCGGCAAAGCTGATGCCGTGATGGCCGCCGAGGGCGCTGTCGAGCCGGCGGGCGAGCGTCGCCCAGGCCCGCGCGAGGCGCAGGCAGAATTCGGTGGTGAGACTGTCGGACATAATGACTCCTGGTACTTAATGGTTACTTGATTCGTCAAGTATATGGAGAATGTCGACCCTTGGCAAGTACTTGAGTGCGCAAATAAATTCGGGGTCAGGTCCAATTTTTTTGTAACTTCGGGGTCAGAGCTCATTTTGGTGGATGATCTTCGAAGCAAGTTCTGCCGGCGGACGCCGATTTACTCATGGGTGCAACGGGCGAACCGCACGAAATCTTGGCTTACCGGACATTGATCGAAAAAGTGCTCTGACCCCGAATTTGAGCCTTTGTTATGGGTAAAAAAAACCGGGAGCAGGTCCCGGTCTTTGTGATGTCGGCAGTATTCCGTATCAGCGCTCGCCGCCCGAACGGGCTGCCGATGCCGGGCGCGGACCGCGGCCCTGGCCGCGACCGCCGCCGTTGCCGCCGTTGCGGTTGCCCGGCTGGCCGGTGCGTGCGCCGCCGCCGCTGTTTCCACCGTTGCCGCCGTTGCCGCCAGTGCGTTGGCCCGCGCCCTGTGCGCGCGCACCGCCCGCGCTGTTGCCGGCGCCACGGTTGCCGCCCGGGCGGCCGCGGCTCGGATGGCCCGGCACGCCGCTGCGCAGCTGGATCGGTTGCGGCTTCGCCGTCGGATCCGGCTCGAAGCCCGCGATGACCTGGCGGGGCAGCGTCTGCTTGATCAGCTTTTCGATGTCCTTCAGCATCTGGTGCTCGTCGACGCAGACGAGCGACACGGCCTCGCCGGTGGCGCCGGCGCGGCCCGTGCGGCCGATGCGGTGCACGTAGTCTTCCGGCACGTTCGGCAGGTCGTAGTTCACCACGTGCGGCAGCTGGTCGATGTCGATGCCGCGCGCCGCGATGTCGGTGGCGACGAGCGCCGTCAGGCTGCCGTCCTTGAACTCGGCCAGCGCCTTGGTGCGTGCCGACTGGCTCTTGTTGCCGTGGATCGCCATCGCGCCGATGCCGTCCTTGCCCAGCTGCTCGACGAGTTTATTTGCGCCGTGCTTGGTGCGGGTGAACACGAGCACCTGTTTCCAGCCGTGCGTCTTGATCAGGTGGGCCAGCATCGGGTGCTTCTTGTCGCGGTCGACCGGGTGGATCTTCTGGGCGATGACTTCGACGGTCGAGTTGCGCGGCGCGACTTCGATCATGGCCGGGTTGTCCAGCAGGCGGTCGGCCAGGGCCTTGATCTCGTCCGAGAACGTGGCCGAGAACAGCAGGTTCTGGCGCTTCGGCGGCAGCACGGCCAGCACTTTGCGGATGTCGTGGATGAAGCCCATGTCCAGCATGCGGTCGGCCTCGTCCAGGATCAGGATCTCGATCTTGTCGAGCTTGATCGTGCCCTGGGCGACGTGGTCGAGCAGGCGGCCCGGCGTGGCGACGAGGATGTCGACGCCGTTCGCGAGCAGCTTGATCTGCGGGTGGATGCCGACGCCGCCGAAGATCACGGCGGAGTTCAGGTTGGTGTGCTTGGCGTACATGCGCACGTTTTCCTCGACCTGGGCCGCGAGTTCGCGGGTCGGGGCGAGCACAAGGGCGCGGATCGGGCGCTTGGACGTCTTGCTGGTCAGCGCGGCGCCGAATTTGTCGGTCGACAGGCGGTGCAGCACGGGCAGCGTGAAGCCGGCGGTCTTGCCGGTGCCCGTCTGGGCGCCTGCCAGCAGGTCGCCGCCTTTCATCACGGCGGGGATCGCCTTGGCCTGGATCGGAGTCGGGGCGGTATAGCCCGCTTCAGTGACGGCGCGCACGATGGCGTCGGACAGACCGAGAGTATTGAATGACATAGTTATCTGGTAGGGATCGGCCCGTCGCTCCTGGGAGCGCCAGTCCAGCCGATCGGATTACACAACAGGGCGCCCGGTACTGGAGCCGGTACGCCGAGACGCAAACGTAGACACAAACGTCAACGGTCACGCGACATTATAGTTAAATATGTTTCGCTATGGAAATTTTAGCGCGGCCTGTGTCGTTTATGACAGGACCGGTGGAAGCGGGGGCGCGGCACCTCGTGGGTACCGGAGGCAATCTTGACAGGCCGACAACGCCGCCTGACGCGGGAACGCCGCGCGGCCAGCAAGGCCCGCGGCATTCCCCGGACTTACACAGGGCGTATTTTACGCGAAACGGCGGGAGGCCGCTCAGGCGAAGGGCTTCAGCAGCGCGACCATGCCGGCGAAGACCTTCGGGCCGGCGGCGATGATGTCGCCCTTGTTGAGGTATTCGGACTCGCCGTTGAACTCGCCGACGATGCCGCCCGCTTCGGTCACGAGCAGCGAACCGGCGGCGATGTCCCAGATTTTCAGGTTCTTTTCGAAGTAGCCGTCGACGCGGCCGGCGGCCACGTTGGCCAGTTCCAGCGCGGCCGAACCGCTCGAGCGCAGGCCGTGGCAGCGCGGGGCGACCACTTCGTACATGCGCAGGTATTCGGCCAGGTCGCGCGGCTCGGCGCCGTGGCCGGAGCCGATCAGGGCCTTGTTGATGCGGTCCGCATTGCGCACGCGGATACGCTTGTCGTTCAGGTAGGCGCCGGCGCCCTTGGTGGCGGTGAACAGGTCGTTGCGGACCGGGTCGTAGATGACGGCCTGCGTGATCACGCCGCGCTGTTGCAGCGCGATCGAGATGCAGTAGTTCGGGTAGCCGTGGAGGAAGTTGGTGGTGCCGTCGATCGGATCGATGATCCAGACGTATTCGCTGTCGTCGTTCAGGTTCGCGGTGGGGCCCGATTCTTCGCCGAGGATGGCGTGGTCGGGGTAGGCTTTCAGCAAGGTTTCGACGATCGCCTGTTCCGACGCCTGGTCGATGTCGGTCACGAAGTTGTTGTGGCTTTTTTCGCTGACGGTGATGCGGTCGAGGTCGAACGATGCGCGGTTGATGACGGTCGCGGCGCGGCGGGCGGCCTTGATGGCCGTGTTGAGCATGGGATGCATAGAGGGCTTCCGTAAAAAAATGCTGACGCCCACCGCGCAAGGGCGCCGTGAACGATCTGAACGAGAAATAATTAAAGAGCAAAGCGGTGCCGAAGCCGTTAAAATCGCGAACTTCTTGCCCGCATTTCAACGCTCGTCACCGCGCGATGGCGTTATTTTAAATGAACCCGACCGAAACTGTCTCTTCTCTTTTCACTCGTCTACGCTTCGTCCTGGTGGAAACGAGCCGCGCCGGCAACGTCGGCTCGGTGGCGCGCGCCATGAAGACGATGGGATTTTCCGACCTCGTGCTCGTCGCGCCGCGCTGCAACGACCCGTTGCACGATCCGGAGGCCGTCGCCTTCGCCAGCGGCGCCATCGACGTGCTCCAGGGCGCGCGGATCGTGGATTCCATCGGCGAGGCGCTGGACGGCTGCAATTTCGCGGCGGCCGTGTCGGCCCGCCTGCGCGAGTTCTCGCCCCCTGTATGGACGCCGCGCGAATTTTCCGCGCACGCGGCAGGGACGGAAGACCTGTATCCAGCGCTCATCCTCGGCAACGAGCGCTTCGGCCTGCCGAACCAGATCGTCGAGCAGTGCAACGTCCTGATCAACATCCCGGCCAATCCCGAGTATTCGTCGCTGAACCTTTCCCAGGCCGCGCAGGTGCTGGCCTACGAATGCCGGCTGGCCGCGCAAGGGGAGAACCGGACGCAGGAAGGCATCGGCTTCCACGGCGAGGCGGCGAGCGTCGCGCAGATCGAGGGCATGTACGCCCACCTGGAAGAGGCATTGGTCGCGATCGGCTTCCTCAACGCGAGCAACCCGAAAAAGCTGATGCCGCGCCTGAAGCGCCTGTTCGCGCGCACGCAGCTGGAGACGGAAGAAGTCAACATCCTGCGCGGCATTGCCCGCCAGATGATGAAATCCACGGGGCGGGATTCCTAGACGGCTTGCTCTAGTCCGAGTTGGTCGCCTGACCTGTTCTTTCGCTTACACTTTGAAAAACACATACAAAGGGTAGGCATGGAGACAACCCGCAGAACCTTCCTGAAAGCCGGCCTGCTGTCCGCCGCGGTCCTGGCCGCGGGCGGCGGCTGGTACCGGCACACGCATCCGGCGCCCCCGCGCGGCTTCGTGCTCGACGGCGAGGCGCGCGCCGCGCTCGACGCCATCGTCGCCGCGATCCTGTCCGGGGCCTTGCCGGATGCGCCCGCCGACCGGGCCCGCGCCATCGCCGCGACGACGGCGCGTGTGCACCAGACCATCCTCGGCCTGCCGCTGCCGGCCCAGCAGGAAGTGCAGGACCTGTTCGGCCTCCTCGCGCTCGGTCCGGCGCGGCGCCTGCTGACGGGCATCCCGGACGGCTGGGCCGCCGCGAACGAGGCGGACGTCGCCGCGTTCCTGCAGGACTGGCGCGTGCACCGCCTGTCGCTGCTGCGCACGGCGTACGCGGCGCTGCACGACCTCGTGCTGGGCGCCTGGTACAGCGAGCCGGCGCACTGGGACGCCATTGGCTATCCCGGCCCGCTGAAGGAACTGGCATGAGCAGCCAGAACGTGATTCCCGATCCGATCGCAGCCGGTCTCGCGCGCGGCTGGAAGGTCATCGATGGCGCGCGCGAAGACAAGGACCGCGATCTCGGCGCCGACGTCGTCATCGTCGGCAGCGGCGCGGGCGGCGGCGTGACGGCGGAGATCCTCGCGCTGTCCGGCCTGTCCGTGATCGTCGTGGAGGAGGGCGCGCTGAAGTCCTCGCGCGACTTCACGATGCGCGAGGCGGACGCCTACCCGGCGCTGTACCAGGAATCGGCCGCCCGCAAGACGCGCGACAAGGGCATCAACATCCTGCAGGGCCGCACGGTGGGCGGGTCGACGACGGTGAACTGGACGTCGAGCTTCCGCACGCCACCATCGACGCTGGCGTTCTGGCGGCAGCGCTTCGGCCTGTCGACGTATGGCGAGGCCGAGCTGGCGCCGTGGTTCGCGCTGATGGAAGCGCGGCTGCACGTGGCCGACTGGCCCGGCGCGCCGAACGAGAACAACGACCTGCTGCGGCGCGGCGCCGGCAAGCTCGGCATCCCGACGGGCCTCATCCGCCGCAACGTCAACGGCTGCTGGAACCTCGGCTATTGCGGCATGGGCTGTCCGACGAACGCGAAGCAGTCGATGCTCGTGACGACGATCCCGTCCGCGCTGGACCACGGCGCGACGCTCGTCACGCGCGCCCGCGCCGAACGCCTCGTATGCACAGGCGACCAGGCCGACGGCCTCGATTGCACGCTGCTCGACGCGGGCGGCCTGCGCGCCACCGGACGCCGCCTGCGCCTGCGCGCCCGCCACTACGTGCTCGCGGGCGGCGCCATCAACACGCCGGCGCTGCTGCTCCGGTCGAAGGTGCCCGACCCCAGCGGGAAGCTGGGCAAGCGCACGTTCCTCCATCCGACGCTCGTGTCGGCGGCGCTGTTCCCGCAGCGCGTCGACGGCTACGCGGGCGCGCCGCAGACGGTCTATTCGGACCACTTCCTGCACACGCAGGCGATCGACGGCCCGCTCGGCTTCAAGCTGGAAGCGCCGCCGCTGCACCCCGTGCTGCTGGCGACGACGATGCAGGGCTTCGGCCGCGAACACGCGGAGATGATGCGCCACTTCCCGCACCTGCAGGGGATGCTGGCGCTGCTGCGCGACGGTTTTCATGCGGAGTCCCAGGGTGGCACCGTGGGCCTGAATGCGGACGGCTCGCCCGTCCTCGACTACCCGCTGAACGATCCGCTGTGGGACGGCGCCCGGCGCGCCCTGCTGACGATGGCCGAGATCCAGTTCGCGGCCGGTGCCAGCGGCGTGCAGGTCGCGCACGAACGGGCGCCGCGCTACGCCAGCTGGGCCGAGGCGAAGGCCGGCATCGCCGCGCTGCCGTTCGAGCGCCACCTCACGCGTGTCGTGTCGGCGCACGTGATGGGCGGTTGCGGGATGGCGGACGGAGACCAACATCGCGGGGTGACGGGGCCGGATGGCCGTTACCGCGGGCTGGCCAACGTGTCCGTGCACGACGGCTCGTTGTTCCCGACGTCGATCGGCGCCAATCCGCAGCTGTCGATCTACGGCATCACGGCACGCCTCGCCAGCGACCTGGCGCACTCCCTCACGGGCCGGCCAGCCGCGCGGCCGCAGGCGTAAGGCATGCCGGCCAGCGCCCGCACCCTGCTGCGCCTCGTCCTGTTCGTGCAGCTGGCCGCGGCGCTGCTGATCGCGTGGACGCTGCAGCACCGGGGCGTGCCGGTGTGGGGCGCGCTGCTGGCGGGCGCCGGCGCCGTCGTGCTGGTGCGTCTCCTGATCAACATGAACAATTTTGTCATGGCGGCGCGCGCGGCGAGCCATACGCCGCCCGAGTTCCGTCTCGGACCCGCGGCACGCCTGCGCATGCTGGCCGAGGAATTCCGGGCCAGCATGCTGGTGACGTCCTGGCACGTGCCGCGCGGCTGCGCGCGCATGTCCCTCCATCGAGACAGTGGCCGCGTGCCGGTGCTGCTCGTGCACGGCTACGGCTGCAACAGCGGCTTCTGGGCGCACCTGGAACCGTTGCTGGACCGCGAGCGCATCAGCCACGCCACCATCGACCTGGAGCCGGTCGCGGCAAGCATCGACGCTTACGCGCCGCTGATCGAGGCGCGCGTGCGGGAGTTGTGCGCCGCGACGGGCGCCGCGCGCATCGCCATCGTCGCCCACAGCATGGGCGGGCTGGCGGCGCGGGCGTGGATGCGCTCGTACGGGAGTGCCAACGTGGCGAAGTTGATCACGCTCGGCACGCCGCACCACGGCACGGTGCTGGCGAACCTCGGCCTGGGCGAGAACGCCGCGCAGATGCGCCGCGACAGCGCGTGGCTGCGCGACCTCGCAGCGGGCGAGACCCCGGACGTCCGTGCACGCATCGTCTCCCTCTTTACCCACCACGACAACATCGTCGCGCCACAGGATTCGAGCATCCTGCCGGGCGCGCGCAACGTCGCATTCGGCGGCGTGGGGCACGTGGCGCTGGGCAGCAACCCCGGCGTGCTGGCCGAGGTGTTGCGCGTTCTGAGAGAACTGCAGCCGGCCATGGCCTGAGGGTCCGGTCGATGATATCCTTGCACGTGAGTCCACCCATACTTGTTTCCATGCAACAGAAAGCCCCGCGCCGAACCCGCGAACGCATCCTCGAGCTGTCGCTGCGGCTGTTCAACGAATTCGGCGAACCGAACATCACCACGACCGTGATCGCCGACGAGATGAACATCTCGCCGGGGAACCTGTACTACCACTTCCGCAACAAGGACGACATCGTGAATTCGATCTTCGTCCAGTTCGAGGCGGAGATCGAGCGCATGCTGACCGTCCCGGCCGGCCGCCGCTCGAACATGGAAGACGTGTGGCTGTACCTGCACCTCATGTTCGAGTTGATCTGGAAGTACCGGTTCTTCTACCGCGACCTGAACGACCTCCTGTCGCGCAATCGCAAGCTGGAACTGCACTTCAAGGCGATCCTCGCCCACAAGATCAAGGTCGCGCGCCAGCTGTGCGAAGACCTGCGCAGCGAAGGCTCGCTGGAAGCGGGCGACGCGCAGATCGGCGCCATGGCCACGAACATGGTCGTCGTCGCCACGTACTGGCTGTCGTACGAATACGTGCGCAATCCGCGCAAGTACAGCGAGCAGCAGGCCATCGCGGATGCGCTCGCGCGCGGCTGCTACCAGGTGCTGTCGATGCTGGGGCCTTACCTGCGCGGCGACACGCTCGCGCTGTTCCAGCGCCTGTCCGACGACTTCCTCGCCAAACTGCCACCGGAAGCGCCATGAAATCCATCGCCGTCTACTGCGGCGCCTCGCTGGGCGCCGATCCTGTCTATGCCGACGCCGCCCGCGGCCTGGCGCGCGCCCTCGTCGAGCACAACATCGGCCTCGTCTACGGCGGCGGCAAGGTGGGCCTGATGGGCGTGATCGCCGACGAAGTATTGCGCCTCGGCGGCGACGCGACGGGCGTGATCCCGAAGCACCTCGTCGAGCGCGAAGTGGGCCACGCCGGCCTCACGCGGCTGTTCGTCGTGAAGGACATGCACGAACGGAAGGCGATGATGTCCGACCTGGCCGAAGGCTTCATCGCCATGCCGGGCGGGATGGGCACGCTGGAAGAACTGTTCGAGATGGTCACGTGGGCCCAGCTGGGCATCCATGCCAAGCCCATCGGCCTCCTCAACGTGGACGGCTTCTACGACGGCCTCGCGTCCTTCATCGACCATCTCGTCGGCACCGGCTTCGTGCGGCCCGCGCACGCGGAGTTGCTGGTGCGCGACGCCGACCCCGACACGCTGATCCGTCGCCTGCGTCAAGCCTGATCCAATCGCTCGATGTTTGCGGAAACATTGAGCGTTTCCTGATCGCTACACGAGCGAATCGGGCTGTCTCCCTGCGCCTTGAAATGATATCGATCGCGTGTCCCTAACATCATTGTTGTGCGCTATCATTATTCGGTAGCACAAGGCGATTCGGCATGTGCACGATGAACGCGATACGCGTCGATCCCCATCCACCACTAAAACGGGGCCGCCGCACGCCGGATCGATTTCGATATCGAGAAGGAGACACCATGATCAACAAGCGTCGCAACCGCCTGCTCAAGCTGCTCGACGAGCGCAAGGCGGCCACCGTGCACGAGCTGGTCGAATCGCTGGACGCGTCGCCGTCCACGATCCGCCGCGACATCAGCTGGCTCGCCGCCCGCAACCTCATCCACCGTACGCGCGGCGGAGCCGAGACGACCCCGCGGAAGAAGCGCCTCGGCGGCCTCGCCAACGACACCTTCGCCGACAACCTGCGCGCCAACGCCGCGCGCAAGTACGCCATCGCCCGCCACGCCGCCGCGCTGTGCGAGGACGGCGAAACGATCATCATCAACGGCGGCACGACGACGTTCATGATGGCCGACTTCCTGGCCGACCGCAGCCTCAAGATCATGACCAATTCGTTCCTGATGGCCGACCGGCTGCTGGCGACGAGCCAGAACGAAGTGCTGATCCCGGGCGGGACCGTCTACCGCGACGAGAACGTGATCCTGTCCCCGTTCGACAACGATGCGACGGGCGACCAGTACGCGTCGAAGATGTTCATGAGCGTGTCCGGGCTGTCGATGCTGGGCCTCGTCGAGACCGACCCGCTGCTGATCCGCGCCGAACGGCGCCTGATCGGCCAGGCCGAGAAGCTCGTCGTGCTGGTCGACAGCTCCAAGTTCGCGCGCCGCGCGGGCCTGATCCTGTGCAACCTGAAGCAGGTGCACACGGTGATCACGGACAGCGGCGTCGCCGACCTGTCCGTGCAATGGCTGGAGCAGGCGGGCGTGAAGGTGATCGTTGTCGAGCCGGAGACGCCGCCGGCGCAGGATTGCATTGCGTTGGATGGGGTGCAGTTCGGGCTGCACGGGACCATGTGCGCGATGCTGGCCTAGGGTAGCGGCTTCAACCCTTCCGCCCGCACGACCCAGGTCCCATCGTGTGGAAAGCCGGGCGCCGCCCCGGCCGGCGCGCCATCCCAGCCGCCCGCCATCATCGCGACGGCGGCCAGCAGCGCGCCGTTGCCGGGCAGGTAGACGGGCAAGTCCGTGTTCGGATTGTGCCCGGCCGCCGTGTAGCCGTTGTTCGGCACGCCCGTCTTCATCAGGACGTCGACGGCCGTCTCCGGACGGCCCAGGCGCGCCGCCGTCATCGCGATCATCGGATAATCCCAGCCCCAGATCTTCGCCTTCCAGTCCCATGCTGCGAGCACGGCGTCCAGGGTGCGGTCCATGACGGCGCGGTCGACGCCCGCGCCCGGCAGCTGGCCCAGCGCCATCAGGAACGACGGGTGGTCCTGGCGGCTGGCGACGTCGTCCCACGTGTCCGGGATCGATTCGAGCGCGACGTATTTGCCGTCCTTGACCGGGAGGGCGGACAGGTGCCGGCGTTTCTCGTCCCAGTCGCCGCTGCGCGGCAGGCCGAGGCGCGTGCGCCAGGCCTGCGCGATGTCCAGCGCCGTCGACCAGTACGACAGTTCGTACGCCGGATTCATGCTGGCGGCCGGATCGTGGATCTCCTGCGCGATCCACAGCGGCGGGCCCAGGACCCAGCGCTTGTTCCTGTCGTCCCACGCGAGCATCGACGCCATCGCATCGGCCGTCGCGAACACGAGGTCGCGGTAACGCTGGAGCGTCGCGGGCGAGGGATCGTCGCGGTACAGCAGTTCCGCGAGGTGGATAGGATGCGGCTGGTTCCACACGATCAGCGGATTGCCGCCGGGGCTTTCGCGCCCCTGCGGACTCGTCATCTTGGGCCAGCGCGCACCCTGCAGCCCGCGCGAGGCCGCGATGGCGCGCGCGGCGGGCAGCGTGGCCCGGAACCAGTCCAGCGCCCGCGCCAGATACGCCGGACGGCCCCACAGCGCGAAGTGCGCCGTGTGCCACCAGATCATCTCCGTGTGGTGCTTGCCGTACCAGGTGGACGTCGTCAACCCGCTTTCCTGCGGCGGAACATCACCGCCCGCCTGGATCGCCGTGAGGTATTGCGACAGCACGACGCGCCGTTCCAGCTCGGCCGCGCGCGGGTCCGTGCTGCCGCTGAAATCGACGGCCCCGCCGCTGCGCCAGAACGCGGGCCAGTGCGCGGCACTGCGCGCGAAGACGTCCGCCGCATCCGGCGCCGGCGCATCCGGCGCATACGCCAGCGTGAAAGCGAGCACCCGCCCGGACTTCGGCCGCAGCTCGAACGTGTGCGGCGCCGGTGTCGCAATGGTCAAGGGCGTCGAGGCGCGCAGCGCCGCGCCGTAGCGATAGCCGTCGCGCGCATGCGCGAGCACGAGGGTGTCGGCCGTGCGCGTCACGATCGTCGTCGTGTGCGACGCCGGCTGCGACCAGTCCAGCGGCGGATTCTGCTTGATACCCGCGACGTAGCCGCGCGGGAGCGCGAGCCTCACGGCCAGGCCGCGCGCGAGCAGCGTCGATTCGATGCGCACGGCGAGCGTGTCGCGGTCCGGGTCGACGGCCGTCGTCACGACGACCCGTTCGCCGTCGATGGTGTACGCGCTCGTGAGCACGCCGCGCCACAGGTCGAGGCGCTGGTCGATCGCGCCCACGTCCGCCAGCGCGAGCGGTTGGCCGTCGCGGTGCGTGTAGGCGATGGCGAGTTGTGCGAGCGGCTGCGGGTGCGGATTCTCGCGCAGCCAGGCGGCGGCCGGCACGTCCATCCGCGTCGGATAGTCCACGGTCTTGCCGTGCGCCGTGTAAGCCTTGTTCGCATCGGCGAGCTGGTACCCGTGCGGATTCGGATCTTCGTGCCACGCCCACCGTGCCTGCGTTTCGAGGCCGATGCCGTTGGCGCGGTAATGGTCGGCGAAGGTCTGCAGGCCCGTCACGTCGGCGGTGAAACAGAAGCGGCCATTGCCGACGCTGAGCGGCGCCCACGGGTCGGGCGCCGCCAGGTGCGGTGAATGACGCGCGACGAGGGCCTGGCGGTCGATGCGGTCGGCCGCGTGCGCGGGCGGGACCGTCACGAGCAGGAGCAGGGCGGCGAAGGCAAAGGCGGGCATGGCGTCTCCAGGGATGCGACAGCCGATGATAACCGCCGGTTTTCGCAATTGCGATCACGTTTTTGACCAGATTTCCTTTCGGTCAGTCCACTGAGCGGTCGCCGATTGACCCTGTTCGCGGCGGCTGTCTACCATCTTTACGCCCATCGATAATCCATAAGGAAAAACGGCATGAAGACGAGACGCAAGCACAAGCGGGCCCGCGCCCACCACACCACAACGATGTCCGCGTTACTGATCGCGGCAAATCTCGGTTGCCACGCGAACGCGCAGGAAGCCGACGTATCGAAACCCGAGGAGAACAAAGTCGTCGTGACCGGCTCCCGCCTGGTCAGCCGCGGCTTCCTCGCCCCGACGCCCGTGACGACGGTCGACGCGCAGGAACTGAAATTGACCGGCACGCAGAACCTCGAGGTGATGCTGTCGGATACGCCGCAGTTCACCGCGAACCAGCTCAGCAGCCCGACGGCGAACACGGTGCAGCCGGGCCAGCCGTCCGGCACGTCCACGCTGAACCTGCGCAACCTGGGACCGACCCGCAACCTGGTGCTCGTGAACGGCCGCCGCTTCGCCATCACGGGTCCGGACTTCACCACCGACGTCAACACGATCCCCGCGGCGCTCGTGAAACGCGTGGAGACGGTGACGGGCGGTTCGTCCGCCGTGTACGGCTCGGACGCCATCTCCGGCGTCGTCAACTTCATCCTGCGCGATAACTTCGAAGGCGTGGAGATCAACGCGCAGAGGAGTATCGACCAGCCCACGCGCACGCCGAACGACTCTCTCGACCTGACCGTGGGCGGCAATTTCGGCGGCGGCAAGGGCAATGTCGTCGTCTCCGTCAACTACATGGACCGCGACGGTTTTACCCGCGGCGAGCGTGGCGGCTGGGCGCTGCCGTCGCTGGGCGATGGCTGCGTGACGGCAGCGTCGTGGTCGTCCACGCGTCCCGGCACGCCGCTCGCCGTGCCGGCGGGGCAGACCTGTGTGTCGGCGGGCGGGCGTCCGGGCCTGATCTTCAGCGGCTCGTCGAACGTGCCGACGGGACGCATCGGCAACCTGCCCGTCGTCGGTTCCGCCGCGTCGAATCCGGCCCTGAACGCGGCGCTCATCGCGGCCGGGCTGCAGAACATGTCGACCCTCGGCGCCATCTTCGACCCGGCCGGCAGGAGTGTCCGGCCATACGCGGCGCCGGGCGACGCGTACGACCTCGGCCCGCTGTCGTACATGGTCACGCCGCAGAAGCGCTGGATGAGCAATGCGTTCGCCCACTACGATTTCAGCGAGCGCGCCACGGGCTACATGGAGGCGCACTTCAGCAGCAATTCCGCGAGCGTGCAGATCGGCCCGACGAGCGCCAGCGGCAACTTCCTCTTCAATACCAACAACCCGTATCTGAGTCCGCAGATGCAGGAGGTGCTGCGCCAGCTCGACCTGCGCGAGACGGGCACGACGCGCGTCACGAACGGCACGTCGAGCCTGACCACGACGCCGGGCGACGGCCTCGCCGTGTTGAACTACAACCGCCGCTTCTTCGACCTGGGCGGACGCGTGGCGGACACGGACCACCAGGTCTACCGCATCGCGCTGGGCCTGCGCGGCAGCCTGCCGGACGTGTCGGACCGCTGGCTGCGCGACCTGAAGTACGACGTGTACTACACGAAGGCGCGCACGACGGAGACGCAGGACCAGGCGGGAACCATCTCGCTGAGCCGCTTCCAGAACGCGATCCTGGCGCAGAACGGCGCGGCGCCCGTGCTGAACCCGTTCGGCCAGAACCTGACGGAGGCGTCGGCCAATGCGATCTCGGTGGCGTCGAAATCGAAGATCACGGCGGAGCAGAACGTCCTCGCCGGTAACGTGGCGGGCTCGCTGATGGACGTGCCGGCCGGCGCCATCGACTTCTCGACCGGCTTCGAGCGCCGCTACGCGTACAGCGCCTACAGCCCGGACGTGTTCCTGTCGTCGGGCGACGTCTCCGGCTGGAACGCGGCCCGTGCGACGAAGGGTTCGACCACGGTGAAGGAGCTGTACGGCGAGGTGCGCGTGCCGCTGCTGGCGGACAAGCCGTTCGCGAAAAGCCTGTCGGTATCGGGCGCGTTCCGCCGGTCCGATTACGACGTCGCTTCGGTCGGCAAGGTCTGGACCAGTTCCATCGGCTCGGAATGGGCGCCCACGCGCGCACTGACGTTCCGCGCGCAGAAGCAGAAATCGATCCGCGCGCCGAACGTGGGCGAATTGTTCGGCGGGCAGGGCACGAACGGCCCGACGGCCACGGACCCGTGCTCGAGCCGCGCCCCGCTGGCGCAGCAGACCCAGGCCGTGCGCGTGCTGTGCGAAGCGACGGGCGTGCCCGCCAACCTCGTGTTCGACCCGGCCGTGCAACCGTCGCCGTTCATCACGCAGGTCGTCGGCGGCAACCCGGACCTGTCGGCCGAGAAGTCGCACACCGTCACCGTCGGCGCCGTGTTCATGCCGCCATCGGTGAAAGGCCTGCAGCTGAGCGTGGACTGGTACCGCATCACCGTCGACGACGCCATCTCGACGCTGGGCGGCGGCGGCATCCAGTCCGTGCTCGACCTGTGCTACAACACGATCCGCAACGCGGCCAGTGTGTACTGCCGCGCGATCAACCGGGACCCGATCACGGGCCAGATCGCGGCACCGACGTATGTGATGACGACGAACGCCAACATCGGCGGCATCGCGACGCGCGGCGTGGACCTCGCCGGCCACTACAATTTTACGAGGGACGGCATCCAGTGGACGCTCGATTCCAACTGGACGTACGTGAACGAGCTGACGTTCACGCCGATCCAGGACCTGCCCGAGCTGAAGAACCGCTGCGTGGGCACGTGGGGCGCCACGTGCGGCCAGCCGGTGCCGCGCTGGAAGGGTACGACGCGCGTCAGCATGAAGCGGGGACCGCTGCTGCTCTCGGCCCGCGCACGCTATACCGGCCCCGTGACGGTGGACTCGTACGCGCTGGCCGCGAACCCGCCCGCGCTGGAATCGCTGACGAATCCGAAGATCAAGTCCTATACTTGGCTGGATTTGACCGCCGGCTGGGAATTCAGCCGCATGGTCAACCTGACCGGCGGCGTGCGCAATGTGCTGGACAAGGATCCGCCGATCCTCGGTTCCGCGCAGCTGCCGGCGAATAACACGATCCCGGCCACGTACGACACGCTCGGACGCCAGCTGTTCGTGACCCTGAACGTGAAGCTGTGAAGGAGGCCCGCACGATGATGGAACGACGTACCCTGCTGCAGGCGGCGCTGCTGGCGCCGTGGCTGCTGCCCGCCGTCGCGCGGGGCGCGGCGTGCGCGACGCCCGGCTGGGCGGACGCGCTGCGGCGCGACCTGGATGCGATGGCGGACGAGCTGACGCGCACGCTGCACCCGTGGCCCGTGCCGGACAAGGTGTTCGTGCCGGAGGCTTACGGCCTGCGGCCCGGAGAACCCGCGACGGCCGCGATCCGGCGCGCCGTCGACGCCTGCGCGGCGGCCGGCGGCGGCGTGGTCCGGTTGGCGCAGGGCGACTACGTCAGCGGCACCATCGACCTGCGCTCCGGCGTGATGCTGGAAGTGGCCGAAGGTGCGCGCCTGCTGGCCAGCACGGACCTGAAGGACTATCCGGAGCGGCGCGCGCGCCGGCCCACGGTCCAGGACAGCAATATGGGGATGAACCAGTCGCTGATCTTCGCCGAGGGCTGCACGCGCGTCGGCGTCCGCGGCAAAGGGCTCATCGACGGGCGCGGCACGCCGGCCAACTTCCCGGGCGAGGAAACGACCGGCGCCACGCCGGGCCGGCCGTTCCTCATCCGCATGCTCGATTGCAGCCGGGTCGTCATCGCGGACGTCCGGTTGAAGGATTCGCCGTGCTGGATGCAGAACTACCTGAACTGCGAGGACCTGATCGTGGACGGCATCCACGTCGAGAACCAGGTGAACCACAACAACGACGGCATCGACATCGACGGCTGCCGCCGCGTCATCGTGCGCAACTGCTTCATCAGCGCCGAGGACGATGCCCTCTGCTTCAAGGGTGCGAGCCAGCGGCCGATCGACCAGGTGCTCGTCGAGCACTGCCGCCTGTACAGCACGTGCAATGCACTGAAGTTCGGCACGGATTCGCAGGGCGATTTCCGCAACGTGCTCGTGCGCCACGTGGAGGTGGGCGGGCCGGCGGCCGACATGCGGGCCATGAAGCGCCGCAAGGCCGACGGCGGCATCTCGTGGGAATCCGTCGACGGCGCTACGGTCGAACGGGTGCTCGTGCACGATGCGCGCATCGTGCGCGCCGAGAGCCCGCTGTTCCTGCGTCTGGGCGACCGCGGGCGCGTGCGGCCGGAACAGGCGCGCCCGCAGCCGGGCCGCCTGCGCCGCATCGTGTTCGACCGCATCACGGGCAGCGACAACGGCAGGCGCGGCTCGTTCTTCACGGGCGTGCCGGGCCACGCGATCGAGGACGTGCTGCTGCGCGACGTCGCCCTGCCCATGACCGCGACGACCGAACCCGCCGTGCGGCAGCAGGACATCCCGGAAGCACCCGCGGCGTATCCCGATCCGCACATGTTTTCGACCGTGATGCCGGCCTACGGCCTGTGGACCCGCCACGTGCGCCGCCTGACCCTGCAGCGCGTGCGCTTCACCACCACCGACCCCGACCCGCGCCCGATGCTGCTGGCGGGCCCCGACGCCGACTCTCCCTGTACACCATGAAACGACTCGTCTTCCTGCTGGCCGTCCTGCTGGGCACCGCGCACGCGGCGGAACCCGTGCGCACCTACCGCAACCCGATCCTGTACGCCGACTACTCCGATCCGGACGTGATCCGGTCCGGCGACGATTACTGGCTCGTCGCGTCGAGCTTCCACTTCTCGCCGGGCCTGCCCGTGCTGCGTTCGAAGGATCTCGTGCACTGGACCATCGCCGGCCACGTGCTGCCGCGGCTCCCGTTCGACCCGGCCTACGACATGGTGCCGCCGTACACGCTGACGGACGCCACGTCGAAACCCGTCACGGGCCAGCGCTACGCCCGTGGCGTGTGGGCGCCGTCGCTGCGCGAGCACGCCGGCAAATTCTATGTGTACTGGGCGACGCCGGACGAGGGCATCTTCATGAGCACGGCGAATGACCCGGCCGGGCCGTGGAGCGCGCCCGTCGCCGTCATCGCCGGTCCCGGCTACGAAGACCCGTGCCCGTTCTGGGACGACGACGGCAAGGCCTACCTCGTCCACTCGAAGGTCGGCGCCGGGCCGTTGATCCTGCATGCGATGCGCGCGGACGGTACCCGCGTGCTCGACGCAGGCAGGACGATCGTCGAGGACAAGGTCAACCTGCCCACGCTGGAAGGCCCCAAGGTCTACAAGCGCAACGGCTATTACTACATCTTCGCGCCCATCGGCGGCGTGGGGCACGGACCGCAGGCCGTGCTGCGCGCGCGCCGCATCGACGGGCCGTACGAGGCGCGCAAGGTGCTGGTGCCGGGGAACGGCATCGAGGGGCCGCACCAGGGCGGCTGGGTCGAGACGCCGTCGGGGCAGGGCTGGTTCATCCACTTCAACAGCACGGGCGCGTTCGGGCGCGTCGCGCACCTGCAGCCGGTCGTGTGGAAGGACGACTGGCCGGAGATCGGACAAGCCGGCCTGCCCGTGCTCGAGGGACCGGTCCCGGACACGGGCCGCAGCACGCCCGCGGACCGGCTGCAGGACTCGGACGAATTCGCCGCGCCGGCGCTGGGCCTGCAATGGTCGTGGAACCACAATCCGGACGATGCGCACTGGAGCCTCACGCAGCGGCCCGGCTATCTGCGCCTGCAGGCCAACGAGGCGAAGTACCTCGTCGGCGCGCGCAACGTCCTCACGCAGATCCTGCAGGGCCCCGCGTCCGAGATCACGACGCGGCTGGAACTGAAGGGGCTGGGCGAGCGCCAGCGCGCGGGCCTCGTGCTGTTCGGCGTGGGCGTGCCGTGGGTCGGTGTCGTGCACGAGGATGGCAAGGATTATGTGACGGTGGCGAACGGCGGCGTGGAGACGCGGGTGGGCAAGGTCGACGGCAAGGCCATCGTCCTGCGCGCGGCCGTGGCGGAAGACCAGACCGTGCGCTTCTCGTATGCGCGGGACGAATCGGACGAGTTCCACGCGGCCGGTACGCCGGTGAAGCTCGCGCCGTTCTCGTGGTGGAAAGGCAGCCGGCCCGCCGTGTTCACGTGGATCAAGGGCGACACCGACGCGCCGCGCGAGGGCGGCGGCCCGCGGCCGATCGTGCGCGATTACGTCGACGTCGACTGGTTCCGCGTGACCCGGTCCGGACGCTGACGGCGTCAGGCCTCGATCACCCGGTTGCGTCCCGCCACCTTGGCCGCGTACAGGGCCTTGTCGGCGCGGTTCACGGTCTCGACGATGGGCTCGTCGGGATGCCAGATGCTCAGGCCGGCCGAGAAGCTGACGTGCCCTGCGGCGCTATCGCAGGGCTTCAGTGCGGCCACGCGCGCGCGCATGCGCTCCAGCACGGCGCGTGCGTTGGCGGGCGTCGTGTTCGGCAGCATCAGCAGGAATTCCTCGCCGCCCCAGCGCGCCAGCGCGTCGCCTTCGCGCAGTTCGGCGCGCGTGGCCTGCGCGAAGTCGCGCAGCACGCTGTCGCCCGCCGCATGGCCGAAGCTGTCGTTGATCCGCTTGAAGAAGTCGATGTCGAGCACGGCGATGCAGGTCGGTCCGCGCGCGGCGTCGCGCCGGCGTTCTTCCTGCGCCAGCAGCTCGTTCATGTGGCGGCGGTTGGCCAGCTTGGTCAGCTCGTCGATGGTGGCCAGCGTGCGGATCGTGTCGAGCGCCGTCAGCAGCTCGTCCTTCTGGGTCTTCAGGCGTGCGCGCAGCTTGCTCATTTCGCCGGTCAGCAGGGTGACCGCAAGCGAGGCGACCGTCACGAACACGAAGTTCACGGCCTCGGCCTCAGGCGGAAAATGCAGCGGATCATGCGCTGCGTGCCACCACATCGTGGCGCCCATGACGGACAGGTTGAAGGCGGTCAGCATCAGGGTCTGGCGCGGACGCAGGGCGAAGACGCAGAACACGACGATGACCGGCAACCCCACCAGGGTCGCGCCGCGCAGCGGCCCGGCGATCGAATAGCCCCAGACGTGGCAGCTGATGCTGAAGATGCCCTGCAGGCCCGCCAGGATGGTCGGCGCGAGCCCGATGCGGGCGCCGATGCGCACCAGCGGGTAGAACACGGCCACGCCCGCGGTGACGTAGAGGCAGATGGCACGGGCCTGCGGCTGTCCCGCGAGCGCCGCGGGGCCGAACAACATGCCGATGACGATCGTGTACATGATGGCCGTGCCGGCCCAGTATTGCAGCATGCGGTGCAGCTTGCGGTCCGCGCCGAACAGCATGCGCGCGGTCTGGTGGCGGGTGATCATGCTCACGCCCTCGCCAATTGCGTGACGTCGCGCGGCTGGCGTTGCTGGGCCTGCAGCATCTCCGTGATGCGCTCGGCCGGCACCGGAGGGCTGAACAGATAGCCCTGCATCTCGTCGCAGTCGTTCGCCACCAGGAAGTCGCGCTGTTCGACCGTCTCCACGCCCTCGGCGATCACGCGCAGGTGCAGGCGGTGGCCCAGCGAGATCACGGCCAGGGCGATCGCCTGGTCGTCCGAGTTGGAGGCCAGGTCGCGCACGAACGACTTGTCGATCTTGAGCGTCGAGATCGGGAACGATTTCAACGCGGACAGGCTCGAATAGCCGGTGCCGAAATCGTCGATCGACAGCGTGACGCCCATCTCCTTCAGTTCGCGCATGCGTTCGATGGCCTGGTTCAGGTCGCGCATCAGCAGGCTTTCCGTCACTTCCAGGTCCAGCGCGCAGGGCGGCAGGCCGGTGTCGCGCAGGGCGCCGGCGATGCGTTCGACGAGGCGCTTTTCCTCGAACTGGCGGGCCGACACGTTCACCGACACCGTCAGCGGATCCAGCCCCGCCGCGCGCCACAACTGGGCCTGGCGGCATGCGGTGCGCACGACCCATTCGCCCAGGCCGACGATCAGGCCCGACTCCTCCGCGAGCCCGATGAAGCGCATCGGCGGCACGATGCCGTGTTCCGGATGGCGCCAGCGGATCAGCGCTTCCACGCCGAACAAACGGCCCGTGCGCAGGTCGACCTTCGGCTGGTACAGCAGGTGGAAGCGCCCCGCGGGGGCTTGCAACGCGGGCGCCTGGCCATCGGTGGCGTCGTGCGTGTCGTCCGCCAGCGTGGCGTCCAGCGCCCTGCGCATGTCTTCCAGCATCACGAGCTTTGCCTCGACGCTGGCATTCATCTCGCGCGTGTAGAACTGGAAGTTGTTGCTGCCCAGGTCCTTGGCGCGGTACATCGCGGCGTCGGCGTTCATCATGAGGGTCTTCGGATCCTCGCCGTCGCGCGGGTACACGACGACGCCCATGCTGCAGCTCACGCGCACCGCCTGGTCGCCGATCTGCACGGGTTCGGTCACGGCTTGCCGGATCTTTTCCAGCACGGGCGTGAGCGCGAGCGGACTTTCGCCGGCCTCCGGCAACAGGATCACGAATTCGTCGCCGCCCAGGCGGCCGAGGGTGTCCGTGCGGCGCAGGCAGGCCTGCATGCGGCCGCCCACGACCTTCAGCAATTCGTCGCCGGCATTGTGACCGAGGCCGTCGTTGACGAGCTTGAAACCGTCCAGGTCGACGAAGGCGAGGGCGAGATGGCCGCCGTTGCGCTGGGCGTTGCGCACGGCCTGGTCCAGGCGGTCGCGGATCAGGCTGCGGTTCGGGAGGCCGGTCAGCTCGTCGTGGTGGGCCATGTGGCGGATGCGTTCCTCGGCCAGCTTGCGCTCCGTGATGTCGCGCACCATCGCGACGGCGCCGCCTTCGACGGGCACGATCTGGCGCTGCAGCCAGCGCCCGGCCGTCGGACCAGCGGTCGCCTGCCACTCGGCCTCGATGACGCGCTGTTCGAGCACCACCTGCACGAGGTGTTCCCACATGCCGTTCGTGCGGTAAAACGGCAGCGCATCGTCCAGCAGCTGGCCGCGCAGCGCCTCGCTGGCGATGCCGGTGAAGAGTTCGGAGCGGCTGTTGGAGTCCTCGACGAGGAAGTCGACGATGGTGCCGTTCATGTCCGTCACGCTGCGCAGCACGAAGAACGCGTCCGGGCTCGCTTCCGACGCGGCCGCATAAGTCTGCTGCGCCTGGCGCTCGCGCCGGCGCGCCTTGGCCACCTGCCACGACCACGCGCTGATCATCGCGACGACGGCGACGAGCAGCGAACTCGCGGCCGTCGCGCCGACGAGGTAGGTGCCGTAGTGCTGCTCGTACTGCGCCATCTGTTCGCTGTCGGCCAGGCCGACGACGGCCGTGAGCGGGAAGCCCGACAGGCGGCGCGCGCCCGCATAGCGCTCGATGCCGTCCGGCGCCGTCGGATGCGGGGCGACGGCTTCCTCCCCGATGCCGTCGAGCGCGATCGGCTGGCCCCACGACACCTTGTCGCCGATGCGCACGGCGCGCGCGACGCCGTCGCTGCCGACGAGCGCCAGCAGGCCCAGTTCGCCCCCGCGCGAGCGTTCGTACGAGCTGGTGAAATACGCCGGATCGACTTCGACGATGGCGACGCCGGCGAAGCGCCCGTGGCCGTCCTCGATGCGGCGCGTGAAGTGCAGGTGCGGCTCGGACCGGGCGCTGTCGCCGACGGTCTGGCTGACGAATACCCCGTGGCCGCCGCCGTTCGCGTGCACGGTGAAATACGGCGCGCGCGACACATCATGCGCCGGCATGGGGGGATTGCTGTCGACGATGGTGCCGTCGCGGTCCGCCACGCTGACCTGGAACACGAGGCCGGGCGGCAGCAGTTCCTCGGCGCGCAGCGTGGGCAGCGCGGCGTGGGGGCCGTTCAGTTCGACCGAATACTTGATCACCTTCAGCGTCTGGTCGATGGCGTTCAGGTTGCGCGCGACCTGCGCCTCGTACGTCTCGAGCTGCTCGCGCACGGCATCGCGCGCCGCGTCGACGGCCGCGCGCCGCTCCGTTTCGACGAAGTGGAAACAGGCGGCCCAGATGGCCACCAGCGGCAGCAGGGCGAACAGCGGCAGCGCGATGTGCGTCTCGAGGGCGCGCGCGAGCCAACGGGGACGGCGGCGGTCGGAGTCGGCGGACGGCGTCATCACTGCACCATGAGGACCGGGTGCACGCTCGCGTCGAGCGCGCTGCGTTCGATGTAGCCGATCGCTTCCGGATCGCCGGCCACCTTGCGCCGCACGGCCGCGCTGTCCGCCAGCTCCGAGGGCGGCTGGCCGCGGCCCGTGAAGACAATCTTCGACCAGTGCGCCTTCAGCAGCGCGGGCGTCTTGTTCGTCACGCGCGCATAGAATTCGTCGCGCGTCGGCGCGCCGAGGCGCAGGTCGAACGGCACCGCTTCCGTGCCGTCCGGGAAGCGCACGGACTGGCCGAGGAAGATCGCGGCCACCTGGTCGGCGCGCAAGGTGGCGACGGGATTGCGCGCGGAGACGATCACGACGAGATCGGCCGCCGTCGCCGGCGCGCCGGCCAGGATGCCGAACAGCAGGGACGTGCCCAGCAGGCGGGAATACTTGAGCGTCGCCATGCTAGTACACGAAGTCGAGTGCGACGCTGGCCACGTGGACCGGGTGGCCTGGCACGAAGCGCATCGTCGGGTTGATGAACGTGCCGCGCGAGCCTTCCTGCGGCGTCACGCGGTCGTATTGCAGCTTGAGGGCCATGTTCGTGCGCAGGTCCCAGCGCACGCCCGCCGCCTGCGACGTCTGTTGCGGGATCGTCCACAGCAGGGTGTTCAGGCCGGCGTTCAGCGCGGCCGCCGTCGGCGCCAGCGCCGGGGGCAGGGCGGCGACCGGCAGGCCGGAATCCGTCGTCGCGTTGGTGGCGCGCACGCGCGCATACGTCGCGTACGGCGTGAACGCCCGCCAGCGCCAGCCCGCGCTGACGTAGGCGCTGCGCGTCGAGCCCAGGAAGGAAGGGCTGACCGTGCGGCCCGCTTCGGCCATCACGAACCACGCGCCCGGGTCGTAGTTCACGCCGATATTCGCGAGCATCATGCGCTTGTGGTCCAGCGCGTAGCGCCGGGTCAGGTCCTGGCCGATTGGGCCGAAGGCGTCGAACGCGCGGAACAATTCGGCGCCGATGTCGCTGGAGATCTCGGCGCTGGCCACGTTGGCGCGCACGCTGAGCGCGCCCCAGTCGCTCGTGTTCGAGATGCCGATGCTGCGGCGACCGTACACGTGCAGCGGTTCGATCAGCGAAACGGAATTGTGGCCGTAGAACACCTGCGATGCATTGCGGACCCGCCCCACGCTCCAGCGCAGGGTAGCGTCGATGCCGTCGCTGCTCGTCACGGGCAACACGTTATAGCCTTCGACGGGCGGGCGCACCCACGGATACGCATAGCCGACCTTGCGGTAGTCGGCCGTCAGGAAGACGGGGAGCGCGATGCGGCCGACGCGCAGCGCCAGTTCGGGCGTCGCCTGGTACTTGATGTTGGCCCATTCGACGCGCGGCCGGTAAGTGTTGTCGAGGCCTTGTTCGCTGACCACCTGCAGCACGGCCGACCAGTGGCGCGCGAGCGTGGCGTCGAGTTGCACGCCGAGGCGGCTGTCGACGTCGGTGCTCCAGCGGCGCGTGGCGCCGGCACCGTTGGCCTTGAAGACGGACGACGTGTAATCGGCCTCGCGTTCGCCGGTGTGCACGACGCCCAGCGTGCCGAAGCCGGAAATGCGCCAGTCCGGCATGTCCTGGGCGCGGGCGGCGCTGGCGACGGCAAGTCCGGACAGCGAAAGAAACAGGAATTGGGCGAGGCGTTGTCGCTGCATGGGTCTCGTCGGGATCGGCCGACCGGCCGGAGTTCATTCAGCCTGCGCGGATGGCAGGCACTGGGCGCAGGAAGCGCGGATCTCGACTGTAATCGGTGCGCATGCGGAAGTCGACAGCTTTTGGCCCGCGGCGGCTGATGTTCAATAACTTGTTGTGCTACGGCAACGAGGGATGGTGGTCATTTCGGCCATCCATGGTGCATATTGCAATTTCCGTGGGCCGCTCGGGATCGGTCACGCCCACAACCGTTCGCCGCCCAGCTCCAGCTGGGTGAGATAGAGGCGCACGTCGAATTCGAACTGGTGGTAGTCGGGCTCCATCCAGCAGCACAGTTTATAAAAGGCCTTGTCGTGGTCCTTTTCCTTCAGGTGCGCCAGTTCGTGCACGGCAATCATGCGCAGGAAGGCCGGCGGCGCGTCGCGGAACACGGTGCCGATGCGGATCTCGTGCTTGGCCTTCAAACGGCCGCCCTGCACGCGCGAGATCGCGGTGTGCAGGCCGAGGGCCTGCTGGACGATGCCGATCTTGCTGTCGTACGCCACTTTCGAAACGGGCTCGGCGTTGCGCAGGTATTCATCTTTCATATCCTGCACGTAGCCGTACAAGGCCTTGTCGGTGCGGACGTCGTGCGCGTCGGGATAGCGCTGGCGCAGGTGGTCGGCCAGGCGGTTGTCGGCGATCAGGCGCTCGACCTGGGACAGGATGTGCGCGGGATACGCGGCCAGGTATTTGAGGTGGGAAGCGGTGGACATAAGCGTGGAACTGTAGCACGTCCATGTTCCAGGCGCATCTCCCGGCAATGCGATGAGCAACCGCGCCCGGCACGGCGGCGCGGTCGGCGCTTGCGCGCTGTGGTGAGGGGAACCGCCCCAAAGTTCAAGACTCCTTGCTGCCCTGGCGGTTGCCCGCCTGAGTGCCCGCCTGGTTGCCCGATTTCGCGGCGGCGGCGGCGCGGTTGGCCGATTGCCGGCTTTCCCCGCCCTTGCGGCCGATGTCGGCCATGTGGGCGCGGTTGCGGCTGACCACTTCCCCGCCTTTCTGGCCCGCCCGGCGCGCTTCTTCTGAATCGAATTCGTGCGCCGTCCCCTTCTGGTGGGCGGCCTGGCCGCCCTTGCTGGCGATTTGACGCTGCTGGTTCTGGTCCATCGCAGCGAAACCGCGCTTGGCCGGCTGGCTTTTCTGCTCGTTGCCGCCGGCGTCGGCCGCGCTCTTGTGGCCGCCTTCCTTGCTTGTCGCCATATCGATCTCCTTGTGCCTGAACTATCAACGAGCGTTCATGGATGCGCTCGTGCGGTTAGAGAGGCAGGGGATCAAATGGTTCCGGCGGCGTGCGGTTGGTTCAATGTGCGTCGTCTGCCACCTTCAGCACCAGCTTCCCGAAGTTCTTCCCTTCGAACAGCATCGTGAGGGCGTCCGGGAAGTGATCGAGGCCTTCGACCACGTGCTCGCGGCTCTTGATCGCCCCTGCCCGCAGCCACGCGCCGAGCCGTTGTACGCCTTCCGGATAGCGCGCCGCATAGTCGAATACCACCATGCCTTCCATGCGCGCCCGGTTCACGAGCAGCGACAGGTAATTGGCCGGGCCGCGCACCGGCGTCGTGTTGTTGTACTGGGAGATCGCGCCGCAGATCACGATGCGCGCCTTCAGGTTGATGCGGGCCAGCACGGCGTCGAGGATGTCGCCGCCCACGTTGTCGAAATAGACGTCCACGCCCTGCGGGCAATGTTCCCCGAGTCCCGCCGGCACCGGCCCCGCCTTGTAGTCGATGCACGCGTCGAACCCGAGTTCCTCGACGACGTAGCGGCATTTGTCCGGCCCCCCGGCGATGCCGACGACGCGGCAACCCAGCTGCTTCGCCACCTGGCCGACGGTCGCACCGACGGCGCCCGCCGCCGCCGACACGACGACGGTTTCTCCCGCCTTCGGCTGGCCGATGTCCGTGAGGCCGAAGTAGGCGGTCATGCCGGGCATGCCCAGCACGTTCAGCCAGGCCGGCAGCGGGGCGAGGGCGGGATCGATCTTCATGGCCGCGGCCGCCTTCGCGTCGACGGGGCCCGTCCAGTACCGCTGCACGCCGAAGCTGCCGGTCAGGGTGTCGCCGACGGCCACATGCGGCGAGTTGGACGCCTCGACGAGGCCGATCCCGCCCGCGCGCATCACTTCGCCGATCGCGACGGGACGGATGTACGACTTGCCTTCGTTCATCCAGCCGCGCATGGCCGGATCGAGCGACAGGTACAGCACCTTCACGCGTACCTCGCCGTCCTGCAGCGGGGCGAGGGGTTCCTCGGTTTGTTGCCAGTCGGTGGGCCTGGGCATGCCGACGGGACGGGCGGCGAGGCGGAATTGCCGATTCGTTGTCATTTGCGTCTCCTGTTGAAACCGGGGTCAGAGCCCGGTTTTGGGCAATTTCTTTAAATCGGGCTCTGACCCCGGTTATGCGACAATGGTCGGGCTCAGTCAACCTCAACCATTCTGAAGTTTTTAGCAATGTATCCAGAATATATCCTGACCTTGTCCTGCCTGGACCACCGCGGCATCGTGCTGCGCGTCTCGGGTTTTCTGGCCGAACACGGCTGCAACATCATCGACTCGGCCCAGTTCGGCGATCCGGAATCGAAGCTGTTCTTCATGCGCATCCACTTCGCGCTGGAAGACGACGCCATCTCGGACGAATTGCTGCGCGCCGGTTTCGGCTCGCTGTGCGGGGACCTGGGCGCGGACGGCGCATTGCACGACGCCGGCGCCAAGCCGCGCGTGCTGATCATGGTGTCGAAGATCGGCCATTGCCTCAACGACCTGCTGTTCCGCTACCGCAGCGGCCTGCTGCCGGTGGAGATTCCGGCCATCGTGTCGAACCACATGGACTTCTACCAGCTCGCGGCCAGTTACAATATCCCGTTCCACCACTTGCCGCTCGAGGCGGGTGCCAGCGAATCGGCCAAGCTCGCCCAGGAGGCGCGCATCATCGACTTGCTGGATACCCACCGCATCGACCTGGTCGTGCTGGCGCGCTACATGCAGATCCTGTCGCCGGGCCTGTGCGATGCCTTGAAGGGCAGGGCGATCAATATCCACCACTCGTTTCTGCCCAGCTTCAAGGGCGCGCGTCCGTATGCGCAGGCGCATCGCCGCGGCGTCAAGCTGATCGGTGCGACGGCCCACTTCGTCACGGGCGACCTGGACGAAGGCCCGATCATCGAGCAGGACGTCGAGCGCGTCGACCACGCCATGAGCGTGGAGCAGTTGACGGCCATCGGCCGCGACGTCGAGAGCGTCGTGCTGGCCCGTGCGGTCAAGTGGTTCGTGGAACACCGTATCCTGCTGAATGGCGACAAGACTGTCGTGTTCAGCTGAACCGACCGAAAGAAAAGATTACCTGATGGCCCTGAAAGCAACGATTTACAAGGCAGACCTGAACATTGCGGACATGGACCGCAACTATTACCAGGAGCACGCGCTCACGATCGCGCGGCATCCTTCGGAAACCGACGAGCGCGTGATGATCCGCCTGCTCGCCTTCGCCTTGCACGCCGACCCGGCGCTCGCGTACGGCAAGGACCTGTTCGACGTCGAGGAGCCCGCCCTGTGGCTCAAGGACCTCACCGGTGCGATCGACCTCTGGATCGAGGTCGGCCAGCCCGACGAACGCCGACTCATGAAGGCGGCCGGCCGTGCCGAACACGTGGTCGTGTACTGCTACAGCGCCACCAGCAACATCTGGTTCAAGGGCCTGGCCAGCAAGCTCGAACGTACCAAGAAAATTTCCATCATCAACATCCCGGCGGAAACGAGCGCCCAGCTGGAGCAGATGGCCCAGCGTTCGATGCAGCTGCAATGCACGATCCAGGACGGCCAGGTGTGGCTGACGGACGGCGAGCGCACCGTGCAGGTCGAGCGCGAAGTCCTGATGGCCGAGCGCTGATCGCACTGGACAAAATGTCACAGGGGCCGCGTGCGCCACACCGTGCATACGCGGCTATAATCGGAACATGTCGATTCTGCCGATTCGTTCGATGACAAAGCGCCTGCGTTTCGTGTGGCTGGCACTGTTCGCCGTGCTGCTGAACGCGCTCGCGCCGACGGTCTCGCATGCGCTGGCCGCCAGCCGGCCGACGATTCCGCTGGACGTCTGCAGCGTCGACGGCGGCGCCGCGTTCGCCGCCGCGGCCGCGCTGCTCGTGCAGGACGAGCATGCCGGCATGCGCGTCCTCGACGATTGCGGCTACTGCCTCGCCCACGCGGGCAGCCACGGCCTGCCGCCCCCCGTGCACGCGCCGCTCGCGCTCATGGACGGCGCGGAAGCCCGTCCCTTCCTGTTCCATCACGCCCCCCGCCCGCTGGCCGTCTGGCTGGCGGCCGTGCCGCGCGGCCCGCCTGTCTTTGCCTGACCTTCATTCCGCTTATTCATTCTTGTCAGGTAAAGTCATGTACAACAAATTTATCGTGCTGGCCGCGGCCAGCCTCGTTACGACCGCCGCGTTCGCCCAGGTGACCGTCGGCGACCCGTGGATCCGCGCCACCGTGCCGGCCCAGAAGACGGCCGGCGCCTTCATGCAGCTGCGTTCGCCCAAGGCCACGCGCCTCGTCGACGTGCAAAGCCCCGTCGCGGGCCGCGCCGAAGTCCACCAGATGGCCATGGACGGCCAGACGATGCGCATGCAAAAGGTCGACGGCATCGACCTGCCGGCCGGCCAGGGCGTCAACCTGTCGTCCGGCGGCTACCACGTCATGCTGTTCGACCTGAAGCAGCAGCTCAAGGAAGGCCAACAGGTGCCGCTGACCTTGACCTTCGTTGGTTCCGACAAGAAGCGCGAGAACGTCACCGTGCAGGTGCCGGTCAAACCGCTGACTTACATCGCTGCTCACTGACGGAGGCCACATGAAAGCTCTCTGGATCGCTGCCTTGCTCGCGGCGCCGCTGGCGCACGCCCATATCACCGTCGCCCCGGCCACCGCGCCGGCCGGCGCCCATCAAACCCTCGTGTTCAAGGTCGGCCACGGCTGCGCCGGCAGCGCCACGACCGGCATCACGGTGCAGCTGCCGGAAGGCGTCACCGCGAAGCCGATGCCCAAGCCGGGCTGGACCATCACGCTGGCCCCGCGCGAGATCAACTGGCGCGGCGGCCCGCTGCCGGACACGTACTACGACGAGTTCACGCTGCAGGCCAGGCTCCCCGAGGCGCCGGGCCACCTGGTGTTCAAGGTCGGCCAGCAATGCGAGAAGGGCCGCGTGGACTGGGCCGACGTCGCCCCCGAATCGAAGACGCCCGCGCCGGTGCTGGAAGTGCTACCCGCCGCGATGCCGATGCACCATCACTGAGGTGCCCATGCGATTCCAACATCATCGCCTCGCGCTCGCCGCGCTGGCGTGCTTGACGACGCACGTCCATGCGGACGACACGCACCTGGAAACCGTGGTCATCACCGGGGGCCGCCCGACGTCGCTGCCCGCGCAGATCCCGACGACGATCGAAGGCATCACGGGTGCCCAGGTCGAGGACCGGATCAACGCGGTCGACAGCGAAGACGCGCTGAAATACCTGCCCAGCCTGAACGTGCGCAAGCGCTACACGGGCGACTACGACCACGCCGTGCTCGCGAGCCGCGCCTCCGGCACGGGCAACAGCGCGCGCTCGCTCGTGTACGCGGACGGCATCCTGCTCTCCAACCTGCTCGGCAACGGCGCCACGTACACGCCGCGCTGGGGCCTCGTCACGCCGGAAGAGATCGAGCGCGTCGACGTGCTCTATGGCCCGTTCGCGGCCGCGTACCCGGGCAATTCGGTCGGTGCCGTCGTCGACTTCCAGACGCGCATGCCGACGAAGCGCGAAGCCCACGTCAAGCTGTCCGGCCATTCGCAGGGGTTCACGTTGTACCGCACGGATGACCGCTACGACGGCTGGCAGGGCAGCGCATCGCTGGGCGACCGCAGCGGCGCGTGGTCGTACTGGATCGACGTGTCGCGCCTGGACAGCGATGCGCAGCCCATCGGGTTCGCCAATAAACTGCTGTCGGCCGGCGTGCCGGGCGGTGGCGGCATCCCGGTGACGGGCGCCGTCGCCGGGCGCAATCCGTCGAACAGGGACTGGTGGCTGATCGGCGCGACGAGCCAGACCCACACCGTGCAGGACCACGCGAAATTCAAGCTCGCGTGGGACATCACGCCGCAGCTGCGCGCCAGCTACACGTTCGGCTGGTGGCGCAACGAGGCGAAGCGCGTGGCCGATTCGTATCTGCGTGATGCGGCCGGCAACCCCGTCACCACGGCGACGCGGGTGAACATCGACGGCCGCGCGTACGACATCCGCGCCTCCGATTTCGCACCCAGCCGCGGCACGCTGGAACACGCGATGCACGGGCTGTCGCTGAAGAAGCACAGCCGCGACACGTTCGATTGGGAGATCGCCGCCAGCGTGTACGACTATGCGCGCGACCTCGTGCGCACGCCGACCGTGCTGGTGCCGGACGCCGGCACGAACGGCGCGGGCCAGGTCACGGACATGCACGGCAGCGGCTGGAACACGCTGGCGCTGAAAGGTATCTGGCGGCCGGAGGACCACACGGTCGAATTCGGCCTGCAGTCGGACCACGCGAAACTGCGCACGCGCGTGTTCGGCAGCGCGGGCGACTGGCTGCACGCGGGCGACGGCCGCCAGGTCTCCGTCTTCAACGGGAACACGTGGCTGGAAAGCCTGTATGCGCAGGACAACTGGCGCATCGGCGACGCGTGGCGTGCGACGGTCGGTGCCCGCTTCGAACGGTGGCGCGCCTATGGCGGCGAGTTGTCGAACGCCGTGCTGGCGGCGCCGCTGGGCTTTCCGTCGCGCAGCGAGACGGCATGGTCGCCGAAGGCCGCGCTGTCGTGGCGCGTCAGTCCCGACTGGACCTTGAAGGCCTCGACGGGCCGCGCCGTGCGCAACCCGACGGCGGCCGAGCTGTTCCAGGGTTCCATCGTCGACAATGCGATCGTCAACAGCAATCCGAACCTCAAGGCCGAGAAGTCGTGGACGAGCGAGCTGTCGGCCGAGACGCTGAACGACAAGGGTTCGCTGCGCGTCACGCTGTTCCGCGAAACGACGCGCGACGCACTGTATTCGCAGCCGCTGCTCGTGTCTGCCGGCACGACCGTGAACACGGTGCAGAACGTGGGCCGCATTCGGACGAACGGCCTGGAGGTATCGGCGCAGGCGGACGACGTCGGGGTAAAAGGGGTCGACCTGACGGGGAGCCTGACGTTTGCCGACTCCATCATCACGGAGAACGCGGGCTTCCCGGGAAGCGTGGGCAAGTGGCAGCCCCGCGTGCCGCGCTGGCGCGCGACGATGCTGGCGACTTGGAAGGCGAACGACCACTGGACCGCGACCTTGGGAGGTCGCTACAGCGGCCGCCAGTACGGGACGCTGGACAACAGCGACCCGAACGGCGATGCGTACATGGGGGTGTCGGACTATCTCGTGTTCGATGCGCGGGTGCGCTACCGGTTCGGCCGCCACTGGAGCGCGGCGGTCGGGGTGGACAACCTCAACGACCGTACCTACTGGGCGTTTCACCCGTACACGCAGCGGACCGTGACTGGCGAAATACGTTGGGATCTGTAATTGGTGCGCCGACACGGGGTGTGTTCAGCACATGGCCGTAGGGTGGGCACCCCGTGCCCACGCGAACGTCAGCGGGGAGAGGCGCCCAGGCGTTTCACATTGCCCGAGCCGACCACCGAGCGGGTGACCTGCGGATCGCCATAGTAATTGACATCGCCGGAACCGGCCACGGTCAGGCTCAGGCTGTCGCGCACCCACAAGGTCGCGTCGCCGGAGCCGGCCACGGTGACGCTGGCGTTCTCGGTGCGCACATGGCCCATGTCGACGGTGCCCGAACCGCCGATCGAGATCGACGTGCTGCGCGCCGTGCCGTCCAGCGCCTGCAGGTTGCCGCTGCCGCCCAGGGCGACGTTGACGGATTCGCCTTCCAGCTTGCGGACCTTGATGGAGCCGGAGCCGCCCACGTCGAAGCGCACGCGGCTGCCGCGTACGACGTCCGCATCGATATTGCCGGAGCCGCCCAGCGCGAGGCGGTCGATGTCGCGCGCCTGCACGACGACTTTCAGGTTGCGGGTGCGCAGGTTCGTGTTGCGCTTGGCGCGGATCTTCAGGGTGCCGTCTTCGACGACGGTCTCGATCAGCGGCAGCAGGTTGTCGTCCGCTTCGACCGTCACGCCTTCGCGGCCGCTGCCGCTCCTGATCTCGACGTTGCCCGGCAGGGACATCGCGAGACCGCTGAAGTGGGCGACTTCGCGTGCCTGGCTTTGCACGCGGCCGCTGCCCTGCACCTGTTCGCTCCTGCTCCAGGGCCAATCGCCCGCTTCGGCCTGCGGCGCGAGGGCGATGCAGGCAAGGGCGCAGGCGGCGAGGAGGAAACGGCGGGTGGTATGGTGGGTCATGGTGGTCTCCCTGATGTGCATGGTGTCGATGTGCACATCGTATGCGGGAGCCGGCGGGCGGGGTACCGGTTTGCGACAAAACGCATGAAAACCGGACCGGAATGCACGCAGGCGGGGTGAAACGCGCAATAAATACGTCGTCCCCGCGGAGGCGGGGACCCAATTTTGCACGAGCTATCGAAACGCATGCAGCACTTGGGTTCCCGCCTTCGCGGGAACGACGCTGAGAGTTATTTCGGCAATTCGGACGCCGCCCCCGTCACCGTCAGCGCCGCCTTGACCGTCTGCGCATGCCCCGGCTGCCCGCCGCCCAGGTACACGGTGTACGCCCCCGGCACGACCTTGCGCGCGCCGGCCGCGTCGACCTGCGACAGGGCGCGCGCATCCAGCGCCAGCGAGACGCGCTGGCGTTCTCCGGCCTTCAGGTGGATGCGGCGGAAGCCCGCGAGGGTCGGGTTGGCGGCATCGCCCGGCTTGGCCACGTACAGCTGGACGACTTCGTCGCCGTCACGCTTGCCCGTGTTGGCCACCTCGACGTCCACGTTGACGGGGCTGCCCGCCGCGACGGACGGCGCCGACAGCGCCGGCGTCCCGTAGCGGAACGTCGTGTACGACAGGCCGTGGCCGAACGGGTACAGCACGTCGCCCTTGAAATAGCGGTAGGTGCGGCCGTCCATGCGGTAGTCGGTGAACGCGGGCAGGCCGTCCACGCCGCGGTAGAACGTGACGGGCAGGCGGCCCGCCGGGCTGTAGTCGCCCGCGATCAGGCCAGCCACGGCATGGCCGCCTTCGCCGCCCGGATACCAGGCCTGGACGATCGCCGGCACGTGCTTGTCGGCCCAGTTGACGGACAGCGCGCTGCCGCTCATCAGCACGAGCACGGTCGGCTTGCCGGTGCCGACGACTTTTTCCAGCAGGCGTTCCTGCGGCGCAGGCAGGTCGAGGCTCGTGCGGTCGCCGCCCGCGAAACCTGGCACCTGCAGCTTCAGTTCCTCGCCTTCCAGGTTGGCGGACAGGCCGGCCACGAACACGACGAGGTCCGCGCGGCGGGCCAGGTCGACGGCTTCCTTGCCGCCGTCGATGGGCGTGCTCCACACCAGTTTCTGGTCGCCGCGCGCGCCGCGCTGCACGGCCTCGATCCGGATCGGATAGGTTTTACCCGCCTGCAGCTTCGCCTTGCCCGCTTCGATCGACGGCGAATCGGTCACGTCCCACGCATCCACGACCTGCTTGCCGTCGACCCAGATGCGGTAGCCGGCATTGCTCAGGTAGCGCAGGCTGTAATCGCCCGTGCGCGGCGCCTTCAGGTAGCCGGTCCAGCGCGCCGACGCATTGTGGCCGCCTTCCTGCCACGCGGCGCGGGCATTCTTTTCGACGGCACCGTGCGCGGTGCCCGCCAGGTCCGGGCCCTCGAAATGCTCGGCCTTCAGGCCCGGTGTGCGGCACGCGGCGTCGACGCACAGGTTCGCGTCGGGCACGGGCGGTTCGGCCGGTCCGACGAGGCCCGTGCCCGGCGCATACACCACCTTCGCATCGGGGAAGCGGGCGCGGATGCCGGCCAGCACCGTCACCGGATGCGACGGCTGGCCGTTGTAGTTGCCGACCAGCGCATCCTCGCTGTCCGCGTTCGGGCCGATGACGGCGATCGTCTTCGGCGTCTTTTTCAACGGCAGCAGGCCGTCGTTCTTCAGCAGCACCATCGCCTCTTGCGCCGTCTTCAGCGCGACGGCGCGGTGGGCCGGGGTGTCGTTGTCGGTCGGCTTGATGCCGGCGTACGCCTGCGGCGGGTTCGCATCGAGCAAGCCCAGGCGGATGCGGTATTCGAACAGGCGCACGAGCGCGCGGTCGACGACGGCCTCTTTCAATTCGCCCTGGCGCACGGCGTTGACGATGGGGCCAGCCTCCGTCGTCATCTTGTTGCGGTAGTCGCCGCAGATCAGGTCCATGCCCGCGCTGAACGCGGCGGCCACGGCCTGCTCGGGCGTCTTCGTGTAGTGCAGGCTGTCGTCGCGGTAGATGTTGGCGGCCGCGCCGCAGTCCGACACGACGAAACCCTTGAAGCCCCAGGCGCGGCGCAGGTGCTGCTCCATCAGGTCGTCGCTGGCGCACGCGGGGATGCCGTTGACGGCGTTGTACGCGCACATGACGGAGGCCACTTTACCTTCCGTGACGGTGGCGCGGAACGCCGGCAAATACGTGTCCTCGAGGTCGTGCGGCGACGGGTGGACGTCTTCGCGGTGGCGGTTCGATTCCGGCCCGCTGTGCACGGCGAAGTGCTTGGCGGTGGCGATCGTCTTGAACGATTGCGCGTCGTCGCCCTGCAGGCCGTGGATGAAGTTGATGGCGATGCGCGACGTCAGGTACGGGTCTTCGCCATAGGTTTCCTGGCCACGGCCCCAGCGCGGGTCGCGGAAGATGTTGATGTTGGGCGACCACACGGTGAGGCCGCGGTACCAGTCCGTACCGCCGTCGGGGGCGCGCGTGGCGAGGTACTTCGCGCGGAATTCCGTCGCGATGACGTCGCCCACGTCGTGCATCAGCGGCTCGTCCCAGGTCGCGGCCATGCCGACGGCCTGCGGGAACACGGTCGCGTAGCCGGCGCGCGCGACGCCGTGCAGGCCTTCGTTCCACCAGTTGTATTTCGGGATTTTCAAACGCGGGATCGCGGGGGCGTCGTTGCCCAGCTGCGCCGCTTTTTCCTCCAGCGTCATCTGGGCGACGAGGCTGGCCGCGCGGGCTGCCGGATCCTGCTGGGCCACCGCGGGTGCCGTGGCGAGCAGGGCAGCCAAGGCGACTGGTGCGAGTGCGAAGGGAAGATGGCGAGTCATCGTAGTCTCCTGTTATAAGTTTTCAAAGATGCTAACACGAAAATGTCGTGCGCTAACAGTCGAAACGATGTGGCGGCGAAGGCACGGTCGAAGCTTGGTGCCAGAAAAAATATCTTTCCAATTGGAATTTGGACAGGATGCCGGTTTTATAATGAATGGATCGCTCATCCGGGCCCGTTTGCCATTCGACGCATGATGGAATACCACCAGTCCTCGCAGATCCCCACCCTGTCGTATATCGAAAACGAAGACCATCCGGTGTTCGGCACCCTGGTCGAGCAGATATTGCACCTGCTGAATTCGAAGCTGGTGTTTTCCGACATCATCATCCACCAGAACAGTCCGCTGATGCTCCGGCAGCCGAAGGGCCTCGTCGCGGTGACGGACTCGCCCATCACGAAGGAAGAGCTGGAAGAGTTCTTCGACGTCATCGAACCGAACTGGGCCGAGCGCATCGCCGACCGTGCCTTCGACCGCTCGATCGACCTGCACACGGCCCGCATCCGCGCCAACTGCTTCAGCTTCCAGGGCAAGAAGCGCCTGGGCTGCGTGATCCGCCGCTTTCCGAAGGAGCCGCTGGCGCTGGACACGCTCGGCCTGCACGCGGACGAGCGCGAATTCGCGCGCCTGACCAGTGGCCTCGTGCTGATCATCGGCGACACGTGCCAGGGCAAGTCGACCACGATCGCTTCCATCCTCGACGAGATCAACCGGCAGCGCTCGGGCCATATCATCACCATCGAGGATCCGGTCGAGACGCTGATCCCGCAGCGTAAATGCATCATCACGCAGCGCGAGGTGGGTGTCGATGGCGACGTCGAAAGCTATTACCTCGGTGCGCTGGACGCGCTGCGCGAGCGTCCGGACGTGATCGTCATCGGCGAGATCCGCGATGCGCAGACCGCGCAGGAAGCGCTGGCGCTGGCCGAATCCGGCCCGCTCGTGCTGGCGACCTTGCACGCGCGCTCGACGGAACTGGGCCTGCAGAAGATGCTGCGCCTGCTGGGCAATTCCGAGGCGCAAAGCCAGGCCCTCGCGCACGCGCTGCGTGGCGTGCTGTGCCAGGCGCTGCTGCCGTCGAAGCAGGGCAACCGCTACCACCTGGCCACGGAATGCCTGACCATCGATCCGGCCGTCGCGGCGATGATCGAAGAGGGCGACCTGGGCGCCATCCGCGCGCACATGAACGCGGGGCGCGGGCCGGGCTGCCACACGATGAACAGCGTGCTGGAAGCGCTGCTGGCCGCGCACGTGGTCGGCGTGGACGAGGCGCGGGCGGCGACCACGGACCGGATCGGGTTTGCCGAGATGGTGTGACGGGGCGCTGAGCCGGCTGGAATTGTTGCCGCACGGACAAACTTTGCACGGTTTTCCTGATTACACTATTGTATGCAGACAGCCAAAGTTTGTTGAGCTGTTCGGTAACTCTCCAGTCATTCCTCAGCGTTTACCCACTGTATCGATCACCCATGGCATATACCAAAGTGGCGGTCAGCCATACTCTCCTATGCTCGCCGGAAACGGCAAGCCGCGTGCTGGCCGATTCTCTCCTTGAAAAACTGGACGGCGGCCGCCCCGACGTGCTGATCGTCTTCGCATCTCCCGAAATCGATTACCATCCGCTGCTGGCCGCACTCGAGGCTGCCTGCCGGCCGCACGTGCTTGTAGGCTGCTCGTCGGCGGGCGAGTTTTCCGGCTGCGCCACGGGGGACGGTTCCGTTTCCGTGATGGCCATCCGCACGGACGAGATCCTGTTTCGAGCCGGACTGGGCACGGGACTCCGTCAAGACTTCAGCGGCGCCCTCGAACAGGTCATGCCCGTGTTTACCGGCAGCGACCATCCCGATTTCCCGTATCGCAGCGCGCTCGTGTTGACCGATGCGCTGGCAGGCTATGTCGACGAGATCATCCACGAGATGATGCTGCGTACCGGCGGCACCTACCAGCTGTTCGGCGGCGGGGCGGCCGATGATGCCAGGTTCAGGCAGACGCATGTTTTCATCGGGACGGAAGCCCATACGGATGCGATCGTCGTACTTGAAATGCTGTCGAAGAAGCCCATCGGTCTCGGCGTTCGTCATGGCTGGCGACCGGGCAGCCCCCCGCTGCGTGTCACCGAAGCGCAAGGCACCCGCCTGGTCAGCCTCAACGCCACGTCTGCGGTGGAAGCGTTCGAAGAGCATGCCCAGGCCACGGGCCAGACGTTCAACCGTGCCGATCCGCTCCCGTTCTTCCTTCATAACGTGATCGGCATCGACACGGGCGACGGCTACAAGCTGCGCGTACCGCTTGCGCTCGATGACGACGGCTCGATTTCCTGTGCCGCCGAGGTGCCGGTCGGGGCCACCGTGCACATCATGGTCGCGGACGCCGCCTCTGCTTGCGACGCGGCGCGCGAGGCGGCCCAGGCGGCGCTGGCGGGTCTGGATGGGGGCGAACACGCCGGCTCGCTGCTGTTCGATTGCGCCGCCACCCGGCTGCGCCTCGGGCGTGGATTCGACGACGAACTGAAAGCCGTGGGCGAGGCGCTCGGGTCGGAAAATTTCGCCGGTTGTAACACGTATGGCCAGATCGCCCGGAGCACCGGACAATTTAGCGGATTCCACAACTGTACTGCCGTCGTATGTGCGATCCCGCGCTGAGCATGTGATGATCCCGTTCGAGCTGGTGTCCATCTTTGGCGAGCTGCAGAACGCCGGGACGAGACTTGTCGGGACGACCAACCTTGCACGTTATGCCGGCGTCGCACAGGTTCTATTGTTTGGAAGGGACGCGGAAGTCGGGATATTCCTGCCTGCGCCCGGATTGCCCCAGACGTTGCGTGCCGGTGGACGCTGGCAGGCGTTCCTGCGCCGTTGTGCGGACATGGGCAGCGCGGAGGCGGCCCTGCCGTGGGCCGGATCCGATACGGACGCGCCGGCATGGGGGCAGTGCGATACGGACGGCAACGTCATCGTCGTGTTCCTTGGGGCGGAGCCTGCCGCGCCGACCCGTGCTGCCATTGTCGCCCTGCTGCCCCTGCTGGGTGCGAAGCTGGCCGGCGAGCGGGCTGAAATCGCCGCCGTGGGGCTCGCCGCCGCCGCACGTGAAAGCCACCGCCGTGCCAACGAACTCAATACGGCCCTCGACGTCAGCCGGCGCGAACTGCAGTCGGCCTACCAGCGCATCGAAGACGAACTGGTGTTCCGGCGCGAGGCGGAGACAAAGCTGCGCGATGCCGACCGCCGCAAGGACGAGTTCCTGGCGATGCTGGCGCACGAGCTGCGCAATCCGCTCGCGCCGATCGGCATGGCGGCCAGGATCCTGAGGCTCGGGCACGTCACGCCCGATCGGGTGAAGCAGACCTGCGAGATCATCGACCGCCAGATCGGGCACATGACCAAACTGCTCGACGACCTGCTCGATGTCTCGCGCGTCACGCGCGGCCTCGTGGTGCTGGCGGAGGGACTGCACGACATCGTGACCATCGTGCGCGATGCGGTCGAACAGGCGCGGCCTCTCATCGACGCGCGCCGTCACCATCTGGCACTGTCGGTGCCGACGCCAGCCGCGTACGTGCACGGCGACGGCACCCGGCTGGTGCAGATCGTCACGAATTTGCTCAACAACGCCGCCAGGTACACACCGCAGGGGGGCCGCATCGAGCTTGAACTGAGCGCGGATGCGGGCACGGTGCAACTGGTCGTGCGGGATAACGGCATCGGTATCGATGCCGCGCTGCTGCCTCATGTCTTCGATCTGTTCGTCCAGGGCGAACGTTCGTTCGATCGCGCCCAGGGGGGATTGGGGATTGGGCTGGCACTCGTGAAAAGCCTGGTCGAGCAGCACGGGGGATGCATCAGCGCGGCGAGCAGAGGGCCTGGCGCCGGCAGCGAATTTACCGTTTGGCTGCCGCGGGCGCAGGCGACATCCGTCCCGGACATGCCGCGGCACGGCGATACGGCACCAGGCCGACCGCTGAACATCCTGATTGTCGACGACAATGCCGACGCGGCCGACATGCTGTCCATGTACCTGGGTTCGATCGGGCATCAGGTGCATGTCGCCTACGAGGGACGCCGCGGGCTGGCGCTGGTGGAAGCGGCTGCGCCCGACGTGCTCCTGCTGGATATCGGCTTGCCCGATATCGACGGCTACCAGCTGGCGCAACGGTTTCGCGCATTGCCGCAGACCGCACAGGCCACGTTGATCGCGTTGACAGGCTACGGCCAGGCGGCGGACCGCGAACGTTCGATCGCTGCGGGCTTCGACCATCACCTCACCAAACCAGTCGATATCACGGCGTTGTTGCGCCTGCTCGCGAACGGGGCGGACAGCGCGCCGGGACGCGCCGGAGACCGTCCCCGAGGCCTCCTCAAGTTGCAATAATGGCTGCGTACCGACGCGCGCGCCAATGGATCTGTACGCCATGTAAAATCCCGGCACTATTTTTTTTGGGTATGGCAGCCAGTGGAAAGCCAGCGCTTAGTGGACTTGGAAGATCTGTGTAACAACGCGACGGTTGCACTGTTCGTCATGGACAACCGCCAGCATTGCGTCTACATGAATCCGGCGGCCGAACGCTTGACGGGATATACGCTTGCCGAGGTCCAGGGGGCACCTCTGCATGACTTTGTCCATCACACGAAACCCGAAGGAACACCTTATCCGCTGGAAGCGTGTCCGATCGATCGCGCCGCCCCCGCAAATATGCAGGAGCAGGGCGAAGAAACCTTCGTTCACAAGGACGGGCATCATTACGCCGTAAGATTCACCGCCAGCCCGATCCGGCGGGAGGGCGAGGTGGTGGGTACCGTCATCGAAGTCCAGGATGCCAGCGCCGCCCGCAAACAGGAGAACGAGCGCGAGGCGCTGTACCAGATCGGCCTGCTGATCCTGCAAGAACTCGACCACGAGAAAATCGTGCAGGCGGTGACCGATACCGCGACCAGGCTGACCGGTGCGCAGTTCGGCGCGTTCTTTTACAACGTACGGAACGAAGAGGGGGAGTCCTATACCCTGTACACCATCTCCGGGGTACCCAAGGAACGCTTCTCCAGATTCCCGCTGCCCCGCAATACCCCAGTCTTCGGCCCGACGTTTCGCGGCGAAGGCACGATCCGCAGCGACGACATCCGCCTCGATCCCCGTTACGGCAAAATGTCGCCCCATCATGGCATGCCGCCGGGGCACCTTCCGGTACGTTCCTACCTGGCCGTTCCCGTCAAGCTCGGCACCGGCGTCGTGATCGGCGGGCTGTTCTTCGGGCATGGGGAGACGTGCGTCTTCAAGGAAGAGCATGAGCGGATCGTGGAAACACTCGCCGCCCAGGCGGCCATCGGCTTGAACAAGGCGTCGCTCTACCAGGAGGCCGTGTTCGCCCAGCGTCGGGCGCAGCAGGAAGCCCAGGAGAAGCAGGGCCTCTACGAAGCGGCCTCGCGCGCCAGTGAAGCAAAGGACCAGTTTCTCGCGACGGTATCGCACGAATTGCGCACGCCGCTCACCTCCATTCTCGGGTGGTCGCAAATGCTGACGTCGGGCCGCCTCGACAGTGCGATGACCCAGCGTGCGATCGAGACGATCGAACGTAACGCCCGTGCGCAAGCCCAGATTGTCGAAGACTTGCTGGACATCTCGCGTATCGTGAGCGGCAAGCTGCGCCTGAATGTCCGGCTGTTTTCGCCGCAGGCCTCCGTGGAGGCGGCGATCGAAGCGCTGCGCCCGGCGGCGATGGCCAAATCGGTGGCATTGCAGTTGGTGATCGATCCGCTGGCCGGTCCGATCTCGGGCGATCCCGAGCGGCTGCAGCAGATCGTCTGGAACCTGGTCTCCAACGCGATCAAGTTCACGCCCAAGCACGGTCGCGTGCACCTCGCCCTGCAACGTCACGAGTCCAGCGTACACATCGTCGTGACGGATAACGGCGCAGGCATCCCGGCGGAATACCTGCCGCGCGTATTCGACAGCTTCACGCAGGTGGACTCGTCGTCGAGCCGCAAGCATGGCGGCCTGGGCCTCGGACTGGCCATCGTCAAGAAACTGGTCGAACTGCACGGGGGACAGGTAAGCGCCCATAGCGATGGCCTCGGCAAGGGGGCGTCGTTCACCGTGAGCCTGCCCATCGCACCCCTGGCCACGCGCTCGGCGGCCACCGAACAAGAGCTCTCGGTCCAATCCGACCGGGTGCCGCTGAATACGGATGAGTTCGGGCTATCGGGCGTGGTCGTGCTCCTCGTCGAGGACGATCACGATGCGCGCAACATGCTCGCATCCGTCCTGTCGAGCGCGCATGCCGTTGTCGAGACCGCATCGAACGCGGAAGAGGCATTGATTCTCTGGGACGGCATGCGCCCGGACCTGATCGTGAGCGATATCGGCATGCCCGGCATGGATGGTCATGCGTTCATCGCGGAGGTAAGGCGGCGCGAAAAGGAGCGCAACCTGCCCGGCGTACCGGCCGTGGCGTTGACCGCCTATGCGCGCGTCCAGGATCGCATGCGGGCGCTGACGAGCGGTTTTCAAATGCACGTCGCCAAACCCGTCGAACCGGCCGAGCTGTTGACGGTTCTCTCGACACTTCGGTCGTGGCGGCTGCCGTCGCCGCTAGCCCGGCGCCGCCACGACGTGTTCCCTGATCAGCGCCCGCATGCGCTCGCAGGCCGGCGTGGGCGTCGCGGCCCCGCTGTACAGCGCGAGCCGGATGCCGGGCAGCGCCGGCAAGCCATCGAGCACGCGCACGTCTCCGGGTAATCCCAGGCTGGTCCGCACCGTCACGCCGAGCCCCGCCGCGACCGCAGCCCAGATGCCCGCCAGGCTGGCGCTCGTGTAGACGACGCGCCAAGGGATGCCGGCCCGGTCGAGCGCGTCCGTGGCCGCCTTGCGCATCAGGCAGGGCGCCTGCAGCACGACGAGCCGCACCGGTTCGACGACGGGGTCGTGCGCGGCCGCGCCCACCCAGCGCATCGGATACTCGCCCAGCAAGTCCGCGTACGGCAAGTCGAGACCCGTGTGCCACGCGAGGGCGAGGTCGATCTTCCCGGCCTGCAGCTGCGCGACGAGTTCGCTGTTGCGTGCGATGACGGCTTCGATCTGCAAGTCCGGATGGCTGCGCATGAAGCGGCCGAGCACGTTGGGCAGCAGGCGTTCGCCGAAATCTTCCTGCAGTCCCAGCCTGACCGTGCCTGCGAGCTCCAGGCCGGCCAGTGCCGTGCGCGCCTCGTCGTTCAGGTCGAGGATGCGGCGCGCGTAACCGAGCAGCGTTTCGCCGGCCGGGGTCAGCTCCAGGCCGCGCCCCGACTTGCGCAGCAGGTCCGTGCCGGCCTGTCCTTCCAGCTTCTTCATCTGCATGCTGATGGCCGACGTCGACCGCCCGAGCCTGTCGGCCGCCTTCGCGAAACTGCCGAGGTCCACGCCTTCGCAAAAGCTGCGCAGCGCGTCCATGTCGAAATTCGTTCGCCGCATGATTGTCCCGTTTTATTGAATGGTTGATTCAAATATATTCGATTTTCAGAATAGTTTGACGGCGTTACGATGGCCGTGTCAACCATTCAAGGAGCCAAGACGATGACGACCACGTTGAAAGGCCAGGGCCAGCGTGCCCTCGGCAATGTGCCGCCGCTGGCCGATCTTTCGGACCGCGTGCTGTTCGGCGAAGTGTGGGAGCGGGACGCACTGAGCAAACGGGACCGCAGTCTCGTGACGGTCGCCTGCCTGGTCGCGCTGTGCCGCGACGGCCAGCTGCCGTTCCACCTGCAGACCGCGCTCGACAACGGCGTCACCCGGCAGGAACTCGAAGAGGTCGTGACGCACCTGGCCTTCTACGCCGGCTGGCCCGCTGCCGCCACCGCCGCGCGCCTGCTCGGCGATCCGAAGTGAGGAGACCGCCATGCCATTCGTCCGCATCTCCCTGCGCCGCGGCAAGCCGCGCGAGTACCTGCGTGCCGTGTCCGACGCCGTGCACCGGGCCCTGGTCGACGCCTTCCGCATCCCTGTCGCGGACCGCTTCCAGGCCATCCACCAGCACGACCCCGAGGAACTGGTTTTCGACCGCGATTACCTCGGCGGGCCGCGCAGCGACGATTTCATCCTCGTCTGCGTCACCGGCGGCAAGCCGCGCGACGCGGACACCAAGCAGGCGTTTTACAAGCGCCTTGCCGACCTGCTGGCCGATGCTCCCGGGCTGCGGCCGGAGGACCTGATGGTCATCGTCCAGACGACGGACTACGCCGACTGGTCGTTCAGCAACGGCATCGCGGCGCCGCTGGCGGAGCAGAAACCATGATCGCCATGCAGTACCGCTTTGCGCTGCCGGCCGACTACGACATGGCGATCATCGACCGGCGCATCGCGGACAAGGGCCACCTGATGGACGGTTTTCCGGGGCTGCTGTTCAAGGCCTATCTCAGCGCGCGCAAGTCGGGGCCGGCGCAGGACAATGCGTACGCGCCGTTCTACGTCTGGAACACGGTCGACGGGATGCACGCGTTCCTGAACGGCCCCGGATTCGCGGGCGTGGCGCAGGCGTTCGGCCGGCCGTCGGTGGCGACGTGGCTCGTGTGGCAGGCACGATGTGCGCCGGGCTTCGAGCGCGCGCGCTTCGCGTCCGTCGAGCGGCGGACGATTCCGCCCGGTGCCGACCTGGAAGCGTTGCGCGGGGAAGAGACGGCCGACGGCGGCCGCGCGCTCGCGGTGGTCGTCGGCTACGAGCCGGGAACGTGGACGCTGGTGCGCTTCCGCCTGTGGGACAGCGAGCCGGTGGCCGACGCCGCGACGCTGGTCTATGCGGTCGGCCACGTGTCCACGGCTAGCCGATGACGTTCATCTCGCTTTCGTCTTCGGTGTAGCGCACGGGCGCCAGGCCGTGGCTGGCGATGAGCGCCTGCACGGTCGTCGGGCCCGTGGGCTCGATGCCTTCGTGCGCGAGGACCTGGTCGAGCATCTCCGCTTCGCTGATGCGGCCGGGCGTCGTGAATTCCAGCGGTTCCTCGTTGTTGCGGTACCAGACGCGATAGTTCGGCATATCGTTCTCCTTGTGATGGGGTTATCCGTGCCGGAGGATCGCAATGATCTCGGCCCCGACGACGAGGCCGCAAATCACCATGACATGCACCGTCATCAGCACGAGGGATCGCCCAACGGCGGCCCATCTGCCGCCGCCGTAGACAGTATGCATCGCGGCAGGCACATAGGCCACGATCCACGCGACGGGCAGCAACTGCACAATATCCCAGGCCGATACAAGGGCGAAGTTCCCTTGCGCCACGCAGGCGATCAGCCAGCCCAGATTGCCCGGTATCACGATCATCACGCTGGCGAGCACGAATGCAAACGTCGTGGTGTGCAGGGCGAAGACGAGGTGGTCACCGTAGTGGCGGCGCGAGCGCCACCAGATCAGCTTGAGATAACAGGCGAACAGCGGAAGCGCGCCGATCAGCATGTAGGGCAGGTTGGCCAGGAAACCGTGGTTGACGATGTCAGCCTGTTCTTCCGGCGCGGCAGCCATGAAGCGCTGGGCGTTCATTGCCCAGGTCCGGTCGACACTGCCGAGAGTCATGAGCGCTTGCCCCACCGTGTGTGTCCCACTGTCCGATTCGCCTTTGATGGACAGTGTCGCGACAGGGAATGTACCGTCGTTCCTCGCCAGACCGGGCATCGCGTGGCTGTAGGAGGCGCCGAACGACCGGTCGTCGAACGTGACCTGGGGAAGGTCGACGCCATACAGTTTGATCAGCCCGAACATCACCAGGCTCAGCGTCAGATACAGGCGCAAAGGGTCAATGTAGGGCACGCGCCGTCCGCGCAGGAAATCCACCGTCAACTGCCCCGGCCTGCACATCAGTAGGCGCAGCGTACGCCATAGCCTGCCTTCCAGCGCCACGTAATGACCGATGAACTCATGAATGAACTCCCCCGCCGTCGGCGAGTGGACGGTGAGTGTCTCGCCGCACAGGGAACAAAAATGATCCCGTGCGCTGGCCTGGCAGTTGGGACAGCAGCGTGGCGCTTTGTGTTCCGCTGCGTGGTGATGCGCGATTTCAAGGCTGGGTTTCAAACGGTCTGACTCCTCGGGCAATATCCCCGCAAGGTTACACGACCGATACCGATGCAAAATGCGTGAATTCTCACGCGGTCGCGGCTCAATCCAGCGGCACCGCCCGCCACCGGTTGACTTCCGGCGGCGTGACGGCAGGTGCCGCATTGCCCCAGCTATTCCTCACATAGGTCACGACGGCCGCCACCTCCGCGTCGTCCAGCAGGGGACTGTACGGCGGCATGCCGAACGGCCGCGGATTCCCCGCGGTCGTGGGCGGGAAGCCGCCGTTCAGCACGACGCGGATGGCGTTCACCGGATCGATCATCGTCAGGGCGCCATTGCCGGCCAGCGGCGGATACGCGGGATGGCCGGCGACGCTCGTGCCGCGGCCGTCGCTGCCGTGGCAGTCGGCGCAGTGGTGTTCGTACAGCTTCCTGCCCGCCTTCATGATCTCCTCGGGCGGCGGCGTGATTGGCCGCCGCGGCGCCGGATCGGCCGGCAGCGATTTCAGGTACGTCGCCAATGCCCCCGCATCCGCGTCCGTCAGGTATTGCAGGCTTTGTCCCACGACTTCCGCCATCGGCCCGAACACGGCACCGCGCGGCGCGACGCCCGTGCGCAGCAGCTGGACGATGTGCGCCCGGTCCCAGTTGCCGAGGCCTGCCTCGTTGTCGGCGTCCAGCGCGGGCGCGTACCAGCCGACGATCGGAATGTGGCCGCCGGACAGCCGGGCGCCCGTCGCACCGAGACCGTTGCGCGGGCTGTGGCAGGCGCCGCAATGGCCCAGGCCCTCGACGAGGTAGGCGCCCCGGTTCCACTCGGCGCCTTTCGCTGGCTGCGGCGCGTACACGCCCGGCTTGAAATACAGCAGGCGCCAGCCGGCCAGCACGATCTGCCGGTCGTACGGGAAGCGCAATGCATGTGGACGATTCGGCTGGTTGACGGGCGCGAGGCTGCGCAAGTACGCGTACAGGGCGTCGGCGTCGTCGCGCGTGACCTTCGTCGTGTTCGGGTACGGGAAGGCCGGATACAGCAAGCGGCCGCCTGTTCCGATGCCGTTGTGCAGGGCATTCCAGAAATCGTCCGCGGTCCAGGCGCCGATGCCCGTCTGCGCGTCCGGCGTGATGTTCGGGGCGTAGACGGTGCCGAACGGCGTGGCCAGCGCGCGTCCGCCCGCGTACGGCGTGCCGCCGCGCGCGGTGTGGCACGCCATGCAGTCGCCCGCGCGGGCGAGATAGGCGCCGCGGGCGATGTTGGCTTGTGTCGCCGCCCACGCTGCCTGCGAGCGCGACGGGATGAATTCGGCGCGCGGCCACGCGACGAACAGGGCGGCCAGCGCCGCCACGATGAGGACCAGGATGACGATGCGCTTCATGGCCGCCGCTCCGGCTCGCTCCCGCACGCCAGCGGCATCGGGTGTGGCACGTCGGGCGCGGGCGTGGCATCGTCCGGCACCGGTTCGCTCGCGAGCCACCCCGAGATCGCGGCCACGTCCGCCAGCGACAGGCGCCCGGCGATCGTCGCCATGCAGTCGGGCGCGTGGGCGCGGCGGGTGCCGTTGCGCCAGGCGCCGAACTGGGCGTTGATGTAGTCGCGCGGCAGGCCGAGCAGGCCCGGGATGGCGGGCAGGGCGCCCGTCAGGCGCCGGCCGTGGCATGCGATGCAGGCCGGCACCTTCAACGTGGCGTCGCCGCGCGTGACGAGTTCGTGCCCCCGCTCGAGCTGGCCCGCCGGCAGGCTGGAGCGCGCCAGCACGGGCGCGGGCACGTGCTGCGTCGAGAACCATGTCGCGATCTCGCGCAGGTAATCGTCGGACATGTGCTCGACCATGTAGGTCATCAACGGGTACTGGCGGCGCCCCGCGCGGAAGTTCTGCAACTGGTTATACAGGTAGCCGGCCGGCTTGCCGGCGATGCGCGGGTAGTAGTTCGGACCCGCCGACGGCTGCGGCGCCGGCGCGGACTGGCTGCCGTGGCACGACGTGCACGCGGCCACGCGGCGTTCCAGCGTGTCCGGCACGGCTTGCCGGGCCCGTGCCGGCGCCGCGTGCAAGCTTGCCAGCAATAGCAATGGCAACAGCGGGGCAGGGCGCAAATGCATGACGTTCCTGTGGTCGACGAGAAAGTACAAGCGGCATGATACCGCGTCGACTTGAACTTCACGCAATCTTTTGAGAAAGCTAACTAGCGCGCGTCCTGGAACGTGCGCAGGTAAGCCAGCAGCGCGGCCATCTCTTGCTCGTCGTGGATGCCCCAGAAGCGCATCTTCGTGCCCGGTACCATCTTGTCCGGATCGCGCAGGTACGCGGCCAGCGTGCGTTCGTCCCACACGATGCCCGACGCTATCATTGCATCCGAGTATTTGAAATCGGGCGTGCTGCCGGCGCGGCGGCCGAACAGGCCGTTGAGCTGCGGACCAAAACCGCCGCGCGCGTTCGGGCCGATCTGGTGGCAGGACGCGCATGGTTTGAAGACTGTGGCGCCGTCGACCGGACCCTCGTGGCGCGAGCAGCCGGCCAGCAAGAGGGCCGCCAACAGCGGCCGGACGACGATGACACGCATGCTCAGGTGCGCGGCTTGGGCTGCGCGGCGCGCCGCGGCCCGCCGGCGATGGGCTTCGGCGGCAACGGCGGCGGCGGATTCGCGCGCCAGTGGCGGTAGATGCGCAGGGCGACGTGGGCGTCGTCGGCCGCGTACAGGATCTGCTTGTCGGACAGGCGCGGCAGGGCCCAGTTGGTCGTCGTGATCTTGCGCGATTTCTGCAGGCGCTTGCCGAAGAAGCGCGCGACGGCCGTCTTCGCGCCCAGCGCATTGCGCTCGCCGCGGCGCAGGGCCGTGGACAGGTCGAGCACGTTGCACGTTTCGATGCCCAGCTTGGCGCGCAGGCGGCGCAGGTCGTCGCCGAGGCCGAAGCCGACTTTCAGGATGGCAGGCGATTCCAGCACGGCGCGCAACACGTCGACGCCGGGCGGCAGCTCGGGAGTCGCGTCCGGCGCGCGCGGCTTGAGCACGCCGATCTGGAACAGATAGGCGTGCTGGTCGGTAGCGAGCTGGACGAGGTGCGGCCCCGTCGATTGCTCGCCCTTCTGGAACGTGGGTTTCGATTCGGTGTCGAAGCCGATGACGTCGGATGCCAGCAGCGCGGACAGCGCACCGTCCGCATCCTGGCGCGTGCGTACGAGACGCACGTCGGCCAGGGTGATGCCTTCGTAAGGGGGGAGGGCGTCCTCGGCCTCGCTCATCCGTGCTGCCGGATCAGCGTTTCGCGAACTTGGAGGCCAGCTGCTGCAGCTTTTCCTGGCGCTTGCGGTCGGCCTCCATCTGGGCGGCGGCGTCGCGCTCGGCCTTCTTGCGCTCGGCTTCTTTCTTGAAGCGTTCCTGCAGGAGTTCCTTGGCGTGCTGGCGGTGCGTGTCGGTCACTTCGGCGCCCGGATTGCCGTCCAGGTCGTAGCGCACGGTGGCTTTTTCCATTGCGCGCAGGTAGCGCATCGAGCCCGTGTGGATGCCCAGCGCGGCGCGCATGGTCTTGCGGTTCAGGCCGGGCAGGCGGGCCAGCACCTGCTTGTCGATGCCGATCGCCAGCGGCAGGCAGTCGCGGAAGGCCTTGAACTCTTGTTGCAGCTGCTTGAGCAGGGCGCGGGGCGACTGGGCGGCTTCCGGGGCCGCAGCCGGCGCGTCATTCGCAGGCGCGTCGGGCGTGGCGGGGGTGGCGTTTTCGGTGGCCTCGGGGAGCTCGGCGACAGGACTCATCGTATTCATTGACTTCATGGTAAGAACGGGAAGCGGAAGGATAGCATGGCCGCGCCGCGCGCGTGCCGCTCAGCCATGTAACGTATCGTTTTATTGAGTCGACGACTGCGATTTCACGCATGTACAGCGGCGCGCGGGCAAGAAATCGTGTATGATCCGCCCCTTTCCTTGCGCACGGTTTGCGCCGACGCAGCCAGGGTCAGGAAGAGGAAAAGGAAATATGCGTCTGAGTGATATCCCATATCGGATATTTCAATTATCGCTAAAAATTTCCTTAAGGCATAATGCCTCCGTCTCCTCTATTTCTTCTCTGGAAAATAGATTCAAGCCCGTTGTCTGACGGGCTTTTTTTCGTTCCGACATGTTAACCCGCGATTTCGACCACGTTCCGTTCCGCTTGAACCCACTGTGCACGCGCGCCGCAGCCCATCCCGGCTGCCCGGGGCGCCCGCCGGGCAGCGGCAGGAGTGCTTGATATCGGGCTTTCCGCCCCTAGCTAGGGCCTTCCCCTCATCCCCGCCCACAAGGACCGCCAAGCGGACCAGGTGGGTTATTGACTTCGCAGGCACCGCGCCACGCCTCGACTGGAGAAAGACTATGAAAAACACCGCCAAGACCCTGACACTGACAGCGAAGAAAGCGCCGGCCAAGAGCACGGCCCAGCTGTCGGTGCCGAAGACCGCGACCTCGTATTTCCTCGAAACGGAAGCGGCAGCCAAGGTGACGGTGGTGAAGACGCGTTCGCGCCTGGCGTCGCTGAAGGCAGTGCAGGCCGAGGAAGCGCCGCGTCTGCAACCGGAACAGTTCGACGACGCCGCCGCCGCGGACGAAGCGCAGGCCGAGGCCGTCGCTGCCGACGTGCAGGCATCGGAAGACGTTGCCGAGCCTGTCGCAGAGGCTGCCGAGCCCGTCGTCGCGCCCGTCGCCGCCGTGGCCTTCGATGAGACGGACGACGTGATCCCGGCGCCGACCGCGCCCGCCGCGCCGCCGGTGATCGTCAAGAAGCGCATCTCGCGCCTGGCCGCGCTGAAAGCCGACACCGCGCCTGCCGCCGCAGCCGTTCCGGAACCGGTCGCCGCCGCGCCGCAGGCGCCGGCCGTGGCCGCGCCCGCCGCCGAGCCGGCCGCCCGCGTCGTGCGCACCCGCACGGCGCGCCGCATCGAGCCGTCCGCCGCGACGACGTCCGCGCAGCCGACCGGCACCGTCAGCACGACGACGGACGCCGCCGCGCTGGCCGCGATCGACACGTCCGGCTACCTGCTGCCGCAAGTGAAGGTGCCGGGCCGCCGCGGCCGCAAGCCGAGCGAATTCGTGCCGGAGAACGACGAGATCGCGGCGCTGAACGCCGTCGAGCGCGCCGAGCTGAAGGCCGCGTCGAAACTGCGTGAGCGCAAGGCCAAGGGCAGTGCCAACCTGTTCGGCGCCGCGGAAGGCTTTTCGGCCGAGGAACTGGAAAAGCGCCGCCAGCAGCTGAAGAACCTGATCAACATGGGCAAGGAGCGCGGCTACCTGACCCACGCGGAAATCAACGACCAGCTGCCGGAAAACATCATCGATCCGGAAGCGATCGAAGGCATCATCGCGACGTTCAACGACATGGGCATCGCCGTCTACGAGCGCGCGCCGGAAGCGGAAATGATGCTGCTGTCGGACGCCGTCGTCACGCCGACCTCCGAAGACGAAGTGGAAGCGGCCGCCGCGACCGCGTTGTCGACCGTCGACTCCGACTTCGGCCGCACGACCGATCCGGTCCGCATGTACATGCGCGAGATGGGCGCCGTGTCGCTGCTGACGCGCGAAGGCGAGATCGCCATCGCCAAGCGCATCGAGGATGGCCTGAAGGACATGGTGCAGGCGATCTCCGCGTGCCCGGTGACGATTTCCGAGATCATCGCGCTGTCGCACAAGATCGCCAAGGACGAGCTGAAGATCGATGACGTCGTGGACGGCCTGATCGACCACAACGAAGGCGCCCCCGCCACCGCGCCGGTGACCGGCGCGAGCGACGAGGACGAGGACGAGGAAGACGACGACGTCGAGGAAGAGGAAGACGACGGCGGTGCCGGCGGCAGCGCCGCGGCGGGCTACTCGGCCGAACAGCTGGCCGCGCTGAAGAAGGGCGCGCTGGAGAAGTTCTCCCTCATCGAGAAGCAGTTCGACAAGATGGGTCACGCGTTCAAGACGCAGGGCTATGGCTCGCCGGCCTACACCGCCGCGCAGGAAGTGATCTCGTCGGAACTGCTGGGCATCCGCTTCACGGCGAAAGTCGTGGAAAAGCTGTGCGACACGCTGCGCCACCAGATGGACGAGGTGCGCTCGATCGAACGCGCCGTGCTGGACATCTGCGTGAACCGCTGCGGCATGCCGCGCGCCCACTTCATCAAGGTCTTCCCGGGCAACGAGACGGACCTGGAATGGGTGCAGCGCGAAGTCGATTGCGCGTATCCGTACAGCGCCGTGTTGAAGCGCAACGCCCCGGCGATCCTGGAACTGCAGCAGCGCATGATCGACTTGCAGGCGCGCGTGGCGCTGCCGCTGGCGGACCTGCGCACCATCAACCGCCAGATGGCGGCCGGCGAAAAGCGCGCCCGCACGGCAAAGCGCGAAATGACCGTGGCCAACCTGCGTCTCGTGATCTCGATCGCGAAGAAGTACATCAACCGCGGCCTGCAGTTCCTCGACCTGATCCAGGAAGGCAACATCGGCCTGCTGAAGGCAGTCGACAAGTTCGAGTACCGTCGCGGCTATAAATTCTCGACGTACGCGACGTGGTGGATCCGCCAGGCGATCACGCGTTCGATCGCCGACATGGCCCGCACGATCCGCGTGCCGGTGCACATGATCGAGACGATCAACAAGATGAACCGCATCTCGCGCCAGATCATGCAGGAAACGGGCACCGAGCCGGACATGGCCACGCTGGCGACGAAGATGGAGATGCCGGAATCGAAGGTCCGCGAGATCATGAAGATCGCGAAGGAGCCGATCTCGATGGAAACCCCGATGGGCGAGGACGGCGATTCGCAGCTGGGCGACTTCATCGAAGACAACGCGACCCTGGCGCCGCTGGACGCCGCGATGCACGCGTCGATGCGCAACGTGATCAAGGAAGTGCTGGACTCGCTGACCCCGCGCGAAGCGAAGGTGCTGCGCATGCGCTACGGCGTCGAGATGTCGAACGACCACACGCTGGAAGAAGTGGGCAAGCAGTTCGACGTGACCCGCGAGCGTATCCGCCAGATCGAAGCGAAGGCGATGAGCAAGCTGCGCCAGCCGTCGCGCTCGGACAAGCTCAAGACGTTCCTGCAGAACCAGTAAGCGTTACGCGAGTCTCGAACAGCCGCGCCGCCCGTCCGGGCCGCGCGGCTTTTTCATTGCGCGGGCAGAAGTCCTGTGAGGAAAGCCTGCACCGGGCGGGACGCCTTCCCGGTCTCGGAGCAGACCAGGCCGAATTCGCGGTGAACAGGCGCGTCAGCTGCATGACGCGTAGGCCGCGCCGGTCTTCAGGCAACGTCGATTCGGGCACGAGGGCGACGCCCATGCCTTCGCGCACCAGCATGCAGGCGCTGGCCCAGTCGCGCACGGTCACGCGGATGTCGGGCAGGCGCAGGCCCGCCTGTTCCACGAGACTCCGGCCGTGCATGGCGCAGCCGCCCGTCCCGGGGCGGGATTCAGCACCACGCGCAACTCCACCGTGCCGGCGGCCAGCCACGCTTCCACTTCCTCGTTCGTGCCTACCAGTGCCACCAGTGCACGGGCCTGCTCCACGACCTGCTCGCCCAGCGCCGTGATGCCGATGTGCCGCCGCTCGCGCGTGAACACCTTGAATCCCAGCGACGCTTCCAGTTGCGCGATGGCCTGGCTGGCATCGGCCATGGCGACCAGCAGGCGCCAATGCAAGAGGTTCATCATGGGAATCAGTAGCTCAGCAATACGTGGAAAATCAAGCGTTAATTTAACGGACTAATGGGCCACGAGGATGCTGCTCGACTGTGTCCAACGTTCCGAGTAGCTCCATGAAGCTGTACTACGCCCCCCGATACCTGTTTACCGTGCTGGGCTGGTGCAGGTTCTTTGCCATCGATCTCGGCCACTGGCCCGCGTTGCAGGCCTATGTGGGGCGGATTGGCGCGCGGCCCGCCGTGCTGGCGTCGTTGCGTGCCGAAGCCGCGACGTGATCAGCCTGGCGCCTTGCCGCTGGTCGAGGCGAGGAGCTTGGCCAGGAGCGTTGAAAGTTGCGCCTGCTCCTTGTCCGTCAACCCGCTGACGATCGCCTGCTGGTTGGCGACATGCTCGGCAACAGCCTCGTCGATGAGGGCAAGTCCCGCGGCGGAGAGCGCCACCAGGGTGCCCCGGCCATCCCTTGGATTGGGCTGCCGTTGCACGAGCCCGGCCTTTTCCAGCCGATCGATGCGGTTCGTCATGCTGCCCGACGAGATCATGGCCGCTTCGTAGAGGTCGGTCGGCGTCAGCGCAAAGGGCGGTCCGCTGCGCCTCAGCGTTGCCAGCACGTCGAATTCGCCCGGCTGCAAGCCGAAGCGCGCGAATAGCGGATTGAGGTGGTCGCGCATGATCACCACGCCCGCTTCGCCCAGTCGTCCCAACAGGATCATGGGTCCCACGTCGAGATCCGGGCGTTCGCGCGCCCATTGTTCCGCTGCTTTCTGCGCTCTGTCCATGTTTGCAAGTATCTTGATGTAGAGATAAAATATCTTCACATCAAATTATATGGAATGCCGATGGCGCAGCCAAGCGCCGAACGCTTCCAGGAATTCATCATGGTAAAACCACGCGGCGCATTTGCATTTCCGGCAGCGGTAGTGCTCGTTGGAATCAATCTTCGTCCCACGATGGCGACGATCGGACCCCTGCTCGACGTGATCCAGCGCGAGACGGGGCTGGGCGATACCGGGGCCAGCCTGCTGACCACGCTTCCGGTCGCATTGATGGGCGTGTGCATGCTGGGCGCGTCCCGTCTGCAAGCCGTATTCGGCGCGCGCCGGGGCATCGCGTCCGGCGTGCTGCTCGTCGTGCTGGCCTGCCTTGGACGCTGGGTGTGGAGCGGCCCCACGGCGTTACTCGCGACGGCGATCGCAGGCGGCATCGGTATCGCGCTGGTCCAGGCTTTGATGCCGATGGTGATCCGGCACCGCGCGGGAGGGCACACGGCAACGGTGATGGGGATTTATTCGACGGCAATCATGGGCGGGGCGATGATCTCCAGCGCAGCCAGTCCATGGCTGGCGCAAGGCATGGACTGGACCGCAGCCCTGGGCGTATGGGTGTTTCCCGCCCTGGTGGGACTGGCGGCCTGGTGCCTGGCCACGTCGCGACCCGACGTACTTCCTGTGCCCACGGCACGGCGCCCGGTCCACCGGAAGCCGCGCGGCTGGCTCCTGCTGGGTTTTTTCGGCCTGGGCACCGGCGCCTATACCCTGGTACTGGCGTGGTTGCCGCCGTTTTACACCCAGCTCGGCTGGTCGCCGGAAGCGGCGGGGGCGTTGCTTGGCGCCCTGACCTGCGCGGAAGTGGCGGCAGGGATCGCCGTGTCCGCCGTGGTCGGCCGGACGCCCGACCGGCGCGTGGTGCTGCTCCTGGCGATCGGCGCGCTCCTCGCGGGGATGCTCGGCTTGTCCGTCGCCCCGGCCGCGCTCGCATGGCCGGCGGCACTGCTGGCCGGGTTCGGCATCGGTGCCCTGTTCCCCCTGTCGCTCATCGTCGCGATGGACCATGGCGATAACCCGGCGGATGCCGGTGCCATCGTGGGTTTCGTCCAGGGCGGCGGCTATCTGCTGGCGGCGATCCTGCCGCTCGTTGCCGGACTGCTGCGCGAGCATCTCTCGAATCTCGCACCCGCATGGTGGTTGATGGCCGCGCTGTGCCTCGTGCTGGCGCTCATCGCCATTCCGTTGCGCCCTGGTCATCGCATTTCTTTCCAGGGCTGATGCACGGCGTTCGACATGGCGGTCCGGCAAGCTGTGTTGTGCCGCCCCGACACAAGTTATCAAACGAAAAATGGTTCTATCGAGAAATTCACAATCCGTCTGGTATTGCTGAGCCAGCTTGCGGATACTGGGCACATCGACTGTTCCGAATATCCGCATGGATCGCTTTTCTTCCCTTTTGTTAGCCGCCGTCTGCGGCCTGCCGCTCGCCGCATCGGCCGGCGCTGACGACACGATGACCTCCGACCGTCCCGACGTCGTCGAATCGAGCCAGGTCGTCGGCAAAGGCCGCCTGCAGCTGGAAACGAGCCTGCAGTGGGAGCGCGACCGCGCCGGCGGCGCCACGGTACACACGCTGACCATGCCGACCCTGCTGCGCATCGGCCTCGGCGAGACGATGGAACTGCGCTTCGAAACGGACGGCCGCACCATCGAGCACGCGGGCGGCGCGACGATGACCGGTTACGCCGACACGTCCGTCGGCATCAAATGGCACACGGCCGGCCAGGATGGCGCCACCCCGTCGCTGGGCTGGCTGCTGCACGCGGACCTGCCCAGCGGCAGCAAGGCGTTGCGGGGCGCCGGCGTGCGCCCGTCGCTGCGTGTCGCCGCCGAGTGGGAGCTGGCGAATGGCGTCGAAATCGGCATCATGCCCGGCGTCGGGACCGACAACGACGAGCGTGGCGCCCGCCGCGGCTACGGCATCCTCGCCGCCACGGTCGGCCGCGACATCACGGAACGCCTGCACGGCTTCGTCGAACTGGCCGCGCCGCGGATCGCCCGCGCCAACCGCGGCGGTACGCAGGCGGTCTTCGACGCCGGCGTGACCTGGCTGGTCACGAACGACATCCAACTGGACGCCGCGGTGAGCCGCGGCCTGAACCGCCGCACGCCGGACCTGGGCATCGGCCTGGGCCTGTCGGTGCGCCGCTGAAGGAGTATCCCATGCTGGCCTGGAACGTCACCGCCATCGCCTTCGTCGTGATGGTCGGCGGCATCGGCGAACTGGCCGTCGGACAGCTCGACGGCGCCGTGGACGCCATCACCGGCAACGGCAGCGCCATCCGCCACCAGATGCAGGCCGACCAGGCGCATGACGCCCTCCGCGCCGCCGTGCTGGCCGCGCTGCTGGCGGGCGATGCCGACTCGGCCGCACGCGATGCCGCCGAACACACGGCCCAGTTCCACGAGATGATGGCGAACCTCGACAGGCAGGTGAAGGATCCTGCGATCCGCGCGGCCGTCGACAAGGTGAAGCCGGACGTTGACGCTTACCTGCACAGCGTCGGCGGCATCCTGGCGTTGTCCGATCCGGCCGCCGCGCGCGCCGCTGCCGCCAGTCGGGGCCGCGCGCCTGGCCCTGCAATGATTACGATGTAGACAGGTTGGGCCGCGCCGGCCCGGTCTTGGCATACTGTCGGTATGCAAACTTCGATCCGCTCCGCTTCCCTGGCCTGCCTGCTGGCAGGCGTCCTGTCCGTCCCGGCCGCCCATGCGGACGACGACACCATCAACCCCGACCGTCCCAACATCGCCAACTCGAGCCAGGTGGTGGGCAGCCACCGCGTCCAGCTCGAGACGGGCGTGCAATGGGACCGCCAGCGCGACCTTGACGCGCACGTGCGCACGCTCACGACGCCGACCCTGCTGCGCATCGGCGTGGCCGACGCGTTCGAACTGCGCGTGGAGACGGACGGGCGCACGATCGAGCACGCGAGCGACCCCGCGTCCGGCGCGCACACGGTCAGTGCGGGCTGGGCCGATCTGTCCGCCGGTGTGAAGTGGCACGTCGCCGACCAGGACGGCATGCGGCCATCCGTCGGGATGATCGCCGAGGTGGCGCTGCCCACGGGCAGTGCGGCGCTGCGCGGCAGCGGGTTCCGGCCCGCGGTCGAGCTGCCGGTGGAGTGGGATCTCGGGCACGACTGGTCGCTGGGCGTGATGCCGGGCATGGCGCGCGATAGCGGCGTTACGTACGGCGTGTTCGCGGCGTCGGTGGGGAAGGCGTTCAGCGAGCGGCTGCACGGTTTCGCGGAAGTGGCCGCGCCGCAGATCGGGCACGGGACGCAGGCGATCATGGACACGGGCGTGGCGTGGCTGGTGAACAGGGATTGCCAGATCGACGCGATGGTCGTGCATGGGGTGAATCGCCAGACGCCGGGGCTGAGCCTGGCGTTTGGCGTGTCCGTCAGACGCTAACGTCGTAGGCGACTTACGCTATATCTTTGTGCTGAAATGCTGAAAGCTTGAGATCAGCTTCGCTCCACAACTCAGACTGTCGCCATCGAAAGCGATGTGCTTGCCGCTGATTGTGTGGTGCGGAGAACCGCTGGTGATCGTGCAGCCTGAGTGGCCAGGGATGGGACAGCTGCACGTGTCGCCCACGCAGGCTACTGGAATCCCGTGAACTTTGAAATGCGACGCGCTGGCGCTGATCACTTTGCCGCCGTGGGTCGTAGCGTCGCCCAGTCTGATGACGTTTTTCATGCCGGTATCCTTGCTCGAATGTGAGGATATCTATTTGACGGCCGTCGCGGCCTCGCTCTCAGCAGGGGGCGTCATCGATCTGATGCTCCGGAATACGTCACCGCGTGATTCTTGCTGCGCCTTACGTTTTTCTTCGGGAGGCGGGCTGATGAAAATGAAGGTAGCCTCATGCGGATCCCGCAAGTTGACGGCGAGGCTCGGGCCGCCGGCACGGTAGCTGCCCATTACGCCAATCGCCATCTGCATGAACAAGGTGGCGGCGCCGGTATTGCCGAGGCGGCGGTCGATGTTGATGAACTGGTCCAGTTTGCCGCTGTCGACTTCGGGACCGCCTTGCGCGGCATATTGATGCAGCATGCCTTCGAGGGCGACCAGTTGCTCGGTTTGATTGTTCGTGGCTGCGATCACGCGCGCCGGGCCCTTGGCGCGCTCGGTCTCGGGGAGCGTGCGCAGTGCTTCCTGCAGGCCTTCCACTAATGCTTTTTGCCGCGCGTCGCGCCGGGGGAGCGGTTTGCCGTGTTCGTCCGTGGTCTTGACGAAAACTGGTCGGTGGATGAAGCCGAGCGTTGCCATGCTGTCGAATTGATTGAGCTGTAGTTTGCTCCACGGGATCGGGAACCACGGCGTTGGTTTCCAGTCGAGTGGTGGGCGGTGCTTCGCGTTGAACTCGCGGTCCAGGAGGCTGATCTGGCCGGTGCCGCGGATGTCCGGGCGCTTGCTGAATTTGGCGGCGTATTCGAGCCATTCGGCAGCGGTCACTGTTCGGCTATCCGCAAAATTGGGGTCGTTGACCCGCGGCACCAATTTTTGTAAATCGAGATAGCCCAAAAATAGACGCCTCGCGACCCCATCGTGATTGAGTACCTCCATTGGCGTCCGATAATCGTCGATATCCTCGTACGCAAAAGGACGGATTGGATCGACGCGCTCGCGGCGGGCCAGGATGAAGAGAGCCGACGAGTCGGGCATTTCGGGGACGTAGTAGCCATCCTTGACGAGTCGTGGCGAGCCGAGTGGTCGAAAGCTGTCACGAACATCCATGCCGTCATCGGAGTTCAATACTACGTACGGTATGTCAGGATTGGCGTCGAAGAAATCGAAAACGTCGTCGAGAATATGGTCGGGCCGCTCGGCAAGCCGTGTCGCGCCGGCTACGAACAGGCTGGTAGCCATCCCGGATGATTCCGTCGACGCGGCGACTCCAATGTCGGGCATAAGCGGGTTTCCCGCATACTTGCTCCTGTCGGGCGGCCTGGCATTAAACACGGGCGTGCCCCATTCCGTGACGGTATAACCGGCGCCATTTTCGAGCGTGGCGCCAGTTCGCCCGCCGCTCTGCCCAAGCTTGTCAAACATCGTCCATGGATATTTTCTTGGGTCTTGCTCGCGGAGCGTCGTGTACGGGTTACCGGATTGCAGTGCCTCCCAAAGTTTGCCCTGCCGGTACTTGTCCAGGGTGACCCCCAGATTGATCACCTCCAAAACGTATTCACGCCGACCTTGCTCCGTATGGGCTGCTGCCGCCTGTTCACGTGCCCGTGCATCCGCAGCCACCGCTTGGAGCTGCCGGGCGTTCGCTTCGCGTGCCACCAGAACCCAGCGCCCACCGAGTATGAGTCCAATTCCTAATGAAACTGCCAGAAGCCACCACGGTTTACTCATAATTTTCTCCGTTTGCTTGGAGCCGCAATTGAAGGCACTAAAGACGTAAGAGAGATGCAGACATCAGACGGACGGCTGTATTGGACAATATTCGTTCTGCTGTCGGATCAGTTTGATAGCTGATGTGATCATGACGTTACCCGTTCAGCCTTCCCAATCGTTCCATCCATCGATTCCACGACAAGGCACTGCGGGAGCCCATCTGGTGGGAGTGGCAGGCTGGTAGGCAATTTGCCGGTTGAGTAATAAATTTGGTTACCTTCGATCAGCTCTTTTCTCCAGGAACGCTCGTCTGCCCAGTAGTCTGCGAACTGTTCTAAAAAATCCTTCCATTCGAGAATTCCGGATCGTGGCTTTTCGGGGGGGCGTGGCTTTTTCAGTCTCCAGTCGGCTACCGCGCACAAGTACTTGTAAAACAGCGGATGCGTCGGTGCCTTGCCTCCCCCAATCGCTACGTCGTACGCGGTCACCTGACTATGATTCTTGCGACCGCCATAGATTGCGCTGTGGAACGAGCGTGACGTGCTCGCCTTTTGCCAGCGCAATCTTGCCTCGTTCGGCGTTTCGGTTCTCTCGATTAACAGCTTGGACGGATTGAGCGGACGCTCAAAGCCGACGTCAAGGCACACGTAGACGCTCTTGACCTCGCACCTGTCCTCGACTTTCTTTTCGTGGTTTAGCTTTTCCGTCAGCACCCGGCATCGCTCGTTCAGCTTGGCGACTCTAGCGCCATGAAGGTCTGGGCGCGGGCTTGTGATCGGTTGGTAGCCGCGCAAATTCATGGCGATGCCGAACGAATCAACAATGCATTCCCAATGATGGCCGTCGATGCCGTATCTGCTGGTCACGGAGATCGCGGCGTCAATTTGGTCTACGTTTTCTCTCGCTCCATAGCGGTATTTCTCGTCAGGGAGCGCGCCTTCGCCCATGCTCGCCACCACCGGCTTCGGCAGGGCCTCGCCGGTGATGCGGCGCAGACCAAATCGGCCGCGCTCTTCGGGAGACACGTCGCTAGGGGCACCTCCTGCCGTCGGCAAATGCTCGCGCAGGGAGTGATTACTCATCCACGAGTCACTGGCGGCCGTGTGGCCTTGGTCGTCCTCGCCTGGAACCCGCAACGCAAAGTCGTGGGGTGGCTGCCCGACCATAACGAAGTTTCCGCTCCGAAAATCCGGCCGGCGTTTCAGCGTGAAAACGCGCTGGAAAAAGCCAGCGCCTAATTCTGCAAGAGGTCTGTAAGTTGTGGGAGTCGCTACCCCTATTGTATTGCCTTGCCGTGTTAAGGCATCCTTGAACCCGGGACGTGAGGGAATCTCACGATTTTGGAGACGGTGGCCCCGCAGGAAATCAGGCACCCCCTGCCAGCCGATTCCTTCGACACCGGCAAACGCGACTGTCATGTCCTCAGGCGAAAAATATAAATAAACCTTGCCGCGGTTATCGCGGTCCTTAGCCGCGTCCCACTTTGGGCCGACCGCACCAACATGTTTTTTTGTATCGGCCAATTCCGCTATCTTCGGCGTTTGATGCTTTTTGGTGTGCACACCGTTCACGATGTTTGCCAGCGTCATGAGACGGGCCCGCAATGTCTGTCCGCCAGTAATGTACTTGTAGCGATCGCCGTTTGCGGTCATCTGCACATCCTCGCCGGAATAGCCGTTGACAAGCGCTGCTGACGTCGGCAATTCATCGATCAAACTGTAGGGTGGGTTGCACAGGATGAGTGTATCGGCAGGACGCGCGCCTGGCTGTTCGTTCTGCATTTTTGGGTCGAGCAGAAACGCCTGCGCCAGCAGGCTGAGCAAGCATCCCTGGCTGTGAGCGACGATAGACACTGTCTCGTTCTCATCGTAATCGCGGATCATCGAAATAAGTGCCGCCAACCGACGTGCCGCCAAGATCATGTAAAGCCGGCCCGGATTTTTCAGGATGGGGTGCGTCGCATCGTGCGATGCTCGATCCAGAACGCTGTACGCATCGGTCTTTCCGCGGTTCCACATCTCTGCGAGCGACGATGTCGCGTTGGCGAACGGCCCGCCTTCCTTCGAATAGTCCCTATCTAACCGGTTCCCGTAGCGGTCCGTTGCTTGACCGTGTGGCGTTTTCCTCCAGTCGTTGACGTAAGCGGACTCCTCACGAAACCCCCAATAAAAAGGGATGATCGGGCTGTGCGTATCGTCGTCTATTTTGCGCTTGTAGAACACGGCATCGGGGTCTTCTTCCAGTTTGTCGCGGTCGGCGGCTTGCGGCATTCGATATGTACCCGGCGTCAGCTCGCCGCACAGCCGTTCCGCCAGCCCTTCGCACAAACCCGATTCCACCGCGTCGTAACTGACCCCTACATCGTTCACGCCATGCACGAGAATGATCGAACCGGGCAAATTGTGTCTGACGCCGACGATTTTCTTATTGCCTTGCCCCGGTAACGTTACGCCTTCTCCCTTCCCCCGGCTGAATGGCAGTTTCTTGTAAAGCGAAGCGCTCTTTGCGTCAGTCATGGCTGGCCTCCCTCCTTGAGATCAATGCTTGCAACGTGCATCTGGTCGTGCTTCAAGATCGTGGTGGTCCCTTGAGCGTCAGTGCTACCCGCGCCGCCGCCGGCCGCCGATTCGATCTCGTAAGCCAAGCCGGCCGCCGGCACGCCGCCGTCGAGGTGCGGGTAGAGTCGAGGTTCGAACTTGAGATCCGTCCCGTCCTTCTTGAACGTGGGGAACTGCGCGGTCATCGTCTCCGGCCCATCCCAAATGAAATCGGGCCCGTGGAACTTGAGGGCCTCCTTGCTCCCGAGGACCGGGGATCCATCCCCGAGCTTGAGGAATGATCCATCTTGTGCGACCAAGAGGATGGTCTTGGCCGATACCGTGATCGCGCCTTCGCTGGCCGTCACCTGAACGTCCTTGGCCGAGTTGACAGCGATGTCGTCATGCTGGCTTTGCACAAGCAGTTTGCCGACGTGGGCGATCGCACTGAGTCCGGCGCCGCGGGCAAAGAGCGAGATGCCGTTGCCGGCATTGACTGCAAAGCGTTGGCCCGCCGTGAGTTGCAGGTGCTGCAGGGCGGTTGTGTCGACATTGGTGGCCGAGTAACTGACGATAGCCTTCGAGCTCGCGAAGCCGATGCCGGCTGGTGAGGTCACCGCGATGACGGGCTCTCTTGGCTCGGCGGCTTCGGGCGCGGTGTTGCTTCCGTCCTCCCAATTCTTGAATCGCGCGCGCAGTGCATCCTGTTCCTTGGCATCGATCGCCAGGCCGTTGTGCTCTGCGGCGTAGTTGCCGAGTGAAGTGCACAGTTCACCGCATTCGCGCAGCAGGTCGAGGTATTCGTTGCGTGCGAGCTGGGCACCCTTGCTGTCAGAGCCGTCGAGCAGTTTCCAGGCACTCAGCAAGATACCGCGTGCCGCGCGCAGGGCAATCGCTTCGTTGGTGCGTAATTCCGCGCCGTCACCGCGCGGCCGCGCACCGTTCTCTCGGCGCGGCTCAGTGAGATAACCAAGGTTCAGCTCCGTTTTGCCATGGTCGCTGGCCAGCTGCGCACTGATCTGGCCGGTCGTATCGTCGAGCCGAACCTGGTTACCGCGCCGGCCACGTATCTCCCGGCTGCGCAGGCCGGACTGATAGCGTGTATCGGGCAACGCGTCCTCTCCGACGAACATGGGCGGAGGTGAATCGCCGTTGTACATTTGGCCGATGATGACTGGCTTGTCGGGATCGCCGCCTGCAAATTCAATCAGCACTTCGGTGCCGACAGGGGGCAGGAGGCGAGCCCCGAGACCATTGCCGGCCCAACTGGACGAGACACGGACCCAGGCCGAGTCGCGATCGGAATCGGAACTGCCGGCACCCGCCGCATGGGCATGCTCTTCCCGGCGCGTGGCCAGAAAGCGGACTTTGACACGGCCCAGTGAGTCGCACCACACAACTTCGTTCTCGGGGCCGACGACGATTGCCGACTGCAGCTGCGGGCGCGGAAGAACGGGGCGAGGTGGAACGATGCGGATGCTTCTACGAACACACGTGAAGCTTGTCTTGTAGCGCAGCGTCCGGTTTTCGTCGGTCCGCTGCTGCGCAGTGGTGTCGCGGGCCCAGCCGCTGCGTTCGAAGAGCCGCTCCACACGTGCGCCAATGTCCACCGGTAGGTTGTTCTCCGCAGCGATATGCTGGGATGTGACGACGAACTGCCGCTCGCTGTCGGGATGGGTGTCGATTTCTGGATGGCCTTTCAGGCCGAACCACTCGCCGACGGCCAGGTCGCGTACGCTGCCTTCGCCTTTGAACCATTTGGCGGCGTACTCGTGGTAAGCCATTTGCGCGTCGTTCAGGTCCGACAGATCGCGCGGACTGTCGCCGATGTGCGGGGCTGCGACCTGGTAGTCGTCCAGTCCGGCGGCCAGTTGGTTGCCTTGTTCGCCCTGATCGGCCTGAGCCGGTACCTGGGCTGTCATGAACATCGTATTGCTGGGCTGAAGGTAGTCCCAGCTGAATAATGACGTACTCCCCGAACGGAGCGCACGTACCGCGCTCCAGCCGGTGATGGTGTCGCGCTGCTCAGTTGCATCGTCGCGATGAAATCGCACCAACCCAGCGGCATTTTGATCGAGTTGACTCGAGTCGGCGAACAATACCAAGGTATGTCCGATCCTTGACGGCGTCCGACCGGTTTCGGATGACCCGGCTCCCGTCGTCAGCCCGGGACGAAAAAACCAGGCGATGCCGCGTCGTTGCAGCAATCGACGGACGAAGTCCGCGTCTGACTCGTTATGCTGCATGATGAACTGGCGCTTGGGCAAACGGCGATTGGCGAGGCTGGCGTCGATTGCCAAATCGAAGGATGCTCCCAAAACCCCCATACTTTTCTGCCATTCGGCGACCAGTATCTGCACGATATCCAGTTCGCTTTTATCTCGGAACACACGTGTGTTGAATTTGTTTTCCAGCACCGACAGCGCATCGCTCATGACTATTTGATACGTGGCGAGCCCGCCGTCGCTTTGGCCCGAAGCAGCCTCAGTGAGGAGCCCGCATATACGGCGTAGCTGGCCGCGGTCGGTGACGATTTGCAGTTCGGCAGGGACGCCGATGAAGTTCTTGAGGGGCAGGGTCGCGTTCTCGGACACACACAGCATCCGGAATTTGAATCCGCCGCAGATCGCTTCGTAACCGATTACTCGTTGCGGCAGGAGCGACTCTCTTCCGGCCTTGATCATTCCATCAAGAAGCAGGCGAAGCGGCCGGTGGCGATCTCTCAGCACGTATTGAATTTCGGCGAACGTTCTTGCGATGTCGGGATCAGCCATCGGTCGTACCCCTTTCAGGATGTTCACGCTCTGTGTACGGTGGGTACCCCAAACGTTGCGCTGGGGAACCTTGCAATTATTCAAGCTCATGCTTGAGTGACATTTGAGCGAACTCAACCTGACGACCGTCGCGAGAGCGCGCCGTACAACCTGGAGAGCCGCGCTGAAAACGAACAGGGCCAGCGGCATCGCGAAGTCGGGAAAGCGTTCAGCGGAAGGCTGCACGGCTTCGCGGAAGTGGCCGCGCCGCAGATCGGGCACGGGGCACAGGCGATCGTGGACACGGGCGTGGCGTGGCTGGTGAACAGGGATTGCCTGGGGCTCAGCCTCGCGTTCGGGATCTCGGTGCGGCGCTGATCCCGGACGCGACGTGTCCCCTGCTCAGGCCACCGACACGACCAGTTTGCCGGCGGCGGTGCCGTCGGCGATGGCGCGATGCGCGTCGGCCACGTTGGCGAGCGTGTACTCGGTCGGGTCGATGCGAATATTGACCTTGCCGGCTTCCACCAGCCGGGTGGCTTCGCGCATGATGGCGCCGTGCGCGGCGCGACGCTTGCCGCTGATGAGGGGCAGCAGCGTGAAGACGCCCGAGTACGTCGCGGCCCGGAAGGACAGCGGCGCCAGCGCATGGGTGCCCCAGCCGAGGGCGCTGACGACGTGGCCCCCGTACAGGCGCGCGGCGCGGAACGAGGCGTCGAGGGTGGCACCGCCGACCGTGTCGAAGACGATGTCGAAGCCTGCGCCGTCCGTGTACTGCGCCACGTAGTCGTCCACGGTGCGCGTGCGGTAATCGATCGCGGTGGCGCCGTATCCTTCGATGGTCTCGCGCTGGCTTGCCGAGCCGGTCGCATACACGTCGGCGCCGAAAGCGCGGGCGATCTGCACGGCGATGTGGCCGACGCCGCCCGCGCCGCCGTGGACCAGCACTTTCATGCCCGCGCCGACCTTGGCGCGATCCACCAGGCCTTCCCAGGCCGTGATGAACACGAGGGGCAGCGCCGCGGCTTCGCGCATCGACATATTGCGCGGTTTGTGTGCCAGCAGGTCGGCATCGACTGCGGCGTATTGCGCCAGCGATCCTTGCACGCCCGCGATGCCGCCCGTCATGCCGTAGACCTCGTCGCCGGGGCGGAAGCCTTCCACGCCGGGGCCGACGGCTTCCACGACGCCGGCCATGTCGATGCCGAGGATCGCCGGCAGGACGGTGCGTGCGTGATCGGCCTTGCCGGCCACGATCTTGGTGTCGAGCGGATTCACGCCGCTCGCCGCGACACGGACCAGGACCTGGCCGGGACCGGCGACCGGACGGGCGACGTCGCGCAGCACGAGGGGTTCGTTGTACGCGGCCAGGACAACGGCTTGCATGGTGGTCGGGTTGCTCATGATATTTCCTTTCGGGCGGTTGTGGTTGGCACCAGCTTCGATCGCAGCGCCAGTGAACCCAGTGTAGGAAAAATGCCCAGCCGGAAAAATGGCTCGGCCGCCAATGCAGAATTTCGGATTCGTGGATAATCGGATTGCCACTGTTACAATACCCGCCTGTCACTCATGCCGGGACGAGGACGCATGGACCGCCTGGATGCATTGAAAGTCTTCTGTTGCGTCGTGGAAGCTGGAGCGTTCAGCCGTGCGGCCGACCGGCTGGGGATTTCCACGTCTTCGGTGACGAACCAGGTGGCGTCGCTCGAGAACCATTTTCAGGTGAAGCTGCTGCACCGCACGACGCGCCGCATGTCCCTCACCGACGAGGGGCGCCAGTGCTACGACAACGCGGTTCGGCTGCTGGGCGACATGGATGAACTCGAAAGCGCGCTGCGGCAGTCGAATGCGACGCCCAGCGGTGTCCTGCGGGTCGACATGCCGGGCATCGTTGGCGACCTGATTGTCGCGCCGGCGCTGCCGCTGTTCTTCCGCGACTATCCGGATATCACGGTCCGGATGACGGCCAACGACCGCTTCGTCGACATGGTCGAGGAGGGCATCGACGTCCTCGTGCGGATCGGGAACCTGCCCGATACGTACCTCGTCGCACAAACCCTGGCGACGACGCGTTATGTCTGCTGTGCCGCGCCGGATTATCTGGCACGACGCGGCACGCCGCAGTCGCCCGACGATCTCACGACGTTCGACTGCCTGAACTTCGTTTATCCGAAATCGCGTCGCATCCGCCCGTGGTTCTTCGAACGGGATGGACAGCCCGCGCCGCTGGCGCTGCGCGGTGTCTTCGGCACGGATCACGTCGAAACGCTGGTGGCGGCCGCGGTGGCCGGGGGCGGCATCATCCAGGTCTTGTCGTTGTCCGTGCAGGACAAGATAGCACGAGGTGTTCTCGTTCCCGTCCTGGCGGATTACGCCGCCGCCGGGCCGGACGTCTCGGTGCTGTTCCAGCGGCAGCACCTGCGCGCGGCGAAGGTCAAGGCGTTCGTCGACTTCCTGCGCGAGACGTTCAGGCGGCGGGAGCCCGGCGGTTCGGGGTGAACCGCCGGACGATGGGCGGGCGGTCCGTCAGCCCGTGTTGCGCAACCCGGCCGCCACGCCGTTGATGGAGAGATGGATGCCGCGGTGCACCCGCTCGTCGACCTTCTCCTCGGCCGACAGCGCGCGATGCCGCTGGATCAGCTCCACCTGCAAGTGATTGAGCGGATCGAGATACGCAAACCGGTTCTGGATCGAGCGCGCCAGCAGCGGGTTGTTCACGAGGCGTTCCTTCGTGCCCGTGACGAGCGTGAGGCAATGCAGCGTCTCCGCATACTCGGCCGCGATGCGCTTGAAGATGCGCTCGCGCAGATCGGCGTCCGGCACCAGTTCCGCGTAGCGCGACGCGATGGCGAGGTCGGTCTTGGCCAGCACCATGTCCATGTTCGACAGCAGCGTCGCGAAGAACGGCCAGTGCTCCCCCATCTCGCGCAGCAGCGCCAGGCGCTGGTCACTGTCGCCTTCCGCCAGCCAGCCGGAGACGGCGGCGCCGAAGCCGAACCAGCCCGGCAGCAGCAACCGGCACTGGCCCCACGAGAAGCCCCACGGGATCGCGCGCAGGTCTTCGATGCGGCGCGTCGACTTGCGTGACGCCGGGCGCGAACCGAGGTTCAGTTCCGCGATTTCCGCGATCGGCGTGGCGGCGAAGAAGTAGTCCGTGAAGCCCGGCGTCTCGTACACGAGGTCGCGGTACGCCTTGTAGGCGCGCTGCGACAGCTCGGCCATCACGGGCTCGAAGCGGGACAGGCGTTCGATCTGTTCGCGGTCCGCGTCGTGCGGCATCAGGCCCGCTTCCAAGGTCGCGGCGACGAGCAGTTCCAGGTTGCGGCGGCCGATTTCCGGATTGCTGAACTTCGACGAGATGATCTCGCCCTGTTCCGTCAGGCGGATCTGGCCGTTGACGGTGCCCGGCGGCTGCGCGAGGATCGCGTCGTAGCTCGGACCGCCGCCGCGGCCCACCGTGCCGCCGCGGCCGTGGAACAGGCGCAGCTTGACGTTCGCGTCCGCGAACACCTTCACCAGCTTCAGCTCGGCCTGGTACAGCTCCCAGTTCGACGTCAGGAAGCCGCCGTCCTTGTTCGAGTCCGAATAGCCCAGCATGACTTCCTGCAGGCGGCCCTGGCGCTCGATCACGTCCGATACGATCGGCAGCGCCATCCACGTGCCCATGATCTCGGCCGCGCGCTGCAGGTCGGGGATGGTTTCGAACAGCGGGATCACCATCGCGTCGCTCTGCTTCTCGCTGGGGCGGAAGAGCCCCGTTTCCTTTTGCAGCAGCAGGACTTCCAGCAGGTCGGACACTTCTTCCGTGTGCGAGATGATGTAGTTGCGGATCGCGCGCGTGCCGTAGCGCTTGCGGATCTCGCGCGCCGTGCGCAGGATCTGCAGTTCGGAATTCGTGATGTCCGAATAGCTTTCGTACGGCGTGTACAGCAGGCGCGGCTGCGCCAGTTCGTCCAGCAGCAGTCTGACTTTCGCGTCCTCGGACAGCGCGGCGTAATCGCTTTCCACGCCCGCGCGCGCGAACAGCTCGGCCAGCACTTTCTCGTGCACGTCGGAGCTCTGGCGCATGTCGAGCGAGGCGAGGTGGAAGCCGAAGATGCGCGCGGCGCGTACGAGGCCGTTCAGGCGCGGCACGGCGAGGATCGCGCCGTGGTTTTCGTTCAGCGAATCGACGAGCACCTGCAGCTCGGCGCGGAATTCGGATGCGTCGCGGTACGCGTCCGCATGGCCCACTTCCTTGCGCAGGATGTTGGTGGCGCCCAGTTCGCGCGCCGTCGACGCGAGGCGGGCGTAGACGCCGATCAGCGCGCGGCGGTACGGCTCGTCGCTGCGGTGCGGGGAGTGGTCGGGCGACGCATCGGCCAGCGCCAGCAGCGCGGGGCTCGCGGACACGAGCAGCGTGGACGGCGACAGCTCCGCGCCCAGCGCGTGCACTTCGTCGAGATAGAAATCGAAGATGGTCGTCGAGTGGCGCACGAGCGCGCGCTGCATCGTCGCGGCGTTGACGTTCGGGTTGCCGTCGCGGTCGCCGCCGATCCAGCTGCCCATCTGCATGTAGGCCGCGTCGTCCAGGCCGGCGGCCGCCATGCCGTACTGCGCCGCGATCTCTTCCTCGACGTCGTCGTACACGGCCGGCAGCTCGCGCAGGAATGTCGTCCGGTAGTAGGACAGGGCGTTCTCGATCTCGTCCGCCACCGTCAGTTTTTCGTAGCGCAGCATGCGGGTCTGCCACAACGTCGCGATGCGGGCCTGCAGCAGTTGCAGGTTGCGCGCGCGTTCCTTCGGCGTCAGCGGCAGGTCGCGCTCGGCCAGCAGGCGGGCGATGTCGTGCTCGGCGTCGAGAGTCGATTTGCGCTGGACTTCGGTCGGGTGCGCCGTCAGCACGGGCGCGATCAGGGCTTCGCGGAGAAAAGCCTCCACCGCACTCTGCGCGACGCCGGCGTCCTTCAACCGGGTGAGGGCGTAGGCGACGCTGGACGGTTGCGGCTTCGAACCGGCCAGCAGGTGGGCGCGGCGGCGGCGGATGTGGTGCTGGTCTTCCGCGATGTTGGCCAGGTGCGAGAAGTACGAGAAGGCGCGCACGACGGAGTTCGTCTCTTCGCGCGACAGTTTGGCCAGCAGCGTCTTGAGTTCGGTGCCGGCTTGCTCGTCGTCTTCGCGACGGAAGCGCACGGCGGTCTGGCGAATCGTCTCGACGACGTCGAACACGGCTTCGCCTTCCTGGTCGCGCAGCACGTCGCCGAGGAGGCGGCCGAGCAGGCGGATGTCTTCTTTCAGCGGCGCGTCCTTGTCGACGTTGCCGGGCGGTTGGGGGGAGAGTGCAGCGGGATTGTCCATATCGACCATGGTTGAATTGTTGAAACTGCAGATACAACGAATCGGTATTACCAAAGGTCCTGCGGGGCGCGCTGGCGGTTTGCCATGGCCTGCGGGTAGGCCCATGCTAGAATTTGTGATCTCAGGTATGGGCTTAACCGGCGCTGCCCGATCCGGGCGCAACGACAGTGAAAGAAACCGTTTTGAACTCCAACGACACGACGCAGCACGTTCCCGCGCAACTGATTATCGCATCGCGCGAAAGCCGCCTGGCCATGTGGCAGGCCACGCATGTGCGCGACCGCCTCGCAGCATTATATCCGCAGTGCCAAATCGACATTCTCGGCATGACCACGCGCGGCGACCAGATTCTCGACAAGACGCTGTCGAAGGTCGGCGGCAAGGGTTTGTTCGTGAAAGAGCTCGAAGTGGCGATGGCCGACGGCCGTGCCCACCTGGCCGTGCACTCCCTCAAGGACGTGCCGATGGAATTGCCGGAAGGCTTTGAATTGGCCGCCATCCTCGAACGCGAAGACCCGCGCGACGCTTTCGTCTCCAACGATGTCGACAGCCTGGCCGCGTTGCCGGCCGGCAGCATCGTCGGCACGAGCAGCCTGCGCCGCCAGGCCCTGATCGCCGCGCGCTATCCGCAGCTCGTGATCAAGCCGCTGCGCGGCAACCTCGACACGCGCCTGGGCAAGCTCGACCGTGGCGACTACGCGGCGATCATCCTCGCCGCCGCCGGCCTCAAGCGCCTGGGCCTCACGCGCCGCATCCGTGCCTACCTCGAGCCGGAAGACAGCCTGCCGGCCGCCGGCCAGGGCGCGATGGCGATCGAGATCCTGTCCGGCAATGCCGCCGGTTTCGACGTCCGCGCACTGCTGGCGCCGCTGAACCACACGGCGACCGCGCAGGCCGTGCAGGCCGAACGCAAAGTGTCGCAAGTGTTCGGCGGCAGCTGCCAGATCCCGCTGGCGGCGCACGCGACCGTCGACGGCGATACCTTGCACCTGCGCGCCATGGTCGCCACGCCGGACGGCCGCCGCAGCGCGTTCGCGGACGCCAGCGGCCCGGCCGCGTTGCCGGAAGCCGTGGGCGAGCAGGTGGCGCAGAAGCTGGCCGCGCAGGACGCCGCCGGGATCCTCGCCGAATGCAAGGCGACCGCCGCGGGCGATGCCTGACGCGGTCGTCATCACCCGTCCGCGCCAGCAGGCCGAGCCGTTGGCCCGCGCGGTGGCGGCGCTCGGCCGCACACCGTTCATCTTGCCATTGCTGGAAATTTCTCCGCTGCTTGATGCCACCCCGCTGCGCGCCGCGCTCGCCCGCCTGCGCGAGTATGCGCTGGTCGCGTTCGTGTCCCCCAACGCCGTCGACGCCGCGTTCGCCCATCTCGAGGCGTGGCCGGCCGAGGTGGCGCTCGCCGTCGTGGGCGAGGGCAGCCGGGCCGCGCTGGCCCGCCACGGCATCGCCGGCGACGGTTACCGCGTCCATGTGCCGCTCGACCCGGCCCGCAGTGATTCCGAACACCTGCTGCAGGCACTCGACCTGGCCGCGCTGGCGGGCCGCAAGGTGCTCGTCGTGCGCGGCGAGACGGGGCGCGAAGTGTTGCCGGATGCGTTGCGCGCGGCCGGCATCGAGGTCCAGACCGTTGCCGCCTACCGCCGTGCCGTTCCCGTGCTGACGCCGGACCTGGCCGCGTCGCTGCGTGCCTTGCTGGCCGGCCCGAACGACTGGATAATCACGAGCTCGGAAGCCCTGCGCGGGCTGGCCGGTCTCGTCGAGCAGCTTGACGGTGGAATAAGTGTGGCAAATTTGCAACGGCAGCGCCTGATCGTTCCGCATGCCCGCATCGCGGAAACGGCCTCCGCACTCGGTTTCACCACTGTGACGCTCACAGGGTCGGGCGACGAGCGGCTGCTTGCCGCGTTACAATCACGAGCATGAACGAATTGCCCAACAATCCAGAAAAACCAAACATGGGCGGTCCGGTCGTTCCGCCGGAAAGCTATGTGACGCCGGCGCCGATGGGCCCGGGCGAGCCCCGCGTTCCCGAGGGGGGCCGCGTCGGCGGGTTGCTGCAGAAGCCGCAGAACGTCGCGATCCTCGCGCTGGCCATCCTGCTTGCCCTCCAGACGTATTCCACGCACAGCCGTTTCAACAAGCTGCGCGAGGATGTCGCGCGCACGCTGCAAAAGGACAATGCCTCGAACGCCGAGACGGCGCAGACCGTGCGCGAGATCCAGGAGACGGCCAAGGAATTGCAGGTGAAGGTCGGCGTGCTGGAAAACCGCCAGACCGAGGCGCAGAGCCAGCAGGCCGCGCTCGAGCAGATGTACCAGGACATCTCGAAGAACCGCGACGAATGGGCGCTGTCCGAGATCGAGCAGGTGCTGTCCACCGCGAGCCAGCAGCTGCAGCTGGCCGGCAACGTGCAGGGCGCGCTGATCGCGCTGCAGAACGCCGACCGGTCCCTATCGCGCTCCGACAAGCCGCAATTCATCACGATCCGCCGCGCCATTGCGCGTGACATCGAGAAACTGAAGGCGCTGCCGTCCGTCGACCAGCCCGGCATGGCGCTGCGCCTCGACAACGTCATCTCGCAGATCGACAATCTGCCGCTGCTGTCCGACGAAAAGCCGGCCGAGCCGATCGCGCCGTCGCGCGTCAACGCGCCCGCCGCCGGGAAAACGGCGGCGCCGGCCGAGCGGACACTGGCCCAGCGCGCCGTCGAGACGTGGCGCAACTGGAGCCACGAGATGTGGGACGACATCCGGCAATTGATCCGCGTGCGTACGGTCGACAATCCGGATGCGCTGATGCTGTCGCCGAGCGAATCGTATTTCGTGCGCGAGAACCTCAAGTTGCGCCTGCTGAACGCGCGCCTGGCGCTGCTGTCGCGCAACGAAGGCACGTTCCGCGACGACATCAATACCGCACAGCAGCAGCTCGTGAAGTACTTCGACACGAAGGCACGCTCGACGCAGGCCGCGCAGGCCCTGCTGCGCCAGGTGCAGGCCAACAACGTCACCATCGACGTGCCCGACTTGTCGGAGAGCCTGAACGCCGTGCGCAATTACAAATCGAAGCCGTGAAGCGCGGGGCCTGAACGATGCGTTTATTACTCTGGTTAGTCGCCTTGATGGCTGCGGCGATCGGCATCGCCGTGACCGCGCGCTTCAATCCCGGCAACGTCGTCTTTTTTTATCCGCCGCACCGGATCGACTTGTCGCTGAACCTGTTCGTCGTGCTGGCGTTCCTGCTGTTCCTCGTGCTGTACGGCCTCGTCCGCGCCGTGCGTGCCACGCTGGGCATGCCCGAGCGCGTGGCCCAGTACCGCTACCGCAAGCGTGAACGCGAAGCGAATCGCGGTCTGCGCGAAGCGTTGAAAGCCTTGTTCGAAGGCCGCTTCGGCCATGCCGAGAAGGCCGCCATGCGCGCCGCCGACCTACCCGAGAACGCCGGCCTCGCCGCGCTGATCGGCGCCCGCGCCGCGCACCGCATGCGCGAACCGGCGCGCCGCGATGCCTGGCTCGCGGGCATCGTGCACGACCAGTCCCTCAAGACGGCGCGCCTGATGACGGTCACGGAACTGCTCGTCGACGACCACAAGCCGGAAGGCGCGCTGGAAGCCGTCGCCGAACTGAACGCCAGCGGCCAGCGCCATATCCACGCGCTGCAATGGGCCATGAAGGCCAACCAGCAGGCGCGCAACTGGCCCGAGGTGCTGCGTCTGGTGCGCATCCTCGACAAGCGCAACGCCTTGCACCCCGCGCTGTCCGCGCGCCTGCGCGAATTGGCCTACGACGCGCTGCTGTCCGAAGGCGGCCACGACGCCGAATCGATCCGCCGCGTGTGGGCCGGCGTCCCCGCCGGCGACCGGGTGAAACCGACCATCGCGGCGCGTGCCGCGGCTGCCCTGAATGCGCGCGGCCTGCACGACGACGCCCGCGGCATCGTCGAGGATGCCCTGAAAGCCGGCTGGGACGAGCGCGTCGTGCGCGCCTACCGCGAGGCGGCCGGTCCGGAAGGTTCGGCCACGCTGCTGGCGCAGATCGAAAATTGCGAAACCTGGCTGCGCGCCCATCCGAACGATCCGGAACTGGAACTGACGCTGGGTTCCCTGTGCCTGCGCCAGAAACTGTGGGGCAAGGCCCAGCGCTACCTGGAGCAGGCGCTGTCCGACGCCACCGAGCCGCACATGGTGCGCGAAGCCCACCTGAAACTGGCGCAGCTGCACGAGGCGCTGGGCCAGCGCGAAGAGGCCGACAGGCATTACCGGTTGTGCGCGCTGGCGACGGTGCTGTGACCGTCACGCGCGGTGTGCGTCGCGCTTGCCGCGCACGATGATCACGGCCATGTGGCCCGGCGTGCCGATGCTGTTCGCGACCGGGACGGCCGGCGTTGCCCGGGCATCCGGGAGGCGGTCGATGACGATCGATCCGGCGCCGGCGATGGCCAGTGTCGCGATGAAGATGGCTTCCATGTGTTTCTGGATGTTCATATCGTTCCCCTCGGGTTGGTGACGCGGGCGGCTGCCCCGTCGACGACCATCCAGCAGGAGGCGTGCCATCCCGCGATCGGGGGATTCCCGTGGCAAAAGAGGCCTGCCGGGGCGGGACCCCGCCAACACTGTGCTGCCGTGTGTGTGGGCCGGACCAACAGACTGCCTGTTGCGGCGGGCATTTCGGTGCTTACGCGACCTTGTGCGGCGCACAAGCCCAAGGCGATTCGTTATAATCGACCTTTTATTGTTTCCCCAGCAACCAAGGACTATCCATGAGCCTGAATAACGTCAACGCCGGCCGCGATGTGCCGAACGACTTCAACGTCGTCATCGAAATCCCGATGAACGCCGACCCGATCAAGTACGAAGTGGACAAGGAATCCGGCGCGATCTTCGTCGACCGCTTCATGGGTACCGCCATGCACTACCCGTGCAACTACGGCTACATCCCGAACACGATCGCCGACGACGGCGACCCGTGCGACGTGCTGGTCATCACCCCGTTCGCGCTGATCCCGGGCGTGGTCGTGCGTTGCCGCGCACTGGGCGTGCTGAAGATGACGGACGAAGCCGGCGGCGACTCGAAGATCCTGGCCGTGCCGGTCGAAAAAATCCTGCCGGTCTACGCGCACCTGCAAAAGGTCGAAGACGTTCAGGAACTGACCCTGCGCCAGATCCAGCACTTCTTCGAGCATTACAAGGACCTGGAAAAGGGCAAGTGGGTCAAGGTCGAAGGCTGGGAAGGCCCGGACGCGGCCAAGGAAGAGATCCTCGCCGGCGTGAAGAACCACGAGTCGAAGGGCGCATAACTCCCGCCCCTCCGGACGCAAGGGCCGCCACCCCGGTGTGAGCGGCCCTTTGTCGTTTACGTCACCACCCGATGTCGCGCAGCAGCGGGTAGGTCAGGTCGCGCGGCGGCGTCACTTCGTGCGTCAGGTCGGTGTTGATCGCCGGTTCCATCAACTGGTTCGGCTTGGCCTCCGTCGTGTAGTGCGACACGGTCGAGCCCGGCGAGTACGTGGTCGGCGTGTACATCAGGATGCGGCCCGCGCCGTCCGTGCCGGCCAGGCGCGTCGTGTCGAGCCCCAGGCCGGCCACGACGCCCGATTGCGTGCGCGAGCGGCGCTCCAGCGCTGCCTTCAGCCGGATGCCGTCGGCCTGCGTGATGCGCACGGACGGAATCGTGATGCTGGCGTCGTTGCCGCTCATGCCGCCGACGTCGCCCGGCTGGTTGTCCGCCACGACCATGCCCAGCGCACCCGCCGCCTGCACGTTGCGCGCCTTGGTGACGAAGTCGCACGTGCCGCGGTCCACGAGGGCGATGTTGCCGCGCACGGCGAGGCGGTTCACCGCATTCAGCGGATCGCAGGCGAGGCCCGTGCCGGCGGACTGATCGACGACGGGCATCAGCTGGCCGGCGACGGGCGGATTGGACAGCGGCGGGCCGAACGACGCATCGCCCACTGCATAGTTGCCCGCGGCGGTGCCGGCGGCGGCGCCGCTGACGGCCAGGTTCGAGACCGGGTCCAGCACCTGCGGCACGGCCGCCGTCACGATGGGCCCGTTCCAGGACAGCCCGCGCCACGACACGGCCGACGCGGCGCGTTCGGCGTCCGTCATTTCCACCCACAGCTTGCCCGTGCGGTTGTTCAGCAGGTAGTAATCCCAGATCGACGGGATGCCCTGGATCTCGGCGCCCGTCTCGTCGTCGGTGAACGTCTGGAAGCCGAGGCCGTGCGCGAATTCGTGCAGCAGCACCGTGACGAGGTCGATCTGGCTGCCGAACTGGTCGTCGAGGCCGAGGTAGAAGCCGGAGCCGGGCAGGCAGTCGGGGAACAGCCCGAGGCGCGAGTTGAAGCGGGCGATGATGTGCGGCTCGCCCGGCGTCGCAACGTCCTGGCCCGCCAGCTTGCTGGCCAGGGCGCTCGGATACCACGTCGACGTGCGCGGCGCGCCGGGGAAGTCGGACCAGACCTCGTTGGCGCCGGCCGCGCCGAGGACGGCACTCGTGGCCGTGCACGACAGCGGCTCGAACGACGCGCCGATGCGGATCGGCACGCTGCTCGTGAGCGTCGCGCCCCAGATGTCGGCCGCGCGCCGGAATGCGTTCAGGCGCTGCTCGCCAAGCGTCGTGCCGGTATTGCCGCCGACGGGCGCGACCGGGGTGGCGTCGTTGAATCCGACGCCGGGCGCGTTCAGGTTGACGATCACGATGGTGGCCGCGGCCTGGGCCGGGGCGGCCGCGCCGAAGGTGAATGCACAGGCGGCAGCGATGCCGGCGAGGGCGCCAAGGGCCCGTTGCAGGCGCGACGATTCAACGGCTTTCATGCTTCGGCTCCCCGTGGATGTGGTCCGGGTTGTGGTCCAGTGTCTGGCCCTGCACGCATTCGCTCGTCAGCTTGCCGTCGGGACCGCGCGTGACGACTTCGTAGACCATGCTTTTCTCGCCGAGGCGCACGCCGCGCGAGCCGTCGCGGCGGCTCATCGTACCTTGCGCGCGGGGTGCGGCGAGGCCGGCGTTGGCCGGTGCCCTGGCGCGCAGTTCCTTCAGCTCGTCGGCCGTCGGCGCGCGCAACTGGCCGGTCTGCGGATCGCGCACGACGACCATGCCCTCCTGGCCCGCGGCCCTGGCGTGCATCGAAAAGGCCGCCAGCACGCACAGGGCGGCCAGCGTGCCGATGGTGAGCAGTTTTTCCTTGGACATGGCTTCCTCCGGTTCAAAGGCGTGACTGGCGGCGCAGCAGGGTGATCATGCCCAGGCCCAGCGCCAGCATCATCCAGTGCACGGGCTCCGGCACCGCCGTCACTACCGAGACCGTATCGAGGCCGACATAGTTCAGGGTATCGGCCGGTCCCAGGTAGCGGAATGCGAAGCGGCCGTTGCCGCTGTTCGTGATGGTCGCCGTGAACTGCTGCCAGTCCGTCGGGTAGCCGGCCGTGCCGCCGATCGTCGTCAGCAGCGTCGTGAAGTCGGCCATGTCGGTGCCCGTGCCCGCCGCGTAACGCACTTCGAGCAGGTCGTTGAAGCCGGGCAGGGCATCGTGCCGCGTGTAAAAGCTCAGCACCGTGGTGCCGGACAGGTCGAGCACCGGCGTGATCAGCCAGTTGTCGACGCTGCCGCTGCCGTTCGCGGCGCTGAGGAAGTTGGCGGCCGCATAGGCGTCGGGCGCGCCGGACTGGGCGGGGAACAGCGCCGGGTTGCCCTGGAACCACGCGCTGCCGGCCGGCACGCTGTGGTTAACCTGGGCCCATCCGGCAAGGCCCGCCACGTCGTCGAATCCTTCGTTGAGCACTTCGACCCCGGCCGCCCGCGCGGTCGTCGCGCCCAATGCGGCCAGCGACAGCGCGGCTGTCGCGAACAAGGTTTTTACGGGTTTCATGGAAGCCCTTTCATGAAATATGAATGGGCCCATCTTATGAGTCGGATGATAACGACCCTTGATTTTAAGCTAACGAACAGCCTGGACAAAACGGAGGTACCGATACGCGGTCCGGGCGGTGGTGTGTGGAGGGACTTCGGAGCTGCATCGTGGGAACGGGGAGCCGACTCCACGCTATTGCGACCGTAGTCGGTGGGCATCCCGTGCCCACCGACGTAGTGTGATTCAGCGTGCGCGACGGCGCATCCGCAGCTTGCCGACGATGCCGATCGGGAAGAAGTAGATGGAGAGGATGAACAGCATGCCGAGCCACAGCATCCAGCGGTCCGGATGCAGCGCGGCGGCCAGCAGCGGGGCACCGGACAGCATCCCGGAGGCCTGGCCCATCAGGGTCTTGAGATAGTTCTGCGCGAGGATGAACAGCGTGGCGCCCACGACCGCGCCATACATCGTGCCCATGCCGCCGATGACGACGATGAGCAGGATGTCCGTCATCACTTCGAAGCCGAGGCTCGTCTTGGGGCCCACGTAGCGCAGCCACAGGGCCATCAGCGCGCCGGCCAGCGCGGCCACGACGGCGCCCAGCACGTTGGCCCAGATCCGGTAGACGACGGTGCGGTAGCCGAGCGCCTCCGCGCGGAACTCGTTTTCGCGGATCGCCTGCAGCACGCGGCCGAACGGCGAGTTCACGAGCCGCAGCAGGAACAGGAACAGCACGAGGCAGCCCGCGAACACGACGTAATAGGTGACCAGCTTGCCGTCGACGCTGCGCCCGAACAGGTCGTTTTCCATCAGCGTGAAGCCCGGCGACAGGACTTCCGGCACGCTGAACGTGCGGCCGTCCTCGCCGCCCGTGAAGTCGGACAGCTGCGACGCGAGCACGGAGAACGACGACGCGACGGCCAGCGTGATCATCGCGTAGAAGATGGCGCGCACGCGCAGGGCGAACAGGCCGATGACGAACGCAAGGACCACGGTCAGCGCGAGCGCGGCGACGATGCCCGTGACGATGGCGCCCCACGTCGGCTCGTCCACGCTGGCCAGTGCGATGCCGACGCCGTACGCGCCGATGCCGTAGAACATCGTGTGGGCGAACGAGACGATGCCTGTATAGCCGAGCAGCAGGTCGTACGACGCGACGAGCACGATGTAGACGCAGATCGTGGCCGCCGTGTTCAGCGGGCGCGCGCCGGAAAAGAGGAACGGCGCGAACAGCAGGCCGAGCAGGATGACGACGAGGAGGGCGGTCAGCGCGCGGCTGCGCGGCAGGTCGCCGGAGAGAAGCCGGGTCAGCATGTCAATGACGTCCTTTCGAGTACAGGCCGGCCGGGCGCCACAGGAGGACGGCGATCATCAGCACGATGTTCGAGACGAGCGCCACCTTCGGCGCCAGGAAGCCGGCGTAGTTGGCGACGAGCGCGATCAGCAGGGAGCCGATGAAGCAGCCGCCGACGGACCCCAGGCCGCCGATGATGATGACGATGAACGTCAGCACCATGATCTCGCTGCCCATGTGCGCCACCAGCGTTTCCTTGTACAGGCCCCACATGACGCCGCCGAGGCCCGCCAGCGCGGAGCCGGCCGCGAACACGCCCACGAACAGGCGGCGGATGCGGTAGCCCAGCGCCTCGACCATCTCGCCATTCTCGACGCCGGCGCGGATCAAGAGGCCGATCTTCGTGCGGTTCAGGGTGACGAACATCGCGGCGAACACGACGACGCCGACGACGACCGCCAGCAGCCGGTATTTCTCGATGGCCGCCTCGCCCAGGAACACGGCGCCGCGCAACGCGGCCGGCAGCGGCAGGGCGATCTGCTCGGCGCCCCAGATCACGTTGATGAGTTGTTCGGACACGATCATGCCGCCCATCGTGATCAGGATCTGTTTCAGGTGCTGGCCGTAGACGGGCATGATGACGACCCGTTCGAACGCCCAGCCGAGCAGCGCCGTCACGACCATCGCGAGGAGGACCGCGAGGCCCAGCACGCCGAGGTTGGCGAGCAGTGAATCCATCTCGAGCCAGCCGCGCATCGGCAGCAGCACGAACGTCGCGGTGAATGCGCCGACGGAGACGAAGGCGCCATGGCCGAAGTTCAGCACGCTCATCAGGCCGAACACCAGCGTGAGGCCGCTGGCCATGATGAAGATCATCATGCCCATCGCGAGCCCGGCCACCGTCAGGGTGACCCAGGTCGGCAGGCTCATGCAGGGCAGCGCCGCCAGCACGACGGCCGGCACGAGCAGCAGCGGGGCGAGGTCGCGCCGTGCCGCCGGCAGCGGGGTGTCCGCCTGCTGCGCAATAGGTAAGGTTGCACTCATCGTTGTCCTATTGGTGGGAGTCGAGCGACAGGCCCAGCAGGCGCTGCTGCAAGGTCTCGTCGTGTGCCAGGTCGTGCATCAGGCCCGCGTGGACAACACGGCCGTCGTCCATCACGCTCACGCTGTCGCCCAGGGTGCGCACGAAGTTGAAATTCTGTTCGACGAGCAGGATGGTCGTGCTCGTGTCCTTGAGGTCGCGGAATGCCGCCATCAGGCTTTGCACGATGGCGGGTGCGAGGCCCTTGGTCGGCTCGTCCACGAGCAGGAGCTTCTTCGGCTCGACGATGGCCCGGGCGATGGCCACCATCTGCTTCTGGCCGCCCGACAGATTGCCCGCCGGGTAGTTCCAGAATTTCTTCAGCGCGGGGAAGAAGCCGCAGATCCAGTCCACGCGCGCCGCGTCCAGCGGGCCGTTGCGCGCGGCGAGATACAGGTTCTCGCGCACCGTCAGTTCGGAAAATACGGCCATGCTTTCCGGGACGTAGGCGATGCCGGCGCGGGCGATGTCGGGCGTGGACAGCTTCGTGATGTCGCGGCCGTCGAACGTGATCGTCCCGCGGCTGGCCTTCCATAGGCCCATGATGGTGCGCAAGGTCGTCGTCTTGCCGGCGCCGTTGCGGCCCAGCAGCACGGCCAGGCCGCCGCGCGGGACGACGAGGTCGACGCCCTGCAGGATGTGGTACTGGCCGATGTGGGTGTGGACGCCGGACAGCGTGAGGATGGGTTCGGTCATGGGCAGTTTCGTTCTCAGCGTGTCATGCGGGTTCGGGGGTGCCAAGATAGGCCTCCTGCACGATTTTCGATTGCATCACCTCGGCCGGCTGGCCATCCGCCACCAGGGTGCCGTTGTGCAGCACGACGATGCGGTCCGCGAGCGCACGCACGACGTCCATCTTGTGCTCGACGAGCAGGACGGTCCGGTTGCGCTCGGCCTTGACCTGGTGGATCAGGTCGAGCACGACCGGCACCTCGTCCACGCTCATGCCGGCCGTGGGCTCGTCGAACATCAGGATGGACGGTTCCAGCGCGAGCAGGATCGCCACCTCCAGCTTGCGCTGGTCGCCGTGCGACAGCGTGCCGACGAGAGAGGCTCGCTTGCCGCTCATCGACACGCGCTCGAGGTAGTGTTCGGCGCGCTGGATGACTTCCTTGTGGCCGAACCACAGCGACAGCATGCTCATGCCGATGCCGGCGCGGCTTTGCACCGCGAGCCGCACGTTTTCCAGCACCGTCAAATGCGGGAACAGGTTCGTCAGCTGGAACGCGCGCCCGACGCCCAGGCGCGTGCGGCGCGCGGGCCCAAGCCGGGTGACGTCCTGGCCACCCACGAACACGCTGCCGGAGGTCGCGGGGAGCTGGCCCGAGACGAGGTTGAAGTACGTCGTCTTGCCGGCGCCGTTCGGGCCCACGATCACGGTCAGCGTGCCCGGATAAAACTCGGCCGTCATCGCGTTGACGGCCACGTGGCCGCCGAAGCGGATGGTCAAATCGCGCGTGGCGAGCGAAGGCGCGGCCATGTCAGCGTTTGTTCCGCACGGGCAGCGGCAGCTCGCTGGCCGGGATTTCGCGCACCAGTTCCAGCAAGTCCCATTCGTTCTTCTGGTCCTTCTTGATGCGGAAGTGGTACATCGGCTGCAGCGCCTGGTGGTCTTCCTTGCGGAAGGTCATCGTGCCCTTCGGCGTCTCGAACGACATGCCTTCCATCGCCGCCGCCATCTGGTCGCCGTTCCCGGACGGGACTTTCTGCAGCGCCGCGACGACGGCCGCCGCCGCCGCCATGCCGCCTGCCGTGAACATGTCGGGCGGCACCTTGTAGCGCTTCGTGTGCTCGGCCACGAGCCAGTCGTTCATCTTGTTCTTCGGGAAGCCGTAGTAGTAATTGATCGTGCCTTCCGTGCCGGCGTACGCCTTCCACGTCTTCATCACGGGCAGGATGTTGCCGCCCGGGGCGAGCGAGATGCCGTAGCGTTCCGGCTTCATGTCCGCGATCTTGTTCATCGGGTTCGGGCCGGCCCAGACGATCGCCAGTACGCGCGGCTGCGGCTTGTCCTTCAGCGCGTCGAACAGGCGCTGCGTGGGCGCGGTGAAGTCCGTCGCGGCGGCCGGCGCATATTCCTCGTGCACGACGTTCGCCTTGCTGCCCGTGGCGGCCAGTGCTTCCTTGCCGGCCTTGATGGCGTCGCGGCCGAACGCGTAATCCTGCGCGAGGAATGCGACGCTGCCGTTCTTCAGCGTCGACGCGGCGGCCAGCGCATCCTGCATCGAATTGCGCGCGGTGCGGAAGATGTACTTGTTCCACTTGGCGCCCGTGATCTCGTCGGCCACGGCCGGCTCGACGATCAGCACCTTTTTGTATTCCTTCGCGACGGGCAGCATCGCGAGCGCGGCGCCGGACGACGTCGTGCCGACGGCGATGTCGGCCTTGTCGTCGCCATAGGCTTCCGCCAGCAGCGTGCGTGAGAGATCGGGCTTGCCCTGGTCGTCCTTGACGATCACCTTCAGCTTGCGGCCGTTGATTTCCATCTTGCCGCCGGTGAGGTATTCGAGGCCCAGCATGAAGCCGGTCTCCGTTTCCCTGGCATACGATTCCAGCTGGCCCGTCTTGCCGGCGATGAGGGCGACTTTCAGGTCGGGGGCGGCGAGGGCGGAAGCGGTCGCCGTCAGGGCGAAGGCGGCGAACAGGGCGAAGGGCAGGGGTTTTACGTATTTCATCTCGTCTCCTTGAGATGGTGGGCACGGGGTGCCCACCCTACTTTTTAGGGTACTTGGGCCAGGAAATCCAGGATCGCATCGAGTGCGACGGGTTCCGTCAGCATCGGCGCATGGCCCACGTTCGGGACTTCGACGCAGGTCATCGTCGACGCCGCGCGCCGCATCCAGGCGGCCTGGCGTTCTTCGAGCAGGTCCGACAGCGTACCGCGCACGAGCAATACGGGGCGTTCCTGCGCGAGCTTGCGGAACGCCATCCGCAGCGGCAGCGACGTCGGCCTGAGTTTACCGGTTTGCAGCGCGATCGCAATATTCGGGTCGTAGCGCGGCGCCAGCCGGCCGGCGGCGTCCGGGGCGAAGGCGCGGCGCGCCCATTTGTCCCAGTCGGCATCGACGTTGTCCGGGAAGGCGCACGCGTTGATGGCGCGGACGTAGCCGGCGGCGGCGGCCCACGAATCCAACGTAGCCGTCCGGCCCGCGTAGCCGGCGATGCGTGCCAGGCCTTTTTCCGAGATCACGGGGCCGATGTCGTTGATCACGGCGGCGGCGATCAGGTCGATGTGCTTCGCGGCCAGGGTCATCGTGATCAGGCCGCCCATCGACGTGCCGACGAACACGGCGCGCGGGATGTGCTGGTCCGCCATGAACCGGGCGACGTCCCCGGCGTACACGCTCGGCGTGTAGTTGTCGGGATTCGGATCGCGCTGCGACTCGCCGCGGCCGCGCATGTCGAGCGCCAGCACGCGCCGGCCCTGGCGCGCGACGATCGGTGCGAACTCGTCGAAGTCGGACGCATTGCGCGTCAGCCCGTGGATGCAGATCACGGGCAGGCGGACTTGGTCGGCGTCCGCCGCCGGTGCGCCGGCCGCCGCGTAGTCCCGCGCATGCAGCGCGAGGCCGTCGTTGCTCGTATAGCGGATGGAGGTGTAGTTGGCCACGCTGGCGATATCCTGTCGTTCGATGTCCGGTAGTGCGGCGGATGCCGGTGTGGGCGCGTGGCCGGGCGGGCCGGCCACGCGGTGGGGCGAGTCAGAAGCGGTACTCGATCGTCCCCTGCACGGTGCGCGGCGCACCGTAGAAGGCCGTCAGCGTGCCTTCGTTGCCCAGGGTCGGGAACAAATAGCCCGCCGTCTTGTAGTGCACGTCCGACAGGTTCTTGCCGTGCAGGCCGGCGCGGATCTTGCCGTCGGCGCGGGTCCAGACGATGCTGGCGTCGTACAGCTTGTACGCGTCCTGGTCGATCACGGACGGCGTCTCGAACTGGTACGTCTGGCCGCGGTACGACGCGCTGCCGATCAGCGACAGGCGGCCGTTGTAGCCCGCCAGCGGCATCGGCACCTCGTAGGTGGCGCGCAGGTTCGCCGAGTTGCGCGGCGTGTTCTGGAAGTGGCGCTGGTCGGCCACGTTCACGCCCGCCACGATGTACTCGTTGTACTTGGCGTCGATGTAGCTGTACATGCCGGACAGCGAGAATTCCTTCGTCAGGTGGGCCACGGCCTCGAATTCGAAGCCCTTGATCTTGGCCTTGCCGGCGTTGGTCGTGAGGCCCGCGAAGCTGTCGTCCTTGCCGTCGCCGTTCGTGTCGATGGCCACCGAGCCCGGGATCTGCACGTCCTTGTAGTCGCTGTAGAACACGGCCGTGTTGGTCGTGATGCGGCCGCCGTTGAACGAGGATTTCAGGCCCAGCTCATAGGTGCCGATCGTCTCGGGCTTGTAGCCGGCGCGGGCCTGCGCCAGCGAGATCTTCGTGCCGACCACGTTCGTGCGCGGATCGAAGCCGCCGCCCTTGAAACCCTTCGAATACGACGCGTACACGTTCTGCGACGGCGTCGCCTTCCAGCCCAAGGCGATGCGTGGCGTGAACTTCTTGTCCTCGCGCGACAGGTCGCGCAGGTCGGTGTCGGTGCGGAACAGGATCGCGCCCGGGTTGCCCATCTCCGGCGTGCCTTTCATGCCCAGGTAGATCTGGCGGTAGATGTCGGCGTCGCGCTTGTCCACCGTGTAGCGGCCGCCCAGCGACAGCTGCAGCGCGTCGGTCAGGTTGTAGCTGCCGTCGGCGTATGCGGCCCAGGCCTTCGTGTCGATGCTGCCGCTCGTGAAGGTGCTGGTCGGGACGGCGCCGGCGAGGATCGTGTCGAACTTGTTGTACGCGTTCGCGTCGATGTAGTAGACGCCGGCCACGCCCTGGATCTTCGGACCCGTGTAGGTCAGGTTGAATTCCTGGCTGAACTGGCGGTTCGTGTACAGCGCCGGCACTTCCATGTCGACGACGGGCAGGGAATCGAAATCGATCGGCGCCCACGATTTATCCTGGCGCTGCGCGGTGATCGACTTGAACGTCAGCTCGGGCGACACGTTCCACTCGACGGTGGCGGCGACGCCGTGCTGGCGCACCGACTGCTTGTGACCGAGGGCCGTCAGCATCTCCGCATTCGTGTCGTACACGTTCGACAGGATCGGCGCGCCGCTCGTGCGGCCGACGATGAGGCGGTGGCCGTTCTTCGGATGCGAGTCGTCCTGCGTGATGTCGCTGGCGAGGCGGATGAACAGGTCGGGCGTCGGCGTCCATTCGGCCGACAGGCGCGCGGCTTTCAGGTCCTTGTCGTAGTTCGGCGAGCCGTCGAACAGGTTCGTGCCGTAGCCGCCGTGCTTGAAGCGCGCGACCGTGCCGCCCACGCGCAGCTGCTCGTTGACGGGCGTGCTGGCCGTGATGACCGCGTCGCGCTCCTGGTAGTTGCCCAGGGTGCCGCGCAGGCGCACGTCCGTCTGCGGGGCCAGCTTGCGGGTGACGTACTTGACGGCGCCGCCGATGGTGTTGCGGCCGTACAGCGTGCCCTGCGGGCCGCGCAGCACCTCGATGCGCTCGACGTCGTAGATGTCGGCCACGGCGCCTTGCGGACGGGCGAGATAGACGTCGTCCAGGTAGATGCCGACGCCGGATTCGAAGCCGGCCAGCGGGTCGGCCTGGCCCACGCCGCGGATGAACGCGGTCAGCGTCGAATTGGTGGCGCGCGACGCCTTCAGGGTGGTGTTCGGCAGCGCCGTCGCCAGGGCGACGACGTCGGGGACGGCCTGCTTCGACAGCTGGTCGGCGCTGAACGCAGTAACGGACACCGGAACATCCTGCAGCGTTTCCTCGCGCCGGCGCGCGGTGACGACGACTTTCTCGATCGTGCCTTCCGGTGCAGTGACGACACTGCCGGCGGCACCGCTGGCGGCACCCGTGTCCTGGGCGTGCGCGGCGCCGGCGGCACCGCCGGACAGGACGAGCAGGGCGGCAGCCGAGCGCTGGATCAGCTGCTGTTTCTTCTTGCTAAGACGCATTGAGGTCTCCTGATTTTGTTGTGGTGTCATGCGTTCAGTCTTCGCATGCATCACAGTGTGCCTCGGATGAATTTGGCTGAAAAGACAACGCCGCGCCCACAGGGTGTGCATTTATGCACAACGCCGCGGGACGTCCCGTGAGGGGCGGCGCCAGAGGGCGCGGCGTGTCGCGACGTCCGGAAAGCGGGTTTGCTGTGCATACGCAAGCGCTGTTCCGAAAACGTTGCAGCGGCAATGTGCACTGGTGCACAATATGTCACCTTGATATCAAACAACGGTTCCCGAAAAAGCCGCAGCGAATGGCGATCCCATGCGTGGCGGGTCGGAGAATGGGGGAGACGGACATGCACAGCCTGCCGGAATGGACGGACCTGCGGTTTTTCCTGGAGCTGGCGCGCGCCGGCACCCTGTCCGGGGCGTCGCGCCGCCTGGACGTGGAGCACACGACGGTGGCGCGCCGCATCGATCGCCTCGAGCAGCAACTGGGCACCACGCTGTTCGACCGTTCGCGCGAGGGCTACGAGCTGACGGAGATGGGCCAGGCGCTGCTGCCGCACGCCGAAGCGATGGAAGGCGCGGCGCTCGCGGCCACCGAGCAGCTGGGCGGCGCGGAGGTCGCGGCGGCCGGCGTCGTGCGGCTGGGCGTGCCCGAGGTGTTCGGCACGCGGGTCGTCGCGCCGCTGCTCGTGAAGCTGTTCGAGGATCATCCGGATCTGTCGATCGACCTGCTGGCGCTGCCGCGCTTCGCCAACCTCGCCAACCGCGAGGCCGACCTGGGCGTGATGCTCGACCCGCCGTCGACGGGGCGGTACATGGTCACCCGTCTCGCCTCCTTTCGATTTTATTTGTACGCGGCGCCGACCTACCTGGCGAAGCACCCGCCGATCCGCACGCACGCGGACCTGGAGCGCCACGACTTCGTCGACTACGTGCAGGACCGCCTCGCGAGCCGCGAGCTGTCGTACCTGAACGAGCTCGGATTCACGCCGCGCCGCCGGCTGTGCTGCTCGGGCATGACGGCGCAGATCGAGGCGGCATCGCTGGGCATGGGCCTCATGATGGCGCCGCCGTACGCGGTGCCGGACGACGGCCGCCTCGTTCCCGTACTGCCGGGCTTTTATGCCGAGCGCTCGTTCTGGCTCGCGGCACCGACGGACCTGTACCGGCTGCGCCGCGTGAAAGTCGTGTGGGACCTGCTGCGCGACCTGGCCGACAACAATCCGACACTGTGGTGGCACAACGGCGACATGGGGGAGGCGGCATGAACGCGACGACGATCCGCGGCTACATCGAGACCGACCGCGCCGCGGTCAACAAGGTCGCGCTGGCCGCGTTCGCGCAATACGCGGGCGACTACGACGACTGGCCCACGTTCAGCGCGGGCATCGGCCGGATGGCCGACCTGGCCGCGGACGGCGACCTCCTCGTGGCCGAGCGTGGCGGCGTCGTCGCGGGGGCCGTCGTGCATGTGGGGCCGGGACGGCCGCGCAGCGCGATCTATCCGGACGACTGGTCGGTGATCCGCATGCTGGTCGTCGACCCGGCGGCGCGCGGCGGCGGCATCGGCCGCGCGCTCGTCGCGGCCACGCTCGAACGGGCGCGGCGTACGGACGCGCCGGCCGTGGGACTGCATACGAGTCCGATCATGGCGACGGCGCTGCGGCTGTACGAATCCATCGGCTTTCTGCGCGAGCACGACCTGCCGCCCAACCGCGGCGTACCGTATGCGCGTTTTATGCTGCCGGCCGCACACATCCCCGCGGCGCTGGTCAAGCTGGGGACGGCGTCATGCCATCGACACGTCGTTCCCGCGAAGGCGGGAACCCAAGGTTCGCCAGCTTCGCGATAGCGCGTGCAAATTGGGGGGCGACAGTTCATGTGCCGCGGGCCTGGTCCGCCGGATGCAGCGGCACAGGTATCGACTTCGACGTCGGCGTGCCCGCGCCCACGGCCACGCTGTCCAGCGGCACGAGGGGATTCGTCTCCGGATAGCAGGCGCCGACGCAGCCGCGCGGGATGTCGTATTCGACGAGCAGGAAGCCGTCCGCGCGGCGTTCGATGCCGTCGCTCCACACGCTCGCGAAGTCGACCTTGTCGCCCGCATCCAGTCCCAGCATCGCGAGATCGTCGCGGTGGATGAACACGACGCGGCGCATGCCGAACACGCCGCGGTAGCGGTCGTCGAGGCCGTAGATGGTGTGACGGCGCCGGAAGTCGTCGACGGCGGCACGTGGCAGCGCATGTACGACACGTAGGTCGCCGACCGCCACGGCTTCGACGTGCGCGAGCGCATCGCGCAGGCGGGGAGCCTGCGCGCGTGGCAGGCCGTCACGGACCGCATGCTGTCCGCGATCGAGAAGGGCTACTGGAAGCCGGACGATGCGACGCGGCGCCGGCTGCTGGCCGGGAACGCACGCGCGGTCGCGGAAGCAGGTGCCGCGTGCGGATCGGATTCGTGCAGCCGCGCGACGCAGACGTTGCAGCCGCTGCTGGCGGGACGGGCGCTGGCGAGGGCGTGGCGCCGGCGCGGTGTCCTCGAACTGTGACATGATGCGTCGGCTTGGTGGGCACGGGGTGCCCACCCTACGGCAACGTCAACGTTCGCGTCTTCTAACGCGCTTCGGTCCGGAACGGGCTCCGGTCGTTGAGTTCATCGATGTAATCGTCGATGCCGCCGGCCTCCCGTTCCAGGAAGCGCGCGACGGCGTCAAGGAACGACGGGTGCGCGAGCCAGTGCGCGGACCACGTCCGCGTCGGCAGGAACCCGCGCGCCATCTTGTGCTCGCCCTGCGCGCCGCCTTCGAACACCTGGATGCCCTGTTCGATGCAGAATTCCAGCGGCTGGTAATAGGCCGTCTCGAAGTGCAGGCAGGGCACGTGTTCCAGCGCCCCCCAGTAGCGGCCGTACAAGGTGGTCTTGTCGTGCACGACGAGCGATGCCGCGATCGGGTGGCCGTCCCGTTCCGCGATCACGAGCAGCAGGTTGTCCGGCATCGTCTTGCCGATGCGGCGGAAGAAGTCCAGGTTCAAATAGGGCTTCGAGAAGTGTTCGGAATAGGTGTTGCGGTAGCAGCGCGCGAAGAACCGCCATTCCTCGTCCGTGATGGCCGGACCGCGCACCCGGCGCAACGTCACGCCCGCCTCGCGCACCTTGCGCCGCTCGGCGCGGATGTTCTTGCGCTTCTTCTGTTCGAGCGTGGCGAGGAACTCGTCGAACGTGGCGTAGCCCGCATTCATCCAGTGGAACTGCACGCCGCTGCGCAGCAGGAAGCCGGCGTCCGCCAGCTGCTTCGCCTGCTCGTCCGGCGGGAACAGCACGTGCGTGGACGACACGTCCGTCGCCTTCTGCGTTTTCACGAGCACGTCGACGAGGGCCGCCCGCGCGGGCGCATCGCGCGCGAGCAGGCGCGGGCCGCTCACGGGCGTGAACGGGATCGCGGACAGCAGCTTCGGGTAATAGTCGAGCCCATGCTCCTGGTAGGCGTTGGCCCAGGCCCAGTCGAACACGTACTCGCCGTACGAATGGCCTTTCACGTACAGGGGCAGGGCGGCGGCCAGGCGCTCATCCTTGTCATACAGGGCGATGTATTGCGGCTGCCAGCCCGTCTCCGGCGTGGCGCTGCCGGATTCGTGCAGGGCGTGCAGGAAGGCAAAGGACAGGAACGGGTTCGGATCCTGCTGCAGGGCCACGAGGGCATCCCAGTCCGCCTGCCCGATCTCGGACAGAGAAGAAACGATATGCGTGCGATAATTCAAGATGACTTCCGTGAGCTGTTGAGACCTATGGATAAGCGATTCTTCAACCTGTATTCCCATGATTTCGCGCGCGTGGCCGTCGCCAGCCCGCGTTGCAAGGTTGCCGACCCGGCGTTCAATGCGCAGGAAACGATCCGCCTTGCGCGTGAAGCCGCCGAGAATGGCGCCGTGCTGGCCGCGTTCCCCGAACTGGGGCTGTCGGCCTACACGTGCGACGACCTGTTCCACCAGCGCGCGCTGCTCGACGCCGTGCTGGACGCGCTGGCCGAGGTGGTCGCCGCATCGAGCACTCTGCCGCTGGCCCTCGTCGTCGGCGCGCCGCTGCGCGTCAACCACGTGCTGTTCAACTGTGCCGTGGTCGTCGCAGGTGGCCGCATCCTGGGTGTGGTCCCGAAAAGCTACCTGCCCAATTATGGCGAATTTTATGAAAGTCGGCAGTTCAGTCCCGCGGACAACGCGGCCGTCGACCGGATCACCTTGCTGGGCCAGGACGTGCCGTTCGGTCCCGAACAGATCTTCGAGCTCGAGAATCAACCGCTGTTCCGCTTCCATGTCGAGATCTGCGAAGACGTGTGGGTGCCGATCCCGCCGTCCTCGTACGCCGCGCTGGCCGGCGCGACGGTGCTGGTGAACCTGTCGGCGTCGAACGTCGTCGTCGGGAAGAGCGGCTACCGGCACCAGCTCGTGTCGCAGCAGTCCGCGCGTTGCCTGGCGGCCTATCTGTACACATCGGCGGGCCGCGGCGAATCGACGACGGACATGGCGTGGGACGGCCAGTCGCTGATCTACGAAAAGGGCGACAAGCTGGCCGAGTCCGGGCGCTTCCTGGCCGACTCGCACATCATCTTCGGCGACGTCGACCTGGAACGCCTGTCGGTCGACCGCATGCACACGACGACGTTCGCGCAATCGGTGCGCCGCCACGCGCATGAGGTCGAAAAATTCCGCGTACAGAAATTCGCCGTGCCGCTGCCAGTCGACCGGGACCTGCCGCTGGCCCGCCTCGTCGAGCGCTTCCCGTACGTGCCGGCCGACGGCCGCCGCCGCGACGAGCGCTGCACGGAGGTCTACAACATCCAGGTGCAGGCGCTCGTGCAGCGGCTGCAGTCGTCCGGGCACCAGAAAGTCGTCATCGGCATCTCCGGCGGCCTGGATTCGACACACGCGCTGCTCGTCTGCGCCAAGGCGCTGGACAAGCTGGGGCTTCCCCGCACGAACATCCTCGCGTACACGATGCCCGGCTTCGCGACGAGCGAACGCACGCTGCGCCAGGCGCGCGAACTGATGCGCGTCGTGGGCTGCACGGCGCACGAGATCGACATCCGCCCCAGCTGCATCCAGATGCTGAAGGACCTCGGCCACCCGTATGCGGAAGGCGCGGAACAGTACGACGTCACGTTCGAGAACGTGCAGGCGGGCGAGCGCACCAGTCACCTGTTCCGTCTCGCGAACCACCATCATGCGATCGTGATCGGCACGGGCGATTTGTCCGAGCTGGCGCTGGGCTGGTGCACGTATGGCGTGGGCGACCACATGTCGCACTACAACGTCAACGCGAGCGTGCCCAAGACGCTCATTTCCCACCTCGTGCGCTGGGTCGCGGACACGAAGCAGATCGGCGACACGGGCTCCGACGTCCTGATCAACGTGCTGGAGACGGAGATCTCGCCGGAGCTGGTTCCGGGCAAGGTGGGGGAGGCGAACAAGCCGGCGCAGGTGACGGAAGACTTCATCGGTCCGTACGAGCTGCAGGATTTCAACCTGTACTACACGCTGCGCTACGGCTTCGGCCCGGCGAAGGTCGCGTTCCTGTCGTGGAGCGCGTGGCAGGATCGCGCGGCCGGTCCGTGGCCGGAAGGCGGCAGCCCGGCGCGCAACCAGTACGACCTCGCGGCGATCAAGAAAAACCTCGGCATCTTCCTGTGGCGCTTCTTCAAGACGAGCCAGTTCAAGCGCTCGTGCGTGCCGAACGGGCCGAAGGTCGGCAACGGCGGCTCGTTGTCCCCGCGCGGCGACTGGCGCGCGCCGAGCGACTCGGAAGCGACCGTGTGGATGGACCAGCTGGCGAGGATTCCGGACTGACCGGGCACCATGCGATAATCCCGGGAAATTTTTAGGAGATAAACATGAAACAGATTACCTGCGTGATCAAGCCGTTCAAACTGGACGAAGTGCGCGAGGCGCTGGCCGAAGTGAACGTCACCGGCCTGACCGTCACGGAAGTGAAGGGCTTCGGCCGCCAGAAAGGCCACACGGAACTGTACCGCGGCGCCGAATACGTGGTCGACTTCCTGCCCAAGGTGAAGATCGAAGTGGTGGTCGACGATGCGCTGACCGAGCAGGTCGTGGATGCGATCATCAAGGCCGCGCGTACCGGCAAGATCGGCGACGGCAAGATCTTCGTGCAGGAAGTGGAGCAGGTGATTCGTATCCGTACGGGCGAGACGGGGCCGGACGCCGTATAACGTCGTCCCCGCGAAGGCGGGGACCCATACTGAAGCTCCGGCAATCGATACAGTCATGCAGCGTTGGGCGTATTCTGAGGCTCAGCATGGATTCCCGTCTGCGCGGGAAGGACGCACTAGCGCCCCACCCGCATATCGAACCTCCACGCCACCAGCCGGAACACGACGATGAACATCGCGCTGGACCACAGCGCGAAATCGTGCGGGAAGCCGTTCATCCCCAGCAGCAGGAACATCCAGTTGCCGAGGAACGCGCAGATGGCGTAGGGCTTGCCGTCCCTGAACACCATCGGCACTTCGTTGCAGACGATGTCGCGCATCACGCCGCCGAAGATCCCCGTGATCACGCCCATCATCGAGGCGATGAACAGCGGCATGTGCGCGTCCAGCGCGGACGACACGCCCGCCACGGAAAACAGCCCCAGGCCGACCGCGTCGGCGATGACGATCAGCCGTTCCGACACGATCTGGCGCAGCGTGCGGATCAGCGGCGTCGCGACGAGGGCCAGCACGAAGATCAGGATCGCGTATTCCTGGTGGATCACCCAGAACAGCGGCCGTTTATCCAGCAGGATGTCGCGCAGGGTGCCGCCGCCGAATGCGGCGATGAAGGCCACCGTGAACACCCCCACCACGTCCATGCGCTTTCTCCGCGCCTCGATGAATCCCGAGAACGCGCCCACCAGGATCGCAACGATTTCAATGACGGTGATGAGGTGCATGCGGGAGGAGAGGGCCCGGGCCGCGTCAGCTGGCGTTCGGTGCCAGCGGCAGGCGCACGGCGAAGATCACCTTGCCGCCCTCGTGGCGGTAGTCGATCTCGCCCTCGTGCTCGCGCACGATCTGCTGGGCGATGTACAGGCCGAGCCCCATGCCCGTGCGGTTGCGGGGATTGTTCAGCGAGCTGCGCTTGAACGGGTTGAACAGGGCGGCCTCCGTCTCCGCCGGGATCGGCGCGCCCGCGTTCGCGATTTCCAGCACGGCAAGGCCAAGACCGGGACCGTCCCGTGGCGCGAGGCGGATGGTAATCGGCTGGTTCGGTTCGCCGTGGTGGCGGGCGTTGGACAGCAGGTTCGAGATCACCTGGCCGAGCCGGCCGCCATCCGCCAGCACGAACGCCGGCCCGGCGGTGTGCAAATCGTAGATGATGGTCGGATAGGCGAGACGCGCTTCCTCGACCATGTCGCAGGCGAGGGCCGCCAGGTCGACGGGCTGGAGGTCGATGCCGAGCGAGAGGCCGCGGTCGATGCGGCTCATGTCCAGCACCTGGCCGATCATGCGCTGCATGCGGTTGCTGGACGACTGGATGCGCTTGCCCAGCGTGCCCTTGTTGCCGCCGCCGTCCGTGCGTTCGAGGACCATGCCGGCCATGTTGATCGAGTTGAGCGGGTCGCGCAGGTCGTGGCCCAGCATGCCGACCCATTTGCCGAGCCGGGCCTGGATCGCGTCCGGCCACTCCTTCACGGACGTCCGGGTGACGGTGTCGTGCGGCTCGGCCGGCAGCGACGCGACGATGGCTTCGCCCAGCGCCTGGTCGACGCCGCGGCACACGACGCGCCCGTACTGGCAGGCGACGAGCGCCTGCGCATGCGTGGATTCCAGCAGGCCGTCGCCATGCTCGACGAGGGCTTCGAGCGGGTCTTCTTCCAGCAGCAGCGATTCGACGAGGCTCGTGCGCACCTTGGCCGCGTGCTCGACCAGTTCCGCGTCCTCGCGCGCCTCGATGCCTTGCACGGTCGAGGCGATCACCTGCGCGAGCACGTCGGCCGCCATCCGCACGGAGTAGGGCACGCGCTTCGGCGCCATGTGGTGGCACGCGATCAGGCCCCACAGGCGGCCGTGGATGACGATCGACACGCTCATCGACGCGCCCACGCCCATGTTCTGCAGATACTCCACGTGGATCGGCGACACGCTGCGCAGCACGGCGAAGCTCATGTCGAGCGGCGCGCCGCCTTCCGCGCCGAGCAGCGGCACGGCGTGGTAGCCGACGTCGGCGATCATGCGCAGGGTGTTCAGCACGTACAGGCGGCGCGCCTGCGGCGGAATGTCGCCGGCCGGGTAGCGCTGGCCGAGGTAGGGCACGAGGTCGTCGCGGCGTGCCTCGGCCACCACATCGCCCGAATCGTCGCCGCGGAAGCGGTAGGCCATCACGCGGTCGAAGCCCGTGAATTCGCGGATCTGGCGCACGGTGGCCTCCAGCAGGCCGTCGATGCTGCGCTGGCGGCGCAGGCGGTCGATCGACGAGTGCCCTTGATCGCGAACTGGGCCACTTCCGCCATGCTGGCCTCGCGCGTCTCGAATTCGACGAGCACGCGCCGCATGTGCCCGTGCACGACGCAGTCGTATTCGCGCCCGCCGATGGACAGGGCCGCCACCGTGGCCGGCGCGTCGCCGTCCTCCATCGTGGCCAGGCATTCCTGGATGAGTTCAGTCACCGCCCCCGGCAGCCCGAGCGTGCCGAAGGGTTGTCCCAGCGCGGGTTCGTGGTCCATGACGGTGGCGATGTTGGTGCTCCAGCCTTCGACGCGCCCGGCGTCCGACAGGAAGAGCAGGGCGCCATGCGGCTGGATGAAGCCGGGGATATGGATCGGCTCGTCCGCACAATTGTGCAGGCCGACCCGCTGCGGCGCTGCCATCGGTACCGGGCTACTGGACTTCACTCGCTCATCCTTATGCTGGCAGCACCACCTCGGCACTACGTCGTATGCATCTTACCCGTTTCGTCAAATCGGCGCGTATTTCTGACAATAAAACATGCCAATATGGCCATGGTTTAACGGATTTATTCTACGACTTGACAGTGGGAAAGAGTACTTCAATCCAGCAGTGCGGGGCGCAGGAGGACGATCAATGCGCCATTGCCCCCGTCGGCCCGGTTCGCGACGCAGAACGCGACCACGTCGTCCGTCTGCACGAGCCAGCTGTGGACCATGCCGCGCAGGACCGGTTCGCCGCCGGCCGAACCATAGCCCACGCCGTGGATGATGCGCACGCAGCGGATGCCGCGCCGGGTGGATTTGCGGAGATAGGCGTCGACGTGGCGGCGCGCCAGGTCGCGTGTGAGGCCGTGCAGGTCCAGCTCGTCCTCGACGGGCCAGTGGCGCTTGCGCAGCTTTTTCACCACGTCCGGGCCGACGCCCGGCGCCGACCAGCTGAGGGACGGATCTTCGTCGAGGAGGCCGTCCACGTCGAACTGGTCGGACAGCATCGACTCGCGCAGCACGGCGGCCGTTTCTTCTTCCAGGGTGCGGGGACGCGTGGGCAGGGGCTGGCCGCGCGTTTCGAATTCGTGCATCGGGCGCCACACGTAGCGGTCCGACTCGGGCATCTTGACGACGTCCGTGACGGCCGTGCGGAATTCGACGGCGTGCTCGCGCGCGATGCGCTCGCGCTTTTCCCGCTCGGCCTTTTCGATGGCGCGCAGCCTTTCGTCTTCCTTGAGCTTGTCGCGCAGGGATTTCAGTTCAGCGAAGTCCTTCATCGCCATAAAACCTCATCTAGATTCGCCGGGTTGCCCCGGAAACCCGGCGTTACTCCAGGGCTTCCAGGTAACGCTGGGCATCCAGCGCGGCCATGCAGCCCGAACCCGACGACGTGATCGCCTGGCGGTACACGTGGTCCTGCACGTCGCCGGCCGCGAACACGCCCGGGACGTTGGTCGCGGTGGCCATGCCTTCGCTGCCGCCGCGGGTCTTGATATAGCCGTTGTGCATGTCGATCTGGCCTTCGAAGATGCCCGTGTTCGGCTTGTGGCCGATCGCCACGAACAGGCCGTGCACCTTGAGCTCCTTGGTCGAACCGCCGTCCGTCGATTTCAGCTGCAGGCCGGTCACGCCGCTCTGGTCGCCCTTGACCTCGTCCAGCGTCTGGTTCAGTTCCAACACGATCTTGCCTTCTGCGACCTTGGCCATGAGGCGGTCGACCAGGATCGGCTCGGCGCGGAACTTGTCGCGGCGGTGGATCAGCGTGACCTTCGTCGCGATGTTCGACAGGTACAGCGCTTCCTCGACCGCGGTGTTGCCGCCGCCGATCACCGCCACTTCCTGGTTGCGGTAGAAGAAGCCGTCGCAGGTGGCGCAGGCGGACACGCCCTTGCCCATGAATTCCTGTTCGCTGGGCAGGCCGAGGTATTGCGCGGAGGCGCCGGTCGCGATGATCAGCGCGTCGCACGTGAACTCGTGCGAGTCGCCTACCAGCCGGATCGGCTTCTCGTTCAGGTAGGTCGTGTGGATATGGTCGAACACGATCTCGGTATTGAAGCGCTCGGCGTGCTGCAGCAGGCGCTGCATCAGTTCCGGACCTTGCACGCCCAGCGGGTCGCCCGGCCAGTTCTCGACGTCGGTCGTCGTCATCAGTTGACCACCCTGCTCGACACCGGTCACCAGCATCGGACTGAGATTGGCGCGCGCGGCGTACACGGCAGCGCTGTAACCGGCGGGGCCGGAACCGAGGATCAGGACTTTGGCATGTTTGCGAGTGGTCATGTGTGAACTTCTTCTATTGGATGATGCCCGGAAAGTGGGGCCGGGCAGTGCGGGAATCAAGAGGCGTCGAACCCGCGATTATAGTCGATGATGCAAACAAGCATGAATCGTGGGGCCATCGCGGCGCTATATCGCTTAGAATGGTCATCTTTGGGGAATTGTTACCCGGCAGTACCGTTTCACACCGCAATGAGCAAGAATAGTCCATCGACGAGCACGACCTATACTCACAAGCCGCGACCGCCCCGCCAGCCGCTGCCGAACCGGCTCGTGCGCCTGTTGTCGGAGGCGCGGTGGCTGGCCACGGCCGTCGCGCTGTTGTATTTCGTCCTCATTTTGCTCAGCTATAACAAGGCCGATCCGGGCTGGTCGCACGAGAACGCCGTCGCCCACGTCGCCAACCTGGGCGGCCGTGCCGGCGCCTGGCTGGCCGACTTATTGTTATTCATCTTCGGCTTTTCCGCCTGGTGGCTGTGCGTCTGCTTTACGCGCGCCGTGTGGAAGGGCTATCGGCGGCTGCACACCCGGTTCATCGTCCAGGAAGCGGAACAGGAGCCCGAGCACCAGGGCGAGACCCTGATCCGCTGGATCGGCTTCGTGCTGATGTTCGCCGGCAGTGTGGGATTGGAATACCTGCGCATGTGGTCGCTGAAAGTCGAGCTGCCGCGCGCGGCCGGCGGGGTGCTGGGCCAGCTGATCGGCCATTCCGCCCACACCGCATTCGGTTTCACGGGCGCGACCTTGCTCCTGCTGCTGCTCTTCGGCCTCGGTTTTTCCTGGTATTTCCAGGTGTCGTGGCTCGCGGTGGCCGAGCGCATCGGCGAATCCGTCGAGACGACCTGGGACTGGTTCCGCCTGCGCTACGAAGACCGCGAAGACCGCCGCTACGGCGAAGTGGCCGCGAACAAGCGCGATGAAGTCGTCGTGCACGAGCGCGCCAAGTACGTGGAAAAACACGCCGGTTCGCCGGTCCGCATCGAAACGCCGCGCGACGACGACTTCGACGAGGCACAGGACGCCGCGCCGCCGGCGCCGGGCTTCCTCGCGAAGATGAAGGCGAAGGTGAAGGCGCGCGGCGAAGCGAAGCTGGCACGCGCCCGCGCCGAGCCGCAGATCGACGATGCGGAGGCGCCAGCACAGGTGGCCATGGAACCGTCGTTCGACGAGCCGGACGAGGCGCCGCGCGCACCCGCGCCCGTAAAGGCGCCGCTGCCGCCGGCATCCGCGCCCAACCCGTCGCCGATCAAGATCGAACCGGCGATGACGAGCGTGCCGCGCTCGGAACGCGCCGAAAAGGAGCGCCAGTCGCACCTGTTCGAGGTCCACGGCGACAGCACGCTGCCGCCGCTGGCGCTGCTGGACGAGGCGCCGCCCGTCCAGGAATCCGTCGCCGTCGACACGCTGGAATTCACGAGCCGCCTGATCGAGAAGAAGCTGTCCGACTTTGGCGTCGAGGCGAAGGTCGTGGCCGCGTATCCGGGCCCGGTCGTCACCCGCTACGAAATCGAGCCGGCGACGGGCGTGAAGGGCAGCCAGATCGTCAACCTGGCGCGCGACCTGGCGCGTTCGCTGTCGCTGACGTCGATCCGCGTCGTCGAGACGATCCCCGGCAAGAACTACATGGCGCTCGAGCTGCCGAATCCGAAGCGCCAGATCGTGCGCCTGACGGAAATCCTCGGCTCGAAAGTCTATGGCGACAGCGCGTCGAGCCTCACGGTCGCGCTGGGCAAGGATATCGCCGGCAAGCCGGTCGTCGCCGACCTCGCGAAGATGCCGCACCTGCTGGTGGCGGGTACGACCGGTTCCGGTAAATCCGTCGGCATCAACGCGACGATCCTGTCGCTGCTCTATAAAGCCGATCCGGCCGACGTGCGCCTGATCCTGATCGACCCGAAGATGCTGGAGATGTCGGTGTACGAGGGTATTCCGCACCTGCTGGCGCCGGTCGTCACGGACATGCGCCAGGCCGGCCACGCCCTGAACTGGGCCGTGAACGAGATGGAGCGGCGCTATAAACTGATGTCGAAGCTGGGCGTGCGCAACCTGGCCGGCTACAACGGCAAGATCCTTGACGCGGCCAAGCGCGAGGAACACATCCCGAATCCGTTCTCGCTGACGCCGGACGCGCCGGAACCGCTCGATAAACTGCCGACGATCGTCATCATCATCGACGAGCTGGCCGACTTGATGATGGTGGTCGGCAAGAAGGTCGAGGAGCTGATTGCCCGTATCGCCCAGAAGGCGCGCGCGGCCGGCATCCACCTGATCCTCGCGACGCAGCGTCCGTCCGTGGACGTCATCACGGGCCTGATCAAGGCGAACATCCCGACGCGTATCGCGTTCCAGGTGTCGTCCAAGATCGACTCGCGCACGATTCTCGACCAGATGGGCGCGGAAACGCTGCTGGGCATGGGCGACATGCTGTACATGCCGCCGGGCACGGGCCTGCCGATCCGCGTGCACGGCGCGTTCGTGTCGGACGACGAAGTGCATCGAGTTGTAAAACATCTCCAGTCCACGGGCGAACCGAATTACATTGAGGGCATCCTCGAAGGCGGCGTGGCTGAGGATGGCAGCGGCGGCGGTGCCGACGGCGCGCCGGCGGGCGAGGGCGGCGGCGAGTCCGACGCGATGTACGACCAGGCCGTGGCCGTGGTGCTGAAGAACCGCCGGGCGTCGATCTCGCTGGTGCAGCGCCACCTGCGCATCGGTTACAACCGCGCCGCACGCCTGCTCGAGCAGATGGAGCAAAGCGGCATCGTGTCGCCGATGCAGTCGAACGGCAACCGGGACATCCTGGTGCCGGCAACGAACGCCGAGTGACGTCACGCAAACGTCCGCATTCAGCCAGCGTGTGAACGGCCGCGTCGCCAGCGTATAAAAAAAGGAAACCGATAAGTGAACATCAAGCTGAAGACTACTCTGATGGCGGCAACCCTGCTGATCGCCGGCGTGGCCCACGCCACGGCGCTGGACCAATTCAAGACCTTCGTGTCGGGTACGAAATCCGCACGCGGCGAATTCACCCAGACGCAGGTCATGAAGACCAAGACCGGCAAGACGTCCAGCGGCACCTTCGTGTTCGCGCGCCCCGGCAAATTCATCTGGACGTACCGGAAGCCGTACGAGCAACTGCTGCAGGCCGACGGCGAGACGCTGTACCTGTACGACAAGGACCTGAACCAGGTCACGACGCGCAAGCTGGGCGGCGCGCTGGGCAGCTCGCCGGCCGCGATCCTGTTCGGCAGCAATGACCTGGACAAGAATTTCACCTTGGCCGAAGCGGGCACGCACGACGGCCTGGAATGGCTGAACGCGACGCCGAAATCGAAGGACACGACGTTCGAACAGATCGGCATCGGCCTCAAGGACGGCTTCCCGCAGGCGATGGAGTTGAAGGACAACTTCGGCCAGACCGTGCTGCTGAAATTCACGAACGTCCAGCGCAACCCGGCGCTCGGCGCGCAGACGTTCAAGTTCGACGTGCCGAAAGGCGCGGAGGTCGTCAATCAGTAGACCCCGTGCAGTAAGCCACTTGCGCTTTCAACGCGCCGGCCATACATAGGCAGGATGAACTATAACAACGCAGCCCATGGATGACCTTTTCAAGACCGAACCCGCCGCCCCGCTGGCGGAAAGCCTGCGCCCGAAGACGATCGCCGAGGTGATCGGCCAGAGCCATTTGCTGGGCGAGGGCAAGCCGCTGAACCTCGTGTTCAAGTCGGGCCGGCCGCATTCGATGATCCTGTGGGGCCCGCCGGGCGTCGGCAAGACCACGCTGGCGCGCCTCACGGCGAACGCGTTCGACTGCGAATTCATCGCGCTGTCCGCGGTGCTGTCGGGCGTGAAGGACATCCGCGCCGCCATCGAGCAGGCCGAGCACTACCTGGCGTCCGGCCACCACACGATCCTGTTCATCGACGAGATCCACCGCTTCAACAAGTCGCAGCAGGACGCGCTGCTGCCGTTCGTGGAGTCGGGCCTCGTCACGCTGATCGGCGCGACGACGGAAAACCCGTCGTTCGAAGTCAACTCGGCACTGCTGTCGCGCTCGCAGGTGTACGTGCTGAAGGCGCTGAACGACGACGAGATGCGCCAGTTGCTGGAACGCGCGCGCCAGCAGGGCGGCCTGGCGCACCTGCAGTTCGACGACGTCGCCGTGCAAACGCTGATCGGCTACGCGGACGGCGACGCCCGCCGCTTCCTGAACCTGCTGGAGCAGACGAAGACATCGGCGGAGACCGCGCAGACGATTCACATCACGCGCGAATTCGTGGAAAACGCGCTGACCCTGAACGCGCGCCGCTTCGACAAGGGCGGCGACAATTTCTACGACCAGATCTCCGCGCTGCATAAATCCGTGCGCGGCTCGCATCCGGACGCCGCGCTGTACTGGCTGTGCCGCATGCTGGACGGCGGCGCCGATCCGAAATACCTGGGACGGCGCATCGTCCGCATGGCGTGGGAAGATATCGGCATCGCCGACCCGCGCGCCATCCAGCTCGCGAACGATGCGGTCGAGACCTACGAGCGCCTCGGGTCGCCGGAGGGCGAACTGGCGCTGGGCCAGGCCGTCATCTACCTCGCCATCGCCGCCAAGAGCAATGCCGGCTACAACGCGTTCAATGCCGCGATGGCGTTCGTGCGCAAGGACAAATCGCGCGAAGTGCCCGTCCACCTGCGCAACGCGCCGACCAAGCTCATGAAGGAACTGGGCTATGGCCACGAATACCGCTACGCGCACGACGAGCCGCATGCGTACGCGGCCGGCGAAACTTATTTGCCGGACGGCATGCCGGAGCCGGGCTGGTACCAGCCGGTGCCGCGCGGGATCGAGGCGAAGATCGCGGAAAAGCTGGCGTGGCTGCGCAGCCTGGACGACGACGCCCGCACTGACTGACTACAACCCGCGGCGCGGCTGGCTGTCCGTGCCGCCTTCGTCGCGCGCGCCGCGGCGGCGCAGCACCGTCAACTGGCCGTCCGGCTCCAGCCAGGCGCGGCGGACCTGGGCGACGTCCTCGACTTCGTGCTCGTGCAGCATCGCCCGCAATTCCTCGTCGCTGATCAGCTCGCGGCGCAGCGCGGCGTCCTGCTTGACGCCATCCTTGATGATGCAGATCGGCGGCGCCAGCGCGAAGCGGCGGAAGCGGGGAAAGCGGTAACTCAGCCAGTTCAGGCCGTAGCTCCAGCCGATGATGGTGCCGATCAGCAGGAAACCGTCGACGATGGAGAGGTAGTCGCCGGCCATGGCGTTCTGGGCGGCGTCGGCGATGATCACCAGCACGAGCAGGTCGGACAGGCCCAGCGCCCCGGCGTCGCGCCGCACGACGAAGCGGAACAGGCAGAACAGGAAAAGATAGGTCAGCGTGCCGCGCACGAACAGTTCCAGCGGCGGCAAGCTGAACGTAAACAGCGATTCCCAGTCGACATCCATGGACGGCCTCCTGGCCATTGGACTGTCGTGCATGCCCAAAAGATCGGCGCGCGGATGAGGACATGCGCCGCCTACGACTTGGTACAATTGCGGTTTCGATATCCCACCCTGCGACAATCCCGACAATGATAGACATTCAACTCCTCCGCAAAGACATCGACAACGTCGCCGCACGCCTCGCGAGCCGCAAGTACCAGCTCGACGTCGCCGGCTTCAGCGCCCTCGAAGCCGAGCGCAAGGCGATCCAGACGCGCACCGAGGAATTGCAGGGCAAGCGCAACTCGCTGTCCAAGCAGATCGGCATGCTGAAAGGCAAGGGCGAGGACACGAGCGCCGTGATGGCGGAAGTGGCCGGCATCGGCGACGAGCTGAAGGCCAACGAAACCGCGCTCGCCCAGGTGCAGGACCAGCTGGCGCACTTCATGGCCGCGATCCCGAACCTGCCGCACCCGTCGACGCCGGTGGGCCAGGACGAGTCGGGCAACGTGGAAGTCCGCAAGGTGGGCACGCCGCGCGCCTTCGATTTCGAAGTGAAGGACCACGTCGACGTCGGCAGCCCGCTGGGCCTCGATTTCGACACCGCGACCAAGCTGACGGGCTCGCGCTTCGCCGTGATGAAAGGCGGCATCGCCCGCCTGCACCGCGCGCTGGCGCAATACATGCTGGACACGCACACGGGCCAGCACGGCTACACCGAGTGCTACACCCCGTACATGGTCAACGCCGATTCGCTGCGCGGCACGGGCCAGCTGCCGAAGTTCGAGGAAGACCTGTTCGCGGTGAAAAAGGGCGGCGCGGAAGGCGAGGGCGAGAATTTCTACCTGATCCCGACGTCGGAAGTGTCGCTGACCAACATGGTGCGCGACGAGATCGTCGCGCTTGACACCCTGCCGATCAAGATGACGGCGCACACCCCGTGCTTCCGCTCGGAAGCGGGCAGCTACGGCCGTGACACCCGCGGCATGATCCGCCAGCACCAGTTCGACAAGGTCGAGCTCGTGCAGATCGCGCATCCGGAACAGTCGTACGACGCGCTGGAAGAGATGGTGGGCCAGGCCGAGACGATCCTGAAGAACCTGGGGCTGCCGTACCGCGTGATGCAACTGTGCACGGGCGACATGGGCTTTTCGGCCGCGAAGACCTATGACCTGGAAGTGTGGCTGCCGGCGCAGAACACGTACCGCGAGATCTCGTCGCTGTCGAACTGCGAAGATTTCCAGGCCCGCCGCATGCAGGCCCGCTTCCGCAACGCCAAGGGCAAGCCGGAACTGCTGCACACGCTGAACGGTTCGGGCCTGGCCGTGGGCCGCACGCTCGTCGCCGTGCTGGAGAATTACCAGCAGGCGGATGGCAGCGTCGTGATTCCGGAGGTGCTGCGCCCGTACATGGGCGGGCTGGAGCGACTGGCACCGGCGGCGTGATCAAATAGCCCTTCCGTTTTCGCGTGAGGCCGTCTATAATGCGGCCTCACGCGAATACAAGCGACCGGTTACCAGGAGAGGTGGCAGAGTGGTCGAATGTACCTGACTCGAAATCAGGCGTACGGGTGACCGTACCGTGGGTTCGAATCCCACCCTCTCCGCCAGAACAAACAAGGCCCCACCGGGGCCTTTTTTGTTTTGGCGGAGAGAGCAGGGCGCCTGCGCGCCCTGCGCGGTGGGATTCGAAGGGCTGGCCTTGCAAGGCCAGCCCTCTCCGAATCGCCCATCTGCCGTCCGCCTTGCGGACGGCCCCGCGCGCCGAGGGCGCGCGCTGCAAAGCGGGCAAAGCCCACAAAGCCCGCGCCGCTAACACAGCCTCCAAAAATCCTTCAACAATCTGCATATTGTTAGCATTTTCCCGCCAATAGCTATCCTCAAGGCATAAGATTTTTCTACCCTGCAGGTTTATTAGAAATACCTGGGGGAGATCCATGAAAGCCTTGTCCACGCTGTCCGCCGCATTGCTCGCGGCATTGCTCGTCGGTTGCGGCGGCGGCGGCGGTTCCGCATCGCCGGCGACCGCACCGGTTGCCGTGACGCCCACACCGGCGCCTGCACCGGCGCCAACGCCGACGCCGACGCCGACGCCGACGCCCACGCCGACACCCACGCCCGCACCGACCGCAGGCACCTACCCGAGCTACAACACGAATCCCATCCCGGCCGACAGGTCGGGCATGTCGCACGACGCCCAGCAGATCGCGGCATCGATCCGTATCGGTTTCAACATCGGCAATACGATGGAAGCCATCGGCGGCGAAACGGCCTGGGGCAATCCGCTGATCACGAACGAACTCATCCAGACCGTCAAGAAAGCCGGCTTCAACGCGATCCGCCTGCCCGTGGCGTGGGACCAGTACGCGGACCAGAAGACGGGCCAGATCAGCGCCACCTGGCTCGCCCGAGTGAAACAGGTTGTTCAGTATTGTGTCGACAACGATATGTACGTTCTGGTCAACATCCACTGGGACGGCGGCTGGCTGGAAAAGAACATCACACCCGACAAGAAGGATGCCGTGAATGCCAAGCAGAAGGCATACTGGGAACAGATCGCGACCACGCTGCGCGATTTCGACGACCACGTGATGTTCGCCAGCGCCAACGAACCGGCGACGGGCAACGAGCAGAATACCGACGTGCCGACGCTGAAAACGGCAGTCGCCGTCCTGCAGAGCTATCACCAGACCTTCGTCGACGCCGTGCGCTCCACCGGCGGCCGCAACGCCTACCGCGTGCTGGTCGTGCAGGCCCCGGAGACCAACATCGACCTGCTGGTGAAATACATGCCGACGCTGCCGGCCGACAAGGTCGCCGGCCGGATGATGGCCGAGATCCACTTCTACGCGCCGTTCAATTTCGCGCTGATGAACAAGGATGAATCCTGGGGCAAGCAGGCCTATTACTGGGGCGCGGGCAACCACTCGACGACGGATACCGACCGCAATCCGACGTGGGGCGAGGAAGACTACGTCGATGCCCAGTTCGCGAGCCTGAAGACGGCGTTCGTCGACAAGGGCATTCCGGTCCTGCTCGGCGAATTCGCTGCCCAGCGTCGCACGAACCTGACGGGCGACTCGCTGGCGCTGCACCTCAAGTCGCGCAACTACTACCACACCTACGTCGTCAAGAAGGCCCGCGCCAACGGCGTGCTGCCGTTCTTCTGGGACGTCGGGGCACCGGACGACCAGTCGGGCAGCATCTTCGACCGCCGCACGTACCAGGTGCGCGGCCAGGCGACACTGGATGCGTTGATGGCGGGCCTCGCTCCCTGATTGCGCTAGACTGGCGGTCATGAAAACCGCCATCTTCAGTGCCCGTCCGTACGACAAATCGATGCTGTCGGACGCCAACCGGGAAGCCGGCCACGACCTGCGCTTCCTGGAAGACCGCCTGACGCCGTCGACGGCCGCACTCGCGACAGGCTGCGCGGCCGTCTGCGTCTTCGTCAACGACGCGGTCGACGCAGAGGTCCTCGCGCTGCTCGCCCGGCAGGGCACGCGGCTGGTGGCGACGCGCTCCACCGGCTACAACCACATCGACGTCGCCGCGGCGGAACGGCTCGGCATCGCCGTCGTGCGTGTGACGGACTATTCGCCGCACTCGGTGGCGGAATTCGCGGTGGGCCTGCTGCTGGCCGTCAACCGCAAGATCGCCCGCGCGAGCGCCCGCACGCGCGACGGCAACTTCGACCTGCACGGCCTGATGGGCTTCGACCTGCACGGCAAGATCGTGGGCGTGATCGGCACGGGCAAGATCGGCACGATCTTCGCCCGCATCATGACCGGCTTCGGGTGCACGGTGGTCGGCCACGACCGCTACCCGTCGCCCGCCTTCGAGGCGCTGGGCGGGCGCTACGCGAGCATCGACGAACTGCTCGACTGCAGCGACGTCGTCTCGCTGCACTGCCCGCTGACGGAAGAGACACGCCACATCGTGAACGCGGCATCGCTGGCGCGGGCGAAGCGGGGCAGCATCCTCGTGAACACGAGCCGCGGCGGGCTGGTCGACACGGAGGCCGCGATTGCCGCGCTGAAGACGGGGCATCTGGGCGGTCTCGCGATCGACGTGTACGAGCAGGAAGCGAGCCTGTTCTTCCAGGATCTGTCGTCGACGATCATCACGGACGACGTCATCCAGCGGCTGGTGTCGTTTCCGAATGTGATCGTCACCGGGCACCAGGCGTTTTTCACGGTGGAAGCCATCGGACAGATCATGCGGACGACCATCGAGAGTTTGACGGCGTTCGAGCAGGGGAGGGAGTTGGTGAACCGCGTCCCGCTCGGCTGAGCGCCTGCTCTTCCGCCAAAAGAAAAAGGCTCCCGATGGGAGCCTTTTCTTTGAATCCTGGCGGAGAGGGTGGGATTCGAACCCACGGTACGGTCACCCGTACGCCTGATTTCGAGTCAGGTACATTCGACCACTCTGCCACCTCTCCTGGTAACTTTTATCATGCGGTCGTTTCGCGTGAGGCCGAATTATAGACGGTGGGTAAGAGAATCGCAAGCGTCGCCTGTGTGTCTTGTTAGCGCAAAGTAGTAATGTCCCCTAGCATTCGTCGTAGGGGAGGATGGGATAGTGATAATGATGACGGCCAAGGATGTGTTGCGCAGCCAGGTGATGGCCAAGTACTGGAGGGGAAGCTGGATTAGGCGAGCGCGGCGGGAAGGCTGGGCATCAGCGTCCGGCAAGTCAAGCGGCTGAAGCGGCGGATGCTGGACGGGGGAACCGAAGGCTTGTTGAGCCGGAAGCGCGGCAAGCCGCTGGAACGCGCCCAGCTCGACCGGTTCTTCGCGACGTACCCGCACGTGCGCGAGCGCTGGATCGCACTCGATGCGGTCGTGTTTGCCGAATTCATGCGCGCGCGGCTGCACGTCCTCGAACGCCTGGCGCATGCCCACATGATGCGCCTGTCCGGCGGCGCGCCGGTATCGCGGGTCGTCGTGCGATCGAGCCACACGGTCACGTTCGACGCGGCGTTCTTCGATGCGCCCCGCGCGGCGGACCAGTGGGACAACCTGGCTCATGCCCTGCTCACGCCCGAATTCGGTCGCTCCGGTGGCCGTGCTGGACGTCGTCGATGCCGGCTTTCCGAGTGGGTTCGTCGACGGCATCGTCGACGGCCGCGGCCGCATCGCGAGTCCCGTGATCCGCCGCTGGCTGATGGATGACGCGCCCGTCGATTTCGACGAGGCCGCGCGCGCCGCATTCGTCGAGCCGGAGGATGCCGCGTGGCTCGCGTTGTTCCGCCGGCATGGCATGCGCAACATGATGGCCCACGGCGTCAAGGACCTGCACGGCGGCGCGACCCGTTACTTTTGCTTCGCGGGCGTGCCGGACGGCGGGGAAGAAAAGATTCGGCTGCCGCAGCTCATCGTGCCGCACCTGCACGCGGCGCTGCGCACGCACTACCGCCTCAAGGTCCGCGCGCGGGACGTCGATTTCGACGAGGCCGCGCGCGCGAAGTCCTGCAGCTGGTCTGCGTCGGCAAGACCAACGCGGCGATCGGCGCCATCCTCGGCATCAGTCCGTGGACGGTCAAGGTCCATGTGCGCAACTTCATGGCCAAGCTGAACGTCTCGACGCGCGGGCATGCGGCGGCGATGGCGATGAAGAACGGCCTTGTGAGCACCTAACTTTTGATCCGTCGTCCCCGCGGAGGCGGGGACCCAAGTTCTGCCTGCATCGCGATAACGCGTGCATATTGGGCCCCCGCCTGCGCGGGGGCGACGTGTGAGGCTATCTAACTCAGTTCACGAAGCCGACCGCGCACGATGCCGGCCAGCGTCTGCACCGCGAACACGGCGATGACGAGCGTCGCGATGCCGAGGATGAGCAGTGCAATGCCATCCATCACCGGGCTGTCTACCACCGCCGCGTAGCGCAGCGCGGTCACGGCCGAGGCGGCGAGCGGGAAGCTGGCGGCCCACCACGCGACGCGGAACGGCGAGCAGGCCGGCAGGTGCACGAGGCGCGCCAGCAGCACCGGCAGCAGGAACAGATTGACCATCACGAGCCCCTGGGCGAACGCGTCGACGCGGCCGAACGTCGTCGTGTACGCCGAATAGCCCACCGCGAACGGCGCCAGCAGGATCAGCAGCGACGGCTGCAGCGCGGGCGCCAGCGGGTCTTCCGTGATCAGGCGCGACAGCAGCATCGCCAGCAGCGGCAGCGCGAAGAACAGGCCGACGGCGAGGCCGAACACCATCACGCCATGCAGGCCGTCCCAGCGCAGCACGGGCGCGGCCAGCGGGATGTCGAGCATGCCCACGACCGGAACGATCCACGCCGGCGCCACCTGGGCCGGCGTATGGCGCACGGACAGCCAGCGGGTGACGATGGCCCACGCGAACACGGTCATCCCGACGGCGCCCAGCACCCACGCGAGGCGCGCCAGGCCCAGGCTGACGTCGGCCAGCAGGAACGGCAGCAGCAGGAGGCTGATGAGGGGCGTGCCGAACAGATTGCCGCCGACCGGATGGGAGAACTCGGCACGTACCGTGGACCATCCGGCGGCGGCCTTGATGCCGTAGGCGATGGCCAGCACGGCGAAGGTGCCGATGGCGAGGGCGCCGATGGCCTGGCCGATCGCTGCCGGCACGCCGAACGCCTGGTACGCGAGACGCCAGGCGAGGGCCAGGCCCGTGAGGCCCATGACGGCGCCGAACAGGCCGACGGGCAAATAGGACAGGGTGGCCGGAACGGCTGGCGCGGCGGCGGCAGCGGGGCGTGCGGCTTGCATGGTATGCCTCCTCGTGATCGTGCTGAGGAGGTCATTCTGGAGGCGCGGGCACCCGGCCGCCATGCCCGGATGCGGCAGCGTTTTGTCCGATCGTCTCAACCGTGCAGGATCTTACGCGCGCTTGACGGCGTGCAGCCACACGGCCGCGATGCGCTCCACCTGCTCGTAGCCTTCGCAGCCCAGCTGGCCGCCGAAGACGTCCGGGTCGAGTTCCTCGTACGACCAGCCGTCCGTGTCGGCATCGAGGCGGTCGCGGATGGCGGCGAGGAACGGATCGGCGCCGTCGACGATGGCCACGCCCGTGTACAGCAGCAGGCTGCCGCCGGGATGCAGCCGGTCCAGCGCCGCGTGCACGATGCGGATCGACAGTTCGGCGCCGTGCGTGCCCCCGCCGTGGCGGTACGTCAGCTCGTCCGGATCGAGGATGTACGGCGGGTTCGACATGATGAGGTCGAAGCCGCCTTCGATGCCGTCCAGCAGGTCGCTGTGGCAGGGCACGACGTTGTGCGCCCCGTTCAGGCCCGCGTTGACTTCCGCGAGCGCCAGCGCGGCCGGGTTGATGTCGGCCGCGTAGACGGTGGCGTCGGGACAGCGCAGCGCCAGTTCGATCGCGCCCGGGCCGGCGCCGGCCCCGATGTCGACGGCGCGCCGCACCGCGCGGCGCAAGCCCCCGTGCGCACCGAGGACGCGCTTGAGGGCGCTCGTGTAACGGTAGGTGTCGGGACCGAAGAACACGGCGTCCTCGTCGGAAGTGGGCCAGGCCGAGTGGAAGTACAGGTGGTCGCCGATGGTCGAGGCGCGCACGCCGGCACGCCAGCCGTCCGCGCCCTCCGCAACCGCCAGGCCGGCCGCGCGCAGCTGGCCGGCCATGGGCTCGGGCAGCACGCCGGCGCGCCAGGGCCGGCTCCAGCCGAACACGCCGCGCAGGTCGAGGGCCCAGGCATTTTCCGGGCGATTGTTGACCCGGCGGTGCGTGGCGGGGGTGACGGTCACGAAACGGTAGCCGGTGGCCTGTAGACTGCGGCCGAGCGCGGCCAGCGCGTCGTGGTGGGCGAAGGTGGGGGTCATGCGCGCAAGCATGCGCGTTGCCTGTGCCCGCGTCCGTACGGGAGCGCACGGAGACGTGGACAGGCCGTCATGCACGCCGGGTCTGCCATATGGCATGATGCGGCTTATGTGAAAGTTCGAACAGATGCGGCCGCGCGCCGTATGCACAATGGACGGACTGATGCAGGAAGCGTGGCCCTACAGACGAGGATGACCATGAAGACGACGCCGGACGTAACCATTCGCGAGCGACTGGAGCGTGAGGTCCAGCGGGAACGCCACGAACGCCTGCTGCACGACGAAGAGCGCGCCGGCCTGGCGGTGGACGACGAGTTCCGCCTCAAGGATGCGCGCGAAAACATGGGGTCGGTGAAGATCAGGCGTGCCAAGGAGCGCTGACGGTCCTCCGGCTCGACAACAAGCAAGGAGAACATCATGCGTTGGGAAGGCGACAGGCAGAGCGACAACATCGAGGACCGCCGCGGCGGTGGGGGCGGCGGCGGATTCGGCATCGGCGGCGGGACCGTCGGCATCGGCACGATCGTCGTGGCACTGATCGGCTCGTGGTTCTTCGGCGTGTCGCCGTCCACGATCCTGAGCCTGCTGTCGGGCGGCTCCCCGGCCCAGGTCCAGCAGGCGCCGGCGCATCCGCCCGCGAACGACCGCGAGACGCAGTTCGTGCGCACCGTGCTCGGCTACACCGAAGACACGTGGTCGCAGATCTTCCGCGCCAACGGCGCGACGTATTCGCCGCCGCATCTCGTGCTGTACTCGGGCCGCACGCCGACCGGCGGTTGCGGCACGGGCCAGTCCGCCGTCGGGCCGTTCTATTGCCCGGCCGATCGCAAGGTCTACATCGACCTGACGTTTTTCCGCATGATGCAGCAACGCTTCAAGGTGGGCGGCGAATTCACGCAGGCGTACGTGATCGCGCACGAGGTCGGCCACCACGTACAGAACCTGCTGGGCATCTCGGGCAAGGTCGACAGCGCGCGCCAGCACCTGTCGGAACGGGAGGCCAACGCGGCGTCCGTGCGGCTGGAACTGCAGGCCGACTGCTTCGCGGGCGTGTGGGCCTACCACACGAACCAGGCCAAGCAGATCATCGAACAGGGCGACGTCGAATCCGCGCTGAACGCGGCGAGCGCCATCGGCGACGACGCGCTGCAGCGCCAGTCGCGCGGCGAGGTCGTGCCGGATTCGTTCACGCACGGCACGTCGGCCCAGCGCGTGCGCTGGTTCAAGCGCGGCCTGGAGACGGGCTCCGTCGAGCAGTGCAATACGTTCGAGGCGCGCCAGCTCTGACCCGCCTCCGCCTCCGGACAACGGCCGCCGCGTGCGGCCGTTTTCGTTCGTAAAATCAATAAATTTCCTTTTAAAAACAAAGCACTACGAAGCCTCGAAAAAAGCGTTCCGAAACCCCTGTTCGTTTCCGTGCGCCTATCGCCTTCCTTAGCGTTTTGACATACCTTGTTGTCAAGCGCTCGTCCGTTACGGCGAGCCGTCATCCAATGAGGAGGAATTATGCTGGCAATGAATTACCGGGGACCGTATCGCGTCCGCGCCGATTACAAGCCCGATCCCGTCATCGAACATCCGGGCGACGCCATCGTGCGCGTGCTGCGCTCCTGCATCTGCGGGTCCGACCTGCACCTTTACCACGGCATGGTGCCCGACACCCGCGTGGGCCATACGTTCGGCCATGAATTCGTCGGCGAAGTCGTGGACGTGGGCCGCGACGTGCAGACGCTGAAGGCCGGCGACCGGGTATTGGTGCCGTTCAACCTGTTCTGCGGCTCCTGTTTCTTCTGCCAGCGCGAACTCTTCGGCAATTGCCACAACACGAATCCGGAAGCGACGGCCGTCGGCGGCATCTACGGTTATTCGCATACGGCGGGCGGCTACGACGGCGGCCAGGCCGAGTACGTGCGCGTGCCGATGGCCGACGTGGGCCCGTATCCGATCCCCGACGACCTGCACCTGGACGACGCCGTGCTGCTGACCGACGCTCTCCCGACGGGCTACCAGGCCGCCGAGATGGGCGACATCCAGGAAGGCGACACGGTGGTCGTCTTCGGCGCCGGCCCCGTCGGCATCTTCGCCGCGAAAGCCGCGTGGCTGATGGGCGCGGGCAGGGTGATCGTCGTGGACGAGGTCGAGTACCGCCTGGAATTCGTCAAGCGCTTTGCCCAATGCGAGGTCGTGAACTTCCGCGAAGTGAACGACATGGCGGAGCACATCAAGAAGATGACCGACTGGATGGGCGCGGACGTCACCATCGACTGCGTGGGCGGCGACGCGGCCGGTTCCATCGCGCAGACGCTGACGGGCCGCCTGATGAAGATGCAGGCCGGCGCCTCGACCGTGCTGCACTGGGCCATCAACAGCGTGCGCAAGGGCGGCAACGTGTCGATCGTGGGCGTGTACGGCCCGACGTTCAACGCGGTCCCCATCGGCAACGTGGTGAACAAGGGCCTGACGATCCGCGCCAACCAGGCGAGCGTGAAGCGCCACCTGCCGCGCCTGATCGAACACATCCGCGCAGGCCGCATAAACCCGAAAGAAATCATCACGCACCGGGTGCCGCTGGAAGAGGTGGCGGACGCGTACCACATCTTCTCGAGCAAGCTCGACAACTGCATCAAGCCCGTCCTGATCCCGCCGTCGGCGCGCGAAGTCCAGGCCGTGAACGCCACCGCACTGCATTGAGGAGACGCCATGGAACACCAACATCACCATCATGACAGCGACGTGGACCACGTGCATGCGCATCCGCTTCAGGGCGACATGGCCGAAGGCCCGCGCCGTCCAGGCCGCGAGGAGTTGTCGCACATCGAGGGCTGGGGCGCCGACCTCGACCGCAAGAACCGCCCCGCCGTGCCGATGGAACGCACGCCGCCGCGCTTCATCCATGCGCACGACGGCAAGCTGCCGCAGCAGCCGGAAAACGTCGAGGTTCTCGTGTCGACCGAACGGCCCGGCATCACGCCGATCTTCGGCACCGCGCAGCCGCCGACAGGCCTGTCCGGCATGATGCGCCGCCTCGCCTTCAAATGGTCGGAAAACGACCTGCGCCATTGGCTGCTGCTGCTCGCGGCGGACCGCGTGAACGTCGTCGAGGGTATCGGCGAAGACCTCGCCCACGGCAAGGTACCGAACGTGCTGGGCGAAATGGGCATCAAGGCCGAGTGGGAGCACAACCGGGCCGGCCTCGTGAAGAAGGCGGTGCTGGCCGGTGCCGTCGTCGGCACGGCCGTGTACCTGCTGCGCCGGCGCGAGCGCTGATGCGAACATAGGGCTGGCTCTCCGAGCCCTACGCCTGACGCCAACAAACTGCATGCCCCACGCGTGGGCACAGGGTGTCCACCCTACAGACCGCCTCACGGCAGCCGCAAGGCGCCGTGGGGCTCTTTGCGCTTGAGCAAATTCCTTTAAGCGAGCTCGGCCACACTGCATCGGTGTGTCCGCTCAATGAAAGGAAATCTCATGAACAAGCGCAAGATGTTGCTGGCGTCGTTCGGCGCCCTGTCCCTGGCGGTCGTCGTGCCCGCGGGCGCGGCCGGCCCCGGAACGATGAGCCCGGCGGTTGCCGCGTCCCCGCAGCTGGACGCGGCGCTGCTGGCCCAGCTGGACGCGCGCCGCGCCGCGCGCGGGCAGGATGCGCGCTACGGGTATGCGATCGTCGCGCGGCATCCCGGCACGCAGGGCACGCAGGTCGCGCGCGTGGCCCATACGTACAAGAACCTGCGCATCTTCGGCTTCGAATCCGTGCTCGTGCTGGATGCCAACGGCAAGATCCTGTCCGAATCGGATTCCGAGCAGCGCGCCAACTTCGTGAAGGCCGCCGCCGCCGGGCCGGGTTCGGATTTCAGCGTCGTGCCCGCGATCTCGTCGAAGGCCGCGATCGATGCGGCGCTGGCCTCGCTGGGCGCTTCGGCGCGCCACGAGACGCCGCCCAGCGCGGAGCTGATCATCTGGCCCGCGATGCGCACGGAACGCGTGCCGGACGCGCGCGACAAGCAGGAGCAGGAGCTCAACGCGCTCGACGTGCGGGAAGTCGTCGACCACTACGAACTCGCCTACCTCGTGCACACGCGCATGGTCGTCGGCGACAAGCCCGTGTACCACGACACCATCGTGAGCGCGCGCGACGGCGCCATCCTGGCGCAGTGGAGCATGCTGCAGACGGTGGTCGGCGTGGGCCACAGCCAGTACAACGGCGACGTGCCCATCAACACGACGCTCGCCGAGGGCAAGTACAGGATGATCGACGACACCCGCGGCACGGGGGGCACGTTCGGCGCGATGGCGATCACGAACGCGAACCATGGCACGAGCGCGGGCAGCGTCTACGTCAACGATACGAACACGTGGGGCGACGGCAAGCAGTACGTGAACGGCGGCTCGACGACGAACGCGAACGGCCAGACGGCCGCCGTGAACGCGATGTGGGGCCTGATGAACACGTACGATGCGATGAAGAACGTGTTCAACTGGCTGTCGCTGGATGGGCACAACACGGCCACGTACATCGCGGCGCACGTCAACACGGCATACGACAACGCCTATTACAGCGACACGTGCCGCTGCATGTTCATCGGCGACGGCTCCAGCTTCAACAGCCTGGGCTCGATCGACGTCATCGGCCACGAGATGGGCCACGGCGTGACGGCCGCCACGTCGAACCTGACGTATTCGGGCGAATCGGGCGGCCTGAACGAATCGTCGTCGGACATCAACGGCGAGGCCGTCGAAGCGTATGCGCGCGGGGGCGGAAAGGGCGACAGCATCCCGCTCACGGGCAACGACTGGGTGCTGGGCAAGGAGATCAGCAAGTCGGGCACGCCGCTGCGCTGGATGTACCGCCCCAGCAAGGACGGCAGCAGCCCGGACGCCTGGAACAGCTCGATCAAGCGCCTGGACGTGCACTACAGCAGCGGCCCGAACAACCGCATGTTCTACTTCCTCGCGCAGGGCTCCAGCGCGGACAAGGCCGGCGATTATTACAGCAAATACCTCGTCAAGACGCCGGCCGCGATGACGGGCGTCGGGCTCGACAAGGCCTACCGGATCTGGTTCAAGGCGAACACGACCAAGTTCACGTCGAGCACCAATTACGCGGATGCGCGCGCCAGGATGATCGAGGCGGCGGGCGAGCTGTACGGCAAGAACAGCAAGGAAGCCATTGCCGTGCAGCGGGCGTACGCCGCGATCAACGTGGGCGCGGACGTGGACGAAGCGCCGGGGCAGTAAAGACGCACCTCGTCAGGCGGCTTCCAGGACAATGGCCGCGGCCTGGAAGTCGCCGGCGAGGTTGGGCTGGATCCCCTGTCCCATCCAGTAGGCGCCGCTCGCCTGTTTCGGTGTGCGCGGCGCCACGCCGCCTGCGATGGTGCGCAGCGCATACGTCTTCCGTGGGTCGAGCCCGCGCAACCGGATATGGGGCGCCGGATTGCGCATGCCGCCGGAGTGGAGGAAGGCGAAGAGGACCGCCTGGCTGCCGTCCTGCGCGACCGACAGCGTCGCCGACCGTGCCGAGCCGCCCTGCGGCGATATCAACCGGTATAAATTGCCTTGTTGGACGGTTACGCGAATACGCTTGTACTCGGCAATCAGGCGCTTCGCTTGCGCGAAGTCGTTCGCGCTCCAGTGGTTCAGGTTCGCGCCGACCCCGAGCGACCCCTGCATGGACGACAGAAACCGGTATTCCAGCGACGTGGCGCGCTTGTTGACCCAGTTGGGCGAGTCGGTGACCCATGCCATCATGATCGCCGGCGCATAGGCACGGCTGAAGCCATCCTGGATCAACAGCCGGTCGTACGGATCGGTATTGTCGGACACCCAGACCTCGTCGGTCAGGGCCATGATGCCGAGATCGACCCGGCCGCCGCCGCTGGCGCACGATTCGATCTCGACCTTCGGGTGGCGCCGGCGCAGCTCGCCGAGCAGCTTGTAGAGATTGTCCACGTACGTCACGTACAGGCGTTGCTGCTCCGCGGGCGGCACCTGCGGCCAGCCCGGTTCGGACCAGGCGCGGTTATGGTCCCACTTGAGAAAGGCGATGTCGTTCGCGCCGAGCAGCCCGTCCAATACCATGAGAAGGTGGTCGTACACGTCCTTGCGCGCCAGGTTGAGCACCAGCTGGTCGCGGGCTTCGGAGCGCGCGCGTCCCGGAAAATGGATGACCCAATCGGGATGGGCCCGGTACAAATCGCTGTCCGGATTGACCATCTCCGGTTCGACCCACAGCCCGAATTCCATGCCCAGGTCATTGACGCGTTTGATCAGTGGCGTCAGCCCGTTCGGGAATTTCCTGGTGTTGACGACCCAGTCGCCCAGGCCCGCTTTCGAACTGTTGCGCGCGCCGAACCAGCCGTCGTCGACGACGAAGCGTTCGATGCCGATGCTGGCGGCCTTCTCCGCGAGCGCCATCTGGCCCGCTTCGTCGACGGCGAACTCGGTCGCCTCCCACGAATTGTAGAGAACGGGCCGCGGACGGAGCGCCGGCGCGCCCGGCAGGATCCGCGTGCGCTGGTAGCGATGGAACAGGCGCGACGCGCCGCCGAAACCGTCATTGGAAAACCCGGCATGGAACACGGGCGAGGAGAGGCGTTCGCCGGGCTTGAGCCGATACGCGAAATCGAAGGGGTTGTAGCCGGCGGTCACGCGGACGCCGCCGAGCGCATCCATGTCGACACCGATGCGCCACGCGCCGCTCCAGCCCAGTGCGCCGAACCACACGGGGCCGGACTCTTCTTCGGTCATGGCCCGGCTCAGCGCGATCCACGGGTTGGCCTGGTGCGACGTCACGCCCTTGCGGCTCTCGATCACCGTCGCGCCGGGACCGACCGGGCGGGTTTGCAGCGCGAACTCGCCGGCCCAGCGCCCGGTCAGGTACGACACGCGGTAATCGTCGTCGTAAGGCAGGTTGATGCTGGCCGCCGCCATCTGGTCGACCTGGATCCAGCCGTCCGTCCGGTTCTCGACGACGGCACTGCGCGTCAGGATGCCGGTTGCGGCCTCCATCGCATAGGCGAGCGTGACGTGCACGGCGCGACTGACGTCCTTGAGCCTGACCACGAGGCGTTCGCCGTCGAGCTGGTGGTCGACGTAGCGCAGGTCCAGGTCGCGCACGCCGTCGGGGAAGGTGACCTTCAGGGCCGGCTCCACCGTCAGGCCCGCGCCGAAGCCGGGATACTCGAACGGCGTGACGGTGATCGACGTTTCGTTGCTGGAGTTCTCAGCGACCGGCACCGGCGCCGGCAGCGGATCGCCCGGGGCCAGCGCGCTGCCCCAGTACATGGTCTGCAGACGGCCATCCGGGTTGACGCCGAACGCATAGGTGACGGCGCCGCCGTCGAGACGAAAGACGCGTGCCGCGTCGTCAATGGTGGGGCGCGCCCGGGCGGCGTTGCCCATGGTGAGTCCGGCAAGTCCGCCCAGCATGCCCATGCATACGGCGCGACGGCGTCGATCGATCTTCTTCATAGTCTCCTCAGCCAGCGATTTTGTTCATCTTATCGCAATGGCCGAGGAGTGGTCGAAAAGCAAAACTTCAGGGCTGCAGCAACGGATACGGATTGACGGGCGTTCCCTTCCACCACTGCTTGTCGGGCGTCAGCTCGAACACGGCGAAGTGCAGGTGCGGCGCGTTCGGATCGGCATTCCCGGTCGCGCCCACATAGCCGATCAGGTCGCCGCGCCTGACCTGCGCGCCTTCCTGCAGGCCGTCCGCATAGCGGTCCAGGTGCGCATAGTAATAGGCATATTTTTCGGTCGGATCGAACTGGTACACGGTCAGCCCGCCCGGCTTGCTCGTGAACAGCTTCACGATCTTGCCGTCCGCCACCGCGACCACCTTCGTGCCCTTCGGCGCCATGATGTCCAGCGCTTCGTGGTGGCGTTCGGTGCCGCGCGGCTGGTCGTACGTGTCGGCGAGCCTGGAGAACGGCATGCCGTCGACGGGCACGAGCAGCTTGCCCGGCGGGACATTTGGCGCGGGGGCCGTGCCCGCTGCGGCGGCGGGCGTGTCCGGCGCGGCGGGACGCAGCGGCAGGTCGAGTTCCGTGAGGTCGGGCATGACCTGCGGCGCCGGCGGCAGCTTGCCGTCGATGCCGCTGGCGGGCGGCGGCGGCGCGGGCAGGGCACCCGTGTTCGCGGCCACGGCCGGTGCGGTGGCGGGTTCGTGGGGCATCTGGCGCAGCCAGACGAACAGGCCGCCGGCGCCCACCAGCACGCCGAGCAGGAAGGTCATCAACCATCTCATCGCCGTCTCCTTTGTTTCGGTTCAGTCTTGCAGCACGACCTCCGTGCCCGCCTGGACGAGGCCCGCCACTTCCGATGCGCTCCAGTTCGTCAAGCGGATACAGCCGTGCGATTCGCTCTTGCCGACCGAGGCCGGCACCGGCGTGCCGTGGATGCCGTAATGCGGCTTGGTCAGGTCGATCCACACGACGCCGACCGGGTTGTTGGGGCCCGCCGCGACGGTCGTCTTCTTGTCGCCCGGCTTGGCGTCCCAGAACAGTTTCGGGTTGTAGTGGTAGGTGGGGTTGCGGTGCACGCCCTCGATTTTCCAGTTGCCGATCGGCAGAGGATCGTGTTCGCTGCCGCTCGACACGGGATACTGGGCCAGCACGGTGCCGCCGGCGTCCTGCAGCTGCAGGATGCGGGCCTCCTTCGACACGACGACGCGCGCTGCCGCCGCCAGCGCCGGGGTGCCGACGACATTCGGCACGACGATCTGCTCGCCGGCGCGGCCCAGGTCCTTGCCGGGGTTGAGTTTTTCCAGCAGAGCCGGGCTCGCGTGGAATTTCTCGCCGAGACCTTCCGCCGGCGTGGCGTAGCCGAGCGTGGGTAGCTTGGCCTTTTCCATCATGTCGTCCGGCACGGGGCGGAACGGGCCCGCGACGTCGGTGTCGGCCAGCGTGTAGGTCAGCAGGGTCGGCGTCTGGTCGATGTTCAGCGCGTTCCATGTGGCGTCGTCGAGCTTGCCGGTCGGATTCAGGCCGCGCGCCTTCTGGAAGCCGGCCAGCGCCTGGCGCATGTTGGAGCCGTAGGCGCCGTCGATTTCGCCCGGCGAGAAGTGGGCGCGGTCGAGCAGCACCTGGGCGCGCAGCAGCCGCTCGAATTCGGCCGCCTGCGCGGCGGCCGGCTCGGCCTGCGTGGCCGGGGTGGCGGCGGCCGGCTGCGCCTGCGGTTGCGCGGCGCCCGCCGGACCGGCGAGGCCGGCCAGCAGGGCGATCAAAAGGGGAATGCGGGTCGTTTTCAACATGGTGTCCTGCCTGAAATTGCGTTGGCTTCAGGTTAGTGCCGCGCAAGACGGGACTCTGTGCGGGAACGAACCCAGCTTCGTCGGGCCGGCGGTACAATCCGCCGCATGACCATGTTGACCATCACCCTGCAGCCGTCCGGCTGGTCCTTCGACACCGACACGGAGACGACGGTGCTGCACGCCGCCGAACGGGCCGGCATCGACCTGCCCAGCTCCTGCCGCAACGGCACGTGCCGCACGTGCATCTGCCGCCTCGCGCGCGGCACGGTGCGCTATCTCGTGGAATGGCCGGGGTTGTCCCTCGACGAAAAACGCGAGGGCTATATCCTGCCGTGCGTCGCGGTCGCGCAGGACGATCTCGTGGTCGACCAGCGGCTCGCGAAGAAGATCGTGTTTCCCGACTGAGAGCGCCCGGCACAGCTGCAGACCTGCTTCGATAGCAACAGCCTCATGCACTCGGCTGACCAACGTTCGCTATCGGGCCAGGAACTGACCGATTGCCAGGCCGGTACCGGTAACTCATCACGTAGTCCGCTCGGTTCGTCACACGCCTGCCCACTGAACCCCTATCTGATACACACTTCCCGCACAGCCCGGGAAGGGGCGCAAATGTAAATCATTCAAGGGGAAGGCCGTGCGTACATGTTTCTTGATAAGTCTAGTTGTTTTCTTGATAGGCTTCGCGTCTGCCCAAGCTGCGACCTGGCAGCCGTCGCCGGGACATGTGCAGATTGATATTTGGCCTGGTGCAATCCCCAATGCGGTGGCTACCCAGCAGCCGGAAGCGGTCGTCGCTGCGACGGGACACGGTGGATGGGCACAGATCAATGACGTGAGCAATCCAACGATGACCGTGTACTCGCCGAAGGGCGTGAACACCGGAGCCGCTGTCATCGTATTTCCCGGTGGAGGATTCCGAGTCCTGGCCATTGACCTGGAAGGGACGGAAATCTGCGACTGGCTGACATCACGCGGGATTACCTGCGTATTGCTCAAATACCGCGTCCCCGGAGGGAACGACTACTGGGATGAGAAATGTCGATGCAGAATCTTTCCAAAGATACCGCTTGCGCTGCAGGATGCGCAGCGGACCATCAAGCTCGTGCGGTCGAAGGTAACCGAACTGAACCTGAACCCGCGCAAGATCGGTGTCATCGGCTTCTCGGCCGGGGGCTATCTGGTCGCCCAAACCAGCAACATCGTTGCGTCTGCCTACGCGCCAGTCGACGCCGTGGACAAGTTAAGCAGTCGCCCCGACTTTGCTATTGCGCTTTATCCGGGTCACCTGTGTCGCTCTGGAACACTCGAACCAGGCATTCGCGTGACGAAGGAAACACCGCCCACATTTCTATTGCAAGCCTGGGACGATCCGGTCGACCCTATCTGCAATAGCACGCTGTATGCCCGGGCGCTGAATCAGGCGGGCGTACCGGCCGAGGTTCATCTTTTTGCAAAAGGAGGGCACGCCTTCGGTCTTCGGGAGAAAGACCATCCTTTAGCAGCTTGGCCTTCGTTGGTGGAAAACTGGCTCAAGGAAATCGGCGTCCTATAAGTTAGCAAAATCGATGGCGGCTTCGGGCGATAACGGACACACGCTGCGGCCATGGCAGGCCGCGTCAGCGCGCGTCCGGGCCCAGCGCCGACTCGATCGCGCGCAGCACGCGCGGCCACGCGCCCGACGTCGCCGCCACCTCGTCGTAATGGCTGGCGCCCGGCAGGATCACGACCTCCGCGCTGTCGCCGGCCGCACGCGCGCGGGCCGCGAAGTCGTGCGCGACGCGCGGGGGCGAGATCGTGTCCAGTTCGCCGGTGACGAGGATCGTATGGCTGCCGTTCGGCATCAGGTCGCCCGCGTTCGTGTCGGAGAACACGTCCGGCCGGCCCTCGCCGGGCGTGCCGGCCAGTTCGGCGGTCTCGCGGCCGCAACTCGTCTTCAGCAGCGCGGCTTCGCGCCGCAGGTCGGCCAGGCCGCCCAGGCTGACGACCTGGCGCACGGGGACGATGTCCTTGCGGTACAGCGGACTCGACGCGGGGATGCGGGGCCGTGCCGCCAGCCATTGCACGAGCTGGCCGCCGGCCGAGTGCCCGACGGCCACGAGTCGGCCGAGGTCGAGCGGATGTTCCCGGGCCGTGCGCGCGAGCAGGTCGAGGGCTGCGTTCATGTCCTGGTAGGTGCCTGGGTAGCCGCCGCCGGCCTCGTCGACGCGGCGGTATTCCACGTTCCACACGGCGATGCCGCGCGCCGCCAGTGCCCCCGCCACGTTGCGCAGCTGCGTGATGCCGCCGAATTCCTTCGTCCAGCAGCCGCCGTGCACCAGCACGGCCACGGGGAACGGTCCCGTGCCGGACGGCAGGAACAGTTCGGCGTACTGCGACGGCGCGGCGCCGTAGCGCAGGGTGGCGGCGGGCGCGGGACCGGACAGGGCCAGGTAGTCGTCCAGCGTCATCGGGGCGGCATACACGGTAGAGGTCATGGCGAGAGTGAGCGCAAGGGCAGCGAGGCGTGTCATGGGCTCGACTATACCAGCCCCGCACGATTGAAAACCCGCCGCGATCTTCCATGCTAGGCTGCACACAACGTCAACCGCAACCATAGGGAGATCATCATGACCCAATCGAAATCCACAGGCAGCCAGAACAAGCAGTCGGGTAACCAGTCCGAGGAAGACGTCCAGAAACAGAAGGCGGGCGTCAAGGAGAAAAGCAGCCACGACCACATGTCGACCGTGAAGGCCGGCAAGGACAAGGGTGCGGGCGGCGGCGCCAAGCAGAAAGAAGGCCGTTGAGCCCGTTCGCCGGAGAAAATCGATGAGTTTGCCGGAACACGCACATTCCACGCCGGACCCCACGACGCCCGACCCGGAGCTGCCGCCGCCGCAGCCGAGTCCGGATCCGGACGACGTACCGGCGCCGGCGCGCGCACCGGTGAAGGAGCCGGATGCGCCGGAACCGCCCATCAAGGCGGAATAAGCAGGTGAAGGGAACAGGATGGGGCGGACCGTCGTGTCGCCCCATCCTTTGTCACGAGAGGGTCAGGCCTTGCCTGGGGCGGTTTGCTGGTTACCGGCCTGGCCGGCGTCCTGCTTGTTACCCTCATTGCTGCCGCGCTTGGGGATGTCGCGAATCATCTCGTCCGTTTCATGCTGGCCTGGCGAGCGCTCCCCGCTGCCGATGTCCGCTTCGTGCAAATTGGGCGGGGCGTCGGCGCCCGGATCCGGTTTCGGAATGTCGGTTCTCATGGTGTGCTCCATTGCGTTGTCGTGTTGGCGCAATACTAACAGTCCATGTCCGGCCCCGGCGCGCAATAGGATCGCCGATTGTGTACGTTGGCGCACATATATCTTTTAGGAACTTTTTAATAATAGGCTTGAGGCCAACGACTCTCGGAGGAGAAAAGCATGAGCACCACCCTGTACAACAAGATTCCGCTGGGCCGCGGCCCGCTGCTGGGGTCGCACAAGATGCACGCGGCCGTGGCGCTGGGTGTCCTGGCGGGGGCGGGCCTCGTCTGGGCCGCCGTGCGGGCGTTGCGCTGAAGGCCAGACAGGTTGCCGGGACGGCCCGTCGCCGTTACCATGGCGGGCTTGTTCTCTTGGAAAGTGGTAATGAAGAATCTGAAACTGACGGGCGACGAATACGATGCGCTCGAATTCATCCGGCGCGGCGCGAAGACCGACCGCGTCAATGCCTGTGTCGGGCGTAACGCAAAGCGCCTGTCGGGCCTGAAGCTGATCCAGTACGCGAAGAACGGGAGCCTGGCGCTGACGCCGCAGGGGACGGAACTGCTGTTCCTGCGCCGCTGCGTGCAGGCGCTGCGCGCGCTCGAGGCGGACCCGGCGGTGAATGTGGATGACGATGTCGCCCAGTTCCTCAGCCGCAAGTCGCACATTGCGGCGCGGGCCGAGGGCGGGTTCGAATTGACGGAACGTGGTCGCGAGTCGTTGGCAGATATCTCTGCCCAGGAGTAGGGTCGGCACGCCTGTGCCCACGCGGACGCCACGTTACGCGTGGGCTCGGGGAGCCCACCCAACGTATTGCCGACGTCGCGTATTAATTGGTGCGGCGGCGGTTCGGGTACACCAGCGCCCGTACCGCGATCTCCGCCGGCACGCCCATCGCCGCGAGGAATTCCGCGGCGCGCTGCAGCCCCAGCGTGGGAACGGACGCGACGGCCTGGTTGACGAGGTCGCGCGTGCGCATGTCGGTGCGCGGCCTGCGTTCCGCCAGGGTGGCCGTGGCGGTGTCGATATTCAGTTCAGTCATCATCTATGCTCGGTGAGTGTATTGCTAAAGAATCACGGAGTATTGTATGAGAACGATATTGATTAAGCCACAGGAAATTGCACGAAATCTCGCACTTGTCATGCAAACTTAAAGCGGATTCGAGATTTCTTCAGGCGGCGGCCGTCTGCGGCTCGTCTTCCGGGGCCGTCAGGCCGCGTCGCTGGCGTAGCAATTGCTCGAATTCATGGGCCGGGAGCGGCTTCGAGAAATAATATCCCTGCATTTCGTCGCAGCCCTGGTGGCGCAGGTAATCGAGCTGTTCGGCCGTTTCGACACCCTCGGCGATCACGGACAGGCGCAGGTTGTGCGCCAGCGCGATGATCGAGGCGACGATGGCGGCATCGTTGGCGTCGTGCGTGATGTCGTTGACGAACGAGCGGTCGATCTTCAGCACGTCGATCGGGAAGCGCGACAGGTACGAGAAGCTGGAGTAACCCGTGCCGAAATCGTCGATCGACAGGTTCACGCCCAGCGATTTCATGCGGTGCAGCAATTCCACGGCCGGCGTGACGTCGCTCATGAACAGGCTTTCCGTCAGTTCCAGTTCGAGGCAGGACGGATCCAGGCCCGTGTCGTCGAGCACGGCCTCGATGCCCGGCAGCAGGTCGGCCGCGCCGAACTGGCGCGCCGACAGGTTCACGGCCACGCGCAGCTTGCCCAGGCCCGCATCGTGCCAGGCCTTGTTCTGGGCGCACGCGGTGCGCATCACCCAGGCGCCGATCGGCACGATCAGGCCCGTGTCCTCGGCGATGCCGACGAAGCGCGACGGCGGCACCATGCCCAGTTCCGGATGCTTCCAGCGGATCAGCGCTTCCATGCCGACGATGCGGCCCGTCTGCAGGTCGACCTGCGGCTGGTAGTGCAGCACGAATTCGTTGCGTTCGAGGGCGTTGCGCAGCGCGCTCTCGATGCGCACGCGCTCCAGCGATTCCTCGTTCATGGCCGGCGTGTAGAACTGGAAGTTGTTGCGGCCCAGTTTCTTGGCGCGGTACATGGCGATGTCCGCGTGCTCGATCAGGTTCTCGGACGGCGTGCCGTCGCTCGGGAACGCGGCCACGCCGATGCTGCAGGTGACGAAGAACTCCTTGGTGCCCAGCATGACGGGCTGCGCGACGGAGTCCATGACGCGCTGCACGATGTCCGGCGTCAGCGGCTGGTCGTGATGCTCGGACAGGATCACGACGAATTCGTCGCCGGACAGGCGCGCGACGGTATCCGTGTCGCGCAGCGACGAGCGCAGGCGCGCCGCGACCGTCATCAGCAGGACGTCGCCGGCCTTGTGGCCCATGCTGTCGTTGACGTACTTGAAGCGGTCCAGGTCGATCAGCATCACCCAGACCTGGTGGCCGCTGCGGGTGGCGTACGCGACGGCCTGGCCCAGGCGGTCCTGCAGCAGCGAGCGGTTGGGCAGGCCCGTCAGCACGTCGTGCTGGGCCACGTGGTGCACGCGCTGCTCGGTGACCTTGCGCGCCGTGATGTCGCTGCCGGTGCCGCGGTAGCCGGTGAAGCGCCCCGTCTCGTCGAACGTCGGCTGGCCGTTGATGCAGAACCAGCGTTCCTCGCCGTTGTCGTCGACGACGCGGTATTCGAGGTTGCGGAACGGCTCGTGCGCTTCCAGGGTGGCGACGTGGTCGCGGCCCAGTTCCGTGTCCGTCAGCGCCGGCACGTAATCCCAGCGGCGGCGGCCGAGCACGCGCTCGGTGGCGATGCCGGATTTTTCCGTGAAGTCGCCGGTGACGTGGGTAAAACGGAATTCCTCGTCCTGTTCCCAATACCAGTCGGATGACATGGCGACGAGCTGGCGGAAGCGCTGCTCGCTTTCCTGCAGCGCTTTTTCCGTGCGCTTGCGCGCGAGGACGTCGTCGATCAGGCGCTGGTTCGTCAGCTTCAGGTCGGCGGTGCGCTCGCGCACCAGTTCCTGCACTTTCCGCGCGCGCTCGCCGGCCGCCTGCACGAAGGCGCACAGGAGCAGGGTCGACAGCACGCCGCCGGTCAGCAGCAGGGTCGAGCCGAGATGGTCGGCCAGCCACGGGCTGGGCGCGGCGATGGCTTCCACGGTCCACGACTGGCCGCCGACCGTGAAGGTGTTCAGGGCGCGGCCCGTGTAGCCGCCCGACAGCAGCGGGACGGGCGATTCGGACGCCGTCACGTCGCGGCTCGCATAGGCGAGGCGGGCCGGATCGGCGCGGCCGCCGCCATAGAATTTCAACTGGATGCTGTGGTCGTCCAGCAGGCCGGCCCTGGCCAGCGTGGCATTGGCGAGGGTCGGCACGGAGACCACGGCGGCGGTGTCGCCCAGCAGGCGGCCGCCGCGGGCGTACACGGGCATCAGCACTTCGAAACTGGGGGCGCCCGGTGCCTGGGCGATCTGCAGCAGGCTGGTGAGGGCGGCACGGCCGCTCGCCTGCGCCCGCCCGAGGGCGTCCATGACCTGGCGGTTCTGGCTGACGTCCAGGCCGAGGGCGGCCTCGTTACCCTGCATGGGTTCGAGATAGTCGACGACGTGGTAGCGTTCGCGCGCCGGCGCCGCCACCCGCGCGGGGCCGCGCATCTCGCGCACCACGAGGTCGGGCTGGAACTGGCGCAGGTCCGCTTCGAACGCGGCGCGGTCGGCGGCGTCCACGACGCGGTGGAAATTGAAGGCGCGGATGTACGGATTGCGCTGCAGCAGCGGCGTCGTGAAATCGTGGAACTGCGCGCGCGTGACCGGTTGCACGGTCGTGAACAACTGGTTGGTGACGTTCAGCACTTCGACGGCATCATCCATGCCCTGGCGCAGGGCAGCCACACGCACACCGGTTCCCTGTTCGAAGGCCAGCGCCTTGTTGTCGTATTCGAGACGGCTGACGGCAACCGCCAGCACCGCGGTTGCGGCCAGGCCGCCGGCCAGCGTGAGGCCTGCTGCGAGCGTGAGCGAAAACGGCAGTCGGCGACGCGACATCCGGGGTTCCCTATGCATGAAAGATGAGAGCTTGCCCTAAGGCATGAAGAAGCATCAGTTTGTCACAGAAACTCTAGTTTCCGCAAACAAATTGTCACAAGCGGGACCGCGTAGCGCGAAGGTGTGGTAGGGCCAAAACAGATCGCGATGCGATCCAGGCAAGGATGGCTCGAACGGCTAGCCGATTCAATAATCCCAGGCCGATTCCGCGCCGGCGCCGCAGCGCCGTCAGGCGGCGCAGGACGGCATCCGCAGGGGCGTGCAATGCATACACGATGCGGTTGTTGCCCGCGACCTTGTCGAACCAGCAGGTGTGGCCGGCGAACACGGTATCGAGCGCGTCCATCACGTCCGGGTAGCGCGGATCGTACGTGAAGACGTTGGCCACGAGCACGCCGCCGGGCCGCAGCGCGTGACGGCAGTCCGTATAAAAGGGCGTGTCGGCCAGCCTGGGCGGCAGCCCGCGCGCGTCGAAGCCGTCGACCAGAAGTACATCGGCCGAGCCGGGATGCGCGGCCAGCCACTCGGCCGCGTCGGCCTGGACGACCGCGAAGCGCGCGCTGTCGGGCGGCACGTGGAAGGCGTCGCGCAGGGCGATCACGTCGGCGCGGAGTTCGATGACGGTGATGTGCGCGTCGGGAAAATGGCGGTGGCAGAACTTGGCCAGCGAGCCGCCGCCGAGCCCGACCATCACGATGCGGGCGGGAGCCGGCGCGAACAGGACAAACCCCATCATGGCGCGCAAATAGGCCAGCACGAGGGCGTCGGGCCGGGCCAGCAGCATCTCGCTCTGGATGTCGCCGGGGACGAATTCGAGCGTCCGGCGGCCCCGGCGCGTACGTACGAGCGGCGGGGTGGGGCTGTTGTGAGGCATGCCGTCAAGTATAGGTGAACTTGTTGCGGTCGATAGGTTTCTGATAAGCTGGCCGTTGCAGCCCATGCGGAGACCTCATGTTCCTGGACCACCCGACCATTACCGCCACCAACAGCCAGACCGAGCCGGACCGCATCGAGCGCCTGGATCGCGTCTATGGATATGCGATGGCGCTGGCGGACGTGGACGGCAACCCGGGTTTCGTCGAAAAGCTGACCCAGATCCACGACCATAAAGGGACCCTGATCGTGTTCTGGCACGAGCAGCCCACCGAGGCCGAACGGGAGTACTGGGCGCGTGCCTGGTCCAGCCGCGTCGGCGACGGCACGACCGCGGTCGTGCACGAATGCTGAGGTGACGATGGACGCGACCACGATGGTCCTGGCACTGGCACTCGGCAACCTGGCCTTGTGCGCCACCCTGTTTTTCTTCGAACAGTCCGGCCATGCCGGCCGTCCGGCCGTGCCGACGTGGGGCTGGTCGCGCCTCTACCAGGGCGCCGGCTGGCTGCTGCTGGCCATCGGCGCGGCGGGCGTCGTGCCGGAAGGCCTGGCCTTGCCCATTGCCTACGTCCTCGTGTTCACCGGCGTGGCCTGGGAATCCGGTGCCGCGTGGGAACGCGCCGGCCGCCTGCGCTGGCGCCGCGCCACGCTCCCCGCGCTGGGACTGGCGGTCGCCGCCTTCCTGCTGTGCTGGCTAATCGACCCGATCGGCCTGCGCGCCGTGGCCGCGTCCCTGGTCCTCGGCGGCTTTTATTTGTCGCTCGCGGCGGCGCTGGCGCGCGGCTGGGCGGCCGCATCGATGCTGCAACGCTTCCTGGCGCTGGCGACGACCGTGCTGGCCGTCGTCGTGGGCGCGCGCGGGGCGCTCGTGCTGCTGGCGCCCGAGGGCTGGGGCTGGATGACGAGCGATATCCTGCGCCAGCTGCACTCGGGCGCCCTGTATCTGCTGGCCCTCGTCGGCGGCTTCGGCTGGCTGCTGCTGGGCCGCGAGCGCGAACAGGCCGAGCTGGCGCGCCTGGAAATCAACGACCCGCTCACCGACGTGCCGAACCGGCGCGGCTTCTTCCAGGCCCTGGCCCCGTGGATGGCGCTGGCGCGCCGTCCCGGCCAGCCGACCGCGCTCGTCGTGTTCGACCTCGACCAGTTCAAGCGCATCAATGACGGCTACGGCCACCCGGCCGGCGACGTCGTGCTCGCGCACCTGATCAATACGTGCAAGCGCCAGTTGCGCGACAGCGACCTGCTGGGCCGCCTGGTGGGCGTGGAATTCGCGATCCTGCTGCCGCGCACGAACCTGGACGATGCGGCGATGGTCGCCGAGCGCATGCGCACCGCGATCGAAGCGGAGCGCGTCAAGACCGAGCGCGCGATGATTTCATTGACGGCCAGCTTCGGCGTCACGACGATCCGCCCCGACGACAGCACCGTCACCTTGCTGGCCCGTGCCGACGAGGCATTGCGGGTGGCCAAGAAGGCCGGGCGCAACCGGGTCGAAGTGGCGGCAGCCGTACTGGCGCCGGTAGAAGAATGAACGCCCCCGCGCCGGGGCGCGTACGAACACCCGTGTCCGCCATGGCGCCTTGTGCGCGCATGGCTTATGATGATGTGATCAACGATGCTCCTGTCATCGATCCGTCATCCAGCCCCGCTATCGTGGCGCCGTTTTCGACTTCGGAGTCTGCATGAGCACCACACCTCCCATTCACGCCGCACTCGTCCTTGGCTCGGACAGTTTCCGCCTGCTCGTCGGCACCGTCGAGGACGGCGCGCTGCGTCCCCTCGACAGTTTTCATGCGCCGCTGCGGCTGGCCGCCGCGCTGGACGCGCAGGGCTGCCTGAGCCCCGAGGCGATGGACAGCGCCTTCGACTGCCTGCGTACGATCCGCGCGCGCCTGTCCGACCATGCGCTGGCCGCCGTGCGCGTGGTCGCCACGTCGACCCTGCGCATGGCCCGCAACAGCCACCTGTTCCTGCCGGCCGCGCAGCAGCTGCTCGGCCATCCGGTGCACGTGCTGACCGGCGAGCAGGAAGCCGTCCTGACGTATCTCGGCGTGGCCGACGGCACGGCGCACGAAAGCGCGGCGCACGAAAGCGATACGCGCACGCTGGTGCTGGGGATCGGCGGCGGCTCGACGCAGCTTGCGCTGGGCACCGGGCGCCACGTGCAGAAGGTGGCGTCGCTGGGCCTGGGCACGTCGCGGCTGGCACTGACGTTCTTCAGCGGCGGGCGCATCGACGCGGTGTCGTTCGCGGCCGCGATCGCCTCCACGCGCGCCAAGCTGGGCGACGAGACGCCCGCGTTCGGCCCCGGCCGGCGCGACCGCGCGTGCGGCGCGTCCGGCACGATCCACACCCTGGCGCGGCTGCTGGCCGACAACGACCTGGCCGGTCCCATCACGCGCGCCCGGCTCGAGTCGCTCGCGGCGCGCGCGCTCGGCCAGGGCGGCGGCGGGGCGCCGCTGGCCGGCCTCGGTCACTTGCGCCTGCGCGACGTGACGGCCGCGCTGGCCATCCTGCTGGGCCTCATGGAAGAGCTGGAGATCGAGGAACTGGAGGTGCCGAAGACGGGGCTGCGCGCCGGCGTGCTGGCCGAGTTGCGCCACGGCCGCGCCGCGCTGGCGGCTTGACGGTCCAGGTAGGTTTTGACGGCAAGGTCTGGCATACTGTTGTCTGTTTTTAATCATTCTTGCCGCCGCCGCCCTACCCAAGCCATGCTGCGCTTCCTTCGCCACGGATCGATCGCCTGCTGTTTGCTCGTCGGCGCGCCGTCGTTCGCGGCGGGCACCGTGTCCCTGTGTTTCGAACGCCAGGAAGTGCTGCCGTGGCGCACCCTCGACGGCGGCGGCCTGAATTTCGAGCTGCTGGCCGAAGTGGCGCGGCGCCTCGGGCTCACGCTCGATTACCAGAGCATGCCGTGGAAGCGCTGTCTCGCGCAGGTCAAGGCGAACCAGGTCGACGGCGCCTTCGCCGTCAGCTTCAGCCGCGAGCGCCTGGCGCTGGGCGCCTATCCCGGCGTGAAAGGCGGCGATGGCCTGGCCGATCCGGCCCGGCGCATGCACGTCGACCGCTACGTCCTGGTGCGCCGCAAGGGCGGCAAGGTCGACTGGGACGGCAAGCGTTTCGCCAACGTGGACGGCCGCATCGGCTTCCAGCTCGGCTACTCCGTCGGCGACTTCCTGCGCGCCCAGAACGTGCCCGTGGACGAGGGCAGCCAGCAGGCCGACGAACTGGTGCAGAAGATGCTGGCCGGCCGCCTCGTGGCGGCGGCCCTCGGCGGCGGCGACGCGATGCGGCTGATGCGGTCGGCGTACGCCACCCAGATCGAAATGCTGCCCGTGCCGCTGGTCGAGAAGCCGTACTACCTGCTGCTGTCGCACGCCTTCGTCGCGCAGCGGCCGGACCTCGCGGAACGCATCTGGAAGACGATCGAGGACGTGCGCACGAGCCCCGCCTACCGCCGCCGCGAGCGCGAGCTGACCGGCCATCCGGGAGGCGGTCATTAATCCGCTGATCTCCACTGGCGCGCGCCGCCCGGGAGGCCTGGTGCGCGGCCTGGTCGACAGCTGGCGCCAGAACATCGTGTTCCGGCTCGGCGCCGGCATCGTGCTGGCGGTAGCCCTGTCGACGACGGTGTACACGACCTGGGTGATGCATTCGCTGCACCGCGAAGCGAGCGCGCGGCTGGGGGAACGGGTCGAACGCCAGGCCAACGTGGTGTCGCACGCGCTGGCGCGTCCGCTGTTCGACATCAACAGCGCGGCCGTGTCCTCGGTCGTCGATGCGCTGGGCGGCACGCCGGAAGTGATCATGCTGCGCGTGCTGGCGCCGAACGGCATGGTGCTCGCGTCGCTCGGCTCCGGCGCGGACGAGGAGGGCGCCGAACGGGTCCAGCAGAAAGTCGTGTACCACGACGGCAACCGCGAATACCTGGTCGGCTCGATCGACCTTGCGATCTCGCGCCGCCAGATCGACGCGGACCTGCGCCGCCAGATCATCCAGACCGTGCTGGGCAACCTGATCCTCACGCTGGCCATCACCCTGTGCGTGCTGCTGATCGGCCGCCGCATGACGCAGCCGTTCGCCGACATCCAGGAAGCGCTGGAAAAGCTGGCGCGCGGCGAGACCGACATCCACTTGTCCGGCATCGGCCGGCGCGACCAAATCGGCCGCCTGTCCTCGGCCGTGCGGAGCTTCCGCGACACGTTGAACCGGCTGCGGCGCGCCGAGCAGGTGACGAACGGCCTGCTGCGCGAAAAGAGCGTGATCGAACAGCAGCTGCGCGACCTGAACGAAGACCTCGAACAGAAGATCGCCGCGCGCACGCGCGAGCTGCTGGACTCGATGCGCATGGCGCAGGGCAGCCAGGCCAAGCTGCAGGCCATCGTCGACACGGCGCTGGACGCTGTCGTGCGCATGGACCGGCAAGGCCGCATCGTCGGCTGGAACGCGCAGGCGGAAAAGATGTTCGGCTGGAAGGGCGAGGAGGTGCTGGGCCGCGATCTCTCCGAATGCATCGTGCCGGAGCGCCACCGGGCCGCGCACCGCAACGGCCTCGCGCGCTACGAACGGAGCGGCGTGGGCGGGGTGCTGGACAGCCGCATCGAGACGTATGCCCTGCGCCGCGACGGCGTGGAATTTCCGATCGAGCTGGCCATCACGCGCGTCCAGCTGGCCACGAGCGACGACTACGAATTCTGCTCGTTCATCCGCGACATCTCCGAGCGGCGCGAGCGCGAACAGTCGCTCGTCGCGGCCAACGTGCGCGCGGAGGCGGCGAACGTGGCGAAATCCGAATTCCTCGCCAACATGAGCCACGAGATCCGCACGCCGATGAGCGCGATCATCGGCATGGCCTACCTCACGCTGCGCACGGAGCTCTCGCCCAAGCAGCAGGACTACGTCGGCAAGATCCACCGCGCCGCGCTGTCGCTGCTGGGGATCATCAACGACATCCTCGACTTTTCCAAGATCGAGGCGGGCAAGCTGGACGTCGAGCACATCCCGTTCTGCCTGGACGACGTGCTCGCGAACGTGGCCAGCGTGACGAGCCAGAAGGCGGCCGACAAGCACCTGGAATACCTGTTCCACGTGCCGCACGCGATCCCGCGCATGCTCGTGGGCGACCCGCTGCGCCTGGGCCAGGTCCTCATCAACCTCGTCAACAACGCGGTGAAATTCACGCCGGCGGGCGAGCTGGAACTGTCGTGCGTGCGCCTCGACGATCCGGCCGCGGACCGCTTCCGCGACGGTTACGCGACGCTGCGCTTCGCCGTGCGCGACACCGGCATCGGCATGAGCGAACAGCAGCAGGCGAAACTGTTCCGCGCGTTCAGCCAGGCCAACGGCAGCACGACGCGCGAATACGGCGGCACCGGCCTGGGCCTGTCGATCTCGCAGCAACTGGTCGGCCTGATGGGCGGGCGCATCGTCGTCGCGAGCAGCCCGGGCAAGGGCTCGACGTTCCACTTCGACCTCGACTTCCCCCTGTCCGGCGAGCCGGAACGCGTGGCCGTCGCGCCGCCGGAACTGGACGGCGCGCGCCTGCTGCTCGTCGACGATTCCGACGTCGCGCGCGAGATCATGAGCGAAGCGCTGCAGACGCTGCCGCTGCGCGTGGATCTCGCCGCCAGCGGCGCCGAAGCGGAAAGCGCGCTGCTCGCGGCCGATGCGGCCGGCGACCCGTACCGCGTCGTGCTGACGGACTGGCAGATGCCGGGCATGAACGGCATCGAACTGGCGCGCCGCATCGCCGGCAATCCGGCGCTGCGCCATCCGCCGTCGACCGTGCTCGTGACCGCGTTCGGCCGCGAGGAAGTGCAGAAAGAAGCGGAAGCGGCGGGCATCCGCGGCTTCTTGTGCAAGCCGATCGGCCAGTCCGCCCTCGTCGACACGCTCGTCGCCCTGTTCGCGCCGCCGCGCGTATCGAATGCGCGCAGCAGGTTCGAGACGTCGGGCGACCACGCGGCGCGCGTGCTGCTCGTCGAGGACAACCAGGTCAACCAGGAGATCGCGCTGGAACTGCTGCAGGCGCAGAACATCGCGGTGGACGTCGCCGCCACCGGCAACGAGGCGCTGGACATGCTGTACGAAGGCGGCCCGCAGGCCTACGACCTGGTGCTGATGGACCTCGAGATGCCGCAGCTGGACGGCCACGCGGCCACCGTCGAGCTGCGCAAGGATGCGCGCTTCGACAAGCTGCCGATCGTCGCCATGACGGCACATGCGCTGGCCGAGATCCGCGAGCGCTGCCTGCGCGAGGGCATGCAGGACTACATCACCAAGCCCGTCGAGCCGGAGAAGCTGTACGCCACCCTGGCGCGCTGGATCGGCCAGGCCGTGCCGCCGCCGCTGTCGGCCGGCGGTGCCGTCGTGGCGGACGGCCCGACGCTACCCGGCCTGTCGACCGTGTCCGGCATCGACTCCGCGTACGGCCTGCGCCACGTGGCCGGCAACGTCGCGCTGTACGTGCAGCTGCTGGACCGCTTCCGCGCCGCCCAGCGCGACGCGGGCGCCCAGATCCGCGCGGACTACCAGGCGCGCCGCCTGCGCCAGGCGGCCGCGCGGGCGCACACTTTGCGCGGCGTGGCCGGCAACATCGGCGCGCGCGAGCTGCAGACGCTGGCGCAGTCGGTGGAAGAGGGCCTCGGACTGGCGGCGCCCGACCGCGGCCGTCTCGCGGCCGGCGTGCGCGCGCTGGAAGCGGCCGTCGATGCGACCATGGAATAGCTCGACCGCTATTTTGCCCGCGCCGCCATCGCCCCGCCGCCGCCCGTGCCGCCTTCGGTCGCTCCCGATGCGGACGACGCCGCGCTCGACGCCGTGGCCCAGCTCGACCAGCTGCTGGCCGAGTACTCGGGCGATGCCATTGACTACTTCGAGACGGTGCGCGCGCGCCTGGCCGGCGTGCTCGACGCCGAGCACATGGCGCGGCTGGAGCAGCACCTGTCCCGTTACGAATTCGAAGAGGCGCGCCAGCAGTTGCCCGCCGCAACCCGCCCCGATACCGCGGAAACCTGATGAACATTGTCACCACCGAAAAGACGAGCACGAGCAACAAGGACAAGCCGACGATCCTGATCGTCGACGACACGCCCGACAACATCATGCTGTTGTCGCGCCTGCTGAAGGACCGCTACAACACGAAGGTCGCCAACAACGGCAGCCTGGCGCTGCAGATCGCCCAGTCCACGCCCGGACTGGACCTGATCCTGCTCGACGTGATGATGCCCGGCCTGGACGGCTACGAGACGTGCCGCCAGCTGAAAGCGAACCCGGTCACGGCCGACATCCCCGTGATCTTCCTGACCGCGAAGAACCAGGTCGAGGACGAGGCGATGGGCCTGTCGCTGGGCGCCGTCGACTACATCGCCAAGCCGATCAGCCCCCCGATCCTGTTTGCCCGCGTGGCCACGCAACTGACGCTGCTCGATGCGCGCCGCCAGCTGCAGGCGCACAACGAAAACCTGGAAAAGCTCGTGCAGGACCGCACGGCGCAGCTGGCGCTGATGCAGGAAGCGATCATCATGGCCATGGGCACGCTGGCCGAGACGCGCGACAACGCGGCCGTGACCAAGGGCGACCACCACATCCGCCGCACGCAGCACTACGTGCGCGCGCTCGCGCGGCACCTGCAGCACCATCCGCGCTTCGCGGCGGACCTCACGGACGAGAACATCGAGCTCCTGTACCGCTCCGTGCCGCTGCACGACATCGGCAAGGTCGGCATCCCCGACCGCATCCTGCTGAAACCCGGTGTGCTCGACCGGGAGGAATTCGAGGTCATGAAGCTGCACGCCGTGTACGGGCGCGACACCATCATGCTCGTCGAGAAGCACATCGGCGGGACCAACGGCTTCCTGATGTTCGCGCGCGAGATCGCCCACTCGCACCAGGAGAAGTGGGATGGTTCCGGCTATCCGGACCGCCTGGCGGGCGAGCAGATCCCGCTGTCGGCGCGCCTGATGGCCGTGGCCGACGTGTACGACGCGCTGATCTCGCGCCGCGTGTACAAGCCCGCGTTCACGCACCAGCAGGCGCTGGAGGTGATGCGCAAGGGCCGCGGCACGCATTTCGATCCGGACGTGCTGGATGCGTTCTTCGAGATCGAAGGGCAGTTCGCGGCGATCGCGGAGGAGTTCCGCGACGCGGAGCCCGAGGCCTGATCTTCCGGAAAACGGCTAAATGATATATATTGTTTGGCTTGTTTGAAGATGGAGGTCCCATGGCGAGGACGACGGCGGCGAAGACGCCCGTAAAGACGGCCGCGAAGCCCGCGGCGACGAAGGCGGCCGCGACGAAGGCCGCGCCGGCGAAGAAGGCGGCCATGAAGAAGCCGGCTGCCGCGCCGGCCAAACCGGTGCGCGCGAAGGCCGCGCCCACGCCGGCGAAGGTGGCGCGCGAAGCCGCGCGTGCGGTCGCGGCGCCGGTGAAATCCACGCGTGCCAAGGCCGCGCCCGCACCGGCCACGCGTCCGCACCTCGTGCGCGACAGCTTCACCATGCCGGAGCAGGAATACGCCGTGCTCGCCACCGTCAAGCAGGCCTGCCTGAAGGCCGGCTTCGAAGTCAAGAAGAGCGAGCTGCTGCGCATCGGCGTGGCGCTGCTCGGCCAGCTCGACACGGCGTCGCTACGCGCCGTGCTCGGCAGCCTGCCCCAGCTCAAGACCGGCCGTCCGCCCGGCGAATGAACCACGTTCAGTGATGGGTCGGCGGCGGCTCCGTGCGCGCTTCCGCCGTCAATTCCTTCAGCTCGCGGATCGGGATATTCGACTTCTCGTGCATCCGCAGCAGGATCGTGGCGCCGACGTTCAGCTTACGGTGCCGGATCTTGCTGATGATGGGCGGCTGTACCTCCAGGACGCGGCACAGTTCCGCGTCGTTCTTCAGCTGCATTCGTTGAATCAATGTGTCGAGCAATTTGTTCGGAACAAAACTCGACGGCTCCATGGCCCGGGCGCGATGCATCGCCTCGAGCAACTCCTGTTTTTTCTGCCGTACGCTCATGAACTCCTCCGCCTTGGGGTTGTGTTCAAGACAGATCGACTGTTTTGGAGAGTTGCAGGGTCCGTCCGGCTCATCCCCCGCCCGAACGGAATCCAGCCCGACCGATTTGTTGATGACTTATGCCTGGTGGGTTTGTTGGAATGCTACTACGGAGTTGACAATTATGACGCACTGTTCATGACTAAAACGCCATAAGATTCGTCTTTCTTGCGGGAACTTACGCTAATTTCAATCCGGCACGGGTCAACACGAAGGTCCGGTCGGCCAGCGCGGCGGCCGCATGGGAGTGGGTGACCATGATGGCGCCGGCGCCGCTGGCCTTGATCTCGGTGCGCAGCAGGTGCAGGATGCCGTCGGCCGTGTCGGGGTCGAGGTTGCCGGTGGGCTCGTCCGCCAGCAGCAGGGCGGGGCGGTGCACGAGGGCGCGCGCGATGGCCACCCGCTGCAGCTCGCCGCCGGACAGCTGGCGCGGAAAATCGGCGCCGCGTCCCCCGAGGCCCACGGCGTCGAGCATCTGTGTGGCGCGGGCGGGGTCGGGGCGGCCGTTCAGCAGCAGCGGCAGTGCGACGTTCTGCAGCAGCGTCAGGTGCGGCAGCACGTGGAAGGCCTGGAAGATAAAACCCATGCGCGTACGGCGCAGCCGGGTGGCGGCATCGTCGTCGAGCGCCGACATCGGCGTCCCATCGACGCGGACTTCGCCGCTATCGGGCGCGTCGAGTCCGGCAATCAGGTTCAGCAAGGTGGACTTGCCGACGCCCGACTCCCCCATGATCGCGACGAACTCGCCGGGTTCGAAGCGGTGCGACAGCGCCGCGAGCACGGCGCGGCCGCCATAGGATTTGCTGAGATTGACGAGTTCGAGCATGGAACGCCGATTGACAAAACCACTACTCTAGCACGCCCCCCAATTCGGGGTCAGAGCACATTCTTGCCAAAATTCGGGGTCAGAGCCCGGTTTCGAGAAATTGTGCTACGGACGACGACGCGTCCACACATGCGCGAAACGGCTTGATCGGGACGGCCCGCAGCGTTCGAAACCCGAATTTTATGCCATATCAAATTGTGCTCTGACCCCGAATTCGCCGAAAAATGTGCTCTGACCCCGAATTCTTGCAGGGTAAGGGCGTGCGTGCGGAATCGCGGAATCGCGTATCATGGCCGGAACGGCAACATTCGAGCCGGCCGCACGGTGCGGCCGCACCACCGAGGACACCCGATGCTGAACGCGACATCGCCCGCAGTGCCCGTAGTAAACAACGATGGATTGCACGTACCCGCCGAGCTGGCAGAAAGCCTGACGGCCCGCCAGGCCTGGATCTCGCCCAAGTTCCTGTACGACCCCCTGGGTTCGAAGCTGTTCGAGGCGATCTGCGAATTGCCCGAGTACTACCCCACGCGGACGGAAGCCGGCATCTTCGACCTGCACGGCCCCGAGATCGCACGTACGGTCGGCACCGGTGCCACGTTGATCGACCTGGGTGCCGGCAATTGCGCGAAGGCGGCGAACCTGTTCCCGCTGCTGCAGCCGCGTCAGTACGTCCCCGTCGACATTTCGGCGGAATTCCTGGCCGATGCCGTCGAGCGCCTGCGTCAGCGCTTCCGCCATATCGAGATGCGCCCGCTCGGCATGGATTTCTCCGGCAGCCTCGAGCTGCCCGACAGCGTGCGCGAGGAGCGCCGCCTGTTCTTTTATCCCGGTTCGTCGATCGGCAATTTCACGCCCGACGAGGCGCGCGATTTCCTGCAGCGCGTGCACGCGCAGTGCGGGCGCGACGGGGGACTCCTCATAGGCATCGACCTTGCCAAGGAGCACGCCGTTCTGGACGCGGCGTACGACGATGCGCTGGGCGTGACGGCCGCGTTCAACCTCAACGTGCTGCGCCACGTGAATCGCCTGCTGGGTGCCGACTTCGACATCCGCCAGTGGCGCCACCGCGGCTTCTACAACCCGGCCCAGGGCCGCGTCGAGATGCACCTGGAAGCGCAGACCGTGCAGCAGGTGACGTGGCGCGGCGGCGGCCGCCGGTTCGCGGCGGGCGAGTGGATCCACACGGAAAACAGCTACAAATACCGCCAGAGCGACGCCGTCGGCCTGCTGGCCCAGGCGGGCTTCGCGGCCACGCGCGTGTGGACGGACCCGAAACAGTGGTTCGCCGTGATCTACGCGCGCGCACTATCGCATTGAAGGAGCCGCGATGGGAGCCTCCGAACACCGCCTGTCCACCGCCTTCGAACACGTGCGGCAGCGCACGCTGCACCTGGCCGAACCGCTGACGGCCGAGGACTGCTGTGCCCAGTCGATGCCAGACGCGAGCCCGATCAAATGGCATCTGGCGCACACGACGTGGTTCTTCGAGACCTTCATCCTCGAGCCGCGCGAACCCGGCTTCCGGCCCCATGACGCGGCGTTCCGCGTGCTGTTCAACTCATACTACAACGGCGTGGGCGCGAAGCATCCGCGCGCGCAGCGGGGCCTCTTGACGCGGCCGACGCTGGCCGAGGTGCATGCCTACCGGGCCGCCGTCGACACCCGCATGCTGCGCCTGCTGGCTTCCAGGCCGGACGACGCCGAACTGGCCGCCCTGGTCGAGCTGGGCCTGCAGCACGAGCAGCAACACCAGGAACTGATCCTCACGGACGTCAAGCACCTGCTGTCGCGCAATCCGCTGTACCCGGCCTATATCGATTCTCCGCTGCCCGCTTCGGGCCCGGTGGAACCGCTGGCCTGGATCGATTTCGGGGGCGGCCTCGCCGAGATCGGCCACGCCGGCGAGGGCTTCGCCTTCGACAACGAAAGCCCGCGCCACCGGCAGTACCTGCAACCGTTCGCGCTCGCGTCGCGCCTCGTGACGAACGGCGAGTACCTCGAATTCGTCGAGGCGGGCGGGTACCGCGATCCGGCGCTGTGGCTGTCCGACGGCTGGGACCTCGTCGCGAACGGCACGCTGGACGCGCCGCTGTACTGGGGCGGCGACGGCGACCGCCGGCGCGAGTTCACCCTGCACGGCCTGCAGGCGCTGGACCTGGCGCGGCCCGTCACCCACGTGTCGCTGTACGAAGCCGACGCGTACGCGCGCTGGCGCGGCGCGCGCCTGCCGACCGAAGCGGAATGGGAATTCGCCGCGCGCGACACCGCGCTGACCTGCGGCGACCTGCATCCGCGCGCGGCGGGCAGCAGCGGGCTCGCGCAGATGTTCGGCGAGTGCTGGCAGTGGACCGCGAGCGGCTACGCGCCTTACCCCGGCTTCGCCCCGGCCGCGGGCGCGATCGGTGAGTACAACGGCAAGTTCATGGTCAACCAGTACGTGCTGCGCGGCTCGTCGTGCGCGACGCCCCACGGCCACGCGCGGGCCAGCTACCGCAACTTTTTCCCGGCCGGCGCGCGCTGGCAGTTCACCGGGATCAGGCTCGCGCGATGAAATCGGCGCGCGGCCTGCGCCTGCGCGTGCTGAACCGGCGCGCCAATGCGTGGATCGTCGCGCACCCGCTCGACTTCACTCTGCAGTGCGTGCGCGCGTTCCGCGCCAACCAGGGCCTGCTGCTGGCGGGCGCCGTCGCCTATTACGCGCTGCTGTCGATCGTGCCGTTCCTGATGCTGGTCGTCGTCGTGCTGTCGCACTTCATCGACCAGGTCAACCTGCTGCTCACCTTGCGCCGCTACCTGGAACTGCTCGTGCCGGGGCAGTCCGGCTCGATCGTGGCGGAGGTCGCGCATTTTCTCGACACGCGCGACCTGATCACGTGGGTGCTCGGCTTCACGATGCTGTTCTTCAGCTCCCTCGCGTTCACCGTGCTGGAAAACGCGATGAGCGTGATCTTCGTGCACCGCGTGGCCGTGCGCCGCCGTCACTTCCTCGTGTCGGCCGTGCTCCCGTACTGCTACATCCTCGCGCTGGGCTTCGGCGTGATGATCGTGACGCTCGTCGCCGGCACGCTGCAGGTGATCGGTTCGGAGAGCGTCGAACTGTTCGGCCACACGTGGTCGCTGCACGGCGTATCCGGCGCGCTGCTGTACCTGCTGGGGCTCGTGGGCGAGATCCTCGTGCTGACGTCGATCTACCTCGTGATGCCGGTGGGACGGCTGTCGCTGTCGCATGCGCTCATCGGCGGCGTGACGGCCGCGCTGCTGTGGGAAGCCGCCCGTCACGTCCTCGTGTGGTACTTCACGACGCTGTCCAAGGTGAACCTGGTGTACGGCTCGATGAGCACCGCGATCGTCGTCATGTTCAGCCTCGAGATCGCGGCCAGCCTGCTGCTGTTCGGCGCGCAGGTCATCGCGGAATACGAGCGCGTGGGACAGAAGGGACAAGGAGAAGATCCGCAGCCGATGCGGACGGCGCCCTGATGGCCAACATCGTCTTTTGCTGGGAACTCGGCGCGGCGCTCGGCCACGCCGGCCGCCTGAAAGCGCTCGCACGACCGCTCGTCGCGCGCGGCCACGCCGTGTCCTTCGTGCTGCGCGACCTCGTGCACACGCGCCGCCTGCTAGCCGGGACAGGGGTTCCGGTCTACCAGGCGCCCCTGTGGCTGCACCGCGTGGAAGGGCTGCCGCCCGGCGAGGCGAGTCTCGCCGACATCCTGCTCGCCTGCGGCTGGCTCGACGCGGACGCGATGGCGGGCATCGTCGACGGCTGGCGCCATCTATTCGGCGCGCTCCAGGCTGACGTCGTCGTGGGCGATTACGCACCGGGCGCACTGCTGGCCGCGCGCAGCCTCGGGATCGCGAGCAGCGCCGTCGGCGCCGGCTTCCAGATTCCGCCTGCGGCACCGCTGCCGCCGCTGCGCGACTGGGAAGCGGTCCCCCAGGCGCGCATGGCGGCGACCGAGGCACGCGTGCTGGCGACCGCCAACGCCGTGCTGGCCCGCCACGGCGCGGCGCCGTACGCGCGCGCGGCCGACCTGCTGCGGGGAGACATGCCGCTGCTGTGCACGTGGCCGGAACTGGACCCGTGGGGCCGCGCGGAGACGGATGCGCGCTGGTTCGGCCCCACGATCGGCGGCGCCGGCGCGGGCGTGCCGGCCTGGCCGGAAGGCGCCGGTCCGCGCGTGTTCGCCTACCTGCGCGGGCCGCATCCGGAGCATGGGGCGATGCTGGAAGCGCTGGCGCGCGCCGGCTGCCACACGCTGTGCTACCTGCCCGACGTGGCGGCGGGCGCCGCGCCGCCGTACGCGCATCCGCTGATCGCGTGGGCCGCGGGGCCGGTGGCATTGGACAAGGCCTTGCGCGAGTCGGCCTTCGCGGTCTGCCATGCAGGCGAATCGACCGTATCGCAGTCTCTGCTGGCCGGCGTGCCGTTGCTGCTGCTGCCGCGCACGGCCGAGTCCTTCCTGACGGCGCGGCGCGTGCGCCGGCTGGGTGCCGGTATCAACGTGAACGAGATGGCGCGCCCGCTGGACTGGGATGCCGTCGTGGGGCGGATGCTGGAGGGGAGCGGCTTGCGCGTGGCGGCGCAAGCATTTGCGCGGCGCCACGCGGCGTTCGATGCGGACCGTCAGGCGGAAGCAATTGCCGACGTGCTGGAGACGCTGCCATAGGGTGGGCGCCCTGTGCCCACGCGTGACGCCAACATCATGCCGGCGTTCGCGTGGGCGGAGCGCCGGCCACCCTACGCAGCCTGCTGCGGCGCCTGTTCCGCGTTGAGCGCCAGCTGGCGGTTCACCGCCGACAGCACGGCCTTGAACGACGCGGTCACGATATTGCTGTCGATGGCGGCGCCGAACAGCGTGGGGCCGTTCGCGAGGCGCAGCTCGACGTAGCAGGCGGCGCGCGCATCGGCGCCCGAGCCGATCGAGTGCTCGTGGTAGTCCATCAAACGGATGTCCAGGCCGAGCGCGTTGACGAAGGCGTCGATCGGGCCGTTGCCGGTGCCCTGGTGCGGTTCCGTCACGCGGTTGTGCTGCACGGTCGTGTCGATCTGCACGCGCTCCTCGCCCTCGCTGTTCTCGACCAGGCGGTGCGAGACGTAGCGGTAGGCGGCGTTTTCCTGGTTGAAGTACTCACGGTCGAACAGGGCGTGGATGTCGGCGGCGGCGACTTCGCGGCCGGTGGCGTCGGCATGCTTCTGCACGACGCGCGAGAATTCGATCTGCAGGCGGCGCGGCAGTTCGAGGCCGTATTCCTGCTCGAGCAGGTAGGCCATGCCGCCCTTGCCGGACTGGCTGTTCACGCGGATCACGGCGTCGTAGCTGCGGCCCAGGTCGGCCGGGTCGATCGGCAGGTACGGCACTTCCCAGATGGCGTCCGCCTGCTGCTTCGCGAAGCCCTTCTTGATCGCGTCCTGGTGCGAGCCGGAGAACGCGGTGAACACGAGGTCGCCGACGTACGGATGGCGCGGGTGCACGGGGATCTGGTTGCATTCCTCGACCAGCTGGCGGACGGCATCGATGTCCGAGAAGTCCAGGCCCGGGTGCACGCCTTGCGTATACAGGTTCAGCGCGAGGGTGACCAGGTCGACGTTGCCGGTGCGCTCGCCGTTGCCGAACAGGCAGCCTTCGACGCGGTCGGCGCCGGCCATCACGGCCAGCTCGGCGGCGGCGACGGCGGTGCCGCGGTCATTGTGCGGGTGCACGCTGATCACGAGGTTCTCGCGCTGCTTCAGGTTACGGCACATCCATTCGATCTGGTCGGCGTAGACGTTCGGCGTCGCCGCTTCCACGGTCGACGGCAGGTTGACGATCACCTTGTTGTCCGCGCTCGGCTGCCATACGTCGACGACGGCGTCGACGATGCGCTTGGAGAAATCCAGTTCGGTCGTCGAGAACGATTCCGGCGAGTATTCGAGGCCCCACTTCGTGTCCGGATGCTGGGCGACCAGTTCCTTGATCAGCTTCGTGCCGTTGACGGCGATCTGCATGATTTCGTCCTGGTTCATGCCGAACACGACGCGGCGGAACACCGGCGCGACCGAGTTGTAGACGTGGACGATGGCCTGCTTCGCGCCGACGCACGACTCGACGGTGCGGCGGATCAGTTCTTCACGGGCCTGCGTCAGGACAATGATGGTGACGTCGTCCGGGATGCGCTTTTCCTCGACCAGCATGCGCACGAAGTCGAAGTCCGTCTGCGATGCGGACGGGAAGCCCACCTCGATTTCCTTCACGCCGATCTGCACGAGCTTTTCGAAGAAGCGCAGTTTCTTTTCCGGGCTCATCGGCTCGATCAATGCTTGGTTGCCGTCGCGCAAGTCCGTGCTCATCCAGACCGGCGGCTTGTCGATGATGCGGTTCGGCCACTGACGGTCGGCCAACGGGACGGCGGGGAAGGGGCGGTATTTGGCGGAAGGGTTGGTCAACATGGCGGTGCTCCTGATTATCAAATGCTGGTGAAGGTGTCGTTTCGATCGTTGTGGCGGGGGCTGCCGGACGGGCCACGGACGCTAGGCCCGGCAACCGATCGGTAGTTTTAGCGAGCGAAACACCACACGTGCGCCGGCAGACAGCAGGATAGCTCCGGCGGAAATAACAGACAGCGTGGATGTGGTAGTGGCAAACATCGGTACAACTTTCCTTGGGCTACGAATCCGGCAACCTTGGCCGGGCGGGACAGCGGCGATTTACGCGCGTAGTAGCAGGGCTGCCGGCGTTAGCGCGCGGGCAAGCGATAGGGAAGTCGACAGAGGCAGAGGGGAGAACATTTCTCCACTCTAAGTGAATTTTGTTTGGCGTGTCAAGCGTTTCGTGTGTTGTCGTTTGGTCACCACGCTTTTTGCGAACAATCAACTTCTCCGGATGCGCCGAGTGTCACAGTACGCGCTTCATGTCGCCAGGGAGGACACCATGCCCGTACTGAAAGGTCTCGACACGACGATGGAACTGACGCGCCACGCCCAGGCGCTCAAGGAACAGGGCTACGCGTTCGCGCTGCGCTACTACAGCCACAACGCGGCCAAGAATTTGTCGCTCGGCGAGGCGCGGGCGCTGACGCAGGCGGGACTCGCGCTCGGCGCCGTGTGGGAAACGGGCGGCACCCGCGCCGGCTTCTTTACCCGCGCGCAGGGCCTGGCGGACGGCGCGGCGGCCTTCCGGATGGCGCGTGACGTGATCGGGCAACCGTTCGGCTCCGCGATCTATTTCGCGGTCGACTACGATCCGACGCAGGCCGATCTCGACGGCGCCGTCAGTCATTATTTTACCGGCGTGCACGCGGCGCTGTACGTGGCGGCGGAAGGCAAGCCGTCGTACCGCGTGGGCGTGTACGGCTCGGGCCTGTGCTGCGGCACGCTCGTCGAGCGGGGCCAGGCGGCCCTGTCCTGGCTGTCGCAGTCGACCGCCTTCGCGGGCTCGCGCCTGTACGCGGAACAGAAGCGCTACGACATCATCCAGCTGCTTCCGGCGCGCATCCCGGGTGCCGACGGGATCGTGCTCGACATCGATCCGGACGCGACGCATCCGGACCGCGACGGCGGCTTGTTCATGGTTTAACTGAGCGTTCAGCCGACGACGACTTTCGGCGCGCCCGCCGCCATCGACCCGATGACGGCCGCATCGCCGAAGCCTTCGCGGCGGAACAGCGCCAGCACCTCGTCGACGCTGTCGGGGGCGCACGAGACGAGCAGGCCGCCCGACGTCTGCGGGTCCGTCAGCAGCACGCGCTGCGTGTCCGTGATCGCGCCGCCCAGTTCGACGTCATGGCCGTATGCATCCCAGTTGCGGCCCGACGCACCCGTGAAATAGCCGCCGTGGGCCAGCGCCTCGACGCCCGGCAGCAGCGGGATGTTCGCCATGTCCAGCTGCGCCGTCAGCTGCGCGCCGCGCGCCAGCTCGAGCAGGTGGCCCAGCAGGCCAAAGCCGGTGACGTCCGTCAGCGCGTGCACGCCGGCCAGTTCCGACAGGGCCTTGCCCGGCTTGTTCAGCTTCGTCGTGTTCGCGACCATGGCGGCATAGCCGTCCGCATCCAATTGATCCTTCTTCAACGCGGCCGACAGCACGCCCACGCCCAGCGGCTTGCCGAGGACGAGCACGTCGCCCGCGCGCGCATCCGCGTTGCGCTTCACCTTCGACGGGTGCACGAGGCCCAGCACGACGAGGCCGTAGATGGGTTCCACGGAGTCGATCGTGTGACCGCCCGCGATGGGGATGCCCGCTTCCGCGCAGATCGATTCGCCGCCCTGGATGATCTTGCCGATCGTCTCCAGCGGCAGCTTGTTGATCGGCATGCCGACGAGGGCCAGCGCCATGATCGGCGTGCCGCCCATCGCGTACACGTCCGAGATCGCGTTGGTGGCGGCGATGCGGCCGAAGTCGAACGGATCGTCGACGATCGGCATGAAGAAGTCGGTCGTCGCGATCAGCGCCTGCTCGTCGTTCAGCTTGTAGACGGCCGCGTCGTCGGCCGTCTCGATGCCGACCATGAGCTCTTTCGGCACGGGGAAGCCGCTCGACTTCTTCAGGATCTCGGACAGCACGCCCGGCGCGATCTTGCAGCCGCAGCCGCCGCCGTGGGAGAACGACGTCAGTTTGATGGGTTGGTCGGCGGATGTGTTCATACGGTGCTCTTTTTTAAACTTGCGTTGATCTGAAGAGAAGATTATCCACCAAGTCGAGCAGGCGTGCTCGCTCGGCGGCGGGAGCGAACAGCGCCGCGCGCGCCGCGCACTGGCGGCGCAGGCGCGCGGCGAAGCGCGGGTCGGTCGCGCTGCGTTCGATCAAACGGGCCAGCGCTGGCGCATCGCCGGGTGCGAACAGACCCGCGTAGTCGCCGCCCAGCATGCCGACGTTGCCGGAGATGTTCGATGCAAGCACGGGCACGCCGCTCGTCACCGCTTCGATGATGACGTTCGCGCCGCCCTCCATGCGCGATGCGATGACCATCGCGTGGCAGCGCCGCAGCCGGCGCCGCGTCGCCATGTGGGGCAGGGCGCCGAGCCAGCGGTAAGTGGAGGTCGCGTCCTGCGTTTCCTGCGCGCGGCGGCCGAGGTCCGGGTCGAGCGCGGCGCCGATGTGCACGAGGCGCACGCCCGGCGTGCCGACGAGGCGGGCCGCATCCATGAACGTCTGCGGATCCTTTTCGACACGCAGGTGGCCGATCATCGCGACGTCGAGCGGCATCCGTGGCCGGGCGGCACGCAGGCGCGGGGCCGACTGGTAGATCACGTGCGTCTTTGCGCGCACGGCGTCCGGCAGTTCGTCCAGGCCGCGCGGCTGCAGCACGACGAGCGCGTGCGCGCGGGCGAGCGAGGCCTGTGCGCTGGCCTCGTCGCGGATGTCGCGGTACAGGTCGGTGCCCGTGAGGACGAGCAGCGTGGGCCGGTCCGGGTGCGCGTCGTCGAATGCTGCCAGCGCGGCGGCGGACCGGCGCGCGTGCAATGCGATCAACAGGTCGGGTACCGCGTCTCCGTCCTGCCAGCCGGGACCGATCGTGACGCGGTAGTCGCGCGCGAGGTGGCGCCGCCAGCGGCTGGCGGTCTGCCAGTTGCCGTTGTTTTCGCGGGCGGATGCGGGGCTGACGATGTGGATGTGCGCTCGGGGCATCGGTAGGAATCGGAGTCGGGATTGGTCGTACAATGATGCATGACCGTCAATCAAGCATCGTTCCGCCACGCGGGACCCAGGGAACTGGCCGTCGCATTGCAGGATGCGCGGCATTATACGCTCGCGCTGTTCGAGGCTCTCGCGGCCGCCGGCTACGACGACGCGGCCCGCGTGCCGCGCCTGCCCATCGTGAATCCGCCGTTGTGGGAACTGGGCCATACGGCCTGGTTCGCCGAATGGTTCGTGCTCCGCGGCGCGCTGGACAGCCGGCCCGGCGCCGCCAGCGGCCACTCGCTGCTGGCGCGCGGCGACGACTGGTTCGATTCCGGCACCGTCCCGCACAGCGCGCGCTGGACGCTCGACCTGCCGCCGCCGGGTGCGGTGAAAACCTATTGCCACGAGGTGCTCGACCGCATCCTCGACCGCCTCGCGCACGAGGCCGACGACGACCTCGCGCTGTATCCGTACCGTCTGGCACTGGCGCATGAGGACATGCACGGCGAAGCCTTCCTGTACTCCCTGCAGACGCTGCAGTCGCGCGGCACGCCGGCGCCGGCGGGTGCGCTGGCGCCACGCGCGCAGTCGACGGCCGCGGGCCGGGCAGGCGAGATCGCGTTCCCCGGCGGGGCGTTCATGCGCGGCGGCGACCAGTCGAGGGGCTTCGTGTTCGACAACGAGCGCAACGCCGCGCTCGTCAGGGTGGCGCCGTTCGCCATCGACGCGGGACTCGTCAGCACGGCCGCCTACCTCGACTTCGTGCACGACGGCGGCTACGAACGTTCGCCGTACTGGACGGAGGCGGGCCGCGCGTGGCTCATGACGCAGGAGCGCTCGGCGCCGCGCTATTGGGCGCGCGAAGGGGAGGATTGGTACACGGTGCGCTTCGGCCGGCCGGTCGCCCTCGACCTCGCGGAACCCGTGCGCCACGTGAATTTGTACGAAGCGCAGGCCTGGTGCGCGTGGGCGGGCCGCCGGCTGCCGACGGAAGACGAGTGGGAATACGCGGTGGGGTCGAGCCAGCCGGGCTTTGCGTGGGGGCAGCTGTGGGAATGGACGGCGTCCGCCTTTCTGCCGTTCGCGGGCTTCGAGGCGGACCGCTACCGCGATTATTCGGCGCCGTGGTTCGGCACGCGCCAGACCTTGCGCGGCGCGTCGTTCGCGACGCCGGCACGGCTGCGCTCGCCTCACTTCCGCAATTTCTTCACGGCGGAGCGGGACGATATTTTTTCCGGATTCCGCAGCTGCGCCTTATGAACAAAATAAGCAAAACCCCCGGCACCTTGCGATGCCGGGGGTTTCGTTATGCCTGCTGACGCTTAGCGGTCGCCGAACGTACGACGAGCCGAGTCGGCCGAGCGCGGATGCGCGCCGAAGGCCGGGCGTTCGCGGCGCTGGCCGCCTTCGCTGCGGAAGCCGCCTTCACGGCGCTGGCCCTGGTAGCCGCCTTCGCTGCGCGGGGCGCCTTCGGTGCGGAAGCCGCCTTCGCGACGCTGGCCTTGATAGCCGCCGCCTTCGGTGCGCGGTGCGCCTTCGCTGCGGTAACCGCCTTCGCGACGCGGTGCGTCACCGCGGTAGCCTTCACCGGCCGGCTTGTGGAAGCTGCGCTGGCCCGGCTTGGCGTTGGCATTACGGCCGTCGCCCGGTTTCCAGCCCGGACGGGCGCCCGAACGGGGTGCCGCCGAACGCTTCGGCTCGAAGCCTTCCACCACGTCGACCGGAATGGTCTGCTTGGTGAAGCGTTCGATACGGCGCACGTTCATGCTTTCCGCGTGGTTCACGAGCGAGACTGCCGTACCGTTGCGGCCGGCGCGGCCCGTGCGGCCGATGCGGTGCACGTAGTCTTCCGGGAACTTCGGCAGGTCGTAGTTGACCACGTGGGTGATCGACGGCACGTCGATGCCGCGCGCGGCGACGTCGGTTGCCACCAGCACGCGCACCTGGCCGCGACGCATGCTGTCCAGCGTGCGGTTGCGGGCGCCCTGGTGCATGTCGCCATGCAGTGCGGCAGCCGCGAAGCCGGCGATGTTCAGGCGGTCGGCGATCATGTCGGCATCACGCTTGGTCGCCGTGAACACGACGGCCTGGTCCATGGTCTCGTCGCGCAGCAGGTGGTCGAGCAGGCGGTTCTTGTGCGACAGGTCGTCGACGAAGTGCACCTTCTGCGTGATGTTCTCGTGGCGGTTAGCCGCGCTCATGATCTGGATCACCTGCGGGTTCCTGGTGATGCGGCGCGCCATGTTGCCGACGACGCCATCCAGCGTGGCCGAGAACAGCATGGTCTGGCGCGATTCCGGCGTCGCGGCGACGATCTTCTCGATGTCGTCGATGAAGCCCATGTCCAGCATGCGGTCGGCTTCGTCGAGCACGAGGATCTCGAGCTGCGAGAAGTCGATCTTGCCCGACTCCATGTGGTCGATCAGGCGGCCCGGGGTCGCGACGAGGATTTCCGGATTCTTGGCCAGCAGTTGCATCTGCTTCGGATACGGCATGCCGCCCAGGATCGAGACGGCGCGGATGCGGCGCATGTGCGCCGTGTACTGTTCCGTCGCGGTGGTCACCTGCAGGGCCAGTTCGCGGGTCGGGGTCAGGACCAGCATTTTCGGCTGGGCTGCCTTGAAACGGACGCGCTCGCCACGGGCGCGCGTCGATTGCGCTTCCTGTGCGGGGGTGCGACCGGCCGCGGCGGGTTCGGTGTTGGCGAACTTGTTCAGGGCGGGCAGCATGAACGCTGCCGTCTTGCCCGAACCGGTTTGGGACGAGACCAGCAGATCGCGGCCCGCGATCGCCGCCGGCACCGCCTGCTCCTGCACCGGGGTCGGCTTTTCGTAGCCTGCTTCGGTAACTGCCTTGACGATGGACGCGTGTAAGCCTAGTGCTTCAAAACTCATTGTTTATTTACTTTCGGTATGGATCAGTGAGCGTCCACGCTATTCGGAGCGGAACGCGAAATAGCAACGCGAGCCAACAATACGAAATGACTCTGAAACGAAAGAAATTTCGGCACAAAAGCTTTGCGCCGGGACGGTGCCATTTTCGGCACGCAGGGCGGGAGGGCTTTATGAAAGGACATCCTTCGTGGATGCCAGGGCTTGCGTAGCTGCTAGTTGTACTACTGTCGGTGAACTGCCGCGGAAGTCTTTTCAAACGCGTTTATTGCAGCGCACAACCAACACTATACCGTACTTTTGAAGAGCGTGCACGGCATGCGTCGAGTTGTGCGCGTATTGACGGGCCGTGAGCCCGTCGCGTGGTCAAAATGACACGATATCAACGGCGCTTGCGGCCGTTGGCGTTGACGGCCGGCTTGGAGCCCCGCGACACGCGGCTCTTGATCTCGGCTACCGCATGCGCGGCGCTGGCCTTGAAGCGCTGGGCGCCGGACAGCTTGCGGCCGCTGCGGCCGCTGCGGCGCGACTCGCCGCGGTCGGCTTCCAGCATCATCGACGCGTTCTCGACGATGCTTTCGGCGATGTCGTTGCTGGCGGTGGCACTGGTCTTCGGCACGAGGATGGTCGAGCCGGCCTTCAAGCGCATCTGCGGCGGGATATTGTTGGCCTGGCGGATGACTTCCGGGGTCGTGCCCAGTTTCGCGGCCAGCGAAGCGATGCTTTCGCGGGCCGACGTGATCTTGTGCGTGGTCCAGGTGGACAATGCGCGGCCCCATTGCGCGAGGTTCAGGTTGAACTTCTCGGCGTTTTCCTTCGGCAGCAGGATCTTGGTCGATTCGCCAGTGATCACGGGCTTCTTGAATTGCGGGTTCAGGGCCTTGAATTCGTCGACGGACATTTCCGCCAGCTGGGCGGCCACGGCCAGGTCGATATCGGACGTCTTGTCGACGGCGACAAAGTACGGCGTGTTGTCGATCGTCGGCAGCGCGACGCCGTACTGGGCCGGATTGGCGATGATGTTCTTGACGGCCTGCAGCTTCGGCACGTAGTTGCGGGTTTCCGCCGGCATCAGCTCGGCCAGGCTCTCGAAGTCGGTCGGCTTGCCCAGCGCGCGGTTCTTCTGGATCGCCTTCTGCACATTGCCTTCGCCCCAGTTATAGGCGGCGAGGGCCAGCTGCCAGTCGCCGAACATCGTGTACAGGCGTTGCAGGTAGGTGAGGGCGGCGTCGGTCGAGGCGAGTACGCCGCGGCGCTCGTCCTTGAACATGTTCTGCTGCAGGTTGAAGTCGCGTCCCGTGCCCGGCACGAACTGCCAGATGCCGGCCGCGTCGGCGTTCGACAGGGCCTGCGGGTTGAACGCGGATTCGATCACGGGCAGCAGGGCCAGTTCCGTCGGCATGCCGCGCTTTTCCAGCTCCTGCACGACGTGGTACAGGTACAGCGACGCGCGGCCCGAGGTGCGCGTCAGGTAGTCCGGACGGCTCGCGTACCACTGCACGTGCTTGGCGACGAGGGCGTTGTCGATGTCGGGAATGGCATAGCCGCTGCGGATGCGGGCCCACAGGTCGGGGTCCTTGTAGTCGTCGGACTTGGACGGGGCCGGGGATTGCGGCAGGATCGCCTTGGCCATGGCGGCCGCGCTGCTGCTGCTCTGGGCGATCGGGCTCGGGGCGCTGTCGGCGGCGTGGCTGATCGCGGAGACGGACAGGAGCGCGATGGCCAGGGCGTAAGTGGAGCGAGTCGTTTCGTTCATAGCTTTCCAGTGTTGCGTCCAGGAACGGCAGGACTGACGAGTGAAGTCGGAGTGTACGGACCAGTTACCGAGTCAGTCAAGAAGTATGTCGGCGCAGTTACAAAAAATCTTGTCTACTCTTTTTGCTAACGCAGGCACCCGTTATGACGATATATGCGGGGGTATGGTTCCGCCGATCTCGACTTTGACTGACGAGGATCAAGCGTTTTTATATATACCCCTGGGTGTATATGAAATTTCCAAGAGGAAAATCGGTGCTTTCACGAGCCCGGTATTGTCAAATTTGTACCTGGACTTCATGGACTGCCGGGTAATACCAGCCTGTCTTTCAAGTTGGTCCGGCTGGTCGGATGCTCCATGAGAGGACGCAAAAAGCGTACAATTGCCGTCTCCGCAGGACGCGGTTTTGTATTTTTTGAAAGTAAGAAATGAGCACTCCCAACGAGAACGTGGACGATGACGCCGTCATCGCCGCCACCCGGCGCTGGGTCGACCGCGCCGTGATCGGCCTGAACCTTTGTCCGTTCGCGAAGGCGGTGCAAGTGAAGGACCAGGTGCGCTATGTCGTCGCGCATGCGCGCACGCCCGAGTCCCTGCTGGACACGCTGATGGACGAGCTGCAGCTGCTGGCCGACACGGACCCGGAACAAGTCGACACGACCCTGCTGATCCACCCGTACGTGCTGCAGGATTTCCTGGACTTCAATGAATTCCTCGACGTCGCCGACGCCGCCGTCGAAGACATGAGCCTGGACGGCGAGCTGCAGATCGCCAGCTTCCACCCGAACTACCAGTTCGCGGACACGGACCCGAACGACATCGAGAACTTTACGAACCGTTCGCCTTACCCGGTGCTGCAGCTCTTGCGCGAAGACAGCATCGACCGCGCCGTGGAAGCGATCCCCGATGCGGCCGAGATCTTCGAGAAGAATATCGAGACCATGGAAAAGCTCGGCCATGAAGGCTGGGACAAGCTCGATGTCGGCCCCGCTCGTTGATGCACAGGGAGCACCGCTCCCCGAGGACGAGAACACGGTGCCCGCGTCCTCGTCCGTGCGACTTGCCGGGGCGCTCCCGCAGCGCCCTGTCGCGGCGCTCCCGCAGCGCCCTGTCGGGGCGCTCCCGCAGCGCCCTGTCGGGGCGCTCCCGCAGCGCCCCGACACCCCCTGCGTCGCGGTCTGCTCGACCACCTTCGACGACATCTGCCGCGGCTGCGGCCGGACCGTCGTCGAAGTGGCCCACTGGGTCTCGATGACGGCCGAGCAGAAGGAAGTCGTGTGGCAGCGCATCCTGGCGCAGGGCTACCCGCGCCGCAATACCTGATCAGAACGTGCCGACGAAATCCCGCTTGCCGATGTCCAGCCCGTTATGGCGCAGGATGTCGTACGCCGTCGCGGCGTGGAAATAGAAGTTCGGCAGCGCGTAGTGCAATAAATAGACCTGGCCCTTGAACTGGCGCTGGTTGGCGCCCGTGCCGATCGTCACGTCGCGGTCGCCGCCGGCATCCACCGCCTCGCGCGCCACCGTGTCCAGGAAGGCCAGCGTCTTTTCCAGGCGTGCCTGCAGGCCCGCGAAATCCGTCTCCACATCGTCGTACCGCGGCACCTCGGCGCCCGCGAGGCGCGCGGCCGCGCCCTTGGCGAAATCCGTCGCCAGCTGCACCTGGCGCACGAGCGGGAACATGTCCGGGAACAGGCGCGCCTGCAGCAGCGCGTTCGGATCCAGCTTCTTCGCGTCCACGTGCGCCTCGGCCTTCGTCAGGATGGCGGACAGGCTGCCCAGGATCTGGCGGAACACGGGGACCGAAGCCGTGTACAGGGAAAGTGTCATCGATGCCTCCTCAATATATAAAGAGCCCGATGATAGCAAGCCTGCATCGTTGCTGCTTGGCGCCCGCAAATAACACTTTTGGCATGTAAAACTTCAACTATTCGTATCCTCATAGGAGTCGATTAAAAAAATTCTACAGGGAACAGCGCACTCGAAAAGATACTTTGGGACATTGCCGGATTGAAAAGAGACGTCCAGCCAGGACGCAACATGGAGACCGTCGCCAATGAAGTGCCCAAAAACACATCGCATTGCTTTGTTATTTGATGCCAACCAGGCGTTCGCCCGGGAGGTCATCGGCGGGATCGCCGCTTACCTGTCGAGCCGGCGTACATCGTGGGAATTGTTCATCGAAGATGATTTTCGTGTGCGCCTGTCGAGTCTTGCGCGCTGGCAAGGTGACGGCATCATCGCCCACTTCGACGACCCGGCCGTGGCCGCGGCGCTGGCCGACAGCCGCGTGCCCGTCGTCGCCGTCGGGGGCTCGTACGCGAACGAGGCCGATTATCCGGCCAACGTGCCGTATGTCGCGACTGACAACTTCAAGCTCGTCAACCTCGCCTATACCCACCTGATCGACGTCGGATTGCGTCAGTTCGCCCTGTTTTCCCTGCCCGACGGGACGAGGCACCCATGGGCGCTCGAGCGCGAAAAGGCGTTCCGGTTCCTGATGCAGCGCGACAAATTCGATGTCGAGATCTTGCGCGGAGAGGGTGCCTGCAGCTGGGAGGAGGACGTCGCGCAGCAGGTACGGTGGCTGCAGAGTCTGCCAAAACCCATCGGGATCATTGCCGCCACCGATGCCCGCGCGCGCCAGTTGCTGCAGGCTTGTCAGTTTGCCAATATCGCCGTACCGGAACAGGTCGCCATCATCGGCATCGACAACGATCCGCTGGCACGCATGCTGTCGTGTATCCCGCTCAGCTCCGTGATCCAGGGCTCGAACGAGATCGGCCGCACCGCGGCCCGGATGCTGCATCAGCTGCTCGAAGGGACGTATCTGGAATGCTCGCGCATCCTGGTGCCGCCCGCCGGCATCAACGTGCTCACGTCGAGCAGCCACCAGCCCGTCAAGAACCCCCGCGTCATGCGTGCCCGGCATTTCATCCGCCAGTATGCCTGCCAGGGCATCAAGGGCGACCAGGTCGCCGATTACGTCGGCGTCTCGCGCTCCACCCTCGAAACGTATTTCCAGCAGGAACTGGCCTGCAGCGTGCACGACGAGATCCTGCGCTTCAAGCTCGATGCCGCGACCGCGTTGCTGGCGGAAGGGGATTGCAGCGTGGCCGAGGTGGCGCAGCGTTGCGGCTTTACATCGATGCAATACCTGTTCGCCGTGTTCAAGCGCGAGCTCGGTTGTTCGCCGCGGGAGTACCAGCAGCGCGTGGCGTCGCGGCAGGAGGCCGCGCTGCAGGCTTGACGCCTGCGCCACCCGGCGCGCATCTCGACAAATCCATGGGCGACCTGTCATTATATTGATGTGGCCGCAAGACGGCCGCCAGGCCCATATTTGTCGAGGTGGCAGCAGGTAATGCAGAGTTTCTACAACAAGGCGCTCGCCGGGCTGCTGGGTCTCGTGGTGGCGAGCGTTCTCATCGGCTATGCCTGTGTCCGCAGCACCTGGATCCGGCTTCCGCTGCTGCCCGCCGCGGACAGCGGCCTGGCGTGGCGCGCCGAGCTCATGGCCGACTCGGCCGTGGGCGGGCGTTCGACGGCCAGGCTGATCGACGACACGGCCACGCTGAGCTTCGAGTTCACGTCCGTCAAGGCGGCCGCGTATCCGTTCGTCCACGCGGAATTGGCGTTCCGCGACCGCGCCGGCAAGTTCACGCACGTCGACCTGTCCCGCTACAGCGCCGTGGAGTTCGACGTCAACTGCGCGCCGGCCAACACGCTGGCGTTCGGCCTCGTGATGTTCGATGACCAGGTATCGGTGCCCGGCCAGTTCGATACCTATCGCGCCCCGTACACCTATTTTTTCTGCAACAAGAAGGGCGAACACGTCGAGCTCGACCTGGCGCGCCTGCGGACCGACCAGTGGTGGTTCGACAGGTACGGGCAGAACCTCGCGCGCCAGGAACACACGCTGACCCGGATCGCGAAGCTCTCGTTCGGCAGCACGTTCCAGAGTCCCTACGGCGTGCTCTCGAAAGTCCAGGTCAGGAACCTGACGCTGACCGGGCGCGACATGCGCTACCTGTACCTGTTCGCGGCGTTCATGGTCGTCGCCTGGCCCGGTTATGGCCTGTGGTTCTTCCGCCGCCATACACAGGCATTGCTGGCGGAAGTGAAGGACAAGATGCGGCGCGACATTCCCCTGGTCGCCTACCAGCAATTGTCCCAGGACCTGCACCGCGACAAGGAGCAGAGTGCCATCCTGCGCTTCATGGCGACGGAATACGTCAACCCGGAACTGGATGTCGAGACCACGGTGAACGCGCTCGGCATCAGCCGCAACAAGATCAACGAGATCCTCAAGGCGGAGCTGGGCTTCACGTTTTCCACGTACCTGAACAAGCTCAGGTTGACGGAGGCGGCGCGCCTGCTGGGCGCGAAGGAGGACACGAGCGTGGCGGAAATCGCGTATGCCGTGGGCTACCGGAACGTCTCGTACTTCAACAAACTCTTCAAGGAAGAATACGGCTGCACGCCGAAGACCTTCCGCAAGCTGCGCGACAGCGCACCGGAATCCGCCGGGCCGTAACGCGCCCGCTCCCACGGATTTTCACCAGCCGATTGACGGATTTCGTTCTGGCGACGCCGGGCGGCGGTTCGTAGAATGCATTGGTGGCTCGCGCATCGTTCCGTCGTTCGATGCGCAGCATCATCTCCTCCCGCGTTCAAGTGGGTTAGGGACGGCTTCGGCCGTCCCTTTTTTTTCGCGCGCGCCCAGGCGCGCCGTGTTTTCGTGGGTCGCTTGACGGATTTCGAAATTGCTGGGGGCAGGGGCGGCTATCAGAATGCATACGATCGCCGCGCGTGCTCGACGGCGACGACATCCAAGACAACACGGAGACTTGATAACGTGAACAATACCAGGAAAACAGCGATCGCCATCGGCGTCGCGCAGCTCGCCCTGATGGCGGGCGGCGCCGCGCTGGCGCAGACCGAACCGACGACCGTCGTCGTGTACGGACAGCGCGCGGCGCTCGATTCGGCGCAGAATATCAAGAAGAACGCGGACGAAATCGTCGACTCGATCGTCGCCGACGACATCGGCAAGCTGCCGGATAAATCGGTGACGGAAGTGCTGCAGCGCGTGGTCGGCGTGAGCATCGACCGCACGATGAACCGGGTCGACCCGCAGCAGGGCGTGGGCGACAGCGTCAACCACTACGCGGCGGAAGGCACGGGCGTGTCGATCCGCGGCCTGGGCGCCGGGCAGGTCCGGTCGGAGTTCAACGGCCGCGACGCGTTCTCCGCCAACGGCGGCCGCGCGCTGAGTTTCGAGGACGTGCCGCCCGAGCTGATGGCCGGCGTGGACGTGTACAAGAACCCGTCCGCCGAGCAGATCGAAGGCGGCATCGGCGGCCTGGTCAACCTGCGCACCGCGCTGCCGTTCGATTCCAAGGGCCGCAAGGTGGCGTTGTCGACCGAGGTCTCGCGCTCGTCGCTGCGCCAGAAGACCGCGCCGCCGTCGGTGTCCGGCCTGTACTCGGACCGCTGGGACACGCGGTTCGGCCAGGTCGGCGTGCTGATCGACCTCGCGCATTCGAAGATCGCGAACCAGAGCGACAGCCTGTCGATCGCCCCGTACAGCTCGCGCGACGACCTCGTGCCCGGCAAGCGCGTCTGGGTCACCCCGTCCGCGAGCTGGGGCCAGAACACCTTCGACCGCACCCGCGACGGCCTGTATGGCGCGCTGCAGTGGAAGAAGGGCGATTTCAGTTCGTACGTGACGTTCCTGCGTTCGCGCTACAAGCAGCACTCGGACGAGCATTCCTACTTCGGCGGGACGAACCCGGCCACCTTGTCGCTGGATCCGGGCGCCACGTACGACGCCAACGGCGCCCTGCTGACCGGCACGCTGCACGACACCACCAACAGCGGTCCGGGCTTCGGTACGGGCCTGGGCTTCGGCACCGATGCGCGCGCGAGCGGCCGCACGTCCGACACGCGCGACGTGTCGTGGTCGGGCACCTGGCGCGCCAGCGACGCGTGGACCCTCAAGGCCGACCTGCAGCACGTGCAGGCCACGACGGACGGCTACGACAATACGGTGGGCCTGGGCGGCTGGGTGCCAGGCCAGACGGTCGACCTGCGCGGCGGCATGCCGACGATCTCGTTCGACCAGGCGTCGCGGGCATACCTGGCCGATCCGTCCCACTACTACTGGGGCTTCACGCAGGTGCACCATGACGTGGCGAAGGCGCAGATGAACACGGCGCGCCTGGACGCCAAGTACACGTTCGACCATCCGATCCTGAACGACCTGCGCTTCGGCGTGCGCGTGACCGACCGCTCGGCGGTGACGCAGTCCACCCACGATTCGGAATGGGTCCAGATCTCGCAGGGATGGGCGGTCGGCAACCAGTCGTGGCAGCCGCTGGCGCAGTTCGCCGGCCTGGGCGACCCGCGCTTCGCGCAGGGCTTCGGCCTGCACCAGTTCAAGAACTTCTTCGGCGGTTCCGCGGCGTCGCCGGCACCGGTGATCGTGCCCGATGCGTCGCTGGCCAACTCGGTCGATGCCGTCAACAAGCTGCACGACTACTACACGACCCTGTGCAACGAAGCCAACGCGACCGGCCGCAACAACGATTGCAGCTACAAACCGCCGAAGTTCGGCGATGCGATTGGCCTGAACGACCAGCACGAACGCACGCAGGCGGCCTACGCCCAGCTGCGTTTCGCGTTCGACAAGCTCGCGTATCCCATCGACGGCAACGTCGGCGTGCGCGTCGTGCGCACGAATCCGAAGTCGATCGGCTACACGCTGTTCACGCCGCCCAACAAGCCGCTGCTGCCGGGCGTGCCGGACATTCCGGCACAGTCGGAGAAGCAGACGTTCGAGAGCACCTACACGCGCGTGCTGCCGAGCCTGAACCTGAAACTGAAGGTCAGCGACGAGCTGCAGTTCCGCCTCGGGCTGTCGAAGGGCATGTCGCGTCCGGACTTCTACCTGCTGCAGGCCTACACGACGCTGGGCATGGACATCAAGACGCACACGCCGCCCGGCGACGACCAGAAGCCGGTGGTCGACTCGATCGCGTACAACGGCCAGCTGCGCGGCAATACGTCGCTCCGTCCGGTCATGGCCACCAACCTCGACCTGACGGCCGAGTACTACTTCGGCCGCGCCAGCTCGGCGACGTTCGGCGTCTTCAACAAGCGGCTGAAGGACGTCATCATCGCGCAGACGACGGTCTACCCGCTGAAGGACGTCACCGGAACGACCCACGACTTCATGGTCACGGGTCCCGTGAACGGCATGGACGCCCGCGTCAGCGGCGTCGAGGCGGGCTTCCAGACCTATTTCGACAAGCTGCCGGGCCTGTTCTCGGGTCTCGGCGTGTCGAGCAACTTCACGTACATCGACAGCAGCACGACGTACCACAACCCGGTCAACGGCACCTGGTGCACGCCGAAGGACACGCTGATGGCCAACATGGTCCGCAACCTGCAGGGCTGCGACACGGACGGCAGGGTGTTCGGCGACATGCCGCTGGTGGGCCTGTCGAAGAACTCGTACAACGTGGCGCTGCTGTACGACAAGGATGCGGTGTCGTTGCGCCTGGCGTACAGCTGGCGCTCGAAGTACCTGCAGTCGACCAACTCGTGGGGCACGGCCGGCAACGATGGCATCGACCGCAACCCGGACAGCCCGAACTACGGCCAGGGTTACTCGGTCAACTACGGTCTGCCGACGTGGGGCGGCGCATACGGCCAGCTCGACCTGGGCTTCCAGTACAAGTTCACCGAGCACCTCCGCCTGGGCGGCCAGGTGGGCAACCTGACGAACCAGGTCTACCGGCAGTACATGCAGCAACAGGTCGGCATGAAACTGCACAACGCCTTCTACACGGGCCGCACGTTCAGCGCCCAGATGAACTACACGTTCTAAGCACGCCGCCGCAAAACAGGCCTCCCCGACCTTTGCCGGTCGCGGGAGGCCATTTCATTCAACCCGACGGATCCACGTATGAAAAAACGCTCCAATCACCTGCTGGCCACGCTCGTCCTGATCTCCACCCAGGCGCTGGCCGCCGCCCCGATCCCGCGCCTGGTCCAGCAGGACGGCCACCATGCGCTGCTGGTCGACGGCAAGCCATTCACCATGCTGGGCGTGCAGGCCCACAATTCGAGTAATTATCCGAATGCGCTGCCCAAGGTCTGGGCCGCCGTCAAGGACGCCCACGCCAACACGCTCGAGATCCCCGTGGCGTGGGAACAGATCGAGCCGGTGGAGGGCAAGTTCGACTTCGGCTACGTCGACACGCTCGTGGCCGAGGCCCGCCGCAACGGCGTGCGCCTCGTGCTGCTGTGGTTCGGCACCTGGAAGAACACCGGCCCCGCGTACACGCCCGAATGGGTCAAGTTCGACGACAAGCGTTTCCCGCGCATGCTCGGCCGCGACGGCAAGGCCAGCTACTGCCTGTCGCCGCTGGGCGAGCAGACCCTGGCGGCCGACAGGAAGGCGTTCGTCGCCCTGATGCGCCACCTGAAGCAGATCGACGAAGCGCAGCGCACCGTGATCATGGTGCAGGTCGAGAACGAGGTCGGCACCTACGGCACCGTGCGCGATTTCGCAGCGCGGGGCGAGGCGGCGTTCCGCCAGCCGGTGCCGGCGGCCGTCCTCGCGCGCAAGAAGCCGCCCGTGCCCGGCGCCGCGAGCGGCACGTGGTCCGAGGTGTATGGCCCGTATGCCGACGAATATTTCCACGCCTGGGCCGTGGCCAGCTACATCGAAGAGATCGCGAAGGCGGGACGCGCCGTGTACGACCTGCCGATGTTCGTCAACAATGCGCTGCGCGATCCGCTCGAACCGCTGGCACCGTGGAAGGGCAACTTCGCCAGCGGCGGTCCGACGTACGACGTGATCGACATCTACAAGGCCGCCGCCCCGCACATCGACGTCGCCGGTCCCGACCTGTACGCGCCGCAATCGAACAGCGTGGCGGCGACGCTGGACAAGTTCCAGCGCCCGGACAACGCGCTGTTCGTGCCGGAGATGGGCAACGCGGCCACGTATGCCCGCTATGTCTACCGGATCCTCGGCGCCGGCGCGATCGGCGTGGCGCCGTTCGGCATCGACTACGCGGACTACAGCAATTATCCGCTGGGCTCCAAGCGCACGGACAAGAGCATGGTCGAGCCGTTCGGGACCATCTATGCCGCGTTCGCGCCGCTGGCGCGGCAGTGGGGGCGATGGGCGCTGGAGGGCCGCACGGCCGGCATCGCGGAAGGCGACGACCGCAAGCCGCAGTCGCTGGTGCTCAAGGACTGGGGCGTCTCCGCCTCGTTCCGCGAGTGGCAGTTCGGCACGATGGGCAAGGACGCGAAGGAAGAAGACTACCCGCCCGGCACGGCGGCCCCGAACGGCGGCGCGGCGTTCGCGCAGATCGGCGCCGACGAGTTCATCGTGATCGGACAGCACGTCCGCCTGCATTTCTGGCCCACCGGCGCCAATGAGGGCAAACGCTCCATGTTCGCGCGCGTGGAGGAAGGGCAGTTCGACCCGCAGGGGCGCTGGATCATGGAACGCAACTGGAATGGCGACCAGGTCGACCATGGTGTCAACCTGCCGTCGCGGCCCACGATCCTGAAGATCCGGCTGCGCGCGTATTGAAGAGGGAGTGCTCGTCATGAAGATCATTCGCATGGGCGCGCTGGCCGCCAGCATGTGGGCATCCGCATGCGCCGCCGCGCAGGTCGGCATCACGATCGACGCGGCCAAGCCGGGCCCCGTCATCAGCCGCTACGTGTACGGCCAGTTCGCCGAGCACCTCGGCACCGGCATCTACGGCGGCCTGTGGGTCGGTCCCGACTCGACGATCCCGAACACGCGCGGCTGGCGCAACGACGTCGTGGCCGCGCTGAAGGCGCTGCACGTACCGCTCGTGCGCTGGCCCGGCGGCTGCTTCGCCGACCAGTACCACTGGCGCGACGGCATCGGTCCGCGCCGGGAGCGCCCCGTGCGCATCAACACGAACTGGGGCGGCGTCGACGAGGACAATGCCGTCGGCACGCACGAATTCTTCGACCTCGTCGAGCAGCTCGGCGCGGATGCCTACGTCAACGGCAATCTCGGCACCGGCACCGTGCGGGAGATGGCGGAATGGATCGAATACATGACGGCGGACGGCTCATCGAGCCTCGCCCGGCTGCGTGCCCGCAACGGCCACCCGGCGCCGTACAAGGTGGCGTTCTTCGGCATCGGCAACGAAGCCTGGGGCTGCGGCGGCAATATGCGGCCGGAGCAGTACGCCGACGCCTACCGCCGCTACGCGACCTTCCTGCATCCCAGCGGCGACACGCAATTCATCGCGGCCGGCGGCCACGACGAGGATACGAGTTGGACGGAGTACCTGAGCCAGCACATCGGCGGCTGGGGCGTGCGCCCCCACGGCATCTCGTTCCACTATTACACGTCGCCCGGCGCGGACGCGAACGGCAAATATGGCGCGACCGGCTTCGACGAAAGCCGCTGGATCCATACGCTGAGCGAGACGCGCCGCATGGAAGGGTTCATCGCCGCCAACGTCGCGAAGCTGGACAAGCACGACCCGCAGAAGAAACTCATGTTCGCCGTCGACGAATGGGGCACCTGGTACGACGCGGAACAAGGCAGCAAGCCGGGCTTCCTCCAGCAGCAGAACTCCCTGCGCGACGCGCTCGTCGCGGCCCTGAACTTCAACATCTTCCACGCCCACGCGGACCGCGTGCGCATGACGAGCATTGCGCAGATGGTGAACGTGCTGCAGGCCATGGTCCGCACGGACGGCACGAAGATGGTGCTGACGCCGACCTACCACGTCTTCCGGATGTACGTGCCGTTCCAGGATGCGGTCTCGGTGCCGGTGACGCTGGCGCACAATCCGCTGTACACGTTCGGTGCCGATGCGATCCCGGCCGTCAGCGCGTCGGCGGCGCGCGGCAAGGACGGCAAGCTGTATCTTGCCCTCGTCAACGCGAACCCGCGCGAGGCGGCCGACGTCACGGTCGACGTGAGCGGCACCGCCGCACGCGGGGCGGCCGGTGCCGTGCTGACGGCGGCCGCGATGGACGCGCACAACACGTTCGCAGCGCCCGATGCCGTCAGGCCCGCGCCGTTCCAGGCCGCGGCCCGGGACGGAAAACTGGTGCTGTCCCTGCCAGCGAAGTCCGTCTTGGTCGTCGCCGTGCAGGAGTAGCGCGCGTCAGAACGACGGCAGGTTGCGGCGGCCCTTGACGCCGAACTTCAGCGCGACGCCCGCGGTCCGCGGGCCAGGCTGGCCGCCGCCGATCCACACGGTGGCGTGGCCCGGCTCGACGCTGCGCTTGCCGGCCGCGTCGACCGTGCTCAGGGCCTTGCCGTCCAGGTCGAACGTCAGCCGGCGCTTCTCGCCCGGCTGCAGCGTGACGCGGGCGAAGCGGACGAGCGTGCGGTTGGGCGCCCCGGGCCGCGGCCTGGCGACGTAGACCTGCACGACTTCGTCCCCGGCGCGCGGTCCGTCGTTCTTCACGTCGACGGCGACCTTGACGGCGCAGCCGGCGCACACGGCCCTTGGCGCGGGCGCGGCGAGCTTGTACGAGAACTGCGTGTAGCTCAGGCCATGGCCGAACGGGTACAACGGCTCGCCCTTGAAGTACTTGTACGTCCGGCCCTGCATGCCGTAGTCCTTGAACGGCGGCAGGTCGGCGGCGGATCGATAAAAGGTCACCGGCAGGCGGCCGGCGGGGCTGAAGTCGCCCGCGATCAGTTCGGCCACGGCCTGGCCGCCTTCGCCGCCCGGATACCAGGCCTGGATGATGGCCGGCACGTGCTTGTCGGCCCAGTTCAGCGCCACCGCGCTGCCGCTCATGTTGACGAGTACCAGCGGCTTGCCGAGCGCCCCCAGGCGTTCGAGCAGCGCTTCCTGCGGCGCGGGCAGGTCGAGGCTCGTGCGGTCGCCGCCCGCGAAGCCCGGCGCGTTGACCGACATCTCCTCGCCCTCCAGCTGCCACGTCAGGCCGCCCGCGAACACGACGAGATCCGCCGCGCGCGCCGCTTCCAGGGCGGCCGTGTCGTCGAAGCTGGGCCGCGTCCACTGCAGCTTCTGGTCGCCGTCCCAGCCGGCCTGGCGGGCCTCGATCTCGATCCGGTACACCTTGCCGGCCGCGAGTTCGACCGGCGTGTTCGACGTCGGCCAGGCGATGTCCCACAAGTCCGTGACGAGGCGTCCGTCGACGCGGATGCGATAGCCCTGGCCGCCTTTCAGCCGCAGGTGATGCGGGCCGGTTTCGAAGGCGCGCAGGTAGCCGCTCCAGCGCGTGGAGGTCTTGCGCTCGACGTTGTCCGGCCAGCCCCAGCGGAACGTCGCCTGCGCACTGGTCGTGACGGCGGCCGGCGCGCCCGCCAGGTCGAGGTTGTCGAACCGTTCCGTGCGCACGCCGGGCTGGGCGCAGCCGGCGTCCAGGCACAGCGCGTCCGCCGGCACGTCCTGCAGCGGCGGCGCGACCCAGCCCGTGCCTTCCACGAACGTGACCTGCGCCTGCGGGAAACGGGCGCGCAGGCCGGCCAGCACGGTGATCGGCTTCGACGGGGTGCCGCTGTAGTTGCCGACCAGCGCGTCGACGCTGTCGGCGTTCGGGCCGATCACGGCGATGCGGCGCGGCGCCGTTTTGAGCGGCAGCAGGCCGTCGTTCTTCAGCAGCACGAGCGACTGGCGCGCCGCTTCCAGGTTCAGGCGGCGGCCGGCCGGGGTGTCGTAATCCTTCGCCGTGATGCCGGCCCAAGGGCGCGGCGCATCGAGCAGGCCGAGGCGGATGCGCGCTTCCAGCAGGCGCAGCACGGCACGGTCGACGTCGGCCTCGGCCAGGAGGCCCTGCTGCACGGCGCGCACGGTCGTGGCGGGCGTCGCCGTGGGGCTGTTGCCGAATTCGCACATCACGTCGGTACCGGTCTTGATCGCGACCGCGACGGCCCGCTCCGGCGTGTCGACATAGCGGTGCGCGCCTTCCGAGTGGATGTCGGCGATGGCGCCGCAGTCGGACACGACATGGCCCTGGAACTTCCACGCATCGCGCAGGAGGTCCTTGAGCAGGGGAGCGCTGGCGCAGGCGGGCAGGCCGTTCACCGCGTTGTACGCGCACATGAGGGACAGCACGTGCCCCTCGGTGACGGCGGCGTGGAACGCGGGCAGGTACGTTTCCGTCAGGTCGCGCGGGGAAGGATGCACGTCCTCGCGGTGGCGGTCGGCCTCCGGCCCGCTGTGCACGGCGAAGTGCTTGACCGTCGCCGATACCTTGGGGGCGCCCGGGTCGGCACCCTGCAGGCCGCGGATGTAGGCCACGCCCAGGCGCGACGTCAGGTAGGGATCCTCGCCATAGGTTTCCTGGCCGCGGCCCCAGCGCGGATCGCGGAAGATGTTCACGTTCGGCGACCACACCGTGAGGCCGCGGTACATGTCGGCGCCGCCGTCGGGATGCACGGTTTCCAGGTACTTCGCGCGGAACTCGGTGCCGACGGTGTCCGCGACGCGTTCGGCGAGCGCGGCGTTCCACGTGGCGGCCAGGCCGATCGCCTGCGGGAACACGGTGGCGTTGCCGGCGCGAGCGACGCCGTGCAGGCCTTCGTTCCACCAGTTGTAGGCCGGGATGCCGAGCCGCGCGATGGCGGGTGAAGTGGATTGCAGCTGGCCGGCCTTTTCGTCCAGCGTCATGCGGGCCAGCAGGGCGTGCGCGCGCGCGGCGGGATCGGCCTGCGCGGCCAGGGCGGGCAGGGACAGCGTCAGGGCGACCGCCGCGGCAAGGGCGGTCCGGGAGAGATGTCGAGGTGTCATGGGCGTAGGTGATGGGTTGGCGCGCGGATGCTAACACCGGTGCGGCCGCGCGCCGGCGTCGTCCGGCGCCGCTGGTGAAAATTCTGCCGGCGCTGCGGAATTTCATGTCGCGCCGCGTGCACGCTCCGGGATTTCGTGGCTGGCCTGAGGGTTTTCGAAATTGCCGCCGTATGGACAGTCTCACAGAATGTATCGAATCCGGGCGGGTGTGCCCGCTGCCGGTACGACATCACATCATTCTGGAGACACAAACATGCACAAGATGCGACTCATCGCCTTGGCCGGCGTCGTGGCGGGCCTCGCTGCCGGCTGCGGCGGCGGCAACGCCGATCACGGCAGCGGTCAAACCGTCCTGGCGGGCACCATCGGATCGGCCACCCCCACCATCAAGCCCGCCCGCTTCGCGAGCGTGAAGTTCGGCGGCGGCGGCTACGTGCCGGGCCTGATCTTCCACCCGACCAGCCCGGACGTGCTGTATGCGCGCACCGACGTCGGCGGCGCCTACCGCTGGGATGCGGCCACCTCGTCCTGGACCGCGATCACGGACATGTTCGGCCCCGACGAGGGCTTTTACCACGGCAGCGAAACGATGGCGCTCGACCCGAACGACGACCAGCGCGTCTACATGAGCGCCGGCATGTACAACTGGGCCAGCAGCACCGCGCGCCTGTACATTTCCACCGACCGCGGCAGCCACTGGACGCACGTCGACCTGCCGTTCCCCGCGGGCGGCAACAACCAGGGCCGCGCGATCGGCGAACGGCTGATGGTCGACCCGAACGACTCGAGGATCCTGTTCTACGCCACGCGCACGGCCGGCCTGTGGAAGAGCATGGACCGCGGCCAGACCTGGAACCAGGTGACGTCGCTCTCGCCGCTGACGATGACCCAGGCGCAGATCGACACGACCTACTGGAGCAGCCCGGTCGGCATCGAACAGGTGATCTTCGACACCGATACCAAAGGTACAGGCACCGCCACGCAGACGATCTACACGGCGGTGGCGCCCGATTACGCGGGCATGGCCGGCCTGACCGCGGGCCTGTACAAGACGACCAACGGCGGCGCGTCGTGGACCAGCATTCCGGTCCCGGCCGACGTGCAGGGCTACATCATCCCGCACATGGCGCGCGCGAAGGACGGCATGATGTACGTGGCGTTCACGAAGGGCGAGGGTCCCGGCGCCGGCGGCCCGTGCCGGCTGTACAAGTTCGACGGCACCCACTGGACCCTGCTGAAAGGCTACGACGACACCCAGTGGTCCAGCTTCGGCATGGGCGGCCTGTCGGTGTCCGGCACCGGCGCCAACACCCGTATCGCGCTGGGCGTGACCAACACGTGGGGGAACTGGGTCGGCATGCCGGCCGTGCAGATGTCCGACGACGGCGGCGCGACCTGGCGCGAAATCGCCAACCTGATGCCGCGCAACCCGACCGATGGCGGCTACTCCGGCTGGGTGGACGACGTCGAGATCGACCCGAACAATCCCGACCGCGTCCTGCACGTGACCGGCGGCGGCGTGTGGGAGACCCGCAACGCGTCGGCCGCGCAGCCGACGTGGAACTTCATCGTCAGCGGCGTCGAGGAAGTCGCGACGAAGGCCCTGATGGCCCCGGCGCCGGGCGCCGGCTACTCGCTGATGCGCGCCGGCCTCGACATCGGCGTCACCGTGCAGACGGAACTCCTCAAGTCGCCCACGCGCACCTCGGGCAACTGGTTCGGCAGCGCATTCGGCATCGACGCCGCATGGTCCGACCCCAACTACATCGCCGCCATCGGCGCCGGGTCGTACGACTACCCGGACATCGTCGGCGCCTACTCCACCAACGGCGGGGTAAGCTGGAACAAGTTCGCGACCAACCACCCGGACGCGAAGGCGCACCAGTCCGAAACGGGCAGCATCGCGGTCACGAAGGCCGGCAACGCGGTCTGGGCGCCGGCCGAGTCGGTACCGGCGTGGACGGCCGACAACGGCAACACGTGGACCTACACGAACCTGCCGGCGCTGCCCCGTATGAGCGTGTCGCGCGGCTATAAAGTCGTGGCCGACCGCAAGAACCCGAACAAGGTCTATGCGTACGACTCGGGCGGCGCGTGGTGGGCGCAATGGGGCGGCGCGGCGCACTTCTACACGTCGACGGACGGCGGCCGCACGTTCACCGAGAGCGCCACGTTCAAGAACATTGCCGCGTTGAACCAGTTCGGACAGACCTCGATCGCCGTCAACCCGAACGCGGAAGGCGACATCTGGCTGGCGGACGGGTTCAGTATCCTGCACTCGACCGATGCGGGCGCCAACTGGACCAAGCTAAACGTGACCCAGTCGGTTCCGAACCCCAGCAACTACTACGAGCCGAAGATCTATGGCGCCACGTCGATCGCCCTCGGCAAGGCCCCGGCGGGCGCCAAATACTCGTCCTCGATCTATATCGTGGGCGTGATCAACGGCCAATGGGGCTTGTATCGCTCGGATGACGGCGCCGCCAACTGGACCCGTATCAACGACGACCAGCACCAGTACGCCGGCATCAGCAACCTCGCGGCCGACCAGACCGTGCCTGGCCGCGTGTACTTCGCCGGCGCCGCCCGCGGCGTCCTGTACACCTACTGACGCAACGCCGGTCCCGCGTGTCGGACACGGGACCGGCCTCTATTCGAATACCTGGAGACATCTACATGAAACTGAAAGCAATCCTGGCCGCGCTCGCACTGGGCGTCGCGGCCGCCAACGCCGGCGCGACCGTCCTGACGTTCGACAGCCTGACCGAGATGATGTACGGCGACGGCTTCCCGCTCGCCGCCAACATGCACTATGACGGCACGAACCTCGTGTACGAGGAGTCGGGCTACCGCCTGACCCTGAACGCGCCGGGGGCGGACGCCGGCGCGGCCCACGTCGGCGACGGCACGTTCGACCCGCAGACGTACAACTGGCACGACGGTTTCGAGAACGGCGCCGGCACCTTCGTCACGCTGACGCGCATCGGCGGCGGCCTGTTCGACCTGCGCGGCTTCGACTACTACACGACCGGCAGCGCGCTGTCGACCGACGGCAACCCGCAGGCCTTCCTGGAGGGCGGCGGCACCTGGGACACGGCGCTGAACGCCATCACGGAGCTGCGTTTCACGTCGGGTGCGGTCAATGCGCTCGCCAACGTCGACGTGGAAGCGTCGGGGACCGTGCCGCTGCCGGGCACCTTGCCGCTGCTGCTGGGCGGCGTGGCGGCCTTCGGCCTGGCGCGCCGCCGGACCTGATCCGGGGAGCGGGATGCAAAGCGGAGGCTGTGTGCCTCCGCTTTTTTTTATGGCGTACCCGGTTCGATCGTCACGTCGCCCGTCAGGCCGGACGGCTGGCCCGGCTGTGCCTGGACCAGCACGGTGAGCGTGCGCCAGCCCGCACCTTTGGGCACCGCCAGGGTCAGCGGGCCCGGTTCGTATGCCGTCTTCTCGCCCAGCCTGACGCCGTCCAGCCACACCTCGGCCTTGCCGGCGATCTCGCGCATGACGAGCCGCGCATGGCCGTCGTTGCGGTCGCTGCGCAGGCCGAACGCGACGCGGTAGCTGCGCCACGGCAGCGCGTCGGGCGCCTGCTTCAGCGGCGGTTCGCCCCAGCCCCACGTGTTCATGTCGTTGTCGGCCAGGACGCGGTTCGGGTCCGGACGGTCGGCCTGCGGCGGCGACGTGCGCCACGGCGCCGGGCGCACGAGCGGCTGCGCCTCGGCGACGGCGGGGATGGGCGCGACGGCGCGCACGTCCAGCGCCAGTGCGGCGGATTGCAGGCCGTCCGCGTGCGCACGCAAGGTCAGCGGACCCCGGCCGGCGCGGCGGCTTTGCACGATCACCTGGGCGAGGCCGTTGTACAGGTTGCGCTCGGGCGCCTTCTCGGACTCGTGCGAGTTCGGGTCGCCGTTGCCGACGCCGATGATCGCGCCGGGGCCGGCAACGTCGAACGTCACGTGCAGGTTGGCGTCGGGGACGGGACGGCCCCGCGCGTCGACCGCGCTCACCGTCACGGGCACGGCATCGGCGCCGTCGCCGGCCAGCGCCGGACGGTCCGGCGCCAGCACGAGGCGGGCGGGGGCGCCGCTCGTCTCGACCTGGTCGCGCCCGACCACGGCGCCATCCTTCAGCGCCACGGCTTCGAGCCGCCCCGGCGCATACGGCACCTGGAACGTGGCCATGTCGAACGGATCGACGTCCTGCTCGCCGACGACGGCGCCGTTGAGCTCCAGGCGCACGCGCGGCGCGTTGGTCGCGACCCGCACCTTGACCGGCTGTCCTTCCTTGCCGGCCCAGTTCCAGTGCGGCATGACCTTGACGACGGTGCGGTCCTTCAGCCACAGCGCCTGGCGGAACCAGTACGCGTTCTTCGGCAGCGCGCACAGGTCCATGATGCCGAAGAACGAGCCGGCGCTGGGCCACTCGTGCGGCGTCGGTTCGCCGCGGTAATCGAGACCGGTCCACGCGAAGCTGCCCGCCAGGAACGGGCGGGCGCTGATCTGCTTCCAGCTGCCGCGCTGCGTCTGGCCCCACTGGGCCGCGTCGTCGTCATAGCTGGCGACGAGGTGTTTGTCCTGGTCGGTCGTGTATTCGCCGCGCGACATGAAGGCCGACGTGTCCTCCGAACTGAACACGGGCTTGTGCGGGTACATCTTGTGGAAGCGGTCGTATTCCCACACCTGGTAATTGATGCCCGCCACGTCCAGCGCCTGCACGGCGCTCCTGGCGGCGAACAGGCCGCCGTGCATCGCGGCGGTGACGGGGCGCGTCGTGTCGAGTTGCTTGATGGCGCCGGCCATCCGGCGCGCCATCTCGTAGCCGATCTCCGTGCCCTGCAGCGTCTCTTCGTTGAAAATCGACCACAGGATGACGCTCGGACGGTTGCGGTCGCGCTTCACGAGCCAGGTCAGTTGCTGCATGTAGTCGGGCGACGTGTTGAAGTTGCGGTTCTCGTCCATCACGAGTAGGCCGATGCGGTCGGCGATGTCCAGCACTTCGGCCGCGGGCGCGTTGTGCGCGAAGCGGATCGCGTTCACCCCCATCGATTTCAGCTGGCGCAGGCGGAATTCCCAGATCGAGTCGGGCACGGCGACACCGACGCCGGCATGGTCCTGGTGGATCGCCACGCCCTGCAGTTTCGTGGGCTGGCCGTTGAGGAAGAAGCCGCGGTCGGCGTCGAAGCGGATCGTGCGGAAGCCCGTGTGCGTCTCGGCGCGATCCAGCTCGCCGGTCGCATCGCGCAGCACGGCGCGCACGCGGTACAGCGCCGGCCCGGCCAGCGTCCACGGCTGGGGATTGCGTATGGCCAGGGCCAACCGCGTGCTGGCCCTGCCGAGCGCATCGACCTGCACGGGCGCGCCGGCGTGCGCGACTTCATGGCCGGCCGGATCGAGCAGGCTGACTTCCAGGCGCGCCTTGCGTGCGCTGTCTGCGCTGCTGTCGACGTCCACCGTCACGGGCAGCGTCCAGCGGCCGTCCTTCCGCACCGGATTCGCGTGGATGCCGTCGGTGGCGATGTGCATGGCGTCGCGCTTGACGAGCCAGGTGTGGCGGTAGATGCCGGCGCCTTCGTACCACCAGCCTTCCATCACTTCGGCGTCGACGCGCACGGCGATCGTGTTCGGCTCCGCGCCGTAGCGCATGTACGGCGTGATGTCGATGTAGCGGCCGTTGTAGCCCGACCAGTTGCGGTTCACCACGATGCCGTTGACCCACACGGTGCTGTGCGTGGCGACGCCGTCGAACTGCAGCTCGATGTGCCGTCCGCGGTCGGACGCCGGCAGGGTGAAGTAGCGCCGGTACCAGCCGATGCCGCGCGCGCGGTAGCCCTGCGACTTGTTCTGTGCGGCGTCGAACGGGCCTTCCACCGCCCAGTCGTGCGGCAGGTCGACCCGGCGCCATCCTGAATCGTCGTAGTCGGTATTGGCCGGGCCCTGCGCCTCGCCCGCTTTGGCATTGAGGTAGCTGGCGCCATGGCCCTTGATGGCCGGCAGGGGCACGTCGCCCTGCAGGAAGCGCCAGCCCGCATCCAGCGACAGTCGCTCGCGCGGGGCAGCGTGGGCGGGTTGCAACGTTGCCAGCAGCACGGCGCAGGCGGTGAGCAGGCGGTGGAGGACGGCGCGCATCCAGGCGCCGCGGTGGTCGTGGCCGGTCATCATGCGGGCTGCGCTCAATCGGCGTCGGCGGGAATGACGGACAGCTCGGCCGCGCTGGCCGAGCCGGAGCGCCACACATCGTCCAGCACCGTGAAACGGAAGAAGCGGGCGGCGACCGGCGCGAAACGGGCCGTCTGCAGGTCGGGGTTGTTGTGGACGTTCGCGAACGTGCCCCGTTCGACGGCGGCCTGCCAGTGCGTCCCGTCCGCGCTCGTCTCGAAGCGGTAGTTCACGGCCGTCCCCGCCACCTGCCCGTCCTGCCGCGGCAGGTAGGCGAGGCCCGCGATGCGGTGGGATTGGCCCATGTCGACCTGGATGGACCGGCCGCCGCCCCACGGCGTCTGCCAGAACGTGGCGGGATCGCCGTCGACGGCGAGTGCGGCCGCGTGGCCGGCATCTTCGGCATCCGCCGCCACGACCGTGAAGCCGCGCGGCGACAAGCCCGTGAAGTCGCGCACGCCGACGACGCCGAGCCGCCCGCCGGGCAGCAGGCGCGCCGCCTTCACGATGCCGCTGCCGGGCATGGCCAGCGGCGCGCGGTACACGGGCGACGCGGCCGTCGGGGCCGAGCCGTCGACCGTGTAGACGATCGTGCCGCCGGCCGGATGGTCGAGCCGCACGGCGCCGGCGGCGTCGCGGTCGGCGATCGTGGGCGGCAACAGGTCTTCCGATTGCTTGTACAGCCCGATCTCCGCCAGCGTCGGCTCGAGGCGCGCGCCCGTGATGCGCACGCGCACGCGGTCCGTCGTCACCGGCGCGCGCAGCCGGATCAGGCGGCGGTGGCCGACCGTCGTCGTCACGTCGGCCGGGTGGCGCGCGGGCGCGGTCCACGCCGTGCCGTCCCACGTCTCGATCTCGAACGACTCGATGCGCTGGCCGCGCCGGTCCACCGCTTCCTGCAGCGACACGACGTCGAAGCGCGTGCGCCGGGGCAGGGTCAGCGTGAGCGTGCCGTCGCTGCGCCCGGGCGCCGCCTCCCACCAGGTGTCCAGGCTGCCGTCGAGGACGGCCGGGGCGGCATGGCGCGGGGCCGCGTGGTCGGCCGTCACGCGCGCGCCGCGTGCGAGGTTGACGGCGAACGTGGCGCGCACGATGGCGCCCAGCTGGCCCAGCGTCGCGACCTGGTCGTCGGGCACGAGGCCGCTCTTGTCCGGCGACAGGTTCAGGATCAGGTTGGCGTTGCGGCCGATCGACGAATAAAAGATGTCGACCAGCTGCGTGACGGGACGGGGCCGCTTGTCGTGCGCCCAGAACCACTGGCCGTTCGCCAGCAGGGTCGCGTTGGTCTCGGCCGGGTACCACCACAGGTGCGATCCCGGCTTGAGCTGCGCCCGGCTGCCGAGGTCCGCGCCCTGCATGTCGGGCCACTGGAACGCGCCGGGGGCCGTGGGCAGTGGAATCACGCTCCATTCGGTGGTGCGGCCGTAGCCGCTTTCCGTGCCGACCCAGCGCACGTCCGGCCCCTTGCCCATGATGACGGCGTCCGGCTGCAGCTTGCGGATCAGGTCGTACCAGGCCGCGTAGTCGTAGGTCTCGGCCACGCTCGGGTCGGGATTGGCGCCGTCGAACCACACTTCATGGACCGGTCCGTATTCCGTCAGCAGTTCGTACAGTTGGTTCAGGAAGTAGCGGTTGTAGTCGTCGACCTCGTACGTGAACACGGGCCGGCCCGGCGGCGGGGTGCGCCCCTGCGCGGGGTCGCTCTGGAAGCGGGCCGGGTCGGTCGGGATCGTCGAGCGGCGTTTCGCGCTGCCGTTGCCGTAATAACCGGCCGGGTTCGCGGCGTTGGTCTTCAGCTGGTACAGGTCGGCCGGCGACAGGTAGATGCCGAGCTTGACGCCGGCGCCGCGCGCCGCATCGGCCACCTCGCGCACGAGGTCGCCCTTGCCGCCGCGCCAGGGACTCGCGGCCGACGAGTGATTCGTATAGCGCGACGGCCACATCGCGAAGCCGTCGTGGTGCTTGGCCACCAGCACGAGCATCTTGCCGTCGAGCTGTTTCACCGCGCGCAACCACTGGTGCGCGTCCAGTTGCGTGGGATTGAACAGGGCAGGGTCTTCCTTGCCGTTGCCCCATTCCACTTCATTGAACGTGTTGACGCCGAAGTGCAGGAAGAACGTGCGCTCCAGCCGCATCCAGGCGGACTGGTTGGGGCGGGGCAGGGTTGTCGCGGCCTTGGCGACGATCGTGGCGGGGGTGTCGTCCGCGGCGATGACGTGTTCCGTCGCATAGGGAATGGGGGCGCCGTGCGCAGCGGCGCAGGCGAGCGCGAGGGCCAGGCCGAGGCAGCCTTGTGGGTGTCGAGGTGGGAGCATGATGTGTCGGTGTGATAAGTGGCGTATCGATTTTGTGATCGGCCGTATTACGCTTGCAATCGCGAAATCCCACAACCGGCATGGAAAATTACGTAAATCCGCGTCGCCAACGTGGCAACCAGGTAACGGTTACCGCTATCACCGTGCGCGCACGCCTAAAAAGGTGTGACGTACGGCAACTGTTGCGTGCATAATCAAAAAAAACATTAACTTATTGATTTACCACAGAAAGATGTCGTATCAGCCACAGGCTGACCGGCACCGCATCTCTCCGCCATGTCCTTCCTGTCCCGTGTCGCCCTGTCCGCGTTACCGTCGCGCCTCGCGCGGCTGTACGGCCGCTCGCTGTACGCCGCGCTGCTCGTGCTGGTGGCCGGCGGCCTGGCGATACCGGCCGTCGTGGGCGGCTACCTCATGATCGGCGTGCAGGAACAGCATGCGGCGCGCCGCGAGCTGGACGAGACCCTCCAGCGCAATGCCGACATCCTCGCCCTCGGCATGCAGGAATCGCTGTGGAACATGAACATCGACGCGGCCCGCTCGCTCGTCGATTCGCTGATGGGCGACCCGGCCGTCGTGCGCGTGCATGTGGGCGCGCAGGCGGAGGGCGATTTCATCGACCGCCGCGCGGCGGCCGCGCCCGGCGGCCACGTGCTGCGCGCCGAGCGCGAGGTCGTCGTGCACGGCCAGCCGATCGGCCACGTGACGGTCGAGATGGACGACAGCCTGAGCCAGCAATCGCTGCGCGCCAAGCAGGTGCGCTACGCGCTGGTGCTGGCTGTGCAGCTGGGCGTGTCGCTGCTGCTGATCCTGATGCTGCTGCGGCGCCGCCTGCTGGCGCCGCTGGGCACCCTGATGAGCTTTTCCGATCACCTGGCGCGCGGCCAGTTCGACGCGCCGCTCGCGCTGTCCACGAACGACGAACTGGGCCGGCTCGGCGGCCAGCTGGAGCACATGCGTATCGCGATCGGCGACCTGTTCCAGGACATCGCGCGGCGCGAGGAACGCTTCCGCACCATCGTCACGCAGGTGCCGGGCGCCGTGTTCCGTGCCCGGCCGGGTGGGCCGATCGACTTCGTCAGCGACGCCTTCGAAGACATCTCCGGCTATCCAGCGGCTCACTTCATCGGCGCGCACACGGACCGCTGGGCCGACGTCATCTGCCCGGAAGACCGCAAGATGCAGCGGCACCTCGTCAAGGAGGCCGTGCTGGCCGTGCGGCCTTACGAGATCGAATACCGCATCACGGACGCCGCCGGCATCGAGCGCTGGGTGCTGGAGAGCGGCCAGCCGGTCGGCTTCGACGGCAACGCCGCGTTCTGGATCGACGGGATCATCTCCGACATCAGCGAGCGCAAATACAACGAGATGCGCATCGAGGCGCTGCTGGCCGAGCAGGGCGCGGTGCTGGACAACGTCATGTTCGGCATCATGTACGTGCGCGAGCGCCGCGTCGTGTCGACCAACCGCCGCTTCGACGAATTGTTCGGCTACGGCGAGGGCGAGCTGCAGGGCGATCCGATCGGCGTGCTGTTTCCGACCGTCGAGGATTACGTGCAGGGCATCGACGCGGCGGAACCCGTGCTGGCGCGCGGCGGCGATTTCGGCGACGAGCGCCAGTTCCGCCGCCGCGACGGCAGCCTGGTGTGGTGCACCGTGAGCGGCCGCGCGCTCGACCCGGAACGCCAGGACGACGGCAGCATCTGGGTGTTCGCCGACATCACGGAGCGGCGCCAGACCGAGGAAAAGCTGCGCCTGTCGGCCACCGTGCTGGAACACATCGCCGACGGCGTGATGGTGATCGACCTGCACGGCAAGATCGTCGCGACGAACCCCGCCTTCACGCAGATCACCGGGTACACGGAGAGCGAAGCGGTCGGCACGCATTCGAGCCTCACGCGCCTGGCGAGCCACGACGCCGGGTTCTCCGAGGCGCTGTGGACCGACCTGGCGGAGACGGGGTTCTGGCGCGGCGAACTCCTGAACCGCCGCAAGAACGGCGAGACTTACCTCGAGTGGCTGACCGTGTCCGCGGTGCGCGACGATGCCGACGCCGTCACGCACTACGTCTGCGTGTTTTCCGACATCACGAAGGTCAAGGAATCGCAGGACAAGCTGGACCACCTGGCGCACCACGACCCGCTCACGGGCCTGCCGAACCGCCTGCTGTTCCACGACCGCCTGCAGCACGCGATGGTGCGCGCGGCGCGCAACAACCGCCAGCTCGCGGTGATGTTCATCGACCTCGACCGCTTCAAGACCGTCAACGACACGCTCGGCCACCACGTCGGCGACGAGCTGCTGAAACAGGTGGCGGGCCAGCTGGCCGGGTGCCTGCGCGACGGCGACACGCTGGCGCGCCTGGGCGGCGACGAATTCATCGTGCTGCTGGAAGACGTCGACGGCGCCCACGGCGCGCGCCAGGTCGCGGAAAAACTGATGCAGCTGTTCGAGCGGCCCGCGCTCGTGTCGGATTACGAACTGTTCGTCACGGGCAGCGTCGGCATCAGCCTGTTCCCGCAGGATGCCGTCGACATGAACGTCTTGATCCGGAATGCCGACGTGGCCATGTACCAGGCCAAGGCGCGTGGCCGCAACGGCTACCAGCTGTATGCCCCGTCGATGGATGGCGACGGCGCCGAGCGCCTGCGCATGGAAGGTCTGCTGCGCCGTGCGATCGAGCGGGGCGAGATCCGCCTGCATTACCAGCCGCAGGTCGAGATCGAGACGGGCCGCCTGATCGGCGTCGAGGCGCTCGTGCGCTGGCACAGCGCGGAACTGGGCCATGTGCCCCCGGTGCGCTTCATTCCGCTCGCCGAGGACATCGGCTTCATCGGCCAGCTGGGCGCGTGGGTGCTGGAAGAGGCATGCCGCCAGGTGGTATGCTGGGAGACGGCCGGGCTGTACGTGCCGAAGGTGGCGGTGAACCTGTCCGGCCGCCAGTTCGACCGCGGCAGCGTGGCGCCGCTCGTCGCGCGCGTACTCGCCGACGCTGGCCTCGCGCCGCAGCGGCTGCAGCTGGAGGTGACGGAGTCCGTGATCATGAATACGGGCGACGCGCTCCAGTACATCAACGACCTGCACGCCCTGGGCGTGGAACTGGCGATCGACGATTTCGGCACTGGTTATTCGTCGCTCGCGTACCTGAAGCAGCTGCCGGTGCAGACACTGAAAATCGACCGCAGCTTCATCAAGGACATCGCTGCCGACAAGGACGACGAGGCGATCGCGGTCGCCATCGTCCAGCTGGGCAAGAGCATGGACCTCGCCGTGATCGCGGAAGGCGTGGAGACCGCCGAGCAGGCGGCCTTCCTGCTGCGCCACGGCTGCCGGCGCGCGCAGGGCTATCTGTACGGCCGGCCGGTGGAGCCGGCTGAATTGTTGGAGACATGGAGGCAGGACGATGCGGGACACGGGCGGACCAGGTTCGGATAAGGAGGACGGTGGTCCTGTACGCACCGTGCGCAGGGGCCGGCGCCGGTTCCTGCTGGGCGGCTTGGCCGCGGGCACGGCGCTCGTCGTCGGCTGGGGCGTCGCGCCCCCGCGCCAGCGCCTGCGCGCGACCGGGCCGGCTGCCGTGCACGATGCCGGCACCATCGCCCTGAACGGCTGGGTCGCGATCTCTCCCGACGGCACCATCGACGTCGTCGTCCCGCGCAGCGAGATGGGGCAGGGCGTGCACACGGCGCTGCCCATGCTGCTGGCCGAGGAACTGGACGCGCCGCTGGCAGCCGTGCGCGTCGTGCAGGCGCCCATCGACAAGATCTTCGCCAACCTCACCGTCCTGCGCGACACCCTGCCGTTCCATCCGGACGATGCCGGCAACTTCCAGCTGGGTGCGCGCTGGGTCGCGGGCAAGGTGGCGCGCGAGCTGGGCATCATGTTCACGGGCGGTTCGACGAGCGTGAAGGATGCGTGGCCGACGATGCGGACGGCCGGCGCCGTCGCGCGCGCGATGCTGCTGCGCGCGGCCGCCGAGCAGTGGAAGACGACACCGGAGACGCTGTCGACGCGCGACGGCATGGTGCTCCATCCTGACGGACGGCGCGCGCCGTACGGCCTGCTCGCGCAGCGCGCGGCTGCGCTGGGCGGCGACATCGATGCGGACGACGTCCGCCTCAAGACGCCCGCGGACTTCCGCCTGATCGGCAAGCCGGTGCCGCGGCGCGACGCGCCATCGAAGGTCAACGGGCGCGCGGTGTTCGGCATCGACGTGCGGCCGGAAGGCCTGCTGTACGCGGCGCTGCGCATGGCGCCCGTGCTGGGCGCAGGTGTCGCGGGGTTCGATGCGGGCAAGGTGGCCGCGCTGCCGGGCGTCGAGCACGTCGTCGACGTATCGTCCGCGCTCGCGCCCTTGTCCGGTGCGGGCGCCGGCGTCGCGGTCGTGGCGAAGGGCTGGTGGCAGGCGCAGCAGGCCGCGCTGGCGCTGCCCGTGCAGTGGACCGCGAGCCCGCATGCCGCGTTGTCGAGCGAGTCCGTGTTCGCCGGTTTTGCGAAGGCGCTCGATGAAGAATCGGGCCACGCGTATTTCGAGGCCGGCAGCCAGGACGCGGCCGAACTCGCGGGCACGCGCATCGTGCGGGCCGAATACCGCGCGCCCTTCCTCGCGCACGCGACGATGGAACCGCAGAACTGCACGGCGCAGGTCCTGGACGGCAAAGTGACGCTGTGGTCGCCCACGCAGGTCCCGAGCATCGCGGTGGACGTGGCGGCGAAGGTCGCGGGCGTCGCGCGCGAGGATGTGACCATCGAGGTGACGATGCTGGGCGGCGGCTTCGGCCGGCGCCTGGAGACGGACATGGTGGCGCAGGCCGTCGCCGTGGCCATGCGGACGGGCGGCCGCCCGGTGCAACTGCTCTGGACGCGCGAGGACGACACGGGCCACGACGTCTACCGCCCGGCCGCGCTGGCCCGGTACACGGCGCACGTCGGCGCCGACGGGCGCGTGCTCGCCTGGGACAGCAAGCTCGCGAGCGGCGCCATCGGCCACCAGTACTTCGCGCGCAACCTCGGCCTGCCCGGCGTCGGTCCGGACAAGACGACGGCCGAGGGCGAGTACGACCTGCAGTACGCGATCGCGAACCGCCGCAGCCGCCACGTGACCGTCGACAGCGTCGTGCCGATCGGGTACTGGCGCTCCGTGGGCCACTCGCACAATGCGTTCTTCAAGGAGAGCTTCGTGGACGAGGTGGCCCATGCGGCGGGGCAGGACCCGGTCGCGTGGCGGCGCGCGCTGCTGAAGGACCATCCGCGCCACCTGGCCGCGCTGGACGCGGCGCTCGCGCGTGCGGGCACGCCGGCGCAAGGCCGCGCGCACGGCGTCGCCGTGCACCAGTCGTTCGGGACCGTGGTGGCGCAGGTCGCGGAAGTGTCGGTGCAAGACAAGGAGATCCGCGTGCACAAGGTCGTGTGCGCCGTCGATTGCGGCCTCGTCGTCAATCCGAACATCGTCGCGCAGCAGGTCGAATCGGGCGTCGTGTTCGGCCTGTCGGCCGCGCTGGCGGGGGAGATCACCTTCAAGGACGGCCAGCCGCAGCAGACGAATTTCGGCGATTATCCCGTGCTGCGGATGGCGCAGGCGCCCGAGGTGGAGACCGTCATCGTACCGAGCGCGGAACCGCCGGAAGGCATGGGCGAACCCGCGGTGCCGCCCGTGGCGCCGGCGGTGGCGAACGCCGTATTCAAATTGACGGGCCAGCGGTTGCGGACATTACCGTTGCGACTGCCGTAGGGCGGCACCCCTGTGCCCGCCCCACCCGCTACCTAATCATCGGCGTTGGCGAACAGCGTGCGCAGGTTGCACTCGCGCTGCCATGCCTGCCGTTCCGGCGTGGAGGCCGCCTGGCGCGTGAGTTCGTCGCCGCTCAACTCCGCCTGCGCCTGGATCAGCCGGTCCGCGACTTTCGGATCCGGCAGCATCGTGCCGAAGAACGCGACGGCATCGCCGCGCTGCACGAGCAGCGTGGGAAAATTTTCGACGTCGAGGTCGCCGACGACGTCGGCCTGGTCTTCCACGTCGATCCAGACGAACGTCTTGTCGGGATGGCGCGTGGCCAGGCCGTCGAACGCGGCGCGGTAGGACGAGCAGGTGCCGCACCAGGCAGCGCACAGGCAGGCGACGATCCAGCCGTCGCCGTGGAGGGCGGCGGCAACCTGGTCGCGGGTATCGGGATCGAGGGTCAGACTGGACATGGGCGCGATTCTACAACGGTTCCGCGCTTTTGGCTGGCCGGGCCGCCGGGTTACAATACGCCATGCCTATCATCCTCGCCATCGAAACCTCGTCCGAGCTGGCGTCCTGCGCGTTATTGAACAGCGCGGACGGCGCGGACACCCCCGGATTGCCCCGCGTATTGACTCGCGTATTGACCCGCGAATCGTCCGGCGTCCGCACGCATTCGCAGTCCGTCCTGCCCATGGTGCAGGAACTGCTGCGCGACGCCGGCATCGCGCTGGCCGACTGCGACGCCATCGCGTTCGGCGCCGGTCCGGGTTCGTTCACGGGCGTGCGCACGGCGTGCGGCGTGGCGCAGGGTCTCGCGTTCGGCGCCCGCAAACCGGTGCTGCCGCTGGTGACGCTGGAAGCGATGGCCGAGGCGTGCCGCGCACGCACGGGCGCGTCCGACGTGCTCGCCGTGCTGGATGCGCGCATGGGCGAAGTCTATTGGGCGCAGTACCGCTGGACCGGCGCCTGGCAGGCCGTGCGCGCGCCTGCGCTGAGCGCGCCGGGCGCCGTCGCGCCGGAGATGGTCGAAGGCTTGACTGCCTGCGGCAACGGGTTCGCGGCGTATCCGGAAGCCTTCGCGGATGCGCCGTTCGTGGCCGGTGCGCACAGCGACATCCTGCCGCATGCGCGCGAATTCGCGGTGCTGGGCGTGGCCGCGCTGGCGGCGGGCCGCGCGGTGCCGGCCGACGAGGCGCAGCCGCTCTACCTGCGCAACAAGGTCGCGTACACGAGCGCGGAACGCCAGGCCATCAACGCGGCCAGGGCGGAGGCGCGATGACCGACGCCGCGCACCTGGAACTGCGCCCGATGGTCGTGGGCGACGTCGACGAGGTGCATGCCCTCGAATGCAGCGTGTTTCCGCATCCGTGGAGCCGCGCGAATTTCATGGACTCGCTCGCGAGCGGCTACGATGCCTGGGTGCTGCGCGAGCCGGCGGGCGCGCTGGCCGGGTATTTCCTGCTGATGTATGCGCTGGACGAAGCGCACCTGCTCGACGTGGCCGTCGCGGCGCCGCTGCACGGACGCGGCGTCGGGCGCTACCTGCTGGACCGCATCGCGGCCAGGTCGCGGGCAGAGCGCATGGCGTCGATCCTGCTCGAGGTGCGGCCGTCCAACACGCGCGCACTCGAGGTGTACCGGCGCTACGGCTATGAAGAGATCGGCCGCCGCAAGGGCTATTATCCCGCGCACGAAGGGCGGCGCGAGGATGCGATCGTGATGAGGTATGTGTTATGAACGGTGTCAGCGAACGCGACGCCATCTTCCTGAACGAGATGGGCCTCGGGCCGCTGTGGCAGTTGCGCACGGCGCCGCCGCGCGAGGTTGCCCCGCAGCCGACGCCGCTGCAGCCGGTGGCGCAGTCGGCGTCCGCGCTGGCGCCGGTCGTCGCGGCCGTCGTCGAACCGCCCGCGCCGGTCGCGCGTCCGCCACGGCCCGCGCCGGCGGGGCCGCGTCCGCCCGGCCCGACGCCGCTGCAACCGGTCGCGCAATCCGTATCCGCGCTGGCGCCGCCGGCCGACCACGATTCCGCCTGGGACGATGCCGCGTTGCCGAGCGATGCGACGCCGGAAGAAATCGCGGCCATGGACTGGGACCAGCTCGCCATCGCCATCGCCGCGTGCCGGCGCTGCAGCGCGTGCCGCGAAGGGCGCGCGCCGGTGCCGGGCACGGGCGCGAAGCAGGCGCGCTGGGTCGTCGCGGCCGGCGCCACGACGGCTGCCGATGAAAAGGCGCGCGTCCCGCTCGCGGGCGATTCCGGCAAGCTGCTGGACAATATGCTGGCCGCCGTCGGCATGGGCCGCGAGCGCGACGTCTACGTGACGAACCTCATCAAATGCCGCCCGACGACGCCGAACGGCGGCGAGCGCGCGCCCACGCCGCAGGAGGCGGCCGCGTGCCGTCCCTACCTCGAACGCGAGGTGGCGTTGACGGGCGCGGAGACCGTGCTGACCCTGGGCCAGATCGCCGCCAACACCTTGCTGGGCCGCGCGCTGCCGGAGCCGCTGGCCGGCGCGCGGGGCGGCGCTCACGCGCTGGAGACGGGCGGACGCACGGTGAACCTGGTGGCGACCTTGCATCCGGGCGAACTGCTGCGGCGCGGTGCCGACAAGGCCCTCGCGTGGGCCGACTTGTGCAGGGCAAGGAACGCCCGTGCGCGCTCAGGCTGACACGTACCAGGCGCTGTTCGAACGCCGCTGGCGCCATCTGCGGCGCGCGCGGGTGCGGGCGCTGGCCTGGCTGCTGGACGCCCCGGACCTGCTCGACATCCACGACCCGCACTGGGAAGGCCGCATCGCGACGCTCGGTCCGATGACGGAAGCCACGGCGCGCTGGCTGGCCGAACTCGATGCCGATCCGGCGCCGCTGGACGCGGCACTCGGTTCGAAGATGTATACGCGCCTCGGCCTGTACGCGGAAAAGCTGATGGCCTTTTATTTCGCGCACCAGGGCCGCCTCGTCGCGCACGGCCTGCAGGTACGGGCCAGCCGCAACGACACCGTCGGCGAGTTCGATTTTCTGCTGGATGCGGGCGAGGGTGCCGAACACATCGAGTTCGCCACCAAGTTCTACCTGCTGCAGGGCGATGCCGCGACGGGCTTCGACACGTTCGTCGGTCCGAACCTGGCCGACAGCCTGGGCCGCAAGATGCGCAAGGTGTTCGAGCGCCAGCTCGAGCTGGGCCGCCACCCGGCCGCGCAGGACGTATTGCCGCGGCCCGTCGTCGCGGCGCGCGCGCTCGTCAAGGGCTGGCTGTTTTACCCGCGCGGCACGTACCAGGCCATGCAGGGCATCACGGCGGGCCACTGCCGCGGCTTCTGGTGCGCACTGGAAGAACTCGACGCCTTGCCCGGCGATCGCTTCCTGATCCTGCCGCGCCTGCAATGGCTGCCGCCGTTCCGCGCGCAATCGGCGGTGTGGATGCTGGACAAGGCCCAGCTGGCCGCGGAACTGGAAGACCACTTCATGGCGTCAAGCGCACCCGTGCTCGTGGCGCTCGTGCGCGAAGAGCCGGACAACATCGTGGAAGTCGAACGGGGCTTCATCGTCCCGAACGACTGGCGCGACCGCGCCAACGCCCGCCTGCACCCCTGACCGGGGTCAGACCTCAAGATTCGGGGTCAGAGCACATTTCGGCGCACTGTCTTTTCGGCATTGTTTGACGCCGCGCGCCCGCATGCAGGCCCTCGCGCGATCACGGCTTGCGCATCGCTGCCCGTACCGATCAATTTCTCGAAAAAGTGCTCTGACCCCGAATTGCCGAATTGGCTGGATCAGTGCTTGTGCTCGCCGATCAGCGCGAGCGAGTCGTGCTCGCGCTGGTTCGCCGCATGGCGGCGGCCGATCAGCCACATGATGCCGGCCAGCGACATGCCGAACAGGACGATGATGACGTCCAGGTCCAGGCTCAGCGTGATCATGATGGCGTACAGCGCCAGCATGGTGAGGATGGAGAGGTTTTCGTTGAAGTTCTGCACGGCGATCGAGTGGCCGGCGCTCATCAGCACGTGGCCGCGGTGCTGCAGCAGGGCGTTCATCGGCACGACGAAGTAGCCGGACAGGAGGCCGATGAGCAGCAGCAGCACGACGGCGATCGGCAGCGAATACACGATCGTCATCGAGGTCACGACGAGGCCCATGATGATGCCGAGCGGGATCACGGTCAGCGACTTCTTCAGCGGGATCATCTTCGCCGCCATCGCCGCGCCGATCGCGGACCCGATGGCGACGACGCCGATCAGCCCCGTCGCCTTGTCGAGGGACATGTGCAGCGAGCGCTTGGCCCATTCCAGCACGATCAATTGCAGCGTCGCGCCGGCGCCCCAGAACAGCGTCGTCACGGCCAGCGAGATCTGGCCCAGCTTGTCTTTCCACAGCGTGGCGGAGCAGTCGGCGAAATCGGCGATCAGCTTGGCCGGATTGCGTTCCTGGTGCTCGTAGCGGGCGCCGGTGTCCGGGATGCGCAGGTTGAAGCCGGCCGCCAGCGCGTACACGCCGATCAGCACGGCGAGCTGGGCCTTGGTCGAGGAGTTGATGCCGGTGTCGATATAGGGCACGTCGAGCGTCATCAGCCAGGCGCTGCCGTGGGCACTGACGAGGGCGCCGCCCATGGCCGCGCCGAGGATGATGGACATGACGGTCAGGCCCTCGATCCAGCCGTTGGCCGCGACGAGTCGTTCGGCGGGCAGCAGCTCGGTCAGGATGCCGTATTTGGCGGGAGAGTAGACGGCGGCGCCGAAGCCGACGACAGTGCAGGCGATGAGGGGGTGGGCGCCGAAGAAGATCAGGCAGCAGCCGAAAACCTTGATTAAATTGGCGGTGAACATCACCCGTCCCTTGGGCATCGAATCGGCAAACGCGCCGACGAATGGTGCCAGGAGGACGTAGAACAAGACGAACGACAGCTTCAGCAGCGGAGTAAGCGAAGCCGGGGCTTTCATCGCCGTTAGCAGACCGATCGAGACAAATATCAGCGCGTTGTCTGCCAGCGACGAGAAGAACTGCGCCGCCATGATGGTATAAAAACCACGGTTCATTCGAAAGGTTCAAAAAACTGGATGGGTTGCTTTATACCATGAAAGACCGGTTCGCCCAAGGAATCGACAATATGGCATTTCACTGCCGGGAGTAAAATAAACCTTTCGTTCTCAGCCGCCGCCCCCATCTGAAAGCCATGCCACGTCCCCTGCACGCCACCATCCACCTCGACTCCATGCAGCACAATCTGGCCCGTGCGCGCGCCTGTGCGCCGCAGGCGAACGTCTGGGCGGTGGTGAAGGCGAACGCGTACGGACACGGCCTGGAACGGGGCATGCGCGGCTTCGCGCAGGCCGACGGCCTGGCCCTGATCGAAACGGAAGGCGCGCTGCGCCTGCGCGAGCTGGGCTGGGCGAAGCCGATCCTCTTATTAGAGGGAATCTTCGACACGTCGGACATCCCCTTGCTGGCTGAACATAATGTCAACAGCACGGTCCATTGCATCGAGCAGGTCAAGATGCTGGAGTACACCCAGCTCTACCGTCCCATCGACGTGCACCTCAAGATGAATACGGGCATGAACCGCCTCGGCTTTCAGCCGGACGAGTTCGCGGCGGCCTACCAGCGGCTGCGCGCCATCCCGGGCATCCGCAACATCACGTTGATGACGCATTTCGCGAACGCGGACGAGCTGGAGCATCCGCGCCTGTCGATCGGCGAGCAGGTACGCCGGTTCCGGCTGGGCGCGGACGGCTTGCCGGGCGAGCGCAGCCTGTCGAATTCCGGCGGGGTGCTGCACACGGCGGAGCTCGTCCAGGAATTGCAGAGCGACTGGGTGCGCCCCGGCATCATGCTGTACGGCGGCACGCCTGGTGGCCGCTCGGCCAAGGACTACGGGCTGTTGCCGACGATGACACTGAAATCCGAAGTCATCGGCATCCAGCACCTGGAGCAGGGCGACAGCGTGGGCTACGGCAGCCGCTTCCAGGCGGACCGCGCGCTGACGGTGGGCATCGTCGCCTGCGGCTATGCGGACGGCTACCCGCGCCATGCCGAGCACGGCACGCCCGTGCTGGTGGACGGCGTCCGCACGACGCTCGTCGGCCGGGTGTCGATGGACATGATGGCCGTCGACCTGTCGCCCATTGCGAACGCGCGCGTGGGTAGCAAGGTCACCCTGTGGGGCGACGGTCTCCCGATCGACGAGGTGGCGCATGCCGCCGGCACGATCGGCTATGAATTGATGTGCGCCGTGGCGCCGCGCGTGCGCGTGGCCGAGGCGCCGCTCGGGTGCGATCCCATTTTATAACCAAGGAATCATGGCTAAACCCCGTACCAGTTTCGTCTGCAGCGATTGCGGCAGCGTCGCCAGCCGCTGGACCGGCCAGTGCGCCGATTGCAAGGCCTGGAACACGATGACCGAGCAGGTCGAGACCGCCGGCCTGAATCGCATGTCGCAAACGCCGCACATGCATAAGAGCCTTGCGCAAACGGCCCCCGTGCTGTCGCTCGCCGACATCGAGGCGATCGACGTGCCCCGCTTCGGCACCGGCATCGACGAATTCGACCGCGTGCTGGGCGGCGGCCTCGTCGCGGGCGGCGTCGTGCTGATCGGCGGCGACCCCGGCATCGGCAAGTCGACCTTGCTGCTGCAGGCGCTGGCGAACCTGGCTGCGGCGCGCAGCACGCTATATGTGTCCGGCGAGGAATCCGGCGCCCAGATCGCCCTGCGCGCGCGCCGGCTGCAGGTCGAGGCGAAAGACCTGAAGCTGCAAGCCGAGATCCAGCTGGAAAAAATCCTCGGCACCATTGCCGACCTCAAGCCGGAGGTCGCCGTCATCGACTCGATCCAGACCGTGTACTCGGATGCGCTGACGTCGGCCCCCGGTTCCGTCTCGCAGGTGCGCGAATGCGCGGCGCAGCTCACGCGCGTGGCCAAGCAGACGGGCGTGACGATCATCCTCGTCGGCCACGTGACGAAGGAGGGCGCGCTCGCGGGGCCGCGCGTGCTGGAGCACATCGTCGACACCGTGCTGTATTTCGAAGGCGATACGCAGAGCAGCTTCCGCCTCGTGCGCGCCATCAAGAACCGTTTCGGCGCCGTCAACGAGCTGGGCGTGTTCGCGATGACGGAAAAGGGCCTGAAGGGCGTGTCGAACCCGTCCGCACTGTTCCTGTCGCAACACGACAACCAGGTGCCCGGTTCCTGCGTGATGGTGACGCAGGAGGGCACGCGGCCGCTGCTGGTCGAAGTGCAGGCGCTCGTCGACGCGAGTCATTTGCCGAACGCGCGCCGGCTGTCCGTCGGCCTGGAGCAGAACCGCCTCGCGATGCTGCTCGCGGTGCTGCACCGCCATGCCGGCATTGCCGCGTTCGACCAGGACGTGTTCATCAACGCGGTGGGTGGCGTCAAGATCACGGAGCCCGCGGCCGACCTGGCCGTCCTGCTCGCGATCAATTCGTCGATGCGCAACAAGGCGCTCCCCCGCGGCCTCGTCGTGTTCGGCGAGGTGGGCCTGGCCGGCGAGATCCGTCCCGCCCCGCGTGGGCAGGAGCGTTTGCGCGAAGCGGCGAAGCTGGGCTTTTCCGTCGCCGTGATCCCGAAAGCTAATGCGCCGAAGCAAAAGATCGAGGGGATGACCATCGTGGCCGTCGAGCGGATCGATGAAGCGTTCAGCAAGCTGCGCGAGCTCGACTGATCACCGTAACGTGAATAGCGGTAACACGCAAGATTATCGTTTGCACCTATAATGCCCCTCGTTTTTAAAAGATTCACAGGCTTATCGTGGCAATAGATCAGAGGCAATCCGCACGCAAGATCCTGAAGGTGCGGGCAGTCCTGGCGATGGAGGGCCAGCCCCCCGTCCAAGGACGTACATCCGACATCGGCTCCAATGGCGTCAGCATTACCGTGCCGCATCCGCTGCAGACGGGGCAGACGGGCCAGGTCGGCTTCGACCTGCTCGTCGACGGCACGCCGTTTCCCCTGCATGCGCGCGTCAAGGTGATGTATTGTATTTTCAGCAATGGCGAGTTCAAGGCCGGGTTGCAGTTCATGAACCTGGACCTGGCGGCGATGAGCCAGGTGTCACGCTTCCTGCGCTGATTCATTGGCCGGTTGACAAGAAAAGCGGCGGGTGCCTTGGGCCCCGCCGCTTTTTCTTTGATGAGACCTCTGCGGCCCCCAATGCTATTCGTGATAGCGGTCGTGCAACCTTTGTGAACTGCCGATGCCTTCGGAAATCACCCCATACAGCACGAGGACGACCATCCCGGTCAGCATACCTGTAATGAATAACATACCGTTCGAACGCCGTTGAGCGCTCCCTCCCCCATCTGTCATTCGAGATTGTAGGACTACTCCTCCATACTGCATGAACACTTTCAAATTAGCATAAGAAAAAGTATTTACAAGGCGCTTTTTCTCGGCTTCGGAAGAGGGTAGAACCGTAGATTGTGACAGCGGTCGAAGGGCTGTGTGACATGTCATTTCGGGCGGTCACATTATGCGCCGCGCATGTCATATGGCCGGACTGGCCATGTCATAAAGCCGTCATATTTCCTCACTACACTGCGCAGCATCAACCGTGTCACACCTAACCAAAGGACCTTGATATGCGCATGAAGCAACTGCTGGCAACCATCATCATCGGCACCACCGCCGCGTTCGCGAGCACCGCGACCCTGGCTGCCGACATCACCGGTGCTGGTTCCACCTTCGCCTACCCGATCTATTCGAAATGGGCGGAGATGTACAAGAAGACCAGCGGCAACGGCCTGAATTACCAATCGATTGGCTCCGGCGCCGGCATCAAGCAGATCAAGGCCAAGACCGTCGATTTCGGCGCATCGGACATGCCGCTGTCGGTCGAAGACCTGAACGAGGCGGGCCTGGTGCAGTTCCCGACCATCATGGGCGGCGTCGTCGCCATCGTCAACCTGGACGGCGTGGCGCCGGGCCAGCTGAAACTGACCGGTCCGGTCATCGCCGACATCTACCTGGGCAAGATCGCCAAGTGGAATGACAAGGCGATCGCCGCGCTGAATCCGGGCGTGAAGCTGCCGGCCGAAGACATCACCGTCGTGCACCGCGCCGACGGCTCGGGCACCTCGTTCCTGTTCACGAACTACCTGTCGCAGACCAACCCGGACTTCAAGGCGAAGATCGGTGCCGGCACCGCCGTGAAATGGGCTGTCGGCGTGGGTGGCAAGGGCAATGACGGCGTCGCCGCCAACGTCCAGCGCATCAAGGGCTCGATCGGCTACGTCGAGTGGGCATATGCCAAGAAGAACAAGCTGGCCCATACCCAGCTGAAGAACCGCGACGGCAATTTCCTGCAGCCGGACGACGACGCGTTCAAGGCCGCCGCCGCCAACGCCGACTGGGCCAAGGCACCGGGCTTCGGCGTGGTGCTGACCGACCAGCCCGGCAAGGCCGCATGGCCGATCGTCGGTGCGACGTACGCAATCATGCACAAGTCGCAAGCCGATGGCGCCAAGGGCAAGGAAGTGCTGAAGTTCTTCGACTACGCGTTCAAGAACGGTGCTGCCGCCGCCGCTGAACTGGACTACGTGCCGATGCCGGCTGCGACCACCAAGCTGGTGGAAGACGCCTGGAAGGCCAACCTGAAGGATGCTTCGGGCAAAGCGCTCTGGTAATTGAGCAATACCCGACACGTGGGTAGCGCCGCTCCCACCTCCCGGCGCGAGGTCGGGCAGGTGGGAGTGGCGCGTTTTTGCTTCTAGGTAATAAATTGGACAAACACATGAACGCACACCCCGCGCTCGCCGCCGACGAGGCCGGCCAGGCCGCGTTGCAGGAAGAAGCCCGCAACGTCGCACTGCGCAATACCATGCGCGTGCAGCGCATCCAGGACTTCATCTTCCACAAGGTGACCCTGTTGTTCGCCGCCAGCGTCCTGATCGTCCTCGTGGGCATCATCATTTCCCTGGCGATCGGCGCGGCGCCTGCGTTCCGCGAATTCGGCGCGTCCTTCCTCACCACCAACGAGTGGGATCCCGTCAACGACAAATTCGGCGCGCTGATCGCCATCACGGGTACGCTGGTCACGTCGATCATCGCGCTGCTCGTCGCCTTTCCCATCAGCTTCGGCATCGCGCTGTTCCTCACCGAGATCTGCCCGGCCTGGCTGCGCCGCCCGATGGGCATGGCCGTCGAACTGCTGGCCGGCGTGCCGTCGATCATCTACGGCATGTGGGGCCTGTTCGTGTTCGCGCCGCTGTTCGGCGACACCATCCAGCCGTTCCTGAAAGAGACGCTCGGCGTGCTGCCGTTCATCGGGCCGTTCTTCCAGGGGCCGACGATGGGCCTGGGCCTCCTGACCGCCGGGATCATCCTTGCCGTGATGATCATCCCGTTCATCGCGTCCGTGATGCGCGACGTGTTCGAGATCGTGCCGGCCGTGCTGAAGGAATCCGCATACGGCCTCGGCTGCACGAAATGGGAAGTCGTGCGCAAGATCGTGCTGCCGTACACCCGCGCCGGCGTGGTCGGCGGCGTGATGCTGGGCCTCGGCCGCGCGCTGGGCGAGACGATGGCCGTCACGTTCGTCATCGGCAATGCCAACGACATCAAGCTGTCGCTGTTCGCGCCGGGTAATTCGATTTCCTCGACGCTGGCCAACGAATTCGCCGAAGCCAGCTCGCAACTGCACGTGTCCGCGCTGTTCGCGCTGGGCCTGATCCTGTTCGCCATCACGTTCATCGTGCTGTCGGCCGCCAAATTGATGCTCGTCGGGATGTCCCGCAAGGAAGGGGTGAAGTAATGGATGCCGTTGTCAATTCCGTGTATCGGCGCCGCCTGCTGGGCCATCGCATCGGCATCGCGCTGTCCGTGCTGGCGATGGCCGTCGGCCTCGGCTTCCTGCTGTGGATCCTGGAGACCCTGCTGGTCAATGGCTTCGGCGCACTGTCGCACACGCTGTTCACGATGGACACGCCGGCGCCGGGCAGCCCGGGCGGCCTGCGCAACGCGATCGTCGGCAGCCTCATGATGGTAGGCCTGTCCACGGCGATCTCGACGCCGGTCGGCATCCTGGCCGGCATCTATCTCGCCGAGTACGGCCAGAACAACAAATTCGCCGCCGTCACGCGCTTCGTCACGGACATCATGCTGTCGGCGCCGTCGATCGTGATCGGCCTGTTCGTGTACGCCCTGTGCGTGGCGCGCTTCGGGCATTTCTCCGGCTATGCGGGCACGATCGCGCTGTCGCTGATCGCGATCCCCGTCGTCGTCCGCACGACCGACAACATGCTGCACCTGGTGCCGAACAGCCTGCTGGAAGCGGCGTTCGCGCTGGGCGCGCCGCGCTGGAAAGTGGCGACGATGGTGCGCCTGCGCGCCGTGAAGGCGGGCGTGGTGACCGGCGTGCTGCTGGCCGTGGCCCGCATCGCCGGCGAGACGGCGCCGCTGCTGTTCACCGCGCTGAACAATCAGTTCTTCAGCCTCGACATGAAACAGCCGATGGCCAACCTGCCGGTGGCGATCTACCTGTTCGCGATGAGTTCGTACGAAGACTGGCGCAGCCTCGCCTGGGGTGCCGCCCTGCTGGTGACGTTCAGCGTGCTGCTCCTGAATATCCTGTCGCGGACCCTGTTCCGCCAAAAGAACCCGCAATAAGTTGACGAAGATCCCAGATCCCATGATGACCCAGACCCTGTCCACCCCGTCGCAAACGACGCAAGGTTCGAAGCCCAAGACCAAGACCATCGAGATCTCCGGCCTGGACTTTTATTACGGCAAGACGAAGAGCCTGAAGAACGTCAACCTGGACGTCCACGACAAGCAGGTCACCGCATTCATCGGTCCGTCGGGCTGCGGCAAGTCGACCTTGCTGCGCACGCTGAACCGCATGTACGACCTGTACCCGGGCCAGCGCGCGGAAGGCGCCATCCTGTACCGCGGCCGGAATATCCTGGAGCCCGGTGTCGACGTGAACATGCTGCGCGCCAAGATCGGCATGGTGTTCCAGAAGCCGACGCCGTTCCCGATGTCCATCTACGACAACATCGCGTTCGGCGTGCGTCTGTACGAAGACCTGTCGAAAGGCGAGATGGACGAGCGCGTGGAATGGGCGCTCAAGAAGGCCGCGCTGTGGACCGAAGTGAAGGACAAGCTGAACAAGAGCGGCCTGTCGCTGTCCGGCGGCCAGCAGCAGCGCCTGTGCATCGCGCGCGGCGTCGCGGTGAAGCCGGACGTGCTGCTGCTGGACGAGCCGACGTCGGCGCTGGACCCGATCTCGACGTCGAAGATCGAGGAACTGATCAGCGAACTGAAGGGCGACTACACGATCGCCATCGTCACGCACAACATGCAGCAGGCCGCACGCTGCTCGGACTACACGGCGTACATGTACCTGGGCGAACTGGTGGAATTCGGCGAGACCGACCAGCTGTTCCTGAACCCGGTGCGGAAAGAGACCCAGGATTACATCACCGGCCGCTTCGGTTGAGCGAGGGGAGGCTCTCCAACCTACTGCGCGTTGCAGGGCCGGCCTGCGATGCTCGCCGTACCGGATGTACGGCTGCGCTTCTCGGCCACCCCTGCCGCCGCTCGCTACGGTTGTAGAGCCCCCCGAAAAGCTAACGATACGCCAGTCAAGTTAAAATTACGATATTCAATAGGAACCGAAAACATGGTAGGCGAGCACTCTTCCAAGCAGTACGACCAGGAACTGGAAGCGATCCGGTCGAAAGTGCTGCTCATGGGCGGCATGGTGGAAACGCAGTTCGACGAGGCGGTGAATGCGTTCCGCGTCGGCAACACCGAGCAGGCCGACAAGGTGGTGGCGGACGACCACGCCGTCAACCAGCTCGAAGTGCAGCTGGACGACGCCTGCAGCCACCTGATCGTGCGCCGCCAGCCGGCCGCCAACGACCTGCGTACGATCATGGCGACGATCAAGGTGATCACGGACCTCGAGCGCATCGGCGACGAGGCCGCCAAGATCGCCCGCACGGCCAAGAGCCTGCACGAGCGCGGCATGGTCAGCTTCAACCACTACGAGACGGTGCGCACGATCTCGCGCGCGACGGCCGACATGCTGCACGACGCGCTCGACGCGTTCGCGCGCCTGGACGGCAAGGCTGCCGTGCAGATCATCGCCCAGGACGACGTGATCGACCACGAGTTCCGCACCATCATGCGCAGTACCATCACGTTCATGATGGAAGACCCGCGCACGATTTCGCCGGCGCTGGACGTGCTGTGGGTGGCCAAGGCCATCGAGCGCATCGGCGACCACGCCAAGAACATCGCCGAGTACGTGATCTACGTCGTCGAGGGGCGGGACATCAGGCATAGCAAACCACAAGCCGTCGCGGCTGGCGGAGAAGGGTGATCGATGGCGGCCAACACGAGCGTCCTGATTGTCGAAGATGAGCCGGCGATCGTCGAACTGGTGAGCTATTCGCTGCGCGAGACGGGCTGGGAGATCCGCACGGCCGCCAACGTGGCGGCGGCCTGGGATTCGATCGTGCACGGCAGGCCCGACCTGCTGCTGCTGGACTGGATGCTGCCCGACCAGAGCGGCCTGCGGTTGCTGTCGCGCCTGCGCGGCGACCGCGATTTCCAGGACATCCCCGTCATCATGCTGACGGCGAAGAGCATGGAAGAGGACAAGATCGCGGGGCTCAATACCGGCGCCGACGACTACGTGACGAAGCCGTTCTCGCCGCGCGAACTGGTGGCCCGCTCGAAAGCGCTGCTGCGCCGCAAGAGCCCGCACCTGGCCGAGGCGCCGCTGTCGGCCGGTCCGGTCATGCTCGATCCGGCCAGCTGCACGGTCACCCTGGACGGCCGCCAGCTCGATATGGGCAATGCCGAATACCGCCTGCTGAAATTCCTGATGGCGCACCGCGAGCGCGTGTTCTCGCGCAGCCAGCTGCTCGACAAGGTGTGGGGCGACGCGGCGGCCGTCGAGGAACGCACGGTCGACGTCCACGTCCTCCGGCTGCGCAAGGCGCTGAAGGAAGCGGAAAAGCTGATCAAGACCGTGCGCAGCGTGGGCTACATGCTGTCCGAAAAAGAAAAATAGAAAGGTCGCCCGCTTGAATCCTCGCGTCATGTTCTGGGTCCCGGCGTTGCTGCGCCTGGGCCTGATGCTCGCGGTCGCCGGCATTGCGTGGTGGCTGCTGGGCCCTGTCTCCGGGCTGGCGCTCGCGCTGCTCATCACCCTCGGCCTGCTGATTTCCCAACTGGCCTACCTGCACAAGCTGGGCGAATGGCTCGACGACCCGCAGAGCACGAAGCTGCCGGACGGGTGGGGCGCGTGGACCGACGTCTTCGCGCGTTTGTACCGCCTCCGCCGCGACGACGAACGCAACCGCGACGAGCTGACGGAATGGCTCGCGCGCTTCCGCCAGGCCATGCACCTGCTGCCGGAGGGCGTGGCGATCATGGACGACGTCCTGTTCCTCGAATGGTGCAACCCGGCGGCCGAGCGCCACCTGGGCCTCACGCTGGAACACGACAAGGGCCGGCGTGTGACGAACCTGATCCGCCACCCCGAATTCATCGACTACCTGATCCTCGGCCGCTACGAACAGCCGCTCACCCTGTCGATCCGCGGCCGCAAGCTGATCGTGCAGATCATCCCGTTCGAGAACCGCCGGCAAATCCTCGTCACCCACGACGCGACGGACACGGACCGCATCGAGGCGATGCGCCGCGACTTCATCGCCAACGCGTCGCACGAGCTGCGCACGCCGCTGACGGTGATCGTCGGCTTCCTCGAGATCGCGCTCGCGGATCCGGGCCTGGACGAGAAGACGCGCACCGCGCACCTGATGCTGATGACGGAACAGGCGCAGCGCATGCAGCGGCTGATCGAGGACATGCTCACCTTGTCGCGCCTCGAATCGGACGAGTATCCCCTGAAGCGCGAGCGGGTGGACGTGCGGGCTCTCGTCGAACAGGTGGCGAACGATGCGCGCGCGCTGTCCAACGGCCGCCACGAGATCGACTTCGCCGTCGACGGCCCGGACGTGATGGGCAGCAGCGAAGAGCTGCGCAGCGCGTTCGGCAACCTGGCCAGCAACGCCGTGCGCTACACGCCGCAAGGCGGGAAGATCGAGCTGCGCTGGCTGCGCGGCCCGAACGACTTGCGCTTCGAAGTGATCGACAACGGCATCGGCATCGACGAGCAGCACATCTCGCGCCTGACGGAGCGCTTCTACCGCGTCGACAAGAGCCGCTCGCGCGAGACGCAGGGCACGGGCCTCGGCCTCGCCATCGTCAAGCACGTGCTGCTGCGCCACGGCGGCAAGCTCGCGATCCGCTCGGTGCCCGGCAAGGGCAGCGTGTTTACGGCCACGCTGCCGAATACGTCGCTGCCGGGTTAATCGTCCGACCATCATCTTACGCGGCGCTTAAACCGGGGGCGGCAAACGGGCGGGATCGGGTTACAATCTCGGGATGACCTTCTCCCGACGTTCCCTTCTTGCCACGCTCGGCGCCGCGGCACTGCTCGCGGGCTGCGGCTCCACGCCCACGCAGCCGGCCGCCCCGGTGGCCGCCACGCCGGCGCCCCTTCCTCTGCGTCACGTGAAAATCGCGCTCGCCCTCGGCGGCGGCGCCGCGCGCGGCTTTGCCCACATCGGCGTGATCAAGGCCCTGGAAGCCCAGGGCATCGTGCCCGACATCGTCGTCGGCACGAGTGCCGGTTCCGTCGTCGGCGCGCTGTACGCGTCCGGCTACAACGGCTTCCAGCTGCAGAAGATCGCCCTCGACATGGACGAGACGACGATCTCCGACTGGGCCATCCCGTTCTTCAGCAAGGCCCCCGGCGTGCTGAAAGGGGAGGCGCTGCAGACCTATGTGAACAAGGCCGTGCACAACCAGCCGATCGAAAAACTGAAGATTCCGTTCGGCGCCGTCGCCACCGACCTGAAGACGGGCAAGCCGATCTTGTTCCGCCGCGGTAACACCGGCATGGCCGTGCGCGCGTCGTCGTCCGTGCCCGGCGTGTTCCAGCCGGTCGTCATCAGCGGCCGCAGCTACGTCGACGGCGGCCTCGTCGCCCCCGTGCCCGTTCGCTTCGCGAAGGAAATGGGCGCCGAATTCATCATCGCGGTTAATATCTCCAGTGCGACCGAGGCGCAGGCCACCGCGAGTTCCGTGGACGTGCTGATGCAGACGTTCACCATCATGGGCCAGCGCCTGAACCAGTACGAGCTGAAGGATGCCGACGTCGTCATCACGCCCGCGCTGGGCACGATGGGCAGCGCCGACTTCACCGGCCGCAACCTGGCCGTGCTGGCCGGCGAGCAGGCCGCGGCCGGCGTCATGGCCGACCTCAAGGCCAGGCTGAGGGCCAAACAGGGCACGCCGGCCCCGCTGTCGGCCGCGCGCTGATCGCAGACCTTTTTTGTAACGCCACACGAAAGAAAGACTCAAGATGCAAACCAAGCCCGTCCTTACCCTCGAAGACATCAAGAAGATCGCCGCCGGTGCCGAAGCCGAAGCGGTCGCGAACGGCTGGAAAGTCGTCATCGCCATCTGCGACGACGGCGGCCACCCGCTGTGGCTGCAGCGCCTGGACGGCGCCGCCCCCGTGTCGGCCCACATCGCCCCGGCAAAGGCGAAGACGGCCGCGCTGGGCCGTCGTGAGTCGAAGATCTACGAGGACATGATCAACAACGGCCGCGTGTCGTTCGCCCGCGCGCCGGAGCTGGACGGCATGCTGGAAGGCGGCGTGCCCATCGTCGTCAATGGTGAAGTCGTCGGCGCCGTGGGTGTGTCGGGCGTGAAATCGGCGGAAGACGCGCAGATCGCCAAGGCCGGTATCGCCGCGCTGGGCTTGTAATTTACGTTTACGTCATGGCGGGGGGCGTGGGGCGACATAGCGGCGCGCCCGCCCGCCGATTTTTTTGTGGTCTGTAGCCTGGGCACCTGCGCCCACGCGTGCGTCGGCGTGTCGCGCACTGCCGCGCGGGCTCGGGGAGCCCGCCCTACGCGCCGGATTCGATATGTGAATGGATTTCCAGCGAGTATTTAGACGAAAACCGAAGGCAAGGCGATTGCCGGCCGATATAAATCACGCTATAATTCAGAGGTTTAGCCATCACTTATCTGCCGTAGCGACTACCCACCCAAACCTCTATCTAGCGACCTGTGACACTGGGCGAGATGCATGCCCACACCCCCTGTCCGGGCCGGTCTGACGTGGCGCAGCCTACGGCAACTTTATCGGGAGTTGCCCTTGCCGCCATTTTTTTCTGGCCCAGCCGTTCCAGCCATCCTCGCTCTGGCAGACGGAACCATTTTCAAAGGATATTCGATCGGCGCCGCCGGTCACACCATCGGTGAAGTGGTATTCAATACCGCCATCACCGGGTACCAGGAAATCCTGACCGACCCCAGCTATTCGCGTCAGATCGTCACGCTGACGTACCCCCATATCGGCAACTACGGCATCAATGCCGAAGACGTCGAAGCCTCGAAAGTCCACGCCGCCGGCCTGATCATCCGCGACCTGCCGCTGCTGGCCTCGAATTTCCGCTCGACCCAATCGCTGGCGGACTACCTGAAGCAGGAAAACGTCGTCGCCATCGCCGGTATCGACACCCGCAAGCTGACCCGCATCCTGCGCGAGAAGGGCGCCCAGAACGGCGCGATCCTGACCGGCACGCAGGGCAATGAGCCGTCGGAAGCGCAGGCGCTGGAGCTGGCGCGCTCGTTCCCGGGCCTGAACGGCATGGACCTGGCGAAAGTGGTCTCCGTCAAGGAACCGTACACCTTCGACCAGACCGAATGGAAGCTGGGCGAGGGCTACGGCAAGCAGGAAAACCCGCAGTTCCACGTCGTCGCGTTCGACTACGGCGTCAAGCGCAACATCCTGCGCATGCTGGCCGAGCGCGGCTGCAAGATCACCGTGCTGCCGGCGCAGGCCACCGCGGAAGAAGCCCTGGCGCTGAACCCGGACGGCATCTTCCTCGCCAACGGTCCGGGCGACCCGGCCGCCTGCGACTACGCGATCGCCGCGACGAAGAAAGTGATCGACTCGGGCATCCCGACGTTCGGCATCTGCCTCGGCCACCAGATCATGGCGCTGGCCTCGGGCGCGCAGACCGTCAAGATGAAGTTCGGCCACCACGGCGCCAACCACCCGGTGCAGGACCTGGATTCGAAGCAGGTCATGATCACGTCGCAGAACCACGGCTTCGCAGTGGATGCCGCGACCTTGCCGGCCAACTGCCGCGTGACGCACGTCTCGCTGTTCGACGGCTCGCTGCAGGGCTTCGAGCGCACGGACAAGCCGGCATTCTGCTTCCAGGGCCACCCGGAAGCGTCGCCCGGCCCGACGGACGTCGCCTACCTGTTCGACCGTTTCATCAGCAAGATGCAAGCCCACGCCAGCAAGTGAGAAGAAATAAATGCCAAAACGTACTGATATTAAAAGCATCCTGATCATCGGCGCGGGCCCGATCGTCATCGGCCAGGCGGTCGAATTCGACTACTCCGGCGCCCAGGCCTGCAAGGCGCTGCGCGAAGAAGGCTACAAGGTCATCCTGGTCAACTCGAACCCGGCGACCATCATGACGGACCCGGAAACGGCCGACGTCACCTACATCGAGCCGATCACGTGGAAGGCCGTCGAGCGCATCATCGACAAGGAGCGTCCCGACGCGATCCTGCCGACGATGGGCGGCCAGACCGCGCTGAACTGCGCGCTGGACCTGCACCGCCACGGCGTCCTCGACAAGTACAAGGTGGAACTGATCGGCGCCACGCCGGAAGCCATCGACAAGGCCGAGGACCGCTTCAAGTTCAAGGAAGCGATGACGAAGATCGGCCTCGGTTCGGCCCGTTCCGGCATCGCCCACTCGATGGACGAAGCGCGCGCCGTGCAGCGCGAACTGGGCTTCCCGACCATCATCCGTCCGTCGTTCACGATGGGCGGTTCGGGCGGCGGCATCGCTTACAACGAAGAAGAATTCGAAGCGATCTGCAAGCGCGGCCTGGAAGCGTCGCCGACCTCCGAACTGCTGATCGAAGAATCGCTGCTCGGCTGGAAAGAGTACGAGATGGAAGTCGTCCGCGACAAGAAGGACAACTGCATCATCGTCTGCTCGATCGAGAACCTGGATCCGATGGGCGTGCACACCGGCGACTCGATCACCGTCGCGCCGGCACAGACGCTGACGGACAAGGAATACCAGATCATGCGCAACGCGTCGATCAACGTGCTGCGCGAGATCGGCGTCGACACGGGCGGCTCGAACGTGCAATTCTCGATCAACCCGAAGGACGGCCGCATGATCGTCATCGAGATGAACCCGCGCGTGTCGCGTTCGTCCGCGCTGGCATCGAAGGCGACCGGCTTCCCGATCGCGAAGGTTGCGGCGAAACTGGCCGTCGGTTTTACGCTGGATGAGCTGCGCAACGAGATCACCGGCGGCGCGACCCCGGCCAGCTTCGAGCCGTCGATCGACTACGTCGTCACCAAGATCCCGCGCTTCACGTTCGAGAAATTCCCGACTGCGGACAAGCACCTGACGACGCAGATGAAGTCCGTCGGCGAAGTGATGGCGATGGGCCGCACGTTCCAGGAATCGTTCCAGAAAGCGCTGCGCGGCCTGGAAGTCGGCGTCGACGGCCTGAACGAAAAGACCCGCGACCGCGAAAAGATCGAGGAAGAACTGGGCGAGCCGGGTCCGGAACGCATCTGGTACGTGGGCGACGCGTTCGCACAGGGCTTCACGCTGGAAGAGGTGCACAACCTCACCAAGATCGATCCGTGGTTCCTCATCCAGATCAAGGAAATCGTCGACATCGAACTGTGGCTGGATCACCAGAAGCTGGAAAGCCTCGACAAGCCGACGCTGTACAAGCTTAAGCAGAAGGGCTTCTCGGACCGCCGCCTCGCGTTCCTGATGCAGACGACGCCGGAAGCCGTGCGCGCCAAACGCCACGAGTTCGGCATCCGTCCGGTCTACAAGCGCGTCGACACCTGCGCCGCCGAATTCGCGACCAATACCGCGTACATGTACTCGACGTACGACGAAGAGTGCGAGTCGAACCCGACCGACAAGAAGAAGATCATGGTGCTGGGCGGTGGCCCGAACCGCATCGGCCAGGGCATCGAGTTCGACTACTGCTGCGTGCACGCGGCCCTCGCGATGCGCGAAGACGGCTACGAGACCATCATGGTCAACTGCAATCCGGAGACCGTGTCGACCGACTACGACACCTCCGACCGCCTGTACTTCGAATCGCTGACCCTGGAAGACGTGCTGGAAATCGTCGACCTGGAAAAGCCGGAAGGCGTGATCGTCCAGTACGGCGGCCAGACCCCGCTGAAGCTCGCGCTGGATCTGGAAAAGAACGGCGTCCCGATCATCGGCACGTCGCCGGACATGATCGACGCGGCCGAAGACCGCGAGCGCTTCCAGAAGCTGCTGCAGGACCTGGGCCTGCGCCAGCCGCCGAACCGCACCGCGCGCACGGAAGCCGACGCGCTGGCGCTGGCGTCCGAGATCGGCTATCCGCTCGTCGTGCGTCCGTCGTACGTGCTGGGCGGCCGCGCGATGGAGATCGTCCACGAGCAGCGCGACCTCGAGCGCTACATGCGCGAAGCCGTGAAGGTGTCGAACGATTCGCCGGTGCTGCTGGACCGCTTCCTGAACGACGCGATCGAAGTCGACGTCGACTGCATCTCGGACGGCGAGACGACGTTCATCGGCGGCGTGATGGAACACATCGAGCAGGCCGGCGTGCACTCGGGCGACTCCGCGTGCTCGCTGCCGCCGTACTCGCTGTCCCAGGCGACCATCGATGAACTGAAGCGCCAGACCTCGCTGATGGCGAAGGCGCTGAACGTCGTCGGCCTGATGAACGTGCAGTTCGCGATCCAGCAGTCGGAAGTCGACGGCCAGACCGTGGACACCGTATATGTGCTGGAAGTGAACCCGCGTGCCTCGCGTACCGTGCCGTTCGTGTCGAAGGCGACGGGCCTGCAGCTGGCGAAGATCGCCGCGCGCTGCATGGTCGGCCAGACGCTGGCACAGCAGGGCATCACGAAAGAGATCGTCCCGCCGTTCTACAGCGTGAAGGAAGCCGTGTTCCCGTTCGTGAAATTCCCGGGCGTCGACACGATCCTCGGCCCCGAGATGAAGTCGACGGGCGAAGTGATGGGCGTGGGCACGACGTTCGGCGAAGCGTTCGTCAAGTCGCAGCTGGCCGCCGGCATCACCTTGCCGACGACGGGCCGCGTGTTCCTGTCGGTGAAGGGTTCGGACAAGCCTCGCACCGTGAAAGTGGCGCGCGACCTCGTCGAACTGGGCTTCTCGCTCGTCGCGACGAAGGGCACCGCGGCCGTCATCGCCGCCGCCGGCATCCCGGTCACCCCGGTCAACAAGGTGATCGAAGGCCGTCCGCACATCGTCGACATGATCAAGAACCACGAGATTGCGATGGTGGTGAACACGGTCGAAGAGAAGCGCAGCGCCATCGCCGACTCGCGTACGATCCGTACGTCGGCACTGCAGGCGCGCGTGGTCACCTATACGACCATCGCCGGCGCCGAGGCGGCCGTGCAGGGCATGCGTCACCTGGACGAGTTGCGGGTGTACGATTTACAAGGCCTGCATAAAACCTTAAACTAAGCGGCGATGCGGTAACATAGCAGCACCGCTTAGCAGTACCCAAGACCACAGAGTTCGCGCGGCTTGCGCCGTGCGGCTCTGTGGTTTTCACTTGGTACGTCCGCAAACACTGAGAACAGAATACGATGAACACTCCATTGACCAAATTCGGCGCCGAGAAGTTGAAGGAAGAGCTGCACCAGCTCAAGACCAAGGAACGCCGCAACGTGATCGATGCGATCGCCGAGGCGCGCTCGCATGGCGACCTGTCGGAAAACGCCGAATACGACGCCGCCAAGGAGCGCCAGGCCTTCGTCGAGGGCCGCATCGCCGAGCTGGAACAGAAACTGTCCACCGCGCAGATCATCGACCCGGCCACGCTGGATGCGGAAGGCCGCGTGGTGTTCGCCTCGACCGTCGACCTCGAAGACCTCGACAACGGCCAGAAGGTCACCTACCAGATCGTCGGCATCGATGAAGCCGACCTCAAGGAGAACAAGGTCTCCGTCACCTCGCCGATCGCGCGCGCGCTGATCGGCAAATACGCCGGCGACGTGGTCGAAGTGCAGGCCCCGTCCGGTCCGCGCGAATACGAAATCCTGGAAGTCCGTTACGTCTAAGTTCGCCACGATGCTTGCCAATGCGCGCCTGCTGCTGGCCGCCCTGTGGGCCGGCAGCGTGTGGGCCGTCAGCTACCTGGCCGCGCCGAGCGCCTTTGCCGTGCTCGACAGCACGCAGGCCGGCAATGTCGTCGGCGTCATGTTGACGCGTTCGGCCTGGGTGGCGATCGCGCTCGCCGTGCCGCTGACGCTGCTGACGTCGCGTGCGGCGGATGTCGACGCGCGGCGCAAGCGCTGGCTGTATGCGCTGATCGCCGGCATGCTGGCATGCAGCCTCGTCGTCTACCTGGGCCTGCAGCCGATGATGGCGGCGATCCGCGCAGCGGCCGGGCCGGCCGGCGTGCGGGCGTCGCCGCAGTGGGGGACGTTCGCGGCGCTGCACGGGGTCTCGCAGGTGTTGTACCTGGCCGAGAGCATCCTTGGTGCGCTTCTTGTTGTGAAGGCCCGCTGAGGCATAAAAAAACCGGGGTAGCGGCCCCGGTTAATTTTTGGTGAACACGGCTTATTTCAGGGCCGTCTTCTTGGTGCTGGCCTGACGTGGCTTGGCCCGTTTGATGTTGCCGCCTTGCGTGACGCGCTCGTTACCTTTCAGCAGGACCTTGGTTACGGTCGGCTTCTTGGTGCCGCTCGGGCTCGGCTTGACGATGGTAACTTCGCGCAGGCCCTTGCCGGCCTTCGTCGAACGTTCCTTGACGTCATCCTTCTTCGGGCGGTACAGCACGAGCAGCTTGCCGATGTGCTGGACCGGCGCGGCGTCGAGTTCCGCGCAGATGCGTTCGTAGATCGCGATGCGTTCTTCACGGTCGTCGCCGAACACGCGTACCTTGATGAGGCCGTGTGCGTCGAGGCTGGACGCGATTTCCTTCATGACGGCCTCGGTCAGGCCGTCTGCGCCGATCATGACGACAGGATTGAGGCCGTGGGCTTCCGCACGCAGCGCTGCACGCTCGACCGGTGTAAGTTTGATCATGATGTTATTTTGAGATACCTATTAAAAGCAGTATTTTACGCGAATGGCCAAGAACAAATTCAATAAAAACTGGATCCACGATCACATCAACGATCCGTATGTCAAATTGGCACAGAAAGAGGGCTATCGGGCCCGTGCGGCCTACAAGCTGAAGGAAATCGACGAAAGCGAAAAGCTCATCAAGGCGGGCCAGGTGATCGTCGACCTCGGCTGCACGCCCGGCAGCTGGGGCCAGTACACGCGGCGCAAGCTGGCCGGCGGCGAGGAGGGCGGCATCAAGGGCACGATGATCGGCCTGGACATCCTGCCGATGGAGCCGATCGCCGACATGCATTTCATCCAGGGCGATTTCCGCGAGCAGGAGGTGCTCGACGAGCTGGCGGGCGTTCTCGAAGGCCGCATGGCCGACCTCGTGTTGTCCGACATGGCGCCGAATCTGTCCGGTATTCCGTCGGCGGATGCGGCGCGCATGGAGGATTTGATCGATCTCGCTATTGAGTTCTCTCAAATGCACCTCAAACCTTCAGGGGCATTGTTGGTGAAATGCTTCAAGGACATGGGATTCACCCAAGTCCTGGAGAAGTTCCGCACCGAATTCAAGGTCGTCAAACAGATCAAACCGAAGGCCAGCCGCGACAAATCCTCGGAAATTTTCCTGCTGGGGCGTGGGTTGAAAAATCCGGCCGCCTGAAATTGCGAAAATCGACGGAAACGCCCTTGATTTCCTGCAGTACAACCGCACATCAGCAAAGGACAGCCACGTCTGTGTGCATGATGGCTGCGCAACGGAAATAAAAACCGGCTATAGTGGAGAAAAGGGAACCTTGAAAAACCGTCGCGAGCGGCCGCAATGTTGTGTGAGAAGCGCAGCTGTACGAGAGTACAGCGAGCATCGCAGCACGACAGTGCAACGTGCAGCAGGTTTTTCAACGTCCCCGAAGGCACTATGGCGGTCGTGCGTGGCACGGGCTGCTTATTGCGGTAAAATCTGCCTTTGAAAAAATGGGAAAAGATGCGTTCGCATCAGAGGAGTCTTCGTGAATAATATGTTTTCCAAATCCGCCATCTGGGTGGTCGTCGCGCTGCTGTTGTTCATGCTGTTCAAGCAGTTCGACAACCACAGCGTCGCGGGCGGCAGCAAGACCATTGCTTATTCCGAGCTGCTCGATGACGTCAAGGCGAAACGCATCAAGGACGTCGTGATCGAAGGTTCGAGCATCACCGCGACCCGTACCGATGACACCAAGGTCCGCACCACCGCGACCATGCTCGACCGCGGCCTGATCGGCGACCTGCGCGACAACAACGTGCGCTTCGACGTCAAGCCGCCCGAGGAACCGTCGTTCCTCCAGCAAGTCTTCATTTCCTGGTTCCCGATGCTGCTCCTGATCGGTGTCTGGGTGTTCTTCATGCGCCAGATGCAGGGCGGCGGCAAGGGCGGGGCGTTCTCGTTCGGCAAGTCGAAGGCGCGCATGATGGACGAGACGAACAACACCGTCACGTTCGCCGACGTCGCCGGCTGCGACGAAGCGAAGGAAGAAGTGGGCGAGATCGTCGATTTCCTGAAGGATCCGACCAAGTTCCAGAAACTGGGCGGCCGCATCCCGCGCGGCGTGCTGATGGTTGGTCCCCCGGGTACCGGTAAGACGCTGCTGGCCCGCGCCATCGCCGGCGAAGCCAAGGTCCCGTTCTTCTCGATCTCCGGTTCGGACTTCGTCGAGATGTTCGTCGGCGTGGGCGCGTCCCGCGTGCGCGACATGTTCGAGAATGCGAAAAAACACTCGCCGTGCATCATCTTCATCGACGAGATCGACGCCGTCGGCCGCCACCGTGGCGCCGGCATGGGCGGCGGCAACGACGAGCGCGAACAGACGCTGAACCAGCTGCTGGTCGAGATGGACGGCTTCGAGGCATCGTCGGGCGTGATCGTGATCGCCGCGACCAACCGTGCCGACGTGCTGGACAAGGCGCTGCTGCGTCCGGGCCGTTTCGACCGCCAGGTGATGGTGGGCCTGCCGGACATCCGCGGCCGCGAGCAGATCCTGAATGTGCACATGCGTAAAGTGCCGATCGGCACCGACGTGAAGGCGGACATCCTGGCGCGCGGCACCCCGGGCTTCTCCGGCGCCGACCTGGCCAACCTCGTCAACGAAGCCGCGCTGTTCGCCGCGCGCCGCAGCAAGCGCCTGGTCGAGATGAGCGACTTCGAAGACGCGAAGGACAAGATCTTCATGGGTCCGGAGCGCAAGTCGATGGTCATGCGCGAGGAAGAGCGCCGCAACACCGCGTACCACGAGTCGGGCCACGCGGTGATCGCCAAGCTGCTGCCGAAGGCCGATCCGGTGCACAAGGTCACGATCATGCCGCGCGGCTATGCCCTCGGCCTGACCTGGCAGTTGCCGGAGCACGACAGCCTGTCCGGCTACAAGGACAAGATGCTGGAAGAGATCTCGATCCTGTTCGGCGGCCGTATCGCCGAGGAGATCTTCGTCGGCCAGATGTCGACCGGCGCATCGAACGACTTCGCCCGCGCGACCAAGCTGGCCCGCTCGATGGTGACCCGTTTCGGCATGTCGGAAAGCATGGGCGTGATGGTCTACGAGGATGATCCGAACGAAGGCTTCTTCGGCGGCTCCGTGAAGACCATCTCCGAAGCGACGCAGCAAAAGGTCGATGCCGAGATTCGCAACATCCTCGACACGCAGTACACGCTGGCCCGTCGCCTGCTGGAAGAAAACCGCGACAAGGTCGAAGTGATGACGAAGGCGCTGCTCGAATGGGAAACCATCGATGCCGACCAGATCAACGACATCATGGCCGGCCGCGAGCCGCGCCCGCCGAAGTCGGTGGTCCTGACCAAGCGCACGCCTCCGAGCGACAGCGGCGTCGCCCCGAACGCGACCGCCCCGGCCTGACCAGCGCGGTCTCTCCTCGAAAAGGCACCCCGAGCGGGTGCCTTTTTATTCTTTATTCCGTTGGTTTTTCGTCATGCGTCAATACCTGCAGTGCGGCCGTTTCGGCTATAACCTCGCCCAGCGCCCGCTGGTCATGGGCATCCTCAACGTCACCCCCGATTCCTTTTCCGACGGCGGCCGCTACCAGGGCCTCGAATTCGCCGTGGAGCGGGCCGAACAAATGATCAAGGACGGCGTCGACATCATCGACATCGGCGGCGAATCCACGCGGCCGGGCTCGCCCAGCGTCCCCATCGACGAAGAACTGCGCCGCGTCATGCCGGCGATCTACGCGTTGCGCGAACTGGGTTATCCGCTGTCGATCGATACCTGCAAGCCCGAGGTGATGCGCGAGGCGATCATCGCGGGCGCCGACATGATCAACGACATCAACGGCTTCCGGGCGCCCGGCGCGATCGAGGCCGTGAAGGACGGCGACTGCGGGCTGTGCGTAATGCATATGCAGGGCACCCCGCAGGACATGCAGGCACAGCCCGAATACGTCGACGTGGTGGCCGACGTGATCGCGTTCCTGCGCGAGCGGATCGATGCGCTGCTGGCGGCAGGTGTGGCACGCGAACGCATCACGATTGATCCCGGATTTGGTTTTGGGAAGAGTGTCGAGCATAATTATGCTTTGCTCCGGAGCATAAACCGCATGGAAAGCGAACTGGGCCTGCCCGTATTGGCGGGCCTGTCGCGCAAATCGATGATCGGCGCCGTGACGGGCCGTAGCGTCGAGCAGCGGTTGGCCGGCAGCCTGGCCGGTGCGCTCGCTGCGGTAGCGCAGGGCGCCCGGATCGTACGGGTCCATGATGTGGCAGAGACGGTGGATGCGCTGAAAGTCTGGCAAGCGGCCACTACGAATAATCAATAGATGAAGAGAATTTAATTAATGGCACGCAAATATTTCGGTACCGATGGTGTACGCGGCCTGGTGGGCGAGTCGCCCATCACCCCTGACTTCGTGATGCGCCTGGGCTATGCCGCCGGCAAGGTGCTGGCCAAGGACAAGGCCGGCACCAGCGAACGTCCCACGGTCCTGATCGGCAAGGACACGCGCATTTCCGGCTACATGCTGGAAGCGGCGCTGGAAGCCGGTTTCTCGGCAGCCGGCGTCGACGTGATGCTGGCCGGTCCGATGCCGACCCCGGCCATCGCGTACCTGACGCGCGCACTGCGCCTGCAGGCGGGCGTCGTGATTTCGGCCTCGCACAATCCTTTCCAGGACAACGGCATCAAGTTCTTCTCCGGCCATGGCACCAAGCTGCCTGATGCCGTCGAGCTCGAAATCGAGGAGATGATCGACCAGCCGATGGGCTGCGTGTCGTCGGAAAAGCTGGGCCGGGCCACGCGCCTGCGCGACGCGCAGGGCCGTTACATCGAATTCTGCAAGAGCACGTTCCCGAACGAGCTCGACCTGCGCGGCCTGAAAATCGTCGTCGACTGCGCCCACGGCGCCGCCTACAACATTGCGCCGCACGTGTTCCATGAACTGGGCGCCGAAGTCATCGAGCTGGGCACCAAGCCGGACGGCTTCAACATCAACGACGGTGTCGGCGCGACGGCACCGAAGGCGATGGCGGCCGCGGTCGTCGAGCACGAGGCCGACCTCGGCATCGCGCTGGACGGCGACGCCGACCGTTTGATCATGTGCGACGCCAAAGGCCGCCTGTACAACGGCGACGAGCTGCTGTACGTGATGGTGCGCGCGCGCATGGCGACCGGCCCGGTGGCCGGCGCCGTCGGCACCCTGATGACCAATATGGCGCTCGAAGTGGCGTTCAAGGACATGGGCATCGGCTTCGCGCGCGCGAAGGTCGGCGACCGCTACGTGCTGGAAATGATGCAGGACCGCGGCTGGCTGCTGGGCGGCGAAGGCTCGGGCCACCTGCTGGCACTGGACAAGCACACGACCGGCGACGGCATCGTGTCGGCACTGCAGGTTCTGACCGCGCTCAAGCGTTCCGGCCAGGGCCTGGCCGAGTGCTGCAGCGACCTGACGCTGTATCCGCAGACCCTGATCAACGTGCGCGTGCAGCCGGGTACCGACTGGACGAAGAACGCGGCTGTCGTGGCGGAGAAGGAAAACGTCGAGCGCGAACTGGGCGACAATGGCCGCGTGCTGATCCGCCCGTCCGGCACGGAACCGCTCGTGCGTGTGATGGTGGAGGCGAAGAACGCGGAACTGGCCGAGTCGATGGCCAAACGCATCGCCGCGCGCTTCGAAGTCTGACCATCCGCCGGGGCGAGCCCCTTCATTGACGCCTCCCTCCCGGCGGGGTATGATCGTCCCAATCGGAGTGTAGCGCAGCCCGGTAGCGCACCTGCTTTGGGAGCAGGGGGTCCAAGGTTCGAATCCTTGTACTCCGACCACCGTTTGCAAACGGGCTGTCCTCGACGGCCCGTTTTCATTTATGAAGCCATACTGCCCATAGCTCAGTTGGATAGAGCATCAGCCTTCTAAGCTCATATAGAAATGCGTCAACCATGCGGGTTTCGGCGCATTTCTCGCTCCGCAATTCTACTGTTCTGACTGCTTCTTATGCCCCGCAGAATTTGCCGTTTCTGGCGTTTGCGGAGCATTTTCAGGCGGCACGATGACGATCTGACCGTCGACAACCTGCATGACCAGCTCGGCGGACGCGGGCGTGATGACGTGGTAGTCGGTCATTTCGCGTTCACGGCCCGGCAGGCTTCGTTCCGCTCGACGACTTCGGCGTATCGTGACACGAGGCCTGCAATTGCTGCTCCGTAGCCGAGAACGTCAGCAGCAGCCTCCGGCACAAGGTCCGGTCCGCCTCCGTCAACTGCAGGCGCGCCGGAAGCGGATCGATCTTCGGGCGCGGCGCCGGACTGTACGGTACTGGTTGCGGGGCAGCGCAGGCGGTCAGTGCCAGCGCGCACGCGGCGCTGAGCAGCTTCGAGGTTCGATGCATATTCCTGTTCCTTTCGATAAGCGTCAGCGTCCTTCGCGGCGAGCAGCGTGCGCAGCTCGTCTTCGGTCTGCTGGTTGAGGTAGGCGTCGCGGTCGTGCTGTTTCTTGCCGGCGTCGACAGCAGCCGCATATCCGGCTTCGTATCGCTCCGTGCCGTAGTGGTGGATGCCGAACCATGTGCCGACAGCGAGCAGCACGGCCAGCGCGACGGCGATGAGCAGGCGTTCGAGCGCGGTCACGAATGCACCTCGTCATAGAAGGCAAGATTCCGGAAGCGCATGATGTCGATCAGCTTCTTCGCGTAGTCCGGGTCGGTCGCGTACCCGGCCGCCTGCAGAGCACGCGCCCAGCCCGGCCCGGTCGTCTCCTTGAAGCACGCCGCATAGCGCGGGTTCTTCAGCAGGAACTGCGCGTGGTCAACCATGCTTTCCAGCCAACTCGAGTAGCGCCGGAACTTGTCGGGCATGGCCACGCTCTTGTCGTTCAGGTGCTCATGCGTGCCGAACGTGACGGTCGTCCCGGTCCACGATTTGTCCGCCTTGATGCCGAACAGGTTGTTGCCGATCGCGCGCGCGCCCCACGACGACTCGAGCGCGGCTTGGGCGAGGATGACGGATGCCGGGATCCCGGTCTTGCGCTGGCAGTCCTGCGCGGCTTGGGCCAGCATGCCGATGAATGCGCTAGGCGGCATGATTCTCCTTCGCTGCCTTGGCAGCCGCACGAGCACCGTGCACGATGTTGTAGACGACGAGGGCCAGCCCGACAGCGCGGAATACGTTCGCCGGCAGGTACGGTGCCAGATCGGGCAGGTTGTCGCGCAGGGCGGATACGATGGAGTCGGCAAACGGATATGCCGCCAGCAGTACAGCGTTCATCCAGACGGTGAACGATTTACGCGCGGCCCGGATGTGGTCGAGGATGCTCATGCGATTTCCTTCTCTTCGTGCGCACGTTCGCGCCAGGCTTTCTCGAGCCGGATCAGTTGGATGCCCAGCACGACGAGGGCCGTCACGATGCCGACGGCCATGGAGGCGACCGACAGCCATCCTTGGATCGCCTCCATTTTGGTAGCGGCGCCAATGGCTGTCGTGCTCGCGGCAACGGCTGCGGCCATCTTCGGATTGCTCGCCGCGGCCTCAATCGCGGAGCGTACGTTTTCGGGTTCTTGCATGGTTTTTTCTCTCAAGGATGGTGGCTGCCGCTGAAATGATCACGATGACGAACCAGATCGAGCCAAGGAAGATCAGCATGGCGGTCGGGAATAAAAAGTCGAAGCAGTTGGGCATACGTCAGCACCCACATGAAGCAGTTGTAAAAGGTGGGCGAGACATATGCGACGTACAGAAGCCAGCCAGCGAAATTCCCGACGATCGACGCCAGCAGCAGCCGCTGCGCATCCGCGCATAGCCGGCCATGAAGCAAGGCGGGCGCGGCGTACAGCAAAAGAAGATCCAGTAGCGCGGCGCTGCCGTGAAACATCAGCATGCCTTCGGGCGTATTGGGCAGATGGCCCGTTGCCCATGCATGCCCGTACATCGCTAGCAGAATCGATGCCCCGGCAAGGCAGCGTGCGCGCCACGAGTTCATTTCTTCTTCGTCGGCGTGGTTTTCTTCTGCTGCTCGGTCGGTGGGCGTTGCTTGCCGCCGCCCGCGCCGGTTGCCATAGTCGATTTCTTCATGTGTGTTTCCTTTCGTGGTGGGTGTGGGATGTGGACTACGCTGCAGCAGCCTCGATGGCGGCCAGCTTCAGTGAGAAGAGTTCGTCGTAGCGGACGCCGTACCGGTTGCCCGCCGGGCGCGCCACCTGGACGATCACGCCTTCTTCGTCCACGATTTCCGGCAATGCCTCCCACTCGTCGTAGCAGAGCAAGCCGTACGCGAACGCATCGAGGCCCTCGGCCTCAAACGCTTCCTTGACCTGCTGGGCGATCACGCCGAAATGCCAGCGCGCGCCGTCCCCCTTGGCTTGCACCGCATCGTTGAACTTGAACTGAACGAGATTGACCCGCCGGACTGCGCGTATGGCGGCTTGGTTGATGTCCTGAACTTGCTGCTTTTCGCGTCCATCGGACGTGTTGATGGCGCCCGTACCGGCGTACACAGTTTTGAAACGGAAGGTCGCCCCGCCGAGGTCAGTTGCGTTGTCCTGGCGCGCGAGCAGCGCCGACGAGGACAGCGATAAGATGTCCGTGCCGGCCGCTGTTTTCCAGAAATGAGAGTCGGTCTGGTACGACAGCGTGGCCCCCGCAGCGGTCGCGGCGATAATGTTCGATCCCGCGCGGGTAAAAGTCAGCGTTGCGCCAGAGGCCTCTAACTGGATATTGCCGACAGTGCCGTAGAACGTCTCGATGCCGGTCGAGCTAAAACGTTTCTTCGCTGCGCCGTTCAGCTGTAGCTCCAGCGCCTTGGCGCCGGCATTATCCGGGTCAGCGACCAAGTCGACGAAGCCGGGATAGCCGAACGTCAGGCGGGCGGCGAGATTGGTCAGCTTCGCGACGTTGATCGCGCCCGGGAGGCTGCGGTGCATCTTGTATTCGGAGGCATCGGGCGGCCGGTTGTGCGTGAAGCCGATCAGCGATACCGCTTCCGGCGCCGTGGCGATCGGGCCCACAGCGGCGCCCGAGCTTTCACCGTAGCCGCCGATCAGGCGAATATTCGCTGCGGCCGCGCTGGCCGGCACATAGTTCAGCAGCGTTCCGGTCCACAACTCCCAGAAGCAACTGATGAAGTCGATTTCCGTGGCAGCCTGGATGTAGATCGAATTCGTCGCGCGCAGGAATTTGCAGTTCGTGAACGTGGTCCGGGTCGTGCGGTTGTTCGCGCCCGTCGGATCTGGACGAAACCACACGTCGTACGTACCGCTGACGTTGGTCATTACGTTCGTGAAATGGTGGTAGAAGCCGCCAGAGTCCGAGCCGCCAACGGTCGGCCCCGGCTGCAACATGATCTGGTGCGTGCAATTCGAGATAAACGCGTCGCGCACGGTCTGGTACGACTGGCTCGTGAACGTAGTGGTCTGCGTGATGCTCTCGGGGACGCCGCCGTAACCGACCACGGAGGCAAGGTTATTGCCGTCGATCTGTAGGTCGCGCACACCCGAGAACAGACGCGCGTTTCGCACGACCATCATCGTCGCTGAGTTGGCGCGCAGGATCGTTCCAGCGCCTTCGCCCTCGATGATGATGCCGTTCGCGGTCGTGGTCACGCCGCCCGTGCTCGGGATCAGGATGCCGTCCTTGAAGCTGTCGCCGCCGGCCTTGCCGTCGAGGCGGTAGCCACCAGCAGGCACGAACAGCCGGCCGCCCCCGCGCGAGACAAGATAGGTCATGGCTGCGGAAAACGCCCCCGTCATGTCGAGCGAGTATGTGTACGCGGCTGCATCCGTGCGCTGGGCATCCGTCATGAAGTCGGTGACACTGACGCGTTCCCGGCTTTTATCCTGCAACGTGCGAGCAACTGCGCCGACGCCGGACTGGATGAACCCGATCAGGGAAGATCCTGCTGCTTTCGCGAGACCGACAACGTATGACGCAATGCTGAAGTCATCCGACGTCGGCGCGTAAAACACCGTTCGGCCTTTCGAGTCGATGACCGTTTCTGAATAAGAGCTGTCGTAGAACACGTTCGCCGGAGCGTTCGAGTCGTTGACGATGTAGCCGTTCAGCGTGCGCGCGGGCTGAGCGACGGGCAGCGTGCCGGCCGCGTCCCAATACACCGTGACAGGATGCGTGATCGGGTCTTGGTCCGGCTCTCCGAAGTAGACGGAGCCGTTACTCAGCGGCTTGCCGTCGAGGCCGGTGTAGGTCTTGAAGGGTTGTTCGACTGGGAGCATGCGGATCCTCGATCAGTGCAGGGTTGCGCCAGTCGGGCGGGCCGCCGGCGGGTTGTTATTGGCGGCAGCACGGCCACGGGTTAGCGCGATTTCGATGCGCTTTTGCAGTTGGCGGTTTTTCACCTGTTTCGACAGGACGCGAAGGGTCGACAGGACGGGGACAGGAAGGCCAGTCATCGAACCTGTGACGCCCGCCTCTGCGAACGCCGCAAGCAGCACCGAGGCTGTGTTGGATGTGTTCACGGCGCCCGGCGGCGTGGTGTAGATCACCTTCGCCAAGTCGTTCAGATCGCGAAGATGCTGAGCGCCTTGCTTGCCGAAGATGGTTTGCAGACGGCCATCGGCATCGAGGCGTTTGATGGCCTTGTCCAGCTTGGGAACGGAGAGGATCACGTTGCCCCGCTGATCGGTCGCGGTGTTCGCGAACGCCTGATCTTTAATCCAGTTCATCGTCTCGCCCTGGAGATCGCGCCATGCCTGCTGGCCAGCCTGCACAACCTCGGGCGGCGCATCCTTGCCATGGGTGAGCGCGCGACGAACAGCGCCGACATCCTCGCGGCTGGCATTCAGGATGGAGTGCTCGAAGACGTCAGCGATTGCGACCTTGCGGTCTGCCATGCCCTTCTTCGTGTTGAGCAAGGATGCGACCACGCCACGGTCCTCGTACTTCTTCGCGAGGTTCTCGCGCAGCCGGCGAGCCTGGCGGTATTTAGGGCCGATTACCGGTTCCGTCGCGCTATCGATCGCGCCTTTCAAAATGGCCGAATTGCGAATATTTGTCGGCTCATAATCGGTTGCGTTGCCGATGGCGCGGCGTAGGAGCTCCGCATTCCTGACGGTGGTCGGTTGCGCCACGAGGTTGCCGTCCGCATCCTCAGTCGCAGCACCGAGACGGATCGCGCGCTTGCGGGCGACGTCTAGCAGGGGCGACACAGCAGCATCAGGCGCGCTATCGTTCAGGTACTGGATGGCAGCGTCGAGAGTCACGGGCGCCGCGCCTTCGGCGGACTTCTCGGCGGCCTTGTAGGCGACTCGGACGCGCGTCTTGTCGTAGTCGAGACCGGCTCGCAAGCCGCTATCGACCGATCGACCCGTAGCGGCGAGGTCGGGCGTTTCCTTTCCCGTCTGGTCAACGAGGTTGTCGAAATGCTTCAGTACCTGTTCGTTCTGGTCTGACCAACGTTCACGGAGGGCCGCGCCTTGTTCGCCTTTGCCCGTCTCCTGCTCGAAGCGCAGCTGATTTTGATCGCGGGTAGCTTGACCCAGCGTCAGATCGACGCCGACCTTGTCGGCTACCTGCTGCCGCTGCGTCGCCATGTCCGTGCCTGCGGCGCCCATGCTACCGCGCGTGCCGGGCGTCGGCGTTGGATCAGGGTTGCGGCCGAGGGTGCGCTCGATACGCGCGGCGATCTCGGGCGAAGTTTGTCGGATGCGCTCAACGGCGCCAGTCGCAACGTTCTTCGCCGCTGATCCTGCACGAGCCACGGCCGGCGCAGCGACGTCACGTGCGCTCGATGCTGCCGCGCGCGTGCCTGCGCTGACGGCTGCCAATTCCGGCATAACAGTTACCGGCAATACCGTATTTAATGCCTCTCCTACACCCTGCGTGTATTCCTGTCCTGCCTCAGTACGCGGCTGATAGGTGAGAGCAGTTGCACCATCGCCGGCAGCCTGTTCGATCTTGGAAACCCCCTGTGGCGTACCGAATTCGCCGGTGGCGACAGCACCGGCAAGCCCTCCTAATGCGCCGCCTACCATGCCTAGCGTGCCGCCCGTCGCGCCGGTAGCAAGCGATAGAGCCGTCTCGCCGACGCCTTTGATCTTGTCGACGAGGGACGAATCCGGCTGTGTCGGTTTCGGCTCGCGGATAACGTTACCCTGCGCATCTACCTGCGGTACGCCGGCCATACGAGGGTCAGCCGGCGCAGCCTTTGGCTGGCTCAAGTGGCCGATGATTTCGCTATCGGAATATCCCGCTTTCCGCGCCCCGGCAATGTCAAACTTCGACTCGCTTGCAAGGTGATCGGCGATCTCCACGTCGGAATAGCCTGCCGCGCGTGCGCCCTCGACATCGAATGGTTTGGCCATAGGTCAGCCCCCAAAACTGGAAAGCGGGGGGCGCGAATTACTGGCTGCCGGCGTGTTTGGATTGCCGAGCTGGACGCCAAAGCGCTTGCTGATCGTACCGCGACCGGTTTTTAGCAGGCGTTGCGCTTCCTTGAGGTTGGCGATGATCTGGGTGTCCGATTGCCTAAGGCTGAAGTTCTGGAAGGCAGACTGCAGCTTTTCGCCCTCTGCATTAGAGAGCGCACCCATACCCTTGATGTTAGGGATCTGCGACAGGAAGGCTTGCGAACCCAAAGTCTCAACCAGGGCTTCTAGGTCGGCAACATCCCCCTGCATTGTCGGCAGACGTGAATCCAATGGCCCAGCGGCGGCGCGCAGCAAGGACGTTCCCCTGCCGGTTCCCTTGCCGTCCTTCTTTTCTTCAGCGACAGCAAGGATGCGATCGATGTTGTTCAGCATGTTGTCGATGCTGCCGGCTGCGCTTTCGGCGTCAGCAACCTTCGCACGCGCCTTGTCGCCGAATTCCTGCTGCGCTTTCTGGAGCTGCAAGGAAAGCTCCTGCTGCTTCAACTGGTTGTTCTCCCGCGCGATCTGCGCGTTCAGGTAGCCGATCTTGGTCTGGTCACGTTTGAACTGGTTGTCGGTGCGGATGCCTTCGAGATCGAGCAGTGCCTTTGTGTCTGCGTACTTCGCGGTGACAGCGTCCGTGGTCGCCTTGGATTTGGCCGAGTCAGCGCCGGAAATGGCTGCGTCAGCGTCGGCTTCGCCCTTGCGTACGAGGCCGGGCTGCAACTCGTCAGCGCGTCGTTCGCCGCCCAGATCCTTGAAGGCAGCGGCGAATTTATCCGGGCCAAGGGCGCTTGCCAGCTGCATCCCAATGATGGTCTTCGCCTGCGCTGGGTTGTCGTGCACCATCTTGGCAAACTGTTCTGCGCCGGCGGCGCCTTGCTCGTTGCCGCTGTTCCGCAGTGCTGTAGCGCGTTCAGTCAACAGCTTTTCCGCGACATCGGGCTGCCCGTTCAGCACGGCTGCATATACCTGAGAGGCATGGTCGACGTGGGCCTGCTGCTGCGCGGGCCCGACAACATCAGATGCGCGCTTGAGCTGCTCGCTCAGCGCGGGGTACTTCACCATGAGGGCGCCAATCGCCGACGGCGTCGGGTTCTGGCTCAACGCCTGCAGATCGCCCTGCATTTGCTGCTGCTGAAGAAGTGCGGCCTGCTTCTGTTGCTGCTGCGCGCGCACATCGTTGATTGCAATGCCGTTCTTGAGCCCGGCAAGAAAACTGTCGCCTGGTGAGGGTAAGTTCGCAAATGCGCTGGTGTAGTCGTACGGTTCGGGCATTAGAAGGTCCCTCCCAGGTAGGCGCCGAAGGTGTTCGTCAGTCCATTGATCAGTTGGCCGTTCGCCCTTCCATTGGCGAGCGCTGCACCCGCCTGCGCCGAGCCCTGCTGGCCCAACAACTGGGTAACGTTATTGCCAGTCGCTAGTCCGGCGTTACCGACTCCGGCTGCCGCGTTTTGCCCAAGGCTGGTCATGCCACCGAGCCGTGAATACTGCTGATCGATCAGTTGAGCCAGTAACTGCGGCTGAAACTGCCCCAGGGCCGCCTGCACGTTCCCGCCACGAAGGCCGCCGGTAGCGGAGGCGTTCGCCAGAATGGCATCCTGTCCGGACTGGCTCAGCGCCTGATATTGCGGCGATGTCTGGATGCCGCTGATAGCTGCCTGCTGGGCCGCTGTGCCGTTTGTGCCGAGCAGGTTCTGCTGTGCTCCAAGCGCGCCAGTGCCGGCATTCACGTACGGCGACAGCAGTTTCTGTACCTGATCGAACTGCCGATGTTGCTCATCGATGCCAGCTTGTGATGCTTGCGTGCTTGCGTTTGCGGCACTACTTGCCGCGTCTTTCTGGCTGTCCGCCGCGAGGTAGGTACCCACTGCGGCCGCCGCATATCCCCATGGCATAGGGCTACTCCTTGTCGGTTTTAATGCACACGATCAGCGTGATGCGCTCGTGCGTGGTCGGGTTGGTCACCCAGTGCAAATACGAGTTGTCGAACCAGAACAGGTCGCCGGGTGCGGTGACGAGCTGCTCACCTTCGAAGCAGAAGGCTTGACCTGGGGCAGCCGCAATCTGGATCGCGAACTTGTCGTAGTAGCGCGCATGCCAGCCGTGGTCGACATGCGGCTTGCACTCGGCGCCTGGCGGGATGCGCGTGATTAGTACCCCGCCGAGGCGGTCACCGTGCACCGCGGCCATGAGTGGATAGACCAGTTCGCGCAGCGGCAGGCATTCAGCCGCCGGATACCAGATAGCGTCGTGGTCGGCGTCGCCGTTCGCGCCGGGCGGCGCGAAGCGGGCCCAGATGTCGGACAGGCCGTGGTGCGGCGAGTCGATGCTTGCGGTGCGGGCGGTATGCTGGTCCCACAGGTGCGGGTTGGCCGCCAGGGCCGCGCGGATCGGCTCGACGTTCAGGCCCGAGGCCAACAGGCGAATTTTGTTCACGCCAAGCCCTCGGCGATGGCCAGCATCTGTGCGGCGTCCGGACGCTCGATTAGCACCTCGTCGACGTGGGCCGGATCGGTTTCGTCGGTAGCATGGATGCAGAACCAGACGACGTCGGTCAGCGCTTTCACGCCGTGATGTTGGTGCGCGCGGATGGTGAGCAGCTGCGGCGCGTGCGCGATGGTACGCTGGCCGTCGACTTCGACTTCCACCATACCCGCCGCCAGCAAGGCGAAGTGGTCGTAGTGGTGACGGTGCTGGACCAGAATCGATCCAGCGGGGAACGAGGTTTCCTTCGCGTACAGGCCGTCTGCGAAGTGGTGTGCGAGCTCGACCTGTTTGCGAGTAGGGATTCGTGCCTGAGAGGCCAGGTCTTGCGATGTGCCGGGGTCCAGCAGCATGATTTCTCCCGTTCGGGGTTCATGGCCGCTGGTAGCCTGGACTCAGCTACTGCCCAAGAAACGGGCAGATGCTGAATTATAGAAATATCCTATGAGAAATTGCAATCAGGATAGAAAGGATTCATGACTATGTGAACTTGCGGCCACTTGCGCGCACCTTGATCGTGCTCGCGGTGGGGCAAGTGACGGTCAGTTTCCCGCCGCTGGCGATGGTGTGACCGACAATATCGGGGAAGGGCCACGAGGCGCCGACGACGAGCGCTTTCGCGAACGTCTGCACCGACGTGCCATCGGGCGCGAACAGTTGCGCGGTCGCGGTTGCGGTAACAGCACCTTCGTTCGTGCACGTGAGCTTGTCGACGGCGGTTACGCACTGGTCGGACAGGTAATAGGCGCCGACGCTGGCCGTGGCGGTAGCGGCGGCGAATGTGCCTTCGATGAGGACGGCGGGGGTCGTGGTCATGGGTCAAACTCCTTTTGCAGTGTTGGCGGCCTTGAGCGCATTCGCTAGCGTGATGCACGAGGCTAGATCGGTGGCATTCGCCGGATATGCGGACGCGGTGCCGAGGCTATCCGCGACGGCGGCATGTAGGTTCGCGACAAGCGTCGTGCTCGCGACGACGAGCGGCGCCGTGCCGGTAGCAACGGTGGACGTGATCTGGTTCGAGACGGTCAGTGCTCCTGTGATGGTCACCAACTGCGTTGCCAGTTCGATCAGCTTCGCGCCCGCGATCGCGATGTCGAGCACATCGGGGGCACTGCGGTAGAGGCCAGACGATGTATCGCCGCCCAGCGTCAGACTCGGTGCGGCCACTGTGCCGGCATCGAAATTGGCCGTGCCGCCGGTGATCGCGACGGAGTCGTGGTTCTGCGCGCTGATCGTTCCCAAGTGCGTGCGCGGCGTCGTATCGTCGCTGTCGACCTGCGGAACCTGCGCCGGCATGGTCTCAAGCCGCGAAAGCGCGTCGACGAGCAATGACAGCAATGCGGCATTACTCTGCGCCACGGCTAGAGCAGATCCGGCAAGGGCGTTCGCTTCCTCGATCGTGGACGGGAACGTGTCGCCGACATCATCGAACACTTGCTCAAGCGCGATCACGGCGCGCTGATTGCCCTGTGCGATCTTGGCGAGAACGTCACGACTCAAGTTCAGCTTAGGCATTCAGCGGCTCCAATTTTGCCTCCAGTCGGGCGACGGCGATATGCGCGTCGCTCGTGCCCCGGAATTTCTGGATGCGCCAGTTGCGCATGCTGCCTTGACCGATCCACACGAGGCGCTTCGCTCTCTGACCTTGACGCCCGGCCTTGATGGATCGCTCCAGGCTCCACGTCTCGCCATCCAGCGAGTACGATGTCCAGATGACCGGATCGGCGCCGAGCGGAACTCGCCCGGGCAGCGCGACAAGCTCCAGTTCGTGGAAGATCGCACCCATGCCGGCGTTGTAGAGGATGCTCGTACCGAACTCCCAGCCGACGACTTGGCCGTAGTGCGTCGAGACAGTTTCGTCCAGCTCCCCCAGCGCGCCTGACGTCGGGTCGCCGCACAGCCAGCGGTCGTAGCACCACACGAAGTTGCGCGCACGGTACTGCGCCGGCGACGTCAGGCCGGAATCGACCGTGAACCATACCGGCTCGCCCAGCACGGCCGATGCGGCGCCGTCGTACACCAGCGTCTGATCGGGCAGATGTAGGTAGAGCAGCTGGTGATTTTTCGTGACGCGTGTCTCCATGACCGATGCTGCAAGTTGCGCTTCGGTGTAGTCGAGCAGTAGCGTATCGATCTCGCCAGTCGACACCTTTTGCGATGCCGCGTTCATGCCGAGCCAGATGGCCGGAGGTTCGCCACGGCCGCCGCCAAGGAATGCAATCTGATCGCCGTACAGCGCGACGCAATGCGTGCCGATGGCGCCGCGGTTGATTTGCGCGCCCTCGATGCGGCTGAACGGGAAGCCCAGTCCTCCGACGTTCTCGAACATCTCGATCGTGTACCTGTTGACGGAGTAGACCTCGCCGGCTCGTGTCTTGAGGTTGCGCTTGATCGGGTCCGGATCCGCCTCGCTGCTGCCGTACTTGAGCGGGTTCACGGACATTGGATCATTGAGATCTGTGACGACGTTCGATGTGCCGTCCGTGGTCATGAAGTAGCCGCCGACCCAAATCACGTCCAGCGCTTCGCCTAAGTCTGCGTCGCTTACCTGGGTCAATGCTGACCCGTTCCAGTAATACAGGTTGCCGCCGCCGGCGATGGCAAGGCGATCAAAGGAGTAGTCCATGCTGACCGAGCCATATCCGGCAATGGCGCCCAGCGCGGTAACCACCCCGTTCGACTCGATACGCACGAGTTTGCCACCCATCACGCGATAGCAATGGCCATTCCAGTTGATCGCCCCCCGATCCACGCCCGGCCCGGTGCCGATCTGAGTGATGCCATCTGCCGGGCGCAAGTAGCCCGCGCTGATGCCCTGCGCGCGGGGCACGGGGATCATATTGCGCGGGTACTTGGTCCTGAAATCCGGACCTTCGTCAGCCACGATCCCGCTCAGGATTGGGATCTGCATGGCTTAGAAGCCCTCGCCCGACATCACGTGCAGCGTCGTGCCGGTCGCGGAGATGTGCGACAGCTTGTCGTCGCCCATGGCCTTCGTGATGACGACCTGTGCGCCGGCGGGGACCGGGTAATCGGCCGTGGTGGCGGTGAGCGTGCCCGTACCGACGCGCACGTAGCAGACGTTCGCGCCGAGGTTCGTCAGGATCAGTTGCTTGCTGCCGGGCGTCAGCGTAGCGGTTGCGGCGCCGGCCGCCGGGGTCAGGACTTGGCCGGTACCGTAGCCTGGTTGAACGGGTGCTTTGATGGTCATGATGAGTCCTCGTTAGAAGCAGCGCCACGGCTTGTTGCCGGCGCCAATGAGCGGGAGGCCGGACGACTGGCCAATAGGGGTAACGGCGACGCCGAGCAGGGCGTTATAGCCGCGAGTGGCTGCCGCGATGGTCTGCGGCGTCAGCGTCTTGCCGCGACTGGATGCCAGATTCACGGCGAGGTTCATGTAGACCGGCCGATTCGCGCCGTCCGGGATGCCCGAATCATCAGCGATGTTCGAATCGTCGGGCGTGGCCGGCAACGCGTAGCCGATCGAGATACCCTGATCAGCCCACTCAGCCATCATCGAATCGAGCGTACGCAGCGCGCTTTCGAGCGTGTCGGCGTCCAGGTCGAACACGACGTGCGCGAGGGCCAGTTCGCCGAATGCCGCTTCGATAAGCTGCTGCTTGGTCCACATGATCAGCCTTTCAGTGCGGCATCGACCATCGCCGACAGTTTTTCAGTCGGGATGTTGCCAGGGTAGGACAGGCCCAGCTCGTCCGCTTTGCGCTTCAGTTCGTCGCGCGTCGGCGGGGCGTTGTCTGCGGCATCCTGCAATGCAGCCTCGTGCGCGGCCTTCGCTTCGGTCGTGGTCAGGTACCAGCCGGCGGCGAGCGTCGCCTCGATCTGGTCGTCATTGACGATCGTGTAGTCGAAGCGGCCGCCGTGGATTTCGTGCGGACCCGGGGCTTTGTACAGCATGGTCGTGTTGGACATGGTTCCTCCTGTGGTGATCAGTGTCGAAGCAAATGCCTCGGGTTCTTGGGTAATCGGATGAAGAAATCGGGTGCGGCGGGCGGCGTGCCAACGTAACCGCCGGCCGCGAACGTGGCACCGTCGAGAGTGCTGGCAAAGGAGCCGGATGCATTCGCATTGACGGCGCCTGACGCGGCCAGCGTCGCCCCGTCCAGCGTCGAAGCCAAGGCGCCACGGTTCGTGACTGCACCGCTCGCGACCATGCTTGCGCCCCCTAACGTGCTGGCGAAAGCACCGACGTTCGTGACGTTTCCTGTGGCCGCCATCGATGCGCCAGCCAGCATGCTCGCGATCGTGCCGGATGGAGCATTGCCGACGGTTCCCGATGCAGTGAACGCGGCGCCGCTCATGGTCGAGGCGAACGCACCTTGCGCGATGATCTGCCCAGTGGCGACGAAAGTCGCGCCATCCAATGTTGCGGCCAGGGATCCGGTCGCATCGGACGCCGAAGTGGTGGCGTACCAGAGGCGCCGCGAAGGAAGCTTCCAGAGTTGCCATGGATTGGCGCACAGGGACAGCATTTCGGCATCGGCCAACGTGCGTGACCAGCCGAGCACCATGGCCAGCCCACCGGTAGTCCATCCGCCGGCTGTGCCGCTTGCTCGCGCGCCTATGCCGACTGGCAACGCTGTAGTCGGCGCGATTAAGTTCGTTGGGGTGGCCGTTGCAATCTGGCCGTTCTGGAATGCTGCCGTGCGCGTCGCACTTGCGGTCGCACCCATTCGCACGCCACACATCAGTTCTGCCGTCGTCAGGGAATTCGGCATCACCGGCTGACCGGTAACCGCTGCACTGGTGTTGAACGGGATGAAATCAACTTTGTTTCCGCTGAGGCGGAATTGGAAATAGCGCGGGCCGCCATTGTCCATGTCGATCGCGTTTTGGGTAACGCCGGCCGACGCGGTCGCTACCGCGAATAGGCTGTAATTCGTTGTCGTCAGACCATGATTGCCGATGATCTGATATGCACGGCTCGTGCTGGAGTTGGACTTCGCTCCGATCCCTGCGGCCGTTGCCACCGGCGTCGCGCCAGCATATGGAATGTTAGATTGCCCATTGACGCAGAAACCAAATGCAAGCGCGCCGTGCACAAACGCGAACGCAAGAGACTGGGCGATTTGGTTCGACCAGTCGATCTGCACAGCCCCCTGAGGCTGTTGCGTGTAGCAGGATGACACGAGCAGGGACAGCATCGGCTTACGTGAGGTCGCCGCTCAGGTCGAGCGTGTACACGTCGTTGCCCGACGAGGCGAATGCGGCGCCGCTGTCGTTCTTCACGATCAGCTTCGTCGCATAGGGCAGCACGCCGCCGTGAGCATTCGCCAACGAGAACTTCTTGCGCTGCAGCGTAGCGTTCGAGTTGAGCGGCAGCACGCCGACGAAAATCAGGTTCGGCTCGTCCGTCGTGGTCGTGCCGCTGGTCGGGCCGGTGTCGAAGTTCGTGCCGTCGAGTGATGCCTGCGCGAACAGCACGGCCTGCTTGTTGCCGGACACGGTGCCGGGTGTGACAGCCAGTTCAACGAAGCATTCCAGCGGCACCTTGCCGCCGCTGTTGTGCGTTATCGTGCCAACGGCGACATAGGTCGCGCTGGCAAGGCTGTTGAGTGCGGCAGCGGCGCCGGAGAGCTGAGTGCGAGAGCCTTGAGAGATTTTCGCGGTCGTCATGGTCAGCTCGCGAACACGTCAACCGCAGCATCCACCGCAGTCTGTACGGTGGCATCCGTAGCACCGATGATCTGCGCAAGGGTCACACCCGCGTTCTGCGCGAGCACCGCCCATACCATCCGGTTGCCCTCGGCCTCGGGGTTGGCATAAACGGCTTTTGCCCAAGCCATGCGGGCCGCATGGTTCGTCGTGCCAGTGGCTTCGGTGCGCACCTTCTCGGCCGCGATGACGCACGCCACGCGCACCTTCTGGCGCAGCATGTCGTTAGCCGATGCGTTCAAGAGTTCTACATAGGTGGCCATTACGGATTCCCTTCCGTGAGAACAGCGCTCGTGCACGAGACCTGCACGCCGGACGTGATCGTGGTGGTATTGAGGATGTAGTCGGCGCCGGACGTGCCCACGCTGCAGTCCGCGACGAATGCGCCAGTGGAGTCGACGATGCGCCCCCACGTTGCCGTGCCGGTCGCGCCGGCAGTGGCCGATGTGATGGCGGAGAAGGTCAGCGTGCCGCCGGATGCTGACGGAGCGGACGGATACGACAGCGTGAGCTGCGCGAGCAGGTTGGTAGCGGTGCCGCCTGTCGCCGGCCGCGTGCCGTCGTAGACACGCAGGAAGCCAGCAGCGCCGCCGGCATCGATCGCCGTCTTGATCTGGTTGAGACGGTTGTTCCGCGTCGTGGTGTTGAGGCCGAGCGTCATGCTTCACCTCCCAGCTGCGCCTTGACGCGGGCGCACCACGTCAGCGCGGCATTGCGTGCCAGTTCTCGCGAATCAGCACGACCGCGCTCTTCGTTGACGGCGCCATTGTCGGCGTACACACGTGCGTGCCACGACCATTTGCCGTCGGCGTCCGGCGCGTCACCGACGAAGTACTCGTGATGCACGCGGCTACCTGGCGCCAGATTGGTATCGATCCGCACCGGCTCCGGCGCAGCTTCGGTCGCGGCCTTAGCCTGGCCGGCGAACATGTTCTTGAAAGTGCCGAGGATTCCCATGGCGATCCTAAAAAAACGACCCGCACGAGGCGGGCCGCAAAGCCCGGATAAACCGGACGGAGGAGACAACGGAGAATTACGTCTGCGAAAAAAGTTCGATCCCCGACATTTGGGGTTGCAAGTTGCAAAGGCCGTAAAAAACGTCCCAGCGGTACTTGGTCGACAGATCACCGATCGCACCCTGGCGCGCCATGGTCACGGTAATGCCGTTGTCGGTGGTGGCCGACATGACCGACATGCCCGAGTCCTGCGCCGGCTGGTACTTGCCCGGGATGATCTCGAAGGCTTCGTCTTGCCAGAACGGCGCGACGACGCTCGACACGGTGTTCAACCACGTGATGGCGGCGCCGCTGGCCGGCGTGGCGGTCACGTTCTTGTACTGCAGTTCCGGATCGGTCGGCGACGAGTCGGCAGCGATGATCGGCGGCGAGATGGTGACGACGCCCGAGCCACCCGCACCGGACACGATGGCCGTGACGCGGAAGGTCTTCAGGTTGCCGGTATCCTGCTTGGTGATGTGGTGAACTTCGTTGACGCCCGCGATGGTGAACGCGTCGCCCACCTTCACGGTGCCGCTGGTGACGGCGATGGTCAGGTTCTGGAAACGGTTGTCGACGTTGCTGATCTCGCCGGTAGCCGCGGTGCTCGTGGCCTTCGGGACGTAACGCTGGTTCGCGCCGTTGACGGTCACGGTCACGCCGGCAGCAGCGGTCAGGCGGTAGCCGTAGTCCAGCTTGAACGTGTCGAAGTTGGCGATCTGGCCGACAGCGGCCTTTTCGTACGCCGTCAGAGTCTTGCCCGACAGGGTTTGACGGCCGGCGAGGTTCGACGCCATGCTGTTGTAGTGGTTCGACGGCAGGCACAGCTTGCGGCCGTCCATCTGCACGCCCACGCGGTTGAACGCGTCGTCGATGGCCGCGACGTCGTCGTAGCCGGATGCGGCGGTCGTGCGCTTGATCACGACGGTGCCGGTCAGGGCCGCGAGGTTCGAGCAGTCGACGTTGATGTCCGATGCCAGGCGCTGCATTGCGGCCTTGCCCAGCCGCTGCTCTTGCAGCATGTCGCGCAGTTCGGTCGCGGACAGCGTCAGCGGGACCGAGTGGCTGTAGCCCAGCGTCGCCGGGACGGACAGTTGCGTGTAGTTTCGGTTGAAGTTGGCCGACTGGTCGATGCCGGTGAACGATTGCGCGACGTACGGCATCGGGCGCCAGAACGTATTGCCGGTGCGCTCGGCTTCGGTGCCGTCGAAGGTCTGCTTCTTGAACAGCTTGGAGATGATGCCGGCGTCCTGAAAGCCCTCCAGGGCCATGTCGAACGCTACCTTTTCCTCTTTCGAGAACGAATTTGCCATGATGGCTCCATGAAAACGGTTGAGTGAATTGCGCTCTGTGCGCGTGCTACTTCGCTCATCCGTTTCCGGCCGGACGGGGGCCTTTCATGTGCTGCAACTGCCCGTAGGTGGGCGAATCCTTGGTGACGCGCTGACGTGCGCGGCTTACGGCTGCTTACGCGGCTTGTGCTGCTTTACGGCGCTGCTCATCCTTGTACGCGATGATCTTCGTACGGTCGCCGGTACGATCTGCCTCGGCTTCGAGGCGTGCCAGCGTGCTATCGATGGCGGTTGCGGCGCCTGCGGTACTGCGCACCTTGTTTTCCGGTGCCGGCGGGGCGTTGCGGGGCTGAACTTTCAATTGCGTCTCCAGTTTTGCGACGGCGAACGCGAAATCGATCGGATCCTTGATGGCCGCCAGTTCCTTCGCCTTCGCCGGGTTCTTGCCGACGGCGTAGACCATCAGTTCCGGCTTCGGCAGTTTCAGGATGATCGCCTGTTGCGTTGCGCTCATCGTCGACGTCACCAGATGTTCGGCGTCGTCGAAGTCGGAGACCTTGAGCGATGCCTTGGCCGTCTGGTACGAGGTCAGCTTCGAATTCCATGCGGCCTGTGCTGCTTCCTGTTCTTCGCGCTGCTTGGCGGCCATCTCGTCCGCTTTGCGCTTCGCGTCGTTCCAGGCGAGCAGCTTTTCGCCGTAGGCTTCGGCGTCGAAATCGCAGGATTCCAGAGTCGGCTTTTCGCCAACCGGATCCACTTTCGGCGCCTCGGCCGCTTGTCGTGCTGCGACGGCCTGCTCCAGTTCGCGGTTGCGCTTCTTCAGCTCGCGAGCCTCCTTGCGCAGTTCCTTCACCCATGCGGGCGCCGGCTTGCCGTCCACTTCATCCTCGGGCGCGGGCGGCGCTTCGTCGCCAATGGTGATGACGACTTCGCCATCATCTTCGGCTTGGGCAGCGAGCTCGGCCTGCTGCTCACCTTCGGGCGTCTCGCCCTCGGCTTGCTGTTCGTCGGCCTGTGCCTGCGTGTCGTCCAGTTGCTCGTCCTGCACTACCTCGCCTGCGTTGTCGATGTCCATCAGAATCCTCGTTACTCACCGATAGGCCCGGTGGATGCCATTGGGCAAAATGATAGGCAGAAACTATCCTATCTGCAACGAAGATCAAAGGATTCAGGAAGGTTGTTGCGCATCTGGCGTTTCGCTCTGCTGTGCCGCCTGCTGGGCGGCCTGCTGCGCCGCTTGCTGGACCTGATGGGCAAGCTGAGCCTGCGCCATCTGCTGGCCGTCCACGTGCTGCACGATCGACAACGCGTGCGCTGCCTGATCCTGACCGATGCCGGCGAGAACCGCGATTGCGTCGGCGCGCGCCTTCTCGGTCTGTGCTTCGGTGAGCGCGGTCTTGGCCTGCGAGGTCTGCGCATCGGCTGCGGCCTTCTGCGCGGACGCCAACAGGAACTGGCTTTGCGGGTCCGGCGGCGCGCTGGCGGCTTGCTGCTGCTCGGCCATCAGTTCCTGCTTCTCGTCGTCGGTCGGCGCGATGACGCCCATCTTGACCAGCTTGCGACGGTAATACGTGCGGATGTCGCTCATCCCTTCGCCTTCGAGGTTCATCAGGATCATCGACGTCACGATGGTCATCGTCTCGGGGTCTTGCGTCATGCCGAGGATGCCGGTCAACTCGCGCACGAGTGCAGCCTTGCGGCTCACCGACGACGGGCCGACGTCCGGAACCACATCGAACTTGGCCTTGCTGAGATCGTTGGCGAGGTAGCGCTCGCCCGTCTCCTTGTTGATCATCGGCTTCATCAGCTCGACCGTGCCGGTCTGGTCGCCGTGGTCGATGGTCTTCATCTTGCGGCCTGGCTCGTGCAGCAGTTCGGATGCCATCGATTGCCAGATCTCGCCCATGCGCTTGACCGACTTCTTGAAGTTGTCGAGGTAGATGAACACTTGCATATCCAGGCGCTGCTGGATGAGCTCGACGGCTTTGCCCGACTGGTTCGGCTGCAACTGCTCGCCGGCCTGCTGGTTGCCGAGCATGTCTTCGAGCGCCTGCGCGGCCAGCTGGGCGAGGGCGGCCATTGCCGGCGGCATGTTCGGCGCCTTGGTGTAGCCGATCGGTGCGATGATCTGCTGGCCGCTCACCGTGTCCACGATGGGGTTGATCAGCAGGTAGGGATACTTCTCGATTGCGTCCTGTGCCCACATTTCCGCGTGGCCGTTGATCTGCTCGGGCGTGAGAATCGGCTTCTCGATGTCGAACCGGCTCGCCATCTCGGCAAGCCACGACTTGATCATGTTGTCCAGCACCTGAGCGTCGCGAGCCAGGCGCACATGACCCTGGCAACGCTCGATGCCATCGACGAACCAGCGCTTGCCGTAGAACGGAACGACAGGAATGCACGTGCCGGCGATGTAGCCCTCGTCCGACAGGATCCGCGCGCCGTTCATGATGTACTTGTGGACCTTGCGCACCTTGCGGCGCTTCTCGCGCATCCAGCGGAAACCGCGTGCCTCCAATTCGGCGCGCTTGTTCGGTTCGTCGTCAAGCTCCTTTTGCGTGACCTCCATCTCGTCAGGCTCGTCGTCACCGAGTGCCAGCCCACGGAAGAAGTGCACGAGCTCCGATTTCTCCTCGACCTCGTAGACCTCAGCGATCCACACGACGTCGGGCGTCACCCAGTCGAACATGTTGCGCGTGATGAACTGCGGCATGCTCGTTGGCGATTCGTCATACTCGTTCTCGTAGTCGTCCCGCGTCATCGACGACAGCACGTAGCAGCGGCGCGCGTCGGCTTTGTCGTACCGCTTGCCGTCCAGGCTGAAGAACACACACGAGTCCGCCTCGTAGATCGGCTCGATAGCGATGCGCTGGCGGTCGTCGTCGTCGTCAAGCTCGTCCTCATACCGCGCGCGCAGCCGGATCGCACCCATGCCGCCGCTCGTTCCTTCCTCGAAACAGTTGTCATAGGCTTCCTGCGCGCCCGAGTCCTGCTCGTCGGCGCGGAACAGCCCGTCGCACGTGTCGGCCAGTTCATCAGCCTGCGAACCGTCCTTCGGCACGAAGTCCACCGTGATCCGGTTGTTGCGGTACTCGTTGATAATCCGCAACACAGCAAGGTGAGTCTTGTTGAACTCGAAGCGCGGCTTGTTGGCAAACTGATCACCAACCGGGCCTTCCCACTGTGCGCCCGGAATCGAGTAGAAGCGGCGGTCGCTCAGGCATTGGATGCGCGTGTCCCGCGTCGCACACTGTATGGCGTCGAAGTCGCGCAGGAAGAAGTCGTGCTTCGCGCTCAGGCGCTCGGCGTTGCTGGGTCGGCTCATAGCTGATGCCTCTCGGAATGAATTTCCGATAGTCTACAGCTATGGATTGCGGAGGAGAAATAGAACTGAAAGGATTGGCGGAGTGTTTTTCAACTCACCGGCCGTGGCATACACCTGCGACCGACTACATCGCCACACGACTGCCGACTGCGGTTTGACCCGCAAACCCACGTAATTCCGTGGTGACAATCAGCATGCGTGTGGCGCCTGAACTTACATCAGGCTCCCGATTGACGGTCGGGTAGCTCGGGGTGGCAATCCGAGCAGTTGGCGGCCTCGCCAGCGTGCAGTCAACAGTATGCAGTGATTGCGCCGCGTTTACAAGCAATGGATTACATGGCCTTCCCGGTCTTGGCTGCGGCCTCGATGATGATAGGCGGAGGCGGCTTCATCGCCTCAATGTCGACTAGCGCCTTGATTATTGGTGCGGCAAGCATTTGGTATTCTTGTTGCAAGTTTTCCAGCATCTCACGCAACTGACGCTCGCTCTTCATGGCCATCTCATCGACGCCCAGTTGCCGTGAGGTGACCTGTCGCTGGCGTGCGGCCTGCTCTGCCTCGGTCGAGCCCATGTCGGCCTGACTCTTGTATGGGTAGAAGTTGCCGTCTCGCCACTCACCCTTGCGGAATGGATTCTCGTCGTTCATCGTGCGGCCTCGAACAATTCGCGCTGGAACTCCATGCTCCGCTCAACGGCCTCCACGTAAGCGCGCGTAATGCGTTCATTTCGCAGCTCTACCTGCCGCAGCACATGCCAGCGGTATAGCAAAGCCATCGCGACCACCAAGAGCGGCCAGATCATCAGAAATCCCATCATCCCTCCGTTGTAATCCAGCCATTCTACCGGCGCCTGAACGGCGAGGCTACTGGGATGGGCGTGGATGCTTGCGGCTTCTTCAGCGCCTGTGCTCGGCGTGCTCCCTCGCACGCGTAGCGCAGCGCGTCGATCACGTGGTTGTCTTTGTCGGCCAGCTTCGGCAGAACGAGGCCGGTCAGCTTATCCGTCTCGTACTTGTACAGCGTCAGCTCGTCGATCAGGTGCTGGCAGCGAGGGTGCACAACGATATCGAACGACTTCAGCCACTCGATGCCGTCTTCGAGGCTGCCCGGGCCTTTCACGGCCGGCATGATCTTCGGGAAGCCGTTCTTGCGCATGTGGCTGATCGTCTCCGGGCGCGCGCTGTCCGCAGTTAGTGGCCACTTCTCGCTGTCGGGAACGGTCATAAACAGTTCCGGCGTATCGACGATCTCGCAGCCGACGCGATATGCCTCGTATGGCACGTACAGCTTTCGGCCGATGATGTAGCACTGAATCAGCACGGTCGGGTCGACAGAGAACCCCCAGTCGGCGCCTTGGCGCAGCACGGCGGTCGGATCGACGTCGAATTCCTCGATGCTCCAGTTCTTGAATACGCGGGCCTCGCTGTTCTGCTCGTACTTGCCAAGCCACACGTGCGCGTACTTGTCCGGGTCGCGCCGCTTGTCGTACTCCATCTCGTCGCGCAGCACGTCGGGGAACCACGGATTCTCGGTGTAGTTGACCTCAACGACGGTCGAGTTCGGCGGCGGGTTCGCGCAGCGAAGCAGGGCGTCGACAGGATCAGTTGCCTCGCGCGGGTTCCACGTGAACCAGATTTCCGAGCCGGGCTTACGGATCGTAGGGCGCAGCAGGTCGAGTGAGCGCTGACTGAGCGACTGAGCCTCTTCTACCCATGCGACGTCGAACCCTTCCAGCGACTTGATCGAGTCGGCCGTGTGATTCTGCATGCCCTGGAAGATGATCTGCCCACCGTTGCGCGACTTGATCTTTGCGTCCTGCACCTCGAAGTAGGCGCCGGCATTCAGCGATTCGATCTTGCCTTCCAAGAGCTTCTTGACCGATTGCGCGAGCGACTTCTGGACCTCACGCACGCAGACAGCATCCGTCTTGGTCATCAGCGACCGCTCAATCAGCATCTCGCCGAAGAAGTGGGACTTGCCCGAACCTCGGCCACCGTGCGCGCCCTTGTATCGCGCCGGCTCAAGGAATGGCAGGTAGATGCGCGGGGTCTGTATGTCGAGAACGGTCATTTCTTGGGGACGTCGACAACCACACGGCGAATCTCGGCGATCTGGACCGGGCCACCGTCCTCGCCGGTCACCTGCAACGGCAGTAGCTTCGGATAGATCGTGCCCCAAAACACGCGCTCGTTCTGCGGTTCTTCCTGCGCCCATGCGACGAGACGATCAGCGCCGCCCAGCTTCTCAGCGGCGAGCGCGATCGCCTCCTTGGCGGTACGCGTTGTCTTATTGGGCATACCTTTTGGGCGACCCGGGCCGGGAGGCAGGTTTTTTCCCGTTTTTTTAACTGGATCGCTCATGTGTATGAATCTGACAAAAGGTGTGGAATGTGTCTCAATTTTGCCGCCAGTCAACGCGCGTAGGAAGTTTCATGAGCTTGCCGTCGTCGGTCATAGTCCGAGCGCGGCGAACGGGTTGGCAACAGGGCGCGGCGGAACGGGCTGGCCTTTGCGGCGATGCCACTCGACGCGGTATTTCTCCTTGCGCTTGCCATAACGCATCGGGTCGGCCTGGATGCGCGCGTAGACCTCGGCCGGCGTCTTGGTGAAGGTGCTCTTGGCCATTACGCGTCCTCCCGTTGCATGTTGGTCATGTCTGAGCGGATACGCAACAAGCTGCCCATAAGTTCAAGACTACGGCGCCCATCGTCGATCGAACGATGATAGGAGGCCCAGCCATGTGCAGCGACAGCTAGCAGTTCATCACGCGAGAGAGTTTCAACTGGAACGCCGAGCACCGACAGGGCGGCGGCTAATTCGAGGCCTTCATTCACGAAGTCTGCCGGAAGGTTCACGCTACGTCCTCCCGTTGCAGATCGACCATCCCTACGCGGATGAAGCTGCCGGCGAGCCAGCCGACGAGCACGGAGGCGGCGAGCCAGAGGATGCCGATTACGATTGGTTTCATGCTTGCTCCTTCAGTGCGCGCAGCTTGGCTGCGTAATGCGCCTTGATTGCCTTGGAGTCCTCTATGGTGTACTTGGCCGGCGCGTGCTCTTGCTCGAGAAACGCGACGCGCTCGGCGCCGATGCGAGCGATCAAGCCGAGGCGGTACTCGACCACGTTGCCGCTCTTGTGCTGATTGCAGGGGACGCATTGCTTGTGACAATTGTCTTCGTGGAAACGCAGCGCTGGCTGTGCACCGACCGAGCGGTAATGCCCCGCGTCATAGGCGCCCGTATGGAATCGGCCGCAGCTGATGCACGGCAGATGCGCGTCCCGTTCCCGAATGAATTTGTTGAATGCGGCCTGCGCGGACTTGAGATGGTCGCTACGCGTCTTCATGGCCTGCTTGCGGTCGCGGGTCTGCTTCGCGTCCAGGCGCTGGCGTTCGGCCGCTGCGTGGATGGCGGCGCATTCCGGGCCGCAGACCTTGTGACCCATGTTCCGGGGCTGGAAGCGGTTGGCGCAGCCCTTCACGGCGCATTTGCGCATGCGCTTGGGGGAAATGGTGCCGGAGCGGTTAAGGGCGGATCTCAGCATGTCACGCTCCCTTGCAGCCCATGTGCGTCTTACCGTCAGCGGCGATGCGCGGGACCATCGCATGACGACGGTACAGGTACTGGCAGCCCGTGGCGTTGTCCGTGATCGGATCGACGCCGCTGATTCCGTTCGGCGGGTCGGTGTCATCACGCATGCCACAGCCGCCGATCATCATCGGCACCATGCCTAGGGCGACGATCCAGCCCCACGAAGTCTTGTTCATCAGGTCGCGTATCTTGTTCATCTCAGGTTCTCCCTATCGTTGTTGTGCCGCCCGGCGGCCGGGCGGGGTGGTTAAGCTTTCGCCTCAGCCTTGTCGAGCTTGATGCGGCGGACGTCGAGCAGGGCATGCTGCTTTGCCAAGTACTCACCACGCGCCGCGATCTGAGCGCGACCCCATGCGATTGCGTCCTCCTTGCTGGCATGCATCGCTTCGGGGCGGTAGATCTTTCCCGCCTCCGTGACATCGCCGTAATCCGTGATCGTGGACCAGCCACATTTCCTCACGACCGTGACTTGCTTCACGATGTAGGCCGGCGACAGCACCCACACATCGCGGGGATATTGGCGTTGCTGGGCTTTGGATTTGGACTTCATGTGTTCTCCTTGTGGTTATCTGCGCTCTCGCGCGAAATGGTCTCTATGCCCTCATCCCCACGCCCAGCCGGGGCATGAGCATGGAGAAGTGCAGGGCGGCGATGCGTTCGTAGGCTTGCTGTTTTGTCATGTCGTCGTCTCCTTTTGTTGTTCCGCCCACCGCTTCCTGCTCGCCTCGTCCTTCGCCCGGTTGAACAGAGGGCATGCCTCGTTGGTGTCGTCGTGTCGCCTGAACTTCTCGAAGCCGTCGCAGTAGCCGTGGCCTTGAGGTGCGTTGCGGCCGGTGACGGTGAAGCGCTGGCACAGGGGGCAGGGGGTGGGAGGGCGGTTCATGGTTAGCTCGCGATCGGCCGCACGAACATGCCGGCGTCGACGAACGGACATGACTGGCCGTAGTGGATTACGCCGATAGCCTTGACGATCCCTTCAGACGTGTTGGCATACCAGTCGCGCGCGTGCGGGCCGACGATGCGAAGCGCCTCTTCCATCGAATAGTCCCGCTCGCACTTCTCGTGCAGTAGATCCAGCGGCGGTGTCACGAGGCGCTTGCATACGCGGCCGGGAATGCGGTAGATCGTCCAGCCGATTTCCTTCAGGCGGGCATCACGCTTCGCATCCTTTTCCGCGTCGTGCCACTGAGCCCCGTCGCACTCGATCGCGATCTTCTTAAACGGGTCAGCAAAGTCCAGGAAGTACTGCAGCGCCGGGATCTGCGGGTAGAAGGGCAGACAGGTGCCGCGAATGTCGCACCAGACCGAATACTCGATGGGTGTCATATCGGTGGTGAAGTCCAGACGATATGGGTCGAAGTGACAGCGTCCGGTTTCCTCGTAGACGGCCATCATGCGCGGCAGTTCGGTCTTGTAGTGCTCACGGATGCGCGCGAAACGCTGGCCCAGGGATTCGTTTTTCATGCTTTCTCCTGCGTGTTCAACAGTTGGCCGTAACGAGCCTCGGGATGTGCGGCCAGGTAGTCGCGCACCTTCTGGTCAAGCGCTTCGCGGCGCGCACGCTCGGCCTTCTCTTCTTCAGCCAATTGGGCTTCGTACTGCTCGGCCGCTTGCCGGTTCTTGTCTTCCATCTGCGCGAGGGCTTCATGGAGCTTTTTCAGTCCCTCGGGCTTTTCAGCGGGCAGGCCAGATTCGTTCGGCAGGGCCAGATGTGGCTGCGGCCCTGCGAGCAGGCCGGCGACGATTGCCTTCTTGACGGCGATCGCACGGCGCGAAGCGTCCCACCCGGCCGACACGGACCACTGCGCCGGCTTGTTGGCCGCGCGGGCATCGTCGACGAGGCGCTTGTAGGCATCCTTGAACGCCATGCGCGCGCCGATCTCGTCACCGGTGGCCAGCAGCGGGCGGGCCAGATTGAACGCCTCGGCCATCTCGCTCGTCCAAACGACGGTTTCGTGCTCGTCCTGGCTGGTGATTGCCACGGCCCACGCTTCGTTTTCGTCCGGGCGGCCGTCCAGCAGCTTGCAGCGGGCGACGATCCCGTTCGGCACAGGCGCGAAGTCCGGGCGGTCCATGCGGTAGGCTTCGAACGCTTTGCGGACAACGGCTGGTTCGAACGGCGAAAGCTGCTTGAACCAGGTGCCGATTTCGGCCTTCTCGGGCAGCGGCTTGCCGTACCCGGCCAGCACGTCGGCCAGCAGCTTGGCGAACTGGGGCAGGTCTTCAGGACGCATGGTCCACCTCCGGCATTTCGACGTCGATCACGTCGGGGTCTGTGTGCACGTCCTTGGCCATCAGCTCGGCAAGGATGCGGGCGTTACGGTCCTCGATGCTCTCCGGCCCAGTGGTCCGCTTGCTGGCCAGTTCGATGAACATGTCGATGTGCTCGGCGTCGCGCAGGATCAAGTCGAGCCCGTTGAACTTCCGGTGGCGGTCGTTCTGCCCCATGTGCCAGATGCTGCGAGAACAGCCCAGGATCGCTTCGCAGACCTGACGAGGCTCGTAGAGCTTCAGGGCGTTGACGATCGCCTTGCGGCGCTTGTCGTCCAGCTTGGAGCCAGGCGAGTTCATCGTTTTTTGCCAGTAGGCGAACACCTCACCGACGACATCGCGGTCGGGCGACGCAACGCGACGCTCGACATGGGTTTGTTCCTCCGGTTCTTTCCCTTCCTCTCCTTGATCCTTGATCCCTTCCTCCGACGACACTTCGAGAGGCTTCGCGACGATTCGCGAGGATTCGTCGAATGGTGGGATTTTCGACTTGGAAGGCTTGTCGATCTTCTGGTGAATCAACCAGTTACAGAGCTGCACGTAGCTCTGCGTGCCCGACTTGTAGCGGACGATGCACCCTTCGTCTTCGAGCTCCTTCAGCCAGCCATCGATCAGTGCCGGTGCGTCGTCGTCGTAGGGAAAAAGAAGGCTCGCGAGCATTCGCGAATTTCCGCGAAGCCTCCCCTCATCGTCGGCAATTGTCCAAAGCTGGATGAAGGTCAGGCGCGCATCCCTCGATACGTTTCCCATACTCTCCGACTGCGGGAACTCAGGTTTGATAGAACGGATACGGGCCACGTCAGTGCTCCTTGTCCAACAGGTTTGCCTGGCGCGGGTCGATTTCCTTTGCCACGTACACGACGCCGTCGTCTTCGCAGTGGGGCATATCGGCCCGCAGGGCGATTTCTACGGCACGGTTGCATGCGGACAGGGGCTGGCCGTCAAAGAGGCAGCCACGGCACGTTTTGCCGGCGCGGGTGGTGAATTGGATGCTCTCGACAGTCAGCGGATCGCCACGACGGCCGAGCCACTTCTGGACGCTGATCAGACCGTTCATGCAGCCTCCTGATACACGTTGCCCTCAGCGAGGCGCTTGTAGATCGTGTTCATCGCCGCGGTGACTTCCCAGCTCTTGGCGATCACCATCTGCTGGTCGTGGATCTGCAGGGCGGTTTCGATCTCGCGCAGCGCCTGGCCATCGAGGCGGAAGTTGCCGGACTTGGCGCTTCGGATCTTGGCGCGGAAAGCACCGTCGAGGGCGGCGACCAACTGCTGCTCGTATTCGGCGCCGATACCTTTCTCGCACAGGACGAGGCCGACGTTCAGCGCGCAGGCGACGCATGACCACGATTCCTCGTTGGCGTCACCAGCACGCAGGTTCTCGAACGAGAGCCAGTAGGCGACGCCGAGGTCCGTGACCTGATCCGGCTTGAGGGTGGATGCGTTCTCGCCGCGTGCGTGGCACATGGCGATGGCGACGAGGCCACCATGGTGCGAGACCGGGCGCGGACGATATTGCTTACGGGGGTTCTTCGAGCGACTCATTTGGATTCCCCTGCTTGGCCGAACAGGGCCGCGACGAGGTAATCGCGACGGTTGTTCGGCTCGTGCTTGGTGATGGGTTGTTGTGCAGCGGTGGCGTCAGTCTTCGGCGCGGGGCCGGAATGCCAGAGGTAGTAGTAGCCGGCAGCGCGCTTGATGCCGATGCGCTCGCGGTGGACCAACTGTTCCTCTTCCAGGCGCGCGAGACAGACACGGATGGAAGAGGACGGGTAGCCGGTAAGACGCTCCAGTTCGTCGACGACGCGCGGAGCGGTAGACAGGCAGTCTTGCACTGCCCGCTGGATATCGGTGACAGGGAAGCGGCGCGCTGTCATGGCGGCGTCATCCCAAGAGCAGCGATCAGCATCTGTTCGGCGCAGACCTGCGCGCGGCGCTGCAGCCAGCCCTCGCGCCAGTCGGCAATGGCCAGGGCGCTCGGGTTCATGTTGTGGTCGTCGATGGTCAGGCCACGATCGTACGCATCAGCTCCGCGCTCGCGCATGACCGAGGGGGTGACAGGTTGGATTGATTCATCCATGTCAGCGCCCCTTCTCGCCGGCCTTGCGGTAGTGCTCGACCGCTTCGGTCAACTCGTTGATGCTGACCTTGTACCGGCCAGCTGCACGTGCCACCTTGTCCGCCGGCGCAGCCTGCATGGCCTTGCGACGATCCGCCCAGGTGCACGCTTTCGCGATTACCTTGGTTGCTGCCTTGTTTTCAGGTGATAATGTGTCCATTCGTTTATCCTTTTCAGGCCCGGTCTCCCTCCGGGCTATTTTTTTGCCTCTTCGTGGCGCAGACGGAAGCCATTAAAGATTTCTCCGTACGCCACCCTTTGCGCCACCCGCACGACTGGCCGGGCGCCCCATACCCCGACAACCTCCGGATTCTTTCGGCTTGCCCGGGGGCATACCATGGCGTTGCAATTCGGCATTGCCGAGGTTCCGGTACCACGTCGAGACTCCGATTCCGAGCGCCTTGCAGAGCGCCTTCGCGGCGTTCTTTTCGGCCTCGTTCACGCAGACCTCAATCGTGTCGATGCGGGCTTCAGGGTTGTAAAACATGGTGTTTCTCCTTGGTGTTGCGGGTTACGTTGGTCAGCCTTGCGGCCGGCGGGTACTGCTGTTGCTAAATGGCTTCTTCCTGCGGGCAACTTTTTTGGCGCGCGGAAGAGGGTGTTCGGGTTATTGCTATGGAGATGCGTGATGGACGATCAGCTCGGGCCAAATGCGTGGCCAGTCGTTGGGTTTGAGGTCTTGGCGAGTGACGGCACCGCCAGTCTTCTGCCAGATCTCAACGCAGCGTTCCGGTGAAATAGGAGCCTGTCCATTCGCCATCTGAGACAGGTATGAAGGGGAGACGCCCAAGTCGGCAGCCAGTGCTGCAGCGCGTCCGCGTTCGGCTGAGATGTAAGTTTTGAGGTCCATGTCAGCAGTTTAGTAAGTGCTAAACCACAAGTCAAGTGAATACTAATTTAGAAATCTCTAAACTGTTGCGGATGGACATTACGGAAATTCGTAGGGAGAACCTGCGTCGCTGGATTGCTGAGCACGGCACCCCGGCTAAGGAGCGCAGTCTGTTCTCGCAACTGAAGGCCGACGGGTCATTCGGCGAGCGGGTTGCGCGTCGCCTTGAGGAGCAGTACAGGATGGGGGCCGGGTTCTTAGATCAAGAGCCCGATGGAGAGGACGGAACTGAAAAAAAGGTTGAGCAGCCGACGGGATGGGATGTGATTGCGGCCGAGAGGTCGGCCGATGAAATGCTCAAGAAGGCTGCTGAGATGATTGAAATATACCGCCTAGCCGGCCCCGCCGACCGGGATCGGATCGACTACGCCTTTTCCGAGGCCAGGAAGAACCTGGGCGCCGGCGACAAGGCGAAGCCGCGGACGCGCTGATTTACCGGCTCGCTCAAACTCGTTCCGCAGCACCCCCCGGACGTAGTTTTGAGCTTCTGCATCTAGTGCTTTAAACATCATATCGAACTCTTTGTCCAGCCTCATCATGGTCCCCTCCAAGTCCAGAACGCTAAACAACTGTACACCCATACAGTTGTTTTTTCCAGTGTCCGACAACGAGGTTTGCCACTTTTACACCTGTGAATCGATCTGCATTTTAGATCGACACAAACGTATTTACGCAAGGCGTTACGGCACGCCATGATGCCGAAGGATGAGGAATATATTGAAAAATATCGGGTTTGTGTCGGTCTTTCTACTGGCGGGCTGTGCCAGCAATTCTGGCGTAATCGCTACGGGCGGAGATACATATATGGTTTCGCGGCAAGCCGCTAGCGGGATTGGCGGCTTAGGTAATTTAAAGGCGGAAGCTTACGGCGAAGCGGGGCAATTTTGTGGCGCGAAGGGCCTAGTTCCGCAAGTGCTTCAAGAAACGGAGTCGAAGCCACCATTTATTCTCGGCAATTATCCAAGGGCAGAGATTCAATTTCGCTGTATTACGAGAGAAAGTCGGCCGCCCATTTCCTCGTTCGATAAAAAATAATCCCCGCCCTAGCCGGAATTTTCATTAACGAAACTTGCGAGGCTTATTTGGATTCCTTCGACGAGAGCATTTACGAAAAGCTGGGCGAGGGCTTGGCTTATCAGGTATTTTGGTCTGATTTTGGCGAAGCACCTCTACTATCCCTTCTGTCGCGGCACGGATGCGCTGCCGAGCATCCCGAACAAAGTCGGGCTCTTCTGTGCTATGCGTTTTCGCAAACCCTGCGCGTGCTTCGCGCAGAAACTCAATTTCCTTTTCAGCCCGATATGCCGCCGGACGCTGCGAAGATTGCCGGGGCTGCTTTTCATAAGACATTTCGTCACCTTGAAGAAGAGTTTTGGAGAAAGGCGGCAGTGTTGTCGCCTGAGTTAGTACCGGCTAAATAATCCCCGCTCGTGGCGGGGAATGGAGATAGATATGGATCAAGGTAGCCATGTGCTTGCTGATGATGTGCTAGGTTTTTTGTTGTCGTACGATAGTCAAAATAACTTATTTCATTTCGATTTCGATATTGGATCGAAAACCCGCGCAATATGGATTCCAGTGGGCCTGTTGTCTCAAATAGGCGTGCTTGCTAAAGATTGGAGAAATTTAGGTCAGCATTCACCCATACGGCTAAAAGCAGGCTCAGAGCAAGCCCCCATTTTAATTAAATTGAGAGCCCAATCCACAACAGATGATGGCGCAATGCTTCATTTGGAAACGCAGTCTGGCAGAATCGTTGGCTTAAAATTTCCTCCAATAGTATGGAGAGAATTTTTGACAGCACTTAGAAAATGACCAGCACACGCCCATTTGGCAAAGGAATCGGAATGGCCTTCTTTTCGGGGTTAGCGTCAAGCGCAGCCATCGCTTGATCCCAATGCTTCTGTCGCGTCTCTTCTGGAAGCCCATCTAGTACAGCACACAACTGCTGCTTTTCTTCATCGGTATTGACTGGGAAGCGCTGCACATCACCATTCGGCATTTCCAGCAGCAGCGCCAAGTCATCGCTGTCCCGCGCGTCCTGTACCAACTCTTCCATCTCATCCTCCCCGCCGCGCACGACGCGGCTTTTTCACGCCCTGACGCCGGGCCGGCGCGCCCGAGGTAGTCGGGCTAAACAATTTTCGCACATCACTTTAGTAAATGCTTGACTTTGAGTTTAGTAAGCACTAAAGTAACTCCATCGCAACCGGCCCGCAGGCAACAGCCTCAGGGCACGAACCTTGGAGAAGCCGTGTACACGACCCTGAACAAAATCCGCGAACACTCGCCGTGCCACGAAGGCTGGACGAAGCTGCTGCGCGCGCTGAACAAGACCAAGGCCGACGACGAGCCGGTCAGCATCACGCAAATCCTCGACAGCAACGGGCTTGACGACGCGTTGTGGTGCCTGCGTGCTGTCGAAGGCCATGACCGTGAGATTCGCCTGTTCGCTGTGTGGTGCGCACGTCAGGTTGAGCACCTGATGACCGACGAGCGCAGCAAGAACGCACTGAACGTCGCGGAGCGTCACGCGAATGGCGAGGCAACGGACGAAGAACTGGCCGCTGCCTGGGACGCTGCCAGGGACGCTGCCTGGGCCGCTGCCTGGGACGCTGCCAGGGACGCTGCCTGGGCCGCTGCCAGGGCCGCTGCCTGGGACGCTGCCAGGGACGCTGCCTGGGCCGCTGCCTGGGACGCTGCCAGGGACGCTGCCTGGGCCGCTGCCAGGGCCGCTGCCAGGGCCGCTGCCAGGGCCGCTGCCAGGGCCGCTGCCAGGGACGCTGCCAGGGACGCTGCCAGGGACGCTGCCGAACAAGCACAAGAAGCCGAGCTGCGCCGTATCTGCGCGCGTACCGAGTCTCGCGCAGCGGAGGCCGCATGAACGCCCGCATGTCCCTCGAAGAGGCCCGCGACGCGAAGATCGCCGAGCTGCTCGAAAAGAACGCTGCCTACACGAAGGCCCTGATCGCAGCTGGCGACAAGGCCGCGATCCGCGAAGTTGGCGACTGCGTTACCGACTACCTCGCGTTTGCCTACGACGACCTGAACAAGCTCGTGACCGGCGAACTGACGTTCATCCAAGTGCGCGACAAGGTGATCGAGTCGGATGCGGAAAACCTCGCGATCAAGCAGGTCGAGCGCATGGAGCAGGTGCGCGAGGAGCAGGCGCGCTGGGCACGTCTCGAGCGCATGGCGTGGGATCGGACGATCGGGGTGCTGATATGAGCGCCATGACCACGACGCGGAGCCTGGAAGCGCTGAGCAGGTGCATCCGCGCCGCTCGCAACACGCAGCACAGCCACACCGACAACTTCACAGAAGGGCTGGTCGCCGGGCTGGACATCGCGCTGCGGGCTGTCGAGAGCGAGCTGCAGCTTGCCCGCGATATCGAAGCGGCACAGGCACCGCACCAATAAACCAACCGCCGGCGGCGCCGGATCAGAACGAGGAGCAATGATGGATGACGTATCGACGCTCGGCCCGCTGTGGGTCGGCCAGTTGCGGAAGGAGGTCGCCGCGCGCCGCAATCGTGCGGCCGAGAGCCTGATGACGGTAAATCAGGACGGCGCCTACGCCGAACAGCACCGGATGCTGATCGAGGCCGCAAATACGATGCTTGCGGCGCCGGATCTGCTGGAAGCCCTGCAGGCGCTTCTGCCCGATGCGGTCGGCAACCACATCGGCGGTCCTGACACGCAAGCGCGCATCGACGCGGCCCGCGCCGCCATCGCCAAAGCCACCGGGAGCGCCGCATGATCGCCGCCCGCTTCGCTCGCCGCAGCGTAATGGACCGCCTGTTCCTGGACGGTATGTCGTGGACTGACAAGCACCCTGGCGTCATGTTCGCCGCGCTGGGCGCCCTGATCGTGCTGGCCGGCGTGCTGGAGGCTCAGTTCCCATGATCCGCCACACCGCCGCAGCCCTCGTGTTCCTGCTGGCCTTCCTGTTCATCTTGGCGGAAGTGCAGCAGCTGGATGAGATGAACGAACCGACCCCTATGTGGAGGCCCTGATGAACAACGCAGACGCAGCCGACGCGCTCAAGCAGTACGAAGAGATGGCACGGCGCCGGACCCTGTGGCCGCCGATGCCGGTCAAGCCGGCGACTGGCGAACCCTGGCGCCCGGTGATGACCGAGCAGGAACGCCAGCAGCACGAGCAGTACGTACGAGAGAACAACCTACCATTCTGAGGCAACCATGTCGGACAAAGCAAAAATCTACGGGGCATTCGTCAAGGCGCAGAAGGAGTTCGCGCCCGCCCTGAAAACGGCCACGAACCCGGCTTTCCGCAGCCGCTACGTCGACTTGTCGGGATGTGTAGAAGCGGTGCTCGATGCGCTGAACAATAACGGCATTGGCCTGATCCAGCGCACCTACGAGGACATGACGGGCGTGACCGTCGAGACGGTGTTCATCCATGAATCTGGCGAGTGCCTGGAGGGTGGGCGCCTGCATGTCCCGGCATCGAAGCAAGACCCGCAAGGCTACGGATCCGCGCTGACCTACGCCCGCCGCTATTCGCTAATGGCCGCTTGCGGCATCGCTCCGGAAGACGATGACGGTAACGCAGCCACGAAGTCGACCCGCGAAGCAAAACCGGACAGCATGGGCCTTGCTAACGCCGTGAACGCGATTAAAGGCGCAGCGACGGTCGACGACATCGCGAAGCACCTGAAAGCTGGCGTCGCCATGTACCCGAATAGCAAAGAGGCGCTCCAGAAGCACGCCAGCGAGCGCAAAGCACAACTGACCCAACAACTCGCGGAGCAAGTATGAACGGACTCTCTCTCTACACCATCGCCCAGGAACACCGCGCAATGGTCGAACGCTTGATGGACACACAGGACGACGCGCAGGCGATCGCGGACACCATCGAGGCCGAATCGTATCCGCTGGAGGTCAAGGCACAGAACGTGGCCTACGCGATCAAGAATCTCGACGCGACCGCCTCCGCGATCAAGTCGGCCGAGGCGGAGATGGCCGCGCGCCGCAAGGCGATCGAGAAGCGCGTCGAGCACCTGCGCGAGTACACAAAGACGTGCATGGAAGTGGCCGGCGTGACGAAGATCGAGTGCCCGCACTTCGCGCTGGCGATCAAGAAGAACCCAGTCGCCGTCGACGTGTTCGAACCCGCCCTGATCCCGGCCGAGTTCATGAAGCGGCCCGAGCCGCCACCAGCTACGCCGGACAAGGCTGCGATCAAGGCTGCGTTGCAGGACGGCCATGATGTGCCCGGCGCGCTACTGGCACAGGGCACCCGACTGGAGATCAAATAGCATGAAAGAGCTCGTCTTGACCAAAGCACCCGGCGGCGCGCTGATCCCGGCGGATCCGCAGGCGGCAGAGTTCATCGGCAAGTTGAAGCTGGGGCAGGGTGTCACCGCGGCGATCAAGCGGCACCGTAACCCGGCGCACCACCGCAAATACTTCGCACTGCTGAACGTCGCATTCGACGCGTGGGAGCCGGTTGAAGCGACCTACAAGGGCCAGGTCGTCGGCAAGAACTTCGACCAGTTCCGCAACGATATCGTCGTACTCGCCGGCTTCTACGAAATGGCCGTGAATCTCAAGGGCGAGACGCGCCTGACGGCCAAGTCGATCAGCTTTGCAAGCATGGATCAGGACGAATTCGACGCTCTGTACAACGCGACCTGCAACGTGATCCTGCAACGCATCCTGATCAACTACACCCGCGACGACCTGGACGCGGTAATCGATCGCCTGATGGGCTTCATCTGAAAGAGAGACAGCATGAGCAACCGAGAATTCACCGCGCAGCGCACGATGCTCGCCAACGCGTTTGCTACGGCCGGCGCAGAACTGCTGGAGTACATGGGCGTGTCGAGCGCATTGGCCGCGATCCCGAACACCGAGCCGCCGCAGTACGTCGTCGCCGGTACGCTGCAGATGATCGCAAAAGCGCTGCCTCCAGTCTCCGCAGCAGAGAAGCAGACCGCCGATCTGACGGATGAGCGCGCGATTTACGATCTGGCCGCCGAGCATGAGGCGAACCGCAACGGCTTGTACGGCCCGGTCACTTTCGACGCAACCGGACTCGTTGACTTTGCTCGTGACATCGAGCGCGCTGCGATTGCCGCGTACCTCGCTCGCCAGGCGCAGGCCGCTCCAGCAGTACCGGAACAGGTGCCCGCGATTGGCCGGCTGCTGGATGAGTTCTCCGCGCTGCCGGTCCTGTGGGGACTGAACGAGCCGGGCGCACTGGTGCGCCACTCGGACGTGTTCAAGATGCTCGTGGCGGCTGGCAAGACCTACCTCGCCGCTCCCAGCGCAGCAGCACCCGCTGCGCCCGAGCAGGTGCAGGACTCGCAAGGCAACCGGACCTACATGGACGACAAGCAGGCGCACGGCTGGGCGTGGGGACAGGTCAAGCGTGATGTCGGCACCAATGGATGGACCGTCGGTGAGCACTTCAACTACTTCGGCTTCTTCCTGCACGGCTGGCGGTACGGCAGGCAATACGAGCGCCAAGGCACGACCGCCGCCCCCGCATCGCAGGAAGGCGCCCATGCAGCGCTTGAGGCGCAGGCCGAGGAATGGTCGTATAGCACCGACGAGGAACGCTACCACGACCCGGAGCCGTCGCGGCTGGCAATCCTTCAGCACGCGTTGGCTGAGGTTGAGGCGGCCGATGATGGCGCGAGCCAGTTCTGGATCGGACGAAATGTGCGGTTCACCGGCAAAGGCAATGCAGGCGTGATCATCGATGGCCTGAAGGAACAGGCATACGACGAGTGCGGCGAGTTCGCCGAGACGTACCTTGAGGACGTCACCCCGGCAGAGGAAGCGGAACTTGAATCGCTCGTGACGGACTGGGCGCGGCGCGTCGACCGCTCCAACTTCTGGACCGTCTCAAACACGGAGTGTTTCACCATCGAATCGGCAAAAGCCGAGATCGAGCGACTGACCCCGGCCAGCGCAGAGAGGAGCGGCGATCATGAGTAAGCGCCAATACCCGCGCCAAGCTTGGGTGCTGCTGCCGTCCTTCAAGCCGAAGGAACTCACGATCACCCAGCGGTCCCATCCATACAGCTCCATGTTCGAGAGTTGGGATTTGGCTTCGGACGGCAAGTCTTATCACTTTGAAAAGCTGCATCCGAATAAAGACGCCGCTATCGCAGCGGGCCGTGACCTGATCGAGAAGGCGCGTGCCAACATCGCCAAGCGTCAGGAAACCATGAACAAACGCATCGCCGCGCTCGACAAAGCCGAGAAGGGATCGAAATGAACCAGACCACTACCGCAGGCATCGACCTGGACAAGCTGGAAGCACTGGCGCGCGAGCTACGTGGCGTGAACGTGTTCACGAAAGAGCATTTCGCGCTGGCAGATAAAGTCACGTCAGGCGCGCTCCAACTGATCGACCTCGCCCGCCGCGCAGAGCCGAGCGTTACCGAAGCGACGAACGAGCGCGCACTTGATAAAACTGTTGATGAACCGAGTAAGTTTGTGTTGGGCTTCTGGATTGAGGATGGCTGTATCGAATTCACCAAGGGCGACTTTAGTACGCTCAAGGACGGCACATACCACGTCGTTACAGCGCCGGTTCTCGCATCGCCCGCAGTCAGCCAGAAGGACGGGGCGGCTGTCGAGCCGATTGGCTATGTGTCGCGTGAGCAGATGGAGTGGCTGGAGCGCAAGGGTGAAATTAACAGCCCGAGTGTGCAGCTTTGGAAGGGTAAAGTACCGCTTGATGCCATGCCTGTTTACGCATCCCCTGCGGCCACCACGGCAAGCTCACAGCAAAGATGCTACGGCGCGACGAGGGCGGACCAGCAGTGCCCGTGCGCGACCTGTAGCGCCGAGAAGGACGCCACGGCAAGCGTTAGCTTCGCCAGTGATGGGAAGTTTCTCAACCTGCTTTCGGCGCACCAAGCAGCCGAACTGGCGTGCGATCAGGACGGCAGCGATAACAACCGAGAGGCGTCGAACGAAGCGTGGGAGGCGCTGATTGCCTATCTCGATAGCTGCGCCCCAGCACCCAGCCGGGATGCTGCGCTGGATAGATTGGTTTGCAAAGTGGCACGAGAGAACGGACCCGCAATCCCTATCGAAGCCGCCCGCGCTATTGTCGCAGCCCTCGCCCGCGCACCGCTGCCCGCTCAAGAGAACTCGAACGAAGCGCTTGCGGGTAGAACCGTATCCGTCGACGTCAGCACCTGCGACGATGACGCCGGCAATCGGATTTTTGCGGAATTGACCGGCGAGACCGGATCGGACGGCACGACCCTGATCGCCATCGAGACGTCCCGGAACTTCGCCGCTCCAGCGCAAGCAGGCGATGCGCGGGATGCTGCGCTGTTTCGCAAAGTCGTAGAGCTTGGCATACAGCTTCATTTCGAGGGCGGCGACGGTGAGGATGACGCCGTGTGGGTCAATTGCCTGATGAAGTGGGCCGATGGCGACAGGCTCGGCGCGACCCGCGAGTTGGTCGAGCAGGAAGCCAAGAATCTCGCCGCCATGTCCGCATCCCAAGGCAAGAAAGGAGGTGTCGCGTGAACCTGATCCCAATCACTGGCTACGGCCAGATCCGTACCGGCGACGTATTGTTGGTCAAGCGCAGCAACGAATTCATCGCGCCGGTAGAGGTCAAGGACGTGCTGGAGCCCGGCACCGAGCAGGAGGAAATCATCTTGTCGAAGACGAAGAACGTCTACTTCATCGTGCGCAAATTCCTCGCTGGCGAATCGTGGATCAAACAGTGCGCCAAGCTTGTCGACGGGCGCCTGTACTCGATCACCAACAACCACCGCGACATTACGTGCTACAGCGATGACCGCGCAGCCAAGGCGGCATCTCACGACACGCAAGGAGAGAAGAATGGTTGATTTGAAGATGGAAACCGAGCGCGCTGCGCCGTGCCCGTGGTGCGGAGAAGTGCCGGACGTGAGCAACGACGCTTCATTCCGCCTCACCGATGGCGTGAAGTACGGTGCTCTGCAATGCTGCATAGTCGGGCCGGAAGTGCGCACCGATTACAAGGATGTGCCCCACTGGAAAGCGAAAGCCATCGCTGCATGGAACGATCGCCGCGCCTCCCCTGTAGTGGGAGATGACGGCCTGCCGCCGCCGGACGTGCACGCATCTGGCGACATGTTCGGGGCGCCGACCGCATACAGCGCGGCCAAGGTACGCGACGCCATCGCAGCGGATCGAGCAGCGCGCGCCAACTCTCCGGAAATTCCGGATGGTTGCGCCCAGCAGCAGACGCAGAGCATCGATACACCAGAGTTCCAGGCAAAGGTCGGCCATTGGCTGTCCGCGCGGGAGTATTACCAAAGCGAGGATGCAGAGCAAGTGCAGTCGGCATGGGTCGCCCTCATCGCCTACATCGACGGTCGCACCGCTGGGGCAGCGCCAGAGGGCTGGAAACTGGTGCCGATCGAGCCGACGATGGATATGGCCAAGGCGGGCGCGAAGCACACCGCGATCGTAGAAGGCGAAGAAACCGAAGCCACAACCTTTCACGAGGCAATTGGGCGCGCTCTGTACGCGTGGCAGGACATGCTCGCTGCCGCTCCTTCCCCTCAACAAGGAAAGGAGGGAGCGTGAAAACGGTCCGTATCACGCAGATCGACGGTGCGCTGCCGAATGTTGCTCTGATGCGCCTGGCGCACTGGCACAAGGCGCGGGGCGACCGAGTAAACATCACCCGGCACATCGAGCGCGACCTGTTCGAGCCTGATGGCTACGACGTGGTTTACGGCTCGTGCATCTTCTCGTTCAGCGCCGGTCGGCTGGATCGTTTTATGAAGCAGTGGCCGAATGCCATCGTCGGCGGCACCGGGACAGGATCTGGCGCGACGATCGAGCAACTGATCGGCGACTACCATTTCTACGACTACGAGGGCTATGACGACTTCACCGCATCAATCGGCTTCACGCAACGCGGCTGTCGGATGAAGTGCAAGTTTTGCGTGGTACCGCAGAAGGAAGGCAAGAACCGCTCGGTTGGAACCATTGCCGACATCTGGCGCGGCGATCCGTACCCGAAGCATATTCACTTGCTCGACAACGACTTTTTCGGCCAACCAAACTACAGCGATGTCGTGGACGAGATCCGCGAAGGCGACTTCAAGGTGTGCTTCTCACAGGGTATAAACACTCGGCTCATCACCGACGATGCCGCCGCCGCACTCGCCACGATCAAATACAGCGACACCAAGTTCTCTCGCCGCCGACTGTACACGGCCTGGGACAACCTGAAGGACGAAAAGGTGTTCTTCACCGGCGTAGAGCGCTTGGCGAAAGCCGGCATTCCGCCAACGAACCTGATGGCCTACATGTTGATCGGATTCGACCCGCTGGAGAACTGGGACCGCATCTGGCACCGCTTCAAAAAGATGGTCGCGCTCGGCATCGATCCATATCCGATGGTCTACAACGAGAAGCGCGTCGACCTGAAATGTTTCCAGCGCTGGGTGATAACACGGACCTACAAAAGGACGCCCTGGGATGAATACCGGCGCGAAACGAAAAGCGAAGAAAGCACAGCGGCGTATATGAGAACAAAAGAACTGGAGCCCGCATGACCATCGACACCGACAAGCTCAAGGCGCTGGCACTGGTGGCAACTGCTGGACCGTGGCGAGAATGCGGGCATGATCGCGGCGGATGCAGCTGCGGTCAAATATGGTCCACCGTGGCCGATATGCCTGTCGCGCAATCCGAGCGCGGCGACGAGGAAATAGGAAAGATATCCGATCACGTCGTCAAAGCCAATGCCCGCTACATCGCCGCTGCTTGCCCCGCTACTGTGCTTGAACTGATCGCCGAAGTCGAGCGGCTGCGGGCAGATGCGGCACGCTATCGCTGGCTGCGGGACGACTGCCCGGATTTTGAGGGTATGACGTCAGCGTGGCTGTACGACGACTTCGACAAAGTTATCGACGCTGCTATCGCAGCCAAGGAGCCGCCATGTGGGCCCTGACCATCTGGCGTCTCATGTGGGAGATTCTCATGGACCTGCCGCAGTGCAACTGCAACAGCAATCAAGGACGATGGGAGTGCACATGCAGGAAGCAATGAATCAGCGCGGTACCGATCGACGACGAAGCGTGTCGTCGTACTTCACCAGCCCGACACACGACCGGCGCCGGCTGGACTACGAGCGCCGCAACAGGACGACCGTGCGACCGATGCCGCTGGCGATGATGTTCCGAGGCGACAGACGCAGGTTCGAGGAATCGGGGATGGAATGACAATGAACGAGATGCCAAAAAAAGGAACCATAGAACGTATTGTTCTAGACAAGCTGTTGGAAGCTGGTGATCAAGGCGTAACGCATTTCGATTTCTACCCGCCGATATCTGAGGCGCAGTTGGCTCAGGCAATTGAGAACTTGAAGAACGGGGCATTCGAGGTAGAGGACAACAGGATGACGCATGGATACCCATACCACTAAGACATGCTCCAAGTGCAAGCAGAACCTGCCCTTGAATATGTTTGGTGTCCACAAGCAAAAAAAGGATGGATTAAGGGCGTGGTGTAAGCCATGCAATCAAGCAGACACTAGGCGTTGGGGTAAATCGAATCCAGAAAAGAAGGCAGCAGGTAGGAAAGACTGGGCAGAAAAGAATCCTGACCGATGGAAAGCAATGAAGCTTGAATCTCAACACCGTAATCGTGCATCAAGACTGCCGAAGCAACGAGTCTTGGCGAAACAAAAGAGCGAAGCACTGAGCGATAACTATGTTCTAACTGCGCTAAGGATCGATAGAAATCTCGTCAGCAAAGAACTTATTGATCTAAAGAGAGTGCAAATAATGATTTATCGTTATATAAGGGGCCGTAAATGACCACAATCACCGATATCCGTAACGATCTCATCAACGTGTTCAACAAGCTGCGTGACGGAACCATGGAGGCAAAAGATGCAGTAGAGATCAACAACACGGCCGGAAAGATCATTGCATCGGCCAAGGTGCAGTTGGCGTATGCTGCGCTGAAAGGCGAGACCCCCAACATCCCGTTCCTCCAATCTTCCGAGCCGGTTAGCAGTGTGCCAGCGCTTCCAGCCGAGGAAAGGGCCCCTAAACATCTTGATGCCCCCGCTCCTTATACTTCTCGGCGCGTGTCCGGGACCAGATACTGAGGTGAACTATGGCCATGTTTTTGACGCCTGATGAGTTGGCCGAGTTGACCGGCCGCAAGATCAAGTCGAAGCAGATCGAGGCGCTGCGCCGTATGGGCCTGCCGTTCCACGTTAACGCATCGGGCAAGCCAGTGGTGCCGTCATGGGCAGCGCAAGGACGGGCGGCGATGGAAGCGCCCAAGGCAGAACTGCCGGTGTGGATTGTAAAGTGATAATGGGAAGAAAACCGACGACTAACGCTAACCTGCCGCCGCACATGCGCAAGCGTGTGCAGCGCAGCGGGAAGGTGTACTACTACTTGGACACTGGCGCAAAGCCACGCAAGGAAATACCGCTGGGCGATGATTATTTTCTCGCGCTGAGGAAGTACGCCGAGCACCAGTGTTCCAAGCGACTTGACTCACCTACATTCGGTGACGTCATAGAACGATACGTGGCTGAAGAGCTACCGAAACTCGCGATTAGTACGCAGCGCACGCATAAGGCCGATATGAACCATCTTCGGGAGTCGTTTGCGAAAGCGAAGCTTGAGCAACTTCGGCCCATCAGTATCCGAACCTTCCTCGACAAGCATGCCGACAAGCCTACGACGGCAAACCGATGTAAGCGCCTGTTCTCAACGCTTTGGAACCATGCTAGAGGATGGGGATATACGGATGCTCCGAACCCCTGCATCGGGATCGAAGGACACTCGCTGAAGAAACGTGAGGTGTATGTTACCGATGAGGTGTACGACGCCGTGCGCGCTTGTGCGAGCGAAGCACTTCGAGAGGCGATGGACTTTTCATACTTTACCGGCCAGCGCCCGGGCGACGCGCTCAAGGCGCGTATGGATGACATCGAGGATGGGACGCTATCGATCGACCAAGGAAAGACCGGCAAGCGCCTTCGGATCGCCATCGTTGGCCAGCTCGCGGACTTGATCGCGCGCATCCAAGTGCGCAAGGCTGGCCACAAGACCGTGCACGCACAGATCTTGATGGTACGCGACGGCCAGCCGATGACGAAGCAGATTCTGCGCGATCACTTCGCGAAGGCCAAGGAGGCGGCAACCGAGAAATATCCCGAGCTGGCCAAGGCCATCAAGGAATTTTGGTTTTACGACCTTCGGGCGAAGGCTGCGGACGATACTTCTGCCGAGCGAGGCGAACAAGCGGCGAGCGATCTGCTTGGTCATGACAGTGTTAAAACGACCCAGAAGCACTACTTGCGGCGTGGTAAAATCGTGCGGCCGGTGAAATAGTTTGCGGAGCGCTCCGCAAAGCGAACATTTGCGGACATCAGTAGACTTACATAAAATCTATAAAAATCAACGTACTGCCCATAGCTCAGTTGGATAGAGCATCAGCCTTCTAAGCTGAGGGTCGCTGGTTCGAACCCAGCTGGGCAGGCCATCCCCCATCCTTTCGTTGACTGCAGGCTAGCGAACGCCGGCGTGCAAACCCCCATGCTAGTCTTGACTCGACAATGGCAAGGAGGCGACATGGTGATGGTCCGGGCGGTGTTGACGATGATGATGTTCCTGTCGGGTTGCGCGGTCGCACACGCGCAAACGAAGGCGCCCGAATCCGCCACGCTCGCGCTCAGGCTGCCACCGGCGGGCGCGCCCGCTGAAGCGAACGGCACCGTCCAGTTCATCGGCACCGCGACGGTGCTGATCCGCTACCAGGGCTTCACGATCCTGACGGATCCCAATTTCCTGCACAAGGGCGACCACGTGCACCTCGGCTACGGCATCACGTCCGAACGCCTCACGAATCCTGCCCTGACTCTCGAACAGTTGCCGCCGATCGATCTCGTCGTGCTGTCGCACTTGCACGAGGATCACTTCGACAAGCTCGTGCAGGAAAAACTCGACAAGAACATTCCCATCATTACGACCAAGTCGGCGGCGAACAAGCTCAAGGACATGGGCTTCCAGCGCACGTTCGGCCTGTCGACGTGGGACCGGATCGACGTCGAAAAAGGCGAGGCCCGGCTGCGCATCACGGCAGCCCCGGGCCGCCACGGCAAGGCGGGCATGCAGGCGCTGCTGCCCTCGGTGATGGGATCGGTCCTCGACTTCGGCCCGAACACGGCGGCCCCGGCCTATCGCATGTATGTCAGCGGCGATACGCTGATTTACGACGACCTGAAGGCGATCCCGCAGCGGTTTCCCGGTGTCGATCTGGCCCTGCTGCACCTGGGCGGCACGCGCATCCTGGGTGTCTTCAAGGTCACGATGGACGGCAAGGACGGCGTGACCCTGATGCAGATCGTCCAGCCGAAAAAGACGATTCCCATCCATTACGACGACTACGACGTGTTCAAGTCCCCGCTGTCGGACTTCGCACGGGAAGTGAAAGCGGCCGGACTCGACCAGCAGGTCGTTTACCTGGCGCACGGCGATACCTACACGTTCGGGCCCAGCGAACACTAATCGATTACTCGCGCTCTTCGGTGCGCGGCGCCAGGGTTGCGTCGTCGTCGAATGGCCAGCCGCTCGGCGGCGGCACATGGCGCTGGAATTCGTGCGGCATCACGATCGGCACTTGCAGGCAGACGCTTTGCGTCGGCAGCACTTCCATCCACGCGCGCACGAGCTCCTTGTAGGCGATGCCGACGGGACGGATCTTGCGGTTGAGATCGAACAGGCCCAGCGCATTGACGTTGCCGTTGTTCTCGCGCAGGGCCGTGTCCCAGTCGACCTGGTCCGTCAGCGAATACCAGGTGAACCCGACGAGCGGCACGCCGTTGTTGCGCACGCGCAGGACGTTCGCCCACTCCTTGCGCAGCCAGTGCACGGCCTCGTCGCCGCGCGGCCCTTCGCACAAGTTCGTTTCCGTGTGCATCACGGGCAGCCGGTAGCGGTTGTAGTACTGGTGCGTGATGACCGCATAGCCGAAAATCTCTCCCGCCGCCCGCGTCAGCCCGTCCGCCGACACATAGTGCTCGTTGGTCTGGTAATAATCGTTGCCCATGATGCAGTGGTGCTTCAGATTATTGTTCAGGAAGAAGTGATACTCCTCGCGCGTCATGCCGTTGTCCATCATGTATTCGTACATTTCGGAATCGACGCGGCGGCCGTAATTCAGGTCCAGCGACAGGAAGCGGCGGGCGTTGTACAGCTCGGCGGGGCCGATGGCGGACGGGCTTTCGGCGTGAAAGTATTCCGTCGATTCGCTTTGTACGAACAGGGCGTCCGGACGCACTTGCAGGATCGCATGCATGGCCAGGATGTTTGCCTTGACGAGGTTCTTCGTCGCCGTGACGAAGCCGCGGTCCGTCGTCAACTGCTCGTTCCACCAGCCGTACAGGGCGGAGAAGAGGGCGCAGATCGACATCTCGTTGATCGGCGTGTACAACTGCAGCCACGGGTAGCGCCGCGCGAAGGTGCCGGCATACTCGGCGAACAATTCGGGAAAATCCGGATTCTGGAAGTTGCCGATCCAGTCGGGCACGCCGAAGTGGCACAGGTCGACGATCGATGCGATGTTGCGCTGGCGCAGGTCGTTGAGCGCCAGGTCGGCGAATTCCCAGTCGTAGCGCTTGGGCCCGAGCCACGTCTTGTGCAAGGGCGGCCCGTAGCGCAGGACTTTCAACCCGAGTTCCTGCACGAGGTCGAAGTCCGTGCGCCAGTATTTGTAGTGGCCGCACTTTTCCATCTCGTCCATACGCACGCGACCGTTGTCGATCGTGGGGATGCTGTTTTCGATACCCGTAGCGAAAATAAATCCTGGCGACATGCGAACCTCTGGCTGCTGATCGGTCCAATTCATTGTAGCCGGGATTGCAAACAGCGTTCCGAACCGTGCGCGCCCCCATTTGCGCGCGCCCCCTTTACTGTCGCGTGTAAGCTGTGCTATCAATACAGCAACATTTCATTTCTTCATCTCCTGACGCGACACGACCAGCATGCCCAATGCCACTGCGGTACGACCTGTGCTATCCAATGATGCGTCCGAGCGCAGGCTGGCAATGGGCGTGCTGGTTTCCCTGCTGCTGCATGCCCTCGTACTGTCCCTGCAGTTCGGCATTCCCGGGTTACGGCCGGGACCCGGCGGTCCGATATCGGTCCGGCTGACGACGCCAGCGGTGCCTGCGCCGGCCCCGTCGCCCGTGCCACCGCCGCCGGTACCTGCGTTGCCGCCCGCCGCAGCCGCACCTGCGCCCGCCGCAGCCGCAGCCGCACCTGCGCCCGCCGCAGCCACATCTGCGCCCGCCGCAGCGGCGCCGCTGCCCTTTCCGCCGAAGCAGCCGGCCACAGCGCGCCACGGTTTCACGGTCGTCGATCCCGTCGTGCCGGTACCGGCGCCCAAGGCACCGGCACCCACGCCCGCGCCGCCGCCGCGGCGCGTCGTCAAACGCCGCCGCAAACCGCCTGCCACGCGCGTGGCCGACGGATTGCACACGCGGGTGATCGCTCAGGAAACCCATCAGGACAACACGTTCGACGTGCCGCTGCCGGCTGTCGAGCCCGATCCCGTGCCAGACCCGGTGGCCCGCGCCGAGCCGCCGGCCGAGGCCGATGCACCCGTCGAGGACGATGCGATGGCGCAAGAATCCGCACGGGCCGAGCGCGCCCGCGTGGCGGAAGAACGCGAGCAGGAGCGGGCGCTGCGGCGCGAAGCGGACGAAGCCCGCCTGCGGGCCGAGGCCGAGGACAGGCTGCGGGCCGAGGCCGAGCAGCAACGCCAGCGTCTCGCCGAGCAATCCGCGCAATACGAGACGGCGCTGGCCGGGCAGCGCGCGGCCGAGGAAGCGCAGGCGAGGGTACGCCAGGAAGAGGAAGAGCGGCGCCGGGAAGAGCAGCGCCGCCTTCGGCAGGCCGAGCAGGAGCGGGCGCAGCAGCTCGCCGAGCAGCAGCGTATCCGGCAGGCGGAGCAGGAAACGGCACAACAGCTGGCTGAACAGCAGCGTATCCGGCAAGCCGAGCAGGAGCGGGCACAAGAGCTGGCCGAACAGCAGCGCATTCAGCAAGTCGAGCAGGAGCGGGCACAACAGCTGGCCGAACAGCAGCGCATTCAGCAAGTCGAGCAGGAGCGGGCACAACAGCTGGCCGAACAGCAGCGTATCCAGCAAGCCGAGCAGGAGCGGGCACAACAGCTGGCCGAACAGCAGCGTATCCGGCAAGCCGAGCAGGAGCGGGCACAACAGCTGGCCGAACAGCAGCGTATTCAGCAAGCGGAGCAGGAGCGGGCGCGGCAATTGGCCGAGCAGCAGCGTATCGAGCAAGCCGAGCAGGCGCGCGCGCAGCAGTTGGCCGAGCAACGCCGCGCGGAGGAGACCGTCCGGCAACAGCTGGCGGATCAGGAACGGGCCCGCCGGCTCGCTGAAGAAAGGTCGCGCCAGGAACATGCCCAGGCCGAACAGGCGGCACGGCGCCAGGCGGAAGAGAACGCCCGACTGGCCCAGGAGCAGGCCCGCCAGGCACGCGAGCGTGCCGTTCCCGACGCCGCGGCACCGGGCCCCGCGCGCGCAGGCGCGGACGGCGGCAGCGGCGATGGCGCCGGGCGCGGCAACGGCACGTTCCCGCGCGGCGCGCTGGGCAGCGACCTGGCCTCGCGTGCGCGCGAGATGACGCGCGGCATCGACATCCTGAAACCCGTGCCGCGGGCCGTGCAGCCCGCCGAGGACGCGGCACGTGCCGTTCGGCGCGCCCTGGCCGAGGCGGCGCGCCACGACATTCCGCTGCGCATGTACATGGACAGCGTGCGCCAGAAAATCGAGCGTAACGCCGTTCTGAGCGACGCCCAACTGTCGGCCGACGTGGTGCGCACCGATCCCATCGTCAGCGTGGCCATCCGGAGCGACGGCAGTGTCGAGGACGTGACCATCCTGCGCTCCAGCGGCCGAGCCGACATCGACGACTTCGTGCGCCGCATCGTGCGCCTGAACGCGCGTTACTCGGCGTTTCCGCCGAACGTCGCGGCGAACTACGATGTGATCGAACTGCGGCGCGTGTGGCGTTTCGCAGGTGCCCTGCGGCTGATGGAAGAGATGCGCTGACCTCCGTGGTCGGCGCGGCCACAGAGCCGCGACCAATCCTGTTCTCATTCGAACGCTGAAGCATGCGACATGTTTCAGCGTTCATGTCGCTCGTCCAGCATTCCCACCGTCCAGCCCTTCAGCGACCGTCCCACGCCTGCGTCACGGGATAGCAAACAATAAATGAATATCCTCCTAAGAAATTTTTCGCAGGGGAAATTTCTTTGTATTGTTTGTTACTCCTAAAAAATTTTTCTGCAAATTCATTGAACTTAGGAAGTTTCCACGCCTCAAAGCTACTCCTTTCACTTGTTGAGGCAGTTAAATGCAAAACGCAGTCAAGCTTGTTCCGAACGTTCGTATCAACCTGTTGTCGTGCTTTGGCGCTGTCGCGTTGCTGGCAGTCGGTGGGAGCGCAGTTGCAGCCACTAACATCTACGTATCGCCCACGGGCTCCGATTCCAACCCAGGCACGCAGGCAGCGCCAGTGAAGACGATCACGCGTGCGGACGCGCTGGCAAGCGCTGGATCGACGGTCCACGTTGCCGCTGGTACATATTATGTGTCGGCACCTTCCTTAAGCAATGCCGGCATCGTGACCCGGAAGAGCGGCACCTCGAGCGCGCGTATCCGCTTCGTGTCGGATGTGAAGTGGGGCGCCAAGATCGTCGTGTCGGGCACCGGCATCACGTGGGACTCGCGCGGCAGCTATGTCGATATCGACGGCTTCCAGATCACCGGCTCGGGCCGTCACGGTCTCCTGGCTTCGGGGGCGTACCTGACGTTCAAGAACAACTACATCCACGATCTGACGGTCAGCGGCGGCTGCAACGGCAGCGGCGGCGCAGCGATCGACACGTATGGTCCGGTCGGTAACGTCCTCATCGACCGCAACGTGGTTCGCAACATCGGTTATCGCTATATCGGCGCATGCAATACGATCCAGGGCATCTATATCGCCAATGCCAACAACGTCGTCACGAACAATATTGTCTCGGGCGTTGCAATGGCCGGTATCCAGCAATGGCACGGCGCCACCGCGTCGACGATCGTCAACAACACGTCGTTCCACAACAAGATCGGTATCCTGCTGGGCCAGGGCGACGCGGGCACCACGACCGGCTCTGCCAACAACTACGTCGCCAACAATATCGTCTACGACAACCGTGCTTACGGCGTGATCGAAATGGGCAAGATGGGCGGTAACAACCGTTATGCCAACAACCTGGTCGCACGCAGCGGCACCAGCTGGAAAGTGAAAGGTTCCGTGTCCGGTTCGATTTCGTCGGATCCGCTGTTCAGGAATTACCTGGCGAACGGCACCGGCGACTACCGCGTGTACAGCAGCTCGCCCGCAATCGACCGCGGCACGTCGGCCAAGGCACCGGTGATCGATTTCGCAGGCGTGGCCCGTCCGCGCGGCGCGGCAGTCGATGTCGGCGCTTACGAGTACTGATCGCACCGGCTTACGCTGATCCGCTCATCTCGCACTAGCGAGAACGATACCCGCATCGAAGTTCGATGCGGGTATTTTTATTTCCCCGCCGCCTATACGCACACTCGCGGGCAAACTGTTGCCGCTGGCGTTAATGCTGACCTGAGCCTGCCGTTTGACGTGCGCCAAAGCCATTCCGGGTAGCGGGCTTACCCTGACTCGGATCGCCAGGGGTTGGCAGCACATTCCGACAGGCAAATCATGAGAGCTTCCTCTACGCAATTTATGGCGGCCGCCTTGCTGGCGCTCGCCTTAGGCGGATGCGCCCCCGTTATCCAGTTCCGCTCGCAGGACAAAGCGGGGACCGACGAACCCGCGCCGCCGACAGAAATGATCACGGAACAACTGATCACCGTGGAACGGCAGCAGCATCAGGACGTGGCCAACCAGGGCCTGGACGAGCTGCTCGTGCAGAATCCGGCGCCCTACGCGATCGGCAGCGGCGACGTGCTGTCCATCGTGGTCTGGGACCACCCTGAACTGGCCGGGACTGCCGTAAACGCGTCCCCTGGCGCACCCGATCCCAGCGGAGCGAACGCGGCGCCGCCGGGTTTCGTGGTCGACCATCTCGGGCGCATCCAGTTTCCGCTCATCGGCCTCGTGCCCGTCGAGGGCCTGACCGAGGAGGAGGCCCGCGCGGTCCTGACGAAGAAACTTTCCAGGTATCTTGCGGGCCCGAACGTCACGTTGCGGGTCCAGTCCTACCGCAGCAAGCGCGTGTACATCGACGGCGAGGTCAAGGCACCCGGCCTGCAAGCCATCAACGACATCCCGATGACCCTCGTCGAGGCGCTCAACCGTGCCGGCGGCCTGCTGCCCACCGCCGACCAGAGCAGGATCGTCCTCGAGCGCAGCCAGCAGCGCTACCGCGTCAACCTGCGCGACCTCGTGCAGAAGGGCATCAATCCCGGACTGGTCATGCTCAAGCCGGGCGACGTGGTCCGCGTGCAATCGCGAGACGAAAGCAAGGTCTTCGTTTCCGGCGAGGTCATCACGCCCAAGGCGCTGACGATGCACGATGGGCGCCTCACGCTGAACGAGGCGCTCGGCGAGAGCGGCGGCATCAGTCCGCTGAGCGGCGATGCGCGGCAGGTCTACGTGGTGCGCAAGACGTCCGGCCGGACCCGCGTGTTCCGGCTCGACGCCCGCGAGGCCAGTTCGCTGGCGCTGGCCGAAGGCTTCGAATTGCAGCCCAAGGACATCGTCTACGTGGCAGCGACGCCCCTGGCTAACTGGAACCGGAACCTGAGCCTCCTGTTTCCGGGCGCACTGACGTCGGCCGTCAGCGCCACCACGCGGCCCTGAAACCCGCGCACACGAACGCACGCTTGATCACGCACACGGAACCCTGCAGGAGCATGACCATGAGCACCCTCGGCGAGTCGCATTCCCTGACACCTGTGGTCCATACGCCGCCTATCATCAGTGTCCCTTTCGATCCGCGCGCGACAGCGGGTGGGGCAGACGACCCGCCTTTCGACCTCAAGAGCCACCTGCACACACTCTATGACAGCCGCTGGCTGATCGGCGGAATCACGGCCCTCATCACGCTGACAGCCGTACTGTACGCGCTGCTTGCGATGCCGGTGTTCGAAGCGGACCTGCTGATACACGTCGAGGAGGAGAGCCCGAACGCCACGAAGAACATCCTCAGCGAAGCGTCGTCGCTGTTCGAGACCAAGAAGGCAGCCATCGCCGAGATGGAGTTGCTGCGCTCGCGGATGGTCGTATCGCGCGCAATCGACAACCTGCAGCTGTACATCGACACGCAGCCGAAGTATTTCCCTGTCGCCGGATTCTGGTTCGCCAACCAGAACAGCGGCGCGCTGTCCGAACCGGGACTGTTCGGCTACGGCGGCTATGTCTGGGGTGGGGAAAGGGCCGAAGTTTCGCTTTTCGAGGTACCCGAGGCCTGGCTGGGCCGCGAGTTCGCACTGACGTCATTGGGGAGCGGGCGCTTCCGTTTTTCCGGCGGCGGGCAGCGCACCGTTTTCGACGGCATCGTCGGCCAGCGCTACCGCGTACCGACGCCGGAGGGGACCATCGAGCTGAAGGTCGATCGGATCCAGGCGAAGGCCGGCGCGCGTTTCCGCCTGCGCCGCATCTCGAGGGTGGCCATGATCCAGGCGATCCAGAGCGCCCTCGTGATCTCGGAACAGGGCAAGCAGTCCGGCGTGATCGAGGTCAAGCTGCAGGGCGAGAATGCCCAGCGCACCTACGCGGTCCTGCGCGAGATCGGGCGCGAGTACATGCGCCAGAATCTGGCGCGCAAGACCGAGGAAGCGGAAAAGTCGCTGGCCTTCCTGAACCAGCAACTGCCGATCCTCAAGCGCCAGCTCGAGCAGGCCGAAGACCGTTACAACCAATTCCGCAACACCCACGGCACCGTGGACCTGCAGGAAGAGGCCAAGGAAATGCTCGCGCAGGCGGCAGCGACGCGCACCCGCAGCCTCGACCTGATCCAGAAAAAAACCGAATTGCTGGGACGCTTCACGGAAGACCATCCGATCATCGCGACCATCAATCGCCAGCGCAAGGAAGCCCAGGCGGAAATCGATGAAGTCAACGCGCGCATCAAGGCCTTGCCGGCACTGGAGCAGGAAGAAGCGCGACTGACCCGGGACATCAAGGTCAGCACGGACCTGTACACGGCACTGTCGAACACGGCCCAGCAGTTGCGACTGATTTCGGTGGGCCGGGTGAGCAACGTGCGCATGGTCGATGAGCCGGTGCCGCCCGAAAAGCCGCTCAAGCCGAACCGTCCCTTGATCGTCGCGCTCGCGGTGGTCACGGGGCTCTTGCTCGGCACCATGGTCGCGTTTGCACGCAATGCGATGAAGGGCGGCATCGACGATCCGCAGAAGATCGAGCGCTTGCTGCATGCCCGTGTGGTCTATGCCACGATCCCGCACAGCAGCAACCAGGACAAGCTGATGCACAAGGCGCGGGGCGGCATGGAGCCCATGCCTCTGCTGGCCCGTGTCATTCCCGGGGACGCCGCCGTGGAAAGCCTGCGCAGCTTCCGGGCTGCCCTGCAGTTCGCGATGCCCCACTTCAGGAACAACATCGTCATGTTCGCCGGGCCGACCCACGGCCTCGGCAGGTCCTTCGTGCTGACGAACTTCGCAGCCGTGATGGCGGCCAGCGGCAAGCGGGTGTTGCTGATCGATGCGGACTTCCGCAGCGGCCACCTGCACCGCTACTTCGGCGTCAGCCGCGACCAGGGATTGTCCAAGGCCATCAATGGATCGATGCGGATCGAAGACGTCGTGCACCACGAGGTCTTCGAGAATCTCGACTTCATCCCGACGGGCCCGTTGCCGCCGAACCGCTCGGACTTTTTGCTGCACGTGAATTTCAGCACGTTACTCGAAGCCGCCGGCGCCAACTACGACCTGGTGCTGATCGACACGCCGCCAGTCCTGCTGGCCTCCGACGCCCTCATCATCGGCAATCACGCCGGTGCCATATTCCTCCTCGCGCGCGCGCGCGTCACGACCGACGCCGAGATCACGGAATCGATCAAGCGCCTGAATCATGCAGGCCTTTCGCCGCGCGGGGTGCTGTTCAACGACATGGCCTTGCGAATTGGCGCCGGTCGTACGCAGTACATCGACGAGGCGGCGCAGCTGGGCTACTCGGCCTAGCGATGAAGACCATGATGCGAAGCCTGTTTGCAGCGTTCTCATTGGGGCGATCCCCGGATTCGCACTTGAACCTGTCTGCCACCATAGGTGCGACTGTCGCCCGCCAGATCCTGTCAGGTTCCCTGTACTTTGCCGGGATGTGCATCACCGCGCGGTTGCTCGGGCCGGCGGGTAACGGGGTGCTGGCCACGGCGATGCTGCTGCCCCAGGCGCTGTACGCATTTCTCAACCTCGGCATGGGTGCGAGCCACGTGTACCACCTGAGCTCCGGTTCCGGCAATCCGCGGCAGATGCGCGCCGCGAACTGGTTTCTTGCAGCCCTGCTATGGGTGGTCGTCGCGCTGGTACTGGCGGCCGGCAGCGAGCAACGAATCGCCCGTTACCTTCCCGGCATACACAAAGGCCTGGCCTTGTATGCCAGTCTCCTGTTCCCGCTGCTGCTGCTGGCAGGATGGTCATCGTCGATGATCCGGGGCCAGCGTGACTATCACACCTACAACAGAACGCTGTTGATCCACCCGTTCATTTTTTTCGCCGCGGTTGCCTTATTGGGGCTGACCGGCAGCGTCAGCGTGGCGGCCGTCGTGACGTGCCACATCATCGGCCAACTGTCGCTCTGGCTGATGAGCGAAGCGCGGCTCGGGAAAATCGCGCCTGGCGCCACCGGCCAGTACCGGTTGCGCGCTGCGGTTGCGTTCGGGCTGCGCGCTCACGTCAGCAATGTCATCACCTTTCTTAACTACAGGCTCGCGTTGTATCTCGTCAGCTTCATGTTGGGCGCCACCGCGACTGGATTCTACGCATTGGCGGTACAGCTGGCGGAGATGCTGTGGCTGTTCTCGGGCGCCGCGTCGTCGATCGTGTACCCGGAGTCGGCCGCCAACAGCAGGTCTCCGGAGGCGCTGGAAGCCATGGTGACGAAAGTTGCGAGACTGGTCGTGCAGGTGACGTTAGCCGGCGCGCTGGCCGCTGCCGCCATCTCGTCATTCGCGATCCCGCTCGCATTCGGCAAGGATTTCCGGGGCAGTGTCGCACCGTTCATCATTCTGCTGCCCGGGATCGTCACCTGGAGCTATATGAGCATCATCTCGAATGCCCTTGCCGGGATGGGATTTCAAAGAGTGAATATCCAAGGCGCTATCTTGTGCCTGGTGATCAATGCCATCTGCGGCGTCCTCGCCATTCCAGTCATGGGAACGAGCGGCGCGGCACTCGCGTCGACGGTCGCGTTCTCGATCACTGCCCTTTATACCGTGGTCATGTACAGGAAGATCATGGCCGCGAAGCGGGCGGAGGCGAGTGGCGCGCGCACCGATGTCGAGACCTTTGTCGATGGAGACGAGTGAATGAAACAGGAACGCATACTGGTGGTGACCACATCTTACCCTTACGGCCGGAATGAAGCCTTCATCAAGGCCGAGCTGGAATATCTTGCCCAGTGTTTCGTGCATGTCGAACTCGTGCCGGGTTTCTACTCGCGGGACGCCGCGCCGCGCCCGACCTCGCTACCGGTCAACCTCGACTACGCGAATGCGCGTTGGGGCATGCAGCGACGCTTCATGCTGGTCAGTTCATTCTTGGGAGGACTGTGGCGCTACGCGTGGCTCGACGATGCGCGGCGTGTCATGCGCGGCGCGCACCGCTGGGAGAACGTAAAGGAATTGGCGCGCGCCCTGTACCGCGCCCGCCTGTTCGAGCGCTTTCTCGTCGAGCAGGTTCAGTACGCGAACAAGAAAATCGACATCGTTTATTTTTACTGGATGTTCCCGGAAATCGCTGGCGCGATCCGTTTCCGGAATGTGTACCAGCCCTCGCTCAAGGTGGTGTCGCGAGCCCATCGCGGCGACCTGTACGAGGACAAGCGCAGCGGTGGGTATGCAGGCTTGCGGCAGGGGGTGTTGGCCGGGATCGACGCTGTCTTCAGCATTTCCGACCATGGCCGGGCCTACGTGGCGCGCGAGCATCCTGCGGCGGCACGCAAGTGCTTCACCGCGCGCCTCGGCGTGGATGACCCCGGGTTCGAGAATGCGCAGCCGCACGAGGAAGCGCTCTCCGTCGTCTCGTGTTCCTTCGTCGTGGAGGAGAAGCGCCTGCATCTCATCGTCGATGCGATTGCGCACCTGCTGGAGGCAGCCCCATCGCTGAGTGTCCGGTGGACCCATATCGGGGACGGCGGGCTGTTCGAGGAGCTCCAGGCATACGCACAGTCGAAGCTGGGGGGAATGCGCGCCGAGGTCGTGTTCACGGGCTATCTTGCGCAGGAAGACGTGATGAAGCTGTACCGGGAGCAAACCTTTGATGTATTCATTAACGTCAGTTCGAGCGAAGGGATCCCTGTCAGTCTCATGGAGGCGAGTTCGGTCGGCATTCCGATGGTGGCAACCGACGTTGGCGGCAACAGCGAAATCGTCAATGAAAGCAATGGCATCCTGATCCCGGCCGATCCTGACGTCGCGACCATCGCCAGTGCGCTGGCGCGCTTCCGGGACAGGGCGTCGGCTGTGGCCTACCGGACGCGTGCGCGCGCCGATTGGCAGGAAAAATATAGCGCCGCCCACAACTACCCGCAGTTTGGCCAATCCCTGGTCGACATCGCGTCCCGTCCCTGAATGCGCGCGCCGAGCCGTCCGCGGGCTTCAATCGGCGCGAAAGGTCGGTGCGACGGGCGTGCGGGCAGTGCGCTGCAGCAGCATGCGCTTGAGCAGCCGCCGAATCTGGTAAGTGTGCGATTCGAACAGCCGGTATGATAAATAGGCACCCACAAGCAATGTGGCAAGCATGGCCAGATAGATCGCGAAGTGCAGCGGCTCGTGCGGCGACAACTCGCGCAGCCCCCAGCGCTTCAATGTCCAATGCTGCAGCAGGCCGATCAGCGGCACGTGCACAACATAGAGGCTGAAGGAGAATTCCGCGAAGAAGGTGCCGATCCTGCTCAGGCGCGGCCGCAGCCTGGACGTTGCGGCGGCCTTGAATTGCAGGCTCGACAAAAGCACCAGGAATACCAGGCTGCACCCGAGATCCGGCAGGAGGTTGGCAAGGGTGAACGCGTTCATGTCGCCAGTCAGCCGGTAATACGCCCACAGCGCGGCGACCAGTATCAACCAGCCCGTGCGCTGCCCGGTGCTGCACTCGATCCGGATCCGCGAAAATGCCACACCCAGCAACCAGATGCCGAAGTAGCCGACGATCGCGGCGGGCAACAGGGCTGCCAGCACGAGAAGCGTGGCACCGCACGCTACGCGCAGGGCGCGGCCAGGTGCGCGCAACAGCACGACCAGGAGCGGGAACAGGATGTAATACCAGGTCTCGTTGGCGAGGCTCCAGAGCGGGAAGTTGCCGCCGAACGCAGGCACGGCGATGGTTTGCAGGCCGACCAGGTTGGCGCCGAACACCACGGCGGAGTAATCGTTGGCAGGATGAAAATCGATGTCTTGCGCATCCACGATCCCGGTGGCGAAGCCGAACAGCAGTGTCAACACGAAGGTCGGCACCAGCACCGTCCACAGACGTGTTACACGGTCGATCCCATAGCCGACAATCGCATCGGGCTGCCGGATCTTGTCCAGCAGGCTGCCCCCCACCAGCCAGCCGCTGATGACGAAAAACACCAGTACCGCATGGTGCGCAAAGCCGGTAGCGAACGTGAATCCTTTGAACCAGATCGATGGATCCACGACCGTACGCAAGCTCGGGTACACATCCGCGCGCAGGTGCGCGGCAGCAACCTCGATAGCCGCAAGCCCGCGCAACAGCGAAATCACGACCGAATGCCAGCAGTCGTCGCCGGCCTGACTGTGTGCCTGGAATGTGATCCTAGGCATTTTATTGATTGCCATGATTCATTTCCTTTTGGGAGCTATGCGATCGGTTCTCTATCGGACGATATCGATGCCGGCACCAGCGTTATTGATGCTGCATAAAGCTAAATCACATCAAAACACGAGAAAATACTTCGGCGCCGACTTTTTAAGTTCGCTCAATGGAATAGAAGAAAAACTCGGTAAATACTTGGATTGGTTACGATTGATGTTAATCAGTTTGTGCGGTCTTAAAAATATGATAATCGCACCTGTTGTTCAATCGTCGTGCTGGATTGCCGGGTGTCGAAACGATGCACATTCTCTACGTCAATCATTATGCGGGTTCGCCGTACTATGGCATGGAGTATCGGCCGTATTACCTGGCGCGAGAATGGGTGCGCATGGGGCACAATGTGCAGATTGTTGCAGCTTCCCAATCTCACATCCGAAGCCGGCAGCCTCGGCTCGCAGGCCAAAACCGCCTGAATGAAACCATCGACGGTATTCAATACACGTGGCTCGAGACGCCGGAGTATTGCGGTAACGGCATTGGACGGGTGCGCAATATGGCATCCTTCGTCAGCCATTTGTATTTCGAGAGCAAGCGAATTGCGGCATCGTTCAAGCCGGATGTGGTCATTGCGTCGAGCACCTATCCAATGGACATTTGGCCCGCGCGCCGGATAGCAAAATTGGCCGGTGCGAAACTCGTCTTCGAAATACATGACTTATGGCCGCTGACGCCAATGGAACTCGGGCGGATGTCGAAATGGCATCCCTTCATCATGCTGGTGCAAGCAGCAGAGGATTATGCCTATCGTCATGCGGATACGGTCGTATCAATGCTTCCGAAAGTGCATGACTACGTGGAATCCCGCGGGGTAACGCGTGACAGATTGCACATCGTCCCGAATGGCGTCGATCCGCGGGAGTGGACGACAGGTGGCGCCGAACTCCAGGCAAGCGTCGAGGTGGCACTTTCCGCTATCAGGGATGCGGGAAACTTCGTGGTTGGCTACGCAGGCACGCATGGCGTATCGAACTCGCTGCACACCTTGCTTGATGCCGCAGCACTCATGCGCGACGACAAAGTGGTTTTTGTGCTGGTCGGAGGCGGTCCGGAAAAAGCGGGCTTGCAGCGCCGGGCGCAGGCAGAGGAGTTGCAAAACGTTCGTTTCATCGATCCGGTTGCCAAGGAGCAGATTCCGGCCCTGCTTCAACGCTTCGACATCGCGTATATCGGCTGGCAACGCCAATCTCTCTACCGTTTCGGTATTGCGCCAAACAAACTGATGGATTACATGATGGCTGCCCGCCCGGTATTGCATGCCGTCGACGCGGGTAACGATCCGGTCGGCGACGCAGGCTGCGGATTGACGGTCGCACCGGAAAATCCGGCAGTCGCGGCGCAGGGCATCCGGAATCTGCTGGCTTTGAGTCCCGGCGAGCGTCAAGCCATGGGGCTGTGCGGCAAGCGCTTTGTCATGGATAACCATGTTTATCCAATCCTGAGCGAACGTTTTCTGGCTGCCTGCAGTGCCTGAAAGGCAGGCCATGCGTATAGCCGATCGACGAGGTGAATGAAATGTCAAAAGCCGACATTTTATTTAAAAGAGCATTTGATATCGTTGCATCGCTTGCGGGATTGCTGTTGCTCGCGCCAGTCATACTCTTATGTTGGTTGGTCGCTGCGATTGAAACCCGAAGCAATGGTTTTTTTATACAAAAGCGCATTGGGCGCCATGGCCGCATCATCCGCGTTTGCAAAATCAAGACCATGTATCCGGGCGACACCCGGCGCAGTCCCATCGCATCAAGAAATCTCGCTTCGATTTCGCAATCCGGTCGCTTTCTCAGGAAATATAAACTCGATGAATTGCCTCAACTGTTTAATGTTCTGGCTGGAAGCATGAGCTTTGTCGGCCCCAGGCCGGATGTGCCTGGGTATGCAGACCGTCTGCAGGGTGAGGACCGCATCATTCTCTCATTGCGGCCAGGAATTACCGGTCCGGCATCCATCAAGTACAAGGATGAGGAGGCCATATTGGCGTCGATCGACGATCCAGAGACGTATAACGACCGGATCATCTGGCCCGACAAGGTAAAAATAAACCGGGAGTATTTCAATAATTATTCCCTGCTGCGCGATCTGCGCTATATTTTTTATACCATTTTCGGATAAGGTCATGAGTACTTCATGCGCTACCTGGCCAAGCTTCTCACTCGAGGAAGCAACCGCTGTCAAGAATGTCATCCTGTCGAACAAGGTCAATTATTGGACGGGCACGGAATGCCGGGAGTTCGAAAAGGAATTTGCGGCTTGGGTCGGAACCCGGTACGCCGTCGCGCTATCGAACGGTACGCTCGCGCTGGACGTGGCTCTCAAGGCACTCCGCATATCGCCGGGCGACGAAGTGATCGTGACGCCAAGGACCTTCCTGGCGTCCGCGAGTTGCATCGTCAATGCGGGCGCGGTTCCTGTGTTCGCTGATGTGGACCGGGACAGCCAGAATATTACGGCCGAGACCATCCGGGCCGTGCTGACACCACGTACCAGGGCCATCATCTGCGTGCACCTGGCGGGCTGGCCGTGTGACATGGACGCTATCATGGAGCTTGCCGAGGAACGCGGCATCTTCGTGATCGAGGATTGTGCCCAGGCCCACGGCGCGCGCTACAAGGGCCGGATGGTGGGAGGCATCGGCCACATCGGTGCCTGGTCGTTCTGCCAGGACAAGATCATGACCACGGGCGGGGAGGGCGGCATGGTGACCACCAATTCCCGCCAATGGTGGACCACCATGTGGTCGTACAAGGATCATGGCAAGTCGTGGGAGGCCATGTACGAACGTCAGCACCCCCCCGGCTACCGGTGGGTACACGAGTCCTTTGGTACCAATTGGCGGATGTTGGAAATCCAGGCCGTTATCGGGCGTATCCAGCTCCAGCACATGCCCATGTGGACGACCCGGCGGCAGGCGAATGCATCGAGGATCGCTGCTACATGCCGGGAATTTGCGGCATTGCGGGTACCCGTCGTGCCGGCTGACGTGCAGCACGCCTTCTACAAGTTCTACGTGTTCGTGGAGCCCGAGAAACTGGCAGGCGGCTGGACGCGTGACCGGATCATCGAGGAAATCTCTGCAAGAGGTGTCCCGTGCGTTCAAGGCACGTGTTCCGAACTCTATCTGGAGAAGGCCTTCGATAACACAGGCTATCGCCCGACGTACCGGTTGCCGGTCGCGAAGGCGTTGGGCGAGACAAGCCTGATGTTCCTCGTACACCCGTCGCTGAGCGAGCAGGATATGCAGAAGACTTGCCGGGTCATCCGGGAAGTCATGACCGTGGCGGAAGGCGCAGCATTGCCGACGAGTCCATGATGGCGTGGATGCATGTCATCGATATTGGCCATACGGCGGTGATGGTGCCAACGGCGGGTGCGATCGCTGTCTGGCTCATCTGCGGCCGGGCGTGGAAGCTGGCGTCATGCTGGTGCCTGATCTTTGCCGCAGGCCTGGGGTTGGTGGCCCTGTCCAAGATTGCCTTCCTCGGGTGGGGACTGCATGTGCCTTCGCTTGGTTTCAAGGCGCTCAGCGGTCACGCGTGGCGGACCGCGGCAGTACTGCCCGTTCTGTTGTTCGTCCTTCTGCAGGGCGCCCCTGACCGCTGGCGCGAACGCGGATTCGCGGCCGGTGTGGCGTTCAGCATTGGTCTCGGCGCACTGCTCATTCTTTTCAGGTTCCACACGGCTTCGGAGGTTCTTGCGAGCCTGGTGCTCGGCGTCGCTGCCGGCCGTGTGTTTGTACGTCTGTCGGCGACACTGCCGGCGCCCGGTGCAAATCGCCAGACCGTGGCGATGAGCTTGCTTGCTTTCTTTTTTATCTGCAGTTTGAAGCCCTCCACGATCAACCACCGGCTGGTCGACGTCGCGCTCTATTTCTCCGGGCGTGAACAGCCTTATCGATGGACCGGCGGGGTGGACACATGTGCCGCTCGGCAGCCGCGAGCATTGCAAGGTGCGTCGAAAGTGGGCTTGCACAGTCCCGGTTAATGTCCGGCAGCCCCAATACTGTATGCCCCGAGCTCTGCTCGCGTTTCGTGGGAAGAAGCGGTGGCGTATTTGCGGATGGCTGGCGAGCTTTTCCGCAAACGATAATCGCCAGTGCCGTCAGCCTGATAATTCACGAATTCGGGATCAGCTGAGATGGTGCCGCTGATGTGGCCGGCCGCGCGCACACTGGTTCCGCTCAAATACACCAGGTTATCGACATAGCGGTTGTTCGCGCCGACCTTGCCGGCTTCGATAATGCCGTAGGTCATGTTGTTGTAGACGATATTGTTTGCGACGTAATTGTTTTCTGAACCGTTCGGCAAGGTGCCGGCGTCTCCGCCGCCGATGAGTATGCCGATTTTGCAGCCGAAGACTGTGTTGTGCACAATGGTTGAATCCGTGGCGCCATGCCACTGTTGAATGCCTGCCAGCGCAACACCGGACACGATGTTGTCGACGACCGTATTCTTCGGGTTGGCGATGTAGATCCCCTGCACCGTGTTGCACTTGCCAATCATCGATTGGCCAATATTCCTGACCACGTTCCCTTTGATCAATACCTTGCCGTCACCACCGTTGGTATCGATCGCGGCGCCGCCATTACCGGTGCATCCGCCGCTGACCGTCAGCTCGTGAATGAAGTTATTCGCGATCGTGAGATTCGTGCCGTCTGCTAGTATGCCGTGCCGCCCGGTGCCGCTGATGTCGAAACCTTCGATATCGACATGGCTGCCTTTTGAATGCCAGGCGATTCCGGTTCCCACCACAATGATTTTTGCGCCCCATTTGACGTCTGATACGAATTTGAGCCGAGCGGAGGAGGTACCGCTGCGCAGCGTGCTGATGCCTGCGCTGTCCGCGCGTGGCGCATAGACCCTGTACTCGCCGGGCGCCACATGGATCGTGTAGCCGGGAGCGGCGGCGGCATCTGCTCGTCCGATCGTCAGGAAGGGCGCGTCTTTCGTTCCAGGGTTCGAGTCGGCACCATGGGGGGCCACATACAGCTGTCTGGTGTCGGCACAGGAGGCGAGCAGGGCAGCCAGGCTGATGATTGAAACCACGCGCGCAGCCACTTGAAGCTGCACGTCGCCGCCGGCCCGGGCTTCGTGGCGGTTCGGCACATGGCGTGGCTTTTCGTAGGGTATTGACTCTCTCATGCGTACCTCCGTGGTGTCCGCCGACGGCGCGCTGGTACGGCGTCGGTGGTTCAGGCAAGCTCGTCCGATAGACGTTTTACGATCCGCGCCGCCGCGTCGCCCACGCCATAAGGGGTAATGTCTTGACCGGTAAGTCCAAGGCTGGCTTGCAGGGCATGCAGCACGGAAGCGACATCGACTGGTGGCGCCAGCCGGTTCCATCCAGCGTCCACCAACTCCGTCCACTCGGTCTCATCCCGTAAGGTCACGCAGGGAACACCATAGAAGAAGGCTTCCTTTTGGACGCCACCGGAATCGGTAGCGATGATCGCAGCGTATTTCTCCAGCTGCACCATCGGCAGATAGCCCAGTGGATCAAGCACGATCACCGCGTTTTGCAAGGCCTTCAATTTGCCCTGTTTCGCGAGCGTGCTGCGCGTACGGGGGTGCAGGGGCAGTACCACGTTGATATCGCTGGCGAAACGTGAAAGGGCGTCGACTATCGTTGTCAGCCTGACGGGATCGTCGGTGTTCTCTGCCCGGTGTATGGTGGCCAGGCAATACTCGCCTGCCCGGATACCGTGCTCTTCCCGCAGCCGCCCCAGTACACCCCCGTCGGGCGTGACCCGTGCGCCATGCCGAAGCGCGACATCGAGCATGACGTCGCCGACCTGATGAATACGATCGGCACTGGCGCCTTCGTTCAGTAAATGGACGCCCGCCTTATGGTTCGGCGTGAAGAGCCAGCGCGATACCCGGTCCGTAAGGATACGGTTGACCTCTTCCGGCGATCTCATGTTGAATGAGCGCAGACCTGCTTCGACGTGCGCGACCGGCATATGGAGCTTGACCGCCGCCAATGATGCTGCAAGTGTGGAATTGGTATCGCCATATACCAGGACGGCATCGGGCGTCTCCAGCAGCAATATATTTTCAATGTCGATCAACATACGTCCAGTCATGTCGCCATGGGTGCCGCCGTGGATCCCGCACTGATAAGCGGGCGGCTTCATGCCCAGATCGGCAAAAAATACATCCGACATGTTGGCGTCGAAGTGCTGGCCGGTGTGTACGACGGTCTCGCGAAGTTGGCCGGATTCGGCAAGGACGGCCGAGACCGCACTCGCCTTGATGAATTGGGGGCGAGCGCCGATCACTGTGACGATTTTCTTTGTATTCATGGGCTTTCTTTGCTTACCGGTTGAATGCGGGGTGCCGCTTACCACGTCACAGCTTCATAAAAGCGGAAAAGATTGTCCTTGGTGTTTTCCTTCCAGTTCGTTTCGAATTGCCGCGGGTGGGTCACGAGGCACAGGCTGCGGTGTGCGGAGACCACGTTCAGGGGCGAGGTCGGCCAGTAATATTGTGGAGGCGGCCGGTCCACGATATACATGTCGATATGGTCGAGCAGGTTGCGGTCGTAGGCCTCGCACTCGATGCCACAGTCTTCGCGCAACTGCTGGTCCGCGAGGATTTCCGTATTGTTCACCTTCAGGCGGCGGTTCGCGAAGTCCCCATGGCCGGCAACGGTGCGGAGCTTTTTTCCAAGCTGCTGTTCGAGCCACTGGAAGTTCTTGCGGAAGACATGCCTGATTTCCGGGAGTCGGTCGCGCACGAGGGCAGGATCCTTGATCTTGTTCTTCTTGGCGAAAGAGGCCACTTCTTCGTAGTGGTAGCTGGCCTCGCTGCCGTAATCTTCGATTTCACGCATCAGGCCAAAGTCAAGCGTGGACAATCTGAAGTAGTAGCTCGCCTTGACGCCATACTTCTTTTCCATCTCAAATAATTTCCTGGTCGTGCGCAGGTCCGTATCGATGTCGTGCCGATGCACGATGAATGTCGAGGTCGCCGAGACGCCGGCCCGCGTACGGTCGAGGAAATCGCGGATCGAGGTCTGGAGGTAGCCGGCATCCCTGGCGGCACAAATCAGTTTTTCGTGCGTACGCAGGCGCGACGGCATCCCGTAATCGCTATAGATACGCCTTAGTAATGGAGTCATTGGAGTGAATATTTTGCGCGATAGGGTTCGAAACCGAGCATCGTCTTGAAGGTCCTGAGCCCGGGACTGGCACCAAAGAACGTGTCATACATGAGGTAGCCGTAGGCGTGGCTTTCGATCATCCGGCAGATAATTTCCGTTACCATCAGGTGCATGGCGCCGTCATTGTTGCGCAGGCCAAGCAGGCGGTCGAAGGCGACAAAATTGCCGAAAAACCCAATATCACTGTAGGCTGCCAATTTCCCGGCGGAGTTCAACACACCGAAATATTTGTAGTTCTTCTCCGGGCTGAAGTGCGTCTGTTGTTGCCGGTATGCGTCGGCCATCGGCCGGCCCTGGCGCTGATCGAGCGAGGTGTTGATTTCATGGATGTCCTCGACGAACACGTTCCTGTCGATCTCGACGACCGAGTAACCACGCGACCTGGCTTTCCTGGCGTAGTATCCCGCCGAGTTACGCCCTTTCATGTTCGCCATATACTCGTCGGGGTCCGCAAAGCGCTTCAGGTCGACGAGCGCCGCACCTAACGATTTATTCTGGAAGATCCTGTACCTCGGGTGAGGCTTCGTGAAATGGGCGTGCATGCGCCGTACGCTATCCGGGTTCAGGTTCAGGCGGAATTCGAGGCGTGCGACAGGAAGCTTGCTGATGTCGAGGGCCAGGTTAAACAGCTGGGACAGCTTGCTTGTCATGGGATATCGCTCCGTAGAAGTCGGTCAGCCTGTTTGCCTCGACAGTCCAGTTGTACTTTTCCAGCACGGCCCGGCGGCCGTTTTCGCCCATCGCCCTCGCGGCCTGCGGATGGGTCACGATGTAATCTATCGCGGCTGCGATCGCTTCGGGATCGAGCGGGTCGACGCAGATCCCGCATCGATTGCCTTCGATGATGTCGCGCCAGAGCGGGAAATTCGAGGCGATCACGGGAATACCGGACGACATGTACTCGAACATCTTGGTCGGGTGGGAATCCAGGTGGTTCGGCAGCGGATGGAACGTCACGATGCCTGCGATCGAACGTTTCAACACGTCGCGCACGCCCTGGCGGTCGAGGAACCCATGGGGATTCACGCGGCGCCATCCAGGGCTCGCCTTCACTTCCGCCTCGACCGAGGGTTCGGAAAATGTCCCCACCAGGTTCACCCGCGCCGTCGAGGCCAGCAATTCGCCCGCCTGGACCAGCTCGCGGATGCCGCGAATACTGCCGATACCGCCGACATAGCAGACCTCGGCCTCCTTGTTTTCCCAAGCACCGTCACCGTCGAGTTCTCCCTCCATGGGGAAATTGTTCACATCGACAGTCAGAGGATGAATCTTGAGAAAATTTTCTCTAATAAAAGGAGTTGCCGTGATGATCCCGTCGAAGCGCGAGCAGGCGTGACGCTCCACGGCCAGATAGGCGGAGGACAGCAGCCTGCGCGAGAGCGGTCCCAGGTAGGGCTTGCCCAGCAGTTGGCGCGCAACATCTTCATGCGAATCGAAGATCACCTTCTTGCCGCGTCGCTTGAGCCGCAATCCCACGGGGAACAGCTCGGGATCGTGCAGTTGATAGATATCGGCATCGAGAGCAATTGCCTTGTCGCCGACGCGGCGCGTGGTCCGCAGGATGCGCTTGACGCGGCCACCCGGGAGGCCGACGTCGGCGATCGCTACCCCGTCCAGCTGGTCGTCGCCCAGACCGTCGGCGACGACCAGCGTCACGTCATACCCGTGCGCGACCAGGGTCCGACACTGCTTGATGAAGATACGCGTGTCGTTGCGAGGATGGGCGGACGTGAGATGAACGACCTTGCACATTGTGGGGCATCCTTTGGTGAACGGCCTACTCCGGCAATGCCACGGGTTCCGCGCTGCTGCGCCGGCTGATGTCGGCCGCGTCCAGCAATACCGTTGCAACGTGTTGCGCACTCGCCGTCGACAGGTACGGGCCCATCGGCAGGCTCATCACTTTTCCGGCCATCTCGACGGCAACGGGGCAAGCGTCCGCCGCGCCCGGCGATGCATAGGCAGGCTGGCGGTGGATGGGGACGGGATAATGGATGGCGGTCGGAATTGCGGCCCGGTGCAGCGCCGCCTGCAGCGCATCGCGCTGTTCCACGATCACCGTGTACTGGGCGTAGACGCTGGTCCGGTCGTCCCGCCGGCCGACCGGACGAACCCCCATGTCCTTGCCGAGCAATAGCGCATCGTAGGCGGAGGCGGCGCGCTGGCGCTGCTGCAGTTCCCAATCGAACAGCTCAAGCTTGGCCAGCACGATCGCGCACTGCAGGGTGTCCATGCGGCCGCCGACGCCGATGCGCGTGTGCACGTAGCGCTTCGACTGGCCGTGCACGCGGATTTCACGCATGGCCTTGGCCAACTCGTCGTCACTGGTGAACAGGGCGCCTCCGTCACCATAGCAGCCGAGCGGTTTGCTGGGAAAGAAGCTGGTGCAGCCGATGCCGGAGAGGTTGCAGCTCTGCCTGCCGCGGTAGGTGGCCCCGAAGCTCTGGGCGGCATCCTCGATGACGGTAAGGCCGTGGCGCACGGCAATCGCGTTGATCTCGTCCATGTCGGCCGGCTGCCCGTACAACGACACGGGGATGATCGCCCGGGTACGCGCCGTGATCTTCTCTTCGATCAGCGCCGGCGTGAGATTGCAGGTGACCGGATCGATATCCCCGAACACCGGGATCGCGCCGAGCAGCACGATGGCCTCGGCGGTGGCAATGAACGTGAACGGGGTGGTGATCACTTCGTCGCCGCGGCCCACGCCGAGCGCCATCAACGCAATCAGTAGCGCTTCCGTGCCCGAGGCCACGGTGACGCAGTGGCGGGCGCCCGTAAACTGGGCCAGGCGCGCCTCGAGTTCGGCCACTTCGGGACCCATGATGTACTGGCCATGGTCGAGGACGGCCTGGATGCGGCCGTTGATCAGGTCGCGCGATGCCTGGTATTGGGACTTGAGGTCGATGAATTCCATGGTAGTCGGTCCGTTCGCGAGTCGGGGCGGTTCAGAGTCGGGAGGGGGCGGAAACGAGGCTGCAGACGCTGTCGACAAGGACGTACGATTCGCCGGTGTGCGGGCAGACCGCCTCGCCGTTGCCGGCCGTGGGCAGCGGCAGGCGTTCGCCGAAACGGCTGATCCAGCCGACCTGGCGCGCCGGCACGCCGGCCATCAAGGCGAAGTCGGGCACGTCGTGCTTGACCACGGCGCCGGCGCCGATGAATGCGTACGCGCCGATCGTCACGCCGCAGACGATGGTGGCATTGGCGCCGATGCTGGCGCCGCGCCTGACCAGCGTGCGCCGGTATTGATCCTTGCGGACGATGCCGGAACGCGGGTTGTAGACGTTCGTGAACACCATGCTGGGGCCGCAGAACACCTCGGCCTCGAGCGTCACGGCGTCGTAGACGGAGACGTTGTTCTGGATCTTGACGCGGTCGCCGATGACGACGTCATTACCCACGAAGACATTCTGGCCGAGCGAGCAGCCGGCGCCGATGCGGGCGCCGCCGCAGATATGCGCGAAGTGCCAGACCCGGGTGCCGGGCCCGAGCACAGCGCCATCGTCGACGATCGCGCTCGGGTGGACGTCCCTGCTGTCGATGGGAGCATTCATGATCAGTACTCCAGCGGCAGGGCCACGCGCTTGCCGTCGCGCGCCGATTTATAGGCGGCGATCAGTACTTCGAGCGACTTCAGCCCTTCGCGTCCGTCGGTCTCGGGCTCCGCTTCGCCGCGCAGCACCTTGATCACGTTGTCGTAGTACAGCGGGTGGCCAAATCCGTAGACCGAGGTGGTTTCATAGCTGGCGTCGCGCACCCTGTCGTCGTCGGGATCGGGGGTGGCAAATTCCCATTGCTGAATCTCGTTCACGGCCACCCCGCCGATGCGCACCGTGCCGTGCTCGCCCAGGATAGTGATCGACCCTTCGAGGTTGCGCGGGTAGGTCAGCATGGTAACGTTCATCGAACCCAGGGCGCCGTTGCGCCAGCGCAGGCTGAGTACCCCGGTGTCCTCGACCTCGATGTCGCGCGCCAGGGTGGCGGTATAGGCCTGCAGGCTCTCGACCGGGCCGACGATCCAGTCGATCAGGTCGACATAGTGGCTGGCCTGGTTCATGAAGGCGCCGCCGTCGAATTCCCAGGTGCCGCGCCATTTGGCGCTGTGGTAGTACTCGGGCGGGCGGGTCCAGAACACGTTCAGGTTGACCATGTAGATGCGGCCGAAGCGCTTCTTGTCGACGGCCAGCTTGAGAAGCTGCAGGGTGGCGTTGCGGCGGTTCTGCTTGACCACGAACAGGCGTACGCCGGCGGCGTCGGCCGCGGCCACCATGCGCTTGCCGTCCTCCCAGCGGGTCGCCATCGGCTTTTCCGTCATCACGTGGCGGCCGCTGTTGGCGATCTGGATCGACTGCTCGGGGTGCAGGCCCGAGGGCGTGGTGACGACGACGATGTCGGCGTCGGCGCGGCGCAGCATCTCGTGGAGGCTGGCGTAGCCTTCGGCGCCGGTCAGTCCGACCGCGCGGTCGAGCGCACGCGGGTCGACGTCGCATATGCCGACCAGCTCGGCGCGGTCCTGGTGTTTGCGCAGGGCCTCGAAGTGATTGTTGGCGATGCGGCCGCAGCCGACCAGCGCGAAGCGGATCTTGCGGTCCTGGATGGGAGCAGGATAGTGGCGCATCATGACGGTCCTCAGGCTTTCACGACGTTGGGTAGCGCGGCGAGGTAGACGCCGCGCGTGTCGACGATGAGGCTGGCGTATTGCCGTACGAGGTCATAGTCGAAGGCGGAGTGTGCCGTGGCCAGGAGTACGACGTCATAGGACGCGATGCGCTGCGGGGTGAGTTCGACGCTTTTCAGGTCGAAGTGGTGTTCGCGCATGCGTGGAAAGACGGGCACGTGTGGGTCGGCATAGTCGACGACGGCGCCTTTGTCGCGCAGGATTTCCATCAGTTCGACCGAAGGCGATTCACGCATGTCCTCGACGTCTTTTTTGTAGGCGATGCCCAGCACCAGCACGCGGCTTCCCATCACGGCTTTTCCGCGCTGGTTGAGCGCATCCGTGAGCTTGCTGACGACCCAGTGAGGCATGTCGCTGTTGATTTCGCCGGCGAGCTCGATGAAACGCGTGTGCAGCCCGTATTCGCGCGCTTTCCACGTCAGGTAAAACGGGTCGATCGGGATACAGTGCCCACCGAGGCCGGGGCCGGGGTAATAGGGGGTGAAGCCGAACGGTTTCGTTGCGGCTGCGCGGATGACTTCGTGGATGTCGATCTTCATGCGGTCGGCGATGATCTTCATCTCGTTGACGAGACCGATGTTGACGGCACGGTGGATGTTCTCGAGCAGCTTGGTCAGCTCCGCCGCGCGGGTCGAACTGACCGGGACGACGCGGTCGATGGCCGCGCTGTACAGGGCGACTCCGGCTTCGAGGCAGGCCGGCGTCACGCCGCCGCAGACCTTGGGTATCGTACGGGTGTGAAAGTCGGGATTCCCCGGGTCTTCGCGTTCGGGAGAAAAGACGAGAAAGATGTCGCGTCCGATCACGAAGCTGCGCGATTCGAGGCGCGGCTTGAGTTCCTCTTCAGTCGTACCCGGGTATGTGGTGCTTTCCAGCGACAGGACCTGACCTGGCCGCATGAACGGCAGCAGGGCTTCCGTCGTCTCCAGTACGAAAGAGAGGTCGGGTTCGCGATACGGGTTGAGCGGCGTCGGCACGCAGATGATCAAGGCATCCGGCTCGCCCGCGCGGGTGAAATCGGTGGTCGCTTCGAAGCCCTGGCTGCGCGCCTGCGCGATGTCGGCCGCAGGGACGTGGTTGATGTAGCTTTCACCCCTGTTGAGGCGTTCGACCTTGCTGCCGTCGATGTCGATCCCGAGTACGCGGAAGCCGGCTTCGGCATAGCGTAGCGTCAGTGGCAGGCCCACGTAGCCCAGGCCGATAATGCCAATGAGGGCAGTGCGCTCACTCAGACGGGCGGTGAGCTGTTCGAGATAAGCCGGTTTGCTTTCGTCACGCATGTGGATCCTCGTCGAACTGGTTGGGTAAAAGGGGCGTTCCGGTTGCCGCGCCTAGATCCGGAACGGCACGAATTTCTTGATCAGGGCCAGCCGTTCCTGCGGCGCAGCGATGGGGGCCGGCGCGGCCACGGCCGGTGCCGGGACGGGGACCGGTGCAGCCTCTTCGGCGTGCCGGCCGGGGTTGTACTCGGTCACGATGGCCTTGACCATGCCTTCGATCAGGCCGCGTTCATGCGTGTCGCAGGCCATCATGAGGCAGTTGATGAAGGTGTCCAGCACGCTCGGCCGCAAGGCATTCTCTTTCATGCGCATGATGCGCGGATGTTCGCTCGGGAATACGACGCCGTCGGTCAGCAATTCCTCGTGCAGCTTCTCGCCGGGGAAGAGGCCGACATAGTCGATCTCGACATCCCCGCCCGGATTCTGCGGCGTCTTCTCGGTCAGGCCGGACAACGCGATCAGCGTCCGTGCGAGGTCCAGGATACGTACTGGCTCGCCCATGTCGAGCACGAACACGTCGCCGCCCTTTGCCATCGCCCCTGCCTGGATCACCAGCTGGGCCGCCTCGGGAATCAGCATGAAGTAGCGCGACACGTCGGGGTGTGTGATGGTGACCGGGCCGCCTCGTGCAATCTGACGCTGGAACAGCGGAATCACCGAACCCGACGACCCCAGCACATTCCCGAAGCGGACCATGCAGAACGTCGTGTCCGCGCCGGGTCGCGCGGCCGCTGCCTGAAAGATGAGTTCTGCGATGCGCTTGCTGGCGCCCATGATGTTGGTCGGACGCACCGCCTTGTCGCTCGAAATCAGCACACAGGTTTCGACGCCGTGTCTTGCCGCCTGCGTGGCGATCACCTGGGCGCCCATCACGTTGTTGCGCAGGCCTTCGACGATATTCGTTTCCACAAGAGGAACGTGCTTGTACGCGGCGGCGTGGTAGATGGTGTCGACGCGGTTGTCGCGCAGGATGCGTTCGATCAGGTCCGCATTACAGACAGAGCCGAGATGCGCGTCCACGGGGACGTCGGGAAAGCGATTGGCCATCTCCTGGCGGACCGTGTACAAGGCAAATTCGGAGTGGTCGAGCAGATGCAGCCGGCTTGGCCTCAAGGTGGCGATCTGGCGACAGAGTTCGCTGCCGATGGAGCCGCCTGCGCCCGTGACCATGACGTTTTTTGCGCGTACGCAGAGCGCAAACAGGTCGAGGCGCGGCGGCACGGGCGCGCGGCCGAGAAGGTCTTCGAACTTCAGGTCGCGGATGCTCTCGCGCGGCGTGACCTTGTCGTCGCCAAGGTCGACGAGACGGCTCAGGATCTTGGTCGTGATACCGGCCTGGGCCAGCCGCTGCATGATGTCGCGCAGGCGGCCGGGGGCCACGGCCGGGATGGCGATCACGATCGAGCGGATGCCCATTGCATTGACCGTTTCCACCAGACGATCGGTGTGAAAAACGCGGAGGCCGCCGATCGTGCGTTCACTGAGCGCGCGTTTGTCATCGAAAAAGCAGACAGGGCGATATTCGTCACTGTTGCGCATCGTTTGCGCCAGCTGCGCCCCGGATTCGCCGGCGCCGTAGATTGCCACCACCTCCGACGTGCCGCGCTGGTTCCCGTTCAGGTTGCGCAGCAGATTGCGCACTCCGATGCGCGATGCCATGACATACGAAAAAGCGATAAACCAATAAATGGCCAAAGCACTGCGCGGAAAATTTGCTTCGTTCACCGAAAACGTGATGGTGTATGCGCAGAGAACGGCAATCGCCAATGCCAGGCCTGTCGCGCTCAATAGACGCTGGTCGATGAAACGAATCACTGCGCGATAAAGATCCGAAATGGAAAACGCCGCTATCGTGACGATTGCTACGAGAACATAAGAACCCGGCCCGAAATGGGAGGCGAGTTTCAAATCGCCGCCGCGCAGGAGCATCGCGCCCAGGAAACAAAACGGCAGTGCGATCAGATCGGCCGTGATCATCAGCGCGATTTTTGACGTGCGGTGCATGGACACCATCCGGGAGCAGATTCGGCGAACGAATACTTGGTTGAGCTTGGGCATGATTCTGAAGCATTGCGTGAGTTGATGAATGCAAACTTCCAAAGTTTGAGACAAGCACTGGTATCCCGGAAAAGCGAATTCAAAATTTATATTTATTCGTGGATAAATTGTTGTTTGTTATTTTGATGAGCAGGTCTATTTATTATCTCGATACACATCGATAAAGATTTGACCATGCTCAACCGGCAATAGGGAATTCTTTTTGGAACCCATAAACGGTAACATTGGGAAATTAATTCAAGGAATATTTCCCTTTATTTTTCAATTGGAATTCGCGACGATTCGAAATGTAATACGGGGCTGGCTGCAAGGCGGAAGGCAGCAAATGAAGGGGGATGGAAGAGGGGCGTCCATCACGCGTGATGGACGCCGTGGAGGCGGGATTCAGGCGCCGGCAGGACGGCCCGGGCGCGGCTGCGGTGCCATCGGCGGCACCACGATGTCATCGTTCAGGCGCAGGAACTTGAAGCCGGCGAGCACCTGGCCGTTCTTGCCCGCCTGGCGGTTGCGTTCCTCGCGCGCGGCGGCGCGGGCCATGTAGGACTCGAACGTTTCCTCGCGCACCTGCGGCTCGGAGGAATGGAGGAAGTGGCGCTCGCCGTCCGGCCCGAGCACGACGAGCCCCACGTGCGAAGCCCAGAACTGGCCGTCGCGTGTCGAGATCACGTTGACGAGATCGCCTTCGCGCAGCTGGCCCGCGATGGCCGTCACGCGGTCCTTCGGCACGTAGGCCTGGCGGCTCGTCTCGACGGGGATGCTGGCGTCCGTGTGGTGGCGCGTCTTGAGGAAGCGGGCGCGGTCGATCGTCATCGTGTACGCCGGGCCATCCGGGCCGGCCAGGTCGGCGCTGATGTCCGTCACGAGCCAGCGGTTCGCCACGTTCCAATCCATCTCCGTGTAGTGGTTGCGCGTGGCCACGCCGACGACGCCGTCGCGGTAGCGGATGCGCTGCAGCATCCAGAAGAATTCTTCCCACGACTGCGACAGGGCCATCGCGTAGGTGTGCTCCGCGAACACGACGCAGTCGCTGTGGTCCAGGCTGAACATCGGCAGGTCGTCATGGACCTGGTACGGAAATTCGCCCAGCAGGTTCAGGCGGTACGGCTGGCCGAGGTTCTTGCGGCCGATGGCGGCGATGCGCTTGCGCAGGTCGGGCTCGGCCTCGTGCACCCAGGCGATGTAGCGGCCAGCTTCGACGGGATGCATGCGGAACAGTGGCTTGCCCAGGATCGTCTCGAGCGGCTCCGTGGCCGCAGCCTGCGCGGTCGGGCTGGGTTCGGCGGCGGCCGGCGCGGCAACCGGTGTGGCGGCGGGCGGCGTCGCGCAGCCGGCAACGAGTATGGAAAGCAGGAGCGCGGGCAGCGCGCGGACAGGAGGCATGATGGGTCTCGATGGATAAAACGCTACGCTAACCCGGCCGCACGGTGCCGTCAAAAACAATTGCAGTCCGAGCATTCCTTTTAGTTATAGATTGTTCAACAGTAATCATTATCCAACCGCTGTGTCATCAGTCAATACTGAGCGCGAGACCGGGAAACACCGGTCCCGACGATGACTACAGAGGAGAGAGAAATGATGAAACAGAAGCCGCTCGCGGCCGCTGTCGCATTGGCATGGCTGGGCGTGGCGGGTACGCCCGCGCTGGCCCAGAACGACGCCGGCAGCACGCCGATGCAAACGGTCGAAGTGACGGGCATCCGCGCGTCGATGGCGAAGTCGCTGGCCGTCAAGCGCGACGCCACCGCCAACGTCGAAGTGATCACGGCCGAGGACGTGGGCAAGATGCCGGACAAGAACCTCGCCGATTCGCTGCAGCGCCTGCCCGGCGTGGCGGTGCGGACCGACTACGACGAAGCGGAAAAGGTGGCGATGCGCGGCACCAATCCGGACATGTCGCTCATCGTGTTCAACGGCCACACGGTCAGCAGCGGCGACTGGTACATCGCCGACCAGGCATCGAGCAGCCGGTCCACGAGCCTGTCCCTGATGCCGTCGTCGGTCCTGAACCAGGCCATCGTGTACAAGACGTCGCAGGCGAACATCGTCGACGGCGGCCTCGCGGGCACTATCAACGTCACGACGCGCAAACCCCTGGCGCAGAAGGAGCGCCTGTCGGGCGTGGCCAGCGTCGGCGCCAGCTACGCGACCCTGCCGGGCAAGACGGCGCCCGACCTGAACGCGTCCGTGAACTGGAAGAACGAGGCGGGCACGTTCGGCTTCATCCTGCAGGGCTTCGCGGAAAAGCGCTACATCCGGCGCGATTCCGCGTCGCGCCTCGCATACGGCACGAGCAGCGGCTGGGACGTCATCAACACGACCACCATGAAGGGCATCACGGACGCGTCGCTGGCCGGCAGCGGCTACAAGGCCGCGGACCTGAACGGCGTGCGCCTGCCCGGTTCGATGAGCACGGAATTCGTCGAGGGCGTGCGCGACCGCAAGGGCGGCATGTTCTCGCTGGAGTTCAAGCCGAACCAGGACGTCGACGTCACCGTCACAGGCTTTACTTCCACCTTGAAGGCACCGAACTACGGCCGCCTTAAAGCCGGCGCCATGTACAGCATGCTGCTCGGGAAAGCGTCGCTCGCCGACGGCGCCACCGGCGCGACTGCGCCGAACACCGTGGGCGTCCAGGGGCAGCAGGTGTTCGCGTCGATCCGCAATCCCGTCATCGTCACCGAGACGACGATGTACGGCGACCAGCTGCGCGTGCTGAAAAGCGCCGACATCATGTTCCCCGACGGGACGCCGCCCCAGTACATCGGCAACTCGGAAGGCTTTTATCGGCAGGGCGCGCGGGCCACCAGCTCCTTCCTCGACCTGGACGGCAAGTGGCGCGTGAACCAGGACCTGACGCTGAAGACGCTGCTGTCGACGACGCGCGGCGTCGGCAAGACGGACTACGACCAGGGCCTGACCTATGCGAGCTTCGGCACGGGCGTGTCGTACGCGCTGGCCGGTGTCGACAACGCGCCGTACGTGAAGTACTACGGCACCGGCGCCAAGCCGGACCAACTGGTGGTGCGTACGATCTCCGGCCTGAAGACGACGGACCGCGAGACGAGCGGCCAGGTCGACGGCGAATGGCGCGTCGACAACGGCTGGGTCCAGTCGGTCGAAGGCGGCGTGCGCTACGCCGACCACCACCGCGAGAGCGCGCGCCGCTACCCGGCCTATCACAACCGCGACATCACGATCGGCGCGCCGACCGGCACGATTCCGTGGCCGTCCGACTTCGGCGCGGGTCTCGACGGCCCGGCCGGCTGGGACAACACGGGCTACACGTTCGACCCGGCGGTGCTGATGGCGTATTTCCAGGGCGCGACCAAGGCGACGAGCGACCAGTACGAGCGCCGCATCGCATCCGAACTGCACATGCGCGAACGCCAGGGCGCGGCCTATGTGATGGCCAACCTGGAAGGCGAGCGCTGGTCCGGCAACGTGGGCCTGCGCTTCGTGCAGACGCGTATCAACGCCGACATCCCGACGCCGATTCCGGCCGGCGTCTGCCTGCGTGCCGCACCCGGCCAGCCGGCGATTCCGTGCGCGGCCTATCCGGATGCGATCACGACGTCGGGCGACCTGCAGCCGGTCTACGACAACGAGCCCTTCAAGAACAACACGGGCAACACCTACTATTTCATCAAGACGGACCGCCGCTTCAACAACTGGCTGCCCAGCATGAACGTGCGCTACGAGCTGACGAAGGACCAGATCCTGCGTTTCGGCGCGAGCCGCACGGTGGGCCGCCAGAACTACAACCTGCTCGGCGCCGGCTTCGGCTCGCCGACGTGCGATGCGCAGGGATGCCGCGTGACGGGGCCGAACCCGGGCATCAAGCCGCTCACGTCGGACAACCTCGATGCGTCGTGGGCGTGGTATTTCTCGCGCCGCTCGATGGTGGGCGTGGACCTGTTCTACTCGCGCATCCAGGGCTATGCGAAGACCGGCACCACGGGCGGCGCCACGATCGACCTGTGGGATTCCGCGGCGCAGGCGATGAAGACGTACACGGTCCAGACGTCGGAGCAGCAGGGGGCGCACATCGCCGGCCTCGAACTGTCGTACGAACAGCCGTTCGGCACGACGGGCTTCGGCTTCACCAGCAACATCAGCCGCGCGCGCACGAAAGTCGACGACGGCCGGCCGATGGTCGGCGCGTCCGAATGGGCCGCGAACCTGGGTGGCTATTTCGAGAACGACAAGGTGTCGCTGCGCCTCGTCGCGAACTACCGCAGCGAATACGTGAACAGCTCCACGGCGCCCGCGCCGACGGCGAACAGCCAGGGCCTGTACAGCGTCAATGGTGTCATGATGCCGACCGCGCCGACGATGGCCGCGCCGGTGACGACGCTGGCCTTCAACGCCAGCGTCAACCTCACGCCGCAGTTGCTGCTCACGTTCGACGCGACGAACCTGACGAACGTGAAGCGCGCCTACTATCGTTACAGCGAGGAGGAGCAGCAGAAGCTGGACGTCAGCGGCCGCCAGTTCTACGTGAACCTGAAATACCGCTTCTGACGTCATCGCCAGTGGGTGCAAGGGGGCCGCGGCCCCCTTTTTTGTTGCATTTCTCGACGCCGCGTAGGCCTCTTTGAAGGTGGCCTGTAGGACTGGAACTCATGGGGACGCACAGTGTGCGGCATCTAACGGTTACGACCCGGGCGGACTCGCTACGATGGAGGCGTCGAGTGAGGCACCAAGCGATCTTCCGCAGGTGGCCAACCACCTCGACAGGTCAGCCGGTCGCCTCGAGGACCGGCACCAATTTCGAAGCCGGCGGCAAGCGCGCCGGCTTCAACGGAAGCGGAGGTTGCCATGACCACGACGACGACGAACCACCCCCCCAAGCATCTCGTGCGCGAGTACCTCGAGCGGCGTTCGAAAGACCCGAAACCGCCGCCGACGCCGGAAGAAATCCGGCGCCAGCTGGGGTGGGGCATGCTGATGCCGTCGGACGACCGGATCGGCGCCTCCCGCTCCTGAACCAGTTTCACCGTCACCGAACAGGAGAAGCATCATGACCGCCAAGATCGGCAGCAAACACGTGGCCCAGCACCGCGGCAAGAAAGAGCGCGAGGAGATCCACAAGATGAACGTCGCGCGCGAAGCCCTCAAGATTGCCGCTGCCCGCGCCAGGTACCGCAACCAGCAGAAGGGGTTGCGTCCGCAGGCCGCGGCCTGATTCATCCGCTTTCCGAAGGGCCCGCCATGGCGACATGGCGGGCCCTTCGCCATTCACCGGCAAAGCGCCGCCATTGGCCGAAAAGCACTTCCACCCGCGCGCCGACCTCCGTTATCGTGTCGACATTCGATCATTATGGAGGAAACATGAATAGCGAAGCGTCCTACCACCTGCGGCGCCAGGTGTTGTGGGGCCTGGTCCTGGTGGGGCTGGGCGTGGCCTTCCTGCTGGACCAGATGGATGTGTTCGACGTCCGCTCGCTGTGGCATTATGCGCCGCTGCTGCTGGTCGTCGTGGGCATCAACCAGACCATCGGCTACCCGAGCGCCCGCGAATTCTCCAACGGCCTGTGGACCGTCTTCATCGGCCTGTGGCTGTTCGCCGTGCTCGAGGGCCTGTGGGGCCTCACGTTCGGCAACAGCTGGCCCCTGTTCATCATCATCAGCGGCATCACGATGGCGATCCGGCCGATCGCCGAGCGCCGCTTCGGCCAGAAGGGAGGGGACGGCCATGGAAAATAACACGAACCGCGCGTCGAGCCAGGTCGTGCTGGGCCTGCTCGTCGTGGGCATGGGCGTCCTGTTCCTGCTCGATAACCTCGACATCCTGAATTTCCGCCATGCGATCGGGTTCTGGCCGCTCGCCTTCATCGTGGCCGGCTGCGTCGCGCTGTTCGGCAACGGGACGCGCAGCGGCCGCAGCGGCAATTACATGGGCGGCGTGCTGATCGCGGTCGGCCTCCTGATGATCGTCAGCCGCATGGGCTACTTCACCATCAGCTGGGGCACGCTGTGGCCGCTCGTGATGATCGCGCTCGGCGGTCTCGTGCTGTACCGCTCGCTGGGCCCGGGGCGGGTGGCGCGCGAAGGCGTTGCCGCAGGCGCGAGTCCGGACAACGTCGTCGACATCGTCGCCGTGCTGGGCGGTTTCGAGCGGCGCGTCGGCACGCAGGACTTCCGCGGCGGCGAGATCACGGCCGTGATGGGCGGCTGCGCGCTCGACCTGCGCGACGCGTCCATCGTCAAGGAAGCCGTGATCAACATCTTCACGGTTTGGGGCGGCATCAACATCAAGGTTCCGCCCGACTGGACCGTCGTCCTGAACGGCACGCCCGTGATGGGCGGCTTCGCGGAAAAGACGGCCCGGCCGCCCGACGCCAGCAAGCGCCTCGTCATCACCGGCTACGCCATCATGGGCGGCGTGGAAGTGCGCAACTAAAGGCGCGGCCAGTGCACGGTATTTTTGCGAGCTGGCGCGCGGCGGCGCTCTACCTGCTGGCCTGGCTGATGCTGGGCCTGCTGCTGGCGGTCATGCTGGCCGTCAGTGGGGCGGGCTGGGGGGCGAGCGTGCTGTTCGCCGTGCCGCTGGCGCTCTGGTTCGCGTACGCGGCGGGCTTTTCCGCCTACTACGTGTGCCGCGCGTACCCGCTGGGACGGCGCCGTCCGCTCGCCATCGCCGCCGGCGTGGGCATGACGGCGGCCTGCGTGGCCGCGCTGTGGTGCGGCATGGGCGCGGTCTGGAACAGCCTGCTGGCCGCGCTGGCGCCGGACGCTTACGTGCCCGTCGCGAGCGGCCCCGTGCTGGCGTCGATGTTCGGCCTCGGCCTGATCCTGTACGGCCTGGCGGCCGCCGTGAATTACCTGCTGATCGAGACCGAACGCGTGCGCCACCTCGAGACGCAGCGCCTGGAGATGAAGCTGATGGCCCAGGATGCGGAGCTGCGCATGTTGCGCGCCCAGGTCGATCCGCACTTCCTGTTCAACAGCCTGAATTCGATCAGCGCGCTGACGTCGCTCGACCCGGCGGCCGCACGTGCCATGACCGTGCAGCTCGCCGAGTTCTTCCGGCACACGCTGGGCCTGCGCGCCGACCGCAAGGTGACGCTCGACCAGGAACTGCAGCTCGTGCGGCATTTCGTCGCCATCGAGCAGGTGCGCTACGGCGACCGGCTGCGCTTCGATGCCGCCATCGATCCCGCCGCCGGCCAGTGCCTGCTGGCGCCGATGCTGCTGCAACCGCTCGTGGAGAACGCGATCAAGCACGGCATCGGCCAGATGATCGAGCCCGGCCTCGTGCGCATCGAAGCGACGCGTGCCGGATCGATCCTGCGCATCCGCGTGGAGAACGACGTCGACCCCGACAGCGTCGACGGTGCCGCTTCGGCACGCGGCACGGGCCTGGGCCTCGTCAACGTGCGCCAGCGCCTCGCGGCGGACCATGGGCATGAGGCGAGCGCGCACTGGATGCGGCGCGACGGCCGCTTCATCGTGGAGCTCGCACTGCCGGCCGTGACGGCCGACGAACCCCAACCCGAACTCGAAAGGACCTGACGCATGCGCGTGATCATCGTGGACGACGAACCGCTGGCGCGCGCCGTGCTGCGCGAGCATCTCGGGCTACACCCCGACGTGGAGATCGTCGGCGAATGCGCCAACGGCTTCGAGGCCGTGAAGGCCATCGCGGAGCTGGCGCCCGATCTCGTGTTCCTCGACATCCAGATGCCCAAGCTGGACGGCTTCGAAGTCGTCGAGCTGGCCGGCGCGAAGGCGCACTACGTATTCGTCACGGCGTACGACCAGTTCGCGTTGCGGGCCTTCGACGTCCACGCGCTCGACTACCTGCTGAAACCGTTCACGCGCGAACGCCTCGCGCAGGCGCTGGCGCATGCGCGCGAACGCCTCGCCGCGCCCGCGACCGAGGGGGAGGCGGCGATGCGCGCGCTCGTGAGCGATGCGCGGGCGCGCCACCAGCCGATCGAGCGCGTGCTGATCCGCGACGGCGCGCGCGTGCAGGTCATCCCCGTCGCGCGCATCGACTACATCGAGGCCCAGGACGATTACGTGGCCATCTGCTCGGAAGGCCGCCAGTGGCTGAAGAACCAGCGCATGGCCGAACTGGAAAGCCAGCTCGATCCGCAGGCCTTCCTGCGCGTGCACCGGTCGTACATCGTCAACCTGGGCACCATCGCGCGCATCGAGCCGACCGGGAAGGACGGTCACTGCGCGGTGCTGAAGTCCGGGGCGCGCATTCCGATCAGCCGCAGCGGTTATCAAAAGGTCCGCGACCTGATGCGCTAGCGGTTGATTCAGGGCGGCCATGGCGTCGTTGCAGCGCCGCGCCGTGCAACCGCACTGTCTTCGTCGCCGCGCCTGGCCCTGTCCACCCTGAATGAGTCGCTAGAAGGCGGCCTTGTCGACGTGCCACCAGGCGGGCAGCAGCGCCCGCACGTCGGGCCGCGCGAAGCGGTCGTCGATCAGCCATACGACGCCGCGGTCCTGCTCCGTGCGGATCACGCGGCCCGCCGCCTGCACGACCTTCTGCATGCCGGGATAGAGATAGGTGTAGTCGTAGCCCACGCCGAACATCGCTTGCATGCGCTGGCGCAGCTGCTCGTTGACGGGGTTTACCTGTGGCAGGCCAAGGGTCGCGACGAAGGCGCCGATGAGCCGCTCGCCGGGCAGGTCGATGCCTTCGCCGAACGAGCCGCCCAGCACCGCGAAGCCGATCCCGCGGCCGCCCGCGACGAAGCGCGCGAGGAAGTCCGCACGTTCCGGTTCGCTCATGCGGCGCGCCTGTCTCCATGCGGGGATGTCGGGATGGTCGCGCTCGAAGCGGTCCGCCACCTGCTGCAGATAGTCGAAGCTGGAAAAGAACGCGAGGTAGTTGCCGGGCTTTTCGTGGTACTGGTCCGCCATGAGGGCCGCGATCGGCGCGAGCGAACTGGCCCGGGCCTGGTAGCGCGTCGAGATGCCGTGCGCGACGTGCACGTCCAGCTGGCTCGCGGTGAACGGGGAGTCGACGTCGATCCACGCGGTGTCCGCCGGCATGCCGAGCAGGTCGGCGAAATAATGCCAGGGGCTCAGGGTCGCGGAGAACAGCGTCGTTGAATGGGCGTACGCAAAGCGCGGACCGAGGAAAGATGCGGGGACGACGTTGCGGATGCAGAGGGTCGTGTTGCGCTCGTCCTCGCGCGAGACGTCGAACAGCGAATGCGCGCCGAACGATTCCGCGAGCCGGCCGAACTGCAGCGCGCCGAAATAAAAATCCTGCAGTTCCGGGTCGAGCGGTACGGGGAACGCGGCCATGTGCTCCGTGATGGCGCTGGCCGCGCCCTGCAGCGCGTTGAGGAATTTGTCGGGCAGGCCGTCCAGCACCTGGTAGGGCAGGGGCGCGGACTTGCTCACGTCCGTCCACGCGCGCTTGACCTTGTCGAGCGGCTTGTGCAGCACGGGCGGTGCGACGGCCCGTGCCGCGCGCAGGTCCGCGCGTTGCAACGTCGCCGTGTACATCGAACGTGCGCGGGATACGAGGTTGTGCGCCTCGTCCGCGAGCACGCTGACCTTCCAGCCGCGTTCCAGCGCCAGCGCGTACAGCATCGCGCCGCCGTCGAACCAGTAGTTGTAGTCGCCCACGACGACGTCGCTCCAGCGCACCATCTCGCTGCCCAGGTAGTACGGGCAGACGCCGTGCGCGAGACCGATCTCGCGCAGCGCGGCGCGGTCGAGCATGCCCGCGTTCGCCGCCGCTTCGCGCGCGGCCGGCAGGCGGTCGTAGAAGCCCTGGGCGAGCGGGCACGAATCGCCATGGCAGGCTTTGTCCGGGTGCTCGCAGGCCTTGTCGCGCGCGCTCAGCTCGAGCACGCGCAATGGCAGCGTGCCACCGGATTTGAGTGTCGCTGCGGCGTCCAGCGCGAGCTGGCGTCCCGGCGTCTTCGCGGCCAGGAAGAACACCTTGTCGAGCCCCTGGCCGGGCGCCGCTTTCAGCACCGGGAACAGGGTGCCGACGGTCTTGCCGATGCCGGTCGGGGCCTGCGCGAGCAGGCTGCGCTTGCCGGCATTGGCGCGGAAGATGGCTTCCGCGAGCTGGCGCTGGCCGGGGCGGAAATCGGCATGGGGAAAGCGCAGCGCCGTCAACGCGGTGTCGCGCGCGCCGCGGTGCGCGAGTTCCTGTTCGGCCCAGGCGACGAAGCGGCGGCACTGGTCTTCGAACAGCGCGGCGAGGTCGGCGCGGGTGCGGGTCTCGCGCAGCACGGTTTCCTGCTGGGTGCCGATGTCGAAGTAGACGAGAGCCAGGTTGACGTCGTCCATGCCGAGCTCCTCGCACATCAGGTGTCCGTAGACGCGCAGCTGGGCCCAGGCCAGGCGCAGGTGGTTGTCGGGGATGCGCGCGAATTGGCCGCGGTACGTCTTGACCTCTTCGATCAGGTTGCGGTCGGGGTCGTAGCCGTCGGCCCGCCCGCGCACGTGCAGCGGGCCCCAGTCGCCCGCCAGCGTCACTTCGCTGCGGTAGTTGTCGTCGCGGCGGGATGCCACGACGGCATGGCCCGCGATGCCTTCCTGCGCCGTGGGCGACGGCGTGAAGCGCAGGTCGAGGTCGCCCTGCTTGGCCGTGAATTCGCACAGGGCACGCACGGACACGACGTAGCGTGCGTCGTTCATGCGGCGGCCTGCTCCCATTGCAGGTAGCACACCGTGACCGGCATGCCGTGCTCGGCGCAGTAATCGATCCAGCGCAGCTGGTTGTCCTGCAGGCGGTCGCCCGGGCCCTTCACCTCGATCATGTTGTAGCGCTTTTCTTCAGGCCAGAACTGGACCAGGTCGGGGAAGCCCGTGCGGTTTTCCTTCACGTCCTGCAGGATGCGGCGGAACCACAGTGCCAGGTGCGCCGCCGGGATGCAGTCCAGCGCCAGTTCGATGATGCCGCGATCGAGCCAGTCCCACGCGACGAACGGCGATTGCAGGCCTGCCTTCTCGTCGTACGTCGCCAAGATGGCGGCGCGGTGGCGGCCGTCTTCCAGCAGGGCGAGGCAGGCCTCGAAGTCGTCCTTGCGGCGCTGGTAGAAGTCGGCCGCGAACAGGTCGGCCGGACCGCGGTGGAACGGGTGGAAGAACGCGCCCGGGATCGCCGCGAAGATCGCGCGCCAGCACAACAGGCCGAACAGTGTGTTGGCCAGCGTGTTCTCGACGTAGAAGACAGGCGCGTCGGCGCGCGCCAGATGCGCCAGCACCACACCTTCGACGCGCCATTCGCCGCCCGGCAGCGGCAGGCTCAGGTCGAGCCGCGCGGCCGGCGTCGCGCGGCGCGGCGGGCCCTTCGGGTGGCCCAGCTTGCGTGCCAGGCGCGGGCCCAGGCGCAGCAGGTGCTGGCGCTCCGCCTCGCTTTCCGGGGCCTGTTGCGCCGTCTCGAACAACGCATAGGCTGCGTCGAATTTCTCGTGCTTTTCCAGCACGCGGATCGCCCGTCCGCGCGCACCCGGATAGCGGCAATCCGCGTACACGGCATACGCATTGTCCCAGTCCCGCTCTTTTTCGAGCAGTTGGCCAAGCTGGAACAGCAGACGTTCGCGCCGGCTGTCGAGCCAGTCGTTGCCGAATGCATGGCGGGGCAGGTCGGCCAGCACGTCCAGCGCCGCCTCGCCCGCGTAGTAGCGTTCCTTGCACGCGTGCAGCTGCAGGTAGTGGTCGATGTCGTGGCGGGCCCGGAAGCCGCGCGACGCCGGCGAGAATTCGACGCGCTCGTAGCGGAACAGGCCGAGGTCGGACAGCACGAACTCCGTCCAGTCCTGCGAGAGGTTGCCGAAGAAGATGAGGCGCAGGCGGTCGCACAGCGGTTGCACGAGCAGGCGCAATGCGAGGTCGTCGCAACTCCGGTGCCAATGCGAGAACGGGCGCTCTACCTCGTGCGCGGGATCTGCGCGCAGCGCTTCGAGCTGGTCGGCCTTGCGCGCGCTCTTCTGCGCGCCCGTCAGGCGGAACGCCTCGGCCAGTTCCGGCTTGGACAGCAGGTCGAACAGCTCGTCGAGCGTCAGTACGGGATCGGACTCGACCCAGCCGCTGGGCAGCAGCGCCTCCGCCGCTGCGCGCGGGCAGCCGATCTCCGCGTAGTTGAGCTTGCTCGCCCGGAACAGGGTGCCCTTGCGCATCACCATCCGCACGAACAGGGCGCGGGCCGGTTGCGGCAACTGCGGGAAGGCGGCGATGAACGCGTGTTCCTCGTCGATGAGGAGGTCGGGGTAGCGCTCGGCGATCCAGTCCAGCACGCGCTGGAAATTATCCAGATAATAAAACTCGTTTTCCAGGACTCTGATCATCGTCATACCGCGCCAACTGTACTTTTGTACAGTATAACGGTGCCGGCGACGATGGCCCAGCAGTTTTGCTGTGGTTACAGCCCGCGGCGTGGTCTTCCGCGCAGGCCGCCCTATTGTCGGGGTGGCATGCGTGGGCCGCACGGCTTGTCGGCGCACGCCGCGGTTCCCGCGCCATCGGCCGCCTCCTTACGGGTGCCGGTGTGCTGGAGGATGGCCGAGATCAGGGCGACGTCCGTATCGACCCCGGCCGTCGACGGCGTCGTCCTGGCGGCGCTCGCGGTCCGCTTCTGGCGCGGCGGCGCCGGGTCCGCATGGGCCAGCACCCGGGATGCGGTCGTCCGGGACTCCGGATGCGGCCGTGCATGAGGAACGGCCGGCGTGGCGGGACGCGTGACCGGATGGCGCGACGGGGCAGACGAAGGGGGCGCCGTCGTACTGGCCGGGGCACGTCCGGCCACGTCGGACACTGCGATGGCGGTGGCAGGCTGGGGCAGATCGATGATGACGGCGCCGCGCGCTGGGACGGCTGCCGCAGGTGTCGCGTACGCAGTGGGCGCCGGCATGGACACCGGACCGTCCGCAGCCAGCGTGGCGCGCGTGCCTGGCACGTCGACGGGCGTGCTGTCGGGCGCAGGCGTCGCGCCGCGGACGAGCCACGCGATGACGACGAGCAGGGAGCACGCCAGCACACCGGCGGCGCCGTACCAGACGACGGCCGGCAGGGCGCGGAGCCGGCGCCCGGGTGCCTGGCCGTCGAGCATGGCAAGGATATTGATTTCGCTGGTCGCCCGGCGCGACGACGACATCAGGTTGGGACGTCTGGAGCCGGGTTGATTTTCATCTGTAGGGCGCACCGCATTACTCCTAAGATTGGAAAACTAATTCCAATTAGAAACAAACGGGAGAAGCCGATGCTGATCTTCCTCGCATTCTTGTACTTTTGCCTGGCTTGCAGCGTCATTTGGCTCGCCCTGTTCCCGGGGGGACGGGCCTCGGTGCTGCAGGTGCTCGGCATGCTGCAGCGCCGCTTCCAATGGCGCGTCGGGGGCTGGCAGCGCAGCGGTAATGCCACGCTGCGGGCGTCCTGGTCGGGCGCGCGCGGCGTGTGGTACGACGGCCGCAGGCTGCTGCGGCGGCACTGGGCGTGGTTCGCCGTCGGCGTGCCGCTCGTGCTGATCCCGACGCTGCTCGCGTTGCTGATGCGCCGGCCCGACATGCTGCCCGACTACGAGCCCACCGACACCGTCGTCGATGCCCAGGTGGCCGCGTTGCTGAAGGGCGAGCAGCTGGTGCCGCCGGCTGCATTGCCGCCGCTCGCGTTCGGCACGCGCGAAGTGGAACTGGTGCGTCCGATGCTGGTGGACGCCAGTCGCAACTGGGGGCTGCTGCGGCCGGAGTTCAGCCAGCGCCTGCTGTTGGTGTTCAAGATCATGAAGGAGAAGTACGGTTACGAGATGGCCTTGCTGGAGGGGTACCGCAGTCCGGCCCGTCAGGACATGCTGGCCGGCATGGGTTCCCAGGTGACGAACGCACGTGCATTCCAGAGCTGGCACCAGTACGGGCTGGCGGCGGACTGTGCGTTCTGGCGGGACGGCAAACTCGTGATCTCGGAAAAAGACCCCTGGGCCATGCGTGGCTACCAGCTCTACGGCGAGGTCGCCGAATCGCTGGGCCTGACCTGGGGTGGGCGCTGGACGATGATGGACTTCGGCCATGCGGAGTTGCGGATGCGCGGGGTGATGCGGCGCTGATGGCGGATGGTTCCCGGAGCGTTGTCTCACCTCAAATTTTCGACAAGGAAATAGTGCCAGTATTGCCGATGGTATTCACCAACCTTCCGAACGAACATGATGGCCCGACTCTGGCAGTTCCTCACCGACAGACGCGTTTTGGCCGTGATCGGCATCGGCGTGCTTGCAGCACTCGTGCTGCTGGGCGCGGATTCCCTCGACGTGGCCCTCATCTGGGCCGCACTGCTGGGCCTGCTCCTCCTGTGTGCGGGAGGGATCGCCTGGCTCATCCGGGCCTGGCTGCGCAAGCGCGCGGCCAGCCGGCTGGGCGAAGCGATCCTGACCGGCGCGGAGACCGACGGCAAGGCCCAGGCGGCGCGCAACGACGCGGCCGTGCTGCGCAAGGGCATGCTGGAAGCCATCAACACGATCAAGACTTCCAAGCTGGGCCTGACGCGCGGCGCCGCGGCGCTGTACGAGTTGCCTTGGTACATGATCATCGGAAACCCCGCGGCCGGCAAGAGCAGCGCGATCAAGCATTCCGGGCTGACGTTCCCGATCCCCGGCAGCAAGGCGGTCCAGGGCGTCGGGGGCACGCGCAACTGCGACTGGTTCTTCACGACTGATGGCATCCTGCTCGACACGGCCGGGCGCTACTCCGTATTCGAGGCGGACCGCGCCGAGTGGTTCAGCTTCCTCGACCTGCTGCGCAAATACCGGTCCCGTGCGCCGATCAACGGCATCCTGATCGCCGTCAGCGTTGCCGAGCTGGCTGGCGGGAGTCCCGAGACTTCGATCGAACTGGCGAAGAGCCTGCGCACGCGCGTGCAGGAACTGACCGAAAGGCTGGGCGTCCACGCGCCCGTGTACGTGATCTTCACGAAGGCCGACCTGATCGCCGGCTTTGCCGATTTTTTCCACGGCTGCGAACTGACCGAGCGCGAGCGCGTCTGGGGCGCGACCCTGCGCTACAACCGGCGCAGCACGCCGCAGGACGTGCTGGCATTCTTCGACCAGCATTTCGATGAATTGCACGACGGCCTGAAGGAGATGAGCGTGGCCAGCATGGCGGGCAACCGCAGCACCGCGCTGCGCCCTGGCGTGTTCACGTTCCCGCTCGAATTTGCCGCGCTCAAGCCCCAGTTGCGGGCCTTCCTCGCTACGCTGTTCGAGGAAAACACGTGGCAGTTCAAACCCGTGTTCCGCGGCTTTTATTTCACGAGCGCCCTGCAGGAGGGCCGCGTGGAGAACCAGTCGGCACGGCGCGTCGCGGGACGGTTCGACCTGCAGCTGCGCCCGTTGGGCGAGAAAGCGGGCGACGACGCCGCGCCCGGCGCGGAACAGTCGGGCTTCTTCCTGCTGCAGCTGTTCCGCAAGGTGATCTTCGCCGACCGCGACCTGGTCAAGCGCTATACGAGCCCGGCCGCCACACGCGTGAAGATCGGCGCGTTCTTCGCCGCCACCCTGCTGCTTGGCTGTGCGCTGGGCGGCTGGAGCTGGTCGTACATGGGGAACCGGCAGCTGGTCGCGAACGTCAGGGCCGACCTGGACAAGGTCATGAAGCTGCAGGCCGGCCGGACCGATCTGCAGTCGCGGCTGGAAGGGCTCGACATCCTGCAGGACCGTATCGAGCAGCTCGACAAGTATCGCCAGGACCGTCCGTGGGCGCTGGCGTTCGGCCTGTACCAGGGCGAGGCGCTGGAGCGCAAGCTGCGCGACGAGTATTTCGCCGGCGTGCGCGAAGTCATGGTGCAGCCGGTGGCGGGGGCGCTGGAGAACCTGTTGACGGAGATGAACGCGAACGCCTCGCAGCTCGACCCGACCGTGCGGGCGACGCCGGCCGCCAAACCCGGCCAGCCCTACCAGGACGTATCGGCCACGAACGTCGGCGACGCCTATAACGCACTCAAGACTTACCTGATGCTGGCGGACAAGAGCCATGCCGAACCCGGTCATCTGAACGACCAGCTGACGCGCTTCTGGCGCGGCTGGCTGGAAGCGAACCGGGGCACGATGCCGCGCGAGCAGATGATCCGCAGCGCCGAGCGCCAGTTGACCTTCGTGCTGGCCCATATCGACGACCAGGCGTGGCCCCAAATCACACCCAAGCTCAGCCTGCTCGACACCGCTCGCGAGAACCTGCGCCGCGTCGTGCGCGGCACGCCCGCGCGCGAGCGCGTGTATGCCGATATCCGCACCCGCGCCTCGACGCGGTTCCCGGGCGTGACGGTGGCCCGCATCGTCGGCGAACAGGACCAGGCGCTGGTCGTCGGCAGTTACGCCGTCGGCGGCGCGTACACCCGCGACGCGTGGGAAAAATTCGTGCAGGGCGCGATCCGCGAAGCGTCGATGCGCGAACTGCAGAGCAGCGACTGGGTATTGAAAAGCGTCGCCAAGGACGATCTCACGCTGGAGGGCAGCCCGGAGCAGATCCAGAAAGCCCTCGTCGAGATGTACAAGACCGACTATGCGCGCGAATGGAGCAAGTTCGTGCAAGGCGTGACGATCGCCGACCTCAATGGTTTCGACGCCAGCGTGCAGGCGATGAACCGCCTCGGCGATCCGTTGACGTCGCCCTTGGCGAAAGTGCTCAAGACTGTCCACGAACAGACGTCCTGGGACGACCCCACGCAAGCCCGCGTCGACACCGTCAAGCTCAAGCGGGGGCTCGCAGGCTGGTTCCGCGAAGTGGTGCTGCGGCAGGCACCGAGCGAGGCGCGCCAGGTGGCCGATGCGATGGGTCCGCTGCCGGTGGGAGGCGTGCAGGCGGCCGGCCCGGTCGGCCGCGAATTCGCCGGCGTCGCGCGCCTGGTCGGCGTCAAGGAAAAAGATGCGTCGCTGATGACCGGCTACCTCGATGCGTTGTCGAAGCTGCGCAGCCGCCTGAACCAGTTGAAGAACCAGGGCGATCCCGGCCCCGGCGCCAGGCAGCTGATGCAGCAGACGCTGGAGGGCACTGGTTCCGAGCTGGCCGAAGCGTTGAAGTACGTCGACGAACAGATGCTGACGGGGATGACGGATACCCAGAAGCAGATGCTGCGCCCGCTTCTCGTGCGGCCGCTCGTGCAGACGTTCGCGATGATCGTGCTGCCCTCGGAATCGGAGATCAACAAGACGTGGCAGGCCCAGGTCGTCGAGCCGTTCCAGAAGACGCTGGCGGCCAAGTATCCGTTCGCGCCGTCGGCCCAGATCCAGGCCACGCCGGCCGAGATCGGCCAGGTGTTCGGTCCGGACGGCGTCGTCGCCAAATTCGTGGGCACGACGATGGGGCCGCTGGTCGTGCGTCGCGGCGACGTGCTCAGCAGCCGCACCTGGGCCGACATCGGCATCACGCTGGCGCCGCAGGCGGTCAGTGGCTTCCCCGGCTGGGTGGCGCCGTTATCGGCCAATGGCGTGGCGGCCGGCGGCGGCCCGCAGACCGTATTCCAGCTGCTGCCGCTGACCGCGCCCGGCGTCACCGAATACACGATCGAGATCGACGGCCAGCAACTGCGCTACCGGAACACGCCGCCGGCCTGGGTCAACATGGTGCATCCCGGCCCGCAGGGCAGCAGCGGTGCGAAGATCAGCGCCGTGACGTTCGACGGCCGCACGGTCGAACTGTTCAACGAGGCGGGCGAGTTCGGGCTGCAGAAGATGATCGAGGCGGCGGCCAAGAAGCGCCTCGATGCGGGTACGCACGAACTGCGCTGGAATGCAGGCAACGTCTCGGTGGCCGTCAACCTGAAGCGCGTCAGCAGCACGGACACGTCCGCCGGGAACGCCCAGGCCGGCCAGGGCTTTCGCGGCCTGCGCCTGCCCGACGCCATCGTCGGCCGCGCAGGTGCGGTCGGCGCCGGCGGCACCGGCCCGACGCTTGCAGGAGCGGCGCAGTGAACCGCGCCCCGAACCGGGCCGCCCAGCGCGCGCCCGCCGTGAGCCGCATCGGCTATTTCGGCAAGATCCCGGCACACAGCGACTTCGTGAAGCTGGCCGACGACCAACCCGTGATCGGCATGCTGGACGACTGGATCGCGCAGGTCATGACGCGGCTGCCGTCCGATGCGCGCTGGAAGCTGAATTACGATGCGATGGCCCCGGCCAGCTTCGCATTCGTGGGGCCGGACCGGCGCCATGCCGTCGCCGGCCACCTCGTCGCCAGCCACGACCGCTCGGGGCGGCGCTTCCCGTTCCTGATGATGCGGACCGTCGACCTGCCCGACCCCGCCGGCTTCGTCGCGCGCTGCCCGCTCGCGTTCGCGCCGTTGTGGGATTACCTCGAGGGCATGGCGTCGCAAATACTGGGCAGCACCGACCCGAGCGCCCACCTGCAGGCGATCGCGGACGCACCCGTGGCGTTGGGCGAACACGACGTCGCGGTGGACAGCTATCTGGCCCTGTCCACCGTCGGCGAACTGACGGCGCAGCTGGAACTGGAGGTCAACCGGATGATCCTCGGGCTCGGCCTGCTGCTGCAGCCCGTGATGCGCAGCCGTCCCGCCAGCCTGCACAAGAGCCTCGTGCTGCCGCTGCCGCGTGAAGGTTCCCAACGCTATGCGGCGGCCGCCTTCTGGCTGGAACTGGTGCTGCCGTTCATCCGGCGCAGCGGCTTCGACCTCGCGCTGTTCGTCACCCGCGTGCGCGAGCATCCGGCGCTCGTCGTCGGCTTCGGCGGGGCGGCGGCCGGTACGCTGCATGCCCTGATCGATCCGATCGTCGCCGCCGACCAGCAGGTGCACCTCGCGGACAATGCCTGGATCGACGAGCAGCTCGGCCTGGACGTCGACGTGCGTGCGCTGGCCAGCTACCTCGAGCAGCCGGCGTTGCCCCTGCGGCTCGCGCACGAACTGTTCCTGAAAACCTTTATCGGAGCCGCGCCGTGATGCCGAAGACATTGATCCTTTACGCGGCCATTGCGGCCGTCACAAGCGTGCCCGTCAGCGCGCAGACCCAGACGCAGGTCCAGGCCCAGGCCACGGCACCCATCGTCGTGTCCGGAACGGTCGCCGACGACGCCAGCAAGGCGGCCCTGCTGGCCCGCCTGCGCGCGGTGTACGGCGCGGACCGGATCGTGGACCAGCTCGCGGTCGGCCGGGTGTCGATGCCGGCGAACTGGAACGACCATGTCGGCAAGCTGATCGGCCCGAACCTGAAGCTGATCAGCCGCGGCCAGCTGCAGGTCGACGGCACGAGCGTCAGCCTGCGCGGCGACGTCGCGAGCGAAGCCCAGCGCACGCAGATCGCGAGCGACATCGCGCTCGCCCTCGATCCGGGCTACACGGTCAACAATGGCCTGCGCGTGGCGGCGACGGAGCAGGGCATGCTGGATGCGGCGCTCGCCAACCGCATCATCGAATTCGAATCGGGCCAGGCCACATTGACGGATTCCGGCAAGGCCATTCTCGACCAGATGAGCGTGGCGCTGTTGCGCCTGAAGGACAAGCGGGTCGAAGTCATCGGTCATACGGATAATGCCGGTTCGCGCGCGGGCAATTTATCGCTCAGCCAGGCGCGCGCGGAAGCCGTCAAGGCGTACGTCGTCGGACGCGGCGTCAAGCCCGACATGGTCGCCGTGTCCGGCGAAGGCCCGGATCGGCCCGTGGCCGACAACCGTACGCCGGAGGGACGCGCACGCAACCGCCGCATCGAATTCAAGGTCGTCCAATAATCGCCCACGTACTTTTATTGTATATTTGCAAGGTTAATATCCTTGCAATAGGGCGTATGAAAATCGGCATGCAAAGTGGGGCAGCCATGGCGACATCCGGCCCTTCCTGGCGCTCGCGGAGGGCCTGCAGGCGGCGGGCAATGACGTGCACCTCGTGATTACCTGTGTCGACAGTGGTGCTTACGAAAGCGTGACGTCGGCGAACGGGGTGAAGATCAGCGTGGTGGCGTCGCCCGTGCTCACACCGGAACAGCAGGAAACCGTCGGCCGGACGGCGTACGCCATCCGCAATCCGATGACGCAGATGGCCACATCCTGCGGTTGTGCCTGGACCCGGTCGAAGACGCCATGTTCGACGCCGCGCGCCGCCTGTGCGCCGAGTCCGACGTGCTGGTCGGCCATTACTTCATGCACCCGTTACAGACCGCGGCGGAGGCGGCGGGACGGCCGTATGTCAGCGTCTTGCTGTCGCACGCGGCGATCCCCAGCGACTTCGACCATCCATTGACCGGGTCTCGCGCCGGCAAATACATCCACCGCGTGCTCTGGTGGCTGACCCGCACGCTGCTCAACCGCACGTTGAAGCATTATCCCGACCGGTTGCGCAGCCGGCTTGGGTTGCCGCCGGTGCGGGACGTCGTCACGCAGGTCTGGTTGTCGCACCACCTGACACTGGCCGCAGTCAGTGCCACGATCTGCCGCGCGCAGACGGACTGGCCCCAGTCCGTCCGCGTCTGCGGTTTCCTCGATACGCTGAACCTGGCGATGGAAGGGGACATCCCGCCCGGCCCGGCCGGATTCCTCGTGGCCGGTGACGCACCTGTCTACATGACGTTCGGCAGCTGGATGCCGCGCGACCCGACGGGACAGGCGAAAGCCTTGCGTCTGCTGACGGACGCGGCGCGCCAGGCCGGATGCCGCGCCATTGTCCAGGCACCCTCCGCGGCGGCGTGCGGCTTCCAGTCCGACGGCGACATCCTATACATCGCCGCAGCCCCGCACCACGCCATCTTCCCGCATTGCCACGCCGTCGTGCACCACGGCGGCGCGGGAACGACGCAGTCGGTCATGCGCGCGGCGAAGCCGTCGGTCGTCGTCGCCAACATCAGTGAGCAGGAGCATTGGGGCAGGGAGCTGCGCCGCCTGGGCATCGCGGGCCGGCCGGCCAGGCGCCGCAAGGTCACGGCGCCGGCACTGGCGAGTCGGCTCCGTCACGTGCTGGGTCACCTGAGATGGCGGCGCGGGCCGCGGACATCGCCGGTGCGATGAAGCACGAGCATGGCGTCGACGCGGCCGTCGCGCTCGTCACGCAGGCGTTCGCGCACCGGCACGTCACGGTAGCGTGATCGTCACATTGGCCGACCGCGGCGGCAGCTTGACGAGGTCGTTGTAGCTGGCGAGCGCGCGATCGGTCTCGCGCCCAAGCGCACTGCGATAGCCCAGGTAGGCGCCCAGGCCGGCCAGCGCAAACACGCCGCACAGGACCCACAGCGACGTGTCGCTCCCAAGCTTGTGGGCGATCTGGTCGGGTCGTTCCGCATGCGGTGCGAACGTGCGGCTCTTGCCGCGCATGCGGGCGATTTCGTCGCCCAGGCGTGCCGTCAGGTAGTTCAGCTTGTCGCGGCCGTCCAGTGCGAAGCGGCCCTGGAAGCCGAGGAGCAGGCACAGGTGATACACCTCGAGCGCCTGCAGGTGCGCGCTGCCCTTGGCGCGCAAGTCTTCCAGGCGCTGGAAAAAATGTTCGCCGGCGAGCTGGTCGCCGAACAGGCGCAGCTGCAGCGGACGGGTTTCCCACGCTTCGCGGATGGAGTACTCGGAACCGAGGATGATCTCGTCGACGGCCGCGCAGAACGCATATTTAGCGGCCGTCACGTCGTCGGCCGGAATGCCGAGGGCCTTGGCGCTGCGGTCGACTTCGCCGAGGAAGCCCGTCATGCGGTCGGCGAATGCGGCCTGCTCCTGCGGGCCGCAACCGCTTTTCAGAAGGAACAGGGCATAGAAACCCTCGTACATCAGGTCGACGAGGGAGGCGGGGGCGGTGCCGGTGGCGCCGCGTGGGGAGGGCGCGGTGCGCCGTTCGACGGGATGGTTCATGCTGCGATCGCAATCAGTTCGAGTTTGAGGTCACGGATACCGTTCGGGACATAGATCGAGATGGCCTGCGCCTTGAGCATGCTGTCGTACAGCACGCCGCGGTTGTCGAGTACGAAATACACCATGTCCGGGCGTACGGGGAGCGCGCTGGGCACCTGGGCCGCATGCGCCAGCTTCACGCCGGGCATGGCGGTCAGTACCAGCTTGTCGACGTCTTCGGGGGCGCCGATCTTGAAGCGCAGCGGGACGATGTCGACGAGCTGCAGCGCCGGCAGGTCGGCGGCCACACCCAGGTACAAGGTCGTCTGGACATTGATCTTGCCGGAGTCGAGCGCACCCAGGTGGTACGAGGGACGGTCGTTCGACAGCGCGATCGCGAAATAGCGCGACGAGATCACGGTGTCGAGCAGCTCGCGCAGGATGCCGTCCAGGCGGGCGAAGGCCGGTCCGGGATCCTGGTGGGCATAGGCCGGCAGGTCTTCCAGCCGGGCCGTGCGCGAAAACGTCATCAGCCCGCCGGCCAGCGACAGGAGCTCCTGGAACAGGCGCTCCGGATGCAGTTCCCGGTGGGCGAGGTAATGCGTCAGCGCCGCGTAGCCGGTGCTTACCGTGTGCAGCAGCCAGAACGACGCGACGTCGCCCCCGCGCAGCTCGACGACGTGGCGGCCCGGTTCGCGGTAATGGCCGTACAGCGCATTCACCTTGGCGAGCAGTTTTTCCATCAGGCGCACGAGGCGCCCGTGCAGGCCTTGTGCGCCCGCGATGGACAGGCTGGGCGGCGTGAATGCCTGGTCGATCTCGAAGCCGCCCGTCGCCACGCGCTGCAGGCGCACGAGCGGAAAGCTGTCGTAGGCGTCGAGCGCATCGAGCTCGGACACGAGCCGCATCGCGCGGGTCAGGTAGGCCACCGGGGCAGGCGCGGCCTGGCTGAAGAGGTCTTGCGTGTCGTGCTCGCGCTGGCCGAAACGGGCGTCGGGCCGGGTCGCGCCCCGCTCGGCACAATTGTCGCCGTGCGGCTTCAACACGGGCAGGGCCGCGTGAAACGTGATCGTCTGGACGTTGGGCGGCAGCTCGTCCAGGCGAACCTGGGGCGGCAGCGGATCCTGGTCCGGTGCGCGCACGAGGTCGCCGTCCGGGAAGATCAGCGCCAGTTCGGTCACGCGCAACGTGTCCGCCTTGAGGGCGTCGGCATCGATGGCCAGCCGGCGCACGCCCCAGCAATAGGGATGCAGGGCGCTGGCTGTCTCGTTCAGGCGCGCTTCATGGTAGCGGTCCTGTTGCTGGAAGTGCTGGGGACGCAGGAACAGCCCTTCGCCCCATAAAACCTTCGCCGGAATGTTCATGAGCCTCCCTTCGCAAATCTCTAGCTTGCTGGAAACGTTACGGGGCTTATTGACAGTGGACAAGAGACAAAGGCTTGGCGGCATTGCCGGCCGACAACGCACAGGCATGCAGGCCGATGGTCACGCCGGCGCCTTCGGCATCCGCGGCCGGGATGACGGCGCGCCAGGCATTGCCTGACGGCGTGTGAAACAGGGCGACGACGCCGAGCCAGGGCGTGTCGCGCGCGAGCCTGTCGGTGATGTCGAGGCGCTGGCCCGGCACCAGCGTGACTTCCCTAGCCTCGACGAGGTCGGCGCCGAGGGCCTCGCGCTCCGTCTGCGGCGACAGGAACGCAGCGTAGGGCGCCTGGTCGAACGCGCCGCGCTGGCGCAGCTTGTAGATCTTGACGAGCAGCGCCAGCGACTGGCCGCGCGCGTCGACGTTCAGACGCGGCGCCGCATGCAGGTGCATGACGACGTTGCGCGGTGGCTGCTGGGATTCCGGTACGGGCGCCGGCTTGCGCAGCCCGAGCGTGCCGCCGGCACAACCGCCGAGCAGACCGGCGGCGCACAACACGATCCACGTTCGTTTCATCGTTGCTCCTTGCATCTGATAAAGAGAACACGACGATTTAACGGGATCGCCCGCCATGCACCCTGAGCAGGCGCAATACCCGCGCAACAGCCTCTTCGACGCGGCGCAATGCGGCGGCAAACCTGCGTTGATGGCACGCAATTCTCCCGAGAAACCGTTCACCAATAATGGCGTCTGATTTCAACCCGGGAGAGCCAGATGACCTTCGAACGCCTGATGCCGCTTGCGGCGGTGCCCATCACATGTGTCATGTTGTTGTCGGCCTGTGCCAGTACCGCGCCGGCAGCAAGCCATGCGGCCAAGGCGGCGCCGACGATGGCGAGCGCGATGGCCGAAGTGGATGCCGCCGTGCTCGCGGGCCAGAACGACAAGGCCTACGCGATCCTGAAGAATGCCGGCACCGCCTTCCCGACCGACAAGACGCCGTGGGTGCGCATGGCCCAGATGCATTTCGACAGTACCAACTATGGCGAGGCGATCGTCGACGCGCTGGAAGCGCTCGAGCGCGACCCGGACGATACGCTGGCCAACAGCATCGTCGCCGTCAGCGGCCTGCGCGTGACGAGCAAGGCGCTGTCCGACCTGAGCCAGAAAAACAACCTCACCGGCAACGTCCGCACGGAGGCGCAGGACCTGGCCAAGCTGCTGCGCACGAGCCTCAACGAAGACGTGCTGGTGCCGAACAACCGTCCCGCGGCGCCGCGCGTGAAGGAGACGATCAAGAAGGCCGTCGGTGCCGCGTCCACTGCCCGTACCACCGCATCGAGCGATCCGTTCGGCGCGCTCAAATAATCCGTCCACAGCCCACTGGAGTCGACATGGCAAAGAATGAAAGCGTGCAGAAACGCCTGCAGAAGGTGCGCGCGCCGCGCGTGCAGATGACGTACGACGTCGAGATCGGCGATTCGATCGAAAACAAGGAATTGCCGTTCGTGGTCGGCGTGTTGGGCGACTTCGGTGCAGATCCGGAGGCAGCGAAGAAGCGCCTCAAGGACCGCAACTTCGTCAACGTCGACGCCGACAATTTCGACGAAGTGCTGGGCGGCGTGGCCCCCGCGACGAGCTTCCGCGTGGAGAACCATCTGTCGCCGGAAGGCGGCGAATTCGCCGTGCAGCTGCAGTTCAAGCAGATGGACGACTTCCGTCCCGAGGCCGTCGTGCAGCAGGTGGCACCGTTGAAGGGCCTGCTGGAAGCGCGCGGCAAGCTGGCCGACCTGCGCAACAAGCTGGCCGGCAACGACAAATTGGAAGACCTGCTCAGCGACGTGCTGTCGAATACGGAAAAACTCGGCAGTCTCCGCAAAGGCGGCAAGGGCGGCAAGGAGGAGGCATGAGCGCGATCCTCGATACGGCGAACGTGGCGCAGACAGCGGCGCCTGAACTGGACATGTCGCTGCTCGACCAGATCGTCGAACAGAGCCGGGTGGCGAAATCGAGCAGCGAACACGAACGGGCGCGCGACATCATCTCCGAGCTCGTCAGCCAGGTGATGGAGGGCACGATGGTCGTGTCGACGAATCTGTCGGCCACGATCGATGCGCGCCTGGCGGAGCTGGACCGGATGATCTCGGCCCAGTTGTCCGCGATCATGCACGCGCCCGAATTCCAGAAGCTGGAACGCAGCTGGACCGGACTGCACTACCTCGTCCAGAACACGGCGACGAGCAACGGCCTGCAGGTGCGCATGCTCAATGCGAGCAAGCGCGAGCTGGTGAAGGACTTCCAGTCGGCGCTGGAATTCGACCAGAGCACGCTGTTCAAGAAAGTCTACGAAGAAGAATTCGGCAGCTTCGGCGGCGCGCCGTACGGCACCCTGATCGGCGACTTCGAGATCACGCGCCAGCCCGAGGACATCTATTTTCTCGAGCAGATGTCGCACGTGGCCGCGGCCAGTCATGCGCCGTTCATCACGTCCGCCGGGCCGGAACTGTTCGGTATCGAGAGCTTCGGCGACCTGGGCAAGCCGCGCGACCTGGCCAAGGTGTTCGATACCGTCGAATACGCGAAATGGAAGGCGTTCCGCGAATCGGAAGACGCGCGCTACGTCGGCCTCACGTTGCCGCGCTTCCTGGGCCGCCTGCCATACAACCCGGCCGACGGCACCGCCACGGAAGGCTTCAACTACGTCGAGGACGTGGACGGCACCGACCACCAGAAATACCTGTGGTGCAACGCCGCGTATGCCTTCGCGACCAAGCTGACCAAGGCCTTCGAGGATTATGGCTGGTGCGCCGCGATCCGCGGCGTCGAAGGCGGCGGCCTCGTAGAAAACCTGCCCACGCACACGTTCAAGACGGACGAGGGCGAGATCGCGCTGAAATGCCCGACCGAGCTGGCGATCACGGACCGGCGCGAGAAGGAATTGTCGGACCTGGGCTTCATCTCGCTCGTGCACTGCAAGAACACGTCGTACGCGGCGTTCTTCGGCGCGCAGTCGGCGCAGAAGGCGCGCAAGTACGCGAACGAGGCGGCCAATGCCAACGCGCTGCTGTCGTCGCAGCTGCAATACATCTTCGCCGTGTCGCGCATCGCCCACTACATGAAGGCCATGATGCGCGACAAGATCGGCAGCTTCGCCGCCGCATCGAACGTCGAGGATTACCTGAACCGCTGGCTGACGCAATACGTCCTCCTGGACGACAACGCGAGCCAGGAACAGAAGGCGCAATTCCCGCTGCGCGAGGCGAGCGTACAGGTGGCCGAGGTGCCCGGGCGGCCGGGCGTGTACCGGGCCGTGTCGTTCCTGCGGCCCCATTTCCAGCTCGACGAATTGTCCGTTTCGCTCCGATTGGTCGCGGAGTTGCCGCAATCGACCAAGAACTGATTCTTTCAACAACCTGAACTGGAGTAGAACATGGCAATTGACGTATACCTGCAAATCGACGGCATCAAGGGCGAATCGGCCGACGACAAGCACAAGGACTGGATCGAGTGCAAGGCGGTCAACTGGGGCGTGACCCAGCCGAAGTCCGCCACGGCGTCGACGGGAGGCGGCCATACGGCCGAGCGCTGCGAGCACGAGGAGATCGAGATCGCCAAGCTGGCCGACCTGTCTTCGCCGCTGCTGCTGCAGACCTGCTCGTCGGGCAAGACGATCCCGAAGGCGAAATTCGAATTCATGCGCGCCGACGGGCAGGGCGAACGCGTCAAGTACTTCGAGATCGAGATCGAGAACGTGCTGATCGGCTCCGTCAAGCCGACGGTCGCGGAAGGCGATTTCCTGCACGAGAAAGTCGGCCTGAAATTCTCGAAGATCAAATGGAAGTACACCCAGCAGAAGATCGGCGGCGGTGCCGGCGGCAACACGTCGGGCGGCTGGGATCTCGCCACCAACCGGGTCGTCTGAACAGGCATTCCTGACTTACCCCGCGTCTTCCGCGGCCCCCGGGCCGCGGTTTTTTTACTGCGTCTTTGTACGGGAGCCGCGATGACCGCCTATCTTCCCGGCCTGCTCGAGCGCCTGATGGGCGAGCGGGCCCACCCCGGCCGACCAGCGGGCGAGCAGCTCAGGGACAGCATCGCGCGCGACCTGGAAGCGCTGCTGAATGCCCGCGCCGGCCTGCCGCCCGGAGCATTCGACGCTTGGCCGCTGGCGCGCGCCTCGGTCCTGAACTATGGCCTGACCGACTTCGCCGCGTTCTGCCTGTCGAGCAGCGAGGACCGGGCCGCGATCTGCGCCTGCCTGAAGGACGCCATCGAGCGCCACGAACCGCGCCTGAAAAACGTCAGCGCGGCCCTGGCTTCGGAGCAGGGCGGCGTCAACCGCCTGAATTTCGTGATCAACGCGACCCTGCACGCCGGCCCCGGCGCGGCTGTCGTTCCCGTCAATTTCAACGCCGTGCTGCAGCCGTCCTCGCTGAACTACGCGATCTGCAAGGCTGCCGCGTCAACTCCACAAAGGACCTCGACATGGATATCAACCTGAAGACCCTGATCGCCAAGCTGAACGACGTCACGCGCTCGGCTGCCACGCGCGCGGCCGGCATCTGCGTGGGGCTCGGCCAGTACGAAGTCGACATCGAGCACCTGTTCCTCGCGCTGCTGGAGCAGCCCGGGAGCGACCTCGTGGTGGTGGCGCGCGCGGCCGACGTCAGCCTGGCCGGCCTCGAATCCGACCTGCGCAAGGAAGTGGAGCGCCTGCCGTCGGGCAGCGCGCGCACGCCCGTGTTCTCGCGCCATTTGCCCGTGCTGTTCGAGCATGCGTGGCTGATCGCGTCACTTGGTGCATCGGGCCAGCCGCAGCACATCCGCAGCGGCCACCTGCTGCTCGCGCTGCTGACGGAGCCGGGCCTCGCGCAACTGGCCCAGCGCGCATCGCGCCACTTCGCCGGCTTCCCGCTCGACCGCCTGAAACACGATTTCGACAAGCTGACGCACGGCTCCGACGAAGCGCCGGCCGTGCTGGCCGCCACCCCGGCGCCGTCCGCGGACCCGGTCACCGAACTGCAGGCGAGCGCGCCCGGCAAGACGCCCGCGCTCGACCAGTACACGGCCTGCCTCACGGCGCGCGCGCGCGAGGGCAAGCTCGATCCCGTGATCGGGCGCGATGCCGAGATCCGGCAAGTGATCGACATCCTGATGCGCCGGCGCCAGAACAATCCGATCCTGACGGGCGAGGCGGGCGTGGGCAAGACGGCCGTCGTCGAAGGCCTCGCGCTGCGCATCGCGCGGGGCGACGTGCCCGATGTCCTGCGCGGCGTCGAGATCCACACGCTGGACCTGGGCCTGCTGCAGGCCGGCGCCAGTGTCAAGGGCGAGTTCGAGAACCGCCTGAAGAACGTGATCGACGAGGTGAAGAAAAGCCTGCATCCGATCATCCTGTTCATCGACGAGGCGCACACGATGATCGGCGCGGGCGGCACGGCTGGCCAGAACGACGCGGCCAACCTGCTGAAGCCTGCTCTGGCGCGGGGCGAGCTGCGTACCGTGGCCGCCACGACGTGGAGCGAGTACAAGAAATACTTCGAGAAGGATGCCGCGCTGGCGCGCCGGTTCCAGGTCGTGAAGGTCGAGGAACCGAGCGAGGAGACGGCGAGTGCGATGCTGCGCGCGATGGCGCCGCTGATGGAGGCGCACTTCGGCGTGCGCATCTACGACGAGGCGATCGTGGAAGCCGTCCGGCTGTCGCACCGCTACATCAGCGGGCGCCAGCTGCCGGACAAGGCCGTCAGCGTGCTCGATACGGCCTGCGCCAAGGTCGCGCTGGGGCAGAAGGCGACGCCCGCCGTGCTGGAGGATTGCGCGCGCGCGGTGGAGCGCCTGGACGCGCGCATCCAGGCGCTCGTGCGCGAGGAAAGCGCGGGCGCGGACCACGGCACCGCGCTGGCCGCGCTGCACGCTGAGCGCGCCCAGGCACTGGAAGAACAGGACCGCCTGCGTGCGCGCTGGGATGCCGAGCAGGCGTTGTGCGCCGAGATCCACGCGATGCGCGCGCGGCTGGAAGCGGGGCAGGGCGACAGTCCCGCGCTGCGCGCGAAGATCGCGGAGCTGCATGCGCTGCAGGGCGAGACGCCGCTCGTGCCCGTGCAGGTCGACGGCCAGACGGTGGCTGCCATCGTCGCCGCGTGGACCGGGATCCCGCTCGGGCGCATGGTGAAGGACGAGATCCGCACCGTGATGAATCTGCAGGGCCTGTTGGACGAGCGGATACTCGGCCAGGGCCACGCGAGCGGGATCGTCGCCCAGCGCGTGCGCACGGCGCGTGCGAACCTGGAGGATCCGAACAAGCCGAAGGGCGTGTTCCTGTTCGTCGGCACGTCCGGCGTCGGCAAGACCGAGACGGCGCTCGCGCTCGCGGACCTGCTGTACGGCGGCGAACGGAAACTCGTCACCATCAACATGAGCGAATACCAGGAAGCGCACAGCGTCTCCGGCCTGAAAGGCTCGCCGCCGGGTTATGTGGGCTATGGCGAGGGCGGCGTGCTGACGGAAGCCGTGCGGCGCAATCCGTACAGCGTCGTGCTGCTCGATGAAGTCGAGAAGGCGCATGCCGACGTGCTCGAGCTGTTCTTCCAGGTCTTCGACAAGGGTGTGCTGGACGACGCGGAGGGCCGCCAGATCGACTTCCGCAACACGATCATCATCCTGACGTCGAACGCGGCGTCGAGCCAGATCATGCAGGCCTGCCTGAACAAGGCGCCGAACGAGCGGCCCACGCCGGACCAGCTGGCGGAACTGATCCGGCCCGCCCTCATGAAGCATTTCAAGCCCGCGTTCCTGGGCCGCCTGACGGTGGTGCCGTTCTATCCGATCGACGACGCCGTCCTCGCCAACATCATCCGGTTGAAGCTGGACCGCATCAAGCAGCGTGTGGCCGTCAACCACAACGCCCGCTTCGAATACGACGATGCGCTCGTGGCGGCCGTGCTGGCGCGCTGCACGGAGGTCGATTCGGGCGCGCGCAATGTCGACACGATCCTGAACGGCACGCTGCTGCCCGAGATCGCGGATGCCGTGCTGGCGCGCATGGCGGAAGGCGGCGCGATCGGCAAGGTGAAGGTCGGCGCCACGAAGGCGGGCAAGATCAAATATGCCGTCGAACCGGCGTGAGGAGGGCACCATGCTGAACCTGGAACGGCTGCTCGCGCCCGTCAGCGCGGACAAGCCCTGCGGCGACGACCTCGCGTTTTCCAGCGAGATCGACGCCATCGTGCGTGCGCGCCAGGCCGACGATCCGTCGCTGGAGCAGGGCGCCTGGGTCACGGAACTCAAGGAGGCGGATTGGAAGTTCGTGGGCCGGGAGTGTGTCCGGCTGATCGAACAGCGCAGCAAGGACCTGCAGCTGGCCGTGTGGCTGGCCGAGGCCAGCGTGCAGACGGCCGGCGTGCGCGCGCTGGCCGACAGCCTGCTGCTGATCGCCATGCTGTGCGAGCGTTACTGGGACGGCCTGCATCCGCTGCCGGACGAGGACGGCGTCGAGCGCCGCATCGGCAACCTGTCCTGGCTGGCGGCGCGCATCGCGCCGTGGCTGCGCGCCGTGCCGCTCACCGACGGCGCGGACGGCCACGCCCAGCGCGACTTCGACGCCGCGCGCATGCAGGGCGGAGATTCGCTGGCGAAGCTGGAAGGCGCGCGCCAGCGCACGTCGCAAACGTTCTATGCGAACCTGATGCGCGAATGCGAGCATTGCGCGGGTGCGCTCGACCGGCTGGAAAAGAGTGTCGACGCGGTCGTCGGTGCGGACGGTCCCAGTTTCAGCGCCGCACGCTCGGGACTGGAGGGCCTCGTCCTGTTCATCAAGCCCGCATTGAAGGCGGCGGTGCCGGTCCCCGGCGCGGCCGATGTCGTCGTCGCGGCGCCGGCGCAATCGCCGGTGGCGGGAGGGCCGTTGCAATCGCGCGCCCAGGCACTGGCCCAGCTGCGCGCGGTGGCGGATTATTTCCGGCGCACGGAGCCGCACAGCCCCGTCGCCTACCTGGCCGACAAGGCCGCGCACTGGGGCGAGCAACCGCTGCACGTGTGGCTGCGGTCGGTGGTGAAGGACGACGCGGCGTTCGCCCAGATCGAAGAGATGCTGGGCGTCGGGCCGCGGCCGTCCTGATTCAGTGCGACGTGGGCGCTTGCGACTGGGCGGCTTTCAACCGCTCGGTCGCGCGCGCGACCTCCTCCTCGACGCGGCGCATGGCATCGCGTGTCGACTGCGTCACCTGCTCGTAGCCCTTGAACGCATTCTCGATCGCGGCCTTGATGATTTCCACCGCGTTTTCCTGGCCCGGCTTGACGTTTTGCGTGACGTCGTAGATCAGCGCGGACAGCGTGTTCTTCGCTTCGGCCAGGTGGGTGTCGGCGGCCTGCTCGAATTCGCTCTTGATGTCGCCGATGATCTGCTTGAGCTGTTCGCCATAGGCCGTCGCTTCCGTCACGCCCGGCTGCACGCGCGCCTGCAGGGCATCAATGGCCGTCTTCGGGTCCGGTGCCTGGCTGAACTGGCGGCTGGCCTCCAGCGTGTTTTCCATCGATTGCTTGGCGGTCGCCAGGTTCAGCGCCACCACCTGCTCGACGCCCTGCACGGCCTTGGTGGCCAGGGCATTGAAAGTCTGCATCTGCAGATCGAACAGGGTCTTGGTGGCGTTTGCGAATTGCTCGGGGTTGTTGAACATCGATTTCTCCTCGGTTAGGGGACTACGGCGACCTTCTTGTTGCAAGCTCCTCTGGTGGATTATTTAGCAGGCAATGGTTTTTCGCAACGGGCGTCACGATACGGCCCGTCGGCGCGCGCCCAGCCTTCGCCGAGCGGCGTCTGCGAGCAGACGATCGTGCCCGTGCTCTTGCTGCGCCAGTGATACCACGGCGCCGGGGCCGCGTTCAGGACGACGGGGCCGGCCAGGGCGATGGCGAACAGGATGAGGACAGTCTTCTTCATGGTTCGCCGAGCTTAACCGCTTGGCGCGACAAGTCAAGCGGCCCTTTGAGCTTCCCATCGTGGGAAGGTGTATGCTGGCGCCATGAACGACACATATTTCAACATCGGCGAGGCGGCGAAGGCGTCCGGCGTGACGGCGAAGATGGTGCGTCATTACGAATCGATTGGCCTGTTGCCGCCGGCGCGGCGCACGGAGGCGGGCTACCGGCTGTATGGCGACGACGACGTGCGCATGCTGCAATTCATCCATCGCGGCCGCGCGCTGGGTTTTTCGCTCGACCAGATCGCGGACCTGCTTGCACTGTGGCGCGACAAGCACCGGGCCAGCGCCGACGTGCGCCGCCTGGCGCTCGAACACATAGCCGCGCTGGACCGCAAGATCGCGGAACTGGAAGCGATGAAGCGGACCCTCGCCACGCTGGCCAGCTCCTGCCATGGCGACGCCCGCTCCGACTGCCCCATCCTCGACGATCTGGCGGCCCACTGAACGAGCCGGCTGGACCGGAGGCCGGCATTGCGGTCTAATGGCTGGCATGCCGCTTCGCCTGCCGCTCTCCGCCTGCCTGTTCGCACTCGCCGCCCTCCTGCTGGTGGGCGCCGTCATCGTGTGGGCGATCGGTTCGAAGTTGATCGCGGTCGAGTCGCGGCCCGTGGCGCTGGCCGGGCCGGGCTTCGAGGACGTGGTGCTGCGCGCGGCCCCGGACCAGCGCGTCATCGGTTCGTGGCTGCCGGGGCGGGGCCGCGGCGCCGTCCTGCTGCTGCACGGGATCCACGGCGACCGCCGCGACATGGCCGATCGCGCCCGTTTCCTGAACGGCCAGGGCTATGCCGTCCTGCTGATCGACTTGCCGGGCCAGGGCGCCAGCACGGCCTCCTGCGTCACGTTCGGCCTGCGCGAGGCGGATGGCGTGCGGGCCGCGCTCGAGGAGTTGCGGCGGCGGGCGCCGGGGCAGCGCATCGGCGTGATCGGCGTGTCGCTCGGCGCGGCGTCGCTCGTGCTGTGCCGCGATTGCCCTCCCGTCGATGCCGTTGTGCTGGAATCGATGTATCCGACGATCGAGGAAGCCGTCGCCAACCGCTTGCGCATGCGGCTGGGGCCGGTGGGCGGGCCGCTGTCCGTGCTGCTGCTGTGGCAGCTGCCGCTGCGCCTCGGGATCCAGCCGGATGCGCTGCACCCGATCAAATTCGTGGGACAGGTGAAGGCACCGGTGCTGATCGCGTCCGGCAGTGCCGATTTGCACACGACCCTGGCCGAAACGCAGCGGTTGTACGAGGCCGCCGCGCAGCCGAAAGCGTTGTGGGTGGTGGAGGGCGCCGCGCACGTGAACCTGCATGCGTACGCGCGCGAGGAATACGAGCGGCGCATCGGCGCGTTCCTGGCGGCGCATCTGGATCCGGTATCGGTCGCGGACGAACGCTGAAACGCAAAACGCCGCAATCCTTTTGCAAAGATTGCGGCGTTTTGCGCCAGTATCCTGGTGGTCTCGAAGACCGGGTAGCTTTTGGTGCCCACGGAGGGACTCGAACCCCCACACCTCGCGGCACATGGACCTGAACCATGCGCGTCTACCAATTCCGCCACGTGGGCATGCAAAACATCAAAACGTACAACAACAGCGGTAGCTTCTGGTGCCCACGGAGGGACTCGAACCCCCACACCTCGCGGCACATGGACCTGAACCATGCGCGTCTACCAATTCCGCCACGTGGGCATACAAAACAACCATCAATGCTCGCCAGCTGGTGCCCACGGAGGGACTCGAACCCCCACACCTCGCGGCACATGGACCTGAACCATGCGCGTCTACCAATTCCGCCACGTGGGCATTGGACCGCTTTGCTTGCATTGCTCGACGTTGCCGTCGAATTCCGCTACGATATCAGGCTTTGCCGTTTTGCGCTAGACCAACTTTTGTTCGATCCTGGCGCGCACCGCCTGCGCAGCGCCTTCGTTTCCGGCTGGGCCGTTTCCGAAGAGACCGAGAGTATAGCGGATGGATGGCAAATGTCAAAGACCCTCCGAACCGGACATTCCCTGCACGGTTCACGGGCGACGTTAGGCGAATTTGCCGGTCCTCCGTTACACTACGCGTGCCTGCGTGTCAATGTAACGAGATCCGCGCTGTCAAACGGACGGCGCCACCACTGAGAAGATAAAGAATACAAATTTGAAGCACCCAACTCATACCATCCCAAGCCGCGAGGAAATCCTCGGCGTGTTCCGTGAGGCCAAGGGGCCGCTCGACAGCGGCGCCCTGGCCCGAGCCCTCCAAGTCAACCCGGAAGCGGAAGGCGTCCTGTCGCGCCGCTTGAATGCGATGGAGCGCGACGGCCAGTTGCGCGCCAATCCGGCGGGCGAATATGCGCTCACGGACCACTCGAGTTTCATTTCCGGCCGCATCAGCGCGCACCGCGACGGCTTCGGCTTCGTCATCCCCGACGAGGGCGGTGAAGACCTGTTCCTGCCCGATAAGGAAATGCAGAAGGTCCTGCACGGCGACCGCGTGCTGGCCCGCGTCGTCGGCACCGACCGCCGCGGCCGCGCCGAAGGCACGATCGTCGAAGTCACGGAACGCGCCAACACCCACGTCATCGGCCGCCTCCTGAACGAGAACGGCGTCTGGGTCGTCGCGCCGGAAGACCAGCGCATCGGCCAGGACATCCTCGTGTCCGGCGCGCCCGGCAAGGCCAAGGCCGGCCAGGTCGTCAGCGTCGAACTCCTCGAGCAGCCGTCGCGCTTCCGCCAGCCCACCGGCAGGATCGTCGAAGTACTCGGCGAACTGGACGACCCGGGCATGGAGATCGAGATCGCCGTGCGCAAGTTCGGCGTGCCGCACATCTTTTCGCCGGCCGCCATCAAGCAGGCCAATAAATTGCCGAACGAGGTGCGTGACGCCGACCTGGCAGACCGCGTCGACCTGCGCGACGTGCCGCTCGTCACCATCGACGGCGCGGATGCGCGCGACTTCGACGATGCCGTCTACTGCGAACCCGTCAAGATCGGCCGCACGAAGGGCTACCGCCTGCTCGTCGCCATTGCCGACGTCAGCCACTACGTCAAGCCGAACGATGCGCTGGATGGCGACGCGATCGAGCGTTCGACGTCCGTGTATTTCCCGCGCCGCGTGATCCCGATGCTGCCGGAGAAGCTGTCGAACGGCCTGTGCTCGCTGAACCCGGCCGTCGACCGCCTCACGCTCGTGTGCGACATGGTCGTGACGACCGACGGCGAAGTGAAGGCCTACCAGTTCTATCCGGCCGTGATGCATTCGGCGGCGCGCCTGACCTATGACGAGGTCGCCGCTATCCTGGGCAACACGAGCGGACCGGAAGCGGGCCGCCGTCCCGGCATCGTGCCGCACCTGCTGAACCTGAACGAAGTGTTCCGCGCGCTGCTGAAGGCGCGCCAGGAGCGGGGCGCCATCGATTTCGAGACGACGGAAACGTATATCGTCTGCAATGCGATGGGCAAGATCGAGAAGATCCTGCCGCGCACGCGCAACGACGCGCACCGCCTGATCGAGGAATGCATGCTGGCCGCCAACGTGTGCGCCGCCGACTTCCTGATCCGCCACGACCAGCCGAGCACGTTCCGCATCCACGCCGTGCCGACCGAGGAAAAGCTGAACCAGCTGCGCACCTTCCTGAAGCAGGTGGGCCTGAACCTGGGCGGCGGCACGACGCCGCAGGCGCGCGATTACGCCGAACTGATGACGCGCATCAAGGAGCGTCCGGACGCGACCCTGCTGCAGACCATGCTGCTGCGCTCGATGCAGCAGGCCGTCTACAGCCCGGACAACGTCGGCCACTTCGGCCTCGCGTACGAAGCCTATGCGCACTTCACGAGCCCGATCCGCCGCTACCCCGACCTGCTGACGCACCGCGCCATCAAGGCCGTGCTGAAGGGGAAGAAGTACGAGCCGACCGGCATCGACCTGTCCAAGCTGAACACGACCGTGTCGAAAGCGGTGCGCAAGCAGGCAACGAAGGACAAGGCCGAAGGCAAGCAGAAGGATCCGAAGGACCTGACGATCTGGGATGCGCTGGGCGTGCACTGCTCGGCCAACGAACGCCGTGCCGACGAGGCGTCGCGCGACGTCGAGAACTGGCTCAAGTGCTACTACATGAAGGACAAACTCGGCGAGGAATTTACGGGCGTGATCTCGGGCGTGACGCCGTTCGGCATCTTCGTCCAGCTCGACCAGTTGTTCGTCGAAGGCCTCGTGCACGTCACGGGTCTCGGTACCGATTACTTCCAGTACGACGAAGCCCGCCACGAACTGCGCGGCGAACGCACGGGCCAGGTGTACCAGCTGACGGGCCGTGTGACGGTACAGGTCGCGCGTGTCGACCTGGAATCGCGCAAGATCGACCTCGTGCTGGCCCAGCCGAGCGACGCAGCGCCGGCGCCGCTGGAACGCGCCCGCGCCGCTGCGCTGGACGCCCGCGAACCGAAGCCGCCGCGTCGCCGCAAGGCGAAGGGGAGCGCCGTACCGGTGTCGCAGCAGGAAGCCCGCACGACGCCGGCCGAGCCGGCCGCATCGACGTTCGGTGCCACCGACGAGAGTGAAGAAGACGTCGTGTTCGTGCCGCCCACGCGCAGCCGACGCGGCAACAGGAATGGATCGCCGGCCGCGAAAGCGGCCGCGGCAAACCAGACCGCGTCCAAGAAGACCGCGGCGAATAAAAGCGCTCCCACCAAGAGCGCCTCCAAAACCAGGAAGAAGAAGTAACGCATGAAAAATAAAATGATTTTCGGCTTCCACGCCGTGACCTCGCGCCTCCGCCACGAGGCCGCCAGCGTGGAAGAGATCTTCGTCGATGCCGGCCGCCAGGACCGCCGCATGCAGGACCTGATCGCCAACGCGAAATCGGCCGGCGTGCGCGTGATGCCCGTCGACGCCGAGCGCCTCGACAAGATCGTCGGCACCCGCCGCCACCAGGGCGTGATCGCGTTCGCGAGCCAGCTGTCGCTGGCGCGCAACCTGGACGAATTGCTGGATGCCGTGGAAGGGCCGCCGCTGCTGCTGATCCTGGACGGCATCACCGACCCGCACAACCTGGGTGCCTGCCTGCGCGTGGCGGACGGCGTCGGCGCGCATGCCGTCATCGCCCCGAAGGACCGCTCCGTCGGCCTGAACGCGACGGCGGCGAAGGTCGCCAGCGGTGCCGCCGAGACCGTGCCTTACATCACCGTGACGAACCTGGCGCGCACGATGCGCGACCTGAAGGAGCGGGGCATCTGGCTGATCGGCACGTCCGACGATGCCGACAAGGGTTTGTACGAAGGCGATTTCACGGGCCCGACGGCGCTCGTGATGGGCTCGGAAGGCGAGGGCATGCGCCGCCTGACCCGCGAGACCTGCGACATCCTCGTTTCCATTCCCATGTTCGGCTCGGTCGAGAGCCTGAACGTCTCCGTGGCCTCGGGCGTCTGCCTGTACGAGGCCCGCCGCCAGCGCCTGGCGCGCGAAGGTTAATAATCCGGTTCGCGAAGGTGGGCTCGGGGAGCCCACCCTACGACATGCATCACCGCCGTGGGCTGGGCACCCTGTGCCCACCGACCGCCGGCATTCCGCCTCCCCAAAATTGATTCCCTCATAAGCAAGTACGGCGCGGATAAGCTACCATGCTGCTTCACTTGCACGAATCACGACTATGTTTTCCAACCTGCGCGAAGATATCCAGAGCATCATCGAACGCGACCCTGCGGCACGTAACGCATGGGAAGTGCTCACCTGCTACCCGGGCCTGCATGCCGTCGTCATGCACCGCTGGGCGCATGCTTGTTGGCGCGCCAACTTCCGCTGGCTGGGAAGGTTCATCTCGTATTTCGCGCGCGTTCTCACGGGCATCGAAATCCACCCGGGGGCGACGATCGGCCGGCGCGTCTTCATCGATCACGGCTTCGGCGTCGTGATCGGCGAGACGGCCGTCGTCGGCGACGATTGCACGATCTACCAGGGCGTCACGCTGGGCGGCACGACCCTGGTCGCGGGCACGAAGCGCCATCCGACGCTGGAGCGCGGCGTGATCGTGGGGGCCGGCGCGCAGGTGCTCGGCGCGTTCACGGTCGGCGAATACGCGAAGGTGGGTTCGAACGCCGTCGTCGTCAAGCCGGTTCCGGCCGGCGCGACGGCCGTCGGCAACCCGGCCCACATCGTGCGCAAGGAAGATCAGACGCGCAGCGCGCAGATGTTCGCCGCGTACGGCGTCACGCCGAACGGCGACGATCCGCTGTCGAAGGCACTGCGCAACCTGATCAACCACGTGGCCCAGCAGGACGAGCAGATCGAGCGCATGTGCGCGACGATGAAGGCGGCCGGCATCCGCTGCCATACCCCCGACGAGAGTGATAAACTCGACCAGGCACAACTGAACCGGCTCGTAGACTAAAGGACCACCGATGCAAGACGATATCCCGGGCAGCTTCGACCCGGCATCCGACCTCGACCCCAACGAAATCCGCGTACTGGGCGTCCTCACCGAAAAAGAGGCGCTGACGCCCGACAATTACCCCATGTCGCTGAATGCGGTGATGAACGGCTGCAACCAGCTGTCCAGCCGCGACCCCGTGATGCAGCTGTCGGAAGACGTCGTCCACGACACCCTGCAGCGCCTCATGCAGCGCAAGCTCGTGAACGGCATCGCCCAGGCCGGCGCGCGCGTCATCAAGTACGAGCACCGCATGCGCATCAAGTGGACGCTCGAGCAGGACAAGGTCGCCGTGCTGGCCGTGCTGATGCTGCGCGGCCTGCAGACGGCGGGCGAAATCCGCAGCCGCACGGGCCGCCTGCACGATTTCAAATCGGTGGCCGAGGTGGAAAGCGCGCTGCAATTCCTCATCGACAAGTACCCACCGCTCGTCGTCCGGCTCGAACGGGCGCCCGGGACGAAGGAATCCCGCTACGGGCAATTGCTCGGCGGGGCTATCGACGTCGCGCGCGTGGATGCGGGCGCTGGCGCAGCCGCCCGCGCCGCCGGCGGCTCGACGGGCGCCCGCGTGGCGCAGCTGGAGCAGGAAGTGGCCGCGCTGCGCAGCGAAGTCGACGAACTCAAGGCGCAGTTCGCGGCGTTTCGCCAGCAGTTCGAGTAGTGCTCGCGGGCGCGCGCTCGTCTGCACCCGCGTCGAATTGCACGAGGGCGTCGTCCGGCCAGCCCGTGTCGCCGATCGGCACCATCATGTTCCAGCCCTGCGTTTCCAGCGTGCGCGACCGTTCGCCGTCGCGCAGCACCGCACGCACGCCCGGCCGCGGCGCCAGCGTGCCGTAGTTGAAATCCTTCTTGGCGCACCAGTCCGACGTCAGCATCAGCGTGTTGATGGCAGCCTTCGCCATGAACGGCATCTGGTCCTTGACGATGGCGATGGTGACGCGGCACTCCAGGCGCAGGTCGCCGAGCCGGCGGACGTTGTCCGGCAGGCCCGCCGTGCGCACCTCCGGATGTCCCGTGTACAAACCGTTCTTCTGGTTCAGGATGAACGTGGCGTCCGCATCGTAGGCGGCCTGGTTGCGGCCGACGGTGAGCAGGCCGGCGGCATCGATGGGGACGTCTTCCTGGAAGCTCCCGTCGTCGCTCGCGAGCCGCAGCCGCAGGCCGTCGCCCGCGTTCGCCGGCGCGCCTTCCGCGTGGCGCATGCGGAAGCGGAGCAGGGCGTGCGGCGCCAGCGCGCGGTGCGCGTCGAACGCGTCGAGGCCGGCCACGACGCTGCGGTACGAGCGCATTTCCGGATCCGCGATGCCCTTCACCTGGACCGATGGCACGGGCTCGTCGGCGTGTGCGGCCGGCAGGATGCAAGCGAGCGCGAACAATAACGCGACAGGCCTGGTTCTCATGGCGTGGCTCCTTCGGTTGCGACGAACGCGAGGTCGACGACGGCATCGTTGCCCCAGCCGGCGTCATACAGCGGCAGCTCGAACTGGCGACCCTTCACCTTCAGCGGCAGCGTGCGCTCGCCTTCGCGCAACATGGCGGACGCGAGCGGCGATTCCACGTTCACGGACCACGTGCGGTCCTGGTCCTTGAAGAAGCTGCACCAGTCGCCCGTCAGGAACACGGTGTTGGCCAGCGCGACGACCCAGAACGGCGCCTCCTTCTTGGCGACGGTGACGAAGACCTGGCATTCGAGCCGCAGGTCGCCCAGGCGGCGTTGGTTGTCGGCCAGGCCGGGCGTGCGCACGTAGGGCCAGACCCGGACGTCCTTGCGCTTGCGGCTCAGCACCAGTTCCGCGTCCGCATCCCACTCCGGCTGGCTGCGCGGGACGTCGAACAGCGCGTCCGTGCCGACCGGCAGTGCCAGCGTGAACGCGTCGGCGGTCAGCTTCGCCGTCGGCAGGTCGCCTTCCAGCAGGGCGCCGCCACGCTTGCGTACGGCGAACCGCAGTTGCGGGACGGCGGGCGCCAGCGCATGCTGCGCGTCGAAGGTGTCGAGGCCGGCGGCGATGGCGCGGTAGGAATGCATCTCCGGATTCTTGATCGCATTCACGTGCACCACGCCTGCGCCGTTTGCGCTCGGGTTTGCGCCCGGCTCGATGTCCTGCGCGTAAGCCGTCGCGGACAGCAGGGCGAGGGCGACGAGGGCGGGGCGCATGGCCTCAGCCTTCGTCGCGCCAGCGGCGCATGCGGATGGCGGCATACAACATTGCGACGCCCATCGCGACGCCGATCCAGGCATCGATCCCGGCCAGCGACAGGTACGACTGGGACACGAGCCCGCTCATGTCGACGCCGTTCTCGGTCGGGCGCACCCCTGTCTGCAGGGCCGGCTGGAACGTGAACCAGATGCCGGGCACGATGCCGCCGAGGATGCGGGCGACGACGTCGCTCGCGTAGTGCGACAGCAGCAGCGTCTGGCCGGAGAAATTCTCGAGCGCCGCGTTGATCCACTTGATGATGACGAGCGCGACGACCGGCACGCCGACGGCCCACAGGAACGGCTTCGATTTCGCCCAGCTGGACACGAGGATCAGCCAGCCCACCGTCGGCAGCGCCCACACGACGTACACCGGCAGCAGTGCGGCGAGGCGCAGCGGCGACAGGTACAGATCGGACGACGCCAGCAGCGACGCGAACAGGTTCAGGCCCTGCGCACTGAGCGCCAGGCAGGCGATGACGAGCAGCGCCAGCGAGGTGGCGACGGCCAGCACGAGCGTGATCGCGGGCGCGACGACCGTCGCCATGGCGGCCTTCGACAGCACCGTCATCGGATCGGACACGGGCAGCGACTTCCAGAACAGGATGCTGCGGTCGCGGCGCTCGTCGTACAGTGCACCGAGGCAGTAGAAGAACACGACGCCGACCAGGATCGCAAACAGCGGCGCCGACGCGCCCAGGTACATGCCGGTGGCGATCTTCGCGACCACCAGCTTCGTTTCCTCGGGCAGGATCTGGTCGAGGCGGGCGTGATCCAGCGTCTGGCCGTTGACCGTCACGTGCGCGGGAATGCCGTGCTGCATGATGCCGTAGGTGATGGTGCAGCCCAGTAGCACGACGAGCAGCGAGCCGACGATGAGCGGCGCCCAGAACATCGAGCCTTTATGCTCCCAGAACTCGCGCCTGAGCAGCCATTTCATGGTGTTCGAGTTCATGCGTAGGTTCCTTTCATGGTCGCGACGAACAAATCGGCGACGGAGGGATTACGGGTTTCGCCGAGCGCGGCCAGCTGCTGGCGCGACGCGCCGCCGGGGCCGGCATCGAACAGCATCACGGCCTTGCCGAACACGGTGCGGCGGTCGAGTGGCTGCAGCGCGTTGGCGGCGCTCAGTTTTTCCTGCGGCACCATGACTTCGACATAGCGCTCGCCGATCTCTTCCATCGATGCGGCCAGCACGATGCGGCCGTCGCGGATGAACATCAGGTCGGTCAGGATGTGCTCGACTTCCTCGACCTGGTGCGTCGTGATGACGATCGTCTTGTGCTCGTCAAAATAGTCCTCCAGCAGGTTCTGGTAGAACTGCTTGCGGTAGATGATGTCGAGGCCCAGCGTGGGCTCGTCCAGCACGAGCAGCTTCGCATCGATGGCCATCACGAGGGCCAGGTGCAGTTGCACGATCATGCCCTTGGACATTTCCTTGACCTTCATGCCCGGCTGCAGCTTCGTGTTCGCGATATAGCGCTCCGCTTTCTCGCGGTTGAAGCGCGGGTGCACGCCGGCCACGAAGTCGATGGCGTCGCGCACGCGCAGCCAGCGCGGCAGGATCGCGACGTCGGCGATGAAGCAGACATCCTGCATCAGCTCGTCGCGGTGGGTGCGCGGGTCGAGGCCCAACACGGACAACTGGCCCTCGAACGGGATCAGACCGAGCGCGGCCTTCAGGGTAGTGGTCTTGCCCGAGCCGTTCGGACCGATCAGGCCGACGATGCGGCCGGCGGGGATGGTGAAGTCGATGCCGTTCACCGCCGTGCGCTTGCCGTAACGCTTGGTCAGGTTTTTCGCTTCGATCACGGCGCTCATTTGTCGCCTCCGGCCGGTTCCCGCAGCAATTGATCGATGTTGAGGCCGAGGCGGCGGATTCGCTCCAGCATCGCCGGCCATTCCTCGCGCAGGAAGCGCTCCCTTTCGCTGGCGAGCAGTTTCTCGCTCGCGCCTTCCGTGACGTACATACCGATCCCCCTTCGTTTTTCTACTAAGTTGTCGTCGACCAGTTCTTGGTAAGCCTTCGAGACCGTGATCGGATTCAGCTGGTATTCCGCTGCGATCTGGCGCACGGAGGGGAGCGGATCCCCGGCCTTCAGGGCGCCATCGAGCATCATACCGATCACCCTGTCCTTCAACTGCCGGTAGATTGGAGAGTTGTCATTCCAGCCGATCGTCATTGCCGGCCTCCTTTCGTCGTGGTGCAGTCCATGTCATGCCTGCCTCCATGTTGGTGATGTAGAGTCGTGGTGTTGTAGTGAAGTATAACACAATGCCGGCAGCGGTCAATACGAGGGTGACCTAGCAGGATTGAGAGGGGTTAGATTGTTTGTCCGTCGAGGTCGAAACGCAGGATGCGTCCGTCCTCGTCGATTGCGATCCAGCCGCCGCGGACGGGATCCGCGTCGAGTTCCCAGTCGGGCAGTACGTAGCGCCGCTTGCCGCCGGCCTCGTGCAGGGCAGGCCGGTGGGTGTGGCCGTGGATGATGACGTCCGTACCCGTGTCCGCATGCAGCGCGGCGACGGCGGCCGGGGTGACGTCCATGATCTCGTACGATTTTTCGCCGTGCGCCGCGCGGCTGCCTTCGCGCAGGCCGGCGATGATCGCCTTGCGCTGCGCCAGCGGCATGGCGAGGAACTGGCCCTGCCATGCCGGGTCGCGCACCTGGGCGCGGAAGGCCATGTACTTGACGTCGTCCGTGCACTGGGCGTCGCCGTGCACGAGGACGACCTGGCAGCTGCCGATGGTCGCTACATGCGGCTCGGGCAGCAGGGTGAGGCCGGCCGCCTCGGCGAAGCCGGTGCCGACGAGGAAGTCGCGGTTGCCGCCGAGCCAGTAGACGGCCGTGCCGCCATCGCTCACGCGGCGCAGCGCGGTGGCGACGCTGCGGTTGAACGGGTCGTCGAGGTCATCGTCGCCGGCCCAGTATTCGAAGATGTCGCCGAGCAGATAAAGCCGCTCGGCGTGCGCCGCGCGTTCGGCCAGGAAGCGGAAAAACGCTTCGGCCGTACGCGGGTGGGATGCCTGCAGGTGCAGGTCGGAAATGAAGAGTGCGAGCGTGCGCGCGGGTGCGGTCATCATGTTGCCAGGACGACCGGGGGGTGGATCCCGCGCGTCATGCCTGCCTGTCTGGGATTGCTAAACACCTCGAAAAACCGTCGCGAGCGGCAGCGGATCTGGCCGGGAAGCGCAGCTGTACGAGGAGTACAGCGAGCATCGCAGGGCTAGGCGCCCCCGCCAATGTGCAACGCGCAGCAGGTTTTGCGACGTGTTTACTGGACGACTTCGATCTTTTCGATGACGACGTCTTCGCTCGGCACGTCCGAGTGCATGCCTGCACGGCTCGTCTTGACGTTGTTGATCTGGTCGACGATGTCCTGGCCTTCGACGACCTTGCCGAACACGGCATAGCCCCAGCCGTCCTGGCCCGGGTAGTTCAGGAAGTCATTGTTCTTGGTGTTGATGAAGAACTGGGCCGATGCCGAGTGCGGGGCCATCGTGCGGGCCATGGCGATCGTGTACTTGTCGTTCTTGAGGCCGTTCTTCGCTTCGTTCTCGACGGTCTGCTCGGTCGGCTTTTGCTTCATGCCCGGCTCGAAACCGCCGCCCTGGATCATGAAGTCCTTGATCACGCGATGGAAGATCGTGTTCGAGAAGTGACCCTTGTTCACGTAGTCCAGGAAGTTGGCAACGGTCTTCGGTGCCTTGTCGGCGTCCAGTTCGACCTTGATGTTGCCCTTGTTGGTGGTCATGAGTACGGTGGTCATGTTTTTTCCTATCGTTGGAGTTGCGAGTTCGTTATTTTACTTTATCGCCCTTGAGGAGGGTCGCGGACTGGATCGTGACGGGCGTGACCGGCACGTTTTCGAGGCCCCGGATGTCGTCCACGACGACGGCCTTGATCTTGTCGACGACGTCCTGGCCCTTCACGACCTTGCCGAATACGGTGTAGCCCGAGCCCTGCATGTTCGGATAATCGAGCCCGGGATTGTCGACCACGTTGATGAAGAATTGCGAGGTGGCCGAGTCCGGATTCGACTCGCGCGCCATGGCGACGGTATACTTTTCGTTCGACAGGCCGTTGTTGGACTCGTTCTTGATCGGTTTGTTCGTCTTGCGTCCATGGAACTGGGCATCCATGCCGCCGGCCTGGATCATGAAGCCGTCGATCACGCGGTGGAAGATCGTGCCCTTGTAGAAGCCGGCTTTGACGTACTTGAGGAAATTGTCCACGGTGATGGGTGCTTTTTCCTGGTTCAGCTCCAGCACGATCTCGCCCATCGACGTTTTCAGCGAGACTTGCGGGTCGGCGGCGAACGCGGCTGCGGACAGGGTCAGGGCGGCCACACCTGCGACAAAGCGGGCAGTAAAGCGGGCGCCGGGCGATTTCAGGACGTGCATCGTAGCTTCCTCTCGGTGGATGTAGCGCAAAGTGCTGTCAAGGGTTTTGCAGAAAAATAAACCTATGGCATATGCGGCCAGTCGGGATTTTATCAATGCTATACTTTGCGACGGACTGCCGATTCTATCAAAAAGAACAAGGTTCCCAAGATTCGCTGTCCTGACACTCCCGACGCGCCTGCCACGTCACGGCACTGCCGCAAGGCTGCGTTTCGAGCGTCATGCTCCAACCCTCTAGCAAACATCCGATGAGCCAACTCAAGATCTACAACACGCTCGCGCGTGACAAGCAGGTATTCGTTCCCCTCCAGTCCGGCAAGGTCAACATGTACGTGTGCGGGATGACGGTTTACGATTACTGCCACGTCGGTCACGGCCGGATGATGATGGCGTTCGACGTCATCTACCGCTGGCTCAAGGCATCGGGCTACGAGGTCAAATACGTCCGCAACATCACGGATATCGACGACAAGATCATCAAGCGCGCCGTCGAGAACAATGAAACGATGACGTCGCTCACGACCCGTTTCATCAAGGCGATGGACGAAGACACTGCTGCCTTGGGCATCCTGCCGCCGGATTTCGCGCCGCGCGCGACGGAGTACGTGCCGCACATGCTGTCGATTATCGAAAAGCTGGAAACGAAGGAACTTGCCTACCGGGGCGAGGACGGCGACGTGAACTATGCCGTGCGGAATTTTCCGGGCTACGGCAAGCTGTCCGGCAAGTCGCTGGACGACCTGCGCGCCGGCGAGCGCGTGGACGTGAACACGGGCAAGCGCGATCCGCTCGACTTCGTGCTGTGGAAGGCCGCCAAGGAATCCGAGCCCGACGAAGCCAAATGGGATTCGAAATGGGGTAAAGGTCGTCCGGGCTGGCACATCGAGTGCTCGGCCATGTCGTGCGCCATGCTGGGCGAACACTTCGACATCCACGGCGGCGGCGCCGACCTGCAGTTCCCGCACCACGAGAACGAGATCGCCCAGTCGGAAGGCGCGTTCGGCCCGCCGATGGCGAACTACTGGATCCACAATGGCTTCGTGCGCGTCGACAACGAGAAGATGTCCAAGTCACTGGGCAATTTCTTCACGATCCGCGACGTCCTCAAGAAATACGATGCCGAAGTCATCCGCTTCTTCATCCTGCGTGCCCACTATCGCAGCCCGCTGAATTACTCGGACGTCCACATCGACGACGCGAAGGGCGCGCTGACGCGCCTGTACACGGCCTTGTCCGAGGTCGATGTCGGCCTCGAGCCGCTCGCCGTCGACTGGGACGAAGCCCATGCGCAGCGCTTCCGCGACGCGATGGACGACGATTTCAATACGCCGCTGGCGGTGGCCGAGCTGTTCGACCTGGCCACGGAAGTCAACAAGAGCAAATCCATCGCGGCCGCGCGCCAGCTGAAGGCGCTGGCCGCCGTGCTGGGCCTGCTCGAACGCAGCCCGCAAGCCTTCCTGCAGGCCGGCACGCCGGGCGAGGGTGGCCTGGGCGAAGCTGCGATCGTCGACGCGATCGCGCGCCGCGCCGCCGCCAAGAAGGCGCGCAATTTCGCCGAGGCGGACGCGATCCGCGCCGAGCTGACCGCGGGCGGCGTCGTGCTCGAGGACAAGCCGGACGGCAGCACCAACTGGCGTCGCGCCTGACCGGCCCTCCGCGCACGAGCATGGCACTTTCCAAGGACCTCGCGGGCGCCGTCCCGGCGCCGCCGGACGTTCAGCCTTCCGTCCCACCGTACTGGGCGGAGGCGAAGGCCGAGCTCATGCGTCGGGACCGCATCATGAACAAGCTGATCCCGCAATTCGGCGATATGCACCTGCGTGGCCATCCCGACCCGTTCACCACGCTGGCCCGCTCCATCGTCGGCCAGCAGGTGACGGTCAAAGCCGCCGAGTCCGCCTGGACGAAGCTGCGCGCGCTGTGCCCGAAGATGACGCCGTCGCAGGTCATCAAGGCCGGCGCCGAAGAGCTGGCGGGCTGCGGCCTGTCGAAACGGAAGACGGAATACATCCTCGACCTGGCCGATCACTTCAAGGCGAAGCGCGTCCATGCCGACCAATGGTCGCAGATGGATGACGAAGCCGTCATCGCCGAGCTGGTCCAGATCCGCGGCATCACGCGCTGGACAGCCGAGATGTTTTTGATATTTAATCTGCTCAGACCGAACGTCCTGCCCCTGGACGATCCCGGCCTGATCCAGGGCATCAGCCAGAATTACTTCTCCGGCGAGCCGGTTTCGCGCAGCGATGCGCGCGAGGTCGCCGCCAATTGGGAGCCTTGGCGAACAGTTGCCACATGGTATTTATGGCGTAGCCTGGATCCGGTTCCGGTATAGAATAGCGCCCTTGCCGCCGCGCGGATGATCTTCCCCGGCCACGAACACACCCGGAGGTACAATGAGTAAAACAACTTTCCTCAGTTTCGAGCAGCCGATTGCCGAGCTCGATTCGAAAATCGAAGAGCTGCGCTTCGTGCAGGACGATTCCGCCGTCGACATCTCGGAAGAAATCGACCGCCTGGCCAAGAAGAGCCAGCAACTGACGAAAGACATCTATGCCAAGCTGACCCCTTGGCAGGTTTCCCAGATCGCCCGCCATCCGCAGCGTCCGTACACGATGGATTATGTGAACGCGATCTTCACCGATTTCCATGAGCTGCACGGCGACCGTACCTTCGCCGACGACCAGTCGATCATCGGCGGCCTGGCCCGCTTCAACGGCCAGTCCTGCATGGTCATCGGCCACCAGAAGGGCCGCGACACGAAGGAACGCGCGATGCGCAACTTCGGCATGCCGCGTCCGGAAGGCTACCGCAAGGCCATGCGCCTGATGAAGGTGGCCGAGAAATTCAACCTGCCGATCTTCACGTTCGTGGACACCCCCGGCGCCTTCCCCGGCATCGACGCGGAAGAGCGCGGCCAGTCGGAAGCCATCGGCCACAACCTGTACGTGATGGCCGAGCTGAAAGTGCCGCTGATCGCCACGATCATCGGCGAAGGCGGCTCGGGCGGCGCGCTGGCGATCGCCGTCGGCGACGCCGTGCTGATGCTGCAGTACGCGACGTATTCCGTGATTTCGCCGGAAGGCTGCGCGTCGATCCTGTGGAAGACGTCGGAGCGAGCGGCGGACGCGGCCGACGCCCTTGGCCTGACGGCGCACCGCCTGAAGGCGATGGGCCTGATCGACAAGATCGTCAACGAACCGCTGGGCGGCGCCCACCGCGACCCGGCCCAGATGGCCCAGATGCTCAAGCGCGCGCTGGCCGACACGCTGCGCCAGTTCCAGGGCATGAAGACCAGGGAACTGCTGGATGCCCGCCACGCCAAGCTGCTGGCCTACGGCAAGTTCAAGGAAACGACGCCGCGCGAAGAGTGAGCCGTCGTACGCAGGGGGTGGCCGTGATTGTCGCCCAGTTCGCGCAGGCCATCGCGGCCCTGCGCGAAGCATACCTTCCCGATGCCATGCCGCCCGTCGCGGTCGCCCTCAGCGGCGGCCTCGATTCGATGGTGCTGCTGCACCTCGTGCACGCGCACGGCCTGAACGCCCGCGCCTTCCACGTCCACCATGGGCTGAGCCCGAACGCCGACGCCTGGCGCGACCATTGCGCGGCCGCCGCCGCTGCGCTGGGCATCCCGTTCGACTGGCGCGCTGTCGTCGTCGCGAAAGGGAAGAGCGGCATCGAGGCTGCCGCGCGCAAGCTGCGCTACGCGGCGCTCGGCGAGATGTGCCGGGCCCATGGCGCCGGCGTGCTGCTGACCGCCCATCACCTCGACGACCAGGTCGAAACGGTGCTGTTGCAATTGCTGCGCGGTTCCGGTCCGGCCGGCCTGTCCGGCATGGATCCCGCCAACCGCGCACCCGGTTTGCTGGGCGACGAACGCCTGGCCATGGCGCGCCCGCTGCTGGGCGTCGCGCGCGCCGACCTCGAACAGGTCGCGCGCGAGCGGGGCATCACGTGGGTCGAAGACGAATCCAATACCGATCCGCGCTATGCCCGCAACGCGCTGCGCCACCAGGTGATGCCGGCGTTGGCCGCCGCGTTTCCCGGCTACCAGCAACGCGTGGCGCGCAGCAGCGCCCACACGCGCTCGGCCCAGCGCCTGCTGGACGAGCTGGGTGAGCAGGACCTGCAGGCCTGCCTGGCCGGTGATGGCCTCGACCTCGTCCGCGTGCGCGCGCTGAGCCGCGACCGCATCGACAACCTGCTGCGCCACTGGTTCACCGTGCGCCGCCTCGCGATGCCGTCGACGGCCTGGCTGGCGCAGATGGTGGCGCAGATCCTGTCCGCGCGCGAGGACGCGCAATTGCTCGTCGAACACCCGGACGTCGACGTGCGCCGCCACCGCGACCATTTGTATCTCGTGCCGCGCCTGCCGGACCTCGCCGGGATGCGCGATCCCGAGGATGCCGGCATCATCGACAAGCACGCCCAGCCGTTCCGCTGGAACGGCGAGGCATCCATTGCGTTTCCCGATTACGGCGGCGTGCTGCATTTCGATATGGACGAACGCGGGTTCGATCCGGCCTGGCTGCGCGAGCAGGGACTCGAGATCGATTTCCGCAAGGGCGGCGAACGGCTGCGCCTGGCGCACAACCGTCCCAGCCGCAGCCTCAAGATGCATTACCAGGCGAGCGGCATCCCGGCCTGGGAACGGGGGCGCCTGCCCATCGTGAATGCCGGCTTCGACCTGCTGTTCGCGGCGGGGCTCGGCATGGATTGCCGGCACGTGACCGAGGGCCCGGAGCGCGTCGCGCTGCGTTGGGAAAGCGCGACGGCAGTCATCCCGCGTTAATACCCTTTCCGTATTACCATATTCCTATTTGGTATAGATTTCGCATCCCGACGGCTTGTGATTCCGCGCCGCAGCATGTAGAGTAAAAGGCTCATTTGATTTTTTACAAGCGGAAATCCCTTCAGTCATGGCCTTAATAGTCCACAAATATGGCGGTACGTCGATGGGTTCGACGGAACGCATCAAGAACGTCGCGGCCCGCGTCGCCAAATGGCACGACGCCGGCCATCAAGTCGTTGTCGTCCCCTCGGCAATGTCCGGTGAAACCAACCGTCTGATCGGCCTGGCGAAAGAGATTATGTCGCAGCCGGACCCGCGTGAACTGGACATGATTGCATCGACCGGCGAACAGGTGTCGGTCGGCCTGCTGGCCATGGCACTGCTGGCGCGCGGCAAGGATGCCGTGTCGTACACGGGCTGGCAGGTGGGCATCAAGACGGACTCGGCCTTCACGAAGGCCCGTATCCAGTCGATCGACGACACCCGCGTGCGCGCCGACCTGGACGCCGGCAGGATCGTCATCATCACCGGTTTCCAGGGCATGGATGAGGACGGTAATATCTCCACGCTGGGCCGTGGTGGTTCGGACACCTCCGCCGTCGCGATCGCGGCCGCACTGAAGGCCGACGAATGCCTGATCTACACGGACGTCGACGGCGTCTACACGACCGACCCGCGCGTCGTGAGCGAAGCGCGCCGCCTGTCGAAGATCACGTTCGAAGAAATGCTGGAACTGGCGTCGCTGGGCTCGAAAGTCCTGCAGACCCGCTCCGTGGAATTTGCCGGCAACTACCGCGTGCCGACACGCGTGCTGTCGTCGCTGACCGACCCCCTGATGTCGCTCGAAGAAGAAGCCAACTCGGGTACCCTGATTTCGTTTGAGGAAGAAAGCAACATGGAACAAGCCGTCATCTCGGGCATCGCCTTCCACCGCGATGAAGCCAAAATCACTGTCCTGGGCGTGCCCGACAAGCCGGGCGTCGCCTTCCACATCCTCGGGCCGATCTCGGAGGCCAATATCGAGGTCGACATGATCATACAGAACCAGTCGGTCGACGGTAAGACCGACTTCACGTTCACCGTGTCGCGCAACGATTACCAGCGCGCCATGGGCGTCCTGGAAGGCGTGAAGGCCGAAATCGGCGCCGACAGGATCCTGGGCGATGCCAAGGTCTCGAAGGTATCGGCCGTGGGCGTGGGCATGCGCAGCCACGTGGGCGTCGCGTCGCAGATGTTCCGTACGCTGTCGGAAGAGGGCATCAACATCATGATGATCTCGACATCGGAGATCAAGATCTCCGTCCTGATCGACGAGAAGTACATGGAGCTGGCCGTGCGCGCCCTGCACAAGGCGTTTAACCTGGAGCAAGCTTAACTTTTTTCAAAAAAATGGCCGTGCTTCCTTGACCAAAAAGGGTGTGGCCATTAATATGCGTGCACTCAGCGCTGACGCATAAACGTTGAAGCTGACTGGAGGCGTGGCCGAGTGGCCGAAGGCACTTCCCTGCTAAGGAAGCATACGGGCTTAAACCTGTATCGTGGGTTCGAATCCCACCGCCTCCGCCAGGACACCGTCCCTGAGTGTTCAGGGACATCAAAGAACCCGCTGTTCTCGTAGAGACAGCGGGTTTTTTGTTGTCTGATACTGTCCAGCGAGGGAGCCTCGCCTTCGTGGACGGCAATCCCGACTACGAAGCGATCAAGCGCGCCGGCGCACGCATCCCCACCATCGTCACCGTCAACCTCGAGCGACCCGCGATCCTAACCAATGTCGTCGACAAGACAAGGGCGGTGCTGGCCACTTTCGGCATAAGCGACGAGGCCTTGCTGGATGTCGTGACCGGGAAGGGAACGCCGGAAGGCCACTTGCCGGTGGAGCTGCCGTCTTCGATGGCGGCCGTCGCCAGGCAGCGTTCGGACCTGCCGTACGACAGCGAACGACCCTTGTTCCCGTTCGGTTTCGGACTTGCTTATTGAACCAGCCAGCTTTGGCAGGTCGACGCTCAACATGCGCATGGACGCATCGTTTTTTCCGGTACTAACAATCGGTAGAAACGGTTTTAAACGTTTCTCATTCGCCGATATGATCAGTTTTAAGCCAAGCCTTGGCAGAACCAATCACAAATCGGAGACATGCGCATGACATCGATGACTCATACCACCGGCTGAACCGAGCCGCATCTCGCGGCGTATCAAGCGTCCGCCGACTTCCTGCCGCAATCACTCGATGGAGTCCCGGTAGTGCGACCTGCAGTTCCGGCGGCCGCATCACGTCCGTCGCAGTCGGGATTCCTCGTCGGCAGGCCTGGCACGCCGCGCACGAATAACTATATGGAGACCCAATGCACCACCACACATTCGGCTTCGGCCACATGACCACCAAACTTCGGAAGGGCGCTGCCTGCACGCTGGCCGCCGCCTTCGGGACGCTGTTCGCAGCCACAGGCGCCGGCGCTGGCGAAATCGATACCGGCAACCCCGAACTGAAGCTGCGCTGGGATAACACGATCAAATACAGTGCCGCGTTCCGCCTGAAAGAACGCAGCGCCGAGTTGATCGCCACGCCAGACGCACCCAATTTCGACGACGGCGACCGCAACTTCGGCAAGGGTCTCATCTCGAATCGCGTCGACCTGCTGTCGGAGATGGACCTCACCTACAAGAACGTCGGCGCGCGCGTGAGCGGCGCCGCCTGGTACGACTCGGTCTACAACCGCCATACGGACAACGATTCCCCCTTCACCTACAACGCACTGTCGGTACCTGCCAGCGAGTTCACCGAAGCGACGCGCACGCTGCACGGACGCAAGGCCGAGCTGCTGGAAGCCTTCCTCTTCGCCAACGGCGACGTGGCGGGCAAACCGGTCTCCGTGCGTCTCGGCCGCCATGCGCTGGTGTATGGCGAAACGTTGTTCTATGGCGCCAACGGCATCGCCGCCGCCCAGCAGCCGATCGACGTCGTCAAGGCGCAATCGGTGCCGAACACGCAGTTCAAGGAACTGATCCGGCCGGTCGGCCAGGTCTCGGGCCAGGTGCAGCTCGCGTCGAACCTGACGCTCGGCGCCTACTACCAGTATCGCTGGGAGGCGAACCGGCTGCCCGGTATCGGCAGCTACTTCAACTTCGTCGACAACGTGGGCACCGGCGTCGAGAGCCTGATCCTCGGCGCGCCGCCGACGCCGCGCAGCATCTACATGGGCGTCGTCAACGCGAAGAATTCCGGGCAGGGCGGCATGCAGATCAAGTGGACGCCCGCGGGCAGCGACGTCGACCTGGGCTTCTACGCCGCGCGCTACAACGACAAGTCGCCCCAGGTTGTGCTGGGCCTCGTGCCGACGCCGGTCGGTGCGTTCCCGGCCACGTTCCGTCACTTCTACCACGAGGGCACCCTCACGTACGGCGTCAGCGCCAGCAAGACCTTCGGCGAATTCAACGTGTCCGCCGAAGCCTCGGTGCGCCGTAACGCCGCGTTGAGCAATGCCGGCTCGCCGGACCTCTACGGCGTCGTGCCGGCCGCGTTCGGCGGCCCGGTGGCGCCTTCCGACAACCGTGGCAATCCGGTGTATCCGGTGGGCCGGACGGCGCACCTGAACGTGTCGACGCTGGCCACGCTCGCACCGAACGCGATCTCCGCCGAGTCGTCGCTGGCGGGCGAGATCGCCTGGAACCGCGTCACCAGCGTGACGAAGAACGCCGACCACCTCGACCCGAACGCCGCACGCGACGCGTGGGGCCTGCGCGCCGTGTACACGCCGTCCTACCGCCAGGTGCGGCCGGGCCTCGACATCGATGTGCCGGTCGGCGTCGGCTACACGCCGAAGGGCCGCTCCGGGGCGCTCGGCCCGTCGTTCGGCGCGGACAAGGGCGGCGATTTCAGCATCGGCGTCAACGGCCGCTACGAGGATGTCTGGTTCGCCAGCATCAACGTCACGCATTACTACGGGGCGGCGGCGACCATCGCGACGAACGGCGCCGCGGGCACCGTCTACACGTACAAGCAGGCGTTGAAGGACCGCGATTTCGCGTCGTTCTCGCTGCGCCGCACCTTCTAATCACATAATAGTCAGGAGACGACAATGAACTTCACGCGAGCAATCGTGACCGCCGCGGTGACTGCGGCCATGACGGGTGCCGTCGGCGCGGCCACGCCCGAGGAGGCGGCGCAGCTGGGCAAGACGCTGACACCGTTCGGCGCCGAAAAAGCCGGCAACAAGGACGGCACGATCCCGGCCTGGGACGGCGGCCTGACCAAGGCGGCGGCAGGCTATAAGGCCGGCGGGCGGCGCGACCAGGATCCCTACGCCGGCGAAAAGCCGCTGTATTCGATCACGGCGAAGAACATGGACCAGTACGCGGACAAGCTGACCGACGGCACGAAGGCGATGCTGAAGAAGCACGCCAGCTACCGCATTGACGTGTACCCGACGCACCGCACGGCCGCGGCGCCGCAATGGGTATACGAAAACACGGCGAAGAACGCGACGGCCGGCAAGCTCGGCGAGAAACAATTCCCCACCGGAGTCTACGGCGGGATACCGTTTCCCATCCCGAAGAGCGGTGCCGAGGCGATGTGGAACCACTTGCTGAACTGGCGTGGCGAAAACTGGGAGCTCAACATTCGCGGCTACCTGATCACCGCCGAAGGCAAGCCGGTGATGACGGTCGACGCCGTAGGCGCCCAGAGCATGCCGTATTTCTTCAAGGACGGCAGCGCCGAGGCGGCCGGGGGTAATTACTGGAACATCCGGCTCGTGAACGTCGGGCCGCCGATTCGTGCCGGCGAGGCCATCCTGGGACGCCTGAACCTGGATGCGGATCGCGACAGCAGCTATGTCTACCTGGCCGGCCAGCGCCGGACGCGCAAGCTGCCGAACGCCTGCTGCGACACCCCGACGCCCGCGACCGCAGGCGTGATGAGCTTCGACGAGGTCAACGTGTTCGGCGGACGCCTCGACCGCTTCGACTGGAAGCTGCTCGGCAAGAAAGAGATGCTCATCCCGTACAACACGAACCGTTCCTTGAAGGGCAAGGATCTCGACCTGATCGGCGCGAACCACTTGAACCCCGACATGGTGCGCTGGGAGCTGCACCGCGTCTGGGTCGTGGAAGCGAACCTGAAGCCCGGCATGCGGCACGTGGCGCCGAAAGGGCGTTACTACCTCGACGAGGATACCTGGACGGCGGTGCTGGGCGATCGCTGGGATGCCAAGGGCCAGCTGTGGAAGACCACGTGGCAACTGCCGGTGATGATGCCCGACCTGCCGGCGACGACCCCGACCGTATTCGGCTTCTACGACCTGCTGTCGAGCACCTGGTTCGTCAACGGGATCGAGAACGAAAAACCGCAGCAATACAAGACGATGCCGCGCTACCCGGAAACGACGTTCTCGCAGGATTCGCTGAACAGCGGCGTACGCTGATCAGGAGGATGGCATGTCTCTCAAACTCAATATCGTCGGGCGCCGCAAGCCCGGCACGACCATTGCCGACCACCGCCATCACATCCGTGCGGTGCACGGGGAGATGGTCCTGCGTTTCATCGAGGTGGCGCCGGACTGTGCCCCGCACCGCTACGTGCAGAACGCGGTGTTCGACGGACAGTATCGTACGACCCCACCGGGCACCGACCCCTTCGCGTTGAACCGCGATTTCGTGACCCAGGTCTGGGTCGACGACTTCGCGATGCTCGAAGCGTCGCGGCGCCACCCGTTCTACAACGCCAGCCTGAAGGACGACGAAGACAATTTCGTCGACCAGGCGACGGTCGTGTTCCTGCCATCGCGGGAACGGCAGATCGTGGCGCGTGGCGACCAGCCGCCAACGTCCGTCAAGCTGTTCACCCTGATGCGGCGGGCGGCCGACGCCGACCCAGGCGACTACGCAAAGGCGTGGGTCGATGCAGCCGGAGCAGCAGGCACGCTCCCGCTGCGACACGTGCAGAACGACGTCGTGGCATTGCCGGGCGCGGCGCCCGCAGCCGACGCGATCGACGAGTTCTGGCTTCCGAACGAAGCCGACGCCCGGAGGTTCCTTGCGTCGTGGTCCGCGGTGCTGGCCGATAAGCTCGTGAAGCCGGGACTGGCCTGCCCGGGCGGCGTCGTGGCGCTGCTCGCCCGCGAGGACGTCGTGCATGCGGGCCGGACCTGACATGGCGTCCGCGATCAGGGGGGGCTCCCGTGAACGGGATGGCGCCGGGAAGGCTTCCGCGAAGTTATCGGATTTTCCGTTAGTTCGGAACGGTGCAAACGATTTTTCCTCTCTATTGATCGGAACTATGATGGATTCATGCAAAGAGCTCACACGAGCCGGCGCCACCAAGGAGAGAGCATCATGACCGCAACGTTTACCCTCCCACCGCAGCCACGCATGCACGCTTCGGCGCCATTGCGCCGGAGCTGATCCCTCGCAATACCGCAGCGCCGGCCCGCACGCGCGGGCTGGCCCCCAGGACCAGTATCGTTCATCCGGCGGCCGCCACGGCGTGCCGGACGGGCCGCCGCATGCCTGCCCGCGATACCGGTCCTTGATTAGCATCGTGGAGCGTTTCATGTACCTGAACAGATTGACATTGACCCTCGCGGCGGCCTGGATCGGCGCCGCAACCGTGCCGGTCGCCGCAGCCCCCGTTGCCGATCCGATGGCGCGCCCCGCGCTGATGGTGGCGCAGCCGGCCAGGGCCTACCTCACCGGCATCGCCCGCGCCGGCAAGCGCCTCATCGCCGTGGGCGAACGCGGCGTCATCGTGCTGTCCGACGACGACGGCGCCACCTGGCGCCAGGCCAGCGTCCCCGTCAGCGTGACGCTGGCCGCGGTCCAGTTCCCCACGCCGACGCAGGGCTGGGCCGTGGGCCATTACGGCGTCGTGCTGCACAGCGGCGACGGCGGCGCGACCTGGACGCGCCAGCTCGACGGCGTACAGGCGGCCCAGTTGGTACTGCGCGACGCCCAGGCGGCGCAGGGCGGTGCAGCCTATCTGGCAGACGCGCAGCGCCTCGTCGCGGACGGACCGGACAAGCCCTTCCTCGGCCTGCATTTCACCGACGAGAACAACGGCTTCATCGTCGGCGCCTACAACCTGGCGTTCCGCACGCGCGACGGCGGCGAGACCTGGGCGCCATTCGGCAACCGCCTGGACAACCCGAAGGCCAGCCACCTGTACGCCGTCGAGGCATCCGGCAGCGACGTGCTGATCGTCGGCGAACAGGGCGTGCTGCTGCGCTCCACGGACGGCGGCGCCACCTTTGCGCGCATCGCACTGCCGTACAAGGGCAGCTTCTTTGCGCTGACGCTGGGCGGCGCGGATGCGGTCGTTGCGGGCCTTGGGGGCAACGCGTTCTCATCGCACGACCGCGGCGCAACCTGGACCGCGCTGGCGGTGCCCGCGTCCGTCTCCGTGACGGCAGCCCATCTACGCGACGGCCGCCTGCTGATGGCGAACCAGGCCGGCATGCTGCTGGCCGGCGCCGCCGGCGCCACCGCAATCGCACCGCTGAACACGCAGGCGCTGCCCCAGCCCAACGACCTGATCGCACTGCCCGACGGCACCATCGTGACAGTCGGCGTGGCCGGCGTCGTCCGTCTGCCCGCGCACGCCGCAACCACCACGTCCATGGCCTCACGATGAACCCGACCCACGCTCCCCAACAAGTCGCCGCCGACCTGGCGCAGTTCGATCCGCGCTCCGGTTCGTTCCTCGAACGCCTGCTGTTCAACCACCGCATCGTCGTCGTGGTGCTGTGTGCCGTCGTCACCGTGCTGCTCGGCTGGCAGGCCGGCAAACTGCGCCTGAACGCCAGCTTCGAGAAAGCGATCCCCGCCGGCCATCCGTACATCGCCAACTACCTGAAGTACCAGAAGGAGTTGAGCGGCCTGGGCAACGCCGTACGCATCGCCGTCGAGAATCCGAATGGCACGATATACGACCGGCGCTACCTGGATCTGCTGGCCAGGATCAGCGACGAGGTCTTCCTGCTGCCCGGCGTCGACCGTCCGTTCATGAAATCGCTGTGGACGCCCAACACCCGCTGGGTCGGTGTCACGGAGGAAGGCATGGACGGCGGTCCCGTGATCCCCGAAGGCTACGACGGCTCGCCGGACAGCCTGCGCAAGATGGCGGCCAACGTCGCGCGCTCGGGAGAAATCGGCCAGATCGTCGCGCAGGGCAAGCCGCTCGACTACCAGGCCCTGTCCGGTGCACTGGAGACGATCCGCGCCAAATACGAGGCGCAGGGCGTGCGCATCCACGTGACGGGGTTCGCCAAGATCGCGGGCGACCTGATCGACGGCCTGCGCCAGGTGTTGCTGTTCTTCGGCGTAGCGATCGCCATCGCCGCCGCGATGGTGTTCTGGTACACGCGCTGCGCGCGCTCGACGCTGCTGGTCGTCGCGAGTTCGCTCGTCGCCGTCGTGTGGCAGCTCGGCCTGTTGCCGACGCTGGGCTATGCGCTCGACCCGTACTCGATGCTGGTGCCGTTCCTGATCTTCGCGATCGGCATGAGCCACGGCGCGCAGAAGATGAATGGCATCATGCAGGACATCGGTCGCGGCGCCCACAAGCTCGTCGCGGCACGCTTCACGTTCCGCCGCCTGTTCCTGGCCGGGCTGACGGCGCTGCTGGCGGACGCCGTCGGCTTCGCCGTGCTGCTCGTGATCGACATCCAGGCGATCCGCGAACTGGCCATCGCGGCCAGCATCGGCGTCGCCGCGCTGATCTTCACGAACCTGATCCTGCTGCCGATCCTGCTGTCGTACACCGGCGTGAGCGCCGCGGCGGCCCAGCGCAGCCTGCGCGCGGAAGAGACCAAGCGGACGGGGGGCGGCAAGGAAGGCCTGTGGCGCTTCCTCGACCTGTTCACCCGCAAGCTGTGGGCGGGCGTCGCCGTCGCCGCAGCCTGTGTGCTGGCCGTGGGCGCGGGCGTCACCAGCCATCAGCTGAAGATCGGCGACCTGGATCCGGGCGCGCCGGAGCTGCGTCCGGACTCGCGCTACAACCGCGACGTGGCCTACATCAGCGCGCACTACGGTGCCAGCAGCGACGTGTACGCGGTGCTGGTGAAGACGCCGGACGGCGGCTGCGCCAGCTACGACGTCCTCAAACGGGTGGATGCACTCGATTGGGAACTGCGCCAGGTCGAGGGCGTGGAATCGGTGAACACGCTGGCGCTGCTGAACCGCCGCATGCTCAGCGGCCTGAACGAAGCCAACCCGAAATGGTACGAGATGTCGAGGAACCAGGCGATGCTGAATTCGATCACCGCCGGCGCGCCGCGCGGCCTGTACAACGATGCCTGCAACCTGCTGACGGTTTACGTCTACCTCAAGGATCACCGGGCCGACACGCTGTCGCGTGTGGTCGCGCACGTCGATGCGTTCGCCGCCGCCAACGATACCGCCGATGTCAAGTTCCTGCAGGCGGCGGGCAGCGCCGGGATCGAGGCCGCGACCAACATCGTCGTCAAGCGCTCCTGGTACGAGATGCTGCTCCTCGTGTACGGCGCCGTGATCGTCCTGTGCTTCATCACGTTCCGCTCCTGGCGCGCCGTCGTCGTGGCCGTGCTGCCCCTGATGCTGACGTCCGTGCTGGCGGAAGCGCTGATGGTCGTCCTCGGCATCGGCGTGAAGGTCGCGACCCTGCCCGTGATCGCCCTGGGCGTGGGCATCGGCATCGACTACGCGCTGTACATCCTGAGCGTCACCCAGGCGCGCATGAAGGAGGGCATGAGCCTGTCCGAAGCCTATTACCGCGCGCTGCTCTTCACGGGCAAGGTCGTGATGCTGACGGGGGTGACCCTGGCCGTCGGCGTCGCCACGTGGGCCTTTTCGCCGATCAAGTTTCAAGCCGATATGGGCATCCTGCTCGCCTTCATGTTCCTGCTGAATATGCTCGGCGCCCTGGTGCTGCTGCCCGCACTGGGCCATTTCCTCCTGCGTCCCACGCCGGTATCCCGGGTGGCGGCGGACGTTCCCAACACCATGCCAACCACCCAACAACGATAGAAAGCCAACCATGTTCAAGTATTTCCCCACCAACTACGTCTGGAACCTCTCGGTCGACCTGGCGATCGAGATGGGCGCGAAGATCGGCGAAATCGAGGAGATGTGTGCGCCGCTGCAGGACGCGGCGAAGCAACCCGACGCCGCCGGTACGAAAGCGTTCCGCGAGACCTGGTCGCGCATGGCCGACAAGCTGTGCGGCCTGGCCGAGGAAGACGAGACGCGCGGCCGCCTGATCTCGGCCGGCGACAAGTACAACCGCGCCGCCACGTATTACCTGACGGCGGAGCGTCTGCAGGCGCACGGCGCGCCCGGACGTGTCGAACTGTATAAACGGTTCCTGGACGTCTTCGCGCGCGGCCTGAAGCTCAGCGGCGAGAACTGCGTCCGCGTCGAGATCCCGTACGGCGACGCCCATATCTCTGGCCTGTACGTGCGCGCCGAGGGTGTGGACGGTCCCGCGCCCATCCTCGTGCAGGTCAACGGCCTCGATTCCACGAAGGAGATGAAATACCGCGTCGGCCTGCCGCAATGGCTTGCAAAGCGGGGCGTGTCGTCGCTCGTGATCGACCAGCCGGGCACCGGCGAAGCGCTGCGCCTGCACGGCATGCACGCGGTGTATGACAGCGAGCGCTGGGCCAGCAAGGTCGTGGACTGGCTCGAGACGCGTGCCGACGTCGATCCGAAGCGCATCGGCCTTGAAGGGGTATCGTTGGGCGGCTACTACTGCCCGCGCGCGGTGGCGTTCGAACCGCGCTTCGCCATGGGCGTCGTCTGGGGCGCCAACCACGACTGGCGCGACGTACAGAAGAAGCGCCTCGCGAAGGAGGGCAGCTTTCCTGTGCCGCACTACTGGGAGCACGTGCGCTGGGTATGGGGGGCGAAGGACCAGGACGACTTCATGCGCATCGCCGAGAACGTGCACCTGGACGGCATCCTCGACCGCATCAAGGTGCCGTTCCTCGTCACGCACGGAGAGAAGGATTCGCAGATCCCGCTGCACTGGGCCGTCCGCACATACGACCAGCTGGTGAACAGCCCCAAGCGCGAGTTGAAGGTGTTCACCGAGCGCGAAGGTGGCGTGCAGCACTCCAGCTTCGACAACTCGGCCAATGCCGGCGCCTACATCGCCGACTGGGTGGCCGAAACCCTCGGCGGCCGCACCGCCGTCTGAACCACGACACGACAGAGAGAACCCCATGAATATCATCGGACCCGACGCACTGGTCTTCGGCGTCGACGACGTCGCCGCCTGCACCCAATACCTCACCGACTACGGCCTCACGCCCGTCGGCAACGGCCGCTTCGAGGCGCTGGACGGCACCGCCATCGTCCTGGCGCACAAGGACGCGCCCGAACTGCCCGCGCCCCTCGGTACGGCGACCATGCTGCGCAAGACGATCTACGGCGTGGCGGATGCGCAGACGCTGGGCGCCATCGCCGAGGAACTCGGCCGCGACCGCGAAGTGAAACGCCTGGCCGACGGCAGCATCGAAGCCGTCGACGACCTGGGCTTCGTGCTGGGCTTCCAGGTGACGGTGCGCAGTCCCCTCGACCTGCCGGCCGAAGCGGTGAACGCGCCCGGGGCGCACAACCGCCCGGTCAACCACGTCGCCGTGGACGAAGCCGCGAAGGCGTTGCCGCGCACGCTGTCGCACGTCGTGTATTTCGTACCCGATGCGGTGAAGGCCGAGGCCTTCTACGTGGAGCGCCTGGGCTTCCGCTGCACCGACCGCCTGCTGGGCGCCGGTCCGTTCCTGCAGCCCGGCGGCACGGTCGACCACCACACGCTGTTCCTGATCCAGACGCCGCCGTTCATGCAGGGCTGCGAGCACTTCACGTTCCACATGGGCGGACCGACGGAACTCATGCAGGCCGGCACGCGCTTCGTGAACAAGGGCTACCAGTCGTTCTGGGGGCCGGGCCGGCACAAGATGGGATCGAACTGGTTCTGGTACTTCAACAGCCCGCTCGGCTGCCACGTCGAGTACGACGCGGACATGGACCTGCACGACGACACGTGGACGGCGCGCGCCGTGCCGATGAGTGCCGACGCCTCACAGCTGTTCCTGTTCCAGCAGCGGGATAAATGGGCTCCGGGCGGGCCACGCCCGGAGAGTGGGCCGCCACCCGGCGCGGCAGGTGCCGGCGAGCGCCACTGAGCGATGGCGCATCACTACCTGTGCAAGGGCAGCGACCTGGCGGAAGGATGCGCGCGCGGGTTCGACCCGCGCGGCGAGGGCGCCGACACGATCTTCGTGGTGCGCAAGGACGGCCGCCTGCACGCGTATCGCGACGCCTGCCCGCACTACGGCGACACGCCGATGGCCTGGCGCAAGGATGCCTACCTCGACGGCGCCGCCACGCGCATCGTATGCAGCGCACACGGCGCGCAGTTCGCGATCGACACGGGCATCTGCACGCTGGGCCCGTGCCTGGGGCAGGCCCTGACCCCGGTGCCGCTCGCCATCGCCGCGCCGGACGACATCTATGCAGTAATGGAAGAGACATAAGGGAGACATCATGACGGCAGCACACAAGGTACTCATCATCGGCGGCGGTTTTTCCGGCATGTCCGCCGCGATCGAACTGCGCAAGCGCGGCGTGGAGGTCGATCTCGTCGAAATCGATCCGGGCTGGCGCTCCTATGGCGCGGGCATCAGCCTCGGCGGCGCCACGCTGCGCGCCTTCCGCACGCTCGGCATCCTGGACGAGTTCCTGCGCCGTGGCGCCGCCTTCGACGGCGTCGAGATCGGCCTGCAGAACGGGATGCACGTGGCGACGCTGCCGACGCCGCGCGTCGCCGGCGCCGACGTGCCGGGCGGCGGCTCGATCATGCGTCCCGTGCTGGCCGCGATCCTGGCCGAAGCCACCCGGGCGTCCGGTGCCGACGTGCGCCTGGGCTGCTCGTTCACCACGATCGGGCAGGACGACGCCGGCGTCGACGTCGGCTTCACGGACGGCTCCACCGGCCGCTACGATCTCGTGATCGGCGCGGACGGCCTGTATTCGAAGACGCGCGCGACGCTGTTCCCCGATGCGCCGGCGCCGCGCTACAGCGGCCAGGGCGTCTGGCGCGCCGTGCTGCCGCGCGCGCCGGAAGTCAACCGCGCCGCCATGTGGCTGGGACCGAAGATCAAGGCCGGCGTGAGTCCGGTGTCCGACAGCGAGATCTACCTGTACGTCACCGAGGATCGGGTCGAGAACGTCCACATCGATCCGGCGCAGTTCCTGCCTATGCTCAGAGACCTGCTGGCCCCGTTCGACGTGCCCGTGCTGCAGGACGTGCGCGCGAAACTGGACGCTTCGTCGCAGATCATCTACCGGCCGCTGGAGGGCATGCTGCTGCCGCGCCCGTGGAACCGGGGCCGCGTCGTGCTGATCGGCGACACCGTCCACGCGACCACGCCGCACCTGGCGTCCGGCGCCTGCATAGGTATCGAGGACGCACTGGTGCTCGCCGACGAGCTGGAGAAGGCGACGGACGTAGCGCATGCGCTGCACGCCTTCCAGGAACGGCGCTGGGAACGCTGCCGCATGGTGGTCGAGAACTCGGGCCGCCTCGGCGACATCGAGATCGCCGGCGGCGACAAGGAAGAGCACAGCCGCATCATGCGCGAGTCGCTGATGGCGCTGGCGCAACCGATCTGAGCGCGCCATGCCAAGCGTACCAGCCAGCGGGAAAGGCCTGTTCGACCTGGGCGGGCAGGTTGCCCTCGTCACCGGTGCGGCGCAGGGCCTGGGCCGCGCGATCGCGGCGGCATTGGGCGCGCACGGGGCGGCTGTCGTGCTGGCCGACTGCGACGCCGCCGGCTGCGCGGCGGCCGCGGACGCATTGCGCGCGGATGGCGTCGACGCGCTGGCGCTCCCCTGCGATGTCGCCGATCCCGCGGCCGTCGCGCGCCTGGTGGATGTCGCAGCCGGCTGGCGCGGCCGTATCGATACGCTCGTCTGCAATGCCGGCGTGCAGGGCCCGGTCGGACCGCTCGCGCAGACGACCGACGCCGACTGGGACCACGTATTCGGCGTCAACCTCCAAGGCGCGGCGCGGCGCGGCTCGCCAACCTGATCGTACCTTCGATGGCAGGCCGCGCCGGCGGCTTCATCACGGGGCAGACGCTCGTCGTCGACGGCAGCACCCTCATCACCGACTAATACCCAACAAGGAAAAACCATGTCCCGTCATTTCATCGACCTGTCCATCTACCTCGAAAACGAAGTCCTGTCCGATCCGCCCCCGCTGGCGCCGAAGATCACCTATCAAAAGCACCAGGACACGCTGCCGGAATTCATGCTGATGATCCCGGGCACCACGGCGGCCGACTACCCCGACGGCGAAGCGGCCGCCGCCGAATGGGTCACGATGACGACCCACAGCGGCACGCACCTCGACGCGCCTTACCACTTCCATTCGACGATGGATGCGAAGACCGGCGAGAAAAAGGCATCGATCACCATCGACGAGGTGCCGCTCGAATGGTGTTTCCAGCCCGGCGTGAAGCTCGATTTCCGCCACTTCCCGGACGGCTACGTGGCCACCGCCGCCGACGTCGAGGCCGAGCTGGCGCGGATCGGCCACGTGCTGCAGCCGCTCGACATCGTCGTCGTGAACACGCGCGCCGGCAGCCGCTATGGCCACGGCGACTTCGTGCAAGCCGGCTGCGGCATGGGCTACGAGGCGACGATGTACCTGCTCGAGCGCGGTGTGCGCCTGACTGGCACCGACGCCTGGAGCTGGGACGCGCCGTTTTCGTACACGGCGAAGAAGATCGCGGAGACGGGCGACAAGTCGCTGATCTGGGAAGGCCACAAGGCCGGCCGCGACATCGGCTACTGCCACCTCGAGAAACTGCACAACCTGGAAGCGCTGCCAGCCCACGGTTTTTATATCAGCTGCTTCCCGCACAAGGTCCGGCGCGGCTCGGCCGGATGGACGCGCGCGGTGGCCATCGTCGACGACGGCCTGCTGGCATTGCCGCGTTCCTAAGCTTGCGGCACCGGTCCGGCGTGGATGGCGGCGCCGTGTTCGGCGAGTACCTGTCGCATCCACGCCATGCCCGGATCGCTGTCGGCGTACCGGTTCCACTGCATGGCTTCGGAGACGGTCGGCAGTTCGAAGGCGGGCTCGATCACCTTGATGGGCAACAGGTCCGCATAGTAGTCGGCCAGCGTGCGCTGGATGGTCGCGATGCGCCTGTTGCCGATCACGGCCTGGGGCAGGCCGTAGAAGCCGGTCGTGATCATCTCGATGCGGCGCATCTCGCCGAAGCGCCGCAGGAACCATTCGTCGATCGCGGGCGTGCGGTTGTGACCGAAACGCGTCACGACGTGCCCCAGCTCCATGAAGCGGTCCAGCGTGATCGCATCGTCCACGAGATCGTTGTCGCGCCAGGCGATGCAGCAAAAGCCGTCCTCGAACAGCAGGGAGCTCGGGTGGCCCGTGGTCATGTAATTCTGCGGCATGATCAGGAAGTCCGCCTCGCCGCGGTCGAGCGATTCCCACGGCACGGTCGAGTGGGGAACGATCTCGAGCGTGATGCTGGGCGCGATCCGGCTCAGTTCCGCCGCGACCCTGGTGACCAGCACCGTGTAGACGTAGTCGCTCACCATCAGGGTGAACGTACGGACGGCCGCGGCGGGATCGAAGCTCGGCTTCGTGTTGACCATTGCTTCGGCCTGCAGCAGCAGCGTGCGTGCCGGTCCGATAAGGCTCTCGCCGAGCGGCGTCGGCACCATCTTGCGGCCGACCTGGGTCAGCAGGTCGTCGTTGAAATACTGGCGCAGCCTGCCTAGTGCGTCGCTGATCGTGGTCTGGCTCGCGTTGAGCCGGACGCCGGCCCGGGTGACGCTGCGCTCGTCCAGCAGTGCGTCGAGCACGACGACGAGGTTGAGGTCGAGTTTCTTGAATCGCATGGTGTCTCCGCAGCCCTTCGGCTTTCTATCGTTTTTCCCGTTAGTTTAAATCGATATAAACGGTTATTCATAGGCTTTTTTGATCCCTAAGATGACCGTACCTGCAACATCACCAAGAAAGACAACACGAGCATGAGCACGAATCCTCTCAAGGGCTGGCAGGTCGACCGCGGCCAGATCCGAACTATCGGCACCGACCTGCAGCGCCCCGAATGCATCCTGGCGCAACGTGACGGCAGCCTGCTGGTCGCCGACGCCAGGGGCGGCGTGATGCGCATCGAACCGGACGGCAGGCAGCGCCTGATCGTGCCCGTGCGGGCCGAAGGTGCGGCCGCGCAGGACAGCTTCGCGGACCGCTACGTGATGGCCAGGGGCTCGCTGCCGAACGGCCTCGCGCTGATGGAAAACGGCGACATCCTGATTGCCAACTGGGGCACCGACAGCGTCGAACTCCTGACCGTGGATGGCACCCTGCGCACGCTGTACACCGAAATCGACGGCCGCCCGATCGGCAAGGCCAATTTCGTCATGCGCGATTCGAAAGGCCGCACCTGGCTGACCGTCACCACGCGCACGGTGCCGTGGACCGATTCGATCAACTCGGGCGTCCTCGACGGCTATATCGCACTGATGGACGAGAAGGGCATCCGCATCGTGGCCGACGGCTTCGGCGGCACCAACGAAATCCGCTTCGACGCGAACGAGGATTGGCTGTACGTCGTGGAGAGCAACGCGCGCCGCATCTCGCGCCTGCGCGTGGCCGACGATGGTTCGCTGTACGACCGCGAGGTCTACGGCCCGGCCGAACTCGAAGGGTTCCCGGACGGCTTCGCGTTCGACGCATACGGCAACCTGTGGATCACGCTGATCATGAGCGACAAGCTGATCGCGTTGACCCCCGACGGCGAGGTCCTGACCCTGCTCGACGACGGCAATGCGGAAGCGACGGCGCGCCTGAATCGCCACTTCGCCGACAAGACCCTGACGCCTGAAATCATGCAGGCGGCGCGCGGGCCGCTCGCGCCCTGGATGGCGAGCCTGACCTTCGGCGGCCCGGACCTGCGTACGGTCTACCTGGGTAGCCTGATGGGCACGAAGATCCCGTATTTCCGCGCGCCGGTGGCGGGCCTGCCGCCGATCCACTGGTAACACGAATTCAACGACAACGAAGGAGACACATGAAGCTCGCTACACTCAAGAACGGTTTCCGCGACGGCCGCCTCGTCATCGTCTCGCGCGACCTGGCCTGCGCCGTGGACGCGGCACCCGTCGCGGCGACGATGCAGGCCGCGATCGAGAACTGGAGCACAGTCGAACCGGCGCTGCGCGCCCGCTACGACGCACTGAACGCGGGCGCGCTGGCCGACGCCTTCGATTTCGACCCTGCGCGTGCGGCGGCGCCGTTCCCGCGCGCCTACCAGTTCATCGACGCATCGGCGTTCCTGAACCATGGCGACATCATGGAACGCGCCTATAACCTGACCGTCAAGAAGACGCCCGGCGTACCGATCCTGATCCAGCGCCAGGGCGACGACTTTCGCGGTCCGTGCGACGACTATGCGTTCCCGTCGGAGGACGACAACGGCGATTTCGAGGGCGAATTCGCCGTCGTCCTCGACGATGTCCGGATGGGTGTTGGCGCGCGGGAGGCTCTGGATCACGTTAGGCTGATCACGATCTTCAACGACGTCAGTATGCGCGCACACCTGTTCCGCGAACTGTCGATGGGCTTCGGCTTCATCCAGGCCAAGCCCGCCGCCGCGTTCGCGCCGGTCGCCGTGACGCCGGACGAACTGGGCGACGCGTGGCGCGATGGCCGCGTGCACCTGGACATGCACGTGGCGCGCAACGGCGACTGGTTCGGCCACCCGAACGGCGGCGAGATGGACTTCGGTTTCGGCGAGCTGATTCGCCACCTGGCGTACAACCGCAACCTGGGCGCCGGCACGATCATCGGGTCCGGCACGGTATCGAACAAGAACTACCGCGAGGTCGGTTCCGCGTGCCTGGCCGAGCGGCGCGCGATCGAGACGATAGACCACGGCGAGCCGCGCACGGCCTTCCTGCGCTACGGCGACCGCCTGCGCTTCGACGTGACAGGCAGCGATGGCCAGTCGGTGTTCGGCGCCATCGAGCACCGCTTCGTGGCGCCGCGCGAGGGAGCCGACGCATGAACGTACTGATCACGGGGGCGAACGGTTTCGTTGGTCGCCACCTGGTGCGGCGCCTGCTGCGCGCGGGGCGCATCGGCGCTGGACAGGCACCGTTTTCCAGGCTGACCCTGGTCGATCTCGAAGCGGACGACAGCATCGACGATGCGCGCGTGCGTGTTGTGCGCGGCAGTATCGCCGACGATGCCGTGTTGCGCGCGGCATTCGCGGAACGGGTCGATCACGTCATCCACCTGGCCAGCATTCCGGGTGGCGCGGCGGAGAAGAGCTACACGCTGGGGCTGGACGTCAACCTGCGCGCAACCCTGGCCATGCTGGAGCTGCTGCGCGCCCAGCCGGCGCCGCCGGCCCGCTTCACGTTCGCGAGCACGATTGCCGTGTACGGTTCACCGATGCCTGCAATGGTCGACGACGCTACGCCGATGCGCCCTGGCCTGAGCTATGGCGCGCACAAGCTGGTCGACGAAATTCTGGTCAAGGACTACAGCCGGCGCGGGTGGATCGACGGGCGTATCGTGCGCCTGCCCGGCATCGTCGCCCGGCCCGCGGAGCCGTCGGGCCTGCTGTCGGCGTTCATGAGCGAAATCTTCTGGAAGCTGCGCGCCGGCGAACCGTTCACGTGCCCCGTGTCGGCCGACGCGGTGGCGTGGTGGATGTCGGTGGGGTGCTGCGTGGGCAACCTGCTGCATGCGGACGCCCTGGACGAGAAAGAGGTCGAGACGCGGCGCGACTGGACGCTGCCCGTGCTGCGGCTGCGCGTTGCCGAACTGGTGGACGCCCTGGCCCGGCGCTATGGCAACGACCGGCGCGACCTGGTCTCGTACGCGCCCAACGACGCGCTGGAGCAGGTGTTCGGGCGCTTTCCACCGCTCGACGCGTCGGCCGCCGAACGGATCGGTTTCCGCCATGACGGGGACGTCGACCGGCTCGTCGTGAACGCCTGCGCACGCGACACGGACTGCACGCCATGATGCGCAGCCTGTCGATCAGGACGCGGCTGCTGTGCGGCCTCGCCATCCTGTCCATCCTGTCGCTGGTGTCCAGCGTCGGCGCCATCGTCAGCTTCAATGCGTCGAAGTCGTCGGTCGAGACCTTGTACGACCAGCGCCTGATGGCGGTGGCGCTGCTCGACCGCGTCAAGGTCGACCTGTTCTCGATGCAGGGCGCGATCCTGAACGCGGGCGGTACGGCGCCGGCCGACGCCGCGATCCTGGACGGCCTGGCGGCCGACCTGGGGCGCAACTGGGTGAGCTATCGCGGCAAGCCGCAATCGCCCGGCACGCGCAAGCTGGCGGACGCGTTCGACCGAAGCTGGACGGCGCTGGCGGCCGACCTGCGCATGCTGTCGAAGCCGGACGCCGCCGTGTCGATCCCGGCGCTGCAGCAGGATATGGCGAACGCAATCGCGCAGGCGCAGCGCATCAGCATGGCGCAGGAGAGCGATGGCGGCCAGTCCTACCGGCAAGCGCTCGAGGACCACGCGTTCTCCGTACGGTGCGCGCTCACCGTGCTGGTATTCAGCCTGGGCACCGCCGTGGTCGTAGCGGTGTCGCTGCTGCGCTCGATATCGGCTCCGCTGCGGCACGTGATCGACCTGACGCAGGCAATCGCCGCGGGCGACCTGACCCGCCGCATCGAACCGGTGTCCGGCGACGAGATCGGCCAGATCACCGCCGCATTGGCACGCATGCAGGAGGGGATCAGGAGCATGGTGGCCGATCTGCGCGAGACCACGGGCGTGCTGCTGCCGATGGCGGAGGATATGGCGAGCGGCAGCCGCGAGCTGGCGGAGCGCAACGACGCGCAGGTGTCGGCGCTGTCCGCGACGGCGGCGTCCATGGAGCAATTGACGACGACGGTGCAGCAAAATGCGGATAGCGCACGGCAGGTCGATGCCCTGGTCAAGAACGCCGCCGAGGTGGCTGCACGGGGCGGCGCAGTGGTCGGCGATGTCGTGGCGACGATGGCGTCGATCGGCGGGGCGTCGGCCAGGATCGTCGACATCATCGGCGTCATCGACAGCATCGCTTTCCAGACCAACCTGCTGGCGCTGAACGCCGCCGTGGAAGCGGCCAGGGCAGGGGAGCAGGGCCGCGGATTCGCCGTCGTCGCCAGCGAGGTGCGCAACCTCGCGCACCGTTCCGCGCTGGCCGCGAAGGAAATCAAGGCATTGATCGGTGCGTCGACGGCGCAGGTCCGGGATGGGAACAGGCTTGCCGGCGAGGCGGGGGCGACGATCGAAGACGTCGTCGCGAGCGTGCGCCGCGTCACGGCCATGGTCGGCGACATCGCACGCGCGAGCGCGGAACAGTCGGGCGGGATCGACCAGGTCAGCCGGGCCATCGTCGACATGGACGGGGTGACGCAGCAGAACGCGGCACTCGTGCAGCAAGGCGCGGCATCGGCCGCCGCCATGCGCGAACAGGCCCAACGGCTGTCGGCCGTCGTGGCCAGGTTCAGGTTGACGCCCGATGTGCACGCGCTTTCAGGCGTGTTCCCGGCCACCGTGCATGGCGGCCGCAAGTTCCGGTCCGAGCGCAGTGCGGATGATCTGCACCTCGATCTCGTCGACAGATAGGCCGCCGACCATGTACGGCTGCAGCAAGGCCGCCTGGCTGATCGTGGCGTAGCCGAAGAGCGTCGACCAGAACGCGATCACCCGTGCCTTCACGCCGTCGCCGTCGACCCCGGGCGTGCCGTCCAGCGCCTCCGCGAACAACGTGAAGATGCGTTCGTACACGGCACGTTGGGCGGCCGCCAGATTGGGGAATGCATCGGCGCGCTGAAACAGGCCGGATTCATACATCAGCCGAAACAGTTGTGGATGTGCGCGGACGAAGCCCAGGAACTGTTGCGCCGCGCCGACCACACGCGTTGCCCGGTCGGTATTGCGCACCGACTCGTCCAGCGCGAAGGCATCCAACCGCTCGAATCCCACCGAGGCCACTTCGGCCAGCAGGTGGTCGCGCTCGGGGAAATGCCGGTAGGGCGCCCCCCGGCTCACGCCAAGTTCCTCGGCGATGGCGCGCAGCGACACCGCTTCGTGTCCTTGCGTTTCGACGACTTCCAGGGCGCGGGCGATCAGCGCCGCCCGCAGGTCGCCATGATGATAAGCGCGGTCAGTGGCCATAAAAAGACGTTCGGATCCTTTGCAAATAAACGCGATTGTGCCATCATTCAGCGAATGTATGCGGCGCATACATTAAAATAATCGAGCGCATGGCGCGATCACGGAGACGACAATGACTTTTCTACGCAATACCTGGTACGTGGCGGCATGGGACCACGAGGTCGCACACGACGCGCTGTTCCAGCGCACCCTGTTGAACGAATCTGTGCTGTTCTTCCGCGACGACGCAGGCAAGGTGCAGGCGATCTCGAACCGCTGCCCGCACCGTTTCGCGCCGCTGCACATGGGCAAGCGCGTATCGAACGGCGTCCAGTGCCCGTACCACGGCCTGCAATTCGACGGCGCCGGCACATGTACGGGCAACCCGCATGGCGACGGCAGGATCCCGGCCGCGGCGTCGGTCAAGAGTTATCCCGTGATCGAGAAGTACAGTGCGATCTGGATCTGGATGGGCGATCCGGCCCGCGAGGACGAGGCTTCCATCCCGGACTTTTCGTGCATGGACCCCGAACACGCCTGGGTGGGCAAGCGCTACCTGCACGCCCGGGCCAACTACGTGCTCGAGACCGACAACATCATGGACCTGAGCCACATCCAGTACCTGCACCCGACGACGCTGGGCAGCGACACGGTGTCCGACGCGATCACCAGCGTGAAACAGGAAGGCCATACGGTGTATTCGAACCGCCAGACGGTTGCCGAGATCATGCCGGATTACCTGTACACGGCAATGGGTTTTCCGCACGGACTGCCGGTCGACCGTTGGGTGGACGTGCGCTGGGATGCACCGGCCAACATGCTGCTGGACGCCGGCGCGGTGGCGACGGGCGGCGCGCGCAGCGACGGCAGGTCGTTCATGCTGCCGCACCTGTTCACGCCGGAGACGGACAAGACGACGCACTACTGGTTCGCGTTCTGCATGCCGAAGGCGTTGGGCGAATTCGGCAAGCAGGTCGTGGAAGAGCAGGTGGAGGGCCTGAGCGTCCCGTTCACCAACGAAGACCTGCCGATGCTGGAAGCCCAGCAGCGCATGATGGGGGATGCGGAATTCTGGTCGCTCAAGCCCGTGCTGCTGCCGGGAGATGCCGGTGCGATCCGTGCGCGCCGCGTGCTCGACGGCTTGATCGCGAACGAGCAGAAAGAGGCGCTGCAGCCTGCACCTGCGCTCTGATTCCTTCTTCCACAAGCACACAGGACCGTCCATGATGAATAGTATTTCCGTCCTCGTCGCTTCGCGGCGCCAGGAAGCCGAGGACATCGTCAGCTTCGAGCTGGCGAATCGCGATGGCAGCCCCTTGCCGCCGTTTTCCGCTGGCGCGCACATCGACGTGGAAGTGGCGCCCGGCCTGGTGCGCCAGTACTCCCTGTGCAACGATCCCGACGAGTCGCACCGCTACGTGATCGCCGTCCTGCGCGATCCGCGGTCGCGTGGCGGATCGACGGGCATGCACGACCGGATCGCCGTCGGGCAGACTCTTCGCATCAGTGCGCCAAAGAACCATTTTCCACTGCAGCCGGCCGTGCATTATCTGCTCTTCGCCGGTGGCATCGGGGTGACGCCGATCCTTTGCATGGCGGAGCGCCTGGCGCGCGCGGATGCGGCCTTCGACTTCCACTACTGTGCGCGGTCGCCCGCGCGCACCGCGTTCGTCGAACGCATCCAGGCGTCCGCGTTCGCCGACCGGGTGCGGTTTCACTTCGATGCCGGCGACGCCGCACAGAAGCTCGATCTGGAGGCCGCGCTGCGCGCTGCGCCGCGCGGTACTCACATCTACGTGTGCGGGCCGTCCGGGTTCATCGACTACGTCACCGGCACGGCGCGGGCGCACGGGTGGCCCGCCGACTCGGTTCACCAGGAATACTTCGGTGCCGCGCCGGTCGACACGTCGGCCGATGCCTTGTTCGACGTGCGCATCGCGAGCAGCGGCAAGACCTGCACGGTCCCGGCCGATCAAACGGTCGTCCAGGCGTTGGCCAGACATGGCATCGAGATCCCCGTGTCCTGCGAACAGGGGGTGTGCGGCACCTGCATCACGCGGGTGCTGGACGGCGTGCCGGATCACCGCGACATGTATTTCACGGACGAGGAAAAGGCGCGCAACGACCAGTTCACGCCGTGCTGCTCGCGCGCGCTCACCAGGGTGCTGGTGCTGGATCTGTAAGCGTACAGCGTACAGCGTACAACGGCGCCGCGGCATGCCTCGTTACTCGTCATCGGCTCATCGGTTTTTCCGATGATGAGTAACGAAAAAAACCATTTCTTGTACCGCTATAACCTTCCTAAGATGACGATGCACCAATGCCGCAAACACAGGCGACGGATGCCAGCAGCCGTTCGCGACCGTAACCGGCGCCTCACGGCACCGGTGCGAAACGCCAGGGAGCTGCTTCTAAAAATTAGACGTCAAGGAGATAGCAGATGAGCAGTCCACATTCCAAAGCAACCGCTGTACACCCCTCGCCGCCCCTGCGCGACCACGAGCACGTCCCCGATGGCCACCGTTTTTATATCAGGCGCGAACGCTTGATTGCTGTCGTCATCAACCTCGTCTTGTCGCTGGCGTTCACCGCACTATTGTTTTCGAACGTTCAGCACGTTCCCCTGTGGGGAGTGGGCGGTATCGCGTTCGACCTGGTACCGACCGTCTTTATGCTTACGCTGATGGGAAACCTTGCCATGACGGTGACGACGAGGAGGCGTTTGCGTGACGGCGCGATCGCCCCGATGCCGGCGCGACTGTGTGGTTGGGTGGCATGCGCATTGCCCAGAAACGGAGTTCTCAGGGTCGCGCTCGTGGCATCGGTGGTCACCGTCGCGGTCGTGCCGGTTTCCGTACTCGTGCTATGGCTGTCGGGCCTTGACTCAATGTCCTACCAGCAGTATTTGGGCTTCAAGGCACTGTATGGGCCGGCGGTCGGTGCACTGTCGACCGGCATCATCATCAAGGCTGCTCTAAAGGGCCCGGGTGCGGCATGACGATCCAGGCAACTGGCACATCCTGAAGTTGCAGGATGCTGCACTTGGTATCATCGAACTCGTGCGGTACAAAGCGTGGCGCAGAGCTTAATCATTGGTTTATAAAGATTTTAAATGGCCGGTAAAGTCGTGTGGATGGGGTAGACTCCCGCCCGCGCAGCCGGCACAGCGGCTCATTGTATGGACGTGATTATTTCAAATTATGGCTGGCCAATAATTATTTGCTAGCCATAATTTGTGCTAATTTACTTGACCGACAGGCGCAAACTCACAGTGATTGCGCAGACTGCCAGGATCTCTTTCGGGCTGTTTGTCGCAGCGAATCTGTAAAACTATGTACTTCCGCCGGTCGTACCATGGTCGTAAGAAAAGCCATAATGAGTGTGAAATCTGCCGTGTGGGAACGATGACCCTGGTCCTAGGTGTCCAGTCCCGTTTGATCGTAAACGCGTTTGACGAATAATTCTGGCCGCTTCTGCTGCCATTCTTTGAGCGCGAGGATAGGCGTTTTACTGCCGATGGGGCTTTGTGGAATGTGGTGGTTGTACAGCTTCAAGTAGTTCAGCAATGTGGCCTGCAGGTCGGCCCTGCTGTCGAAGCGGGTTTGCTGTAGCAGTTCGTTGATCCGTCCGTTGAAGCGCTCGACCATGCCATTCGTTTGGGGATGACGCGGCGGTGCCAGTCGATGCTCGGCAGGCAGGCCTGCGCAAGCGACGTCGAAGGCGTGCTTGCCGCTGGGCTTCTTGTCTTTGGTGGCGAAACGGTCGGTAAATTGCGAGCCGTTGTCAGTCAGGATCTTGCTGATCTTGATGGGTGAAGCCAGCTTGAGCCGACGTAGGAAATCGACGCTGCTCGCCTCGGTCATGTCGCCATAGATGTGCATGAAGACCCAGCGCGTGGCGCGGTCGATGGCGACGAACAGATAGCGGCGCGAGGTCTCATCCGGCATCTGCGGCAGGTACTTGATGTCGATGTGGATGAAACCCGGCTCGTAGTCCTTGAAGGTCTTTTTCGGTGCGATGGTTTCGCCCTCGGCCTTCGGAATCACGTCTTCCAGGCGCGACATGCCTTCGCGCTTGAGCAGACGTGCGATGCCTGATCGGGAGACGTCGGGATTGATGTATTGCCGCGTGATGAAAAGCAGATCGTCGAGGGGCAGATAAAGCGACTGCCGCAGTGCCAGGACGATGGCTTCCTGGGCCGTGCTCAGCGTCGTATGCAGCGTGTGGGCACGATGCGAGCGGTCCTGTACGTCATCCCGCTTGAGCCACTTTGCGGCTGTCGCCCGTGTGATGCCGAAGACCTTCGCCGCCTGACGGTCCGATAGGCCGGAATCCTTGATCTCCTGCTGGACTTTCGGGGTCGTACGAGCTTGCGGATGGATGCGTGAACTCATGCTGCGAACTGCTCCTGTTGCGGTTGAATGCCGGGACTGCTGAACCCAGCAATCAAGTCGCCCAGCATAGCCCTTGCGCGAAACAAGGGCCAGCTACGACGAGGAGCATGATCACACGAAACTAAACAGCTAGCTTAACTGAACGGCATTACCTGCAAAAAGTGGCTTTTTCTTTTCTGGAACAGAACAGGCGAGCAGGACGCTTGTACGTCCTGCGGGGGGATTTGCCAGAACATAGTCCCTGGAAGTCATCTCGACCGCTGTTTCTCAGGTGGTACTGCCGCGCGTGCTTCACTGTTGGCCTGGCCATGCACACCGGCGGGGGTTGCAACAGCTCGTTCGGCACTTAGCTGGATTTCTGCGATCTTAAGCAAGACACGTAAGTTTGTTCCTTTCAGCACGGCTACCAAACCTCCCGACGTCTCGACCAACACCAGAGCAAGAGCAATGCTCGTAGCGCACCGCATCAGGCTGGACCCGAACAAGTTGCCGGCGACCTACTGTGCGCGCGCGGCCGGCACGGCCCGTTTCGCCTATAACCGGGCATTGAGCGAATGGCGGTAACAGTACGAAGCCTGCAAACCGATCCGACGCCGCCCAAGCCTTCCGAAGCGGGGTTGCGGCGTCTACTCAACAGCATCAAGCGCGAGCAGTTTCCGTGAATGCTAGAGGTTACCAAGTGCGCGCCGCAAATGACCATCAGATCGGTAGCGAAGACCTCAACGTCAAAGGCATGCTGGGCAACCGGCATCTGGCGGGCCATTGCCGCCATGGGCTTTCACGAGCTGCGCCGCCACGTCGAGTACAAGGCGGCCTGGCGTGGCGGGCGGGCCGTGCTGGCCGATCGCTCGTTCCCAAGCAGCAAGCTGTGCGCGTGCTGCGGATTTCGGCTGGAAACGCTCGTCCTCGATGTGCGTCAATGGACCTGCCCGGGTTGCGGGGCATCCCATGACCGCGACGTGAACGCCGCGATCAATCCAAGAAACATGGCGGTGAGTTCTACCGCATCTGCCTGTGGAGGGCAAGGCGCTGGCCCCACGCGCGAGCGCAGGGCGAAACCGGTCCGGCGAAGCAGGAATCCAATAGCAAAGTTATCTGTGGCTAGCTTGGCGTAATGTTGGAAGAACGGAAGATCACGCGGGCGCGCAGCCCCCGCTCGCCATCCGGCCGGTCGAGCAGGGAGATGGTCGCGCCGATCCGGTCGACGATCGACGCCGTGATCGCGAGCCCCAGGCCCGAACCGATCTCGCCGCTGCCGAGCACGCGGTAGAACGGATCGAACACGCGCTCGCGCTCGGCGGGGACGATGCCCGGTCCCGTGTCGTCGACGTCGAGAACGATGCGGTCGCTCGCGGCGGTCACGCGGATGTCGATGCGTCCGCCCTCCGGCGTGTAGCGAATCGCATTGTCGACGAGATTCTTGACGAGGATCCGGATGTCCATGGCGCGCCCCGTAACCGACGCATCGGCATCGCCTACCATGCCGAGATCGATCGCCTTGGCCTCCGCCAACGGCACGAGGTCCTCGAAGGCTTCCTGGATCGCCTTCTGCAACGGTACCTGCGTCAACGGCTCGCCGCCGCCCTCCTGGGAGCGTGCCAGCGTCAGCAACTGGTCGAGCAGGATGCGCGTGCGTGCCAGGCCTGCCGACAGCGCGTCGAGCCTGGCGCGCGCCTCGCGCGGCATCTCGGTCGCCGCCAGGCGTTCCGCCTGCAGCGACATGGCCGTCATCGGCGAACGCAGTTCATGCGCCGCGTCCGCGATGAAGCGCCGCTGCAGCGCCAGCGCGCGCCCGGTGCGGGCGATCAGCTTGTTGATCTCGCTGACGAAAGGCCACACCTCGGACGGGAGCGGCGTCCGGTCCAGTTCCCGCAAGTCGTGGCCGCGGCGCTTGCCGAGCTGTACGGCCAGCCTTTGCAGGGGCAGGAACATCGTACGCACCAGCAGCGCCGCCAGCAGGATGAGGACCGGACCGAGGAACAGGATGGGCATCACGGTGCGCAGGGCGCTCGAGCGGGCCGCGGCGTCGCGGACCGCCGTCTGCTGCGCGACGGCGACGCGTACGCCTTTCGCGTTGGTGCGGACGAAGACGCGCCAGGTTTCGTCGCCGATGGCAACCGTCTGCAACCCGTCGGGCAGGGACGGGCCGAAACGCGGGGGCCTTTCCGGTTCGGGAATGCGCGTGCCGGGCGCGTCGATGAAACGCACGACCAGGCGGGCGTCGAAATCGACGTCGCCCACCTTTTCGCGGGCCATCGGCGATGTCGGCACGGCGTCCAGTCTGCTGATGAGGTAGCCGACCTGGCGCAGCTGCGTGTCCTGGCCGCGGTGCGCCTCGGCGGTGGCGGCCAGGTACGAGTAGAGGCCGGCGACGGCGGCGCCGATCAGGATGGCCGCCGAGATCCACAGGGACAGCCTGAAGCGCAACGATGCCGTCAACGGCCCTTCGCGACCATCCATCCGACGCCCCGGACGTTCTTGATGATGTCGCTGCCCAGCTTCTTGCGGATCGAATGGATCAGGAACTCGATCGCGTTGCTCTCGACCTCTTCGTTCCAGCCGTAGACCCTGTGTTCGAGTTCCAGGCGGGAGAGGATGGCGCCTGGCCGCACGAGCAGCGCCTGCAGCAGGGGGAATTCGCGCGCCGTCAGGCGCACGGTCGCCGTGCCGGCGCGCGCCTCGTGCGTCGCGGGATCGAGTTCGACGATGCCGTTGCCCAGCACGGTGCTGCCCGTACCCTCGGCGCGGCGGCTCAGCGCGCGCATGCGCGCCAGCAGTTCGCTCATCGCGAACGGCTTGACGAGATAGTCGTCCGCGCCGCCGTCGAGGCCGGCCACGCGGTCTTCCGTCGTTTCCCGCGCCGTCAGCACCAGCACCGGAACACCGTTGTGCGCCGCGCGGATGCGGCGCAGCACCTCCATGCCGTCCATGCGGGGCAGGTTCAGGTCCAGCAGGACCAGCGCGTACTCATGCACCAGCAGCGCGGTCAGCGCCGCTTCGCCGTCGCATACCCAGTCGGCCGCGTAGCTGGCGTCGCGCAGCGCATGCTGCACGACGCTGCCGATCATGGGATCGTCTTCCACCAGCAATACTCTCATCGTTCCACTTTCCCTCCGGGCACCACCGGGCTGTCGAACATCGTGCTCGCCAGCCGCGCCAGGTCAGCCGGCCGGGCGCCGGCGGCCATGTGCGCGGTCAGCCAGCGTGCCTGTCCACCATTATGCAGCAGCTCATCGATCAATACGCACGCGGCCGGGAAGTCCGGATCGTCCGAGCGTGCCGCCAGGCGGGCGAGGTCGTCTCGCACCACGTGGGCTATGCTGTGTTTCTTCCGCGTGCTTGGGTCGATCCACGCGCCCAGCACGCCGCGCCGCGTGGCGTTGAAGCGGTTCCATGGATACACGTCGGCGGCCCGCCGGCCGGGCCAGCTGCCGGGGCGTTCCGCGACTTCGACGCACAACTCGCGCGCGTAGCACGCGAGGGCCGCGGCATAGGCCGGACGCAAAGGCGCGTCGAGCGCGCGCAGCTCGACCGCCCCATGCCCGGGATCCGGACGGACGTCCCAGTCGACGTCCTCGACGCGCGTGGCAAGGCCGTAGCGCGCGAGACGCGCGACATGCTGCACGACATCCTGCCAGCTGCGCAGCGCGGGCGGCATGATGCCGCTGCCCTGGAACGCAACGGCCACGTTGTTGCGTGCGCTGCAAAAGCCCGAGTCCTGCCCACGCCAGTACGGCGAGCTTGCGGAAAGCGCGATGAACAGTGGCGCGCGCTGATTCAGCCAGGCGCCGATGCGCACCGCCTCGTCGGCGCTCGGCGCACCGATCTGGACGTGCATGCCGAAGCCCGCGGCATGGTTGCGTTGCCTGCCGCCTGTCCGGACCGGATGGGTGCCGCCGCCCGCGACCGCGGCCCCGACCGAGCGGGCGGCCCGCCGCACGCAGCACCGCATGTCTTCGAGCGCGTCCGCCGCCGCGCAGTAGCCGTCCAGCGCCGAGGTGGCCACGTCGAGTGTCGTCGCGTCGATGTCCGGCGTGGCCACCCAGGCCGCGTCCTGCCCTTCCAGCCGGAACGCGATGTCGGGCGCCGCAGGATGCAGATCGTATGTTTCGCGGTCGAGCACCATCCACTCGAGTCCGATCCTCATGCTGCCCGGCCGCGCGGCGGCGAACCGCGGCGGCGGGATCGATCCAGCCATGTTCGACTTCCTTCCCTGAACGCGTGACGAGCGCAAGGATAGGGGGCCTCACTTAGCGAATACTTAGCCGCTGGCGCAGTCGAATTACGCACCCTGCCGCAGCGGTATGGAGGCATACCGATGGCGCTGCCGGTAACCGGAACCTGGCGTAAACATGAACCGTATTGATTTCCTGACGCTAAGGGTTTGCTAAGTCGGCCTGCCTACCATTGCCGGGTTCCCTCAGCTGCCGATCCGGCGATATGAAATATTTTGCATCTCTCATGCTGGCGCTGGCGTTCCTGTCAGGGCCGGTATCCAGCGTCCAGGCGCGCGCTGCGCGGACCGTCAAGGTCGTCAAGACGAAACCGGCACATACGCACCGGCATGCCAGGCCGCACAGGCGCCATCGGGCGCCGGGGGCGCGGGCGGCCAGGATGGTGGCGCTGAAGTCCAGCGCCGTCCTCATCCTCGACCCGAAGACGAAGGCCGTCCTGTATGGGAAGAATGCGCAGGCCGTCATGCCCATCGCTTCCCTGACGAAGCTGATGACGGCCCTGGTCGTCCTGGAAGCGAAGCAGGACATGGCGGAGGTGCTGGCCGTCACGGATGCGGACGTCGACCGTCTCAAATACTCGTCGTCGCGGCTGCACGTCGGTACGCGCCTGTCGCGCTCGGCCATGCTGCACATTGCACTGATGAGTTCGGAGAACCGCGCGGCGTCGGCACTCGGGCGGCACTATCCGGGAGGAACGAAGGCATTTGTCGCGGCCATGAATGCGAAGGCACGGGCGCTGGGCATGCGGCGTACGCATTTCGTGGAACCGACCGGCCTGTCGAGCGCCAACGTCTCCACGCCGGAAGACCTGGCCCGCCTCGTCGTTGCCGCCGAACGCCATGCGCTCATACGGCGGTATTCGACGGACCGGCATTTCACGATTCGCCAGGGCCGGCAGCATACCGACTACCACAACACGAACCGGCTGACGGCAAACCCGCGCTGGAAGATCCGGCTGCAGAAGACGGGTTACATCGCCGAGGCCGGCCGTTGCATGGTCCTGCACGCCACTGTCGCGGGGCGCCCGACGGTCATGGTGTTCCTCGACGCGCAGGGAAAATTTTCCCGTGCGGCCGACGCCAACCGGGTGCGCGCATGGCTGGCCAGAAACCGGCTCGCGGCACGCGGCTGAGTCCGCACTCGCAGCGATTGAACTTGGGCGGCAATCGTGCAACGATTTGATGCATCGCCGCAAGAAATGTTTGGACAAATGCGACGCGTGGGCGAAAATTCTCCGGTTATCCTCCGTTGCGCGCCGATTTCATGAACGGACCCGACACCCAACCCACGCCGCCATCGCTGCGCGCCGCCATCGCCCACCGTTTCAGCCTCCACGACGACAAGGCGGACGACACCGAGATCGACCGCGCCATCCGCGCCGGCGTGGAGTTGCAGGGCGCGACGTTGTGGATCCTGATGCTGGCGATCCTGATCGCCTCCGTCGGCCTGAACACCAATTCCACTGCCGTGATCATCGGCGCCATGCTGGTGTCGCCGCTGATGGGGCCGATCGTCGGGTTCGGCTACGGGATCGGCATCCTCGACTTCGCGCTGATTCGCCGCGCGCTCGCCAACCTCGGCATTGCCGCCACGATCAGCCTGTCGACCTCGACGCTGTATTTCCTCGTCACGCCGCTGGCCGAGGCGCAGTCGGAACTGCTGGCGCGGACGACGCCCTCGCTGTGGGACGTCCTGATCGCGCTGGCGGGCGGGCTGGCCGGCATCATCGGGCAGACCCGGCGCGAGAAGTCGAACGTGATCCCCGGCATTCGAAGCGCAGTACCCGCAGTGCGGCGACGTCCTCGTGGGCAAGGCCGCTCAGGACGGCGTCGACGGCGCGGCGCCGGTGCCTTTCCTCAGCGCGACTTGCCGGCGCATGCCGCGTGCGGACGAGGTCAAGCGGATCAACGAGTGGCTGAAGGTGCGAAGCGGCATGTCTGACGCCAGAGTGGTTCTTGTCGCCGGACGACCGCAGACCGTACGACGCCCCGCGCCAGGTCCATGATCCCCGTTGGTCGCTTCGGTCTGGTCGTGGAACAGCACCTGATGGGCGGGGAAGGGGAGATTATGGTTTCGCAGGGCCCGTCAGGAGCAGCAGCAGCACGCTGTGCGGCGCCAGCCGCGCTTCCAGTTTGGCGCTGGTGTCGCCCGTCTTCTTGCTCCACAGGTCGGACCAGCGGTAGACGGTCTGCTTGAAATCGACTGACCGGTTGTTCAGGTCATCGATCAGGACTTGCTTCTTCCAGTCGTGGTGAACGTCGGCAGGCTGGTTGGAGCGGTTCAGGAACATCAGCGCCCACTGGCCGCCGTCGAGCGGCTTGGCATAGACTTCCAGCGGACCGTCGGCGAGGACGCGCAGCGCCTGCACACCCAGCTTGTCCTGGTTCACCGCGATCACGCCGGGGTTGGTCAGGATGCGGCGGGTCGCCTCGGACATGGAGCGCAGGTCGTTGCCCAGGATGAGGGGCGAGGCCATCATGGCCCAGATCGACAGATGGGCGCGGTCTTCATCCTCGCTCATGCCGTTGCCCACTTCGAGCATGTCCATATCGTTCCAGTGGCCAGGCCCTGCGAACTTGCGCAGGTTTGCCTGCTTGTCGAGGATGCGCAGCACGCCCAGACCAGTCGAGAGACCGGGACTGAATTCGCAGTCGAAGCAATTATAGATATCGGGTGTGGTGCGCCACGAATGGCCGACCTGGCCGGCCCACTCCCACGGCTTGCTCATGCCCCATTCGCATATGCTGAACAGCATCGGGCGGCCCGCCTTGGCGATCGCGTCGCGCATCGTGGTGTAGGCCGCTTCAGCGTTCATGCTCGGGGTATTACACCAGTCGTACTTGACGTAATCGATGTCCCAGCTGGCGTAGGTCCGCGCATCCTGATATTCGTGGCCGCGGCTGCCGGGACGGCCGCCGCAGGTGGTCGCGCCGGCGTCCGAGTAGATGCCCAGCTTTAGTCCCTTGCCGTGCACATAGTCTGCCAGCACCTTCATACCGGATGGGAAGCGCTTGGGGTCGGGCTGGATGTTGCCGTCGGCGTCGCGCTGGCCTTGCCAGCAATCGTCAATGTTCACGTACTGGAAGCCGGCGTCCTTCAAGCCATGCTTGACCATGGCATCGGCAGTCTCGCGGATCAGGCGCTCGTCGATTTCGCAGGCAAATTTGTTCCAGCTGTTCCAGCCCATTTGCGGGGTGCTGGCCAGGCCTTCAGCCTTTTGAGCCCAGCTATTGCCAAAGGCGGCGGCACCCAGCAAGGCGCCTAACACGAGCTGCGCCGTGCGTTTGATGTTCATCTTGATTCCTATCATTATGCGGATGTTTGAAAGTTTGCGTTCGTGTGGGCGGCCAGCACGCTTGCCGTGACCGCCGCAACTGCAAGGCCGGGCCTTGGCCGCCTGGTGTGAGCCTTGAACGTGCATCGAACCGCAAATTCGCGTCTCACCGACTCGTGTAGAGCGAGGTGGCATCAAGGAGGCACACGCTTGACTGCGTAACTGCCGGCTTTATTTTGCGTCCGGGGTCGTGGGCGGTAGCGGAACCTGGCCTGAGGCTGAAGCATAGGCAATCCGTCGTGGACAACGATATCGGCGGCAATCGAATTTCTAGCAATCCGCAGAAATTGCAAGCAATCTTAACCACAGTGAAAAAAGTTTCATATTTGATACGCTGTTCAAGGAAGAATTCGGCTGTACGCCGAAGTCATCCCGGATGCTAGCCGCCCGGCAGCCGCAGCGGGGACAGCCCGTCGATAGCGTTCCGTCAGAACCACTTGCCTGAACACTGCGGCTGAACCGCTGCCATCCAGGGCCGCGCGAGGCGTGGTCATCCCCATCCCCTGCCAGTCTCCATGTCGCCGGCCGCCACGGCCGATTTCTACTGTGGCTAACATCGCTTGCAATTTCTGCGGTTTGCAAGAAATTCGATTGACAGCGATATCGGTGCCCATGCGGAACGGCCTATGTTTTGCACATGGGCCTGATTCCGCGACCGTCTTCCGTCCGCCACGGTGCCCGAACCCGGCACCCGGCCGATGCTGGGAATCGGCCTGCTGAGGTTTCGGAAATGTTTTCCAAACACACAAGTAAAATGGACACGACGAAAGTACAGCGGATCGCACTGTTATTCAACGCGAACAAGATATTCGATTACGAAGTCATTGCCGGCATTGCCGCCTATTTTGGAAGTACGGGGGCGGCCTGGGATATCTTCCTGGAAGAAGATTTTCGATTGCGCGTTGCGGGCATCGAGCACTGGCAGGGCGACGGCGTTATCGCCAACTTTGACGATCCAGCCGTGGCAGAAGCGTTGTCGCGCTGTAGCGTACCGGTGGTCGCAATTGGCGGTTCCTATGCCGACCCGTCGAATTACCCTGCCGGTGTACCCTACGTTGCGACCGACAACATCAAGTTGATCGAACTGGCACATCAGCATCTGATCGATGTCGGCCTGCAGCGTTTCGCCATGTTCAGCGTTCCCGCCACCGCGGAAAACCGCTGGGCGCAGGAGCGCGAGAATGCCTTCCGCAGCCTGATGCAGGGCGACCGCCTTGAAGCGGAGATATTCCGCGGCTGCGAAACCAGCGTCCATTCGTGGGACGAGGCAGTCCAGGGGCAGATTGACTGGTTGCGCAGCTTGCCCAAACCGGTTGGCATCATCGCCGTCACGGACGCGCGTGCACGCCAGCTCATACAGGCCTGCATTATCGCCAACGTCGAAGTGCCGGAACAGGTGGCGATCATCGGCATCGACAACGACCCGCTGGTGCGCAGGCTCACCCGCATACCGCTCAGTTCCGTGATCCAGGGCGCGCAGGAGATCGGGCGCGCGGCCGCCCGTCTGATCGGGCAGATGCTGCACGGGGTGTGCCCGCCGAAGACGCCGATCGTGGTGCCGCCGGCCGGCATCAACGTGCACGCGTCCAGCCAGTACCAGCTGATCAAGCATCCGAACGTGATGCGCGCGCGCCACTTCATCCGCCAGTATGCGTGCCAGGGCATCAGGACCGAACAGGTGGCCCAATACGTGGGCGTGTCGCGCTCTACGCTCGACGCCGTGTTTCGCCAGGAGCTGGGATGCAGCGTGCACGACGTGATCCTGAGCTTCAGGCTCAGTGCCGCCCGGGCCGGCCTGGATAGCGGGGATCGCAGCAAGGCCGACGTGGCGCTGAACAGCGGCGTTACGTCTATCTAGTACGTGCTTTGAATCAGGCGTTTTTTTTGAAGCTGACTTCCGCAACGATTGTGGCGCCACCCAGCGCGGCGGAGCTACGTTCGATACCGGAAAACGTCAAGCCAATCCTATTTGAGGAGACAATATGTTTCGGAAGCATAATTTGATCGTCCCAACGCTGGTCGCGGCGCTTCTCGCCGGTTGCAGCGGGGGCAGCACGCCCCCCGGCGCGTCCGGCACCGCACCGGCCCTCGCCGCCACCATCGGCTCGGCCACCAGTTATACGAGCGTGAAGTGGGCCGGTGGCGGCTACGTCACCGGCCTCGTCTACCATCCGACGACCGCGGGCCTCATGTACGCACGCACCGACGTCGGTGGCGCCTACCGCTGGAATAATTCGAACGGGTCGTGGACGCCCATTACCGACGGTATCGGTTTCAACGGCGGCGAGAGCGAGTTTCACGGCGTCGAAAGCATCGCCCTCGATCCGGCCAACGACCAGCTCGTCTACCTGGTCACCGGCATGTATACGAAAGACGGCGGCGGCAACCCGTCTAACGGCCGTATCTATGCCTCCAGCAACCGCGGCCTCACATGGACGCACTACGACCTGCCTTTCCCGGTGGGTGGCAATGAAGGCGGCCGGGCCATCGGCGAACGCCTGAAGCTCGATCCCACCAATCCGTCGACGATGTTCTACGCCTCGCGCACGGCCGGCCTGTGGAAAAGCACGAACTCGGGCCAGACGTGGACCCAGACGGCTCTGTCGAGCATCGTGCTCACGGGCGCCCAGATCCAGGCTATCGGCGCCGTGAAGGGCGTCGAGCAGATCATGTTCGACAACTCGAACGTGGGTGGCGGCCAGACGACCTGGATCATGTATGCCGCCGTCGCGCCGGACTACGGCCAGGTGGCGGGCCTGACCTCGACCCTGTACAAGTCCGTCAACGGCGGCTTTTCGTGGACGCCGGTGTCGGTCCCGTCGAACGTGTCCGGTTACTACGTCCCGCACATCGTGCGTACCAGCGACGGCATGTACTATGTGGTATTCAACCAGAACGCCGGCGAGGGCGCCGGCGGTCCCGGTTACCTCTACAAGTTCGGTGGCGTGGCCGGCAATGAGTCCTGGACCCAGCTCTCCAGCATCACAACCGGCGGCGGCTACGGCGGTGTGTCCGTGTACGGCACCGGCTCGACGGCCCGTATCGCGCTGGCCGTGACCGGGACCTGGAGCTCCGCCGGTCCTGTCGTCCAGCTGTCCGACAACGGCGGCGGCACCTGGCGCGAAATCGCGGGCGGCATGCTGCATTACGGCGGACAGTTCTGGGGCTGGATCGACGACATCGAGATCGATCCAGCCAACCGCGACCACATCATGCACGTCACCGGCGGCGGCGTCTGGGAAACCTGGAACGCGTCGTCGTCCACGCCGAGCTGGGACTTCCCGAACAACAACCTCGAGGAGACCGCCACCCTGGCCGTCGTCACGCCGCCGGCCGGCGCGCCGTACAAGTTCGTCAACAGCGCAGGCGACATCGGGACATGGGTCCAGACCGACCTCGCGACGACGCCGACCAGGGGCCCTCTCGCCGATTGGAACAATGGCAACTACGCCGACGTGCTGTGGTCTGATCCGAACTACATCGTCGGTGCCGGCCTCAACAACTCAACGCAACCAAAAAGCGTCTTCGGCTTCTGGTCCGGCGACGCCGGCAACTCGTGGTCGAACTTCGCGACCCTGCCTGCGGGCGCGGCAGCGAACGATTCCGACAACGGGAGTATCGTGACCACGTCTCGCAACAACGTGATCTGGGCGCCGTCCGGCTCGGTGCCATCCTATACCACGAACAATGGCGCGAGCTGGACCGCGACCAACCTGCCGGCGCCGGCAAACCCCGGCGGCTGGGCTAACGGCTATCGCCTGGTCGTCGACCGGAAGAATCCGAACAAGGTCTATGCGTACGATTCGGGCGGCGCATTCTGGGGGCCGGCGGGCAAGGTCTACGTCTCGACCGATGGCGGCCACAACTTCACGCTGAGCCAGGGCTCGGTGTCGGCGAACCTGTACCACAACGCCTTCGATCTCACGTCGATGGTGGTCAACCCCAACGTCGAGGGTGACCTCTGGCTGGCCGACGGCAACGCCATGTACCACTCGACCAATTCGGGGTCGACCTGGACCAAGCTGAACGGCTTCGCGACGGTCGGTGACGACGGCGCGCGGGGCCAACTGCATGGCGCCAGCGTGATCGCCCTGGGCAAGGCACAGGCAGGCAGCCCGTACTCGGCCGCGGTCTACGTCGTGGGTACGATGAATGGCGTATGGGGCTTGTACCACTCCGACGATGGCGGTGCGACCTGGGCACGCTTCAACGATGATGCGCACCAGTACGGCGGCATCGGCGCGATGGCGGGCGATTGGAACACCTACGGGCGCGTCTACTTCAGTGGCACCGGCCGCGGTCTGGTCTACACCAACTGAGTGATACGTCCCAGACGCCGCCAATGACCGCTGCGGCACCGCAAACGTGCCGCGGCGGTCTTTCGATCTGATCCGCAGCTTGCAACCGGAGCGCCGGTGTCGTCAGGCCGCGTGCATCGAGTCTCTTCGCCATCTTGCACGTGATGAAGTCGCTTCCGTGTCGAGCATGGCCCCGGCTTATGCTGGCCGGTCCATTCCCTCCAGATCGCCCCCCTGGCGCGCATGCTTGCGTGGCAGCTTTTCGACCAGCGGCTGGAAACGCACTGCCCATCGGTTGATCGTGGCGTGGTCGACGGAGCCGTACGGAAACGTATTCCTTTGAGCCGGGCATCCCACCCCTTGGTTCCACGATCGGCCTGTGGTGTGGCAGCCATTTCTTCCGGCCCGCTTGCCTGACCGACGCCACCCGTCACGTCCGATTTTTACTATGGCTGACATTCCTTGCAATTTCTGCGGAGTGCAAGAAAATCGATTAGCGGCGATATCGTTGCCCATGACGGACGGCCTATGCTTCACACATGGGTTGGGTTTCGCAACCGCCTCCCGGCCGCAGACGATCCTGGGCTTCACACATTTTCGCTCTCCTCCGTGGCGGGTTTCCGCAGCGGTTTTATGGGGCAGCTTTGGCTGCCCCTTTTTTCGGAGCCGCCCAGCACCGAGACAATTGTTTTAAATATATAAAGATCAAGATATGTCAATACGGCGCCATCGAAGAAGCTGGTTGAACGGTATCGATAATAAAAGCAGGGAGACAAGACGTGCACCTCAGGCTCATTGCATGCAGCAGCAACCGGTCCGCAAACCTTTCGCCGTCCCGGCGTACATCGCGTCGCGCTGTTTTTTTCGCGTTTTTGAAAACGATTTCATAACGCCGGCGACGCTCTGCCAGTCCGTACATCCTTGACCAGTACCAGTCTCCCTGCCGCGAATGTGGAGCGAAGCGGGCAGGGAGCGATCTTTTCTTGTCATCGGCGCAGCCGGTGCCGAGCAACTTCAGCAAACAAAAAAGAAAGGAAGATTCCAATGAGGAGACAAACCATGAGATTCCAGTTGACGGCAGTCGGACTGGCCTGCGGCATGTTGCTGGCCGGCTGCAGCGGCGGCGGCGGTTCGAGCGACGGCGCGACGGCGCAATCCATTTCGTTCCCATTCGTCGGCGGACCGACGCTCGCCGCCCCGCCCGACGTCGCGACCGTCCAGCTGACGGCGACGGCGAGCGGAGGCGGCGAGGTGACCTTCACGTCGAATACGCCGGATATCTGCACCGTCAACGGCGCTACGCTGTCGCTGATCAAAGCAGGCGAGTGCTCGGTGACTGCAAACCAGGCGGGTGGCAACGGCTACACCCCCGCCTCGGAAAACCAAATTTTCGGCATCCCCAAACGGTCGCAGACGGTGACCTTCCGTAATCCAGGGGCGCTGCCGCTGGATTCGACGCCGGTTCCGCTGGTCGCCACGACCAGCATTGCCGGCAAAGCCGTTACTTTTACGTCCAGCACGCCATCGGTCTGCACGGTCAGCGGCAACACGATGACCAAGGTCGACAACGGGCTGTGCGAAATCACGGCGCAGGTAGTCGATGATATCTATGCCCCCGGCACGGTTGTCCGGAGCATCCCGATCGGCACCGCGCAAGCGGATGCGCTGACGTTCCTGAGCGGCTACAAGGGCATCGACCAGACCAATGAGTCGGGCAGCATCGAGACCTACGCCGGCAGCAGCGCGGACGGTTGGTGGTGTGCCACGAACTGGTGCGGCCGCACCGTGCCCACCGACGGCAACAGCTTCACCTGGTACTACAACATCCAGCCGGATTCCGGCAATGGACTGGGGGGCTACATGGGCGTCAAGCTGCTCGCGGGTGGCCTGGCGAAGCTCGTCGAGAACGGCGACACGCCCACTGGCGCACGGATCGATGCCCAGACGGCCCTGAAGTTCAAGCTCGCGCAGAACCCTGAATGGTTCGGCAACGGCAACAACGGCGTCGATATCAATCTGTACCTCGGCCACTTCGCCGTCAAGGACGGCAAGGCCTGCAACGTGAAGCTGCACGCGACGGTAATGCCGACCGCTGCAGCCGCCACGAGCTACAGCGTCGCTCTCAAGGACAAGTTCACGATTGCGGAATCGTGCGGCCTGACGGGACTCGACCTCTGGACCGAGTTGCAGGATTACCCGATCGCGCAAGTCGAATTCTCCGCAGTGAGCGCGAACGCCTCGATGGCGACCGCGGGTGCGGTCAAGCTGACCTACTCGACCCAACTCACGCTGACCGGCCCCATCACCTTCCAATGACCGCGGACGGCATCCAAGGCATTAAATAAAAGGATATAAATAATGACAAGAATTGAGACGAAGATCGTGAGGAAACCGATCAAGATGACCGCGCTGTCGTTGGCGGTGGCGCAGGCCGCACTGGTCTGGGGCGGCGCGGCGCATGCGCAAACGGCGCCGGCCGGCGACCCGCCTACGCAGACGGTGGTCGTGAGCGGCCAGCGCGCCGCCATGCAGTCGGCGCAAAAACTCAAGCAGAACGCCGAGGAAGTCATCGATGCCGTCGTTGCGGAAGAAGCCGGCAAACTGCCGGACAAGTCGATCACCGAAGTGCTGCAGCGCGTCGCGGGCGTCACGATCGACCGCAACCGTTCGCGCGGCGACCCGGAACACTTCTCGGTCGAAGGTTCGGGCATTTCGGTGCGTGGCCTGACCTGGGGTTCGTCCACGCTGAACGGCCGCGAATCGTTCTCGGCCGGCTATCCGGGCCGGGAACTGAGCTGGGGCGACATCCCGCCGGAACTCATGTCCGCAGTGGTGGTGCACAAGAATCCGCCCGCCGAGCTGGTCGAAGGCGGCGTCAGCGGTCAGGTGGATCTGCGTACCGCGCTGCCATTCGACTACAAGGACGGCAAGGTCGCCCTGTCGGTGAACGGCAACTACAACGCCCTGGGCAGCAAGAAGTCGCCGGGCCTGTCGGCCCTGGTGTCGAAGCGGTGGAATACCCGCACCGGGCAATGGGGCGCGTTGATCGACCTGTCCGCCAACCGCACCAATTCCCACAACGATACGGTTCAGGTCGATGCGTATTTCCCACGCACCGACATCGTTGACAGCCAGACCGTCTGGATCCCCAAGTCCGCGTCATTCCGCACCAACACGAGCCAGGTCGACCGTGCCGGTGTCTATGGCGCGTTGCAGTGGAAGAACAACGGCATGGAATCGGCACTGACGTACTTCCATACCGGTTACAAGTCGGCCAACACCGAGAACGCCACGTTTACGGCCGTCGAGTCGCCGTACCTGGTCAAGCCGCTCGATCCGGTTTTCAACCAGAACGGCATTTTGCAGAATGGCCTCTACACTTACCCGATCGGCGGCGTGGGCGCGAACAGCTTCGCGGCCGGTGGCCTAGGTTACCAGTCCGACACCGGCTTCGACACCAGCAAATCGCAGACGCGCGAGATCGCCTGGAACTTCAGGTGGAACATCAACGACCGCTGGGCCATCCAGAGCGACTTGCAGTGGGTGCATGCGACGAATAGTTCCGAGGGCAACGTCATGACCTTGGGCACGTTCGTGCCGAACCTGGGCATCGACTTGTCGGGCAGTCTGCCGAAGGTGACGTTCGATGACACTGACCGCGCCTTCCTGGCGAATCGCGACAACTACTACATGAGCTTCATGATGCCGTCGATGACCAAGGCCAAGGGCGACCTGTATGCCTGGAAGACGGACGCGCGTTTCCACTTCGACGACGACGTGCTGCGCGACCTGCGCTTTGGCGTGCGCCTCACCAAGCGTACGGCGGTCCGCTCCGACGCCTCCGGTGGCATCGGTGGCTGGAAGAGCATTGCCGAGCCGTGGTCCGTCAACGCGACGAAGGTGCCGGGCACTCTGCCGCTGCTCGCGGACAAGGGTTGGCAAGCACGCCCCAACGTCAGTTACTTCAGCGATCCGCGCTACGGCAACCTGGTGCAGACGTCCTCGTATACGTTCCCGACGTTCTTCAATGGCAAGATTCCCCAGGTGCCAACGATGGTCGTTCCGGACCCGGCCTTCGTCCGGAACCTGGCCAATAATGCGAAACTCATCCCGGCCCTGCAGATGCAGTGCCAGGACGGCAACGCATACTATGGCACCAACAATGATTGCTCGACCGCGGATGGCGGCTGGAAACCGCTGGCCTACAACGACGATCCGGCCCAGACCAGCAGCCAGCAGGAACGCACCGAAGCCGCCTACGGCCAACTGCGCTTCGGCTTCGACAACTTGCGTTTCCCCGTCGAGGGCAACCTCGGCGTGCGTGTGATCCACACGCGCAGCGAGTCCCACGGCTTCACGATCTTCAATCCGACGTATGGCTCGAACGCGTCGGATGTGATCCCGCGCTTCGCCGCGATCAAGGATCCGGTGAATGCGTCGCAGCAGTACGTCGACGTGCTGCCCAGCCTGAACCTGAAGGCCGACCTGACGGACAAGCTGCAAACCCGTTTCGCGTTCGCCAAGTCGATGTACCGTCCGCCGTTCGACAACCTGAACGAGTACATCAACCTGAACCAGAACATCACGTCGGGCACCGGCGCCGAGGCCGGCACCATCAAGAGCATCAGCTACACGGGCAACGACCGGGGTAACGCCAAGCTGAAGCCGGTCCGCTCCAACAACTTCGACTGGACGCTCGAATGGTATCCGGGCAACGGTTCGTCGCTGACCATGGCCGTGTTCCGCAAGAATGTGCGTGACATCATCTTGAACACGGCATTCACCAGGACCTACAAGAGCCTGGCGGGCAACGACCAGACGTTCCTGATCACGGGGCCGGACAACGTCGCAAAGGGTTCGGTGACGGGCCTGGAACTGGCGGGCCAGACCTACTTCAACAATGTGCCGGGGCTGGACCGCATGCTGCCGGACTGGGCCAAGGGCTTCGGCATCTCCGCGAACTACACGTACATCGATAGCAAGCAGGACCTGTACCATCCGTTCACCCAGAAGTATTGCCCGGCGAACGGATCGTTCAACAACAGCTCGCTGAGCCTGTACGGCTGCGACACGAACGGCCTGCCTTTCACGTCGCTGCCGATCCAGTACCTGTCGAAGAACGCGTACAACCTCATGTTCCTGTATGACCGCGGTCCGCTGTCTGCGCGCCTGGCCTATAGCTGGCGCAGCCGGTTCCTGCAGGGCGTGGGTGCGAACGGCACGGGCGGTGACAACGCCACGAGTGCCGATCCGGACCGCGCCGCCGCGAACGGTGGCACGGCGCCGACGGACGTGGGCTACGGCCTGCCGACCTGGCAGGAAGCGACGGGCCAGCTGGACTTTGGCGTGGACTACAGGTTCAACGAGCACATCTCGGGCAACTTCTCGGCGAGCAACCTGACGGACATGGTCGTGCGTCAGACGCAACAGCAAGGCATCGGCAACATGCCCCGCGCCTGGTTCGAGCCGGGCCGCAGCTTCCGCCTGAGCCTGCGTTACACGTACTAAAGGAAAAGGCGGTCCCGTCTGCGGGGCCGCCCCTGCCTCTGCGTCGACAAGCCGGGCCCGGTGCGGACCGGCTTTATTCGCTGGTATGCGGCTTGGCCGCCAGGCCACCGGTTCGCCACTGTCGGACCTGCCACCTTCATTGACATGCACCCGCTATATTCAAAAGCATTGGTCCGGCTGGTCCTGCTTCTCGGTATGAGTACACTGACCGGGTATATTTGCGTCAGCCGCAGCCATCACCGCGTCCCGTTGTTTGGGCAGGCAGATTTTTCCTGGCAGTTGCGAACGCATAAAGGCAACGACGCGACAACGAGCCTGGATGCGCGAGTCGATGCCGCGCGCCTGATCATGGAATTCGCCCTGTCACGCAGCAGTTCCAAACCCTATGTATCGAGCGGCCTGCTCTTCAGAGACAGCAACGGTAAACCGGCATTGCTCGACTGGTCCAGATTCGGCAAGATCAGTTTCGAGGCACGCTGCCTCCCCGCCGGTACCATCCGGATCAGTCTGACCACCTTCGATGACAAGCTGTCCAAAGTGGATGATCTGATGACCTACCGTTCGCCGTCGGCATACATTAACTGCGATCAGGACGGGGCTCACGCCGAACTCGATCTGGCGCATTTGACTGTTCCGCAATGGTGGGTCGACTCGAACAAGCTCAATCCATCCGACCTGGGCTACTCGCTGGCCAAGGTTGCGCAGTTCGAAGTGGGCACCAGCACTGCCAGCGGCGTCGGCATCCCGTCGCGTATCGAAATCGCGAATATCGAAATGCACGAGCGGAAATATGGCTACCTGTATTTTCTCGCCGCATTCCTAACGGTAGCCTGGGCGGGTTTCGGGTTCTGGTTCGTCAGGCAGTACGCCGTGGTTTTGGCCAATGACCTTCATGCGCGGATGCAGAAGGAAGTGCCACTGGTGGCGTACCAGCAGCTGGCGCTGGAGACACACCAGGAAAAAGGAAAATCCGCCATTCTGCGATTGCTGGCGACGCGTTATGCGGATCCAGGACTGGATCTGGAGACCGTAGTGACGGAAACCGGTGTCAACCGCAATAAGGTCAACGACATATTAAAGGCGGAAATAGGCTGCACCTTCATCGGTTACGTGAACAAGCTCAGATTGACCGAAGCATCGCGCCTGTTGGTGGAAAACACCGGTGCCAGTATTGCAGAAGTCGCCTATTCGGTCGGCTACAGAAATTCCTCGTATTTCATCAAGCTCTTCAAGCAAGAATACCAATGCACCCCGAAGGCATTCCGGGATGCATGCAAAAAAGACGCGCGCGAGCCGGCGCGATAAGGCCCTCCGCAGGCGGCGGTCAGCGGGAGCCCCCGCTTTGACCGATCCGGTAGTAGTCAAAGTCGACGCGGCCGCCGGCGGTCTGCGTCGAATAATAGAAGAGCGCGTAGCGGTAACCCATGAAGTGCGGGAAGGTGTAGGTAAGGCGCGAGGGACGCCCGATCGGGGTCCAGGATTTGCCGTCGAGGCTGTAGGAGAAGCGGGCGACTTCAGGCGCCCCCGGTATGCCATAGGTCTTGGCGCCATTCTCGTCGACGCCGAAACGGGCATCGTCAGGCGCGGACTGGAATTCGCATTCGACCTTGAGGTGAACGGTTTTGCCGGAAAGGGGAATGGAGGCGACCTCCTCGGGCTGGCCGGAGTCGGCGCTCACCATGACGAGCGACCTGGCGCCGGCGCTCATCTTTACGCCGACAAAACCGTATTTTTTCTGAAAGGCGGCAAGGCCGGTCCAGTCGCCGTCTTTCATGCCGCTCACGTCGATGCTGGTGGTGGCGAAACTGTCAGGGCCAAAGGTGCGCTGGGTGAGGGTATTCCTCGCCTCAGGCAGGCTGGAATCGACCCGGCTGGTGACGAAGCTCAGGTAGCCGGGGCGCTTGGTGAGCGACCAGTTACGCGGCTCGGGATTGTGATTCCATTGCCAGGCGAGGGGCAGGGCGGGGGCGCCGGGCGAGCGGTCGAATTCGTCGGAGGCGACGATACCGGACGCGCCCGAGCGGCCCTGGCGGCCGGCGGGGATGTCGAGCGTCATGGGCACCTCGCCGTCCTGGCCGAGCACGGGCCAGCCGTCCTTCCAGGTCACGGGCACGAGGTAGGGAACGCGACCGACGGCGCCGTTGTCCTTGAAAAGATAGGCATACCATTTGCCTTCCGGGGTGTCGATGAGGCCGCCCTGGGCGATACCGCGATCATCGAGCGCGATGCGGCCCTCGTAGGGACCGTCGATCTTGTCGGCGCGGTGGACGATGACGGTGCGTGCCCAGCGGGTCTTGGGCGAGGCGATGTTGAAGAGGTAGTAGCGGCCGTTGATCTTGGAGAGCTGCGAGCCCTCGGCTTTGAGTCCGCCCTGGTCGGCGCCGAAGAGGGCATTGGCGTTTTCGATGATGACCTTGTTGACGCCGCCGGGCTTGAAACCAGTGAGATCGGGTTTCAGCTCCCTGAGCGAGATGCGGCCGCCCCCGAACACCATGTAGACACGACCGTCGTCGTCGAAAAACAGGCTGTGGTCACCCAGCGCGGGCTCGAAACTCGTTTCTTTCCACGGGCCGCGCTCCGGATTGCGCGTGGCGTAGATATGGGTGCGTCCTCCGGCGGTGGCGGAGAATGTCGAGGCATAGAACATGCCGTCGTGATAACGCAGGCTGCTGGCCCAGGAGCCCTCACCGTAGGCGTTCTTGCCGTTTTCGAGGCGGAAGGCTTCGTTGTCGGCCAGGGTGTCATAGGCGTACGAGGCCATGCTCCAGTTGACCAGGTCCGTCGACTTCATGATCGGCAGGCCCGGGCTCATGTGCATCGTCGTGCTGCTCATGTAGTAGGTTTTTCCTACACGGATGACTGCAATGTCCGGAACGTCGGCCCAGATCACGGGATTATGGGCACGATCCGCCTTTGCCGCCGGGCCGGGCCGGGGCGCGCCGGAGGCGCGGTCCGCCGGCAGGTCGTGGTGCGCGAATTGCCAGTAATCGAACTTGAAGAGTTCTTCGCCGGCCGCACCGCGGAACACGAAGAAGACATCCTGGACGCCGGAGGCGCCGGAGACCCGGACCGACTGCGGCTTCCATTGGCCGCCGGTTCCCGAGACCGGCAGCGTGCCGATCAGCTGGCCGTCGAGCTTGCCCAAACGAATCTCGATCTTCGCCCCGGTGGCCTGTTTCGGCTTGGCCGTGCTGGAGAGGCTGGCCATGAAGGCGCGCGCGCCGGGCGCGCCGAAATCGACATTGCGCACCTGGATGTAGGCCCCGTCGTGGATGTCGCGCACATTCTGGCCGCCGGCGCTGCTGGGTTCGATTTTGACACCGGACGACCACGCAATGGTCTCGGCTTCGACGCGCTTGTAGGGATCGAGGGTGGCGACCGGTGCCGGGCCTTCCCTGGTCGGTTGCACCGTCGGGACCGAGCCGTCCGGGTTGAACTTCAACTCATCGACGGCCACGGAACGCTTGAAGCCGTCGCCTCCTGGAAGCGCGGCGTTGTGGTAGAAGAGGTAGGTCTTGCCCTTGAAATCGACCACGCCCGGATGGTTGGTGAACGCACTTTGCGGGGGCATGACGACGCCGCCGTAGGTCCACGGGCCTTCCGGTGTGGGGCCGGTGGCGTAGGCGAGATGCTCAGGGATGGGACCACCAGCAAAAAACAGGTAAGCGAGATTCTTGCGCTTGTAGAGCCAGGGACCTTCTTCGTAGGACGTGCCGCGCAAGGCGCGCTTCGGAAGCGTCGTGCCTTGTGTGTCCGGAGGATTGCGCTCGCCCAACGCCTTGACGGTCATCGGATGGCGAATGATGCCATTCTCCCCGACGCTCGTGTCGTAGGAAATCATGTCCTTGTTCAGCTTCACCGACCACAGATTCGGGTTGCCCCAGGCGAGATAGGCCTGGCCGTTGTCGTCGATGTAGACGGTCGGATCGATGCTGTCGTACAGGCCGCCGGCGTGGCCAGCGATCAGTGGTTTCTTGATGGGATCGGTGTACGGGCCGAGGGGATTGTCGGCCACCAGCACGCCTATGCCGCGGCCTTGCACCGGGGCGTAGAGATACCATTTGCCGTCCCTCTCGATCACCTGGGGAGCCCAGGCGCCATTATCAAAACCGTCCCAGCCGGAAATCTCCTTGGCGGCCCAGGCGAAATCCCGCAGGGAGGCGATCGCGCCATGCTGGGTCCAGTTCACCATGTCCGTCGTCGTGGCGAGCACCCAGTCCTTCATGTTGAAGTTGTTTCTTTCGCCGACATCCTGGTCGTGGCTGGAAAACAGGTAGAGCGTGCCCTTATGGACCATGGGTGCCGGATCGGCGGTATACATCGTTTGAATAATCGGGTTGTGCGCGAATGACGCCGCGGGCAGCGAAACCAGTACGGACAAGAGAACGAGAGCGGGGCAGTGTGTCTTTTTCATGAATGTCGGAAGTGAGGTGTGGAACGTGGAGCGGCCCTGATTACTCCTTCGGGCGGATCGGCGGCAGCGTGCCGGCAGGCGGCCGCCCTATCAGGCTGCGCGGCAAATAGCTGTAATCGGCCGCACCGGGCCTTTTCCACGCAAGCATCAGCGCAAGATCTGGGCCTGGGCCCTGGAAGTAGCGCAGGCGGAAATTGTGCGAGCCCTTCTCCAGCTTGATCCTGGTCGCCACGGGTGTAGGGGCGTGGATGCCGTCGTTGTCGATCACGTTTTCATCGTCGATGCTGAGAACGGCACCATCGTCGGCCAACAGCATCAACTCCCAGGTGCCGGTTTCGGCAATATTGACGGTAAAGCGAATATCCAGACCGAACCATTCGATCGTCGAGCCCATGCCGGGAAAGCCTTCGCGGAAGGAGCGCGGCACGATATCGAGTTGGGCCAGGCAAACGCGCTTGATCGGCTTACGTCCGCGCATGTCGTACACCGATTGGTTGCCGGCAGCGAGGCGATATACGTCGGCGACCATATGCCGATCCGACGCTTCGGCGCATTCCTCGAACAGCTTGGGAGGCGCGCTGGCCACGACCTCCTTCGCGGGCGCGGCCGGGGCCGGGGCGGGGGCGCGGCCGGCGCCGGGGCCGCAGCAGGCGCCGGAGCCGGAGCCGGAGCCGGAGCCCGGATAGCGTCGGGCACGACGTCGGGCACTGGCAGCGGCGGCGGGACGAGAAGGGGCGGTGGCGCGAGGGTGGGTGGGGCGATGGCGGCGGGCGCAGGTTCGGGAATTTTTTCTTCCGGTACTTTCTCTTCGATCAGGGCCGTTTCCAAGGCGCGCGGCGGCGAAGGCGCGGGACGGCGCGCGGGCGACAGCAGCATGGCGATCAGCAAGGCAAGATGGATGAGCAGCACGATACCCAACGCGTAGCGCCGTTTCTCGGGCCGCAATGACGGCTGCCCTTCAGTTGCGGGCGGGGGCAAACTGGATTCCGGTGTTGAACGCATACGTTTCCGAATACAAGGTCGATTGATTGAGGTTTGACGCCCTTGCGGCGTCCGTTGCCGGAGCGGCGAGCTGCCGCCGCTGCTGTTCAGGATGGGCCGCGTCGGTACCATCGGACATGCCGAAGGTGATCACCATGCCCTTGCGCGCGCGGCGTTTATTCCTCCAGAGCGACCACCATCACGGCCTTTGCAGGCACCTCGATCGATAGTTTGCCGCCCGCGGCACGCGCGCTGAACGCTGCCGGCTTGATGACCTGCGGATTCTGGAACGTGTTGTGCGCATCCATCGCGGCCGAGGTCAGTACCTTGCCGGTCGCAGCATTTACCTTCGCGCCGGCGACGTCGACGGCGACCTCGACCGCCTTGTGCGGATCGGTGTTGACCAGTGCCAGATACACCTTGCCGTCCTTGGCAAGTGACGCCGATGCGCTCACCCCCGGAATGGTCGTTGCGCCCAGGGTATAGCTCGTGTTGTCCTTGATTGCCAGCGGCAGCGACCTGGCATCCTGGAACGGCACATACATCTGGAACGTGTAGTAGGTCGGGGTCAGGACCATCTTTTCCTTGTCAGTCAGGATCATCGCCTGCAGGACATTGACCATTTGGGCGATCGTGGTCATGGGGACCCGCTCCGCGTGAGCATGGAAGATGTGGAAGTTGAGCGCCGCCACGAGCGCGTCGCGCAGGGAATTCTGCTGGAATAAGGCGCTTCTGGCACCCGCTTCGTCATACCAGGTGCCCCACTCGTCGATCATCAGCCCGATCTTCTTCTCGGGATCGTGCTGGTCCAGTACGGCCACGTGATCCTTGATAAGCTGATCCATTTTCAAGGTATTGGCAAGGGTCGAGATCCACTCGTCTTCCTTGAAGCCAAGGTCCTTGCCCTTGACCGCCCAGCTGCCGCCCGGGATGGTGTACTGGTGGACGCTGATGCCCACCGTTCGGCCCTTCAGTTCCTTGCTCAGGACGTCGGTCCAGGCGGTGTCGAAACCACTGCCGCCGCTGGCAATCATCTTCGGCCTCGAATTTCCGGGCGCCCTCAGGAAATTCTCGTAATTACTGTACAGGTTCGCGTAGTAGTCGGGCTTCAAGTTGCCGCCGCAGCCCCATAACTCATTGCCGATACCGAAGTAGGCGACTTTGAACGGCTTAGCGTGCCCGTTCCGGGCGCGCAGCCTGGCCAGGGGCGAACCACCGTCCGACGTCATGTACTCGACCCAATCGGCCATCTCCTGCACGCTGCCGGTACCGACGTTGCCGTTGACGTAGGCGTCGGCGCCCAGCATGTCGATCAAGTCGAAGAATTCATGGGTGCCGACGGCGTTGATCTCCTCTACGCGGCCCCCGTTGATGTTGCTCGGGCGCTTGTCCTGCGGACCGATGCCATCGCGCCAATGGTAGGTGTCGGCGAAGCAGCCGCCCGGCCAGCGCACCAGCGGCACATGCAAGGCCTTGAGTGCGCCGACGACGTCATTGCGCCAGCCACGGGTGTTGGGGATGCTCGACTTCGTGCCGACCCACATGCCCCCGTAGACGCCAGTGCCGAGCTGTTCGGCGAACTGGCCGTAGACGTTCTTGTTGATGACAGGGCCGGGTCGACTGGCGTCGATGCTGATGCTGACTTGGCTGGCGGCAAAAGCCGGTGCCGCGATCAGGCCGAGAACGGCGAGGCTATGTTTGATGATGTTCATTCAGTCGTATCCATGAAAGTCGTATGTTTTTTGGCGCGTCGATGCATCAGTGGTGAAGAAGGCCGCCATGACGCATGCGTCCACCGGCGCCATAGCTGGCGCGCCGGTCCAGCAAACCGGCGAAGTCTATCCCAGGGGTTCGGGAAGAGTAAGGACCGAAATTACGCTAGCGGTGAAGACATTTACAGGGTGCGGAAAATCGCATTGATACTGCACTTCCTTGCATCCGCCCCGCGGCGGCGGCGGCGGCCTGTGACGGAACGGATGCAGCCGCGGCTTGCGCCGACACGCGACATTGACAGCGTCCTGTTATCGCACTTGCGCAGCCTGACGATCCGCTCGTCCAAGCCGTAGCTGTAAATCCCCAAGTTGTGCAATTTTTCGCATATTGCTAGCAATTTCTGGGGAAGCGATAACGGCCGTGGCGCGGATCTCGGTATGTTGGCGCTTGGCCGAAAAAATATTCGAGGCCAACGGGTAATTTGTCAGCATGAATATTTCGAGGTTAATTTGAAGCTCAGCCGTGTACTTATATTAGTTGGAATTCTGTCATTAAACGTTGGCTGTGGCGGCGGCGCGGCCAGCACGAAGCCTGCGGTGCCGGCGCCAACGACGCCAGCCGCAACGACGCCAGCGCCCACCACGCCAGCCCAGCCGACGCCAGTCCCGACGACACCGGCGCCAACCACGCCGGCCGCGGGTCTCTATCCCGACTACAACCAGAATCCGATCGCGCCCGATGCTGCCGGCATGGGCAGCACCGCTGTCCAGCTTGCCAGCAAGATTCGTTTGGGGCTGAATATTGGCAACACGATGGAGGCGATCGGCGGAGAAACCGCCTGGGGCAATCCCCTGATCACCGAGGCGCTGATCAAGGCGGCCAAGGCGGACGGATTCAACGCCATCCGGCTCCCGGTTGCCTGGGACCAGTACGCCAACCAACAGACCGGCAAGATCGACCAGGCCTGGATGGACCGCGTCAAGCAAGTCGTCAAATATTGCGTCGACAACCAGATGTATGTGCTCATGAACATCCATTGGGATGGCGGTTGGCTCGAAAGAAACGTTCAGCCCGACAAGCAAGTGGCCGTCAACGAGAAACAAAAGGCGTTCTGGACCCAGATTGCCACGCAAATGCGCGACTTCGACGAGCATTTGATATTTGCCGGCGCCAACGAGCCGGCTGTCGATACGGCCAACCAGATGCCGGTGCTCATGTCCTACCACCAGACCTTCATCGATGCGGTGCGCGCCACGGGCGGCAAGAATGCCTACCGTGTCCTGACGGTGCAGGGACCGGCCGTGGACATCGATAAATCAGCGACGATGTGGACCGCCATGCCGACCGACACTGTCAGCAATAAGCTGATGTATGAGGTGCACTTCTACCCGTGGCAATTTACTTTAATGGAAAAAGATGAATGGTGGGGCCATGCATTCTATTACTGGGGCAAGGACAATCATTCGACCACGGACACCGCCCACAATGCCGACCAGATGGAAGAGGCTTACGTCGATCAGCAGTTCTCGAAGATCAGGCAGCAGTTTGTCGACAAGGGCATTCCGGTCGTGCTCGGCGAGTACGCCGCAATGCTGCGCAATAATCTGACGGGCGATGCACTGGCCCTGCATAAGAAGTCGCGCGTCTACTATATCAACTACGTCACCAGGTCGGCAGTGGCCCATGGCTTGTTACCGTTCTATTGGGATGTGGGCGGCCTGATCGATCGGGGCAGCAATAACGCAGTCCTCGACCCGGACCTCCTCGATGCGCTGGTGAAGGGCGCAATCCGGTAAGCTGCCACACGCACATTCGCATGACGTGAGTGGCTTCTAGCGTATGCGGTCCGGCTCGGCGCGTTCTTCGCCGGGCCGTTTCGTTTGGCCGGGTTCGGTTCCGGTCTTGCACACAGCCCGGCCGGCGAGACAGGCCCCGATTCAATACAGAGCAATACAGAGATGATGCGATTACTTTCAATTACAGCGATGCTGACGGCCGTATTGGTTTGCGTGCCGGCCCTTGGCGCTGCCGAACCCAGACAACGCCTGATTGTCCTCACCGATATCGAGGCCGATCCCGATGACAGCCAGTCCCTCGTACGCTTGCTTCTATACGCGAACCAGATCGATATCGAAGGTATCGTCGCCACGACCTCTACGCATCAGAAGTCGCGCATTGCCCCGGAATCCATCCATGCGATCGTCGACGCCTATGGCCGGGTCCAACCCAACTTGTTGAAGCACGAACCGGGGTTTCCGAAAGCGCAGGCACTCAAAGCCGTGGTGCGCTCCGGCTCGCAAGTCTACGGCATGCTAGGTGTCGGCGACGGCAAGGACTCGCCGGGGTCGGACGCCATCATCAAGGCCTTGGAGAAAAATGATACGCGCCCCCTCTGGGTTGCGGTCTGGGGCGGTGCCAATACGCTTGCTCAAGCGTTGTATCGGATCAGCCACGACAGGACACCGGAGGAGGTCGGTCACCTGGTGAAGAAGTTGCGCGTCTACACGATCTCTGATCAGGACGATTCCGGTTTCTGGATACGCACCCAGTTTCCCGATCTGTTTTATATCGTCAGCCCCGGCGGGTATGGCAATGGCACCTGGACTGGGATGCACGCGACCGAGCCTGGCTTCGACAGCACGGAAGTGAGCAACGACTGGATCGCCGCGCATATTCAACAGGGGCATGGGCCGCTGGGTGCGGTGTATCCGGATGTTTCTTTTGGCGTCGAGGGCGATACGCCATCCTTCCTGTCCTTGATACCGAACGGCCTGAACGCACCCGAGCATCCGGACTGGGGCGGCTGGGGTGGGCGCTACGAGTTCTACACGCCTGCGTTGAAAGATACCAATCCGGAAGGCTTTACCGGCAACGTACCTGTATTACAAGAGCCTCATGCCATCTGGACCAACGCAGTGGATAGTTACAGGCCGATGGTCCACAGCGATTTTGGCCGCGCCGTGCGCGCCCACGACAAGGTCTCCACCGGGTACAGGACCACCATCTGGCGCTGGCGCAAAGACTTCCAGAACGATTTCGCAGCTCGAATGGAGTGGACCACCAAGCCGTACAAGGGGGCGAATCATCCGCCAGTCGTAAAGCTTGCGCCGGGCGATCGGCTGACCGTCAAATCCGGCGAGGGTTTCATGCTGAGCGCGGCCGGCAGTTCCGACCCCGATGGAGATAGCTTGAGCTACCTGTGGTTTCAGTATCCCGAAGCTGGCAGCTACAGGCAGGAGATCAAGCTGGGGTATGCGGAAAACCATCATACCGTTTGGGGGCAGGCGCCCGTGGTCAGCAAGACGGAGACCGCCCACTTCATCGTCAAGGTGATCGATAAGGGCAGTCCGGCGCTGACGCGTTACGGACGCGTTATCGTCACATTCGTGCCGTCTGCGCCCTGAACATGCAGATAGACCTTTGGGGCCGACCAGGAGGCTATTGCCCCTAATCAGTGATGACGCCGGTGGCGGGATGCGTGTAGCCGACTGGCTCGGCCGTTGCTTCAGGGCCGCCGTTGAGCATATCGATGAAGATGTTGCTATCGAAAAGACCAACGCTATTCCGTCGTCGTCGCCGCCCTGACCACCAGCCTGCGCCTCGCCTGCGCGGGCGCCCGCGCAGGCGACCGGGTCGGCATCGCCAACGCCGGCCACTGGGGCGACAGGAAGACTTGCGGCCTGTCGGCGTGAGCACGGTCCGCTGCAAAAATAACTGGGACTGTCCATATACCGCCTGTTATGATTCCGGGATCGTAGCCGTCGACACCTGCGGCGCCGAGACAGTTCAGGCCCCTACCTATATGCAAGAGTTCTATAAGAAGGCGCTGCTGGCGCTGATTGTCCTGCTTCTCGTGGACGCGCTGGTGGCGGTGGTTTTTGTTTATCGGACCTATCCGACACAAACGCTGTTGCCGGCGCAAAATGGCAGCTCCCGCTGGCATTACGGAACGTATTCCGATGTGGCTACTGGCGGAGCGTCGTCAGTGCGCTTGCACGACATGTCGCGCGACCGGCTGCGGTTCGACTTCAAGCTCAAGGATGCGGCCGCGTATCCTTTTGTCGCCGCCGACCTGACCTTCAAGGACGACAAAGGGCGGCCGATTCTCCAGGATTGGTCGAGGTTCCGTACCATTACCTTCGTTGCCAAATGTGCGCCGGCCACCTCGGTGACGTTCGAGATGTCCGCCTTCGATGAAAAAATCTCGAAGCCAGGCCAGTTCGAGACTTACCGCCCACCTAGAACGTATTTTTCGTGTAATGAGCAGGGCATGCCGGTGACGCTCGACCTGGCCCGGCTGCTGATTCCCGAATGGTGGTTTCCCGCGATGAAGCTGGACCTGGCGCGTCAGGGCTATAAACTGGACAAGGTCGCGAAAATCCTGTTTGGCACCAGCATGGCCACTCCACGCAATGTCGACGGGTATATTGAGATCAGCGAACTGACATTGCATGGCCGGGATTACCGCTACCTGGCCGCGCTGGCGGTCATTGTCCTGGGTGGCTGGGTGGCATTTGGTGTGTGGTTTTTCCTGGCTCATTCGCGCGCGCTGTTGGCCAGCGTGGATACAAAAATGAAGACCAATTTGCCCTTGGTCGCCTATCGCCAGCTAACCCTGGAACCGTACAAGGACAAGGAAAAAGCATCGGTCTTGCGGTATATTGCCAGCACTTATACCGACCCCAAACTGGATCTCGAAGCCGTGGCGGCAGGGACCGGCGCGAACCGCTACAAAATCAATGAAGTGCTGAAATCCGAACTTGGCATGACCTTCACCGCTTACGTGAATAAACTGCGGCTGACTGAGGCATCCAGGCTGCTGACTCAGAAAAGCAGCGCCGCCGTGTCGGAAATCGCGTATTTGGTTGGCTACTCGAATGTTCCATATTTCAACAAGCTGTTCAAGGAAGAATTCGGCTGTACGCCGAAGTCATTCCGGATGCTAGCCGCCCAGCAGCCGCAGCAGGAACAGCCCGCCGACAACGCCCGGGCGGAAACACCTGTCTGAACCGCTCCCTCCCGAGCACGCGGTTCGGCCGGAGCGTTCCGGCCGCACAACCTGATCCTGCGCATACTTCTTCTTGTATCAAGTTGAGCAAGTGCATGTCAGAGTGATAATTGTCACGAACAGGCCCAGCGGCTCGCGGCCGTCGTCGTCAGGTTCCGGTTGACGCCCGACGTGAACGCGCATGCGCACCGCCCTGTCCAGCGGGGCGATACCAGGCTGCACGCCAGCGAGGCCAGGCTGATGGTCGCGTAGCCGGGTGCGGTTTCATGTCGCCGCCGGCAAGCCCAGCCAACAGCTCGATCTGGACGCCGCGCTGCGCCTCGAGGCGCGCATATCTACGTGTGCGGGCCGTCCGGGCGGCGGCCGAATTCGACTCATTTGTCATTAAAAGGTGATCGCCAATACCTTTTTTGAACCAATCGATATACACAAAACATTGGTTCTAACTATCTTATTGAAATAGAGTGAATGAATGAGTGCCGGTCAGCATCGTGTTGCATTAACTCGCGATTGAATCGAATCCTTTGTATTGACAAATGCGCCCGTGGATAACGTCTTTTTATTTATTCTGTTATCCGGGTAGGGAATCGATTGCGGGTTTCCACATGTTGTGCTCGCGGCCCTGCTGATTAGCGTTCGTACACATGGAGACCGTAATGCCTCGCTACCGCATGTTCCCGGCGATCCTCGTCGCCGCGATGTTTTCCGCCTCGCCTTTCGCTCAGGCGCAATCCGGTCAATGCGCTGTCACCAGGACGGCCCTGGCGCTGACACCCCAGCAAAAAGCCGAAGGCTGGACCGTTTTGTGGGACGGCACCTCGACCGACGCCTGGCGCAGCGTGAAATCGGACCGGTTCCCGGAACATGGATGGCGGACCTGCGACGGCCTGCTCACGATGGCAGGGAAAGGTGGCGAGGAATCGCGCGGCGGTGGCGACATCATCACCCGCAAGCGCTATGCCGATTTCGAGCTGACGCTGGATGCGCGGCTCACACCCGGCGCGAACAGCGGGGTCAAGGTCTTCACCCAGCCGAATCTGGCACCGATCGACAAAGTGACGGGCAAGCCGGCCGCGGTGGGTTCGGCGATCGGCCTCGAGTTCCAGTTGCTGGACGATGAGCGCCATCCCGATGCCAAGCTGGGACGCAACGGCAACCGGACCATCGGTTCGCTCTACGACCTTATTCCAGCCGCAAAGGACAAGATCCCCGCGCCGGTCGGCCAATGGAATCACGTGCGGATCCTGTCGCGAGGGAAGACCGTGACTTTCTGGCTGAACGGCAGGAAGACCGTGGAATTCGAGCGCGGCTCGGCCGCCTTTCGGGAAGCCGTCGCGGCCAGCAAGTTTCGCGACATCCCCGGGTTCGGCGAATGGGCCGACGGGCACATCCTCCTGCAGGATCACGGCGACGAGGTTGCTTTCCGCAATGTCCTGATCCGCGACCTCCACGGCAAATAAGCGGCCCGATGTTTCACCGGACCTTCGCGTCGATGAACACGCGGCTGAGCATGGTCTTGCCCTCAACGGCAGACCAGGCTGGCGAGCGACTTGCGGACGAGGTGCGGGGACTGCTGCGCGAACAGGAATCGATCATGAGCCGCTTCGTGGCCGATGGCGACCTGGCGGTGCTCAACCGGAACGCCGCCCGCGGGGCCGTCCGGGTGAGCGACGCCCTGTGGACGGTCCTGGACGCCTGCATGCGGCATCACCGCCTGACCGGGGGCGCATTCGACATCGCCCAGGGCGCAGGCCGTCCCGGCCATGGCATGCACCTGCTGGACCTCGATCCCGGTGGGCAGACCGTGCGCTTCACCGAGCCGGGGGTGCAACTCGACCTGGGCGGTATCGGCAAGGGAATCGCACTCGACCTCATCAGGCAGCTCCTGCTCGATCGGCACGTCGGGCAGGCCTTCCTCAGTTTCGGGGAGAGTTCGGTGGCCGTGATCGGCAGCCATCCCGCCGGCGCCTGCTGGCCGGTCGGCGTCGAGCACATGTTCGCGCCCGGGACGTCGTTGCACCGCTTCGACTTGCGCGACGGCGCGATGTCCACGTCGGGCAATCGTCCCGGCGAGACCCACATCATCGATCCGGCGAACGGCCAGGCGGTGACCGGTTGCAGGACCGTGTCCGTCGCCTGTGCCGGCGCCGCGGATGCCGAGGCGTTGTCGACTGCCCTGTTCGTGCTGCCGGCGGCGCGGCGTGCGGAGGTGTTGCGGCGCTATCGGGGCGCGCAGGCCGTGGCGTTCGACTATGGCCTGGAGGGCGGGGCCTGGCGCGTAGAAAAGGAATGGCGATATGCGCAGTAAATCTTTGGACGACATTCGCCATGAGGCGCAGGAACGGCGGCGCTTCCTGGCGCGCGTGGCGGGCGTGGTGGCAGGCTCCTCGTTGCTGAGCGGGCTGCCGTGGATGGCGCCGCTCCGCGCCCAGCCGGCCGGCGATGCGCCCTCGGACCGGGTGCGCATCGGCGTGATCGGCACTGGATCGCGTGGCAGCCTGCTGCTGCAGTACCTGCTGCGGACCCCGGGCGTCGAAGTCGCGGCATTGTGCGACGACTATCCGCCGCACCTGGCCGACGCCATGGCGGCGGCGGGCGGCAGGCCGAAGGCGTTCACCGATTACCGCAAGCTGCTGGCGATGCCGGGGATCGATGGCGTGGTGGTTGCCACGCCGCTGCACCAGCACGCGCCGGTCTGCCTGGCCGCGTTCGCGGCCGACAAGCACGTGTTTTGCGAAAAGAGCCTGGCGCTCACGGTCGACGAATGCAAGGCGATCGCGCGGGCGGCGAGCGCCAGCCCGCGCGTGTTCCAGGTCGGTCACCAGCGCCTGTTCAGCGCCACGTTCCTGCACGCGCACGAACTGGTGCGCTCCGGGCACATCGGCCCGATCACGCAGATCCGCGCCAGCTGGCACCGCAACAACGACTGGCGCCGTCCCGTGCCGGACCCGCGCCTGGACCGCAAGCTGAACTGGCGGCTGTACCGCGCCACCTCGGGTGGCCTGCTGACGGAGCTGGCGTCGCATCACCTGCAGGTCGCCAACTGGTATCTCGACGCTGCGCCGCTGTCCTGTGTCGGCTACGGCAGCGTCAATCACTGGAAGGACGGGCGCGACGTGTACGACAACGTCAATGTGCTGTTCCGCTATCGCGACGGCGTGACCCTGGTCTACGACTCGCTCACCAGCAACCGTCACCACGGGCTGGAAATCCAGATCATGGGACCCAGGGGAACGATCGAAGGCGAGAGCGGCAGGTTCTACACGGAGGAGCCGCCACCGGCCCCCGCCGTCGCGGCACTCGTCGCGCAGATCGAGGAGGGCAGGGCCGAAACGGTCGCTATCGGCGCGCCGAGCTGGAAGCCGGAAGCGAAGTCCGGCGAGGTCGGGCAACAACTGCGGCACGAACTGGGCGGCGGCGACGGCACCGAGCTGTCGATGGCCGCCTTCGCCAACGCGATCCGCCTGGGCCAGCGGATGCCCCACATGATCGAACACGCCTACCGTTCCGGGATCGCCGCGCTGATGGGGCAGGCGGCAATGGACGAGGGCCGCGAGATCGCCTGGCCCGGCAGCTATCAATAACGACAACCCGACTACTACAAGGAGACACCATGCCGCAGCCGCTTTTCTCTACCCGTCGCCGTACGATCGTCAAGGGCGCCCTGGCCGCGATGGCCACGCCGATGCTGGCGCAGGCGAAGGCATCCAATGGCAAAGTCAACCTGGCCTGCGTCGGCATCGGCAATCGCGCAGCCCAGGTCATCAAGGCGCTGCACGCGACCGGGCTCGCGAACGTCGTGGCGTTGTGCGACGTCGACATGGGCGCGCCGCATACCGTCGAGATCCTTAAAATGTTCCCCGACGTGCCGCGCTTCCAGGATTTTCGCCGCATGTTCGACAAGATGGGCAAGGAATTCGACGCGGTCAGCGTCGGCACGCCCGATTTCTCGCATTTCCCGATCGCGATGCTCGCCATGTCGCAGGGAAAACATGTCTATTGCGAGAAACCGATGGGGCAAAGCTTCCGCGAAATCGAGATGATGATGGCCGCCGAGCGCAAGTACAAGGTGGCTGCCCAGATGGGCAACCAGGGCCATTCGGAGGCGAATTACTTTCAATTCAAATCGTGGGTCGACGCCGGCATCATCAAGAACGTGCGCACGATCACGGCGTTCATGAACAATCCGCGCCGCTGGCATGGCATGTCGGTGTCCGGATATCTGCCGCGGGAACCGGTACCGGAAACGCTGGACTGGGACGCCTGGACCGCGACCGGCCCTTACCATGATTTCAATCGCGGATACGTCAACGGCGACTGGCGCTCCTGGTTTGACTACGGCAACGGTGCATTGGGCGACTGGGGCGCGCATATTTTCGATACCGCCCACGAGTTCCTGCAGCTTGGCCTGCCGACCGAAGTCGAAGCCGTGCGGCTGGAAGGGCACAGCCCCTTCATCTTCCCGCAGGCGTCGACGCTGGCATTCCGGTTCCCGCAACGCGGCGCGCTGCCGCCGCTGGAACTGACCTGGTACGACGGCGTGAACAATCTGCCGCCGCTGCCGAAGAACTTCGGCACCGCAATCGTGGATCCGAGCGTGCCGCCGCCTTCGAAAGGCAGCGCCACCGGCGCCGTGCTTCCGCCCGGGAAGGTCATCTACGGCGACGGCCTGACCTTCAAGGGCGGTTCGCATGGCTCGGAGCTCCAGATCCTCGGCGACGCCGCGCAGGATATCGCACTGCCTGCCGTGCCGAGGAGTCCGTCGAACCACTTCTCCAACTTCCTCAAGGCCTGCATGGGCGAGGAAACCTGCCGCTCGCGCTTTGCCGTCGCGGGACCCCTGTGCCAGACGATGGGCCTCGGCGTGATCGCCCAGCGGGTCAACGCCAGGCTCGCGTTCGATCCCGCGACGAAACAGATCACCAACCACAAGCTGGCAAACGCCCTGCTGGCCGGCATGCCGCCACGCAAGGAGTGGGAACAGTATTACAAGCTGGTCTAGCAATACGCACGCCGGATCGCCGCTTCCCGAGATACCGGCGTGACTTCCCACCTGTTTGCATATTCATTTGGTTGGCTTCTCCGCGAACCTTCGAGATCACACGATTTCCTATTTCAAAAACTTCCCGTGGATGCGGAAGTTGTATTGGTCAATATAAACAAAAGATTGGTTCTTATATATTGGCTAACGTAAATTAGCAGAGCAGAAATGCTAATAAATAGTCTTCCATGTTTGCGCGCTTTAAACATGGAAAGGAAATAGCGGAGACTTGAAAAACCAATGAATAATTATTCGAAATTTAATACGCGGCGCTGTCTTTCCGGAGGCCGCGACCTGTTTGCCATGACGGTCCTGGCCGGTTTGATTTCGAGCGCGTATGCGCAGACGGCGCCGGCACAGAGCGATCCGGCGCCGGTACAGGGCGATGTCGTGCCCGTCGCGAACAAGGTCGAAGTGAAGGGCATTCGCTCGTCGCTGGCCATGTCGGCGCTGGAAAAGCGCGACAATATCGGATTGAGCGACTCGGTGTTTTCGGAAGACCTGGGTAAATTCCCCGACCCGAACATTGCCGACGCGCTCGCGCGCGTCCCGGGCGTGACGGTCACCCGCAGTACCCTCGACGGCGAGGGAACGAACATCTCGATCCGCGGCATGGGGGCGTCGTTCACCCGGGTGATCCTCAACGGTGCACCGATGGCGTCGGCCTCCGGTGGCGGTTACGGCAACACGCCGAGCGCGAATCGTGAAGTGGACATGGACTTCCTCCCGTCCGAACTGTTCCGCCGCGCCACGGTGTACAAGAGTTCGACGGCGAGCATGATCGAGGGCGGCATTGCCGGCGTCGTCGACATGCGCAGCGTGCGGCCGTTCGACAAGAGCGGCTTCCGGTCGGCATTCACACTCAGCGGCAATTATCGCGACCGTGACAAAAAGCCTGGCAACACGGGTTCCGGCGTGATCAGCAATACCTGGAACACGCGCTTCGGCAAGGTCGGCCTGCTGGGCGGATTCGCTTTCGGTAACACCAAGTTTTCGACGGACGCGTTCCAGTCGGTCGACATGCGCAATTTCCAGCTGACGTCCAGCCAGGTCGGCCCGGGCGAAAAGGCGAATCCCACCAGCGGCGGCTCGCAATCGACGCCGGCCACCGTGCCCGCCGGCCTGCCGCTGAACTTGCTGCCCGATTATGCCCGCGCCGTACTCGTGCCCGGCAAGCCGATCGACCGGGCCATGTTGCTCGCCCTGAACCCCGGTGCGACGATCCAGCAGATCGACAACGGCCTGATGGGACGCCTGGGGCGCCATATGCTGAATTCCGGCGATCGCCATCGCAAGGGCGAGGTGATCAGCGCGCAGTGGCAGCCGAACCAGGACCTGATGCTCTACCTGGACACCATGTTTGCCCAGAAGGGCAGCAACGTCGTCCAGCAGGAGATGAACGTCGGTACGCGCGCTTCGACGCCGATTCCGATCGGGCTGGAGTTCGACCGGAGCGATTGCACCACCGGCTGCACGATCACGAAGGGCATCTTCGCCAACACGTTCTGGGGCCTGGAATACCACCCCATCAAGGAAAACACGCACTTCCAGAGCGCCAACCCGGGCTTCGAATGGCGTCCCACCGACAAGCTGACGATCGACGGCAACATCAACTACACGCGCAGTTCCTTCTACCGGATCACGCCGGGCGTGCTGGTGGCGACGCAGTCCGCGCCATCCGTCATCAGCTACGACAACACGACGCCGGACCAGCCGCCGACCTACACGGGCAATATCGACGTCAACGACCCGAATGCCGGCTTCGGCTGGTACCAGGCCGGCAACAGCACGTCCGGCCTGCGCCTGAACCTGTACCAGCGGGATAACACCACGCGCGGTTCGCGGTTGAATGTCGCCTGGGGCGACAGCGACTTTACCGTCAAGACCGGCGTCAGCTACGACGATATTGCGCGCCGGTCGTTCAGCTACGACCAGCAGCCCGCGAACGGCTGGCAGAACCTCACGTGCGGGAACAACATGAACGCCACGTTCCTGCCGCCGAATACGGGGATGCAGGGCACGTGCGATGGACGCGTCGCACCCGGCCCCGTTGCGGCCACGGCCTATCCCGGCTATGGCACGGGGTCGTCGGCGAATGGTGCGCAGCCGCTGGCTTACCAGGGTTCGGTCGTGCCGAACGCCGCCGTGGCCGATTATCTGAGAGCGACCAACCACGGCTTCGTCACGCTGGACTGGGCGAAGTTCGCCAGGGACACGAATTACCAGTACTTCGAGAACATGGCGAACCAGGTCGTCAACAGCGCAGCCGCCGGCAGCACCGCCAGCAATGTCGGGGGCTATCTCCGCGAGACCGTGGGGGCGGCCTATGTGCAGTTCGATGGTCGCGTGAATCTGTTCGGCCATACCCTGCGCTACGACGCCGGCGTGCGCTATGTGCGGACGAGACAGACGATCGGCGCATCGAACGTCGTGACGGACCCGCGGAATGCGACGCTGGCGAACGGCGGCCTGTATCCGAACAAGATCGCGTTCGAGTACGAGACGAGGTACTACAACAACGTCCTGCCGGCCGGCGCCCTCGTGTACAACCTGCGCAACGACCTGCTCCTGCGCATCGCGGCGTCGAGGTCGATGACCCGGCCCGATCCGAATTCGCTGAAGCAGACCCGCTACGATACGTCGGACATCAGCCTGGCCAAGATCACGGTGACGAATCCGAACCTGAAGCCGTTCAAGGCAAACAACCTGGACGTCGGTCTCGAGTGGTACTACACGAAGGAAGCCTATGTCGCGGTGGCGGGCTTTGCCAAGGACCTGATCGATCGTCCGGTTACGATGAGCAACGTGATGTCGCTGTCGCAGTACCAGCAGAAGTACGGCTACGCGGTCGCCCTGACGACGACGCAGCAGACGGTGGTGGACAACGACGGCGGTCCGGACAACCATATCGTCACGGTGTCCGAGCCGGTGAACATTGCCACCAAGCTGAAGGTACGGGGCCTGGAGCTGACCTGGCAGCAGCCGCTCGACATGCTGCCGATCAAGGGCTTCGGCTTCACGGGCAATATGACGTTCGTTCACCAAAAGGATTCCACGGCCGGGGCACCGCCCGTGGCAGGCGTCCCCGAGCGCACGAACAACCTGACCCTCTATTACGAGGGCAGGGGCTTCAACGTCCGCGTCTCGCGCCAATATCAGTCCTCGATGGTCACGCAGACGAACACGGGTATCAGCCCACCGGATGGCGCGACGGCCTATGCGTACCAGTCCGGCCGCCAGTCGATCGATCTGTCGCTGGGTGCCAACCTGAAACAACTGTTCGACATGAAGAACAACCTGGACGTGACGTTGAGTGCCTGGAACCTGAATAACGCCGTCAGCCAGAGTTATGTCCAGTTCCCGAACGCCATCTATGACCAGTACAAGCCCGGCCGCAGCTATACGCTGTCCGCGCGCACGTCGTTCTAAGGCTGGCCGGATCGCGTGAGCGGTTCATGGGCGGGCACCACGTTCCCTCGTGGTGCCAGCCTCTTGTTAACAAAGGAGTCAGGAAACATGAAGCACAAGTTGAACAGGCGGGTCGCGAGCGCGCTTGCCCTCGCCATCGCGGCCGTCCTGGGAACGGCCCCGCCGCAGGCGCAGGCGCTCGGTATCAAGCATTTCGTCGATCTCGACGAGAAGGCCGGCGCCGGGGTCGTGCTGGCGGGGAGCGGGCGCGTGGCGCCCATCCTCGTCGGCAAGGACGATTTCCCGGGCGTGGTGCGCGCGGCGCGCGACCTGCAGCGCGACATCGGCAGCGTCACCGGCAAGACGCCGCGGTGGATCGAGGGCGATCCGGGCACCGCCCGCGACGTGATCATCATCGGGACGCTCGGCAAGAATCCGCTGATCGACCGCCTGGCGCAGCAAGGCAAGCTCGACGTCCGCGAGCTCGCGGGGCAGTGGGAAGGCTTCGTCATCCAAACCGTCGACAACCCCATGCCCGGCGTGCAGCGCGCGCTGGTCGTCGTGGGCAGCGACAAGCGCGGCACGATATTCGGCACCTATACCGTCTCCGAGCAGATCGGCGTGTCGCCCTGGTACTGGTGGGCGGACGTCCCGGTGGTCCATCACAAGGCGCTTACCGTCCCGGCGGGAACGCGCATCGCGGAAAAGCCGGCGGTCCAGTATCGCGGCATCTTCCTGAACGACGAGGCGCCCGCCCTGTCGAACTGGGCGAAGGAACGGTTCGGCGGCTTCAATCACAAGTTCTACGAAAAGCTGTTCGAACTGATGCTGAGGATGCGTGCCAACTATCTGTGGCCGGCCATGTGGAATTCGTCGTTCTTCGACGACGACAAGGAAAACTGGCCGCTGGCCGACCGGATGGGCATCGTTATGGGCACGTCGCACCACGAGCCCATGATGCGGGCGCAGAAGGAATGGCACCGCTATGGCAAGGGACCGTGGGACTATCACCGCAACGGCGAGGTGCTGCGCGAATTCTGGGCGCAGGGCCTGCGCAATGCCGGCAACTACGACAAGGTGATCACGATGGCCATGCGCGGCGATGGCGACGAGCCGATGTCGCAGGACGCCAACGTCGAACTGCTGCAGAACATCGTCCGCGACCAGCGCGCCATCATCCGCAAGGAACTGGGCAAGCCGCCGGAACAGGTGCCGCAGCTGTGGGCGCTGTACAAGGAAGTGCAGGACTACTACGAGAAAGGCATGCGCGTTCCCGACGACATGCTGCTGCTCTGGTGCGACGACAACTGGGGCAATATCCGGCGCCTGCCGACGAGCGAGGAGCGCAAGCGCAGTGGCGGTGCCGGCATCTACTATCACTTCGACTATGTCGGCGTGCCCCGCTCCTACAAGTGGCTGAACGTCACGCAGATCCCGAAGGTGTGGGAGCAGATGAACCTGGCCAACGAGTATGGCGCGAACCGGCTGTGGATCGTCAACGTGGGCGACCTGAAGCCGATGGAAATCCCAACCGAGTTTTTCCTCGCCTACGGCTGGAACCCGCGGGCATGGCCGGCCGAGCGATTGCCGGAATTCCTGCGCGAATGGGCTGCGCGTGAATTCGGCGCGGCGCACGCGAACGAGATCGCGTCCATCGTCGAACGCTACACGCGCTACAACGCGCGCCGCCATCCGGAGCAGATCGATCCCGACACGTACAGCCTGACCGCGTACGACGAGGCGGAGCGCGTCGTGGCGGACTACAACCAGCTGGCGGACGAGGCGAAACGCGTCGGGCAGTCGCTGCCGAAGACCATGCGCGACGCCTATTTCCAGCTCGTCGAGTATCCGGTCCTCGCCTCCGCCAACGCCGTCGACATGCTCGTCTCGGCCGGCAGGAACCGCCTGTACGCGCGCCAGGGCAGGGTGACCACCAACGACATGGCCGCGCGGGTGCGCCGGCTGTTCCAGCGCGACGCCGATCTCGTCAAGCAGTACCAGCAGGGCATCAGCGGCGGCAAGTGGAACCACATGATGTCGCAGACCCACTTCGGCTACACGACCTGGGACCAGCCCTACCGCGACGTGATGCCGGCCGTGTCGGAACTGCGCGTGCCCGAGCCGGGCCAGCTGGCGGCGCCGAACGGGATCCACAGGTCGGACCACATGGGCGTGGCGATCCAGGGCGAGCCGACGGCATGGCCGGTCTTCCCGCCCAAGCCGCTGGTACTGCCGGCGCTCAGCGTGTTCGAGAAGCAGCCGCGCTACGTCGAGGTGTTCAACCGCAGCAGTGCGCCGTTCGACTACACGATCACGGCGAGCCATCCGTGGCTACGTCTCAGCCACACGGGCGGACGGGTCGCGAAGGACCAGCGCATCATGGTGGACGTCGACTGGAATGCGGTTCCCACCGGTACCACGCAGGCGACGTTGACGATCAAGGGGCCCGACACCGCGGAAGTCCTGGTCAGGGTGCCCGTGCACAAGCCTGCGGACTTGACGCCAGCCTCGGCGCAGGGCCACGTCGAGAGCCAGGGCGTCGTCGCCATCGAAGCCGAACACTATACGGCCTCCTACGCGCCGCCGGGACGGCAGTGGCTGAAGATTCCCGGCTATGGGCGCACGCTGTCCGGCATGACCACGACGCCCGCCGCCGCACCGGCACTCGCCGTCAAGGATGGCATGCATCTGGACTACACGGTGAACGTGTTCTCGGCCGGCGACGTGAAACTGCATGCGGTCCTCGGACCGACACTGAAGTTCCAGCCCGGAAGCGGCTTCCGTTACGCGGTATCGATCGATGACGAAGCGCCGCAAGAGGTCAACGTGCATGCCGACCAGTCCGAGGGGTTCTGGAGCCGCGCGGTCTCGAACAACGCCGTGGACTTCGTGACCACGCACCGCATCACGTCCCCCGGACGGCATACCGTGAAGTTCTGGGCGCTCGATCCGGGACTTGTGCTGCAAAGGCTGGTACTCGACGCGGGCGGGATGCGGCAGAGTTATCTCGGTCCGCAGGAAAGCCCGTACTACCCGGGCAAGTAAGCGCGCCAGGTGCCCGGGCAACGGAAGGTTGCCCGGGCATGGTGCATCTAGTCGAATTGCCAGTAATCGACGTTGAAGACGATGTGGCGTCCGTTGGCATTGAAGACGAAGTACAGGTCCTGCACGCCGGTCACGCCGGATGCCGGCACGGCCAGTTCCTTCCATGCGTCCGCGCCGCCGGTGGCCGGCACGTCCACGCTTGCGACCAGCGTGCCCTGCGGCGATCCGGCCCGGACGTCGATGTGGCCACCCGGGCCGGCGCTCGCCACGCTCGCCTTGAACGTGCGCGGCCCGCGCGCGCCGAAATCGACCCCGGCCACTTTCACGTAAGCACGCGGGCCGACCGGATACACGACCATCCCGCCACGCGGATCCTTCGCGGTCCTCACCCCGGCGACCCAGTCGAAAGGACGGTCCCAGTCCCGCTTCACGCGGGATTCCCATGCGATGGTCTCGGCTTCGACCCGCTCATACGGAGACAGGGGCTGGACCTGTTTCACGCCCGTCGCGTTCCAGAATGGTTGCGTCGGAATCGTGCCGTCCGGCCGATAGCTGAAATCGGTGACCGAGACGGAGCGCCGCTCCCGGTGCAACGGCGTGTCCGCGAAATTCAGCCGGTAGCTGAAGCCGAAGACGTAGGACTTGCCCTTGAAATCGACGATGCCGGGATGGTTGCCCGTCGATTCGGTGGTCGGGTCCATGATCTGGCCCTTGTATTCCCATGGTCCGGTCGGCGTGTCGCTCATCGCGTAGCCGATGCCTTCCGAACAGCACGTGGATGCATAGGCCAGGTAGTACTTGCCGTTCCGTTTGTAGACCCACGGGCCTTCCTGGTAGTTGTTGGGCTTCGCATCGATCCGTTCGATCTTGCCCGAATAGGAGATCATGTCCTTGTCGAGCCTGACGTACCAGAGGTTTGGATTTCCCCAGTACAGGTAGGCTTGCCCATCGTCGTCGATCAGCACCGTCGGATCGAAAAAGCCTTCGCCGCGATCGATCAGCGGACGCCCCAACGGGTCCTTGAACGGACCGAGCGGGCTGTCGGCGACGGCCACGCCGATCACGTTCCGGGGCGAGCCGCTGACCGTGACCGGCGCGTACAGGTAGAACTTGCCGTTGCGTTCGACGACTTGCGGCGCCCAGGCATCGTTGTCCTGGTTGGCCCAGGCGAAGATCGAGAGATCGGCGACCGTCCCGCGATCGGTCCAGTTGACCATGTCTTTCGACGTGTACAGCTTCCAGTCGCGCATCTTGAACCCTTGCGCATCGTCTTCGTCGTGCGAGGTGTAGAGATACACCGTGTCCCCGTGCACCAGCGGTGCAGGGTCCGCCGTGAAATTGGTCTGGATGATCGGATTCTCGGCGAACGCCGGGAGGCAGGCCCCCCAGCAAACGGCAACGGCGACGGCGATGCAACGCAGGTTCATGTCAGGTCCTCATCGGTGGGTGATGAATCGCTCAGTGGGCAGGCGGATTGCGCGGCTTCGACGGCGGCCCGAAATAACTGTCGGGCAGCGGACTATCGGACAGGACGATTTTCTGCACGACGATCGTCGGGTCGACCATGATGATCTTCAGGTCGTACTTGCCGGGACCGTGCACCTTCACCGTGAAGCGCATGGTACGTGCATTCTCGGACGTATTCTTGAAGTGATATTTTCCAAGGAACGTCTGGTCGGCTCGCGTTGCCGGCGGAAATACCCGAACGACCTGCGGCGCGGCGTCGTCGAGGGCGACGGCGACGGCCAGCTCGCGTCCCGGATAATTGTCCAGCGTGGGCGCCGTCACCAGATCGACCTGCCAGGTGCCTGCCGACGCAAAATAGACCGGGTATTCGAGACGGGGCGAGTCGGCAAACGGTGCGCTACGCGCCGTGACCGGAAACACGGTCATCGCGCCCGGGCCCCGTCCATAGTCGGGCAACCATTCCCAGCGGGCATATTTGCCGGGGATGTTGCGCACGGCATCCTGGGCGTCGAACGCGATGGGGCCGGTCTGGCCGCCGAACGCGCCGGCCGCGGCCTTGGTCTCGTCGCCGACGGCGATGGTCGCGTAAGACCGCACGACGACGCGCTGGTTGCCTTCGCTGACCGTGATTTGCCCCAGTTGTGCCGACCCGACCGGAACGCGGCTCCAGTCGATATCGACCCAGATGCGCTGGTCGTTGCTCCCGTCGGGCGCGGGCGCCTGCGACAGCTTGACCCATGGTTTGTCGGCGAGGGCGGTGAAGCGGGGCGGGCGCCCGTCCTTCGAGAACACGTCGATGTACGAGCGCTGCTTGTTGATGGAATCGAAATACGGAAGGGTCGGCGTGTTCTCGCCGCCCGGCCAGGCCTGGTCCGAACCGTCGATGGCGACGCCGAATTCGCCCGCGGCGCCGGCAGGGACGGAGGAAGTCGCCGGCATGACGTTTTCGGGTGGAGAACGCCAGTCGCGGTAGCCGATGTGGGTCTGGTCCATCATGTGATTCCATTTGCCGCCCGCCACCTGCGTGTTATAAAAATCGGACAGGTCCTGGTCGCGCTTGAACAGGGCGCGCACCCGCTCGGCCTGCGTGTTCGCGGCGTAGCGTCCTTGTTTGGCGTACAGATGGTTGCGGCCTGCCGCGATCTCGAGATCGATGAAATTCGAGAGCGCGAGGATAGGGTGCAGCACCAGTTCGTAATACGCGTCCTGCTGGTCCGCGGGAATCGAGGTTTTCAGCAGCGTGGCGCGTTTCGCCAGCGCGTTCCAGGCTTCGGAAACCCGTTCGGCCTCGCGGTAATTGACCAGGCTGAACGTGTCGGGCCGCACCAGTTCCGCCTTGCGCCAGGCATTGTATTTCGCGTACTTCGCGACGAGGTCGGCGATTTCCGCGGCGTGCTGCGCGCCGAATTCGCGTTCGGCCCAGCGTTGCGTCCACCCGGCGATGTCGTCCTTGCCCATGCCTTTGGGGCTCCATGCAAGGCGGAGGAAGAACTCGATCGGCACTTCCAGCGGCTTGAGGTCGCCGACATTGGCGATCCAGATCTGGTTCGCACCGTATTCGTGGGCGAGATTCATTTGCTCCCAGATCTTGGGCAGCGGATTGCTGTTGAGCCACTTGTACGAGAACGGGCCGCCATTCATGTCCATGTGGAAGTAGATGCCCGAACCGCCGCTGCGCTTGCGCTCCGCCGGCGTCGGCAGGCGGCGCAGGTTGCCGACGTTGTCGTCCGTGAAGAGGAGGGTGACGTTGTCGGGGACCTTGAGCCCCGCGTCGTAATACTTCTGGACCTCGGTGAACAACGCCCACAGCTGAGGCACTTGCCGCTGGTCGACGCCCATCTCTTCGGTGAGGATCTGCTGCTGGTCGTGGATGATTTTCTCGATGAGCTTCTTGTTGGCCTCGAGACCGCCCGCATCCGGCATCGCCGTATCGCCATCGCCGCGCATGCCCATGGTCACGATGCTTTCGTAGGCCTTGTTGCGCCGGATGCCGTCGCGGAAGAAGCGTTTGAGGCCGTCTTCGTTCGTCGCATAGTTCCATTCGCCGTTGCCATAGTCACGGCGGTGCGCGAGCCATTCGTGGTGGGAGCGCACCATCGGTTCGTGGTGGCTCGTGCCCATCACGATGCCGTAGGCGTCGGCAAGCCGGGGATTGTCCGGATCGTCCTCGTTGAAGGCATTCGTCCACATGGCGGGCCACAGGTAATTGGCGCGCAGGCGCAGCAGCAGCTCGAACATGTGCGTGTACATCTTCGAATTCCCGCCGCCGAATTTTTCGCGCGACCACTTGCCCAGCGCCGGCTCCTCGTCATTGATGAAGATGCCGCGGTATTTCACGGCCGGCGGGCCCTGGACCCAGGCGCCCGCACGTACGAACAGCGCGCTGGCCTTCTTCACGGGGACGTCGGCCCACCAGTACCACGGTGACACACCGATTTGTTCCGAGATCTCGTAAATGCCATAGATCGTGCCCCGTTTGTCGCTGCCGGCAATGACGAGCGCACGCTCGACGCCGGGCATCGGATTGGCGACGTTGGCAATCACGAAGGATTCCCATTTGCCGCGTATCGCTTTCACGTCGAGTTTGCCGGCACTGACCAATGCATCGACGAGCGCGCTGTGGCCCAGCGTCCCGATGATGATGGCGGTGCGTGTATTGGCGGCCGAGGTCGACAGCGCCGGCTTCGTGCCTGTGACCTTGTCGATGTCGCCTTGCAGGTCGGTTGCCGCGCGCATGACGCCCCAGTGGTCCGCCTTGTCCACGTACAGGGGGGCGGCATTGCCGTCACTCACGAGCGGGATACTGTTTGCGCTAGGGGTTGCAGAAACGAGCTGGACGCCGAGACCGAGACTCGGCGCCGCGCAGGCCCACGGCGTCCCCAGCGACATGACAAGAACGAAGGCGATTTGCCAGATCGTGGCAAACCGCCGCTTGAATACGGACATGTGTTGCATGATTCCCTCTATCAAAAACACTGATGCGTCGTTCGCACATTGAAAAAAATCGCTCCGCGTGAGCAGAGCGATCAAACTCCCGAGTGCCAGGAGGGAGCAATGCACGGTCTTGTCGCGGTGGTACTGCCAGGCCACCGCGACGGCATGGTCATCAGAACTTCATGCGCAATCCGACGGCCAGCGTACGTCCCGGCTTGTAGCTGGTGTACGTCGCGTTCGGGTACTGGAAGTAGGCACGGCGCGTCGTGTTCGTCAGGTTCACGACGTCGAGCGTCAGCGTGGGATAGTTGTCGCGGTCCAGGATTTCCGCCAGGTCGACCTGCGACGAGAAGTCGAGCTGTTTGAAATCATCGCCGAACAATGCCGCGTTCGTGATGCCGTTCTGGTTCGGGCCGGAATTCTGGCTGCCCTGCGAATACGTGTGCGACAGGCGTGCCAGCAAACCATGGTTTTCGTAGTAGACCTGGAAGTTGTTGCTCTTCTTCGGCACACCCAGTGCGACGAAGCCCGCGGAGCCTTCGCCGCTCGCCTTCTGGTTGATCATGGTGAGCGTTTCCGAGAAGCCGAAACCGCGCCAGGGCAGCAGCTTGTCGAGCGGCTGCACCCAGCCCAGCTCGAGTCCTTGCACCTTCAGCAGGCCCGAGGCGTTGCGCTGCGACGTCGTGACGATCGTCGCGGCATTCTGGCCGCCGCGCGCATCGAGCGAGCCCTGCTGGGTCGGCGTCAGGTTGCTGTACGTGATGCCGTAGGCGGCCAGGGCGCTGAACGGCACCGTCACGTTCTGGTTCAACGTGAACCCGTTCAGGTTTTTCTGGAAGACCGTGGCCGACAGGTAGCCCTCGCGCCCCATGTAATACTCGACGCCGAAATCGAAGTTATCCGAGATATACGGTTTCAGATCCGGGCTGCCCAGCGTCGCGGTATCGGCCGACGGCGACGAGAAGTTGATGCCGGGGCGCAGCGCATCCGGGTTCGCACGGGTCATGCTGCGCGATACCGACGCGCGCAGCACCAGGTTCTTGGCGAGGTCGTAGGCCAGGCTGGCCGAGGGCAGCGTATTGTTGTAGGTCTTGTCGATATAGACCCATTGGCTGATGTTCGGGAAAGGCGTGCTTCCCGCGGGCAGGGTCGCGTTGCGCGGGTCCACCGTGGAGTTGTAGGCGCCGACATTCTGCTTGGTACGCACGTAGCGCACACCCGCGTCGTAACGCAGCGAACGGTCGAATACAGGCACCGTACCGTCGACCTGGAGGAACAGGCCGGTCGTCTTCTCGTCGATATAGCCCGTGCTGGCGCCCGTATTGGAGGAGCCCGCGACCGGCGCGGACTGCAGCAGGGCATCGTAGCCGGTGGCGGCCGCAAAGCGGTTGAAGTCGACCGATAGCAGGTTGTCCGGACCCTGGACCAGGTAGTTGGCAATGCCCAGGCCGAGCGAACCGGGGCCCTGGCAATTGGCCGAGTTGGCGCAGACCAGGTTCTGCCATGCCGTCGTGTTGTCGCGTGCGGTAATGCGGCGCATGATGTCGTCATACGCGAAGCCGCCCTTGATGCTGAAGGCCTTGTCGCCCCACGTCAGGGACGACCGCACGCCTTGCGTCCTGGTCATGCGCTCTTCGGCATTGATGCTGACGCGACCGCCTTGCGAGGTATTGAGGACCCAGCTGGCCGGATCATAGGTGTCGACGTTGCTGGTAATGCTCGGGAGCGCGCCGTTCTGATAATCGATGGTCGTGCCCGAATTCTGTGCCGTGACGGGACCGACGGTGGGCGACTGGCGCGTGAAGGTCGAGCGCGTGTAGTTCACCTGGCCGTCCATCTTCAGTTTGTCGGACAGGTTCCATTCGAAGCCGGGGTTCACGCCGATCAGGCGTACACGTTCGTTATAGGGACGATACTCGAGGAAGTACTGGGCATTGGCGAACGTGCCGCTTTCCACCACGCAGCCATTGGCGCAGTCGCCACCCGACACTTTCATGTTGAGCGGAATGACGGCGCCGTTGCGGCCGACCCACGAGGTGTCGGTGCGCTCCAGCGTATTGTGTTTTTCGCTGAACATCGAGTCGACATAGAAGTGCAGGCTGTCGCTCGGGCGATATTCGCCGGACAGGACGGCGGTGATCTTGCCCTTGTCGCCGTACTCGGCCATGCTGCGTCCCAGGCGCGGAATCAGCGCGTTGTCGATTTGCTGGATGGTCAGGCCCGGGTTGTGGGCCAGCAGGAACGCCTGGTCGATGGGGGCGCCCGGCGTCAGTCCGTTGCCCGCATTGGACGGTACGGTGGCCGGAATCGTGAAGTTGCCGCCGCCGGTATTGTTGCGCGTCGGGCTGTTGTTTTGGGCGGCCGAGAGATTTGGGTTCGTGTAGCCGATGGTCTCGTAGCCGGTCGTATGGACCTTGGTGCTGCCCCAGGCAATGCCGCCCAGCAGGCCCCAGGTGTTGTTCCAGGTGCGGCTCGATACCAGCGAACCCCGGTTACCCCATTTACCCGCGACCTGGCTGCGCGTGCCGACGACGTTGAACGAATTGAAGTCGCCCTTGTGGTCGAACGGGCGCGCGCTGCGCATGTCGACGACGCCGGCAGCGCCGCCTTCCAGCATCGATGCCGTCGGGCTCTTGCTGACCGTCAGTTTCGTGAACAGGTCAGTCGGCAGCAGGTCGAGGTCGACCTCGCGGTTCGAACTCTGGGCGTCGGTCGTGCCGGTCGACGCAACGGCGACGGGCGCGCCGTTCAACAGCACTTTCGTGAAGCTCGTACCGAGACCGCGGATCTGGACGTTGACGCCTTCGCCCGTGATTTCACGCGATACCTGGACGCCCGGGATGCGATTCAGCGATTCGGCGATATTCGTATCCGGGAACTTGCCGATGTCCTCGGCGAAGATGGAGTCCTGGAAGCCGGTGGCTTCGCGCTTGTCGCGCGCGGAGGAGGCCAGCGAGGCGCGGTAACCCGTCACGGTCACCGTCTGCGGGGCCATCGGCGCCGCTTCCTGGGCATAGGCGGCGGACACCATGCTTGCCAGGATAGTGAGTTGCAGGATGCGGGTGCCCGTACGGGCGTCGTGTCGTAAACGATTCGTGCTGCTGTTCATAGAGTCTCCAAAGTTTATTTTTATAAACAAATAAAAAATACAAACCCTGTCGGCGATGCGTATTCACGCAACCGTTCGATTCGCGACATGCGGAAAAGGCCTCGAGGGTTCAATGCATTGCACTGGCGCTTGCTGGAATCAACGCAACATGCAGGGGCGCTTGTTATCGAATTTCCAGCCGGGGATCAGGAATTGCATTGCGGCCGCGTCGTCGCGGACGCCCGTCCCCAGGTTCTTGTAATCCTGATGGGCTTTTTCAAGCTCGACCATATCGATGTCGATGCCGAGCCCCGGTTTTTGCGGCAGCCGTACCGCGCCTCCCTCGATCTTCAGGGGTTCCTTCGTCAGGCGTTGGCCGTCCTGCCAGATCCAGTGCGTGTCGATCGCGGTGACACGGCCAGGCGCAGCCGCTCCCACATGGGTGAACATGGCGAGCGAAATATCGAAATGATTGTTCGAGTGCGATCCCCAGGTCAGGCCGAACATCTCGCACAGCTGCGCGACGCGAACGGATCCCTGCATCGTCCAGAAATGGGGATCCGCCAGCGGGATATCGACGGACTGCAGCTGGATCGAATGTGCCATCTGGCGGAAATCGGTCGCGATCATGTTGGTGGCGGTCGGCAGACCCGTCGCGCGCCGGAACTCCGCCATGACTTCACGTCCCGAAAAACCGTTCTCGGCGCCGCAAGGATCCTCGGCATAGGCAAGCACGTTGCCCCGGTCGCGGCAGACCCGGATCGCCTCGCTCAGCGACCATGCCCCGTTTGGATCGAGCGTGACGCGGGCATCGGGAAACCGCTCATGCAAGGCGATCGCGGCGTCCATCTCTTCGTTGGCGGAAAACACACCGCCCTTGAGCTTGAAATCATTGAAGCCATAGCGGGCATGGGCCGCCTCCGCAAGCTTCACGACTGCGTCGGGGGTCAGGGCCGGCTGGTTACGGAGACGCAGCCAGGCATCCTCGCCAGCGGGCTCGGCGCGGTAACCCAGCGTTGTCCGGTCACGGTCGCCGATATAAAACAGGTAGCCGAGCATGTCGACGGCGTCGCGTTGAATCCCGTCTCCCAGCAGGGCCGCTACGGGAACGCCCAGAAACTGGCCCAGCAAGTCCAATAGCGCCGATTCGACGCCGGTTACCGCGTGGATGGCCGTACGCAGATCATAGGTCTGCGTGCCCCGGCCGCCGGCGTCGCGGTCCGCAAACGCCGTCCGCATGGCGCCCAGCACGCTGTTGTACTCGCCAAGCGATTTGCCGACGACGAGCGCTCGCGCATCGTCGATCGTGCGGCGAATGCTCTCGCCGCCAGGTACCTCCCCGAGGCCCGTATTGCCGCTGCTGTCGGTCAGGATAATGACGTTGCGTGTGAACCAGGGGCCATGGGCGCCGCTCAGGTTCAGCAGCATACTGTCCTGGCCGGCAACAGGTACGACGCGCAGATCGGTTACGACGGGAGCATTCTTGACGGCACTATTCATGAGTAAGCTGGAAGTGATCGATGGCGTTGACAAGCTGAAACGATCTTATACTTCTAGCCTATTCTGTCCAAATCAATCAATGACTCGATTGATCCACTAATTGAATGTTGGCCTCGGCTATTCGTTCGAGCCAAACGATGGCAAGACCTCTTCCAGGAAAAGACCAAGCGCGGGATTGTCGTTGTCCCGGCGCCAGGCGCCAATCGTCTCGACAGGCTCCGTTTGTATCGGAAGAAAAGCAACGTTATTGAATTGCAGGCTCGTTGCGCTTTCGGCGATCAGTGCGGCGCCGAGTCCGGCGCGCACGAGCGCCAGCATCGTGTGGACCTGGCCGACATGCTCGACGATGTCCGGAATCACGCCTGCGCTTTGAAAACGGGCGTTCAGCATGTGATAAAAGGGCCTGGCTTCCTGTGGTGAATACATGACGAACGGCTTTCCGTGAAGGCAATCGAGCGTCGGTTCTTTTGGCCACTGATCAACGGATTCGGCAGGCACGGCGAGCATGAGCGGTTCGCTGAGAAGGACCTTGCTTTCCAGCTCGTTATTCAAAAGGTGAGGGCGCATCAGGCCAATGTCCAGTTGTCTGGCATTCAGCGCCTCGACCTGGCTGGTACTGACCAGCTCTTTAAGGGAAAGTGCAATACCGGGACGGCAATCGCGTAAGCGACGGACGACTTCCGGAAGCAGGCTATATCCGGAAGCGGACGTGAAACCGATCGTCAGCGCCCCTTGCTCTCCTTTTGCGACACGACGCGCTTTTAAAGAGGCCTGCTCCGCGAAGCGTAAAATCTGCGTTGCCTCGGGTAAAAACGCTTTCCCGGCGGCGGTAAGACGTACTACTCTGCTATTTCGTTCGAGAAGTTGCGCGCCAACGTGGTGTTCCAAAAGCCTGATTTGGCGACTGAGGGGAGGTTGAGTCATATTCAACCTTTCCGCGGCGCGACTGAAATGTAATTCCTCGGCCACGGCAACGAAACAACGGAGCTGACTTAATTCAAACATCGATTTATTCCTTAAATCATGAGTCAGCCGGCGTGAAGATTATCGAGATTGTTTATTTTGGTTCCTCCAGGAAAGACCTGCCGTGCGCGAGCACAGCGTACCGGTTGGCGTATTGATAAAACAGACCGGGTTCGGGGTGGATGCCGTTTGGTCCGATCATACTTAGGGTAGTGCAGTTATCAATACTAATCCATGCATTTATTGTATGGTGAAATACAATAATCGTATTTTTTGTGCAGATTTTTCTGCCGGGGTACTTCGCCGCTCCCGGCCTGTCCATTGAACGATCCAATACCGGATTTCACTCAATTCATTCGTTGTATCGGCAGGAATACGATTTGAATCGGGTTATTCGGTGTGTTGCTGTAATATGGTTTCGTACCTCGGTTTCTCGTCTCCTCTCGCCCGGAATCGGGTATTAATGCCCTGTTCACCGAAAGGCAGACAGGGCATTTTTTTGACATATTGTTGCTTGTGGTGGCGCGCAGATCCGCACGAAACCTCCCTGGGTTCGAACCATGAAAAAATCTCGGATCGACGATACGTGCCGAAGTTTTGCTCACGGCGAAATTCCAACGCTTGCCGACGTCGCGAGATTCGCCGGCGTCTCCGTCATGAGCGTATGGAGAACCATGAACGGAGAGTCGGCAGTCACTGAGCGTACCCGGCGCAAGGTCGCCGCTGCGCTCGAGGCACTGCACTACGCGCCGAATGATCAGGCGCGCATTCTGGCCGGTTCCAGAACTGTCCGGATCGGTGTCGTTCACAACCAGGATTCCCGTTTTCTGAGCGAATTCCTGCTGAATCTCTTTAATCAATCTGTCGTCAATAATGTGAATTTGGTCGTTACCAGGGACATACGGGTCGACGGGGTGATCTTTTTGCCACCACCCTATTCGGACGAAATGCCAACAAGAGCTTTCTGCGCACCGGACATGCCTTCCGTAGTGATTGGGTCCGCATTCAGCGACGAGCATGTCAGCGCCGTTTATGGCGACGACCGCGAGGCGGCATACAAAATGGCAAGCCACCTGATTCGTCTCGGCCATCATCGAATCGGCTTCATCTCCGGACCCAGGGATAATATGGTCGGCATCCGTCGCCTGGAAGGATATCGTCGCGCTGTCGACGAAAATGGGGTAGACGGGTCCGATCATCTTGTCGTGTGCGGCGACTTCACTTATCGATCAGGCCTGGATGCGGCACAACGATTGCTCGGTTTATCGAAGCGTCCAACGGCGATTTTCGCAAGCAGCGACGACATGGCAGCTGCGGCAGTCGCGGTCGCGTTTCGTCTCGGCTTGAATGTCCCCAGCGATCTGACTGTGACGGGTTTCGGTAACACCACGATTGCAACATCGAACTGGCCCGAACTGACGACGCTGAAATATCCGGTTGCCGACATGGCGGGCCTGGCGATACATGCGCTTCTTCGGCAAGTGCGGTCCGTACGCGAGGGACGGGCGCCGAGTGTAGAGCGATCCAGTATGAGCCTTGACATCGTGCGGAGACAGTCGGACGCCGCCCCGCGACTGCGGGGCGGCAGAAAGTGTTAGAAGGTACTACGCAGTGACAGCGTATAACTGCGGCCAGGGATATTTTGGTTGAACACGGCGCCGTTGAATTGCGTGTAGGTCTGGCTGATCGCGTTGTTCACGTTCCATACACTCAACGTCAGGTCCGTGTTGTAACCGAAACCGAAGACCTTTTTCAGATTCATGCCTGCTGACAAGTCCACCTGCTGGCGCCCGGTACTGTACGCGTAGGCGCCCCCTGGTACCGTCAGGCCGGTGTTGACGTTGACGACCGTGGATGCCTGGTACTGGCGCGTCACGCGCAGGTTCACCCCGTTACGCTCGTAATACAGGGTCAGGTTGTTGGTGCGTGGCGGCACGCCGGAGACGGGCGGCGCATTCGGGGTCTCGTCTTTCTGCCTGGTGTAGGTAAAGTTACCGGTAAAGCCGAAGCCCTTCACCGGCAACATATCCAGCGCTTGCTGCCAGGTGAGTTCGACACCGCGAATCTTCAGCTTCGTGGCGATGTTGTAGGGCTCGGTGATCTCGACCAGGTGCTTGTCCGGGCCACCGCTCGCATCGACGGATTGCTGTTGCGCTGCCGTCAGGCCGACCGTGCCATAGATCTGGTTCAGCTGGGCGAGCGTGTACTGCACGATGTGCGTACCGGGACGGTCGACGATGTCCTTGGCGAACGCGCCCAAGGCCAGATAGGAGTCGCGCGACATATAGTATTCCAGACCCAGGTCCAGGTTATTGGCCTGGAACGGTTTGAGATCCGGATTGGTGATGCTGCCCTGGCGCGCGCCCTGGTCGCCGATGGAGAGCCTGGTCTGGCGCAGGTCGGCGGGATTCGCCCGCGTCATCGATTTCGACGCGGCAATCCGGGCAATCATCTTCGGCGTGATGTTATAGGCGAGCGTCGCCGACGGCAGCAGGTTGTGGTAAGTCACGGTTTCGTACGACCAGGTTCCAACGGAAGGATAGAGGCCGCCGTTTTGCAGCGTCGCGTTGCGAGGATCCGCAGTGGCCGCGAGGTCGCCGATCGTCTGCCGCGTACGGGCATAGCGGACGCCGGCGTTGAAGCGCAGGGTCCGGCCATACACGTTCAGCCGGCCATTCGTTTCGACATAGGCGCCACCCACGGCTTCACGGATGTAGCCGCCACTGCCGCTATAGAAACCTTTGTAAATGTTGTCGCGGAAATATTGGTAATTGGTGTCTTTGGCGAACTTGTTCCAGTCTAGGGTAATGAAACCATGGTCCGTCGGCTGCAGGTAATTTGCCAGTGCTGTATTCGGGACGAGCGAGCCGAGGTACGCCAGCGGCGTGGTCTGGCCGGCTGAAGAACCCGTACCGTAGCCCGGATAGGCGGTGGCGGCATTCGTCATCGGCCCCGGGGCGTACCGTCCGTCGCAACCGGGCGACTGGATCTGGGTGTTGGGACCGAAGAACGTATAGTTGAGGTTGTTGCCACAAGTAACGTTGGCCCAGGCATCGGCGACCGTATAGCTGCGGTAACGCCGTTCGATATCGTCGTAGGTGCCGCCGACCTTGATACTGAAGTCGTCGTCGCCCCATTTGACGTTCAGGCGCGTGCCGCGGGTCGAATTGCTGCGTTCGTACAAATCCATGACCAGGCCCGACATGCCCTGGCCCGCCTGGTACCAGCCGAAGTTGCTCGGATCGTTGGGGTTCAGGTTGCCGGTGAACGTCGGCGGTTGGCCGGGCGTCGTGTTGTCGTAGGTAATGACCGACGGCGCTGCCATCGTCGCGACCTTAACCTGCGGCATGTCGCGGGAGAACTTGCTGAGCGTGTAGTTGAATGCGCCGTCGATCGTCCACTTGTCGCTCGGGCGCCACTCGAAGCCGGGGTTAAGGCTGCGGAACTTGGTCTTGTCGATATCCGGGCGGTATTCCAGTCCCCAGAACGTGTTGGCCAGGGTCGCTTTCGTAATGACGCAACCGATCGTGCAATCGCTGCGGTCGAATTCCATGCCGATGGGGATCGGCGTATTGGCACGTGTGCCCACGTTCATTGCCTGCCATTCCATCTCATTGCGCTTTTGCGCGAACACCGTGTCGAAGTAGAGGTTCCAGTCCTCGTTCGGCTGCCATTGCACGCTGATCACTTCGCCTGCGCGGCGGCGTTGGCCTTCGAACACCTGATGCCGGCCCAGGCGGCCCATCAGTCCATTGTCGATCTGCTGGATGGTGGCACCCGGGTTGAGCGCCAATAACATCGCCCGGTCGATCGTGGCGCCAGGCACGAGGACGGAACGGGCGTAATCCGGCAACAGGTTCAAAGGCAGGCCTGCCGGCACCTTGTCCGGTGTCGATTGCGACCCGCCCCCCGTGCTGTTCGGGTTGTCCGCGGCGTTGGCCTGGAACGATTTCAACTGGAGATTCCGCATGTCGACGGTGTCGAATGCGTCGGTACGGTACTTGGTCATGCCCCAGGCGACGCCGCCCAGGATCCCGAACTTGCCGAACCTGCTGGTGTTCCAGGTATTGCTGATCAGGGCCGAACCCGTCGTACCCGGCTTCTTGTCCCTGTCGCGGTAATTGCCGCTGAGCGTAAAGGCCGACCGGAAGCCGGCTTTATCGAATGGCCGGACGCTGCGCATGTCCACGGTTCCCGCGATGCCCCCCTCGATGACGCTGGCTTGCTGGCTCTTGTACACCGTCGCGCTGCGGAACAGTTCGGACGGAAGAAAGTCCATGTCGACTTCCCGGTTGGCGCTGATATTGCCGCCCCAGCTGCCCGCCGATGCGGACGCCATCGGCGCACCGTTCAGCAGCACCCGGGTAAATGCCGGGCCCATGCCGCGGATCGAGACGTTCATGCCCTCGCCATCGATCGACGCCCGGGTGACCGTCACACCGGGTACGCGCGACAACGCGTCCGCGATGTTCGGATCGGGGAACTTGCCCATGTCTTCCGAAAACACGGTATCGCTCAAGCCGATATTCTCGCGCTTTTCGTTCGCAGACAGGGCCAGCGAACTGCGATAACCGGTCACGGTGACTTTCTCGACATTCTCCTTTGCGGCGGTTTTATCCGATTCGGACGCGGATTGTGCGTAGGCATTCGAAATGAGCGCCGCCAGCAGCGTGAGCGTAAAAACGTTGGATCCGACACGGCCGCGGGGTTGGCATGGTGTTCTATGGTTTTTCAAGCTTATCTCCGTTTATTGAATATTTTTTGTTCCGGCGGAATAGAGCGGGTTCGCGCCGGCGCCATATAACGGTATCTTTTCGCATTAACAAAATGCCAATTCTAATTTTGATTCAGTCAATACAATATTTGGATTCCTTTGTTCTACGCTCTGTAAGCACACGGGGACCGGTTCGCTATCAACAAAATGTTGTGCGCTAACATGCAACATTTGTCATTACGGCGCGAGCGTTGACTTCAGCCTCGTCACAGAGAAGGATTGGGAATGGATACGCTTATTGAATCGCACGGATACCAAGCGTAGATAGGTGGGTCGTCTGGATGGCGGTCACTTGTTAGTTGGCCGCGGACGATGTTATGGATGTTCATACGCTGGAAGGGAGCGAATTCATGCATTCAGCGAAGCGGGCCGGAATTCATTTGTCTATCGTCTTCAGCAATGTTTTGTGGCTACTTTTAACCGTATATTTTTTCAAACGCTGATTTTTAGCTGCGATATTTATCGTAGCCAAGGGCTGCATTAATCGGTTTCCAGTCGATGTCGCAAGCGTGCGAACGAGGCATCGCCATTGCCGACGGAGTCACGGACGCGCGAGTCAGAATCAGGTCGCGGCACCAGATGCGATGGATCGAGCACGTCGTAGGCGGCCGAGCTGCGAAAGCAGGTATGCAGTTTGATGTGCCACCTCGCCGGCGGGAGGGTGCCCGGCGCCTTCGCAACACGATCCGTCGAGATGACGCGCTACGTAATCGAGCATGGCCGGCCGCAGGGTTCTCCGTTCTAACCGGCCCCGCCAGATTGCGTGTTGGTTTTAAAGAAGTATTTCATTTGCATGTTTAAGGGAAATCCCCTAGACTTGAGCCATTCCGACAACCCGAACCTGTCATGAACATCGACAAATTCAAAGCGCAGCACATCGCCATCCTTGACGGCATCGCTCGCCTGCGCGAGGCGACGCAGGGTGGGATCGTGGAAAACGCCGCGTCCATCGCCGCGCATGTCGTCAAGCTGAGCGGCACTGTGAAGCTCCACCTCAGGGTCGAAGACAGCGTTCTCTACCCGGGGCTCGCGAGCGACGTGAATCCCAGGCTCGCGAGATTGGGGGAACGCTACCAGCGCGAGATGGACGGCATCGCCAGCGCGTATTTTGAGTTCGCTACCAGGTGGAATCTCGCGAACCGTGTCGAAGCCAATCCTGAAGGCTTTCGTGCCGACGCGAACCGTGTCCTGCGCGTGCTGTTCGAACGCATGAAGCGCGAAGACACCGAGTTCTATCCGGCGATCGAGGCCGCCCATCCGCCTGCGTAAGCCCGGCATCTACAAGATCCAGTCCAGGTACGACGATATTTTCCTCGCCGGCGCCAAGACCGGCGCACCGTCAGCGGACGGTCTTTTTACGGTGTACCTTGATCGGGGTCTCGCGCGGCGGCGGTTCCGGCAGGAGGTCGGCCAGCGTACGGCGGTCGAGTGCGGCGAGATACGCTGCCGTCGCGTCCTGCAGGACGCCTTTCAGGCGGCAGGCGCCGGTCAGTCCGCAGGGCGCGCCGTCCGGATTGAAACATTCGGCCATGTAGAAGTCGGTTTCGCTATTGCGGATGACGTCGCCGAGGTTGATGTCCTTCGGCGCATGCGCCAAGCGAAAACCACCGGAGCGCCCCCGGACGGTCTCGATGACGCCGCTGCGGCCCAGTTCGAACACGACTTTCATCAGGTGGTTCCTCGATATGCCGTGCAGGTCCGCGATTTCCTGGATGGTGACGAGGCGGTCCTGGTGGCTACCGAGATGAAGCAGCGTACGCAATGTATAGTCGGTGAAGGATGTCAGGCGCATGGTCCAGACAAGTATAAGGCATATATGTTATGCGGTCTCCGGCCTGCTTGCGGTTCCTTATCGAGGGCCGGTTCCAGGGCGTCGCCAGCGTCGACTTCATGCTGGCGCGGCCGCGGACCGCCTGCAGCAGCAGGCCGACCGGCTCGTGGCGCTGGTAGGGCAGTTCGGCATGGATGACGCCCGGGTACCTGATCAATACCGTTTGTGTATTAATCAATCCAAACAAAGCATTGGTTTTGGATAATTAGTTGACATAGAGTGGCTCCCACGCAAGAACCGGAACAGCGCACAGGCTGGTCCAGCATCGGGAGCTCGATCCACATGAAAAAATATTCCGTACGGGCCATGTGTCTCCTGGGCGCACTGGCCCTGGGTACCGCCTCTTCCATGGCGCCAGCCGTTGCAGCAGACGCCCCGGGCGCGACCGTCGCGCGCTTCGAGCGGTTTTCCTACCGGGGCCAGTCCCAGGAAAACGTCCGGCCGCGCGCCGGCGAGTTCGTCAATCCGATATTGAGCGGCTATTACCCGGACCCGTCGATCACGCGCGTGGGCGACGATTACTACCTGGTGAATTCCTCGTTCACGAATTTCCCGGGATTGCCCGTCTTCCGCTCCAAAGATCTCGTCAACTGGACGCAGGTCGGCAACGCGCTCGACCGCCCCGGCCAGGTCGATTTCACCGGCGTGCGCGCATCGCAGGGCATTTATGCGCCGGACATCTCTTACCACGACGGCACGTTCTATATCGTCACCACGTGTTCGAGCTGCCCGGGCGGCACCGGGAGTTTCGTCATCACGGCAAAGGATCCGGCCGGCCCGTGGTCGCAACCGGTCACGATCCGGGGCTTGCAGGGCATCGATCCGTCCCTCGTCTGGGATGACGGCAAGCTTTACGTCGTATACAACAATGCCCCGGAAGGCCAGCCGCGCTACGACGGCCATCGCGCGATCTGGATCGCGGAGCTGGACCCGCGCACTTTGCAGTTCGCCGGCAAGCCGAAAGTCCTCGTCGACGGCGGCGTGGCGCCCGACAAGCGGCCGATCTGGATCGAGGGCCCGCACATCTTCAAGAAGGATGGCCACTACTACCTCATCTGCGCCGAAGGCGGAACTGCCGACAACCACTCCGAAGTCGTGCTCCGGTCCGACACCGTCACGGGACCCTATGTGCCGGGGCCCGTCAATCCGATCCTGACGCAGCGTGACCTGGATCCGAAACGTCCGCATCCCGTCACCACGGCCGGCCACGCCGATTTCGTCCAGACGCAGAACGGACAATGGTGGGCTGTCTTCCTGGCGACGCGGCCTTATCCGGGCAATTTCTTTAACATCGGGCGCGAAACCTTCATGCTGCCCGTCGACTGGAAGGATGGCTGGCCGCTGATCCTGGAGCAGGGCAAGACGGTGCCGTATGCCGTCGCCAAGCCCGCCCTGCCGGCGCAACCGCCCGCGCCGGTGCCCACCAGCGGCAACTTCGCGTACGTCGACGAATTCGATGGCCCGCTGTCCTCGGCCTGGATCGGCATCCGCATTCCGCGTGCGCCGTTGTACTCCGTCGAACGCGGCGCACTGGTTCTGCGTACCGGCGCGCCGCTGGGCGACCTGCGCGGCGTGCCCGCCTTCGTCGGCCGGCGCCAGCAGCACCACGTCGCCACCGTATCGACCGTCGTCGACTTCGTGCCGCAGCACGATGGGGACCGTGCTGGCCTCGTCGCCATGCAGGACGACGGCAACCACGTGTTCCTCGGCGTGGCGCGCAGCGCCGGGAAGAACGTGGTGGCCCTGTACAAGACGGAGGGCGGCAAGGAGACACTGGTCGCCAGCAAGCCCGTTGCGTCCAAACGGGTCGAACTCGTCATGGACATGAACGGCGGCGAGGCCAGCTACCGCTACCGCGACGGGAATACGACGACGACCCTGGCCGACAAGCTCGATATCCGCTTCCTGTCGACGCAGAAGGCGGGCGGATTCGTGGGCGTCGTGGTCGGTCCTTACGTGGCCGCCGGACGCTGACGTCGTCAAAACCCCTTGCTCTGCACATGCCATTCCGGCCGTGTGCACAGGCCGCAGCCGGCGCCCAGGAACTGGTGCGCCGCGTTGCGGTCTCCCTTGAGCTGCCAGTCGAGCCACGCGACAACCACCGTACCGAAGGCACCGCCGTTCTCTTCGCGGTACGTGCCCATGTGCGGCGTGTTCTCGCGCCAGAGTCGCACCGCGGGGGTGTGGTTCGTGCGCGCGTAGTTGTCTTCCGACTGCGGGAAGGCGGCGTCCTGCGGGTCGCCGGTCAGGTACAACACGCTGCCGTGCAGGGTCGCCAGGTCCGCGATGTCCGCATGCGCGGCGGCGATTTCCCAGCTGCGCCCGTTGGCCGGAAAGACGCCGCTGTTCAGCACCGCGAGCGTGCGCACGCGCGGATCGTGTGCCGCGTCGATCGCCTGCAGGCCGCCGCAGGATTGCCCCATCACGGCGATGCGTGAGCGATCGAGCTTGCCGTGATACGGGCTACCGGGACGGGCGTTCTCCGCGATGGCCCAGTCGATCGCCTGGATCAGCTGGGCCGCGTACGTGGGGGACGGCCGCGTCGACCCCGGCGCCAGCGAGGTGCTCCCCGCCAGCTCCGGATGCGCGGCGGCCGGCGATCCCGGCGCCGGCGCGACGCGCACCGCCTTGTCCCCTGCCGGCACGATCGGGCCGATCGCGACCACCAGGTAGCCATGCGACGCGATTTCCGTCAGAAATGGACGGAACCGGTTGCCGGCGTTCTCGCAGCCGCCGTTCGCGAAGGCGACGATCGGTAGCGGGTCGGCCGGCAGCCGTGCCGGCCGGTAGACCGTGTGGGTCGGCAGGCCGGCGTCTGCTTCCATGACGGCCGGCGCGGCGAGCGCAGCGCCGGCGCCGAGGGTGAGCGTGAGTGCGAAAGCGTGAAGCGGATTGCGCATGCGTGTCTCCTCGAAGTGATCGATCAGTCGGGCCAGTGGCGCAGGAAAGGGGCCGGCTGGTAGTCGACCTGGCGCGGCAGCGCGACTTTCCACTGGCCGCTTTCGCTGCGCCGTACCAGCGCGTCGAGCGCGCCGAGCGTCTGGTCCGACGTGAAGTTGCAATGGCCGGTCTGGCCGAGATAGGCCGCGCGCACCATGCCGTCGCCGCTTTGCGCGCGTACGCGCTGCGCGTAGTCGCCGGTCATCTCGACCAGCGTCACCGGGTCATTGGCCGCCTGCAGCAGCAGGACCGGCGCGGCGACCTTCCCGGTCGGCGCGTAGAACCGCCGCATGTACGCCACCGCGCGGTCGTCGGCCGCGATGCGCGGCGCGCCGGCCAGCCGGGCCAGGTCCGCGCCGAGATCCAGCCCGGCGGCGACGTACATCCGGCGCACGAAGTCCGACTGCCCCGAACGTTCCAGCAGGACGGCATAGTCGATCCCGGTATTCCAGGATGCATTGCCGCCCGCGCGCTGCATCTGCTCCTCGCGCGGCAGCATCGTCGCGGGCAGGAAACCGTCGGCCAGCAGGCGCACGCGGGCGGCGTCATCGACGGGCTGCGGCGTCCACCCCGGCACTTGCGCCAGCGTCGCCGCGAGCGCGATGCGGGCGCGTCCCGCGGGCGTGGCTTGCTGCGCATCGAGCAGCGTCCGCCACGCGGCCAGGTCCTTGCGCATCTGCTCGCCTGAACTCGTCAACAACACCGGCAGCGGGGCCTCCGGCGCGGCCAGCGTGCGCAGCACCCACGGCCCGTCGAGTGCCGCGTTCATCATGCCGACCGTGCCGCCCGCGGAGGCGCACAGCGCGAGCGCGCCGTCGAAGCGTGCCGGCGCGCGCTCGACCAGGGCGATGGTGACCAGGCCGCCCATCGAACTGCCCCAGGCATAGGTGCGTGCGGGCTTGCCGACCGCGGCGGCGAAGGCGTCGAGCGTCGCCAGCTGGTCCGGGATCGCCTCCTCCACGGCCCAGCCGGTGCGCGCGTAGGAGGAGCCGGCCAATGCGTAGCCGGCCGCCAGCAGCGCCTCCTGTTCGGCGCCGGCGACGTTGCGGGCCGGGTTGTCGGGGCCGCGCGCATACCCGTGGCTGAACAGCAGGAGCTTGCCGTTCCACGCGTCCGGCACGTCGAACACCCAGGTGGCGCCGCTGGGCAGGCGTCCTTCGAGATGGCGCGGCGCCCCGGCCGCGCTTGACGCCAGCGGCACGGCCGCCAGCAGGAGAGTCAGGAGTCGCTTCATGGTCGGGAATCCGGTTGGTTCATGAACAGCACGCGCGGCTGGCCGAGGCGTGGGCCGAGGGAGAGCACGACGACGGCGATCGCCAGCAGGGCGGCACCGAGCAGTTCGGCCCGGGTCGGGTAAGGCAGTCCGAAACCGATCGCCAGGACGTACGACGCGACGACGCCCGCGATGATCGATGCCGAACGTTCGAGCGGCACGCAATAGGTGTTCTCGTGCTTGTCGAGCAGGATCAGTGCGGACACGATGGAAATGACGAACAGCGCCACCGACTGGATGACCAGCAGCCAGATGGCGTCGGACGACCATGCGCGCGTGAAGCCGGCATGCACCTGTTCGCCCTGCGGCCCCGGGACGGCGAGGGCGATGACGGCCAGCACCAGGAGCGACAGGGGAATCGACACCACCCGCTCCTCGACGAAATAGCGCTGGGTCGCCGCCGGGTCGGCATTCTTCGCGATCCGGGTCATGACGAACAGGCGGATGAAGTAGCCGATCGTGTACAGGACGATGATCAGCACGAGAAGGGGAGGGACATGGAAACCGTCGCGCGCCGTCACGTTGATCGCAAGGCCCGTCAGCACGAGCGCGAACGCGACCCACGAGTACCAGCGGACCTTGCGGCCGCACAGGAGGTCGACGATCGGCGCGATGATGATGATGTCCCCGCGCATCAGCAGCTGCACGAACGGGATGCTCACGCCGGCAAAGGTGTACGAGAGCGGCACCGACACGAGCAGCAGGGTCGCGCCGACGCCGGCGAGGGCGGTCGCGCCGGTCGCGCCGGGAAAACCGCCCAGCCCGCGCATCGGCGTCGCCGCGCGCCACCAGCCCGAGCGCCAGATGAACACGACGAGCAGCGCGCTGCTGAGCGTCAGCGCGACCGGTAATGTCTCGAGACCGGACAGCGGACGGCTCACGACGCCGCTCCTGGGACTCGTGATCAGCTTCGTCAACACGGCATACGGCGCGTACGCGAGAAAGTAGATCAGCAAAAGCCACTCGATCGACAGCCGTTTCATGCGGCCCTCCCTGCGAATGCGACGGGCACCGCGACGGGACCGATTTCCGGCATGCGGGCGGGCACGACCTCGCCGGCGAGCGTGAAGCGGGTCGTGCGGTCGAGGAGCGCTTCCAGCGCGACGGCAAGCTGCAGCCGGGCCAGGCCGGCACCCGGGCACATGTGCGGCCCGCGCCCGAAGGCGACGGATTCCTTCATGTTCGGGCGGTCGAGCCGGAACGTCTCCGCGTCGTCGAACACGGCGGCATCGCGATTGGCCGACGCGTAGACCAGGGCGATCGCCTCGCCCGCGGGAATCGTCACGCCATGCAGCGTGACGTCGCGCGTGGCGGTCCGTGCGAAGCCGCGGTAGGGCGTGTACAGGCGCAGGAATTCCTCGACCGCCGGCGCGATCGCGGCGCGGTCCGTGCGCAGGCGGTCCTGCAGGTCCCGGTCGTTCGCCAGGTGGACCACGATCGCGCCGAACACGATCTGCGGCGCGATGATGCCGACCACCAGCACCTGGCGGATCGTGCCGACGATCATGTCGTCGGGCAGCGCCGCGCCGTCCACCCGCACGGCCAGCAGCGCGGCCGTCACGTCGTCAGCCGGGTCGCGCGGATGCGCCTTGCGATCGTCCAGCAGGTGCACGGCCAGGTCGTAGAGCAGCGCACTGTTGTCCTTCGTCGCTTCCGGGTCGGACATGCCGACCGCGCGGGCATACTTGCGCGCGACGTCCGCCAGCCATTCGGCCTGTTCGAGCGGCAAATTCATCCATTCGGCGAACACACGGATCGGCACCACGGAGGCGTAGTCGCCGCACATGTCGCCGCCGCCCTGCGCCACCAGGGGATCGAGCAGCTCGTTGCAGAGGCGTTCGATGTAGGGCCGCAGCCGGTCGACGCGCTTGCCGGCGAGGAGCGGCGTGATCGCCTTGCGGTACGGCGTGTGGTCGGGCGGATCCAGGTGGAGGGGCGGGCGCCGTCCGGACGCCGCGACCCTGGGCACGACGTTCTGCACGGTGGTCGTATAGGTGGCGTAGTCGGCGGCGGCCCGGGCGACGTCCTCGTGGCGCGTCAACGCCCAGAAGCCGCCGAGCTCAATCGTATGGGCGACCGGGCAGCTGGCACGCAGCTCGCGGTACAGTGCGTACGGCGTCTCCAGGGTTTCCGGCAGGGTGGGATCGAAATCGTTCATGGGGTTTTCCTTACCAGGCCTTGTCGACCGTGAGGGCCAGGACGCGCCCGAGGGCGCTTGCTTTCGACGGGTCGTAACCGTTGCCGTAATCGGCCGCGGGCGGCGCCTTGTCGAACAGGTTGCGGGCATTCAGGGACACGCGGATGCCGTCCAGCGCCGTGCCGCTCGCGAAGCTGTACGCAAGATCCATGTCCACCGTCGTATAGGCACCGACCGTCGGCATCAGGGTGGAGAGGTTGTTGCGATAGCTGTTCGTGTAATTGGCGGCCAGTTGCGCCGACATGCCGCCGACCTTCCACGCACCGCTGATGCGGCCGGAATTCCTGGCCGGGTAAGCGATCACATTGTTACGGTCGAGGAAGACCCTGGCGTTCGGCGCTTCGTCGTACTTGAGGTAGTGAGTCAGATTGCCGCGCAGGGTGAACGTGATCCCGGCGTCGAGGCGCCATACGTTGCTCAGCGCGAGGTCCAGGCCATCGACCTTCACCGCGGCGGTATTGGTGCGGCGCGCATCCATGATCGCGGCATTGGTGTAGTTGATCGTGCCGGGCGTCGTGAACGGGGAGCTCTCGACGAGATTCTTCAGGGCGGCGTAATTGGGCGCGCCGGGGTAGGCGACATATTTCGCATACGTCACGGGATCGAGCAGGTAGTTCCCCTGCAATCCGAAGCCGTCGACGATCTGGTTGTCGTACGAGATATCGAAATACGTCAGGCCGGCCTTCAGGCCCCGCATCGAGGACGGGGAATAGTCGATCCCGAGCGACTTGGTCCGCGCTTTTTCCGGCCGCAGGCCGGGATTGCCGCCGCCCAGCGTCACGGTCGGCACGAGTCCGCGTCCCGGCACCGTTTGCTGGCCGATATAGACGCCGGACCCGGACGCGTTCGGATTCGATTCGGACAGCCACGGCGCACGGAACGACGTGCCGTACGACGCATGTACGAGCACGTCGTCGACGGGTTTCCAGTTCACGCCCACTTTCGGATTGGTGGTCGTGCCGACGTCGCTGTACTTTTCCCAGCGGCCGGCAAGCGACAGGTCGAGTTGGGCGACCAGGGGCAACCGGTTGCCGGCTCCGAACACGGGCACGAGCACCTCGCCGTACACCGCCTTGATCGTGCGCGCGATGTCACTGGCCAGGACCACGGGCGTCGTGCTCGTTCGGCTGTTGGCGTTGTTCGAGAAATAGGCGTCCGATGCTTCCCTGCGCACTTCCGCGCCGGCGGCGGCACGTACCTCGCCGCCCGGCAGCGCGAACAGCGGTCCGTCGATGCCCGCGACGAGCGTGTTCAGGTGCGTATTGCCGCGAATGATCGATTGACCCGTCGCCAGTTGCTGCACGAGCGCGCGCGGGATCGCCTGCGGCCCGCCGAACACGTTCAACGCGGTGGCCGGATCGGAACTCGCCATGGCCTGGGCGAGGGCGTAATTGCTCAGGGCCGCGCGGTTTTCTTCCCTGTCGCCGCCCATCCCGGTGGAGGCCGACACCTTGTAATGGTAGTTGCCGAGATCGCCGTCGATACCGGTCTGGAATTGCATGACCTTGCTCGTCACCTTCGCGAAGTCCGGGCCCAGCAGGTCGCTGAACGAATAGCTGGCCAGCAGGGGCGTGGCGCTGGCGGCGGCGTCGGCGGGATAGAACGCGTTGGTCTTCGGGACCGTGTAGTTCGTGATCGTGTACAGCGCCCGGGCCGATGCCGAGCGGCGGGAATAATAGAATGCCTGGGCATACACCTTCATCGAGTCGGTCAGCTTCTGTTCCGCGTAACCGAAGACGCTGCCGCGATCGGTTTCGGGAATCAGCGTGGTGTAGGGCGTGGTCTCGCAACGATTCGCGGGACCGCTCTGAAGGTTCGCCAGGAGCAGCCCCTGGCCATTGCCATCGCGCAGCGGATAGGTCGTGCCGCCGTAGGAAAGCGTCCCGGGCGCACAGGTGCTCGGGCGCGCGTCGGCGCCGCCGAGACGGCGCCGGTCGCTCCCGATGAACGACCGGCCGCTGTTCTGCATGCCGGTGTTGTGCGCAACGTCGAACGACACGAAGACCGAGCCGTCGCCCCACGCCTTGCCGGCGATCGCCCCGGCCTGGGCGTCATGGTAACCGTCCGCATGGCCCGCGCGGATCATCGTTTCCAGCCCCTGGAAGTGCTTGCGGGGGATCAGGTTGATCACGCCCGCCACCGCGTCCGAGCCGTACACCGCGGACGCGCCGTCCGCGATGACTTCGATCCGTTGCAAGGTCAGGGGCGGCAGGAACGACGGATCGACGATATTGCCCATCGTGCCCGCGGCAGGGACGCGCTGGCCGTCCAGCAGCGTCAGGGTGGCCTGGGGGCCGATGCCGCGCAGGTTCGGGGCAGTGGCGCGCGTGATGTTCGCCGCCGCGGCGGCACCGAGCGAACCCTCGGCGTTGAAGCCCATCGACGTGACCTGCGGAATCTCCTTCAGCAGGTCGGCCGTGGTCATCGCACCCGACTTCTTGATGTCGTCGATGCCGACCTGGATCAGGCTCGAGCCGACCGGCGCCACGCCCCGGATGCGGCTGCCCGTCACGACGACCTTGTTCGGATCCTGGTCCTGCGCATTGACAGCCGATACCGACGACGCAACCAGCACGGCCAGCGACGATGCCTGGAACGACAACTTTTTCATCACCATGTCTCCTTGTATTGTTTTATTGCGAACTGGGAAAGCGCTTTCCATTGCTTATGAAAGTATATCTATTATTTTTTATAAGTATACTTTTTTGATGAGGCGGTTCGATGGGCGCAAATGCGCTAGACTCCTGCTGGCACGCCCGAGGAACGCATGAACGATCAATCCGACAATCGCCCGAGAAAGCGCCGCCCGACCGGCGGTGTTTCCACGCTGGAGCTCGTGGCGGCGGAGGCGGGCGTGTCGATGGCGTCCGCGTCGCGCGCCTTCAGCAATCCGGGACGCGTGAGCCTGCAGACGGCGCAGCGTGTCAAGGAGGCGGCGACGCGCCTCGGTTATTACCCGAACCTGATCGCCGGCGGCCTGGCGTCGCAGAAAAGCCGGATCATCGGGCTGCTCGTGCCGACGATCGAGCAATCCATTTTTTCGGCCACGGTCCAGGCCCTCACGGACCAGCTGGCGGCGGAAGGCTTCCACGTGATGATCGGCCAGACCGGCCTGCACGACGAACACCTGGCGGACCTGGTCGGGTCGATGGTCGGACATCGGCCATCCGGCGTGATCGTGACCGGTGTGATCGAGTCGGCCGAACTGCGCGAGGTTTTGTCGAAGAGTCATATTCCCATCATCGAAACCTGGGACTTGCCGGCGGACCCGATCGACATGGCGGTCGGGTTTTCGCACGAGGCCGCCGGTCGCGAGATCGGCCGCTTCCTGATCGAATCCGGCTATCGCAGGCCGTTCGTCGCCACGGCAACCGGGATCAGAGCGTCGGCCCGGCACCGGGGACTGGCGGCCTGTTTTCTCGAATCGGGGCGGCAGGCGCCGCCGTTCGGGTGCTACGAACCGCCGACCAGCGTGACGCAAGGACGCGCGGCGCTCGCGCACGTGCTCGCGTCGGAACGGGACACGGATGTCATCGTGTGTTCCTCGGACTGGATGGCCCTCGGCGTCATCGTCGAAGCGCGGCAGCGCAAGCTCCGGGTGCCCCAGGATGTCGCCGTGATCGGGTTCGGCAACTCGAGCATCGTGGGCGAACTCGAACCTGCGCTGACGACGATCGGGATCGATGGGAGCGCGATCGCCAGGGAGGCCGTCTCGCTGTTATTGAACAAGGCGCGGGGGGAAACGTCCGCGGCGCCTGTCGTGGACGTGGGTTATTCGCTGCTTCGGCGCGGCAGCGGCTGAGATAGCGACCGGGCCCTGTCGTGCATGCAGCCATGCACGATGGCAGCGCCCCCCGCCGCCGCGATGCCGGCCGCCAGGAAGCCATGCGCAAACCCGGCTTCGACACTGCGCCGCAGCAGCCCGGCCAGCCCGGCCGGCAGGGCGCCGGTGTCGCCCGCGATCACCCGCTCGACCAGGTGCGGCGCGATCGTCGCGCCGGCTTGCGCCACGCCGGCCAGCAGGGCCGCGCGCGTGCCGCTCGCCAGCACGGCGCCGATGCCGGCAAAGCCCAGCAGGATGCCGCAGAAGCGTGACGTCGTACTGATGCCGGAGGCCATGCCCGCCCGCTCCGGCGGGACGGTGCCCATGATCGCCTTCTGCGTCTCGCCGTTCAGCAGGCCCCCGCCCGCGCCGAGGATCGCCATGCCGATGCCGTCCAGCAGCCGGTTGCCCGGCAGGTGCGCCGCCCACACCATGACGAGGTTCCCGGCCGCGACGACCATCAGGCCGAGCGCGAGGATCCGGTAGCCCGGCATGAACGCGGCCAGGCGCCGTCCGGCCATCGGCAGCAGCAGCATCGCGAGGGCGAAGGGCAGCATGCCGACGCCCGCTTCCAGCGCCGTGGCGCCGCGCGCGTTCTGCAGGTAGAGCGGCAGCAGGGAGGCCATCACCTGGGCGCAGGACGCGTAGGCCAGCATGGCCGCGACGGCGCCGACGAAACGCCGCTGCGCGAACAGGGACAGGTCGAGCATCGGTGCGCGGACCCGGCGCTCGGTGGCGAGGAACAGCGCGAACAGGGCCAGCGCGGCCGCGGCGCGTGCCAGCACGGCCACGCTGGCCCAGCCCTCGGCGGGGCCCGAGATCAGGGTCCACGTGAAGGCGAACATGGCCGCCGCGAACAGGACGATGCCCGGCACGTCGAGCGTCCGCTGCGCCGCGCCGCGCGACTCCGGCACGTGGCGCAGGACGGCGAGCGCCAGCCCGGCACACACGGGCAGGTTGACGAAAAATGCCCAGCGCCAGCCGAGCCAGCGGCTGATGACGCCGCCGATCAGCGGCGCACACACCATCGTCAGGCCAATGATCGTGCCCCAGAAGGCCCACACGCGGGCGCGCTCCCGCTCGTCATGGAACGCATGGCCGATCACGGCCAGCGACGGCGCGAGCAGAAAGGCCGCGCCGACGCCCTGCGCGGCGCGGGCGAGGTACAGTGCCCGTGCGCCGGGAGCGGCGCCGCACGCGAGGGAGGCCGCGGCGAAGATGGCGAGGCCCAGCAAGAGTACGCGCTTGCGCCCGGCCCGGTCGGCGATGGCGCCCGCGGGCAGGAGGAGGGCCGCGAAGCACAGCAGGTAGGCGCTCACGACCCATTCGATGTCGGCGAACGTCGCGGCCAGCTCGCGCGCGATGGTCGGCAGGACGATCCCGACCACGTTGGTGTCGAGCACCGTGACGGCGCAGCCGAGCGAGGCCGTCAGCAGCAGGGGTGTCGACGAGGGGCGTGGCGGGGAGTCGGCAGGCATCGCGGGGGCTCCTGAGTTCGGATGAAAGCTGCATTACACCCCAGCCGGGAATTTCATTCATTAACGGGAAAACGTGAAATAATTCGTTCCTATCGAATACTCATGCCTGGAGACGGATGGAGCTGCGACATTTCCGCTATTTCGTGGCGGTGGCCGAAGAACTGCATTTCGCGCGCGCCGCCGAACGGCTGGGCATTGCCCCGTCCACGCTGACCGTGCAGATCCAGGAGATCGAGCGGACGCTCCAGGCGCGGCTGCTGCAGCGGACCAAGCGCAGCGTGGGCCTGACCGCGGCCGGCGAGCTGTTTCTCGAACAGGCGCGCGCCAGCCTGCTGCGGTTCGACCAGGCCGTCGGCGTCGGCCGCCGCGCCGGCCGCGGTGAGCTCGGCCGGATCGTGATCGGCTATGTGGGCTCCGCCGCCCTGGCCGGCATCCTGCAGCGGCAGATGCGGCGTTTCCGTGCCGAGTGGCCCGATGTCCAGCTGCAGGCGAACGAACAGCCGATGGGGCGGCTGCCGGGCCTCGTCGCGGAGGGCCATGTCGATCTCGGCTTCGTGCGCCTGCCGATGGCGCTCCCGGACGAATTGCGCGTGCACGTCCTGCAGCGCAACCGCTTCTGCATCGCGCTGCCCGCCAGCCACCGCCTGGCCGGCGCCGCAGCGGTCGACGCGCAGGGGCTGGAGGACGACGATTTCGTCGTGCCCGAACAGGACCTCGGTACGCGCGAAGTCGGGCGGCGCGGGCGCTTCGCGCCGCGCATCGTCTCGGCGCCGGGTAATCTGCTGACGGTGTTGACCGAGGTATCGTTGCGCAAGGGCGTCGCGGTCGTCCCCGACGTGGTGGCCACGACGCTGGCGCTGCCGGACGTGGTCTACAAGCCGCTGGCCGGAGACCCCGTCACGTCGGAACTGGCCGCCGTCTTCCGCCGCAGCGAAGGGGCGCCCGCCGTGAAGAACCTGATCCGGCAGCTGGTGGCGGAGGGGGCAGCATGCTGATCGCCGACCCCTTGTTCTATGCCGTCGCCGTGCCGGCCGTCCTGTTGACCGGCATCTCGAAAGGGGGCTTCGGGGGCGTGCTGGGCGGCGTGGGCGTGCCGCTGATGGCACTGGCGATCTCGCCCGTCCAGGCGGCCGCGATCCTGCTGCCCGTGCTGTGCCTGATGGATCTCGTCGGCCTGGGCGCCTATTTCGGCAAGTGGGACATGCCGACGCTGCGCATCATGCTGCCCGGCGCCCTGCTCGGGATCGTCGCCGGCTTCCTCACGTTCGGCATGCTGGGCGAGGACGTCATCCGCATCCTGATCGGGAGCATCGCGGTGGCCTTCACCGTCAACAACGTGCTGGGCCTGGCGGCGCACCAGCGCCAGGCCGGCCCCTCGTTGGCGAAAGGCACCTTCTGGTCCGCGGTCTCGGGCCTGACCAGTTTCCTCGCCCATGCCGGCGGACCGCCCGCCATGGTCTACCTGCTGCCGCAGCGGATGGACAAGGTGCGCTACGTCGCCACCATCAGCGTGTTCTTCGCGGCCGTCAACGCGGTCAAGCTCGTGCCGTACGCGTGGCTGGGCCAGCTGTCGCTCGACAACCTCGGCACGAGCTTCGTGCTGGCGCCGCTCGTGCCGCTGGGTGTGAGGCTGGGCATCTGGCTGCAGGACCGGATCAACCTCGTGTGGTTCTACCGGATTTCGCAGGCCTGCCTGCTCGTGACCGGGCTGCAGCTGGTCTGGCAGGGTGGCGCGCATTACCTGTAACTGCGCGGACCGGGATCAGGTCTCGTAAAGCTCCAGCGGCAAGCCGTCCGGGTCGGCGAAGAAGGTAAAGCGCCTGCCCGTGTATTCGTCCGTGCGTACCGGTTCCACGGCGACGCCGTGCGCTTCGAGATGCTGCCTGCAGGCCTGCAGGTCGTCGACCGCGAACGCGAGGTGCCGCAGGCCGCACGCTTCCGGATACGACGGGCGTGCGGGCGCGTTCGGGAACGAGAACAACTCGACCTGCGAGCCGTCCGGCAGCGCTAGGTCCAGCTTCCAGGAGTCGCGTTGTGCGCGGTAGTTTTCGGCGACGATGCGCAAGCCCAGCACCTCGGTGTAGAAGTGCCGGGATCGTGGGTAGTCCGCACAGATGATCGCGGCGTGGTGGATGCGGGTGAACATGACGGTAGCGGTCCAGGGTGACGGTTCGCTATCGTAACAGCCCGGCGCCATCTACCCGACCGTGGCAGGGGAGCGGATCGTCACGCCGGCGCCAGCGCCTGCCCGACCGGTTCCAGCCGGCGCAGGCGCAGCGCGATCAGCAGGGCGGCGCCCAGCAGCACGCCCAGCAGCGCCACGACGCCGCCCCAGCCGCCGTGTTCCCACAGCACGCCGCACAGCCAGCCGACCAGGCTGGAGCCGAGATAATAGAAGCACAGGTACAGCGCGGACGCGAGCGCCTGCTGCGTGCGGGCGCGCCGGCCCACCCAGCTGCTGGCGATCGAGTGCGACGCGAAGAAACCGAACGTGAACACCGCCATGCCGGCCACGATGACGGCCACGTTGTGCGCCATGGTCAGCAGCAGGCCCGCCAGCATCGTGCCCATCACGGTCCACAGCACGTGGCGCCGGCCCAGGCGGTCGGCGCGGCGGCCGGCCCAGACCGAACTGAAGATGCCCAGCAAATACAGCAGCGAGATGCCGCCGACCACGCTCTGGCGCAGCCCGAACGGCGCGCCCAGCAGGCGGAAGCCGATCACGTTGTACGCGCTCACGAAGCAGCCCATCAGCAGGAACGACAGGGCGAACAGCCAGGGCAGGCCGGCGTCGCCGAAGTGGCCGCGCAGGCCGTGCAGCAGCGCCGGCACGCCGCCGGACGACGGCCGGAAGTTGCGCGACGCCGGCAGGCTGCGCCAGAATTCCCACGCGGCCAGCAGGCCCGCGACACCCATCACGGCGAACGCGGCGCGCCACGACACGAAGTCGGACAGCACGGCCGCCAGCACCCGCCCGACCATGCCGCCGAACGCATTCCCGCCGATGTACAGGCCCATCGACACGCCGAGCGCCGCCGGTTCGATCTCCTCGCTGAGGTAAGCCATCGCGACGGCCGGCATGCCGCCCAGCGCGAAGCCGAGAAGCGTGCGCGCCGCCAGCAGCTGCGGATACGTACGCGCGCCCGCGGCCAGCACCGTCATCAGCGCGGCCACGACGAGCGCCACGACCATCATGGTCTTGCGGCCCAGCCGGTCGGACAGGACGGACGAGAACAGCAGCGACACCGCCAGCGCGCCCGTCGAGAGCGACAGCGACAGGCTGCTCTGCGCGGGCGTGAGCCCGAAATCGTGCGCCAGCAGGGGCATCAGCGGCTGCACGCAATACAGCAGGGCGAAGCAGGAAAAGCCGCCGAAGAACAGGGCGCGGTTGGTGCGATTGGTCATGGGGCCATCGTAGGATTGCGGGATACGACTGTCCAATATATATTTGTGGCGTTACTTATCGCTTGAAAATATAAGATGGAACTCAGGCACCTGCGTTACTTCGTGGCCGTGGCGGAGGAGCTGAGCTTTACGCGCGCCGCCGAGCGGCTGCACATCGGCCAGCCGCCGTTGAGCCAGCAGATCCAGGCGCTGGAACATGAGATCGGCGCCCGGCTGTTCGAGCGCAACCGGCGGCGCGTGCTGCTGACGGAAGCGGGGCGGCTGTTCCTCGCGGACGCGCGGCGCATGCTGGCGCTGTCCGAACAGGCCAAGGAAACGGCGCGCCGCGCGCACCTGGGGGAAGCGGGCGAGCTGCGCGTCGGGTTCACGTTTTCCACGCCGTTCACGCCGCTGTTCGCCCGCGTCGTGCGGCGCTACCGCCAGCAGTATCCGGGCGTGCGGCTGACGTTCCTCGAGATTCCCACGCAGCCGCAGCTCGCGCAGATCGAGGCGCGCGAACTGGACGTGGGCTTCGTGCGGCCCGGCCCCATGCCGCTGCCGCGCACGGTCGCGCTGACGATGCTGCGCCGGGATCCGCTGCTGCTCGTGCTGCCGGCCGACGCGCCGCTGGCGCGGAAAAAGACGATCGCGGTGAAGGACCTGGCCGACCAGGCGTTCGTCGTATTCCCCGAAAAGACGGGCACCGGCATCTACCACCAGATCTTCGACCTGTGCCGCGCCGCCGGGTTCACGCCGCACATCGCAATGGAGGCGGGCGAGCCGTCGACGATCATCGGCCTCGTTGCCGCCGGCTGCGGCATTTCCGTGCTGCCCAGCTCATTCGAAGGCATCCACATGGACGGCGTCGTCTACCGGCCGCTCGCCGACCCGGACGCCACCACGGCGATGCTGCTCGCGCGCCATGCCGAAGGCGGCGGCCCGCTCGTCGATGCGTTCGTCGCGCTGGCCCAGGCTGCGGCCGATCAGTCCGCGTAGCTGATGCGGTCGCGGCCCGCGTGTTTCGACCGGTACAGCGCCGCGTCGGCACGGCCGAGCAGGGCGACCGGATCGTGCGGGGTGCCGGGTGTAAAGGCGACGACGCCGAAGCTGGCGGTGACGGCCAGCGTGTTGCCTTCGCCGATGTCGACGGGTTCGCCGCGCACGACGGCGCGCAGGGCGTCGATGCGGGACGCGTCGGCCGGCAGGTTCAGGCCGGGCAGGACCACGACGAATTCCTCGCCGCCGTAGCGGCCCACCGCGTCGTAGGGCCGCACGGCCGCGCGCAGGCGGCGCGCCGTTTCGACCAGCACCGCGTCGCCCGCCAGGTGGCCGTGCGTATCGTTGACGCGCTTGAAGTAATCGAGGTCCAGCAGCACGAGCGCGAAGCTTTCGCCCGAGCGCGCGCATTGTTCGATTTCGCGCGCGACGATGTCCATCATCGCGACCCGGTTCCAGCACTGGGTCAGCCCGTCCTTCAGCGCGCGCAGGCGCATTTCCTCGCGCGACTGTTCCAGCTCGTGCGTGCGCGCGCGCACCAGCGCCGTCAGCTTCGCTTCGCGCGCCCGGTGCGCGCGCAGGCGCAGGCGGTGGAACGCGACGAATGCGCCAGCGACGCCGAGGGCGCACAGCACGTAGAACCGGACGCTGCGCCACCATGGCGGTGCGATCGTGAACGCCAGTTCCACCGGCGCCGACTGCTCGCCGGTGGCGCTGTCGACGGCGGCGACCTGGAAGCGGTACCGGCCGCCCGGCAGCGCCGCGTAACGCACTTCCGGCTGCACCGTGTCGTTCCACGCGTCGTCGACGCCGAGCAGGCGGAAACGATAGTGCCAACTCCGGCCCCGGTCGAACTGCAGGTGGGCCAGGCGGAACACGATCTGGTCCGCCCGCCACGGCACCGGCGCGTCGCCGACCGGTAGCGGACCGTTGCCGCGCAGCGCCTCTTCGATCACGGGCTGGCGCAGCGCCGACGCGAACAGGCGGTCCGGATGAAGCACGTGCGACAGGCCGTTGCTGGTGATGAGCCAGATCGAACCGTCCCGGTCTTCGTACGTGCCGCGGCCGTTCGAATCGTTCCACGCCAGACCCTGCGTCTGGTCGAGCGTGCGCCAGTGCCTGCCGTTCCATACCGCGAAGCCCACGTCCAGTGCGACCCAGAGCCAGCCGCGGCTGTCTTCGCGGGCGTTCAGGATGAACCGGTCGCGCAACACCGGCGCATCGATCCGCGTCGCGCGGCCGCCGGGCTGCAGCCGCCACACGCCGTCGTGCGTGGTCGCGATCAGGTTGCCGTCGCGCGCGCACGCCAGGCTGAGGATTTCGGCACCGCCCAGCGCCGCGTCGTACGACCGGGTCTCCCAGGCCCGTCCGTCGAAACGCCTGACGTCGCTCATCCCGGCAAACCACAGATGGCCGCGCCCGTCGGTACAGCCGTCGGTCACCGCATCGGTGACCGGTTCGTTGCCGACGGCGGGGAGGGGCGCCGTCGCGGGGAAGACGTGCATGCCCGCTTCCGTGGCCATCCAGACGCGGCCGCCGTCCGCCAGCACCTGGTTGATCTGCGGCCACCGCGCGACCAGCGCGGTCCTGCCGTCCTCCTGCGTGCGCCGCAGCAGCGCGCCGCCGTAGGTGCCCGCCCACAGGTGGCCGTCCGCGTCGAGCGCCATACTGCCCCATTCCTGTGTCGCGTACGCGGGCTGGGCGGGATCGGTGCGGAAGCGGCGTTCGCCGGGCACCTGCCAGGCATGCCCGGAGCGCGTTCCGACGTGCAGGATGCCGCGAGGGTCGCGCAGCACCGAGATCACGACGTCGTTGGGCAGGCCCTGCGACGTGGTCCAGTTTTCGAGGTTCCCGTAGCCGAGTAGTTGCACGAGGCCGCGGCCCAGCGTGCCCAGCCAGATGCCGTGTTCGCGGTCCTGCAGGATCGCGGTGACGCCGCCGCCGACGTCCAGGCCGTTCTGGCGGCCGAACAGCTGCCACCGGCCGTCCTGCCAGCGCAGCAGCCCGTCGTCGGCGTTCGTCAGCACCCGGCCATCCGCGTCCAGGCGCATCTCCGTGAGGAGCTGGCGCTTGCGTATCTCGGACGGCGTCCGCTCCTGGAAGCGCGCGGCGCCCGCCGGCAGCACGAAGACGTGCGTCGCGCTGCGCACCCAGAGCGTGCCCGCGCCATCACGCAGGATGCTGCTCCAGGCATCCGCGGGCAATCCGTCCTTGCCGTCCCGGACGGTCACGCGGCCGCGCTCGACGCTGCACAGGGCCGTGCCGCAACCCATCCACAGGGCGCCGTCCGCGTCGGCGTGGATGCTCAGGATCGTTGCCAGCCCGGGGTAGGCGCGGATCTGATCGGGCGTGAAGTAGGCGCGGACGTCGCCGCCGTCGCCGCGTGGCGTAATCTCCACAAGCCGGTCGCGCGCCACCACCAGCACGCGGCCGTCCGCCGTCGCGGCGACGGGCTGGCCCGGCCAGACCTCGATCGGCTTGCCGTCGAACCGGACGGAAAGGAAGCGCCTGCCGTCGAACCGGTATAGATTCTCGTATGTCCCGGCCCACATGCCCGTCGCGCGGCCGTCGACCAGCGCCGTCACGATCTTGTCGGGAAAGCCCTGCGCCGGACCGTAGCGGCGGAAGCCGGTGCCATTGAATCGGAACAGGCCGTTCTGCGTGCCGATCCATACATAGCCGGCGGCATCCTGGGACGCCACCGTGACGGACAGGTTGCCGAGGCCCTCGGCCTGGCCGTAGGCCTTCAGCGGCAGGTGTTGTGCCGGCGCGCGCGCGCACAGGAACGCGAGCGCCAGGGCCGCAAGACGAAGGAGCAGCTTGGGATGCATGACGGGACGATGACTGACTTGAAGGCTTGGAATTGCGTAAGAGTAACATTTATTGTGCGTGAGTACTTACGTTTGCCGATTCCTTTTGTGCTGCAGCGCAGCAGAGCAAATAGTCGTATGTTTTCAATTTATAGAATACAATTATGCTGTTACTTAAGTCAGCCGCAAAGGATCGTCATGTCCAGCACCACCCCAGCGCAGGCGGGCAGCCTGCTGCTCATGTCGCGCGAGGATAACTGCCTCATCGCGCGCGTCGACCTCAAGGCCGGCGCCACGGTCGTCATCGACGGCCGCGAGGTTGCGCTACCCGGCGACGTCCGCCTCGGCCACAAGGTCGCGCGGCGCGACCTGGCGCCGGGCGACAAGGTGCTGCGCTACGGCGCCATCATCGGCACGGCCACGGTGCCCGTCGCCATCGGCGCGCACATCCACACGCACAACCTGGAAAGCGACTACATCCCGACCTTCACGCTCGACCAGGACGGCCACCATTTCATCGGAAGCAAAGCACCATGACCACCTCCACCGACATCACCCTGGCCGCCCTGTCCGGTTATCCGCGCGCGGACGGGCGCAAGGGCATCCGCAACGTCGTCGTCGTCGCCTATCTCGTGGAGTGCGCGCACCACGTCGCGCGCCTGATCGTGAATGCGTTCCCCGGCCAGCCCGTGCACCTGATCGGCTTCCCGGGCTGCTATCCGAACGAATACGCCGACACGATCATGCGCCGCGTGCTGACGCACCCGAACGTGGGCGCGGCGCTGCTCGTGTCGCTCGGCTGCGAGAGCTTCGACAAGAACGGTGTCGCGCAAGCCGTCGCCGACAGCGGCCGGCCCGTCCACACGGTGACGATCCAGGACGTCGGCGGCACGCGCTCCGGCGTGAAGAGCGGCGTCGAATGGGTGCAGTGGGCCGTCGAGGACCTGGCGCGCCAGGAGCGCGTGCCGATGCGCCTCGACGAACTGGTCGTCGCGACGATCTGCGGCGGTTCCGACAGCACGAGCGGCATCACGGCCAATCCGGCCGTCGGCGCGGCGTTCGACCGGCTGATTGCCGCGGGCAGCGCGTGCGTGTTCGAGGAGACCGGTGAACTGGTCGGCTGCGAATTCCACATGAAGCGCCGCGCCGTCACGCCGGAACTGGGCGACGAGATCGTCAAGACGGTCGAGAAGGCGTCGCGCTACTACACGATCATGGGCCACGGCAGCTTCGCGCCGGGCAATGCGGACGGCGGCCTGACGACGCTGGAAGAAAAATCGCTGGGCGCATACGCGAAAAGCGGCGCGTCGCCGATCAGCGGCATCATCAAGCCGGGCGACCAGCCGCCCACGGGCGGCCTGTACCTGCTGGACGTGGTGCCGGACGGCGAACCGCGCTTCGGCTTCCCGAATATCTCGGACAACGCCGAGATCGTGGAACTGATCGCGTGCGGCGCGCACGTCACGCTGTTCACGACGGGCCGCGGGTCCGTGGTCGGCTCGGCCATTTCTCCCGTCATCAAGGTGTGCGCGAACCCGGCGACCTACGAGCGCCTGGCGGACGACATGGACGTCAACGCGGGCCGCATCCTCACGGGCCATGCGACCATCGAGGAAGTCGGCGACGAAATCGTCGACCTCGTCGCCCGCGTGGCGAACGGCGAGTGCACGAAGTCGGAAGACCTGGGCCACCAGGAATTCATCCTCACGTACAAGCAGTTCGAGCCGATCGGGCCGCGCTGCCTGCCCTTGAAGGTAGCCTGACATGAAGCGGCCCGACATGGACGTCACCAAACTGGGCTTGGGCTGCGCGCAACTGGGCGGCCTGTACGACCCGATGGCGGAAGCGGACGCGTACGCGCTCGTCGACGCCGCCTGGGACCTGGGCATCCGCTATTTCGACACGGCGCCGTACTACGGTTTTACGCTGTCCGAGCACCGCCTGGGCGCGGCGCTGCGATCGCGGCCGCGCGGCGACTACACGATCAGCACGAAGGTCGGCCGCCTGATGTGGCCCGATCCGAACGTGCAGCCGGGCGAATGCGGGTGGGCGGCGCCGTTGCCGTTCCGGCCGCATTACGACTACACGCACGACGGCATCATGCGCTCGCACGAGGACAGCCTGCAGCGCCTCGGCCTGGACCGCGTGGACATGCTGTACGTGCACGACATCGGCCGCGTCACCCACGGCGAACGCCATGCGCACTACTGGAAGCAGCTGACCGAGGGCGGCGGCTTCCGCGCGCTGGCGCAGTTGCGCGACGAGGGCGCGATCAAGGGCTTCGGCCTCGGCGTCAACGAGTGGGAGGTGATCGCCGATGCCATGGACATGTGCGCGCTCGACTGCGTGCTGCTGGCCGGGCGCTACACACTGCTGGAGCAGGCGTCGCTCGCCCCGCTGATGGACCGCTGCGCGCGGCAAGGCACGCGCGTCGTGATCGGCGGGCCGTTCAACTCCGGCATCCTGGCGGGCACGAACAAATTCAATTACGAGGACGCCCCGGCGGCAGTCGTCGAGCGCGTGCGCGCCATCGCCGCCGTCTGCCGCGACTTCGACGTGCCGCTGCAGGCCGCCGCGCTGCAATTCCCGATGGCCCATCCGGCCGTCGTGTCGTGCATCCCCGGCGCCCAGAACATCGACCAGCTGCGCCGCAACGCGCACTGGTTTTCCCAGCCGCTGCCGGCCGGCCTGTGGACCGCGCTGAAGGACGCCGGCCTGCTGGACCCGGCCGCGCCAGTGCCGTCGGCTTGATCTCCGGCCTGATTTTTCAATATCACCGTAACAAAGGAATACCATGAAACTGCTGCGATATGGCCCGAAGGGCGCCGAGAAACCTGGCCTGATGGACGCCGACGGCGTGATCCGCGACCTGTCCGGCGTGCTGCCCGACCTGACCTCGGCCCAGCTGGCCGCCGGCGCGATCGCCCGCCTGTCGGACCTCGACCCGAGCCGCCTGCCCGTCGTCGAACAGCCGGTCCGCTACGCGCCGGTCGTCGCCGACATCGGCAAGCTGATTTGCGTGGGCCTGAACTATTCGGACCACGCGGCCGAATCGGGCATGGCCGTGCCGGCGGAACCCGTGCTGTTCACGAAGGCGACCAGTTCGATCATCGGCTGCAACGACCCCGTCGTGCTGCCGCGCGGTTCCGTCAAGAGCGACTGGGAAGTGGAACTGGGCGTCGTCATCGGCAAGCGCGCGCGCTACGTCGACGAAGCGAATGCGCTCGACTACGTGGCCGGCTACTGCGTCGTGAACGACCTGTCCGAGCGCGAATACCAGCTGGAGCGGGGCGGCCAGTGGGACAAGGGCAAGGGCTGCGACACGTTCGGCCCCGTCGGCCCATGGCTCGTGACGACCGACGAAGTGCCCGATCCGCAGAACCTGGACATGTGGCTGGAAGTGAACGGCAAGCGCTACCAGACGGGCAATACCCGCACGATGGTGTTCACCGTCGCGCACCTGGTGAGCTACATCAGCCGTTTCATGACCCTGCAGCCGGGCGACGTGATCAGCACCGGCACCCCGCCGGGCGTGGGCCTCGGCCAGAAGCCGGATCCGGTCTACCTGGAACCGGGCGACCGCATGCGGCTCGGCATCGAAGGCCTGGGCGAGCAGGCGCAGACCGTCCACGCGTGGAACGAGGCGCTGATCGACGGCTGATCCGCAGTTTGTTGGCAGTGCACGTGGGCACGGGGTGCCCACGCTACAAGATACGGTAGGGTGGGCACCACGTGCCCACGCATGACGTACGCGATATGTTGGCTGACGGAGACTTTGCAGACATGACGGACCCCTCGACGCGGCAGTACCGGTTTTCCCTCGTGATGATCACCACACTGTTTTTCATGTGGGGGTTCGTCCATAATCTCGACCCGATCCTGATCCCGCACCTGCGGCGGTCGTTCAGCCTGACCGTGCTGGAGTCGGCGCTGGTGGATTCGGCCGTGTTCATCGCCTATTTCGTGATGGCGCTGCCGGCGGGCCTCCTGATCCGCCGCGCGGGCTACAAGGCCGCGATCATCTGCGGCCTGCTGCTGTTCGCCACGGGTTCGCTGATGTTCATCCCGGCCGCGAACACGCAGCAATACATCGTGTTCCTGGCCGCGCTGTTCACCATCGCGTGCGGCCTCACGATCCTGGAGACGGCCGCCAATCCGTACGTGACCCTGCTGGGCCGGCCGGACCGCGCGGCCCAGCGCATCAACCTGGCGCAGTCGTTCAACGGTCTCGCCGCCACGCTGGCGCCGATCATCGGCGCGCGCCTGATCCTCGTGCACGGCGCCGACGACGCGCAGCTCGCCGCGATGCCGGAAGCGGCGCGCCAGGCGGCGCTGGCGGCGGAAGCGGCCAGCGTGAAGGGCCCGTACATGATGCTGGGGCTCGTCATCCTCGCCATCGCCGTCGTGTTCTGGTTCCTGAAGCTGCCGGAAGTCGGCGGCCGCTCGGACAATGCGCCGGCCAAGAGCTCGCTCGGCGAGGCGCTGGCCGTGCCGTCGATCCGCCGCGGCGCGATCGCCCAGTTCTTCTACGTGGGCGCGCAGGTGTGCGTGTTCAGCTTCTTCATCCTGTACGCGACCCGGTCGGCGGGCGTGTCGCCCGTGACGGCGGCGGACTACCTCGGGTGGGGCTGCGGCATGGCGTTCATGGTCGGCCGCTTCGTCGGCACGGGCCTGATGCGCGTCGTGGCGCCGGCGCGGCTGCTGTGGATGTACGCGCTGGCGTGCACGGTGCTCGCGGCGGTGGCGATGGTGGCGACCGGCGTCGCCAGCCTTGCCGCGGTGATCGGCATCGCGTTCTTCATGTCGATCATGTTCCCCACCATTTTCTCGCTGGGCCTGCAGGGCGCCGGCCACCACGCCGACATGGGCAGTGGCCTGATCATCATGGCCATCGTCGGCGGCGCGCTGCTGCCGCTGCTGTTCGGCTTCGTCAGCGACGTCACGCACAACGTGCAGTACGGCTATGCGGTGCCGCTGCTGTGCTTCGTCGTCATCGCCTGGTTCGCGCGCGCCTCGCTGCGGCAGGCCAGCCGCGAGTCCCGCGCCACGCCATCTTCCATGGGAGTCACGAAACGTGTTTGAATTGAACGACAAGAAAGCCGTCATCACGGGCGGCGGCAGCGGCATCGGCAAGGCGATCGCCCAGCTGTTCGCGCGCCAGGGGGCGCATGTCCACGTGGTCGACCTGAGCGACGCCGCCAGCCTGCAGGCGGTGCGCGAAATCCGCGAGGAGGCCGGCCGCGTCACCTCGCACGCCTGCGACGTGTCGCGCCAGGCCGACGTGGAAGCGCTGATGGCCGCGATCGGCCCGTTCGACATCCTCGTCAACAACGCCGGCATCGCCCACATCGGCAAGGCCGACACGACGAGCGAAGAGGACTTCGACCGCGTCATGAGCGTCAACGTCAAGGGCGTCTACAACTGCCTGCACGCGGCGATCCCGCAGCTGCGCGCGAACGGCGGCGGCGTCATCGTCAACATGGCGTCGGTGGCGGGCTCGGTGGGCATCAAGGAGCGCTTCGCGTATTCCACGGCGAAGGGCGCCGTGATGGCGATGACCCTGTCGGTCGCGAAAGACTACCTGCAGGACGGGATCCGCTGCAATTCGATCTCGCCGGGCCGCGTGCACACCCCGTTCGTGGACGGTTTCCTGGCGCGGAATTATCCGGGCCGGGAGGCGGAGATGTTCGAGCAGCTGTCGAAGACGCAGCCCATCGGCCGCATGGGCAGGCCGGACGAAGTGGCCGCGCTCGCGCTATACTTGTGCAGCAACGAAGCTGCCTTCATCACGGGAACCGATTATCCGATCGACGGCGGCTTCATCACCCTGAACACGTAAAGCCGCCTGATGATCATCTCTTCCGCCACCGACTATCGCGAGGCGGCGCGCCGCCGGTTGCCGCCGTTCCTGTTCCATTACCTCGACGGCGGCTCCGGCACCGAGTCGACGTTGCGCCACAACGTGGACGACCTGCAGGCCGTGAGCCTGCGCCAGCGCGTGCTGAAGGGTTCCGAAACCCTCGATTTGTCGACCGAGTGGTTCGGCGTGAAGCGCGGCCTGCCGCTGGCGCTGGCGCCGATCGGCCTCGCGGGCATGTACGCGCGCCGCGGCGAGGTGCAGGCGGCGCGGGTGGCGGCGGAACGCAACATCCCGTTCATCCAGTCCACCGTCTCCGTGTGCCCGCTGGCCGAGGTGGCGGCGCAATCGTCGCAGCCGCTGTGGTGCCAGCTGTACGTACTGAAGGACCGCGGCTTCATGCGCGACTACCTGCGCCGCGCGCGCGAGCTGAACATCGACACGCTCGTGTTCACCGTCGACATGCCGGTGCCGGGCGCGCGCTACCGCGACGCCCATTCCGGCATGAGCGGCCGCCACGGCCCGCTGCGCCGCATGCTGCAGGCGATGCTGCATCCGCGCTGGGCGTTCGACGTCGGACTGTTCGGCCGGCCGCACGACCTGGGCAACATCTCCGCCTACCGCGGCCACGCGACGGGCCTCGCGGACTACATCGGCTGGCTGGCCGCCAACTTCGATCCGGGCATCAGCTGGAGCGACCTGCAGTGGATCCGCGACGAGTGGCAGGGGCCCATGGTCATCAAGGGCATCCTCGACGCCGGCGACGCGCGCGACGCGAAGGCGTTCGGCGCGGACGGCATCGTCGTGTCGAACCACGGCGGGCGCCAGCTGGACGGCGCGCTGTCCACGGCGAAGGCGCTGCCGTCCATCGCGGCGGCGGTGAAGGGCGACCTGACGATCTTCGCCGACTCCGGCGTGCGCACGGGCCTGGACGTCGTCCGCCTGCTGGCGCTGGGCGCGGACGGCGTCCTGATCGGCCGCGCCTTCATCTACGCGCTCGCGACGGGCGGCGCGGCCGGCGTGCGCAACCTGCTCGCGATCCTCGAAAAAGACATCCGCACCAGCATGGTCCTGACGGGCGTGCAATCCGTGCGCGACATCGGGCCGGACTGCCTGGCCTGACCTTCTGCGCCGGCGCGGCCGCGCCGGCTATTCAATTTCATACGCGGGAATGGCGGTTTTCGATTGCTTTACGACTATAAATGTTTTAAATTTATAGAATACAAAACGAAAGGCAACGACATGAGTCAGATGAAGTGCGTGGTATGCGAATCCCCCGGCGACCTGCAGCTGGGTTTCAAGCCGGTGCCGGAGGCCGGTCCGGGCGAGGTGCTGCTGCGCGTACGCCGCATCGGCGTGTGCGGTACGGACATGCACATCTTCCGCGGCACGCAGCCGTTCCTCGCGTATCCGCGCGTGATGGGACATGAACTGTCCGGCGAAGTGGCCACGGCGCCCGCCGGCTCCGGCCTCGCGCCGGGCGACGAGGTGCTCGTGATGCCGTACCTGTCGTGCGGCGACTGCGTCGCCTGCCGCAAGGGCAAGACGAACTGCTGCACGCGGATCCAGGTGCTGGGCGTGCACCGCGACGGCGGGTTGGCCGAATACCTTGCGGTCCCGGCGCAGTTCGTCCTCAAGACGGAAGGCATTTCGCTCGACGATGCCGCGATGGTGGAATTCCTCGCCATCGGCCTGCACGCGGTACGCCGTGGCGCCGTCGCGGCGGGGCAGCGCGTGCTGGTCGTCGGGGCGGGGCCGATCGGCGTGGCCGTCGCGCTGTTCGCGGCGCTGAACGGCGCGCAGGTCACGGTGCTGGACGCGCGCGACGACCGCCTCGGCTTCTGCCGCGACGTGCTGAAGGTCGCGCACACGGTGACGGCGGGCGAGGGCGACGTCGAGGCACTCCGCGCGATCACGGGCGGCGACTTCTTCGACGCCGTGTTCGACGCCACCGGCAACATCAAGGCGATGGAGCGGGGCCTGGAGTTCGTCGCGCACGGCGGCACGTACGTGCTCGTGTCGATCGTGCTGGATCGGATCTCGTTCGCCGATCCGGAATTCCACAAGCGCGAGACGACCCTGCTCGGCAGCCGCAACGCGACCGTGGACGATTTCCGCGAGGTGCTCGCGGCGATGAAGGCGGGCCTGGTGCCGACGCGGGCGATGAACACGCACCGCGCCACGCTGGACGAGTTCATCGACACGCTGCCGCGCTGGATGGACCCGGCCAGCGGCGTGATCAAGGCCATCGTCGAGGTTTGAACGATGTCGCTTCCCAGCGCGGCAGCGAGTTCCGGTAGAATGGGGGATTGTCCACCCGGCCTTCTCGACTCCGGACTTCATGGCCCGACCTCCAACCATCTTCAAGCGCAGCGCGAACCTGCTGCTGCAATACATTGCCGACCACGTGGGGGTCGGCGAAGCGCTGCCGACCGAGCAGCACATGGCCGAACTGGGCGAGGGCAGCCGCACGGCGATCCGCAGCGCGCTGGCGCACTTCCACGAGTGCGGCCTGATCAGCGACCTGAAGGAACGCCGGCTGCTGCGCAAGCCCGTCCGCACGGACTACTTCGACCTGGACGAGCTGCGCACGGGCGCGGACCGCATCCGCGAAGTGCTGATGGAGCGCATCTATCACAGCGACCTGCCGCCCGGCGCCGAGTTCTCGGAAACGGAACTGGCGCGCGCGGCCGGCACGAGCACGATCAGCGTGCGCGAATTCCTGATCGGGTTCTCGCACTCGGGCCTGATCGAAAAGAAGCCGCGTGGCGGCTGGCGCCTGTGCGCGTTCGACCGCTCGTTCGCGATGGAGCTGGCGGACGTGCGCCAGATGTTCGAGTTCGCCGCGATCGACCGCTTCGCCGCGCTGCCGCCGGATTCGCCGGCCTTCGCGGAGCTGCGGCAACTGATCGCGCGGCACGAGCAGCTGGGCTCCGTCATGCCGACGCACCACAAGGATTTTCCCGCGCTCGACCGCGATTTCCACGCCTTCCTGATGGGGCAACTGGACAACCGCTTCGCGCAGGGCTTCTTCGACCTCGTGTCGCTCGTGTTCCACTACCACTACCAGTGGGACAAGACGCAGGAAATGGTGCGCAACGAGTACGCGGTGCACGAGCACCTGGACATTCTGCGGGCCCTGGCGCGGCGCGACGTCGCGGGCGCGCGCGAGGCGATGCGTGTCCACCTGAGTTCCGCACGCAGCACCTTGCTGCAATCGATCCGAGTCAGAGAAATGAAGGCGCACCCGGGCTGACGCTCCCGCGGGCGCGGGAGGGAGCATGATGCTTGTCGACGCCCATCAACACTTCTGGCGGCTGGCCGACCGCAACGGCGCGTGGCCGCCGCCGGACCTGGCCGCCATCTACCGCGATTTCTTCCCGCCCGACCTGGCGCCGACGCTCGCGCAGCACGGCGTCGCGAGGACGGTGCTCGTGCAATCGATGCCCAACGAGGACGACACGCGCTTCATGCTCGGCCTGGCCCATGCTCACCCGTTCATCGGCGGCGTGGTCGGCTGGGCCGACCTGAATGCGCCCGACGCGCCCCGGCGGATCGCCGCGCTCGCGGCCGACCCGCTGCTCAAGGGCTTGCGGCCGATGTTGCAGGACATCGAGGACGACGACTGGATCGCCGATCCGGCGCTGGCGCCTTCGGTCGCGGCGATGCTGCGCCATGGCCTCAGCTTCGACGCGCTCGTCCTGCCGCGCCATCTGCCCGCGCTGCTCGCGTTCGCACAGCGGCATCCGACTCTACCCATCGTGATCGACCACGGCGCCAAGCCGCTGATCGCCGCGGGCGTGCTGGAACCGTGGCGCACCGACATCGCGCGCCTGGCCGCGCTGCCTCAGGTGAGCTGCAAGCTGTCCGGGCTCGTCACCGAAGCGGGCGCCGACTGGGACGTCGACTGCCTGCGGCCGTACGTCGACCACCTGCTCGCGTGCTTCGGGCCGCAGCGCCTGATCTGGGGCAGCGACTGGCCGGTGCTGAACCTGGCCGCCGATTATGGGCGCTGGCTCGCCGCCTGCGCGTCCCTGCTGGACGGACTGTCCGGTGCCGACCGGCTTGCCGTGTTCGGGCTGAATGCCCTGCGTTTCTATCGTATCGATTGAGGAGTCTTATATGCAAAGAATGGGAATGGTCATCGGCATCGAGCCGGAAAAGATCGCGGAATACAAAGCGCTGCACGCGGCCGTGTGGCCGCAAGTGCTGGCCCGCCTTGCGGAAGCCAATGTGCGCAACTACACAATCTTCCTGCGCGAGCCGGAAAACCTGTTGTTCGGCTATTGGGAATACCACGGCACCGATTTCGCCGCCGACATGGCGCATATCGCGGCCGATCCGGAAACGCAGCGCTGGTGGACGTTCTGCAGCCCGTGCCAGGTGCCGCTGGCCAGCCGGGCCGAAGGCGAGCACTGGGCGATGATGGAGCCCGTGTTCCACATGGACTGACCTTCAGCCGTCGCTGCGCAGGGCGGCGATCGGGTCGAGCGCCGCCGCCTGGCGCGCGGGGTAGACGCCGAACCCGAGCCCGACCGCCACGCATGCCAGCACCGCGAGCAGCAGGCTCACCGGCGACCACGCCACCGACCACCCGGCCAACGCGGCGATGCTGTACGCGGCCACGGCGCCCAGCACGAGGCCGAGCAGGGCGCCGCTGACGGCGATCACGAGCGCCTCGGCCAGGAATTGTTCCACCACGTCGCGGCGGCGCGCGCCGAGTGCGCGCTTCAGGCCCACTTCGCGCCGGCGCTCCAGCACGTTGGCCAGCATGATGTTCATGATGCCGATGCCGCCCACCAGCAGCGAGACTGCCGCGATCGAACTCATGACGATGGTGAAGATGCGCTGCGTCTGCTGGTTCTGGCGGTACAGGCCCATGGGCACGATGAGGTTCGTGTCGTCGACGCCGCCATGGCGCTGGTGGATGACCGCCTGCAGCACGCGCGCCGCGTCGTCCGGCGCGACCTGGCCGTCCAGGCGCACGCTGATGCCGTCCACCTCGTCCTCGATGCGGCGGAAGCTGAAGCGCGCGCGGGCCGTTTCCCACGGCACGAACAGGCGCTCGTCGTCCAGGCCCAGCTTGACGCCTTCGAACTCCGACTTGCTGGGCGTGCGGTCGGCCAGCACGCCGACCACCTGCAGCCACACGTGGTTGACTTTCACGCGCTGGCCGACGGCTGGCGCCGCGCCGAACAGCGTGTGCGCGAGGCGCGCGCCCAGCACGCAGACCGGGGCCAGCGTCGCGCCGTCGGACGGGCGCAGCCAGCGTCCGACCTTGAGCTGCAGGCCGCCATGGTCCGCATACGCCGGCGACACGGCGAACGCGCGCCCGCTCACGACGCGGTCGTCGACGATCAGCTGGTCGACCTTGATCTCCTTTTTCAGCGCCACCGACCGCGCGCCCGGCACGACGGACAGCGCCGCCGCGGCATCGGCCGCGGACAGGCCCAGCGAGCGGGTGCGGATGTCCTTCAACTGTTCGTCCGTGTTGCCCTTGCTCTCGACGATGACGTTGTTCAGGCCCAGTTCCGCGACGAGGCGCAGCGCCTCGCGTTTGCTGCCTTCGCCCACGGCCAGCATGGCGACGATGGCGCCCACGCCGAAGATCATGCCCAGCAGGGTGAGGCCGGTGCGCAGTTTGCGGCGTTTCAGTTCGGCGACGGCTTCCAGCAGGAGTGCACGGTTCATGACTTGTCCGTTGTTGGAGGGAGGAGCAGGATGCGCGCGCCGGACGCGAGGCCGCTCCTGATTTCGCTGCGTACCGGGCCGCGCCGGCCCAGCTCGACCTTGTGCTTCACGGTGCGGCCGCCATCGGCCGTGTACACGGCGTAGGCGGCGCCGTCCTGCACGAGCGCGATGTTCGGGACCGTCAGCGCCGCCGCCTGCGTCACGAGGTGCACCGTGCCGTGCAGCGCCTGGCCGGGTTTCAGTCCCAGCTTGCGCGCCGTGTCGGTCCCGATGGCGGCGTCGAAATCGCTGTACTTGACGGGTGATTCGGGCGAGATGACGCTGGCGCTGCTGCCGACCCGCGTCACCGTGAGGTCCAGTTCTGTCCCCGTGCCGGCCAGGCGCACGCGCACGGGCAGGCCCGGCTTGAGTCCGTAGGCCTGGCCCTCGGCCACGCTGAAGTGGGCGACGAGCTTGTCGAGGTCGGGCAGGGCGCCGAACGGCTCGCCCGCCATCTGGTTGGCGCCGACCTGCGGCTTGGCGCCGTCCCAGCGCGCGGCCAGCAGGAACACGCCGTCGTGCGGCGCCACCAGTTCCAGCGCGTCCAGGCTCCTGCGCTGCTGTGCCGCGGTCTGCGCCACGCTGTCGCGTTGCGAGTGCAGCACGGCGTCCTGCGCGGCGGCGCGGGCCTGCGCCTGCCCGCCTTTCCAGTCCAGGTAGGTGCGCTTCTTGGTGAGGAAGCCGACGTCGGCCAGCGCATCGAGGATCGTGTTGCGGGCGAAGACGGACAGGTCGACGTTCGCATAGCGGCGCGCGAGGCCCAGGTCGTCCTCGAGCTTCGCGCGGTCGCCGGCCAGCACGCCTTTCTCGACGGCCGCGTTCTGGCGATTCGCCTCCTCGGCCAGCGCCTTGCGCAGCAGTTCGAGGTCGGCCTGCGACAGTTCCGCGCGCGCCTGCGGGGCATCGAAACGGGCCACGACCTGGCCTTTCGTGACGGTGCTGCCGTCCGCGACCATGTCCACCAGCACGCGGCTCGACCAGCCGCTGCCCGGCACCGTCAACGGCGTGTTGGCGGCGGCCTGGATCTGGCCGTCCGCTTCCAGCGTTTCGGTCCACGCGCGCGGCGCCAGCGTTTCGACGGGGCCGCCGGCCGGCGCCGACGCGCCGCCGCAACCGGACAGCAGGGCCGCCAGCATGGCGGCGAATGTAGACAGGCGTGGCATCGGAAATCTCATGGTCGGATGGCCGCGACGCGGCGGTCGACGCCCGGCAGCAGTTCCACCTGGACGGCGGCCCCGGGCTTCAGGTCTTTCGCGGGCGCGTCGAATTCCAGCTCGACGTCGCGTATGACGACCGCCTGCGCCGCCGATTTGCTGTGGAAGGCGCGTCCCAGGCCCGTCACGTGCGCCGCCAGTGTCTGCCGCGTACCGGCCACGATGACGCGCGCCGCCTGGCCCTTCCGCACGCCAGCCGCCTGCGCTTCCGGCACGCGGGCGTTGACGCCCAGCTGGTCCGGATCGGCCAGCGTCGCGACCGACAGGCCTATCCAGACCTGGCTGCCGATGGCGAACTTCTCGCCGTTGAAGCCGGTGCGATGCAGGACCAGGCCCCGCCGCGGCGCCACGACGGTCAACGCCGACTGCCCCTTGACGAGGGTGGCGATCTTGGCCCGCAACTGCGCCGCGTCGGACTGCAGGCCGGCGCGCTCGGCCTGGCGCGCGCGCCGCTGTGCCTCGTACTGGGCCTGCGCCAGTTTCGCCAGCTGCGCCTTTTCGGCGCGGTCGATCACCAGCTTGTCGTAGTCGACGCGGCGAATGAGTTCCTTCGGCATGGTCGCCTTGCGCGCGGCCTTCTCGGCATTGCTCTGCGCCTCGGCCTGCGCCAGCACGCCGGCCCGGTCGGCCTCGGCCTGGTCCAGCTGCAGCTTGTCCAGCGCCCGCTCGCGTTCCTTCAGCGTGCCTTGCAGCGAGATCAGCTGGTTCATCACCTCGGTGGATTCGAACACGGCGATGGGCTGCCCGGCCTGCACCATCGTGCCTTCCGGCGCGAGGAACGCCAGCTTGTAGTTCCAGACGTGCGGGATGGTCGGCGGCGACACCGGCATCGTGCGGCGCGACGCGATCTCGCCTTCGATCGCCAGCGCGGCGGGCGCGGCGGCCTTCGCCTGGCGGACGCCCGCGGCCGCGGCGCCGGGCGCCAGCGGCTCCACCTGCACGCTCATCCCCGCGACGAGCGGCAGGCCATGGTCGTCGGGCAGGGCGATCCGGGCCCGGAAGTAGCGGCCGATTCCCCAGCGGGGCCGCGCTTCCGGCGCGCTCGTGATCTCGGCCAGCTTCCCGGTCACGACGACGCCCGGCAGCGCGTCGAAGCGCAGGGCGACGGCCTGGCCGTCGCGCAGGTACGGGCGGTCCGCTTCCAGTACCCAGGCCGTGACGACCATGTGGCCGTCGCCGAGCACCGTGCCGGCCGCGTTGCCCGGCCAGGCCGTGGAGCCCTCGTCCATGCGCTCGCCGTTGAACGGGCTGTAGCCGTGGACGACGACGCCGTCGCGCGTGGCGCGCACTTCCGATTGCGCCACCTGGGCGAGCTGGAACGCCTCGTTGATCTGCAGTTTCTTCACTTCGAGCGCGCCGTCCTCCTTGCGGCGGGCGACGGCCGCGCGGGCGTTCTTCAGGTTGTCCCGCTTGATCGCGAGGTCGCGCGTGGCCTGGCCTAGCGCCGCCTGGTAGCGGTCGTAGTCGAGCGCCATGATCTGCTGCTTCGGCAGCGCCGCGTCGACCTTGGCCTTGTCCAATGCGGCCTGGGCGTTGACCAGCGCTTTCTCCGCCTCGATGGCCGCGACTTCCAGCGTGGCCGTCTCGCTGTCCGCCTTCGCGCGGGCACGTTCGCGGTCCATCCGCAACTGGTCGATATTGGTCGTGCTGGCGGAGTCGATCCGCAGCACGACGTCGCCCTTCCTGACCTGCGTGCCCTCGGCGAGGAAGTTGCGCACGACGACCGGCGACGCGTTCGACGGCGGCACGAAGATCGTCTGCGAATCCAGCGCTTCCACTTCGCCGCTGATCAGGACCGGGCGGGTGTCCGCGGCCGTGGCGGCGACGGCGACGAGGGCCAGCAGGGGAACGAGGCGCTTCATGACTGGCCCGCGACGCGGCCGTCGCGCAGGTGGATCGTGCGCTGCGCGCTGGCGGCAATGGCCGGATCGTGCGTCACCATCACGAGCGTCTGGCCGCCCGCGTGCAGTTCGCGCAGCAGGGCCATCACGTCGGCCGCGCTGCTGGAATCGAGGTTGCCGGTCGGTTCGTCCGCGAGCAACAGGTCCGGCTCGTTCAGCAGCGCCCGCGCGATGGCGGCCCGCTGCAGCTGGCCGCCGGACAACTGGCCCGGCAGGTGGTCGAGGCGCTGGCCCAGGCCGATGCGGCCGAGCAGGGCACGGGCACGGTCGGGCGCCCGCGGGTCGGGCTGGCGCGCATAACGCTGCGGCAGCAGTACGTTCTCCAGCACGGTCAGGCGCGGCAGCAGGTGGAACGACTGGAACACGAACCCGATGCGGCGGTTGCGCACGTCGGATGCGGCGTCGTCGTCGAGGGCGCTGATCTCGTCCTGCGCCAGGCGGTAGCGGCCGCTGTCCGGGCGATCCAGCCCGCCCAGCACGTTCAGCAGGGTCGACTTGCCGGAGCCGGACGGCCCCATCACGGCGACGAATTCGCCGCGCGCCACGTGCAGGTCGATGCCGTCCAGGGCATGGATGTCGCTGCCGCCCAGGCGGTAGGTCTTGCGGATCGCACTCAGTTCTATCATGCCGAAAAGTATTTCTTAAGGCACAATAGTTTGTCAATTGTCAAATGCGTCAACCGGTAGATTATTTTGGCATGGCGGCAAGTTCCGCCAGCCGGCGGCAGTCGGCCACGAGACGGCGCGCGTCGACATTGGTCACGCCCAGCAGCAGGCCGCGCGCGGCCGGCGTATGCACATACCAGGGCGACAGCGGCACGGGCGCGAGGCCGGCCCGCAGGGCGCGCGCGGCGACGTCGACGTCGGACACGTCCGTGCGCAGGCGCGTGACGACGGCCATGCCGGCCGTCGCCTGCACCTCCAGCACGTCGGCGGCCTCCTTGCGCAGGCAGCGCAACAAGGCTTCGCGCCGCGCCGCATACAGACGTTTCATGCGGCGCAGGTGGCGCAGGTAGTGACCCTCCCGCAGGAAGTCCGCGACGGCGCGCTGGATCGTCGCGCCGGGCGCCGGCGCGAGGCAGGCCGCGACGTCGCCGAACCGGCGCGCCAGGTCGGCCGGCACGACGAGGAAGCCGAGGCGCAGCGCGGGGCTGATCGTCTTGCTGAACGTCCCGATGTGCAGCACGCGGCCGCCCTGGTCGAGCGACGCGAGCGCCGGCGCCGCGCGGCCTTCCAGCTGCAGCTCGCTGAGGTAGTCGTCCTCGACGATCCAGGCACCGTTGTCGCGCGCCCAGTCCAGCAGGGCGCGGCGGCGCGCGAGCGACATCGTCATGCCGAGCGGCGCCTGCTGGCCCGGCGTCACGACGGCGAGCCGCGCGTCCGGGGCCGTGCGGACACCGGCATCGACGTCCAGGCCCTCGGCGTCGACCGGGACGGCCGTCACCGTCGTCCCCGCGAGCGACAGGGCGGTGCGCGTCAGCGGAAAACCGGGGTCTTCGAACCACGCGCCCTGGCCTTCCAGCGCGAGCGCGCGCACGACGAGCCCCAGCGCGCCCGCGAAGCCCGCCGTGATCAGCACCTGCGACGGGTTGCAGCGGATGCCGCGCGCGATGCCGAGATAGGCGGCAACTTCGCGCCGCAGGTCCGGATCGCCGCGCGGGTCCGGGTAGCCGACGGGGCTGGCCGCGGTGTGCCGGGCCGCGCGCACCATCACGCGCGACCACAATTTATAGGGGAACGCGTCCTGTGCCGGGACGCCCATCTGGAACGGCAGCGGCTTTGCGCCGAAGGTCGGGAACAGCTCGGGGATCGGCGAAGTATCGGGCAAGTGCGCGGGTGGTTGGCCGGGGATGCCGGGCGTGGCCGGCCGCCCGTTGACGCGGGTGCCGGCGGCGCCATAGCTCGTCGCGAGCTGCTCGTCGACGAGGCGTTCGTACGCGATGCGCACCGTGCCGCGCGACACGCCCAGCTGGGCGGCCAGGTCGCGCCACGACGGCAGCTTCGCGTCGGCCGGAATCTGTCCCGATTCGATGCCTGCGCGGATGGCCGCGTAGATCTGCGTGGCGAGAGGTGTTTTCTTGGCCCGGTCGAGGCCGATGGACAGCGTGGTCATGGCCGATGGTACATTAAAAATGATCAAACTTGGCACTGTTGTTTGGCCACTGCAACGCGCATCATGTCTTCATCCAGTTCAACCAGGAGAATCAAAATGACGCAACGCATGGATTACAACGCGGCCACCCCGGCCGGCATGAAGGCACTCGGCGGCGTGTACGGCCACATCCTGGGCAGCGGCCTGCCGAAGGTGCTCGTCGACCTCGTCTACCTGCGCGTCTCGCAGATCAACGGCTGTGCGTATTGCATCGACATGCACTCGCGCGACCTGCTGAAGGAAGGCGTCAACGTCGAGAAGCTCGTGCTGGTGCCGGCGTGGCGCGAGGCGGGCAGCCTGTTCGACACGGCCGAGCGCGCGGCGCTCGCATGGGCCGAGACGGTGACGCGGGTGGCCGAGACGGGCGTGCCGGATGCGGAGTACGCCGCCGCCGCGGCCGTGTTCAGCCAGCAGCAGCTGGCCGACCTGACCATCGCCATCGGCCTGATGAATGCGTACAACCGCATGGCGATCAGCTTCCGCGCGACGCCGGCCGCCGTGACGGCCGCGCGTTGAGGAGGCGGCGATGAAGCGCAAGATCGCCTTTTGCCTGGCGCTGCTCTGCACTGCGGCCGGCGCGCACGAGACGGTGAAACCCCTATTCCACCGCGCGCTGCCGAACGTGCCCGGCAAGGCGCTGGTGGCGGTGGAAGTGTCGTTCGCGCCCGGCGCGGAAGCGGCGCCCCACACGCATCCGAAGTCGTCCTTCATCTACGCGCAGGTGCTGTCCGGCGAGATCGTCAGCGCCGTCGACGATGCGCCGCCGAAGGTCTACCGCACGGGCGAGTCCTGGTACGAGGATCCGGGTGCGCGCCACCAGGTGACGCGCAACGCCAGCAAGGACAAGCCGGCCACGCTGCTCGCCGTGTTCGTGCTGGACGAGGGGGAGCGGAAGCTCGTGCTCCCGGCGGCAAAATGACGGCGCCGATGCTGCCCGACAGCCACATCGCGCGCGCGATCACGCAGTACGTGCGCGACACGGCGAGCGACATGCTGTTCCAGCACTCGGCCCGCGTGTACTGGTGGGGCGCGCTGCTGGGCGACAAGCTCGGCCTCGCGTTCGACCCCGAGCTGCTGTATGCCGCCGCCATGTTCCACGACATCGGCATCACGCCGCATTACCACGGCAGCCGGCAGCGCTTCGAGGTCGATGGCGCGAACGCGGCGCGCGATTTCCTGCGCGGCCACGGGATCGCCGAGCAGGACATCGAAAAAGTCTGGCTCGCGATCGCGCTGCACACGACGCCCGGCATCCCCGAGCACATGCATCCGGAGATCCGCCTCGTGCAGGCGGGCGCCGGCATGGACATGGTGGGCCGCGGCATGGACGCCATCCCGGCGGCGGAGCGGGACAGGGTGCTCGCGGCGCACCCGCGCGGCCACGGCTTCGCGCACGACGTCATCGACACGTTCTACGAAGGGCTGAAGCACCGGCCCGAGACGACGTTCGGCACCTTCAACGACGACTTCCTCGCGTTCAGGGACCCTGCATTCCAGCGCGGGAATCTGTGTAGCCTGCTGCTCGCCGCACACCCATGATGCCGTCGCCCATGCGCCGGCCCCAGTCGACCAGGTTGCGGCCGGCGCGCAGCTGCGGGACTTCCCAGTCCTTCAGGCGCGCTTCGATGGGTTGATCGGTGCGCTGCAGGGCCTGCGCGAGCGCCAGCGCATTGGCCGCCGCCTTGGCCGCGCCGCCGGCCGTGTGCGGGCGCGCGACGAAGGCGGCGTCGCCCAGCAGCAGCACGCGGCCGAACACCATGCGCGGCACGGCGAGGTCGAGGATCGCCTGCACGAACGGTTCCTTCGTTTTCTGCACGAGCGCGTTGAATTGCGGTGCGAGGAGGCGGGTTGCGTCCTTGCGCAGCACGGCCGCCTGCGCATCGGGCAGCGCGCCCGGCGGCAGCGAGAACGTGTGCGTGCGGCCGGTGCGGTCGGTCAGCAGCGCGGGCAGGCCATCTTGCGGCACCTTGCGATACCACACCCAGTTCCAGCGCCGGCGGCCCGGCGCCGTGGCGCCGTCCTCGCCGGGGACGAGGTACTCCAGCAGCATCTGCTCGCCTTCGTCGTGCTGGAATGCGAACACGCCGTCCAGCACCGCGCGGCTGTCCGCGTCGAGATCCGCTTCCGGCACGAGGCCGCGCCACGCGACGTAGCCCGAGTATTCCGGCGCGAGGTTTGGCGCAAGCGCGGGCAACATCAGCGAACGGACCGTCGACCGCGCGCCGTCCGCGCCGACCAGCAGGTCGCCCGTTTCCACGCGGCCGCTGGCGAACACCGCGCGCACCTGGCCGCCGGCCTGCTCGATGCGTTCCAGCGTCTCGCCCGGATGGATGCAGTCGCCGGGCAGCGCGCGCCGCATGGTCCCGTGCAGCATGTTCCACGACGTCTGCGTCTGCGGCTGGTGGTCGCGCCGCACGACGTCGCCCGCGCGGTCGAGGTAGATGCGGTCGCGCGACGCCACGCCCAGCGCGCCGGCGGGCCGGATGCCCGCGAAGTGGAAGGCGTGCAGGACGTCCGGCTGCAGCACGATGCCGCCGCCGCGGCTGTCCAGCGCATGGGGCGAGCGCTCGAACACGTCGACTCTCCAGCCGATGGTTTTCAACGTGTTCGCGGCCAGCAGCCCGCCGAGCGAGCCGCCGATGATCAGGGCGCGCGGGCTCATGAGGCGGTCGCGCCGGTGGTTGCGCGGCGGCCGGCCAGTTCGCCGAACCAGACGAGCAGCGCGGCGGCGGGGAAGGCCATGCCGGCCAGCAGGGCGGCGTGCCAGCCGTGGTGGGCATAGACCCAGGCACCGGCCGCGGAGCCGAGCGCGCCGCCGGCGAAGAACAGCGCGAAATAAATGCCGTTCAGGCGGCTGCGCACTTCGGCGCCGAGCGCGAAGATGGCGCGCTGGCCCAGCACGAGGTTGGCGGCGACGGCCATGTCCAGCACGATGGACGCGACGACGAGGATGCCCAGTGCCAGCGCACGGGACTCGGGCTGGTACAGCGGCAGCGCGAAGCCGACGATGCCGAGGACGAGCGCGGCGGCCGTCGCCATCAGCGTGTGGCCGGCATCCGCGAGGCGTCCCGCGACCGGCGACGCGACGGCGCCCGCCATGCCGACGAGGGCGAAGATCGCGATGCCCGTTTGCGACAGGTGGAATTGCGGGCCTTCCAGCATCAGCGGCGTGACGGTCCAGAACAGGCTGAACGATCCGAACAGGCCGGCGTGGTAGGCGGCACGGCGGCGCAGCACGAGCGTCGTCGCCAGCAGATGCCACAGCGATCCGATCAAGCGGCCGTACGACAGGCTGTGCACGGGCACGCGCCGCGGCAGTTTGGCGCGCAGCACGAACGCGAGGACGAACACCGCGACGGCGGCGCCGCCGAACACAGCGTGCCAGCTGGCGTGGTCCGCGATCAGGCTCGCGGCCGGGCGGGCCAGCATGATCCCCAGCAGCAGGCCGCTGACGACCTTGCCGACGGCCTGGCCGCGCGTCGCTTCGTGCGACAGGTGCGCGGCGAACGGCACGAGGATCTGCGCGGCGACGGAACCGAGGCCGATGCCCAGCGACGCGACGAGGAACATCCACGCGTTCGCGCTGAACGCGGCGGTGGCCAGCGCCGCGGCTGTGGCGAGGAGGGCGGAGAACACGAGCTTGCGGTTCTCGAGCAGGTCGCCCAGCGGCACGATGAACAGCAGGCCGAGCGCATAGCCGACCTGCGTCAGCGTGACGATCAGGCCGGCCGCTTCCGGCGACAGGCCGGTCGCGGCGCTGATCGGGCCGACGAGGGTCTGGGCGTAATACAGGTTCGCGACGATCAGGCCGGCCGACGTGGCCAGCAGGCGGATCATGCCCGGCGCGATGTCGGGGGCGTGTTTGGCATTGGTGTGCATGAAAACTCCTTGTGTCAATGGCGGAATCTACGCCCGTGGTGAAGTGGGCGCGACTTCCTTTCGGTCAGGCGGCGAGCGGTTCGTAGTCGAGATAACCATGGACGCCGCCGCCATAGAACGTGAACGGATCGGGCGTGTTGTACGGGCCGCCGCGGCGGATGCGGTCGACGAGGTCGGGGTTGGCGATGAAGCTGCGGCCGAACGATGCCAGGTCGGCCATGCCGGATGCGATCAGCGCGTCGGCCGCGGCGGGATCGAGGCCGCCGTTGGCGATGATGGCGCCGCCGAAGTTCGGGCGCAGCACGGCGAGGATGCGGTCCATGTCCGGCGCGCCGGCCCACGCGTTCGAATCCGCGGCGTGAAGGTACGCGATGCCGGCCTCGCCCAGCATCCGGGCCACGTAGGCGTACGTCTCTTCCGTGGCCGGGTCGGTGGCATTGTTGTAGGCGGCGAACGGCGACAGGCGCACGCCGATGCGGTCGGCCGGCACTTCGTCCAGCACGGCGCGCAGCACGAGTTCGAGGAAGCGGGCGCGATTGGCGAGCGGGCCGCCGAACTCGTCGTCGCGACGGTTCGTGTGCGGCGACAGGAACTGGTGCGGCAGGTAGCCGTTGGCGGCGTGCAGTTCGATGCCGTCGATCCCGGCGCGCATGGCGTTGCGGGCGGCGACGCGGAATTCGTCGACGGCCACGTGGATGTCCTGCACGGTCATGGCGCGGGCCGGCGACGCCGCGATGCGCGTATAAAAGCCGTTCTCCAGGGCGGCGTACGGCTGCAGCAGGTGCAGGTCGTCGTTGACGGCGGACGGCGCCAGCGGCGCGCGGCCGTCCAGCAGCGCGTAGGAGCTCACGCGGCCGCTGTGCCACAGCTGCGCGAACAGGCGGCCGCCGGCCGCGTGCACGGCTTCCATCACGCGGCGCCAGCCGGCCACCTGCGCGTCGTCGTGCAGACCCGGCGCCAGCTCGAACGCGGCGGAATGGCGCGACACGTTGGTCGCTTCGCCCACGATCAGGCCGGCCGCTGCGCGCTGCGCATAATAGGCGGCGTTGGCGGCGGTCGGGACGCCGTCGGCGCCGGAACGGGCGCGCGTGACGGGGGCCATCGCGATGCGGTTCGACAGCGTCAGGTTGCCGAGGCGGGTGGGTGAGAGAAGGTTTGCCATGTCAGGACTCCGTTGAAAAGATGGCTTCACTGTAGCGGCGCCGGCCTGCGGCGATAATCCGGCGGCAGCCGGCAACACCTTTGCGCACGCGGCAACGACGTTCGATCATCGAACATATAATTGACTATCGAACACGCCATTGCTACGCTGGCGCGAAGCCGGCATCTCTGGAGACCGTCATGACCCATCCGGACCTCGACGTCCAGGCGTTCATCAACCGCCATCCCTTTTCGCCGTACCAGTGGCTCGTGTGCGCCACGTGCTTCTTCATCGTGCTGCTGGACGGCTTCGACACGGCCGCCATCGGCTTCATCGCGCCGTCGCTGCTGAAGGAGTGGGGCATCGCCAAGCCGGCGCTGGCGCCCGTGCTGTCCGCGGCGTTGTTCGGCCTCGCGGCCGGGGCGCTCGCCGCCGGACCGCTGGCGGACCGGCTGGGGCGCCGCATCGTGCTGCTCGGGGCCGTCCTCGTGTTCGGCGCGGCGTGCGGCGCGTCGGCGTTCGCCGCCAACCTCGAGAGCCTGACCGTGCTGCGCTTCGTCACCGGCATCGGCCTGGGCGCGGCGATGCCCAATGCCGTCACGCTGGTCAGCGAATTCTGTCCGGACGGGCGCCGCGCCGTCATCACGAACGCGATGTTCTGCGGTTTTCCGCTGGGCGCCGCGTGCGGCGGTTTCCTTGCCGCGTGGATGATCCCGCAGTGGGGCTGGCGCAGCGTGCTGGCGCTGGGCGGCATCGCGCCGTTCGTTCTGCTGCTCGTGATGGCGTTTACGTTGCCGGAATCCGTGCGCCACATGGTCGCGCGCGGCGCCCCGGTTGAACGGATCCGCGCCGTGCTGCGCCGCATCCACGCTTCGGGCGCCGACGCCGCGCGCTACGTGCTGGCGGAGCAGGGCGCCCGGACGGGCGGGGGCTTCGGCGTGCTGTTCGCGCGCTCGTACGCCGTCGGCACCCTGATGCTGTGGCTCGCATACTTCATGGGTCTCGTCATCTTCTACGCGCTGATCAACTGGATGCCGATCCTGTTCAAGGAGGCGGGCCTGCCCGCGCAGACGGCCACGCTGATCGCCGCGCTGTTCCCGCTGGGCGGCGTGGGCGCGATCCTGTTCGGCTGGCTGATGGACCGCTACGACGCCAACCGCGTCATCGCTATCGGCTTCGGGCTGACGGCGCTGGCCGTCTTCCTGATCGGCCAGGTGGCGGGCAACGTGGGCCTGCTGACCTTCACGGTGTTCGGCGCCGGCGCGCTGATGAACACGGCGCAGTCGTCGCTGCCCGCGCTGGCGGCCGCGTACTACCCGACGCAGGGCCGCGCCACGGGCGTCGCGTGGATGCTGGGGATCGGCCGCTTCGGCGGCATCGCCGGCTCGTTCCTCGTGGCGGAGCTGGCGCGGCGCCAGCTGCCGTTCGGCCAGGTGTTCATGGTCGTGGCCGCGGCGGCGCTCGTGTCGATGGCGGCGCTGCTCGTGAAACTGGCGGCCGACCGCAACCGGCCGGCCGCCGGCGGCCCGGCGCTGCGGGCGCAGGTGGACCTGCACTGAGCGCCGGTCCCCGTCCTCCCTGGTCTTGCCTGTTCGCTACCATTCAGGTAACGTTGGGGGATGCAGAAGACAAGTACGTTGACGGAAGTGGCAGAAGAGGCGGGCGTATCGCTGATCACGGCGTCGCGCGCGCTGCGCGGCGTGGGGCGGGTGGCGAAGGAGACGCGCGAACGCGTGCTCGCGGCGGCCGCGAAGCTGGACTATACGCCGGACATGCTCGCGCAGAAGATGCGGGGCGGGAACTCGGGCCTCGTCGGCGTGTTCGTCAACGGCTTCCGCTCGCTCGTGATGCACGAGCTGCTCAGCGCCATCAACGACGAGGCCCGCCGGCTCGGCTTCGACCTCATCGTCTTCAACGCCGACCATTTCGACGATGCGCGCCGCGCCGGCACGGCCGAGATGCTGCGCAAGCTGTGCGACGGCCTGCTCCTGCTGCTGCCGGACGCGAACGACGGCCTGCTGGTCAGGCTGGAACGCGCGCACGCCCCGTGCGTGCTGGTGAGCTTCGCGGCGCGCCCGATCGACCTGCCCGTCGTCCTCGGCTCCAACCGCATGGCGGCGAAGAGCGCCGTCGAGCACCTGCTCGGGCTGGGCCACCGCCGCATCGCCTTCATCGCCGGTACGTCGTTCACGGGCCAGAGCGAGGAGCGCCAGCGCGGCTACGAGGATGCGCTGCGCGCGGCCGGCATCGCGATCGAGCCCGCGTATCTGCGCCAGGGCGATTTCAACGACGCCAGCGGGTTTGCCGAGACGCAGGCGCTCCTCAAGCTGCCCAAGCCGCCCACCGCGATCTTCGCCGCCAACGACGCGATGGCGTTCGGCGCCATGGACGCCATTTCCGACGCCGGGCTGAAGGTGCCGGACGATCTCTCCGTCGTCGGCTTCGACGACGTGATCCGCGCGGCCGTCGTCTTCCCCAAGCTCACCACCGTGCGCCAGCCCCTGAACGAGATCGCCGTGCGCGCCGTCGCGGAACTGGTCGACGCCATGCGCAACGGCCGGGCCGAGGGTTTCCGCATCGAGCTGCCGGCCCGCCTCGTCATCCGCGATTCGACGGGGCCCGCACCGAAGGGCTGACGGCCCCGATGGCATCGTTACCACCCCGCCGCGCTCTCTGAATCGACCACCGGGTTGAGCGAAACCCTATTGTCTTTTGCGAACGTGAGTGGTAACGTTGTCACAACTCATCAGGGAGACGACATGAATCGAAGGAATGCGCTGACCCGCGGACTGGGTGCGCTGGCGCTGCTGGGCGCGCCCGGCCTGCGCGCGGCGGCCGGACCGGCGGGAGAGCAGGGCGGCGCGGCCCCGGCGCCGCGCGTGCCCAAGCGCTACCTGCGTGCCGTGGTCGACGAGGCCTTGCTGCGCCGCCGCCTGCCGCCGCCCGGGGCGTGGCATCCGTATCCGCGGGCGGGCGACCGCGCCGCGTGGGCGCAGGTGCCGGCCGACGTGGCCGCGGCGCTGATCGCCCGCGCCGACGCCTGGCTGGGCGCCGAGTGGCCGCAACTGCCGGCGAGCCTGTTCCTGGAATTCGCGGAGAACGGCAACCGCACCCATTACGAACAACGCTATTTCGAGCGCCGCAGCCGGCTGGCGGGCCTCGTGCTGGCCGAATGCGTGCAGGGGCAGGGCCGCTACCTGCACGCGATCGCGGACGGTGTCTGGCACGTGTGCGAGGAGACGTTCTGGGGCCTGCCGGCCCACAGCGGCATGTTCGAGCGTGGCGTCGGCCTGCCCGATGCTGCCGAACCCGTGATCGACCTGTTCGCGGCGGAGACGGGCGTCACGCTGGCCTATGTCCATGAGCTGGTGGGCGAGCAGCTGCGCACTGTGTCGCCGCTGCTCACCGTGCGCATCGCGGCGGAGGTGAAGCGCTGCATCCTCGATCCGGGTTTTACCCGCGACGACTTCAAGTGGATGGGCCTGAAGGACAAGAAGGAACCGCTGAACAACTGGACGTCCTGGATCGCATCCAGCTGGCTCGAAGCGAACCTGCTGCTGGAGCCGGATCCGGCGCGCCGCATCGCGGCCACGTTGAAGATCTGCCGCTGCCTGGACGGCTTCCTGGAAGACTACTCGGACGACGGCGCATGCGAAGAGGGCCCCGGCTACTGGGCGCTGTCGGCCGGTCCCTACCTCGACAGCCTGATGGCGCTGGACGCCGCGACCGGCGGGGCGGTGAACCTGGCGGCCGACCCGTTCGTGCGCCGCATGGGGCATTACGTGCTGGACGTGCACGTGGCGGGCGACTGGTACGTGAACTATGGCGATGCGCACGCGAAGGTGCGCCATTCGCCGCCGCTGCTGCACCGCTTCGGGCGCGCCACGGGCGACGTCGACCTGGCCGCGTTCGGCGCGTTCCGTGCGCCCGCGCGCGGCATCGCGCTGTCCGACCAGGGCCGGCTCGCGCGCGACGTGGCCGACGTGCTGGAGGTCGCGCGCATGCGGGCGACGCCCGGGCGCGACGCGCTGCAGCGCGCATCCTGGTATCCCGCGCTCGGCCTGATGACGGCGCGGGCGCAGGGCGGCTCGGCGCATGGATTCTTCCTGGCCGTGCAGGCGGCGCCGAACGCGCGCAGCCACGGCCACCACGATTCCGGCAGCTTCATCGTGTTCCACGACGGCCTGCCCGTGTTCGTGGACCCCGGCGTCGAAGCCTATACGGCGAAGACGTTCAGCAAGGACCGGTACACCATCTGGACCATGCAATCGGGCTGGCACAACCTGCCGCTCGTGGGCGGCCGCATGCAGGCTGGCCGGGATGCGCGCGACCGGGCGAGCCGGGTGCGCGTCGACGATATGGGGATGACGATGGACCTGGCAACCGCGTACGGCCCCGAGGCGGGCATCAGGACGTGGGAGCGGCGCGTCGCGCTCGACCGCGCCGCCGGCACGGTGAACCTGCGCGAGACGTTCGCACTGGCCCGTCCCGCGCCCGTGGCCCTCGTCTTCGTCACGCCACGCAAGCCCGATGCGGCGCAGGCGGGCGCCGTGGCGTTGCCCGTGGCCGGTGGCCGGACCGTGCACTTGAAGTTCGATCCGCGCGCGCTGCGTGCCGACGTCGAACGTCTGGCGCTGGACGACGCGGGCCTGAAGCATGAATGGGGCGACGCGCTGTACCGCATCCGGCTGGCGTCCGCGCAGCCGCTCGGCAGCGGCGACCTGAACGTAGCGATAGCGACTTGAAACCTGAAGGATCCACATGAAGAAGCGAACGATGGCGGCCATCCTGGCGAGCGGCATGCTCCTGCTGGCCGGTTGCGCGGACATGACGAGTAATCGCGCGGCCGTTCCCGCGCAGGAAGCACGCACCTCGATCCCGACGCGGGCCGAAGCGCTCGCCGTCATCGACAAGGTGAACGGCTACTGGCAGCGCACGACGCCGCCGACGGAATGGGCGTTCTGGAACGTGGCCGTCTACCACACGGGCAACCTGGCGGCCTACGAGGTCACGCGCAACGAGGCGTACCGCCAGTATTCCGAGCGGTGGGCCGAGTACAACGGCTGGAAGGGCGCCAGGTCCGACAACAAGGCCGAGTGGAAGCTCACGTACGGCGAGACGGACGACCACGTGCTGTTCGGCGACTGGCAGGTCTGCTTCCAGAGCTATATCGACCTGTATCGCCTCGGCCCGCAGGATCCGCGCCGCGTCGCCCGCGCGCGCGAGGTGATGGGGCACGAGATCGGCACGGACCGCGTCGACTACTGGTGGTGGGCGGACGGCCTGTACATGGTCATGCCCGTGATGACGAAGATGTACCACCTGACCGGCGACCGGCGCTACCTCGACAGGATGGTCGCGTATTTCGAGTACGCGAACAGCCTGATGTACGACCCCGAGACGCATCTGTACTACCGCGACGCGCGCTACGTCTACCCGCAGCACAAGAGCGTGAACGGCAAGAAGGACTTCTGGGCGCGCGGCGACGGCTGGGTGTTCGCCGCGCTGGCCAAGGTGCTCGCGGACCTGTCGCGCGACGATCCGTACCGGCCGATGTTCGAGGAGCGCTTCCGCGCGATGGCGCAGACGCTGCAAGGCATCCAGGCACCGGACGGTTACTGGACGCGCAGCCTGCTCGACCCGGCCCACGCGCCGGGCCCGGAAACGAGCGGCACCGCGTTCTTCACCTACGGCATGCTGTGGGGTATCAACAACGGCCTGCTCGACCGCGGCACGTACCTGCCGGTGGCGGCGAAGGGCTGGGATTACCTGACCCGCACCGCGGTTCAGGCGGACGGCAAGGTGGGCTACGTACAGCCGATCGGCGACCGCGCGATCCCCGGCCAGGTGGTGGACCGCAACTCGACGGCGCATTTCGGCGTGGGCGCGGTGCTGCTGGCCGCGTCCGAAATGGCGAAACTGGCCCCTTAGTTGGCCCTTGTTTTCTCTCCTTCGCGGGCCACCGTGCCCGTGTTCGGCCTGCCCAGGGATGGCAGGCTTTTTTTTAAGAACCGGGGTCAGAGCCCGGTTTTGGGAAATTAAAAGCTTGCACTTTTTTTACGCTGCGGCGATGCTTTAGCCCTTGTTAGTGGGAAACGCGTCCATGTTGGAAGACAAAAGCGCCCACGCCGTCGGTACGTTGCGCTATACGACGGCGGGCCTCGCCATCGTCATGTTCTGGCTGCTGTTCGGCGAGTTCGCCATCGCCTTCCGCGACCGCTCGGCCATCCCCGGCGTCATGGAACTGCTGCGCCAGCACCACGCCAGCGACACGATGATCGCCGTGCTCGTGTCCGCGCTGCCGGCGCTGCTGGGCGCCGTGCTCGTGCCCATCGTCGGCTTCCGCTCCGACCGTTTCCGCAGCCGCTGGGGCAGGCGGCTGCCGTTCCTGATGGGGATCACGCCGGTCGCCGCGCTCGTGCTGATCGCGCTCGGCAACTGCGCCACGTTCGGCCGCGTCACCGACCAGTTGCTCGGGTCGCTGTCGCCCGGCGTGGACGCGTGCGTGCTCGCGTGGTTCTGCCTGTTCTGGACCGTGTTCGAAGGCGTCGCGCTCGTCACGCTCGCGCTGTATGCGGGACTCGTCAACGACATCGTGCCGCGGCCCGTGCTCGGGCGCTTCTACGCGGCGTTTCGCATCGTCAGCCTCGTCGCCGGCATCCTGTTCAACCTGTGGTTCTTCAGGCTGACGGAACACCATCTGCGCGAAGTCTTCCTCGGCATCGGCCTGTTCTTCGGCGTCGCCGTCATGCTCATGTGCCTGCGCTTGAACGAGGGCGAGTACGGCCCGCCGTCGGTGGATGGCCAGGAGGCCATGACGTGGCGCGCGATGGGCCGCGCGTACTGGCGCGACTGCCTGTCGGACCGCTACTTCCTGCTCGTGTTCTTCGCCCTGACGGCGTCCGAGCTCACGTTCATGCCCTTCAATACGTTCTCGCAGCTGTACGCGGAATCGATCGGCATGGACAAGGCCACCCTGGGCCGCCTGCTCGCCCTGTCGTACACCTTGTCGATCGGACTGTCGTACGTGATCGGCTGGCTCGTCGACCGCTACAGCGCCGCGAGCGTGACGGTGTGGGCGATGGGCCTGTACCTGTGCGTGGGGGCCGGCGGCTTCCTCGCCGTGCACGACCTGCAGAGTTTTGCGATCGTCTACGTGTTGCACGCCGTCGTGGCGGGCACGTATTACACGGCGTCCGCCTCGCTGCCGATGGTGCTGTTCCCGCGCGCCCGCTTCCTGCAGTTCGACGGCGCCAAGCGCTTCCTGTTCTCCACCTCCAACATCGTGCTGAGCTTCCTGCTCGGTCCCCTGCTCGACACGACGGGCCACTTCTACGGCCTGACGCTGCTCGTCGGCGGCCTGCTGGCGGGGACCAGCCTGGTCATGTTCCGGACACTGGCACGCGCCGCGCGCGGGCGCGTTGCCGCGGCGTCGTCGGCATAGATTCCGCCTGCGGCGCCGGCCCCGTCGAATCGCGCACGGTGAGCCTGGCGGGGAAGGCGATGCGCGCCGGGCCCGTCGTCTGGCCCGCGATCATGCCCACCACTTCGCGCACGGCATAGGCGGCGATCGTATCGAACGGCTGGTGCATCGTCGTCAGCTTCGGGAACACGCAGCTGGCGGTCGGGATGTCGTCGAAGCCGATCACGGAGATGTCATGCGGGACCTTCAAGCCGCGGCTGTTGATGGCGTCGATGGCGCCGAACGCCATCTCGTCGTTCGCGGCGAAGATGGCGGTCGGCGGGACGGGGAGGGCGAGCAGCTGTTCCGTCGCCGCATAGCCGCCCGACTGCACGAACGCGCCGTTGACGACGAGCGCCGGATCGGGCGTGATGCCGGCCGCCTGCAGCGCATCGACGTAGCCCCGCTCGCGCTCCGCGCTCTGCCCCGTGCCCGGATTGCCGGCGATGTAGGCGATGCGGCGGTGGCCCAGCTCCAGCAGGTGATTCACGGCCACGCGCGCGCCGAGGCGATTTTCCGCCGCGACGACGGGCACCGCGAGGGGGCGCGCATCGAAGCAGATCACGACGCTGGCCACCTGCTGGCGCTCGATGGCGTCCAGGAAGCGGTCGTCCGCACCGGGCATCACGACCATCAAGCCGTCGCACAGCTTGCCCAGCAGGTCGCACGTCGCCATGCGGTCCGGGCTGTCGAAGCGTTCCGCGTTGAACAGCAGCAGGTCGTAGCCCTGGGCGCGCGCGTGCGTGCTCAACGCGCGGATGATCTCGTGCAGCACGACGGGGCCGTAATTGTTGACGAACACGCCGAGCAGGCGGCTGCGGTCCCCGCGCATGCGGCGCGCCAGCGGATCGGGCGTGTAATTCAACTGCGCGGCGGCGGCCATGATGCGCTCGCGCGTCTCGGCCGACACGTACCCCGCGCCGCGGATCGCGCGCGATGCCGTGATCGGGGCCACGCCCGCGAGCCGGGCGACTTCACTGAGTTTGCTGACTTTACGCATGCTGGGAAGTCTGACGGAAAAATGAGACAACGTACATCACAAAATTCGTCAAAGGTATGACCGTTTGGCATGCCTGTCGTGGTTGTGCGACACAGAATTTGCCAAAATGGCTGGCCATATCGAATAAAAACAATGAGTTACGCCCTGATTTGATTCGTGCGTGCACTATTGCCCTTTAATAATCGCTTGTGGTAACGTGACCACCAGCCGGCGTAAAGACCACCGTTAGTCGTGCCCCAGACCGGCATCCATGTTCCAATAACGACACAAGAATGGAGACAAGATGAACAAGAAGTTGCTCGCCACGCTGCTGCCGGTGGCGCTGGCCGCCGCCTATGGGAACCAGGCCCTGGCACAGGATGCGACGGCGCCCGCCGCGCCGACCACCGAACCGGCACCGCCGGCCGCGGACGCGCCCGCCGCGACCACCGTCGTCGTCACGGGCTTCCGTTCCAGCCTGCAGAAGGCGCTGAACCTGAAGCAGCAGGCGATCGGCGTGCGCGATTCGATCGTCGCCGAGGACATCGGCAAATTCCCCGAGGCGAACGTGGCCGAGTCGCTGCAGCGCGTGCCGGGCGTGATCCTGAACCGCGACGAAAGCTCGGCGGAAGGCCAGCGCATCTCGATCCGCGGCCTGCCGACCGAATACACGGTGACCACGCTGAACGGCGCGCCGGTCAACACGACGTCGACGAGCACCATCGGCAGCGCGGCGCGCGGTTTCAACTACGACGTGTTCGCATCCGAACTGTTCGGCCGCGTCGACTTCTACAAATCCCCGCTGGCCGAACTGCCGGAAGGCGGCATGGGCGGCGTCGTCGACCTGCAGACACCGCGTCCGTTCGACAATCCGAAGCGCACCGTCCGCTACGGCGTGTCGGCCGCCTACAACACGATGTCGGAGAAGACCGATCCGAACCTGTTCGCGCTGTATTCGAACACGTGGGGCAACTGGGGCTTCCTGGCCGGCGCGTCGCACTCGAAGGCCGTCAACAACCGCTCCGGCTTCGAAGCGACTGGCGGCTACAACAGCTCGCGCCGCGGCAGCGCCTCGCCCGTGCTGGGCAACTTCGCGTTGCAGCTGGACTACGACGATCCGCGCGCGAACCTGTCCGGCTATACCCGCGACCAGGTCGACAACGCGCTGCTGCCCCGCATCTACCGCTTCTACGGCTCGCAGAACCGCCGCACGCGCGACGGCCTCGTGACGTCGCTGCAGTACAAGGAAGGCGGCCTGAATATCAGCCTGGACGGCCTCGCCTCGCAACTGCAGAACAGCCGCGACGAACTGTATTACGGCATCCTGATCCGCAACAGCAAGACGACGAACCGCGCCGCGCCGGCCGGCCAGGCGGGCCACAACGGGCTCGTGCCGCTGGACGTGCACATCGACCCGGCGTCGAACCTGTTGACGGGCACCTTCGGCAATACGTCGTACAGCAGCGGCGTCACGTACGGCGAGGACAAGACGAAGTTCGGCTACCTCGCCCTGAACGGCCGCTGGGAAGTGAAAAAGGGCACGGTGCTGACCGGCCAGCTGTCCGCGAACAACAGCGACGCGAAGAGCTACCAGGACACGCTGTCGGGCCAGATCTTCGGCGTCGATTCCACCATCGACTACGGTTCGGACCACGTGTACCCGTCGATGTCGTCGAACGTCGACTACACGAACCCCGCCAACTTCACGGGCTTCGACATCAACACCGGCTGGACGCGCGAGACGGACAAGGGCCGCCAGGCGCGCCTCGTGCTGGACCAGGACTACGACCTGTGGGGCGGCTGGACGGGCCACTTCAAGGGCGGCCTCGTGTACGTCGACACGACGAAGACGATCGAGAAGCGCAACGGCACGACCGCCATGGTGGCCAAGCTGAAATCGTTCGGCGACGCTGGCCTGCGCAGCAACATGGTGTCGGCCCTGCCGATCCCGAACCTGGACATGGGCGACGGCTGGCCGCATCAATTCGGCACGTTCACGCGCAGCTACACGTATTCGACGTACGACCCGCTGGCCTACAACACGCCTGCCGCCTTCACGCCGGCGCAGAGCTTCGGCGCGGAAGAGAAGGTCACCACCGGTTTCGTGCAGTCCGACTTCAAGGGCGAAGTGCTCTCCCGCGAACTGCGCATCAACGCCGGCGTGCGCTGGGCGCAGACGAAGCTGGGCATCGACAACTACAAGAAGTCGGGCACGGGCGGCGCCTACCTGCCGAACCAGGAACACGGCAAGTATACGAACGTGCTGCCGGCCGTCAGCGCCGCGTACGACCTGACGGAAGACCTGATCTGGCGCGCGTCGTACGGCAAGACGATCAGCCGCGCATCGCTGTCGATCATCGCCGCGCAGACCGTCATCCCGAACCCGTTCGACAACACGGCCACCGCCGGCAATCCGAACCTGAAGCCGCAGCAATCGAAGAACCTCGACACGAGCCTGGAGTGGTACTTCAAGCCGGGCAGCCTCCTGTCGGCCGCGTACTTCAAGAAGGATCTGACCGACGCCACCGTGTCGAGCACGACGCAGACCACGTTCGGCGCACTGGGCCTGCCGGATACGGCGCTGGGCGCGATCTTCCAGGACAAGAACGGCCACGTCGATCCGAACCTGCCGATGACGTTGCGCACCTACGGCAACGCGGGCCAGCAGACGTTGAAAGGCTACGAGCTCGCGTACCAGCAGGACTTCAACTTCCTGCCCGATCCGTTCAAGGGCCTGGGCGCGCTGGCCAGCTATACGCACATCGATCCGTTCAACAGCCAGAAATGGATCACGAACGCCGGCAAGGAAATCGAAGTCAACTCGGTGCCGAAGTACGCGTACAGCTTCACGACGTATTACGAGCGCGGCCCGCTGGCGATGCGCCTGTCGTACAACTACAAGGGCCGCTCGCTGCACGGCGACAATCCGAAGAACAACGGCGACGATTTGATTCGCTGGCGCGCCGCCCGCGGTTACCTGGACGGCACCATCAGCTACAAGCTGACCGAGAACCTGGAACTGCGTCTCGACGCGCTGAACCTGACCAACACGCTGTCGTACGATTACTTCGAGGATGCGACGGGCCAGTACGGCGACGGCCACCGCACCCGCATGGACTATGCGAAGTATGATGGACGCACCATCAAGTTCGGCCTGCGCGGCAAGCTCTGATTCTTCATTTATTCTTACGACCACATGACCATCAGTTTCCAACGCCGCCGCCTGCTGCAGGGCGCGGCCCTGCTGCCTTTCACGGGCACACTGCACGCGGCGGCCTCCCGGCGCTTCGCGATCGGCGACCACGACTTCCTGCTGGACGGGAAACCGATCCAGATCCGCTGCGGCGAGATGCACTTCGCCCGCGTGCCGCCCGAGTACTGGGCGCACCGCCTGAAGACCATCAAGGCGATGGGCCTCAATACCGTGTGCGCCTACCTGTTCTGGAACTACCACGAATGGAGAGAGGGCCGCTACGACTGGGCCGCGCAGCGCGACGCCGCGGAGTTCTGCCGGCTCGCGCAGCAGGAAGGACTGTGGGTGATCCTGCGTCCCGGTCCGTACGCCTGCGCCGAGTGGGAGATGGGCGGCCTGCCGTGGTGGCTGCTGAAGCACGACGGCGACGCGTTCCTGCGCACGCGCGACGAGGCCTATCTCGCGCCGGCGCGGCGCTGGCTGAAGGAAGTCGGGCGCGTGCTCGGCCCGCAGCAGGTCACGCACGGCGGTCCGATCCTGATGGTGCAGGTCGAGAACGAGTACGGCTTCTACGGCGACGACGTGGGCTACCTCCGCGTGCTGCGCCAGGCCTTGCTGGATGCGGGCTTCGACGTGCCGCTGTTCCAGTGCAATCCGACGAATGCCGTGGCGCGTACGCACATTCCGGAACTGTTCTCGGTGGCGAACTTCGGCAGCGACCCGGTGGCCGGCTTCAAGGCGCTGGACGCCGTGCAGAAGGGCCCGCGCATGTGCGGCGAGTACTACTCCGGCTGGTTCGACACGTGGGGATCGCCGCACCGCCGCGGCGGCGTGGAAGGGGCGACGAAGGACATCGCCGCGATGCTGAAGGCGAACGGGTCGTTCAGCCTGTACATGGCGCACGGCGGCACGACGTTCGGCCTGTGGGGCGGTTGCGACCGCCCGTTCCGGCCCGATACGACGAGCTATGACTACGACGCGCCGATCAGCGAGGCGGGGTGGATCGGTGCGAAGTTCGACGCGTACCGCGCGGCCATGACGCCGTTCCTTGCGGCGGGCGAAAAGCTGCCGGAGCCGCCGCCGCGCATGCCCGTCATGACGGTGGCGCCGTTCGCGCTGGCGGAATCGGTGCCCGTCAAATCGGCGCTGCCGGCCCGGATGATCAAGGACCAGTCGCCACGGCCGATCGAGCAGTACGACATCAGCCGCGGCCTCGTCTCGTATCGGGTGACCGTGCCGGCCGGCCCGGCGGGCGTCGTGGAAGTGGCGCGCGCGCGCGACCTCGCGTGGGTCACGCTCGACGGCAGGCAGCTCGGCACGTTCGACACGCGCCACCGCCGCTACAAGGTCGACGTGCCCGCGCGCAGCAAGCCGGCGACGCTGGAGATCCTGCTGTACACGATCGCGCGCGTGAACTTCGGTCCCGAAGTCCACGACCGCAAGGGCATTCATGGTCCGGTCACGTTCACGGCGAAAGGCGGCACCGCGCAGCCGCTGGAAAACTGGGAAATCCGCGCGCTCGATTTCGACGCGGACGGCGTGCTGCCGAAGCTGGCGTTCAGGAAGGGCCGCGGCAAGGGCGCCGCGTTCTACCGCGGCGGCTTCGATGCGGCGCGCACGGAGGACACGTTCCTCGACATGTCGGCATGGGGCCAGGGCGTCGTCTGGATCAACGGCCGCTGCCTGGGACGTTTCTGGAGCATCGGCCCCACGCAGACGATGTATCTGCCGGGACCGTGGATCCGCAAGGGCCGCAACGAGGTCGTCGTGCTGGACCTGACGGGACCGCGCGGGCAGGGCACGCCGACGATCGCCGGCCTGGAAACGCCGATCCTCGACCAGCTGCACCGCGAGCGCGATTTCCCGCGCCCGCCCAGCACCGCGCGCGTGCAGCTGGATGGCGTGAAGCCGGCGCACGAAGGCGAATTCGCGCCCGGCTCGCAGACGCAGGACGTGCGCTTCGCCGCGGCCGTGAAAGGCCGCCAGTTCTGCCTGGAGTCGCTCGACGCGTTCGACGGCAAGCCGTTTGCTGCCGTGGCGGAGCTGGCGCTGCTGGACAAGGACGGCAAGACGCTGGACCAGTCCAACTGGACCATCGCCTGGGTCGACAGCGAGGAAGCGACGAAGGAGGACGGCGGGGCGCTGAACGCGATCAATGGCCAGAACAGCGACTACTGGATCACGGCGGACAAGGCCGCGTACCCGCATCGCCTCGTGATCGACCTGGGACGCGGCATGGACGTGGCCGGCCTGCGCTACGTGCCGCGCCAGGGACCGGACGGCACGCCGGGACGCATCCGCCGCTTCCGCGCCTACGTGGGCGATACCCTGGTGGTGGACAAATAATCAACGAAGGAGACGCATGAAACGACGACACTTCATGGGCAGCTTCGCGGCCGCCGCCGGTGCCATGGGCCTGAAGGGCGCCGACGCGGCCACGCCGGCACCACGCCCGGGGAACGACCGCGAGTGGATGCTGAACCTGCTGCGCCGGATGGCCGAGCCCGTGCTGGAAGCGATGGCGCGGGGCGAGCTGAAAAAACGCTTCGCGCTGGAGCTGAGCCCCACGTGGGACGGCCGCAGCCCGCAGGTCGCGTACCTCGAATGCTTCGGCCGGCTCATCGCGGGCATCGCGCCGTGGCTGGCGCTGCCCGACGATGCGACGCCGGAGGGCCGCCTGCGCGCGCGCCTGCGCCAGCTCGCGCTGCAGTCGTATGCGCATGCCGTCGATCCGAACAGCCCGGACTACCTGTCCTGGCGCGAGCATGGCCAGGCGCTCGTCGACTCGTCCTATTTCACGAATGCGCTGCTGCGCGCGCCGAAAGCCTTGTGGGATCCGCTCGACGCCACGACGAAGCAGCGCATCGTCACCGAGATCAAGGGCCTGCGCCGCGTGGAGCCGCCGTACATCAACTGGATGCTGTTCGCGGCGATGAACGAGGCGTTCCTGCTGGCCGTCGGCGAGCAGGCCGACCCGATGCGCACGAACGTCGCGATCCGCAAGGTGAACGAGTGGTACGTGGGCGACGGCTGGATCAAGGACGGCGAGACGTTCCACTTCGATTACTACAACTCGTACGTGATGTACCCGATGCTGGTCGAGATCCTCGAGGTGCTGGAGCGGCACAATGCGCCGTTCTGGAACGGCAAGCCGGCGGACCTGCGCGCCCAGGCAATGAAGCGCATGCAGCGCTACGGCGAGCACCTGGAGCGCTTCATTTCGCCGACGGGCACGTATCCGCCGATCGGGCGCTCGCTCACGTACCGCACGGCCGTGTTCCAGCCGCTCGCGCTGTTGGCCTGGCGCAAGCAGCTGCCGGCCAGCCTGCCGGAGGGACAGGTCAGGGCGGCCATGCAGGCGGTGCACGAGGCCGTGTGGTCGGACCCGACGAACTTCACGAAGGACGGCTACCTGACCCTCGGCTTCGTCGGCCACCACCCGGAACTCGCCGACATCTATTCGAACAACGGCAGCATGTACATCGCCTCCGAAAGCCTGCTCGCGCTGGGCTTGCCGGCGACGGACTCCTACTGGACGAGCCCGGCCCAGGACTGGACGCAGAAGAAGGCCTTTGCAGGCCGCCCGTTCCCGAAGGATTACGCGGTCAACTACTGAAGCACATGCAGTGCGCATCGTCTTATATGTTTTTGGCATGCCAGAGCGTAAAGAAGCCATAGAGGCAACGATCGCACTGCTACGTACAATAAAACTCGGTGGGCGTAAAGACCACGGCGATCACGGCGCCAGAGCCCCCTTTTTGCGCCGTTTTGCGACAACGTTGTCGCCGCCTTGCAGGAATCACACATTCAAATAACGGAGATTGGAGACAAGAACATGATCAAGAACCGGATCAGCAAGACCGTACTCGCGACGGTCATCGCCGAACTGTGCATCACCGGCTATGCCGGCGCGCAGACGGCGACCGCACAGCCCGCGGGCGGCGAAGTGCAGCAGGTGGTCGTCAGCGGCATCCGCGCGTCACTCAGCTCGTCGCTGATGACGAAGCGGCTGCAGGACGGCGTCGTCGATGCGGTGTCGGCGGAGGATGCGGGCAAGTTCCCGGACACGAACATCGCCGAGTCGCTGCAGCGCGTGACGGGCGTGCAGATCCAGCGCAACAACGGCGAGGGCCGCTACATCTCCGTGCGCGGCCTGGGTCCGGAATTCAACAACGTCCTGATCAACGGCCGCACGATGACGAGCGATACGGGCGGCCGCGAGTTCTCGTTCGACGTGCTGTCGTCCGACCTGATCTCCAAGGCCATCGTGTACAAGACGTCGCAGGCCTTCCTGCCGGAAGGCGGCATCGGTTCGACGGTCGACATCCAGACGGCGCGCCCGCTGTCCGGCAAGGCCGGCAGCTCGACCGTCGTCAACGTGTCGGATTCGTGGGACTCGAATTCGCGCAAGAACACGCCGAACCTCAGCGCCCTGTACTCGTACGCGAACGCGGAAAAGAACTTCGGCGTGTCCGGCTCGCTGTCGTACACGGACCGCGCCTCGCGCCAGTACAAGGCGCTCAACGACGCGTGGAACCTGCTGGACGTGAAGACGATCAACGGCAACCTGAATTCCAAGGGGCTCACGGCCGCCGACGTCACGACGAAGAAGCTGCTCATGCCGCAAAGCTACGGCTTCCAGAACGAGGACGAAAGCCGCAAGCGCCTCGTCGCCAACACGACGGTGCAGTACAACCCGTCGCGCGACTGGAAGATCACGGCCGACGCCCTGTATTCGCGCCTGAACCAGCGTAACAAGGTGATCGCCATCAGCGACTGGATGAATCCGACCCAGCTGAACGTGAAGACCGATGCGAACGGCCAGGTGACGGGTTTCGACCGTCCGGGCTCGAACTTCGTCGCCAACAACCCGGGCCTGGCCGCGGCGGGCATCCTGACCGAGGCAAACTCGAACGACATGATCGTCAAGGGCGGCGACCGCCTGTCGACCACGCTGGCCTACGGCCTGAATTCGAAGTGGAACCTGTCGCCGGACTGGAAACTGGAAGCCGACCTGTCGACGTCGCGCACGGCGATCGGCTATCCCGACCTGTGGATCGTGGCCGGCATGGTGCCGAAGAACGGCGACGTGCTGACGTTCGGCTCGACGCCGACCGTGAACTTCGGCGACGGCATCGCAGATCCGTCGGCCGTGCGCGCCCACGCGGTCGGGAACACCATCGCCTCGAACCACGACAACCTGCACGAAGGCCGCCTGAACGCCACCTGGAACACGGACATGGGCTGGTTCAAGGGCCTCCAGATGGGGACCGCGTACTCGCAGCGCAAGGTCGAGCACATCCAGTGGAGCTCCGATTCGTGGAACGCCTTCTCCGGCTACCACGTGTCGCTGCCGTCGTCGCTGTTCACGGTGACGCCGCTGGGCAATCCGTTCGGCAGCGGCGGCGGCGTGCCGGCGAACTTCCTGAGCTTCGATCCGTACGACTACATGGCTTACCTGAACCAGCCGTCGCTGATCCCGCAATCGAACGACCCGGCCCATTACGCCGACAAGTCGGTCTTCCCGAACGGCCCGATGGCGATCGACTACACGAAGCCGTCGCTGTGGGCAGTGCGCGAGAAGGTGGCGAACGCGTTCGTCCAGTCGAGGTGGGAAGGCGAGGGCTGGTCCGGCGACCTGGGCCTGCGCTACATGCACGTGAAGTCGCAGTCCTCGGGCACCAGCCGTATCCTGCTGTCGGCCGTGCAAAGCCCGAACGACACGACCTATATCCAGAACTGGGGCCCGATGCAGACGAATTCGGTCGACAACAGCTACAACGCGTGGCTGCCGTCCGCCAACCTGAAGTTCGACCTCACGTCCGACATGCTGCTGCGCTTCGGCGCGTCGAAGACGCTGACCCGTCCGACGCTGAACCAGATGGGCGTCAGCAATTCGTATGGCGGCCGTACCGGCTATGTCACGAGCGGCGGCGGCAACCCGTACCTGAAGCCGATGCGTTCGAATAACCTGGACGTGTCGTACGAATGGTACCTGTCGAAGACGAACTACGTCAGCGCCGCCCTGTTCATGAAGAAGGTGTCGGACTTCCTGGAGAAATCGCTGCAGGACACGAAGCTGCCCCAGTATCCGAACGAGATCGTGCACGACACGCGTATCCGCAACGGCCAGAAGGGCACGATCAAGGGCGCGGAACTGGCCGGCCAGTTTGCGTTCGACAAGATCCACCCGCTGCTGGAAGGCTTCGGCGTGACGGCGAACTACACGTACGTGGATGCGGAAGCGAACCGCGATACGTCCGAGGGTCCCGTGACCTGCGGCTATCCGGGCCTGTCGCGCCAGTCGTACAACGCGTCGCTGTTCTTCGAGAACAGCAAGTTCCAGGCACGGGCCAGCTATAACTGGCGCAATCACTTCTCCATCGATTGCGGCGGCGGCAGCACGTTGCCGCGCAACCGCGCGGCCTACGGCCAGACGGATGCGAGCCTGCGCTACAACCTGACCCCGCAACTGTCGCTGTACCTGGACGCCATCAACCTGACGAACGCCAAGGTGCACGAGTACGCCAACAACGACAGCCAGTTCCTCACGCTGGAAAACGACGGCCGCCGCATCAATCTCGGCCTGCGGATGCAGTTCTAAGCAGCAGGGGTCAGAGTCCGGAGCCGCACGGCGGCGGTGCTCTGACCCCGAATTCCGACGCGCCGATTATTGGATCAGCTTGCGGTCACGCAGCCACTCCTCGGCGCGCTTCGGCCACAGCGAGAAGTCGCCGTGGCCGGCGCCCATGCCGGCACCGTGGCCGCCGCGCTCGAACAGGTGCATCTCCGCCGGCACCTTGGCGCGGGTGAGGGCCTGGAAGAACAGGATGCTGTTCTCGACCGGGACGGCGCCGTCGTCCTGCGCGTGGACGAGGAAGACGGGCGGCGTCTGCGCGGTCACGCGGGTCTCCACCGACATCGCCTTCACCTGTTCCGGCGCCGGATGGGCGCCCAGCAGGGCGTAGCGCGAGCCTTCGTGCGCGAACGGCGGCATCAGGGTGATCACCGGGTACACCAGCAGCGCGAAGTCGGGGCGCGCGCTGACGGCATCCAGCGCGGCGCCCGTGCGGCCCGCCGGGTCGTCGAACAGCGTGGCCGCGCTGGCGGCCAGGTGCCCGCCGGCCGAGCTGCCCATCACGCCGACATGGTCGGGCGCCACGCCGTAGTCGGCCGCATGCGCGCGCACGGTGCGCAGCGCGCGCAGCACGTCCTGCAGCGGCGCCGGGTGGCCGTAGTCCGCCAGCCGGTACTTCAGCACGAAGGCGGCGACGCCGAGGCTGGACAACCATTGCGCGTACTGCCTGCCTTCATGGTCGGCCGCCAGGAACTGGTAGCTGCCGCCCGGGCAGATGATGACCGCGGTCTTCGCGGCGTGGCCCGCGGCGGCGGGGTAATAGGTCAGCGACGGCTGCGAGACGTTGCTGATGAAGGTCCCGTCGATCTTTTCCGGGCCGGGATTCGCTTTCGCGTTCGGCACGCCTTCCGGCCAGAGCGGAATCACGGCCGTCTGCGCCTGGGCGCCGGCGGCGAGGAAGAACAGTGTCAACAACAGTTTGCGCATGGGAAACCCCTTGAAATAAAAGGGATTGTCGTCACGGGCGCGCGCACGGCGCAATTATGAAAATGGTGGAGTGCGGCAATGATTTCTGCCGATGCTGCGATTTCATGTGCCGCCCGCGCGATTTTCGTGTGCCGTTCCGGGCCCGACCCGGCTACCATCTCCCCTTTTTGCAAGAGGAGCTGCACGTGGACCGTCTCGCCACCATCAGGAACAGGATCGCACTGCTGTGCGCCACCGCCGTCTGCTGCGGCAGCGTGCTCGCCGCCGAGCCATGGATGAATGCGAAGCTTCCGGCGGACGAGCGGGCCGCCCTCGTGCTGCGCGAAATGACGCAGGACGAAAAACTGAAGCTCGTCTTCGGCTACTTTGGCATGGACAATGATGGCAAGAAGATGAAGCGCCCGGCGCCGTCGCACGACCAGTCGGCGGGTTTCATCTACGGCGTGCCGCGCCTGGGCATCCCGCACCTGTGGGAAACGGACGCCGGCCTCGGCGTCGCCAGCCAGGCCGGCCCGAACGTGCGCCCGGCGACGGCGCTCCCGTCCGGCCTGAACACGGCGGCCACGTGGGACGTCGACACCGCCTACGCGGGCGGCGCGATGATCGGCGCGGAAGCGCGCGCCTATGGCTTCAACGTGCTGCTGGCGGGCGGCGTCAACCTGATGCGCGATCCGCGCAACGGGCGCAATTTCGAATACGGCGGCGAGGACCCGCTGCTGGCCGGCCGCATGGTCGGCGCGCAGATCCGTGGCATCCAGTCGAACCACGTCGTCTCCACGCTGAAGCACTTCGCGCTGAACGACCAGGAGGCGGGCCGCACGACGCTGAACGTCCTGATCTCCGAGCAGGCCGCAGTGACGTCCGACCTGCTGGCGCTGCAGATCGCGAACGAGGAGGGCAATCCCGGCGCCGTGATGTGCGCCTATAACCGCGTCAACGGCGCCTACTCGTGCGAGAACCGCTGGCTGCTGACCGACGTGCTGAAGGGCGACTGGGGCTTCAAGGGCTGGGTCATGTCGGACTGGGGCGCCGTCCACAGCACGGTGCCGGCGGCGAACGCCGGCCTGGACCAGCAGTCGGGCATGCCGTTCGACTTGGCCGACTACTTCGGCGCGCCGCTGAAGGAAGCCGTCGCGAACGGCTGGGTACCGCAGGCGCGCCTGGACGACATGGCGCGCCGCATCCTGCGCTCGATGTTCGAGCACGGCGTCGTCGACCACCCCGTGGCGCCGGCGCCGGAGGCTATCGACTTCAAGGCCCATGCGGCCGTGTCGATCAAGGATGCGCAGGAAGGCATGGTCCTGCTGAAGAATGCCGCGCGCGCGCTGCCCCTGGCCCCGGCCGTGAAGCGGATCGCCGTCGTCGGCGGCCACGCGGACAAGGGCGTGCTGGCGGGCGGCGGCTCGTCGCTCGTGTACCCGGCCGGCGGCAATGCGGTGCCGGGCATCGCGCCGACGTCCTGGCCCGGCCCGGTCATGTATTACCCGTCGGCGCCGCTGGAAGCGATCCGCCGGCGCGCGCCCGGCGCGACGGTCACGTATGCCGACGGCGCCGACCGCGCCGCGGCGGCTGCGCTGGCGCGCGAGGCCGACGCCGTCGTCGTGTTCGCGACCCAGTGGACGGGCGAGGGCGTGGACGCGCCCGACCTGTCCCTGCCGGCCGGCCAGGACGACCTGATCGCGGCCGTGGCCGCGGCCAATCCGCGCACGGTGGTGGTACTGGAGACGGGCGGCCCCGTCGCCATGCCGTGGCTGTCGAACGTGGCCGCGGTGCTGGAAGCGTGGTATCCGGGCACGAGCGGCGGCGAGGCCATCGCGGGCATCCTGTTCGGCGAAGCCAACCCGTCCGGCCACCTGCCGGCCACGTTCCCGGCATCGACGGCGCAACTGCCGCGTCCCGTGCTGGACGGTTATCTGGACGGGAACGAACGCCGCTTCGACGTCGACTACCACGAAGGCGCGGCCGTCGGCTACAAATGGTTCGACCTGAAAGGCCTGAAGCCGCTGTTCCCGTTCGGGCACGGCCTGTCCTACACGGACTTCACGTTGTCCGGCCTGAAGGCCACCGTCAGCGACGGCATCGTGACCGCGTCGTTCACCGTCGCGAACACGGGCAAGCGGGCGGGCAAGGAAGTGGCGCAGATCTACGTGGCGCCCGTGGGCGCGCGCTGGGAGGCGCCGAAGCGCCTGGGCGGCTTCGCGAAGGTGGACGTGCGGCCCGGCGCCGCCGCGCAGGCGTCCGTGACCGTCGATCCGCGCCTGCTGGCCGTCTACGACGCGCCCACGAAGCGGTGGAATGTGGCGGCGGGCGACTACCGGGTCATCCTCGCGGCCAGCGCGGCGGACGACAAGGCGCAGGAGACGACGGTGCGCCTGGAAGCGGCGTCGTACGACGTCCACGGCAAGCCCCTGCGCACGCGCGCGGCGCCCTGACCGGTGAGCGTCGCCCCGTTGCGTAACTGCAACGCGGCGACGAAACCGCGATCCGGCGTGAGTGGGCTGTTATGATTCCAGCGACGTCCCCATGAGAGGTGACGGCCGGAGACAATCACCCACCATGCCATATGCAAGAGTTTTATAAGAAGGCGTTGTACGCGTTCATGCTGATCGTGCTCGCGGACGCGCTGCTGGCGATCGTGCTCGTCGACCGCAGCTATCTGTCGCAGCAGCTGCCGCTGGCGCGGGAGGCCGGCGATGCCGGCGATGCCGGCGCGCTCCGCTGGCGCGTCGGCGTCACGGCGAAGCAGTGGTACCCGCCGATGGTCCAGGTCGACGCCACGGCGCGCGACAAGCTGCGCTTCGACCTGAACCTGCCGGCGGCCGATCCGGATCCGAACGCGTCCGCGGACCTGCTGGCAAGCGACGGCGAGGGCCGGCCCCTGCAGGCCGACCTGTCGATGTACAGCACTATCTCGTTCGTCGCGAAATGCGCGCCCGCCAATTCGATGATGTTCATCGTCTCGAGCTTCGACGAGCACGTGTCACAGCGCGGGAATTACCTGACTTATCCGCCCGCCACGACCTATTTCTCGTGCAACGAGGCGGGCGTGCCGGTCACGCTCGACCTGACGCGGCTGACGATACCCCCATGGTGGTTCGACGCGGTGCATCGCGACCTGGCGCGCCAGGATTACCGGCTCGACCGCGTGGAGCGCATGGTCTTCGGCGCGACGCCGCAGAGTCCGCGCGGCGTTCCGGCCCACGTCGAGATCAGCTGGATCACGCTGCGTGGCCGCGACTACCGCTACCTGGCCTGGCTGGCGGGCCTCGTGACGGCGGGCTGGGTCGCGTTCGGCGTGTGGTTCTTCCGCGGCCACGCGCGCGCGATGCTCGCGAGCGTGGACGCGCAGCTCAAGAAGGACCTGCCGCTCGTCGCCTACCGCCAGCTGACGCTGGAGCCTTACCGCGACAAGGAAAAGGCGGCGGTGCTGAAGTTCATCGCGACGAATTACACGAATCCGGAACTGGACCTCGAAGGCGTCGTCGCCGCCACGGGGACGAACCGCACCAAGGTCAACGACGTGCTGAAATCGGAACTCGGCATGACGTTCACCAGTTACCTGAACAAGCTGCGCCTGACCGAGGCGGCACGGCTGCTCACCGAGAAAAACGAGACGACCGTCGCGGAGATCGCGTACTCGGTCGGGTATGCCAACGTCTCGTACTTCAACAAGCTGTTCAAGGAGGAATACGGGTGCACCCCGAAGGCCTTCCGCACGCTGGCGGAGCAGCAGGACCCGCCCGCCGATCCTGTGCAGGAAACCGCAGCGCCATGAGTGAAGTCGTTGCGCAAGCCATACACATCGCAATTTTCATGTGTCGCGCTGGTGATTTTCACAATTGTTCCACCGGTTGCTCCTGATCAAAATTGTTGCACCGCCATTAAGCGGTACATGCCGTCTTTCGGCATTCCGATAAGAACGGACGCACAAAAACGCAGAGGAGAATACCAAGTGAAGCAGTTCCAAAGAACCGCCATCGCGACCGGGGCAGCGCAGTTCGTGCTGATGGCCAGCGGGGCCATGTTCGCGCACGGCGCGTACGCGGCCGACGCCGTGAAGAAGGACGACACGACCACCGTCGTCGTCGTGGGCCAGCGGGCCGCACTGGAATCGGCCGCCGCCCGTAAGAAGAATGCGGACGAGATCGTCGACTCGATCGTCGCCGACGACATCGGCAAGCTGCCCGACAAGTCCGTGACCGAGGTGCTGCAGCGCGTCACCGGCATCACGATCGACCGCACGCTGAACCGCGTCGACCCGCAGCAGGGCGTGGGCGACGGCATCCAGCACTTCGCCGCCGAAGGCACGGGCGTGGCCATCCGCGGCCTGACGTACGTGCGTTCGGAACTGAACGGCCGCGATTCGTTCTCCGCGAACGGCGGCCGCTCGCTCAGTTTCGAGGACGTGCCGCCCGAGCTGATGACCGGCCTGGACGTGTACAAGAACCCGTCGGCCGAGCAGATCGAAGGCGGCATCAGCGGCCTCGTGAACCTGCGTACCGCGCTGCCGTTCGACTACAAGGGCAGCAAGGGCGCCGTGTCGGTCGAAGCGTCGCGTTCGCAACTGCGCGGCAAGAATGCACCGGCGTTCTCCGGCCTGCTGTCCAACCGCTGGAACACGGATTACGGCCAGTTCGGTGCGCTGGTCGACGTCGCCCATTCGCGCATGCGCACGCGCAGCGACGGCACGAGCCTCAGCCCGTACATCCCGCGCACCGATGCCGTCGTGGGCGACAAGAGCGGCGCCACGCGCTGGATCACGAACGGTGCCAGCTGGACCACCAATAACTTCGACCGCGACCGCGACGGCCTGTACGGCGCGCTGCAGTGGAAGAAGGACAAGCTGTCGTCCTACCTGACCTATTTCCGCTCGAAGTACGACATGACCACGACGGAAACGTCGGTGTCCCAGAACACGCCCCCGTCCGCGGCGATGCTGGATGCCGGCGCCGAATTCGACAGCCGCGGCGTACTGCTGCGGGGCGTCGTGCGCGATCCGTCGAATCCGGGCGTCAGCATCGGTACCCAGAGCCGCGTCGCGGCCCGCAAGTCCGATACGACCGACATCGCCTGGAACACGCAATGGCGCGCCACCGACCAGTGGACCCTGACCGCCGACCTGCAGCACACTTCCGCCTCGTCGGTGGGGTACGACAACACGCTGGGTATCGGCACGTTCCTGCCGAAGCTGACCACGAACGTGACCACGTCGCCGCCGACGCTGTCGTTCGACGCCGCGGACACCGCTTACCTGGCCGATCCGAACCACTACTACTGGAGCTTCACCCAGGAACACCGCGACGAGTCGATCGCGACCCAGAACGCGGCGCGTCTGGACGCCAAGTTCACGTTCGACAGCACCGTGCTGAACGACCTGCGTTTCGGCGTGCGCTTCACCAACCGCGACGCGATGACGCGCTCGACGCACGACAGCGACTGGGCCCAGATCTCGCAGACGTGGTCGGTCGACACCACCGGCAACGGCTGGCAACCGCTGTCCGACTTCGCCTGGCTGAGCAAGCCGAACCTGCGCATGCCGAACGACGTCGCGACGGCGCAGTTCGCAAACTTCTTCGGCGGCAAGGCCGGGATGCCGCCGGCCGTCGTCGTCCCGAACCAGGGGCTGCTGGCGGGCGGCCCGCCGGCGTCCTTCACCACCCTGCACAGCTACACGCAAGCGGTCTGCAAGCAACCGTGCTCGCAAACCTGGAACCCGGCCGCCTACGGCGACGACAAGGGACTGAACGGCCAGCATGAGAAGACCAAGGCCGCGTACGCGCAGCTGCGCTTCGGCGTCGACACCTTGCGCTTCCCGGTGGACGGTAACGTAGGCGTGCGCGTCGTGCGTACCGACATGGCGGCGACCGGCTATACGTTGTTCGATCCGCCGCAGAACCCGTTGCCGGTGGTGCCGCTGATCCCGCGCCTGGCGGACAAGCGCGACTTCAACCACAAGTACACGAACGTCCTGCCCAGCCTGAACCTGCGCATGAAGGCCAGCGACGAGCTGCAGTTCCGCGCCGCGTACTCGAAAGGCATGACGCGTCCGGACTTCTACCAGATGCAGGCCTACACGACGCTGGAACAGAAGGTGAACACGCACCAGGAAAACGGCCAGTCGGTGGTGGACTCGATCGATTACCAGGGCACCGCCCGCGGCAATCCGGTGCTGAAGCCCGTCACGTCGACCAACTTCGACCTGACGGCCGAGTACTACTTCGGCAAGGGCAACTCGCTGACTTTGGCCCTGTTCAACAAGCGCCTGAAGGACATTATCATCGGCAAGACGTCGGCGTACACGGTGAACGACACGACGGGAACGCCGCATGACTTCCTGATCACGTCGCCGGTCAACGGCGCGTCGGGCCGCCTGAACGGCGCGGAAATCGGCTACCAGCAGTATTTCGACAAGCTGCCTGGCCTGCTGTCCGGCTTCGGCGTGTCGGCCAACTACACGTACGTCGACAGCCGCCAGAACATGGGCAAGTCGCTGGTGAACGGCTGGTGCACGCCGAAGGGCACGCTGAACGCGAACCTGGCCCGCGATCTCTCCGGTTGCGACACGGACGGCCGCCTGCTGAACGCGGACAACACGCCGCTGATCGGGCTGTCGAAGAACTCGTACAACCTGGCCCTGCTGTACGACAAGGGCCCGTGGTCCGGTCGCCTGGCCTACAGCTGGCGCACGAAGTACCTGCAGGCGGTCAACGCCTTCGGCACGAACGGCAGCGACGGTATCGACGGCAATCCGGACAGCCCGACCTACCACCAGGGCAGTTCGGTCGGTTATGCGCTGCCGGTCTGGGGCGGTGCCTACGGCCAGCTGGACGCCGGCGTCCACTACAACGTCAACGAGCACCTGAACATCTCGGTGGAGGCGTCCAACCTGACCAATGCGCTGTACAAGCAGTTCATGCAGCAGAATATCGGCATGATGGAACGCGGCACGTTCTACACGGGCCGCCGCTACACGGTGCGGATGGGCTACACTTTCTGATAGCCGCCCCGTGAGTCATACGCCTCCCGCGACCCGGCCGGTCGCGGGAGGTTTTTGCGTTTCCGAACTGGAGAAAATTATGCCCGACAAGGCCATTCGTAAAATCGTCATCGTGGGCGGCGGTACCGCCGGCTGGATGACCGCCGCGCCGCTGGCGCTGAAGCTGGGCGCGTCCTGCGAGATCGTCCTCGTCGAGTCGCCGGAGATCGGCACCGTCGGCGTGGGCGAATCCACGCTGCCGACGATCCGCTACTACAACCACGCGCTCGGCATCGACGGCGCCGACTTCGTGCGGCGCACGAAGGCCACGTTCAAGCTGGGCATCGACTTCCGCGACTGGGGCCATCTCGGCAACCGGTTCTTCCACGGCTTCAGCGATTTCGGTCCGGCCATCGAAAACCGCCCGGCCTTCATGGTCTGGCTGCATCTCGCGCGCGACAATCCGGACATGCCGTCGTACGAGGAATGGTCGATCTCGACGGCGATGGCCCACCAGAACAAGTTCGTGCCGCCGCACGGCGACCAGCCCGGCCCCACCAATGCGTATTCGTACGCCTTCCAGTTCGACGCGGGCCTGTATGCCCTGTACCTGCGCGAGTACGCGATGGCGCGCGGCGTGCAGCGCGTCGAGGGCACGGTCGGCCACGTCGAGCAGCACCCGGAGACGGGCTTCATCACCGCGCTGCAGCTGAAGGACGGCCGCCGCATCGAGGGCGACCTGTTCGTCGACTGCACGGGGTTCCGCGGCCTGCTGATCGAAGGCGTGTACCAGGCCGGCTACGAGGACTGGAGCGCCATGCTGCCCTGTAACAGCGCCCAGGCCGTGCCCAGCGCGCTGGCCGACAAGCTCACGCCATACACGCGCTCGACGGCGAAGCCGGCCGGGTGGCAGTGGCGCATCCCGCTGCAGCACCGCAACGGCAACGGCCACGTGTACTGCAATGCGTTCATGTCGGACGACGAGGCGGGACGCGTGCTGCTGGACGGCCTGGACACCGAGGCGCTGCACGCGCCGCGCCAGCTGCGCTTCACGACGGGCCGGCGGCGCAAGTCGTGGGTCAAGAACTGCGTGGCGGTGGGCCTGTCGAGCGGCTTCCTCGAACCGCTCGAATCGACCAGCATCAACATCATCGAACTGGCGGTCGGCTGGCTGATCCAGTATTTCCCGGACCGCGACTGCAACCAGGAACTGGCCGACGAATTCAACCGCCTCGTCGCGCAGCGCTACGAATTCGTGCGCGACTTCATCGTCCTGCACTACAAGCTGACGAACCGCACCGATTCCGAGTTCTGGCGCTATTGCGCCAATATGCCCATCCCCGACACGCTGCAGCACCAGATCGACCTGTTCCGCACGTCCGGCCGCATCACCATCTACGACAAGGAAGGGTTCCAGGCCGATTCGTACGCGTCGATGATGCTGGGCCACGGCATCCGCCCCGAGCGGACCGACCCGCTGCTCGACCGCATGGACCAGGCGCGCCTGCTGGACCACTTCCGCAAGGTGCACGCGACGATCCGGCAGGTGGTCGGCGCGATGCCGGACCACGCCGAACTCCTGGCGCAAATTACCGGCGAACCTATACGAAAATCGTAATGGCTTCTGGCAGATTTGATAATTGCGGGCGTCCGGGGCCACGGGCACCATCCCGTGGATAGTCGAAGAGCCGCCTGTCGAGCGGCCGTCACCTACCTTGGAAAGATACCGATGAAACGACGTGAACTCCTGCAGCACATGGCGGCCGCCATCCCGGCGCTCGCCGTGTCCCCGTATGCCGGCGCCGCCGGCGCCCGCGTGCCCATGGCAACCGGCCCGTTCGAACCGACCTGGCCCTCGCTGTCCAGATACGAAACCCCGGACTGGTTCCGCAACGCCAAGTTCGGCATCTGGGCGCACTGGGGCCCGCAATGCGAGCCGGAGCACGGCGACTGGTACGCGCGCGGCATGTACGAGGAGGGCAGCGATCACTATCAATACCACGTCGCGAAATACGGTCATCCGTCGAAGTTCGGCTTCAAGGACGTGATCCATCGCTGGAAGGCGCAGCGCTGGAATCCGGACGAACTCGTGGGCCTGTACAAGAAGGCCGGCGCGAAGTACTTCGTCGCACTGGCGAACCATCACGACAACTTCGACCTGTACAAGAGCCGCTACCAGCCCGAGTGGAATTCGACGAAGCTGGGGCCGGGCAAGGACCTGGTCGGCGGCTGGCGCGACGCGGCCCGCAAGCACGGCCTGCGCTTCGGCGTGTCCGTGCACGCGGCCCACGCATGGAACTGGTACGAGACGGCGCAGGGCGCCGACAAGACCGGCCCGCTGGCCGGGGTGCCGTACGACGGCCGGCTGAAGAAGGCCGACGGCAAAGGCCAGTGGTGGAACGGGCTGGATCCGCAGGCGCTGTACGCGCAGAACCACCCAGTCAGCCGCGACGGCGGCAGCACCGACCAGCGCTGGGCATGGGGCGGCGGCGTGCTCCCGCCGGACAAGGCGTATGCGGACAAGCTGTACAACCGCACCGTCGACCTGCTCGACAACTACGACCCGGACCTCGTGTATTACGACGACACGGTGCTGCCCCTGTATCCGGTCAGCGACATCGGCATGCGCCTGGCCGCGCACATGTACAACCGCAGCGCCGCGAAGCACGGCAAGGTCGAAGCCGTCGTCAACGGCAAGATCCTCGACGAGGTGCAGCGCAAGTCGATGGTGTGGGACATCGAGCGCGGCCAGAGCCCGCGCATCGAACCGCTGCCGTGGCAGACCTGCACCTGCATCGGCAGCTGGCACTATGACCGCCGCATCTACGACCGCAAGGCGTACAAGAGCGCGCAGACCGTGGTGCACACGCTGATCGACATCGTCAGCAAGAACGGCAACCTGCTGCTGTCCGTGCCCGTGCGCGGCGACGGCACGATCGACGAGCAGGAACGCGCCATCGTCGAGGAAATCGGCCGCTGGATGGCCGTCAACGGCGAAGGCATCTACGATTCGCGCCCGTGGGCGCTGTATGGCGAAGGCCCGGTGGCGGAGGCGGCCGCGGCGCCGATGTCCGGCCCCGGCTTCAACGAAGGCAAGGGCAAGCCGTTCTCCGCCGCGGACATCCGCTTCACGACCGGCAAGGATGCCGTGTACGCGTTCGTGATGGGCTGGCCGGAAGACGGCACCGTGACCATCAAGACCATGCGCGCCGGCGGCGAGCACCTCAAGAAGGCCGTGTCCCGCGTCGAACTCGTGGGCGGCGGCGCGCTCGCGTTCCGCCAGACGGCCGAGGGCCTGAAGGTCACGCTGCCGCGCGAACGCGCCGCACTTCCGTATGCAATCACGCTGAAAGTCGCCTGAACATGAAACACGTACACCTGATCCCGGCGTTCGCCGCCATCGCCGCCGCCATGCCAGCGCACGCCGCCGCGCCGTACACGGTCGTCTCGCCGGACCACCGCACCCGCATCGAACTCACCGCCGCCGACGGCCAACTGGCCTACACGGTCATCCGCGACGGCGTGACCGTCATCGCGCAATCCCCGCTCGGCCTATCCACGACCCAGGGCGCGCTGGACGGCACCACCCTGCGCGTCACCGGCGTCGAGAACAAGACCGTCGACGAGACGTGGCACCCCGTCGCCGGCAAGGCCGCCAGCGTCGCGGACCGCTACAGCCAGGTCGAGCTGCAACTGGCCGGCAAGGACAAGCCGGTCAAGGTCAATCTCGTCGCCCGCGCCTACGACGACGGCGTCGCGTTCCGCTACGTGCTGCCGCGCCAGCAGGTGGCCGACCTGGGCATCAACGGCGAGGCCACGCGCTTCGACTTCCCGGCCGACTACCGCTGCTGGGGCTTCAATCCGGGCCGCTTCGACAGCTCGCACGAGGGCGAGTTCGACCCCGTGCCGGCATCGACGATCCGTCCGCACCACACGTTCGACGCACCGCTCGTGTGCAAGACGGGCAACAAGAAGACCACGTTCGCCATCGCCGAAGCGGACAAGCGCGGCTATGCCGGCGCGTATTATTCCGGCCGCGGCGACGGCGGCCTGGGCGTCGCGGTCGTGCTGGCGCCACATTACGACGGCGACGTGCAGGTGCATGGTCCGGCCGTGCGCACGATGCTGGCCGACGCACCCCTCGCGACGCCGTGGCGCGTGGTGATGGTGGCCGACACGCCGGGCGGCCTGACACAATCCAGCCTGATCGCGACGCTGGGCAGCCCGTCGACGATCGCGGACACCAGCTGGATCAAGCCGGGCAAGGCATCGTGGGACTGGTGGAACGGCTGGGCCGTCGACATGCCGGGCGCCGGGGTCAACACCGCGACCTATAAAGCCTATACGGACTTCGCGGCCAGCCTGGGCCTCGACTACATCCTGATCGACGAAGGCTGGTACGAAGGCAGCTCCGAACAACCGCTGCCGTCCAATCCCCTGAAGCCGGTCCCCGCGATGGACATGCAGGAGATCATCAAGTACGCGAAGCAGAAGAACATCGGCGTGTGGGTCTGGCTGCAGTGGAAACAGCTCGACCGCCAGATGGACGACGCGTTCGCACTGTACGAATCGTGGGGCATCAAGGGCGTCAAGGTCGACTTCATGGACCGCACCGACCAGGACATGGTGGCCTTCTACCACAAGATCCTGTCGAAGGCCGCGAAGCACCACCTGATGGTCGACCTGCACGGCGCGTATCCGCCGGACGGCCTCACGCGCACCTATCCGAACTACATGACGCAGGAAGGCGTGATGGGCGCCGAGTACAACAAGTGGAGCGCACGCGTCACGGCGACCCACAACGTGACCCTGCCGTTCACGCGCATGATCCTCGGTCCGATCGACTACACGCCTGGCGGTTTCCGTTCGATCGCGGCGAAGGACTTCATGGGCCAGCGCCGCAACGTGAAGCCGTTCGTGCAGACGACGCGCGGCCAGGCCGCCGCGATGTACGTCGTGTACGATTCGCCGTTCGGCATGGTGGCCGACAGCCCGGACGCCTACCGCAACGCGGACGGCACCTGGGCCGACGGCGCGAAGTTCATCGGCGCCGTGCCGACCACGTGGGACGAGACGCGCGTGCTGGACGGCGACATCGGCCAGTACATCGTGACCGCCCGCCGCAAGGGCAGCACGTGGTACATCGGCGCGATGACGAACGAGTCGGGCCGCACCGTCGACGTGCCGCTGGACTTCCTGGCGCCGGGCGCGAATTATTCGGCCGCGATCCTGGAAGACGGCAAGGACCGCAACCACCTCGCTGCGCGCACCACGCGCGTGACGGGCAAGAGCCGCCTGCAGCTCAAGCTCGCCGGTTCCGGCGGTGCCGTGGTCACGCTGACGCAAGGAGCGCAATGATGCGGCGGCCGCTGCGGGCCGCGCTGGCGGCGTGCGTGTTGCTGCTGTGCCGCGACGCCGCGTTCGCGGCGATCCGGGACGTGCGCGAGTCCGGCAGCGGCATCGAATACCGGGTGGACGACACCCGCGTGAAGGTCGAATTCGTCACCGACCGCATCGTGCACGTCACGGCGACACGCAATGGGGACTGGTCGACATCCGCCCACCTCATGCGAGTGCCGGTCGCCGCCAAGCCCGGGGCGATCACGGCCAGCGACGAGGGCGAGGCCCGCATCCTGCGCTCGGCGCAGGCGGGCGTCGCGGTGAACCGGAAGACGGGCGCGCTCGCGTTCCGCAACGCGGCCGGCGCGGTGCTGCTGCGCGAGGACGATGCGGCGCCCCGTGCGTTCGAGCGGGTGGCCGTGTTCAAGTCGACGCCCGATCCGGCCACGGTGTCCACCGTCAAGACGGTCGACGGCGACCGGCAGGTGGCCGGCAAGTATGTCCAGATGAAGGACCGCGACGCGTGGAAAGCGACGGCGCGGTTCCGCCTGGGAGACGAGGAAGCGCTGTACGGCCTGGGCTTCGACGAGACGGCCGACCTCGACCTGCGCGGCAAGACCAGGCGCCTGTACCAGCACAACCTGCGCATCGCGATCCCGTTCGTCGTGTCGACGCGCGGCTACGGCGTGCTGTTCGACACGTACAGCGCCATGACGTTCGCGGACGGGAAGACGGGCATGTCCGTCGCGAGCGACGTCGTGGACGATCTCGATTACTACTTCATCCTGGGGCCGTCGATGGATGGCGCGGTCGAAGGCTACCGTGAGCTGACGGGTGCCGCGACGATGCTGCCGCGTTGGGCTTACGGCTACGTGCAGTCGAAGGAACGCTACAAGACGCAGGACGAAGTCGTCGAGACGGTGAAGGCATTCCGCAAGCGCCGCATCCCGCTCGACCTCATCGTGCAGGACTGGAATTACTGGACGCCGGACCACTGGGGCAGCCCGGTGCCGGAAGCGGCGCGCTATCCCGATATCGCGGCGATGACGAAGGCCGTGCACGACGAGAACGCGCACGTGATGATCTCGATCTGGCCGAATCCGAGCCCGCTCGATGCACCGGGCAAGGAACTGAAGGACGGCGGCTACCTGAGCGGCGGCACGCCGTACGTCGATTTCTTCCGTCCCGAGGCGGCCGACGTCTATTTCAGCAACGTGTGGAAATATCTGGGCCGGCATGGCATCGATGCGTGGTGGTGCGACTCGACGGAGCCGGAAGTCGCCGACTGGACGTGGGATGCCAAGCGTTCCGGGCGCGCGGACGACGTCAACGTCGACGGCCTGGCGCGCGTCATGGATCCGCAATACCTGAACGCGTACGCGCTCGTCGACGCGCAGCATTTCATGCGCAACTGGCGCAGGCACGCGCCCGGCAAACGCCTCGTGAACCTGACGCGGTCCGCCTATCCCGGCAGCCAGGCGGCGGGGGCCGTCGCATGGACCGGCGACATCTCGGCCACGTGGTCCGTGTTCGCGCAACAGGTCGCGGCGGTCCAGAGTTACAGCGCATCGGGCAACCCTTACGTCACGTTCGACATCGGTGGATTCTTCGTCGCCCGCGGCCGGCCCTGGTTCATGGCCGGCGACTTCGACCAGGGCGCCGCCGACCTGGGCTACCGCGAGCTGTACACGCGCTGGCTGCAGCTCGGCGTCTTCCTGCCCATGTTCCGCAGCCACGGCACCGACACGCCGCGCGAGCCGTGGCACTTCGGCGCGCCGGGCACGCCGTTTTATGACGCGATCGTGGATGCCATCCAGCTGCGCTACCGCCTGCTGCCGGCAATCTATTCGCAGGCCGGCCTGGTACACCTGCGCGGCGCATCGTTCATCCGTCCGGTGGCGTTCGCGTTCCCAAATGACCCGCGCACGCACGACCTCAAGTCGCAGATGCTGTTCGGCGACGGCATCATGGTGAGCCCCGTGACGACGCCGATGTATTTCGCGCCGGGCTCCAGGCCGATCGAGGGCGCGGCGCGCACGCGCGACGTATATCTGCCGGCGGGCACGTGGTTCGATTTCCGGACCGGCGAGCGGCTGGCTGGCGGCCGCACGGTCGCGGTGGCCGCGCCGATCGACCGCATGCCGGTGCACGTCCGGGCGGGCAGCATCGTCCCGCTGGGCCCCGTCGTGCAATATGCGTCGGAACAGCCCGATGCGCCGATCGAACTGCGGATCTACCCGGGCGCCGACGGCGACTATACGTATTACGAGGATGCGGGCGAGGGCTGGGGCTACGAGCGCGGCGAATACGCGCTGACCGGCATGCACTGGGACGACGCGGCGCGCAAGCTGACGATCGCGCAGCGCCGCGGCGCGTTCCCCGGCATGCAGGCGCGGCGCCGGTTCAAGGTCGTCATCGTCGGCCGGGAGGGTAAGGCGGCCGATCTCGTGTACGATGGCCGGGCCGTGACAATCCAACAATAATCCATTCAGGAACCGAGACATGCAGATTCAGCTTGCCGCCGCCATGGCGGCCGCCCTCCTGTGCACCGCCGCCCAGGCGCAGGACACCGACGTCAACGCCAAGGACAACGCCAAGGTCAGCGCAGAAACGGCGCGCGCCAACTTCGCGCGCACTATCGTCCTCGCCGCCGACGACGTGCGCGCGTTCGCGCCGCCGCCCGCCGGATTCGCGGATGCGCAGCCGGGCCGCGCGCAAGGGAAGGTGGAGACGTTCACCTACGCGTCCAGCGTCACGAACAAGCGCCGCACGGCGAACGTCTGGCTGCCGCCCGGTTACGACAAGTCGCACCGCTACCCGGTGCTGTACCTCCTGCACGGCATCGGCGGCAACCAGGACGAGTGGCGCGGCTATGTGCGCGCGCAGGACGTCCTCGACAACCTCGCGGCCGCCGGCAAGATCGTGCCGATGATCGTCGTGATGCCGAACGGCCGCGCACTGGCGGACGACCGCGCGCCGCCGGAGAACAAGGTCTTCACGCCGGAAAACGCGGCCGGCTTCGCGCGTTTCGAGCGCGACCTGCTGGATTCACTGGTTCCCGCCGCCGACGCCGCGTATCCGACGCTGAAGGACAGCGCGCACCGCGCGATCGGCGGCCTGTCGATGGGCGGCGGGCAGGCGCTGAATTTCGGCCTGGGGCATCCGGAAGCGTTCAACTGGGTGGCGGGTTTCTCGCCGGCGCCGAACACGGAAGCGCCCGCGAAGCTGGCGGGTGAGGCGGCGCAGGCGAAGGGCAAGCTGAAACTGGTGTATCTGTCGTGCGGCAACCGCGATGGACTGATCAACGTCGCGCAGGGCGTGCACCGCCAGCTGCGCGAGCAGGGCGTCGCCCACGTGTGGAACGTGGACGGGTATGGGCATGACCGGGACAGCTGGGCGGAAAACCTGTATCACTACGCCCAGCTGCTGTTCCGTTAAGGAGCGTCGTAAAACCTGCTGCGACGGTTTTCCGAGGCTCCTTTTCAGTTCTCCTCGACGATCGCGAGATCCCACGGCGCCAGCGTGACGGTCTCGTCGCCCTTGACGGCGCGGGACGTCAGCAGGTCCGTGCCGGTCTTGTGGCGGTACGTGAACGTCGCGGGGCTGCCCGAGTAGTTGAAGTAATACCGGATGGTCTTGCCGAACCGGTTCACGCCCGTGCGCGCCTGGATGTGCGACGGCAGTTGCTGGTCCGGCCCGATCAGGCCCTTCTCCTGCAGCACGGATTGCAGCACGGCCTTCTGCAGCTTGTCCGACAAATACGTGCCTTCGTAGACGGCCTTGCCCGCGCCGAACTGGTTCGCCGTGATGGCCGGCCAGCGCCCGAAGAACGGGTGGTCGTACCAGGCGAGCGCCTTCGCCGTATCCAGCTGCAGGAACTCGGCCCAGTGGCGCACCTTGTTGTCGTCGCCGGCCTGGAACGGGTCGCCCTTCAGCGCGAGCGGTTGTGCGAGGTTCGAGAATTCCTGGTAGTGGAAGCCGAGCACCTGGCGCAGGGGACCCGGCGCCATCGTCCAGCGCACCGCGGCGTTCTCGTTCGCGAAGCCGCTCTTGAAGCCCATCACGACGTGGCCGCCCTTGCGCACGAACTCGGCGATCCGCTGCAGCAGCGCGTCGTCCGCGATGTACAGCGACGGCACGACCAGGACCTTGTACGCGGACAGGTCGGCCGTGTCCGGGAACACGAAGTCGGTGCCGACATTCAGGTCGTACAGCGCGCGGTGGATCTGGCGCACTTCCGAGCCGTAGTCGGCGTTGCTGCCCGCCGAGCCCCATTGCGACTGCTTCGCGAACGGCATGTCGTTGATGGCATTGAGCGAATCGCGGCTCCACAGGATCGCGACGTCGTTGTGGATGCGCAGGTCGACGAGGCGCTGGCCGATCTTCTGCAGTTCCTTGCCGGTGCGGCTCATTTCCGCGTAGGCGCGGTTCGGCTCCAGGTCGTGCGAGAGGACGCCTTTCCAGTACGTCTCCTGGTTCGCGTGGATCGACGCCCAGTGCCAGTATTCGACCATGTTGGCGCCGTTGGACAAATGCGTGTAGACGTCCTGGCGGAACTGGCCGTCGTACGGCGGGTACTGGAACGAGGAGCTCCAGTCGGTCGTCTGCGCGTTCGTTTCCGTGACGAGGAAGTTGCCGCCCTTGAGCGAACGCGTGAAGTCGCCGTCGAGCTTCTGGGCAGCGCCGTTGTACTGGTCCTGCGTGCCCCAGTGGTAGATGTTCACGCCGGCGACGTCGAGCTTCTGCGCGACGGCGCTTTCGTTGACGTCGCCGTGCAGCGAGCCGGCGAAATCGTGCGTGACGAACTGGCGCGGGCCCGCGCATTCGCGCACGAGCTGCGCCTGCCAGTGCAGGAAGTCCGTCACGCGCATCTGGCTCCAGCGCGACCATTCCAGTTTGTAGCCCGTGCTCTGGGCGCCGTCCGGCCGGGGCAGGTCGGTCCACGAATGCAGGTCCTGGCCCCAGTAGTTCAGGAACCAGGCGCGGCTGAGGTTTTCCGGCGTGCCGAATTTCTTTTCCAGGTAGTGCTGGAAGCGGATGAAGACGTCGTCGTTGGCGGCGCCGTAGCTGCCCGTCTCGTTGTCGACCTGCCAGCCGATGACGTTCGGGTTGTCCTTGTAGTGCGCGGCGATGCGGCGGATCAGGCGCTCCGCGTAGAAGCGGTAGGCGGGAGAATCCGTATTCATGTTCTGGCGCATGCCGTACGTGTTCTTCGCGCCGTTGAATTTGGTCGCCAGGATTTCCGGATGCTGGCGCGCCATCCACGCGGGGATCGAATAGGTGGGCGTGCCCATGATGACCTTGATGCCGGCCTTGCCCATCGCGTCGACGACGCGGTCCATCCACGCCGTCTCGAAGCGGCCGTCCTCCGGCTCCCACAGGCTCCATGTCGATTCGCCCAGGCGCACGACGTTGAAGCCGGCCGCCTTGATCATCTGGACGTCCTTGTCCAGCCGCTCGTAGGGCATGTATTCGTGATAGTACGCGGCGCCGTAAAGGACGGTCGGGAAGTCCGGCTGGGCGGCCGCGGCGGGGGCGCATGCGCCGCCTGCGAGTGCGCACGCCAGCGCGAGTGGGAGGAGTCTCCGGGTGAACATTCGTAGCCTTTCTTATGGATAGAGGTCTGGATAGTCATGCATTCTGACGTGTCGGGACAGGGTCGGGCAATTACGAAATTCGCTTCCTGCCATACGATTTGTCGTAGGTGTCGAGGTTGGGCAATTTCGTATGGGGTGCTGGCATTTTTCACAATTGCGGCGGCGCGTCATGGCTTCCACAATGGCTGGGTAGTCTCCTACCGCCTGGCATGGTAGGTTTTATGGGGCGGCCCTGGGCCGCCCCTTTTTTTGCCTTCGTATTGACCGGGCTGTTATGATCGGAGCGATCGAAGATCACTCAACGGCCGTACGACCATGCAAGAGTTTTACAAGAAGTCGCTGCTCTTTCTGATCGCGCTGCTGGTCGTGGATGCGCTGCTCGCGGCCTTGTTCATTTTCCTGAGCCAGCCGACCTATACGTTGTCGCCGGCGCTCCGGGACGGCATCCGCTGGGACCCCGTCGCCGTGTCCGACAAGGAGTTGGACGGCACGTCGGCAGTCAATCTGCGCGGTGCGGGACCCGGCGCGGTATCCTTCGACTACCGCCTGACGCACGACGGCAAGTTTCCGTTTGCCGGCATCCGGTTCATGGCCAAGGACGCGAAGGGCAACCTGGCCACGGTCGACCTGCGGGGATACGAGACCATCACGTTCACCGCGCGCTGCTTGCCCGCCTATCCGATGATGCTGGGCATGACCGTGTTCGACGACAAGATCTCGGTCCCGGGCCAGTACCTCACCTACCGGTCGCCCGGTACGTTCTTTCCTTGTAACGAACAAGGCGTGCCCGTGTCCATCGACATCCGGCGGCTGACCGTCCCCGACTGGTGGCTGTCGATGATGAAACTGCCGCTGTCGTCCAAGGATTACCAGCTCGACAAGGTGGCGCAGTTTTCCTTCGGTTCGAGTTCGCGAACGCCATTCGACCTCGATGCGCACGTGGAAATCAGCAATATCAAATTGCACAGGCAGGATTACCGGTATATCGGCGCGCTTGCCGTGATTCTCGTAACGGGCTGGATCATGTTCGGCATCTGGTTTTTCCGGACCCATACAAGGACCCTGGCCGCCAGCCTGAATTCCAGATTGAAAAAGGATCTGCCGCTGGTCGCTTACCGCCAATTAACCGTGCAGCCATATCGGGACGAGGAAAGCGCGACGGTGCTGAAATATATCGCGACGAATTACACGAATCCCGAACTGGAACTGGAAAGCGTGGTGGCCGGCACCGGTGCCAACCGGAATAAAGTGAATGAGCTGCTGAAAACGGAACTCGGCATGACGTTCACCGGTTATGTGAATAAATTGCGGCTGACCGAAGCGGCGCGCCTGCTCACGGAAAAAAGCACCGCGACCGTGGCGGAAATCGCCTATTCGGTCGGCTATGCCAACGTGTCGTATTTCAACCGTTTGTTCAAGGAAGAGTACGGTTGCACGCCGAAGGCATTCCGGACGCTGGCACCTGGCCAGCCGTCCATCGACGCCGAGTCACGGCCAAAAAAGGTGGGAAACGGCTGATCCAGCCTTCCACTCCCTGCAAAACTGATCGTACTTTTTGCACGGTGAAAGAAATCCGCTTGCTGACGTTATAGGCGCCCCGGGGTGGGATCCTATTCTTGAGCTGAAGGGGCGCCGCCACCGGCACCCCGGTCACGCTACGAGGAACCATCCCATGACTGCGCATGTCCCGTGCCCAACCCATTCCAGCCGCGCGCTCGCAATGAGCGCATCTTCCCGGCGCCTGGAAAACATCATCCATTGTTTGCCCCGCTTTGTCGGGCATTGCGCTGCCTGATCTCCTTGTTGCTGCGTTATCTGTTTACCGAGCTGTTTACTAAACATGCCATGCCGGGCCCGTTTAGCCCGGAAACAAAATAAAAATAGTTTCACAGGAGACGACAAGAGTGAAAACGACGAAAGCCTATCGGATAGCGCTGCTATTCAACGGAAACAAAACGTTCGATCGCGATGTGATTGCCGGAATTGCCGGCCATTTGGGCGGTACGCGCGTGGCCTGGGATTTATTTCTGGAAGAGGATTTCCGCCTGCGCCTGAATGGAATGGATCGCTGGCAGGGCGATGGCGTCATTGCCGATTTCGACGACCCGGCCGTCGTCCGGGCATTATCCGGCTGCACGGTGCCGGTGGTCGGCGTCGGCGGTTCCTATGCGAACGAGGACGCGTATCCGCCCGGCGTGCCCTATGTCGCGACCGATAATGTCAAGCTGGTCAAGCTGGCGCGCGACCACCTGATCGACGTCGGCCTGCAACGCTTTGCCATGTTCAGCCTGCCCGAAGCGCAGGAAAGCCGCTGGGCCCAGGAACGCGAGCGCGCGTTCCGCACCCTGATGGCCGACGACCGGATGGAAGCGGAGATCTTCCGCGGCTGCGAGACCAGCGCGGCGTCGTGGGACGCGGCGGTGCAGGGCCAGATCGACTGGCTGCGCAGCCTGCCCAAGCCGGTGGGCGTCATCGCGGTCACGGACGCGCGCGCGCGCCAGCTGCTGCAGGCCTGCGCGATCGCCGGCATCTCGGTGCCGGAGCAGGTGGCGCTGATCGGCATCGACAACGACCCGCTCGTGCGCATGCTGACCCGCATCCCGCTCAGTTCCGTGATCCAGGGCGCGCACGAGATGGGCCGCACGGCGGCGCACCTGCTGGAGCAGATGCTGCACGGCGTGCGCCTGTCGAACACGCGCATCCTCGTGCCGCCGGCCGGCATCAACGTCCTCGCGTCGAGCCGCTACCAGGCCGTCAAGCATCCGCACGTGATGCGGGCCTGCCACTACATCCGCCAGTACGCGTGCCAGGGCATCAAGACGCACCAGGTGGCGGAGTACGTGGGCGTGTCGCGCTCCTCGCTGGAAGTCTACTTCCGCCAGGAGCTGGGCTGCAGCGTGCACGACATGATCCTCAAGTCGAAGCTGGAAGCGGCCAAGGCGGGACTGGAAAGCGGCGAGCGCAGCATCGCGGACGTGGCGCTGGGCTGCGGGTTCACGTCCACGCAGTACATGCACCTCGTGTTCAAGCGCGAACTCGGCTGCACGCCGCGCGCGTGGCGCGACCGGGCGCTGGGCGAACGCACCGCCGCGTAGCATCGGCGAGAATCGTTCGGCCCGTTGGTGATTTTCGTAATTGAAACACAACGCGCGGGCCGGGAGAATGGCTTCCTATCGAACCTCGGGAAGCCAGACTGCAATGACGATCCACCTCATTCCGGGCGCCCCGGCCGTAGCGGCCGGCGAACGCTCGTTCATGCTCGAGAACGCGGCCGGCATGACCGTGACGATCGGCGAACGGGGCGCGCAATTGCGTGCCTGGGTCGCGCCCGACCGTTATGGGCGCATGGCCGATGTCGTGCAGTCGGACCTCGACGGCATCCCGTCCGGCGGCCGCGCCGCGCGCTGGGAGGGACGGCAGGCGAACGGCGTCGTGTCGTTGGCGCTCACCGCGGGCGGCGACGGGGCGGGGATGCTCGTGCATTACCGGCTGGACGACGAGGGCGCCCTGTCGATCGAGTACCAGGCCGTGGCCGGCGTGCCGATCCCGCTCGCGGCGCTGGCGCATCCTTCCTTCAATCTCTCCGGCAGCGTGGCCGACGTGGGCGACCACATGGTGCAGATCGACGCCGACTATTTCGAGGAAACGGGGCCGGGCGGCACGCCCGCCGGCGTGGCCGCCGTGGGCGGGACGGCCTTCGACTTCCGCCAGGCCGCCGCGATCGGCCCGCGCCTGCACTGGACCGACACCCAGCTGCAGCGCGCCGGCGGCTTCGATCACTGCTTCTGCGTCCGCAACCACTTCGCCGGCGGCCAGGGGCAGTTGCGCGAAGTGGCCCGCGTGTTCGACCCGGCTTCCGGGCGCCGCCTCCAGCTGCACACGACCGAGGCGGCCGTGCGCTTCAGCAGCGGCGCGGGCCTGCCGCGCCTGGACGCGTTCCGCGTCGAAGCCCACGCCCGGCCCGGCCTCATGAGCGCGGCGTGGCCGCGCGTGATGCTGCATCCGGGGCAGGTGTACCGGCAGACGACCGTTTACCGGTTGTCGTTGCAGGCGTAGTCCGAGCCCAGTCTCCGGCAAAGCTGGATGAAGGTGAATTCAACTATCGTGCGCGCTTGTCCCGGAAGGAGCCCGCTGACTCCGTGAAAGCGAAGCGCTGCAGGTGTTCCGCCGGCTTCGTGGCTGGCCCCTCACAGGCTCCCGGCGGTACCCGTGTACAGGTAGACCTTCCCGTTCGGGGCGCGCGCGAGCGCGCTCCACAGGGCCGCCTTCGTTGCCACATATAGCGGTTCGTTCGGAAGCGTCTTTACGATAGTTCCTTTATCCGGCCGCAGGGACAGCGTGACGAGACGGTTGTGCTTTCCCTTGCATGGTTTGACGACGGCCGCAACCCCGTCGCCGTAGGGGGCGATCGACGCGACCGAGCAATACGTTCCGGGCTGGAACGACGGCGGATGCGCCTTGCCGTCGGGTCCAATGGTGGTCAACGTCAAATTGTCGGGGCCGATGCTCAACGCATGCGTCGTCCCGTCCGGCGCCACGACGAAGCGCACATCGACGTCCGCCACGTGTGTGGCCGGAGTGCTCCAGACGTAGCCTCCGTTTGCCTTCATGCGCGAGGCCATGATGGCTCCCGCCGCGCCGGCCGGCGCCGTGGCCGGAAAGAACGTCCCCGCGATGTAAAGGCTGTCGCCTTCGAGACGCGCGCCGAACGGCCATGCGAAGGCGCCGTTACGGCGCTGCAGCGGCGCCCCGCGTGGCTGCAGTCGCTGGTCCAGATGGAGCGTGAACGTCGCGTAGCGCTCGTTCTTGTCGTCGGCATCCATCGTGTATCCCGCGACCGTCAGTCTGTCCGGCGTTTCTGCCAACGTATAGCCGTACTGGTTCTGGCCCGGCACCGCAAGCCGCGTCGACGCAATCGGGTTGCCCCGCAGGTCGAACGCGTACACGTAGACGCTCGCGCTGGATCCTGGCTGAGTGAAGCCGGTGGCGGCATTGGTCAGCAGGACGACACGCTCGGCGCCGACCAGGCACTTGACGGGATACGCCGTCGCCACGACGTCGGGAAGCGCAATCGGCTTGCGCCACGCCGCGCTCCCACGTTCACGATCAACCAGCACGAGGACAGGCACCGACGCGCCCATGTCGTCGATATCGTAGCCCGTAACGCAGACGCGTTCGCCATCGGCGGAAAATGCCATGTCGTACGTGTGAAACGATGTGCCGTTCAAGGGCAGGGGGATCCCTGCCGGCGGCGCGGCGTGTACGGCCGCAGCGTGCGCGCCAAGCAGCGTCAGGCAAAATGCGACGGCGCCGTGGGCGCCGCGGGAGCGGCGATTGCTCACGGCAGCGTGATCGTCAGATTCGCCGCCCGCGGCGCCATCTTGACGACGTCGCTGTACGCATTCATGCGCGCCTCGCTCGTGTGCCCGAGCGACGTGCGCAGCCCCACATAGCCCAGCACGCAGATCAGGCCGAACACCGAGCACAGCACCCACAGCGGCAGGTCGCTGCGCAGCTTGTGGCGGATCTGGTCGGGACGTTCCGCGTGCGGCGCGAAGCCGCCGCGCTTGCCCTTCATGTGCGCGATCTCGTCGCCCAGGCGCGATGTCAGGTAGTTCAGCTTTTCGGTCCCCTCCAGGATGTAGCGGCCCTGGAAGCCGAGCAGGAGACACATGTGGAAGACTTCGAGCGCTTCCACGTGGGCGCTGCCGCGCGCGCGCAGCTGTTCCAGGCGTTCGAAGAAGTGCTCGCCCGCGAGCTGGTCGCCGAACAGCTGCAGCTGCAGCGGGCGGCGCTCCCAGGCGTCGCGGATCGTGAAGTGCGAGCGCAGGATGATCTCGTCGACCGCGGCGCAGAACGCGTATTTCGCGGCGTCGACGTCGTCCGGCGACGCGTTGTGCTTGCGCGCATTGCGCCCGAAGTCGTCGAGGAATTGCGTCATCTTGCGCACGAACGCGGCGTCGTCCTGCGGGCCGTTGCCGTTCTTGAGCATGAACAGGGCGTAGAAGCCGTCGTACATCAGGTCCAGCAGCGTCTGCGGCGCCGCCGGCGCCGCCGCCGGGGTGCCGGCGGCCATGAGGGAAGGTGCGGTTGCGGTGGTCATGGAAGGTCTCTCGGGTTCAGGAGGTCACGGCGACGAGGTCGGGCTTCACGTCCGCCATGCTGCCGGGGACGTAGATCGAGATCGACTGCGCCTGCAGCATGCGCTCGTACATCTGGCCTTTCGCTTCGATGGCGAAGTAGACCGCGTCCGGCCGCACCGGCACGGCGGCCGGTACCTGCGGCGCGTGCACGAGGCGCACACCGGGCATCGCGGACAGCACGAATTTTTCCACGTCGTCCGGCGCGCCGATCTTCAGCCGCAGCGGCACCACGTCCACCAGTTCGCTGGCCGGCATGTCGCCGGACACGGCCAGGTAGAACGTCGTCTTGTCGTCGATTTTTTCCGAGTCCAGCATGCCGTGCCAGTACGACGGTTTCACTTCGCGCAGCGCGATGGCGAAGTAGCGCGACGAGATCACGGTGTCGAGCAGCTCGCGGATGATCTGGTGCAGTGTCGCGAACGCGGGGCCGGGATCGGCGTGCTGGTACGGCGGCAGGTCGGCCAGGGTCCAGCTCTTCGAAAATGTCATCAGGCTGCCCGCCAGCGACAGCAGTTGTTCGTACAGCCGTTCCGGATGCAGCGCCGGATTGTGGAAGTAGTGCGACAGGTTCGCGCACGCCGTGCTGGCCGTGTGCAGCAGCCAGAACGACGACATGTCGCCCGAGCGGAATTCGATCACGTGCCGGCTCGGTTCGCGGTGGTGGCCGTACAGCGCACTGACCTTCGCCTGCAGCGCATCCAGCAGCCGGCGCAGCTGCAGGAACAGTAGCGGCGCGCTCCTGATCGTCAGGCTCGGCGGCACGAACGACCCATCGAGCTCGAAGCCACCGGTGGCCGCGCGGCGCAGCCGCAGCACGGGCACGTGCACGTAGGCGTCCAGCGGCTCTCCGTCCGACACGAGGCGCACCGTCTTGCGCAGGTACGTCAGCTGCGCGCTCGCGGCCTGCGTGTACAGATCCGGCGTGTCGCGGTCCAGCTGCGCGAAGCGCGCGGTGTGCGTGCCGTCGCCGTCGGTCCTGTGCCCGCTGAAATTCGCGCCGTACGGCTTGAAGCCGGGCAGGGCGGCGTGCCACGTCACGGTCTGCACGGATTGCGGCAGCTGGCTCAGGTCGACGGCGTCCGGCAGGTCGTCGCCGCCCGGCGCGGAATACAGCTCGCCATCGGGAAAACGCACCGACAGTTCGAGCAGGCGCAGCGCGTCGTTGGCCAGCGCGTCGCGGTCGACCTGGACCGCGACGACGCCCCAGGCATACGGGTGCAGCAGGCCCGCCGTGCGATGCAGCCGATCCTCGTGGTACTGGTCCTGTTGCTGGAAATGCTGGGGGCGGAGGAACAGTCCTTCGCCCCATAAGATTTTGCCGCTCATGCGTTGGTTATCCCCTGGCGCTGCTGAAAATGAAAATGGCAGAACAGTAACATTTCTTACGGAAATTTAGCGCACGATTATGACACAAATTTTCTTTGTGATAATTCGTGATATTTCTTTGGCATAACGTCAGATGCCGTCAGGTTACAAGGAAAATCATTGGGAAATAGTGGAAATTGGTGAGCATTTCACTCGTCACTGACCCGCGTACGATTGTAAATAAAATTGAGGTTGATCAATAATATAATTCTGATACTATAAAAAAAGTTTTACAAAGTTAATACCAAGGCATCACTTAGTTCACCCTTTTGCGAGGACCCGCATGACCCCTGCATTTCCCGTTGGCCGCTTGAGCCGTTTCGTTGGCGCCGCCGCCTGCGCCATCCTTCTTTCCGCTTGCGCGACGACGAAGCCGGAACTGGCCGAGAAGCCGCCCGTGCCCACGATGGACGAGCTGCTGGTCAAGGCCACCGAGGCCAGCACCGCCGGCCGCAAGGAAGACGCGGTCACGCTGTGGAAGGAGGCGGCCGCCGCCTACCCGGCCGACAAGACGCCGTGGTCCAGCATCGCCCAGACCCGCTACGACGCCGGCCAGTACGGCGAAGCGATCGTCAGCGCCCAGGAAGTGCTGGTGCGCGATCCGAACGACCGCCTGGCGAACAGCATCATCGCCATCAGCGGCCTGCGCCTGTCGACGCGCGCCCTGGCCGACCTGAGCCGCCAGAACAACCTGTCCGGCTCGATCAAGACCGAGTCGCAGGACCTGGCCAAGCTGCTGCGCGAGAGCCTCGGCGAGCAGATCCTCGTGCCGCCGCCCGTGCAGGCCGCGCCGCCGGCGAAAGCCGCCGCGAAGGGCCGCGCCAGGCCGAAGGCGAAACACGCCGTCGCCGCCGGCGCGTCCGGTGCCGATCCGTTCGGCGCACTGAAATAACGTCCGAAACAACCACAGGGGAATCCCATGTCCAGAAATTCCAGTGTGCAGAAAAAACTGCAGAAAGTCCGCCCGCCGCGCGTGCAAATGACGTACGACGTCGAGATCGGCGACGCGATCGAGAACAAGGAGCTGCCGCTGGTCGTCGGCGTCGTCGGCGATTTCGGCGGGAATTCCGAAGTCCCGCAAAAACGCCTGAAGGAGCGCAGCTTCGTCGGCATCGACCGCGACAACTTCGACGAAGTCATGAAGGGCGTCGAACCCCGCGCCACGTACCGCGTGAACAACGAACTCACGGGCGAGGGCGGCCAGTTCGCCGTCGACCTGACGTTCCGCTCGATGGACGATTTCCGTCCCGAGGCCGTCGTGAACCAGGTCGAGCCGCTCCGTAAGCTGCTCGAGGCCCGCACGAAGCTGGCCGACCTGCGCAACAAGCTGGCCGGTAACGACAAGCTCGAAGACCTGCTCAACGACGTGTTGAACAGCACCGAAACCCTGGCCAAGCTGGGCCAGCCGACGACGAAAGAGTGATCATGTCCGCACTCCAGAACGCGGCCCTCGCGGCCGACACTCCCCTCGCACCCGAGGCCGACCTGCTCGACCAGATCGTCGAGCAGAGCAAGGTGGCGAAATCCAGCGCCGAACATGCGCGCGCCCGCGACCTGATCGCGGAACTGGTCAACCAGGTCATGGACGGCACGGTGGTCGTGTCCGACAACCTGGCCGCCACCATCGACGCCCGCGTGGCGGAGCTGGACCGCCTGATCTCCGCGCAGCTGTCGGCGGTGATGCACGCGCCGGAATTCCAGAAGCTGGAATCCAGCTGGACGGGCCTGAACTACCTCGTCAACAACACGGCGACGGGCCCGAACCTGAAGGTCAAGATGCTCAACGCGACCAAGCGCGAACTGGTGAAGGACTTCCAGAGCGCCATCGAGTTCGACCAGAGCACCATGTTCCGCAAGGTCTACGAAGAAGAATTCGGCACCTTCGGCGGCGCGCCGTTCGGGGCGCTGCTGGGCGATTTCGAGATCACCCGCCAGCCGGAAGACATGTACTTCATCGAGCAGATGTCGCACGTGGCGGCGGCCGCGCACGCGCCGTTCATCACGGCCGCGTCGCCCGAGCTGTTCGGCCTCGAAAGTTATTCGGATCTCGGCAAGCCGCGCGACCTGTCGAAGATCTTCGACACCGTCGAATACGCGAAATGGAAGGCGTTCCGCGAATCGGAAGACGCGCGCTACGTGGGCCTCACCTTGCCGCGCTTCCTCGGCCGCCTGCCGTACAACCCGGCCGACGGCGCCACCACCGAAGGCTTCAACTACGTCGAGGACGTGGACGGCACCGACCACCACAAATACCTGTGGTGCAACGCGGCCTACGCGTTCGGCACCAAGCTGACGGGCGCGTTCGAGGACTACGGCTGGTGCGCGGCGATCCGCGGCGTGGAAGGCGGCGGCCTCGTGGAAAACCTGCCGACCCACACGTTCAAGACGGATGAAGGCGAGATCGCGCTGAAATGCCCGACCGAGATCGCCATCACCGACCGCCGCGAAAAAGAGCTGTCGGACCTCGGTTTCATCTCGCTCGTGCACTGCAAGAACACGGACTACGCGGCCTTCTTCGGCGCGCAGTCGGCGCAGAAGGCGCGCAAGTACGCGAGCGACGCCGCCAACGCGAATGCCGTGCTGTCGGCCCAGCTGCAATACATCTTCGCCGTCTCGCGCATCGCCCACTACATGAAGGCCATGATGCGCGACAAGATCGGCAGCTTCGCCGCCGCGGCCAACGTCGAGGACTTCCTGAACCGCTGGCTCACGCAGTACGTCCTGCTGGACGACAACGCGAGCCAGGAACAGAAGGCGCAGTTCCCGCTGCGCGAAGCGAGCGTGCAGGTGCAGGAAGTGCCGGGCCGTCCGGGCGTCTACCGGGCCGTCTCGTTCCTGCGTCCGCACTTCCAGCTCGACGAACTGTCCGTATCGCTGCGCCTCGTCGCGGAACTGCCGGCATCGGCCACCTGATCAACTTTGTAGTCCCCCCGTATCAACTGAACTGAAAGGAAAAACACAACATGGCAATCGACGTCTACCTGCAAATCGACGGTATCAAAGGCGAATCCGCCGACACCGCACACAAGGACTGGATCGAAGTCAAGAGCGTCCAGTGGGAAGTCCTGCAACCGAAATCGGCCACCGCGTCGACCGGCGGCGGCCACACCGCCGAGCGCACCGAGCACAAGGACATCGTCGTCTCGAAGCTGGCCGACCTGGCCACCCCGATCCTGCTGCAGACCTGCTCGTCGGGCAAGACCATCCCGAAAGCGAAGTTCGAGTTCCTGCGTGCGGACGGCCAGGGCGAGCGCGTCAAGTACTTCGAGATCGAACTGGAAAACGTCCTGATCTCCAGCGTCTCGCCGTCCGTCGAGCAGGGCAACATCCTGACCGAAGACGTGTCGATCAAGTACTCCAAGGTGAAATGGAAGTACACCCAGCAGAAGGTCAACGGCGGCACGGGCGGTAACACGTCGGGCGGCTGGGACCTGTCGGCCAACAAGATCGCGGCCTGATAGCGCGCCGGCACGATGTCCGCCAAAGGATTCATGCCGGGGTTGTTCGATCGCCTGATCGACCGTCCCGGCCAGGCCCAGACGGGCACCGTGCCGCGCGTCTCGCTCGAGGAAATGAAGGATTCGGTGGCGCGCGACCTGGAGGCGCTGCTGAATACCCGCGCCGTGATGCCGGAAGAGGCATTCCGGCGCTTTCCCGAATGCGCGCGTTCCATCGTCGCGTACGGCCTGCACGATTTCGCGGGCCTGTCGCTGTCGAGCACCGACGATCGCGCCTTCATCTGCCGTAGCCTGGAAGCGGCGATCGCGCGCCACGAACCGCGCCTGCGCAACGTGCAGGCCCGCCTCGAACTGCGCGACGATGCCGTGAACCGCCTGAATTTTTCGATCACCGCGCTGATGGTCGTGAGCGCGGCGCACGAGCCGGTCAACTTCGACGCCGTGCTGCAGCCCTCCAGCCAGCATTACACCATCAGCAAGGCCCGCCGTGCGGCGGCGCCGGGAGCCTGAGTTGGACCAGTTATTACCGTATTACGAGCAGGAGCTCGGTTTCCTGCGCCGCCATTCGCGCGAATTCTCCGAGCGCTACCCCAGGATCGCCGGCAAGCTGCTCATCGGCGGCGAAGTGTGCGAAGACCCGCACATCGAACGCATGATCGAATCGTTCGCGCTGCTGAATTCCCGCATCGCCAAGCGCCTCGACGACGACTACCCCGAATTCACCGAAGCGCTGCTCGACGTCCTGTACCCGCACTACCTGCGCCCGTTCCCATCGTGCTCGATCGCGCGCATGGACTTCGGCGGCGCCGCCGCGCAGCCCGGCGCCGCCGGCGAGATCCCGCGCGGCACGCAGCTCGCCACGCGCCCCGTGCGCGGCGCGCCGTGCACCTTCCGCACCGCCTACCCCGTGACGGTGGCGCCGCTGGACCTGGCGCGCGCCCGCTTCGACGCCATCCTCGACGCGCCCGACGCCGTGCGTCCGCCGCCGCAGGCGACGTCGAAGCTGTCGATCACGCTGGCCGCCACGGGCGCCAATCCGATCGCGGGCCTGAAGCTGGCGAGCCTGCGCGTATTCATCGACGGCGAACCGTCGTTCTGCGCCGCGCTGCGCGACGCGCTGTTCATGCGCGGCGTGTGCGCGTACGCGGAAGCCGACGGCAACGGGCGCTGGATCCCGCTGTCGAAGATCCCGCTGCAGCCGGCCGGCTTCGGCGAGGACGAGTCGCTGATCGACTTCCCGGCCCGCTCGCACACGGCGTACCGCCTGCTCACCGAATATTTTTGCTTCCCCGAGAAGTTCAACTTCTTCGACATCGACCTGGCCGCATTGACGGCCGCGCTGCCGGCAGGGACGCGTACCATCACGCTGCACCTGGCCTTGTCCGGCCTGCGCGCGGATTCGAACGCGGCCCGCATGCTGGGCACGTTGTCCGCGACGAACCTGCTGCTGGGCTGCACGCCGGTGGTGAATTTGTTCCGCCAGCGCGGCGAACCGATCCGCCTGACGCACACGACGGCCAGCTATCCCGTGCTGGCGGACGCGCGCCGCGCCTTCGCGTTCGAGGTGCAGGCTATCGACAGCGTGCGCCTCGTGCGCCAGACCCCGCAGGGCGAATCCATTGTGGAGTTTCGGCCGTTTTACTCGCTGCGCCACGGCCAGATGCCCGACAAGAGCGGCCATTACTGGATCATGCGGCGCGACCCGCTGCTGGCCGAACGCAGCCCCGGCTACGAGACCCAGATCTCCCTCGTCGACATCGATTTCGACCCGGCCGAGGTGGAGACGGACACGCTGAGCATCGAGCTCACGTGCACCAACCGCGACCTGCCCGCGCTGCTGTCGTACGGCGTGCGCGGCGGCGACCTGTTCATCGAGGGCGGATCGACGGTGCAGTCGATCAGCTTCCTGCGCAAGCCCACGCCGTCGTACCGCTTCGAGCGCGGACGCGGCGCGCACTGGCGCCTGATCTCGCACCTGTCGCTGAATCATCTGTCGCTGTCGGGCGGCGGCATCGCCGCGTTCCGCGAGATGCTCACCCTGTACGACCTGCCGCGCTCACCCTCGACGCAGCGCCAGATCGGCGGCATCCTCGCCGTCGAGCACCGCCCCGCGACGGCATGGCTGCCGGGGAATCCGTTCGCCTGCATGGTGCGCGGCATCGAGGTGCGGCTGACGATCGACGAGGAGGCGTTCGTCGGCAGCGGCGTCGACGCGTTCGCCCACATCGTCGAACGCTTCCTCGGCCTGTACGTGCACGCCAACAGCTTCACGCAACTCGTGATCGTTTCCAACAAGACCGGAGGAGAGCTGCTGCGATGCACGCCCCGAAGCGGCGATTTGAGCCTGCTGTAATCGAGCGGCTGTTCGCGCAGCCGTACCGCTTCCAGTATTTCCAGGCCGTGCGCATGATCGAGCTGTGGCTGCGCAAGCGCGGCATGGCGGAAGAGGGCGCGCTGGCGAATTTCCTGCGCTTTAGCAATTCGACCTCGCTCGCCTTCCCGGCCAGCGAGATCGAGGCGCTGCACGCGGAACCGCGCACGGTCGCGCCGAACAGCGCCGCCCTGGCCGCCGCTTTGCAGTCGCAGGAGCTGAAGTACGTGCGGCTGACGCCCACGTTCATGGGCCTGCTGGGTTCGAGCGGCGCCTTGCCGGCCCATTACACGGAGCGGGTGGCCGCGCAGCAGATCGCCGAACGGGACGACGGCCCGCGCGCCTTCCTCGACACGTTCTCGACCCGCACGCTGGCCCTGTTCTACGAGGCCTGGCGCAAGTACCGGCTGGAGCTGAAATACGGCGGCCGCCGGGATGGCTTCCTGCCACTGCTGCTGTCGCTGGCCGGCATGGGCCACACGGCGCTGCGCCGACGCCTGTCCGACCACGGCGACGGCGTGCTGGACGAAACCTTCGCCTACTTCGCCACCGCGATGCGCCAGCGGCCCGCGTCCAGCGTGCAGATCGCGCGCGTGCTGTCCGAGTACTTTGGCCAGCCCGTGCGCGCCGAGCAGTTCATCGGCCGTTGGTACGACGTGCCGGCCACGCAGCAGACGGCGCTCGGCCTCGGCAACGCCACGCTGGGCGGCGGCGCCATGGCCGGCACGCGCGTGTGGCAGCGCGACCTGCGCCTGCGCCTCGTCATCGGTCCGCTGGACCTGCCGTCCTACGAAGCCTTCCTGCCGGGCGGGCGCGCGGCGCGCGCGCTGGGCAATATGGTGACCATGTTCACCGGGCTGTCGCTCGAATACGAAGTGCAGCTCGTGCTGCGCGCGGCCGACGTGCGGGGCAGCACGCTGGCCGGCACGCGGACGGCCGGCGCACGCCTGGGCTGGGACGGGTTCCTCGTCGACGGCCCCCAAATACAAGACCGCGCCGATGTGCGCTATGAGATTCACGCAAACTAAGACATGCCAACTGAAAGAGGACACGCGATGAGCATCAACCTGAAAACCCTGATCGGCAAACTGGACGACACCTGCCGCGCGGCCGCCACGCGGGCGGCCGGCCTGTGCGTGTCGCTGGGACAGTACGAGGTCGACATCGAGCACCTGTTCCTCGCGCTGCTGGAACAGCCCGCGTGCGACCTGGCCGTGATCGCGCGGCGCTGCGGCGTGTCGATCGAGCGGCTCGAGGCGGACCTGCACGCGGAAGTGGCCGGCTTCAGGAGCGGCAACACGCGCACGCCCGTGTTCTCGGAGCGGTTGCCGAAACTGTTCGAACACGCGTGGCTCATCGCGTCGCTCGACCTGCGCGCGGGCCAGCAGGCCGGCATCCGCAGCGGCCATCTGCTGCAGGCGCTCCTGAGTTCTCCCGAGCTGGCGCAGCTGGCGCACCGGGTGTCGCCGCAGTTCGCCGAATTCGACCTGGACCGCATCAAGCACCATTTCGACGACGTGACGGGCGGCTCCGACGAAGCACCGGCCGTCGCCGCGGCGCCCGTGCAGGACGCGGGCGGCGACCCGGTGGGCGAGCTGCGGCGCCAGGGACCGTCGAAGACGCCCGCGCTGGACCAGTTCACGACGAACCTCACGCAGCGCGCGCGCGACGGCAAGGTCGATCCGGTGATCGGGCGCGACGCGGAAATCCGCCAGCTCGTCGACATCCTCATGCGCCGCCGCCAGAACAACCCGATCCTGACGGGCGAAGCGGGCGTCGGCAAGACGGCCGTCGTGGAAGGCCTTGCATTGCGCGTCGCGACGGGCGACGTGCCCGAGGTATTGCGCGGCGTGGAAATTCACGTGCTGGACCTGGGCCTGCTGCAGGCCGGCGCCAGCGTGAAGGGCGAGTTCGAGAACCGCCTCAAGAACACCATCGACGAAGTGAAAAAAAGCCCGCACCCGATCATCCTGTTCATCGACGAGGCGCATACGATGATCGGCGCGGGCGGCCAGGCGGGCCAGAACGACGCGGCGAATTTGCTGAAGCCGGCGCTGGCACGGGGCGAGCTGCGCACGATCGCGGCCACCACGTGGAGCGAGTACAAGAAATACTTCGAGAAGGATCCCGCGCTGGCGCGCCGGTTCCAGGTCGTGAAGGTCGAGGAGCCGAGCGAGGAACTGGCGTGCGCGATGCTGCGCGGGATGGCGCCGCTGATGGAGAAGCATTTCAATGTCCGCATCCACGACGAGGCCATCACGGAAGCGGTACGCCTGTCGCACCGCTACATCAGCGGGCGCCAGCTGCCGGACAAGGCCATCGGCGTGCTGGACACCGCGTGCGCGAAAGTGGCGCTGGGCCGCGACGCGGCGCCGGCCCGCATCGAAGACCTCACGCGCCAGCTGGAGCGCCTCGATGCCGAACGCGCGGCGCTGGAGCGCGAGCAGGCGGCGGGCGAGGGCGCACACGATGCGCGGCTGGGCGAGTTGTCGGCGGCGCGCGGTGCCGCCGAAGACGAACTGGCCACGTTGCGCGCGCGCTGGGAGCGCGAGCGCGATCTCGTAAACCGCATCCGCGAAGCAGCGGACGCGCGCGGCCTGCGCGACGAACTGAAGGCCGTGCAGGGCGAGGCGCCTCTCGTGCCGCTGCAGGTGGATGGCCACGTAGTCGCCGGCATCGTCGCCGGCTGGACCGGTATCCCGCTCGGCAAGATGGTCAAGGACGAGATCCGCACGGTGCTGAACCTGCAGGACCTGCTGGAGCAGCGCGTGCTGGGCCAGTCGCATGCGATCGACGCGGTCGCGCAGCGCGTGCGCACGGCGCGCGCGAACCTCGACGATCCGAACAAGCCGCAGGGCGTGTTCCTGTTCGTCGGCCCGTCCGGCGTCGGCAAGACGGAGACGGCGCTGGCGCTGGCCGACGTGCTGTACGGCGGCGAACGCAAGCTCGTCACCATCAACATGAGCGAATACCAGGAGGCGCACAGCGTCTCCGGCCTGAAAGGCTCGCCGCCGGGCTATGTGGGCTATGGCGAGGGCGGCGTGCTGACGGAAGCCGTGCGCCGCAACCCGTACAGCGTCGTGCTGCTCGACGAGGTGGAAAAGGCCCACCCGGACGTGCTTGAGCTGTTCTTCCAGGTCTTCGACAAGGGCGTGCTGGACGACGCCGAAGGCCGCGAAGTCGATTTCCGCAACACGCTCATCATCCTCACGTCGAACGTCGCGTCGAGCACGCTGATGCAGGCTTGCCTGAACAAGGCGCCGGAAGAGGTGCCGGGCGCCGAGGAACTGGAGGCGCTGATCCGTCCCGCACTCGTCAAGCAGTTCAAGCCGGCGTTCCTGGGCCGCCTGAAAGTCGTGCCGTTCTATCCGATCCCGGACGACGTGCTGGCGCAAATCATCGAACTCAAGCTCGGACGCATCGGCCAGCGCGTGGCCGCCAACCACAAGGCGGCGTTCGCGTACGACGAGTCGCTCGTGGAGGCCGTGCTGGCGCGCTGCACGGAAGTCGATTCCGGCGCGCGCAACGTCGACAACATCCTCAACGGCACCTTGCTGCCGCAGATTGCCGAGGCCGTCCTGGCGCGCATGGCGGAAGGGGCGGCGATCGAGCGGATCGCGGTGGGCGCGGACCAGAGCGGCGATTTCACGTATGCAATCGCGTAGAAATGGACGGGCGGACTGCGCTCGTCGATATCGATAACAAACAGGGTGTGGTCGGCGCCGGTGCGCGGCGATCCACGCTGCATGGTTTTAGGGCCGTGTTAGCGATAACGCCCGTCTCTACCGTATCTTCCTCGCATCACTAGTAAAAATCATAACGCCGAATGGTTGCTTTTATTACTCGGCGAACTCCTATAATCCATTCGCATTGTTATCGATATCTAAAACGGCAGCCGGCTGCATGGCAAGCCGTAAAACCAGCGAAACAATAAGACGACAAGTCCATTCGGATTACTTGGAGGAGAAGAAGATGCACCAGAAATACTACACCGTCCCGCGCATGACCCTCGTCGCACTGGCCCTGTCCCAGGCCTTCGCGTCGCAAGCGCTGGCACAGGTCGCGCCGGTCGAAGCCAACACCGTCGTCGTGAAGGGCCTCCGCGCCAGCGCGGAATCGTCCCTGTCGATCAAGAAGAACGCGATGGAAGTCGTCGACTCCATCACGGCCGACGACATCGGCAAGCTGCCCGATCCTAACGTCGCGGAAACGCTCACACGCCTGCCGGGCGTGCAGGGTTACCGCTACGGCGGCGAAGGCGCCTCGCCGGGCGGCAACGGCTCCGGCATGACCATCCGCGGCCTGTCGAACCAGACGGCGTCGCAAATCAACGGACGCGCCTATTTCACCGCCGGCTCGCGCGAATTCAACATCGAAGACGCGGTTCCGGCCATGGTCGCCGGCATCGACGTCTACAAGAACCCTTCGGCCGAACACGTCGAAGGTGCCATCGGCGGCCTGATCAACCTGCGCACCCGCAATCCGAGCGATTTCAAGGGTTTTACCGCTGTGCTGAACGGCAATATGCGCTACAACGATCTCGTCCGGAAGAAAGAACCTGAAGTAAGCGGACTGCTCGCCAACCGCTTCGATCTCGGCGGCGGTTCGCGCATCGGCGTGATGGCCGCCTTCGCCTTCCAGAAGACCACCAGCCGTAACGACTCTGCCGGCACCAATGGCGGTATGAATTACCGGCGCACGGTTCGTGGCGACAGCGCCGAGTACGCGAGCCTGGCGGCCGCGAACACGGGCAATAACGTGGCCCTGCCCATGTCGAAATATGTCGGCCGCAGCGACATCACTTACCTGGCGCCCGTGGACGTGATACCGGCGGCGGGCACCGTTACTCCCAACGCAGTGCCGGACACGTCCAAGCTGACACCCGCACAGGCCGCCAACATTATCTCCGCCAATACCCTCGGTCCCTGGCCCAGTGTGGAAAGCATCGCGCGCACGCGCAAAGCCCTGAACCTCGGGGCCGATTATCGCGTCAACAATACCTTGCGCTTCTACACCGAAGGCGCCTACACCTCTTACCTGTACAACCAGAACTATCTTTTTACCCGCATTTTCAACGACTACGGGGGTAACGTCCAGAACCTGACGCTCACGCCGTTCACCATCAACGAGTACATGGCCAACCGCAACGCCAACGGCGGCAGCAACGACGTCGTGACTACCCAGCGTGCGCTCGGCGGTACCTTCCTGAACCAGCCGATCGGTACGTGGGGCGGCGATGAGCACAGCCTGTACACGACCTGGAACGTGGCCACGGGCGTCGAGTGGAGCCCGACCCCCGCACTGTCGCTCAAGGGCGATATCAACTACATCAGGGCGGACCGCATCAAGGACAACCGCCGTGTCGAGATGGGCAACGCACCCGGCCAGTACTTCGATATTACTCGCGTCAACCAGAACTGGAACGACGGCCACTACACCGACATTCACGGCAACGATTGGTCCGATCCAGCCAAATTCGTCTTCCAGAAATACAGCGGCGACGGCTACCAGGAATTCCACGACAATGGCGCCGCGACCGCGCTCAGCGGCATCTATACGTTCGAAGACGGCTTCTTCACCAGGTTGAAGTTCGGCACGCGCTTTGCGCATCAGACCAATCGGTTCTTTGACAAGAATCCCTACAACGGGGGCAAGTGGTTGACGACGGACGGCAAGCCGCTCGCCGCCGATTACTCGAACGCGATTTCCGCGGCGTCCAAGCCGGGCGTCCTGGGACAGGCGCCGACGAACATGCTGGGCAATCAGAACGGCTATACCGGGGGCTTTGTCGTGTACAACCCGGACGCGCTGCTGGGCAACCAGGTTGCCGCACAATTCCCGCAAGCGAATATCGTCCCCGAGGGCAGCTACCCGGAATATGAGCTGGGCCGTCGTTATCTCAACGAGAATACGCTGGCCGGTTACGTCTCCACCGACTTCGCGGCGTTCGACGAGCGCCTCAAGGGTAACGTCGGCGTACGTGTCGTCCGCACCAAGTCCCAGGCGACCGCGCGCGTCCTCTCCGACCCGGCCCAGGCGACGTCCCCGCTGATCGACAATACGAAAACGACGACCTACACGAATGTCCTGCCGGCGTTTAACGTCACCTACGACATCGCGAAGGATTTCCTGGCCCGCTTCGGCTATGGCCGCGGCATGACCCGTCCCAATCTGGACCTGCTGAATCCGAACTACTCGTACAACTTCGGAAACGGCACCGCCAACGTGGGCAATCCGGACCTGAGCCCGCAGAAAGCCGACAGTGTCGACCTCTCGCTCGAGCGCTATTTCAGCCCGACGAACTATCTGGCGCTCGGCCTGTTCAACAAGGACATCAGCGGCTTCTTCAGCCAACTCTCGAGCTGCGGGATGCCGCAGAATGCGGTGTCCTACACGGGGCCCAGCAACGGCTGCTCGAATGGCCAGTGGATGGTCTCGAAGAACGTCAATGCCGCGAAGGGCTATGCGCGCGGCGTGGAATTGTCCGGGCAGTGGTTCTTCAACGACAAGGATAGCTGGCTGAAGAACTTCGGTGTGGCAGGCTCCTATACGTATGTCGATACGTCCGCTCCGCTGAATATCGGCACGAACACGGCGCCCATCTTCATCGACGCGCAGCAGAACTTCGTATCCAAGAACAGCTACAGCCTTACCGGCATGTACGAGGACAGCAAGCTGTCGGCCCGCCTCGTGTACACCTGGCGTTCGTCCCAGAACCGGGGTTACAACGGACTCATTCCGTTGTTCAGCACTTACATCGGGTCCTACGGTCTGGTCGACGGATCGATCAACTACGCGATCGACGAGCACCTGACGCTGTCCTTCAATGCGTCGAACATCACGAACACGGCGCCCAACCGCTACGCCGGCGAAGTGCAAACCATGGAAACGGGCCGGGAGTACTCGCACATGGACAACGGCCGCTCGTTCAGCCTCGGCCTGCGCTACAAGTTCTGATCACGGCAAGCACCGGCACGGACGACCGCACTGCGCGGCCGGCCGTGCCGGTTTTTTTCTTTGGATACCGACCACATGACCATCAGTTTCCAGCGCCGCCGCCTGTTGCAGCGCGCGGCTGCATCTGCTGCGCTCTTGCCGTTTACGGGCACCCTCCACGCGGCAGCCTCGCACCGGTTCGCGATCGGCGACCACGACTTCCTGCTGGACGGGAAGCCGATCCAGATCCGCTGCGGCGAGATGCACTTCGCGCGCGTGCCGCGCGAGTACTGGTCGCACCGCCTGAAGACCATCAAGGCGATGGGCCTGAATGCCGTCTGCGCCTACCTGTTCTGGAACTACCACGAGTGGCGCGAAGGGCGCTACGACTGGGCCGCCCAGCGCGACGCCGCGGAATTCTGCCGGCTCGCTCAGCAGGAAGGCCTGTGGGTGATCCTGCGTCCGGGCCCGTATGCCTGCGCCGAGTGGGAGATGGGCGGCCTGCCGTGGTGGCTGCTGAAGCACGACGGCCACGCGTTCCTGCGCACGCGCGACGAAGCCTATCTCGCGCCGGCGCGGCGCTGGCTGAAGGAAGTCGGGCGCGTGCTCGGCCCGCAGCAGGTCACGCACGGCGGTCCGATCCTGATGGTGCAGGTCGAGAACGAATACGGCTTCTTCGGCGACGACGTGGGTTACCTGCGCGTGCTGCGCCAGGCGCTGCTGGATGCCGGCTTCGACGTCCCGCTGTTCCAGTGCAATCCGACGAATGCCGTCGCGCGCACGCACATCCCCGAACTGTTCACGGTGGCGAACTTCGGCAGCGATCCGGCCGCCGGCTTCAAGGCGCTGGACGCCGTGCAGAAGGGCCCCCGCATGTGCGGCGAGTATTACTCAGGCTGGTTCGATACATGGGGCTCGCCGCACCACGGCGGCGGCGTCGAGGGTGCGACGAAGGACATCGCCGCGATGCTGAAGGCGAACGGTTCGTTCAGCCTGTACATGGCGCACGGCGGCACGACGTTCGGCCTGTGGGGCGGCTGCGACCGTCCGTTCCGGCCCGATACGACGAGCTACGACTACGACGCGCCGATCGGAGAAGCGGGCTGGATCGGCGAAAAGTTCGACGCGTACCGCGCGGCGATGACGCCGTTCCTCGCGCCGGGCGAAACGCTGCCCGAGCCGCCGCCGCGCATGCCCGTCATGTCGATTTCCCCGTTCGCGCTGGCCGAGTCCATGCCGGTGAAGACCGCGCTACCCGCGCGCGTGATCAAGGCAGTATCACCGAAGCCGATCGAGCAGTACGACATCAGCCGCGGCCTCGTCTCGTATCGCGTGACCCTGCCGGCCGGTCCGGCGGGCGTCGTGGAAGTGGCGCGCGCGCGCGACCTCGCGTGGATCACGCTCGACGGCAGGCAGGTCGGCACGTTCGACACGCGCTACCGCCGCTACAAGGTCGACGTACCGGCGCGCGGCAAGCCGGCCGTGCTCGAGATCCTGCTGTACACGATCGCGCGCGTCAACTTCGGCGTGGAGATCCATGACCGCAAGGGCATCCACGGTCCCGTCACGTTCACCGCGAAGGGCGGCACCGCACAGCCGCTGGAGAACTGGGAAATCCGCGCCATCGATTTCGATGCGGACGGCGTCCTGCCGCCGCTCGCCTTCAAACAAGGCTGGGGCAAGGGCGCGGCGTTCTACCGCGGCGCCTTCGATGCCGCGCGCACCGACGATACGTTCCTCGACATGGCGGCCTGGGGCCAGGGCGTCGTCTGGGTCAACGGCCGCTGCCTCGGCAGGTTCTGGAGCATCGGCCCCACACAGACGATGTATCTGCCGGGACCGTGGATCCGCAAGGGCCGCAACGAGGTCGTGGTACTCGACCTGACGGGACCGCGCGGGCAGGGCACACCGACGATCGCGGGACGTACGACCCCGATCCTCGACCAGCTGCACCGCGAGCGCGACCTGCCGCGCCCACCGAGCACCGTCCGCCTGCAGCTGGACGGCGTGAAGCCGGCGCACGACGGCGAATTCGCGCCCGGCTCGCAGACGCAGGACGTGCGCTTTCCCGCTTCGGTGAAAGGCCGCCAGTTCTGCCTGGAGGGACTCGACGCGTTCGACGGCAAGCCGTATGCGGCCGTGGCGGAGCTGGCCCTGCTGGACAAGGACGGCAAGACGCTCGACCAGTCCAACTGGACCATCGCCTGGGTCGACAGCGAGGAAGCGACGAAGGAAGACGGCGGCGCGCTGAACGCCATCAACGGCCAGAACAGCGATTACTGGATCACGGCGGACAAGGCCGCGTACCCGCACCGCCTCGTGATCGACCTGGGACGGCAGATGGACGTGGCGGGGCTGCGCTACGTGCCGCGCCAGGGGCCGGACGGCACCGCGGGACGCATCCGCCGCTTCCGCGCCTACGTGGGCGACAGGCTGGTGGTGGAATAATCGAGGAGACGCAATGAAAGTATTCCTGGCAGCCGCGGTCCTGGCCGTGGCGACCCACGCGCAGGCCGGCGACGTGTTCCGGCCCGGCGCAATCTGGCCCGACGACAAGGGCGTGCACATCAATGCGCACGGCGGCGGCATCCTGCGGCACGACGGCGTGTATTACTGGTTCGGCGAGCACAAGGTCGCCGGCACGGCCGGCAATCGCGCGCAGGTCGGCGTGCACGTGTACAGTTCGCGCAACCTGACCGACTGGAAGGACGAGGGCATCGCGCTCGCCGTCACCGACGACCCCGCGAGCGACATCGTGCGCGATGCGATCATCGAACGGCCGAAAGTGATCCGCAATGCAAAGACGGGCAAGTTCGTCATGTGGTTCCACCTGGAGCTGAAGGGCAAGCGCTACGACGCGGCGCGCGCCGGCGTGGCCGTCGCCGACAAGGTGACGGGGCCGTACGTGTATCAAGGCTCGTTCCGGCCGGACGCGGGTGCATGGCCGGTCGATGTCAAGCCCGACGACAAGGATGCCGCCACGTCCTTCCTCGCGCGCGACTTCGCGGGCGGGCAGATGTCGCGCGACATGACCTTGTTCGTGGACGACGACGGCAAGGCCTGGCAGTTCTACGCGTCGGAGGAAAATCACACGATGCACGTGTCGCGCCTGACGGACGACTACCTGCGTTCGGCCGGACAGTACGCGCGCGTGAAGCCGAACGGCGACGACGAGGCGCCGGCCGTCTTCAAGCACGGCGGCAAATACTACCTCGTGACGTCGGGCCTGACGGGCTGGGCGCCGAACGCGGCGAAGTCGTACGTCGCGGACAACCCGCTGGGTCCGTGGACGGCGCTGGGCAACCCGGTGCGCGGCACGCCGGAACAGCAGAAGATCACGTTCGGCGGCCAGTCGACCTACGCGCTCACCCTGCAGCGCAACGGCTGCACGCGGCATATCCTGATGCTCGACGTGTGGCGCAAGGAGAATGCCATCGACGGGCGCTACGTGTGGCTGCCCATCGAATGGGAAGGCGGCAAGCCGGTGGTGCGCTGGCGCGACCAGTGGACGCTGGCGGAGATGGACAAGCTGCCTTGCGACGGGCCTGGCGCCATGGGAGGCAATCGATGACCGAACCCGGCAAGACCGACCGCTCTGCGGGCGGCGCGACGGTGTGGGACGTCGCCAGCCGGGCCGGGGTCTCGGCCATGACCGTCTCGCGCGTCATCAACGGCAATACGAGCGTCAGCATCAAGAACCGGGAAAAGGTGATGCGCGCGATCGGCGAACTCAATTACGAGGTCAATGTGGCGGCGCGCGCCGCGCGCATCGGTACACTCCGTGTCGGCCTGTTGTACAGCAACCCCAGCGAGGCCTTCCTCAGCGCGTTCCTCGTCGGCGCGCTCACCGAGTGCGGCCAGAGCGGCGCGCACCTGATCCTCGAGCACTGCGACAACCTGAAGAGCCAGCGCAAGGCGATCGACCGATTAATCGATGACGGCGCCGACGGCATCCTCGTGCCGCCGCCGCTGTGCGATTCGAAGTCAGCCCTCAAGATGCTGGCCGAACTGGGCATCCCGTCCGTCGCCGTGGCCACCGCGCGGCCATCGCCGCGGATGTCGGCCGTGCGCATCGACGACTACGAAGGCGCGCTGACGATGATGCGGCACCTGCTCGCGCTGGGCCACACGGACATCGGCTTCATCAAGGGCGACCCGGAACACACGCCGACCCAGCTGCGTTACCAGGCATTCATCGATGCGATGCGCGGCGCGGGCCTCGACGTGCCCGCCGAGCGGGTGGCGCAGGGCATGTTCACCTACCGTTCCGGCCTGCTGGCGGCGCGCGAGCTGCTGGGGCAACCGACCCGGCCGACGGCCATCTTCGCCAGCAACGACGACATGGCGGCCGCCGTCATCGCCGTCGCGCACGGGATGCACCTGCAGGTGCCGGACGACCTGACGGTCTGCGGCTTCGACGACACGCCCGTCGCGACGACCGTGTGGCCGGAACTGACGACGATCCACCAGCCGATCACGGACATGGCGCGCAGCGCCGTCGCGCTGCTGATCGAGCATGTCCGCGCCCAGCGCTCGGGTCACGCCTATGACCGGCGGCACCAGCTGATGCCGTTCACGCTGGTGGTGCGGGAATCCACCTCGGGGGCCGACTGACGGTCATCGGCGTTGCCGATGGCGCCGATCGGTTTTTCCCGTTTCTCTTTCCGGTACGGTGCGCCGACAATCGCGCCATCGATGTCAAGGGACGGGAAATGAACAAGGAAAAGGTATTGGTTGTCGGCGGCAGTTCGGGGATGGGACTGAGTCTCGCGCGGTCGCTGCTCGCGGACGGCAACGCCGTCGTCATCGCGGGGCGCTCGCCTGACCGCCTGGCGCGGGCGCGGGCCGCGCTGGCCGACGTGGGCGACGTCCACACGGTCGCTGCCGACATCACGCGGGAGGATGACGTCATTCGCCTGTTCGGCGAATGCGGCCACCTGGATCACATCGTGTCCACCGCCGCGGACATCGAAGGCGCTTATGAACTGCTGCCCGACCTGACGCTGGCCGCGGCGCGCAAGGTCTTCGATTCGAAGTTTTTCGGGCCGCTGCTGTTGGCGAAGCACGGCACGTCCCGGCTCGCCGCGCACGGCTCCATGACGTTCACGTCCGGGATCGCGGCCTACCGCCCGGCGCCGCGCGGGTCCGTTGTCGCCGGCGTCAACGGCGCCCTCGCGTCCCTCGCGTACGCGCTGGCCGTCGAGCTGGCGCCGATCCGGGTCAACGTCGTGTCGCCGGGCTGGGTCGACACGCCGATCTGGCAGCACGTCGCGGGCGCCGAGGCGCCGGCCCGGCTGGACGCCATGGCGCAGAAGCTGCCGGTGGGCCGCATCGGCCGGCCCGACGACATCGCCGACGGCATCCGCTTCCTGATGCGCAACGGCTACGCCACCGGTTCAGTGCTGCATCTCGACGGCGGCCACCGCCTCGTGTAACGCGGTTATCGCGGACGACGCCCGCGCGCGCCAGGCGAGTGAGACGGGCACCGTCGCGCCTTCGCCATGCCAGGGCACCATCGCGACGCGCGCGTCCGCGAGCGCGGGCACCATGCGCGGCACGATGGCGCAACCCAGGCCCCGTTCGACCATGCGGACGATCGCCGCCACGCTGTCGGACTGCCCGGCGATGACGGGTTCTCCGTCCACGCGCGACCGGAACGCCGCCTCGAACATCCGGCGATAGGCGCAGCCCGGCGCCGTCACGAGAAAGCGCTCGTGTGCGACGTCGTCGTGGCCGGCGCTCGCGCGCGCCGCCAGCCGATGGCCGGGCGGCACGATCAGCATGAGGGGCGCATGGGCGATCACGCCGCATCGAACGCCGTCGTCGTGCGGGCGCGTACCGAAGAAGAGGGCGGCGTCCAGCGTGCCGTCCTTCACCTGCGCATGCAGTGTCGACGTCTGCGCCACGGTCACGCGGACGGCGATGTCCGGGTGGGTGGCCGCCATGCGCGCCACGACGTCCGGCAGGAATGCGGCGGCGAGGGTCTCGATGCCGCCCACCTCCAGCGTCCGGCATGCGCTGCCGGCCGCGGCGAGGGCGGCGGGGCCCGCCGCGCGCCTCGTCCGCCAGGCCGATCAGCCGGTCCGCGTAATCGAGCAGGCACGCGCCCCCGTCCGTCAACGCGAGCCTGCGGTTCGAGCGGTCGAACAGGGGCACGCCGAGGTCGGCCTCCAGCGCCTGGATCTGTTCCGTGACGCTCGATTGCGTGCGGTGGATCTGCCGCGCGGCCTCGCTGAAGTTCAGCGTGCGGGCCACGCGGACGAAGGTTTTCAATCGTTTGAGGTCCATGGTGCGGAAGAGTTTACTCCGCCGGCGGTACCCCCAGCATTTCCTCGAGATGCGCCAGCGCCCCCTGGTCCTTGACCACGGAGCGCAGCCAGGTGTGCAGGTCCTGCTCGCCCGCGGCCGCGGCCTTCTCGACGAAGTACGACACGGGGCTGTGCGGTTCCGTCTCGCGGAAGAATTTCGCGATCAGGCGCAGCTGCGCGATCGCGTCGGCGCGCGAGCGGATCGCGCCGGCGGCGACGGCCTGCGGCTGCGGCGCCGTCACGACGGCTTGCGTTCCAGCGGATGGTTCCGCGGGCGCTTCCGGGGGAACAACGGCCTGCGGTGCGGCCGCGGGCGCCGGCAGTGTGTGCAGCAGCGCCTGCACGGCGTCGCGCGCCTGCGAAAAGCCGGGACTGTCCTGGCCCAGGCGTGCGTCGGCCGCGCGTTCCAGTTGCGCGAGCGCGTCCAGGCAGTTTTCCGCGTCCGCCCGCATGCCCTCGATGAAGGCGGTGGAGTTACCGCGTTTTGCCGCTTCCAAGTCGGCCAGGCGCGGCGGCGTGTCGGCCTCGCCGCCGGCGGCGGCGCGGCGGCGCGCGGCTTCGAAATCGACGGTGGAATACGCGGTGCCGCGGCCTTCGGTCAGCGGCATCTCGCGCACGAGGGCGCGCGTGCGCGACAGAATCCACGCGAGGTTGCCGATGCGCTGTTCCTGGTCGCCACCATCCGCTTCCGGATACAGGCCCAGGTCCCAGTAACGTTCGCACAGGCCCGCCAGCACGCGGAAGCCTTCGCCCAGGCCGCGCAGGTGGTGGCGCTTGGCGGCGGCTTCCGTCAGCCAGACGGCGAGGCGCAGGTCCTTGGTCTGCTCGGCCAGCAGGCGCGCGCAGCGGTCGACGACGAAGCCCCAGTCGGCCTCCTTCAGGTCCGTCACCCATTCGCCCTGCGCGAGCGACGGGTCGTCGAACTGGCGCGCGCGGGCGATGGCGTCCAGTTCGGGCGAGAAGGCGAGGTCGGCGCCGCACGGGGCGGCGGCGGAGATCGGGGCGAGCAGGGCGTCGGCGGTGAACATGGTGTCTTTCAATGGAAAATCATTGCGCGAGGCGGAATTCGATGCGGCGGTTGCGCGCGCGGCCCTCGGCGGTGTCGTTGCTGGCGATCGGGCGGTCCGGGCCCTGGCCGCTGGCGGACAGGTTCTCTTCCGCGATGCCGTGCGCGGCCAGGTAGGCCTTCACCGTGGCGGCGCGCGCCTGGCTCAGGCTCACGTTGCTGGCGCGCAGGCCGGCGCTGTCCGTGTGGCCGATGATCTCGATGCGGCGGCCCTTCAGCTTCTGCATCGCCGCGACCATCTCGTCGAGGATCGCGCGGCCGGTCGGCGTCAGGGTCGCCTTGCCGCTCTCGAATTCCACGGTGCGGTTGGCCAGCGTGTTGTCGAGCAGGGCCTGCTCGGTGGCGGAGACGCGCAGGCTGTTGTTGACGGTGTAGGTCGGGTTCAGGTTGGTGGCGACGTTGCTCGCGATGCGCTGGCGCAGCGCCTCGTTCGCGACTTCGCCGCGCAGGCTGACGTTGCTGCCGTCGATCCTGAGCTGGCCGCGGCTGATCTGGCGCAGGTCCGGCGTGATCAGCTTCTGTACGTAGCCGTTCCAGTTCGCGGGCATGGCGACGGGGCCGATGGCGATCTGATCGACGACACGGTCGGCGCCGTAGACCTCGCGCAGCTTCGCGAGCACGGCGGCCTTGGTCGCCTCGTCCGGCACGGTGCCGCTGGCCGTGACCTGGCCCGGTTGCGCGGCGGCGGGGGCGGGCGCGGTGTTCTGCGCGGCGGCGATGCCGGCGTGGCACGTGACGAAGAACGCGAGGAGGGCGCGCTGGGTGAAGATTCGCATATCAGGTTCCGATGAATGCCGCGGCGACGGAATCGAGCGCGGACTTGAGGGACAGGCTGCCCTGCGCCAGCCAGGCGGAGAGCTTGCGCACGGCGTAGTCGCCGTCGACCTGGTCCTCGACCCATTCGAGGTCGGCGAAGCCGATGAGGTGGTCGAGGCCCGCCTGCGGGTCGATGAGGGTGCGCAGCGTCTGCGCCGACGCGCCGGAAAAGCCGACGACGAGCGCCGGCCGGCCGTCCAGCCGCGTGACGAACAGCGCCAGTTCGAAGTCGGCGCGCGCGAGGAAGGGCGCGATCACGTGCATCCAGAACGCGGCCACGAGGTTGCGGTGGATGGGGTCTTCCGGCAGCGGCAGCACGAGGCTTTTTTCCAGGCGTCCGGACCCGCTGGCCAGCACGGGCTGCAGCAGCATGCCCAGCGCCAGCAGCACCTGGCGCGTGGAGACGGCGAAGCCGGCGCCCGCCAGCAGCGCATCCAGCGCGGCGATCGTCTGCACTTCCAGGAAGTCGTCGAACGCCGGGTCGTATGCGGCGGCGCGCAGGTCCAGGTCGATCGGCTGGCTGCTGGCCGCAAGCAGCGGCGCGGCCGGATCGCCCGCGTTGCGCACGCCCGCCGTCAGGGTCTCGAGCCGGCACCACAGGCGTGTGAACACGAGCGGCGTCGTGGGCAGGAACGCGGCGGGTTCGGCGATTTCCATCGCGCCGGCCATCAGGAACGGATAGCGGCGGCTCGATTCGTCGCTGCTCGCCACGATGTGGCCGCCGATCGCGTGGCGCCGACGCGGGCCGACGAACGCGAAGTGCAGCGGCGCGGCGGCGTCGTATGCGAGCTTCCAGCGCGCGTTGGTGCTCATCAGGTCCATCGCTTCCGACAGCCAGTCGTCCAGCACCTTGAGGAGGGCCGGGCTGGCGCTGCCGCGCACGAAGTCGCCGCGGCTGGGCAGCTTGCCGAAGTAGCCGACGCTGACGGGGGTCGTGAGGCGGCTCATTGCGCAGCTCCCGCCAGCGCCGTCTGCACCGGGGCGGTGCGCGGCGCCGTGATCGTTTCCGGCAGGCGCAGGCGCTTGAAGCCCTGGCCCGACGTGGACGCCTGGACAGGTGCGGGCGCCGGCGCGGCCGGCAAGACCTTCAGGTTCGCCGTCACGGTGACGCCGCCGGCCTGCCACGACAACTCGAACGCGCCGTCGGGCTTGCGCTTGCGCTGGGCCGCGTCGATCATTTTCTTGAGGCCGAAGTGGCCCGGTTCGTCCAGTATAACGACGTTGCGGCCTTCAGGCGTCAGCGCGGTGATCTTCGCGCCCGGCACGCCCTGCGGATTCGGCCACACCATGTGCACCCAAGGCTGCGGCTGGCCGCGCCAGCGCAGCGACTGGCCGTCGATCTCCAGCGTGAATTCGGTCGCGCCCTGCGTGCCCAGCGCCTGCAGGTCGAAGCGCGTCTGCGCCTCGCCGCCGCTGCTCGCCGCGGCATTGGCGACGCCGCCGGCCGCCAGCGGCGCGACCCAGCCCGGGAAGCTCGCGACGACGTTCGGGGCGAGGTTCACGCCCATGTCCGCCCACGTGCGCGGGCTGAGCGAATCGCCGCGGCGCACGACCAGCGGACCCACCGTCGTGTTGAAGAATTTCGCGATGGCGCCGTCCGGGCCGAAGATCTGGCCGATCTCCGCATTGCTCGCCTCGGCCTTGGACTCCGTCGAGAACGGATACTTCGTCGCCAGGTCGCGGTTGAACGGTTGTACCACCTGCGCCGCCCACACCTTGTTGATCTCGGCTTCCGCCGGCCGCACGATCACGGCGAACGTCTGCATCAGCGGGCGCACGAGCACGGGGCGCAGCGCCTGGCGCTGGGCGTCCGTCATCCCGACCAGCATCTGCTCGTCCACGTATTTCAGCGCGTCGGCCAGTTCGGAACCGCTGCCGTCCAAGGTCTGCTGCATCAGCTGCTTGGCGCCGGGGCCGGGGTCGCCCTGGTTCTTGATCTGGTTGAAGCGGGCGCGCAGCTTCGACAGGTTGTCGACGTAGCCGCGCATCAGCGACGCGTCCTTGTCGCGCGCGACCACGAGGCGGGCGACGCCGGCGAATTCGCGGCCCACGGGGCCCAGCGCCGGGGTGGACGCGGCTTGTGTGCCTTGCGCCGGCAGGCTGACGTTCACGATGGCCGGCTTCTGGCGCAGGATCGTCTCGCGGAACCACCCCGTCAGGCCGCTTTGCGCGCGCTGCAGCGTGGCGCCGGCCAGGGTCGGGTTGTCCCACGACGTCTGTTCGTACACGGTCGACACGAGCTTGTTGATGGGCGAATTCTGCGGATCGCCCAGGCGGTTCATCGCGGCGGCGGCGCCGTCGAACCCTTCCAGGTCCTTCACCGTCACGCCCTGCATGAACTTCTGCCATTCGCGCGCGTATTCCGCCTTGTACAGGTCGACGAGCGATTTCTGGATCTGTTCCGGGCTGCCCTCCAGCGTGAGGTCGTCGCGCGCGGCGGTTTTCAGCACCCAGTCGGCGCTCTGCAGCTCGCGGTTGGCGGCGTCGCGGAACGCCTGCTGCACGAAGCCTTCCCACGCCTGGCGCGTGAAGGCGCCGGAGATGGCGTAGCTGCCGAGGACGAGGTCCTTGTCCTGGTCGCCGACGATGCGCGCCACCGTGATCGACGGATAGCGCGTGGCGGCGCGCGCCTTCACGTCCGCGTACACGCGCTCCATCGCCGGCATGCCGCGCACGACCTTGCGCAGGCTGTCGCGGGTCTGGTCGACGAGCGCGAGGCGCGTGTCGATGACGGGCCACGACGGGTCGTTCACCTGCGCGAGGTAGAACGAGATCATGCGCTCGGCGCTGCGGATCATCTGCTCGCGCGGCATCGCGCCGCGGTTCGATTCCAGCCAGTTGCGCCAGAAGCGCGTCAGCTGGTCGTTCAGGTGGGCGCTCTCGGCGCGCGATTTATCGCCCAGCATCAGGTACGTCTTCAGCGCGTTGTACGCGTCTTCGGTATCGGCGGGCGACGCGTCCTTGAATTGTTGCGGCGCGTCGGCGGCGGGCGCGGTGGTGCCGGCGGGCTTGTTCAACGGCTGCAGCTGGCCCGCGTTGCCGTTCACGTCGGCGAGGTACGATTCCAGCGATTGCCCGACGGGCTTCAGCATCAGTTCGCGCACGCCGGCGAAGTACTCTTCCTTCAGTTTCCGGTTCAGCAGGTTGCCCTGGTACAGGCCGAGGCTGAGGCTCAGCGGGCGGTGTTCGGCATAGCGGTCGAGCTGCTCGATGCGGTCCTGCAGGATCTCCAGCGCCTGGAAGCGCGACTGCAGGTCGAGGCTCTTGCTCTGCACGCGGATCGCCTGGTCCAGGTCGGCCTGGACGTTGGCGACGAGCTGGCGGTTGTTCATGTACGACCAGCTCCAGCCTCCGAGCGCGAGGCCGACGATGGCCGTCGCGGCGAAGAACGCGGCATAGCGCAGGCGCGTCTTGGCGGGGCTGGCGTATTGCGCGACGAGGTCCTTGTCGGCGAAGATCACCTTGCGGAACAGGTTCAACAGGAAGTAACCCTGCTGCTGGTGCTGGTCTTCGTGCGCGGGCGGCGCGAGGCGCAGGTCGAAGCGCTGCGCGACGCGGGCGGACGACGTCGACACCGTCTCGCCTTCCTGCAGCGCGCTCGTGAAGTAGAAGCCGCGGAACACGGGCTTGAACTGGAACGGGTTGTCCTCGAACAGCGTGGCGACGAACGCGCGCAGCGCGGGCTTGATCGACGCGAATTCGAGCGGGAACGTGAACACGCCGGACGGCATGCTCTCGCGCCGCTGCAGCGCCATGTTCGCGAGGCTCAGTTCCTTCAGGCCGTCGTACAACTCGTCGAAGCGGGCGTCGAACTGGTCGAGCAGGCGTTCGCTCGTCACGTGCTGGTCGTAGGGCAGCGTCGCGCCCCACACTTTTTCGCGCTCGGCGCGTTCGCTGTCCTGGAAGAATTCGTTGAAGCCGTCGATCAGGTCGGCCTTCGTGAACACGACGTAGACGGGGGCGTGCACCTCCAGGCGCTCCGTCAGTTCCTGCACGCGCTGGCGCAGGTTCTTGGCCAGGTTGATCGCGAACTCGGGACGGTTGCGCGTGAGTTCCGCGATGCTGACGGCGATGATCACGCCGTTGATCGGCGCCTTGCGGCGGTGCTTCTTGAGCAGGTCGAGGAAGCCGAACCACTCGGCGCGGTCCTGGTCGACGACGGAGTAGCGCCCGGCCGTGTCGAGCAGGATGCCTTCGGTCGTGAAGAACCAGTCGCAGTTGCGCGTGCCGCCCACGCCCTGCACGACCTTGCTGTCGGCGAAGGGGAATTGCAGGCCCGAGCTGGCGATCGCCGTGCTCTTGCCGGCCGCCGGGTTCCCGATGATCATGTACCACGGCAGTTCGTACAGCGCGGCGCTGCCGGACAACTGGCCCAGCTTGGAGCCCTTGATCGTCGCGATGGCGTCCAGCAGCCGCTTGCGGATCACTTCCGTCTCCTGGCGCTGCGTGGCGTCGGGGACGGGTCGATGTTGGTCCTGGTTGGCCTGTTGTTCGAGCATGTCGCCGATCTGTCCGGCCTTTCTCGCATGGCGCCAGCGGCGGAACAGCCAGACGGCGGCGCCGACGGCGAGCGCGATGCCGAGCACGATCCACGGCAGCGAGGCAGGCCATTGCAGCAGCCGCGCGGCCACGAACAGCAGCGCGGCGAAAGCCACCCAGCCGATGACGGCCAGGCTGGTGCGGGTGGTCAGGAAATCCCAGATTTTTTGCATGATTACGAGAGTGTGATTAATGCTTCATGACCCCGGGCAGGCGCAGTTCCGTGTGCCCGAAGTCCATCATTTTCCAGCGTCCGCCCCACGTGAGGCCGACGGATTCGGCCACCTGGCCGTACAACTGGTAGCCGCGCATCGCCCACGGATCCTTTTCCGAGATCACGAGCTTGCCGTCGCGGACGAACGCGCAATCGGCGGCGAGGCCGTACTGGTGCCAGCTTTGCCACGAGCGCGCGTTCGTGACGCCCGGTCCCAGCGCGGCCAGCGCATCCTGGCGCGCGGGACTGCGATAGCCTTCCAGGATCGCCATCTCGTAGCCATGGCGCTCCTTCATGATCCGGAAGACGGTCAGCAGGCGCTGCGTGTAGTCCGCGTTCAGCATGGCCCAGTCGCGGCTGGCCGAGGCGAGCAGCGGCCGTTCCTGCGCCACTTCGGCCGTCGTGAACACGAGCGGCGGCAGCGGGGGCGGCGGCACGAGCTGCTCGCCCTGCAGCAGGTCGGCCACCTGCGTGTTCATGGGGCGCTCGGTCGACTCGTAGCCGCTCAGCATGGGCCGTTCCGCGAGCAGCAGGGCGGCCAGCGGCGGCAGCCCGACGAGCGCGGCGCCGCACGCGCAGGCGATCCAGTGGCGCCGCACGAAGCCGGCCAGGCTGTCCGCCGCCGCGCGGCCGTTCGCGGCCAGCGCATCCGCGTCGCGCAGGCGCTGCTGCGCGAGCGCGCCCGCGCGCCGGCCCAGCCGCAGCCCGGCCCCCGCCAGCGCGTCCAGCACGAATTCGCGGCCGGCCGGGAACAGCACCATCCAGCTGATCGCGCACGCCAACACGAAATACACCGTCACAGCCAACACCCACACCGCTCTCTCCGGAAGCTGTTCACATTGTTGTCGAAGAAATATTTCCCGAAAGTATAAATCCGGTAAGCGACAACCCCGCGCACGATTGAAAAAACGCAAAAACTCACCAATTGTGTTAATCGCGCACGATTAAAAGCAAATTAGAGGCACAATTGTCTTGATTCTTGTAAAGTAATGCAAACTTTTTTAAGGAGCTGATTTGCAACATCAAGGCGATCGCCCGGTCCGTGGCGGCCGGCCCAGCCTGCTCTCGCCCGAAGAGCAGCCGGTTCAGGAGCGGCAGGGCATCCTCAGTTCGCTGGACGGCATGCCCGGGCAGGCAGCGGCGGCATCCGGGCCGCGGCCCCGTTCGCGTGCGCTGGCCTGGGGCGGCGTGGCCGCCGGCGTGGTTGCCGTGTGCGGCGCGCTGTTCCTGTTCGGCGGGAGCGATGAGCGGTCCGTGCCTGCCGCGGCGCCGGTCCAGGTCGCGGCCGCACCGGCCACGCCGTCCGTCACGCCGGTCGCGCTGCCGGCGCCCGCACCGGCACCGGCGGCCGCCGTGCTGCACGACGAGCCGGCGGCGCCGGTCGAGCCCATGACCAATCCGCTGGCCGACATGGTGCCGGCCGTGCCCGCGCCGCACAAGGAGCGGGCGGCCAAGCCGGAGAAGTCCGCGCGGGTGGAGAAGGCCGAACGCAAGGAAGCGCATGCGAAGGTCGCGCACGCCAAGGCACAGGAGCGGGCGCAGGAGCGGGCGCGCGAGGCCGCGAAGGACAAGAAGGCGAAGACGAAGCCGGGTGCGGTGCGCGAGCAGGACAGCGACGTGGTGCTGCTGGCCGCGCTGATCGGCCACATGGAACCGAAGCGGGGCAAGGCGACGCCGGCGGAACAGCTGGCGTCGTGCCGCCGCTACAACGCGGCCGGCGAAGAGCAGTGCCGCGCGCGGGTGTGCGCCGCGGCGGGCCCCAAGGAGCCCGCGTGCAAGCGCGTGCGGGCCGCGCGCGCGGACGCGGAGTCGTGACCTAGCGCTGTCCGGCCGGCGGCCGGTACGCGCCGTAGCGCATGCCGAGCGCCGCGATGGCGCCGTCGGCCAGGCGCGCACGCACGATGCCGTTCACGCGATCCAGCGTGGCGGCGTCCGTGTCGAGCAGGTCGATCGCCACGTCGAAGGCGAATTCGGCCGGATCGAGCAGCGTGTCCAGCACGCGCAGGCTCCCCGTGCCGGCTTGCTGCCGATACCAGCCGGCCGCCACGTCCGACACGACGCCGGCGTCCGCGTCGCCCCGCACCACGGCGGCGATGATCTCGGGATCGGTCCGGAACCGCACCCACACGGGCACGCCGTGCGCATCGAGCCAGCGGTGCGCCCACGAGCCGCTCGGCACCGCCACGTGGCCCGTGCGCAGCGTGTCCAGCGTCGCGCCGGGTGCGCGGCCCGTGTCCACCACGACGGCGCCGGCCCGCATCCACGGCACCGTCAGCACGTTGCGCCACGATGCCGGGCGGTCCTCCGCCTTGACGACGGCCGCGCCCATGATCGCATCGCAGCCCACGCGGCGGGCCAGTTCGCGGCGCGGGATCCAGCGGATGGCGAGCGCGAGACCGAGGTCGGACGCGACGAGCCGGCCCAGGTCGACGTACAGCCCGGCGGGCGTGCCGTCGCGCCGCGAGAACGGCATGTCGTCCGGCGCCGCGCAGATGACGAACTCGTTCGACGCCGCCATCTCGGGCAGCGTACGCGCCTGTGCGGTGGCCGCCACGCAGGCCAGGGCGACCAGGCCATGCTTACGAAGACGCGCCATGGCGGCCTCCTATTTCGCCGCGCCGGCGTTCTTCAGCGACAGGATGTACGCGGTGAGCTCCTGGATCTGCTGCTCGTTGAACGCGCCTTTCCACGCCGGCATGTTGAAGGCGCCGCGCTGCTTGCCGTTGGCGATCGTCTCCATGACGTATTCCCTGGTGAGGTCGTCGCGGCCTTGCAGCGGCGCCGCCTTGCCGCCCGAGCCGGCATTGCCGTGGCAGTAGACGCAGCTCTGGTTGAAGCGCTTCGCGCCCGCGTCGATCATGGCCTGGTCGGGTTTGGCGGGGCCGGAAATGGTCGGCGCGACGGCCATGGCGGCGGATGCGCACAGCAGCTGGACCGCGAGGGCGCAGGCGATGGGTTTGAACATGAGAGTCTCCTTGATTGTCGTTGGTGGTGAAGCGGGCGCGCGCGGCGCCCGCGTTGAAGTGAAAACGAGCGCGCCGCGCGCGCTGAACGTCAGTCGAGCGCGAACACGACCATCGCCGCGCCGCCCGTCAGCTGCTTCACGGCCGGGAACGCGGAGGCCATGAAGCCGGGCGCCAGCGAGCCCCAGCCGCTCGGCACGGCGATGTACTGCTTGCCGTTCACCGCATAGCTGACGATGCCGCCGCGGATGCCGGAGCCGGTCTGGAACTTCCACAGCTCCGCGCCCGTGTCGGCGTCATACGCGTGCACGAAGCCTTGCGGGTCGCCGTTGAACACGAGGCCGCCGCCCGTCGTCAGCACGCTGCCCAGGCCGGGGACCGGGTACTTGACGCTCCATTTCAGCTTGCCCGTGAGCGGGTCGCGCGCATCGAGGCGGCCTTCGGCGGGACGGTCAGGCGGCGGCACCGCCTCGAGCTTGTCGACGCCGAGGTACAGGCTCGCGATGCCCATGCCGGAGGTCTCCTGCCTGGCCGGGATCACGTTCTGGCAGACTTCCATCGCGTTCGTGTACCACAGCTTCGTCTTCGGGTTGTACGCGCCCGCGTTGTAGCTGCGCGTGCCGAGCAGGTAGGGGCACAGCAGGGTCTCCTTCCCGACCGGCATCTCGCGCCGGCCGATCAGTTCCCCCGTCTTCGGATCGATGGTCTTGACGAAGTTGTAGGTCTGGCTCAGGGGCCACACGTTTTCCAGCTTGCCGTCCGCCTTGTCCATCACGAACACGAAGCCGCTCTTGTTCAGGTGGACGACGACGTCCTTGCCGTCCTTCTTGAGCAGCAGGGCTTCGTACGTGGAGTCGTAGTCGAACGTGTCGTGCGGGATTTCCTGGCGATGCCATTTCAGCTTGCCCGTCTTCGGATCGAGCGCCAGCAGGCTCGCCGTGTACAGGTTGTCGCCCTTGCGGCCGTCGCCGTAGAAGTCCGGCGCCGCGTTGCTCGTGCCGATGAAGAACGTGTCCGACGCGGCGTCGTACGTGCCCGGCATCCACGCGCCGCCGCCCGCGACTTCGCCCGTGTCGCCGGGCCAGCTGGCCGGATCGTCGCGGATCGTGTCGAAGGTCCACATCTGCGCGCCCGTGATGGCGTTCACCGCGTAGATCTTGCCGCGCTGCGCCTGGTCGCCGCCCGTCGTGCCGCCGATCAGGACGTCGCCCGCCAGCACCGGCGAGGACGAGAACAGGCAGCCGAAGCATTTCTTCAGGTCCGTCAGCTGCGTGGACCACACTTCCTTGCCCGTCTTGTCGTCGATGGCGACGAAGCGGCCGTCCAGCGTGCCGAGGTAGATGCGGCCGTGGCCCAGCGTCAGGCTGCGGCCCAGCGACGCATAGAAACTTTCGGACGCGACGGCCGCCAGCTTCGGCTGGTAGTGCCACAGCGGCTTGCCGGTGGCGCCGTCCAGCGCGAACACGTGGTTGTTGGGCCCCACGTAGTACAGCACGCCGTCCTTCACGAGCGGCGTGGAAACGAGGCCGGACGTGATGTCGCCCGGCTGGTGGATCCACACGGGTTTCAGCTGCTTGACGTTGCGCGTCGTGATCTGGTCCAGCGGCGAATAGCGCCAGGCGTTCGACGTGCGGTGGTATTGCGTCCAGTTGGCGGCGTCCTCGTCGTCGTGGGCGGCGGCGGGCTGCGTGAGGGACAGGGCGAGCAGGAAGGCGGCGACGGCGGCCGCCGTGTTGGAACGGGTGGTCGGATGCATGTTGGATTCCTCGGAATGCGTTGGATGGATTACCACACGAAGCGGCCGCCGAGCGTCGCGTAGCGGGTGTTGGTCGGCCGGCCGAACACGGGGTTCAGCGAGAACGTCGAGCGCGCGAGTTCGGCATACACCGTCACGTGCGGGTTCACCGCGTAATAGGCGCCGCCGATGCGCGATTGCGCGACGTGGCCCGGCGTGCTCGCGGTGTCGTCGATGCGCGTGCGGCCGTAGCTCGCGCGCAGCGACAGCGCATCCGTCGCATGCCATACGACCTGGGCGAAGCCGCCGCGGCTGCGGCGTTCGCGGCCGGCGGCATCCAGCGCGTCGACGTCCTGCATCAGCACGGACCCGAGGCCGTCCGCCTTGAAGCCGGAGACGTGGAAGTTCAGCGGGCCCACGTCGACCGTGGTGCCGGCCGAGATGCCGCGCGTGTGCACGTCGTCCTGCACGCAGGCGCCGCCGCCCGCGACGGTGCAGTGGCGCGCCGTTTGCCACGTGAAGTCGCCGTACAGCTTGAACTTCGCCATGCCCACCTGGTCGTTGTAGTACACGCCGCCTTCCACGCGCGGCGAATTCGTCTGGTCGGCGCCGGCGCCCGTGAACGTGTTGCGGATCTGGCTCGGGTCGTACAGCGCCACAGAGAACGACAGCGGCGCGGTCTTCGGCGAGTTGTAGCGCAGGCCCGCGTTGAAGTTCGTGTACATATAGCCCGCGTTGAAGGTCGCGGCCAGCGCGTTGGTCGTGTTGACGACGTCGTAGCCCGTCAGGCCGCCCGCCAGCACGGACGCATCGGCCAGCACGGGTTCCGCCTGGTAGATGCCGTACGACTTGCCGATCACGATCTCGCCCCAGGAGGCGGACGCCTTCGCCCACATCTCGCGCGGGTCCAGCGACTTGCTGCCCGTGTTGCCGACGTTGCCCGCGTTGCGGAAGTTGCCTTCGCCCGATTGGGAGTTGATGTACAGGCCCACGCGGCTGCTGTACGTGATGCCGTCGATGGCGGGCGAGGTGACGGTGAATGCAAACAGGCTCGGCGTCGTGCCCGACGTCATGCGAAAGCCCGTCGTGCCGGCGTCGTCGCCGTTCTGGCGGTGCGCCTGCACGATGATCCAGCCGTCCGTGCCGAGCTTCCAGCCGCCCGGCGTCTCGAATTCCACGGCCGCGTGGGTGGAACCCGCAGCCGCGCAGGCCAGCAGCGCAAGCAGCTTGCCCGTCTTGTGTGTCTCTTTCATGTCGTCTCCATTGATTGTTGTAGGTACTGCGCTGGTCGCATCTGCAAAAACGGTGCCACCGCGCGGCTCACTCTTGCAGGGCTGCGCGCGGCCGTCCGCGCTGAAACAGATGTCGCAGCCGGGCGGCCCGCGCCTGCGACAGATGGCGCGTCCGGGCGGCCGAAACAGGCGTTTTTGCCCGTCGCGACGGGGGGAACGGGCATGGCATCGAATTTGCTGAAGGGGTAGGTGCATGCACCAACCCACAGACAAGGAGACAGCAACATGCAGCCGACACGGGAACACCTGCTCTGGATGTACGAGAAGATGATCGAGATCCGCGAGTACGAAGAAACGATGGCGAAGGTTTACCTCGAGGGCAAGCTGCCCCCGAAGATCCAGAAGGGCCTCGCCTTCGACATCGGCGCCGGCCCCGTGCCGGGCGAGATGCACCTCGCGGCCGGCCAGGAGCCGGTCGCCGTCGGCGTGTGCGCGCATTTAGGCAATGACGACAGCGTCGTCGGCGCGCACCGCTCGCACCATTTCGCCATCGCCAAGGGCGTGCCGCTCGACGCGATGACGGCCGAGATGTTTGGCAAGGACACGGGCCTGGGCCGCGGCAAGGGCGGCCACATGCACCTGTTCCACGTGCCGACCAAGTTTTCCTGCAGCGGCATCGTGGGCGCCAGCGCCCCGCAGGCCTGCGGCGCCGCGCTCGCCGCGCGCAAGCTCGGCAAGGACTGGGTGGCGATCGCCTTCTTCGGCGAAGGCGCCGCCAACCAGGGCGCGTTCCACGAAGCCTTGAACCTGGCCGCCGTGTGGAAGCTGCCCGTCGTCTTCGTCTGCGAAGACAACAAGTACGGCATCTCGGTCGAGAAATCCGTGTCGACGTCGGTGGCGTCGAATGCCGTGCGCGGCGCCGGCTACGGCATGCCGGGCGTGCTCGTCGAGCGCAACGATGCCGTCGAGGTGTACGCGGCCGCCGGCGCCGCCATCGCCCGCGCGCGCCGCGGCGAAGGCCCGACCCTCATCGAAGTCAAGACGGACCGCTACTTCGGCCACTTCCAGGGCGACCCCGAGACCTACCGTCCGAAAGGCGAAAGCGCGGCGCTGCGCCAGGACGATCCGATCGCGCGGCTGGGCGCGCGCCTGCGTGCGGAAGGCCTGATCGACGATGCGCAGGACCGCGACCTGCGCCTGGCCGTCGCCGGCCGCGTCGAGGCGGCATTCGCGTTCGGCCGCAACAGCCCGTACCCGGATCCGCAGGACGCCCTGAAACACGTATTTGCCGAATGAACAAGGAGACAGACAATGCAAAGCAATAGCAAAGGCGCCGTGCGCACGCTCACGATGGCGCAGGCCATCGCCGAAGCCATCGGCCAGGAAATGGAGCGCGACCCGTCGGTGTTCGTGATGGGCGAGGACATCGGCAAGTACGGCGGCATCTTTTCCGCCACCACGGGCCTGCTCGACCGCTTCGGCCCCGAGCGCATCATGGAAACGCCGATCTCGGAAACCGCGTTCATGGGCGCGGCCGTGGGCGCCGCGGCGGAAGGGTTGCGTCCCATCGCGGAACTGATGTTCGTCGACTTCTTCGGCGTCTGCTTCGACCAGATCTACAACCACATGGCGAAGAATTCGTACATGTCCGGCGGCGCGCTGAAACTGCCGGTGGTGATCACGACGGGCATCGGCGGCGGCTACAACGACGCGGCCCAGCACTCGCAATGCCTGTACGCGAGCTTCGCCCACATGCCCGGCCTGAAGGTCGTCGTGCCGTCCAATGCGTACGACGCGAAAGGCCTCATGGCCCAGGCGATCCGCGACGACAACCCGGTCGTGTTCTGCTACCACAAGGGGATCATGGGCCTGTCGTGGATGTCGTACTTCGAGGGCAGCACGAACGCCGTGCCCGAGGAAGCCTATGCGATCCCGTTCGGCGAGTCGCGCATCGTGCGCGAGGGCAGCGACGTCACCATCGTCACGCTGAGCCAGATGGTGCAGAAGGCCGCCATCGCGGCCGGGCAGCTCGCCGCGGAGGGCATCTCCGTCGAGGTGCTGGACCTGCGCACCATCGTCCCGCTCGACCGCGCCGGCGTGCTGGCGTCCGTCGCCAGGACGGGCCGCGTGCTGATCGCCGACGAAGACTACCTGAGCTTCGGCCTGTCCGGCGAGATCGCCGCGCTCGTCGCCGAACACCTCGACACCATCCAGCTGCGCGCGCCGGTAAAACGCCTCGCGGTGCCCGACGTGCCGATCCCGTTCAGCCGACCGCTCGAGCAGGCCGTCATCCCGCAGGTGGACGCCATCGTCGACGCCGTGCGCGGCCTGATGCGCGCGCAACCCATTCATCAACTTCAACAAGGAGCACAAGCATGATCGACGTGAAACTGGACGGTGGCGTCTGGGACGATGTGGAAGAGGGCACGGAAGCCCTGCTGCAGGACTGGCAGGTCGAGGTGGGCCAGCCCGTGACGGCGGGCCAGACGCTCGTCGTCGCGGAACTGGTCAAGACGACGCACGAGGTGACGGCGCCCGCCGCCGGCCGCCTGGCCGCCATCGAGGTCGCCGCGGGCGACACGTTCGGCCGCCACACCGTGCTGGCGCGGATCGAGGGGTAGGCCATGGATGCCGTGACCGTACCCGCGACGGTGCCGCTGACGGGGATGCGCGGGGCCATCGCACGCAACATGGAGCAGGGCTGGCGCGTGCCGCGCGTGGCGCAGTCGGTCGAGGTGGACGTGACCGCGCTGCAGGCCCTGCGCGCGGCGGCGCCGGAGGACGAGCGGGTCAGCCTGACCGCGTACGTGCTGCGCGCCGTCGCGCTGTGCCTGCGCGCGCACCCGCGCCTGAACGCCCGCATGCGCGAGAAGGACATCGAGCTGCTGGACGACGTGAACCTGGGCCTGGCCGTCAGCCTGGACGACGGGCTGATGGTGCCGGTCTTGCGCAACGCCGACCGCAAGAGCGCGGCCGAGCTGGGGCGCGAGGCGCGCACCCTGGCGGAAGGCGCGCGTGCAGGCACGTTGTCGGCCGGCAGCTACCAGCGCGGCACGTTCACCGTGACGAACCTGGGCAATACCGCCATCGACAGCTTCACGCCGATCATCAACAGCCCGCAGGTGGCGATCCTCGGCGTCACGCGCGTCGCGGCCCGGCCCGTGGCGCGGGGCAACGAGGTCGCGATCGCGCCGATGATGGGCCTGCACCTCGTGTTCGACCACCGGGCCGTCGACGGCTTCCCGGCCGCGCTGTTCCTGACGGACCTGAAACGGCGGCTGGAAGCCGCGAAGGAGTTGTAATGGATGCCCGGATGGTCTTCATCGACACGGTGACCTCGTACGAGGAACAGGCGTGGAACGCGGCCCAGCTGCGCGAGCCCGTCACCGAGCCGCGCGTGCGCCTGTGGACCTACCGGGTGCCCGGCGTCGTGCTGGGCTGCTCGCAGACGGCGCTGCGCGAGCGGCTCGTGGCTGGCCACGCGCTGGCCGGCTCCGTCGTGCAGCGCGGCTCGGGCGGCGGCGCCGTCCTGACCGGGCCGTGGATGGTCAGCGCGTCCGTCGTGCTGCCGCCGGACCATCCGCTGCTCGGCCGCAGCACGCTGTCCAGCTACCGCTGGCTGGGTGCGCTGCACGCGGGCCTGCTGCGCGACGCCGGCATTCCCGCGTATGCGATCCCGCCCGAGGAAGTGCGGCTGCGGCCGGGCGACGCGCGCCTGAAGTGGGCGTGCTACGGCGGGCTGTCGCCGTGGGAGGTCGTCGTCGGCACGCGCAAGATCGTCGGCCTGGCCCAGCTGCGGCGCCGCACGGGCGTCCTGATGACGTCGGGGACGCTGATCGCGCCGCCCGACTGGTCGCTGCTGTGCGGCGCGCTCGGGCAGGAATCCGCCGACGCGGCGCTGCTCGACGACTGCACCACGTCGTTCGCCCAGCAGCTCGGCGCGCCCGTGCTGGCGGAGGTACTGGCCGAGCGCCTGCACCACATGCTCACCGACGTGCTGGGCGCCGCGTCCGATGCATTCCCCCCGCGGCCGCCCGGCCCCGCGCCGGTCCATTTTCCCACCCTGTCCCATTGAAAGAGGTTCACATGAAAGATCAACCATCGAACGCATGCACGGGCATGCGCGTGCTGCCGAAGGTCGTCACCGTCACGCGCCGCGGCTTCCTGCGCGGCGGCGCCATGGCCATCGGCGCGGCGGCCGCCGGCCCGGCCGCGCTGGCCGCGTCGAACGACAAACACCTGGCGCATGACTTTCCCACGCTGGGCGCGGCCACCGCGCAGACCCTGCTGCGCATGGCGCGCGACGTCTTCCCGCACGACAAACTGGCTGACCGCTACTACGTCGAGGCGATCCAGCCGTTCGAGCGTGCGGCCGCGAAGGATCCGAAGCAGGCGGCCCTGTTCCGCGACGGTGTGCGCGACCTGGACAAGGCCGCCATGAAACGCTTCGGCAAGCCCTATGCGGCCGTCGGGCGCGAGTCGGAGCGCGTCAGCCTCCTGAAGGCGATCGAGCCGTCGCCGTTCTTCCAGAAGGTGCGCGGCGAGATGGTCACGAGCCTGTACGACAACAAGGCGGTGTGGCCGCTGCTCGGCTACGAGGGGTCGTCGTGGGAGCAGGGCGGCTACATCAACCGCGGCTTCAACGACATCGACTGGCTGTAAACGCCCACACCATAACAAAAGACAGGAGACGGCAATGAGCAAGAAAATCGAATTGGGCGACGACGACGCGATCGTCATCATCGGCTCGGGCGCGGGCGGCGCGACGCTGGCCAACGAACTGGCCCAGCGCGGCGTGGACAAGATCGTGATCCTCGAAGCGGGCAAGCATTTCACGCAGGCGGACTTCGAGAACGACGAGTGGGCCATGTTCAACAAGATCTCGTGGCTCGACAAGCGGATTTCGGCCGGCGGCTGGCACCACACGAAGACCTACCCGAACCTGCCGGCGTGGATCGTCAAGGCGGTGGGCGGGTCGACCGTGCACTGGTCGGGCGTCGCGCTGCGCTTCCAGGAGCACGACTTCAGGACGCGCACGACCTACGGCAAGGTGGACGGCGCCAACATCCTCGACTGGCCCATCACGCTGGCGGAACTGGAGCCGTACTACGAACTGGCGGAAAAGAAGATGGGCGTGGCCGGCACGCGCGCGAGCGGCCTGCCGCCGATGCCGGAATCGAACCAGACCAGGGTCGTGGCGGCCGGCGCGCGCAAGATCGGCTACAACAAGATCATCCGCCCCGTCGCATCGAATTCGCAGCCGTACGACGGGCGTCCCGGCTGCCAGCAGATCGGCTTCTGCATGCAGGGCTGCAAGGTGGGCGCGAAATGGTCCACCTTGTACACCGAAGTGCCGAAGGCGCTGGACACCGGCCGCGTGGAACTGCGCCCGGAAAGCATGGTGCTGCAGATCCAGCACGACAAGACCGGCAAGGTGAATGGCGTGCTGTACGCGGACAGCCAGGGCCGCCACGTGCTGCAGAAGGCGCGCCTCGTCGCCGTCGCCGGCAATTCCATCGAGTCGCCGCGCCTGCTGCTGAACTCCGCGTCGGCCATGTTCCCGAACGGCCTCGCGAATTCGTCCGGCCAGGTGGGCCGCAACTACATGAACCATGCGACGGCGGCCGCCGTGGCGATCCACAAGAAGCCCGTGTACATGAACCGCGGCTTCGACATCGGCGCCGTCGTCGCCGACGAGGTGGCCCTGAACACGCGGCGCGGCTTCAACGGCGGCTACTATCTCGAAGGCCTCGCCCTGGGCCTGCCGTACACGGCGGCCTTCATGAAGCCGGGCGGCTGGGGCCGGGACGTGACGTCGGCGCTGGAAATGTACGACCACATGACGGCGATCTGGGTCTGCGGCGAAGACATGGCGCGCGAACAGAACGGCATCACGCTGCACCCGACCGAGAAGGACCAGTACGGCCTGCCGATTCCGATCGTGTCCAAGACGTACCACAAGAACGACAACGCGATCGCGGCGCACGGCCTGGTCCAGTTCCGCAAGCTGTCCGAAGCGGTGGGCGCCACGCGCGTCATCGACATGCCCGCGTACCCGGCCAGCCACAACCTCGGCACGAACCGCATGAGCGAGCATGCGCGCGACGGCGTCGTCAACAAATGGGGCCGCACGCACGACGTCAAGAACCTGTACATCTCGGACGGCAGCCAGTTCGCGTCGAGTTCCGCCGCGAATCCCACGTTGACCATCGTCGCGCTGGCGATCCGCCAGGCCGAGCACATCGCCGGCGAGCTGGCGCGCGGCGCGGTGTAGGAGCAGCGATGAAGCCGACCTCCAAACAGCTGGGCGCGGCCAAGACGAGCCGCATTCCCATCAAGATCGTGCCGGCCGAGCGCTTGCCGAAGCCGGACTGGATCCGCACGCGGGCACCGGCGCCGTCGTCGCGGTTCTTCGAGATCAAGGCCATCCTGCGCGCGAACGCGCTGACGACGGTGTGCGAGGAGGCCAGCTGTCCGAACATCGGCGAATGCTTCGGCAAGGGCACGGCCACGTTCATGATCATGGGCGACAAGTGCACGCGCCGCTGCCCGTTCTGCGACGTGGGCCATGGCCGGCCCGATCCGCTCGATGCCGCGGAACCGGAGCGGCTCGCGCGCACGGTGGCGGCGCTCGGCCTGCGCTACGTCGTGATCACCTCGGTCGACCGCGACGACCTGCGCGACGGCGGCGCCGGCCACTTCGCCGCCTGCATCCGCGCGGTGCGCGCCGCGGCACCGGCGACCCGCATCGAAGTGCTCGTGCCCGACTTCCGCGGGCGCCTGGATGCCGCGCTGGAAGCGCTGGATGCGGCGCCGCCCGATGTCCTGAACCACAACATCGAGACGGTGCCGCGCCTGTACGGGCCCGTGCGGCCCGGCGCCGACTATGCGCATTCGCTGGCGTTGCTGGAACGGTTCAAGGAGCGCCACCCTGGCGTGAAGACCAAGTCGGGCCTGATGGTGGGCCTGGGCGAGACCGACGACGAGGTCGAGGACGTGCTGCACGACCTGCGCGCGCACGGCGTGGACATGGTCACGATCGGGCAGTACCTGACGCCGTCCGGCGCGCACCTGCCCGTGCGCCGCTATGTGACGCCGGACGCGTTCGCGCGCCTGCGCGACGCCGCGGAGGCGCTGGGCTTCGCGCATGCGGCCGTGGGCCCGCTCGTGCGGTCGAGCTACCATGCGGACGTGCAGCATGCGGCGGCGGACCTGGACCGCGGCTGGCTGTTCGGCGCCAGCGATCCGCTGGACGAACTGCAGCCGTTCCGCGCCGCACCCGAACACATGGGATGAGTTTACAGTTCATAAATGGAGTACCATAAACCGTAAGTACACGACCGGCAAACGACGAGTTGCCGGCGCCGCAGGAGACGACAATGACGAATCAGGCACAGAACCGGCACATCGACAACGTGATGTCGGTGGCCATGCACGGTACCGCCGCGAACGGCGCCAACGAGTTGATCCACAACTCGTGGCGCCGCTGCGTGAACGATTACGGGCTCGATCCGGCGCGCCCGAAGGCGCCGCACATCGTGACGTCCGCCACCCTCCGGGCGCACCAGGAACAGATCGAGGAGTTCATGCAGGTGGCCCGCGTGGGCATGGAGCAGATGTACAAGCGCGTCTCGAGTCTCGGCTACGTGCTGCTGCTGACGGATGCGCAGGGCGTCACCGTCGACTACATCGGCAACGACGCGCGCGCGCCGGACCTCAAGAGGGCCGGCCTGTACCTGGGTGCGGAATGGAGCGAGCGCTCGGCCGGCACCTGCGGCGTGGGCACCTGCGTGGCCGAACAGACGGCACTGACATGCCACCAGGACGACCACTTCGATCCCACCCATATCCCGCTGACCTGTTCCGCCGCGCCGCTGTTCGACCCGGAAGGCAAATTCCTCGCGGTGCTCGACCTGTCCGCGCTGACGTCGCCGACGTACAAGGAAAGCCAGCATCTCGCGCTGCACCTGACGATGATGTATGCGGAAATGATCGAGGACGCGAACTTCCTGCGCCATTTCCAGGACCGCTGGATCCTGCGCCTCGGCACGGCGTGGGCGCTGGTCGAGGTGAGCGGCGAGATCATGCTGGCCTATGACGAGGACGGCATCGTGGTGGGCGCCAACACGGGCGCGCGCCGGCTGTTCGGCCGCGCGGCCGGCGACGTCGTCGGGCAGCCGCTCACGGCGCTGTTCGACCTCGCGCCGGACGACCTGCTGCGCCTCGCGCGCGCCGGTACGATGGGCGAGCGCTCGATCGTCACGCGCGGCTCGAACCAGATGTTCTATGCGAGCGTGAAGGCGCCGCGCCCGCGTCCGGCCGCGCGCGGCAGCGTCGTCGTCGAGACGGCGGACAGCGCGGCGCCCGCCCACCATCCGGAACTGGATTGCCTGGCCGGCGACGACAACACGATGCGGCGCCTGCTGGACCAGGCCAAGCGCCTGCTGAACCGCAAGCTGAACATCCTGATCCACGGCGAGACGGGCACCGGCAAGGAAGTCATCGCCAAGGCGCTGCACCGGTCGAGCGAGCGCGCCCACAAGCCGTTCGTCGCCGTGAACTGCGGCGCGATTCCCGAGTCGCTGATCGAAAGCGAATTGTTCGGCTACACGGCCGGCGCGTTCACGGGCGGCCGCGCGAAAGGCATGAAGGGCCTGATCCTGCAGTCCGACGGCGGCACGCTGTTCCTCGACGAGATCGGCGACATGCCGCTGCACCTGCAGACCCGGTTGCTGCGCGTGCTGTCGGAAAAGGAAGTCCTGCCGCTCGGCGCGGACAAGCCCGTCCCCGTGGACCTGACCGTGATCGCGGCATCGCACCGCGACCTGCGCAACCTGATCAGCGCCGGCAGCTTCCGCGAAGATTTGTATTACCGCCTGTGCGGCGCGACCCTGCACCTGCCGGCGCTGCGCGACCGCGCGGACAAGCGCTACCTGATCGAAAAAGTCCTGGCCGAGGAGGCGGAACTGCTCGGCATGGACGCGCACCTGTCGCTGGACGCCATGCACGCCATGCTGTGCTTCGCGTGGCCGGGCAACATCCGCCAGCTGCGCAACGTGCTGCGCTTCGCGCTGGCGGTGTCCGATGGCGAGACGATCACGGCGGCCGACCTGCCGCAGGAATTGACCGAGCAGTTTTCCAGCCTTCCGGCTGCTCCCGTCGCCGCCGCGATCCCGTCCGGCGGCGAGGATTGCGAGGCCGCGCCCCTGCTCGACGCGCTCGTGCGCCACAAGTGGAGCGTGACCAAGGTGTCGGAAGAGCTCAACCTCGCGCGCGCCACCGTGTACCGCTACATGAAGAAGTACGGCATCGTTCCACCGAACCAGCGCTGACCCTCACGCAACGCCCGTCTGGAGCGCATCCCAGACGGGTCCCGTCCGTTCCATCACCCAGGCCAGCGACACCAGCGCGACGCCCAGCGCGACGCAGCGGCGCATTCCGTCGTCCCGGCCGGGCGCCAGGCCCCTGGCGCCCGCCAGCAGCAGCCATACGGCCGCGCCGACGAGCAGCTGGCCCGCTTCCACGCCCACGTTGAACGACACGAGCGACGCGACGACGTTCGGCCCCGTGTCCGACAGCAGGTCGCGCAGCCCGACGGCGAGGCCGCAGCCGTGCACGAGGCCCACGACGAAGACCAGCGCCGGCGCGCCCCCGCGTTCGCGCCGGCCCAGCATCAGCAGCGCCGTGCCGAGCACGGACAGCGCGATCAGCAGCTCCACGCCGGGGATCAGCCATGGCCGGTCGGGCAGCAGGCCGTAGAAGCTGGCCGCGATGGCGCATGCATGGCCCGCGCTGAACGCGGTGATGCGCAGGGCGATCGCGCGCAGGCGCATGCCGCCCGCGACGAGGCACACGACCAGCAGCAGGTGGTCGGCGCCTTCGAGGATGTGGGCGGCCCCCGCGTGGATGAACTGCCAGGCCGACAGCCACCAGGACGGGTTGACGTCGATGGCCGCGCCATCCATGCGGTACTGGTCCGTCGTGCCGGCGCGGTGCGACAGCAGGATCGTGTTCAGCGGCGCGTCGGACAGCTTCCCCGGCGCGAGCGTCCCGGTAAAGCGGAACGCCGCGGGGCGCACGCCGGGATACGCGATGGCGGCGTCCAGCACGACGTCGCCGATGTCGGGCATCGCCGCCGGCAGCGGCGTGCGCGTCGCGGCCGCCGCGCGCGCCTGCGCGGGCGTGGCGAACGGCGGCACGCTGCCCTTCACGTGCACGGCGGCCGCCAGCACGTTCGGCGCCACCGTCCGGCCATCCACGGACACCGTGTGCGCGGCGGCGAGAACGCGCGCCGCCGCCAGCGGATCGACGGCGGCCGTGTCCACGTAATGAAACCACTGGCCGCTTTCCTTCCTCGCGACGACGTACGGTGCCGGTCCCAGTGGCGCGAGCGACACGCGGTAGTACGCGGTCATGCCCGCCGCGTCGTACGTGAAGTGCACGACCCGCACGCTGACCCGGCCGTCGACATGCGCCCACGCGCGGCCGGGCAGGCATACCGCGACGAGGACCGTGGCGCAGATCGCGACGCATTTCGCGGCCAGCACCGCCATCGTCGCCGTCTTCATTTGGCCGGGGAGCGCGGATCCCACAGGGCGCGCCTGGCCGTCTTCTCGTAGGCCATGCCCTTCGGCGTGCTGACGATTTCCAGCTGCAGGCCCCACGGCGCGAGGAAGTACATCCACGTCAGTCCGGCGGCCGGGCCTTCCGTGAACGTGCTGGGCGCGCCCAGCGTGCGCACACCTTTCGATTTCAGGTAGGCGACGGCCTTGTCCATGTCGTCGACGTAGAACGCGAGGTGATGGCCGCCGACGTCGCTGTTGCGGGGCGGCGTCCTGCCCTGGTTCGGCGCCGAGTATTCGAAGATCTCCAGGTTCGTGCCATGGCCGCAGCGGACCATCTGGAAGCGCTTGATCTCCGCGCGCGGGTTGACGTTCAGGTGCACGTTCATCCAGTCGTCGGCGAACTTGAACGACCCGAGCTTGATGGATTCCTCGCAGCCGACGACGTCGACGAAGAAGCGGACGGCGTCGTCCATGTTCGGCACTGTGAGCCCCACGTGGTGGGCGCCTTCCATGCCGGGCATGCCGGCGTGGGCGCTGAAGGGCAGGGCGAGGGCGAGGCCGATGCCGGCGAGTGCGCGTTTGAAGTTCATGCTGTCTCCTGATGTTGATGGTGGTCCGCCGTCGCTGCGGCGGCATCCATGGGAGAGCAAATTGCAAGCCAGGCCGGCGCGAGGGGCGCGCGCCCCTGCGCGGGCGGCGCGGACGGCACATCTGTCGCGCGCGTGCGCAACATCTGTCGCAGCCCGCGCCGGCTTACGGTTCGGCGAGCCGACGCGACCCGCCTCGATGCGCCCGGTCTCGACGCGGCGCGATCACGTCTTCTTCCAGCACGCGGTGGTCGCCAGCCGTGCCGCGCAATGGTCGGACGCGTCGTGGTGCACGGCCTTTTCCGGCCTGCCGTGGTAGCCCGTGTCACCCTGGGCAGCGCAAGCCGGTGCGCGCTGCCGGGCGCCGCGGTTGCGGTTCCTGACGAGCGCCTCCAGTCCCGCGAGCTGATAGGTCCAGAATGTCGCGAACGCTTGCGCGATGTCCGCACCGGACGCGTACCGTTCCAGGATGGCCGCGATCATCGCCACGGTGTTCGCAAAGACCTGGCGGAGCACCATGTCGAAGTGGGCGTCGGGCGCGGCCGCCGTTTGGCGGCGCACGAAGCGGGCCGCCTGGCGCGCCATCTCCTGCGCCATGCGCTCGCGCACGGGCGCGAAGCGCGTGCCCGCCGCGCCGTTCAGGAGGATCAGCACCGCGAGCCGATGCTCGACCCAGAACTCCAACAGTGCCTTCGCGTGGGCGGAGCCGTCCGCATGCGCGTCGGACCAGCTGCCCAGCGTGTCGAACTCGCGCAGGCGCGCGCGCAGGAGACGGAACAGGCGTGCCGCGATGGCGGGCGTGACGACGGCGTCGAACAGCGCCTGCTTGCTCCCGTAGTACTTGTAGATGTTGCTGGGGGCGATGTCCGCGTCGCGGGCGATGTCGGCCAGCGTGGCCTGCACATAGCCCCGCTGCGCGAACGTGCGCGCGGCCGCGGCCAGGATGCGGTCGCGGACGTCGTCTTTCAATCGTTGCGGCATGCCAGCCCGTCCTGCATCGCGCGCAGCCGCGGCGCCCAGTCCGCCGCCGCTTCGAGCTGGAACGCGAGGCGCAGCAGCAGCGCATCCGCGTCGTGCGCGGCCGTGAATTGGCAGCCCAGCGGCAGGCCCGCCTCGGACCAGTACAGCGGCACCGACATCGCGGGCCAGCCCGCCAGCGACGCGGGCACGGTGTAGCCGGCCAGCCGGTTGGTGAACGCGATCAGGTCGTCCGGGTCCTGGCCGGGGCCGTGGCGGCCAAGCGGGAAGGCGGTGAACGGGACCGTGGGGCTCAACAGCACATCGAAACCGGCGCCGGCCGCCCGCGCCGACGCGCCTGCCGCCGCCAGCGCCGCGCCGGCGGCCCGCACCTCGTCGGCCGATGCCGCCCGCGCGCGCCGGACCAGGTCGCGCGTATAGGGTTCGAACAGGCCCGCGTCGAAGGCCGGCCCCATCAGCGCCGCCGCCTGGTCCGCCATGCCGGCCAGCCCGGCCGCCGTGAGCGTGAAAAAGGCGCGGCTCACGGCCGGTGCGTCGCAGGCCGGGCCCGCCGTCTCGACGACGTCGTGGCCCAGGTCCGTGCACAGGCGCGTGGCGGCGTCCAGCGCGGCGAGGGCGTCGGGCGACGGGAGTTCTCCAAACAGGTCGCGGCGGTAGACGCCGATGCGCAGGCGGGGGGGCGGCGTGTCGCGCAGCGCCGCGAGGTCCGGCAGCGGCGCCGCGTGGCCGGGCGCTTCGGTCGCCTTCAGCCACGCCGCGCTGTCGCGCACCGAGCGGCTCACGCAGTGGTCGGCAAGGAGGGCGGCCGTCGGCATGTCCGGCGGGATATCGGCGGCCACCGTGCGTCCGCGGCTGGGCTTGAAGCCGAACAGGCCGCAGAACGAGGCGGGGCCGCGGATGGAACCGCCGCCGTCGGACGCGTGCGCCACCGGCACCATCCCCGCCGCGACGGCCGCCGCCGCGCCGCCGGACGAACCGCCCGCCGACAGGTCGTGCCGCCATGGATTGCGCGTGGGGCCCGTCGCGAGGGGTTCCGTCGTGCCCAGCAGGCCGAATTCCGATGTGGTGCTCTTGCCCAGCACGACGAGGCCCGCACGCCGCAGCGCCTGCGCATACGGCGACGTACCCGGCAGCCGCGCGCCGTGGAACAGGCGCGAACCGAACCCCGTCGGGAAGCCGGGAAACGCGAGCAGGTCCTTGACGAGCGTGGGCACGCCCGCGAACACGCCGCCGGGCTCGCGGCCGTCCGCCTGGCGCCGTGCCGCCTCGGGGTCGAAGTCGACGAGCGCGTTCACGCGCGGTTGCAGCGCCTCGATGCGCGCGATGGCAGCCTCCAGCAGCTCGGCGGGCGCGATGTCGCCCGTGCGGATCAGCGCCGCCTGCCCCGTCGCGTCCAGGTCCAGCAGCAGCGCGGCGTCCCGTCCAGTCGTTCCCATGGTCGTCTCCGGTGAGATTTTAAAAGAGAATGCATCATTCTTTTTTAATCGTCAAGCGCGACCGGCGGGCCGAAAAATGATAAAGTGCGGGCCCCGGCATGTGCCGGCAGACCATCATCCAATGAATCGCATGAGAGATCTCGCGCCAATCGTGCCGGATGCGGACGCGGCACCGTTCGACGCCGCCTTCCTGCACGATCCGTATCCCACCTATCGCCGCCTGCGCGCGGCGGGACCGGTGCTGTGGCGCGAGGACGTGTTCCAGGGCGCCTGGGTGCTGACGCGCCACGCGGACATCGAACTGGCGCTGCGCGATGCGCGCCTGTCGTCGCAGCGCACGGGCGGCTGGATCAAGCGCATCCCCGGCGTCGACGCGAGCCTGGCGGGACGCCGCGCCCAGGCGGGCCTCGACCTGTTCCAGCGCCTGTTCGGCAGCGCGATGGTGTTCCTGGACGGCGCCGACCACCAGCGTGTGCGCAAGGCGATGGCGGCCGGTTTTCATCCGACCCTGATCCGCGCCTTGCGGGCCGACGTCGAGCGGCTCACCGACGAACTGCTGGACGGTCTCGACGCGCAAGCCGGCTTCGACTTCATCGCCGAAGTCGCGCGTCCGCTGCCGTCGCGCGTCATCGGCCTGATGCTGGGCATCGCCCGCAAGGACGAGGCGCGCTTCATGGCGTGGTCGGACGACCTTGCCGCCTTCATCGGCGCGCTGCAGCCGACGGCCGACCAGCTGCGCGCGGCCCAGCGCAGCCTGTTGCAGATGGTGCGCTATTTCGACGCGCTGCTGCCCGCGCGCCGGGCGTCCCCCGGCACGGACCTCGTCAGCCGCCTGCTGCAGGCCGAGGCCGCGGGCGAACTGCGCGCGGACGGCGAGTTGCTGGCGCAATGCGCGATGCTGCTGTTCGCCGGCCACGAGACGACGCGCAACCTGCTCGGCAATGGCCTGTACACGCTGCTCACGCACCCGGACGCGTGGGCGCGGCTGCGCGCGGACGAAGACGGCATCACGCTCGCCATCCGCGAACTGCTGCGCTACGACAGTCCCGTGCAGTACACGGGCCGGCGCGTCGCCACGGAACTCACCTTGCACGGCACCACGCTCAGGCGCGGCGACCTCGTGATCGCGCTGATCGGCGCGGCGAACCGCGATCCGGACCGCTTCGCCGATCCGGACACGTTCGACATCACGCGCCGCGCCGGCAGCCACCTGTCGTTCGGCAGCGGACCGCACGTGTGCATTGGCGCCGGCCTGTCGCTGCTGGAGGCCGACGTCGTGCTGCGCGCTGTGCTGCGCCGCTGGCCGACGCTCCGCATGCCCGACGCGGCCCCGCGCTGGAACGGCATCGCCGGCCTGCGCGGGCTGGCCGCGCTGCCCGTCAGCGTTTCGTGAAATACTCGACGGCGTCGTAGTTGACGCCGTTCGACTTGACCTCGACCAGCTCGCCGCCCACGATGGCCAGGCCGTCGAACGGCGCCGGTTCGGCCGCGTAGATCCGGTCGGGCACGCACACGGCACCGCCCGCGTAATCGATGCACCAGTTGGGCTGGCCGTCGACGATCTTGCGGCTGACGAAGGTGCCCGTCAACGTGACGCTGCGCTGCGGCTGCTGCGCCGTCACCTTGTCGATGGAGGCCGAGACCGATCCCGGCATGATGGACGAGGTCACTGTGCCGACCCAGGTCGCCGTCGTGGGGGCGCTCCACACTTGCGTGGCGATGACGTCGCCCGTGCAGGCCGTGTTGGCATAGTAATTCGTCGTGACGGCGATCGTGAGCGCATTGTTCGATCCGGCCGCGCGCGCGATGACGGCCGTGTCGACCGCGTGCGACGCGCACGCGGAGGTCCACGTGCCGACGTACGCGTCGAGGTTGCCGTTGCTGGACACGGGCGGCGTCAGCGGGGTATTCCCCGTGCCGGCATTGCCGCCGCCACCGCCGCAGGCAGTCAGGCACACAGCGAGCGCGGCGGCATACATTCCTTTGTTCATCTCACTCTCCTGGCATCAGCTTCTGGATCGGCTGTTCAGGAGCGATGATACGCGATCAGCGCACCCCGAGCTGCTGCAGGATCTCGCGGTCGATCGCTTTCAACGGCACGGATTTCTCGACGCCGCCCCGTTTGACGGCTTCCTTCGGCATGCCGTAGACGACGCAGCTGTCCTCGTCCTGCGCGACGGTGCGCGCGCCCGCCTTGCGCATCTCGAGCAGGCCGGCCGCGCCGTCGTCGCCCATGCCCGTCATGATGATGCCCAGCGCGTTGGCGCCCGCGTGCCTGGCGACGGAACGGAACAGCACGTCGACGGACGGGCGGTGGCGGTTCACGAGCGGGCCGTCGATGACGTCCACGTGGTAGTTGGCGCCGTCGCGCCGCAGCAGCATGTGCCTGCCGCCCGGCGCGATCAGCGCGCGGCCCGGCAGCACGCGGTCGCCGTGGCGCGCCTCGCGCACCTCGATCTGGCACAGGCCGTTCAGGCGGTCGGCGAAGGCGGCCGTGAATTTTTCCGGCATGTGCTGCACGATGACGATGCCGGGCGTGACGCGCGGCAGCGCCGCCAGCACTTCTTCCAAAGCCAGCGTGCCGCCCGTGGAGGTGCCGATGGCGACGACGCGCTCGGTCGTGCGCAGCAGGGCGCGCGTGTCGGGCGCGGCCGGCAGCACGGCGTCCGCGGTCAGCTTTACGGCGACGGGCGCGGGCGCGGCGCGTGCCGCCAGCCTGCGCACGTTCGCGTGGCTCGCCGCGCGCACGGCGGAGATCAGTTCGTCCGCGCTCTCGCTGAGGAAGTCCTTCAGGCCCAGCTTGGGTTTCGTGATGATGGACACGGCGCCCGCCGCGAGCGCGGCCATCGTCGTCTCCGCGCCTTTTTCCGTCAGCGTCGAGCAGATGACGACGGGCGTGGGCCGCTCCGCCATGATCTTGCGGAGGAACGTGATGCCGTCCATGCGCGGCATCTCCACGTCCAGCAGGATCACGTCGGGCCAGGCCTGCTTCATGCGCTCGATGGCGAGCAGCGGGTCGGCCACGGCGTGCAGCAGGCGGATGCCGGGCGCGGATTCCAGCACCGCGCCGACGACCTTGCGCACGACGGCCGAGTCGTCGACCACCATCACATCGATTGTTTTCATGCCGGTTAGGGTAGACGGTAGACGGAAGGGATCACGGCACGGAGCACGTCGCCCATCTCCTGCAGGCTTTCCGAGTGGCCGATGAACAGATGGCCGCCCGATTTGATACGCTGCATGATGCGCGTGACGACCTGGCGCTTGGTGTCGCCGTTAAAGTAGATCATCACGTTGCGCAGGAAGACGAGGTCGTAGGTGCCCAGGTCGCCGGGCAGCGCCGTGTTCAGGTTCACCTGGCGGAACTGCACGCGCTCGCGCAGGCCGCGTTCCACGAGCAGCGTGCCGTGCTGGTCGCGGATGCCCTTCAGGCAATAGCGGCGCAGGTAGTCCTGCGGCACGTGGGTCGCGCGCTCCATCGGATAGTGGCCGGTGCGGGCGCGCTCCAGCACGCGCGTGCTGATGTCGGAGGCCACGACTTCCCACGGCGCCGATCCCAGCACGTCGGCCAGCACCATCGCGATGCTGTACGGTTCCTCGCCGGACGAGCAGGCCGCGCTCCACACGCGGAACGGCGCATTCGCCCGCAGCGACGGGCGCGCCGCTTCGGCCGCTTCGCGCAGCAGCTCGAAGTGGCGCGCCTCGCGGAAGAAATAGGTCTCGTTCGTCGTCAGCAGGTCGACGGCCAGCTGCACCTCGTCCTTGTGCGCGCCGTCCGTCAGCAGCCGGAAATAGGCGTCGTACGACGGCAGGCCGAAATGCTGCAGGCGCTTGGCGAGGCGGCCGCTGACCAGTGCCTTCTTCGAATCGGACATCGAGATGCCGGCGATGTCGAAGATGAAGCGCTGGAAGCGCGCGAACTCGCCCTGGCTGATCGCACAGTTCTGCATGGCGCTCAGGCGGCGAGGGCGTCGGCGCCGGCCAGGTCGGGCAGGCCGTCCAGCGCGAGCACCTGCTGCACGTTCAGCAGGATGACGAACTTGCCGTTCACCTTGCCCATGCCGGCGATGAAGTCGCCGCGGATGCGCGTACCGAACGACGGCGCCGGTTCGATGTCGGCGGCCGCGATGTCCAGCACGGCGCTGACGGCATCGACGACGACGCCCGTCAGCTGGCGCTCGCCGTCGTGTTCGAGTTCGACGATGACGATGCACGTGCGCTTGCCCGCCACGGATTGCGGCCGGCCGAAGCGGGCCGCGAGGTCCATCACGGGCACGACGGCGCCGCGCAGGTTGATCACGCCGCGGATCGCGTCCGGCATCATCGGTACTTCCGTGAGGCCGGAGAACTCGATGATCTCCTTGACGGCCATGATGCCGATGCCGAAGGCTTCGCCGCCCAGCATGAAGGTGAGGTATTGGGCGGACTGGGCGTCCGCGTGCGTTGCCTGGTTCGTGTGCGTCATACGGTCACCGTGGATCAGAAATGGGTGAAACTGGCTTCGTCGGGCTCGGCCTGGATCGGCGCGCCGCCGGCCACGCGCAGCGTCGTGCGCTTGGCGCGGGGCGCCGGGCGCGTGCGGGCAGTGTGGCCAGCCGCGCCGGCCGCGAGGCGGAAGAAGCCCATCGTCTGCTGCAGCTGCTCGGCCTGGGAACTCATTTCCTCGGCCGTCGCCGCCAGCTCTTCGGAGCTGGACGCGTTCTGCTGCGTCGTCTGGGCAAGCTGGCCCACCGCCGCGTTGATCTGGCCGACGCCGGCCGACTGTTCTTCCGACGCGGCCGTGATTTCCTGCACGAGGTCCGACGTCTTGCGGATGTTCGGCACCATCTGGTCGAGCAGGGTGCCGGCGCGTTCCGCCAGCTCCACGCTGTTGGTCGCCACTTCGCCGATCTCCTGTGCCGCGACCTGGCTGCGTTCGGCCAGCTTGCGCACCTCGGCGGCGACGACGGCGAAGCCCTTGCCGTGTTCGCCGGCGCGGGCGGCCTCGATGGCGGCGTTCAGTGCCAGCAGGTTGGTCTGGTAGGCGATGTCGTCGATGATGCCGATCTTCTTGGCGATCTGGTTCATCGCGGCCACGGTTTCCTTCACGGCCGCGCCGCCTTCGGTCGCTTCCCTGGCAGCATTGGTCGCCATGCCGTCGGTGACTTTCGCGTTCTCGGTGTTCTGCGCGATCGATGCCGTCATCTGCTCGATCGACGCGCTGGTCTCCTCGACGCCCGCCGCCTGTTCGCCCGATGCCTGCGACAGCGACTGCGCCGTCGCGCTCACCTGCTCGGACGCGCTGGCGAGGGAATCGGCGGCCGCGTTGACCTCGGCCACCACCTGCGCCAGCTTGTCCACGGTGTTGTTCGCGTATTCCTTCAGCTTGGCGAACTCGCCCTCGTAGGACTTGTCGATGCGCTTGGTGAGATCGCCTTCCGACATCGCGCCCATCACGCGCACCACGTCCTCGACCGATGCGCTCGTCGTCGCCACCAGCTGGTTCAGGCCTTCGCCCATCTCTTTCTGGAAGCCCTGCAGGCCCGCCAGTTCCACGCGCTCGTCGAAGTTGCCGCGATTGGCCGTCTGCACGACGCGGCGCTGGCCCTCGATCACCTGCGTCAGCTTGTGCACGGTGTTGTTCGTATATTCCTTCAGCTCGCCGAAGGCGCCCTGGTACGGCTTGTCGATCTGGTTCGAGAGGTCGCCGCGCGACACCGCGCCCATCACGCGCACCACGTCGGTGATGCTGGCGCCGGTCGTCGCCATCAACTGGTTCAGGCCTTCACCCATCTCCTTCTGGAAGCCCTGCAGGCCCGCCAGGTCGACGCGCGCATCGAAATTCCCGCGGTTCGCGGCTTCCACCGCGGCGCGCTGGCCGTCGATGACCTGAGTGAGCTTCGCGACCATGCCCTTGACGGCGGCCAGCATGCTGGCGTCGTCGCCCGGCTTCGTGTGAATGTCGGCGTCCAGGTCGCCGCCCGCGATGCGGGCCATGACGGCCCCCGCGTACGCCGGTTCGCCGCCCAGTTGGGCCAGCAGGCTGCGGGTGATGTAGAAACCGAGCAGGCCGACGGCCGCCAGCGTGGCGACGGCAAAGGCGAGCGACATCGTCTCCGCCGAGTTCTGGATCGCGACGGCACGCTCGCCGCCGTTCTTCGCCAGTTCCTCGTTGTACGTGCGGTGGTTCGCGAACGCTTCCCAGTTCTTGTCCGCCAGGGCGACCTTCGCCATCATCAGGTCGCGCGCTTCGGTGTTCTTGCCGCCGCGCGAGAGCTTCAGCACCTCGTCCACGACGCGGGCGTAGTCCGCGAGGCTGGCGCGGTCGGCCGCGAGCAGCGCCTTGTCCTTGTCGTCCGAAACGAGCGACTCGTATTTCTTGAGCGCCTCGTCGATCTTGCGGCGGTTCTCGCCGATCTGCTGGTCGATCGCGGCCAGGTTGTCCGCGTCGGTCTGCGCGATATGCTGCCACACTCGGGTCCGGTACACGGCCAGCTGTTCGAACGCTTCGTCGAGGGCGAGGAAGCTGGGAACCGAATTGACCGTGCCATAGCTTGCCGCATCGTAGACGCGGACGAGCTGGTAGCGCCCCATTGCCGCCAGGGCGACGATACCGATGAGCGCTGCCAGCACGAGCAGGATCATCTTCTTTACGACTGTCATGGTATTTCCTTAACTTTTAAAAGTGTGCGAAGTCGGCTTCGTCCGGTGCGCCGACCGAGGCGAGTGCCAGCGTCCCGATCGTCCTCGGGGCATGGCGCTTCGCCGTATTTGTCTTGAACGGCTTGCCGGCGGCCGCTTTGATGCTGTGTCCCGCGTCCAGCTTGAAGAACGCCATCGCCTGCTGCAGCTGCTCGGCCTGGGAACTCATTTCCTCGGCCGTCGCGGCCAGCTCTTCGGAACTGGATGCGTTCTGCTGCGTCGTCTGGCTCATCTGGCCGACCGCCGCGTTGATCTGGCCGACGCCGGCCGATTGCTCTTCCGATGCGGCCGTGATTTCCTGCACGAGGTCCGAGGTCTTGCGGATGTTCGGCACCATCTGGTCGAGCAGGCCGCCGGCGCGCTCGGCCAGTTCCACGCTGCCCGTCGCCACTTCGCCGATTTCCTGCGCGGCGACCTGGCTGCGTTCGGCCAGCTTGCGCACCTCGGCGGCGACGACGGCGAAGCCCTTGCCGTGTTCCCCGGCGCGGGCCGCCTCGATGGCGGCGTTCAGCGCCAGCAGGTTGGTCTGGTAGGCGATGTCGTCGATGATCCCGATCTGCTTCGCGATCCGCTTCATGGCGGCGACGGTCGCCTTCACCGCTTCACCGCCTTCCGCGGCCTCGCGCGCGGCCTGCGTGGCCATGCCGTCGGTGACGCGGGCATTCTCCGTGTTCTGCGAGATCGATGCCGTCATCTGTTCCAGCGAGGCGCTCGTCTCCTCGACGCCGGCCGCCTGCTCGGACGCCGACTGCGACAGCGCCTGCGCCGTCGCGCTGACTTCCTCCGACGCCGACGCCAGCGACTGCGCGCTGCCGTTGACGTCGCCGACGACCTGCGCCAGCCGGTCCATGGTGCCGTTCGAATAATCCTTCAGCTTCGCGAACGCGCCCTGGTAATCCTTGTCGATGCGCTTCGTCAGGTCGCCTTCGGCCAGCGCAGACATGACGCGCACGACGTCGTCGATGCTGGCGCCGGTCGTCGTCACGAGCTGGTTCAGGCCATCGCCCATCTCTTTCTGGAACCCCTGCATCCCGGCCGTGTCGACGCGTACGCCGAACTCGCCGCGGTTGGCCGCTTCCACGACGGCGCGCTGGCCCGCGATCACCTGGCGCAGCTTCGTCACCATCTGGCCGACGGCGTGCAGCATGCTGTCGTTGTCGCCGCGGCGCAGCGCCACGTCGCCGGACAGGTCGCCGTTCGCGATGCGCTTGAGCAGGTCGGCCGCGTAGGCCGGCTCGCCGCCCAGCGTACGGGTGAGGCTCAGGGTGATCCAGAAAGCCATGCCCACGCCCATCAGGACCGCGGCGGCGCCCAGCAGCGTGAGGCGGTTGCGGGTCTCGACGTATTCGGCCGACGCGTCCGTGGCCGACTGCTCCATCGACGCATTCTGGTGATCGATCAGCTTTTCGATCGCCTTGATGTACGCGTCCTGCACCGGCTGGATCTGCGTCGTCAGCAGTGTCCTGGCCTCGGCGCGCTTGCCTTCGTGTATGAGGCGCACGAACTGGTCCTGCACCACCAGGTTTTTCTGGCGCTGCTGGTTCATGCCCTCCATGATTTGGCGTCCGGCGGCTGACTTGACGAGGTTCTGCAGCTTCTCGATATCCGCGCGCTGGTCGTTGCGCGATTCGTCGAACTGCGCCAGCTCGCGCCGGGTCGCTTCCGGATCCTCCGTCAGCACGATGTTGCGCATCGCGGTGGCGATCTCGTGGATGTTGCCGATCGCGTCGTAGCTGAGCACGACCTTCGGATACTTGTCGTTGGCCATCTCGCCAACGTTGTCGCTGACGCTGGCGACGCTGTGGATGCCCATCGCGACGACGGCGGCCAGCAACACGCTGACGGTGCCGAAGCCAAGTGCCAGGCGGGCGCTGACTTTCAGGTTACGGAACATGGCAGGTCTCCTCGGGGCGGCTGCGCGGTATCAGAAACGGGTGAAACTGGCTTCGTCCAGGTCCGCCTCGGCGGCGTACGCGGGGTTGTGCATGGCGATGCCCTTGCGCTTCGGCGCCGCGGCCGGATGCGCGGGCGCGCGCCGTGCCGGCAGGCGCGCCGGCGCCGGCGCGTCGCCGCCCGCCAGGCGGAAGAACGCCATCGCCTGCTGCAGCTGCTCGGCCTGGGAACTCATTTCCTCGGCCGTCGCGGCCAGCTCTTCGGAGCTGGATGCGTTCTGCTGCGTCGTCTGGCTCATCTGGCCGACCGCCGCGTTGATCTGGCCGACGCCGGCCGATTGCTCTTCCGATGCCGCCGTGATTTCCTGCACGAGGTCCGAGGTCTTGCGGATGTTCGGCACCATCCGGTCGAGCAGGCCGCCGGCGCGCTCGGCCAGCTCCACGCTGCTCGTCGCCACTTCGCCGATTTCCTGCGCGGCGACCTGGCTGCGTTCGGCCAGCTTGCGCACCTCGGCGGCGACGACGGCGAAGCCCTTGCCGTGTTCCCCGGCGCGAGCCGCCTCGATGGCGGCGTTCAGCGCCAGCAGGTTGGTCTGGTAGGCGATGTCGTCGATGATCCCGATCTGCTTCGCGATCCGCTTCATGGCGGCGACGGTCGCCTTCACCGCTTCGCCGCCTTCCGCGGCCTCGCGCGCGGCCTGCGTGGCCATGCCGTCGGTGACGCGGGCATTCTCCGTGTTCTGCGAGATCGATGCCGTCATCTGTTCCAGCGAGGCGCTCGTCTCCTCGACGCCGGCCGCCTGCTCGGACGCCGACTGCGACAGCGCCTGCGCCGTCGCGCTGACTTCCTCCGACGCCGACGCCAGCGACTGGGCGCCGCCGTTCACGTCGCCGACGACCTGCGTCAGCTTCGCGATCATGTTCTTCATCGCGGCCAGCAGCAGGCCGGCCTCGTCGCGCGCATGGCTCTCGATGTGCACCGTGAGGTCGCCGGCCGCCAGGCGGTCGGCCGCGTTCACGGCGACGCGCAGCGGACGGGTGACGGACAGGGTGATGAAGGCCGCCACCGTCAGCGCGAGCAGGGCGGCGCCCGCCGTCATCGCGATCACCAGCCGGCGCGTCTCTTCATACGTGGCACCCGCCTCGTCGGCCTTCTTCTGCATCTTGTCGGACTGGTGCCTGGTCAGTTCGTCGACGGCCGCGATCAGTTCGCGGTTGAGCGGGACATAGGTCTTGCTGACGAATTCCGCGGCATGCTGGCGGTCGCCGCGCACCAGGCCATAGAACTGGGCATACGCCGGTTCCAGGGCCGCATGCCTGTCTGTGATCTGCTTGAGCATCTTCTTGCCGGTTTCGCTGGCGACGAGCCTGGTGAGTTCGGCGATGCGTCCGTTCGTGTCGGCGCGCAGCTGTTCGATCACCTTGCGATAGCGCTCGCTTTCCGCTTCGTCGCTGGTGAGCAGCATGCCGCGCATCTGGCGCGGGGCGTCGACGACGTCGCGGATCAGGTCCTTGGCGATGGCGACTTTCGGGTAGGCATCCGCCGTGATGTAGGCGGTGGCATCGTTCATGACCGCCATGCGGTTCATGGCCAGCAGCGCGATCGCCAGCAGGAGCAGCAGTACCGCACCGAAGCCGAGGCCCAGGCGGATGCCGATTTTCAGGTTCTTGAGCATGTGGCTCTCCACTTCAGTTAAATGTCAGGCCGCGGCGGCCTGGCTTTCGTGTTCGACGCCGGCCAGCAGGGCCGCCATGTCGAGGATCAGTGCGACGTCGCCGTTGCCGAGGATCGAGGAGCCGGACAGGAAGCGCGCGCCGGCGAACACCTTGCCGAGCGGCTTGATCACGGTCTGGAATTCGCCCAGCAGGCTGTCGACGACGAGGCCGGCCTTGCTGCCGCCGTAGCGCACGACGACGATGCTGCGGCGCCGTGCCGGCACGCCTTTGACGCCGAAGCGTTCCCTCAGGCGCACGAAGGGCAGCGGCTGGCCGCGCAAATCGACCCAGTCGCAGCCCGGCTGTTCGACGAACTCGATGCATTCCTCGATCATGTCCATCGGGATCACGAACACCGACTTGCCGACGCCGACCTGGAACCCGTTGATGATCGCCAGCGTCAGGGGCAGGCGCACCGTGACGGTGGTGCCTTGCCCTTCGGTGCTGGCGATGTCGACGCTGCCGCGCAGCGCGACGATGTTGCGCTTGACGACGTCCATGCCCACGCCGCGGCCGGACAGGTTCGTCACCTGTTCCGCCGTCGAGAAGCCCGGTTCGAAGATCAGGTTGAAGATTTCCTTGTCCGTGAGCAGGCGGCCCGGCTCGACGAGGCCGCGTTCGACGGCTTTCGCGAGGATGCGCTCCCGTTTCAGGCCGCCGCCGTCGTCCGACACTTCGATCACGATGCTGCCCGAGTCGTGGTAGGCGTTCAGGGCGACGGTGCCCTGGGCCGGCTTGCCGCGCGCGGCGCGCACGTCGGCCGGCTCGATGCCGTGGTCCATCGCGTTGCGCACGAGGTGCGTGAGCGGGTCGCCGATCTTCTCGACGACGGTCTTGTCCAGTTCCGCGTCCTCGCCGCTGACCACCAGGCGGATGTCCTTGCCCAGCTCGCGCGCCACGTCGTGCACGACGCGCTGGAAGCGGTTGAACGTGGCGCCGATCTTCACCATGCGCAGCTGGAGCGCGCTGTCGCGCACTTCCTCGACGAGGCTGGACAGCGTCGACGTGCATTCCAGCAGCTCGGGGATCTGCGTGCGGCGCGCGATCAGGTTGGCGCCCGCGCCCGCGATGATCAATTCGCCCACGAGGTTGATCAGGCGGTCCAGCTTGTCCGCATCCACGCGCACCGAGCGGCTTTCCTGCTGCTGGCGCGGCGCGTCCGGCGCCTGGCGCTGCTTCGCGAGGGCCGCTTCGACGACGGGTGCGCGCACGGTGCCCTGTTCGACGAGGATCGCGCCGATCGGTTGCGCCGGCGCGCTGCTTGCAGCCTGCGCCGCCAGCGCGTGTTCCAGTTCGTGCGCGGTGACGCTGCCGCAGCGGACGAGCATCTGGCCCAGGCGCTCGCGCTGCGCCGGCGCCTCGTCCAGCCACGCGAGGTATTCGGCGAGGCGGTTCTCGGGCGGCAGGATGCGGATCGCGCAGTCGTCGCGCACGAAGTCGAACACGCCGTCGATCGTCGCCTTGTCGGCGGTGCCGTGGAAGCCGATCTCGAAGCCGAGGTAGCACGACTCGGGATCGAACTCGTCCAGCGCCGGCAGGTCGTCGGCGATCGTCGCGATGCCGGTGATGGTGCCCAGCTGGCCCAGGTAGCGGATGAACGACAGCGGGTCCATGCCGTTGCGCAGCACGTCGGGGCCGAAGCGCAGCGAGATGTGCCAGTGGCCGGCCGCGCCGCCGGTCGCTTCGGGTGCCGTGGTGGCGGCGGCGGCGGTGGGCGCCGGTGCCGCGCCGCCGTCCAGGTAGGCCTGCAATTGGGCGACGAGCGGCGCGCCTGCCGCGGCGAGGTCCGCATCGTCGAGGGTACCGCTTTCCACCGCGTCGACGAGGGCGCCGATGTGGTCGCGGCATGCGAGCAGCAGCGCGACGAGTTCGTCGCCGACGGGGATGGCGCCGTCGCGCACCTTGTCCAGGACGCTCTCGGCCACGTGCGTGAATCGCACGACGGGGTCGAGGCCGAACATGCCGGCCGATCCCTTGATCGTGTGCGCCGCGCGGAAGATCGCGTTGACGGCGTCGAGGCCGTCGCGCGTGACCGCGAGCAGGGCGCTTTCCATCTGCTCCAGCAGTTCGCGGCTTTCGGCGATGAAGGTGTGCGTCACATGGTCGATGTCGATGCTCATGCAGGCTCTCCTTCGGCGGTCATGCCGAGCATTGCGAACGCGTCGCACACGGCGGGGCTGGCGTCCCGCAGCGCGAGCGCCTTGCCGAGGCGCCGGGCTTCACGCCGCGCCACGAGCAGCAGCTGCATGCCGGCGCAGTCGAACTCCGTCACCTGGGACAGGTCGAGCGTGGGCGCATCGATCGTGCGTACGGCGTCCAGCAGCACGGGATGCAGCTCCGCGGCGCGGTAGATCGTCATTTCGCCTTCGACCGCCAGGCATGCGGCGGCCCCTTGGCTCGTTTCGCCAATAATCGTCATTGCATCATTGCTCCGTGATGGCCGGCCTGCGCCGGCGCGGTGGGTCAGCCGAACGTCAGCTTCTGGACGGCGGCCAGCAGGGCTTCCGGCTTGAACGGCTTGACCATCCACGCTTTCGCGCCGGCGGCCTTGCCCTGTTCCTTCTTGTCTTCCTGCGACTCGGTGGTCAGCATGAGGACCGGGGTGAACTTGTAGGCGGGACGGGTCTTCAGTTCGCGCACGAACGCGATGCCGTCCATGTTGGGCATGTTGACGTCGCTGATGATCAGGTTGACCTTCTGGCCGGTCAGCTTGGCCAGCGCGTCCTTGCCGTCGACGCCTTCGATGACGTCATAGCCGGCCTGCCTGAGTGCGATGCCGACGACCTGGCGGATCGAGATCGAATCGTCCACCACCATGATGGTTTTTGCCATGGTTAAATCCTAGTCTAGAAAAACGTGATGTCTTCGGCCAGCTGCGGCGCGGGCTTCGCGGTGCTCTTGTGGAGCGTGCGTTCCTCGGCCATCGCGTAGGTGCTTTCGAGTTCGGCCAGCAGGCTGCGGGCATCGAGGCCGCCACCTTGCTGTTGCTCGTCCAGCCACGAGGGCAGGCGGGCGATGTTGTCGCGGACGTGCGACAGGATCTGGCTGACGCGGTCCTGGAACTGCAGCTGCACGAGCGCGTCGCCGACTTCCGCCTGGATGCCGGCGCTCTCGCGCTGGAGCAGGCCGGACGAGGCCACGAGGGCGTCGGTGACGCCGCGCAGGGACCCGAGCACGTTGCCGATCATCTGTTCGGACGCCTGCACGGCGCGCGTCTCCGCGCGCATGGAGTCCTCGGCCGCGCGGCACGTGACGTCGATCGCGGCGCTGATGCGGCCGACCTGTTCGGCGATGTGCTTGCCCGCGTCGGCCGAGCGGTTCGACAGCATGCGCACCTCGCTCGCGACGACCGCGAAACCGCGTCCCGCCTCGCCCGCGCGCGCCGCCTCGATGGCCGCGTTCAGCGCCAGCAGGTTGGTCTGCCACGCGATGCTGGCGACGTCCGCCGCCATCTCCTGCAAGGTGGCCGTGATTTCTTCCAGGCCTTCGATCTTCTGCAGCATCTGCTGCTTGCTGGCGGCCGCGCCGGCCAGCATGTCCAGCAGCGAGCGCAATTCCTTTTCGCTGGCCGCGAACGCGTCGACGATGGTGTCGCCGTTGCGCGCCGTGCCCGACGCGTCCAGCGCCTGGCCGAGACGGGTGACGATGCCGGAGAAGCGCTCGACGAGGGCGACGACGGCCGTCTCCATCTGGGCGCGCGACGCATCGATGTGCGACGCCCAGACGCCGGCCACGTCGGCGCTGAACGCGCGGCGGTCGGCGAAGTCGGCGCCGGGGGATTGCCCGGCCTGCGGCAGGGGCGCGCGCAGGGCGGCGAACGCGCCACCGGCCAGGAGGAGGGCGGCGCACAGCCAGCCATGCCACTGCCAGCCGGCCAGCGGGACGATGACGCCCGACGCGGCCACGGCCACGATCAGCGGGGAATAAGTTTGCAGGGGGCGTAGTCGGGGCACGCGGCGCTCCGTCGATGTTCGGGTAGGTTTCGTGTTTGCGGTATCTGGGACCGCATCGGTGCTGATCATGTCAGATCGAATTGCCGTGTGGCAAGCTTCTTGCCGAGAAATGTCACGGATACGCGGGGAAAACAACACTTGCTTGAGTGATCGCTAACATATTGTCGCAAAAGGACTTTTCGATTCGCTACGCGGTTTCGACGCCTTGCCAACCCAGCGGGAATCCCGGGATTATCGTTCCAATATTTAACGCGCAGGCATGGCGGGCGTAATCGTGCCTTCGGCTGGGTCGAAGTGTGACGCCGGAATTGCCGGATTGCGGGCGCCCAGCCCGCCGACTACCATCGTGACATGAATACAATGATTCTCACGTTCGCGGCAGGCACGGTGGCCGGTGCTATGAATGCGCTGGCGGGCGGTGGTTCGTTCGTCAGCCTGCCGGCGCTGATCGCGGCGGGTGTGCCTCCGGTGCAGGCGAATACGTCGAGCACGGTCGCGCTGTTTCCGGGTGGATTGGCCAGCGCGTGGGCCTATCGCGACGGCCTGGGGCCGGTCGGCGCCGTGCCGCTGCGCGCGCTGCTGGCCGCGACCCTGTGCGGCGGCCTCGTCGGCGCCGTGCTGTTGCTGCGGACGTCATCCGGCGCGTTCACGGCCGTGCTGCCCTGGCTGCTGCTGGTGGCGTCCATCGCGCTCGCGTTCGGGCGGCGCATCGGCGAAGCCCTGCGCGCGCGCTGGCGCATCCACGCACGCGCCGTGCTGGCCGTGCAGTTCGCGCTGGGCGTCTACGGCGGTTATTTCGGCGGGGCGGTGGGGATCATGATGATCGCGATGTGGGGACTGCTCGACAACCGCGACCTGAAACTGTTGAATGCGCCGCGCACGTTGCTGGTCAGCGCGGCGAACACGGTGGCGGTACTCGCGTTCATCGCGGCCGGCGCGGTGCGCTGGCCGGAGACGCTGGCGCTGCTGGCCGGCGCGACGCTCGGGGGGTACGGCGGCGCGCACATCGGACGGCGGGCGCCGCCGGGGGTGATCCGCGCCGTCACGCTGTGCGCGACGACCGCGATCACGGTTGCCTTCTTCGTCAAAACCTACTTTGTGTGAGGACACCATGCTGCAGGCATTGCTCGCAACCATAGGCGTGCTGGCCATCGCGGCCAGCATCGCCGCCAAGTTCGTCAGGCTGCCGGTCAGCGCTTCAGTTGCGACAGGTCGCGCACGGCGCCGCGGTCGGCCGACGTGGTCAGCGCCGCGTAGGCACGTAGTGCCTGCGAGACTGCGCGCTCGCGGTTGACCGGCTGCCACGCGGCGTCGCCGCGCGCTTCCATCGCCGCGCGGCGGTGCGCCATCTCTTCAGCCGTCACGCGCAGGTTGATGGTGCGGTTCGGGATGTCGATGTCGATCATGTCGCCTTCCTCGACGAGGCCGATCGCGCCGCCTTCCGCCGCTTCCGGCGACGCGTGGCCGATCACGAGGCCCGACGAGCCGCCCGAGAAGCGGCCATCCGTGAACAGCGCGCACGCCTTGCCGAGCCCCTTCGACTTGATGTAGGACGTCGGGTACAGCATTTCCTGCATGCCCGGGCCGCCTTTCGGGCCTTCGTAGCGGATGATGACGACGTCGCCCGCGTGCACGGTATCGCCCAGGATGTTTTCCACGGCCGCATCCTGGCTTTCGAACACGCGCGCCTTGCCCGAGAACTTCAGGATGCTTTCGTCGACGCCGGCCGTCTTCACGATGCAGCCCTTTTCCGCGATGTTCCCGTACAGGACCGCGAGGCCGCCGTCCTGCGAGTAGGCGTGGGCGCGGTCGCGGATGCAGCCTTCGGCGCGATCGAGGTCGGCGCTGTCGAAGCGCTCGGCCTGCGAGAACGCGACCTGCGTCGGCACGCCGCCCGGCGCCGCGCGGAACAGTCGATGCACGGCCTGGTCGTCGCTGCGCTTGATGTCGTATTTCTCGATCGCGTCGCCCAGCGTCGGGGAGTGCACGGTCGGCAGCGACGTGTCGAGCAGGCCCGCGCGCGCCAGTTCGCCGAGGATGGCGACGATGCCGCCGGCGCGGTGCACGTCTTCGATGTGGTACTTGTTCGTCATCGGCGCGACCTTGCACAGGCAAGGCACGTTGCGCGAGATGCGGTCGATGTCGGCCATCGTGAATTCCACGCCGGCCTCGTGCGCGGCCGCCAGCAGGTGCAGCACCGTGTTGGTGGAACCGCCCATCGACACGTCCAGCGCCATCGCGTTCTCGAACGCGGTCTTGGTCGCGATGCTGCGCGGGAGGATCGTGTAGTCGTCGCCCTCGTAGTGGCGCTTGGCCAGGTCGACGATCAGGCGGCCGGCGCGCAGGAACAGTTCCTTGCGGTCGGCGTGGGTGGCGACGATGGTGCCGTTACCCGGCAGCGACAGGCCCAGCGCCTCGGTCAGGCAGTTCATCGAGTTCGCCGTGAACATGCCGGAGCAGGAACCGCAGGTGGGGCAGGCCGAGCGCTCGACTTCGGCCACGTCGGCGTCGGAGATCTTCGAGTCGCCGGCCTGGATCATCGCGTCGACGAGGTCCAGCTTGATGATCTTCTTGTCGTTGTTGACGACCTTGATCACCTTGCCCGCTTCCATCGGGCCGCCCGACACGAACACGGTCGGGATGTTGATGCGCATGGCGGCCATCAGCATGCCCGGGGTGATCTTGTCGCAGTTCGAGATACAGACCATCGCGTCGGCGCAGTGGGCGTTGACCATGTACTCGACGGAGTCGGCGATCAGGTCGCGCGACGGCAGCGAGTACAGCATGCCGCCGTGGCCCATCGCGATGCCGTCGTCGACGGCGATGGTGTTGAATTCCTTGGCGACGCCGCCCGCCGCCTCGATCTCGCGCGCGACCAGCTGGCCCAGGTCCTTCAGGTGCACGTGGCCCGGCACGAACTGGGTGAACGAGTTGACGACGGCGATGATCGGCTTGTCGAAGTCGCCGTCCTTCATGCCGGTCGCGCGCCACAGGGCGCGGGCGCCCGCCATGTTGCGGCCCTGGGTCGTGGTGTGGGAACGGTAAGTCGGCATGGTGTCTCCTCGGGAAATCGCAAAACCCCAAGAGTGCCGTGGGTATGGAAAGTTGTCCAATATATGATTCGGTGGGCTGTGATTCGCATTTCATATCAATCACGCCGGGCCGCCCGCCGGGTTCCGTATCGGGCGGCCCGCCGTGAAAGCGAGTCCTATAATTTCTTCAACTGAATTCACGAGCGGCAAGTTACGCCTTGTCTGGATGGACCACGCGTGGCCTGGGTGACGTGTTCGCGTCTTCCCGGCTACGGCCAATGAACCGAGCCGATTCTTTTGGAGGAGCGTACGGGCATGACACGGAGATTTCATGGTGTGGCGGGGGCGACGCTGACGATCGCGGCGCTGGCCGGGCTCGGCGTCGCACTGTTCAATTATTTCGCGCCGATGACCGGCGTGACCGGAACGATCGGCGCCCTCGCTGTCGTCGTGTCCACCCTGTTGCTGGCGTTGCTCGGCTTTGTCCTGGCGCGCAGGCGCACCGGCCGCTCCCGGCTCGTGCGGGTTCTCGCCCTTCTGATGGCGCTCGGCACCCTGGCGGCGGCCTGGCTGCTGCATGAGTTCTTGCTGGTTGCCGCCATGGCCGTCGCACTGCTGGCGCTGGCCGTCGATTTGATGAGTGGCCCGGACAGGCACCCGGCGACGACCGTCGCCTCGCTGTTGCTCGTGCCTGCCCTGTGCATCAGCCTTGGCCTCGCAGCCATCGGCCGGCTGCCGGCTGCGACGGCCCAGGGGGCGGCGGCGGCCGGGAATGTTCAAGACGCGCCGGCGCAACAACCATTGGCACCGCCAAAGCCTGTCTGGAACAGCTTCCACGGGCAATTAAGCGCGCAAAAATACTCACCGCTGTCGCAGATCGATACCTCGAACGTCGGCAAGCTGAAGCTGGCATGGCAGTACCATACCGGGGACGTCTCCGACGGCAGCGGCGGCAAGCCGCCGACCGTCTGGTCGGCCACGCCCATCTATGCCAACGAGACCCTGTACATCGGCACACCGTTCTACCGGATCATCGCGCTCGATCCGGCGACCGGGAAGGAGCGTTGGCGGTTCGACACCCATTCGACCCTGAAGGCGCTCACGCAGCCCGCGTTGAAGACCCGCGGCGTCGCCTACTGGGAAGCCCGGCATCCGGTCGCGGGGCAGGCCTGCCAGAAGACCGTCTACATCGGCACCATGGATGCGCGACTCTTCGCCGTCGATGCCGACACGGGCAAGCCGTGCCCTGGCTTTGCCGACCACGGCGTACTCAACGTCAATAAATGGAACAACATCAATGATGCCTGGCCGCTGTCGGTGCTCCAGCCGCCCACCGTGGCGGGCGACCACCTCATCATGGGCTGGGCCGGCAAGGACTGGGCGCTGGCCGAGGCGCCGCCGGGCAGGGTCTTCTCGGTGAATGCGCGCACCGGCAAGCTGGAATGGGTCCTGAACGTTCTGCCCGACGACATCGTCAGGCAGAGCGGCACTGCCAACGTGTGGACCGCGATGTCGGTCGACGAGGCGCTTGGGCTCGTGTACTTGCCGGTGTCGTCGCCTTCGCCCAATTACTGGGGCGGCAATCGCGCGGAACCTGTCCCGCTGGCGACCTCCACCACCGCTGTCGACATCGACACCGGCAAGGTGGTGTGGTCGCGTCAGTGGGTGCACCACGACCTTTGGGACTACGACATCAATTCGGCACCGACGCTGATGGACATCACGGTCGATGGCAAGACGATTCCGGCGCTGATGCAGGCCACCAAGATGGGCTACCTGTTCGTCGTGAACCGCAGGACCGGCGAGGATGTCTGGCCGATCGAGGAGCGGCCCGTCCCCACCGGCAATGTGCCCGGTGAGGTTTACGCGAAGACCCAGCCGGTTCCTACCCGGCCTGCGCCGCTGCTGGACCAGTCCCGCAAGCCGAAGGTGTGGTGGATTGCCGACATGGTCGGCTTCGGCCAGTGTTCGCGCCTGTTCGATGCAATGCATTACGATGGCATGTACACGCCGCCGACCGTCGGGGATGCCGGCACGCTGGGCTATCCGTTCAGCGCCGGCGCCGTCCAGTGGGGCGGTGTCGCCTTCGACCCGCGCAGCGAGACGGCGATCGTCAACACGTCGCATCTCGTGCAGCAACTCAAGCTGTTGCCACGCAATGTGTACGACAGCGTGGCCAGGGGCTCCGGCGCGGAGCAGGGCTTCTATCCGCAGAAGGGGGCGCCATTCGGCATCATGCTGGAAAACGCGCTCAACTGGCTCGGCATGCCATGCTGGGAACCGCCCTTCGGCGAACTGGTCTCGATCAACATGAAGACCGGCGCGATCAACTGGCGTCGCCCCGTCGGCGCATCCCAGCAGTACGGCTTCTACATGCCGGAGAGCCTGGGCTCGCCGACCATCGGCGGGCCGGCCGTGACCGCAGGTGGCCTGATCTTCATCGGCGCCTCGATGGATGCGAAAGTGCGGGCCTATTCGCTTGCGACCGGTAAAGAGTTATGGTCCGACCTGGTCCAGGCCCCGGTGGTCGCGAATCCGGCGGTGTACGAATACAAGGGCCGTCAGTACGTCGCCTTCGTGGCCGGCGGCAATCCGATCATCAAGGACCAGGTGGGCGACCAGCTGGCGGTGTACGCGCTGCCACGGTGACCTGTATCGGCCGGGCCGCGCGGAGAAGGATGGGCAAAGATGGTCGAGCGCAATGGCGTGCGTGAGCAGGCCAAGCGTGGGCATGAAGATGTAACATAAGGCATGCTGATCCGAACCATCGTGAATGCGGGGCTGCGACGCACCCTGAAGCCCCTCTGGGACGACATCCCGTCCGTCGCACGCATGCGCGCGGCGTATCACCGTATCGACCGTCTGGGGACGCTCGGCAGGCGGCCCGTGCGTGTCGACGTCGCCGACGCCGGCGGCGTGGCCGTCGAATGGATCGGGCGGCGCGAGGCCGCGTGCGACGGCGTCATCCTGTATCTCCACGGCGGCGGTTTCGCGGTGCGTGCGGCGGCGGCCGATCGCCGTTACTGTGCCGGCCTGGCGCGCCGTACCGGATGTCCCGTCGTGCAGGTGCCGTACCGGCTCGCGCCCGAGTTTCCGTTCCCGGCGGGCCTGGACGACTGCTGCGCCGTCTACGCCGGCCTGCTTGCCGCCGGCATCCCGGCGCACAAGATCGTCGTGATCGGGCATTCCGCCGGTGCGAACCTGGCGCTCGTGCTGCTGATGCGGGCGCGGGACAACGGCTGGCCCCAGCCGGCGGGCTGCATCCTGCTGTCGGCGCCGATCGACCTGACGGCCGGCAGTCCGTCCGCAGCCGCCAACGCCGCGCGCGACAGCATGCAGTCACCGAACATCTGGCCATGGGTGCGGATGACGTACCTGGGAGGCGTCGCGCCGGACCACCCGGACGTGTCGCCGCTGTTCGGCGACTGGGCGGGACTCGCGCCGCTCCACTTCCACGTGTCGGACACCGAGATCATCCTCGACGACAGCACGCGCGCGGTCGAACGCGCGCGCCGGGCCGGCAACCGCGTGACGCTCACCATCTGGCACGACGTGCCGCACAGCTTTTATTACATGAACGCGCTGCGCGAGGCGTGGCGGTGCCGGGCGGAGGTCGTCGCGTTCATCGGCGCGGCCTTGCGGCGGCGATAAAAATTGTCCGCTGCTCGGCGGAGATCCTGGCTCGGGCAGGGAGGGGAATCGGTGTCCTCAAACCAGCATCGACTGCTGGGCGAAGATGCCCGCCATCGCGCCTTGCCATGAGGCCGTGGTAACCGAGGGCATTTGGGGATTGGCGAGGTCGCCCGCCGCGTAGATGCCCCGCATGCTGGTTTCGCGGCGCTCGTCGACTTTGAGGGCGATGCCTTGGGGCGTATCGACTGTGGCAAGGCCCAGCGCTTCGTGCAGGCGTGCGGATGGCTTGTTGCGCGGGTGCGCGAACAGGATGTCGACCCCGACCTGGGGGCCGGCATCGACTTTGACGATGGTGTTATTGCCTTTGTGATGGTCGATCTCGGCGATGCGGCCATCGACGGTCGGGATGCCGCGGCGTGCCAGATCTGCCCGGATCTCCGGTGGAATGTCGTGACCATCGGCGAAGACCGTCAGGGTGTCGGTCCAGTCGTGATACAGCCTGACATAGTTATGCGACGGGGCGCCGGACCAGACGAGGCCCCAATGCCGGCCGGCGACTTCAAAGCCGTCGCAATAGGGGCAAGGCACGATGGAGGTACCCCAGCCTTCGGCGAAGCCCGGAATACCAGGCATTTGATCGGCGACGCCGTAGCTCAGGATCAGACGGCGCGCTTTGAGATTTTCGCCATTGCCGGTGAGGACGGAGAAATCGTCCATGGTGCCGGAGACGCTCTCGGCGCGGGCATTGACCAGTTTGATCGTGGGATAGCGCGCCAGCTGCCGCCGCGCCTCCGTCAGGATATCCTGCGGCGGCTTGTGGTCGTGGCCGAGCAGCCCATGCGAATGGTCGGCGAAACGATTGCGCGGCAGGCCGGTATCGAGAACCGTGACCGTGCGGCGGGCACGGCCAAGCTGCAGCGCGGCGGCGAGGCCGGCAAAGCTGCCGCCGATGATGATGACGTCATTCATGGTGGTGGGCTCCGTGTTGTCGATGGTTGAGGCTGACTTTGCGGTGGAATGTGCTTGGGCGAGACCGGTGGTGGAAAGCGCGGCCAATTTCGATCACAGTGGATCGCAAATTTACGATACCATGCAGTATCTTAGATCGTGAATTAAGATACTGTCAAGTACTGGAAACGACGTGAACGAAAAAAAGCACGGGCGCCGCGGCCGTCCCGCCAACGAAGCACTTGGCGAAACGATAGTCAGCGCCGCAAACGAACTCTTTGTGGAGCTGGGGTTTCAAGCGACGACAATGGACAAGGTCGCCCAGCGGGCGAAGATATCCAAGCTGAGCATCTATCGGCATTTCGACAACAAGGAGGCGCTGTTCAGCGCGGCTATCACGGCCGGCTGCCATCGGTTGTTGGCACCACAGGCCGTTCTTGAAGGCGTCGACGGTTCGGTCGAAGATCGGCTGATGGCGGTGGGATCATCCCTGCTCCGCACGCTGTTGAGACCGGACGTCCGCAGTGTCGAAGCCATGGTCATGGCCGACAAGACGAATCAAAGCTCGTTAAGCAGGCTCCATTACGAAGCCGGCCCCGCCCATGTCATTGCCCAAATCGAGGCCCTGTTGCGTCAGTTGCACGCGAAGGCGCTTCTGAACGTGCCCGATCCTCGCGGGTCCGCCCGCCTGTTTGCCGCGCTTTTCAAAGGATCCGATCTCCTGATGATCGTACGCTTCGATCAGGCGAGAGCAGCGGACGACAACGAAATCGAATCCTACTGCCGTTCGGCCGTCACCATGTTCATCGCCGCGCACGGTGGCAACGACCACGCAGGCGGATGACCGAAGGCAGCTGGTCGGCGGTGCCGAATGGCAGGCATGGCTGCAAGTTGGATTCCTCTTTGCCGCCCGGGTGTCGGAACGCGCCGGCATATGTTGAACTCGCCCAAGTCCTTGATAAACCTGTTATATCGGGCTGCGGCGTAGTCCAGCGAAGTTCGGTGCTGGAGTCTTCCTGAATTAAAAAAAGGCAGCCCGCAGGCTGCCTTCGTATCGCTAGCGCTTGGTGTGCTCGGGGAGCCCACCCTACGTCATGGCTGTAGAGTGGGCACCCCGTGCCCACGATTGCATATCACCACCACATGCCGTAGATCGTGGCCAGCACCACGCAGATGACGGCCGAGCCGAGGGCGAACGCGCCGTCGACCTTGAACAGCTTGGTGTCGACGATCAGCCCCTTCACCTTGCCGCGGGCGAACACGGTGCTGAGCAGGACCATGCCGGCGACGACCAGCCAGAACACGATGAACATGCGGTCCAGGAACGGGATCTCGTAGACACCGCTGCCGTTGTCGTGGGCGAAGCCGATCGGGGCGAGGAAGGACAGGTCCATCATCCCCGGCAGGAACTTCAGGATGATCGAGAACACGAGACCGCCCACGGTCGCGAACATCGCGGCGCTGGACGTGGTCTTTTTCCAGAAGAAGCCCAGCAGGAACATGGCCAGGATGCCCGGCGAGACGAAGCCCGTGTATTCCTGGATGTACTGGAAGCCGCCCTTCTTGTCGATGCCCATCAGCGGGGCGATCAGCACGGCCAGCAGCATCGACACGACGACGGTCATGCGGCCGATCCACACCATCTTCTGCTCGGTGACGTTCGGATGCAGGCGTTTTTGATAGATGTCGAGCGTGAAGATCGTGGCGATCGAGTTGGCCTTGCCGGCCAGCGACGCGACGACGGCGGCGGTCAGTGCCGCGAACGCGATGCCTTTCAGGCCCGACGGCAGCAGTGCCAGCAGGGTGGGGTAGGCGCGGTCCGGATTCAGTTCGCCGCCGACGCGCATCGCGTCGCCCAGCGCGCCGGAACGGTCCAGCGCGAACGCGGCGATACCCGGCATGACGACGATGACCGGCATCAGCAGTTTCAGGAACGCGGCGAACAGCAGGCCTTTGCGGGCCGTCGGCAGGTCGGCGCCGAGGGCGCGCTGCGTGATGTACTGGTTGCAGCCCCAGTAGTTCAGGTTCACGATCCACATGCCGCCGATCAGCGTGGACAGGCCCGGCAGGTCCATGTAGTTCGGGTTGTCGCGGCCCAGCACCATTTCGAAGTGGTCGCGGGTCGAGTTGTACAACGTGGAGAAGCCTTGCAGCGCGCCGTGGCCGTTGCCCAGTTTGGCGACGAGGTCCAGGGCCAGCCACGTGGTCACGAGGCCGCCGATGACGAGGCAGGTCACCTGGATGACGTCCGTGTAGCCGATGACCTTCATGCCGCCCAGCGTGATGATGGCGGCGAAGACGGCGAGGAACAGCATGCAGGGCAGCACGCCGATGCCGGTGACGCTGCCGATGGCCAGCGCGCCCAGGTACAGGATCGAGGTCAGGTTGACGACGACGTACAGGCCGAGCCAGAACAGGGCCATCGTCGTGGCGACGGCCTTGCCGTAGCGCTGTTCGAGGAACTGCGGCATCGTGTAGATGTGGTTCTTCAGGTAGACCGGCATGAAGAACACGGCGACGATGACGAGCGTGGCGGCGGCCATCAGTTCGTACACGGCGATGGCCATGCCGATGCGGAAGCCCGAACCGCTCATGCCGATGAACTGCTCGGCGGAGATGTTCGAGGCGATCAGCGAGGCGCCGATGGCCCACCACGTGAGCGAGCCTTCGGCCAGGAAGTAGTCGTGCGAGGCGGAGGTGTTGGCGCTCTTCTTGCGGCGGTAGACCCACAGGCCGTAGCCGGCGACGACGACGAAGTAGAACAGGAAGACAATGGTGTCCAGGGGGGAGATCAGGTTCATGAGCGTTGTCTCGAATGACGGACAGTGCTCGAACGAGGCACCATCCGCTGGTTGTTATATCGTCCGCCGGAACCGGCGACGCCGGCTCCGAGCTTCCAATCTACAAGAGATTATCGGAAACGCTCAAGAAATGCTATTCCGAAAAGTCCTTTTTACACACTTTTATAACACAATTTGTTTGCGCAAACATCGCGTAGGGTGTAAGAGCAAAGTTGTAATGTCCGCTTCTAGCAAAGTAGAAATGTCCGCTTTTGCTAGATAGTTCATGCTGTCGATTCCGAACGGTTTGGAGTCGAGTGTGGGCAAAGTCGGGAGCATTACGATGGAAGAGTTGGAGCGCGCCGATATCATCGCGGCTTGTGCCAAAGGTGAGATCACGGCGGTCATTGCAGCGAAGCGGTTGGGAATCACGACGCGGCAGGTTCGACGGCTGCAAAAGCGATTTGACGAAGACGGCGAACGTGGAATGATCTCCAGGCACAGGGGCAAGCCGAGCAATAATCGGCTTGCGCCCGAGTTGGCGCAAAAGGCATTGCAGCTGGTGCGCGAGCGCTATGCCGATTTTGGGCCGACGCTGGCGTGCGAGCAGTTGCGGGAGCGGCACGACTTGTGCCTATCGAAGGAAACTTTACGCAACTTGATGATTGAGGCCGGCTTATGGATTCCGAAAGCGGCCCGAAGTGCACGCTTGTACCAGCCGCGGGAACGACGGCCTTGCGTCGGCGAGTTGGTCCAGATAGACGGTAGCCGTCATCACTGGTTTGAAAAGCGCGACAACGCTTGTACCTTGCTGGTTTATGTCGACGACGCGACGGGAAAGATCCTGCATCTGCACTTCGCGGAGACTGAAACGACCGCCAGCTATTTCGCGGCCACTCGGCGATACATCGAACAGCATGGCAAGCCGCAAGCCTTCTATGCTGACCGAGCAGCGGTGTTCCGCTCGCCGTCGGCAACGAGTCGTACGAAGACCCAGTTCCAGCGTGCGCTCGACGAACTCGGCATCGAACTGATCTGTGCGAATTCCCCGCAAGCCAAAGGCCGCGTGGAACGTCTCAACCGTACTTTGCAAGACCGGCTGGTCAAGGCCCTGCGATTGGACGGCATCAGTGACATCGAAGCCGCCAACGTCTGGAGTGGCGACTTCATTCAACGTTACAACGCGACCTTCTCCCGGGTTCCGCGCAGCTCGCTCGACGTCCATGCGCCACTGCGTCCCGACGAGGATCTGGCGCTGATTCTGTCACTGTGCGACCACCGTAAGCTCACTGCCAAACTCACCCTGCAGCATGGCAAGCGGCTCTATCGCCTCGAAGACAAGCCAGCGTTACGTCAGCTGATCGGGCAGTCCATCAATATCCATACGTATGCCGATGGCCGAGTTGAGATTCGGGCAGACAGTCACGTACTCGCATACACCGCTATCGAGCAGCCTGACCGGGCCAACGTGACTTATGTCGATAGCAAAACTATTCATCACACCCTCGACAAGAAGGCGCGCAATCGTAACTACCGCCATGACCAACCTGCTACCGTCATCGCACAGGGTGTGACGGCGGCAAAGAAAATGTCCGCTCAAAAGCGCATTTGAACGCCCCAAAAAGCGGACATTTCTACTTTGCTGAAAGCGGACATTTTAACTTTGCCTTTACAGGGTGGGCACCCTGTGCCCACGCGTGACGTTTGCCATGTGTTGGCGTAACGCGTGACGTTCGCCGTGTGTTGGCGTAACGCGTGACGTTCGCCGTGTTGGCGTAACGCGTGACGTCCGCCATGAGTTGGCGTAACGCGTGGGCTCGTTTCATTTGAGGCCCCCGGCCTCAAATGCCCGCCCTACGGTGTCTTGAGGGAGGGTTTCGCGGTGTGAACAGACACAGCATGAATGTTAGCCGACGACGAGCGCCCGGCTGCCGGACGAACGGCGCGCGGCCTCGTCCAGCTTGAACACGCTGACGAGATGGTCGAGCGCCTCGGCCTGTTCGTGCAGGCTCTGGGCCGCCGTCGCGGCTTCCTCGACGAGGCCGGCGTTCTGCTGGGTGACGGTGTCCATCTGCGAGACGGCCTTGTTCACCTGCTCGATGCCCGCACGCTGTTCGCGGCCGGCGTGGCTGATCTCGACCATCAGCTCGTGCATCTGCTGCACGGTCCGCAGCACTTCGCGCATCGTGGCGCCGGCTTCGGAGACGAGACCCGCGCCCGCTTCGACCTGCTGGACGGAGGCGCCGATCAACTCCTTGATTTCCTTGGCGGCGGCGGCCGAACGCTGGGCCAGCGTGCGCACTTCGCCCGCCACGACGGCGAAGCCGCGGCCCTGTTCGCCGGCGCGCGCCGCTTCCACGGCCGCGTTCAGCGCGAGGATATTGGTCTGGAAGGCGATGCCGTCGATGACGGCGATGATGTCGACGATCTTCTGCGACGACGCGTGGATCGATCCCATCGTGTCGACGACGCGCGCGACGGCCGTGCTGCCCTGTTGGGCGACGCCGGCGGCCGTGTCGGCGAGGGTGTTGGCCTGGTTCGCGTGTTCCGCGTTGTTGCGCACGGTCGCGGTCAGTTCTTCCATCGAGGCGGCCGTCTGCTGCAGGGCGCTGGCCTGCTGCTCGGTGCGCGAGGACAGGTCCAGGTTACCGGCCGCGATCTGCGTGGAGGCGCTGGAGATCGTGCCGGTCGCGGCGCGCACGTTGCCGACGATGTGGGCCAGGTTGCCCTGCATCGCCTTCATCGCGGCGAGCAGGCTGGATTGGTCGCCGGGGCGGGTCTGCACGTCCATCGACAGGTCGCCGGCCGCGATGTGCTTGACGATGTCGGTCGCGTAGTCCGGCTCGCCGCCCAGGCGGCGCATCAGCCAGCGCGTGAGCAGCGTGGCGCCGGCGGCGCCCAGCAGCACGCAGCCGCAGACGAGCGACACGATCAGCACGCGCGATGACGCGTAGCGGCGCGAACCATCGAGCGCGGCGGCGCGGCCGCCTGCCGTGTAGTTGTCGACGGCCTTGTCGACGTTGGCGCGGATGGCGACGATCAGCTTGTTCGATTCGCCGCGGATCAGCGACTTGGCCAGGGCGCCGTCGTTCTGGCGCGCGGCGGCGCGGACCTTGGCGTCTTCCGCCATGTAGCGCTGCCACAGTCCGAGGAATTCCGCGTAGCTCTGTTGTTCTTCCGGCGATTCGAGCAGCTTGACGTAGTCGTCCTGCATGCGCCGCAAGTCTTCGAGGTCTTGCGCGATCACCTTGTCGTATTTGTCCATCTCGGCCGGCTCGCTCGAGATAATGTATTGCAGCTCGCGCGTGCGGATGCGGGCGACCTGCGACTTGATGTCTTCGATGACGCGGATGCCCGGCATCCAGTGCCCGGACAGGCGCAGCGACGTGTCGTTGACCTTCGCCAGTTGATGGATCGAGATGGCGCCGACCAGCACGGTGAGTGCGAGGACGGCGGCGAACGTAATGCCCAGCTTGCTCGCCAGGCGTAAACGGGTGAACCAGTTCATCGGCATTTCTTCACGGTAAGATTTCCACAAACCAAAGATGATAACCGACATTCAATGTTGAAGTCATGCAATGTGGTTATACGTATATTCCACAATCGAAATAGTTTGCTACAAATGTTTGCTTCCCAGCGGTAACGTGCGGAGTGTTGCAGGATCGACAGCCTATACTGCGTTCGTGTGTTCCGGATCCACTACCGTTCTCATGCACGATGGCGCCACCGTTCTCCCGTTCCGCAGTCCTGCTCGTCAAGCTGATCCTGCTGGGTCTGCTGGTCGGGCTCGCAACGTGGATCGCGCTGGCCCGCTGGACCATGTCGCCGCGTAACGTGACCTTCGCCCCCGTCGCCCAGCCGATTCCGTTCAGCCACAAGCACCACGTGGCCGACGACGGCATCGATTGCCGCTACTGCCACACGTCCGTGGAGAACTCGGCCACGGCCGGGATGCCGTCGACGTCGGTCTGCCTCAGCTGCCATTCGCAGCTGTTCGTGGAGTCGCCGCTGCTTGCGCCGCTGCACGAAAGCGCACGCACGGGCAAGCCGCTCCACTGGGTGCGCGTGCACGACCTGCCGGACTTCGTCTATTTCGAACACGACATCCACGTGGCCAAGGGCGTTGCCTGCATCGAGTGCCACGGGCGCGTGGACCAGATGCCCATCACGTGGCGCACGGCGTCGCTGGAGATGCAGTGGTGCCTGCGCTGCCACCGCGACGCGCCCAACCACGTGCGGCCGCTGAACCAGGTGCTGTCGATGGCGCCGCAAAAGCCGCTCAGCGCGGACGAGATCCGCCAGCTGAACCGCCTGTACCACCTGCGCGATGCGCAGGCGCTCACCAATTGTTCGACGTGTCACCGATGAAGACGCATCCGCTCATTCCGATTGCCCAGGACGAGCCGGCACGGCGCCGCTTCCTGAAGCTGATGGCCGCATCGGCCGCGCTGGCGGGCGCCGGGTGCAGCGGGCCGCCGGCCGAAACCATCGTCCCGTACGCGACGATGCCGGAGCAGGGCGTGCCGGGCCTGCCCATGTTTTACGCGACCGCGTTCGTGCGCAACGGGCTCGCGCACGGCGTGCTCGTGGAATCGAACATGGGGCGGCCGACGAAGGTCGAGGGCAATCCGGACCATCCGGTGAGCGCGGGCGCCACCGACGTGTTCGCGCAGGCGTCCATCCTGCAGTTGTGGGACCCGGACCGGTCGCAGGCCGTGTTCCGCGGCGAGGAGATGGCGACGTGGGGCGCGTTCGAGGCGGCGCTGCAGGCACGCCGGCCCCGCTTCGAGCAGGACGGCGGCGCGGGATTGCGCATCCTGACGGGCACCGTCACGTCGCCCACGCTGGCGGCGCAGATCGCGGCGCTGCAGCAGCGGCTGCCGAACCTGCGCTGGCATGCGTGGGATCCGCTGCACGACGACGGTGCCGCGCACGCGGCGCAACTGGCGTTCGGCCGGCCGCTCGACCCGGTGTACCGGCTGGACGAGGCGCAGGTCGTGCTCGCGCTGGATGCCGATTTGTTCGGCACGCTGCCCGGCAGCCTGGCGCATGCTCGGGCGTTCACGGCGCCGCGCCGGCTGGGAGCAGCGCCGGACGCGAACCGCCTGTACGTGCTGGAGGCGACGCCCACGTTGACCGGCGCGTATGCCGACGCGCGCCTCGCGCGGGCGCCGCACGAGATCGAGGCCGCGCTGATACGCATCGCGTCCAGGCTGGGCGTGGGCGCCGACCCGGGCCGCGCCGCCGATGCGGCGCTGGACCGGTGGGAGGCGGCGGTGGCGCAGGCGCTGGACGGTGCGCGCGGCGCGGCACTCGTCGTCGCCGGCCCGAACGTGAGCCCGGCCGGCCGCGCGCTGGCGTATGCGCTGACGCAGCGCCTGAACGGTCCGCTCGGCTTCATCGAGCCGGTCGAGCGCAGCCCGCTGGACCACGGCGCGTCGATCGCCGCGCTGGCCGGCGACCTGCGCGCCGGCCGCGTCGACACCTTGCTCATGCTGGACGCGAATCCGGCCTACGATGCGCCCGCGGACCTCGATTTCGCCGCGCTGCTGCGGCGCGTGCCGCTTTCCGCCCACCTGGGCCTGTACCGCGACGAGACCGCGCGCGCGGCCGGCTGGCACCTGCCGATGGCACACTGCTACGAGGCGTGGAGCGATGCGCGGGGGCACGACGGCACGGCGAGCATCGTGCAACCGCTGATCGCGCCGCTGTACGGCGGCCGCTCCGCGCACGAGATCCTCGCGCTGCTGGCCGGCGCGGAGACGAGAAACGGCCACGCGCTCGTGCGCGCGACGTGGGGCGGCGGGGACGCGGCGTGGCGCGACAGCCTGCGCGGGGGCAGCGTCGGGGGGAGCGCCGCGCGGCCCGTGTCCGTGCCCGCCGCGCGTCCGCCCGGAGCCATGCCCGTGCCGGCCGCGCCGCCGCTCGTCGCCCTGTTCGCGCCCGACCCGGCCGTGGATGGCGGCGCCTTCGCCAACAACGCGTGGCTGCAGGAGTTGCCGCGGCCCCTCACGTCGCTCACGTGGGACAACGCGGCGCTGATCGGCCCGGCGACGGCGCAGCGCCTGGGCCTCGCCGACGGCGCCGTCGCGCGGCTGCGCGTGGACGGGCGGACGGTCGATGCGCCGGTGCTCGTCGTGGCGGGGCAGGCCGAGGGCGTCGTCACGCTGCCGCTGGGGTATGGCCGGCGCGCGGCGGGCGGCGTCGGGGAGGGCGTCGGCTTCGACGCGTACCGGCTGCGCACCCGCGTTTCCCTGCCCGCGCTGACGGTCGAGCGCACGGGCCGCACGCACGATCTCGTGTTCCGCCAGAAGGAAGTCGACATGCAGGGCCGCAGTCCGGTTCAAGTTCGCGTCCACGTGCGCGAACTGGCACGCGAGCGGCCGGAGCAGGCGTCGATGTATCCCGAACGCGAATACAAGGACTACAAATGGGGCATGGCGATCGACCTGAATGCGTGCATCGGCTGCGCATCGTGCACGATCGCGTGCCAGGCCGAGAACAACATCCCCGTCGTCGGCAAGGAGGAAGTGGCGCGGGGCCGCAGCATGCACTGGATCCGCGTCGACCGCTACGTGGCCGGCCCGCGCACCCTGTTCCAGCCCGTGCCGTGCATGCATTGCGAGCACGCGCCGTGCGAGGAAGTGTGCCCGGTCGGCGCCACGATGCACGACAGCGAAGGCCTCAACGTGCAGGTCTACAACCGCTGCATCGGCACGCGCTTCTGCTCCAACAACTGCCCGTACAAGGTCCGGCGCTTCAACTTCCTGCAGTACGCGAACCAAAAAGTGGAAAGCCTGAAGGCGCTGCAGAATCCCGAGGTGACGGTGCGCCGGCGCGGCGTGATGGAGAAATGCAGCTACTGCCTGCAGCGGATCACCCGCGCCCGCATCGAGGCCGAGAAGGCGGGACGGCGCATCCGCGACGGCGAGATGGTCACCGCGTGCCAGGCCGTGTGCCCCACGCGCGCGATCCGCTTCGGCGATCTGAACGACCCCGCCAGCGACGTCGTCGCGGCGAAGGCGTCGCCGCTCGATTACCACCTACTGGAAGAACTCAACACGCGCCCGCGCACGAGTTACCTCAGGCGCGTGCTGAACCCGGATCCGGAGCTGGAATGAGTACCCCGGAGAATACCGACGTGCTGCGCCCCGGCTGGGGCTATGCGAGCGTCACGGACAAGATCGCGGGCATCGTCCTCACGGGCCATTTCGGCTGGCGCTGGTGGACGGCGTTCCTCGTCGCGTCCGCGGGCGTGTGCGCGCTGCTGGCCGCCGTTTCCTGGCTGCTCGTGAAGGGGATCGGCATCTGGGGCGTCGACATTCCCGTCGCGTGGGGCTTCGCCATCGGTAACTTCGTGTGGTGGATCGGGATCGGCCATGCCGGTACCTTCATCTCCGCCGTGCTCCTGCTGCTGCGCCAGAAGTGGCGGACGTCGATCAACCGCTTCGCCGAGGCGATGACGCTGTTCGCGGCGGGCATCGCGGGCCTGTTCCCGATCCTGCACCTGGGCCGGCCGTGGTTCTTCTACTGGCTCGTGCCTTATCCGAACGTGATGAACGTGTGGCCGCAGTGGCGCAGCCCCCTGGTCTGGGACTTCTTCGCCATCGCGACCTACCTGACCGTGTCGCTGCTGTTCTGGTACGTGGGCCTGATCCCGGACCTCGCCACCCTGCGCGACCGCGCCGGCCAGCGCGGCCAAAGGAAAAGCCAGATCGCGTACGGCCTGCTGGCGCTGGGCTGGCGCGGCGAGGCGCGGCACTGGGCGCGCTACGAATGGGCATATTTGCTGCTGGCGGGGCTGGCGACGCCGCTCGTCGTGTCGGTGCACACGATCGTGTCGCTCGACTTCGCCGTCGGGAACACGCCCGGCTACCATTCGACGATCTTCCCGCCATACTTCGTCGCCGGCGCGCTGTTCTCCGGCTTCGCGATGGTACTGACGCTCGCGATCCCGCTGCGCGCCGCGTTCGGCCTGCAGGATTTCATCACGGGCCGGCATCTCGCCAACGCGGCCAAGGTGCTGCTGGCCACGTGCTGGCTCGTGAGCTACGGCTACCTCGCGGAGATCTTCACGTCGTTCTACAGCGGCGACATCTACGAGCGCTACATGACGGTCAACCGTTTCACGGGGCCGTACGGTCCCGTGTATCTGGCCATGCTGGCCTGTAACGTGCTGGTGCCGCAGCTGTTCTGGTTCCGGCGCGTACGTCACAGCGCGGCGCTGCTGTTCGTGCTGAGCCTCGTCATCAACTGCGGCATGTGGATGGAGCGCTTCCTCATCGTCGTCACGTCGCTGCACCGCGACTTCCTGCCGTCCGCGTGGGGCATGTTCTATCCGACGCGCTGGGACTGGATCACGCTGTTCGGTTCCATCGCGCTGTTCGTCTGGCTGTTCCTGCTGTTCGTGCGCTTCCTGCCGCTGATCTCGATCGCGGAGATGCGCGAGCTGGTACGCGAATCGGCGAAGGGGGAGGCATGAGCGGACCGGGCGTGTACGGCCTGCTGGCCGAGTTTCCCAGCGCGGACGCGCTGTGCGCGGCCGCGCGCCATGCGCGCGCGAACGGCTACACGCGCGTGGAGGCCTATTCGCCGTTCGCGATCGAAGGGCTGGACGACATCGTCGGCGCCGACAAGGGCTGGATCGCGCCGCTCACGCTGCTGGGCGGGATCCTCGGCGGGGCCGGGACGTACTTCCTGCAATGGTATGCGGCCGTCATCGACTACCCGATCAACATCGGCGGCCGGCCGCTGCACAGCTGGCCCGCGTTCATTCCGGCCACGTTCGAGATCACGATCCTCGGCGCGGCCGTGGCGGCCGTGCTCGCGATGCTCGTGCTGAACGGGTTGCCGCGGCTGTACCATCCGCTGTTCGAGGTCGAGGAATTCGAACTGGCGAGCCGCAACCGCTTCTTCCTGTGCCTGCCCGCGCGCGATCCCGTGTTCGCGCCCGGCCCGGCGCGCGACCTGCTGGAGGAACTGCACCCGCTGCTGCTGCGCGAGGTGCCGGCATGAAGCGCATCCCGCTTCTTCCGCTGTTTGCGCTGTCGTTGTGCGCATTGGCCGGCTGCGAAGGCGCGAAGCAGGACATGTACGACCAGCCGCGCTATAAAACGTACGCGCCGAGCGCGCTGTTCGAGGACGGCGCGTCCGTACGGCAGCCCGTCGCCGGCACGGAACCGCGTGCGCGGGGCGCGTTCGCCGACAGTTCCGGCGGCCGCGCGGGCACGGACCTCGTGCGGCGCGACGCGCTGGCGGAAGACGCGCAGACGAACCCGTATCCCGTCGACATGGCCCTGCTGAAGCGCGGCCACGACCGCTACATGATCTATTGCATGCCTTGCCACAGCCCGGCCGGCGACGGCGATGGCCTCGTCGTGCGGCGCGGCTTCCCGGCGCCGCCGACGTATCACCAGGACCGCCTGCGCAATGCGCCCGACCGCCACATCTACGACGTCATCAGGAACGGCTACGGCGTGATGGCGCCGTACGGCGACCGCGTGGAGCCCGCCGACCGCTGGGCCATCGTCGCCTTCATCCGCGCGCTGCAACTGAGCCAGCATGCGGACGCGGCGAGCCTGCCGCCGGACGTGCGCGCGCACCTGGGAGCGCAGCCATGAAGGCGCGCACGCTCGCGATTCTCGCGCTCGTCGCCGCCGTCGCCGGCTGGCGCCTCGACCTGCGCGCGCTGCTGGCCAGCTATCTCGCCGCGTGGTGGTTCATCACGGGCGCGCTGCTGGGCGGTCTCGCCAACGTGTGGCTGCACCAGCTGACGGGCGGCGCGTGGGGCGAGACGATCCGCGGCCCGCTGCTGCGTGCGGCGCGCTGGCTGCCGCTCGCGTGCATTCTGTTCCTGCCCGTGCTGCTGGGCGCACCGCTGCTGTATCCGTGGCAGCACGGCGTGCAGGACGGCGCATTCCGCCAGATGTGGCTGAGTCCCGTCTTCTTCACGATCCGCAGCATCGGCTATCTGCTGCTGTGGTGCGGACTTGCCATCGTCGAGACGCGCGCCCGCACGCGGTCGCCTTTGCGTGCCGCCCTGTGCCTGGTCGCCTACGGCTTCTCCGTGAGTCTCGCGGCCGTGGACTGGATCATGTCGCTGCAGCCCGAGTGGTATTCCAGCGTGTTCGGCTGGCTGGCGGGCACGGGCCAGATGCTGACGGGGCTCGCGCTGGCCGTGCTGCTGATCGACCGCGGCGCCGCGCGCAAGCGCCTGCCCGACCTCGGCAACCTGCTCATGATGTACGTGCTGACGTGGGCCTACCTCGCGTACGTGCAATTCCTGATCATCTGGGCCGCGGACCTGCCGCACGAAATCGCGTGGTACCTGCGCCGCGGCGCGCCCGGCTGGCAGGCCGTCGCGTGGGTGCTCGTCGTCGGCCACTTCGCCGGGCCGCTGTGCATCCTGCTTTCGCGCCACGCGAAGACGGCGCCCGCGCTGATGGGCGTGCTGGCCGCCGCGCTGCTGGCGGCTCACCTGCTGGACTGCTGGTGGCTCGTGCTGCCGTCCGTCGAGCATTTGACGCGCCACTGGCTGTGGCTCGCGCCGCTCGTCGCGGCCGGGTTCGGACTGGCGGCGTGGCTCGCGCTGGACAGGACGAGAAAGGAGAGTGTCCATGCCTGACTACACGGGCGGCGATCTCGATCTGCGCGGCCTGCGCGTCGGCGCCTGCATCATCGTGGCCGGCATCGCCTGTGCGCTCGGCGCGGCCGCGCTGATGCTGCGCGAGCAGGCGCCGGCCGCGAACACGCCGCCTCACGCATTCGCCGGCAAGGCGCCGCTGCTGCAGCCGGCCCCGCAGCCGGACCGCGCCGCCTACTTCGAGGAGAAGCGCCGCGCGACGGGCAGCTATGGCTGGGTCGACCGCGAAGCCGGCATCGCCCGGATTCCGCTGGACGAGGCCATGAAGCTGATGGCGGCGAAGGGGGCGAGATGATCGCCGCACTCGCCTTCCTGCTGATGCTCGCCAGCGGTCCGGCCGCCGCCCAGGCCCTGCAACTGCCGCCGCCCCCGGCCGCGCGCTTCGATCCCGTGCCCGGCACCCGGCTGCCGCTCGACGCCGTGCTGCGCGACGATGCCGGGCAACCCGTCCGGCTGGCCGCGTTGTTCGACCGTCCGGTGGTGCTGGTGCCCGGCTATTACACGTGCCCGAACCTGTGCAGCACGGTGTTCGAAGGCGTGCTGCAGGCGCTCGCGCTGTCCGGGCTCGCGGCCGGGGACTATCGCCTCGTCGGCCTCTCCATCGATCCGCGCGACGGCGCCGCCGCGGCCACGGAGAGAAAGCGCGCGTATGCCGCGCTGCTGCCCGGCGGCGCGCGCGATCTCGCGCTGCTGACTGGCGACGCGCAAACGCTGGCGCGGCTGGAGAACGCCCTCGGCTACCGCGCCGTGGCGGACAAGGACACGGGCGAGCTGGCCCACGCGGCCGGCTTCGTCGTGCTGGACGCCGACGGCCGCATCGCGCGCGCCTTCTCCGGCGTGCGCTTCGATCCGGCCGCGCTGCGCGCCGCGGTCAGGACACCGACGCCCTCGTTCGGCGAGCAGGTGCTGATGCTGTGCGCGCACTTCGCGCCCACGTCCGGCCGCCACACGGCGGGTGCGCTGGCGTTCGTGCGCGCAGGCGTGCTGCTGTTGCCGTTGCTGTTCCTGGGCTGGCTGTGGCGGCGGGGAGGGCGGCGTGCGTCCTGAATTCCACCTGCTCCCGGCGGACGCCGCCGTCTCCGCCACGCGCCTGGACAGCCTCGCGCTGTGCCTGCTGTTGCTGTGCGGTGCCGTCGCGCTGGTGCTGTTCGTGCTGATGGTCGGCTTCTCGATCCGCTACCGGGCCGGTTCCGGCGCGGACCGCACGCACGTGCCGAAGAAGGGACTGCCCGTCGAAATCGCGTGGACCGTGATCCCGCTGCTGCTGTTCCTCGGGATCTATGCGTGGGGCGCGATCGACTACCTGAAGCTGTACCAGGCCCCCAGCAACGCGATGCCCGTGTTCGTCGTCGCGAAGCAGTGGATGTGGGAGGCGGAGCACCGCAACGGCCGCAGGGAAAAGGGCGAGCTGCACCTGCCGCTGGGCCGGCCGATCCGCATGGTGATGACGTCGCAGGACGTGATCCACAGCTTCTTCGTCCCGGACTTCCGGGTGAAGCAGGACGTCGTCCCGGGCCGCTACACGTCCATCGTGTTCACGCCCAGCCGCACGGGCGAATACCGGCTGTACTGCGCCGAATACTGCGGCACGGAGCACGCGATGATGCTGGGCCGGATCGTCGTCATGCGGCCGGCGGCGTTCGCGCAGTGGCTGGACGCGGGCCCGCACCAGCCGGGCATGGCGGCGCGCGGCTACGAACTGTATCGCCGCTACGGCTGCAGCGGCTGCCACGACCCGGGATCGAACGTGCACGCGCCCGACCTCACGGGCCTGCTGGGCCGGCGCGTGCATCTCGCGGACGGCCGCGAGCTGACGGCCGACGAGCCGTACGTCCGCGATTCCATCCTCGTGCCCACGAAGGACGTCGTCGCGGGCTACGCGCCCATCATGCCGTCGTTCGCGGGGCAGATCGGCGAGGAAGACATCCTGGCCATCATCGAATACATCAGGGAGAGCGCGCATGACGAGCTACCTCGCGGGCGGTGACAGGCTGGCCGACTGGCTGACGACGCGCGACCACAAGCGCATCGCCGTCCTGTATGCCATCTCCATCACCCTGTTCTTTTTCCTGGGCGGCGTGGCGGCGGCGTTGATCCGCCTGGAGCTGGCGACGCCGCAGGGTGACCTCGTCAGCGACGACACGTACAACAAGCTGTTCACGGCGCACGGCATCATCATGGTGTGGCTGTTCCTGATCCCGTCGATCCCCGCGGTGCTGGGGAATTTCCTGATGCCGCTGATGATCGGCGCGCGCGACCTCGCCTTCCCGCGGCTGAATCTCGCGAGCTGGTACCTGTACATGGCGGGCGGCGCGATCGTGCTGTGGGCGCTGCTGGCGGGCGGCGTCGACACCGGCTGGACGTTCTACACGCCGTTCTCGTCGATGTTCTCGAACTCGCACGTCGTCGCGGCGCTGTGCGGGGTGCTGGTGCTCGGGTTCTCGTCGATCCTGACGGGGCTGAACTTCATCGTCAGCGTGCACACGTTGCGCGCGCCGGGCCTCGGGTGGTTCCGCCTGCCGCTGTTCGTGTGGGCGAACTACGCGACGTCGCTGATCCTCGTGCTGGCCACGCCCGTGCTGGCGATGACGCTGGTGCTGGTCGCGATCGAGCGGCTGTTCCAGGTCGGGATCTTCGACCCGGCGCTGGGCGGCGACCCGCTGCTGTTCCAGCACCTGTTCTGGTTTTATTCGCACCCGGCCGTGTACATCATGGTGCTGCCGGCGATGGGCGTCGCCAGCGAGATCATCCCGTGCTTCGCGCGCCGGCCCGTGTTCGGCTACCGCTTCATGGCGTACGCGATCCTCGCCATCGCCGTCATCGGCTTCCTCGTGTGGGGCCACCACATGTTCGTCAGCGGCCAGTCGATGTACGCGGGGATGGTGTTTTCGCTGCTGTCGTTCCTCGTCGCGATCCCGTCCGCGATCAAGGTGTTCAACTGGACGGCCACGCTGTACAAGGGCAGCATCCGCTTTTCCGCGCCGATGCTGTACGCGCTGGGTTTCGTCGGCCTGTTCACGATCGGCGGGCTGACCGGCCTGTTCCTCGCGGCGCTCGCGCTGGACGTGCACCTGTCCGACACCTATTTCGTCGTCGCGCACTTCCACTACATCATGGTGGGCGGCTCCGTGATGGCCTACCTGGGCGGCATCCACTTCTGGTGGCCCAAGGTCACGGGGCGGATGTATTCGGAAACGTGGGGGAGGATCGCGGCCCTCGTGATCTTCGCCGGCTTCAACCTGACCTTCTTCCCGCAATACCTGCTGGGCTATGCGGGCATGCCGCGCCGCTACCACAGCTATCCGGAAGAATTCCAGCTGCTGCACGTGCTGTCGTCCGCGGGCGCCGTCACGCTGGCCATCGGCTACCTGATGCCGCTCGGTTACCTCGCATGGTCGCTGCGCCATGGCGCGCGGGCGCCGGCGAATCCATGGCTGGCCACGGGGCTCGAATGGCAGACGGCGTCGCCGCCGCCCGAACACAATTTCGCGACGCCGCCGGTCGTCGTGCGCGAGCCGTATGCCTACACGCCGGAGGGGCCATGAACGCGCCGGTCCTGGAACCGCAATTCCGCGACCACGCGCAGCAGGACTTCGCGCGCTCGTTCGGCATGTGGGTGTTCCTGTCCAGCGAGCTGCTGTTCTTCGGGCCGCTGCTGTTCGGCTACCTGTATCTGCGCATGCACCACCCGGAAGCGACCGGGATGGCGAGCCGCCACACGGACATGCTGCTGGGGACCGTCAACACGGCCGTCCTGCTGACCAGCAGCTTCTGCATGGCGCTGGCCGGCCACGCGGCGCAAAAAGGGAACGACATGCGGGATCGCCGCCGCGCCGCGCGCCTGCTGGCGCTGACGGCGGCGCTGGGCATTGTCTTCCTTGCCATCAAGGGCGTCGAATGGCACCAGGAATTCGACGAGCACCTGTTCCCCGGCGCCGGTTTTCACCCGTCCGACGGCGGGGACCTGGGCACCGTCTACGGCATGGAACTGTTCTTCCTGCTGTACTTCGCGGCGACCGGCCTGCACGCGCTGCACCTGTTTATCGGCGTGTCGGCCTGCCTGTGGCTGATGCGCAGTCCGCGCGCCGACGCCGTGGAACTGGCCGGCCTGTACTGGCACTTCGTCGACGTGGTGTGGATCTTCCTGTACCCGTTGCTGTACCTGACCCTGCGCTCGGGAGGCTGACGTGGACCGGACCGTACGCCCCCTCGTGTTCACGTGGCTCGCGCTGATGGCGCTGCTGGCCACGACGGCCACCTGCGCGCTGCTGCGCCTGGGCTGGCTGAACACGGCGATCAGCCTCGCAGTGGCGCTGGCGAAGGCATTGCTGGTGGCGTTCGTGTTCATGCGCCTGAAGCGCGCGCCCGCGCTGCTGCGGCTCGCGGCCGTCGCGGGCGCCGTCACGCTCGCGCTGCTGTTCGGGCTCGCGCTGACGGATTACACGACGCGCACGGCACTCAAGGCGCCGTGGCAACAGCCGGCGACGGTGGCGCCGCGGTTGGGGAGCCGGTAAGCGTTGTAAGTAAATTTCCGTATGGCAAATTTAGTTACCTTGAATTAAAATGACTGGTTGCCGCCATTCGCCCCGCTTCCACCGAATCCCGCCGTGTTGCCCCAAGATCCCCAACGTCCCAGCCTGACCATCGACTACCGCCGTGCCGAATTCGCGGACCGGGCCAGCGAGTCACGCTTCACGCGCCACTTCCTGCCCGAGCGGAACCGCCAGCTGAAGGCCAGCCTGCTGTTCGCGGCCGCGTTCTACGTCGCGTTCGCGGCCACCGACTTCGCCACCCTCGGCGCCACGGCGATCGCGTGGATGCTCATGGGCCTGCGCATCGTCGTGGCGCTCGTGGGCCTGGGCTGCTTCGCGGCCATCGTCCGCCGCCCGCAGTCGGTGCGGGTGTCGATCCGGGCCGCGTGTACGCTGCTCGTCGTCGCGCTGGCCGTGTTCATGGTCGTGTGCTGGTTCCAGCCGGAGGTGCTGGCGTGGAATGCGATGTCGCAGGCGCTGATCCTGATGGCGGTCTACGTCACGATCCCCAACCGTTTCATCTACGCGGTGGCGATCGGCGTCGGGTCGAGCATCGTGTTCGCCGCGCTGCTGGTCATCCAGGGCAATCTGCGGGCGGACGATCTCTTGACCCTCGTACTGCTGCTCGTGATGGGCAATGCGCTCGGCTATATCGCCGCGCGCCGCTTCCACGTCGCCCAGCGCGAACAGTTCCGCGCGTCGATCCAGCTGCAGCAGCTGGCCGACCGCGATCCGCTGACCGGCTGCTACAACCGCCGCTTCCTGCAAAAAGGCCTGTTGAACGCGGAGCTGGAGCGCACGAGGCGCTACGGCACGCCGCTGTCGGTGGTCCTGTGCGATCTCGACCATTTCAAGCGCATCAACGACACCTACGGCCACGCGGCCGGCGACCAGGTGCTGGCGGATTTCGCCGGCCTGCTGCTGTCGCTCACGCGCGACACGGTCGACAGCGTGGTCCGCTACGGCGGCGAGGAATTCCTGCTCGTACTGCCGCAGACGGACCTCGCGGGCGCGCAGACGCTCGCGGAACGCATCCGCGCGGCCTTCGCCGACGCGCCCGGCGCAACCGTCAAGGCGACGGCGAGCTTCGGCATCGCGTCCGTGCCCGCGCAGGCGCCGGTGCTGCCCGCGTCGTCCGAAGCGCTGATCGGCGCCGCGGATGCGCAACTGTATGCCGCCAAGCGGGGCGGGCGCAACAGGGTGTGCGCGACGCTCGCCGGACGGTGAATCAGCGGCCGCCCGCCGCGCGCACGCGGTACCAGGCGAGGCCGATCCACTCGTACGTCGCATACCACGACCGGCGCATGCCCTCGGCGCTGGGCACCCAGGCATGGATCGACAGCGGCTGGCGGCCGAAGAACATCGTGGGCGCGCTGACGACGTCCAGCCCGGCGCGCGCGAACACGGCGCTGGCGCGCGGCATGTGCATCGCGTCGGTGACGAGCAGGATCCGGTGGATGCCGTCCGCGCGCAGGATGGCGGCGCTGAAGGCCGCGTTCTCCGCCGTGTCGCCGGAGCGGCCCTCGAGCCACTTCACCGGCACGCCGAAATCTTCGCGCAGGGCGGCGGCCATGCTGTCGGCTTCCGAGCCGCCGGAGTTGCCCTTGTCGACGCCGCCGTTGCCGCCGCTGACGAGGATGGGCAGTCCCGTCTTGCGCTGCAGGTGCGCCCCGTAGCGCAGGCGCGCGAGGGCGATGTAGTCGGGGATGTCGCGGTCCCCGTATTCGGGGGCATGCCGCACGCGGCCGGCCGCCAGCACGACGATGGCCTGGGCGCCGGCGCGCTCGGGTTCCTGCAGCGGGGCCGTCAACCGCTCCAGCGGTGCGACGAGGAGAGTGGCGCCGCCCGTCGTCGACAGGAAGGCCAGCAGCGCGAACCCGGTGCCGGCGACGATGCGGCCGGCGCGCGGCCGGCGGCGCCACAGCACGAGGCCGATGACGATGACGAGGAACAGGCTGGCGGGCGGCAGGATCAGGCCGCGCGGGATCAGGTTGACGATGTCGAGCAGCGGTGCAAAGGTCATGGATCGTGGGCGTGGTGGTGGCGCCCGGAGTAGACCGCAGCCGGGCCGCCGCGTCAAGCGGCCCGTGACCGGCGGCTACGTCTTGCGCCGGCGCGCGGCGGTGGCACCCGCGCGGCCGAGGCCCGGCAGCGCCAGCGTGCCCGGTTCCGGCACCGGGTTGCCGGTGCCGTCGTCGACGAAGCGCGCGGTCCGGTAGCCCGCCGTCGGGAAACCGGCCCACGGGCTGCCGACGGTGATGTGCCCGTCATCACTCGTGCCCTGGCTTTTTGTCGTTGGAAGTCCATGACTGGCGATGAGCGTCGGCGTCGCCGGTCAGGTTTGTGGACAGTCGTCCATCCCAGGCCGCGATCAGGTCGCGGTACGCCGTCCCGACGGGCCGGATGCGGCGGTCCAGGTCGTACAGCCCGCGCGGATTGACGATGCCGCGGGCTTCGCGCAGTTCGATGTGCCAGTCGACCTGGTCGGTCAGCGAATACCACGTGAAGCCGACGACCCGCACGCCGCTCCGCATCAGGCCGCGCACGTGTGCCCACTGGCAGCGCAGCCACTCGCGCGCTTCGTCGCCGTGCGGACCCTGGTCGAGGTTCGTCTCCGTGTGCATCAGCGGCAGGCCGTAGCGCTGTGCGTATTCCTGCGCGATCATCGCGTACCCAAGTGTCTCGCCCGCATCGCGCGCCGTGCCGTCCGGTTCGACGTCGTGTTCGTTCGTCATGTAGTAATCGGTGCCGAGGATGCAGCGGTCGCGCAGCGCGTGGTCTTCGAAGAAGCGGCATTCGTCCGGCGTCATGCCGTGCGCCAGCACGAACTCGCGCTGTACCGGCTCGAGCGGGCGGCCGTAGTTGAAGTCGAGCGACAGGAAGCGCAGCCGGTTGCGCCGTTCGGCTTCCGCGACGGCGTCGGGATGCGTCGCGTGGAAGTATTCGCTCGATTCGCTCTGGATGAACACGGCGTCGGGGCGCAGCGTCACGATCTCGTGCATCGCCAGCACGTTGGCGCGGGCCAGGTGCTTCAGCGCCGTCACGTACGACCGGAAATCGCGTGCCTGTTCGTTCCACCACCCGAACAGCGCGGAAAATTTCGCGCACACGTACATCTCGTTGACGGGCGTGTACAGCCGGATCCACGGATAGCGCGTCGCGAAGGCCCGGGCATAGCCCTGGAACAGCGCCGGGAAATCCGGGTTCTGGAAGTTGCCGACCCAGTCCGGCACGCAGAAGTGGCACAGGTCGGCGACGGGGTCGATGCCGAGCCGCTGGAGTGTCCCGAACGCCTGGTCCGCGAATGCCCAGTCGTAGCGGTCCGGCCCCAGCCACGTGCGGTGCAGCGGCACGCCGTAGCGCAGGGTGCGGACGCCCAGGTGCGCCACCAGCGCGAAGTCCGTCTGCCACAGCCGGTAGTGGCCGCATTCTTCCATCTGGTCGCGGCGGATGCGGCCATTGGCTATCGTCGGCGCGCTGTTCTCGATTCCGGTGGCGAACATGAACGGCAGCATTCAGCGCCTCCCCAGCGGCGGCTGCGCGGTGACGACGCCCGGCTCGATGCGCTGCAGGTTGTCGAGGCCCGTGAGCAGCATGCAGTCCTGCAGTTCCTGTTCCAGCAGGGTGAGGGCGCACGCGACGCCTTCGCGCCCGCGCGCGGCCAGGCCGTACAGCCACGCGCGCCCGGACAGGCAGGCGTGGGCGCCGAGGCCGATCGCCTTGACGATGTCGCCGCCCGTGCGGATGCCGCCGTCGAACAGGACTTCGATGCGGCCGCCCACGGCATCGACGATTTCCGGCAGCACGGAGATCGACGACGGCGCGCCGTCCAGCTGGCGCCCGCCGTGGTTCGACACGATGATGGCGTCCGCGTCGATGTCGATGGCAGTGCGCGCGTCGTCCGGGTTCATCACGCCTTTCAGGATCAGCTTCCTCTGCCATTTCTCGCGCACCCAGCGCGCCGTGTTCACGTCGAACGAAGGATCGAACTGCTCCTCGATCCACTTCGACAGCGAGCCGATGGAGCCGGCCTCCTTGATCTCGTGCTCGAAATTGCCGAACGTATGGCGCTTGCTGCCCGCCATGTTCGCGAGCCAGCGCGGGTGGCCCACCATCTGCATGATGTTCGCCGGCGTCAGGCGCGGCGGCACCGCGAGGCCGTGCTTTTCGTCGGCCCAGCGCTTGCCCTGCGTGTGCAGGTCGATGGTCAGCACGAGCGCCGAGCAGTTTGCATCGTGGGCGCGGCGCATCAGGCTTTCGTTGACCTTGTGGTCCTTCATCAGGTACAGCTGGAACCAGAACGGTTTGTCGATCGCCTCCGCCACGTCCTCGATCGAATTGATGGAGCACGTCGACAGGCAGAACGGCACGCCGAAGTCCACCGCCGCGCGCGCCGCCTCGCATTCGCCGTTGGCCCACGTGAGGCCCGCGAGGCCCGTCGGGCCGAGGGCAAGCGGGATGCGCGCGGGGTCGCCCGCCATCGTGACGCCGGTGTCGCGGTGCGACACGTCGCGCAGGCTGTGCTGGCGCAGCGCGAGCGCGCGCATGTCGTCCAGGTTGCGCCGCACGGTCAGCTGCTGTTCGCTGCCGCCGTGGATGTAGTCGAACACGACGCCGGGCAGGCGCTCCCGCGCGAGGCATTCGAGGTCGAAGATGCTGGCTACCTTGCTCATGTCCGGTCCTTCCTACAATTCCCCGCGCGCCGCGAGCGCCCGGATGCGCGCGCCCATGCGGCAGGCGAGGGCCTGGATCGTCAGCGACGGGTTCACGCCGCCCGCCGTCGGGAACAGCGAGCCGTCGCAGATCCACAGGTTCGGCACGTCCCAGCTGCGGCCGTCCGCATCCACGACGCTCGTCTCCCGGTCGCTGCCCATCCGGCACGTGCCGAGGATGTGGCTCGTGTCGTCGCTCGTCCAGGCGTCCTTGCCGCCGGCCGCCGCCAGCATCTCGCCCATGAAGCGGCGCGCGTGGTCCTGCATGCGGCGGTCGTTGGCGGAATATTCGAACGTCACGTGCGCGACGGGCAGGCCGTGGCGGTCGCGCACATCCGCCAGCGCCACGCGGTTGCACGCGCGCGGCTCCGTCTCGGCGACCGCGACGAGGCCCGCCATGTGGTTGTAGTCCGCCATCTCGCGGCGCAGCGCCATGCCCCATAGATGCCGCTCCGTCACGAGCAGCTGGGCCCACGCGCGCGGCAGCGGGCCCTGGCTCATGAACGCATAGCCGCCATGGAAATCCTTGCCCGCGTCCGTGTAATTCCAGTGCTCGCACACGGCCATGTTGGGCGGGCCCTTGTACCAGCGGATGGCTTCGTCGAAGCGGGCCCACACGCCGGGGCCGGCGTGCGTCGTCAGGTGCGTGCCGACGAGGCCCGAGCCGTTCGCGAGGCCTTGCGGGAAGCGGCCGCACGCGGAATTCAGCAGCAGGCGCGGCGTCTCGATCGCATAGCCCGAGACGACGACGTTGCGCGCGCGCTGGAAGCGCCAGGCGTCGTTGCGGCGATAGTGCACGCCCGCCGCGCGGCCGTCTTCTCCCAGTTCGATGCGTCCGGCCATCGCGAGGTCGCGCACTTCCGCGCCCGCCGCCAGCGCGCGCGGGATCCACACGATCAGCGCGCTCTGCTTCGCATTCGTCGCGCAGCCGAAGTTGCAGAAGCCCCGGTACACGCACGGCGGCGACTTGCCGCGCGGTGCGGACACGGTCGCCAGCGGCACGGATGACCACCTGATGCCCATCTTTTCCGCGCCGCGCGCGAGCACGAGGCCCGCCGCGTTCATCTCGTGTTCGCGGTACGGGTAGCGGCGGCGCGGCGGACCCCACGGATAGTCGATCGGTCCGGACACGGCCAGCGCCCGCTCCGCCTCGTCGTAATAGGGCGCCAGTTCGTCGTACGTGATGGGCCAGTCGAAGCCGTAGCCCAGTTGGCTGCGCGAGCGGAACCACTCGGGCCGGAAGCGCAGCGAGATCATGCTGAAGTGGACGGTCGACCCGCCCACGCCCCAGCCGGAATTGTTCCCGCCGAGGGCCAGCGCATCGGCGCCGCCGGACAGGCGCTCTTCCAGCCAGTACAGCTGTTGCTGCGCTTCCTCGTCCGACGCGAAATCCTCCAGCGGGCGCCAGAACGGGCCCGCTTCCAGCACGACGACGGAGAAGCCGGCTTCCGCCAGCTTGCACGCGAGCGTGGCGCCGCCCGCGCCGGCGCCGACGATGGCGAAATCCACCACCTCGTCGTCGCCGTATTCGCGCATCGTCACCCAGCCTCCGCGCTCGAACACGTCGGGTGCGCGGCCGCCGCCTGTCCGTGACGCGGTCACCGCGCCTCCTTCGCTTCCCACGGGTCGCGGCTGTCGAACCCGAGGCGCACGTACCCGCGGGGGTTCGCCGGCCCGCCGAAGCCGATCTCGTTCCAGGCGAGGGGATGCGCGTAATAGAAGCCGGCCGCCGTCTTGAGCAGGTGATGGATGAAGAAGCGCCGCGCGTCGAGACCCTGCCAGCGGGGAGACATGGCGCGGCCGCCTTCGAGGGCATGCAGGAGCGCGTCCTGCGCGTCCGCATCGAGCCGGACGAACGGCCGGTCGTGCAGCCGGCGCGCCTCGTCGTCGACGGCGGCCAGGCCCTCGCGCCAGGCGGCGCGCAGCGGGGGCATGTCCGGATGGCGGTAGCCCTCGCCGCGGTCGTCGTGCAGCATGGCGTCGATCCACGGCGTGATCGGGATCGGTTGCGCGCGGTCGGGCTGGGGCAGCAGGCGCGCGTTGATCGCATCCAGCAGGTCCCACTCGTCCTGCGTCAGCCAGCGCCGCGGCGGCACGTCGTCCAGCCGGGCCGCGAGCGTGTTACGGGTGATGCCGTCGAACGACGGGCTGTCCCACCTGGCCAGCACGTCGTAGCCGGGAAAGCGCGGCGTGGGAGCGTCCTCGTTCATGGCCGCTCCTGCGCCGCACGCAGCGCCAGCGCGGCGCGGCCGGCGAGTGCGAGCGCGGAAAAGCTGGGCGGCGCCGGCAGCGGCGGGCCGGCAAGCAGGTTCTGGCTCCAGTTGCGCCAGCCGCCCATCTGCCTTGCGATGCCGCGGGCGTGGAAGGCCATCCCCAGCGCGCCCAGCCACGTGCACGCCTTCAGCAGCGCGTCCGTCAAGCGGCGCGGGCCTGGCCGGCCGGGCAGCGCCGCGCCGGCCAGCAGCACGGCCGCCGCGGGCGGCACGCTGACGGGCAGCCACATGGCGGGATGCTGGAACGCGCCCCGGAAGTGCAGCAGCGCCGCTTCCGCGCTCGTGCCGGTGAGGCCGAATGCGGCCAGGCCGCACAGCGCGCGTCCGGACGGCAGGCCGGCGAGCGTCGGCGCGCCGGCGGCGACGGGACGGGCGGCGAGGCCCAGCACGCCGGCCAGCGTGAGCGCGGCGGGCGCGCCGAGGGGCGCCGCATAGAACAGATTCGCCCACGACAGGCCGCCGGGCCGGCGCAGCACGTTGTACGCGTGGAAGCCGAGACCCGCCGTGCCGACGGCGCAGGCGGTCGCATACGGTGCGGACGAGGGCTTCGCGCGCAGCGCACAGCCCAGCACGACGGCCGCGCTGGCGAGCGGCGCGAACATGCCGGGGTTCTCGAAGCCGCCCCGGTAGTGTTCCAGCGCGCTGTCGCTCAGCACGGACGCGGCCAGCAGCGCGGCGGCCTGGTACAAGCGGTCGGCGGTCCGGTCAGGTGCGGGCGGCGGGGGCGCGGGCAGTCGCCGTCGCAGCAACAAAGCGCCCAGCGCCAGGCCGAGGGTGGCGGCGCCGAGCGCACGCGCCGTGGGGCGCGCGCGGGCGGGCGCCACCGTGTTCACCTCCTGTCTCCGGGGAGGAGGGTGCTGAGCACCTGCTTCGCCACGCCGGCCAGCATCGAGCCTTCGCTCGGGTCGCCCTTGGCGATCGTCGTCATGAAGTGCCTGGCCTGCTCCAGCGTGATGTGCGAGGGCAGCGGCGGCACTTCCGGGTCCGTCTTGAATTCGAGGACGACGGGACGGTCGGCCGCCAGCGCCTCGCGCCACGCTTCGCCCACCTGGTCGGGATCGTTGCAGAAGATGCCTTTCAGCCCGATCAATTCGCCGAAGCGGTGGTACGGGACGTCGGGGATCTGCTGCGTCGCCTCGAACTTCGGATTGCCTTCCATGACGCGCTGTTCCCACGTCACCTGGTTCAGGTCCTGGTTGTTGAAGACGCACACGATCCAGCGCGGGTCCTTCCACCGCTTCCAGTACTTGGCCACGGTGATCAGCTCCGCCATGTTATTCATCTGCATGGCGCCGTCGCCGACGAGCGCGATCACGGGGCGGTCCGGGTGCGCGAACTTGGCGGCGATCGCATACGGCACGGCCGCGCCCATCGACGCGAGGCCGCCGGACAGCGAATACATCTGGCCGCGCTGCACCTTCAGGTCGCGCGCATACCAGTTCGCGCAGGAGCCGGAATCGCTCGTGACGATCGCGTCGCGCGCCAGCAGCGGCGACAGCTCGTAGCACACGCGCTGCGGGTTGATCGGGTTCGCGGATGCCAGTGCCCGTTCTTCCAGCGTCTTGTACGATTCGCGCACTTCCTGTTCGATCTTCGCGCGCCAGTCGGTGTCGGTCTTGTCCTTCAGCAGCGGCAGCAGCAAACGCAGCGTTTCGGCGCTGTCGCCGTGCAGGTTGACCTCGGCCGGGAAGCGTATGCTCAGCATCGTTGGGTCGATGTCGATCTGCACCGCGCGCGCCTTGCCTTCCTTCGGCAGGAATTCCGCGTACGGAAAGCCCGTGCCGACCAGCAGCAGGGTGTCGCAGTCGTTCATCATCTCCCAGCTGGCCTTCGTGCCGAGGATGCCGATGGAGCCCGTCACCCACGGCAGGTGATCGGGCAGGGCGGCCTTGCCCAGCAGGGCCTTGGCGCAGCCGGCCTTCAGGCGCTCGGCCACGGCGATGACTTCGTCGGTCGCCCGCAGCGCGCCGGCGCCGACGAGGATCGCGACCTTGCTGCCCGCGTTCAGCACGTCGGCCGCGCGTACGAGATCGGCCTCGTACGGAACGACGCGCGGCTTCGTGTAGCCGATGCCGGAGAACACCGAGCCGTGCTTGCGCGGCGGGTCTTCGTACGGCTTTTCCTGCAGGTCGTTCGGCAGCACGAGGACGCTGACGCCGTTGCGGCCCAGCGCCGTGCGCATGGCGCGGTCGAGCAGGTGGCGCACCTGCGACGGCTGGCTCGCCTCGTACACGTAATCCGCCACGTCCTGGAACAGGCGGTCCAGGTTCAGCTCCTGCTGGTAGTGCGCGCCGCGCGCCGTCGTCGGCGCCTGGCCGCAGATGGCGAGTACCGGCACGTGGTCGCACTTGGCGTCGTACAGGCCCGTCACGAGGTGGGCCGCGCCGGGGCCGCCCGTCGACAGGCACACGCCCGGCTCGCCCGTGAACTTGGCGTGCGCGGCGGCCATGAACGCGGCCATTTCCTCGTGCCGCACCTGGATGAACTGGATCTTGCCTTGCGCGCGGTCCAGCGCGCCCAGCACGCCGTTGATGCCGTCGCCGGGATAGCCGAAGATGGTACGGACGCCCCATTCGTACAGGCGTTCGACGAAGAAGTCGCCTACGGATTTGCTCATGTCGTGTCCTCGTTAAGTGTTCAGTGTCTGCGCAGCTGCCTCAGGCCCAGTGCCACGCCGGCGGCGCCGATGCCGGCCAGCAGCCACGCGCGGTGCGTCGTCGCCCACAGCTGCATGCTGCGCGTGCTCGCGCCGTCGTCGAAGGTGCCGTGCGCGGCATACGGTCCGGGCACGGGCCGCCACAGGTTGTTCGGCCGGTCGGCCGGGATGGGCCGCGGGCCCTGCTGGCCCGCCACGCCCTTGCGGGCCAGGTACCGGTCGAGCAGGCGCGGGACGAATTTCTCGGCCATCACGGTGGACAAGGTCGGCGCGCCGACGCAGATCTCGGCCCGGCGCGCATGGGCCGCCCAGTAGATGGCGCGCGCGGCGACCTCGGGCTGGTAATACGTGCCGATCGGCTTCGGATGGTGCGTCAACGTGGTCTTGCACCACTCGAACTGCGGCGTGTTCACGCCCGGCATGTCGACCACGGCGACGTGGATGTCGCTCCGTTCATGCTCGAGTTCCGTGCGGATGGATTGGGTAAAACCCTTGATCGCGTGCTTGGCGCCGCAGTAGGGCGATTGCAGCGGGATCGAGCGGTACGCGAGCGCCGAGCTGACCTGCACGATGGTGCCCCGGTTGCGGGGCCGCATGCGTTTCAGCGCGGCCATCGTGCCCCACACGAAGCCGTGGTAGGTGACGTCGGTGACGCGGCGAAAGTCTTCCGGAGAAATATCTGCGAACGGCGCGAACACGGTCGCCATCGCATTGTTGATCCAGATGTCGATGGGGCCCAGTTCGGTCTCGGCCCGTTGGGCGGCGGCCTCGACCTGGGCGTGGTCCGCCATGTCGGCGGAGATCGCGATCGCTTGCGGCGAGCCGAGCCGTTCGGCTTCCGCACGCGCCGCTTCCAGGCGTTCCGGGTCGCGCGCGATCAGCGCGATGCGTGCGCCGGCGCGGGCGAATTGCTGTACCGCGGCGCGGCCGATCCCCGCGCTGGCACCCGTGACGACGACGACTTCGTGGCGTGCTTCCGGCATAACCGAGGCCCTCCGATGGTGCGATGCAGGGCAAGCTTAGCACCAACCGTCGATGAGCCTCGTCACGTTATGTTTGTGAAAAAGTTCTTGAACAAATGCACGTTCTACGGGGTTGCCGGACGGCTGCGCAACGTCACGACAGCACCCTTCAGCCCGGCACCGTCCGCGCGCACGGTGATCGTGCCGCCGGCACCCGCCCGGGTCCGCACGATGCCCAGCACGAGGCCGTTGAACGCGGCCCTGTCCTTCGCCTGGAACGATTCGAAGCTCGTCGCATCGCCGTTGTCGGTGGCGACGAGGTCCGCCGGTCCCTCGACGGTGAAGCGCACGCGGTCGTGCGCGCGCGGCGCGGGCAGCCCATCCTTGTCGACGATGCGCACGGTGACGAAGGCGAGATCGCGCCCGTCGCTGGCGAGCGCCGTGCGGTCGGCCTGCGCCTGCAGCGCGGCGGGAGCGCCGGCCGTCCTGACGGTTTCCTTCGCCCATTCCTTGCCGTTCTTGTACGCGACGACCGTGATCTCGCCCGGCTCGTACTTCACGGCATCCCAGCGCAGGCGGTAGGCGTACGGCGCCTTCTTCTGGCGGCCCTGCGACTTGCCGTTGACGAACAGCTCGGCCTCGTCGCCCGACGTGAACACGTGCACGGGCGTGACCTGGCCCACGCGCTCCGGCCACGTCCAGTGCGGCAGCACGTGGACCATCGGCAGGTCCGGGCGCCAGCGCGACTGGTACAGGTAATAGCGGTCCTTCGGGAAGCCGGCCAGGTCGACGATGCCGGAATACGAGCTGCGCGCGCCGTAATAGGGCGTCGGCTCGCCCAGGTAGTCGAAACCGGTCCAGACGAATTCGCCGGCCACGTACGGGTTGCGGTCGAGCTGCGCGAACACCTTGTCGGCGGACGCGCCGAAATCGACGGCGTACAGCTCGTAGCCGCTGACCTGCTGGCTGTGCGAGTCGCCGCCCCGGCCGTCGCGGACGATCGAGCTGTTCGACGGATGCACCGGGAACAAATAGACGCCGCGGCTGCTGAAGGCCGACGCGGATTCGGTGCTGAGGATCATCTTGTTCGGGAATGTCGCATGGAACAGCGGGTACTGCGGCGGCGTGCGGATCCGGTCGGTCCCTTCGAATTCCGGATCCTGGCGGATGCCTTCGCCCTGGTAATTCAGGCCGATGACGTCGACCTCCGCGGGCAGCGGCATGTCGGACTTGGCGTAGTTCATCGCGGTCGTCGTCGGCCGGGTCGGATCTTCCTCGCGGGCGATCCGGTGCAACTCGTGCGCCACGGCGGCGCCGGCCTTGTCGGTGTACTGCTCGCCGACCTCGTTGCCGATGCTCCAGATGATGATGGACGGGTGGTTGCGGTCGCGCCGGATCATCGCGCGCAGGTCCTGCTCGTGCCAGTCGGGGAAGACCAGGTGGAAGTCCAGCGGCGTCTTCTTGCGCTCCCACGAATCGAACACTTCGTCCATCACGAGGAAGCCCATGCGGTCCGCCAGGTCCAGCAACTGCGGGTCGGGCGGATTGTGGCTCAGGCGGACGGCGTTGGCGCCCATCGCGCGCATGATCTCCAGCTGGCGCTCGGCCGCGCGCACGTTGAACGCGGCGCCCAGCGCGCCCAGATCGTGGTGGTTGTTCACGCCGCGCAAGGGGATGTGCTCGCCGTTGACGAGGAGTCCCCGGTTCGGATCGAAGCGCACGGTGCGGATGCCGAACGGTGTCTCGGTGCGGTCGACGACACGGCCGTCCTGGCGCACGGTCGCCACCAGCGCGTAGCGGTGCGGCACCTGCGTGGGCGGCGGGCCCCACAGGCGCGGCTTGCTCACGGTCGTCGAGCCGCTGACGCTGCCGCTCGTGCCGGCGGCGATGGTCGTCGGTGCCGCTACGGCGGTCGCCACTGGCTTGCCCGCGATGCGTCCGCGTTCGTCCAATGCGTACAGCTCCGTCGTCACCGTGGCGTCGACCGATGCGGCGCCCTCGTTGTCGAGCGCCACCCGCCACGCGACGCGCGCCGCTTCGGCCGACACGTCCGGCGTCGTCACGGTCACGCCCCACTGGCCCACGTGCACGGGCGCCGTCTTCGTCAGCCAGACGTTGCGGTACAGGCCCGCGCCCGGATACCAGCGCGCCGATTCGGGCGGGTTGTCGAGCCGGATCGCGAGCTGGTTCGCGCCGCCCGGCCGCAGCCACGGCGTCAGGTCGATGCGGAACGAGTTGTAGCCATAGGGCCAGCCGCCCGCGAGGTGGCCGTTGACCCACACGCTCGCGTACGACATGGCGCCGTCGACGTCGAGGAAGATCTTCTTGCCGCGGTCGGCGGCGGGAATGTCCAGTTTGCGCCGGTACCAGGCCGGACCCCACGTCTTGAGGCGGCCCATGCCGCCATACGGGCCCGTCGTCAGGAACGGGCCTTCGATGGCCCAGTCGTGCGGCAGGGTGATGGGGCGCCAGCCGCTGTCGTCGAATGCCAGTTTGGCGAACGGTGCGTCGACGGCCGGTTCCGTTGCCGGACGCCGGTAGCGGCGGGCCGGATCGCGGATGAATGCATTGCCGCTCGGGAGGATCCAGGGCTTCAGCACGGGCGTGTCCGCGTGCGCGACGCGGGCCGCTTCCTCGGGCCGGGCGTCGGCCACCTTGCCGTCCGCCGACGCGGTCACTTCCGGCCGGACGTCGTACAGGTACGGCGCGGAGCCGCCGTCCGGGTCGCCGGCGTGGAAACGCCAGCCATCGTCCAGCAGGATGCGCTGGCGCGGCGCGAGGCGCTCGGCCGCCTGGGCCGGGACGGCGAGCGGCGACATGGCGGGAAGCAGGGTGGCGGCAAGGGTGATGCCGAGCGTGGATACGAGCCGGCGTGCGGCCTTGCGATGCGTGTGTTGCACAGTCTCCTCCTGGTAGGCAGCTGCGCAGCTTGTTATAACATTTAAAATGGTAGCGCAACCATTCGAAGTGTATGCGTGAAGGTCCGGCTGGTCAAATGCAAATGATCAATTTTTTGATTGTTTCGCCGGCGGCGCCGCACTACCATGTCCGCCCATGCGCCGCCTCGCCCTCATCCTGACTTTTACCGCCAGCTTCGTTCGCGCCCAGCCGTTCGAGCTCAACGACACCACCATCGTCCACGCCGGCCAGCCCACGATGCGGCTCGCCGCCGGCATGCTCGCGCGCGACCTCGAACGCGTGAGCGGCACGGCGCCGGCGCTGGCCACGCGATTGCAGGATTGTCCGCGCCGCTGCGTCGTCGTGGGCACGGCGGATTCGGCTCTCGTGCAGGAGGCGGCGCGGGCGCTGGGCGCGGACCTCGCGCCGCTGGCCGGCCAGTCCGAGCGCTACCTGCGCGTGGCGGGCGAGGCGGGCGGCCGCGCGCTGCTGCTGGTGGCGGGATCGGACCGGCGCGGCGCGGTGTACGGCGTCGTCGACCTGTCGCGCGAGCTGGGCGTTTCGGCGTGGGAATGGTGGGCCGACGTCGCGCCGGCGCACCTGGACCGCCCGGCCGTCGACGGCGCGCCGCGTCTGTCGCACGCGCCGGCGGTGGCGTACCGCGGCATCTTCATCAACGACGAGGACTGGGGGCTGCAGCCGTGGGCGGCCAAAACGTTCGATCCGGCGCACGACATCGGTCCGGCGACGTACGCGCGCGTGTTCGAGCTGCTGTGGCGCCTGAAGGCGAACCTCGTGTGGCCCGCGATGCACGAATCGACGCGGCCGTTCTACGAGGTCGCGGGCAATGCACGGACGGCCGACGATTACGCGATCATCGTCGGCACGTCGCATGCGGAGCCGATGATGCGCAATAACGTGCGCGAATGGAACGGCGGCCCGTTCGACTGGTTCCGCAACCGCGACCGCCTCGTCGACTACTGGCGCACGCGCATCGACGAAGTCAAAGGCATGGAGACGATGACGTCGCTGGGCCTGCGCGGCGTGCACGATTCCGCGATGGAGGGCGCGGCCAGTCCCGAACAGGCGCGCGACACGTTGCAGGACGTGTTCAAGGTCCAGCGCGCGATGCTGGGCGAAGCGCAGGGCAAGCCGCCCGCGCGCATCCCGCAAGCCTTCACGATGTACAAGGAAGTGCTGGATTACTGGAACCTCGGCCTCGCCGTGCCCGACGACGTGACGCTCGTGTGGCCGGACGATAACTACGGCTATCTCGCGCAACTGGGCACGGACAGGGAGGGCCGGCGGGCGGGCGGGCAGGGCATCTATTACCACGTGTCGTACTGGGGCCGGCCGCACGACTACCTGTGGCTGGCCACGACGCATCCATCCCTGATCCGCGACCAGCTGGAGCGCGCGTGGGCGACCGGTGCGCGCCGCCTGTGGGTGCTGAACGTGGGCGACATCAAGCCGGCCGAATACCTCACGCAGTACTTCCTCGATGCCGCGTTCGACGCCGACGTCCTGCAGCGGGATCCCGCGCGCCACCTGGAGGCGTGGGCCGCCGCGCAGTTCGGACGCGTTCACGCCGCGGAAGCGGCGGCCATCCTGCGCGAGTACTACCGCCTCGCGTGGGAACGCCGTCCCGAATTCATGGGCTGGAGCCAGACGGAACCCACGCGTCCCGTGCGCACCACGGCCTATGTGCGCACGGGCGGCGACGAAGCGGAGCGGCGGCTCGCGGACTACCGCGCGCTGACGGCGCGGGCCGAAGCGCTGGCCGCGCGCATCCCGGCGCCGCTGCGCGACGCGTACTTCGAACTGGTGTTGTACCCGGTGCGGTCGAGCGCGAACCTGAACACGCGCATACTGAAACTGGACCTCGCGGCGGAATACGCGCGCCAGCAGCGGCCGTCCAGCAACCTGTATGCGCGCCAGGCAAAGGCGGCGCACGCGGCGCTCGTCGCCGACGCGGCCGCGTACAACGGCCTCGCGGGCGGCAAGTGGCGCGGCATCATGGACATCGCGCCGCGCCGCCTGCCCGTGTTCGCGGAGCCCGAGTATCCGACGTGGAGCGTATCGGCCCGGCGCGGCTGCGGCATCGTCTACCCGGCACCGTTTGCCGTCGACGGCGACCGGCTCGTGCTGCGCCGCGGCCAGCCCGCCACGCGCACCGTGACGCTGGTGAGCTACGGCGGACAGGACGCGCGCTGGTCCGTGCGGGCCGGCGCCCGCGCCGTGCAGGCGGATCCGAATGGCGGTACGCTGGATGGCGCGCACGGCCACGAGCAGCGCATTACGCTGCGCTACGACGGCGGCGCCGACCCGGCCCTGTCGTTGCAATGCGGAGAGCAGGCCGTGAACGTGCGCTTCGGGGAAGGCGGCATCGTCGTGCTGCGCGCCGGCAGCGCCGCGGCCACGCGCGACTGGACGCCGCAGCCGGGCCTCGGCACGTCCGGCGGCGCGATGCGCGCGCGGCTCGACCTGCCGTCGCGCGCGGTCGGCGATCTCGCGGCCAGCGCGCCACTGGTGTATCGATTCGCGACGGCGGACGCCGGCGACATGCAGATCAGGCTCGTCGCCGTGCCCGAGCATCCGCTGACGGCGGCGCACCGCGTGCGCTTCGCCGTGAGCCTCGACGGCGGCGCGCCGGAAGTGGTCGACATCACGACCGTCGGCCGCAGCGAGCAATGGAAGGAAGACGTGCTGTCCAACATGGCGGTGCGCGCGTGGCGCGTGGGGCGCCTGGCGCCCGGCATGCATACGCTGGCGGTGCACGCGCTCGACCCCGGCGTCGTGCTGGACCGGATCGACGTCGTGCCGGACGGCGCGCCGGATTACTACGGCATGCCGCCGCTGGATTGAATGTTGCTTGGAATTTTAGGCAAGACTTTCGGAAAATCGCCTATTCAATCGTACCCGTCCAGCATCTAGAATCATCCTCCTGGAGTGCCTAAAGTCTGGCACTCCGCACGCAGCAAGGAGGAACGATGTCGCAATCCACGCAACCCGTCTGGTTCATCGCCGACGCCACCACCGGCCTCGCCGCCGCGCTGGCGGAGGCCGTGCTGGCGTCCGGCCAGCATGCCGTCCTCGCGGCGCGCGCGCCGGCGCAGCTGCAGGCCCTCGTCGACCGCCATCCGGACCGCGCGCTGGCGCTCGCGCTGGACGTGACGGATGCCGCCAGCGTCGACACGGCCGTCGTCGCCGCCGAGCGGCGGTTCGGGCGCATCGACGTGCTGGCGACGAGCGCCGCCCAGCGTTATCCGGGCGCGATCGAGGAAGGCGAGGAGGGCGCCATGCGCGCCCTGTTCGAGGAAAACGTGTTCGGCCCGATCAACCTCGCGCGCCGTGTGCTGCCCGGCATGCGCGCGCGCCGTGCCGGCCACATCGTGATGCTGGCCCGCGCGTCCGTGCAGGCGCCCGCGTTCGAAGGCTTCAGCCATGCCGCGCGCTCCGCGCTGGAAGCACTGGCGGAGGCGCTGTTCTATGAAGTGGAACCGCTCGGCATCGGCGTCACGCTCGTCGATCCGGGCAGCGGCGACGACGCGGAAGGCGCCGTCCCGCGCTTGGCCGGCATTGCCGACTACGATGGCATGGCGAGCCGCACGGCACTGGGCCGGGGCGCCGCCCAGGTCGACACCGCGCGCGGCGCCCAGGCCATCATGCAGGCCGTCGCCGCCGGCCGCGGTCCGCTGCGTCTCGTGCTGGGACGGGCGGCGTTGCAGCGTGCGTACGACCGCCTGCGCGTGCTGAAAGTGGGGTTCGATGCGTGGGCGGACCTGGCCGCGTCGGCCGACGTCCCCGCGCCGGCGCGTCCCGCGCACCCGTTGCCGCCGGCCGGCGTCCGTCCGCGCAGGGCCGTGCGTTCACGCGCCTGACGTGACGGGGCGGCCGAGCAGGGCCGGCACGGCGGATGCGTCCATCGGTCGCGCGAACAGATAGCCCTGGTATTCGTCGCAGCCGAGCGCGCGCAGCAGCGCCAGCTGCTCCTCGGTCTCCACGCCTTCGGCCACGATGCGCATCGAGAGGCCGTGGCCCAGCGCGACGACGGAGCGGACGATGGCCGCGCTGTCGGCGTCGCGCCCGAGGTCGCGCACGAACGCCCGGTCGATTTTCAGGCGCTGCACGGGGAAGCGCTTCAGGTAGGCCAGGCTCGAATAGCCGGTGCCGAAATCGTCGATCGAGAGTTCCACGCCGAGGTCGCGGATGCCGCCCAGCAGGCGCTCGACGACGTCCACGCGGCTCATCGCGATGCTTTCCGTGATCTCCAGTTCGAGCGCTTGCGGCGGCAGGCCCGCGTCGGCCAGCGCATCGGCGATCACCTTCAATAGATCTTTCTGGTAGAACTGGCGGATCGACAGGTTCACGGCGACGCGGGTGGCGATGCCGTGTTCGCGCGCCCAGCGGCTCGCCTGCGCGCACGCGGTGCGCAGCACCCATGTCCCGATCGGCACGATCAGGCCCGTTTGCTCGGCGATCGGGATGAAGCGCGCCGGCGACACGGGGCCGAGCACGGGGCTGTTCCAGCGCAGCAGCACCTCGAACCCGGTCACCTGTCCCGTCGCGATGTCCACCTTCGGCTGGTAGTGCGGCGTCAGCTCGCCGCGCGCCAGCGCGTACCGCAGCTGTTCCTCGATGGTGAGCCGCTCGTCCAGCTGGAGGTGCGTGGACTCGGAGTGGAAATGTACGGGCTCGCCCGCGTCGCTGCGGGCGCGGTGCTTGGCGATGTCGGCCAGGCGCATCAACTCGTTGGCGGACGCGGCGTCCTGCGGATACGTCGCGATGCCGATCACGGGCGCCAGGTGGAACTCGCGCCCGCCCACGCGCACGGGTTCGGCCAGCAGCGCGTGCAGTTCGAGCGCGACGGCGTCGACGGGGCGGTGGCCCGGCCCCGCCGGCAGCACCACCGCGAATTCGTTGGTCTTCACGCGCGCCACGCACAGGGCCGCGGGCGCCAGCCCGTCGAGCCGCGCGGCGACCTGGCGCACGGCGTCGTCGCCCGCCTCGATGCCGAGCAGGTCCGCCACTTCCTGCTGGCGTTCCAGCGCGATCAGCAGGAGGACGACCTGTTCGCCCCGCAGCGCGTCCGCCAGCACGCGGCGCAGTTGGTTCAGGTTCGGCAAACCGGTCAGCGGGTCGTGGTCGGCCAGGTAGGCAAGGCGCAGTTCGACCTGCTTGCGTTCCGTGATGTCGGTGAGGCTGTTGACGATCTGGACGGCGCCGCCTTCGCTCCCGAGCTGCGCGGCGAGCTGGATCGCGGTGCGGGTGGCGCCGCTGCCGTCGCGGATTTCCGCCTCCAGCGCATGCACGCCGTCGGCCGCGCTGTCCGCATACAGCCGGGCGCGCGCATCGGCGCCGGCCGGGTCGAGCACTTCCGTTTCGAGCCGTCCCGTCACCGCGTCCTCGTTCCGGCCCGTGAACTGCAGGAAGGCGCGGTTGAACAGCACGATGCGCCGTTTCGCATCGAGCACCCACAGCGGCGTGGCGAGCGAATCGAGGATGGTCTTCAGGTAGCGCGCACCGTCCGCGAGCCGGCGCTCGCTGGCCTGCAGGCGGGCGATCAGCGCGGCCTGGCGCGCCGCCTCGCGGCTCATGCGCCAGGCCAGCGCGGCCAGCGTGACCGACAGCAGCGCCCAGGCCAGCACGGCGATCCACAGCCAGCCGCGCCACACGGCCAGCGTGTCGGACAGGTCGCGACCCGTGACGATCAGCAGGGGGTAGCCGGCGACGGCGCTGTAGCCGTACAGGCGGCTCACGCCGTCGATGGGGCTCGTCGCCTCGAACGCGCCGACGGCCGCGCGCGGCAGGTGCGTCTGGAACAGCGGCGTGTGGATGAAGGAGTGGCCGATGGCCCTGGGAAGCGTCGGGCTGCGCACGAGCATCGTGCCGTCGCGCTGGTGCAGGGTGACGGAGCCGCCGTGTCCGAGGTCGGCGGGATCGAAGATGCGCTGGAAGTAGGCGGCGTCCACCTCGATGACGGCCGGGCCGGTGGGCAGCACCCGCGCCAGGGTGATCGTGGCGGGACCGCCGTCCGGCGGCAGCGCGATGCCGATCTTCGGCGCGCCGGAAGGCAGCGGGCGGCGCGGCGCGTCCGGCCCGAGCCTGCGCACGCGCGCCGGAATGGCTTCGGGCGCGCCGCCGGGCAAGGCGGCCGCCGTGTCCGAGCCGTCGTGCGGCGCGTGCTCCGCCGCGCGCGCGAGGGCCAGGTCCAGCGCGAGCGTGGCGTAATGGGTCTGGGCGGCGAAGGCTTCCGCCAGGTTGCGCAGATTCGTCTGCTCGCGTTCGATCGTGTCGTGGTAGCTCGACACCAACAGGCCGGCGAGCGTCACCGTGAGCGCGACGATCAGCATGGCCGCCGCCGCGAGCGGCCGCGTGTCGCGCGGGGTAGGGGTCGGAGTGGGCACGTTCGTCAATACATTGATGTCGAGCCCAAGTATAAACCGGCGGACGTCCGCCGGGGGGCGATCACCGCCTGGGCAGGCGGATTGCCACGCGCAGGCCGCGCGGCCGTGCATCCTGCAGCTCGACGGTGCCGCCGTGCTGCGCGACGATGTCGCGCACGATCGCCAGCCCGAGCCCGCACCCTTCGCCCTGGTCCGTGGCGCGCACGAACCGTTCGAAGACGCGGGCGCGGTCCGCTTCCGGGATGCCCGGGCCGTCGTCGGTGACGGTCACGAGGACGTCGCCGCCATCCGGCGCAACCCGGACCGTGATCTCGCCGCCGCGGCCCGTGTACTTGATCGCGTTGTCGATCACGTTGGTGAGCGCTTCGCGCAGCAGCAGGGCGTTGGCCTCGATGCGCAGCGGCGCGGCGGCGGGCGGCTCGGCATCGTCCATGCCGAGGTCGATCTGCGCCCGCAGCGCGCGCGGCACGTATTCGGCGACGATCTCCTGGACGAACGCGGGCATGTCCAGCGGCGCCTTGTCGGAGGCCGCCGCGGCCTCGGGATCGGCGCGCGCCAGCATCAGCAACTGGTTGATCAGGTGGGCGCCGCGGGTCGCGCTCTGGTCCACCAGTTTCAGCCGCGCGATCAGCGCGGGGTCGTCGGTCGCCGCGATCGCCAGTGCCGTCTGGCTCTTCAGGCCCGCCAGCGGCGTGCGCAACTGGTGCGCCGCGTCCGCGATGAAGCGCTTTTGCGCATTCACGTTCTGGCGCACGGACGCGAGCAGGGCGTTCAGCGCGCGCACGAGGGAGTGGACTTCCTGCGGCGCCGATTCGATCCGCAGCGGCGCCAGGTCGAGCGGCGAGCGGCCCTCGACCTCCTTGCGCAGGCGCAGCAGCGGCGCCAGGCCGGCGCCGGTGCCGATCCAGACGATGAGCGTCAGCAGCGGAATCAGTGCGGACAACGGGAGGAGGGTGTCCATCAGGATGAGCTTGAAGATGTCCTCGCGGTGCGCCATGTTGCGCGCCACCTGCACGAGCATCCACTGCTCCTTGCCTTCCGGCGCGGCGTAAGGGAGATAGAGCGCCGCGATCCTGACCTTCATCGATTCCCGCAGGCCGCGTCCGCCGGCGGGACCGGCGGACTTGATCTCGCCGTCGTAGAAATACGGGTCGTTCAGGCGCGGCCGCATGGACGCGGGGGGCATCGGGATGCTGTTGTTGCCGAGGATGAATTCGCCGGGCGGCGTGCTGACCATGTAGAACAGCCGGTCGTTGGGATCCGTCTCGAGCACTTCCTGCGCGGCGCGGGGGAAATCGATCAGCAGGCCGTTGCCGATGGGCTTGACCCTTCGGGCCAGCGCGCGGGTGGCCTGGGACAGGGTCGCGTCGGCCGCCTGGTTGACGTAGCGGACGGCCAGCCGGTACGTGGCGAAGCCGCCCGCGACCCACAGTACGAGCTGGGGCAGCAGCACCCAGATGACCAGCTGGCGGCGCAGGGAGAGCGTGCGGGTTCCCCGTTCAGGCCGGTCGTCCATCGGCGCGCTCGACGGCCAGCAGGTAGCCGAGTCCGCGGACGGTGCGGATCTCGAGGCCCGAACTCTCCAGCTTGCGGCGCAGCCGGTGGATGTGGACCTCCGCCGTGTTGCCCGCGCCGACTTCGGTGCCGTCGCCGGCCCACGCCGTGGCGATCTGGTCCTTCGTGACGACCTTGTCGGCATGGACCAGCAGCAGTTCCAGCAGGGTCGCTTCGCGCGGGCTCAGCTCGACCGGTTCGCCGTGGATGACGGCGCGCCGCGCGGCCCGGTCGAAGTGGAGGCCGGACAGCGCGACGTCGGCGGGCGCCGCCGCCGACGTGCGTGCGCGCCGCAGGATCGCCCGCAGGCGCGCTTCCAGTTCCGGGAACTCGAACGGTTTCGTCATGTAGTCGTCGGCGCCGGCGTTCAGGCCCGCCACGCGGCTGTCGAGCCGGTCGAGGGCCGTCAGGACGAGCACCGGCAAGTCGGGCCGGGTCGCGCGCAGGTTCTTCAATACCGTGAGGCCATCGACCATGGGCAGGCCGAGGTCGATGATGGCGATATCGAAGTTCTGCCGGGTGAGCAGGTATTCCGCCACCGGGCCGTTCGGTGCGTGCTCGACGGTGAAGCCCGCGGCATTCAGTTGTGCGGTCAATCCGTTTGCGAGGATGGGGTCGTCTTCGGCGAGTAAAAGTTGCATTTCTTAATATTAACGGATTTGTGACGGCGTTACCATCGGCGACCGTTTCGGGCTAAGATGCACGCCATGAAAGTCTTCGCCACGGCAATTGCGCTCGCTACCGCCTGGTGCGCCACTGCCGTACACGCGGGCGAACTCGAGGTGCTCCACTTCTGGGACGTGGGCGACGACGCACGCGCCGTGGACGTGCTGAAATCGACCTTGCAGCGCCAGGGACATACGTGGAAGGACTTCGCCGTGACGGCCGACGCGAACGGCTTTCCGCTCTTCCTGCTGCGCTCGCGCGTCCAGTCGGGCAATCCGCCGGCCGCGGCCCAGGTGAAGGCGCCGGTCATCCAGCAATGGGCGCGCGAAGGCGCCCTCGCCAACCTGGATGCCACGGCACGCGCGGGCCAGTGGGACGCGGTGCTGCCGCGCGTCGTCAGCGACGCCATGAAGTACAAGGGCAGCTACGTCGCCGTGCCGGCCAATATCCACCGCATCAACTGGCTGTGGATTAACACGCGCATCCTGAAGCGCGCCAATGCCCAGGTGCCGGTCACGTGGGACGACTTCTTCGCCGCGGCCGACGCCATGAAGCGGGCCGGGTATATCGCCGTCACGCATGGCGGCCAGCCTTGGCAGGACTTCCTCCTGTTCGAAAACGTCGTGCTGGGCGTCGGCGGCCCCGAGTTCTACCGCAAGGCGTTCGTGGCGCTGGACCCCGGCGCACTGGCCGGCCCGGTCATGGAACAGGCGTTGCAGACGTTCCGCCGCATCAAGCCGTACACCGACGTCGCCGCGATGGGGCGCAACTGGAACGTGGCGGCGTCGCGGCTGGCGAACGGCGAGGCGGGCATGCAGTTCATGGGCGACTGGGCCAAGCCCATCTTCCAGACGGCGCAGCGCAGCGGCCGCCTGGAGTTTGCCTGCGTGCCCGCGCCCGGAACGGCCAAGGCCTATGCCTATACGGTCGACTCGTTCGCCCTGTTCAAGGTTAACAGCCCCGCCAAGACCCGCGCCCAGCAGGACTTCGCCGCCGACTTGCTGGCGCCCGGCGTGCAGGAGGCATTCAACCTCGTCAAAGGGTCGATTCCGGTGCGCCAGGGCGTCGACCTCACGAAATTCGACCGCTGCGCGAAGCAGTCGGCCGCCGCCTTCGAGGCCGCCTCCCGTGGCGGCACGCTCGTCCCCAGCATCTCCATGACTCTGCCGCCCGCGGTCGAGGATGCCATGCGCGAAGCCGTCAGCGCCTATTGGCACGACGACCGCATCACCGCCCGCGCGACGATGCAGCGCCTCGTCGCGGCCGCCCGCCGTCCCTGATTCCCCTCCTGTTGCTCCTTGCACCGTCGCGCTTCGGTCCGAAGTGTGAGTTTTCGCGTGTATCTGTTCGGCCACACCCGTGAACATTCTCACTATTTGATTTGACTAACAAAAACATTGCGGCGTAGACTTAATTAATGCCACGTTAATTTAACGAGAATATTCGTTAATAATGTTTCACGCCGCGTCGACGGCGCATTCCAAACCAAGGAGATGATGTGAACCAGTTCAGGAAAACGGCTATCGCCGTCGGCGTGTCTCAAGTCGTGCTGCTCGCCAGCGGCATGGCATATGCACAAACCACCCCTGCCACCGACAATGGGACCACGTCGGTCATCGTGGTCGGCCAGCGCGCCTCGCTGGAAAATGCCCAGAAAATCAAGCAGAACGCCGACGAGGTCGTCGACTCGATCGTCGCCGACGACATCGGCAAGCTGCCGGACCGTTCGGTCACCGAGGTGCTGCAGCGCGTGGTCGGCGTGACCATCGACCGCACCATGGCCAAGGGCGACCCGGAACACTATTCGGTCGAAGGTTCGGGCGTGATGGTCCGCGGCCTGAGCTACGTGCGTTCCGAGCTGAACGGCCGCGACTCGTTCTCGGCCAACGGTGGCCGTTCGCTGAATTTCGAAGACGTGCCGCCCGAGCTGATGGCCGGCATCGACGTCTACAAGAACCCGTCGGCCGAACAGATCGAAGGCGGCATCTCCGGCCTGATCAACCTCCGCACCGCGATGCCGTTCGACTTCAAGGGCCGCAAGCTGTCGGTCTCGGCGCAGGATACGTATTCCACGCTGAAGAAGGGCAAGCCCCAGCCGTCGTACTCGATGATGTTCTCCGACCGCTGGAAGACGCGCTTCGGCGAGTTCGGCGCCCTGTTCGACCTGGCCACGTCGCAGAGCGGCACCCGCACCGACGCCTTCCAGGTCTCGCCTTACTACCCGCGCACCGACGTCGTGCCCGGCCAGACCGTCTGGGTGCCGAACGCCGCGAGCTTCCGTTCGCTGGAATTCGACCGCAAGCGCGACGGCGGCTATGCTGCGTTCCAGTGGAAGCCGAACAGCAACGTCCAGTCGTCGCTCACCTGGTTCAAGTCGCGCTACAAGATGAAGTGGGACGAGCAGGCGATCTTCGGCCAGTCCAGCCCGTACAACCTGCAGGTCGCGAACGGCAAGTTCGATCCGAAGGGCGCCATGATCAGCGGCGTGCTCACCGATCCGACCGACGGCGGCGTCAACTTCAACGACGACACCCGCACCTCGACGCGCAAGTCGGCCACGACCGACATTTCGTGGAACCTGCGCTGGCGCCTGAACAGCCAGTGGACCGTGACGACCGACCTGCAGAAGGTGCGCGCCACCACCGGCAGTTTCGACTCGACGGTCGCTACCGGCCTGCAGATCCCGCAGATGGGCATGGACATGAGCACGACGCCGGCGCGCCTGACGTTCGACGACGCCACGAAGGCGTACATGGCCAATCCGAACAATTACTACTGGGGCTTCACGATGGAGCACCAGGACGCGAGCGTCGCCAACGAGAAGGCCTGGAAGACCGACGTCAAGTACGAGTTCGACAATCCCGTGCTGCGCGACCTGCGCGTGGGCGTGCGCCTGACCGACCGCGATGCGACGACGATCAACTCCGTGCCGGGCTATAACTGGGCGGCGATCACCCAGCCGTGGCAGGTGGGCCCGGTCGGTTCGTGGCAGCCGCTGACCCATTTGGCCTACCTGGGCGATCCGCGCTTCTCCGCCGGCACGCACCTGAACACGTTCCCGAACTTCTTCAACGGCAAGGCGTCGGTGCCGGCCGTCGTGTTCCCGAACACGTCGGTGGCCGACGGCTTTCCGGGCACGTATTCGCAGCTGCACCAGTATTACAACGTGTTGTGCGCCGAGCGCAGCGGCGGCACGCTGGACAGCTGCGGGGCCTGGAAACCGGCGACGTTCGGCACCGATCCGTCGGGCACCAACGACCAGAAGGAGCGCAGCAAGGCCCTGTACACGCAGCTGCGTTTCGGCTTCGACGACCTGAAGTATCCGATCGACGGCAACATCGGCGTGCGCTACGTGAAGACCAACATGGTCGCCCACGGCTACACGGTGTTCAGCTTCACGGCCCCGAGCATCCCGGACGGCGCCACGGTGACCGGCGTGCCGATCCCGAACATCCCGAACTTCCAGCAGAAGCAGGACTTCGACAATTCGTACAGCAACGTGCTGCCGACGCTGAACCTGCGCATGAAGGCGTCGGACAAGCTGCAATTCCGCTTCGCCTACGGCAAGGCGATGTCGCGTCCGGACTTCTCGCAACTGCAGGCCTATACGAGCCTGTCGGAAGCGACCACCACGAGCACGAACACCGCGACCAACGTCGTCAACGTCAGCAATGTCAGCCTCACCGGTACCGGCAGCGGCAATCCGATGCTGCGTCCGACGATGGCCAAGCAGGCCGACATCACGGCCGAGTGGTATTTCGCGCCGACGGGTTCGTTCACGGCCGCGCTGTTCCACAAGAAGCTCAGCGACGTCATCATCAACCAGAGCTACAACTTCTCGCTGCCGGACGTGAACGGCACGATGCATGACTTCGTGACGACGGGTCCGGTGAACGGCGCGAACGGCACGGCGAAGGGCATCGAACTGGCGTACCAGCAGTACTTCGACATGCTGCCAGGCTGGCTCGCGGGCTTCGGCGTGCAGGCGAACTACACGTACGTGAAGAGCAGCCAGGACCTGTACCACCCGGTGTACCAGGCGTACTGCTCGGGCGGCAGCGGCGCGGACAACCTGAACCTGAACCTGAACGGTTGCGACGTGGACGGCAAGACCTTCGGCAACCTGCCGCTCAACGGCCTGTCGAAGAACTCGTACAACCTGGCGCTGCTGTTCGACCGTGGTCCGATCTCGGCCCGCGTGGCGTACAGCTGGCGTTCGAAGTCGCTGCAGGCCATCAACGCCAACGGCACGAACGGCGGCGACGGCACCGACACCAACCCGAACAGCCCGACGTTCGGCCAGCACAACGTGCAGTACGCGCTGCCGACGTGGTCGGACGCCTACGGCCAGGTGGATGCGTCGGTCTTCTACAAGATCACCGAGAACCTGTCGTTCGGCCTCGAGGCGCAGAACCTGAACAACGCCATGTACAAGCAGTTGATGCAGCAGGGCGTCGGCTTCAAGGTCCGCGGCGCGTACGTGACCGGTCCGCGCTACACGGCGCAGATGCGTTATTCGTTCTGACGCGAACCAGGTATCTCTCTTCTGCTGACGGCAGATGTTTCAGGCGGCTTCGGCCGCCTTTTTTTATGGCTGTGTTCGCGGTAATTCGGTAACCCGCTTGCCTAGCCGAGCTGGACCGCAGCGCACAGCAGATGAGCCGGCTTCGTGAGCCGACGATCGTCCAGCATGCGCTGCCATCCCGAGTAGTGGATCAGGTAACGGCTCGCCACGCCGCGGAACCGCACCAGCCAGCTCTTGAAGCGGCTGTGCCAGCTATTCACGTTTTGAATGTGAATCGCGCCGCGCGCCCGGATGCCCGCTTTCACGTTCACCGCTTCATGCGTGATGCCGGCCTGCTCCGCGAAATGCCGATAGACGATGGCGCCGTCGGTGATCAAGAGGACGTCGTCCGGCAGCACGGGTTTGAGGCACTCGTGTAATTGCGCCACCGTCACCTGGCCGCGCCCCGTATGAAAATCGAGCGTACGGCCGCTGCGGTCGCGCGCGATGAGCAGGCAATCGTGTTCTCGATTGATACCCCGCCGCTTGGCCACGCCGCCCCGCTTTCGCGGCGGCCGCGCGAGATTCCGTGCCCCCTTCTGCGATTCGAGCCGATACGTCTCGTCGACTTCGACGATGGCCAACAGCGTTGCCGGCCGGTCGCGCATGGCGCCGGGCACGAACCGATGGCGCCATCGAAAACTGGTCGTACGATGCACCCCGACGACCTGCGCGGCATTACGCACCGTGCGCGATTCGAGCACGCATTGCAGATACGGCAGCCAGAGCTCCTTCTTGCGCAGCCGCGTCAGCGGCGTACCGGTCAATGCGTTGTGGCTGCGCGCACATGTGAGGCAACGGAAGCGCTGCAGTCCACTCGCCTGGCCGCAGCGGTGCTTACGGGCGCAGCCGCAGTGCGGACACGGCCGGCCCGCCGCCGCCTGCTCGATCAGGGCGATGCACTCGGCCGGATCCGCGATGCCGCCGATCCATTCCCGTAGCCGGGTCAGGTCGTCTGGCGACAACCGCACCGCCAGCAACATGGCGAACAATTCGTCGAACGTCAGGCCGCGCATCGCCACTCCTCATGAGTTAACTCGACGATGCGTATGACCTCTGCAACGAATTACAGTTCACATAACTAGCGCGAACACAGCCTTTTTTATATGCGTGTTTCTGTTGACAGTGGAAAAGTGTGAGTATTAGACTCCGTTCATGTTCATTAACTAAGTATATGCATCATGTTAATGTTCCTCTCGATAACAACGGAGACATCATGAAACGGAAAACGAATATCATCATCCCGGCCTTGCTCGCAGCACTCCTCGCCGGCTGCAGCGGCGGCAGCACGACCCCCGGCGCGACGGGCACGGCCGCCCCAGTCCTCGCCGCGACCGTCGGCTCGGCCACCAGCTGGACGAGCGTGAAGTGGGGCGGCGGCGGCTACGTCACCGGCCTGGTCTACCACCCGCGCAATGCGAGCCTGCTGTACGCCCGCACCGACGTGGGCGGCGCCTACCGCTGGGATGCGGCCGCGTCGACGTGGATCCCCATCACCGACGGGATTGGCTGGGGCGGCGGCGAAGGCCGGTTCCATGGCGTCGAAAGCCTGGCCCTCGATCCGAACAACGACCAGCTCGTCTACATGATGACCGGCGACAGCGTGGGTAACGACACGCCCGGCCGCATCTACATCTCCAGCGACCGCGGCAACACGTGGACGCACTACGACCTGCCGTTCGCGATCGGCGGCAACGACGACGCCCGGGCCTATGGCGAACGCCTGGCGGTCGATCCGCAGAATCCGACGACGCTGATGTACGGCTCGCGCAAGTCCGGCATCTGGAAGAGCACGGACTCGGGCCATACCTGGAACCAGGTCATGGGCTTCTCGAGCAAGACGGTGCTCCAGGGGCCGAACCTGTATGGCGTCGGGCAGATCATCTACGATACCCCGTTCGTGCAGAGCCAGAACGCATCGCCGACCCAGATCGTCTGGGCCACCGTCGCCTCCGACTACGCGCAGGCGGCGGGCCTGACCTCGACCCTGTACAAGTCCACCAACGGCGGCGCCACGTGGGCGCCCGTTGCGATCCCGTCCAACGTGGCCGGTTACGATATTCCCCACGTCGTGCGTGCGGCCGACGGCAACTTCTACATGGCGTTCCGCGCGCATCCCAATACGGCCGCTGGCGCCCAGGCCCAGGGCGCCGGCGGTCCGAGCTATCTCTACAAGTTCGGCGCCAGCAACAACGGCACCTGGAACCAGCTCAAGTTCGACGCCAACGTCGGCTTCGCCGGCCTGTCCGTGTCCGGCACCGGCCCGACGACCCGCATCGCGCTGGGTGTGGCCGGCTGGGCCGACTCGAACCAATTGATCCAGTTGTCCGACAACGACGGCCTCGCCTGGCACGAAGCCGAAGCCAACATGCCGCATACCGGCATCGCCGCGGACGAGTGCGCAGGCTGGGTCGAGGGCGTCGCGATCGACCCCGCCAACCGCGACCACATCATGCACATCCACGGCGGCGGCATCTGCGAAACGACGAATGCGTCGTCGACCACGCCCACCTGGAGTCCCAAGGTCGCCAACCTCGAAGAGACGGTGACGCTGTCCCTCGTCGCGGCGCCGGCCGGCGCGCCTTACAAGTTCATCAACAGTGCGGGCGACATCGGCACCTGGGCGCAGACGGACCTCGCGACGCGGCCGACGCGCGGCCCCATGAACTGGTGGAGCAGCGGTAACGCGGCCGACCTGGCGTGGTCCGACCCGACCTACATCGCCGCCTCCGGCGTCGACAACAAGAACGGCCACACCGTCAAGGCGTTCTGGTCGGGCGACGCCGGCAGCAGTTGGAACCAGTTCGCGTCCCTGCCGACCGGCGCCGCGGCCAGCCAGAGCCACGTGCAGAGCATCGCGGTCACGTCCCGCAACAACCTGGTCTGGGCACCGCCCGATTCGGTGCCGTCGTACAGCACGAACAGCGGCGCAAGCTGGACGGCGACCAACCTGCCGGCGTTCAACGCCGTCTGGAACGGCTTCCAGCGCGCCTATCGCGTGGTCGCGGACCGAGTGAATCCGAGCAAGGTCTATGCGTTCGATTCCGGCGGTGCGCCGTGGAGCAATGAGCCGGGCAAGGTCTACATCTCGTACGATGGCGGCCACAATTTCGGGTTGAGCGGGATGTGGGGTGCGCAGGCCATGGCGCCGAACGCCTGGGGCGACACGGCGATGGTCGTCAACCCGAACGCCGAGGGCGACATCTGGGTGACCGACGGCAATGCCCTGTACCACTCGGTGAATTCGGGCTGGAACTGGGTGCAGGTCGGCGCGTTCGCGTCCACCAACGGCACGAAGGGCGCCACCAAGGTCGCGCTGGGCAAGGCACTGGCCGGCGCGCCGTACTCGGCCGCGATCTACGTGGAAGGCACGCTGAACGGCCAGTGGGGCATCTTCCACTCCGACGACGGCGGCGCCACCTGGGCCCGCTTCAACGACGACAACCACCAGTTCGGCGACTCCGGCGTGATGGCGGGCGACTGGAACACCTACGGCCGACTCTACGTCAACGGCGCCGCCCGCGGCCTCATCTACAGCAACTGAGCAATACGACCTTGAGGCAACCCAGGACCGCTGCAGAACGGGAACGATCTGCAGCGGTCTTGTCGTTCATTTCCTGTTACATCTCCTGTAACCGTGAGTTGTGTTGACAGTTGAAAAATACGGGCATTAAACTCTTTAATGTTTGTTAATAAAAATACGTCGACACATTAATGTGCTCCGATCGGGGATGTCCAAGAGTACGGGATTGTTTTCACCATAACGAGTGCCGGCACACGCATGCGGGCGCAGCCAGGACGGCGGAGCTACGTTCTCAGCCAATCCAATAGAGGAGATCTCATGCATCGGAAGCACCTGTTCATCATCTCGGCCGCGGTTGCGGCGTTCGTCGCAGGCTGCAGCGGCGGCGACCGCACCGCCGGCCCGTCGGCCACGGCGCAAGCCCCCGTCGTCGCGGCCACCGTCGGCTCGGCCACGAGCTACACGAGCGCGAAGTGGGGCGGCGGCGGCTACGTCACCGGCCTCGTCTACCATCCGACCAGCTACAACGTCATGTACGCCCGCACCGACGTCGGCGGCGCCTACCGCTGGAACGGGGGCGGCTCGTGGACGCCCATCACCGACGGCATCGGGTTCGGCGGGGGCGACGGTGCCTACCACGGCGTCGAAAGCATTGCCGTCGATCCGACCAACGACAACAAGGTGTACCTGGTCACGGGCATCACGTCGCACGACTGGCAAGGCACCCCGATCAACGGCCGCATCTATGTCTCGGGCGACCGCGGTGCCAGCTGGACGCATTACGACCTGCCGTTTCCGGTGGGCGGCAACGAGAATGCCCGCGCCATCGGCGAACGCCTGAAGGCCGACCCCACCAACCCGTCGACGCTGTTCTACGCCTCGCGCACGGCCGGCCTGTGGAAGAGCACGAACTCGGGCCAGACCTGGACCCAGACCGGGTTGTCGAGCAAGGTGCTGTCGGCCAGCGAGATCCAGGGGCTGGGCAGTTCTCCGGTGGGCGTCGAGCAGATCATGTTCGACAACTCGAACGTGGGCGGCGGCGCGACGACGTGGATCATGTACGCCGCCATCGCGCCGGACTACGTGCAGAAGGCGAGCCTGACCTCGACCATGTACAAGTCCGTCAACGGCGGCGCCACGTGGACACCGGTGCCGGTGCCGTCCAACGTGTCCGGCTACTACGTCCCGCACATGGTGCGCACCAGCGACGGCAACTACTACGTGGTGTTCAACCAGAACGCCGGGCAGGGCGCCGGCGGTCCCGGCTACCTCTACCGGTTCGGCGGCGTGAGCTTCAACGAGTCCTGGACCCAGCTCGCCACCACCACGCAGGGCGGCTACGGCGGCGTGTCCGTCTACGGCACCGGCTCGACGGCCCGCATCGCCTTGGCCGTGACCGGTACATGGAGCGCCGGCCAGCCGGTCGTCCAGCTGTCCGACAGCGGCGGCGCCCCCGGCAGCTGGCGCGAAATCGCGGACGGCATGACACATTGGGGCGGAGACTACAGGGGCTGGGTGGACGACATCGAGATCGATCCGACCAACAAGGATCACATCCTGCACATCCACGGCGGCGGCGTCTGGGAAACCTGGAACGCGTCGGCCACCAACCCGAGCTGGGATGCTCCGGTCAACAACCTCGAGGAAACCGCGACCCTGGCGCTCGTCACGCCGCCGGCCGGCGCGTCGTACAAGTTCGTCAACAGCGCGGGCGATATCGGCAACTGGGTCCAGACGGACCTCGCGACGAAGCCGACCCGGACGCCCAACAGCGCATGGGGCAATGGCGACGCCGCCGACGTGCTGTGGTCCGATCCGAACTACATCGTCGCTGTCGGTATCACCTCCAACACGCCCGTGACCGCCTACGGCGCCTGGTCCGGCGACAGCGGCAACTCGTGGTCGAACTTCGCATCGCTCCCCGCCGGCGCCTCCACCAACTTCGCCGACACGGTGAGCATCGTGACGACGTCGCGCAATAACATCGTGTGGGCGCCCGCCAATTCGATCCCGTCCTGGACCTCGAACAATGGCGCGAGCTGGACCCAGGTCAGCGGCCTGCCCGCGCCCAACGGCGGCCTGAATAACGCCTATCGCCTGGTCGTCGACCGCCAGAGCCCGAACAAGGTGTACGCCTTCGACGGGGGCGGCGCGTGGTGGAACGGCACGACGGGCAAGGTCTACCAGTCGACCGACGGGGGCCATTCGTTCGCGCTGGTCCAGGGTTCGGTCGCGGCGAACTTCGCCCCCAATGACTTCGGGCTCACGACGATGGTGGGCAATCCGAACGCCTCGGGCGACCTGTGGGTGGCCGACGGCAACGCCGTGTACCACTCGACCAATTCGGGCGCGAGCTGGACCAAGCTCTCCGGCTTCGCGACGGTCGCCGCCAGCGGCTCGACGGGGGCGCTGCAAGGCGCCACCAGGATCGCGCTGGGCAAGGCGCAGTCGGGCGCGTCGTACTCGGCCGCGGTCTACGTCGTCGGCACGCGGGGCGGCGTGTGGGGCATCTGGCATTCCGACGATGGCGGCGCAACGTGGGCGCGCTTCAACGACGACGCCCACCAGTACGCCGGCATCGGCGTGATCGCGGGCGACTGGAGCACGTACGGGCGCATCTACTTCAGCGGCAACGGACGTGGCGTGATCTATACTAACTGAGCAGTATCGACCGCCGCGGCATCGGCCGCGGCGGTTTTTTTTCATCGACAACGACACATCATGAAGCAGACCTTCCTCTTACTCGCACTCGCCGCCTGCCTGCCGGCCGAGGCGGCCGACCTCGGCCTCGCCCGCATTTTTTCCGACCACGCCGTGCTGCAGCGCGACCAGCCCATTGCCGTGTGGGGCACGGCCGGCGCTGGCGGCAAGGTGACCGTGACCCTGGGCGGCCAGACGGCGAGCGCCAGCGCCGACGCGCAGGGCAAGTGGAAGGTGCAGCTGCCGCCGCAACCGGCGGGCGGGCCGTACGCGCTGACCGCGACCTCGGACGGGCAGACGGTCAGCCGCGCCGACATCCTGCTCGGCGACGTCTACCTGTGCTCGGGCCAGTCGAACATGGAATTCCTCCAGCGCGCGTCGACGAACGCCATCGGCGCCACCTATACCGCGCAGAACGACCGCATCCGCTACCTGAACGTCCCGCGCAACAGCGCGCTGGCGCCGCAGGACGACCTCCTCGCGCCGGCCGCGTGGACGCCGATGAACGCGGACACCATCGGCGACGCCTCCGCCGTCTGCTACTACATGGCCCGTTCGCTGCAGGCGGACTACAAGGTGCCGGTCGGCTTCATCCAGGCCAGCTGGGGCGGCACGACGATCCAGGGCTGGATCGGGGCCGAGTCGCTGCGCACCTTCGGCGACTACAAGACGGGCATCGACCTCGTGACGCAATACGGCACGGATCCCGCGGCGGCGCAGCGCGCCCAGGATGCGCGCACGGAAGCCTGGTGGCGCGCGCACGACCCGGCGACGGCCGCGCAGCGCGCCTTCGTCGCGCCGGACTTCGACGACAGCGCGTGGGAGAGCGTCACGCCGGCGGGCTCCAGTTTCGACGGCGTCACGTGGTACCGTACGACCGTCACGCTGACGGAAGCGCAGGCGCGGGCGGCCAACGCGCTGCACCTGGGCCCCGTCGACACGTACGACACCACCTGGGTCAACGGCCAGCGCGTGGGCGGCGCCGGGCTGGCCTGGCTGGGGCGCGACTATACGGTGCCGGCGGGCGTGTTCAAGCCGGGCCGCAACGTGATCGTCCTGCGCGTCCTGGGCAGCGGCGGCATGACGGGCGCGCCGGCCAACCGTACCATCGGCCTGAGCGACGGCCAGGCGATCCCGCTGCCGGCCGCGTGGAAGGTCCGGCGCGGCAGCGCGCTGAAGGGGCTCGCCGTGCCGCCGGCACCGTGGGACATGCTGACGAGTTACACGACGCTGTACAACGGCATGATCGCGCCGCTGGTCGGCTACAAATTCAAGCTGGCGGCGTGGTACCAGGGCGAAGCGAATGCCGACGCGGCGGATGAATACCGCACCCTGCTGCCCATGCTGATGCGCGACTGGCGCCAGCGCTTCGGCCAGCCCACGCTGCCCTTCCTCGTCGTGCAACTGACGTCGTACGGCGCGACGGCGACGGCGCCGGGCGATTCCACATGGGCCGAGCTGCGCGCGGCGCAGGCCGACACCGTCGCGCATGATGCGCACGCGGGGCTGGCCGTCACGCTCGACGTGGGCGACCGCTTCGACATCCACCCCACCCAGAAGACGGTCGTCGGCGAACGTCTCGCGCGGGCGGCGCGCGCCGTCGCGTACGGCGCGCAGACGGCGTCCGGCGGCCCGACGGTCGTCGCGGCGGCGCGCAAGGGCAAGGACATCGTCGTGACGTTCAGGGACACGGGCGGCGGCCTCAAGACGTATTCGGCCGACCGCGCGATCGGCTTCGAGGTGTGCGCGGGCAAGGCATGCCGCTATGCCGACGCGCGCGTCGCCGGCGACCGGATCGTCCTGCGCGGTGCGGCGGCGCCCGGCGTCACGCGCGTACGCTACGCGTGGGCCGATGCGCCGTTCGTGAACCTGTTCGGCGGCGACGGCCTGCCGGCCGCGCCGTTCCGGTTGGACGTGCGCTGATCACATCTGCCTGAACAGGTGCGCGAACAACGGGCTGACGCGCAGCTTGTCGGCCCGGTTGCGCAGGTGCAGCGTCAGCTTGCCGGCATCGTCGCGGCTCGCGCTCGTCACGTGCCGCATGTTGACGATGGCGCCGCGGCTGATCTGGCGGAACTGGTCCGGATCGAGCTGGGGCAGCAGGTCCTTCAGGCTCAGGCGGATCAGCGCGTCGCCCTCGGCGCTCGCCACGTTCACGTACTTGTCGAGCGCCTGGAAGTACAGCACCTCCTGCACGGGAATCATGCGGATGATGTTGCCGACCGCCGCGCGGATCACCGTCAGGCGCTCGGCCGGTGCCGCGCCTGCCGGGAGCAGGGCGCGCATCTGCTCGACGAGTTGCGCGAGGCCGTCAGCGGCCGGCGCGTCCCGCACCGTCAGCGCCTTCAGGCGCTCGACGGTGCGCGCCAGGCGCGTGTCGCTCACCGGCTTCATCACGTAGTCGACGGCGGCCTGCTCGAACGCCTGCACCGCGTAATCGTCGTACGCCGTCACGAACACGATGTGCGGGAACGGACGCGCACCCTCCCAGCGCTCGGCCAGTTCCTGCGCCGCTTCCAGGCCGGTCTGGCCCGGCATCTTGATGTCCAGGAACAGGATGTCCGGCTGCAGTTCCAGCGCCTGCTGCACGGCCGCGACGCCGTTCGGCGCCGTGCCGGCGATGTCGAGGTCGGGCCACAGGCGCCGCAGCGTCGCGGCAAGCGTGGCGGCGAGGATCGGTTCGTCCTCGGCGATCAGGGCGCGGATGGGTGGCGTTGCGTTCATGCGGTCTCCAAAGGAAGCGTCAATCGGGCCAGCACGCCGTGCGGCTGGGCGGGAATGAGGGTCAGGGCGGCGCGCGCGCCGTACAGCACCTGCAGGCGTTCGCGGGTCGTCGTCACGCCGACGCCGGTGCCCTTGGCCGCGGTCTGCGTGTCGTCCAGGCCGAGGCCCGTGTCGCTGACGCAGATCTCGAGCAGGCCGGCGCGCGCGCTCGCCTCCACGGTCACGGTGCCGCCTTCGATCTTCGGCTCGAGGCCGTGGATGATGGCGTTTTCCACGAGCGGCTGCAGCAGCATCGCCGGCAGCCGCGCGCTCCGTAGTTCGGCGGGCAGGATGCAGCGGTACGCGAGGCGCGCACCCATGCGCACGGCCATCAGGCCGAGATAGGCTTCGGCCGCCTCGAATTCCTGGGCCAGCGTCGTCGTCTCGGCGCGGGTGGCGGACAAGGTGGCGCGCAGGTACTGGATCAGGTGGTCCAGCATCCGGCTCGCCTGTTGCGGGTCGATGGCGATCAGGCCCTGCAGGTTCGCCAGCGTGTTGAACAGCATGTGCGGTTCGATCTGGGCCTGCAGCAGCCGCAGTTGCGCCTGCAGGGCCTGGCGTTCGATCGTCTCGGCGCGCGCCTTGGCCTCGGTGCGTTCCAGCTTGATGCGCTCGACCCGTTCGCGGTTCAGGATCAGGAGGGCCATCGCGCAAATGGCGAGGAAGGTGAGGCCGATCATGCCTTTCTGGCCGTGTTCGTTCGGGTACTCGGACAGGTCGGGCAGGGGGTGGCCCAGGATCAGGCTGCCCATCGAGATGCCGGTGTAGTGCGCGACGGGCGCCATCGCGACGAGCAGCACGATGCACGGCACCAGCCAGCGGCGGCGCCGTGCCGGATCGTCGAGGAGCGTGAGGCGGACGCCGTCGAGGACCACCAGCGCCACGAGGCCGACGCAGATCGAGTACACCATCTGGTCGTACAGTTCGAACGTCCTGCCGTTGACGAGCGTGATCAGGACGGCGGTCATGCTGCATACGATGACGGTCAGGCCGATGTCGTCAGCCAGGCGGCGGACGATCGGGCGGCACGCGCCCCGCGCGGAGGGTAAAAAGCGGAAGAGGGTGTTCATGCCGGAATTGTGCCGCCGGGCCCGGACGGCGGCAACCCGGCTGCGACGAAACCGCCTTGGGGCCGACCGAAACGGGGGATAATCGGACCGAAACCACTTATTGGCCCATCCAGCATGGAATTCCAGTTCCTCGGCACCTCGTCCGGCACCCCGAGCAAGACCCGCAACGTGAGCGGCCTGGCCCTCCGGGGGCCGGGCGGGGGCTGGTCGCTCGTCGACTGCGGCGAAGGCACGCAGCACCGCATCCTCCATACGACGCTGTCGCTGCACGACCTGCGCGCCATCTTCATCACCCACCTGCACGGCGACCACTGCTACGGCTTGCCCGGCCTGCTGGCCAGCGCCGGCATGCTGAACCGCACAGCCCCGCTGGCCCTCGTCGGGCCGCCGGCGCTGCGCACCTTCATCGACGGCGTGATGGCGACGAGCGAACTGGGGCTGCCGTATCCGCTCGAGTTCATGGCCGTCGACGGCCTGGCCGGCAGGCCAGTCCTGCCCGACCTGGCCGTGGACGCCATCGCGCTGTCGCACCGGATCCCGTCCTGGGCGTATCGCTTCACGGAGCGCACGGTGGAGCGCAAGCTGGATACGGCCCGCCTGCGCGCGGCCGGCATCGCGCCGGGCCCCGCCTGGGGCGAACTCCAGCAAGGCAGTGATGTCGTGCTGGACGACGGCCGCGTGCTGCATGCGGTCGACTGGCTGCTCGCGCCGCGCAAGGCGCGCACGGTCGTCGTGGGCGGCGACAACGACGCCCCGTCGCTGCTGCTGGAGGCGGCGCGCACGGCCGACGTACTGATCCACGAGGCGACCTACACGGAAGAGGTGCTACTGAAAGTGGGGCCGGGGCCGATGCACAGTTCCGCGCTGCGGGTGGCGCGGATGGCGCAGGCGGCCCGGTTGCCGAACCTCGTGCTGACCCATTTCAGTCCCCGTTACCAGGACGGCGAAGGGCCGTTGTCGATGGGCGCGCTGGAGGCGGAGGCAAGGAGCGAGTACGCGGGCAGCCTGTTCCTCGCGCGCGACTTCGACCGGTACCTGCTGGGCCGCGACGGCACGCTGGCCGCAAAATATTTTTTGTAACACGTAAAAAAACCTGCGATATCCTTTTTGGTTTTCGAATCGATTCCATTCCAAAAAAAGTTATCGCGGATTCCCTCATCGATCATCATATTTTTTATTTACGACCCTAAATCCGTTTTTTTGGAATCGCAGCTGTTTCTCTGCTGAAATCTGTAAATTATCCGGTCGAATCAGTGACTTAGATGCGCTGCCGGCCCTGTTGCAAAGCATCTGAAAATGCCGCATTCTCCGTCCGCAACCATAATTATTAGACGGAGACTACAGTGAACAAACCCTTGTCCCTGGCGGGATTGGGCGCGCTATTCGCGTCCTGCTTCATCGCCGCCAATGCATGCGCCCAGGCCGGCGCCACGCTCCCCACGTTCCAGAACGCGTCCGTGCACGACCCGTCGGTGCTGAAGGCCGGCGACACGTTCTACGTGTTCGGCTCGCACCTGGCATCGGCCAAGTCGAAGGACCTCATGAAGTGGACGCAGATGACGGACGGCGTCAGCGCCACCAATCCGCTGTTCCTGAACGGCTCGAAGAACGTCTACACGGAACTGGCCGAGACCTTCGCATGGGCGAACACGACGACCCTGTGGGCGCCGGACGTGCGCCAGCTCGCGGACGGCAAGTACTACATGTACTACGACGCCTGCCAGGGCGACGCGCCCCGGTCCGCGCTGGGCATCGCCGTCGCGAACAGTCCGGAAGGCCCGTACGTCAACAAGGGCGTGATCCTGAAGTCCGGTATGTGGGGCCAGCCGAGCTACGACGGCACCGTCTACGACGCGCTGAAGCACCCGAACACCGTCGACCCGAACGTCTTCTTCGACAACGCGGGCAAGCTGTGGATGGTCTACGGCTCGTACTCGGGCGGCATCTTCATCATGCAGATGAACCCCGCCACCGGCTTCCCGTATCCGAACCAGGGCTACGGCAAGCGCCTCACGGGCGGCAACCACTCCCGCATCGAAGGCGCGTACATCATGTACAGCCCGGCCACGTCGTACTACTACCTCTTTACCTCGTTCGGCGGCCTGGATGCGAACGGCGGCTACAACATGCGTGTCGCGCGCTCGACCAATCCGGATGGCCCGTACTACGACGCCCAGGGCAATGCGATGGCGAACGTGAAGTCGGATCCGTCGAAACCGCTGTTCGACGATGCGTCGATCGCGCCGTACGGCGTCAAGATGATGGGTAACTTCCTGTTCGAGCGCAAGCTGGGCGAGGCGGGCACCGGCCTCGGCACGGGCTATGTCTCGGCGGGCCACAACTCGGCCTGGTACGACCCGGCGACCGGCAAGCACTTCCTCATCTTCCACACGCGCTTCCCGGAACGCGGCGAGCAGCACGAGGTGCGCGTGCACCAGATGTTCATGAACGCGGACGGCTGGCCCGTCGTGGCGCCATACCGCTACGCGAACGAGACGGCGACGGCCGTGCGGCCGGAATTCGTGTTCGGCGACTACCTGTACGTCAACCACGGCAAGGACATCACGGCGACCATCAAGAAGTCGCAGCTGATCACGCTGAACGCCAACGGCAGCATCACCGGGGCAGTGTCCGGCACGTGGCGCAGGATGGGCACCAACCAGGTCGAGATCAACCTGCCGGGCGCATCGACGTACAAGGGCGTGCTGCTGACGCAGTGGGACGAGACGTCGCGGTCGTACGTGACGACGTTCACCGCGTCGTCGCGCGAAGGCATCGCCATCTTCGGCAGCCGCCTGATCCCGCGCACCGACATGCAGGTCGCGACCGCCATCTACAATGAGCTGAGCCTCGGCGCCACGACGGCCGTCACGGGCAACCTCACGCTGCCGACGAGCGCGGCCCGCAATGCCGTCATCCGCTGGACGTCGTCGAACCCGGCGGTGGTCAGCAACACGGGCGTCGTGACGACGCCGGCCAGCGGCGCCGTGAACGTCACGCTGACCGCGCGCATCACGAAGGGCACGGCCACCCTGACGAAGACGTTCACGGTCACCGTGCGCAAGCTGGGCGGCCTGGTCGCGTACTACGCGTTCGACGGCAATCTCGCGGATTCGAACGGCGCCTTCGCGGCCGGATCGGTCAGCGGCGGCAAGATCGACACGGCGGGCGGCAGCCTGACGTACGGCGCCGGCATGCGCGGCAACGCGGCCGTGTTCGACGGCGCGACCGGCGTGCGCCTGCCGAACGGCCTGATCTCGTCGAACACGTACACCGTCGCGATGTGGCTGAAACCCGCGCAACTGACGGCGTTCACGACGACGTTCTTCGGCGCGCGCACGACCGATTCGTGGGTCAGCTTCCTGCCGATGGGGCATGGCGGCGTGGGCGGCGCGTCGATGCTGTGGTCGGGCGCCGCCTGGTACGACGCGGGATTGGGCATGAACATCCCCGTGAACCAGTGGTCGCACGTGGCGTTCACCGTCAACAACGGCGCCGTCAACGTGTACGTGAACGGCGTCAAGCGCTTCTCCGGCACGAACTTCCCGAACGTGTTCACGACGACGACCGGCACCTTCGCGCTGGGCGTGAATTACTGGGACACCCCGTACAAGGGCGCGATCGACGAACTGCGCATCTATAACGCGGCCTTGAGCGATGCCGAAGTCGCCGGCATCGCACACTGAAAGGGATGAACATGAAGAAGACGATCATCGGCCTGCTGGCCACGATGGCCTGCGCGCTGGCGCATGCGACGGTCATCCATTTCGACGACCTGCCGGGCGACGAGTCGCTGCCCATCGATGCCGGCTACGCGGGCTTCAACTGGGACAACATGGGGACGATCCGTGCCGATGCGTACCCGGGCAGCGGCTTCGAGGCGGGCGTCGTGTCGCCGGCCAACGTGGCGTACAACTGGTTCGGCCAGCCCGCGACGATTTCGAAGGCGGACGGCAATGCGTGGGCGTTCACCGGCGCGTACTTCACGTCGGCCTGGATCGACCAGGAGATCTCGTTCGAAGGCTGGCGCAACGGCCAGCTGCTGGTCACGTCGGGCGCCTTCACGCTGGACACGACGGCGCCGCGCTGGGTCGAGCTGGACTGGGCCGGCATCGATACGCTCGTCATCTACAACAGCAGCCCGACGGCGTGGGCGATGGACGAGTTCACGGTGCCGGAGCCGGGGTCGCTGGCGTTGATGGGTACGTCGCTGCTCGCCTTGATGGCGGGCCGCAGGCGCAAGCGCGCCGTGTGAGGCGTGGTGGGCTCGGGGAGCCCACCCTACGGCCCACGATAGCGTTCGGTGGGCACCCTGTGCCCACCGAACGCAATCGTCATCGATTACTCCAGGTTCTCGTGGTGCTCGGCGACGCCCTGTTTCCAGTACGCCGACACCCGCGTCGCCTCGCGCGGCACGCCTTGTTCGTTCAGCACCTGGCGCACCCGCGCCATCAATGACGCTTCGCCGCCGCCCCACGCGAACCCGCGGCCGGGCGGCAGCGCGAGCGCCTGCAGATCGGCGACGAGCGCCTCTTGCGTATCGAGCCAGCGCAGGTCCACGTCCGCGACACTCCTCAACACGCGCCGGTCGGCCGGCGCCGCATGCACCAGCACGATCGCCAGGCTGCCGCCCGCCAGTTCTTCCAGCCGCCGCGCGATGGCGGGGAGGGCGGTCGCGTCGCCCGTCAACAGTTGCCAGTCGAGTTCCAACGGCACGATCATCGAACCTTTCGGCCCGCCAACGAGGGCGCGCTGCCCCACCACCGCGTTGCGAGCCCAGTCGGACGCCTTGCCGTCGCCGTGCAGCGCGAACTCGATCGTCAGCTCCAGGGCTTCGCGGCTGAAGCACCGTGGGGTATAGTCGCGCCTCACCTGTCCGCCGTCCGCATCCGCGTCCGGGAACATGAACTTGACGTGGTCGTCGAACGACAGGGACGTGAAATCGGCCAGCGCCGCGCCCGTGAAGGTGATGGCGGCGAAGGCTTCGCCCAGGCGTTCGATGCGCGCCACGGTCAGTTCGCGCAGCTTGAGCTCATGGCGGACGCGGCGGACGAGAAGGTGTTCAGCTTGCTGCATCGTTGCTCCAATTAGTTGATAATGTCACCTACCTGCCCATTATGCGAAATATAGTTGATGAAGTCAACCAAAATCCCCCGTCGCCCGCGCTCGAGGTGCTGGAACGCGTCCACGCGATCATGCACCTGTACCGTTCGGCCCAGCAGCGCAGCCTGCGTGCCGGGCCGCACGACCTGGCGCACATGGAGATCAAGGTACTGGGTTTCTTCGCGCGCCGGCCCGGTGCGACGCAGAGCGACCTCGCCGCGCATTCGGGACGCGACAAGGCCCAGCTGGCACGCCTGATCCGCGGCCTGCGCGACCGCGGGCTGCTCGACGCGGTCGCGGACGAGACGGACAAGCGCAGCACGCGGCTGTCGCTGTCGGAGGCGGGCAAGGCGATGTTCGCGGCGCTGCACCGCCATGACGGCGCGCTGGCTGAGACGGCGCTGGAGGGGATTGCGGAGGCGGACCGCGCGACCCTGCTCGACTTGCTGGAGCGGGTGCGCGCGAACCTGGAGGCGGGGCAGGCTTAAGGCAGGCTCAGGGCGGGGACTTCGGACAACAGCACTTCGCGCCGTTCCGCCGCGCTGATCCGGCCGGCGTCGAGCAGGCGCATGACGGTCAGCGCCTGATGGGCCGGCACGGGATTCGGCGCCTTGCCGAGCAGGGCGTCGCGGATGCCGGCGTAGTACGACGGATACGCGCCGTTTTCGGTCGGCACGGCGGCCGACGCCACCTTGCCGTCGTTCAGGACGGCCAGCACGCCGGTCTCGGCGTCCACGCCCCATGCGGCCGCATCGCCGCCCGGCCGGCGGCCCGCGATCAGGTCCGCTTCCTGCGGGTCGAGGCTCTGCTTGACCCAGCTCCCGTTCAATCCATGCAGCGCCACGCGCGGGCGCGCGACGGCGGCCAGCATGCTGGCGCCGAGGTCCACGCGCAGGCCGTCCGCATAGCGCAGGCGCGCCTGGAACTGGTCTTCGCAGCGGCTGCCCGGACGGAGCATGGGCAGGTCCGCCTCGATCGCGAGCGGCTCGCCGAAGTACAGCAGGGCTTCGTCGATCAGGTGCGGGCCCAGGTCCAGCCAGATCCCGCCGCCCGCATCGGTCTCTTCCTTCCAGCGTTCCTGCGGCTGCGGGCGGAAGCGGTCGAAGTGCATGGCCGCGTGGCGGACTTGTCCCAGGGTGCCGCCGGCGAGCAGGCGCAGCGCGGTGCGCGTCGTGCTGTCCCAGCGGCGGTTGTGGTAGACGCTCAGCAGCAGGCCCTTGTCTTCCGCAAGGCGCACGAGTTCCGCGGCCTGCGCGGCCGTATCCGTGAACGGCTTGTCGACGACGACGTGCTTGCCCGCCTCCAGCGCGGCCCGCGCCAGCGGATAGTGGGTCGCGTTCGGGCTGGCCAGTACGACGAGGGCGACGTCCGGATCGGCGAGCAGGGCGGCCGGCTCCGCATGGACGGCGACGCTGCCGAGGTCGGCGCGTACCTTGTCCGGATTGCGGCTGGAGACGGCGGCGATGGCGAGACCCGGGGTCGTGCGCAGCAGCGGCGCGTGGAAGACCTGGCCGGCGAAGCCATAGCCGATGAGTCCAACGTTGATCGTGTCAGCGGTCATTGTGTTCCTTGATGTTGTTGCGGTCAGTGCGGCAGCGCCAGCCCCGCCGGGCGGGTGGCCGTGCCGCGGCCGGTCTCGCGCTCGATGCGCAGCACGTCGAGCGGACGCGTGACGCGGTAGCGCGCCAGCGCGGCGGCGCCCACGGCGACGGCCTGGGCGCCGAAATGCGAGGTGCGGATGGCGGGCGGCGGCAGCATGGCGGCGTGCGCATAGGCGGCCAGCACATGCCGCGCGGGTTCGATGAAGGCGTCGCCCAGCTGCAGCGCGGGACCGCCGATGACGATCGCCATCGGATCGAAGCCGGCCCACAGGTTGTTCAGCAGGATGCCGAGCTGGCGGCCGGCCGCGTCCACGGCGGCGCACGTCGCCGGGTCGCCGTCGGCCACGCGCTGGAACAGCCGCTCGAGCGCGGGATGGCTGGGGCGTTCGCGGCCCAGCAGCGAACCGAGGCCGATCAGCGCGTCGGCGCAGCCGCGCCGGCCGCACTGGCACAGCGGGCCGCCCGCCTGCAGGATCGCGTGGCCCACCTCGCCGGCATAGCCGTGCAGGCCGGTCAGCAGGCGGTCGTTGACGATCACGCCGGCGCCCACGCCATACCCGATCGACAGGTAGATCAGCGGATCGGTGCCCGACTGGTCGGCGAATTCGAATTCGCCCAGCGCCGCCACGTTCGCCTCGTTCTGCATGGACAGCGGCAGCCCGTCCAGCGGCGAGCCGGCGACGTGCGTCCGCACGATGCCGGCCACGTCGATGTCGCGCCAGCCCAGGTGCGGCGCGTGGCGCAGCAGGCCCAGGGCCTCGTCGACGGCGCCGTGCAGGCCGATGCCGACGCCGAGCACGCGCCGCGGCTTGCCGTGGCCGGCAGGGCGGGCGAGCCGCTTCGCCAGTTTCACGAGCGCGAGCGCAACGAGGCGGATGCACGAGGCGGGATCGGCCGGGTCTTCGTACGTGAGGATGCGCGTGTCGAGCACTTCGCCCAGCAGGTTCGTCGCGACGACGCGGGCCTCGTCCACGCCCAGGTCGGCGCCCAGCAGGGCGAGCCGCGACGGGTCCAGGTGCAGGGGCGTGGCGCGCCGGCCCACTTCGCCCGTCACGAGCAGTTCGCTTTCCGTGAGCCAGCCTTCGTCGACCAGTTCGCGCACGAGCAGGCTGATCGTGGATTTCGTCAGGCCCAGCACATCGGCCAGCGCCGCGCGCGACAGTCCAGGCTGGATGCTGACCTGGCGAACCAGTGCCATGCGGTTCAGTTGCTTGAGGAGTTGCTGGTCACCGGTAACGGGCATGGGTGGGAAAAATCAAGTGGGTTGTGATGATTATGCAACAGATTGGAAAATTTTGTTGGTCATGCATTATGCATAATCATAACTCCCGCGCTGTCGGTTGGTGAAAAGTATAACGGGATGCGCTTTGTCGCGGTTCCGAACGAAGTGATTGATTTATTTATGAAATCGATTTCTTGAACAAAAACCGGACATGGCCATACGTACGTTACGTAATGCATCATTCTCACGAATAACCACCGCCCAAACTGGTGCGCGGGCGCCTCTCGACCGTGCAAACAGTTGGTTCGACCGATTGACCAATGGAAGTATTGTTCTTAATCTTAAACAAATGATGTCCGCTATCAGTGACCAAAGAGTCAATCCATGAAGCGGGTACGCGAGGAGTAGTACCACCACCACGGACGTCGCCGCCCGGCGGGCGCGGCGTTTTTTTCGAGAGACGAGAGGAGACACAGTGCTGCACACCAAGAGGGTCTTTACCCACCACCTGAACACCAGGCACCGCCTGATCAGCCTCGCCGTTGCGAGCGCCTGCGCCGCCCTGGTCGCACCGGCGTTCGCACAGGACGCGAGCAATGGTGCTTCCAATGGCGTCGCATCGCCCAACGACCCGGCCGTCACCGCGCCGGTGCAGGGCGTCGCGACGAACACCGTCGTCGTGAAGGGTATCCGCGCCAGCATGCAGTCCACGCTGAACCTGAAGCGTAACTCCGATGGTATCGTCGACGGCATCGTCGCCGACGACATCGGCAAATTCCCCGACACCAACCTCGCCGAATCGCTGCAGCGCATTTCCGGCGTGTCCATCGACCGTTCGCGCGGCGAGGGCGCCAACGTCACCGTGCGCGGCGTCGGCCCCGACCTGAACGTCGTGCTGCTGAACGGCCGCCAGATGCCGACCGCCAGCCTGGCCGACCAGGCCGGCCGCGCATTCGACTTTTCGAACCTCGCTTCGGAAGCCGTGTCGCAGATCCAGGTGTACAAGAGCGCACGCGCCGACACGCCCCCGGGCGGCATCGGCGCCACGCTGAACATCATGACCGGCCGTCCGCTCGACCTGGGCAGCCAGGCCAGCATCGGCGTCAAGGGTGTGTACGACAAGTCAAACAACAACCTGCCGGGTATCGACGCCGGCAAGAAGGTCACGCCGGAAGTCTCGGGCCTGTACAGCACCACGTGGAACGACGGCATGTTCGGCCTCGCCGTCACCGGCAGCTACCAGTCGCGCAACCTGGGCGTGAACCAAGCGGCCATCACCAACGGCTGGCTCGGCCCGTACAAGGGCAACACCGTCAGCGACGACCCGGGTCCGATCCCCGCGAACGGCGCCGGCGTGACGAATCCGCCGAAGGCGTCCGACATCTACCTGACGCCGCAGAACCTGTCGTACTTCGTGCGCGGCTCGCAGCGCCAGCGTACCAACGGCCAGCTGACGTTCCAGTTCCGCCCGGTCAAGGAACTGACGACCACGCTGGACTACACGTACGCGCAGAACAAGATCCAGACCAAGTACCACGAACTGTCGGTCTGGTTCAATCACCCGCTGAACGCCCAGACCAGCAGCTGGACCAACGGTCCGCTCGCGTCGCCGATCTATTATGAAGAGCAGGTGAAGAACCAGGATCTGGCGATGAACGGCGGTAACTTCGCCACCAAGTCGACCCTGGACTCGATCGGCTTCAACACGCAGTGGCGCGCCTCGCCGGCCCTGCGCCTGTCGCTGGACATGCACCACTCGCAGGCCAAGGCCGAGAAGGACAGCCCGTTCGGTTCGAACAACGACCTCGCGACCGTCACCTTCAGCCGCAACACGACCGGCGTCGACTTCACGCAGGAGATGCCGATCCTCGTCATCCCGGGCGGCGCCAACTACCAGGCCTCGCCGAACCAGGTGTCCGGTTCGTGGTTCCAGGACGGCCTGAACAAGATGAAGATCGACCAGATCCAGGCCGGCGGCAGCCTGAAGCTGTTCGAATCGTCGAACCTGAACTTCGGCCTGTCGCACACGAAGGTCAACAACCATTCCGTGTTCCAGCAGGTGCAGCGCGACACGTGGGCGGGCGGCACGTCGAACAACGCGGGCGTCGACTATGACCAGAGCCTGTGGCATGCCGACACCATCAGCCAGTACTTCAGCAAGCTGGGTGGCTCGGGCGATCCGCGCCTGTACAACCAGTTCATGCTGTTCGACTTCGCCAAGGTGCGCGACAACGCGATCAAGGTCACGGGCGACCAGGCCGGCTACACCCCGAGCCTCGCGAACCCGAGTTTCGACCGCACGACGATCGAGAAGACCAAGGCGTTGTACATGCAGTTCAACACCGACTGGGATACCGCGCTGCCGATGCACACCGGTATCGGCTTCCGCTACGAGAAGACCGACGTCGCGTCGACCGGTCTCGCCAAGCTGCCGGTCGGCGTGCGCTGGATCTCGCAGAACGAACTGCCGGTGGACTTCGGCAACCAGGTCTTCCAGACCCAGCATGGCAAGTACAGCAACTTCCTGCCGACCGTGGACTGGGACATGGACGTGCGTTCCGACCTGAAGGTGCGCGCGAGCTACGGCGTGTCGATCGGCCGTCCGCGCTACGACCAGATCCAGGGCGGTACCACGTACAGCTCGACGGCGGGCGTGACGGGCGTGACGGGCAGCAGCGGCAACCCGGCGCTGACGCCGGTGAAGTCGAAGAACCTGGACCTGTCGACCGAGTGGTACTACACGAAGCAGAGCATGGTGTCGCTGGGCCTGTTCCACAAGGACCTGTCCGACTACGCGGGCCAGACCGTCGTCACGTCGCCGTCGCCGACGGCGCTGACGCCGGTGGGCGGCGCCTACTGGAAGGCTGCGATCGCGTCGGGCTGCGTGGCGACCGACACGAACTGCATGCGCGACTACATCCTGAAGAACTTCAACGGCCAGCCGGGCGTGACGTCGAAGGGCATCAACGGGGAAGGGCACTACACCGGCACGATCACGGGCGTGCCGGGCGACCCGGCGCTGCCGTACCAGATCACAACGTACATCAACCAGAAGAAGGCCTCGCTGAAGGGTGCGGAAGTCAACTGGCAGCACATGTTCAGCAACGGCCTCGGCTTCCAGGCGAACTACACGTACGTGAAGTCGGACCTCAAGTACGACAACCTGGGCACGGGTAACCAGTTCGCGCTGGTCGGCCTGTCGAACTCGGCCAACCTGGTCGGTATCTACGAGGACGACAAGTGGTCGGTGCGCCTGGCCTACAACTGGCGCGGCGAGTTCCTGGCGAACGTGGCCGACAATGGCAAGCCGAACCCGCAGTACGTCGAGCCGTACGGCCAGACCGACCTGTCGATCGGCTACAACGTCAACAAGAACCTGTCCGTGTCGCTCGAGGCGATCAACCTGACCGACTCGACCCAGCGCACGCACGGCCGCAGCGACCAGCAGGTGCTGCAGGTCACGACCGGCGGCCCGCGCTACATGCTGGGCGCGCGCTACAAGTTCTGATGAGTTGCTGACGCGGCGCTTCCGCGTCGCGTGGGATGCCGGGCTACCCTGCGGGGTGGCCCGTTTCGTTTTTGGCTTTGTCGGCTTTGAAGTAGCTCAACCCCCTGACCTGTGGGCTGTGCGATGTGTCGCGAAAATTTTCCTGCGTGACATTTGGTGAGCCTTCGGAATTGCTGCGCTGCTAACATTCGCCCCGGCATTTCGATCTAATCACTCAGGAGGGGCGATGAGCCAGCCATTGATCGTTCTCGGCGATAAGACCAGCCATGGCGGCACAGTCATCACGTGCTCACCCACTTGCGACACGATGGGGAAGGGGTGGGCGCGCGTCGGCGACATGGTGTCGTGTCCGCGTTGCAAAGGGGTGTTCCCGATCAGTCAGGGCGACCCGAGCCTGATCGATGACGGCCATGCCGTTGCCTATCACGGCTGCAAGGTTGCCTGCGGCGCCACGTTGATATCCAGTCAGATGATGACGCTGACCGAGCCGTCGGGTGGGGCCGGGCAGGGGGCTGCCGAGTCCGCAGCCGGCGGCGCGCTTCCAAAAGGCTTTGGGAGTGTCGGTGAGACCAAGGCTGCTGGCTATCAGGATGAAGCGGTGGGTAAAGAGGAGCACCGGTTTCGCGGCCGTTTCCAGGTCGTGGATCGCTCTACCGGGGAGCCTGTCGCAGGAGAGCGGGTACGTCTGCGTTCTACGAGCGGCCAGTATCTCGAAGGAACGACCGACGCCGACGGTTTTACGCAGTGGGTAGAGCGTGACGTCAACGAAGCATTGGCTTTGGAACTTCTGGGGCAGCAATGACCGAGCCCACGAAACCAACTCCACCACTGGCTACCGGCGGTATGTCGCGAGACGGCACAACGACAGTTGTTAATATCAATCGTGTCAAGCTCGATTACGTCGATAAGAAAGTCTTGTGCTCGGCCATATGCAAGTGCAAAGACACGCCTGGTGTCGGCAAGGATGGCCGATCGCTGAAGCAATCGTGCGTGTCTGGACGACTAAATAGCCTCGACGCTCTCCTAAAACACCTGAGCCCGTATAAACCTGAGGTGAACTACGACATGACGAAGGAGCCCCCGGCGCCAATAATGCATAGCGAGATCGAAACGAGAGCACATGATTGGCTGCCTGGCTGGATCAAGAAGTATTGGCATATTCCGGACGGAGACGGCAACACGCGGCCCGGATTCAAGGCTGGGAAGGGCTATATTCGCCGGCCCGACGTCGTTATCGTAAACGATCCCAGTAAGCCTCCGACTCAGGACAACATCAAACAAGTTGTCGAGATAAAGTTCCCGCCGGATACAATTACCAAGCCTCAGGAAGATGCGTACATACACATTGCCGGTGACGATAAGAAGGTAGTGGTTATGGGGCCAGAAGAATGCGACTGTGATCAGCCTGATCCCGATCCGCCGAAGGTTCCGGTCGAACAGCTAGGTGCGGCAGCAAGTATTGCCGGAATTTTGTACACCCTTTTTACCAAGCGGCCTCCGCCTGTGCCAGCGCCGGCTTTATAAGGAAACACCATGTCCGATTTACCTTTCGATCCGGTTGAATTGATGCGAGAGCATCCCGAAAAAATGCGCATTCCCGGCGGTCTGTTGACGAAGCAAGGCGCACAAACCTACGTGGGGAGTATGCCCGCCGTGACCGGGACGCTGTTCTTTAACGACGCGCACGTTCCGGAGGTGCGTGAAGCGATTTGTGCTTGCTTTGACGAGTATGAAGTAGTTGCGAAAAAACATTTAACTTGGCTTTGGCGAGCCGAACCGCCGGAAGGCCCGGACAAAATTGCGTACTTAAAATCCAAGCCCATGCGCGCCATGATGAAGCGCATGGATGAAGACGACCTGGTCAGTTTCACATACATCAGCGGCGAACAGCCGCACGAAGCAGGTGAGTGGGAATTCCAGGTGTTTGGTCGACGCGGCTGGGAAGCGAAAATGATTGTGCGCGGGACTTCGTCTCTGCGTTTCAGCATGCCCCTGCTATATGTCGAGGAACACCCGGCTGACTTTCAGACCATGTTCGTGAACTTTGCACGACGTCTGAACGCCATTCACGGTTACGCCGGCTATGGTCTGGTCGTATCGGTGGTACGAGAAGACGAAAATCAGCCTTTCGAAGCATATCTTTCCGAAAAGCTGAATGGACTCGATGTTGGCCAGCCCATTGACGCTTCCCGTACCGCGCACCAAGGAATCAAGACCATATCCTGGCTGACGGCCGTCAGCCAGGATATGGTCGAGAAAGTTGGTGGACTGGGGACGATTCGCTCCGAACTGCCAATGGACTGGTTCGCGCTCTATAACTACGGTGCCGGTCTCGTGATCCAGGCCGGACCCAAGCCCGAGGCAGCGCCGACCGACCAGCCGAAGCCAGCTTGTCTCGTGTTGCCGAACAAGCTCTTTCAATCGGTGCGCGCGCCAAAAGTCGATTTGCATTATGCGTCAAAGAATGGCGAACCCCGTCTGACAGGGTGGGGAGCCGAACAATGGCTGAAACGATTCGACATCGACGAAAGCGAACTTATGGTTTATAAAGCCCAGCTTCTCGACGAACCTAAGCTCACGCCATCCACGACGTTGCCGGACAGGCTGTAAGGGCCATGCGCTCCATTGTTGCGCCACCGCGCGGCTGGTGCGGTCTGCCCCCGGCAGTATCGCGACGGTGCCGGGCATCCGTGACGAGGCCTTGCTCGCGCCGACACTGAGACAGATGGGAATGATCGTGCCGCGCCTTGCTGCCAGGGCGCGCCGGGCAACTGCCATCCCAATGTGCTGAGGTGTCGCGATCAACGCGTTATGGTAGCGTATAGCAATGCGGTTCAAGCAGATTTTTATCCCTTTCCGGCGTTTTTAGCGATTGCGTATGTGACCGCTAACAGCGACAATAACAGTTCAACTATAACGCGCACGCCGCCGCTCCCGGCAGGTAATGTGCCGAGGAGACGTCCGAAACCGCCCGCCACGCGCGGGCCACGGGTCATACGGCCCGTAATGACAGCCTCTCCGGCCCATCGCCGCCGCCCGCGAACGCGTCGCCCGATTCACCCCCTGCGATAGAGGACTGGATGAGACTTACCCTGCACCGCACGCTGATTGCGCTAACATCGGCGCTTGCCTTCGTACCCGCGGCCTTCGCCGCTCCGCTGACCACCCTGGACCGTAACGGTGCCTGGGTGTCGGTGGAAGCGTATGGCCCGAACATCGTCCACGTGACGATCGCCGTCGACAAGGACGAAGTCCTCAAGGGGCCGGGCTACGGCATCCTGAAGAAGAACGCGGACAACGGCGCGTTCCGCCACGCCGCGGGCCAGGACGGCGACACGTTCACCTCCAATGGCATGACCGTGCACGTGAACGCGGCGCCGCCGGCGCGCACGCCGAGCCAGCCCGAGAAATACTTCGCGCCGTCGCTGGCGCCGGTGGGCCTGCAGGTCAAGAACGCCAAGGGCGAGCAGATCCTCGAGATGCAGGGCTGGGAGATGTCGCCGCAGACCGTCAACGGCGAGAAGACCTACCAGGTCGGCGCGTCGTTTGCCGCCGCCCGCGACGAGCATTACTACGGCATGGGCCAGAACCAGGAATCGACGGGTCCCCTGGACCTGCGCGGCCGCACGCTCGAGTGCAAGCACTGGTACGACGCGCCGACCGGCGAATCCGTCTGCGTGCCGTTCATGGTGTCGTCGAAGGGCTACGGCATCGTGTGGGACAACCCGTCGGTCACGCGCTTTAACGCGGGCATCCACGGGCGCACGAGCTTCCAGTCGAACGTGGGCGAGCGCGTGTCGTTCTTCGTCATCACCGGCAAGACCAGCGACGAGATCTACTCGGGCTACGCGCGCCTGACCGGCAAGACGCCGATCCCGCCGAAGGCCGCGTTCGGCCTGATCCAGTCGAAGGCGCGCTACGACAGCCAGCAGGAAGTGCTGCGCGTCGCGAACACCTATCGCCAGAAAAAATACCCGCTCGACGTGATGGTCGTCGACTGGTTCTACTGGACCCGCATGGGCCAGATGGACATCAACCCGGCCGAGTTCCCGGACCCGGACGGCATGAACAAGCAGCTGCACGACATGGGCATGCAGTCGATCGTCTCGATCTGGCCGCGCTATGAAACGGCGGGCCGCTACTTCAACGAGCTGGATGCGAAGGGCTATCTGCTGAAGGACAAGGACGGCAAGACCGTCGACGGCCTGCCGTTCCGTTCGGACCGCACCGGCGGCCTGATCGACGCGACCAATCCGAAAGCGCGCCAGTGGTTCTGGGAGAAGTCGCGCGACAACATTCTGTCGCACGGCTTTGACTACCCGTGGCTGGACGAGACCGAACCGGACCTCGTCCCGGACGGCTACTTCTATTCGATCGGCTCGGGCGACCGTTACCACAACCTGTTCCCGCTGCTGCACGTGGAAGGCTTCGCCGACAACATGCGCACGTGGAAGCCGAACAAGCGCGTGCTGATCCTGTCGCGCGCCGCCTACCTCGGCTCGCAGCGCACGGGCGCGCTGTTCTGGTCCTCGGACGTGAACGCGACGTGGGAAGCGCTGCAGCGCCAGATCCCGACGGGCCTGAACATGACGGCTTCCGGCATCGCGCTGTGGGGTAACGACATCGGCGGCTGGCAGGGCATCCCGGGCAAGAGCGACGGCACCAAGCCGCCGCTGCTCGATCCGTCGGATGCGCGCGACGTCGTCGGCCAGAACGACGACTATCCGGAGCTGCTGACCCGCTGGTTCCAGTACGGTACGTTCCTGCCCACGCTGCGCCTGCACGGCCAGCACAAGCACACGGACATCTGGTCCTTCGGCAAGCAGGCGGAAACCATCCTGGCCCGCTACGACACGCTGCGCTACCAGCTGATCCCGTACATCTACAGCCAGGCCAAGTTCACGCACGACACGGGCGCACCGTTCATGCGCGCCCTGTGGATGGACTTCCCGAACGACCCGAACGTCGCCAACATCGGCACGCAGTACATGTTCGGCCCGGCGTTCCTGGTGGCGCCGGTGACGGAGCAGGGCCAGACGGAGAAGAACGTCTATCTGCCGGCCGGCACCGACTGGTACAACTTCTGGACCGACGAGAAGCTCGCCGGCGGCCAGTGGGTCAAGGTCGCCGCACCGATCTCGCAGATCCCGGTGTTCGTGAAGGCCGGCTCGATCGTCCCGTTCGGCACCGACATCCAGTCGACCGCGACGAAGCAGGGTATCGCGTCGATCAAGGTCTACCCGGGCCGCGACGCGTCCTTCGACCTGTATGACGACGACGGCGTGTCGTACGATTACGAGAAGGGCAAGGGCACGACGACCCGTCTGCAGTGGAACGACGGTGCCGGCAAGCTCGAGGCCCGCGGTGGCGATGCGAACCTGGCGAAGAACCTGTCGAGCATCGTGAAAGTCGTAGGTAAATAATCGCGTGACGCATGGTGGGCACAGGGTGCCCACCATGCGAATTCGACGCAGCCGTACGGTGGGCTCCCCGAGCCTGCCAACCCCCAGTCATCCGGTCCAGCGACCAGTCTCCACCTCCCTTCGCAATCAGCGGCACCAGCAGCGCCGCCCAGACCAGGCCCAGTCGGCGAGCCGCGTGCACAGCGCGCCGGAGCTCCCTTCGGCGCGGGCGAACTGCAACGCTTCGAAACCCGGCGCCGCAAGCACGCGCAGGCGCGCGCGACGAAGGCCGTCGTCAGCGACCACTCGATCCACGCCAGTTCGCGCAGGTCCGGGTTATCCGGGAAGGCATCCAGCGTCCATGCGCGCGGCGGGTTGCTCCGGCTGTGGCCCGCGAGATGGACCCTGGCGCACGTGCTGCGCGGGGATGCCGTCGAGATAAGCGAAAGGATCGAAACCGCGATTCGCGGCGCTGACGTGCACGTCGTTCACGTCCAGCGGCAGGCCGCAGCCCGTGCAAGTTGAAACGGCCGGTGCGCGACCACGAGAGGTGATCCGACCCATACGGGGGATCGCCCGCGCCGACGAGCGCCTTCGGGCGCTTGACATGGCTCGCTCATTCGATCGGTGTGCGTGGTAACGGTCGCGTCACGCCGGCGTTCGCGCGGGCTCGCGGAGCCCGCCCTGCGCTTCTTCGGTGACGACCTGTTCTTTTTCGGTCGGCGTGCCGCCGGGCGCCATGCATTCCGTCGGCGTCTTGGCGATCACGCCCTGGCCCTTGCACTGGTTCCGGCCCTTGCAACCGTTCTTCGCCGTGGCACACAGGCGCTCGCCCTTGCAGGCGTTGATGCCGTAGCAGCGGCCCGGCTGTTCCTGGTCCTTGCCGGCGGCATGCGACGGGCTCGCGATGCCGGGGGCGGCGATGGCGATGGAATCCCCGGCAATGCGTCGACGGGGAATTACGACACATTTGAACCCAAACCCATGTGATGCATGCAACCTGAATAAGGTCAGACATCCTATGTGTTGTTATCGCATAACACCCCTAACACGCAATTTGTGGTAGCGGATAGCAAATCTCAGAGGGAGCGTCCCCGTCTATGAGGCGAGCGATATGAATTCGAGTATCGATGACGAGAAAAAATTTATTGGTTCGATGATATTTACTCAAGTATGGTACCTACATGTCAGACGTCGTACTTGAATAACAACCTTTATAGGGTGTTTTCATCGATAGTCCGGCGCAGTTCGTACCGTGGCCAAAAATGTTAGCGTTTAACATTTTGTGTTAGGGCGAGCGCAAAAAATACCGAACAAGGAGAACCGTTACCGGAAAATGAACGCTGCACCGACCATCTCACCGCAAGACCAAAAAGGCCTCAAGGCCACCAGAGAAGAAGAGAGAGGAGACAAATGATGCACCACTGGAACAGCGCCGCCCGGCGCAAGACACCGTATTGCCGCAACGCGTTTGCACTGACCGTCCTGGCCGGCCTCGTGTCCAGCGCCTGGGCGCAGGACAACACCGAACTGAAGGCGCAGGGCAGCGCCCCGACCGTTACCGTGACGGGCTACCGCAGCTCGCTGGCATTGTCCGCGCTGGAGAAGCGCGAGAACAACGGCCTCACCGACACCGTGTTCTCCGAGGACATGGGCAAATTCCCCGACCCGAACATCGCCGACGCGCTGTCGCGCGTGCCGGGCGTCACCGTGACCCGCGCGTCGATCGACGGCGAAGGCATGAACATCTCGATCCGCGGCATGGGGCCGGCGTTCACCCGCGTGCTGCTGAACGGCGCCCCGATGGCGTCCGCTTCGGCCGGCAGCTGGGGCGGCAACATCAGCGCCAACCGCGAAGTGGACATGGACTTCCTGCCGTCCGAACTGTTCCGCAGCGCGACCGTGTACAAGAGCCAGCAGGCCGACATCAGCGAAGGCGGCGTGGCCGGTACCGTCAACATGCGCAGCGTGCGCCCGTTCGACAAGAACGGCTTCCGTTCGGCGTTCACGGCCAGCGGCAACTACCGCGACAAGGACGGCAAGTGGGGCAACACGGGGTCGGCCCTCGTCAGCAACACGTGGAACACGCGCTTCGGCAAGGTCGGCGCGCTGTTCGGCTTCGCCTGGGGTAACACGAAATACCACACCGACGTGTTCCAGACCGTCGACATGCGCACGTTCCGCCTGAATGCGGACCAGCGCAACGCCTCCGACCCGGCCTCGATCGGCGGCGACTACTTCAACAGCCCGACCACCGTCCCCAGCGGCATGGACCTGTCGTCCCTGCCGGCGTACGCGCAGGCCGTGCTGAAGCCGGGCGCGCCGATCGACCGCGCGATGCTGCTGGCGCTGAACCCGGGCGCGACGATCCAGCAGATCGACAACGGCCTGATGGGCCGCCTGCCGCGCTACCTGGTGTACGACGGCGAGCGCCGCCGCCGCGGCGAGACGCTGAGCTTCCAGTGGCAGCCGAACGAGGACTGGATGGTCTACACGGACCTGATCTTCGCCCAAAAGGGCAACAAGATGCAGCAGGAAGACATGGCCGCCGGCATGCGCGCCAATACCCCGATCCCGATCGGCCTGACGTTCGACCGCACCGACTGCTCGGCCTATTGCACGATCACGGGCGGCACGCTGGCGAATACCTTCTGGGGCCTGGAATTCCGCCCGATGAAGGAAAACACGCACTTCCGCAGCATCAATCCGGGCTTCGAGTGGCACGCGTCCGACCGCCTGACCATCGACGGCCACGTCAACTACACGGACAGCGAGTTCTACCGCGACATGCCGACCGTGCTGGTGGCGACGCAGTCGGCGCCGACCGTCGTCAAGTACGACAACTCGACGCCCGGACAGATTCCGGTCATGTCGAGCAACATCGACATCAACGACCCGAACAAGTTCGGCTGGTACCAGCCGGGCCAGGGCCTCTCCGGCCTGCGCGGCGACATCTACCAGCGCCGCAACACGACGAAGGGCTCGCGCCTGAACCTGAACTGGGGCGACGACACGTTCGCGATCAAGGTGGGCGGCTCGTTCGACGACATCACGCGCCGCTACACGGACTACGGCAACGCCGACGCGTGGATGAACTACACCTGCGGCAACCAGACCAGCTACCAGTTCATCCAGCCGGACCGGGCGCTGCAAGGCCAGTGCGACGGCCGCTTCGCGCCGGGCCCGATCCCCGCCGGCACCTATCCCGGCTACGGCACGGGCTACACGCAGGGCCAGACGGCGCCGCTGACCTACCTGGGCTCCGCGGTCACGAACGGCGACCTGGCGAAGTACGTCCACAAGAGCGATCACGGCTTCATCACGATCGACTGGGACAAGTTTGCCCAGGACACCAACTACCAGCACTACCGTAACCTGTTCTTCGCCGCGCCGACGACCAACGGCGGCTACCTGCGCGAGAAGGTGTCGGCATTCTACGTCTCGACCAATGGCCGCTTCCCCGTGTTCGGCCGCACGCTGCGCTACAACGCCGGCGTGCGCTACGCGACGACGGAGCAGACGATCGGCGCCCCGGTCAACACGCCCGACCCGCGCAACGCCGCGCAGGGCCTGCAACAGGGCGGCCGCTACCCGGACATGCAGACCTGGGTGTACGAATCGACCAAGTACCACAACATCCTGCCGTCGTTTAACCTGTCGTACAACCTGACGAAGAACGTGATCGCGCGCCTGTCCGGCTCCAAGTCGCTCACGCGCGCCAACCCGGCGGACCTGCACCAGACCCAGCTCTCGATCGGCGACCAGGGCGTGAACCAGGGTAACGTGACGAACCCGAACCTGAAGCCGTTCAAGGCCAACAACCTGGACGCGGGCCTGGAATGGTATTTCAGCCGCGAAGGCTATGTCGCGCTGTCCGGCTTCGCCAAGGACATCGTGAGCCGCCCGGGCCAGCGCCAGATCGACTACACGTTGTCCGACCTGGACAAGATCTACGGCACGGTGGGCCTGACGGACGCGCAGCAGGCGGCCGTGGACGCTGCCGGCGGCCGCGACAAGAAGCACGTGATCATCACCGAGCCGTACATGATCGACTCCAAGCTGAAGGTACGCGGCCTGGAATTCACGTGGCAGCAGCCGCTGGACATGCTGCCGGTGAAAGGCTTCGGCTTCACGGGCAACTTCACGTACACGAAGCAGAAGGATGAAGCCGCGGGCGCACCGCCGGTGGCCGGCGTCCCGCCGCGTACCAACAACCTGACCGTGTACTACGAGAAGGACGGCCTGAACCTGCGCGTATCGCGCCAGTACCAGGCTAGCCTGATCAGCAACACGAACACGGGGCTGGGCAATGGCGTGTATGCGTATTCGACGGGGCGCTCGCAGGTCGACATGTCGGCCGGCATCAACCTGCAGAAGGTGTTCGGCTTCGGCTACAACGCGGACCTGACGCTCAGCGTCTGGAACCTGAACAACGCGAAGAGCCAGAACTACACGGCGTTCTCCAACGCGATCTTCGACGAGAACAAGCCGGGCCGCAGCTACACCATGTCCCTGCGTACCTCGTTCTGATCACTTAGTTGCGTCTCCCCGGGCCGTTTTGCTGGCGGTCCGGTATTCATGGAGCGGCCGTGTCTCCGGCCGCTCCTTTTTTATTTCGCAGTTTCCGGCCCGCGGGCCGCGCGCCCGTCAGGCCGCGCGAGCGTCGTCGTCGGGCGTCGCGTAGACCGGGAAGTCCGTATATCCGGCTTCGCCACGGCGCGTGTAATAGGACGAGGGGGCCGCTTCAGCCAATGGCCAGCCGTGTCGCAGCCGTTCGGCCAGGTCAGGGTTCGCGATATAAGGCCGACCGAAGGCGATCAGGTCGACGAGGCCGGTGTCGAGAGCACGTTGCGCACTGTCGCGGCCGTTGAAGCCGCCACACCAGATAATCGCACCCCTGAACTTCGTTCGCACTTCTGCAAGCAGGGCGTGATCGATGTGGCTGGCCTGGAACTCGGCGGTTTCCATATTCCCTTCGGGCATCAGCTCGTACACGAGATGCAGATAGGCGACGCCGCGTCGCCCCAGTTGCTCGGCAACATAGACCAGGGTTTCCACCGCAAGCGGGTCCGTCGGCATGGCGTTGAATGTTCCGAACGGGGAAAGGCGAACGCCGACGCGTCCGGGGCCAAGTTCCCGTACCGCCGCGTCGACGACTTCCATCAGGAAACGGGTACGGTTGGCCACGCTTGCGCCACCATAGCGATCCGTACGGGTATTCAGTACCGAGTTCATGAATTGATCGAACAGGTACCCGTTCGCACCATGGAGTTCGACGCCATCGAAGCCGGCGTCGCGCGCGTGGGCGCAGGCCTGGGCGAAGGTCGTCACCAGCTCCGCGATTTCATGGGTATGAAGCGCCCTGGGCGCGCCCGCCGGGACATGCCCCAGCCTCCCGTCCGGACCGTGTGCGAAGACATTCGCCTCCGCCCTTTCATCGGAGACGCCCAACGGCGCCTGCCCGTCCGGCATCAGCGACGGGTGCGCCATTCTGCCTACGTGCCATAGCTGCAGGAAGATCGTGCCCCCTGCGCGGTGGACGCGTTCCGTCACCTTGCGCCAGCCCGCTCGCTGGGCTTCCGTGTAGATGCCAGGCGTCAGCGCGTAGCCGTTGCTCGATGGCGCAACGTCGGTCGCCTCGGTCACGAGCAGGCCGCCGCTTGCCCGTTGCGCGTAGTAAGTCGCCATGAGGTCGTTGGGAACATCGCCTTCGGACGCCCGCGTACGCGTCATGGGCGCCATCACGATCCGGTTCTTCAGCTGAACGGATCCGCCAAGCATAAAAGAGTCGAACAGGTCTATCATGGATTTCCTTCGGGTTGGTTCGGTCGAAAGAAAATCTTAATGTTCGATGGCCCCCGCGATCTACACACCAATCGGTTAGCAGAGAAATGAAGATCATGAAGCGATTGCCGGGCTTGCCGGTCGAGCGTGCGCTGGGTGTCCTCGCCGGACGCTGGAAAGCGGTGCTCTTGTATGTATTGTTGGACGGGCCGCAACGGACCCGTGATCTGGAGCGGCGTATCGTCGGGATATCGCAAAAGGTGCTGATCGAGCAGTTGCGCGCGCTGGAAGAACACGGGACGGTGACACGACGGTCGAGTGCCGGGGACCCCCAGGGCGTCGAGTACCAGCTCACGCCGCTCGGCGCAAGCCTGGAGCCTGTCCTGGAATCGCTCATCGATTGGGGGACGTTCCACGCCACCGAGCTCGACGAAGCGGACAGGCTTCTGCCCTGCGCCGCCGTCGTTCGACATCGCGCTGCCTGAAAGGCGTTCGCGACCGGAATGCGCCGCCCGCGCGCGGCGTTTATCGTTGGATGGGCGACCAGTTGAACCGCACGCCGTCGCTTCCATCCGGCACCGGCCCCGGACTGTCCGCCCGCACCGCATGCGTGACCGGATCGACACGCACGAACCGGTTCGTCACGAGCGACATCAGCACCAGTTCGCCGGTCGGCGTCTCGATCCACTGGAAGCTCTCCGCCTTGCCGGGCTTCCCTTTGCGCACGCCTACGTTACCCTTCGCGTCGACGCTGACCCAGGCCGCGCCGGATTGCAGGGCGACACGTCCGAGCCCCATGTCCTGCACCCGATACGGCGCCACCTTGCGGCCGGTCTTGAATTCCGCGAGCTGGATGCGCTGTCCGAACGGGATCGCGCGCATCAGGCCGTGCGGATTCGGCTGGTAGACGTCGATGCTGTCGAAATCCGCGTGCCCACCCGTCTTCCCGGACTGGTTGTAGTTGAAGAGGGCATAGCGCACGCCCTGGAACGTCTTCAGCTGGAACACCATCGTGAACGGCGCGCCGATCGGCGCGAAGTCCTTGCCGTCGACGGACCAGGAAAAGCGCGCCTGCTCGGTGAGGAAGTCGCAATCCGCTCGCAACTGCACGCGCGTGGCGCCGGCCGGCAGCGGCACGCGCACGGTGCGGCCGCTGATCTGGTCGTACAGTGCCACTTGCAGGCCGGTCGCCGTCTTTTCCACGCCCAGCGTCGCATACGGAAGGTTCAGCAGGGCGAGGCCGGCGACGTCGCCGTCGGCGAGTCCGGACGCATCCAGCGTTACCGTCGGCGACGAGCGCGGGCCGATGGCGCGCTGGGTCAGGCTGTTGCGCGCCTGCCAGAACGACGTCGCCGGCAGCGCGTGCAGGCGCAGGTAGCCGGGGCGCTCCGTCAGCGACCATTGGCCGTCGACCGGCACGTGGTTCCACTGCCAGAGCGGCTGCAAGGTCGCGCCCGAAAAGTCGTCGCTGCGCGCAAACGGTACCGCGATCGGGGACGGCGCGGCCGTCTTCGGCTTGACCCACGTGCGCGGGTTGCGGCCCAGGTTGCCGGGCAGGCCGAAGTACGGCCAGCCATCCTTCCACGTGATCGGCGAAAGGCTGAGCAGGCGGCCGACCGAATTAAAATCCATCATCGAGAAGCCCCACCATTCGCCGGCCGGCGTCAGCACGATGCCGCCCTGGTGCAGCGAGTTGCTGTTGCGGGCCGACGGGTCCGGCGGCTCGATCGCGGAGAGGGTCCTGTTGTCCTTCAGCCGGTAGCCCTGCGCCATGCCGAAGTCTTCGTCCTTGCTGATGGCCTGGTTCACTTCATACGGTCCATCGACCTTGTCCGCGCGCGCGGCGGGCATGCGGAAGCCGCCCTCGTAGTTGGCGGAGAGGATGTAGTACTTGCCCTGGATCTTGTAGATGTGCGCGCCTTCGCCCATGCCGGCGTCCTGCGCGAACAGCACTTTCTCGGTGCCGGGCACGATGTCCGTCAGGTCGTCCGTCAACTGCGCGATGTGCATGCGCTGGTGGTCCCACACGACCCACGCCTTGCCGTCGTCGTCGAACAGGACGGACAGGTCGTGCAGGCTGCGCTTCATCTCGCGGTGCGTCCAGGGGCCGCGCGGATCGGTGGCGGAGAAGATCTGCGTGGCGCGGCCGTTCACGTTGCTGAAGATGTAGAACGTGCCGTTCCGGTAGCGCAGGCTCGGGGCCCAGATGCCCTGGCCATAGATGCTCTTGCCGTCCTCCAGGCGGTAGGCCGGGCCGAAGTCCAGCTTGTCGACGGCATAGCCGAGGAATTCCCAGTTCACGAGATCGCGCGAGCGCAGGATCGGCAGGCCGGGCATCGCGTGCATCGTCGTGCCGGTGAGGTAGAACCAGTCGCCCACGCGGATCATGTCCGGGTCGGAGAACTCGTCGTAGAACAGCGGGTTCGTGAACGTGCCGTTGCCGTTGTCCGGCGTCCAGGTGGACGTCGACAGGCCGGTGGCGGGGCGCGGTTCTTCCTGCGCACGTGCGCCCATGCAGGCGAGGGTGGCGCAGAGGGCGAGGACCGTCGCGGCAAGGCGCGGCGGGCGGGGGCGGTGTGCGGTCATGTGCGGTCCGGTGGATTCAGGGCATCCGGCAATGTAGGGCATGCATGCTAGCGCTGTCAAAAGGGCGGTGTGGTGCCGGCGGCGGCAGGTGCACGGCGCGCCGGCGTCGCCAAGTCGTTGTTATTGCTGGCTTTTACGCGATAACCCGCCATCAGTTCTGCAACTAACCGACATGAGCGATACCCAACCCGATATCGGTCGCCAGGAAAAAATCATCGCTCCGCGGGTGTGCCGGACGGCGCGGTCAATGCTGGCCAGGCGCGGGCGGCTGTTCGGCGACCGACTGTAATGGCGCCGGAGGCGCCCCGGCCGTCATGCCCGGCGGCAGCGCCGCACGCACGGGCCGGCTGTGCAGGTTGGCGGAGGAGAGCACGTTGTCCGTCGTACCCGGCGCCGCGTCCCACACGGGTGCGGCGATCCCCTCGAACACGGTTTTAAGTTGCTGGCCCCAGCTGGTGCGCAGCAGCTGGAAGTACTGGTTGTGTTCGTCGATGGTGACGAAGCGGGTGACGGCCAGGCTGCCGTCCTCGTACACGAGCAGGTCCAGGGGCAGGCCGACCGAGATGTTCGAGCGCAGGGTCGAATCCATCGAGATCAGGGCGCACTTGGCCGCGTCGTCCAGCGACGTGCGCGGCGTGACGACGCGGTCGATGATCGGCTTGCCGTATTTCGCCTCGCCGATCTGGAAATAGGGGTTCTCGTCGTGCGACTCGATGAAGTTGCCGGCCGAGTACACGTAGAACAGGCGGCAGCGCTCGCCCCGGATCTGGCCGCCGAACACGATGCTGATGTTGAAGTCGACGCCGTGCTCGGCCAGCCGGCTTGACTCCTGCCGGTAGATCGCGCGGACCGCTTCGCCGACGATGCGCGCGGCCTCGTACATGTCCGGTGCGGTCCAGATCGTCGTGCCGTTCTCGCTCACCCACGCCGACACGGTCTGGCGCACGGCCTGCGAGATCGCAAGGTTCCCCGCGGTCATCATGACCATCATGCGGTCGCCCGGGTTTTCGAAGACGGAGAGCTTGCGGAACGTGCCGACCTGGTCGACGCCGGCGTTCGTGCGTGAATCGGCAAGGAACACGAGGCCGGCCTCGAGGCGCATGCCCACACAGTAAGTCATCGGCGAAATCCGTAATGGTCGAAGAAAGCGGTCATTCTACACGGGGACGATCTGCGCCTCGACCCGCATGACTTCGTCGCCGCCGCCGCGCCGCATGCCGCGCACGGGGGCGGCCGATTCGTAGTCGCGGCCGATCGCGAGGCGGCAGTACCCGTCCGTCATCAGGCGGTTGTGCGTCACGTCGATGCTGACCCAGCCCGTGAAGTCGGCATCCTCGGCCCACGCGTCCACCCACGCATGGCTGGCCGCGTGGCCCGTCGATCCCGGGTCGATGTAGCCGGACACGTAGCGCGCCGGTACCCCGTGCGCATGGCAGCAGGCGAGGAACACGTGGGCATGGTCCTGGCAGACGCCGGCGCCCAGCAGCATCGCCTCGGCGGCGGCCGTGTCCACGTGGGTGGCACCAGTCTGGTACGTGATCGCACCGTGGACGTGCGCGGCGAGCCGCAGCAGGTCGGCCGTCGTCACCGGGTTCCCGCGCACCGGCAGGCAGGCCGCCGCGACGTCGGCCAGCGCCGTCGTCGGCTGCGTCAGCCGGGTGGGGACCGTGAAGATCAGCGGCGGCAGGCTGTCGTGGGCCTGCAGGCGCCCGCCGGGCAGCGGCACCGTCGCGACGATCCCTTCGACGAGGATGCGCACGGCGGTGTGCGGCGCGTTCAAGGTCAGCATGTGCGAGGCGTTGCCGTAAGCGTCCACGTAAGCGGCACAATGGCCGGGGGTCGCGATGTGCCAGGACAGCACCTGCTGTTGCGGCTCGGCGCGCGGCGTCAGGTGCAGTTGCTCGATACTGTAGGCCTGCGGCTGCGAATAGCGGTACAGGGTTTCGTGGCGGATGGACAGGTGCATGTCAGGCTCCCAGGGGGACGAGGAAATCGCGGCTGATGCCGTTGCCGAGCGCGTAGATGTTTTCCATGAAGGTGCCGAGCGTCTCGTCGATGCCGGCGGCCAGCACGTCCCCGATGCGCGCGAACTGCAGCTCGGCGTGCATCTTCCCCGCCAGCCGCTCCGTGCCGGCGGAGACGTCGTTGCGCACGGCCTTCAGGTTCGCGACGACCTGCTCCATGCAGGCGAGCAGGGAGCGCGGCATGTCGGCGCGCAGCATCAGCAGTTCGGCCACGCGCGCCGGCGTGATCGAATCGCGGTAGACCTTGCGGTAGATTTCGAAGCCGGCCACGGAGCGCAGCAGCGCCGCCCAGTAATAGAACTCGCGCTGCGTGAGCACGTCGTGCGTGGCCGCGGCGCCGGCGCCGTGGTATTTCACGTCCAGCAGGCGGGCCGTGTTGTCGGCCCGCTCCAGGAACGTGCCGAGGCGGATGAACACGAGGGCCTCGTCGTCCAGCATGGTGCCGAGCGTGACCCCGCGCGCCAGGTGGCAGCGCAATTTGACCCAGTCGAAGAACTCGCCCGGGTCGGCGTCGAGGTTCGCGCCGAGGCGGTCGCGCAGCTCGATCCATGTCGCGTTCTGCGTTTCCCACACTTCCGTCGTGAGCACGCCGCGCACGGCCCGGGCGTTCTCGCGCGCCGCCGTCAGGCACGCCACGATCGACGATGGATTGGCCGGATCGCTCACCATGAAGGCGAGGACGTTCTTCGCGTCGAGCGTGCCGTAGGCGGCGTCGAACGCGCCCTGCAGCTCGGAGATGCCGAGGATGGCGCGCCACGCCTGTTCGGTGTCGAGGGCGGACTGCGGCAGCATGGCCGTCTGCACGGCGACGTCGAGCATGCGCGCCGTATTCTCGGCGCGCTCGGTGTAGCGCGCCATCCAGTACAAGTGGTCTGCGGTGCGGCTCAGCATCATTCCTCCAGTATCCAGGTGTCCTTGGTGCCGCCGCCCTGCGACGAGTTCACCACCAGCGAGCCTTCCTGCAGCGCGACCCGGGTCAGGCCGCCCGGCACCATCGAGATGGTCTTGCCCGACAGGACGAACGGACGCAGGTCGATGTGGCGCGGCGCGATGCCGCTTTCCACGTAGGTGGGGCACGCCGACAGGGCCAGGGTCGGCTGAGCGATGTAGCCGTCCGGGCGGGCGAGGAGGCGGCGCCGGAAATCCTCGATCTCCTGCTTCGAGGCCGCCGGCCCGATCAGCATGCCGTAGCCGCCGGCGCCGTGCACCTCCTTGACGACCAGCCGGTCGAGGTGGTCCAGCGTGTACGCGAGGTCTTCCGGCCGCCGGCACTGCCAGGTCGGCACGTTGTGCAGCAGCGGTTCTTCCGACAGGTAGAAGCGGATCATGTCGGGCACGTACGGGTAGATGGACTTGTCGTCGGCGACGCCGGTGCCGATGGCGTTCGCCAGCGTGACGCGGCCGGCGCGGTAGACGGAGAGGAGGCCCGGCACGCCCAGCGTGGAATCGGCGCGGAATGCCAGGGGATCGAGGAAATCGTCGTCGAGGCGGCGGTAGATCACGTCGACGCGGCGCGGTCCGCGGATCGTCCGCATGTACACGGCGTTGGCGTCCACGAACAGGTCCTTGCCCTCGACCAGCTCGACACCCATCTGCTGCGCGAGGAACGCATGCTCGAAGTAGGCCGAGTTGTAGGTCCCGGGCGTCATGACGACGACGGTCGGGTCGAGCACGCCGGCCGGCGCGACGGAGCGCAGGTTCTCCAGCAGCATGTCGGGATAGTGCTCCACGGGCGCGACGCGGTGGCGCGCGAACAGTTCCGGGAACAGGCGCATCATCATCTTGCGGTCTTCCAGCATGTACGACACGCCGGACGGCACCCGCAGGTTGTCTTCCAGGACGTAGAACTCGCCTTCGCCGGCGCGCACGATGTCCACGCCCGCGATGTGCGCATAGATGTCGGACGCCACGCTGATGCCCTGCATCTCCGGGCGGTACTGCGCGTTCTGGTAGATCTGCTGCGCCGGGATGATGCCGGCGCGGACGATGTCCTGGCCGTGGTAGATGTCGTGCACGAACATGTTCAGCGCCTTGATGCGCTGCGCGAGGCCCGCCTGCAGCCGCGCCCACTCGTGCGCCGGTATGATGCGCGGGATCGTGTCGAACGGGATCAGCCGCTCGGTGCCGGCGCCGTCGCCGTACACGGCGAAGGTGATGCCGACGCGGCGGAACGTGAGGTCCGCCTCGGCGCGCTTGCGTTCGATCCGCTCGGGCGGCTGGTGCCTGAGCCAGTCGTCGAAGGCGCGATAGTGGTCGCGCACGGCGCCCGCGCCGTCCGCCGTCATCTCGTTGAAAAAGTCTGTCATGGCCGCCTTCCGTGATGTCGACACGGAAGTCGTATCAAGAAGCGTGCCAGCGGAATACGGCTGCGCCGCACGATTCCGGTGCAGGCGGTGCCGCGGCTTGACATCGCCCGCACGCACAGTAAGATCGCAGGATCCACCCAGCCGTACATACGATGACCCCTGTCTTTGCTTCCCCCCTCGTCCTGTTCGTCGCCTTCCCGGGCATGGGTCTGCTCGACCTGACCGGGCCGCAGACCGTGTTCTGGTGCGCCGCCAAGCGGATGGCGGAGCGGGGCCTCGTGCCGTACGAACGGCACACGGTCAGCGTGGACGGCGGCCTCGTGGTGACGGCCGAAGGCGTCGCGCTCGACACGCTGCCGGCCGCGCAGTTCGCGGGGCGCGCGCTCGACACGATCCTCGTGCCCGGTGCGCCGGGCATCGCGGCCGTGCTCGCGGACGTGGGCACGACGGTCGACTGGATCGCCGGCGCCGCGCCGCATGCGCGCCGCGTCACGTCCGTGTGCACGGGCGCGTTCCTGCTCGCGCAGGGCGGGCTGCTGGATGGACGGCGCGTGGCGACGCACTGGAACATGGCGGACGTGCTGGAACAACGCTTCCCCGCGCTCGAAGTGGACCGCGAGGCGATCTTCGTGCGCCAGGATCCCGTGTGGACGTCGGCGGGCGTCACGGCCGGCATCGACCTCGCGCTGGCGCTCGTCGAAGAAGATTGCGGGCGCGCGCTCGCGATGGACGTCGCGCGCGAACTGGTCGTGTTCATGAAGCGCGCCGGCGGCCAGGCGCAGGAGAGCGAACTGCTGCGCGCCCAGGTGCGCGACGACGCGGCATTCGACGCGCTGCACGGCTGGATCCTCGACAACCTGCACGACGCCGGTCTCACCGTGGAACGCCTGGCCGCACAGGTCCATATGAGCGCCCGCAACTTCGCCCGCGTCTACAAGCAGAAGACCGGCCGCCCGCCGGCGAAGGCGGTGGAACTGTTCCGCATCGGCGCGGCGAAGCGCATGCTGGAACAGTCGGAAGCGAATCTCGCCCAGATCGCCCGCCAGTGCGGCTTCGGCGACGAGGACCGCATGTGCACCGCGTTCCGGCGCCACCTGGACGAGACGCCTTCGGCCTACCGCAAGCGGCTCGCCGGCGCCTGAGCCTGCAGCCAGTTGCCGATGCGGCTGGCGCCGAGGCGCGCGGGGCCCTGCGGCACCAGCGTGTCCTCCTTGAGCTCCGCGCCGAAATAGCGCGCGTGGACGTCGGCGCGCACCGTGCGCGTGTCGCCCCTGGCCGCGAGGTAGTCGCGCACGAGGTCGGACAGGCGGAAGCGGTCCGGCCCCGCGATCTCGACGATGCCGTTCACGGGCGCACCGAGGACCACATCCGCCAGCGCCGCCGCCACGTCGTCCGAGGCGATGGGCTGGATGAACGCGGGCGACAGGGCGATCGTGTCGTCCTGGCCCGCCGCCGCGGCCGCAGTTGCAACCGCGCCGAGGAATTCGAAGAACTGCGTCGAGTGCACGATGGTGTACGGCAGGCTTGATGCGCGAATGAGCTCTTCCTGCGCGATCTTGGCGCGGAAGTAGCCGCTCTCGGCGAGGCGCTGCGTGCCGACGACGGACAAGGCCACGTGGTGTCGCACGCCCGCCCGGCGTGCGGCAGCCAGCAGGTTGCGGCCCGAGGTCGTGAAGAATTCGAGGACGGCGTCGTCCGCGAACGACGGCGAGTTCGCCACGTCCACGACGACGTCGCAGCCTTCCAGCGCGGCGTCCAGGCCTTCGCCCGTCAGCGTGTTCACGCCCGAGTTGGGCGACGCGGCCAGCGCTTCATGGCCGCGGGCGCGCAGCAGGGTCACGAGCTTGCTGCCGATGAGGCCCGTGCCGCCGATGACGACGATGTTCATGGGTGTCTCCTTGTCAGTTCAGGTTGGCGCGGTCCAGGCCGAAGTCCTTGTCGTACGAACCCGGCACCGCCTGGAACGCGACGTTGATGCGGTTCCACGCATTGATCGCCATGATCTCGTACGTCAGGTCCACGAGTTCCTGCTCCGTGAGCTGGGTGCGCACGCGCTCGTAGATCTCGTCCGGCACGCCCTGGCGCGACAGCGTCGTCAGCGCTTCCGTCCACGCCAGCGCCGCCCGTTCGCGCGGGGCGAACAGGGTCGATTCGCGCCACGCGGCCAGATGGTGCAGGCGCAGCGCGCGCTCGCCGTGGATCGTGGCCTGCTTCACGTGCATGTCGATGCAGAAGGTGCAGCCGTTGATCTGCGACGCGCGGATGGCGACGAGGTCGCGGATGCTTTCCTCGATGCTGCCGTCGTTGATCAGGGTGCCCAGCTCGACGAGCTTCTTGAAGAGGGCGGGGGACTGCTTGAGGTAGTTGATACGCTGGGTCATCTCGTTCTCCTTGGTGGTTGTGGTACGACAGGAGTGTAGGCAGCGCGCCGCGCGGCCGGTAGGCGGCTGGCCGGCCGCACGGTGGTGCCGAAAACGCACCAATGAGCGCACCAATGAGCGCACCAATCAGCGCGACAGGCGCACCCCGGCGACGACGAGCAGCAGCGCGGGTCCCAGGCGCCACCAGCTGCCTGCGGCCACGGCGCCCGTGACGGCCAGCGCGAGCGTGGACAGCACGGGCGTCAGGTAGGACAGAGACCCGATCGTCGCCGCGCGGCCCAGGCGCATGGCGCGGTCCCACAGGACGAACGAGAGACCGAGCGGCCCGATGCCGATGGCGGCCATGCCGGCGAGCTCCGTCCCGGACGGCCGGTACGGCGGTTCGAACAGCGCGTGCGCCGCCAGCGCGAGCAGGCCGGCGCCGAGGCAGAAACCGCCCGTGGCCCAGGACGAATAGGCGGGCAGGCGGGACGGCGCCAGCGAATACACGGCCCACGTGAACGCCGCGAGCACGGCGAGCGCGTAGCCGGCGAGATGCGTGACGGTGGGCGCGGACGGCGCGATGACGAGCGCCCCGCCCGCGAAGGCGATGATGCAGCCGGCCAGCTGGCGCCGCCGCAGCGGCACGGCGCGCTGGGCCAGCACGACGATCAACAGCGGCCACAGATAATTCAGCAGGTTCGCCTCGGCGATCGGCGCGAGCCGGAACGCGGCCACGAGGCTCGCGTGGTACAGGAACAGGCTGGCGATCCCGAAACCCAGGATGGCGGCCGGCACCCTCCATTCGCGCCACCGGTGGATGGAAGCGAGGCCGCCGCAGCACAGCGCGACGCCCGTCAGCAGCAGCGGCGGGGCGTCGCCCGCCAGGCGCACGAGGGCCGCGAACAGCGCCCACAGCAGGATGGCGCCGAGCGCGCATGCCCAGGCGGTCCGGCTCATGGCTGGCCTCCGCCCGCCAGGTCGGGATCGTCGAGGCCGAGGGCGCGGATGCGCTGCGAGATGTCGTCGACGAAGACGCGCACGCGCATCGGCATGTGGTGCCGGCTCAGGTAGCACAGGAAGTGGCCGCGGTCGTCCGGCGCGTACTCGGCCAGGCAGGCGACGAGGCGCCCGGCGCGCAGGTGGTCGCGGATCTGGTAGCCGGCCATCTGCGCGATGCCGTCGCCGTCGAGGACGGCCTGCAGCACGAGGTCGGCGTCGTTGAAGCAGAGCCACCCTTGCGGCGTGTGCTTGCGCACGGCGCCGTCGACCTTGAATTCCCAGTCGAACAAGCGGCCCGACGCGAAGCGGAAGTTGACGCAGCCGTGACCCGCCAGTTCGTCCGGCGTGCGCGGCAGGCCGTGGCGCTGCGCGTACGCGGGCGACGCGCACACGAGCATGCGCATCGGGACGAGCTTCTTGGCGACGATCTGGCTGTCGTCCATGCGGCCGTTGCGGAAGGCCACGTCGATGCGGTCGGACGTGAAATCGGTGGGGCGGTCGTCGAGGATCAGGTCCACGGTGATGTCCGGGTAGCGCGCATGAAAATCCTTCAGCAGCGGCGCGACGATCTTGCGCCCGAAGCCCACGGTGGACGAGATGCGCAGGTGCCCGCGGGGGATGCCCGTACGCAGCTCGCGCATCTCGTCGAGCGCCTGGAAGATGCGGTCGACGCCGGGCCGGCAGCCCTCGAAGAAGCGCTGGCCCTCGGCCGTGAGGGCTGTGCTGCGCGTCGTGCGCAGGAACAGCCGCGTGTCGAGCTGGGTCTCCAGTTTCAGTACGCTGCGGCTGACGGCGGAGCGCCCGATGCCGAGCCGCTCGGCCGCCCGGGCGAAGCTCCCTTCGTGGACGACGGCCATGAATGCGACCACGCCCGCATACGTCGTGGCGAAGCTGGAGGCCAGCGCGTCGTTGCGGTCGGGGCTGGGAAGAACGGAAGTGAGGCTGCGGGGCACGGCTGTCCTGTCGGTACGCAAGTACGCCGATGGTAGGCCTGCTCCCTTCCAGCGGCAATGACAAGAATCCCCGGTTTCCTGCCAGCGCCGCGCGCGCCGATTGGTGTTTTTGCGGCACCGGCTTGCGTCCCCGCCGGCGCCTGTCGCAGGGCGGGCGCCCTGTCTACACTGGCGTTTTCACGCCCAACAAGGACCTCGATCATGTTCCGCTACCTTCCCCTCGCCCTGGCCGCCTGCGCCACGCTCGCCCACGCGGCCCCGCCCGAACCCGTCGTCAAGACGCTGATGAACCAGGCCCTGTCCGACGCGCCGGGCAAGGAAGTCATGATGCTCGCCGTCGACTACGCGCCCGGCGCGGCCGACCCCGTGCACCGCCACGACGCGCACGGCTTCGTCTACGTGCTCGAAGGGACCATCGTCATGGGCGTGGAGGGCGGCAAGGAAAAGACGCTGCGCGCCGGCGAGACTTTTTATGAAGGGCCGCGCGACGTGCACACGGTCGGCCGCAATGCGAGCAAGACGAAGCCGGCGCGCTTCGTCGTGTTCTTGCTGAAGGACAAGGACAAGCCGGCGCTCATCCCGGTGGGGAGCCACTGACGGCAGCGAGCAGCTGCGCCATGTCGACGGGCTTCACCAGGCGCACGTCGAAGCCCGCGTCCAGCGCCTGGCCGCCGTCGTGCTCGATGCCCCAGCCGGTCACGGCGACGAGCCGCACGGCCGCGCCCCACGGCTGTTCGCGTACCCAGCGCGCGACCTCGTAGCCGTTCGCGCCCGGCATGCCGATGTCCAGCACCATCACGTCCGGGCGGTGCGCTTCGGCCAGTGCCATCGCGGTGATGCCGTCGAACCCCGTGTGGACCGTGTGTCCCTCGGCTTCCAGCAGCAGCGCCAGCAGGTTCGCCGCGTCGGCATTGTCGTCCGCGAGCAGCACGCGCAGGCCGCGGGCGCCGCCGTCCGCCGCCGGTGCGCCGGATGCGGCGGCAGGCGCGGATTGCGCGAGGGCGGGCAAGGTCACGCGGATGCGCGTGCCCTGGTCCGCGCCCGCGCTGAACGCGCGCACGGTGCCGCCATGCAGGCCGACGAGCGAGCGCACGACCGCGAGGCCGATGCCCAGGCCGGGCGTGCCGCCGTGTGCCTTCGTCTCGCCCTGCGAGAACATCTCGAACACGCCGTCCAGGCGGTGCGGCGCGATGCCGATGCCGTCGTCGGCGACCTCGATCACCGCGTCCAGGTCTTCGCGCGCCACGCGCACCTCGATGTGTCCCGGCGCCGGCGTGAACTTGGCGGCATTGACGAGCAGGTTGGCGACGACTTGCGTCAGGCGGACCTCGTCGCCGACGACCATGACCGGTTCCGCCGGCAGCGACAGGCGCAGGCCGTGGCCCTTGCCCTCGAGCGCGGGCAGGGCGTTCTCGCACGCGAGTTCGGCGATCCCGCGCACGTCGAGCGGCGCCCGTTCGAGTTCGATGCGGTTGTGGGCGATGCGGCTCAGGTCCAGCAGCTCGTCCAGCATCTTCGCCATGTGGCCGATCTGGCGGTCGATCACGTCGATGGCGCGGGCGCGCGCGGCGGCGTCGTCCGGGGCCTGGCGCAGCAGCGCGATCGAATAGCGCGCGGCGCCCAGCGGGTTGCGCAGCTCGTGCGCGAGGATCGCCAGGAATTCGTTCTTCTGGCGGTCGGCGCGTTCCAGTTCCCCGGTCTTGCGTTCCAGGTTCTGGCGCGTCTCGATGTCGGCCGTGACTTCGCGCGCCGTGCCGATCACCATGGACGGCTTGCCGTCCGCGCCGCGCAGCACGCGCGCGCTCGACGCGATCCAGCGCACGATGCCGTCGGCGCCGCGGAAGCGGTATTGCATGCGGTAGTGGTCCGCACCCGCGAACGCGGCCTTCCACGCGTCGATCACGTGGGGCCGGTCCTCGTCGTGGATGTCGGCCAGCCAGGCGTCCACGGTCGCCGGCGCATGGCCGGGCGGCTGGCCCAGCATCGGCCCGAGGTCGCTGGAGGCGGCGATCGTGCGGTCGCGCGGATCGTACTGCCACGTCGCCATCCCGGCCGACCGCAGCGCGATCTCCAGGCGCGCCTGCGCCTGTTCGGCCCGCGCGCGCTGCGCCACGTTGTCGAGGCAGGCGCGCACCGCATAGCCGATGCGCGGGTAGTGCTTGGGCGTCTTGGTGATGTCGGCGTCGAGCCCTTCCTTCATGGCCTCGACGGCGATTTCCTCGTTGCCGCTCGCCGTGAACATGATCACGGGACGCGCGGGGAAGCGGCGTTTCAGCTCGCGCAGGACCGTGATGCCGTCCGTGAAGCGCAGGCGGTAGTCCGTGATGGCGATGTCGAAGCGGCCGTCATCGAGCGCCGCGGCCAGCGTCTCCGGGCTGCCCGCCTCGGTGATGCGGACGTCGGGAAAATGCCGCCCCAGCTCGCGCGCGACGAGCGCCCGGTCGTCCGGGCTGTCGTCGACGAGGAGGGCGGCGAACGTCACACGGGCTCCGGCGGCGCGGGCAGGTCGACCGCGAACGTGGCCCCGCTGCCCGGCGCCGACTCCACGGCGACGCGGCCGCCCATGCGCTCGACGCCCTTCTTGACGATCGCGAGGCCGATCCCGGTGCCCGGGTATTCCTCCTCGCTGTGCAGGCGTTCGAACACGTTGAAGATGCGGGCCTGGGCCGGCGGCGCGATGCCGATGCCGTCGTCGGCCACGGTGACGCGCACCATCGATCCCGCTGCGCTGGCGCCGATGCGCACGACGGGCGTCTCGCCTGGCCGCACGAACTTGACGGCGTTCGACACGAGGTTCGTCAGCGCCTGCACGAACGTCTGGCGGTGCGCCCGCACGGTCAGGCCGTCCGGCACGTCGATGTGCAGGCGGGCCTTCGCCTGCTGGATCTCGGCGTGCAGCGCGGCCGTCACTTCGTGCAGCGCTTCGGTGACGACGACGTTTTCGGTGGCGATCTCGGTGCGCGACAGGCGCGCGAATTCGAGCAAATCGGACACCATCGTGTCGACGCGGTGCGCGACGGCCTCGATGCGGCCGATGTACAGGCTCGCCTTGTCGAGGTGGCCCTCGGCGAAATCCTGCTTGAGGACATTGGCATAGCCCTGGATCGTGCGCAGCGGCTCGCGCATGTCGTGCGAGACGGAGAAGCCGAACGTCTCCAGCGCCTCGTTCGCCTCCTGCAGCTGGCGCGTGCGCGTGGCGATGCGCTGTTCCAGGTCGGCGTTCAGGCGCAGGATCTCCAGTTCGGCGCGGCGCAGCGATGTTACGTCGTCCACGATGCCGTCGACCGCGTCGTGCCCGTTCACGCGCACGCGCACGAGCTTGACCTTGAAGGCGCGGCCGCCCATGTCGAGGTCGCCCGCATCGAGCTGCAGGTCGGCCGCATCCAGCGTCGCCTTCAGTTCCGGTATGTGCTGCCGCACGTCCTCGATCAGCGGGTGGTGCGCCGCCTTCGTGAATTCGCCGGACCCGAGGCCCAGCATGCTCCAGAACGCGCGGTTGCCTTCCTCGATCTCGCCTTCGAGCGAAATGCGGAAGACGCCCACCTGGATGTTCTCGAGCAGCGATGCGAGCCGCGTCTCGCTGCGGATGGCGCGCGAGCGGATCTCGGTGCGGTCGAGGCAGGTGCGCACGGCGACGGGCAGCCGCGCGTAGTGGCGCGGGCTTTTGATGACGTAGTCGTCCAGCCCGTGCTTCATGGCTTCCACCGCGATCTCCTGGGTGCCCGTCGCGGTGAACATGATGACGGACAGTTGCGGAACGTGCGCCTTGATCAGCTTGAGCGCGTCCAGGCCCGTCGTCCAGCGCATCTGGTAGTCGGTGATGACGAGGTCGAACGGGAAGCCGGCTTCGGCGACCTGTTCGAAGCCTGCGCGGTCGCCCACTTCCGTCGACTGGCACTCCGGAAAATGGCGTTCGAGTTCGCGGCGGGCGAGCAGGCGGTCGTCGGGATTGTCGTCGAGGAGGAGGAAGCGCAGGGGCATGGTGGGGTCGCGGACGGGGCTTGTCGTGGTGCAAGGCTTCCTATTGTAGCCGTAATATGACAGGCCGCGTCAGGCCACCGGCGGCGCATCCGCCGGCGCGGCGGCCGGCCGGGGTTGCGGACGCGGCCGTTGCAGGCACAGCCGGAACACGGTTCCATCCGGCGCCGGTTCGACGCGGATCGTGCCGCCCAGGCGCTCCACGCCTTTCTTCACGATCGCGAGGCCGATGCCCGTGCCCTGGTACTGGTCTTCGCCGTGCAGGCGCTCGAACACGTCGAACACGCGCTCGCGCTTGTCTTCCGGAATGCCGATGCCGTTGTCCGCGATGCACACCCAGGCCGCGTCGGCGTCGACGCGGGCATCGATGCGCACGTGCGGCGTCACGTCCGGGGCGACGAACTTGATCGAGTTGCCGATCAGGTTCTCGAATACCTGCACGAGGACCGCTTCGTTGCCGAGCACCGTGGGCAGCGGGGAGGCGGCCTCGATGCGGGCGCCGGCCGCCGCGATCTGCATCTCCATGTCGCCCAGCGCGAGCTGCACGACGCGGTCCAGTTCGACGGGTTGCAGGCGCAGCTCGGCGCGCGCCAGCTGGCTGTAGGCGAGCAGGTCCGTCACGAGCCGGTCCATGTGCTGGCTGACGGCGAGGATGCGGCGCAGGAACCGTTCGCCCTTCGCGCTCAGTGTGGCCGCCTCGTCTTCCAGCAGCGCGGCCGCGTAGCCCTGCACGTTGCGCAGCGGCGCGCGCAGGTCGTGCGCGATCGTGTGGGCGAAGGCGCGCAACTCGATATTGGCCTCCGCCAGCTGCTCCGTGCGGTCCTGGATGCGGTGTTCGAGCAACAGGTTGGCGTCGCCGAGTTCGCGCTGGGCGCGCTTCAGCGCCGTCACGTCCAGCATGCTCATCACGGCGCCGCGCACCTCGCCATCGACGAGGAGCGGCTGGCAGTTGAGCTGCCACGCGCGCATCCGCTCCGGGTGCGCGGAGCTGCTGCCGGTAATCGGAATGCCCGTCACGGCCTGCTTTTCGCGCAGCGCCGCCCGCAGCGCGGCGGCCAGTGCGTCGTCGTCGCTGCGCGAGCCGGCAATGCGGAATACCGTCGTCAGCAACTGGCCGCGCGCTTGCGCCTCTTCGCAGCCGAGCAATTGTTCCGCCACCCGGTTCATGAACCGCACGCGGCCGAACATGTCGACGGCGATCACGGCTTCGCCGATGCTGCGCAGGGTCGCGTCGAGATTGGCCCGCTGGTCGGCAAGAAAGTCGGCGTCGCGGCGCGCCATCGCCCGGACGAAGAACAGCAGCGCGACCGACAGCACGGACACGGCGCCGGCGGCCGCGATCGTGCGTGCGCGGTCGGTGCCCGCGGCCGCGTCGCGCAGCACGAGCAGCCGCTCTTCCTCGGCCAGCAACGCGGCGATGCGCAGGGCGATCGCCTGGCGCAAGGCCCGCTCGTCGTCCTTGCTGGGATAGGCCATGGCGCGCTCCATGCCGGTGCGCAGGTTGCGCACGTACTCGTCCAGCAGCCGGCGCAGGTCGGCCAGTGTACGCTGCTGGGTCGGGTTGTCGCTGGTCAGTTGTGTCAGCGTTTGGAGTGCGTGCGGCAGGGCGGTCAGGCGCTCCTGGAAATCCGCATCGTCGCGCCGGCTGTATTCGAGCCGCAGCGATTTCTGCAGCGCATCGGCCTCGTTGATCAGGCTTTGCGTGCCCTGCACGTGCTGCAGCACTTCGCGCGTGTGGTTGACCCAGCGCCAGGACGCAGCCGTGCGCTGGATGCCGACGGCAAGCGTGGAGATGCCTGCGAGCAGTACAGCTATGCTGATGGCTGCTGCGATATTGACGTACCGATGTGTCCTGTGGATGAGCATTGTGTCGGCGCCGGGCTTCATGTTTAACTATTCTACCCATGTGGGGGGCGATTGCGGGCTCGACGACGTGTGTCCCCTGTGATTCGGGACGGCCATCCCCATCTGCCCCGCATGCGAACCCTGCTGCGCAGCCTCCTCATCGCCGTCCTCCTGCTCGCCGCCGAGGGCATCCTGCGCCCGTGGGTGGACGACGTCGTCTACGCGATCCGGCTCGGCTCCCTGCCGGCGCCGGCGGCGTTGCCGGTGCCCGTGGCCGGCGTGAAGGCGGCGCAACTGGCCGATACGTGGGGCGGCGCGCGCAGCGGCGGGCGCAGGCACGAGGGCATCGACATCTTCGCGCAGCGGGGCACGCCCGTGCTGTCGAGCACGGAAGGCATCGTGCTGCGCGTGGGGACCAACCGGCTGGGCGGGCAGGTCGTCTGGGTGCTGGGACCCCCGGCGGCCAGCGCCACTACTATGCGCACCTGGACCGCTACGGCGACGTGCGCGCGGGCATGCGCGTGCGGATGGGCAGCATCCTCGGCTATGTTGGCAATACCGGCAACGCCGCGACCACGCCGCCGCACTTGCATTACGGCATCTATACGGCGGGCGGAGCCATCAATCCCTATCCGCTGCTGAAGGCTGGATCGGCATAGTCCTACACGCGCACGGCTGTTCGATGACGGGGGACGCGCACGCACTACAATCAGGTATACAACCGAGGTAAACCTGAGTTTCAAGCCATGGATATTGCAGCTGGCACCATCGTCGATCTTGCGCGCGCCGACCGGCGCAGCGCGGGCGAACCATTGCGCAGCGACACTGTGCTGTGGCGCTATCTCGACGCGGCCAAGCTGTTCGATTTCTTCGAGAATTCCACGCTGTTCTTTTGCCGTGCCGACCATTTCAGCGACAAGTTCGAAGGCGCGTTCACGCCGTCGCTGCGCGCCCAGATCAGCGAAGCGCACGCGCGCGGCGAGATCGACTACGACTACGAGCAGTTCAAGCGGCGCATGCGCGAATCCGTCTTCATCAACTGCTGGCACCGCAACCAGGACGACAGCGCGGCCATGTGGGCGTTATATGGCAAGTCGGAATGCGCGGTGGCGCTGACGACGACGGTCGGCCAGCTCGCGGACACGGTGGAACACATCGCCGAGCACAAGATCTCGATCGCCCGCGTGGAATACGTGAAGCACTGGAGCGACCCGAAGCTGGACGTCTCGCCGGACTACACGCGCATCTTCGCCTACAAGACCAAGGCCTACGAATACGAAAAGGAGGTGCGCGTGATCATCGATCGCACCCGCGATGCGTCCGCACCGGACCTGCGCCAGCCCGGCATCGTCGTGCCCATCGACGCCGACCGCCTGCTGCGCACCATCGTGATCGCGCCGGACGCGCCGCCGTGGTTCGAAAACCTCGTGCGCCAGTCGGCGCAGCGCTACGGCATCCGCGCACCCGTGCGGCGTTCGAAGCTGGCGACCGACCCGATCTGACCCCGAAGTCGAGACTTCGGGGTCAGAGCCCGGTTTTAGGCAACATCTCTCAGGCAAGCGAGATTGCGGGCGAAAAAAAGCCGGGCACGCGGCCCGGCCTGAAATGACGGCCTGGGTCTCAGGCCGCGCGGTGAGAGGCGTTTGCGTCATTGGCGGCCGACGCGTGCTTGACGCTGTCACCGCCGGCGCCCATGCCGTCGTCGTGGTGGAACGGCGCGAACCACGTGGCGAGGAACGATGGGATCGTGGCGATCATGACCGCGACGAAGTAGCTGACGTAGCCCAGGTATTCCTGCAGCATGCCGCTGAGCGAGCCCGTGACCATCATGCACAATCCCATCAGGCCCGTGCCGAACGCGTAGTGCGTCGTCGTGTACTTGCCCGGCGCGAGCTGCTGCATCAGGTAGATCATGTAGCCGACCGAGCCGAAACCGTAGAAGAATTTTTCCACGATGACGCCGGCCGCGATGGTCCACGGATCCGAGGGCAGCGCCATGGCCATCGCGAGGAAGGTCAGGTTCGGGATGTTGACGGCGCAGCACAGGATGAACAGCGTGCGCTTCAGGCCGCGCTTCGCGACGAACATGCCGCCCAGCAGCGAGCCGGCGAGCACCGCGATCAGGCCCCACGTGCCGTAGATGATGCCCAGGCTCTCGTTGGAGAGACCGAGACCGCCCTTCGCGGCCGAATCGACCATGAAGAAGGGGCCGATTTTTTCCAGCATGCCGATGCTGAAGCGGAACAGGAACGCGAAGGCGATCATCTTCCACACGTCGCGCTTCTGGAAGAACGTGACGAACGAATCCAGCAGGATGACGGCGGCGCCGCGCACGTTCGTCGGCGTGTTTTCCGCACGCGCGCCCTCGGGCATCACGCGCGCATGCCACGCGGCCATCACGAGGACGAGGCCGGCGACGATGAAGAAGATCACGCGCCACGCGTCCATCCAGTCCGGCCCGAACACCTTCGGATCGTGGTGGAACACCTCCGTGTGCAGGCGCCCGCTCAGATAAACGAGGAAGCCGGAAGCGACGATCGGCCCGACGTTCCACGACAGGCTCTGCACGCCGCAGTACAGCGCCTGCGTGCGCGTGTCGAGCGACGTCACGTAGACGCCGTCGCTGGCGATGTCCTGCGTCGCGCCGATGAACGACATCAGGACGAACAGGGACAGCATCACCACCATCCAGTTGGGCAGGCTCATCGCCAGCCCGGCGCCGGCGAAGCCCAGCGCGATGAGCACCTGCATCAGCAGCACGAAGAATTTCTTCGTCCGGTACATCTCGACGAACGGCGCGAACAGCGGCTTTGCCGTGTAGGCGAAGATCAGCAGGCTCGAATACGCGGCGGCGCGCGTATTGTCCATGCCGATGTTCTTGAACATGATGGCGGTGACGCTCGTCAGCATGATGTAGCCCATCGCCATCGTGAAGTACCCGGTGGGTACCCACAGCAACGGGTGGCTGATGCGGTCAGGTGTGCGCATGATGGGCCGCCGTGACGGAGTCGATCGGGGCGCGCTGGGACGCAGCGCGGGCGTCGACCAGCTGCTGGTCCAGCATCGCGGCGGCGCCGGCCAGGGCGGGGTAGGGCGCGTGGATCACGTACACCGGGATCTGCCTGCAGAAGTCGGTGAAGCGGCCCTTGTTCTCGAAGCGGGCGCGGAACGACGACTTCGCGAAGAACTCGCCCAGGCGCGGCACGACGCCGCCGCCGATGTAGATGCCGCCGCGCGCGCACAGGGTCACGGCCACGTTCGCGGCCATCGTGCCCAGCGCGCCGCAGAAGACGTCCAGCACTTCCGCGCACAGTGCATCGCCCGCCAGGCCGCGCTCGACGACCTGCGCCGGTTCGAGCGCTGCGCCCGCGACGCCGTCGATGGCGCACAGCGCTTCGTGGATGGTGGCGAGACCCGGGCCCGAGATCAGGCGCTCGGCCGACACGTGGTCCCATTTCGTCCAGCAGTAGGCGAGGATCGCCTGTTCGCGCGCGTTCGACGGCGAGAACGCGACGTGGCCGCCTTCGCTGGGCAGCACCTTCCAGCGGCCGGCGTCGGGAATCACGCCGCCGACGCCGAGGCCGGTACCGGCGCCCACGAGGCCGATCACGGCGTCCGGGCTCACGCGGGTGCCGCCGACCTGTTCGAGGTCCGCGTCCGCCAGGCTGGGCACCGACATCGACAGCGCGGCGAAGTCGTTCACGACGAGCAGCGTGTCGAGGCCGAGGTCGCGGCGCGCGGCGTCGATCGAGAACTGCCAGTGGTGATTCGTCATCTTGATGAAATCGCCCTCGACCGGATTCGCGATCGCGATCACGGCATGGCGCAGTTCACGGGCGGCGCCGGGATGGCCGGCCAGGTAGGCACGCACGGCATCCGTGAACGTGGCGTGGGCGGCGCAGGCCAGCGTCGCGATTTCCTCGATGCGGCCGGGGCCGCGCTGCAGCGCGAAGCGGGCGTTCGTCCCGCCGATGTCGGCGAGCAGGCGGGCGCCGCCGAAAAGCACATCATCCATGGTATCCCTCATGTCTTCCTCGGTCTCCTGTTTTTCTCACCTCACCCCCGTGGGGGTCAGGCTGCGCGCAATGCGGCGCGCTGACCGGCGATGAAGTCGCGGTACCACAGCGCGCTCGCTTTCGGGATGCGCTGCTGGGTCGCGTAGTCGACATACACGATGCCGAACCGCTTCTCATAGCCGGAATTCCATTCAAAATTGTCCATCAGGCTCCACAGGAAGTAGCCGCGCACGTCCACGCCCGCGTCCATCGCGGCCTTCAGGGCCTCGAGGTGGGTGCGGACGTATTCCACGCGCTGGGTGTCGTTGACCTGGCCGTCGGCGCCGACGCTGTCGACCGCGGCCATGCCGTTTTCCGTAATGTACACCGGCGGCAGGTCCGGGTACTCCTGTTTCAGCTGCACGAGCAGGTCCGTGAGGCCCTGCGGGTAGATTTCCCAGCCCATGTCGGTGAAGCCCAGGCCACCTTCCGGCTTGCGCGGCGGGACTTCCGCGCTCATGACTTCGCGGCGGTAGTAGTTCACGCCCAGGAAGTCGAGCGGCTGGGCGATGATGTCGAAGTCGCCCGCATGCACGACCGGCGCGTTCGCGCCATGCGCTTCCAGCGACAGGGCGGGATAGCGGCGCTTGAAGATCGGGTCCATGAACCACTCGATCGAATTGGCCCATTCCAGTGCGGCCAGGCGGCGGTCGGCTTCCGTGTCCGTGGCCGGTTCCGCGGTCCACTGGTTCAGCACGATGCCGAGCTGGCAGGTGGGATTCACCGCGCGCATTGCCTGCATGGCCAGGCCGTGCGACAGCAGCAGGTGGTGCGACACCTGGATCGCCTGTTTTTTATCCGCGACGCCCGGCGCGAACTGGCCGTTGCCGTAGCCGAGGTTCGCCGTGCACCACGGCTCGTTGTGCGTGGCGATGCTGGCCACGCGGTTGCCGAAGCGGCGCGCCACTTCGGCCGCGTAGTCGGCGAAGCGGTGCGCGGTGTCGCGCGACATCCAGCCGCCGTCGTCCTGCAGGCCCTGCGGCAGGTCCCAGTGGTACAGCGTGATGTGCGCGACGATGCCTTTTTCGTCCAGCGCGTCCAGCAGGCGCGTGTAGAAATCGAAGCCCGGTTCATTCCATGCGCCCTTGCCGGTCGGCTGCACGCGCGCCCACGCCATCGAGAAGCGGTAGGCGTTCACGCCCAGCGACGCCATCATCGCCACGTCGTCGCGGTAGCGGTTGTAGTGGTCGCACGCGACGTCGCCGTTGCTGCCGTCGATGATGTTGGCCGGATCGTGCGAGAACGTATCCCAGATCGAAGGGCCCTTGCCGTCGGCGTCAAAGGCGCCTTCGATCTGGAAGGCGCTGGTGGCGACGCCCCACGTGAAGTTGGAAGGAAAACGGATGGAGTCGGTCATGGCGCGTTGTAGTCGTTATGGGAATGAACTTGGAATTCGCTTGAAATCGATTTCATCGTACATGCGTCATCGGCAGGGTGTCAACACCATTTTTTCCTTCCAAGCATCAATGCCACATGTCAAACGGGCATGTCTGGTGTATATTCACGAGCTTCGCGGCAGCCGCCGTGTATAGATGCAGGCCGAAACGCATGAAAAAGGATTCCAGCAGTTCGCCGATGGTCACGGTCCACGAGGTCGCCCGTGTGGCGGGCGTGTCCGCGGCAACCGTCTCGCGCTTCCTGAACGGCACCGCCAAGGTGTCGGAGGAAAAGCGCCAGGCCATCGAAAGCGTCATCGAAAAGCTCAATTACAAGCCCAACGTGCTGGCCCAGAACCTCAAGACGGGCAGCTCGCGCACGATCGGCGTCCTGACGCAGTCGCTCGTGTCGGGCTACTTCGCCGACGCCATGGCCGGCATCGACGAGGCCCTGCAGGGCACGGGCTACGCGCCGCTGATCGTGTCCGGCCACTGGCATGCGGACGAGGAGGCCGAGCGCATCGAGCTCCTGATCGCGCGCCGCGTCGACGGCCTCGTCATCCTGAGCGGTAAATTGAAGGATGCGCAGATCCTGAAACTGTCGCAGCGCGTGCCCATCGTCGCCTTCGGCCGCGACCTGAGTTCGCCGCGCGCGTACGGTTTCTGCCTGGATAACTATTGGGGCGCGTGCGAGGCGGTGAGCTATCTGCTCGACCAGGGCCACCGTAACATCGCGTTCATCACCGGCCCGTCCGACCACCAGGATGCGCTGGCCCGCCTGGCCGGCTACCGCGACACGCTGGCGAAGCACGGCATCAAGGAACAGCAGCAGCTGATCGTCGGCGGCGACTTCCAGGAATCGAGTGGCCTGCTGGCCGTCGAGCGCCTGCTGGAATCGGGCCAGCGCTTTTCCGCGATCTTCTGCGCGAACGACCTGACCGCGTACGGCGCCCGGCTGGCGCTGTACCGGCGTGGCATCCGCGTGCCGGAGGACATTTCCGTGATCGGCTTCGACGATCTGCACAGCTCGATGTACACGACGCCGCCGCTGACGACCGTGCGCCAGCCGCTGTTCGACGTCGGCAAATGCCTGGGCCGCGCGATCGTCAAGATGATCGGGCACGAGATGCTCGACATCGAGGTGCCGCAGCTGAACCTCGTCGTGCGCGAGTCCGTCAAGCGCGTCGACTGAACACCGGGGTCAGAGCCCGATTTTGGGAAATTTCCAAAATCGGGGCTCTGACCCCGGTTTTACGCCGCGAAGCCGCCGTCGACCGCCAGGTCCGACCCCGTGACGAAGCTCGCTTCCGGGCTCGCCAGCCACGCGACCATCGCCGCGACTTCTTCCGGCCGGCCATGGCGCGGCAGGGCCATGAAGCCGTGCAGCGACTTGCCGAAATCCGTGTCGGCCGGATTCATGTCCGTGTCGACCGGCCCCGGCAGCACGTTGTTGACGGTGATGCCGCGCGGCCCCAGGTCGCGCGCCAGGCCTTTTGCGAGGCCGGTGAGGGCCGACTTGCTCATCGCGTAGACCGCGCCGCCGGCGAACGGCATGCGCAGCGCGTTCGTGCTGCCGATGTTGATGATGCGGCCGCCATCCGGCAGGTGGCGCACGGCGGCCTGCGCCGCGGCGAACACGGCGCGCACGTTCACGGCGACGGTCTTGTCGAAGTCGGCGAGCGGGAATTCCGTCACGTGGCCGCCGAGGAAGACGCCCGCGTTGTTGACGACGATGTCCAGCCGCCCGAATTTCGCGGCGGCCGTGTCGATGGCGGCGGCGAGCGCCTGCGCATCGGCCACGTCGGCGCGCAGGGCGAGGGCGCGGCCGCCCGCGGCTTCGATGCGTCCGGCCAGCGCCTGCGCGGCGGCGTCCGACGACTGGTACGTGAAGGCGACCGCCGCGCCGTCGCGGGCGAGACGCTCCACGATGGCCGCGCCGATGCCGCGCGATCCGCCGGTGACGAAGGCGACTTTGTCTTTCAGGTTCGTGTTTGCCATGATGCTCTCCATTCGGTTGGGGTGGTTGATGTCTGCAGTATCATTCCAACTCCCGGTTCAAACTAGCCGGTCAAAAAGCACAAGACTTTCAACCCTCAGTTAAAGGTCGGCCATGGAGCATCTGGATTCCTTCATCTACAGCGCCGAGGACGGCGGCTTTTCGGCGGCTGCGCGGCGCCTTGGGCTCACGCCGGCCGGCGTCAGCAAGAACGTGGCCCGGCTCGAGGCGAACCTGGGCGTGCGCCTGTTCCGGCGCAGCACGCGCAAGCTGAGTCTGACGGAAGAGGGCGAGCAGTTGCTGCGCGAGGTGGCCGAGCCCTGGCACCGCATCCAGGACGCGATGGCCGTCGTGCGCCAGGGCGCCAACCGCGCCGCGGGGCCGCTGAAGGTGGCGATGGCGCCGGCCGTCGGACGCATGCATTTCGTGCCGATGCTGGCGGAATTCCGCCGCCGCTATCCCGATGTGCTGCCCGACCTGCACTTCGATAACCGCCAGGTCGACCTTATCGCGGAAGGGTTCGACGTCGCGATCGGCGGCGGTGTCGAGCTGCCGCAGGGCGTCGTCGCGCGCGAGCTGGCGCGGGTGCGCATCGTGCTCGCGGCGTCGCCCGACTACCTGGCCCGGCGCGGCACGCCCGCGCACCCGGACGACCTGGCCGCGCACGATGGCATCGCGCGCCGCTCGATCCGCACGGGCCGGCTGCAGGTACTCACGCTGCGCGACGCCACGGGCCGCGTGGCGCCTTACGATCCGCGCCCGGTGGCCGTGCTGGACGATCCGGAGGCGATGGCGCATGCGGCCGCCGCCGGTCTCGGCATCGCGCTGTTGCCCGCGCCGCACGCGGGGCCCCTGCTGGCGGACGGGCGCCTCGTGCGGATTCTCCCGGACTGGTACGCGGAGACGGGCCCGCTGTTCCTCTACTATTCGAACCGGCGGCTGCTGCCCGCCAAGACGCGCGTGTTCGTCGAGTTCGTCGTCGAGCGTTTTCGGGAGCAGGGGCTGGCGGCGCACTTCGCGGGCTGACGGCTGTCACGGAACTGACATCTGGCCTTAATACAATGTACGATTGCCAATCACCAGCAACCCGACAGAAAGACCGACCGCATGAGACCGTCCTGGCTGAAGACTTCGCTCACCCTGATCACCTGTTGCGCGCTGTGGCTGCCCGCATTGGCCCCCGCGGCGGGTGCCGGCAAGCCGGCCGCATCCGGCCAGGGCGCCGCGCAGGCGAAGCCGCCGAAGCTGGTCGTCGTGATGGTCATCGACGGCCTGCCGGCCGAGCAGGTCCAGCGCTACCGCGACCAGTTCGGCCCCGGCGGCCTGCGCCGGCTGCTGGAGCAGGGCGCGTCGTTCACGGATGCGCACCAGGCGCACGGGATCACGGTGACGGCCATCGGTCACTCGGCCGTGTTGACGGGCGCGTACCCGTACCGGCACGGCATCATCGGCAACACCTGGATCGATTCGAACGGCAAGCAGGTCTATTGTACCGAGGACACCCGTTACCACTACATCGACGAAGAGACGGACCCGCACGACGGCACGTCGCCCGCGAACCTGCGCGTGGACACGCTCGGCGACCAGCTGCGCTACGCCACCGGCAACCGCAGCAAGGTCGTGACCGTCTCCGGCAAGGACCGCGGCGCGATCCTGCTCGCGGGCAAGACGGGCACCGCGTACATGTACATGGACAAGACGGGTGACTTTGCCAGCAGCACCTATTACATGGACAAGCATCCGGCCTGGGTCGAACGCTTCCGCGCGTCGAAACCGCAGGACCGCTACTATGCGAAGTCGTGGAAGCCGCTGCTGGACGACAAGGCCTACGCGGACGACGCCCCATACCCGGAAGCGACGACGTCCAACCCGAACCGATTTCCTTTCATGTTCTACAGCGAGAGCGGCAAGCCGGCCGCCGACTATTACGGCCGGTTGAAGGTGAGCCCGGCCGTGGATGAACTGACCCTCGAGTTCGCGGAGGCCGCCGTCGACGGCGAGCAGCTGGGCCGCAATCCGACCGGCGCGCCGGACCTGCTGGGCGTGAGTCTCTCCGGCCACGATTACGTGAATCACGCGTACGGCCCGGAAAGCCGCATGTCGCACGACCACCTGCAGCAGATCGACCGCAAGATCGGCGAATTCTTCGCGTTCCTCGACAAGCGCGTCGGCCTGGACAATGTCCTCGTCGTGCTGACGGCCGACCACGGCTTCGCCAACACGGCGGAGTTCGCGCGCACGCAGCATGCGGACGCCCTGCGCGTGAATCCGAAGACCCTGCTCGAGAACCTGAACGCCGCGCTGGCCGAGCGCTTCGGCGGCGCGAAGCTCGTCAAGACATCGCTGCTGCCCGACGTGCGCCTGGACGACGAGGCGATCGCGCGCCGCGGCCTTGTCCGTGCCGACGTGGAAAACGCCGCCGCCAGGTTCCTGCTGACGCAGCCGGGCATCTCGGAAGTCTTCACGCGCACGCAGCTGGAGCAGGGCGTCGCCGCGAAATCGCGCCTCGGCACGCTGATGCAGCGGGCGTGGAACAGCCAGCTGTCCGGCGACCTGCTGGTCGTGACGACGCCGTACACGATCTTCGGCAGCGGTTCGTCGGGCGCGAGCCATGGCACGCCGTGGCAGTACGACACGTCGGTGCCCCTGCTGGTCATGGGCAAACGGTGGATCCGGCCGGGCGAACAGCCAGGTTATGCGGAAGCCGTCGACATCGCCCCGACGCTGGCGCAGATCCTGCATGTACGCCGTCCGGCGGGCGCGGAAGGGCGCGTGCTGAAGGAGGCGCTGCGTTGATGGCGTTCCCTGAAGACGTAACGGGAGACGCGGGAGCGTCGGGGGCCGCTATACTGCCGTCAACGCCACTCAACGCGAGCCCATCCATGTACGCAGCAGTCGACCTCGGCTCAAACTCCTTCCGCCTGCACATCGGCGAGCCCATCGCGGGCCAGATCCACATCGTGCGCACGGCGCGCGACCCGATCCGCCTCGCGGCCGGCCTCGGCCCGGACAATGCGCTGTCGGAGGCGGCGGTCGAGACGGCGCTGCGCACCCTGCGCGACTTCAGCGGCATCCTGCGCCAGTTCCGGCTGGACGCGGTGCGCGTCGTCGCGACCAACACGATGCGCGTGGCCACCAATGCGCAGGCCGTGCTGCCGCGCATGGAAGAGGCGATCGGCTATCCGATCGAGATCATCTCCGGCGAGGAAGAAGGGCGCCTGATCTACATGGGCGTCGCACGCGCGTTGGGCCGGCGCACCGGGCGGCGGCTCGTGATCGACATCGGCGGCGGCTCGACGGAAGTCATTGCGGCGGATGGCGACGACATCCGCATCGTCGAGTCGTTCAGCACCGGCACGCATCCGCAGAGCGCCACGTATTTCCGCGGTGGCCACATCAGCGCGGACGCGTTCGAGACGGCCGTCAACGCGGCGCGTGCCCAGTTCGAAGACCTGGCCGGCCAGTACCGCCAGCATGGCTGGGACGCGGTCTACGGCTCGTCGGGCACGATGCGCGCGATCAGCGAGGTCATCTCGCGCAACCGGATCGGCGACGGCACGATGTCGCTGGCGAGCCTGTTCGCGCTGCGCGACAGGCTCATCGAGCTCGGCCACGTCGACGCGTTCGACCTGCCGGGCGTGAAACGCGAGCGCGTGATCGTGATGACGGGCGGCCTGTCGATCCTGATCGGCGTGATGCAGGAACTGGGGGTGGCCGCCATGACGGCGATTAACGCCGGCCTGCGCCTCGGGGTGCTGTCCGACCTGGAACTGCGCGCCAACCGCCACGACCGCCGCGACCTGGCCATCCAGGACTGCATGCGCCGCTTCGGCGTCGACGCGCAGCGCGCCGCGCGCACGGCGGCCATCGCGAAGATCCTGTTCGACAAGCTGGCGCCGCAGGACGAAGCCGTCGTCCACCACCTGCTGCGCGGCGCCATGCTGCACGAGGTGGGACAGGCCGTCTCGCACACGGGCGCGCACAAGCATGCGGCCTACATCGTCGAACACGCCGACCTGCCCGGTTTCACGGCGCGCGAGCAGCGGCTGATGAGCCTCATCGTGCTGGGCCAGAAGGGCAACCTGCGCAAGGTGAGGGAGGTATTGGGCGTACCCGACCTGGCCAAGGCGGTGCTCGCATTGCGCCTGGCCGCCGTGTTCATGCACGCGCGCGTGGATGGCGACGTGGACGCCGTCCGCCTGCGCATGAAGGGCCGCATCGACATCGAGACGCCGCGCGGCTGGCTGCGCCAGCACCCGACGGTCGCCGCCTGGTTCGAGAAAGAGGCGGACGCGTGGAACGACGTGGGCGTGCCGTTCAGCGTGACCACGTGATCCGCCGCACGTTCGGCGCGCCGCCCGCCGCCTGACCGCGCTTGCAATCCCGGGCGCGGAAGCGATACTGAAAGTCCGATCATCGACTTTCAGGGAGAGGATCATGAACGAGCAAGCCAACATCAGCCTGATCAAGCAGGCGTACGACGCGTACGGCAGGGGCGACATCCCAACGCTGCTCGGCCTGGCTGCGCAGGACATCGACTGGGAGCTGCCCGAAGTGGAAGGCATTCCGTTCAGCGGCAAACGCCATGGCGTGAGCGAGATGGCCGACTTCTTTCGCATCCTGGCCGAGTGCCAGGAACCGCGCGAATTCCAGCCGGACCGCTTCATCGCCCAGGATGACCAGGTCGTCGTGCAGGGCCACGGCACGTTCGTCGTCAAGGCCACCGGCGCCGAGTTCAGCGGCGACTGGTGCCATATCTTCCGCGTCGCCGGCGGCAAGATCGCCAGCTTCAAGGAATACGACGATACCCACCAGGCCGCGCAGGCCTACCAGCCGCGGGGTGCCGGCGCGGGCATCACCCCGCCGCAGCCGTCTGTTCATTAACGCTCTGCTATCATGGGGACATGAACCCCGACCCCCTCGCGGGTCGCCACGTGCGGCTCGAACCTTTTGACGAGACGCTCCGCGCACCCGTGCGCGGCGCGCTCGATTGCGACCCCGACGCATGGCAGCTGTTCGCGATCAACGGGCGGGGCGACGGCTTCGACGGCTTCTGGGACAGTCTCAACGCACAGGTGGCGCAGGGCGGCTGGATCGCCTACGCCATCCGCGCCGTCGCGAGCGGCGCCGTCGTCGGCACCACCAGCTTCCTGAACATCAAGCCCTCGCGCCAGACCGTGGAAATCGGCGGCACGTTCATCCATCCGGACGTGCGCTCCACGGCCGTCAACGCGGAAGCGAAATACCTGATGCTGGCGCACGCGTTCGGGAGCGGCATGCGCCGCGTCGAGCTGCTGACGGATGCACGCAACGTGCGCAGCCAGGCCGCCATCGCGAAACTGGGCGCCGTGCGCGAAGGCGTGCTGCGGCGCGAAAGAGTCACCTGGACCGGGCACGTGCGCGACAGCGTGCTGTTCGCGATCACCGACCTCGACTGGCCGGACGTCCGGGCGGGCCTGGAGCGGCGGCTCGGCGTCAGCCAGGCCTCACACGGGTGCCATGGCGCCGGAACGCCCCCGGCGTGCAGCCGTATTCTTCCTTGAACAGCTTGTTGAAGTACGAGACGTTCGCATAACCGACGGCAAACGCGATATCCGCGATGGGCGTGCCGGCCTGCTCGGTCAGCAGCCGCGCCGCTTCCGTCAGCCGCAATTGATTGACGTAGGCCGTGAAGGTCATGCCGAGCTCCGACTTCAGGATCTCGTTGATCTTTTCGCGGTCCGCGCCGATGCGCGCGGTCACCGTGCCCATGTCCAGGTCGGGGTTCATGTAACGGGTGCCGATGTAGTGCAGGATGGCGGCCTTTTCCTTGTCCTTGAACGGCTCCAGGGTCAGCTGCCGGTAGGCGACGAAATGCCTGTCGTTCTTCAGTTGCGACTGCAGGCTGGCGACGAGTGCCCGCGAGTGTCCCCGCAAGAACCAGACGGCGAACGCGCCCCAGCCGATCACCGAGATGACCGCCAGCGCGACACCGTAGCGCTCGTCGTGGCCGTGCAGCGTGAATTCGCTGATCTCGACCCTGGAATCGGTGTCGCGCGGGCTCTTCTGGGTGACGCCGAATACGAATCTGCCGACCTGCCCAAGATCGTAGGACTGGCGCGCCGGGTCGACCTTCGACGTCTGGAACCACCACGGCGGAATCGTCAGGCGGGTCAGGTCCAGCGACACCGGCGTGCCCTGCTCGCTGCAGGAGAAGTAGGTTTGTGGCGACGGGTAGGTATGAAACAGGCCCGGCGTCGAGATGGCCGGGTCGAACGCGGACAGGCTGAACAGCAGTGAATTGGCGGGCGCGCATCTGGCGACGAACGTGACGGTGGTGTATTTCGACAAGTCCGCCGGCCCCGCCTTGGCCTGGCCATCTTCCAGCAGCATTTCGGCCGCCACGTAGGGATAACTGGCGGCGGGCGTGACCCGGAAGTCGAAGCGAAGCGCAGCGCGGCCCGGTTCCAGGATGCGAATGGTCGACGTGCCGCCCAGGAAGGCGTCCGTGATGACGTCCGGGCGCCAGTGCACGTCGCTTCGTTCCCTGGGAATGAGCCTGGCGGACGGGTGGCTTTGGCGGATGCAGAACCAGGCGACCAGCGCATTGGCCACCAGGACGAGGATGAGCGCAACCAGCGCTTTCTTGTAGAACTCTTGCATGGGCCTATCTAGTGATTCCCCGCGCGGGGGAATCATTTTATACGCGTCACTGCGTCCAGCTCAGCGACTGCGCATCCAGCGACACCTCGTAGTAGCCGCGGCGATCCCAGGCCAGGGGCTTGCCGTTCTGCGACAGCGTGCCGCCGTTCACCACGACGCGCAGCTTGCGGCCCGACGGGAAGTTGGCCGGCAGCGTCCAGCGCCACGTGGTCACGCCGGCACTGGCCGTGGGCGTGGCTGCCTGCAGCAACTGCTGGCCGCGCCAGTAGGCGCCGATGTTGACCACGCTGTCGATCCATACCGTGCCCAGCGCCTTGGCGTGGGCCATGTTGCCGGTGACCGCGCCGATGTCCACGCCGCCGCCCCAGTCCTGCGTGGTGGGCAGCAGCGTGTGGAACAGATAGATCATCCAGCGGCCCTGGCTCGCGGCGGCGTCGAATTTGGACGTGTCGCTGGGGAACTCGGCGAGCGGCAGGTTCTGCGCGTCGCTGCCCGTGCCGGCTGCCACCATGCCCGGCCACACGCCGCGCGAGACGAGGAAGCGCGATGCGGCCGCGGCCTTGTAGTCCGTGTCGCCGAACGGGTAGGCGGACGTCCAGACGGCGGACTGTCCGAGCTTCGTGCGGATGTAGACGCCGGTGTCGTCGAACTCGGCCCCGGCGCTGCCCAGGCTTGCCGGGCAGGTGTTGGGATCGTTGTCGGTCAGTTCCGCGGCCCGGCAGTGGTGCGTCGTGTGGTTGCCGATTTCCGAACCCTGCGCGACCGCGTCCTTCCACGTGGCGTCGTAGTTGGCATACCAGTTGGCGACCGGATTGACGTAATAGGTGACGCGGACGCGCTGCGCCCTCAGGTCCGGATAGTGATCGATCTGCGACGGCTGCGAGTCGTCGAAGGTATAGGACAGGGCGGCCTTGAAGCCGGCCCAGTCGAGCACGCGCAGCCCGGGCTGGCCCGTGGTGCCGCCAGGGCGGGCCACGTCGCTCGCCGCGAGCGGCAGCGGCAGGCCCGCCGCGCCGCCGTCGTTCCAGGGAAGCACTTGTACCTTCAGCGGGGCCTGGCTGGTGCGCTGGCCGTCGCTGACCTGCACGCTGAGGTCGTAGTCGTTGTGGCCATCGGCGTCGCCGGGCTGCGCGGTGTCCGGCGCCTGCCGGAACGACAGGGCGCCGGTCGCGGGATCGATCTTGAAGCGCGCCGCGTCGCCGCCGGCGAGGGACCACGTGGCGGTGCGTCCGCCGGCGACGGTCGCCGTCGGGATAAGGAACGTCGCGGTCAGGCCTTCGTGGACGCCCAGGCTGGCCGGCACCGACAGGACGGGGGCGGCCGCGGCCGCGCCGCCGGCGCCCGCCTGGACGTCGGGACCGTTGACGGCACTGCCGCCCGCACTGCTGCCTCCGCTGCAGGCTGAAAGAAACGCCACCAGCAGGGCAGGGATGGCGGCCTGGATGTTGTACTTCCTGTTCAAGATGGACTCCTCCAATCGTTATTGTCGATCCCCGATCGTAGGCATCCGCCCGATGGCGCTCTAACGCTTATTGCGGAAATTTCCATCGTGTGCAGAAATTTATAAGAATGTCTGCAGATTGTTTTAGTGCCCGGAAGGCGTTTTCAGCCGGCTTGCGAGCCTTCTGAATTCCCTGGGGGAACAACCATATTCTTCCTTGAACAGCTTGTTGAAATACGAGCCATTGGCATAGCCGACCGAATACGCGACCTCCGCCACGGTCGCGCCGGCTGCGTCGGTCAGCAACCTGGCTGCTTCGGTCAGCCTCAGCTTCTTCAGATAGCCGGGGAATGTCATGCCGAGTTCGGTCTTCAGCACATCATTGACCTTGCCGCGGGCCGCGCCCGTGCCTGCGGCGACGGCGTCCAGGTCCAGTCCGGCCTGCGCGTAATGGGTGGCGATGAAGCGCAGGATGTCGGCCTTTTCCTTGTCCTCGAACCGTTCGACGGTCAGCTGGCGATACGCCGCGAAGGACAGGTCGTTCCTGAGCCGGGATATCACCTTCGCACCGAGGGCGCGGGACTGCGCCCGGTAGAAGCCGATGCCGAAGGCGCTCCAGCCGATCAGCAGGATCACGGCCAGTGCGACGAGGTAGCGGTCGTCGCGGCCATGCAGCGTGAGACCGCTGATCTCGACATGCGAATCGAGCTCACGCGGGCTGTACTGGCTCGCGCCGAATTCGAGTTTTACCACCCGATCCAGCTGGTAGGAGCGGCGCGCAAGGTCGACATGTTGGGCGTCGTACCACCACTCCGGAATGGCCAGGCGGGTAAGGTCCAGCGAGACCGGCATGCCCTTTTCGTTGCAGGAAAAGAAAGTCATGGCGGGCTTGGCGACACCTTCGTCGACCACGGTGATGTTGAGGATCAGCGAATTGGCGGGCGTGCATTTCGCAAGGAAGGTCACCGTCGAGTACGCCGACAGATCCGCCGTCCCATCGAACTGCAGCGCCGCCCACGCCCAGGGATGCGGGATGGCGTCCGATACCTTGAAGTCGAACCGGAGCGATTGCCGCGTGGCCTCCTGGATGCGTAACGTCGACGCGCCGCCGAACGGGGCGTCATCGATGGCGGCGGCGTGCCAGCGGGGCGCCGTGCGATCCCGCGGCAGGAGCGACGCGGATGGCGCGCTGCGATGGATGCAGAAACCCGCGATCAGCGCGTCGGCGGCCAGCAGCAGCACGAACGCGCCGAGGGCCTTCCTGTAAAAGTGCTGCATGTCAGCGCTGCGCGAAAAACGCCGACGGCGAACAGCCGAACGTCTTCCGGAACATGTGCGAAAAGGCCGACTGGCTCGTATAGCCCAGTTCCTCGGCCACGCGGGACAGCGGCATCCCGCGCGCGATCAGCGGCGCCGCGTGCGCGAGGCGCACCTGCTGGCGCCATTCGGTGAAACTCATGCCCAGTTCCCGCTCGAACAGCCGCGCCAGCGTGCGTTCCGATGCGCCCACCTGGCGCGCCCAGTCGGCCAGCGTGTGGGTGGCGCCGGGTTCATCGAGCAGGCGTTCGCACAGGCTTTGCAGCCGCTTGTCGCGCGGCAGCGGCACGCGGATCGGCAGCGCGGGCGAGCGCGCCAGCTCGTCCAGCATCAGTTCCGACAGCATCGTCGCGCGCGGCGACGGTTCCAGCTGCGGCAGTTGTTCCAGTGCGAGGATCAGTTCGCGCAGCAAGGCCGACACTTCCAGCACGCGGCATGGATCAAAGGGGAAGGGCGAGCGCGCGGCGTGGATGCGCACGGGACGCAGGCGCACGGGTTCGAGCACGGTGACCTCGTGCACGACGCCGGGCGCCGTCCAGATCGCGCGCGACGGCGGCACGATCCAGCTGCTGCCGGCGGCCGTCAGGCGGATCACGCCTTCGCGCGCATAGGTCAGTTGGCCGAACGTGTGCGTGTGCGGCGCAACATTGTCCAGCGCCACCAGGTCGCGCGCCGTCAGGGTGACGGGCCGCGCCGGCGTGGGATCGAAGCAGTCGGGGAACGGCTGCGTATGGTGGACGACGGGGATGCTCACGGATGTCCGATTCTCGATAGAAGTTGTCCTGCTATCGTAATTCAGCCGTGGTCCATTTGCCTACACTGGCGTTTTCCCCTGGAGTAAATATGTCACAAGACAGCACCCTGCGCGCCGACGCGCGCGTGATCGCCCTGGTGGGGCTCGCCCACGGCACGTCGCACTTCTACCACCTGATCCTGGCCGCGCTGTTTCCCTGGCTGAAGCCCGCGTTCGGCCTCAGCTATGCGGAACTGGGCCTGCTGCTGACGGCGTTCTTCGTCGTGTCGGGCGTCGGCCAGGCGCTGGCCGGCTTCGTCGTCGACAAGGTCGGCGCCCGCAGCGTGCTGTTCTTCGGCATGACGATGCTGGGCGTCTCGGCCCTCGTGCTGTCCGTCGCCGGCAGCTACGCGGCGCTGATGGCGGGCGCGCTGCTGGCCGGCGTCGGCAACAGCATCTTTCACCCCGCCGACTACACGCTGCTGAACCAGCGCGTCTCGCGCGCCCGGCTCGCGCACGGCTTTTCCGTGCACGGCATCAGCGGCAACATCGGCTGGGCCGCGGCGCCGCTGTTCATGACGACGGTCGCCGCGTCCTCGAGCTGGCGCATGGCGCTCGCGTCGGCGGCGATCCTGCCGTTCCTGGTGCTGGCGATTCTGATGCTGAATCGCGCACACCTGCGGCCCGAACCGAAACCGGTCGCCGCACCGGTCGCCGCCGGCGGAGAAGGGACGCTGTCGTTCCTGCGCCTGCGTGCCGTGTGGATGTGCTTCGCGTTCTTCTTCCTGACGGCCGTGGCGCTGGGCGGCATCCAGGCCTTTGCCTCGATCGGCCTGATGCAGCTGTACGGCATCTCGCGCGAGCTGGCGACGGGGTCGTACACGGCCTACATGCTGGCGTCGGCGGGCGGGATGCTGCTCGGCGGGTTTGTCGGGGCCGGCCGGCAGGACCACGACCGCACGGTGGCCATCGCCTTCGCCGTGGCCGCCGCGCTGGCGCTGCTGCTGGGCGTGGCCGTCGTGCCCGGCTGGCTCGCGTTGCCGCTGATGGCGCTGGTCGGCTTCTTCTCGGGCATCGCGGGACCGTCGCGCGACCTGATGATCCGCGCGGCGGCGCCGAAGAATGCGACGGGGCGGGTGTACGGGATCGTCTATTCCGGGCTGGATGCGGGGCTGTCCGTGGGGCCGGCGCTGTTCGGGCTCGTCATGGATGCGGGGCATCCGGGGTGGCTGTTCGCGGGGATCGCGCTGTTCCAGGCGCTGGCCATTGTCACGGCAGTGGGTGTCGGCGGCGGGACGCGCAGCGCGCGGTTGCAGAACGTGCCGTCAGCGTAACTTTCCGACGATATCCGGCCCCACCGCCAGCCTGACGAACGGCGCGGGATCGTCTTCCCCTTTGCTGGCGATCCAGAACACGCTGGCCTTGCGGATCTTCCAGTCCTGCGCGGTCCCGGCAAAGATCAGCGACGCCACCTGGCCGAGCAGCGGCTGGTGCCCGATTACGACGACGGGATTCTTGTTGTCCGGCCAGCCGGCCGCTTCCAGGATGCGCTCCGCCGACGAATCCGTGTTCAGCGCTTCCACGGTGATGAACTTGCGGCCCAGCGCCTGCGCCGTCTGCACGCAGCGCGCGGCGGGGCTGGACAGGATGCGGCAGTGCGACGGCAACTGGCGGTCGAGCCACGCGCCCACGCGCGACGCGTGGCGCGCACCCTTGGCCGTCAGCTCGCGCAACTGATCGCCCTGGCGGTCGGGCACGTGCGGCTCAGCCTCGGCGTGGCGCCACAGGATCAGTTCCATGGTCGTTCTCCTTGTTATGTCCGTGGGCGGTGCTTTGCGCGCCCAGCGTCTCCATCAGGAATTGCTGGGCGCTGAAGGCCGCCTGGCTGCCGCGGGCCTTGCGGCGCTTGTAGCGGCCGTCGCTGCCCAGTTCCCAGGCATTCACGTTGTCCTTCAAATAGACTTGCAGGCCCTCGCGCAGCACGCGCTTCTTGAGCGCCGGCGAGCGGACGGGGAAAGCCACCTCGACCCGGCGGAACAGGTTGCGGTTCATCCAGTCCGCGCTGCCCAGGTAGATGTCGTTCTTGAGATTATTGCGGAAGTAGTAGACGCGCGTGTGTTCGAGGAAGCGGCCGACGATCGAGCGCACGCGGATGTTCTCCGACAGCCCCGGCACGCCCGGCCGCAGCGAGCACGCGCCGCGCACGATCAGGTCGATGCGCACGCCGTCCGCGGACGCTTCGTACAGGGCGCGGATCACGGATTCGTCGGTCAGCGAATTCATCTTGGCGATGATGCGCGCCGGCTTGCCTTCGCGCGCGATCGCCGCTTCCTGGCGGATCGCCTTGACGATTTCCTTCTGCAGCGTGAACGGCGCCAGCCACATCGCCGACAGCTGCGTGGGCCGCGTCATGCTCGTGAGGTGGATGAACACCTCGTTGACGTCCGCCGTGAGCTCCTCGTCCGACGTGAGCAGGCCGAAGTCCGTGTAGAAGCGCGCCGTCGTCGGGTTGTAGTTGCCCGTGCCGAGGTGGGCGTAGCGGCGCAGGCCGTCCGGTTCGCGGCGCAGCACGAGCGCCATCTTCGCGTGCGTCTTGAGGCCGACGACGCCGTACACGACCTGGGCGCCGGCTTCTTCCAGCCGCTCGGCCCAGTTGATGTTCGCCTCTTCGTCGAAGCGCGCCATCAGTTCGACGATGACGGTGACTTCCTTGCCGCGCAGCGCCGCGTTGATCAGCGAATCCATCAGCTCGGAGTTCGAGCCGGCGCGGTAGATCGTCTGCTTGATCGCGACCACGTTCGGATCGGCCGCGGCGCAGCGCACGAATTCGATCACGGGCTGGAACGACTGGTACGGATGGTGCAGCAGGACGTCCTGCTTGCGCAGCACGGAGAAGGTGTCGTGCGCGTTCACGAGCTTGGCCGGGAAGCCCGGCGCATACGGCGTGAACTTGAGGTCCGGACGGGCGTTGCTGTTGGCGATTTCCAGCAGGCGGCCCATGTTGACGGGGCCGTCCACCGTGAACAGGCGCGAGCGGTCGATCGAGAACTGGTCGAGCAGGAAGTCGGCCAGGTGCTTCGGGCAGCCGCGCGCGACTTCCAGGCGCACGGCGAAACCGTAGTTGCGGCTATGGAGTTCGCTTTGCAGCGCCTGGCGCAGGTTTTTCACTTCTTCCTCGTCCACCCACAGGTCGCTGTTGCGGGTGACGCGGAACTGCGAGTACGACACCACCTCGCGTCCCGTGAACAGGTCCGCCATGTGGGCCTGGATCACGGACGTGAGCAGGCAGTAGGACGCGCCAGGCTTGTCGGACAGTTCGTCCGGCAGGCGGATCAGGCGCGGCAGCACGCGCGGCGCCTTCATGATCGCGATGCCGGTGCCGCGTCCGAACGCATCCTTGCCGGCCAGTTCGATGATGAAGTTCAGGCTCTTGTTGATCACGCGCGGGAACGGGTGCGCGGGGTCGAGGCCGACCGGCGTGAGCAGCGGGCGCACCTCCTTGTCGAAGTACTGCTTGACCCACGCCTTCTGCGCCGCGTTGCGGTCCGAGCGGCGCAGCAGGTGGATGCCGTTCGCGGACAGCTGCGGCAGGATCTGGTCGTTCAGCAGCGCGTACTGGCGCGCGATGATCTGGCGGCATTCGTCGGCGGCGCCGTCCAGGTCGGCCTGGCCGGGCTCCGGGCCGCCGTGCGCCTGGTGCTGGGCGAGCAGGCTGGCGACGCGGACCTCGAAGAATTCGTCCAGGTTGCTGGAGACGATCGTCAGGAAGCGCAGGCGTTCGAGCAGCGGGACGGACGGATCTTCCGCGTTTTCGAGCACGCGGCGATTGAATTCGAGCAGCGACAGTTCGCGGTTGAGGAACAGGTGTGGGCTATCGGGCGGAAGCGCGGCAAGTGCCTCGTCCGTTTTTAACTTCATATCCATTTTTCGGGAATATTTCACTCGTGACAACGGAGTGTAGAAGCCGATTATGACAACATTGTGACAGAGAACGCTCGGCAGCGTCGTCCCGTCACAATGGTTAGAGTGGGCGGGCTTGCACGCGTTTCAGATTCTTACGCAACGAAATCCACTCCGCTGTCCAATTCGGGCCTGAAGGAGCCGAGGCGGGCTTGAAGATGCCCGCGCCGTTTGAGCAGATCGCGAATTCTTATCTGCCGCCTTCACCGTTCTGACGCACACACGCTCGGACGGTCATGACCTTGCGTAGCTACAAGTTGTCTGCGGTTACTCAATGGAAGTCGCACTTGTTATGTCACGATAACGAGCTGTCGCGACCGTATTGCCGTAGAAAGCACGGCACTCCTTGGCTTGCTCCGGGCATTCTCATTGTCAATAGTAATTCCTTGACGACTCAACAGCGATGAGGTAATCGTTCCAATGGCCGATCTGAAAAGTGCTCAAACCGTATATCAAGCGTTCATCGGACAGCAAGATAGGCTTCTGAAGCTGACAGGCCCGCTTGGTGACGAGACATTTCTTCCCCAACGTGTAATCGCTCATGAGCGGCTGGGCAGGGGTTACGAGTATACGATCGATGTCATATCGGTACGCAGTGATGTCGAACTGAAAAAGCTGGTTGCGCAGCCAGTAACGCTCTGGGTTAAACAGGCCAATAGGAGCTACTTGCCGATCAACGGCTACGTGCATACGGCGAAGCGGTTAGGAAGCGATGGCGGGTTGACGTTCTGCCAAATAGCGTTTGCGCCATGGCTGTATTTTCTAAAGTTCCGCAAGGACGCGCGAGTTTGGCAAGACAAGAAAGCGGACGACATTCTTGCCGAGGTGTTTTCTGCACACCCGCAGGCGCGCGGGAATTTTCGCTTTGATCTTACCGAGCCGGTTTCACGACGTTCCTATTGCACCCAATACGAAACTGACTGGAACTTCGTTCATCGGTTGATGGAAGACGAAGGCTGGTATAGCTACCACGAGCAAAATGCCGATGGTACAGCCCACGTGCTCGTCGTTACGGATGCGACACATCATCTCAGACCGGTCGTGCCTCAGCAAATTCATTTTCATCGCGGAAGCACCGAGGATGAGCTACATAGCATTGTGCATTGGAGCGCAAACCGTACGTTGAAGTCGAGCCAGCTCACTCTCAGAACTAACGATTACAAGGCTCCTGCCTATCAAAAACAGAGTAACACGGCCGTACTCGCGGAGCACGGGAGACTCCCAAGCCAACTGGAGATCTATGAATATACCGGCGCTTATACATATTCAAGACAAGAACAGGGGGACAAACAGTCGCGTATCCGCGTGGAAGAATGGGAGTCCAGCATAAAGCGTTTCTATGGAGTCTCCGGGGTACGCTCTCTGCCCGTCGGGAGATGGTTCACGTTGGAAGGTCATCCTGCACATCAGGTCGAGACAGAAGAAGGCCGTCGGTTCATGGTCGTCGCTGTTGAGTGGAGTATTGAAAACAACCTATCGCTGGCGAATAGTGCCAGAGAGTTTCCAGGGAGCCTCGTGGCGCAAACCGAAGCGTTTAAATCTGGAATTGGGCGTGATATCGGGCTCGGGCAGCCGGGCAGTGGAGAATCGACCAGGAATGGTAGCAATGGCCACTGCTTCAACAGGTTTGAAGTACAGCGACGCATCGTTCCGTTCCGCAGCCCGCTTATACACATCAAGCCTGAGCTACATCCGCAGACTGCCATCGTTGTCGGCCCCCCCGGTGAAGAGGTTCACACCGATTATCTCAACCGCGTCAAGGTCCAGTTTCGTTGGGATCGACAAAATCCTGGTGATGAACGGGCTTCCTGCTGGGTGCGCGTCAGTTACCCAAACGCAGGTCAGGGATGGGGGGGCATCAGCGTGCCCCGCGTTGGTCAGGAAGTCATCGTTACCTTCTTGGGCGGTGATCCTGACCGTCCCGTTGTCACCAGCCGGCTCTATAATGTCAGCAGCGGTTGTAAACTGATACAGGCAGCGATTGAAAACTGATACACCGATTTGAGAAGATGGCCGCTTTGCGGAGCGGCCTTGAAACCCAAAGAGGTGTACGTGGAAGTCAAGCTACTGAAGAAGCATGGGTTGAGCCTTCGGCAGATTGCCGCTGAAGTCGGCTGCGCAGTGAACACGGTGCGCCGGCATCTGGCTCTGGAGGCCGTGCCGAAGTACGAGCGCAAGGTCAAGCGCCAGACGAAGCTGGCGCAATTCGAGCGGTATCTGAGGGATCGGCAGCAGGCCGCCCAGCCCGATACGATTCCAGCCACGGTGCTGTACCGTGAGATCGCAGCGCGCGGCTACGAAGGCGGCATGAGCCAGCTGCGCGCCTTCATGCGCACGCTGCGCCCGACGCCGCCGGTAGATCCGGTGGTGCGTTTCGAGACGGCGATGGGCGAGCAGCTGCAGGTGGACTGGGTCGAGTTCCGCAAGGGCAGCGCGCCGCTGTATGCATTTTGCGCCACGCTCGGCTTTAGCCGGGCCAGCTATGTGGAGTTCGTCAGCAACATGAAGGTGGAAACCCTGATCGCTTGCCACGAGCGCGCTTTCGCTGCCTTCGGTGGCGTGACGCGGCGGGTCCTGTACGACAACATGAAGACGGTGGTACTGGAGCGCGACGCTTACGGCGAAGGCGAGCACCGCTTCCATGCCGGCTTCCTGGACTATGCCAGGCATAGCGGCTTTGTGATCAAGCTGTGCCAGCCGTACCGTGCCAAGACCAAGGGCAAGGTCGAACGCTTCAACGGTTATCTGCGCCGTTCGTTCTACGTGCCGCTGGTGAGCCGGCTGGCGCAGAGCGGCCAGAAGCTTGATGTCGTAACGGCCAACGTGGAAGTGGCTCACTGGTTGCAAGAAGTGGCCAATGCACGCATCCACGGCACCACCGGGGAGCCGCCAGCCGCGGCGTTGAAGCGGGAGTCGGAGCACCTGCAGCCACTGCCAGCACCGTGGCGGGCAGACATTGCGGCAGCCCGGCCGCAACCGGCAGTAACGGCGCCTGCGGCACCACGGCCGGCGGCAGTGGTGGAGCGGATCGCGCAACCTTCTCCGGTACAGCATCCGCTGCAGGTCTACGACGCGCTGCTGATGCGGGTATCGGAAGGAGTGGTGGCATGAATCTGCAGCATGAGCGGATCGCGGCGCTGTGCGAGAGCCTGAACCTGCCGTTCGTGGCGCAGGGCTACAGCGCCGCAACCCAGAAGGCAGCCAAGCAGGGAACGGCCTACAGCGACTTCCTGGAAGGCTTGCTGAGGGAGGAAGTAGCTGGACGCAATGTGCGCAAGCAAAGCACGCTGACCCGGCTGGCCGGATTCCCGGCAGTGAAGACGCTGGATGAGTTCAACTACGACTTTGCCAAGGGCGTCAAACGCAGCCAGGTCGAGGAGTTGGCCGGCCTGGGCTTCGTCGAACGGCATGAAAACGTGGTACTGGTCGGCCCCAGCGGCGTGGGCAAGACGCACTTGGCAATGGCCCTCGGTTACAAGGCCACGCAGGCCGGCATCAAGACGCGCTTCACGACGGCAGCCGACCTGTTGCTGGCGTTGACGACGGCGCACACGCAGAACAATCTGAAGGCGGTGATGCACCGCGCGATCAAGGCATATCGGCTCCTGATCATCGACGAGATCGGCTACTTGCCGATGAACCGGGAACAGGCCAATTTGTTCTTCCAGGTGATCGCGGCCATGTACGAGCGCAGCAGCCTGGTCGTGACCAGCAACCTGCCGTTCGGGCAATGGGACACGACCTTCGCGCAGGACACGACGCTGACTGCGGCCCTGCTCGACCGGTTGCTGCACCATGCGCATATCGTGCCGATTGCAGGGGAAAGCTATCGCTTGAAACACCAGCGACAGGCCGGAATGATGAGGGGGAACGACGTTGCAGAACTGGGCTGAACACGGACGGTGTTCGGCGACGGCGGTGTATCAGTTTTAAATCGCTGGCATGACGAAATCTGTATCAGTTTTCAATCGCCGTTGACATATAACCAGGATCAGACGCCGCAATGGCATACCAACGGCAGGCTTTCAGGCTATAAGTCAAAGGAATTTAATGGCAACGGGTTCAATCAACTTGTTCTTGACGACACGACTAATCAAAATAGGGTCCAGCTCTACACTACGAGTGCTCATGCGCAGCTAAACCTCGGTTATCTAATCACGCAACAGGGCAATGAGCGGACCCGTTTTTTCGGAACCGGATTTGCGTTGAGTACCGATGAATTTGGCGCAATTGTCACGAACAAGGGACTATATATCAGTGCCTATGGGCGTCCAGGAGCGCAAGGTACGCAGCTCGACGCAACGGAAGCCTCTAGCCAACTGAAAGCGGGCGCATCGCTAGTTAAGGACCTTTCTGAAACTGCATCCAAAGCTGGAGCCGAGGCCCTCGCCGGTCAGGAGGTACTCGGACAGTTTATCGATGCGACACAGGACCGCTATGAAGGTCCAGGACAGAGGGATGCTAAGCGCTTCAAAGAACCCATCATATTGGTCGCGTCGCCGTCCGGCATCGGGCTGACGAGCGCAAAAGGCGCGCATGTCAATGCAAGCGATCAGGTAACGCTGTCTTCCGGAAAGGACACCAATATCGCGGCCGGAAAAAGCTTGCTTGTCAGCGTCGCTGAAAAGATCAGTCTGTTTGCTTCGAATGCTGGAATCAAACTCTTCTCGGGGAAGGGGAAAGTCGAGGTGCAAGCGCAAGCTAATGACCTCGACCTTATCGCGGAAAAAGTGGTGCGCTTGCTTTCGACAACTTCCCGTATCGAAATTCACGCAAAAGAGGAAGTGGTCATCTCGGCAGGCGGCTCTTTTATAAAAATCAACGCCTCGGGCATTACCAACGGCACGTCTGGCAGGTGGATTTCACAAGCGTCAGCACACAGCTTCGAACGACCGACCACGAATTCGTACGTCATGCCGCATTTGCTCAAGGCCGATCCGCAAAAGACGGATCTTGAGTTTCGTCATGTAACCAACTGGGGGCTGCCACTAGCCGGGGCTGTCTACAAGGCGACGTTAAGCGATGGCAGCGTTCGCAAAGGAACACTCGACGCCCAAGGCATTGCCCGGATCAGCGACGTGTCAGCGGGTACCACTGCAAAGATCGAGTATGACTACAAGCCATTGCAGGTGAGGGCAAATGTAGCGTCGGAATTACACGAAGATATCCATCAATTGCTGAATTGGACTCCAGGCAGCAAAGTCCGTGAAGGTGATGCATGAGCCAAAGTCCTTCGTCAACCGATCAACATACCATACTCGCGGATGCGTGGGGACATGTCGTTGGCGGAATGGAATGGCTCCAGTCTGTGCTCTTCGGAGAGTTCGCCGACCATCGACCGCTGTCCGCCGTGGTTGCCGACATGCTGGTCAGCTTTATTCCAGGTGTGGTTATTGTCACGAGCGCGCGCGACGCCGTAGCCGTGGTCTTGCGTCTGGCCATCCACCCGGAGAAGCGCGACGAACTTATGGAGTGGGCACTCCTGTGCGCATGCCTGATCGTCATTGCCCTGCCAATCGCGATGGCTGCTGGCAGTGCCGTCGCGCTCGGGGTAGGTGCCATCGTCGGTGGAATCGCCGGCTCGGAGCTCGGCGCCGCGCTACGCGCAGTCATGCTTTTGCTGATCAAAGAGACGTCTAAACTCGCAGAACTCTTGCACTTCCTGCAAAAATTCATGGAGGGCGACATCCTGAAGTTTTTGCGCGCAATTCGGTTCGCGAAATACGAAAAGGCCCTGATTCAGGCCGTAAGCAAAATTATCGGGAAACTCATAGAGGTTGTAAGGACGCTACGTGTTCATCTGGAGACTCTGCCGTCCTTCGAAACAGTCAAGGCCACTATTGCCAAATTGGCAGAGTGGGAGGAGAAGTTCTATAGTGTCCAGCGTGACGCGCTCAGGCAAGTGCCAAAGGCATTGGCAGAGCTCGATAGAAGGCTCGCGAATGTGCTGGCGCAGAGCACGCCGAAAGAAGTGCATACGACGGTTGCCGGTGTGCGGACAGAAAACACCGTTGCGGCACCGCCGATGAAACAGCGAGTTAGAGATACCTCGGGAAAGGTGTTGGAGAAGGGAGACGCGACAATACCCGAACCCAATAGTGAAGCAACGTCTCATGCCAGTGTTAAGCGTATAGCCAAGACAGAGCCAGACTCGAGCGCTCCACTCAAAAACAATCCTGAGCCAATTAAATCCCCTGATGAATCGCCAAATACTAAGAAGCAGGCGGTGGCCGATGCTGCCATCGCCGCAGAACGTGAGCGAATTACGCAGTTGTCGAAGGAAGGCAAAATTGATGAGGCACGTGCAATTCTGCAGCCTCATGTTGAAGCGGCAAAGAATGCAAAGACAGTGCCAGAGAAGGAAGCTGCAATGAAGACTATAATTGCAAGGTTGGACGTAACGTCCGATAAGGAGAAAATGTTTTGGTCCGGCAATAAGAATTTGGCGGGAAAAATAGCGACTGAAAAAGGAAAAATTATCCTCGAGCAAACTCCAGGTGGCAAAGTGATTGATGGTTGGGAGGACTTGAATAAAACATTTTCATGGGATGCAAAGGACATGGGGCCCCATGGTTGGAATTTGTGGGGTGACGTGTCTACTGAGTATGCCAAACATGCAACCGGGGATATCGAGATCATCCAAGATATTGAGAAGTTCCCGGCTGGTGGTCCCACTTGGAGGACAAGGGAGTGGACGACGATAGTAGATGAGGGTAAGGTTACATCGATGAAGATTTATGGGATGGACAAGTTGGGCAATATCCTTAAGAGCACGACAATGGAGCCAGATGGTGCTATTGCTAAAAATTTATTTGGGGAGGGGCGATGACGCTGGCGTTCGAAAAATTTATGAGGCAATATGAATCGACAGGGCCGGAAAAAGCCGACGGCTATAGTCAGGATGTATTCTTGGGCCTGGATGAGAATGAGAAAAAAAAGGCATTTGAACTGTTGGTAACGGAGCTCCCGTGGGGGATCGAGTGGTTGTTTTTTCTTGAGCCCCAAAAAGCGCTAGCAGTTGCGAAGGATAGAGAAGCCAAATTGCGGGGGAAGCCTTATGCTGATACTTATATGTTGCAACAGCAAATCGTAAAATATTCTGGAGATTTGCGTTACCAACAGCATATGATTGATGATTATCCTGGATACTCGGAAAATGTCAGGCCGCTTGTGGTGGACGCTATACATAGCACGCCACAAAACGAAAATACAATGGCTTTTTTTAAAAGCGTTATTCTGACAGAAGTCAGCGGGAGTGCGGTCGCCAGGGCAAGTCGGCACTTGTTGGACGCGTTAAGAGTCCCTCAAGTGACCCCAGCTGAGAAGGAGAATTACAGGGCGCTGGTGGCTGAATTGCGTAGCGACGACACTCAAAGGAAGTTGAGGACTATTGCTAAACTCGAGAGAAAGTATGTGACTTAGCAACTGACGGTAAATCACTGACTCGAAAATGCGAATTCTGACGGATAGTGATGGTAGCCGTCGAAATCGGATTTCCCGACCGGCACGCCGGCCTGGCGCGCGATCGCATAGACCATCGAGTAATGAAAGAAGAAGTTGGGCACCGCATACATCTGGTAATACTCCGTCGCGGGCAACGATAGCTCGGCGAAGCCCGCAGTCGTATCGACCGTCAAGCCATCCATCCCGTCGAATGCCGCATCCGGGATCGCCGCCAGGTACGCCATCGTCCTTTCGAGCTCGCCGAAGACGCTGGGAAATGTCAACGCGTCGGCGCGGAACGAGACGATCTCGCGTCCCGCCAGCGGACAGGTGGCGCGCAAGGTGAACCCGATCGCGACCCGGGCCTGCTGCAGCAGCGGGAACATGTCCGGGTGCAGGCGGCGGTCCGCAACGGTCCCGTCGAACGCCTCGACCTGCTTCAGGAGGGCGTCCAGTCGTCCCAGGTAATGCAGGAAAAGCCGGGCCGGCGTGACCGTCATACGACCGCCTCCCGCACGCGCCGGAGATCGTCGCGCGGCGGCCGTCCGAACATGCGGCTGTACTCGCGCGTAAACTGCGACGGGCTTTCGTAGCCGACCTGGTACGCGACGGCCGCCACGTCGCAGCTGGCGGCCGCGAGGCGGGCGCGCGCCTCGTGCAGGCGGATCTGCTTCTGGTATTGCAGGGGGCTCAGCGACGTGAAGTCCTTGAAGTGGCGGAACAGCGACGACGCGCTCATGCCGCTCACCGCCTCCAGCTGCTGCGTCGAGACGGGTTCCGCGTAATGCTGCTGCAGCCAGCGGATCGCGCGGCCGATGCGGGAGGCGCGGCTGTCGGCCAGTCCCACCTCGCGCAGCATCGGGCCGTGCGGGCCGGACAGCAGGCGCCACAGGATCTCCTTTTCCAGCAGCGGCCGCAGGATGCGCGCGTCGTCCGGGTGGTCGAGCAGGGTGACCAGGCGCCCGACGGCATCCAGCAGCTGGCTGGACGCCGCATGCACGGCCATGGGCGCGGCGGCCGGCGGCGCCTCGGCTTCCGCTTCGACGATCAGGCCCGCGATCTCGGCCGGGCGCAGCGTGAGCGCGACGCCGAGATACGGTTCGGCCTCGCTGGCATGGGTCACCTGGCCCGTCGACGGCATCGTCAGCGACACGATCACGCAGTCGCCGGGACCATACTCGTAGGTGCGCCCGCCGATCGTCGAGCGCTTGCGGCCCTGCAGGATCAGCGCGAACATCGGCTCTTCGATGCCGCTCATCGGCATGGTCGGCGCCGTGACCGAACGCACCCGCAGCCCGGGCACGATGCAGTCCGGGCCCGTGCCGGCATGGCGCATGGCGAGGTGGCGAAGGTCGTGGAGAGTCATCATGATGTCGTTCGTTCGTAAAGGACGCGCATGTCATTACGGGACACTGATCGTAACATGATCGACGCTACCATGACACATATGCATATCTACGGCTGGCCGGCCGGGACACCGCCGGCGAGGCGGCGCCACCACGGCCGCCGCGCGGGACGCTCGTACGCCTGGCCGGCGGGCACCGTGAGCGCGACGACCGTCCCGCGTTCGGCGCCCGGTCCGATGTCGAGCCGCGCGCCGATCGCCGCCGCGCGCTCGCGCATGCCCGCGAGGCCCCAGTGGCCGGGCCGGGCGGCCTCGCGGATGCCGCGGCCGTCGTCGCGCACCCGCAGTTCGAACGCCTGCTCGCCGTAGGCCACCTCCAGCACGACCTCGCTCGCCCGCGCGTGCCGGAACGCGTTCTGCAGCGCTTCGCGGGCGATGAAGCACGTTTCCTGGGCCACGTCGCGGCACAGCGCGCGCCGCTGGCCCTCCACGCGCACGTCGAAGCGCACGCCGAACTGCTCGCCGAGGATGTGGCCCAGCGGGACGACGGCGCCGACGAGGTCCTCGGCCGGCGCCGCCGCGCCGCGCAGCGCCGTCAGCTCGTCGCGGCCTTCGCGCAGCGCGTTGCGCGCCTGTTCGAGCGTGCGGTCGATCAGCGGGCGGTCGGGGCAGTCCTGCGGCAGCCGGTCGCGCGCGTGCTCGAACAGCATCAACAGGGCCTGCACGGATTGCATCAGCGTGTCGTGCAAGGTGCGCGCGATGCGTTCGCGTTCGCCCGCGCGCTCCTGCAGCAGGCGGCGCAGCTGCAGCGTCACCCGGCGCAGGCGCAAACGGTACAGCAGCCATGCCGCCAGCGCGAGGAGGGCGGCGCACAGCGCCTTGAACGGCGCGCCCTGCACGAACGTGGGCGCGATCGTGACGTCGAGCGCGGCCCCCGTCGGGTTCCACACGCCGTCCTCGTTGGCGGCGCTGACGGCGAAGCGGTAGCGGCCAGGCCCCAGGCGCGTGTAATAGGCCGTGCGGCGCGGGCCGGCGTCGCGCCAGTCGTCGTCGACGCCTTCCAGTTTGTAGCGGAAGCGGACCCGCTCCGGCATCGTGAAGCTGGGGGCCGTGTAGGCGATCTGCAGGTCCCGCGTGCCGGCCGGCAGGATCAAGCCGCCCGTTGCATCGAGCGTGCGCCCGCCGGCGGTCACGCTCGTGATGTGCACGGGCGGCGCCAGCCGGTTGCGGGGCAGGCGGGCCGGGTCGATCCAGGCGGCGCCGTCGGTGCCGTACAGCCACAGGCGGCCGTCGGGCGTCTCCATCAGGCTCGGTTGCCCCGAGCGGAACTGCGCGATGCCTGGATAGCCGTCGGTCGCGTCGAACAGGTCGTAGGCGGCGATGGTGCCGGCCGGCGCCTTCAGGAACGCGCGCCACTGCGCGGCCGGGATGCGCACGAGGCCGCGGCTGCCGTTCAGCCACAGGTCGCCGTCGGCGCGCAGCAGCATGCCGGTGATGCCGGCCAGGGCCTGCGGGTCGGCCAGCCGTACCGGGACGAAGCGGCCGCGGGACAGCATCGACAGACCCTTGTCGCCGGCCGCGAGCACGACGCCGCCCGCGTCGGCCACGCTGCCGATCACGCCGACGTCGAGCCCGTCCGCGGCACCGTAGCGCCGCGCCTTCCCGTCGCGCAGGGCCCATACCGTGCTGTCGCGGTAGCCGAACCACAACGTGCCGTCGGCGCCGCGCGCCATGCTGATCGCCTGTGTGTCCGGCAGGCCGGCCTCGTGCGCGGGATGCCAGCGGCCGCCTGCCCAGCGGTACGTGCGGTTGTAGGAAAAGCCGGCCCACAGTCCGGATCCATCGTCCAGCATCGTGCGCACGCCGGCGTCCATCGCTTCCAGGGGGACGTCGCGCGGGAGCGGGATGCGCGTGACGGCGCCGGCCTTGCGCCGTTCGATGACGCCGGGCCGTGCCACCAGCAGGGCGCCGTCCGCGGCCGTGGCGAGCGCCCGCACGTCCCGCTCGGGCTGTTCGGCGAGGCCGGCCGCGTCGTACGTCCACAGCCGCAACCGGCGGATGCTCTCCGCGCCGGTCCACACGCGGCCCGCGTCGTCGAGCGCCATCGTCACGTTCGAGTAGCCGGGCGGCAGGTCGAGCGACACGACCCGGTTGCGCCGGAACCGCTCGACGCCGCCGCGCGTGCCGAGCCAGATATTCCCTTCGCGATCCTCGAACATGACCATCGGTGCGCCGGTGACGAGGCCCGACGGCGCGCGCTCGCGGGGATCGATGCGCTGGCGCCACGTGTCGACGCGCGCCTGCGCCGCCGGACCCAGGCGGCACAGGCCGTCGCAGCCGGCATGCCACAGGTTGCCGTCGCGGTCGAAGATGGCGTCGAACGAGTACGACGTCATCCACCAGTCGCGTGGCCGCGGCGGCGTGGCGAGGCGCTCCGGCAGGCGCGTCATGCGGTCCAGGTACCACAGCCACAGGCGCCCGTCGCGGTCGGCGATGACGTTGAAGTGCTGGCCCGCGAGGCCCGTGGCGACGAACCGGTCGACGCCGGGATCGCGGTAGTACAGGGCGTTCTCGGTGTTCACCCACAGCCGGCCGGACGGGTCGCGGCGCACGCCTTCGGACGTGCCCGCGAGGCCCCAGTCCGCGCCGATCTTGCGCCAGCGCGCGCCTTCGAGCATGAACAGGCCCTTGCCGGTCGCGGCCCAGGTGCGCCCACGCTCGTCCGCCACGACGGAATACACGATGGAGGGCTCGAGGCCGTCCGCCTCGGCATAATGGCGCAGGCGGCCGCCGCGATACACCGACAGGCCGTTGAAGCGGTACCCGATCCACAGCGACCCGTCGGGAAACGCGCGCACCGTCGCGATCACGTTGGACAGCAGCGGCACGCCGCCGAGCGACCGGATGTGCTCGAAGCGCACGCCGTCGAAGCGGTACAGGCCGGACGGCGTGGCGAACCACATGAAGCCGTCCCGGTCCTGTGTCATCTCCCACACGTCGCCCGGCATGCCGTCCTTGCTCGTCCACGCGTCGTGGTGCAGCTGGGCGATGGACAGCGTGGGGTCGAGCGCGTGCGCGCTGCCGGACAAGAGCGCGAGGAGGAAGACGATGGCGGAACGGAACATTGACCGGATTGTAAAGCACGCCGTGCCTGCGCGCCTATACGAACGGATACTGGCAATGCGGGAGGGGCGGGACTACCATGGCCTGGCCGGTGCACCACCGACCATCTTTTCATCCCTCCCAGAGGATCATCCCATGAGCAATCCAAAACTCGAAGTGCTGACGCCGCAGAACAGCCAGATCATCTTCATCGATCACCAGCCGCAGATGGCTTTCGGCGTCCAGTCCATCGACCGCCAGGTCCTGAAGAACAACACCGTCGGCCTCGCCAAGGCCGCCCGCACGTTCAACATCCCGACGACGATCACCACCGTCGAGACGCAAGGCTTCTCGGGCTACACCTACCCGGAACTGCTGGACGTGTTCCCGAACCAGCCCATCCTCGAGCGCACCTCGATGAACTCGTGGGACGACCAGAAAGTGCGCGACGCGCTGGCCGCCAACGGCCGCAAGAAGGTCGTCGTCGCCGGCCTGTGGACGGAAGTCTGCAACACCACCTTCGCCCTGTGCGCGATGCTGGAAGGCGGCTACGAGATCTACATGGTCGCGGACGCCTCGGGCGGCACGACCAGGGAAGCCCACGACTACGCCATGCAGCGCATGATCCAGGCCGGCGTCGTGCCGGTGACCTGGCAGCAGGTGCTGCTCGAGTGGCAGCGCGACTGGGCACACAAGGACACCTATGACGCCGTGACCGGCATCGCCAAGGAGCATTCGGGCGCGTACGGCATGGGCATCGACTACGCGTACACGATGGTGCACAAGGCACCGCAACGCGGCACCACCAGCCACGAAACGCTGGCGCCGGTACCGGCACGCTGATTTTTCGCGCGCGCCGGCCATCCCGGTGCGCGCGTCCGCGGCTCTGGCGCCTATCCGCGCCGGGGCCGCTCCCGCCATTCATCCACAGGGGGGTGCATGAAGTTCTACCTGGTTTCCTTGGCAGTCGGCCTGCTGGTCGGCTGCATCTACGCATTGCTGGGGGTCCGTTCCCCCGCGCCGCCGGCGATCGCGCTGATCGGGCTGTTCGGCATGCTCGTGGGCGAGCAGGCCGTGCCCATCGCCAAGCGCCTGATCTCGGGCGAGCCCGTCACCGTGTCCTGGTTCCGCAGCGAGTGCGTGAGCCGCATCAGCGGCGTGACGCCGCCGCCCGCACCGGCGGACAACAAGGCCGGCCATGATCGCGCAGCCTGACGGCAGCCAGACGGTGCTCGTGGTGGACGACGACGACACCGTCCGCGCCGGCATGCTCGGCCTGCTGCGCGCGGCCGGCTACGCGGCCCAGGGCTATCCGAGCGCCGCCGCCGCGCTGGACGCCTGCGACCCCGTGCGCGCCCACTGCGCCGTGCTCGACATCCACATCGGCGAGCCGGACGGCTTCGCGCTGCGCGAAAGCCTGCGCGCGCTGGCCCCGAGCCTGCCCGTCATCTTCATCACGGGCGACGACGATCCCGCGCTCGTGCGCCGCGCGAGCGTGGTCGGCGCGCTGACGCTGCTGCTCAAGCCGGTCGACGCCGACTGCCTGCTGGCGCTGATCGATTCGATCCCGATGCCGCCGGACGCCGTCCGGTGATGACCGCCCCTCCGCGCAACCCGGTGTTTTCGGCTATGCTTGCGTCTGCGACGGACGAGGAGGCAGGCATGGGCGAGCGGCTGGTGATCGTGGTGGACGACGATGCGAACGTGCGTTCCGGCCTCGAACACCTGCTCGAGGCGGAGGGGTACGACGTGCGCGCGTTCGCCGACGCCGCCGACTTCCTCGTGCAGCCGGCGCCGCCCGTGCCGGCCTGCCTGATCCTCGACATGCAGATGCCGCAGCTGGACGGCATGAGCGTGCTGCAGCACATGGCCGAGCGCCACCTGGCGCTGCCCGTCATCTTCCTCACCGGCCATGGCACCATCCCGCTGTCCGTGGCGGCGATGAAGGCCGGTGCCAACGAATTCCTCACGAAGCCCGTCGATCCGGACGCGCTGCTGGCCGCCGTCGGCGAGGCGCTGGCCAGCGATGCGAGCCGCATCGCGCAGCGCCGCGAAGCGGACGAGCTGGCGCGCCGCCACGCCCAGCTCACGCCGCGCGAGCGCGAGGTGTTCGGCCTCGCGATCGGCGGATTGTTGAACAAGCAGATCGCCGACGAGATGGGCATCAGCGAGATCATGGCCAAGGTCCACAAGCGCAACCTGATGCAGAAGATGCAGACGCGCACCCTGGCCGAACTGGTGCGCATGGCGGAGAAGCTCGGCATCGCGAGCGTGCGCAGCCGCTGATCCGCAGCGGGCGCGTGGGCACAGGGTGCCCACCCTACGGCCTGAAATTGAATCGTAGGCGCGTGGGCACAGGGTGCCCACCCTACGGCTACGGCCTGAAATTGAATCGTAGGCGCGTGGGCACCCCGTGCCCACCATGCACAGCCGCCCGCTTAACCCTTGATGAAGGCGAGGATGTCGGCGTTGATGACGTCCGCATGCGTCGTCGGCATCCCGTGCGGGAATCCTTTGTAGGTCTTCAGCGTACCCTTCTGCAGGAGCTTGGCGGACAGCACGCCGGAGTCGGCGTACGGCACGATCTGGTCGTCGTCGCCGTGCTGGACCAGCACCGGCAGCGTGATCTTCTTGAGGTCTGCCGTGAAGTCGGTCTGCGAGAACGCGACGACGCCGTCGTAATGGGCCTTGGCGCCGCCCATCATGCCCTGGCGCCACCAGTTCTGGATGATGCCTTCCTGCGGCTTCACGCCCGGACGGTTGAAGCCGTAGAACGGGCCGGACGGCAGGTCGCGGTAGAACTGCGCGCGGTTCGTCGCGACCTGCTGCTGGATGCCGTCGAAGACGTCTTTCGGCAGGCCGCCCGGGTTCGTCGCCGTCTTGACCATGATCGGCGGCACGGCCGCGATCAGCACGGCTTTCGACGCGCGCGACTGGCCGTGGCGGGCCAGGTAGCGCACGACTTCGCCGCCGCCGGTCGAGTGGCCGACGTGGATCGCGCCCTTCAGGTCCAGGTGCTCGACGACGGCCGCCAGGTCGTCGGCGTAGTGGTCCATGTCATGGCCCGCGCCGACCTGCGTGGAGCGGCCGTGGCCGCGGCGGTCGTGCGCGACGACGCGGAAGCCGCGCTCGACGAAATACATCATCTGGGAATCCCAGTCGTCGGAACTCAGCGGCCAGCCGTGCGAGAACACGATCGGCGTGCCGCTGCCCCAGTCCTTGTAGAAGATGTCGACGCCATCCTTCGTGCGCACGTAGCTCGACGTCATGCGGGCGGCGCCGCCTTTCGATTCCGTGGCGGCTTGCGCCGAACCGGCGGCAGCCATCATGGCCAGGGGCAGCGCGGCGGCGCCGCCCAGCATGCTCCGGCGCCTGGCGTTCATATCGTTCATATCGTTCATATCGTTTTCCCTTTCGTTTGGTGTTGTTGCGATGAACCGATGTTCGGCTGCTACGATGCCCGATGCGAGCGGCAAAAAACACGCGCCGGAATGTAGGGTGGGCACGCCATGCCCACGCGTGACGTACGCGTATCGTTGACGCTACACCGCCGCCGGTGCCGCTTCCAGCGCCGGCCAGTCCAGCAGCACGAGCCACGCGAGCAGCGCGAGTGCGGGCACAAAGCACCAGAATCCGAACGCCATCCACGCCATGCCGCCTGAGATGCAGCCGAGCGCGAACGCGAGCACGGGCCAGAAGAACTTCACGAAGCGCGCCTTGACGGCCGGCGTGGCGCGGCCCGTGGCCAGGTCGGTCATGTCGATCAGGAGCTCCGTTACGTTGCCGGTCATGACCGTCGTGGGTGCGATGCGGCCCAGCTGCAGCTTGCCGACGGCGTTCTGCACGCCCATTGCCGCGGTGCCCAGCATGCCGGTCACGAGGACCAGCGGCGCTTCCGGACCGGCCAGCGGCGACGCCGCGAGGCCCGCGATCGTGAACAGTGCGAGCAGCACGAACTGCATGCCCAGCAGCGGGCGGGCCGGATTGTGGCCGAGCCGAGCGCAGCGCACGTCCATCAGGCGCGCCACGACGACGCCGGCCGCGAACGCGGGAATCGCAAGGAATTTCAACGGCAGCACGCCGGCGTGCGACGGCCGTGCGAGCTCGCTGCCGATGAGGACGAAGTTGCCCGTCACGTGCGCCGTGAACAGGCCGAACAGGCCGACGAACGCGGACGTGTCGATGTAGCCGGCCAGCAGGCCGAGGCCGACGCCGAGCGTCAGGTCACTGGGTTTCATGGACATGGTCTCCTCCTCAGAACGCAAAGCAGCTGCAGCCGAACGCACCCCAGAACGCGCGGAAATCCGACACCGGCACATCCGACTTGCGCGCGCGGTCGTGCGCATGCGCGTGGACGGAGCACGCGCCGCGGCACTGGTGCGGCAGGGTTGCGGCGACCGGTTGCTGGACGGGGCGGTAGTGGCCCGGCACCTTCGCCACGGGCGACCACTCGGGCAGCACGGGAATGGCGGGCGGCGCCAGCTTGTCGAACGCACCCTGGCCGAACACGATGCGCCCGCCCACGACGGTCAGCACGGATTCGATGGCCTTGATGGCGTCCTCGTCGACGCGGAAGTAGTCGGCCGAGAGTACCGCGAGGTCGGCCAGCATGCCCGCCTGGATGCGGCCTTTCTGGCCCTGTTCGCTGGAGAACCAGGCACTGCCCGCGGTCCACAGCTCCAGCGCCGTGTGGCGGTCGAGACGCGAGCCGGCATCGTACAGGCGCAGGCCGCCGACGGTGCGGCCGGAGACGAGCCAGTACAGCGCCGTCCACGGGTTGTAGCTGGCCACGCGGGTGGCGTCCGTGCCGGCGCCGACGGGCACGCCGGCGTCCAGCATGCGCTTGATCGGCGGCGTCGATTCGGCCGCCTTCGCGCCGTAGCGGTCGACGAAGTACTCGCCCTGGAACGCCATGCGGTGCTGGATCGCGATGCCGCCGCCCAGCGCCTTCACGCGTTCGATGTTGCGCGGGGTGATGGTCTCGGCGTGGTCGAACATCCAGCGCAGGCCGTTGAACGGGATCTCGCGGTCGACCTTCTCGAACACGTCCAGCATGCGCGAGATGGATTCGTCGTAGGTCGCGTGCAGGCGGAACGGCCAGCGGCTCGACACGAGGTGGCGCACCACTTGCTCGAGTTCATCCTCCATGCCGGCCGGCAGGTCGGGGCGCGGTTCCAGGAAGTCCTCGAAGTCGGCGGCGGAAAACACGAGCATCTCGCCCGCGCCGTTGTGGCGGTACCAGTCGCTGCCCTGGCCCGGCGTCACCATCTCCGTCCACTTTTTAAAATCGTCGAGTTCCTTGCCCTTGTTCTGCGTGAACAGGTTGTAGGCGATGCGGATGGTCAGCTGGTCTTGCGCGGCCAGCTGTTCGACGACCTGGTAGTCCTCGGGATAATTCTGGAAGCCGCCGCCCGCGTCGATCGCGCTCGTGAGGCCGAGACGGTTCAGTTCGCGCATGAAGTGGCGGGTCGAATTGATCTGCTGCTCCAGCGGCAGCTTCGGGCCTTTCGCCAGGGTCGCGTACAGGATCATCGCGTTGGGGCGCGCGATCAGCATGCCGGTCGGGTTGCCGGCGGCGTCGCGCACGATTTCTCCTCCGGGCGGGTTCGGCGTCGTCTTGTCGTAGCGGACGGCGCGCAGGGCGGCGCGGTTGAGCAGGGCGCGGTCGTACAGGTGCAGGACGAACACGGGCGTCTCGGGTGCCGCCGCGTTGAGTTCGTCCAGGGTCGGCATGCGCCGTTCCGCGAACTGGAATTCGTTCCAGCCGCCGACCACGCGCACCCATTGCGGGTTCGGGGTGCGGTCGGCCTGCTCCTTCAGCATGCGCAGCGCGTCGGCCAGCGACGGCACGCCTTCCCAGCGCAGCTCGAGATTGTAGTTCAGGCCGCCGCGGATCAGGTGCAGGTGCGAATCGTTCAGGCCCGGGATGACGGTGTGGCCGTCCAGGTCGATTACGCGGGTCGTGGCGCCTCGATGGCGCATGACGTCGGCGGCGTCACCCACGGCGACGAAGCGGCCGCCGGCGATGGCGACCGCGTCCGCCTGCGGGTTGGAACGGTCCAGCGTGTGGAAGCGGCCGTTCGTGAGGATCAGGTCGGCGATGGCGGGTAGGTTCATGGTTTCCTCCAGAATGTAAATATATTACTGCGCGCGGCTGTACTGCAGCGGCGACAGGCCCGTGCTGCGGCGGAAGCTGCGGCAGAAATGGCTCTGGTCGGCGAAGTGCAACAGCATGGCGATTTCGCACACGCTGTGGCGGCGGTCCAGCAGCAGCCGGCGCGCGTGCTCGATGCGGCGCCGCATCAGGTAGCGCATGGGCGGGTCGCCCGTCGTGGCGCGGAACAGGCGCGAAAAATAATGGCGCGACAGGCCCGCGTGGCCGGCCAGGTCCGCCAGGGTGAGCGGCTCGGTCAGGTGGTCGTCGATGTAGCGGCAGACGCGGATCACGGGCGCGGGATTTTCAGGCATGGTCGCGGCTTTCGGACGGGGGGACGACGCTGGCGATGCTGCGCACGGGCAGCACGACGCGGAACAGCGCGCCGTGCGGCTCGGCGGCCGTGCATTCGATGCGGCCGCCGTGCGCCTCGACGATGGCGCGGCTGATCGACAGCCCGACGCCCGTGCCGTGCGCCTTGGTCGAATACAGGGCGTCGAAGATGCGCTCGCGGTCGGCCGGGGCGATGCCGGGGCCGTTGTCGCGCACGCGCAGCTCGACCAGTGCGGGGCCGGCCGGCACGGATTCCAGCACGATGCGGCGCGGCCGGTCGCTGACGCCCGCCAGCGCCTCGATCGCGTTCAGCAGCAGGTTGATGAGCACCTGCTGGATCTGGGCGCGACTCGCGTGGATCTGGCGTTCCGGCAGCAGCAGGCGCGTCTCCAGTTGCACGTTCTGGCGCACCATCAGCGCGCGCAGCAGTTGCGCCACTTCGCCGACCGCCGTGTCCAGTGCGAACATGCTGGCCGCTTCGCCCTCGCGCCGCGCGAGACCGCGCACGCTGCGCACGATGTCGCCGGCCTGTCGGCCGCACGCCGTGATCTGTTCCAGCGCTTCCAGCGCGCGCGTCGTGTCGGGCTGGCCGCGGCGCAGCCAGCGCCGGGCGGCCGCCGCGTGCAGCAGGATCGCGGCCAGCGGCTGGTTGACTTCGTGCGCGATCGTGATGCCCAGTTCTCCGACCGTGCCGGCGCGCGCGGCGCGCGTCTGCTGGTCGTGGTCGGGCGCGGCGGGCGCCGCGTCCCAGGCCAGCATCAGGTCGCGCACGCGGCCGTGCGCGCCCCAGTCGCGCCAGGCGTCCAGCGCGAGCTTGCGGTAGCCCGGCAGCGCGCCGGCGAGGCCGTGGCGGGCGCACAGGCCCGCGGCCCCTTCCCAGGCCAGTGCGGCGACCCAGGCCTGGCCGGCCGACTGGGCCTGCGCGGCGGCGCGTTCGTAGGCGGTGAGGGCACGCGCGCCACCGGCGGCATCCTGCTCGGCCGCGAGCGCGAGCAGCGCCATCGCGCCGGCCACGTCGGGCGCGCGCCGGGCCCACGCCTGCAGGGCGCGGCGGTGCGCGCGCAGCGCGGCCGTCGCCCCGGGAACATGGTCGAGCCGCGCCAGCGTCAGCGCGCCGAACAGGTGATACGGCAGCAGCTCGCACGGCGGCGTGACCGGCGTGACGAGCTCGCGGGCCGCAGCCAGCGCCGCACGCGCCGCGCCCGTTTCGCCGCGCAGCCAGGCGGATTGCAGGCTGCCGAGCCAGCACCCGAACTGCATGGCGTCGGCAGGCACCGTCGGCATGTACGGCGGGCGCGGGCCGTCCGCGAGCGCGCGGAACAGGGCAATGCGGCTGTCCAGCTGGCTGGTGGCGACGGAAACGTTGCCAAACGGGACCGACTGACGGACGGCGTCGGCGTAATGGAGCAGCTCGGCCAGCGGCGCGCCGCACAGCAGGCGCACCCCCGTCCACAGCACGGCGTTGCGGGCCAGCGTGTCCGGACGGCCGGCTTCCAGGCGGCAGGCTTCCGCTTGCAGCAGCGCCGCTTCGCGCAGCGGTGCGCAGCGCGACAGGATGAGCGTGGCGTGGGCGCGCAGCACGGCGCCGGCGACGGCGCGCCCATCGTCATGGCGGGCGCGCACCGCGCACGTTTCGGCGAGCAGCATGGCGCGGCGGCCGCCGTGGAAGCGGTCGAGCGCGACGGCCGCCAGCAGCACGGCGGCCAGCAAGGTCGCGTCGCGCGGGCCGTCCAGCAGCGCGCGCCGGATCTCCGCTTCGATCAGCGCGCCGGGCAAACGGCCCGCATTGAACGCATCCTGCAGCGCGTCGGCGAGCAGCGGGTCGCAGGCCAGCACGGGGGCGTCGGCCAGCGTGGGCATGCCGGCGTCGCACAGCAGCTGCCAGGCGCGCCGGCAGGCGGCGATATGGGGCTCGGACGCCGCGGCGCCGGCGGCGAGCGGGGCGGGCGGGGCACAAGCAGGTTCGTTAGGTACGGTCGTTCGATTCATGTGCGCGCTCAAGTGTGCCGCCGGCGCGAATTGGGCCGGGGCTGAACCAGTATCGCGGCCTTGTAGGACAATCCCCTCATACGAAAGGAGGATCGATGCGGGTCTTGAATGAATGGCGAGCATCGCAGCCTCAGGCGGGGAAGGGCCGCCCGAGCAGCGGCAGGTCGTGGCGGCGCGCGCCGGTCGCGTTGGCCAGCCCGTTCGCGAGCGCGGCCGCCATCGGGCCCTGCGCGGCTTCCGCGACACCCAGGAAGGGTAGGCCGGGCTGGTCCAGCAGGTCGACGTCGATCCGCTCCGGCACCCCGGAAAAGCGCAGGATGGGGTAGGTGCTCCAGTCCATGCTGGCGATGCCGTCCGGGCCGTAGCGCAGCTGTTCGTGCAGGGTCCAGCTGGCGGCCTGGATGATGCCGCCTTCGAGCTGGTTGCGCGCGCCGTCCGGATTCACGACCTGGCCGCAGTCGGCGGCGCACGCCACGCGGACGATGCGCACGGTGTTCTTGTCCTTGTCGACCGCGAGTTCCAGCGCGATCGCGACGTAGGCCATGATGTTCTTGTACTGGCCGAACCCGAAGCCGTAGCCGTGTCCCGGCGCCGGCTTCGACTTGCCCCAGCCGAAGCGCGCGGCCGCCTTTTCGATGACGGCGCGGGCGCGCGGCTCGTTCCCCAGATGGTCGAGGCGCAGGCGCACGGGGTCGGCGCCGGCCAGCTGCGCCAGCTGGTCCATCGTCCCTTCGATCGCCGTGACGTTGATGTGCGCCCCGAGCGAGCGCATCGCGGAGCTGCGCAGCGGCGTCACCGGCAGAAAATGGTTCACGACGCGCGCGTTCGGGATCGCGTACAACGGCAGCGCGTTGCGGTCGCCGCCGCCTTCCGGCATCGGCATCGGCTGCGACGGCGACGGCGCAATCGGCTGCGCCAGCAGCCACGCGGGGACCAGCTTGCCCGCGTTGCCGGGCCGTTCGTTGTGCGAACCGCTCCACAGCGCGTAATCCCAGTGCGAGATGCGGCCCTGGCCGTCGAGCGCCGCGCGCACGGTCGTCACCATCGCGGGGGCATACGGCTCCCACAGGTTTTCCTGGTCGCGCATCAGCTGCACGCGCACGGGCACGCCGGGCACGGCGCGCGCCAGCAGCGCCGCATCGGCCGCCACGTCGTCGGCGCCGTTCTGGCCATAGCAGCCCGACCCCTCCGTGTGGATGCAGCGGACTTTAGCGAGCGGCATGCCGGTGAGTTCCGCCAGCGCGGCCCGGAGCGGATACACGCCCTGCGTGTGCGTCCAGACGGTCAGCATGTCCCCGTCCAGCCGGGCGACGGCGCACGACGGGCCGATCGAGCCGTGCATCACGTACTGCTTCGTGTAGCGGGCGGAGATGCCGGGGCCGGCCGCGGGCGTGTCCACCTTGCCGCGGTCGAGGATGGTGATGTCCTGTGCGGGCAATGCCTGCAGGGTCGCGTGGATCGCGTCCGCCCGCGGCAGCGGCGCGCCGCCCTGCCATTGCGCGTTCGCGGCCAGCGCGTTCATCGCCTGGATCGCGCGCCATTCGTCGTCCGCCAGCACGGCCAGGTAGTCGCCGTCGCGCACCACCTGGCGCACGCCCGGCAGGCGCCGGATGGCGCCGAAGTCGGCGCGCACGAGTTTCGCGCCCGGACGCGGCGGCCGCACGACGCGGGCATGCAGCATGCCGGGCAGGCGCATGTCCTGCACGTACGCCGCGCCGCCCGTGACTTTCGCCGGGATGTCGAAGCGGGCCAGTGGCCTGCCGATCAGGCGGTAGCGCGCGGGTGGACGCAATGGCGACGTTTCGCTGGCCGCGCGGTGCAACCCGGCCGCGTCCAGGCCGCGCAGCGCTTCGCCGTAATGCATGCTGCGGCCGTCGGGGCCGACGGCGCGGCCCGCGCGCAGGAACACCGTCTCCGGCCCCACGCGCCACTGCGCCGCCGCACCCTGGCGCAGCAGCGCGGCCACCTGGCTCGACGCATGCAGCAGCGCGCTGCCGCTGTCGGCCATCGTGTGGCTGCCGGCCGTGAAACCCTCGTTCGGCGTGCGCGCCGTGTCGCCCTGCACGAACTCGATGTCGCCCGGCTGCAGTTCCAGCTGTTCGAGCGCGACCTGCGCGAGCGCCGTGCGCACGCCGGTGCCCAGTTCGACCTTGCCGCTGAAGACCGTCACCTTGCCGTCGGGCGCCACGCGGATCCACGCGTCCAGGAAGGGCGTGCGCTGCAGGCTGCCGGCCAGTTTGGCGTTTGCGACCGGCGGCACGCCCATGCCGTTGAATTCGGCGCGCGCGGCGCGTGGCAGCAGCGCGAACGCGAGGACGAGGGCACCGCCTTCGAGGAAGGCGCGGCGGCCTTGATTGACTTCATTCATGCGGGTTCTCCCGCCGCGGCGCGGATGGCCGCGAGGATGCGGTGGTGCGTGCCGCAGCGGCACAAATTCGGTTCCATGTGGCGGCGGATTTGCTCGTCGGTCGGATGCGGCACCTTGTCGAGCAGGGCCTGCGCCCGCACGATCATGCCGGCGATGCAATAGCCGCACTGCGCCGCCTGGTGCTCGATGAACGCGGCCTGCAGCCTGCCCGGCCTGGCGGCGCTGCCGAGACCCTCCACGGTGCGTACTTTGCGCCCCGCGCAGGCGGCCAGCGGCGTCACGCAGGAAAACACGGGCTTGCCGTCCAGCTGCACCGTGCAGGCGCCGCACTGGCCCATGCCGCAGCCGAACTTGGCGCCGTTCAGGTGCAATTCATTGCGCAGCACGTACAGCAGCGGCGTGGCGGGATCCGCGCGCAGGTCGTGCATGCGGCCGTTGACGTCGACCTTTATGGGATGAGATTGGGTCACGGTTGCATCTCCTTGCGCAGCTTCGCGCTCGCGGCGGCTACGCCGGGCCAGGCGGGACGGCCGGCGCCGGTGCGGACCCACGCGGCCAGCTCGGCGACCTGGGCGTCGGACAGCACGTCGGCGAACGGCGGCATGTAGGCGGCAGCCGCGCCACCGGGCGCGGGGCGTTCCCACGGGATCCCGTGCAGCACGGTCTGGATGAAATTGGATGCATCGTCGCCCAGCACGGCGCTGCTGCGGTCGAGACCCGGCCGTCCGCCGAGACGCATCATCGGTGCCGACGGCGTGTGGCAGCCGGCGCAGGCGGCCGCGAACAGGGCGGCGCCGGACGATCCGGTTCGTGCGACCGCCGGGACGGCCGTTGCCGTTGCGGTTGCGGGCTGCTGGATCGTCATCAGGTAGGCGGCCATCGCCGCGACGTCCGCGCGCGGCACGCCGGCCAGCCGTTCCGTCACGGGCCGCATCGGCCCCTTCGCGGCACCGTGCGTGAGCGACAGGCCGCCCTGCAGATAATCCGCGAGTTCGGCGCGCGTCCACGGCGCATCGCCTTGCGCGAGGCGAGTGAGCGCGGGCGCATGCCAGCCGTCGACGGTGCCGCCCTGGAACGCGGGACTGCGCTCGCCGCCCAGCAGATTCATGCCGCTGTGGCAGGAGGCGCAGTGGCCCAGCGTGTCGACGAGGTAGCGGCCCCGATCGACCGGGCCCGTGCCGGGCGCGGTACCGTCGCCGGGACGCAGGTACAAGGCATTCCAGAACGCGAGCAGGGGCCGGAAATTCAGCGGGAACGCGAGGTCGTTGTCCGGCTGTTTTACGCGCACCGGCGGGCGCGACATCAGCCAGGCGTAGGCCAGTTCGATGTCCTCGTCCGACATGCGCGTGTAATGGATGTACGGGAAAGCGGGATACAGCAGGTGGCCGTCGCGTGCCACGCCTTCGCGCAGGGCGCGCTTGAACGCGGCGCTCGTCCAGCGGCCGATGCCCGTGTCGGGATCGGGTGTGATGTTGGTGCTGTAGATGATGCCGAACGGCGTCTTCAGACCGAGGCCGCCGGCATAGGCGGGACCGTCGGGCGCGGTATGGCACACCATGCAGTCGCCCAGCGCCACGACGCGTGCGCCGGCCGCGAGGACGGCGGCGGAGGGTGGCGGCGGCGGGCCGGCGGCAGGTGCGATCGCGGCCGGACGGGTCCAGGCATACAGGCCGCCCAGTACGACGGCCACGAAGGCGGTGCCGGCGGCGGCGAGGGTGCGCAATCTCATCGTGGATTCCTTGATTCGGTTGCGGCGATTGTCGATTCATGGCCGCCCCATCGTCTAGTTATACAAAGGGATACCGGCTGGCCGTCACTGTAGCGCCGGACGGCCCGGTCGATTGATGCTTTTGGCGCAAGAGTGTCTTGCGCGGCAGGCGCCGACGCGCGCGCCGCCGACGCGGTATGCTGGACGTTCGCAGGAGATCGCCATGACAGCCTTAACTTACAACCGCGCCTGGCACCGCGTGCTCGGCGCGGGGCACCTCACGCTGGGCCTGATGACGCCTCTCGCCCGCGCGCCCGGCGCGCCGGCCGACAGCGCGCGCGAGGCGGCGCTGGCTGCCCGTGCCGACGCGCTCGGCATCGCCGCGCTGTGGGCCCGCGACGTGCCGCTGATCGTCCCGCAGGGCAACACGAGAGAAGCCGCCGTGCTGGACGATCCGTTCATCTGGCTGACGCTGTTGGCCGGCGTGACGGCGTCCACCGCATTGGGTACCGCCGCCGCCGTGCTGCCGCTGCGCCATCCGCTGCATGTCGCCAAGGCCGCGTGGTCGCTGGACCGGCTGAGCGGCGGCCGCTTCATCCTCGGCCTCGGCTCGGGCGACCGGCCGGAGGAACTGGCGCCGTTCGGCGTCGACACCGCGCCGGAAGTCCTGTTCCGCGAGCGCTGGCAGACGTTGGCCGCCGCCCTGTCGACGGATGCGCAGGTGCGTGCCGACCTGCTCGAGGGCACGGGCGGCTACGCGCCGACACCGGTACCGGGTGCGCGCATCCCGCTGCTCGCGGTCGGCACGGCGCGCCAGTCGCTGCAATGGATCGCGGCGCACGCGGACGGCTGGGCCACGTACCACCGCGAGGAAGCGCGCCAGCAGGGCCGCATCGCGCTGTGGCAGCGGGCGCTGGAAGAGCGGGCCGGCGGGGTATCGAAACCGTTCGTGCAGTCGCTGCAGCTGGAACTGCTGGCCGACCCGCACGCGCCCGCGGAACCGCTGGAACTGGGCCTGCGCGCCGGCCGCCGTGCGCTGCTGGTCTATTTCGAGCGGATGGCGGCGTTGGGCGTGGCGCACATGCTCGTCAACCTGCAGGGGCCGCGGACGGTCGAGGACCAGGTCGAGGAACTGGGGCGCGAGATCGTGCCGCGGCTGCCTACGCTGGCGGTGCGCCAGGTTGGCCGCTGAGGTGGTCGCCCAGGTCCTGTTCCGCGAGATGCTCGGCCAGCAGGTCGACGAAGGCGCGGATCTTCGTCGAGTTGCGCCGGCTCGCGGGATACAGCGCGTACAGCCCGACGTCCATCGGGCCCGGATTGACGCGGTAGCCGGGCAGCACCTGCACGAGCGTGCCCGCGCGCAGGTCGCGCTGCACGAGCCAGCGCGCGAGCATGGCGATGCCGAGGCCGCCCAGCGCCGCCTGGCGCAGCACTTCCGAATTATTGGCGTGAACGACGCCGCGCACCTCGACGTCTTCCGCGTCGGCTTTCGAATCGTCGGCCTGCAGGCGCCACGTGCGGCGGCCGGCGCCGAACGCGAACTGCAGGCAGTCGTGCGCCGCGAGCGCGATCGGCGTCTCCGGCGCGCCATGCGCGGCCAGGTAGGCCGGGCTGGCGCACAGCACGCGGTCGTGGGCGGCGAGCTTGCGCGCGACGAGGTTCGATTGCGGGTCGAGGCTGCCGATGCGGATGGCCACGTCGATCGCTTCGTCGACGAGGTTGGCGGGCGCGTCGTCCAGGCGCAGGTCGAGCGTCAGGCGCGGGTGGCGCGCGCGCAGCGCGGGCAGGATCGGCGCGACGTACAGGGTGCTGAAGGTGACGGGCGCCGCCACGCGCAGCACGCCGGCCGCGCCGTCCGCCGCCGCTTCGTCGGCCGCGTCGAGGCGTTCCAGGATGCGCAGGGCTTCCTCGTAATACGTGCGGCCCGCGTCCGTCAAGGTGACGCTGCGGGTGGAACGGTTGAGCAGCACGGCGCCGAGGCGGCCTTCGAGGGCGTCGACGAGGCGCGCGACCGACGAGGTGACGAGTCCGAGCCGGCGCGCGGCGGGCGAGAAGCCGCCGGTGGCGGCGACGGTGCAGAAGGCCTTCAGTTCGGCGAAGCGGTCCATCGTATCCTCATGTCGTGTGTGGTTTTACGCTACTCATACCAAAGGATACTGTGCCGCGCGCGGATCTGCGTCTACCATGGTTTCATGATCGATTCGGCCCGATTGGGAGGGGATGATGCGTTACTACCTGACGTTCGCGCTGCTGGGCCTCCTGATGGGCGGCCTGTGTATCGTGCTGGAAGTGCATACGGCGGCGCCGGCCGTCGCGATGATGGGGTTGTTCGGCGCCAGCGACGCGCCGGCGCCCGCGCCCGCGGAGGGCGCGGCGCTGCCGGCGTGATTGCATCAGGAACGCAGGAACGCGAGCAGGTCGGCGTTCAGGCGGTCCTTGTGGGTGAAGGCCAGGCCGTGCGGGCCGCCTTCGTAGACGACCAGGCGGCCCTGCGGCAGGATCTCGACGGCGCGGCGCGCGGTGGTGTCGATCGGGACGATCTGGTCGTCGCTGCCGTGGATGACGAGGGTCGGGATCGTCATCTTTTGGAGGTCTTCCGTGAAGTCGGTTTCCGAGAACTGCTTGATGCACTCGTAGGCGGCGCGCACGCTGCACTGCATGCCCTGCAGCCAGAACGTGTCGCGCGCGCCCTGCGAATCCTTGGCGCCCTCGCGGTTGAAGCCGTAGAACGGGATGCTCAGGTCCTTGAAGAACTGGGCGCGGTCGGCCTGCACGCCCGCGCGGATGCCGTCGAACACGGACATCGGCACGCCGTTCGGGTTCGCGTCCGACTTGGCCATCTGCGGCGTCACCGCGCCCACCAGCACGGCACGCTTGACGCGGCCGGTACCGTGGCGGCCGATGTAGCGCGCGACTTCGCCGCCGCCGGTCGAGTGGCCGACATGGGTCACGTCGGTCAGGTCCAGCGCTTCGACCAGTTGCGCCAGGTCGTCCGCGTAGTCGTTCATGTGGTTGCCGTGCCAGGGCTTGCTCGACAGGCCGTGGCCGCGGCGGTCGTGGGCGATGACGCGGTAGCCGTGGTTCGCCAGGAACATCATCTGGTCTTCCCAGGCGTCGCCCTGCAGCGGCCAGCCGTGGCTGAACACGACGGCGGGACCGTGGCCCCAGTCCGTGAAGTGGATGATGGTCCCGTCGCGGGTCGTGATGGTGTTGGCGGTGCGGGTGATGGTCATGGCGTGTCCCTTCGGGTTGGTGGCTGGAAGCCGGAAGGGACAGCGCGCGCCGCCGCATCCGGACCCGGACATTGTCGGGAGCGGCGCGCGGGCGGTCTAGTCATACGAACGTATAGGTTTTGCTTACCCGGCGGCATCGGGTGTTGCCTTCTCGACCGGGCAGTTGAGGGCGAGCATGCGGTCCACCGGCGCCGACGCGCGCATGCGCTCGCGCCACCACTTCAGCGCCGCGCCTTCCTCGCCCGTGCGCCAGGCCATGTACAGCGTCTCGTCCGGCTTCGGTTCCTCGACTTCCTTCTGCACGAGGCGGCCGGCCGCGATGTCGGCGCGCGCCCACGCCTCGGGCAGGAAGCCGAAGCCGAGGCCCGCCAGCTGGAATTCGTATTTCGTCTGCATGTCGGGCACGGTCAGGGTGTCCTGGCCGAACAGCAGGCCCACCGTGCGCGCCTGCAGCAGCCGGACGGAGTCGGCGACGGACACCGCGCGGTGCGCCGTCAGCTCCGCCTTGCCCAGGCGGTGCCGGACCCTGGCCAGCGGGTGGGAAGGCGCGACGACGAACACGAACGACATCGTCCCGAGCGGTTCGGCCGTATAGCCGCCGCCGGATGGCCCTTCGCCGGCCGCGCCGACGAGGAGGTCGACGCGGCGGTCGAGCAGGCTTTCCCACGTGCCGGACAACGCTTCGCGCACGATGCGCAACCGGGTCTGGTCGGCCACTTCATAAAAGGCGCGGATGTCGTCCCGCAGGCCGAGCGGGGCGAGTGCGGAGTCCATGCCGATGGTGAATTCGGTCTCCCAGCCGGAGGCCACGCGGCGCACGCGGCTCTCCAGGTCGCCCGCGGCCTTGAGCAGGTAGCGGCCTTCCTTCAGCAGCTCTTCGCCGGCCGGCGTGAGGACGACGCGCGGGCCGAAGCGCTCGAACAGCTGCACGCCCAGGTCGTCCTCCAGCTTGGAGACGGTGTACGAGATCGTCGACGGCACGCGATACAGTTCCTTTGCGGCGGCCGAGAAGCTGCCGCGGCGGGCGATCGTGTCGACGGTGAGGAGGGCGTCCAGGCTGAGTCTGAGCATGTGCGGGCAATCGAGGGCGAGGGGCGCATCGTATCAGGCGCGCGCCCACTTCGACAACGTCCTTCCGATACGGGCGCGGAACGCCTGCACCCGATCCGGCGCGAGCGACTCGGCCCGGTCAGGTCTTCGACGACCACGTCGTGGCCGTGGGCGGTCAGGGTCGAGATGGCGTGCCGGGCCAGCGTGCGGCACAGGCTGTCATGGACGGGGTGGGCGATCACGACGAGACACTTCATGAATGATTTCCTGAGTAATAACCGTCGCCCCCGCGGAGGCGGGGGCCCAATTTTGAGTGCGCTACCACTAAGCGTGTAACTTGGGTTCCCGCCTTCGCGGGAACGACGTGTCAGGTATGCAGGCCCAATTCATCCGCCGCCTCCTTGCGCAGCATGAACTTCTGGATCTTGCCCGTCACCGTCATCGGAAACCCGTCCACGAACCGGATATAGCGCGGGATCTTGTAGTGCGCGATCTGCCCCTGGCAAAAGGCGCGGATCTCGTCCGCGTCCGCATGTTCGCCCGGCCGCAGCACGATGCACGCGCACAGTTCTTCTCCGTATTTCGGGTCGGGCACGCCCACGCACTGCACGTCCAGCACCTTCGGATGGCGATACAAGAACTCCTCGACCTCGCGCGGGTAGATGTTCTCGCCGCCGCGGATCACCATGTCCTTGGCGCGGCCCACGATGCGGCAATAGCCGTCCGCGTCCAGCGTGGCAAGGTCGCCCGTGTGCATCCAGCCGGCCGGGTCGATCGCCTCGCGCGTGCGTGCCTCGTCGCCCCAGTAGCCGAGCATCACCGAGTAGCCGCGCGTGAGCAGCTCCCCGGTTTCCCCGCGCGGGACGACCTGGCCCTCCGCGTCGACGATCTTGACTTCCAGGTGCGGGTGGATCCGCCCGACCGTGCCCACGCGGCACGCGAGCGGGTCGTCGACGGAGGTCTGGAAGCTGACGGGCGACGTCTCCGTCATGCCGTAGGCGATCGTGATCTCGTCCATGTGCATTTGCCGGATCACGCGCTGCATGACTTCCATCGGGCAGGGCGAGCCGGCCATGATCCCCGTGCGCAGGCTGCCCAGGTCGAACGATGCGAACCCGGGATGGTCCAGCAGCGCGATGAACATCGTCGGCACGCCGTGCAGCGCCGTGCAGCGCTCGGCCTGCACGGTGGCCAGCACCGCGCCGGCATCGAAGCCTTCGCCGGGATATACCATCGCGGCGCCGTGCGTCATGCAGGCGAGGTTCCCCAGCACCATGCCGAAGCAGTGGTACAGCGGGACGGGGATGCACAGGCGGTCGCGTTCCGTCAGGCGCATCGCCTCGCCGATGAAGAAGCCGTTGTTCAGGATGTTGTGGTGCGTGAGCGTGGCACCCTTCGGCGCGCCCGTCGTGCCGGACGTGAACTGGATGTTGACCGGGTCGTCGAACTGCAGGGTGCGCGCCACCGCGTGCAGGCGCGCCATGTCGGCCGGGGTCGCGCATTGCGCCACGGTGTCGAAGGCCAGCATGCCCGGTGTGGATTCGTGACCGAGGCGGATCACGTGGCGCAGCTCGGGCAGCGTCGCGCTGCGCAGTTCGCCCGGTGCGGCGCCATCGAGTTCGGGCACGAGGTCGCGCAGCATGCCGAGGTAGTCGCTCGATTTGAAGCCGGGCGCGAGGATCAGCGCGCGGCAGCCGACCTTGGCCAGCGCGTATTCCAGCTCGGCGCGGCGGTAGGCCGGATTGATGTTGACCATGACGAGGCCGGCCTTGGCGGTGGCGAATTGCGTGAGCACCCATTCCGCGCGGTTCTGCGACCAGATGCCGATGCGGTCGCCGGGCTGCAAGCCCAGGCCCAGCAGGCCGGCCGCGAGCCGGTCGGCCCTTTCGCGCAATTGGCGCCAGCTCCAGCGCACGCACTGGTGCGGGATGACGAGCGCATCGCGGTCGGGATGGCGCTCGGCAATGCGGTCGAGGTGGGCCCCGATCGTGTCGCCGATGAGGGGGAGCGAGTGCGCTCCGTGGACGTAGCTGGCTTGCATCTGTGTCTCCTGTTTATCCCTTCCGACACAGTGTAGCGTCCATGCGCGGCGGTCGATTGTCGAAAAAATCGATGATAGACCGTAAAACAACTCGTTTTTCTTCTTGCTTGGCACCGACCATAATGCTTTCCATGGAAACGCGCTTTCGAGGGCAATAAGCCAGCAGGAAAGCGCAGCGTGTTCGAACTGTTCGAACACCCAAATCACGATCACAAGGAGAACATCATGCTGAAAGTACGTAAAAGCGCGGACCGCGGTGTCGCCAGTTTCGGTTGGCTGCGCTCGCAGCACACCTTCTCGTTCGGTCACTACTACGATCCGGCCCACATGAACGTCGGCCCGCTGCGGGTGATCAACGAAGACCGCGTGGCCCCGGGCCGCGGCTTCGATCCGCACAGCCACAAGAACATGGAGATCATCTCCTACGTGCTGGACGGCGCGCTGGAGCACAAGGACAGCATGGGCAACGGTTCGGTCCTGCGCTACGGCGACGTGCAGCGCATGAGCGCCGGCACGGGCGTCACCCATAGCGAGTACAACCACTCGGCGACGGAATCCGTGCACTTCCTGCAGATCTGGGTGATCCCGGCCGAGGCGGGCGGCGAGCCGGGCTACGAAGAGAAGCACTTCGACACGGACAGCAAACGCGGCAAGCTGCGCCTGATCGCGTCGAACGACGGCCGCGACGGTTCCGTGTCGCTGCGCCAGGACGCCGCCCTCTACGCGACGATCCTCGATGGCAGCGAGCGCGCCGACCATGCACTGCTGCCGGGCCGCCAGGCCTATGTGCAAGTGGCGCGGGGCAGCCTGACCGTGAACGGCTGCGCCCTGGAAGCCGGCGACGCCGTCCATGTCAGCGACGAGGCCGTCGTGGCGCTGTCGGACGCGAAGGATGCGGAAGTGCTGCTGTTCGACCTGCCGGTCTGAACCTGGTGAACATTAACGAGTCAAACGCAACGATATTCAAGGAGAAGATCATGGAAACCACTAAGCTCTACCCCGTCGGCCGCGCCCTGGTGGGCGCCCTGTTCCTGGCATCGGGCATCAACAAGATCATCGGCTTCGGCTACGTGGCCGGATGGATGAACAGCCTGGGCATCCCGGCGGCGGGGTTGCTGCTGGCGGGCGCGATCCTGCTCGAGGTCGGCGGCGGCCTGGCGCTGGTCACCGGGATCCAGGCGAAATACGCGGCGCTGGCGCTGGCGCTGTTCACGGTGCCCGTCACCCTGATCTTCCACGGCTTCTGGCATGTGGACGCGGCCGAGTTCCAGAACCAGCTGAACCACTTCCTGAAGAACGTGGCGATCTTCGGCGGCTTGCTGGCCCTGTTCGACGTCGAACGCCAGCGCGAGACGAGCGCCGCACGAGTGAACGTACTGCGCAGCCGGGCAGCCTGAGAATGACAACGCGCCGCGGCCGGCGGCGCACGTGACGTACAATTTGTCCGCGACCTGGCGTACACGGGTGGCGGACATCCACGCAAACGAAAGAGACGAGGAGAACGAGCCATGGAAGTGACGACGCATCGCGGCACGGGGCCGCTGCAGCAGGTGATCGAGATCGGCCAACACCGCATCCTGACGGACGTGAAGCCGGAATTCGGCGGCGAGGACAGCGGCCCGGAACCGCACGACATCCTGGCCGCCGCGCTGGCGGCCTGCACGACGCTGACCGTGAGCCTGTACGCCAGGCGCAAGGGCTATCCGCTGGACGAGATCAAGGTCTCGATCAGGCATGGCCAGGAAGGCGCGGCCTACGGCCTGCACCGCACGATCGAATACATCGGCGCGCTGGACGACGAGACGAAGGCCCGCCTGACCGACATCGCCAACAAATGCCCGGTGCACAAGACGCTGTCCGGGACCATCCAGATCACCACGGAGGCACGCTGACATGGACGCGTTCGAACACGAGAGTCTCGAAACCATCGTCATCCCCCGCACGCACGACCTGGGCGGCGGCTTCGAAGTGCGGCGCGCGCTGCCGCACAAGGACCGCAGGATGGTGGGGCCGTTCGTCTTCCTCGACCAGATGGGGCCGCACGTCTTCCACGCGGGCGAGGGCATCGACGTGCGGCCGCATCCGCACATCGGCCTGGCCACCGTCACATACCTGCTGGACGGCCAGATCCGCCACCGCGACAGCCTCGGCACCGTGCAGGACATCAAGCCGGGCGAGGTGAACTGGATGACGGCCGGGAAGGGCATCGTCCATTCCGAGCGCACCGGCCCGGACGTGCGCGCGGCGGGCTCCAACCTGTTCGGCCTCCAGTGCTGGGTGGCGCTGCCGAAGGAGAAGGAAGAGTGCGATCCCGCCTTCGCGCACATCGGCTCGCAGGAACTGCCGATCCTCGACGGCGACGGTGCCACCGCCCGCATCATCGCCGGCAGCTATTTCGGCAAGCGCTCGCCCGTGCCCGTGCAATCGCCGCTGTTCTATGTCGACCTGGCGCTGCAGCCGGGCGCGCGCCTGACGCTGCCGGCCGAGTATCCGGAACAGGCGCTGTACGTGGTCGACGGCACGCTCGACCTGGGCCGCGACGGCCGCTTCGAACAGGGCCAGCTGCTCGTGCTGAAACCGGGTGCGACGGTCACGCTGGCGGCGAGCGGGAACAGGGGCGCCCGCGTGATGCTACTGGGCGGCGAGCCGATGGATGGCCCGCGCTACCTGACGTGGAATTTTGTTTCGAGTTCGTCCGACCGCATCGAGCAGGCGAAGGAAGACTGGAAAGCCCAGCGCTTCCCGCAGGTACCGGGCGAGACGGAATTCATTCCCTTACCGGATCTGCCGGGCCGGCCGGTCCGCTATCCCTGAAGTTAGCCCTGGGCATCCGCGCTGCGCGGCGGCGGCACCGCATGGCGCCGCTCGTCCGGGCGCGTGAGCACACGCATCGCAATCTCGAACGGCACGCCCAGCGACGCCAGTGCGCGCGCGGGCGAGCGGTTCTGTTCCTGGGCCTCGTGGATCGTGGATTCGATCATGAGGGCGGTCTTGTAGTCGCTTCGTCGTTCCATCGTCGGATGCTAACACGAAGCCCGCCGGCCCGGTCGTAAGGCAGGTGTGCTACGCATTGCGATCCGCTAACCTGCGCCCGTTGAGCAACCGAAGAAAGACATCATGAACACGATTCGTATCCCCGCGCTGCGCGCCGCCCTGGCCGCAGCGGGCTTCCTCACGGCCGGCGCCGCCTTCGCGCAGGCCGACCTGATCCTCACGAACGGCAAGATCGCCACGATGGCGAAAGAAGGCGAGTTCGTGCAGGCCATCGCCGTCAAGGACGGCAAGGTGCTCGCCACCGGCAGCAACGCGAAGGTGCTGAAACTGAAGCGCGCGAACACGCAGGTGATCGATGCGCACGGCCGCACCGTGATCCCGGGCCTGAACGACTCGCACCTGCACGTGATCCGCGAGGGCCTGAACTACAACATGGAGCTGCGCTGGGACGGCGTGACGTCGCTGAAGCGCGCGCTGGCGATGCTGAAGGGGCAGGCCGCGCGCACGCCGGACGGCCAGTGGGTGAAGGTCGTGGGCGGCTGGAACGAATGGCAGTTCGAGGAAAAACGCTTGCCAACGCTGGAAGAAATCAATGCCGCCGTGCCGGACAAGCCCGTGTTCATCCTGTACCTGTACGGCCTCGGTTTCCTCAACAAGAAGGGCATCGCGACGCTGGGCTACGACCGCAACACGCACTACAAGGACGGCGAGGTCGAACTGGACGCGAACGGCCAGCCGACCGGCAAGCTGATCGCCAAGCCCAACGCGCTGATCCTGTACTCGACCCTCGCGAAGACGAACAAGCTGGGCCACGACGACCAGGTCAACTCGACCCTGCAGTTCTACCGCGAACTGAACCGCCTGGGCGTGACGAGCGCCATCGACGCGGGCGGCGGCTTCCAGAACTACCCGGACGATTACGGCGTGTCGCTGGAACTCGCGAAGCAGGGCAAGCTGACCGTGCGCACGGCCTACTACCTGTTCGCGCAAAAGGCCGGCAAGGAACTGGAAGACTTCCAGCGCTGGCTGACGATGACGCATCCGAAGCAGAACGACCACATGCTGTACCCGAACGGCTTCTCGGCCGAGGGCGCGGGCGAAAACCTCGTCGCCAGCGCGGCCGACTTCGAGAACTTCCTGGAGCCCCGTCCGGACCTGCCGGCCTCGATGGAACACGACCTCGAACCCGTCGTGTCGCTGCTCGTGAAGAACCGCTGGCCGTTCCGCCTGCACGCGACGTATGGCGAGAGTATCGCGCGCGATCTCGACGTCATCGAGAAGGTCGATGCGCAGACGCCGCTGGACGGCCTGCGCTTCATCATCGACCACGGCGAGACCGTGACCGACGCCGACCTCGCGCGCATCAGGAAGCTGGGCGGCGGCATTGCCGTGCAGGACCGCATGCACTTCCAGGGCGAGTCTTACTTTAAGCGCTACGGCGAACAGACGCGCCAGATGCCGCCGATCCGCAAGATGCTCGCGCAGGGCATCCCCGTCGGCCTGGGCACGGACGGCACGCGCGTCTCCAGCTACAACCCGTGGCCCTCGGTGTACTGGGCCGTCACCGGCAAGACGGCCGGCGGCCTGCAGATCTGGCAGGATGGCGACCGCCTGACCCGCTTCGAAGCGCTGAAGCTGATCACGACGGGGTCCGCGTGGATGAGCGGCGAGGAGAAAGTGAAGGGCACCCTGAAACGCGGCCAGTACGCCGACTTCGTCGTGCTGCCGCAGGATTACTTCGCCATGGACGCGGAGGGCATCAAGCGGCTCGAAAGCGTGCTCACCGTCGTCAACGGCAAGGTGGTCTACGGCGCGGGCGACTACGCGCCGCTCGCACCGAAGGCGCTGCCGGTGTCGCCGGCGTGGAGTCCCGTCGCGACGTACGGCGGCTACCAGAACCGCTAAGCCTCGCCCGCCAGCGCGGCGCGGGCTGCTTCGACCGTCTCCGCGAGGAAGTCGGCGACGGCGCGCACCCGGCTCGACGCGGCGAGATCCGCATGCAGCACGAGCCAGACGCCGTCGCTGAACACATCGCCCGGCGCCAGCACGCGGACGAGATCGGGATCCGTGACGAGGAAGTCCGGGATGATGGCGAGGCCGAGCCCCGCGCGCGCGGCCGCGATCTGCGCGCGCAGCGTGGACACGGCCAGCACCACGTGCGCATCCGGCGCCCGCTTCGCGAGCCACTGCGCGGCCGGCAGGTGCGCGTGCGCTTCGTCCCACGTGATCATCGCGCGGCCCGCGAGCGGATCGTCGCCGGCTGCCGGATGGCGCGCGAGATAGTCGCGGTGGCCGTACACGCCGTACGACATCGCCCCGAGCCGGCGCGCCTTCAGGTTGCCGTGGCTGGGGCGCACGAGACGCAGCGCGAGATCGGCGTCGCGCCGGCCCAGTTCCACGGCGGCCGTCGTCGTGACGATCTCCAGGCGCAACTGCGGATGGCGGGCGACGAAACGGGGCAGGGCGGGAATCACGAGGTCGGATGCGAGGTTGTCCGACGTGGCCAGGCGCACGAGGCCCGACACGCCGGGACTCAGGCCGGACGCGCCCCGTTCGAAGGCGAGCATGTTGTCCTCGACGGCCTCCGCGCGCCCGAGCAGTTCGCGGCCTTCGTCCGTCAGGTGGTAGCCCGTCTGGTGGCGGGCGAACAGGCGCGTCGCGAGGCGCGCTTCCAGTTCGGCGATACGCCGGCCGACGGTCGACTGGCTCACGCGCAGCACGTCCGCCGCGCGCGTCAGGCTGCCGCCGCGCGCCACTTCCAGAAAAAATTTGAGATCGTTCCAGTCCAAGGCGCGCTTTTCCTCTCATCTTCCATTTTTGGAAAATGATTATCCGATTATTGGTGTTTTCTTTGCAAGGTGCAACGACTACATTGTCTTCAAGCCGCCGCCGGCGGCATTTTGCAAAAAAGGATGAAGAACATGCTGACGACTCGACAACTGGGATCCCAAGGACTGCAAGTCTCCGCCATCGGCCTGGGCTGCATGGGCATGAGCCACGCCTACGGCACGCCGGACGACGCGGAATCGATCGCGACGATCCACCGCGCCATCGACCTGGGCTGCACCTTCTTCGACACGGCGGAAGTGTACGGCCCGTTCACGAACGAGGAATTGCTGGGCCGCGCGCTGGAAGGCCGGCGCAACGAGGTGCAGATCGCGACCAAGTTCGGCTTCGTCATCGGCAAGGGCCATTTCGCCGGTGCCGACAGCCGTCCGGAACACATCCGCGAGGTCGTCGAGGCCTCGCTGAAGCGCCTGCGCACGGACCGCATCGACCTGCTGTACCAGCACCGCGTGGACCCGAACGTGCCGATCGAGGACGTGGCGGGCACTGTGAAAGACCTGATCCGCGAAGGCAAGGTGCTGCACTTCGGCCTGTCGGAGGCGGGCGTCGCCACGATCCGCCGCGCGCACGCCGTGCAGCCCGTGTCGGCGCTGCAGAGCGAGTACTCGATCTGGGAGCGCAACCTCGACGCCGACGTGCTGCCCGCGCTGCGCGAACTGGGCATCGGTCTCGTGCCGTTCAGTCCGCTCGGCCGCGGCTTCCTGACGGGCACGGCGAAGCGTGCCGAGGACTATCCGGCGGACGACTTCCGCGCCCAGAACGACCCGCGCCTGCAGGGCGAGAACTTCGACCGCAATCTCGCGATCGCCGACCTGGTGAAGGAGATCGCGGCGCGGCATGGCGCGCTGCCGGGGCAGGTGGCGCTCGCGTGGCTGCTGGCGCAGGGCGACGACATCGTGCCGATTCCGGGGACCAAGCGCCGGACGTATCTCGAGCAGAATCTCGCTGCGGCCGATCTCAAGCTGGATGACGAGGACCTGCGCCGGCTGGATGGGGCGCTTGAGCAGATCGGCGTGGCGGGGGCGCGGTACAACGAGAAGGCGATGGCGATGGTGGATCGCTGACCGGGGGCGCGGCCTCGCGCATGTCAAGCGTTCCCCGTGGCGTAGCGCAGGTTCTCGACCGGTACCCCGGCGCGCTGGCTTGCGTAGATGACCTTTGCGACGCCCGTGTAGTACTCGGGCTTCACCGGTTCGATCACGAGCGCCACGTTCGGGTTGTCCCGCAAGGCGGACCTGAGCGCGTCGACCAGTTCGGCATTCCCGGCCACCAGGCGTCCATCGATGCTGATCGTCTCGTCATCGGTCACGCGCACGTGCAGCGAGTCATCCATGGCGTTCCGCCCGATTCGCGCCGTCCGTCGGCTCCAGCCGGCAGTTGTCGAGCGCAGGATCGATGACGTCGACCGGCCCATACCACTGGTAGACGCCCACGAAGCCGCCAGTGCGGAGAATCCAGGCTTTCTTCGTGCTGCGATCCATGACGATGGTGTGGTGGAAGCCATCCAGCACATTGCTTGCGTCCGGCATGCGCACGCGGATGAAGGGGCCGCCGTGGGCCGTGTCGGGCGCGACAGATTCCGGCACCGCGGTGCTGAAACCCGAGAACGAGATGCCGTAGCGCTTCGCCAGCGAGTCGGACAGTGGGCAGGCAAGCGCCTGCGCCGAAGACAGGCCGATGGCGGTAGCCAGCACCAGGTGTTTCATCGTGATTTCCAGTCGTGTGTTCATGTCGTTTTGAAGCGGATGCGGCGTAACGATAGCACCTCTGCCGCGCTACAGGCTCACACATTTTCACGAACACGCGTATGCGTCTTGGATGGACGCGCACGCTTGCGCCGGGCTGTGGACATGAGTGCAAGTACTCAATAGTATCGCTACCGCTTCAGCCTGCCCGTACAGGGTCTCCTCAACTCAACGTCACCGTCCATCCGATGAAAAAACTGTTTTGCTCCCTGTTCCTGTCGGCCTGCGGCCTTGCCGCCATGCCGGCGTTCGCAAGCCCTGTCCTCATCGATTTCGAACATGTCCCGGGCGCGGACGGCGTGCTTGGCACCGCCGACGATGTGCCGACTGCCTCCACCTTTCTGCAACCCCTGGACCAGCTGTACGCCGCGCTCGGGCTGAGTTTTACCCAGGGGACGCTGCTGCAGGCCGACTTTTATGACGGGAATCCATCCAATCACTTCATCAGCTCGACCTACCCGATTGCGCTGCTGAGCAAGCCCGTGACCGCCATCGGCATCGACAGTTTTTCGTCGTGGGACGTGAACCTCGTCGCCTACGACAAGAATGGCCAGACGATCGCCAGCGCATTGCTGGCCAACCCGAACCCGGGCGGGAGCAACCTGCGCGGACATGTGGCGCTGACCAGTGCGCAGGACATTTATGGATTCGCGATCTACGCGGACGATCCCAACCACATCCTCAACCTCGATAACCTGGAACTGACCTTCGCCGATCCGGCGGCCACCGTTCCGGAGCCGTCGAGCCTCGCGCTGATCGGACTCGGCGTGTCGCTGGCGGGGCTGATGCGGCGTGCGAAGACGCAGGGCAAAGGGGGCGGGACAGCCTGAGCCGCAGTGCGGCCCGGCGTGCCGGAAAGCGCCGGGCTGGCGTCGCTCAACGCGAGCACATCGTCACGAGGAGAAGATCGGAGGTCTATCCATAGCTGTGAAGGTCACCGTGATCTTCCGCCACTTTCATGATGAACTCGGAAAAACTCGTTGCAGTAAGGCCCGCACGTGTAGCGCCAAGGCTATAAACGTGGCCGAATGTCGGCGCGGCGTTGTCGAGATCGATGACATAAAACACGCACTCGATCGCGTAATCCGCGCAAACGAATACATACGACGACAGAGACTTGAATACGTCATCGCTGGCGAACTCCGGGGTCGTGGGCGTCCATTCTTCGATGGGCCAGAACCTTATCCAGGACGTGTGGCTGTCGGTCCAGTCGTCGGCGCCGTTCATGATCGAGTAATTCGTTTTCACGTCGGTGGGCAAATTGACGCGAAAACGGTGCTCGAAGGCGTCGAGCTGATGTTGTGTCGCCGGCGCTCGTGGTGATACATTCAGCGAAATCAGGTGATCGCGAACGGTATTGAAATCCATTGTTTTGGGCCCTCGCTCATCGTCTCTCGACGCGAATGATATCGTCGTATTGTCCGAATTCGGGCCGTATGTCGTAAAGCGGTGCTGGATCGCACGATGACGCCGCGGTTTCCGCGCGATGCGGGCGGAAATACTCGCGCCGGATCCGCATCGTGCCGCTTCGATCGAATAGGTACGTCACGCCACCCGTCACGCTGTCGGTGTCGGCCTCGAATTCCCGGTGAACCGCCATCGTCATGAACAGCTTCCCGGCCTCGACTTCCTTGAATGCATACGTCAGCGATTCGCGCAGCAGGCTGTCGAGGAAACCGACGACCACGACGTTGGCGGCAACGTCCACGAAACAATACGGCCGTTCGGCGCTGCCAACGAGTGCCGTATAGGGTTGCCGATGCAGATGCGCCGCCTCGGCCTTCCCGGCGGGCCAAAGCTCGGTCGGTTTTTTCTTCGCACGGGACCAGCTTTTGCAGTAATGGATGGGGCGTTTCACAGCGAGATCCTTGTCTCGAGAAACGTCAGGTATCTGGCGTCGTCTTCCATGAAGATATCGATCCCCCCACCCATGTACGCGCGCGTCAGTTCATCGGCTGCCTTATCGAAGCGACGCTGTTCGAAGTAGAGCTGCCCAAGACGCAAGTGAATGTAGGGGTTGCCGAGCCCTTTCGGACATTGGACCGCGTTATGAAAACACTTGAAGGCCTTGTCGAAGCGCTGCGCGTGGAAGTGCACGTCGCCGAGCGCCACGTAAATCCACGTCGCGGCTTCCCACTGCCTGGGCTCACCAGGCAGCAGCTTCAGCGCCGCGATGTATTTCAGTTTGGCGTCGTCGGGTCTGCCTGCCGATGCCAGCGCATCGCCTTCCTTGCACAGGGCGGCGATCCGTTCATGCACCGTGGCGGTCGGCTTCTTCGAGAAAAATGCCGACCCAGGCATCCAGCACGCCCCAGAAATCGACCGGCTCGGGATTCTCGGGATCTTCGTGCCACCAGATGACTCCCGTCGCTTCCCCGTTGCCCACGCAATTCAGGCACAGGTAATCGCCGGCGCCGTTGTGAAACACGGCGACGGTTCGCGAGATATCGATGGGCAGCCGGCGCGCGGTGTCGTCGTCGATGTCGAACTTGTCGTCGGACAGGAATGCCCAATCCTCGACCGGCAGCGGTCCCATCGAATTCGCCGGCAGGAAGGTCCAGCCGTCGTGCAACTGCGTATAAAAATCGCGGAATTTGGCGGGCACCCAGTCCCAGACCGGACGCAGGCGCTCCGGCACGTCGGTGATCGGCGCGCGGCCGCGGAAAAAGTTCAGGTCCTTGCCGCCGACGGTGTAGAGATACAGCAGCGACGGGGTGTCGTCCGGTTCGCGCATCACGTACAGGTGCTTCAGCATCGTGCGCAGGAAATCCTGGACGCTGGGCCACTCCGCGGCAAAGTCGCTCCATTCCGTGAGCAGCGCGAGCCTGCGGCCGTGTTCCTGCTCGTCGAGGAAGCGCAGCCACTGCACGGGCACGGCCGGATCCGCTTCCGCTTCGGCCGGCGAGGCCATCAATGCGGCCGGCTGCACGAACTGCTGCAATTCATTCAGTACCGCGTTCTTGTCGGGTGTTGTTGTCATCGCTTCGTCTTTCAGTGATTGCCGGTGCACGCTAGCCGCCGCCCAGGAGATTATAAATCTGCTGTTGCAACTCGGCCGCCATGTCGACCTCTTTCTGCATCATCTCCTGCCGGAAGGCCGGGTCCACGGCGATGCCGCCTTTCTTGTATTCGGTCCACTCGGCGAACGATTTCGCCCCCTTCGACGTATTCGCCGTCTCGCTCAGGCCGATGAAGTTGCGGGGATTGTTCAGCACCGCGAGCTGATCTTCCTGCGACAGCCGGGCGAATCCCTCCATTTCCGTGATCTGCTTCATCGACACGATATGGTCCGCGTGCAGCGGCTTCGTCACGGTCAGGCCCGGCAGTGCCCGGTCGGGCATCGGCAAGGTCACGCCTTCGTTGACCTGTTTTTGAATGGCGGAACTCGGCGTCTTGGCGCGCAGCCGCGCATACGTCGATGCCGAGACGCGTGCCGGCGGTTCCACCGGCGGCGTGGCCGGCGGCTCGGCAGCCGTCGCAGGCGGACGCAGGGACACGCGGACGTTCCCGCCGTTCATGCCCAGCGTGCCCGGTTCGACCGACACCTGGACCCGCTGCGCGAACTCCCACGCCCCCGGCGCGGCCTTCGCACCGAGATACCCGCCCAGGAAACTGCCCGCGATCGCCGACCATTTCTGGCCATCGCTGCCTTCGCCGAACATCTTGCCGCCGACCCAGCCGCCGCCGATCCCGCCCGCGAACGCGCCCACCAGGCCGCCCACGGCGACCACGGGCCCGGCGAGGACGATCGCCGAGCCGACGCCGACGACCAGCAGCGACGCATGCACCCAGCCCGGCACGAGGTTTTCCGGATTGATCGTGTCGGTCTGCGTCGTGCCGCCGCCGATGTAGACGTTGCCCGACCCCTTCGTGATGACGGCGCTGCATCCCGTCTTGTCGTCCACGCGCGCGGCCGGCATGCCGTTGATGTAGACCTGGCTGCTGCCCGTCGCGATCGGTATCGGTCCGGGGTGCTTGGAGCACAGGACCTGGTCGATGTGCGCCCGGGCCGCGGCCAGGCCGTTGACGAACACGTTGGACGAACCGGTCATCGCGATGGCGCCCGTGACCTCCTTGCCGGCAAAGCTCATCGTGCTCATCGCTTCGCCCAGGCCCGCGCCCATCGCCGCGCCCGCGCCGACGACGGCGACCGCCGCGAGACCGCCCGTGCCCACGATCGCCACGCCGGCCACCGCGATGGCCGCGCCGATGAGGAGGCCTTTCAGGAGCCAGCTCATGGTCGGGCTGTGCCCGATCGGGTCTCCCAGCCGTGCCGCCGCCGGCATCTAGCGCTCCGCGGCCCGGTCGCTGGTGACCTGATCGAGATGCGCGCGCACCTCCGTCAGGCTGTAGAACGGCACGGACGACGAGCTGGCCTGGATGTACTGGGCCAGGTGCAGCCGCTCGGCCAGTGCCGGTCCCGGTGGTTCCGCCGTGCGTTCCAGCGTGACCGTGCCCGACGGCCGCAGCAGCGACAGGCCGGCGTTCGTACGGGAGACGTTGGCCTGCAGGCGCGTGCCATCGGCGTCATAGAATTCCCAGTGGTCCTGGTTGACGTCGCGCGCCGACAGTTTGCTGCCCGCCTCGTGCCTGTCCGCGAACACGTGCAGGGTCTTGCGCGGTTCGGACAATGCGAAGATCGTGGGCAGGGCAGGGGACGGCACGGCGGCTGGGCCATCCTGCGCTTGCGGCAGCGGACGGCGCAGCCGGATGCTGTCCACGATCGCGTCGAACGCGGCATTCCACTCGTCGCTGAACTCGCGCAGGCACGTCGCCGCCATCAGCATGGCTTCGATCGTGCCGGGCTTGCCGCCCTGGACCAGCGTAATGACCTGGCGCTGGTGCATGAAGCCCGCCTCGTTGCGCCAGCTGTAGGCCAGTTCCAGTGCCGGCGCGCCGTCGACGGTGCGTTCGGTCATCGCCTTCAGCTGGAACCGGGGCAGTGCCCGCGTCAGTTCCTTGACCAGGCGGTCGCCGAACTGGTCCAGGCTTTCCTCGGGCTTGACGTCCGCGTGCGAGACGACGACGTTGAACTCGCTCGGACCATCGTCGCGCAAGGTGAACATGTGCATCGTCTTGTCCTTCAACTGCGCGGGCAGTTCGAAGGTGGCGTGGTTGGCGTGGTACATGGCGCGCTCGCTCATTGGCTCATTTATTTATTCAGGTCGATCCGGCTGCCCATCACCGCGACGTTCACGCCCTGGATCAGGATCGTGCCGTCGGCCTGCAGCACGATCTTGCTGCTGCCGACTTCCAGCGTGATGTCGGTGTTGGCCTTCAGGTGGATGTGCTCCGTCTGCGACGTCAGCTCGATGTTCTGCTTCGCGGTCTGGTGCAGGTGGGCCGTCTGCGCCACCAGTTCGATATTGGTCTTGGCCGTCGCGTGGATGTAGTCGTCCTCGGCGGTCAGCTCGATGTTCGTCTTGGCCGTGTCGTGGATGTGCCCCGTCTGCGCCGTCGTCACGATGTACTGCTTGACCGTGTTGGTCTGGTAGCCCGTGCTGACCGTGTTGGTCTGGTGCGGCCCGTTGACGACCGTCGCCTGCGTGTTCTGCACGGTCGTGACCATATCCTTTTGCGAGTGGATATTGATCAGTTCCTTGCCCTTGCTGTCATGGATCACCATCTCGCAGAAGCCGCCGCCGCCCGGCGTGGAGCGGCTCTTGAAACCCATCATGTGGGCGCCGTCCGGCAGGCCGTACGGGACCGGCTGGTCCGCATTGAACAGCCGTCCCGTGCAGACGGGGCGGTCGGGGTCGCCCTCGAGGTAGTCGATGATGACTTCCTGCCCGATGCGCGGCACGGAAATCGTGCCCCAGCCGCGACCCGCCCACGGCTGCGAGACGCGGATCCAGCACGAGCTGCGTTCGTCGCGGCGGCCGTAGCGGTCCCAGTGGAACTGCACCTTGATGCGGCCGTACTGGTCCGTGTGGATCTCCGTGCCCTTGGGGCCGACGACAGTCGCCGTCTGCGGCCCGGGCATGCGCGGCGGCGGGTGCGCGCGGCGCGGGCGGTAGGGGATCTTGCGGCGGATCGCGGTGAACGTGTTGCGGTAGACGTCGCTCTGGCCGCGCTCGAAATAATTGTTGCGGGCGCTGACCTGCACGGACAGCACGAGGAAATCGTTGTCACCCTCGGTGGCCGGATCGAACCAGTGGTGGCCCTGCAGCCTGAACGTGCGGCCGGCGACGAGGCCGCGGCAGTCGGAGGCGCCCGTGAAGACCTTGGCCTGCCACTCCAGCACTTCCAGGCGCTGGCGCGCTTCGCGCTGGCCGTCGTCCTTGTCCTTGTACGAGAACGCGGGGTTGCCGTCGTAGATCTCCATGGCCGGCATGTCGCCCTGTTGCGTCACGGTGGGCAGCTCCACGTACTGCATCGCATTGGGCGCCTTGAAGTCGAACGTGTTCAGGGCCACCTTGGTCGGCTGCAGGTTGCGCTCGGCCGCGAACGCCGTCACGCTGTCGCGGTCGTGCCAGCGGTTGCCGCCGTTGAATTCGACCTCGGCGTGATCCGGCTGCGGCGGGCAGAACGCGCCCGAGCGCGAATCGTCGCTGATCACCATCACGTGGCCGTTCGGCTTGTGGTCGAAGTAGTAGAACAGCCCGTACTTCTCCATCAGGCGGCAGACGAAGTGCTCGTCCGTCTCGTCGTACTGCACGATGTAGTTTTCGGGGCGGTAGGTCTGGCTGACGCGGAATTCGTACGCGGCGAGGCCGTTGTAGTCGCCCTTGAAGATCGTGTCGAGGACCTCGAGCACGCTCTGGTCCTGGAAGATGCGCGAGTTGACGCGCTGCTTCAGGTAGCTGAGCCAGGGCACGATCTGCGCGTGATAGAACGCGAAGCCGCCGTCCGCATGGCTGAAGCCGAACGAGTGCACGTAGCCGTTGACGAAATGTTCGCTGCCGTCCGCGAGCTGCACGCCCACGCTGACGTTCTTGCCCATCAGGTCTTTCAGGTCGATGGCGGCGTTTTCCGAGATCAGGCTGAGGTTGAACACGAACTGGTCGGACATGGCCGACGAGCCGCTCAGCGATTCGATCAGCAGGGTCTTGTCGCCCTGCAGCGGCGAATAGAAGCGCAGCAGGCGCTTGCCGTCGTTGAACTTCGCCAGCAGGGATGCCACGGCCGATGCGGCGTCGTCCTGTCCGGCGGGATCGATATTGGGCGGCACGTAGTGCGGCTCGTTGCCGGCGAAATCGCTCACGGCCTGGCCCGCCAGGGGATGTTCTTCGATGGCGAGGTTTTCCGCGACCGCCGCGCCTTGCGCCAGCGCTGCGGGCTGGTCCGCGCCTGGTCCCGCATGGTCGGCCAGCGCGCCGGCATGCTGCGCCAGCGAATGCGCCTGCGACGCGACCTGGAGTGCCTGCGCGAGTTGCGGACTCGCGTGCCCGGCCAGGCCGGCGACGCCCGACGCCAGGGCCGCGCCCCCCGAGCCGGCTTTCAGCTGCGCCGCGGTGTCGAGGGCAGTGCCGGCAACGCCGAGCGCCTTTATCCGGTTATCGAGCGAATCTGATGACATATCGCAGCTCCTGCATCGAATGTGTCCTCCGCACGGGGGATTGTTAGATTTATGTTAAATCATGTATATACTATCAGAAATTTCCTGTTCGTTAAATCGGCCATTGGCGCCGTTCACAATTGTTTTCCTGCGAGCACATGTCTGACTTTTCGAGCAACTGGACCGATCTGACGCGCGCCCTCGACACCATGCAGCGCCACTATGCCCAGGCCGGCGCGCAGGCCCGGCTCGACATCGCGCGGCGCGTACAGCGCTGGTCGAACGAGGCGAGCGCGACGCTCGGCCGCATCGCCGATACGGGCGCCGACATGGGCGGCGTGCGCAACGCATTGGCCGTCAAGCAGGCGCTCGACGCATCCCGGCCGCGCTTCGCGGAACTGCTCAGGCAGCAGTTCGCCGGCCTGAACTTCGCGGTGATCGTCGACGTGTTGTACGAGGTCATGAAGCAGATGGCGCTGTACCTGGGCGGCGGCGCCGTGCTTGGCGCGGCGGCGGGCGGGGCGCTGGGGTCGCTGGCCTTCGGCGTGGGCGCCATCCCGGGCGCGGCGGTGGGTGCGCAGGCGGGCGTCGCGATCGGCGGCGAGATCCTCGTCTGGATGGGTCTCGGGATGCTGGTCATGGACATGAGCGGCACGGTGCCGGACCTGTGCCGGCATGCGGCCCACGGTTTCGCGACCGCGTGGCACGCCGGCGACCTGCCGGCGGACGCGACCGCCCGGCGCACGACGATGCTGCGCGAGGCGACGGAATCGTTCGCGCAAGGGCAGATGCTGCTCGTGAAGGCAATCCTGACGGCGCTGGTGCTGTACCTGTCGCGCGGCCAGGTGCAAAGTTCGCTCCTCGTGCGCAACCTGTCGCAGAGCCGGCTGGGGCCGAAGTTCGCGGAATGGGTCGGCCAGAACCGCGACAAGCTGATGGCGCACCCGAACCTGCAGCCCAGGCTCGCGTCGGCACAGGGACAGGCCGAAGCCGGCGCGGGCAAGGGCGTCGCGAGGGAACCGGTGGAGGCGCAGAAACCGGCCGAGAGACCGTCGGAGGTCAAGCGCGGCGTCGCCACCAGCAAGCCGCCGTGCAACCTCGTCGGCCAGCCCGTCAACCCGATCACGGGCGACAAGATCCTGCTGGGCGACCTGGACCTCGACTTCGCGCTGCCCGCGCCGCTGCCGCTGGTCTGGCAGCGCACGTACAGCTCGGCGCTGCACCGCGCCGGCTGGCTGGGCCAGGGCTGGGCGCTGCCCATCAGCGACAGCCTGCAACTCAGCGTCGACGAGGTCGTCGTGCTGGACGCGTTTGATCGCGGCATCACGTTCTCGCTGCCGCGGGTCGGTGACGCGATCCATTCGCCGTCCGAACAGATCACGCTGGCGCGCACGGGAGATACGACGTTCGAGCTGGTCGACAACAATGGCCTGCGCGCGCAATTCGCCGTCCTGTACGGCGACGGCATCGCCCGCCTGACGGGCTGGCAGGATGCGAACGACAACCACATCCGCGTCACGTACGACGCCCGCCGCCTGCCCGCACGCATCGACGACAGCGCGGGGCACAGCCTGGCCCTCGAGTTCGGACGCGTCGCGGGCGGCATGCGCCTGCTGGGCGTGACCTTGATGCCCGCGGAACCGGAAGGCAGCGCGCATACGCTGGTGTCCTACGAGTATGACGGCGCGGGCGACCTGCGGCGCGTGCGTAACCGTGCGGGCGATGTCGTGCGCGAGTTCGGCTACCGCAACCATGTGATGGTGGAACACGGCCAGCCGGACGGCCTCGTGTCGCGCTATGAGTACGACGTCGAGGGGCCGGATGGGAAGGTAGTGCGCAACTGGACCAATACGGGCCAGTGGTGGGCATTCCGCTATCTCGACAAGGAGACGGTCGTCACCGACCAGCTGGGCCGCGTGCAGCACTACCGGTTCGACGCGCGCGGGCGCCTGGTCGCGCAGGTGGATGCGGCAGGCGGCGTCACGACACGTCGTCTGGACGAGAACGACAACCTGCTCGAACTGACCGACCCGGCCGGCCGCACGGTGCGCTACCGCTACGACGAGCGCAGCCGCATCGTGCGCGTGGAGCGGGGCGGGCGGGGCACGGGCATCGTCTACGACGCCCGCTTCGACAAGCCGGCCCTCATCACCGACGCCCTCGGCGCGACGACCGTGCTGCGCTACGACGCGCAGGGCAACCTGACGAGCGTGACGAACGCGCTGGGTCAGCGTACGGCGTACCAGTACGACGATCGCGGCCTGCCTGTCAAGGTGATCGACGCGCGCGGCGGCGTCAAGGCGCTTGCGTACAACCGCGCCGGCCAACTGATCCGCTATACGGATTGCTCGGGCAGCACGAGCAGTTTCGATTACGACGACGAGGGGCGCCTCGTGCGCGCGCTCGACCCGAACGGCAACGCGAGCACGTATGCCTACGACGCGCTCGGCCGCATGCAGGCTGTGACGCATGCGGACGGCACGACCGAGCGCTACGAATACGACCGGCTGGGCCGCCTCGTCGCCCACGTCGACGCCGCGGGCCACCGCACCGCCTACGAACTCGATCGCGACGGCAAGCCGCTGAAACGCATCGACGCGCGCGGCGGCGTGCTGGAATACCGCTACGACACGGCGCGCCGGATCGCCGAACTGATCAACGAGAACGGCGACGTGCACCGCTTCGTCTACGACGCGCTGGACCGCCTCGCCGAAGAAACGAGCTTCGATGCGCGCGTGACGCGCTACCGCTACGACGACAGCGGCCTCATCGTCGGCAAGGACGAACTGGGCTGCGCGCCGCGCACGGAATTGACGCCCATCGCGACAACGTATGTGCGCGATGCGCTGGGCCAGTTGACGGAAAAAGTGATCTCGCGCGTGACGGGTGCGGCACAGGCGCAGCAGATGCGGCTGCGCTTCGCCTACGACGCGCTGGGGCGCATGACGCAGGCGATCAATGCGGATGCCGTTGTCAGCATGGCATATGACGCTATCGGTCAGCTGGTGACGGAGCAGACGGATGCCTCGGGTACGTCGACCGTGCTGCGTCATGAATACGACGAGCTGGGCAACCGGGTGCGGACGACGCTGCCGGATGGCCGCATCCTGAACAATTTGAATTACGGCTCGGGCCATCTGCATCAGGTCAACCTGGATGGCGAGGTCATTACCGACATCGAACGGGACCGGGCGCACCGGATGATCGCCCGCACGCAGGGGACGCTCGTCAGCCAGTTCCGGTACGACCCCGTGGGGCGGCTGTTGTCGCAGACGGCGGGCGAGGGCGCGTCGACCGTCATCGCGCGGCAGTACGAGTACGACGAGGTGGGCAACCTCGTATCGATCGACGATCAGCGCAACGGTGTGACACGCTACAGCTACGATCCGATCGGACGCATTTTGTCGGCCGTGCAGCCGCAGCTGAGCGAACGGTTTGCATTCGATCCGGCGCATAATCTGCTCGATACGACGGTGGCGCCGGTCGGCCGCGTCGAGGGCAATCGCATCCGGGTGTACGAGGACAAGCGCTATGACTACGATGCGCACGGCAACGTGGTCGAGAAGCTGGTCGGCAAGCATACGCGGATGCGGTTCGAGTGGAATCCGGCGCATCAACTGGTGCGCAGCGTCGTTTCACGTGGGCCTTCGGATGTGGCGCAGACTGTCAGCTATGCCTATGATCCGTTCGGGCGCCGGATTGCGAAGCGGGATGCGTTTGGCGTCACGCGGTTCGTGTGGGATGGGAACCGGTTGCTGTGCGAGAACCGGGGGAGTCATTCGCGGACATACGTGTACGGCGAGGATGCGTTCGTGCCGCTGGCGCGGGTGGATGCCGTCGCAGATTCGGGGGGCGCGGCGCGGGCTGAGGTGCGGCATCTGAATACGTATCATCTCGGGACGCCGCGGGATATGACCGATGCGGGTGGGCGGGTCGTGTGGGCTGCGCGGTATCGTGCGTGGGGTAATGTGCTCGAGGTTGCGCAGCGGGATTCGCCGGAGGTGGTTTCGCCTGATGAGATCGGGGAAGTGCAGCCTGTTCGGTTCCAGGGGCAGTATTACGATAACGAGAGCGGATTGCATTACAACCGGTTCCGTTACTATGATCCGGATATTGGGCGGTTTGTTTCAGTTGATCCGATCGGTCTGTTGGGTGGGGCGAACACATTTACGTATGTTTGGAACCCGGTGACCTGGATTGATCCGTTTGGTCTGAGCCCGTGTCGGGCCGGTCAGGGAACGCCAAGTGAAAAAGGTGCTACGCGGACCGACACTTTGCCTAGGCAACCGAATACAACACGCTCGGGAGTAACTCGAACAAATGCTGCTGATTGGCGTGCTCTTCGTGATCACTGGGATAGCATTGGATATGGCGAAATACTTAGCGGAGATAATTTATCAGCAATCGCTAAGGGTAGGACCCCTATAGTAGATGAGGCATGGGTTATGTTTTTTCCGGAAGATGTCGGTTTAATGGGCGAAAAAATTTCTATGCATCATATCGCTAGTACTCCGGTGACAATTCCGTTGCCAGCAACTCGTCATTTGAACGCTCATCTTCCTGGAGGGTTCCGTTATAACGTCGGCGGCCCCGGATCAGCCCTGCCTTTTTATCCACCTAAATTGACTGAGCCTTGATAAATATTATGCAAATCCATTTCGTTGAATCGCACCCAAAGCAGAAATTACTTTTTTTTCTGGCCCAAGACGTGGACGATGAAGCTCGGAAATTGGTAAGGGATGCAATTGAAAAAATGTCGTCATTGAGAACTTGGGTTATCCGTGCCCCTGAGTTTGTCGATACTGTGGAAAGCACGGGGACGCGTCCAGGTGACGCTCTAGTTGAAACAGTGGGGGGGGTGCATGAGATTTATTCGGCGTCGCCCTCTAATCATCTGCCCCGCGAAATCGATGCGCTTCTTCTTGAAGAGGTTGAATATATTGTCGATTCCGTCCAGCGCTTATCGCAAGAGCATGGACTTGAATTCGAGTTTGAATTGGACGGGCAATATGTGGGCACTATCGATAACGGGGTCATTGATGCCATTCTGGCTAAAGGATTGATTGAAGAGTGGCGAAATCACATCAATGCGGCGAATTAAAACCTTCACGTTAATGTGAGCACTTGGCGGGTCAAGCTGCGGTGTTAATTTGGTCGAACCAGGACAAATGGTCGAAACCGGGTTATTTGCCATATTGAACCCAATATTGCGACAACGAACTGGCTTGCATTACAACCTGTTCCGCTACTATGATCCAGATATTGGGTGGGTTGTTTCCATTGATCTGATCGGTCTATTGGGCGGAGTTAATACCTTCGCCTATACTTCCAATCCAATAAGCTGGGTCGATCCGCTAGGCTTAACGCCATGCAGATTTTCTGAAAATGGCGGAAATCCTGGCAGGGTTTATTGGCCAAATCAGACTGAATTTGAAGGAATTACGGCCTATCCCAGAAATGATACTTTTGATCAAAATTTAGTCACGTCGTGGTGCGCAAGCGGGAAAGTTATTTCCGGAACGAATATTGAGAGGATGGCGACAGGTCGCGAGCCGATTGGCACGGATGGGAAGCCCATACACCTTCACCACATGCTCCAATCAAATGACAGCGCGATAGCTGAGTTGACGCAGACATTCCATTAGAAAATAGTGAAATAATTCACATTAATCCCAACGTTATCCCTTCGGGGATTGATCGGTCCGCATTTGATGCATGGAAGGCTCGCTATTGGGCGAACCGTGCGACTAACGATGGGGCGCAATAAATTATGAATCCACCTTTAACGGCGACGGAGATTAAAAAATTGATCGCGGCCCATCAGTCGATCATTGATTTTGGATCATCGTCCGATGCGGTAGACGATGAATGGCTGGTAAATGCAGAAAACGCGCTAAATCGAAAGTTGTCAGAATCATATAGGTGGTTTCTCAAGCAATATGCAGGCGGCGAAATTGGAGGGGAAGAGATTTACAGTATTTATGGAATTCCTTTTGAGTCGGCGAATGGGGGACATAGTTTTTCAACATCTAATGAATCGTAAAGCTGGGCTGCTGGACGATTCAAAACTTGTTGTTAGTGAGACTGATCTTGGTGAAGTTTTTTCTTCGACTATAGAAATTTCAAAAACGGCGAATGTCCGATATATCTAAGGCTCCCGTCGGGCGAGGATATGCCGTACGCTGAGAATTTTTATGAATTTCTTGGGAAACGAATTGAGGCTCATGTCTCATGATGCCTTAATTCAGCGGTGTGGGTTTCGCAAGATATTTAGCCGTCAATTTTTCGCGAGAATTCTTCTCAAACAAATAGATTAGTTGACGCGCTCGTCGACGCGGTAGCGTCAGCCGTGGTGCGGCTGCGGTTGTATCGGGCAGATAATTCGCTTGCGCTGCGTGTTCACGTGCAGACGACGCTGCCGGATGGCCGCATCCTGAACAACCTGTACTACGGCTCGGGTCACCTGCACCAGGTCAACCTGGACGGCGAGGTCATCACCGATATCGAGCGCGACCGGGCGCACCGCATGGTGGCCCGCACGCAGGGGGCGCTCGTCAGCCAGTTCCGGTACGACCCGGTGGGGCGCCTGTTGTCGCAGACGGTGGGCGAGGTGGCATCGACCATCATCGCGCGCAAGTACGACGAGGTGGGCAATCTCGTGTCGATCGACGATCGGCGCAACGGTGTGACACGCTACAGCTACGATCCGATCGGGCGCATTTTGTCGGCCGTGCAGCCGCAGTCGAGCGAGCGGTTTGCGTTCGATCCGGCGCATAACCTGCTCGATGCCACCGTGGCGCCGGTCGGCCGCGTCGAAGGTAACCGTATTCGCGTGTACGAGGACAAGCGTTACGACTACGATGGGCATGGCAATGTCGTCGAGAAGCTGGTCGGCAAGCATACGCGGATGCGATTCGAGTGGAATCCTGGGCATCAGCTGGTGCGTAGCGTGGTGGCGCGCGGGCCGACCGATAGCGCGCAGACTGTCAGCTATGCCTACGATCCGTTCGGACGCCGGATTTCCAAGCGTGATGCGTTTGGTGTGACCCGCTTTGTCTGGGATGGCAACCGGTTGCTGTGCGAGGAGCGCGGGAGTCATGCGCGGACGTATGTGTATGGCGAGGATGCGTTTGTGCCGTTGGCGCGGCTGGATTCAGTGGCAGGTGCGGATGGCGCCGAGCCGGCCGAGATGCGGCATTTGCATACGGACCATTTGGGGACGCCGCGGGAGTTGACCGATGCGGATGGGCGCGTTGTGTGGGCTGCGCGGTATCGAGCTTGGGGGAATGTGCTCGAGGTTGTGCGGGAGGAGGTGCCGGTCGTCGTATTGCCCGATGAGATCGGGGAGGTGCAGCCTGTTCGGTTTCAAGGGCAGTATCACGATAACGAAAGCGGATTGCATTACAACCGGTTCCGTTACTATGATCCGGATATTGGGCGGTTTGTTTCGATTGATCCGATTGGCCTAGCTGGCGGTACAAATGGTTATGGTTATGCGTCTAACCCAGTTGGCTGGGTGGATCCGGCAGGACTGAGTCCATGTAAAAATGGCAATACGGAAGGGGCGAATAAGATCGCGACGCCAGCCTCATGGGGTCTTACCCTATCTGAGACCAAGACAGTTCTGTCATCTGCACAAGTGCCCTATAAAGGATCTACTATCGTCGGGCATGCGCTTGCTAAACATAGCGGAAGACCTGTTACGTTTAGCAATCCGTCTGTTTCTGGGGCCGAGGTATGGGGGAAGATTAAAGGAAAAATGACCACTTGGAACGAGCAAGGCAAGTTCCACCTGAAGGATATCATTCGGGCTCCCGGTGACTTTTCACCGATAGCGGATGGGAATCTGGTCTTTCTGGAAAAGCGTTTGCCTGATGGTCGTGGAGTACGGTTGAATCAAGATAAGACCTTTAAAGAATTCATTGACTAATGAACGGGCTATTGGAGTTTGTTTTCGAAGAGGTTTCGCCCAGTCATCTCGCGGCAATGGTTATCGAATGCGTGCGTGAAAAGAACAACGTCAGCGAAGTGGTACGGGACGGCGTACCCTTGCGACTGGATTCTGTTCTCGACTCGGCCTACTTGTCGAAAATCGCAGCTGGCGATGAAGACGTTGCGTGCACCGCTAATCTCAAACACCTGAGTGTCGGTGAGAACTTAGTTGAGTGTGTAACGTTGCGTATAATTCATTATGATGACATCAGCGATGTCTCATTGCTTTTTTCAAGTTTCGATTGCAAGAAAGCAGGTATATCGACATCTGAAGAGCTTTATCGTTGGGCTAAAGGGTTCAGCGTCAAATATCGCATCGCCAATTTCTTCGGCGGCTTAGAGCCCGCTTCGGACAAGCAGACGCAACTATTCTCGAAAGATCGAGTCGGTCCTGTCATGGAATTGCGGTAGGACTGATGAAGTAAAACCAAAGAGATAAGGCTTTTCAAGGGATAGGTAAAACAGGACATCGAGCCAAGGGGACGCCACGAAAAACATTGTCCAGGTCGAGCGTGATAATGACCCGGTACCATATTGTGAATACGACGCTGCCGGATGGCCATGTTCGGAAAAACTTGTAATACGGCTCGGGCAACCTAAAAATGAGCATCAGCGACATCGCAAGATTGATTACTCCGCCAAACAATCCAAACGAAGCTCCCCAACAGCATGATTGGTCGAAGATTGAAGCCACGCTTGCAACTTCTCTTCCCAAAGATTACAAAGAGTTTATAAACTTATTTGGCACTGGGAAGATAGATAATTTCTTATGGATATTTAACCCATTCTCACAAAACGAAAATATAAATTTGACGACGCTGCAATTGGTTGACAGAGCGGATCACGCGTCGCGCCATCTTGACTACCATGCAAATGGTGTTGGCGGTCGGAACACATGGGGTGGCGGAACCCGTTGCCGTTAATTTTAGGAGTGTTTATGAAAATATATCAATCGATTCAGGATTTGCTTGGTGAGTTACACGGGCTTGACTGGGATTCGGCTCTTTTTATTAATGAAAGTGCGTGGAAGGGCGATCCTCAGCACACAGAGATCCTCGTTTTGGAAGGGGATGAAGAACTCGAAGACGTCGTTCCAGGGACGCATCTGCCAAAGATTGCGGAAGTTAGGAATGTGCGGCAACTATTTGATATGGAAACTTTTCGAGATGTAGTTAATTTCGAGCGGAAGAGAAATCCTGGAGCGTCTGTTTCGGAAATCATCTTCGCCATAAATTTTTATCGTGAGAAAGATGACTTCTTTGATCCGCGGAAATGATTGACCGGTAAAAAAGGCACGGAGGGCGCGATAAGAAACTCGGCTGTGTCCGTACTGGCTTTGTTGCACAAATCTGTCCCTGCAGAGGCCGAGCCGGACCATGGGTAAACCAGCGGCATGTGCGCGCCAACCAGACCGAAATACCGAACGACCAACTGGAAGGAATACGACGAAGCGTTGAGAGCGAGCCGATCGCTGCTGTTTCGGCTGGCAAGGACATGCGCTGGCACGGCGGCGCCAACGGCAAACGGGGCCGCAGACCCAGGTACAGCGAGGCGGCGATTCAGTTCTGCCTGACGATCAAAAGCCTGTTCAATCTGCCACTGCGACAGGCGATGGGCATGACGCAACGTCTGCTCAGGCTAGCCGGCCTGGACTGGCAGACTCCCGACTTCAGCACCGTCAGCCGGCGCCAAAAACATCTGGCGGCGATGATCGGAGCGCACCCAACGACGACGGGCTTGCATCTGCTGGTCGACTGCACCTGCATCAAGATGCTGGGTGAAGGCGGGTGGAAGACGAAGAAGCGCGGCGCCGACTACCGCCGCCAGTGGCGCAAGGTCCATCTTGATATCGATGCCACCACACTGGAGAATCCGGGCCACCGCACCGCCTACGAATTCGATCGCGACGGCAAGCCGCTGAAACGCATCGACGCGCGCGGCGGCGTGCTGGAATACCGCTACGACACGGCGCGCCGGATCGCGGAACTGATCAACGAGAACGGCGACGTGCACCGCTTCGTCTACGACGCGCTGGACCGCCTCGCCGAAGAAACGAGCTTCGATGCGCGCGTGACGCGCTACCGCTACGACGACAGCGGCCTCATCGTCGGCAAGGACGAACTGGGCTGCGCCCCGCGCACGGAACTGACGCCGATCGCGACGACGTATGTGCGCGATGCGCTGGGCCAGTTGACGGAAAAAGTGATCTCGCGCGTGACGGGTGCGGCACAGGCGCAGCAGATGCGGTTGCGCTTCGCCTACGACGCGCTGGGCGCATGACGCAGGCGATCAATGCGGATGCGACGGTTGGCATGACGTATGACGCGGTCGGGCAATTGATTGCGGAGCAGACGGATGCCTCGGGCGTTTCGTGTGTCCTTCGTCATCAGTACGACGAGCTGGGCAACCGGGTGCAGACGACGTTGCCGGATGGGCGTGTCCTGAACAACCTGTACTACGGCTCCGGCCATTTGCACCAGGTGAACCTGGATGGCGAGGTCATTACCGACATCGAACGGGACCGGGCACACCGGATGATCGCCCGCACGCAGGGGACGCTCGTCAGCCAGTTCCGGTACGACCCCGTGGGGCGGCTGTTGTCGCAGACGGCGGGCGAGGGCGCGTCGACCGTCATCGCGCGGCAGTACGAATACGACGAAGTTGGCAACCTCGTATCGATCGACGACCAGCGCAACGGTGTGACACGCTACCGCTACGATCCGATCCGATCGGACGCATTTTGTCGGCCGTGCAGCCGCAGCTGAGCGAACGGTTTGCATTCGATCCGACGCATAATCTGCTCGATACGACGGTGGCGCCGGTCGGCCGCGTGGAGGGCAATCGCATTCGCGTGTACGAAGACAAGCGTTACGACTACGATGCGCACGGCAACGTGGTCGAGAAGCTGGTCGGCAAGCATACGCGGATGCGGTTCGAGTGGAATCCGGCGCATCAGCTGGTGCGCAGCGTCGTTTCACGTGGGCCTTCGGATGTGGCGCAGACTGTCAGCTACGCCTACGATCCGTTCGGACGCCGGATTTCCAAGCGGGATGCGTTTGGCGTCACGCGGTTCGTGTGGGATGGGAACCGGTTGCTGTGCGAGAACCGGGGGAGTCATGCGCGGACGTACGTGTATGGCGAGGATGCGTTCGTGCCGCTGGCGCGCGTGGACGCTGTTGCTGGCGCGGATGGCGCGGCGCGGGCCGAGGTGCGGCATCTGCATACGGATCATCTCGGGACGCCGCGGGAGATGACCAATGCGGGTGGGCGGGTCGTGTGGGCTGCGCGGTATCGGGCCTGGGCGAATGTACTTGAGGTTGCGCAGCAGGATTCGCCGGAGGTGGTGTCGCCCGATGAGATCGGGGAGGCACAGCCTGTTCGGTTTCAGGGGCAGTATTTCGACAGCGAAACGGGCTTGCATGACAACCGGTCCCGTTATTATGATCCGGACATTGGGCGATTTGTTTCGATTGATCCCATCGGATTGTCTGGCGGGGCAAACACTTTCGCATACTCTGCCAATCCAACAGCCTCGGTCGATCCGCTCGGTCTAAGTCCATGCAAGACCAGTAACGCGAATGATGCGAATAAAATCGTCTCCGAATTTGCGGGCGGAGCAGATCGACTGCCGAGCGCCGCTTATACTGGTGGCAGGCAAACCCTGTTTCATTACACTGATGAGGCAGGAATGCGGGGAATTATCAGTTCACAAGAACTGCGGGTTTCGACAGGAGTAACACATGCTCGTTACGGCGATGGGCAATACCTCACTGATTTGGCGCCAGAAATGGTTGGGGCACGCACGGTGGGGCAGCTGTCGGCAGAGCAGCTAGGTAATGGAGTCATCTCAGGCGGACAGGCTTCACGATTCCTGTTTAATGATCCTAGAAAGTTGGGGAAACTTACGAATTTTGTTGAGATCGACATTACCGGTCTTCCGGTTAGGCAAGGTCTTAATTCATCCGGCACAGAATTCCGCGAACATGTTCAATTTATACTGAACAAAAACGACATGGATTTGACGGGTCGTATCGTACGGACAGGAAGGACATTTTGATGCGGTACTATTGTTTCTACTCTGAATCGCTTAAGGGTGAAGTGGGGAAGTTCTATTGCGAGGTGTCGCCCGAGAACTTAATCACTCGGCAAATCGATGTGTTTGGTTCCGAAATTTATTGGGCTGAACCTGGATCTCAGTATAGTGAAGATTATCCTTTTACTGATCAGCCAGAATTTGATGAATCGGATCAAGAGGCGGAAGAATTGGATCGAGAAACATTTGAGAGAATTTGGGCTGAAGGAAAAAAGCAGTGACCGTCATATTTTGCAAAGGCGATATATTTGCAGTGAGCTCGCCTCAAGCATTTGCGCACGGTTGTAACTGTGCTGGCGCAATGGGGAAAGGCATTGCCGTTACATTTCGTGAAAAATGGCCATTGATGTACGCACGGTATCGAGAATTATGCAAGACTGGTGCCTTCGTTCTAGGCGATGTCTTTGAGTGGACTGACGGTGCGACCAGAATATACAACTTGGGAACGCAAAGGACCTGGAGGTCAAAGGCTGACGTTTCAGCCATAAAAATTTCGATGACTCGATTAAAGAAACTTCTAACCGATGCCGAAATTTCTGAAATTTATATGCCGCGCATTGGTGCTGGATTGGGAGGGGGTGACTGGAATGAAATCAAGTCGATCATTGAATGGAGTTTTGGCGAAAGTCCCATCCATGTATATGTGTGCGAAGAATTTGTGCCCGGAGCAGCATTGCAGGTTATGTCATAATCATGCAAGCCGCCGAGCATGCAGCAGGATTTATTGACTAATGAGTGGGCTATTGGAGTTTGTTTTCGAAGACGTTGCGTCCAATAATCTCGCAAAAATGGTTGTCGAAAGCGTGCGTGAAAAAAGCAATATCAGCGAAGTTCTGCAGGACGGCGCACGTCTGCGACTGGACTCCATTCTTGCGCATCGTTGCTGAGGCCGTAACAGAAAGACGCCAAGTGTCGAGTCCCGTTTGATCGTAGATGCGTTTGACGAATAGTTCCGGCCGCTTCTTCTGCTATTGCTTGAGTGCCAGGATGGGCGTTTTGACGACGGTCTAATTTTATCGTTCAGGTACTTTTACACATCTAACGAGCCGCTCGCTGCAGAAATATTTCTTTATGCTCGAAATCATAAGCTGGACGGCAACGTTTGGCGCAAGGTTAAAGTGGTGGTTGGAGACGTCGAGGAGCTCGTTGCAAAAGTTAAGGGAAATCAATTTAATTGCATATCCTCCGGAGTGAAACTGCTTAACTTTGGAGATTTGTGGTGTATTGATATTGACGGCGATTACAGTCTGGCTGGCGATCCGAGCTCCCTGGATGAAGTGCGCGAGGACGGACAGTGCTACGTCATTGGGCGCCAAGTCGAAGCTTGCGAACTCGACGAAGTTGCATGACGACGATAATCGTCTCCTTGGCAGCGGCAGCGGCAGAGGTGGAGCAATTAGTTGCTGCCCATCAATCGGTAATTAATTTTGGATTGCCCTCTGATGCGGTCAACGATGAATGGCTGATGAAGGCGGAAGAAAAGCTAAATCGTGAGTCGCCACGATTGTACAAATGGTTTCTCAAACTATGCGCAGAGCGGGGAGATCCGAGGGGTATGGGGCACAACAGATTGTGAGTACACCTTTAACAGCAACGGGAGTTGAGGAATTGATCGCGGCCCATCAGTCGATCATTAATTTTGGATTATCGTCCGATGCGGTCGAGGATGAATGGCTGGCAAATGCAGAAAATGCACTAAACCGCAAATTGCCGGAATCATATAAATGGTTTCTCAAACGATATGCAGGCGGTGAAGTCGGAGGGGAAGAGATTTATAGCATTTACGGAATTCCTTTCGAGTCGGCTAATGGGGGAGACATAGTTTTTCGCCACTTAATGAATCGCAAGGCTGGCTTTCTTGATGATTCAAAACTTGTCATTAGCGAAACTGATCTTGGCGAAGTTTTCTTCTTTGACTATATGAATTTCAAAGACGGCGAATGTTCGATATATCTCAGGCTTCCGTCGGGAGAGCACATTCTGTATGCAGAGAATTTTTATGAGTTTCTTGGGAAACGAATTGTGGCTCATGATTCATGATGGCTTGATTCAGCGAGCAGTGCGGGACTCATTCGCGGACGTGCGTGTATGGCGAGGATGCGTTTGTGCCGCTGGCGCGGATGGATGCTGTCGCTGGTCGGGAGGGCGCGGCGCGGGCCGAGCTGCGGCATTTGCATACGGACCGTCTGGGGACGCCGCGGGAGAGGACCGATGCGGGTGGGCGGGTCGAGTGGGCTGCGCATTATCGGCTTCCGGTAATGTGCTCGAGGTTGTGCAGGAAGAGGACTCGCCGTGGCACCTTCGGGCAAGGGCAGCACAATCACGTGGAAGAGCCGGTTCAAGCGCGACCCGGCGGCCAAGGATGTGGATGACGCCAAGGCAAAGGAAATCGTCGCCGGGATGTACAAGTCGGGATTTGATGGACTGCGCACGACACTTGGTGAAACCGCCCACTGACCTTCGGCAGTGTTGGCCGCGTTGCGGTCGGCCAACCAGCGGGCGCCGGCGTCGAGAGGCGCTGATCGGCTTCAGTACGCCACGCCCGCCGTCTCCCTCAACCTGCCCGCATCCCTGCCCGGCGGCACCCCAAACAACCGCACATAATCCCGACTGAACTGCGACGGACTCTCATACCCGACGCGATACCCCGCACTGGCCGCATCCATCCCCTCGGCCACCATCAGCCGCCTGGCCTCCTGCATGCGCAACTGCGTGCGGAATTCGAGAGGACTCATGGCCGTCACCGCCTTGAAATGCGCGTGAAAGGTCGACCGGCTCATGCGCGCCACGTCGGCCATCTCGTCGATGCGGCAGTCGCGCGCGTAGTGCGCGCGCAGCCAGACGATGGCGCGGGCGATCTGGTTCTGGCGGCTGTCGCCACGCGCCATGCGGCGCACGATGCGGTTGCCGGCGCCCGTCAATAACCGGTACAGGATCTCGCGCGTGACGAGCGGCGCCAGCGCGTCGATGTCGGCCGGCGTGTCGAGCAGTCGCGCCAGCCGCAGCGCCGCGTCGAGCAGTTCGGGCGTCGTCCGGTTCAGTGCCATGCCCACGTCTTCTCCACCATCCTCATCGGCGGGAGGATGCCGCACCGCCAGGTCCCCCAGCATCACCATGTCCAGGTCGAGACTCAGGCACAAATACGGCCGCTCCGGCGACGCCTCGATCACGGCGCCCGTCACGGGCAGTTCGACGGATGCGACGAGGTAGTACGCGGGGTCGTACACGAAGGCCGTCGCGCCGAGCACGGCGCGCTTGCGGCCCTGCGCGACGAGGCATACGGTCCGTTCGTACAGCACGGGCATGGGCATCGTCGGGCTGGACGATCGGATAAGGCGGACGCCCGGAAGAACGGTGTCGTGAATACCGTCCACGGGGGCGTGGCGGGCGATGGCGGCGGCAAAGAGGGCGAGCGTATCCATGGCGGCAAGGATAGCAGGCCAGCAGGCGGGGTGTGCGCGCCGCCGGACGATCGTGCAAGCTTGTGCGACGTTTGCGCTACCGCCGATCGGCTGTGCGGCCCGACACTGTGCCCACTTTCAACCGCACAGGAGATCACCATGACCGCACTCGATCAATACCGCCTGCTGGGCCGCTCCGGCCTGCGCGTCTCGCCGCTGGCGCTCGGCACGATGACCTTCGGCCAGGACTGGGGCTGGGGCGCCGACGAAGCCGAGGCCCGGAACATCTTCGACGCCTACGTCGACCGCGGCGGCAATTTCGTCGACACGGCCGTCAACTACACGAACGGCGCGTCCGAGCGCATCCTCGGCAAGCTGATGGAAGGGCGGCGCGACCGCATCGTCCTGTCGACCAAGTTCACGATGGCGCGCGCTCCAGGCGATCCGAATTCGGGCGGCAACCACCGCATGAATCTCGTGCGCTCCGTCGAGCAGAGCCTGCGCCAGCTCGGCACCGACCGCATCGAACTGCTGCACCTGCACGCCTGGGACGATACGACGCCGCCCGACGAAGTCCTGCGCGCCCTCGACGACCTGGTGCGCGCCGGCAAGGTGCTGTACTTGGGCATCTGCAACACGCCCGCGTGGCGCGTGGCGCAGTTGCAGACGATCGCCGACCTGCGCGGCTGGTCACCGTTCGTCGCGCTGCAGATCGAATACAGCCTCGTCGAGCGCAGCGTCGAACACGAACTGATGCCGATGGCGCGCGCGCTGGGACTCGGCGTGATGCCATGGTCGCCGCTGGGCGGCGGTCTCCTGAGCGGCAAGTACGGGGCGTCCGACCTCGCCACGAACGACGCGGCCGGCGTGGCGGACACGCGCAAGGGCGTGATCGCGTCGACCGGGTTGTTGAACGAGGCGTCGCTGCGCATCGCGGAGGAAGTGAAGGCCGTCGCGCGCGCGACCGGCGCCAGCGCGGCGCAGGTGGCGCTCGCGTGGACCTTGCTGCATCCGGCCGTCACGGCGCCCGTCATCGGCGCGCGCACGCTCGCGCAGGCCCAGGACAACCTGGGCGCGCTGGACGTGAAACTGGATCCGGACCACGTGACGCGCCTAAATGCGGCCAGCCGGCCGGCGCCCATCTTCCCGCAGCGCTTTACCGAACGGCCGCTCGTGCAGCAGCTCGTGTTCGGCGACGCGGCAGTGGAACGGCGCGGCCGGTGACGGGATCAAGCCTCCGGTTCGGCCGGTTGCATGGCGCCGCGCACGGCCGTGAGGATGGCGTCCGACGCGGTGCCGTCCGACACGGCGCGCGCGAGCGTCAGCGCCCCGACCATCGCGGCGAGGGCGACGATGCCCTCGTCGCCGGCGGCGGGCGCCAAACGGCACTCGGCCAGCAGCGCCGTCATGCGCGCCACCATGGCGTCGGCCGTTGCGCTGGGCTGGCCGCGCAGGCCCAGTTCCGCGGCCAGCGTGGGGAGCGGGCAGCCTTCGCCCGGTTCGTCGCGGTGTTCCGCCGACAGGTAATGGTCGATGACCGCGCGCGGCGCGGCGTCCGCCGACGGCAGCCAGCGTTCCAGCGTCTGCTGGACGGCGGCCTCCAGCGAAGCCTGCACGAGCGCGTCCTTGGATTCGAAATGGGCGTAGAAGCCGCCGTGGGTCAGGCCGAGCGCCTTCATCAGCGGCACGAGGCCCGTGCCTTCGATGCCGTCCTTGCGGAAGCGGCGCGACGCTTCGCCGATGATGCGCTGGCGCGTTTCGGCCTTATGGTTACTCGAGTAACGCATAGTTATGGGATTGGTTTGCAATGATTCGGATGCGGTCCGTGCGGCCGAAAGCGACGGACCCGTTGAGCGACGGATGTGCCTCATGAATTTAGGCAACGCTCCGTGTCACCATTGTAAGCCTTAATGAGGGATTCCACAATTCCGGCCATGAATTTGCCGGAATCGTGTTGCGCGAGGCCGTCTTTACTGCTTAGTGCGACGCGGCCGCGGCCGGCAGCGCCTTGGTGGCGGCCCCGTGCTTGCGCAGGTACTCGGCGCAGGCGTCGGCGTCGAGCGGCTTGCTGAAGTAATCGCCCTGGATCTGGTCGCAGCCTGCGCTGCGCAGGGCGGCCAGCTGCCCATCGTTCTCGACGCCCTCGGCGATGACTTCCAGGCGCAGCGTGTGCGCCATGGCGATGATCGCCTTCACCATCGCCAGCGATTCGGCACTCTGGTGCACGTCGAGGACGAACGAGCGGTCGACCTTCAGCTTGTCGACGGGCAGGCGCTTGAGGTAGCTGAGGCTCGAATAGCCGGTGCCGAAATCGTCGATGCTGAGCGTGGTGCCCAGTTCGCGCAGCTGGCGCATCAGGTCCGCGGTGCGGACCGGGTCGTCCATCGAAATGCTTTCCGTGAGTTCCAGCTCCAGCAGGCGCGGAGGCAGGCCCGATTCACGGAGGACGGCGCCGACTAGCGCCACGACGTCCGTGCCCAGGAACTGCTTGCCGGACAGGTTGACGGCCACCGGCACGTCGGGCACGCCGGCATCGGTCCACGCGCGGCGCTGGGCCACGGCCGTGCGCAGGATCCATTCGCCGATCGGCACGACGAGGCCGGAATCCTCGGCGATCGGGATGAATTCGGCCGGGGAGATGCTGCCGTGCTCGGGATGCTTCCAGCGCACGAGCACTTCCAGGCCGGCGACGCCGCCGCTGTGCAGGTCCGTCTTGGGTTGATAGTTCAAATACAGTTCGCCGCGCTCGATCGCATGGCGCAACTGGTTTTCCAGCGTGAGCTTGCGCTGCAATGCCTGGTTCAGTTCTTCCGAATAGCGTTGGATCTGGCCCCCGCCCAGCACCTTGGCGCGGCGCACGGCCATCGTCGCGTTGTTCAGCAGGAGGTCGCCGTCGGTGCCGTCCTCGGGGAAGATCGCATAGCCGATGCTGCACGTGAGGGGGATCGCGCCGCCCGGCGTCTTGAATTCGCGCGTGGCGGCCTGCAGCAGCTGGCGCAGGCGGTCGCGCGCGACGCTGTCGTCGCCGAGGCCCGGCAGCAGCACGACGAATTCGTCGCTCCCGGCGCGCGCCAGCATGTCGCCCGGCCGCAGCAGGTTCTGCAGGCTCCACGTGATGGCGACGAGCGCCTTGTCGCCTTCATGGTGGCCCAGCAGCTCGTTGAGGCGCTTGAACTTGTCGATGTTGATCGTCGCGACCAGCGTGTGCAGGCCGTCGCTCTTCCATTTGTCCAGGTTCTGGCCGATCGTCCGCACGAGCACCTGGCGGTTCGCGAGGCCCGTCAGCACGTCGTGCGTGAGCAGGAATTCAACCTGGCCCGCGGCCGCCGCGAGGTCGGGATTCGCATTGTCGACGTAGACGTGCGAGTGCAGCGACTGCGCCGCGGTCGCCAGCTGGCGGAAGTGGATCAGCTGTTCCGTCATGCGCGCGAGGTCGCGCAGGATGTCCAGTTCCTCCTCGTTCAGCGTGCGCGGCACGCGGTCCAGGACGCACAGGGTCCCCAGCGGCATCCGGTCGATCGAGTACAGCTGCACGCCCGCATAAAAGCGCACGTGCGGCGGATTGACGACCATCGGGTTGTCGGCGAAGCGCGCATCCTGCGTCGCGTCCGGGACGATCAGCGGCTCGTGGTCGAGGATCGCGTGGCCGCAGAACGAGATCTCGCGGCGGGTGCCGGTCATGTCGATGCCGCAGCGCGACTTGAACCACTGGTCTTCCTCGGCGACCAGCGAGACCAGCGCGATCGGCATCTTCAGCAGCCGGCTCGCCATGCGCGTGATGCGGTCGAACGCGTCCTCGGGGGCGCTGTGGAGGAGGCGGGTGGCGTGCAGCGCCGTCAACCGGCGCGCTTCGTCGAGCGGTATCGATGGAGTCTGCATGTCGTGTCATGAGGAGTTTCGTTGAGACACATTCTGCCACGACCGGCGAAGCGGAGGCACGAGCTTGGCATGGCGTTGCAGCCAGGAATTAATCACGCTGGCGGAACGCGCCGAAATGCTGGCGATAATCGAGCGCGCTGACGCCCAGGTGGCGCAGGAACGCCGCGCGCATCCGCGCCGCCGAGCCGAACCCGCAGCGGTGCGCGACCGTCTTGAGGGGCTGGTCGGAGCGTTCGAGCAGGGCCCTGGCCGCGTCCACGCGCGCCCGCTCGACGAATTCCGCCGGCGTGACCCCGGCCGCGCGCGCGAACTGGCGCGCGAAGTGGCGCTCGCTCAGCGCCGCCACCCGCGCGAGGTCGGCCACCGTCAGCGGCGCGTCGAGGTGGGCGAGCACGTGGTCCTGGACGGTGCGCAGCACGGAATCGTCGCCCACGTACGGCGTCAGGTAAGGACTGAACTGCGATTGCCCGCCGCTGCGCTGGGTAAACACGACGAGGCGCTTGGCCACGTTCAGCGATACGTCCGCGCCGTGGTCTTCGTAGACCAAGTGTAGCGCGAGGTCGACGCCCGCCGTGACGCCGGCCGACGTATAGACCGGACCGTCGCGCACGAAGATGCGGTCCGGCTGGACGGCCACCCGCGGAAAGCGCGCGGCCAGCAGCGCGACGTCGTTCCAGTGCGTGGTGGCGCGGCGGCCGTCCAGCAGGCCCGCGTGCGCGAGCAGGAACGCGCCGTTGCAGACGGACGCGATGCGGGCGCAGCGGGTGCTCATCGTGTGCAGCCACGCGGCGAGCGCGGTATCGGCCGGCCGGCGCGGCAGGTCCGGGCCGCCGGGGACCAGCAGCAGGTCGGGTGCGGCGTCGTCTTCGTCGTAGCGCGCGTGCGGTTGCAGCAGCATCCCGTTCGAGCACGCGACGGGGCCGTCCACCGTGCCGAGCACGCGCATGCGGTAATGGTCGCGCGGCGCGAGAAAACGGTTGGCTTCCGCGAACACGTCGAGCGGACCCGTGACGTCGAGCGACTGCACGCCGGGGAAGGCGAGGATGGCGATGGTGGGCAAGCGCGGGCTCCTGGGATCGACAAGCACGCCATCACTATAGCCGCGCGTGCGTGGCCGCGGCGGGGCGTGGCGGGAAATGCGCGCACCGTGGCGGGAAACCGGTGCACGCTGCCGGCGTCGGCGCGCGGCCAGGCGCCAGAATGGCGTCATCCCCAACACACGAAAGGACGACAATGGACAATACCGCAGAACGCGTGGGCCCCGCATTTTCCGTCGACGGCATGCTGCGCGCACGTCGTGAGACCCGCAAGGCCATCGCCGCGATCGCGCGGCGCATCCGGCCCGGCATGGTGGAAGAAGACGCCGTGGCCATGGCGCGCGACGTCATCGCCACGCGGGGCCACACCCTCAGCTGGCACCCGGTGCGCGTGCGCTTCGGCGCCAACACGATCCTGCCGATGAAGCGCGCGTCGACACCCGGCATCGTGCTGGGCGAGCACGACATCTTCTTCATCGACATCGCGCCGCGCGTGGAGCATTGGGAAGGCGATGGCGGCGCCACGTTCACGGTGGGCGACGTGCCCGGATATGCGCGCTGCGCCGCCGACGCCGAGCGCCTGTTCCATGAGGTGCGCCAGGCGTGGAAGACGCAGGACTGGAGCGGCAGGAAGCTGTACGAGTTCGCGGACCGGCGTGCGCGCGACCTGGGCTGGGACCTCGATCCGGACCTGCCGGGCCACCGCGTCTCCGACTTCCCGCACGCGGCGCTGCACACGGGCGCACTGGCCGATTACGACCATGCGCCATCGGACATGCGCTGGATCCTCGAGATCCACTTGCTCGATCCGCGGCGCCGCTTCGGCGCGTTTTTCGAGGACATGCTGCTGGACGACGCGGACTACGTCTGACGGAGGCACTGCACGAGGAAGTCGGCGAACACGCGCACGCGGGCCGACAGCTGGCGCGCGTGCGGATACATCACGGAGACGGGGATGGTGGGCGGCGGCACGTCCGCCAGCACCTCGACGAGACGGCCGTCCGCGAGCTGCCCGGCGATGCGGTAGCGCGGCACCTGCACGAGGCCGAGGCCCGCGAGCGCGGCCGCCGTGTAGGCTTCGGTGCCGGTGACGGAGACGATTCCGGGCGGCGTCGCCAGCTTTAGGCCCGCGTCCGTCATGAATTCCAGCGGATATGGCCGGCCCGTCGCCGTCGACACGTAGTGCACGGCCTGGTGATGCACGAGGTCCGCCAGCGCGGCCGGCGTGCCGAAGCGGTCGAGGTAGGCGGGACTCGCGACCGTCACCTGCTCGATGTCGGCCGCGCGCCGTGCCACCATCGACGAATCGTGCAGCTGGCCCGCGCGCAGCACGCAGTCGACGCCTTCGCGCACGAGATCGACGAGGCGGTCGTCCTCCCCCACGTGCAGCTGGATGCGCGGGTAGCGCGCGAGGAATCCCGATAGCGCGGGAAAGACGAAGTAGCGGGCCAGCGTCGGCTGCAGGTTCACCCGGAGCAGGCCCGCGGGCTCGCTGCCGCGGAACGCGTCTTCCGCTTCGTCGAGGTCGGCCAGCAGGCGCACGCACCGTTCGTAGTAAGCGGCGCCGTCCTGCGTGGGCGCGACGGCGCGCGTCGTCCGTTCCAGCAGGCGCGTGCCGAGGCGGTTTTCCAGCCGCTTGATCGCGTTGGTCGCGGTGGCGCGCGGGATCAGGAGGTCCTCGGCGGCCTGCGTGAAGCTGCGGCGCTCCACGATGCGCACGAAAATCTGCATTTCCTGAAACCGGTCCATCTGCGTCGACATGCGCCACCTCCCTCTGCGATTATACGGTCGGCGCGGCTGGCACCAGCAGGTCGGCGATGCCGATGCGGCGGGCGAAGTCCACGCGCACGGCCTCCGCCACCTCGAGCACCTCGCGCGCGCCGTCGCCGACGAAGTCGACCACCGTGCGGAACGGCCGCCGGCCACGCGGCAGTCCGACGATGCGCACCAGTTCATCGGCCACGGCCTGCGGATCGGCCCCCGGCGGCGTCAACGCGTCGAGGCGTTCGCCCACCTGGTCCAGCACCCCGTCGTAGCGGGCATACGCGGCGATCCGTGCGGCGTCCGCCGGCTTGCCGGCGCTGGGGAAGTGCTCCGTGCCGCGGGTGAACGCGCCGGGGACCATGATCGCGGTCTCGATGCCGAAGCGCGAGATTTCGTACGACAGCGACACCGCGAGCGAATCCAGCGCCGCCTTCGCCGCGCCGTACGGGCCGAGGAAAGGCGGGAAGCCGCCCTTCGTCGTCGTGCTCGAGATCCACAGCAGCAGGCCGGATGCCTGGGCGCGCAGCTGGGGCAGGGCCGCGCGCAATACGCGCTGGGCGCCGAGGAAGTTCGTGTCCAGCACCTTGGCCACTTCCTCGGCCGTGAAGGCTTCGGTGGGGCCGACGACCAGGTGGCCCGCGTTCTGCACGACGACGTCCAGCCGGCCCTGTTCCGCGACGACCGCCGCGACGGCCGCGTCGCACGAGGCTTGGGACAGCACGTCCAGTTCGAGCGGCCGCAGGTCGGCGCCGTGCTGCCGCGCCCAGTCGCGCGCTGCGGCGGCGCGGGGCGCGTTGCGTCCTGCGACGTCGCGCATCGACGCGTAGACCGTGTGGCCGGCGCGGGCCAGCGCCTGTGCCGAGAGTTTGCCGATGCCGCTGCCGGCGCCCGTGATGAGGATGACTGCCTGGTCCATGGTTGCGATCTCCTCAGGCCATGCCGCCGTTGGCGCGCAGGACCTGGCCGTTGACCCAGCCGCCGTCCGGACCGACCAGGAAGGACACGACGCCGGCGATGTCCTCCGGCTGGCCCAGGCGACCCAGCGGCGCCGAGTTCGCGATCTGCTGGACCAGCTCATCCGACTTCCCGGTCAGGAACAGCTCCGTCGCGACGGGGCCCGGCGCCACGGCGTTGCACGTGATGCCGCGGCCGCGCAGCTCTTTCGCGAACACGCGGGTCAGCGCTTCCACCGCGCCTTTCGTGGCGACGTACACGCCATAGGTCGGCGGCGCCATGTGCAGCACGCTGGTCGAGAAATTGACGATGCGTCCGCCTTCGTTCAGGCGCGTGGCCGCTTCGCGCATCGTGTTGAAGGTGCCGGTGACGTTGATGGCCATCGTGCGCTCGAACTGCTCGTCGGTCGTCTCGGCGATCGTCACGTACGGCAGGATGCCGGCGTTGTTGACGAGGATGTCCACGGGGCCGAGCTTTTCCTCGATCGCCGCGAACATCGCTTTCACGTCGTCGACCTTGGCGACGTCGGCGCGCACGGCGATGGCACGGCCGCCTGCCGCTTCGATGGCGGCGACGGTGGCGTTGGCAGCCGCCTCGTTGCCGGCATAGTTGACGGCGATGGCGAACCCGTCTTCGGCGAGACGTTTCGCAACGGCGGCGCCGATGCCGCGCGAGGCGCCGGTGACCAGGGCGACGCGGGGGGGGTGTTGGGCTTGGGTGTTCATCGTGACCTCCTTAATTGGTTGAGCGTGAAGTCATGATGATTGATTTTGATGCAAAGATAATCTAGCAAAGTTTGCCTTCAGAATTCCATCTTGAATAACAATCTGGCGTGTTTATCGCCGATATAACCGGACGGTGCATAACTGCCATTCGAACAATAAATTTTTCAAGCATGCTGCAGCGCAGTAAATTGGATTCGCAGTCTCGCTATTCGAACCCAACCACTGGAGCTGATCATGATCGGTAAACGTCACGTTGTTGCTCTCGCATCCGTCCTCTCGTTGAACGCCCACGCCGCCGAACCGGCTGCGCGCCTGAGACCCGCTACCTGCAGCACGCCGGCCTTCACGTCGGACCTGAAAGACGAATACCTCCAGGGCACCGTCCGCCTGGCCGTGCTCGTGGACCCTGACGGTTCGGTCAAGCGGGCGAAGGTCGTCGAGTCCAGCGGCCACCGCGCGCTGGACCGGGCCTCGCTGCGTGCCAGCTATACGTGCAAGTTCGGTGTCGCCGGCAAGGACGGCGAGCCGAGCTGGTCCACCGTGCAATACAAGTGGATCAACGATTGATCCGGATCGGGCCGCCGGCATCGGTCGCAGGCGGCTCAACCAACGTTCGAAAAATTCGATAAAAGCTTGGCAATTTTCTCGTTTTTTTAATGCCGGGCCACCGCGCATAATGTCTCCATCGCAGCGAACAACGAAGAGAACATCTTCGAAACGTTCGATGCAATATCGAACCCCAACCGATAACACTGGAGAACATCATGAGCAACGCCAAACTGGAAGTCCTGACCCCGCACAACTCGCAACTGATCATCATCGACCACCAGCCGCAGATGGCGTTCGGCGTGCAGTCGATCGACCGCCAGACCCTGAAGAACAACGTGGTCGGCCTGGCCAAGGCGGCGAAGGCGTTCGACATCCCGACCGTGATCACCACCGTCGAAAGCGATTCCTTCTCCGGCAAGACCTATCCCGAGATCCTGGATGTCTTCCCGGGCAAGGAGATTCTCGAACGGACGTCGATGAATTCCTGGGACGACCAGAAGGTGCGCGATGCCCTGGCCGCCAACGGCCGCAGGAAGATCATCGTCGCCGGCCTGTGGACGGAAGTGTGCAACACGACCTTCGCGCTGTCCGCGATGCTGGAAGGCGGCTACGAGATCTACATGGTGGCCGATGCGTCGGGCGGCACGTCGAAGGACGCGCACGACTTCGCGATGCAGCGCATGGTGCAGGCCGGCGTCGTGCCCGTGACGTGGCAGCAGGTGCTGCTCGAATGGCAGCGCGACTGGGCGCACCGCGACACCTACGATGCCGTGATGAAGATCGTCACCGAACACTCGGGCGCGTACGGCATGGGCGTCGACTACGCCTACACGATGGTGCACCAGGCACCGGCGCGCAACCAGGGCGACAACCCGGTGCTGGCCCCGGTTGCGGCACCCGTACGCTGAGCTTCAGGTCCGAAACGCCTGGAAAGAGAACGATCATGAAAACCATCGTGCCGACCATGCGGACGGGCTGGCCGTCCGTTCCGCGCTCGACGACCTTGCCGCGCGACTGCGCCCACACCCAGTGGCCGGTTCGCTCATACGTTCGCTCACACGTTCGTATAGGTGCGCACGATTGGCGGTAGGACGTCCTTGGGTTAACATTTGATTCACCCGCCCCAGGAGACTCCCATGAAAGCAATCGTCACCGGCCACACGAGGGGCCTCGGCGCCGCGCTCGCCGCCAATCTGCTGGCGCGCGGGGTACCCGTCCTCGGCCTGGCGCGCACCCGTTCGGCCGAACTGGTCGACGCGTATCCCGACCTGTTCGAGGAGGTCGAACTGGACCTGGCCGACAGCGTCGCGCTGTCGCGCTGGCTCGCGGACGGCATGCTGGGCGATTACCTGGACGGCACCGGCGCCGTCCTGCTGCTGAATAATGCGGGGATGGTGAGCCCCGTCGGCCCGCTCGACGCGCAGGACCCGCAAGCCGTGCTGCGCGCCGTGCAGTTGAACGTGGCCGCGCCGATGGCGCTCGCCGCCGCCGTCGTGCGCGCCAGCGGCGGGGCGCAACGGCGCATCCTGCACATTTCCAGCGGCGCCGGCCGCAACGCGTACCCGGGCTGGAGCGTCTACTGCGCCACCAAGGCCGCCCTCGACCACCACGCGCGCGCCGTCGCCCTCGACTGCGAACGCGGCGTGCGCATCTGCAGCCTCGCGCCCGGCGTCATCGACACGGACATGCAGGCCGAGATCCGCGCCACGACGGAAGACCGCTTCCCCATGCGCAAACGCTTCGTCGACATGAAGGAGACCGGCGCGCTCGTGGAGCCGGACGAATGCGCCGAACGGCTGGTCGACTACCTGCTCGGCGCCGGGTTCGGCGCCGAGGTCATCGCCGACCTGCGGATGCTCAGTTGAGCACCTTCAGGCCGCGGGAGCGCGCGGGATCTGCAGCCCTTCGATGACGGCGGGGCGCGCGCGGAACGCTTCCAGCACGCGGCCCACTTCCGGAAAGCGGTCGAAGCCGACGATCTCGGCCGCGTCGTAGAAGCCGACCAGGTTGTTCACCCACGGGAAGCAAGCGACGTCGGCGATCGTGTACTCGTCGCCCATGATCCAGGCGCGGCCCTTCAGGTGGCCGTCCAGCACGCCGAGCAGGCGCTTGGCTTCGTGCACGTAGCGGTCGCGCGGGCGCTTGTCCTCGTACTCGCGGCCGGCGAACTTGTGGAAGAAGCCCAGCTGGCCGAACATCGGGCCGATGCCGCCCATCTGGAACATCAGCCACTGGATGGTCTGGTAGCGCAGCGCCGGATCGGCCGGGATCAGCTTGCCCGTCTTCTCGGCCAGGTACAGCAGGATCGCGCCCGATTCCCACAGCGGCAGCGGCTTGCCGCCCGGGCCGTTGGGGTCGATGATCGCGGGGATCTTGTTGTTCGGGTTCAGCGACATGAATTCCGGCGACGTCTGCTCGTTCTTGTCGAACGCGACGCGGTGCACCTCGTAGGGCAGGCCGATTTCTTCGAGCATGATCGCCACCTTGACGCCGTTCGGCGTGGGCAGCGAATACAGCTGCAGGCGGTCGGGGTGCTGCGCGGGCCATCTCTGCGTGATGAGGAAGTCGTTCAGGTCGGTCACGGCGGTCTCCTTCGGGTTGAGAGCGTTGATTGTACTCAAGGTACGGTTTTTCGCCGGGTGGGAGCATACATCTTGGTCTTGGGCAACGACGGGGAGCCATGGACGACCTGCTGCGCTATTACGAGGAAGAGCTGGGATTGTTCGGCCAGTTCGCGCGCGAATTCCGCGCCCGCTATCCCAAGCCCGCCAGCGACCTGCACGTGGCCGGCGAGACGTGGGACGATCCCGGCGTCGCCCGGCTCATCCAGTCCGTTGCGCTGCTGTCCGCCCGCATCCACAAGCGCCTCGACGACGACTACCCCAAGTTCACGGAAGCGCTGCTCGACAGCCTGTACCCGCACTACCTGCGGCCGCTGCCGTCGTATTCCATCGTCCAGGTAGGACAGCGCGGGCCGGCCGAAGTGCCGGACACCCCGTCCGTGCTGCCGCGCGGGACCATGCTGCGCTCGAGCGCGGGCACCGACACGCCGTGCCTGTTCCGCACCGTTTACGACGTGCTGCTGGCGCCGCTCGCCGTCGCGCGCCTCGCGTTCGTGCCGCTGCTCGACGCGCCGCGCACCGCGCGCGCACCGCGCGGGGCCGGCTGCGGCATCAGCCTGACGATCGCGGCGACCCGCGGCGACGTCGGCCGCCTCCCGCCGACGTGGCGCCTGTTCGCGGACGGCGAGGCGTCGACCCGCGCCGCGCTGATCGACGCGCTGTTCCTGCGCTGCGCCGCCGCCTGGGTGCAGCCGGAAGGCGACAAGGGCTGGCTGCCGCTGCCGCGCGTCCCGCTGCGCCTGGCCGGCCTCGCGGACGCCGATGCCATGCTGCCGTATCCCGCCCGCTCGCACCCGGCGCCGCGCCTGCTGACCGAGTATTTCTGTTATCCGGAAAAATTCAATTTCATCGACGTCGACCTCGCGGCGCTGGCCGGCATGCTGCCGCCGCGCTGCCGCCGGTTCACGCTGCACCTCGCGCTGTCCGCCATCGCCCCCGATTCCGATGCCGCCCGCCTGCTGGCCGGCCTGGACGCGCGCAACCTGCTGCCTGGCTGCACGCCCGTCGTCAACCTGTTTCCGAAGGCCGGCGCGCCCGTGCAGCTTGCGTACACGAGCGCCGACTATCCGCTGCTGGCCGACGGCGCGCACGCGGGCGCGTACGAGATCCACAGCGTGGACGCCGTGCGGCTCGTGCGCGAAGGGACAGGCACGGTCACCCGTTTCGATCCCCTCTACGCGCCCGGCGACGAGGGCAGGGCGGGCGGCGAAGCGTCGCACCGCGCGCACTACTGGATCGCGCGGCGCGATTACGCGACGGCAGCCGTCAGCCCCGGCCACGAGATGCGCATCGCCCTCGTCGACGCCGATTTCCATCCGCTGGACGCGGCCGGCGCCACCCTGTCCACGGACCTGACGTGCAGTAACCGCGACGTGCCGTCACGCCTGCCTTACGGCCAGCCGCAGGGAGACTTGCGCTGCGACGAACTGTCCACGCTGGCGCCCATCCGCATGCTGAGGAAACCGACACGAGGCCGGCGCTTCGGCGGCACGCGCGGGTCGCACTGGCGCCTGATCGCCCACCTGGCGCTGAACCACGCGGGCCTGACGATGGCCGGTCTCGCCGATTTCCAGAAAATGCTGGCGCTGTACGATTTGCCGCGGTCCCCGGTCGCCCAGCGCCAGATCGCGGGCATCGTGGGGCTCGAACACGGCACGGTGCGCGCGTGGGTGGGTGCGGCGCCGGTCGCGAGCCTGATGCCGGGCATCGGCATCCGCCTCACCGTCGACGAGGAAGCGTTCGCGGGCACGGGCCTGTATCCGTTCGTGCAGGTGCTCGACCAGTACTTCGCGCTGAACGGCCACCTGAACTGCTTCACGCGGCTGGAAGTCGTGTCGCAACAGACCGGCCGCGAAATCATCGCCTGCTCTCCACGCACGAGCAGCGGCGGATGGACCTGATCGCCCGCCTGCTGGCCGAGCCCCAGCGCTTCGACTTCGTCCAGGCCGTGCGCCTGCTGCTGCTGGCGCTCGGCGCGCGCGGCATCCCCGAACGGCGCGCGCTGGCCCGCCACCTGCGCTTCGCGAACAGTCTCGCGCTGGCGTTCCCGCCCAGCCAGATCGAGGCCGCCGCGGCGGACCCCGACGGCTACCGCCTCACGCCGAGTTTCATGGGCCTGCTGGGCGCGCACGGGGCGCTGCCGCTGCACGTGACGGAACGCCTGCTCGCGCTGCCGCAGGACGGACAGGACGCGCAGGCGGCCCGCGCGTTCCTCGACATGTTCAGCACGCGCATGCTCGCGCTGTGGTACCGCGCGTGGCAGAAATACCGCGTCGAGCACCTGGTGGCCGCCCCGCGCGACGCGTTCCTCCCGCTGTTGCTGGCGCTGGCCGGCGTGCCCGGCGGCGGCGTGTTCGCACACGACGGCGTGCCCGACACCGCGCTGGCCGCGTTCGCCGGCCTGCTGCGCCGGCGGCCCGTGTCGGGGGCCGTGCTGGGCCGGGTGCTGTCCAGCCATTTCGGCGTGGCCGTGCGGGTACAGGAGGGCATCGGCCACTGGGACCCGCTGGCCCCGGGCGAGCAGACGATCGTCGGCACCAACGCGCTGCTCGGCCGCCGCGCACTGCTGGGGGAACGCAGCTGGCGGCCGGACCTGCGCGTGCGCGTGCGCATCGGCCCCCTCGACCGTGCCCGCTACGATCACTTCCTGCCCGGCGCCCCGGGCGCCGGCGCGCTGCGCACCCTGCTGCGACTGTTCGGCGTGCCGACCCTTGCCTACGACATCGTGCTCGTGCTGCGCCAGGCCGACCTGGGGCCGGCGCAGCTGGACGCGTCCGGGCGCCGGCTCGGCCTGGACAGCTACCTGTTGTCGGTACCCGCCGCGGCCGACCGGGCCGACCTCTGTTACGAACTCCGCCCGCTGGATCCACTGCCCGCTTTACAATCCGCTTGACCTTCCCATTGTGGGAAGGCATATCCTGTACTGGCAATCACAGGAGGATACCCATGGCGATCGATATCGACATCAGCGGAATGACGTGCGCCTCGTGCGTGGCGCGCGTCGAAAAGGCGATCAAGGCCGTGCCGGGCGTGCGCGACGCGAGCGTCAACCTGGCCACGGAACGCGCGGCCGTGCAGGGCGAGGGGCTCGACCTGCAGGCCATCCTGGCCGCCGTCGAGCGGGCCGGCTACACGGCGCGGCCGACCGGGACTCCGAAGGCGGAAACTGCGCCGGGCCTGCCGGCGTGGTGGCCCGTGGCGCTGGCAGCGTTGCTGAGCCTTCCCCTCATCGCGCCGATGCTGCTGGCGCCGTTCGGCATCGACTGGATGCCGCCCGGCTGGCTGCAATTGCTGCTGGCGACGCCCGTCCAGTTCTGGTTCGGCGCGCGCTTTTACCGCGCGGGCTGGAAGGCGCTGCGGGCCGGCGCCGGCAACATGGACCTGCTCGTGGCCATCGGCACGTCGGCCGCGTATTTCCTGTCGCTCTGGCAGTTGCTGAATGCGGGCGGCCACGGCCACCTGTACTTCGAATCGGCCGCGGTCGTCATCACGCTCGTGCTACTCGGTAAATGGCTGGAAGGCCGGGCGAAGCACCAGACCGTCGCGGCGATCCGCGCGCTCGAGGCGCTGCGGCCTTCGGAAGCCATCGTCCGGCGCGACGGCCGCGACACCGTCATGGCACTCGACGCCCTGCGCGCCGGCGACCTGATGGTCGTGCGGCCGGGCGAGCGCGTGCCCGCCGACGGCAAGGTCGTGGAAGGCGCGAGCCACCTCGACGAAGCGCTGCTGACGGGCGAAAGCCTGCCCGTGGCGAAGGGCGCGGGCGACCGCGTGACGGGCGGCGCCGTCAACGGCGAAGGCCTGCTGCTCGTCGAGGCGACCGCGGTCGGCGCGGACAGCATGCTGGCCCGGATCATCTGCATGGTCGAGGATGCGCAGGCCGCGAAGGCGCCGATCCAGCGCCTCGTCGACAAGGTCAGTGCCGTGTTCGTGCCCGTCGTGCTGCTGGTTTCCCTGGTCACGCTGCTGGCCTGGGGCTTCGCCACGGGCGACTGGCAGCAGGCATTGCTGAATGCCGTCGCGGTGCAGGTGATCGCATGCCCGTGTGCGCTGGGTCTCGCCACGCCGACCGGCATCATGGTCGGCACGGGCGCTGCCGCGCGCCACGGGATCCTCATCAAGGACGCGGCAGCGCTGGAGACGGCGCACGCCCTGCAGATGGTCGTGTTCGACAAGACGGGCACGCTGACGGAAGGCCGTCCCCGCGTGGTGGCGCTGGAAGGGGACGACCCGCAACGGCTGCTGGCGCTGGCCGCGGCCGTGCAGCAGGGCAGTGCGCATCCGCTGGCGCGGGCCGTGACGGCGCTGGCGGCGGCGCAGGACGTGGCGACGCCGGCCGCCACGGAAGCGGCGGCATTGCCGGGCCGCGGCGTGCGGGCCCGCGTGGACGGCGCAACCGTCTGGATCGGCAACCGCCGGTTGCTGGACGAAATCGGCGCCGGTTCCCCGGCTGCCGCATTGGTGGCCGCGGCCGAACGCCACGAAGCGGACGGCCGCACCGTGTCGTGGCTCGCGCGTGAAGCGGGCGGCGGCATCGGCGTGGAAGGCGCCCTCGCGTTCGGCGACAGCCTGAAACCGACGAGCCGCGCCGCCATCGCCCGCCTGCGCGCTCTCGGCGTGGACAGCATGATGCTCAGCGGCGACAACGAAGGCAGCGCGCGCGCCGTCGCGCAGGCGCTCGGCCTGACGCGCTGGGTCGCGCAGGTGCAGCCGCAGGACAAGGCGGACGTCGTGCGCGGCCTGATGGCGGAAGGACGTACAGTGGGCATGGTGGGCGACGGCATCAACGACGCGCCGGCGCTGGCGGCGGCCCACGTCGGCATCGCGATGGCCGGCGGCACGGACGTCGCGCTGCACACGGCCGGCGTGACCCTGATGCGCGGCGACCCGCTGCTCGTCGCGGACGCCATCGACATCTCGGACCGCACGTGGCGCAAGATCCGCCAGAACCTCGTGTGGGCGTTCGTCTACAACGTCGTCGGCATCCCCGTCGCGGCCTTGGGCCTGCTGAACCCCGTGCTGGCCGGCGCGGCGATGGCACTGAGTTCCGTCAGCGTCGTGACCAACGCGCTGCTGCTGCGGCGCTGGCGGCCGGCGCCGCGGCCCGCACCCGAACCCATTCCAACCCAACCCCAAGGAGCACACAAGATGTATGAACTGACCGTCGAAGACATGAGCTGCGGCCACTGCGTGGGCCGCGTCACGAAGTCCGTGCAGGCCCTCGACAAGGATGCGAAAGTCGAAGTCGACCTGCCCACGAAGAAGGTCAAGGTCGACAGCACCGCGGACCTCGACAGGATCGCCGAGGCGATCGTGGCGGCCGGCTATCCGGTCAGCGCGAAAAGCGCTTGACGAGCCCCACGTACACGCGCCGGGCGACGTCGACGAGGACCGTGACCTGCGTGTTGCCCCGGACGGCGATCTGGCCGTCGGCCGTCACCGCCATCGGGCGCCGCTTGCAGCACGTCCTGCGCGTCCCGGGGTGATACAGCGGCAGGTAAGCGTCGTCCCCGCGAAGGCGGGAACGACGGAGCTGCTTTGCTCAATGCCCCTCGTGTCCCCCGCGCTTGGCGGTCCCGATCACCGCCCCTGACGCCGGCGCCGCCGGTGCGCCGACCGCGTCGGGCACGGGACCCGTCCACTCGCGCGCCACCGTGCCGGCGGGATGCCTGTACCAGCCGGGATCGCGGTAATCGCCCCGCGCGAGGCCCTCGCGCACCTTGATGACGGTGAACATGCCGCCCATCTCGATGTCGCCGAACGGCCCGCGGCCCGCCATCATGGGCAACGTGTTTTCCGGCAGCGCCATGTGCATGCCGCCCATCGATCCGCCCTTGTCGCCCATGACCATGTAGCCCGGCACGAGGTCGTTGATCTTCTTCGCCACGCCGGCCTGGTCGACGCCGACCAGGTTCGGCATGGCGTGGCTCATCGCGTTCATCGTGTGGTGCGATTTATGGCAGTGGAACGCCCAGTCGCCGGGATTGTCGGCGACGAATTCGATGGCGCGCATCTGGCCCACGCCGATGTCGACCGTCACCTCGGGCCAGCGCGCGGCGGGAGGGATCCAGCCGCCGTCCGTGCCCGTCACCTCGAAGCGGTGGCCGTGGATGTGGAACGGGTGGTTCGTCATCGTCAGGTTGCCCATGCGGATGCGCACCTTGTCGTCCTTGCGCACGACCATCGGGTCGGTGCCGGGGAAGGCGCGGCTGTTGATGGTCCACAGGTTGAAGTCAAGCATCGTGTTCACGTTCGGCGTGTAGTTGCCCGGCTCGATGTCGTACGCATTCAGCAGGAACACGAAGTCGCGGTCGACGGCGTGCCGGCGCGGGTCCTTCGGGTGGGTGACCCAGAAGCCCATCATGCCCATCGCCATCTGCGTCATCTCGTCGCTGTGCGGGTGGTACATGAAGGTGCCGGCGTAGCGCGCGACGAATTCGTAGACGAACGTCTTGCCCGGGGCGATCGCGGGCTGCACGAGCCCCGCCACGCCGTCCATCCCGCTGGGCAGGATCTGGCCGTGCCAGTGGATCGTCGTCGCCTCCGGCAGTTTATTGGTCACGAAGATGCGCACCTTGTCGCCCTCGACGACCTCGATGGTGGGGCCCGGACTCTGGCCGTTGTAACCCCACAGGTTCGCCTTCATGCCGGGCGCGATCTCGCGCACGACGGGTTCGGCGACCAGGTGGAATTCCTTGACGCCGTCCTTCATGCGCCACGGCAGGCTCCAGCCGTTCAGGGTGACGACGGGGTTGTACGGACGGCCGCCCGGCGGATGCAGCGGCGGCTGGGTGGCGGGCGACGACTGGACCGGGGCTTCAGGAATGGCGGCCGCGCCGGCCTTCGACACGAGCGAGGCGCCGACCATGGCGCCGGCCGCGCCGGTGATGAAGTTGCGACGGGTGGTCATTGTGCGTGATCCTCATGTTGCTGGGAACTGAGTCGGGTGCCGAGCGTGGCTTCCAGCTCGGCGTGGGCGGTCCAGAAGGTGTCCAGCGCCTCGATGTAGGCGCTGACCGCTTCGGCCTGCGCGCGCGCATCGGCCAGCAGGTCGTGCGGACTCGCGAGCATGCCGTTGTAGCGCAGCAGGACTTCCTTCCCGATCCTTTTGCGCAGCGGGAGGATCGTGTCGCGGTAGTGTTTCGCCACGTCGTATGCGTTGCGGTACGCGAGATAGCCTTCGCGCGCCTCGCTGCGCGCCGTGACGGCCGTGAGCGCGACCTTGTTCACCGCCTGCATATACGTGGCTTCGGCGCGGGCGACGCGCGCGCCGCCCCAGTCGAACAGCGGCAGTTCCAGCGACAGCGAATAACCGCGTTCGGTCGGCTCGCCCGTTTGGGTCTTGTTGGCGACGCCGAGGTCCAGCACGTTGATGAAGCGCGTCGTGCGCGTGAGCCCGAGATCCGCCGCGGTGGCGGCCGCCTCGGCCTGCGCCGCGCGCACGTCCAGGCGCTGCGCCAGCGCGATGCGTTCGACGTCCGGCAGCTCCGCCGGCGCGGCCGGCAGGTCGGGCAGGTGGTCGGGCAGGGCGTAGTTCGCGTCCTGGCCCCACAGGCCCAGCGCGCGCGTGAGGCGCTCGCGCGTCCTCGTTGCGCGCTTGTCCGCGCGTGCGGCGTCGCGCGCCGCTTCGGCCAGGAACACCTGTTCGCGCGCCAGTTCGAGCTGGTTCGTGTTGCCGGCCTTCGCCATGCGGCCCGTGAGTTCCGCGCCCGCTTCCGCGGACGCCTGCACGCGGCGCGCGTACTCCAGCGTCTGCCGCGCGGAGACCGCCTCGATCCACGCCGTGCGCGTCTCGAGCGCATGGCGTTCGATGGCCGCGCCCACCTCGCGTTTCACCTGTTCGAAACGGCGCGTCTCCATGCGCGCGGCCAGCGGCGTCGTCAGGAGGCCGACGAGGTCGAGCGTGATGCCGCGCTCGATCTCGAGGACGCGGCCGCCGGCGAGCCGCGTGAAGTCGAACGAGGGATTGCGGGGCCGCGCCGCCTGCGCGAGATCCGCCTGCGCGATGCCGACGTTCCAGTACGTGGCCTGCAGCCCCGGGTGGTTGACGAGCGCGATGCGCACGGCCGTGTCCATGTCCAGCGGCCGGCCTTCCCGGAACACGGGCAGGTCGCGCAGCGATGCGGCGAGCGCACCTTGGCCGGTGGCGTCGCGCGTCAGTTGCGGCGCGGTGCCGATGCGGTTTTGTGTCGTGGCGGCGACGTCGCCGAAGCCGCCGTCCGGCGTGACCGTGGCGCAGCCGGCCAGCAGGGCCAGCGCGGCGGCGGAAGAAGTCTGTACGAGCGCGTGTACGCGCGTGTGTCGTTTCATGTCGTCCTCGTTGCGAATGCGTGAATGGCACCGCCGCGCACGGGCGCGGGCGGCGACTACGGCGATCAGGCGGCGAGGCGGCGCGGAGGGCGTTCGAGCAGGGGCGGGTCGACGCTGGCCAGGTGGCCGGCGCGGAAGGGGATCGCGGTGGAAGGCGGCGGGAACGCCGGAGGAACGAGCGGCACGGGCACGAGCGCGACGACGATGCAGCAATCGCCGCAGGCGCCGCGGTGCTCGTGCTGGTGAGCGCTGTCGTCCGCCCTGGCCGCGGCCGTGGCGTGGCAGTGCTGCGCGACCGGCGTCGCGTGCGTGATGGCCGGTGCAATCACGGACGGCAGCATGCGTGCCGCAGCCAGGCCCTGGAAGGGCAGGGCGAGCAGCAACAGCCAGGCGATCAGTGAGCGCATCACGGTCTTCATCGGGCGCATTCTAGCACGATGGACTGTTGCATTTCGATGCATCCAGGGCACAATAAATGATGCAAGAATGGCCACGCGTGCTAGCATAATGTTATTACAACGAGAACAAACGGGGACGGGATGTTGAGGCGCATGTTCGCGATACGGACCATGCGCAGCCAGCGCCAGGTAGGCGAACGGGCCGCGCAGGTCATCGACCGGGTGATCTTCGACATGGGCGTGGATCGCCTCGTACAAGGCTCGTTCGCGCTGGACCGTCACTTGCGCCCGCACTTTTCCAGCGCGCCCGTCATGCCGGGCCGCGACGGGGTCGCGGTGGCGCTGGCGCAGCTGGCGGAATGCACTGTGCTGTCCGCCGTGGCGAAGCGCGATCCCGATCCGGCGGTGCTGCGGCTGCACACCGCGGCCGTCGTCGACGGCCTGCTGCGCGAGTTCCGCGCCCGTTCGCCGCGGTTCCGGGCGCTGCCCATCGCGCAGGCCGATCAGCGCATCGCCGAGCGCAGCGCGCCCGATTCGAAATAGATGTGGCGGATGGCCGGATACACGGCCGTCACGGCCTTTTCGAGGCGCTCGATCGCCGCCTCCACTTCGTCGATGCGCATGCCGCGGTTGAAACGCACGGCCGCCGTCAGCAGGACTTCGTCCGGCCCCAGCTGCATGCTGAGCAGCTTGCCGACGTCTTCGATGGCCGGATCGTCGCGCAGGATTTCGCACACGTGCCGCGTGGCGTCCGTGCCGATGCCTTCGCCCACGAGCAGCGCGCCGGTCTCGCGCGCGAGGGCGAACGCGGCGCCCACGAGCAGGAGGCCGATCAGCACCGACGCGGCCGGATCGAAATACGGGCTGTCGAACATGTGGCCGAGCAGGATGCCGGCCGCCGCGATGGCGAGGCCCAGCAGGGCGGCCGTGTCTTCGATGAACACGGTGAACACGGAGGCGTCCTTGCTCGCGTGGACCGTCTGCCACAGCGAGGCGCCCGCCTTGCGCCGCTTGTTCAACGCCTTGCGCGACACGTTCCAGCTATAGCCTTCGAAGCACGCCGACACGCCCAGCACGACGTAGTTCCACATTGGATCCGCCAGCGGCTCCGGATGGCGCAACGCGCTGATGCCGTGGTAGATGGACAATCCGCCGCCCAGCGAGAACACGGACAGCGCGACGAGCAGCGCCCAGAAATACAAGGCCTTGCCGTAGCCGAACGGATGCCGCTTGTCGGGCGGCTTCTCGCTGTTGCGCTCACCGACCAGCAACAGGAATTCGTTGCCGGTGTCGACGGCGGAGTGGATGCCTTCGGCCAGCATCGCCGCGCTGCCGGTGATGGCGGCGACGACGAACTTGGCGGCGGCGATGCCCAGGTTGGCGAGGATCGCCGCGTAGATCACCTTGCGCGAGCCGCCGTCTGTTCCGCTTTCTTCCCTGTTTGTTTCCGTCATGGTGTGTGAGCGCTGATATCATCCTGTCTATGTCGAACCAAGTGTAGCCAATCCGCGTGGAGCGGCTTGCACGGCTGGGAGCGGGTGGATGAGCGTACGTAACCTCAAGCAACTGTTTGCCCCGAAGTCGGTGGCGCTCGTCGGCGCGTCGGAACGTCCGGGAAGCGTCGGCGCGACCATGCTGCGCAACCTGCGCGAAGGGGGCTTCAAGGGGCGGCTGTACCCCGTGAATCCGAAGTACGAGACGCTGGACGGCCTGGAGGTCTGGCGGGACGTCGCGCGGCTGCCGGCGGCGCCGGACCTGGCGATCATCTGCACGCCGCCGTCCACCATCCCCGCCATCGTGCGCAGCCTCGGCGAGCTGGGGACGCGCGCGGCCATCGTGATGAGCGCCGGCGTGTCGACGGCGCGCGACCTGCGCGGCCGCAGCATCAAGCAGGCGATGCTCGATGCCGCCAACCCGTATTTGCTGCGCATCCTCGGCCCGAACAGTTCGGGGCTGCTGGCGCCCGGCATCGGCTTGAACGCAAGCATCGCGATGGGCGGCGCGGCGGCGGGGCGGATCGCGTTCGTGTCCGAATCGGGCGCGCTGATGGCGGGCGTGCTCGATTGGGCACGCACGCGCAACGTCGGCTTTTCCACGATCCTCGCGCTGGGCGAATCGTCCGACGTCGACTTCGGCGACGTGCTCGATTACCTGGCCAGCGATCCCGGCACGTCCGCCATCCTGGTGCATGCGGAGAGCGTGCGCTACGCCCGCAAGTTCATGTCGGCCGCGCGCGCGGCGGCGCGCAGCAAGCCGACCTTGATGCTCAAGGCCGGACGGTCGCTGGAAGCGGCGGCGGCCGGTGCCTGCCTGTCCGGCGTGCTCGCGCGGCCGGACGACGTCTACGACGCCGCGATCCGCCGCGCCGGCATGCTGCGCGTGTACACGACCGACCAGCTGTTCGCGGCCGTGGAAACGCTGGCGCGCGCGAAGCCGCTGTTCGGCGAGCGGCTGGCGCTCCTCGGCAACGGCGCCGGCCCCGTCGTGCTGGCGAGCGACGCGCTGCAGTACGGCGGCGGCCAGCAGGCGGAACTCGCGCCGGAGACGGTGTCCAGGCTGCGCGACCTCGTGCCCGAATGGAGCGGCACCGGTGAACTGAACCTGCGCGGCGACGCGCCGCCCGAGCGCTACCGCGACGTCATCGACGTGCTGCTGCACGACCCGCAGGCCAACGCCGTCGTGATGATCCACGCGCCGAATGCGGTCGTCGATCCGGCCGACGTGGCGCGCGCCGTGGCGCCGCTGGCGAAGGCGTCGTCGCGCAACGTGCTCGCGTGCTGGCTCGGACTGCAGTCCGTGGGCGAGGCGCGCACGATCGCGTACGAGGCGGGCATGCCGGCCTACCGCACGCCGGAAGCGGCCGTGAACGGCTTCCTGCAGATCGTGAACTTCCGCCGCAACCAGCAGTTGCTGATGGAAGTGCCGGCGTCCGTCGGCGACGGCGAGCCGGACCGCGAACGCGCGCGCGGCCTCGTGCGCGCCGCGCTGGAGCGTGGCCGCCGGACGGGCCGCTACCTGCTGGACGACCCGGACACGAAGGCGATCCTGGACGCCTACGGCATCCCCACCGTCCCCACGCGCGCCGCGGCGACCCCGGACGAGGCGGTGGCGATGGCGGCGGACATCGGCTATCCGGTCGCCGTGAAAATCCTGTCGCCGGACGTGGTGCAAAAGTCCGACGTGGGCGGCGTCTCGCTCGACCTGGACACGCCCGACGCCGTGCGCGCGGCGACGGAACGCATGGCGCGACGCCTCGCGGAACTGAAGCCGGACGCGCGCCTGGACGGCTTCATCGTGCAGGCGATGGCGCGCAATCCGGAAGCGCACGAACTGATCGCGGGCGCCGCCACCGATCCCGTGTTCGGGCCCGTGATCCTGTTCGGCCAGGGCGGCCTCGCGGTGGAAGCGGTGAACGACCACGCCGTCGCGCTGCCGCCACTGAACACGGTGCTGGCGCGCGACCTCATCGCGCGCACGCGCGTGGCGCGCCAGCTGGCCGGCTACCGCAACCACCCGGCCGCGGACCTGGACGCGATCGCCGCCGTGCTCGTGCAGGTGGCGCGCCTCATCGCCGAGGTGCCGGAGATCGTCGAACTGGACATCAACCCGCTGCTCGCGGACGCCAACGGCGCCGTCGTGCTGGACGCGCGCATGCGCATCGCGATGGCCGACCGCGCCGGCAACGCGCTCGACCGGCTCGCGATCCGCCCGTATCCGGTCGAGCTGGAAGAAGTGGTGCCGTGGCAGGGCGGGACGATCCTGCTGCGGCCCATCCGCCCGGAAGACGGCGCCGCGCACGTGGCGTTCTTCAACGCGCTCACGCCGGACGACGTCCGCTACCGCATGTTCGTGCGCGTGCGCGAGCTGCAGCCCGCGCAGCTGGCGCGCTTCACGCAGATCGACTACGACCGCGAGATGGCCTTCATCGCCACGCGCACGGGGCCGGACGGCCATCCCGAGACGCTCGCCGTCGCCCGCGTCGTGGCGGACCCGGACAACATGAGCGCGGAATTCGCCGTGACGGTGCGCTCCGACCTGAAGGGCAAGGGCCTGGGCGTCATGCTGATGAACAAGCTGATCGCCTACTGCCGCGCGCGCGGCACGCGCGAGATCGTGGGCGAGGCGCTGCCGCAGAACGCGCCCGTCATCGGCCTCGTGAAGAAGCTCGGGTTCACCGTCGGGCCGGTGGACGAGGACGAGGGGGTGCGTAAATTCTGGCTGGAGCTGCGGTGACGTCGAACGACAAGATGGAAATGCGGCCGGCGACACGTGACGATGCAGGCGCGATGCTCGGACTGTTGCAAGCGGTGTGCGCGGAAGGCAGCGCACTGCCGTTCGTCGACGGCATCGACGACCACAAGATCGACCAGGTCTGGCTGGGGGCCAGGGGCTGTGTGCTCGCCTGCGACGGTGGCGGCGTGCTCGGCATGTACCGCTATGGTCCGGCCATGCCGGGGCGAGGCTCGCACATCGCCACGGCCACCTTCCTGGTCGGCGAACATGCACGCAACCGGGGCGTCGGCCGGGCACTGGTCGAACACTGCATGCGATCGGCGCAGGCGGCGGGCTTCCGGGCCATGCAGTTCAACCAGGTCCTCGGCTGCAATCTGCCAGCGCTCGCCCTCTACCGAAGCCTGGGCTTTGCCGTCATCGGGACCGTGCCCGACGCGTTCGATCATATCCGGCACGGCTACGTCGATGCTCATATCATGTACCGGGCGCTTTGACCGGGGCACCCCGCTGGGTCGTGATAAACCGTGATTATTTTCCTGTTTGCATCACGTAAAATCGGTGCGGTTGAACCAATGGAGACGACATGGCTGAACTGATCGTGCGCAGGCGCGCCGGGGTGTTGCAGGACATGGCACGCGACTACATCGTCCTCGTCGACGGCAACGAGCGCGGGCGCGTCGCCGACGGCCAGGAAATCCGCTTGCACGTGGAACCGGGGCGGCACCGCGTGCAGCTGAAGATCGACTGGTGCGGCTCGCCGGCGGTCGACGTCGACGTGGCGGAGGGGAGTGCGCAGGTGCTCGACTGCGGTCCGAACGCGACGCTGCTGACGCTCCTCTTTTACGTGTTCTTCCGCGCCGGGCATTACCTGGCGCTGCAGCCGGGAGCGCGCGGCGCCGGCAGACCGCTCAGCGCCTGAACCGCACGTCTTCCCGCACGACGGGTGCGTCGCCACGCGCGTCCTTCGTGCCGCCTTTCGGTTTCTTCGGTTTCTTCGGCTTCTTGACGACCTGCCCGGCCGCATTCGTCTGCGGCACGCGGTGCTCGGGCTCGAAGCCGGCTTCGTCCTGGCGCTCCAGGGCCTGCTGCGTCAGCGCCTCGATGGCGGCCAGCTGCTGGACTTCGTCCGCGCACACGAGCGACACCGCTTCGCCGGACGCCCCCGCGCGACCCGTGCGGCCCGTGCGGTGCACGTAGTCCTCCGCCACGATGGGCAGGTCGACGTTGACGACGACCGGCAGTTCCTCGATGTCGAGGCCGCGCGCGGCGACGTCGGTCGCGACGAGCACGCGCACCTCGCCCGCCTTGAAGCGGTCGAGCGCGCGCAGGCGGGCGGGCTGCGGCTTGTCGCCGTGGATCGAGTCGGCCGCGATGCCTTTCGCGTCGAGCAGGTCGACGAGCTGGTCGACGCCCTTGCGGGTCTTCACGAACGCGAGGACCTGCGGCCAGCCGTGGCGCTTCAGCAGGTGCAGGAACAGGTCCGGCTTGCGCTTCTTGTCGACGGGGACGATCCACTGGCGGATCGCCTTCACGGTCGTGTTGCGCGGCGTGGCCTCGATGCTGACCGGATCGTCCAGCAGCTTCGTCGCCAGCGCCCGGATCGGGTCGGAGAAGGTGGCGGAGAAGAGCAGGGTCTGGCGGCGCTTGGGCAGCAGCGCGAGCAGGTTGTCGATGTCGCGCGAAAAGCCGAGATCGAGCATGCGGTCCGCCTCGTCCAGCACGAGCGTCTGCACCTGGTTGAAGCGCACCGCGTTCTGGCGCTGCAGGTCGAGCAGGCGGCCCGGCGTGGCGACGAGGACGTCGACGCCTTTACGCAGGCGCATCATCTGCGGATTGATGCTGACGCCGCCGTACGCGACCATCGAGCGCAGCGGCAGTCCGGCCCCGTAGGCGCGCACGCTCTCGTGCACCTGTTCGGCCAGTTCGCGCGTCGGCACGAGGATCAGGGAGCGCGCCGAATTGCTGGCGACCTGCGCGCCGTCCATCACGAGCCGCTGCAGCAGGGGCAGGGCGAAGCCGGCCGTCTTGCCGGTGCCCGTCTGGGCGGCCGCCATGACGTCGCGGCCGGCCAGCACGGCGGGTATCGCCTGCGACTGGACGGCGGTGGGCGTGGTGTAGGACAGCGAGGCGAGGGTGCGCGTGATCTGGTCGATCAGGCCGAGCGATGCGAACGACATGGTGAACGAGGCGGGTTGTAAAAGGCGACAGTGTAACCTGTCGGTGCAGGGAGGGGACGTGGAGACATTCCGGATCAGGTCCGTAAGCGGCGGAACGGGACGGCGCATCGAATTTTGCGGGGATCACCGGGCGCCGGGATTTCCGGACCTCGCGCGCCTCCGTGCCGGCGGCGCAGGCGATGATGGCGAGCGACCGCTATGTGGGCGCATGGTCGTACGCGGGCGGATGCTACGAGATCGACGACGACGTGTGGGCCTGTGTCATTCATGCCCGCGACGGGGGTGACCGGGTCGTGGCCGACATCGAACGGGCGCTGGTGCGCAGCGGCCGGTTCGTCAGAGACGACGCGCCGGGTTGAGTTGCGGTGCCCAGGTTCGCTGGACCGCGTACAGGACGCGGATGACGGCCGCCGGATTCTTCAAGCCGGCTTCAAGGCATATCGGCGGCGCGCCCGGGCGCGACGACGAGCACGACGGCCCACAGTGCGAACCGGAGCGCCCGGTCGACGGCGAAGACGCAGCAGGTCCAGACGGCGAGCTGCGCGAGCGAAGAACCGTGGCTTGGCAGTGCGGCGTCCAGCCCGGCGGCGCGCAGCAGCGCATGGGCCAGCGCCATCGCGCAAAACAGGCAGGGGAGTTCGACCCACCGGTATTTTTCGAATAGCTTTTTCATTGCTGCCTTGTCGTGTAAAGACGGTAATGTAGCATGGCTCGCGCGCCGCAAAACACGCCGATTGTCACGCCCCGCAAGTGAACGCGAAGTCCACCTCCGGCTTGCGTCCCGACACGATGGCCGCGATGGCCCGCCCCGACCCGCACCCCATCGTCCAGCCGAGCGTCCCGTGCCCCGTGTTCAGGTACAGGTTCGCGTAGCGCGTGCGGCCGATGTACGGGACGTTCGACGGTGTCAGCGGGCGCAGGCCGGCCCAGTAGGTCGGGTTGTCGTAGTCGCAGGCGTCCGGGAACAGCGCGCGCACGCGGCGCGTGATCGCGTCGCAGCGCACGGGGTTCAGGTCGCGCGTGTAGCCGTTCAGTTCGCACGTGCCGGCCACGCGCAGGCGGTCGCCGAGGCGCGAGAACACGAGCTTGTGGCCGTCGTCCGTCAGCGAGACCGTGGGCGCCGCGTCCGCGTCGAGGATGGGGTAGGTGGCGGAATATCCCTTGCCGGGATAGATCAGCGGCCGGATGCCCAGCGGCGCCAGCAGGCCGACGGAAAAACTGCCCAGGGCGACGACGACTGCGTCCGCATGCAGCACGCGGTGGCGGCCGTCCGCATCGATGATTTCCACGCCGCGGATGCGGTCGCCTTCGGCCAGCAGGCGCGTGACGGTCGTGTTGTACGTGAAACGGATGCCGGCGGCCGCGCCGCGTGCCGCGAGCTGCGTCGTGAAGCGGTGGACGTCGCCCGATTCGTCGGTGGCCGTGAAGTCGCCGCCGACGAGCTTGCGGCGGACGGCCGCGAGGGCCGGTTCGATCCGCACGGCCTCGTCGGCATCGACCGTCATGCGCGGGCAGCCCAGGTCGCGCATCGCGGCGGCCGCGTGGCAGGCGCGCTCGAATTCCCGGGCGTCGGTGTAGAAGTGCAGGATGCCGCGCGTGAGGCTGTCGTACTCGATGCCGGTGCGCGCACGCAGCGCCTGCAGGCTGCGGCGGCTGTACTCGGCCATGGCGACGATCCGGCGCAGGTTGGCGGCCACGCGGCCGGGCCCGCATTCGCGCACGAACTGCAGGCACCAGCGCCATTGCAGCGGGTCGGCCCGCAGGCGGAACAGCAGCGGCGCGTCGGCGCGGCCCAGCGACTGCACGACCTTCAGCAGGCCGGCGGGCGTGGCCCACGGTTCGGCGTGCGAGACGGAGATCTGGCAGCCGTTGGCGAAGCTCGTTTCCTGCGCGGGGCCGCTCCGGCGTTCGATGACGGTGACGTCGTGGCCGGCTTCTGCGAGATACCAGGCGGATGCCGTGCCGACGACGCCGGCGCCCAGGACGATCACGTTCATGGGTGCGCGACCAGATGGAAAACGGGACGATGCATGCGGCTCCTCGTAAGTGCGACGGGTGGAGCCGGCAAGGGAGAACCGGAGCCGGTGCGCGACCGGAATCCGCATGCTTCCCTTCGCTGGCATTACCCAGATCAGGTTCGGAGGGTGTTTCTCACCCGCGGCCGCGGTGGCGGCTGCAGGACCCCTAGCGTTGCCTTATGGCAGGGAAGATTCTAACACGAGGATGCACAGGGACACCGGCCCGCGGAGGGGGCCGGAAGGCGGGCAGGCCGCGCGGCGATCGCGCGGTCAGGCCGTGACGGCGATGGCGGCCGCGGCCGGCACGACGGTGGGCTTCACCGGTTCGCGCCGGTCCTGGCAGGCCACCAGCATGAGGCAGGCCAGGAGCAGCAGGCTCCAGCGTGCGCGATGGTTCATGATGCGCCTCCTTTGGCAGCATCGTAGCGCAACGCCGGGGCGCGCGGCGCGCCGGTCACATCGTCAGAACTGGTAGCCGATGCTCGCGCGCACGACCGGATAGACCTTCAGCGCATCCACGTCGTCGCGCAGGCGCAGGCGCTCCACGGCGACGTCGCTGGCGAGGGCCTTGCAGACCGTGTTCGACACCGTGCAGCCGACGCTGGCCAGCTGGACGTTCGGATTGCCCTGGTAGAAGACGCCGAGATCGACATTCGTGGTCCAGTGCGACGAGCGGGCCAGCGCGTTGCCCCAGCCGATGCCCAGGTAGGGCGCCGCCTTGCGGTAGTCGATGCGGCCGGTCAGCAGGCCGACGTCGGTAGCGGAATACGCGTGGCCGTTCAGCGTGAATCCGCCGGTGCCGTTCGGTTTCGCTTTCGCATTGAACTTGTTGCCGTTGTAGACGAGACCGCCGGTCAGGTGGAAGCTGCTGCCTTCGGTCAGGTACCAGTCGAACAGCACGTCGAACGTCTGCAGCTTGCCCTTGATGTCGTAGTCGACGCCGTCGGACGTCTTGTCGAAGTTGTGGCGGAAGTAGTTGGCGCCGAAGCGGCCGTTCAAATAGGTTTCCATCGGCACGACGACGTGGAAGCCCACGCCGGTGGAGCCGAGGTCGGCCGTTACGCCGACCTGCGCGTTGGCGGCACCCGCCGCCAGCAGGGCGGCCGCGGCCAGCACGGTGTATTTTGCGAACATCGATAGCCTTTCAGTGGTTGAGGCCGCGATTGTAGCTGCGCACTTACTGCAGTGGAATTGTTGCGCTGCGGTTTGTGGTAATCCCGCCCGGAACGACAATGTAAGCAGGTGTTGCAGCCAATTGTGCATATGCTTTCATTTGATAAACTTCACTTAAACATTACAACGAGGTCATCCTATGAAAGCCCTGATCTTCGGCGTGGCGCTGTGCGCCGCCTCCCTCCCGGCCCTGGCGCAGACCAACGTCTCCGTCAGCATCGGCCAGCCCGGCTTCTATGGCCGCATCGACATCGGCGACTACGTGCCGCGTCCCGTCGTGTACGCGCCGCAGCCGGTGATCATCACGCCGGCGCCGCACTACGTGGCGGAACCGGTGTACCTGCGCGTGCCGCCGGGCCACCGCAAGCACTGGGCCAGGTTCTGCGGCCGCTACGGCGCCTGCGGCCGTCCGGTCCTGTTCGTGCGCGACGAGTGGTACACGAACACGTATGTGCCGCGCTACCGCGAGCATGTCGGCTACCGCGGCGGCTACCGCGGCGGCCCGCGCGAAGTGCGTGTCGTCGAGCGCGTCGAGTACCGCGACGACCGCGGCCACCGCGGCGACTGGGACCGCGGCCACGGCAATGGCCATGGTCACGGCCACGGTCACGGTCACGGCAAGGGTCACGGACACGGCCACGACTGATCCGTGCCGGGTGGTTTCGCCGCCCCGTAGTAAACTGCCTGCGTGAGCCCGGCAACGGGCGCGACCGACGGAGGCAGGCTTGCAAAGCGATATCGTGATCGTGGGCGGCGGGGCTGGCGGACTGGAGCTGGCCTGCAAACTGGGCCGCAAACTCGGCCCGGACAAGGTGACGCTGGTCGACAGCCGGCTGTACCACGTGTGGAAGCCGTCGCTGCACGAGGTGGCGGCCGGCACGCTGGATATCCACCAGGAAGGCCTGTCGTACCAGATGCTGGCGCACGACCGCGGCTTTTCCTTCGTGTACGGCGCCATGACGGCGCTCGATGCGGCCGCGCACCGCATCACGATCGCTCCCGTCACCGCGGCCGGCGACGGCGAGGAGGTGCTGCCCGAGCGCACCCTCGGCTACCGCTCGCTCGTGATCGCCGTCGGCAGCACGTCGAACTATTTCGGCGTGCGCGGCGCGCGCGAACACACGATTTCCCTGAATGCCACCGAGGACGCCGAACGGTTCCGCCTGCGCCTGCTGCGCCTGCTCGCCCAGGCCGAGCAGCAAAAGGAGGACGGTGCCGGCGCCTCCGGGCTCGACATCGTCATCATCGGCGGCGGCGCCACGGGCGTCGAACTGGCGGCGGAATTGCGCGAGGCGTCCGGCGTGTATGCCGCGTATGGCTTTCGGCGCCTGCAGGTCAAGCGCGACGTGCGCATCACCTTGCTCGAAGGCGCGCCGCGCATCCTCGCGCCGCTGCCCGAGCGGGTGTCCGCCGCGGCCGCGCGCCTGCTCGACCAGCGCGCCATCCGCGTCGTGACGGATTGCCGCGTGAACGGCATCAGCCAGAAACAGGTCAGCGACAACAAGGGCAATGTCTATCCGGCCGACCTGTGCGTGTGGGCGGCGGGCATCCGCGCGCCGGAATTCCTGGGCTCGCTGGGGCTGCCGGTCGCGAAGGGCGGCCAGATCGAGGTGGACGCGCACCTGCGCGTGCAAGGCGTGCCCGACGTGTATGCGCTGGGCGACTGCGCCGCCTGCACGGACGGCAACGGCAAGCCGGTGCCGCCGCGTGCCCAGGCCGCGCACCAGCAGGCCGACTATCTGCTCAAGACGTTCCTGCGCCTCGACAAGGGCGAACAACCGCAGAAGGATCCCTACGTCTACCGCGATTACGGGTCGCTCGTCTCGATCGGCCGCGAGACGACGGTGGGCAGCCTGATGGGTTCGCTACGGGGCGCCAGCCTGTTCGTGGAAGGGTTCATGGCGCGCATCATGTACATGAGCCTGCACCTGATGCACCACAATGCCGTGCTTGGATCGCTGCGCACGGGCCTGATGGCGTTCGCGCGCTTCCTGATCCGGCGGACGACGCCGCTCGTCAAACTGCACTGAGCTTTACGTCGCCTCGCCGTTTCCCTGTTTTGGAAAGACCAGCGTGAGCGCGGTGCCCTTGCCGTCGGGTCCGGCGCCGATGGTCAAGGTGCCGCCCAGCGTGCGGGCCCGTTCGCGCAGCATGCGCAGGCCGTGGCAGCTCGCGGGCGGGGAGGCGGCCGTGCCGGGGCCGACGCCATCGTCGCGCACGGTCAGCATGGCCTGGTCGCCGTCGTCGTCGAGGATCACGTCGACCTTCGCCGCCTGCGCGTGCCTGACGATGTTGCGCAGGCCTTCCTCGGCGCAGCGCAGCAGCGCCACGCCCTGGGCGCGCGTGTAGTCGGGATCTTCGTCCGGCATGCTGGCTTTCGCCTTGATGCCGTGTTCGCGGCTCCATTCCTGCACGAGTTCCGCGATGGCGGCCTTGGGGCCGAGGAATTCCAGCTTGTCGTTCCAGAGCGCCAACTGCATCTTGCGGTTGGTCTCGATGATGTTGTTCAGCAGTTGCTTCATCTGCGCGGCGCGGTCGCGCTGCGGCTGTTCCTGCAGGTGCTGCGACAGCAGGCCGAGATGCATCGTCAGCGCCGTCATCGACGAACCCAGGCTGTCGTGCAGCCGGCGGGCCAGCAGGCGCCGTTCTTCGTCCCAGCAGGTCGTCATATGGGCCAGGAGTTCGGCCAGCTCGGCGGCACGCGCCGCATGCTGGCTGTCTTCCCCGGAATCCGGCGGGTGAGGTTCCGAAACTTTCATGAAGGCAACCAAATTATGTTTCTCGGGATGATACAACAGCTTGGCCCGGGACGGCGCAGGAATCGTCTTTGTGAGTTCCCGTACAGTCCGATGTTGCAGATCCGGTCATTCTAAGGGCTCTGGCCAAGGCCGATAACCCCCACTGAAGGAGTCAACATGAGCACGAGAACCCAATCCGGCGCACGCGCCGGCACCCAGTCGAACACCATGGCCGCAGGCCAGGACGCCATCGCCCTCCTGACCGCCGACCACCGCGAAGTGTCCGAGATGTTCGAACAGTTCGAGCAGCTGGGCGACCGCGCCACCACCAGCAAGGAAAAGCTGAAGGACAAGATCTGCAAGGCGCTGATCGCCCACACGACCATCGAAGAGGAAATCTTCTATCCGGCCGTGCGCGCGGCCAACGTCGAGGAGGGCGAGGACATGGTCGACGAGGCGATCGTCGAGCACGCCGCGGCGAAAGACCTCATCAAGCAACTGCAGGAAATGCAGCCGGACGACGACCTGTATGACGCGAAAGTGAAAGTGCTCAGCGAACAGATCGAGCACCACGTCAAGGAAGAAGAGAAAGAAATGTTCCCGAAGGCGAAGAAGGCAGGCCTCGACCTGCTCGCGCTGGGCCAGGAAATGGCATTGCGCAAGCAGGAACTGATGTCGACGCTGTAGGGTGGGCGGCCCTCCGCCCGCGCGAACGCCGGCATCGTGCTGGCGCTACGCGTGGGCACGTATCATTTGAGGCCCCGGCCTCAAATGCCCGCCCTACGTCTGCACGGCCGCCGGCCGGTCCGCGTCGTCCGGAGCGGGCGCCGCGGCGGCCAGCTGTTCGAGCAGGGCATTCAGATCCACGGGCTTCACGAGGTGCAGGTCGAAACCCGCCTCCATGACGCGGCGCTGGTCTTCTTCGAGACCGTAACCCGTCACCGCGATCAGCCGGATTGCACGCGCCGCCGGGTCCTGGCGCAAGCGACGCGCCACTTCGTAGCCATCGATGCCGGGCAGGCCGATATCGACGAGGGCCACGTCCGGCGTTTCCGAGCACGCCACCCGCACGCCTTCCAGGCCGTCGCCTGCCTGCAACACCGGGTAGCCGAACGACGCGAGCATCGTCGCCATCATCTCGCGGCCGTCGTCGTTGTCTTCGATCAGCAGGACTTTCGGCTTGCCGGCTTCCTGCGGCCGGGCGCGCGCGGGCGCGTCGGCGGCCTGCGCCGCGTCGGTGCGCGGCAGGCGGATCTCGAACGTGCTGCCGTTGCTGTTGCCGGGGCTGCTGGCGTTGACGGTGCCGCCATGCAGTTCGACGAGGCGGCGCACGAGCGACAGGCCGATCCCGAGGCCGCCCTGCGAGCGGTCGATCGAGATCGCGCCCTGCACGAACACGTCGAACACGTGCGGCAGCAGGTCCGGCGCGATGCCGACGCCGGAATCGCTCACGCGCAGCACGACGTCTTCGCCGATCGGCACCACCGTGATCTCGATGCGGCCGCCGGCCGGCGTGTATTTCAGCGCGTTGTCGATGAGGTTCGTCGCGATCTGTTCCAGCCGCGTCGCGTCGCCGTCGACCCAGGCCGGCGCCAGTTGCGCGTCGATGTCGTAGCCGGTCGTGCGGCCCGTCGCGCGGAACGTGTCGAGGCAGCTGGAGACGAGCGTGGCCATGTCCAGGCGCTTGCGCGACAGCAGGATCTTGCCCGACATGGCGCGCGACAAATCCAATAAATCGTCGACGATGCGCGACAAATGCTGGCTTTGACGCTGGATGATCAGGCGCGCCCGCGCGATTGAATCGCCGCTGACGCCCGGCATGCCGAGCAGCGAGCCGGCGCTGCTGATGGCGGACAGCGGATTGCGCAGCTCATGGCCCAGCATCGCGAGGAATTCGTCCTTGGCGCTGCTCTTGCGTTCGGCCGCGCGCCGCTCTTCCATCTCGCGCACGAGACGTTTATTGGTCGCGGTCAGCTCGGTCGTGCGCTGGGACAGTTTTTCGGCCTGGCGCTTCAGCTGCTCGTTCTTCGTCGCGAGCGCCACGAACACCTGCACCTTGGCGCGCAGGACCTGCGGGATCACGGGGGTGAACAGGAAATCGGCGGCGCCGCGCTGATAGGCCTTCAGGCGGTCGATCTCGTCGGCGAGGAAGGCCGTGACGAAGATGATCGGGATGTCGGCGGAGCGGGGACGCAGGTGGATCGCCTCGGCCGTTTCGAATCCGTCCATGCCGGGCATGTTCACGTCGAGCAGGATCACCGCGAAATCGTGACGGAGTACCTGGCGCAGCGCATCCTGGCCGGAGCGCGCGGACAGGACCTCGTAATTGCTTTCGTCGGCCCATTGCTCCAGCAGGCTCGTCAGTGCAAGCAGGCTGGCAGCGTCGTCGTTGACGACGAGAATCTTCGGTTTTTCGGTGTGGGACACGGCGTTCGAACAGGCTCGGAAACTGTATTCACAAGCTCGGCAGGATAGCAGAGCATGCCGTTTTGCAAAATATATTGATAAAAACTGTTGCAATTCGTCATGGTAGCACGGGCGCGTCCTTACCCGAAAATCAATCGTGCGCGGCCATCGTTCGGTGCCGCACATACCGTGTCAGGGCCGTATGCGATAGTGGAAACGTGTCAGGGGCCCACTTGAAAGGACAGACATGAATATTCAAATCATCGTAAACGACACCCATCACGACAAATGTTTCCGCGAACTGGTGCACCAGCCCGTGACGGCGCTGCGCGACGTCACCCAGCAGCAGGCGGATGCGTTGCGTGATGCGTTCGGTATCAATACCATCGCCGACCTGGCGGACCTGAAGGTCGTGAAATGGGCGCGCGCGATCCGCACGATGGCCAGCGCCGAAGCCGAGCCGCGCGAAGCCGTGGCCAAGGAAACGCTGCTCGACGACGCCGTGGAAATGACGTTCCCGGCCAGCGACCCGGTCTCGGTGGCGTCCAGCATCACCCGTATCGAGGTGGCGCCGGAAAAGGTGGATGCGAGCTCGGACCACCAGAACGCGGCCGCCATCGAGGCGCATAACGAGCAGGCGGTCGGTTGCCGGGCGCTGGGCCCGGGCGGGGAAAAGACGGCCGGCGCGGCCTGACTCGTTGCGGGTGTGCGCCCGGCCGGCGCACACCCGTGCCATCAGAAGTTCACGCGGAACTGCGCGCCGTAGTTGCGCGGTTCGTTGACGATACCCGTGAGGTTGTCGAAGTCGATCGCCGCCACGACCTGGATGCGGTTGGTGATGTTGCGGGCGAATGCGGCAAGCTCGTATTTGCCGTTGTCCCACTTGTAGCCGACCCGCAGGCCGCCTTCCAGCAGGGCCTTCGCCTTGTACTCCTTCGCTTCGTACAGGAACATGTTGTACTCGGTGCGGTACGACCAGTCCGTTAGCGCATAGAGTTCACCGTCGGCCAGCGGATGCGAATAGCGCAACGTGAAGTTCGTCTGCCATTTCGGCGAACGGGGCAGCGGCAGGCCGTTCAGCTTCTGCGTGTACGGGAACGGGCCGGGGGCGCCGGTCGGGGTGCAGCCGTTCACGCCGCCCGTATTGGGCTGGTTGCCGCAGGTCTGCACGAACAGGTTCGGATCCTTGATCTCGGTGTCGTTGTAGCTTGCGCCGATGCTCGCGCGCCAGTCGTCCGCCAGGATCGCCTGGAAGTCCAGTTCCACACCCTGGCCCGTGACCTTCTCGGCGTTGATCAGCTGGTTCATGTTGATCGTGCCGCTGCCGGCCGTCAGCTGCTTGTCCTTCACGCGGTACTGGAACGCCGTCGCGGACAGGCGCGCGCGGCGGTCGAGCAGGTCGGCCTTGATGCCCGCTTCATACGACAACGCCTTTTCCGCACCCGCGATCGACGGCTTGTCGCCGAGGCCGTTCAGGCGGCCCTGCATCGACGGTGCGCGGTAGCCGGTCGCCACGCGCGCGAACAGGTTCGTGTCCGCATCCAGCGCATAGGTCGCCGACGCATCCCAGCTCACGTTGTGCGAATCGCGGTGCAGCGGCAGCGGGCCGCTCGTCTGCGGCGGTTCGAAGCGCTGCGCGACGAAATCCTTGTTGTCGCTCGTGTAGCGCAGGCCGCCGCGCAGTTTCAGCTGTTCCGAGACCTTGTAGTTCAGCGTGCCGAACACGGCCCACGAACGGGCGTCCTGCGTCTGCGTCGCGTAGGCGTCGTTCTGCGGATTGCCCGGCGCCAGCGTGTTGAAGCTGATCGAATCGATGCGGATGTGTTCGTTGAAATAGAACACGCCGGCCATCCACTGCAGCGGATCCTTCGTGTTCGATTCGAGGCGGATTTCCTGCGTCGTCTGGTCGTGTTCCGGCAACAGGTCGGCCGTCTCGACGGTGAACGGGATGAAGGCGTTCTGGCCAGGATAGTTCGGTCCCATCGGCGGGGCGTACACGGCGCCGAAACCGCCGTCCACGTCGCCGCGGCTGTAGAAGGACGCGTGCTCGTAACCCGTGATCGAGTGCAGGGTCATGCCGTCCAGGTCCCAGCGCAGGCGCAGGTTGGCGCCGCTGGTGCGCAAGGTCTGGCTGTTGCCGCCGTCGGTGGGGTAGCGGTCGTAGTCGAAGCCGTCGACGAGGTCGTTCGTGCCCTTCTTGATGATGTTCGCGCGGAACAGGGTCGCATTGCCCTTCATGTCGCGGCCGTGGGCATTGAACAGTGCGGAGAAGTCGCGCGTCGGCTTGAACAGCAGCTGGATGCGCGCGGCGTTGTCGTCGTAGCCTTCGAAATCGCGGGTGTAGGCGTTGGGCCGCGGGTTGTGCACGCGGTCGTTGCGGTGCTGCGACTGCAGCGAGACGCGCAGCGCCAGCATGTCCGACAGCGGCACGTTGTACGCGCCTTCCGCATTGATCGTGCCGTAGTTGCCGGCGCCGAGCACGGCATAGCCTTCCGTCTTGAACACCGGTTTCGCGGAATCGAACTTGATCACGCCGGCGGGCGAGTTGCGGCCGAACAGCGTCCCCTGCGGGCCGCGCAGCACTTCGACCTGGTCCACGTCGAACACGGGGAAGCCCTTCAGCATGGGGCTTTCCTGCACGATGTCGTCGACGACGAGGCCTACCGGCTGCGACGCGTTCAGGTCGAAGTCGGTATTGCCCTGGCCGCGGATGTAAAAGCGCGGGAACGAGCGGCCGTAGTCCGATTCGACGTTCAGCGAGGGCGAGCGGCCGGCCAGGAAGCGGATGTCGGCGCCGCCGGACGTCAGCACGTCCAGCTTCTCGCCCTTGATGGCGGTGACCGACATCGGGACTTCCTTGAGGTTCTCGGCGCGCCGCTGGGCGGTCACGATCACGGTTTCCAGGCGCTGGCCGGTGGGTTTGGCTGCGGTGGAGGTGTCTTGCGCGGCCACGGCCTGGTCCGGCTCGTCGGCCAGGGCAATCATGGGAAAGGCGCTCGTCACGGCGGCGGCGAGCAGCGTGCGGGCGAACAGTCGGGTGGGGCGTACGCTCATGGATATCTCTTCCTTGTCTTGATGCCTGTTTTTATTCTCTTTGTCATTTGGCAAAGATTGCTCATCCTAGCAGTAAAGACATTTGGAAAAGATGTCGATGTATATATTTTGAAAACGTATAAATTACTTAACTAAACGGTATTTGCCGGTGCCGACCCATTGTTGCATAGTGACGGGTTGGGGTTCACGATCGTATTTGCGGATTCCAGAGAGAGAGGGCGGTGGTGAGGGTCGGCGCCGGGCGTCCTGTGGCGTGCCCGGCGTATGATTCAAGCAACGTTTCCCCTGTTGTTAAAGGCCAACACCGACGCTAGTTCTGGAGGTCCGGCGGGATGTCGTAGCTGAAGGTCCTGGTGTCGAACATCAGCTTCCAGGTTTGTGCTTCCACCGGCTTGTCGTCCAGCGTGCCGCCCGCCGTCACCGTGATCGGCACGGGGATATTGCCGTTGACGGTGGCCGTGCGATAGGTCCAGCGGCGCTTGTCGCAGCGGGCCGGCGGTATGCCCCCGTCGTCGCCATCCTCCGTGTTCGCGACCTGTGCCAGCCAGGCGTCGTACGCGGCCTTCGCGTCCTCGCAGGACCCCTCCGGCTTCGCGTCGCGTGCGGCGAGGAATTCTCCCAGCACGGCGATCTGGCCGTCGTGCGGTGCCAGCACCGTATTCATGGTCGTGACGGCCTCGCTGTCCGGCTCGGCGTCCCAGCGCGTCTTGACGACCCAGCCCCACAGGTTCTCGCTGAGGGCTTCGAAGCGGACCTGTTCAGGCTTGACCGGGGCGTTGGACAGGAAGCGGATCTGCGTATTTTCCTGGGCCAGGCCGCCGTCCTGGCCGTCCGGGTGCACGTAGAACACGCCATAGACCGCCTGGCCGTCGCCGTTCACGGCGGCGCCGCTGGCGACGAAGTACAGCTCGTCGCCGGCCGCCCCGTCGGGGATCTTCGCCTGCTGCACGACGCGCATCAGATACGTCACGTTGTCTTCGCCCACGTACAGCCACCCCTTTTTCGCGGCCGAGTATTTGCCGTAGGTCTGGCCCATCACGTCGTCGATGACGGCAGCTTCGTCGATCGTGACGCGTTTCTGCGCGTCCTTCGCCTGCAGCCAGTAAACCAGCGCGATCAGGGCCAGGGCGAGCGCGCCGACCGTGGCCAGCACATACAGTACGAGGCGGCCCCAGCGGCGGGGCGGCCGGGCAGGGTGGACGGGCGTGGCGGTGGCCGGTTCCTTCAGGTCTTCCATGAGGTCCTCAAAAGTGAAAAATCGAAAATGCTAAATTGCAATTGTCAAATTTTACATTAGAGGTGGAGAATGTTGTAAAGAGAAAAACAAAACGCCCGCGCAAGGCGGGCGTCGGGATGGAGACGGCGACGGTCAGCGGTGTTGCGCCAGCTCCGGCGACGGCGCGACGGCCGGCGTGGCGGGCGGCGGCATGGTCGGCTTGACGGCCAGCGCGGCCTGGCGCGCGGCGCTGCCGTTGGCGCAATAGCGGTTCTTGCCGGCGCGTTTCGCTTCGTACAGCGCGTAGTCGGCGATGCTGATCAGGTCGACGACGTTTTCCGCGTCGTCCGGATACAGGCTGATGCCGATACTCGTCGACAACTGCAGGGTCAGGTCGTTGATGAAGAACGGTTCGGACAGCGCCTCGACGAGCTTGGCGGCCGGTCCCTGCGCATCGGCCAGGCTGTGCACGTCAGCCAGCAGGACGATGAATTCGTCGCCGCCCAGGCGCGCCACCGTGTCTTCCTTGCGCGAATTCGACAGCAGGCGCTGCGACACCATCTTGAGAATCTCGTCGCCGTAGGCGTGGCCGTATGTATCGTTGATCGCCTTGAAGCCGTCCAGGTCGAGGTACATCACCGCGGCCTTGTGGTGGTTGCGGTTGGCGTGCTGCACGGCCGTTTCGATGCGGTCTTCCAGCAGGCGGCGGTTCGGCAGGCCGGTGAGGGCGTCGTGCAGCGCCAGTTCCTGCTGGGCGCGGCTGTACTGGGCCAGTTCCTTGTACAGCAGGCGCACTTCCAGCATGTTATGGATGCGCTTGTGCACTTCGAGCAGGTCGAACGGCTTGCTGATGAAATCGCGCGCGCCCGCTTCCAGCGCGGCGATCTTGAAGCTGGGCTGTGCCGTCAGGGCGAGCACGGGCAGGTAGCCGCCCTGTTCGATTTCCTTCAGGCCTTTCATGACCTGGAAACCGTTCAGGCCCGGCATTTGCAGGTCGAGCAGGATCAGGTCGTAGTTGTGTTCGCGATGCAGCGGGCACACCTGTTCCGGCAGCATCGTCGAACTGACGTCGGTGTAGCCTTCCTCGCGCAATATCTCTTCCATCAATTCGATATTGTCCGGGGAATCGTCTACGACCAGGATCTTCGCGTTCAGGATGTCTTGTCGGCTGGGCATGCGTACTCTCGTCAAATCAAGGCCGGTATTATTTGTTCCTTAACTACTCATACCAGCTCTAGAACAACATTTCATAGTCTAGCAAAACGCCGAGAATTTCTTGTAGGACAGCGCCGCGTCCTTGGGTAGGAACATCTTTCGAATTACTCGAGTCCCTATTAGCGTACGCCATTTCTGCCCGCCGTGGATGCGGCAGCGCGATTCACGAGCGGAGAGGAGGGGCCGACAACGGAAGCAACTGTTGCAATTAGTTCACTCGGTTCGACCGGTTTGGAGATATGCGCCGAAAATCCGGCCTCGAGCGCGCTCAGCCGGTCTTCCGAGCGGGCGAATGCCGTCAGGGCGATGGCCGGGACCTGGCTGCCTTCCTCGCGCCCCAGGTGGCGGACCCAGTCGAGCAGTTCGAAACCGTCCACTTCGGGCATGCCCAGGTCGCTGATCAGGAGGTTCGGCACGCGCTCCTTGAACAGGGCGAACGCATCGCGTGCGCTGGCGGCGATACGGACGGACGCGCCGCAATCGCTCAGGATGCGCTTGATCAGCTCGCGCGCATCGCGGTCGTCGTCGACCACCAGCACGTTGACGCCGGACAGGTCGAGCACCGTCATCTCCGGCGTGGCGGGCGTCGGCAGGATCATCGCGGCGCGTGCGCTGCGCGTCGCCGGCGGCTGCTGCTTGGCGAGCGGTAATTCGATGGTGAAGCTGGCGCCCTTGCCCTCGCCGGCGCTCTCGGCGCGGACGGTGCCGCCGTGCTGCTCGATCAGGTGTTTGACGATCGCGAGACCGAGGCCGAGGCCGCCGTGGCGGCGCGTCATCGATGCGTCCGCCTGGCGGAAGCGTTCGAATACGTGGGTGATGAATTCCGGCCGGATGCCCGCGCCGTTGTCGCGCACGGTGATGGCGACGCTCGCGTCGCTGCGCGCGAGTTCGATGCTGACCTGGCCATCGCGCGGTGTGAACTTGATCGCATTCGACAGCAGGTTCCACACGATCTGCTGCAGGCGCGCCGGATCGCCCGCGACGAGGCCCGGATCGGCCGCGTACTGCTTGTCGATACGGATGTTCTTCGCATCGGCCGCGGGGCGCACCGTCTCGATGGCCGCGTCGATGAAGCTCGCGGGCGCCACGGCCTGCATGTCGAGCAGGACCTTGCCGGACGTGATACGGCTCATGTCGAGCAGGTCTTCGATCAGCTGGGCCTGGGCACGGGCGTTGCGCTCGATCGTCTGCAAGCCTTTCTGCAGGTCGTTCTGGTCGCGGCTGCCGCGCCGCAGCACCTGGGCCCAGCCGAGGATCGCCGACAGCGGCGTGCGCAGTTCGTGCGACAGCGTGGCCAGGAATTCGTCCTTCATCTGGCTCGTGCGTTCGGCCTCGGCGCGCGCCTGGCGCTCGCTTTCGAGCAGCACCTTGCGCTCCTCGGCGGCGCGCTGGGCGGCTTCGTACAGGCGCACGTTGTCGATGGCGACGGCGGCCTGGGCCGCGATGCCGCGCACGATGCGTTCCGTGCGTTCGCTGAACACGTCCGGTTCCGGATGGCCGAAGAACATCGTGCCGAGCAACTCGCCGGAATGGCCGACGACCGGCACGGCGAGATAGCTGCGCACGGCCGGGTGACCCGCCGGAAGAGCGAACGGCGGCGCGTCGCGCAGGCGTGCGTCGAGCGTGACGTCGGCGGAGCGGATCACGCCCGCCGGATGGTCCCGCAGGCCCGGGCCGAACAGGCCGGAGGGACCGGCCGCGCCGAACGCCTCGAATCCGACCGGACTGCCGCCGGACACGGTGTACAGGGTGAACAGGTTGTTGGCATCGGGCTCGATGCCGTCGTTGCGTCCGTGGTACAGGAACGCACCCTGGCGCGCGCCGGCGATGCCCGTGGCGGCGTCCGTGGCGACTTGCAGCAGCGAGCGCAGGTCGCGCGTGGAAGCGAGCGCGCTGCCGGTGCTGTTGAGCAGTTCGAGCACGTGCGATTCGTCCCGCAGCGCCTGCTCGGCCCGCTTGACCTCGTCGACGTCCGTGTCCGTGCCGAACCAGCGCAAGACCTTGCCGTGGCGGTCGCGGACGGGATTCACCCGCGTGAGGAACCAGCGGTACTGGCCGTCCGCGCCACGGATCGGGTATTCCATTTCGAACGGGTCGCCGCTCTTGATGCTCGCGTTCCAGCGCTCCAGCACGGCCGGCAGCACCGTCGGCTCGACGGCCGTCTGCCAGCCCCAGCCCACGACCTGGTCCGGCGTCGTGCCCGTGTATTCGAACCAGCGTTCGTTGAACCAGACGATGGCGCCGTCGGCCTGCGCCATCCAGGCCAGCTGCGGGATCGTGTTGGCCAGCGCGCGCAATACTTCCTCGCTCTGGCGCAAGGCGTCGGCGGCGCTGCGCCGGGCCGTGACGTCCTGCACGACGCCGGTCATGCCGAGCACGCCTTCGCGCCGCGCCTGGTCGGCGTAATCGGCGCGGCCCACGAGCGCCACCCAGCGCGGTTCGCCGCTCGGGCCCGGCAGGCGGCATTCCAGTTCGAGGTCGCTGTGGCCGGCAAAGGCTTGCAGCACGGCGCGGCGCACGCTTTCGCGGTCGCCCGGGTCGATGCGGGCGCGCAGTTCGCTCCACGCGAGCGGCTGCTCGGCCGGCAGGCCGAAGATGGCGGCCGCCCGTTCGCCCAGCATCACGCGGTCGCTGGCGGCGTCCCAGCGCCAGTCGCCCAGGCGGCCCGCGGCCAGTGCCACCTGCAGGCGGCTGTTGCCTTGCTGCAGGGCCTGCTGGTCGGCCTTGCGCCGGTTGATGTCCTGGAAGTACAGCGTCAGGCCGTCCGGCGACGGATGGGCGCGCACCTCGAACCAGCGTTTCAGCGCCGGCCAGAAGAATTCCTGGATCGCCGTCTCGCGGCTGACCATCGCGCGCCGGTAGACGGTTTCGAGCATGCTGCCGCGCAGTTCCGGGAACGAGGCCCACAGGTCGTGGCCGACCAGGCTGGGCCGGGTCTTCTGCAGGGGCGCGAGCATCTCCAGCGCGCGCCCGTTGATGTACATGATGCGCCAGTGGTGGTCGACCGCGCAGAAGCCGTCGACCAGGCTCTCGAGCATGTTTTCCATGCGCGCGTTGGCCAGGCGCAGGGCTTCGCGCGCTTCCTGCAGTTCGCGCGCGGCCGCGGCCGCGGCGGCAGCGGGCTGCGCGGAGGGATGCCGCAGCTCGTCGCGCTCGTTGCTCACCGTACGCCTCCGCGCGAGACCATCGCGGACGGCGCCGGGTCGAGCATGTCCGTCAGCTCGGAGGGGCGGGGTGCACTGCCGGTGGGCTCGAAATCGATCATCGTGTTGGGCTCTGCGCGCGCGACGGTGGTGTCACGCAAAATGGACGGGCACGTCCGTCCACGGCGCGTAATGAGCCGTACACCGATTCTAGCCCAGCCCGGGCGCTTTGTTGCACACCTTTGGGCCATCGTTCAGGTGCGCACCGGCAGCGGATGCGCCACCTTGTCGAGCGCTTGCTGGAGCTGGTCCAGCTCATAGGGCTTCTGCAGTGACAGGTAGGGGAATTCCACGTGGCGCAGCAGGGTGTCGCCATAACCCGACGCGAAGATCACCCGCATCGACGGTGCCTGCGTCACGGCCTGGCGCGCCAGGTCGACGCCGGACATGCCGGGCAGGCTGACGTCCGTGAACAACACGTCGTATTGCCCGGCCGCAAGGCGCGCGAGCGCGTCGTTCGGATGACCGACGCCGTCCGCCTCGTGGCCGAAGGCGCGCAGCATCTCGCACACGAGGTATTGTGCGTCGACGTTGTCCTCGACGACGAGGATGCGCATGGGGCCGCTCGACTCGGCCGGCGCCTCCACGACCGGCGCGGCGGGCGCCAGCGCGCACAGCACGCCCGCGACGGCGTCGCCGTCCCCCCGCACGGGCGTGAAATACAGGTCGTAGCGGCCGCTGCCGCCTGCGCTGCCCGCGAACATGAGGTTGCGGTCCGGCGCGTACGCGGCCTCGCCGTTCCAGGCGCGCTGCAGTTCGGCGCCCGCCACCGCCAGCGGAGGCGGCATCACGGGCGGCACGCTGCCGCCGGGGACCCGTCCGTACGCCGGCCCGGCCAGCGCGCCGTAGGCGTCGTTGAACAGCACCGTCATGTCGCGTCCCCACACGAGCAGCAGGGGCAGCGGCGTGTTGAACATGACGTCGGCGGCCAGCCTCAGTGCCTGCGGCCATTGCTGCGGTTCGCCGAGCCGGGAAGCGGACCAGTCGTAGGAACTGGAAGAGTGTGCGGACCTGCCGGGATGGAGCATAGCGCGGTAAATATTGTTATCTAAACGAAAAGAGGTTGCATAGTACCCCAAATTGTAAGCAGGGGGCGACACGACTGCGCGCCCTGCGCAGAGTCGGAAAAGGCGGTAACCGGGTCGTAAAACAACAACATCGTGCACGATTGATATTGCACCACAGCATATGCGGCCCCGTGCGCGCGCCGGGGCAAAAAAAAGCCCGCTACGGGAGCGGGCTGAATCTATCCTTGGAGGAGAATAGAGGAGACAGGTTCATAATGCTGCATCGCAAAAAAGAAATCCAATTTAGATTTCTAATGTCAGCCATTGCTTTTATAAATGACACAGCCGTGCACGCTTCAATCGGGTCACTCTTGGTGCACCAAAGAAAATGTTCTACGATAGCAAAATGTTTAAAGACGCCTTGCTGTCGTTTACGAATTTTCGAGTCGATCCATCCGCGTGGACGTTGCCGCAGGGCGCCGCGTTGGCATGGCCGACCATACCCGGCTATCATGGGCCGTCCATTTCCGGCCGTTCCGTAGGGCGCCGAAAGCCCGGGCGCTTCCTGCCACCGTTTCCAGTCCAGGGTTTGCCATCCGGCCGATGCATCGTCAACTGAAGCCATCCATGAATCGAGGCCTGCGCCGGTCCTTTGCCGGCTGGGCGCTGGCCTCGCTGGCCTTGCTGTGCGCAGGCGCCGGGCTGGTGCCGCCCGCGCGCGCGCAGAGCGCCGTGCCGGGGGCGCCGCTGGAGCGGCGCGTGAAGGCGGCCTTCCTGTACAAATTCCTCGGCTATACCGATTTTCCCGCGAGCGCGTTCGCCGACGCCACGGCGCCGCTGACGATCGGCGTGATCGGCGCCAACGACCTCGCCGTCGAGCTGGCGCGCGTGGTGGCCGGACGCACTGTCAACAACCGCATGATCGAAGTGCGCGAGCTGCGCGAAAGCGACGCGGCGGCCCGCGTGCACCTGCTGTTCGTGGGCGGGAGCGATCCGCAGCGGGTCGCGCGCATCGTCCACCAGGCGACCGGGGCGATGCTCGTCGTGACCGAATGCGACAACGGCCTGCAGGTCGGTAGTGTGATCAATTTCCGCATCGTGGACGAACGGGTCCGCTTCGACGTCGCGCTGGATGCGGCGGAACGCAATGGCATCAAACTCAGTTCGCGCCTGCTGACGGTGGCGAACCGGGTGCAGAAAGGAGCGCAGTGATGGTGGTGCGCGACGGCGGCACGGTCCGCGGCAAACTGATTCTGATGGCGGTATCGACGACGTTCGTCGCGTTACTGGCGGCTTCCGTCGCCATGTTGCTGTTCGACCTGCGCGCGTTCCAGCGCTACTGGACGGACGACCTGATGACGCAGGCCGACATCATGGCGCGCGTGACGGCCCCGGCCCTCACGTTCAACGACGAGGAGACGGCGCGCCAGAACCTCGCCGTCCTGCGCGTGCGCCCGCAGATCCTCGCCGCCGCGATCTACACGAGCGACGGCACGCGCTTCGCCACGTACGCGGCGGCCCCGAACCAGGCGATCCCGGCGCGCCCGGCCCCGTCCGGCTACCGCATCGAGGGCGGCGAAGTGGCGGTGTTCCGCAACATCGTGGAAAACGGCGAGATGGTCGGCACGGTCTACCTGCGCTCGCGCTACGGCCTCGTCGACCGCCTGTTCAGCTATGGCGCCATCCTCGGCGCCGTGATGCTGGGTGCGCTGCTGATCGCGGGTCTGGTCGCGTCGCGCCTGCAGGCCGCCATCACGCGGCCGCTCGCGGCAGTGACGAACGTCGCGCGCCAGGTGATGCAGCGGCGCGACTTCACCCTGCGCGTGCCGGGGAACGACAGCGGCGAAATCGGCGTGCTTGTCGCCGCCTTCAACGACATGCTGGCCGAGATCGGCCGCCGCTCGCACGCGCTGCAGGAAGCGAACGCGACCCTCGAACACGAGATGCAGGTGCGCGAGCGCGCGGAGGAAGCGCTGCGCCTCGCGGACCGCCGCAAGGACGAATTCCTCGCCACGCTGGCGCACGAGCTGAGGAACCCGCTGGCGCCGATCCGCACGGGCCTCGACATCCTGCGCCTGCGCAGCGGCGACGCGCAGGCGACCCAGCGCGCGACCGACATCATGGAGCGCCAGCTGCGCCAGATGGTGCGCCTCGTCGACGACCTGCTGGACGTCTCGCGCATCAACACGGGCAAATTCACCATCAAGAGCGGCCGCGTGGAACTGAAAGCGGTCGTCAACGATGCGCTGGAGGTGGTGCGGCCGTACATCGAACTGCATGGCCACGAGCTGACGATCGACCTGCCGGACCGCCCTGTATTCCTGAACGGCGACGCGACGCGTCTCGCGCAAATCCTTTCGAACCTGTTGAATAATGCCGCCAAATACACGAACCGCGGCGGCCGTGTGGGCCTGAGGGCGACGGTGGATGACCGCACGCTGACGCTGGTCGTGTCCGACACGGGCATCGGCATCGCGCCGGACATGCTGGACACCGTATTCGAGATGTTCGTGCAGGTCGATTCGACGCTGGAGCGTTCGGTGGCCGGCCTGGGCGTGGGGCTGTCGCTGGCGCGCAAGCTGGTCGAGCTGCACGGCGGCTCCATCGAGGCGCACAGCGCGGGCCTCGGCCATGGCAGCCAGTTCGTCGTGCGGCTGCCGATCGTCGTCGAGCCGGAACTGCCCGCGAAGCCGACGCCAATGTCGTTCATCAGCGCGGAAACGTACCGCATCCTGCTCGCCGACGACAACGTCGACTTCGTCAACAGCATCGGCGCGCTGCTGACGGCGATGGGGCACAGCGTCGTCATCACGCACAACGGCGCGGATGCGCTGGCCGCGGCCAAGCGCTTCTGTCCGGATTACGCCTTCCTCGACATCGGCCTGCCGCAGATGTCCGGCTATGACCTGGCGCGCGGCATCCGCGACCTGTCGTGCTGCACGATGACCGTCATGGTCGCCGTCACGGGCTGGGGCCAGGAAAAGGACCGCCAACTGGCGTTCGAGGCCGGCTTCGACCACCACATGGTCAAGCCCGTGCGCTTCGAACAGATCGAGGAAATCCTGGGGAACCGCAGCGTCATCAAGAAGCTGCGCACATAAAAAAAGCGGAAGCGCGTGCGCTTCCGCCCGACTCATGCGCAGGGGGCTATCAAGCCGGCTTGCCCTGCTTGCGGCGACGCGCCAGGAAGCCCAGGACGCCCAGGCCGGCCAGCATCATGCCGTAGGTTTCCGGTTCGGGCACCGGGGCAGCCAGGGACACCGCGCCGCCGAAGCTCGCGGCCTGGTCCGACACCAGGTTGCCGCTCACTTGCAGGTAGTAGTTGCCGGCAGACAGGTTGTCGCTCGAGATCGTCCAGACGTCGATGTTGCCGGACTGCAGCGATTTGCCCGACGAGATCAGCGCATTGCCGGTGGCGTTGTACAGGGACACGCCAGTGATGTCGAGACCGGTGTCGGCGCTGTGGCTCACCGACGAGATGATGGCGTCGAGGTTCCAGCCGGTGGTGCCTTCGACGGAGAAGGTGAAGCGGTCGGCAAAGGTATTGCCGTTGTTACCGGTTGCGAACGTATCGCCGAAGAAGCCGGCGCCGTCGGTCAGGTCGAGGACCTGCGGGGTGTTGCCGACGGTGGCCGCCATGGCAGCGGTGGAAACGAACGACGCAGAAGCCAATACAACAGCAGCAATCAGTGATTTTTTCATTTCTTACCTCGCAAAGAAACAGCCGCGTCCTGCAGCTTGGTTTTCAAGAATCGGGGAACTTCATCGTATCAAATCATCGATAAAACGCACGAAAAATCACCGAAGTGTGCGCTTCTTCGTGGAAAGATGCTGAACATAAATAATTTCCGCGAGGATGCGGTTTTCACCCGCTTTTCATAGAGGAGTTGGTGTGTCTGGCATCAAACGACGGCGGAAATCAGCCAAATTGCATAGTATTTGTAGGTCCAATCCTACGTAAAGACGCGAGAAAATCCGCCGCTGAGTTTTTTCTGTTTGCAAGCGGGCATTGGGCGCTCGTCAAAATCGCAGGGGATATGGCTGGCAGGAGGGGGCGCGGCAATGAAAAAGGCCAGATCTTGCGATCTGGCCTTTCGTATAAGCTGGTGCGGCTGGCAGGAATCGAACCCACGACCCCTTGGTTCGTAGCCAAGTACTCTATCCAGCTGAGCTACAGCCGCCCGAGGCACGCATTATAGCGGCGAATCGCGGTTTCGCAAAGGACAATGATGCCGGTTCGGCAGAAATCCGCGAAGATAAAGAAAAAGGCCAGATCTTGCGATCTGGCCTTTCGTATAAGTTGGTGCGGCTGGCAGGAATCGAACCCACGACCCCTTGGTTCGTAGCCAAGTACTCTATCCAGCTGAGCTACAGCCGCCCCGAGGCCGGCATTATAGCCGACTTTTTCCTTTTGGCAAATACGAGGTCACTTCGTCGTCACGGTGACCGACGTGCTGCTCGTATTGCCCGCGGCATCGCGCGCCGTCGCGGTGATGGTGTGCTGGCCGGCGGCAACCTTGCGCGTGTTCCAGTTATAGCCGAGCGTGCCGCCCGTGCCCTGGGCCTTCGTCTGGCCGTCGATGACGAGCGGTGGCGGCATCCACGCGGCCATAGCCGAACATGGGGTCGCGGCCGGCCGCGCCGAGATCGACGGCCGTCGAGTACAGCAGCGACTCGATCGTGTCGCCGCCCAGATCGGGACGGGCCGCCATCATCAGCGCGGCGACGCCGGCGGTGACCGGGGCCGAGAACGACGTGCCGTTCCATGCCGAATAGCCGAGGGAATTGTTCGTCGTCCAGATATTCGTGCCCGGCGCCGCGATGGTGACGAAACTGCCCCAGCTCGAGAAGCTGGCCTTGGCGTCGTTGCCGTCGGTCGCCGACACGACGACCATCGCCGGATCGGGCACCACGTTCTCGTCGACGTTGTTATTGCCGGCGGAAACGAACACGAGGCCGCCCTTGCTGTTCATGTAGCGGGCCGCGCTGGGGATGGCGGAGCTGCCGGCGATGCCGGTGTAGCTGATGTTCGCGATCCGGGCGCCGTGGTCGGCCGCATAGGTGATGCCGCTGGCGATCGTGCTGAAGTAGGCCTGGCATCCGGTGCTGTCGCTGTAGGGATGCGCAGGGGCATGATGCAGGCCGCGCCCGCGATGCCGGCCACGCCGGCCGCGTTGTTGGACGTGGCTGCCGCCGTGCCGGCGACGGCAGTGCCGTGCCCGCGTACGTATCAATGAAAAATGGCTCATAAACCGCAACGCGTTTTATGAGCCATTCGTAATGAGTTGGTGCGGCTGGCAGGAATCGAACCCACGACCCCTTGGTTCGTAGCCAAGTACTCTATCCAGCTGAGCTACAGCCGCCCGAGGCACGCATTATAGCAGGCTTGCCGCGAATGACAAAACGGCATACTTGACAACCCGGAAAGGTGATCGTAAAGTGATATCACTTTCATATAACCTCATGGGATCCGGCATGTCTGCACTCACTCGTCAGGAAATACCGCTCGCTTCGATGAATGGCTACCTCGCGCTGGGCGGTGGCATCCTCGCCGTCCTGGCCGGCGCCTGGCTGGTCCACCTGTCCATCCTGGGCAGCCTGGCGGGCGGGGCGGCGCTGGCCGGCATTGCGCTCATCCTTGCCGGCGTGTTCATGTGCGCAGGGCTGTACATGCTGCAGCCGAACGAGACGGCCGTGCTGACCTTGTTCGGCCGCTACGTGGGCACGGACCGCGGCGAGGGCCTGCGCTGGGCGTTCCCGCTGTATCGCAAGCGCAAGCTGACCGTGCGGGCGCGCAACCTCAACATGTCCACGCTGAAGGTCAACGACAAGCGGGGCAATCCGGTCGAACTGGCCGCCGCCGTCGTCTGGCGCGTGCGCGATACGGCGCAGGCGCTGTTCGAGGTCGACGATTTCGAGCGCTACGTCAGCGTGCAGGCCGAGGCTGCGCTGCGCCACCTGGCCGCGCAATATGCGTACGACGAAGGCGAGGACCTCGCGCCGGGCGAAACGACACTGCGCGGCGGCGCGGCGGAAGTGGCGCACGCGCTCAGCGTGGAACTGACGGCGCGCTTCGAGGCGGCGGGCGTGGAAACCCTGGATGCGAAGCTGACGCACCTGGCCTACGCCCCCGAGATCGCCCAGGTGATGCTGCGCCGCCAGCAGGCGCAGGCGATCATCAGTGCGCGCGCCCGCATCGTGCATGGCGCCGTCACGATGGTGGAAGATGCCTTGAAAGGCCTGGCCGAGCGCGAGATCGTCGAGCTGGACGCGGAACGCAAGGCGTCGATGGTCAGCAACCTGCTGGTCGTGCTGTGCTCGGACCGCGACGCGCAGCCCATCATCAATGCAGGCACCCTGTACAACTGAGGCGGTGCGTCGATGGCAAGTCCCGGCAAGAAGTCCTATCCGCTGCGGATCGATCCCGCGTTGTGGGAGCAACTGCAGCGCCTGGCCGCCAACGATCTGCGCAGCGTGAACGCGGAGATCGAATTCCTGCTGCGCGAGGCGCTGGCGCGGCGGGGCATCCGCGTCGGGACCGCGCAGCCGGACGAGGAAGAGGGGAGCGCGAAATGAAAAAGGCCAGATCTTGCGATCTGGCCTTTCGTATAAGCTGGTGCGGCTGGCAGGAATCGAACCCACGACCCCTTGGTTCGTAGCCAAGTACTCTATCCAGCTGAGCTACAGCCGCCCGAGGCACGCATTATAGCAGCGGATTATTGTTTGGAAAAGCGTGTTTGGCACGGTCGTCACAATTCGTGCGCATAGAGGATGAAGCCCAGGTGCCGCGCGACCTTGTCGTAGAGGGCGCGCCCGGCTGCGTTGTCCGTGTGCGTCTGCCAGTACACGCGCGAACTGCCGGCCGCGCGCGCCTTGTCGTAGACGGCTTCGATCAACTGCCTGCCGACGCCCAGTCCGCGCCTGTCGGGTGCGGTGAACAGGTCTTGCAGGTAACAGACGTCGTGCAGCCGCGTCGTGCTGCGATGAAAGATGTAATGGGCAAGACCCACGATGCGGCCTGCGCTTTCCGCGACCAGCGCGTGCACGGGCTCCGCTGGATCGAAGAACCGGTGCCACGTGACTTGCGTGATGGATTCGGGAAGGGCCGTGGGGCCGCTGCGTCCGTAGAAGGCGTTATAGCCGTCCCACAGCGGGCGCCAGCCGGCGAGGTCCTGGGGATCGAGAGGGCGAATGATGAGCTGGTCGGACATGATGAGATGTAGAGCAGCAAATGGGAACGACCAATGGAAAAGGCCAGATCTTGCGATCTGGCCTTTCGTATCACTTGGTGCGGCTGGCAGGAATCGAACCCACGACCCCTTGGTTCGTAGCCAAGTACTCTATCCAGCTGAGCTACAGCCGCCCGATGCACGCATTATAGCAGTGGCATGACGAATGAGGAAGTCTTAATTTCTTTCAACATTTTTTGGGGTTCTGGTAGATTAGCCCGGTGCCCTGGAAACCCGTACCCTTCCCATTCGTCAACCAAGCGCTGCGGCGCATGCTGTGCGGCCTGCTGCTGGCCTGCGTGAGCTCGCTGGCGTTGGCGGGCGGTTCGCGCAGCCTGCGTTTCGAGCGCATCGGGCTGGAAGAAGGGCTGTCGCAGGAATCCGTCCTCGCGATCCTGCAGGATCACGACGGCTTCATGTGGTTCGGCACGCAGGCGGGCCTGAACCGCTTCGACGGCTACCGCAACCAGGTCTTCCGCAACGACCCCAGCGACCCCGCCAGCCTCGCCGACAACTACGTGCAGGCCGCGTACGAGGATGGCCAGAACCGGCTGTGGTTCGGCACGCGCGGCGGGCTCGCACGGTTCGATCCCGCGAGCCGCAAGTTCATTCGCCTGCCGCTGCTGGCCGGCACGGAACGCAATGCGCGCAACAGCGCCGTCACCGCGATCATCGGCGATGGCGCCAACGGCCTGTGGGTCGGCACCAGCGACGGCATCGTGCACGTCGATCCGGCGACGGGCACGCTACGCACGCTGCGCCACGACGGCCAGGATCCCGGCAGCCTGCGCGACGACCGCGTCACCGCGCTCGCCCTCGATCCGCGCGGCGGCCTGTGGATCGGCACCGGCGTCGGTCTCGACCACCTGCCGGCGGGCGCCGCCCGCTTCGCGCATTACGACATCGACGCCGGCAAGCGCAATGCGGTCGTCGCGCTGTCGATGGGCCCGCGCGACACGCTGTGGATCGGCACCGACGCCGGCCTGGAAGCGTGGCGCATCGGCCAGGGTGCGCCGCGGCGCCACCATGTCGGCGCCGACGAAGGCATGAACGACGGCCGCGTGCAGTCGCTGTACCACGACCAGGGCAACACGCTGTGGGTGGGCACGGAACTCGACGGCCTCAAATGGCGCGACCCCACGACCGGGCGCTTCATCGGCTACACCAGCCAGCCCCTCGACCGCCACACGCTGTCCGACAACCGCGTCATGTCGATCTGGGTCGACCGCACGGGGACGCTGTGGGCGGGCACGATGTTCGGCGGCGTCAATCGCGCGGACCTCGCCAGCGGCGGCTTTTCCCGCTTCGCGCTGTTGCCGGGGCAGGTCGCGGACCCGCGCAGTGCGCGCAAGATCCGCAGCATCGCCGTCGGCGCCGACGGCCGCCTGTGGCTGGGCACGACCGGCGGCGGCATCCTGCACCTCGATCCGGAGAGCGGCCGCGTGAACATGCTGCGCCACGATCCGCGCGACCCCGCCAGCCTGCCGGACGACACGGTCGGCAGCGTGCTGCCGGGACGCGGGCGGCTGTGGGTGGGCTCGCCCAGCGGCCTGTCGTGGCGCGATTCGGCGACGGGCCGTTTTACACCCGTGCCGCTCGGGCGCGAGGCGGGCGCCAGCTGGGTCCAGGCGCTCACGCTCGACCGCACCGGCGCGCTGTGGATCGTCACGCGCGGCGGCCTGTTCATGCTGGCGGCGGACGGCACGCTGCGCGGCTGGCGTCACGACCCGGCGAATCCGGCCAGCCTGGGCGACAACTATGGCTTCGCCGTGTTCGAGGACCGTGCCGGCACGATCTGGATCGGCACGGAGAATGGCCTCGACCGCTACGACCGCGCGACGGACACGTTCACGCACTTCCGCCACGACGCGCGCGACCCCGCGAGCCTGGGCCACAACCGCGTCTATTATCTGTACGAGTCCGCGCGCGGCGACCTGTGGGTCGGCACGGCGGGCGGGCTGCACCGCATGCAGCGGGAGCCGGGCGGCAAGACGGTGTTCCGCCGGTTCCCCGTCGCGCCCACGCGCGAGCAGGTGCCGATCGGCGGCATCCTCGAAGACGGCAACGGCCAGATCTGGGTCAGCACGACGACGGGCCTCACCCGCGTCGATCCGGAGACGGGGCGCTACAAGAACTACACGGCCAAGGACGGCCTGACGGACGGCTCGTACTTCGTCGGCTCGGCGGCGCGCGGCGCGGACGGCGAGCTGCATTTCGGCGGCATCGACGGCATGACGTCGTTCCAGCCGGAGGACATCCACGACAACCCGTTCCCGCCCGCCGTCGTGATCACCGACTTCCTCGTGTTCAACCGGCCGCGCGCGCTGCCCGTCGCCGTCGACCGCCTGCGCGACATCCGCCTGAGCCACCGCGATTCCGTGTTCACCCTGGAATTCGCGGCGCTGCACTACGCCGATCCGCAGGCGAACCGCTACGCCTACCGGCTGCTCGGCTTCGACCGGGACTGGACCGAGACGGATGCCCGCAAGCGCTTCGCCACCTACACGAACCTCGATCCGGGCGAGTACGTGTTCGAGGTGAAGGCCGCCAACAAGGACGGCGTGTGGAGCGAACGTCCGGCTACCCTGAACATCAAGATCCCGCCGCCGTTCTGGGCGACGTGGTGGTTCCGGCTGCTCGCGGCGAGCGTGCTGGCGACCATCGCCGTCGCGCTGTACCGCTTGCGCGTGCGCGTGCTCGTGCAGCAGAAGGCGCGCCTGGAACGCCAGGTCGGCGCGCGCACGGCGGAGCTGGTGCTGCAGAAGGAACGGGCGGAAAAGCGCAAGCAGGAGGCGGAAGCGCAGAAGGAAGCGGTGGAGCAGGCGCGCCGCAACATCGCGCTGCTGTCCGACATCGGCCGTGAACTGACGGCGAACCTCGACGGCGAGGCGATCATGGCCAACGTGTACGGCCAGGTGCGCCAGCTGATGGACGCGCCGCTGTTCGCGATCGGCGTGGCGCGCGTGGACGGGCCGATCGACTACCCGTACGTCGTCGCCGACGGCCGCCGCGTGCCCGACCAGGGGCGCTTCCCCGCGCGCGTGCGCGGCCTCGGCGAATACTGCCGCGTGACGGGCGAGGAGATCCTGATCGGCGACCTGGCCCGCGATTACGCCCGGTTCTCGGGACTCGTGCGCGACGTGCTGGGCGCGGATCCGGCCAGCACGGATGCCGACACGCTGCCGGCGCCGCGCTCGCTGATGGTCGTGCCGATCCTCGTGGGCCAGCGCGTGCTGGGCGTGATCACGGTGCAGAGCGGCCGGCCCGGCGCGTACCAGAACGTGCAGCTCGACATGCTGAGCACCCTCGCGTCCTATGTCGGCGTCGCGCTGGACAATGCGGACGCCTACCGCCAGCTGAAGGAAACCCAGGCCCAGCTGGCCGCGCGCGAAAAACTCGCTTCGCTCGGCGCCCTCGTCGCGGGCGTCGCGCACGAATTGAACACCCCGATCGGCAACAGCCTGCTGATGGCCAGCACGCTGGAAGAAAAGACGAACGCGCTGGCCGACCGCTTCGCGCACAACGCGCTGAAGAAATCGGACCTGGAGACGTGGATCGCGGCGGCGCGCGAAGCGGCAAGCCTCATCGTGCGCAGCCTGCACGGCGCGGCCGATCTCGTGAACAGCTTCAAGCAGGTGTCGGTGGACCAGGCCAGCACGCAGCGGCGCCGCTTCGACCTGGACCAGGCCTGCCACGAGATCGCGGCGACGATGATGAACCAGGTGCGCCGCGCCGGCCACACGCTCGACCTGCAGGTCCCGGCCGGCATTGCGATGGACAGCTATCCCGGCCCGTTCGGCCAGGTCGTCATCAACTTCATCAACAACGCGCTTCTGCACGCGTTCGACGCGCCGGGCGGCCGCATGCGCATCCATGCCCGGCCGCTGGACGGCGACCGCGTGCGCATCGAATTCTCCGACGACGGCCGCGGCATCGCGCCGGAGCACCTGTCGCGCATCTTCGATCCATTCTTCACGACGCGCATGGGGCAGGGCGGCACGGGCCTCGGCCTCAACATCGCGTACAACCTCGTGACCACGCTGCTGCAGGGGACGATCCGGGTCGAGAGCCGGCCCGGGCACGGCACGGTGTTCGTCGTCGAGCTGCCGCTGCGGGCAGACGGCTAGACCGTGTTGGTCGGCTTTCCGGCCACCCACGCCTCGAGATTATCGACCAGCATATCGGCCAGGGTCTGCATCGCGCCGCCGCTGGCCCACGCCACGTGCGGCGTCAGCACGAAGTTCGGCAACCGCAGCTGCAGCAGCGGGTTGGCCGGCACGGGCGGCTCCTTGCTCAGGACGTCGAACCCGGCGCCCGCGATCGTCCCGTCCGTCAGCGCCTGCGCCAGCGCCGCTTCGTCGACGAGGCCCCCGCGTGCCGTGTTGATCAGGATGGCGCTTGTCTTCATCGATGCGAGCTCGCGTGCGCCGATCAGGTGGCGCGTCTGGTCCGTCAGCGGCAGGTGCAGGCTCACGACGTCCGACGTGGCCAGCAGTTCATCCAGCGGCAACTGCACCACGTCCGTGTCCGCCACGGGCGAGCGCGACGTGACGGCGACGTCCATGCCGAACGCGCGCGCGATCTGGGCGACGCGGCGCCCCAGCGCGCCATAGCCCACGATGCCGAGGCGGCTGCCGGCCAGGTCGCCGATCGGGTGGTCGAGCAGGCAGAAACGTGTCGACTGCTCCCAACGCCCGTCCTCGACGTCGGCCACGTAGGCGCGCAGGTTGCGGCGCACGGCGAGCAGCAGCGCGAAGCAGTGTTCGGGCACGGAGACGAGCGAGTAGTTGCGGATGTTCGCGACGACGATGCCCCGTTCGCGGCAGGCGGCGAGGTCCACGTTGTCCGTGCCCGTCGCGGCCACGGCGATCATCTTCAGGTCCGGCAGTTGCGCGATCGCGTCCGCGCGCAGCGGCACCTTGTTCGTGATGGCGATCGTGGCGCCGCGCAGGCGTTCGACGACCTCGTTCGCGTTCGTGGCGGGGTAGTCGCGCCAGCGGTGCTCGAAGGATGGCTTGCGGATGGTGGCGATCAGGCTGTCGCGGTCCAAAAAGACGATGTCGTGCATGGTAGTCCCGGCTGATAACGGACTGCCATTGTAGATCGCGGACGAAAAAAAGACAGGGCGAACCCTGTCTTCGGAGGATGGAGGGGCTTGAGCCGGTTGTGCGCTACCGGAGGGGGCTTACCTGGCAGCGGCGGCTTTCTGGTCTGCGTGTGCCTCGGCCTTGTCGGCTGCGGCTTCCGCCTTGGCTTTGGCGGCTTTCTTGTGTGCTTTGGCTTTCGTCTTCGCGGCGTCGGCCTTGGCGACGGCGACGTCCGCATTGGCTTCGGCGGCTTTCTTCTCCAGCTTCGCGTCGGCCTTCACGTCGGCCTTCTCTTCCTTGACCTCGGCCTTCGCCGCTTTCTTGTCGGCCTTGACTTCGGCATGCGTGGCCGGGGTGGCGGTCGTCTGGGCGTACACCGAGGTGGCGAACAGGCCTGCGATCAGGGTGGCGACGATTTTGTTCATGGCGGCATTTCCTTCAGGTGTCGTTAAAGTGTGCTACTAGGCCAGAAACGCGGCCATGCGGCGCGTGGTTGACGTTCCTTTACATCCCGTTACAAGTGTACGTACGGAAATCCTTTTGTCGGAACGATGTTTGACAGTGGAAATCATTCGAACGATACTTTGGCGGCACTATCCGTGCCCATCCAATAATTCGACGCCCAAGAGACCGCTCGTGACACTACAAACTTCCCTCCGTACCACCCTGACCGCCATCGCGCTCGCCACCGCGGCGCTGGCCGCCCAGGCCGCAGACGCCGTCCACATCGATCCGAAAATCCTGTCGCAGGACGTGAAAGTCCTGTCGTCCGACGCGTTCGAAGGCCGCGGCCCGAACACGGCCGGCGAGACGAAGACCGTCAACTACATCATCGAACAGTTCAAGCAGGCCGGCCTGCAGCCGGGCGGCGACCTCGTCGACGGCAAGCGCGGCTGGACGCAGGACGTCCCGCTGGGCCGCTTCGAGATCAGCGGCCCGGTCGACGTGTCCGTCACGGCCGGCGGCACGACGAAAGCCTTCACGCAGGGTAACGAAGTCGCCGTGCGCGCCGCGATGACGGGCGCGAAGAGCGTCGATTTCAAGAATGCGCCGCTCGTGTTCGTCGGCTATGGCGTGACGGCACCGGAACGCAAGTGGGACGATTTCAAGGGCCAGGACCTGAAGGGCAAGCTGGCCGTCGTGCTGATCAACGACCCGGACTTCGAGACCGGCAAGGGCGACTTCGGCGGCAAGGCCATGACCTACTACGGCCGCTGGACCTATAAATTCGAGGAACTGGCACGCCGCGGCGCGCTGGGCACGCTGATCGTCCACGAGACCGCGCCCGCGTCGTACGGCTGGGCCACGGTGAAGAATTCGAACACGAACGTCCAGTACGACATCGTGCGCAAGAACCCGCTGGAAGCGCACGCGCCGGTGGAAGCGTGGATCCAGCGCGACGTCGCCGTCGACCTGTTCAAGCGCGCCGGCCTCGACTTCGACAAGCTCAAGAAGCAGGCGCAGGCGCGCGCCTTCAAGCCGGTCGAGCTGAAGGGCGTGACGATGTCCGCGCACTACGCCGTCGACGCCAAGGTCATCACGTCGAAGAACGTGCTGGCCGTGCGTCCGGGCAGCGCGCACCCGGACCAGGTCGTGATCTACAGCGGCCACTGGGACCACCTGGGCGTCGGCCTGCCGGACGCGAAGGGCGACAAGATCTACAACGGCGCCGTCGACAACGCCACCGGCATCGCCGCGCTGCTGGAACTGGGCCGTGCCTACGCCAAGGCGCCGGCGCCGAAACGCAGCGTCGTCTTCCTCGCCGTGACGGCGGAGGAGAAGGGCCTGCTGGGTTCGGAATACTATGCGAACAACCCGGTCTACCCGCTGGGCAAGACGGTCGGCGTGATCAACATGGACGCGCTGAGCCCGTACGGCCCGTCGCGCGACTTCACGATCTCGGGCAGTGCCAAGCTCGACCTGCTCGACCAGCTGGTCGCGAAGGCCAAGGCGAACGGCATCCGCTACTCGGCCGACCCGAAACCGGAAGCGGGCCACTTCTTCCGCTCCGACCACTTCCCGTTCGCCAAGCACGGCGTGCCGGCGATCTCGTTCGGTTCGGGCGAGGACTGGGAGCAGGGCGGCGTCGCGGCGGGCAAGGCGGCCGAGGACAACTACGTGTCCGTCGCGTACCACCAGCCGGCCGACGAGTGGAGCGCCTCGTGGCCGTTCACCGGCATGGCGCGCGATCTCGGCGTGCTGTATTCGGTGGGCCGCGACCTGGCCGATTCGGGTGCCTGGCCGAACTGGTCGAAGGACTCCGAGTTCCGTGCGGCGCGCGACCAGACCGCCGCGGAACGCAAGTAACATGCATACGAACGTGGGCACCCCGTGCCCACGCGGACTACGCTCGAGTTGCACGTAGGGTGGGCACCCCGTGCCCACGCGCACCACATAGAGTTAGCCAGCGAACAGTCGCGTCTGCAGCTACTGCCTACACTAAGGCACACACTGCAGAGGTGATGCCATGCCCGACCCGTTAAAGCTGTACAAGGCCAAGCGCGATTTCAAGATCACTGCCGAGCCCGCAGAGGGTGGGGAGGTCAGCAAGGGCCTTCTCACCTTCGTGATCCAGAAGCACTGGGCTTCCCGCCTGCATTACGATTTCCGTCTGGAACTCGATGGCGTCATGAAGAGCTGGGCCGTACCGAAAGGCCCCAGCTACGACACCCACGACCGGCGCATGGCCGTGCACGTGGAAGACCATCCCATCTCGTATTCCGATTTCGAAGGCACCATCCCGCCGCACCAGTACGGCGCGGGCAAGGTCATCATCTGGGATAAAGGGACGTGGGAGCCCGTCGGCGACCCGCGCCAGGGTTATAAGAAAGGTGAGATCAAGTTCGAGATGCACGGCCACAAGATGCACGGCCGCTGGGTGCTCGTGCGCCTGCGCGGCCATGAAGACGACAAGCAGGAACCGTGGCTGCTCATCAAGGAAAACGACGAATACGCGAAGCCGGCCGCCGAATTCTCCGTCGTCGACGAATTCCCCGACAGCGTGAAGGATCTGCCGATGCCGGAGCATGGCGCCGAGGTGAAGGTGGAGGAACCGAAGGCCGACAAGCCGGTGCCCGGAAAGGCGGCGAAACCGAAGCGCGGCGCCATGCCCGCCGGCGCCGTCAAGGCCGACCTGCCGGAGACGCTGACGCCCGAACTGGCGACGCTCGTCGACGGCCCGCCCGCCGATCCGGAAAACTACATCTACGAAATCAAGTTCGACGGCTACCGCATGGTCACGCGCGTGCAGGGCAAGGACGTCCGCCTCGTCACCCGCAACGGCAACGACTGGACCGACAAGCTGAAACCGCTGCAGCAGGAAATCCGCCGGATGAAACTGCCGGACGGCTGGTACGACGGCGAGATCGTCGTCCACGACGAGAACGGCAAGCCGAATTTCAACCAGCTGCAGCTGGCGTTCGACGGCTCCAACAGCGCGCAAATCGTTTATTTCATATTCGACGCCCCGTACTTCAAGGGCTACGACATGCGCGACGTGCGGCTCGACGAGCGGCGTCCGTTGCTGCAGGAGGCGCTGGCGGCGCGGCCGTCGGACACGGTGCGCTTCTCCGCCGAATTCGGGACGGACCCGGCGCAGCTCGTCGTGGCCGCGTGCCAGATCGGCCTGGAAGGCGTGATCGGCAAGCGCAAGGACTCGCGCTACGTCACGCGCCGCTCGCCCGAGTGGATCAAAATGAAATGCGGCCAGCGCCAGGAATTCGTCATCGGCGGCTACACCGATCCGCATGGCGCCCGCACGGGCATCGGCTCGCTGCTGCTCGGGTACTACGACAAGGACGGCGTGCTGCGCTACGCGGGCAACTGCGGCAGCGGGTTCAACGGCGCGTCGCTGCGCCACATGCGCGAGGTGCTGGAAGCGATCGAGACGGACGAGAATCCGTTCCCGGCGCGCGCCGTGCCGGGACGGACGAACCACTGGGTGAAGCCGGAGCTGGTCGCGGAAGTCAGCTTTTCGGAATGGACGGCCACCGACTCCATCCGCCACCCCGTGTTCCAGGGCCTGCGCAAGGACAAGCCGGCGAAGAGCGTCGTGCGCGAACTGCCCAGGCACATGCAGGAGGCGCCCGTGGAAAATGCGAAACCCGCCGCTAAACAGACGACGAACAAGCGGACGACGAACAAGCGGACGGCGAAGAAGGCCGAGCCGGAGAGCGGCTTGCCGGGCAATCTGCCCGCCACGTTCAAGGTCACGCACGGCGACCGCGTGATGGATGCGGAAAGCGGCGTCACGAAGGTCGAGATGGTGCGGTATTACGCGCTGGTCGGCGAACTGATGATGGAACACCTGAAGGGCCGCCCGGTCTCGCTGGTGCGCGCGCCCGACGGCATCGGCAAGGAGCTGTTCTTCCAGAAGCACGTCGCGGACACCGCGAAGATGCCCGGCGTCGCGCAGATGGATCAGGCGCTCGACCCGGACCACCCGCGCATGACGGAGATCGCGACGATCGAAGGCCTGCTGTCCAGCGCGCAATGGAACGTCGTCGAGATCCACAGCCAGAACGCGACGTCGAAACACTACGACACGCCGGATCGCATGGTGTTCGACCTCGACCCCGGCGAGGGCGTCGAGTTTGCGAAGGTGCGGGAAGCGGCCCAGCTGGTGCGTGCGTTCCTGGAGGAGCTGGGGCTGAACCCGTTCCTCAAGACGAGCGGCGGCAAGGGCCTGCACGTGGTCGTGCCGCTGAAGCCCAAGCTGGACTGGGACACGGTGAAGGATTTCTCGCGCGCGATCGTGACCCACCTGGCGAAGACGATCCCGGACCGCTTCTCCGCCAAGAGCGGCGCGAAGAACCGCGTGGGCCGCATCTTCATCGACTACCTGCGCAACGGGCGCGGCGCGACGACGGTGGCCGCGTGGTCGGCGCGCGCGCGTCCGGGCCTGGGCATCTCCGTGCCCGTGCGCTGGGAAGAACTGCCGAAGCTGAAGTCGGGCAGCCAGTGGACCGTCAAGAACGTGCACACCCGGCTGGACGAGGGCAATGCGCCGTGGGCGGACTACGACAAGAGCGCGGTCACGCTGACCAGGGCGATGAAGGCGCTGGGGTTCAAGGCGGAGAAAAAATGATCGTCGTTACCGCGGAGGCGGGAACGACGTGCGAAAGGTCCGGCGCCACTATCGGGTAGTACGCCGCTTTGCGTCGACTTGTTCATCCGCCGGATCGCCCCGCTCGTTGCGGAAGATCGCGCGCACGTTCATCGCCGCGAGGCCGGCCTGCAGCGCGATCAGCGCCCACGCCTCGTCGTGCACGCCCCACACGATCCACAGCACGTTACTCAGGATGAAGGTCCAGAACCCGACCACGCGTTTCTTCGCGTGCCGGGCGCCGACGAGGAAGGCGGCCACCAGCGTGACCGCCATCGCGGGCCATTGCAGCAGGTCCAGCAGCGTATCGGGATCCACTCAGGCGGCCTTCCTGCGCCGGGCGGGCGCCGCTTTCGCCGCGGGTTTTGGCGCGGCTTTCGCGGCGTTTTTCTTTGCCGCCGTCTTCGCCGCCGTCTTCGTCGCGGCCGACTTGGCCGCTGGCGTGCCCGCTGACGTACGTTTTGCGCTCGCGTGCGTGGCCGCATGCGAAGGCGCCTTGCGCGCGCGTGGCGGCGGCCGATTGCCCGTGTCCTTGTCGGTATCCTCGTCGTCCTCAGACGGTTTCCTCGCCTTGCGCGGCGGCGGTTCGTCGTCGTCATCGTCGTCCGCCGCGGCTTTGGAAGGCTTCTTGCCGAGGCTGGCCTGCAGCAGCGAGACCAGGTCGATGACGTTCGACTTGGCGGGTTTCTCTTCTTCCGGCTCCGGTTCGGTGAGTGTCTTGGTCTGGTTGGCGGCGATCTTCTTCTTGATCAGCGCCATCACGTCCTCGCGGTACGTGTCGTGGTACTGCTGCGGCTTCCACTTCTCGCTCATGCCTTCGACGAGCGCCCTGGCCATCTGCAATTCCTTCTCCGTGACCTGCGCCGCCTTCGAGTCCGCCGCCGGGATCTTCAGCTCGTCGGTGGGACGGATCTCGTCCGGGTAGCGCAAGGTGTTCAGCACGATGGTGTCGCCCACGCAGACGAGGGCGGCGAGGTGCTGCTTGACGCGGATGACGACGTTGGCGATGCCGATCTTGCCGACGTCGCGCAAGGTCTCGCGCAGCAGCGCATAGACCTTGTCGCCGCCCTTGCCGGGCGCGAGGTAGTAGGGCTGTTCGTAGTAGATCAGCGGGACCTGCTCGGCGTTCACGAACGCGATGATGTCGATCGTCTGCGTCGCTTCCGGGTTGGCGCGGCGCAGGTCTTCGTCGGACAGGACGACGTATTCACCGTCGCTGTATTCATAGCCCTTGACGATGTCGTCCCAGGAGACCTCCTTGCCGGTCGCCTTGTTGTAGCGCTTGAAGCCGATCGGCGCGAAGTCGCGCCGATCGAGCATCGACAGGTCGAGCCCCTGGTCGCTCGCCGCCGGATACATCTCGACCGGGATGTGCACCAGCCCGAAGCTGATCGCACCTTTCCACATACTCCTTGCCATGTGCGCCTCCCTCAGTGGGGCCGCGGAGAACCTACTGCGCGTTGCATATTCGGCCTGCGATGCTCCGCAGTGGCGGACCAGCCGTACCGGATGTACGGCTGCGCTTCTCGGCCAAATCTGCCGCCGCTCGCTACGGTTCTCCGCGGCCCCGTTAAGCCAACAATTATTCGCCGACCGACCCCGTGATGGGGAGTACGACGCCGGTCACATAGCCGGAGCAGACGTTGGATGCCAGGTAGACGTACGCCGGCGACAGCTCTTCCGGCTGCGCGGGACGGCCGAACGTCGTGCTCTGGCCGAACTTGGTGATGTCTTCCGGCGACTGGTCGGCCGGGTTCAGCGGCGTCCACACGGGGCCCGGCGCGACGGCGTTCACGCGGATGCCCTGGTCCAGCAGGTTGGCGGCGAGGGACATCGTGAAGGCGTGGATGGCGCCCTTGGTCGTCGAATAGTCGAGCAGCTTCTTCGACCCCTTCAGGCCCGTCACGGAGCCCGTGTTGATGATCGCGGCGCCGCGCTTCATGTAGGGCAGGCAGGCCTTCGCCATGTGGAAGTAGCCGTAGATATTCGTGCGCATCGTCTCGTCGAAGCGGTCTTCCGTCAGGTCGAGCAGCGACTCGGCGTGTTCCTGGAACGCGGCGTTGTTGACGAGGACATCCAGGCGGCCCCACTTGGCGACGATCTGGTCGACGGCCTGCTGGCAGAATTCCATGTCCTTCACGTCGCCGGCGACCGTCACGCATTTCGTGCCCTCGGCCTCGATCAGGCGCTGCGTCTCGGCCGCGTCCTCGTGTTCGTTCAGGTACAGGACGGCGACGTCGGCGCCTTCGCGCGCGAACAGGATCGCGACGGCGCGGCCGATGCCGGAATCGCCGCCGGTCACGATGGCGACCTGGCCCGCCAGCTTGCCACTGCCCTTGTAGTGCTCGGCCATGAACTTCGGCTTCAGCTCCATCTGGGCTTCGATGCCCGGCTTGGCCAGGTGCTGGGCGGGGAAGTCGCCGCTGGGCTGCTGGATACCCGTCTGGGCTGCGCCGCCCGACCCCTGGTCACCCTTCTGCATGCTGGCGTCAGCCTGGTCCTGGCGGTTCTGGATGGCCTTCTGCCTGTTCGCTGCGTCGTCCTGTATTGCCATGGTGGTCTCCTTGTGCATGATTTCGCCAGTATTCCCGCCTGAAGGACGCGCTGACGGTGCGCTTCCACACATTGCGAGCATTTGCTGGCCGTTACAGGTGCTTTGTGGCAAACTTGTTAGCGTAACAAAGTATTCCAGAGGTGATTCATGCTGCAGCAGACCGCGATTTACCTGAGTCCGATGGCGCAACGGCGCGCCGAATTCGGGGACGCCTGCGCCTCCCTGTTCGCACGCCTGCACCTGGCCGACAGTGCCGACGTCGCCGCGAGCCTGCTGGCGCGCGAGCAGCCGGACCTGCTCGTGATTGACCTCGACCGCTTCGAGCCCAGCATCGACGCGGAAGCCCTCGGCGACCTCGTCGTTCGCCGTGCCGGCGCACCCGTGCTGTTGTTATGTCCTTTCGCCGGCGCCGCCTGGCTGCCCGCGCTGATGGCGCACGGCCCCGTGCACTATGCCGTCACGCCGCTCGACGCGGCCGCGCTGCGCGCCGCGGTGAGCAGGCGCCTTGCGCAGCCGCAAGCGCCGTCGGGCGGCGCCGCCGGCCTGCGCACCCTGCTGGACCTGCGCGCCCGCGTCCAGGCCGCGCTCGACGAGGCGGAAGACGCACATACGTTGTCCGAAGCCTTGTGCGCCGCGCTGTGCGCGTGGCCGGGCGTGCTGCATGCGGGCGTCTTCCTGCTCAAGGAGGGCAACGATCTGCAACTGGAAGCCCAGCAGGGACCGGAGGGATTGCTGCTCGGCGCGCTGCTGCAGCGCACGGACCGCCTCCTGCAGGCGCCGCTGCGCCACGCATTCCCCGGCCTGCTGGCCGCGGCGGGCGGCGCGGCTGCGTTGATCGAAGTCCCGGAGCAATCGGGCGAACCGGCGCTGGCGGAAGGGCTGCGCGCGCACGGCGTCGCGATGGCGCTGGGCCTGCCCATTCCCGCCGACGGTCCCGGCACGCCGCGCGGCGCGCTGTCGCTGCTGTTCGGCGCCGCGCGCGAGCTCATGCCGGACGAGTGGGCGACGTTGCAGGACGTGGCGCGCCTGGCCGCCTTCGGCCTGCGCCTCGTCGCCATCGGCCAGGAAAACGAGCACCTGATGGCGCGCCTCACGTACATCTCGACGACGGATGCGCTGACCGGCGTCGCGAACCGCCGCCACGGCGAGGAATTGCTGGAAAAAGAGATCAAGCGCGCCCGCCGCTACCGCGTGCCGCTCGCGCTGCTGTCGTTCGACATCGACCGGTTCAAGGCGGTCAACGACACGTACGGCTACCCGGTCGGCGACGTGGCGCTGCGCACCGTGGCCGACACGACGCGCGCGGTGCTGCGCGCCAGCGACATCCTCGTGCGTTCGGGCGGCGAGGAATTCCACATCATCGCGCCGCACACGAGCGCCATCGACGGTTTGAAAATGGCGGAAAAGGTGCGCGTGGCGATCGAACAGGCGGAGATTCCCGGCTGCGACCACGTGACGGTGAGCCTCGGCGTGGCCCAGCTGGGCGAGCAGGAAAGCGGCGATTCGCTGACGCAGCGGACCGATGCCGCCCTGGCGCGCGCCAAGCGGGCGGGCCGCAACTGCGTCGAACTGGCGATGCAGTGAGCGGCGGCGCGCCGATGCGCACGGTAGCGACGAATCCGCGCCTGCTCGGCTGGCTGCGGACGTATCGCCGCGACGATCTCGCGGGCGACGTGGGCGCTGGCATCGTCGTGGCCATGATGATGATCCCGCAGGGCATGGCCTACGCGCTCGTCGCCGGCCTGCCGCCCGTCGCGGGCCTGTATGCCAGCATCGTGCCGCCGCTGCTGTACGCCCTGTTCGGCACGAGTTCCTCGCAATCCGTCGGGCCGATGGCGATCATCTCGCTGATGACGGCGTCCGCGCTGGCGCCGCAAGCATCGCCGGGCAGCGCGCTGTACGGCATGCTGGCGGCGCAGCTGGCGCTGGTGTCCGGGGTCGTGCTGCTCGCGTGCGGCCTGCTGCGCGTGGGCTACCTCGCCAACTTCTTCTCGCGCCCCGTGATGAGCGGCTTCACGCTGGGCTCCGCCGTCGTCATCTCGCTGGGGCAGGTGCGCACCCTGCTGGGCGGCGCGCTGCCGCACGTGCACGGTCCCAGCGCCGCGCTGGGCGTCGGGAGTATCGCGCTGCTGCTGTTCGCGCGGCGCTGGCTGGCGCCGCTGCTGCGCCGGCTCGGCATGCCGTCCGGCGCGGCCGACGTCGCCGCGCGTCTCGCGCCGATGGTGCTCGTCCTGGGCGGCATCGCGCTCGTGGCATCGATGCGCCTCGACCGCATGGGCGTGCAGGTGATCGGCGCCGTGCCGGCCGGGCTGCCGGGCCTGAGCCTGGCGACGTCCGCCACGCATTGGCAGGCGTTGCTGAAACCGTCCCTCCTGATCGGCTTCATGAGCTTCCTGATCGCGATGTCGGGTGCGCAGACGCTCGCGCTGAAGCGCGCCGAAAAACTGCACACGAACCGCGAACTCGTGGGGCTGGGCCTGGCCAACGTCGGCAGCGCGCTGTCCGGCGGCTTTCCCGTGACCGGCAGCCTGTCGCGCTCCGCCGTGAACTTCGCGGCCGGCGCGCGGACCCAGCTGGCGGGCGTGATCACGGCGGCGCTGCTCGCGGGCGCGCTCGTGCTGCCCACCGGCTGGTTGGCGCTGCTGCCGCTGCCCGTGCTGGCCGCGACGATCATCGTCGCCGTGCTCGGCCTGCTGGACTGGTCGACGCTGCGCACCGCATGGAACTACGACCGCGCCGACGCGCTCGCGCTGGTGGCCACTAGCGGCGGCGTCCTGCTGCTCGGGGTGGAGGCGGGCGTCGTGCTGGGGCTGCTGCTGTCGCTGGGGACGATGATCTGGCGCGAGAGCCGGCCTCACATCGCGGTGCTGGGCCGGATTCCGCACACTGAACACTTCCGCAACATCGACCGGTACTCGGCCGAGACGGATCCGAACGTGCTGCTGCTGCGCGTGGACGCGGGGCTGTTCTTCGGGAATATCGAAGCGGTCAGCGAGCGCATCGAGGAAGAACTGGCCGCGCACCGCGAGGCGCGCCACCTGGTGCTCGTGCTGTCGGCCGTGAACGCCATCGACAGTTCGGCGCTGTTCGGGTTGCTCGAATTGAATCGCGCCCTGGCCCGGCGCGACGTCCGCCTGCACCTGGCCGAGGTCAAGGGACCGGTGCTGGACCGCCTGCGCGCGTCGACTTTGTTGAGTGAGCTCAGCGGACGTCTCTTTTTAAGTACAGCAAATGCCTGGAATGCCCTCGCACGACACGACACGTGATTGCAAGCAAATCCCAGCTGTGGCAGGATGGAACCACGGTTTTAGAGAAAAGGTGGATATCATGCCGCGCCCAAGTACTATCGTTATTCTGTTGTCAACCGTCGCCTTGCTCGCCCTCGGCTTCGCCGCCGCTGTCCCGGCCGGCATCGCCCTGGCGCTGACGTTCGAACTGGCCGCCTACAAGCGTGCCGCCGACCGCGAACGCGCCCTGCGTCCGGTCCGCATCGCCCGCCCGCTGCGCCGCCGCCGCTGAATTTTTTTCGGCCCTGGTTCGCCCGCCTGACCGGTGCTATCGCCGGTCGGGCCCGCGGACACCCTCCGATTTCCTCTCCTGGTCGCCACGCGCGGCCCTCTGTCGGCTTCACCTTTGACGTTGCCGAAATCATATTGATCACCTGATCCGGGCGTGCGCCCGCACCGTTCCGGTGCCGCCGGTGCCGTGCTGGTGCGCCGCGTCCGCGCGTTCCTCCGTCCCGCGAGTGGCACGCATCGTGCTAACTCATCGGGTATGCCCTTCGACGATCCAACCTGCACCTCCTGGCACGCATCCCTCCGTCTCGGCTTCGCCCGCGACGGCGGCTGCACGCGGCTCGTCCGGCGCGAGCACCGCGGGCCGCTGCGCGTGCAGAAGGCGTTGTATCCCGAAGGGCCGGGAACCTGCCACGTGATCGTCGTGCACCCGCCCGGCGGCATCGTGGGCGGCGACCGGCTCGACATCGCGCTCGACGTGCCGGCCGGCTGCCACGTGCTGGCCACGTCGCCCGGCGCCGCGAAGTGGTATCGCGCCAACGGCCGGACGTCGCGCCAGGACGTGCGCCTGGCCGCCGGACCCGGCGCCGCGATCGAATGGCTGCCGCAGGAAACCATCGTCTACGACGGCGCCGACGTGTTGCTCGCGCACGACGTCGACCTGGCCCCGGGCGCCGTCTACATCGGCAGCGAGGTGCTGTGCTTCGGCCGCCGCGCGTCCGGCGAACGTTTTACGCGCGGACAGGTGGGGCAGCGCACGCGCATCCGCATCGACGGCCGGCCCGTGTGGTGGGAGCAGGGCGGCGCCACGCCCGCGCTGCTCGCGAGCCCGCTGGGCATGGAGGGACACAGCGTCTGCGCGACGCTCGTCGCCGTCGGCAGGCCGGTGCCGGCGGGCCTGCGGGACGCGCTGCGCGCCGTCGATCCGGGCCTCGCCGTCAGCCAGGTCAAGCACGTGTTCGTGGCGCGCTTCCTCGGCGACGACGGCGAACGGGCCCGTGCCGCGCTGACGGGGGCGTGGACGGCGCTGCGGCCGCACCTGCTGGACCGGCCGGCCACGCCGCCGCGCATCTGGAATACGTAAAGGATCGCCATGGACCTGACCCCACGCGAAAAAGACAAGCTGCTGATCTTCACGGCCGCGCTGCTGGCCGAACGCCGCCGCGCGCGCGGCCTGAAGCTGAACTACCCGGAAGCCGTCGCGCTGATCACGGCCGCGATCATGGAAGGCGCCCGCGACGGCCGCAGCGTCGCCGAGCTGATGAGCGAGGGCACCATGATCCTGGCGCGCGCCGACGTGATGGACGGCGTGCCGGAGATGATCCCGGACATCCAGGTCGAAGCCACGTTCCCGGATGGCAGCAAGCTCGTCACCGTCCACAACCCAATCCCGTGAGCGCCCCATGATCCCCGGCGAATACTTCCTCGAGAATGGCGACATCGTCATCAACGCGGGCCGGCCCACGGTGGCGCTCGTCGTCGCGAACGCGGGCGACCGTCCCGTGCAGGTGGGCTCCCACTACCACTTTTACGAAGCGAACGCTGCGCTGCGGTTCGAGCGCGAGCTGGCGCGCGGCATGCGCCTGAACATCGCGGCCGGCACCGCCGTGCGCTTCGAGCCGGGTCAGCGGCGCACCGTCGAACTGGTGGCGTTGAGCGGCGCGCGCATCGTGCATGGCTTCCAGGGCCTGATGGGCGGCCCACTCGATGGAGGCGCCTGAATGGCCACGATCTCCCGCCAGGCGTATGCCGACATGTACGGACCGACGACGGGCGACCGCATCCGCCTCGCCGACACGGCGCTCGTCATCGACATCGAAAAGGATTACGCCATCTACGGCGAGGAAGTGAAATTCGGCGGCGGCAAGGTGATCCGCGACGGCATGGGCCAGTCGCAGCGCGTCCGCGCGGACGTGATGGACACGGTGATCACGAACGCCGTCATCGTCGACCACTGGGGCATCGTCAAGGCCGACATCGGCATCAAGGATGGCCTGATCGCCGCCATCGGCAAGGCCGGCAACCCGGACATCCAGCCCGGCGTGACGATGGCCATCGGCGGCGCGACGGAAATCATCGCGGGCGAAGGCATGATCGCCACCGCGGGCGGCATCGACACGCACATCCACTTCATCTGCCCGCAGCAGATCGAGGAGGCCCTGATGTCCGGCATCACGACGATGCTGGGCGGCGGTACCGGTCCCGCCGTGGGCACCGCCGCGACGACGTGCACGCCGGGCGCGTGGCACATCCATTCGATGCTGATGGCGGCCGACGCGTTCCCGATGAACCTCGGCTTCTTCGGCAAGGGCAACGTGAGCCAGCCGCGGCCGCTCGAAGAACAGGTCGAGGCCGGCGCCGTCGGCCTGAAGCTGCACGAGGACTGGGGCAGCACGCCGGCCGCGATCGACAACTGCCTGTCCGTCGCCGAGCGCATGGACGTCCAGGTCGCGCTGCACTCCGACACGCTGAACGAGGCCGGCTTCCTGGAATCCACGCTGGCCGCGTTCAAGGGCCGCACGATCCACACGTTCCACACGGAGGGGGCGGGCGGCGGGCACGCGCCGGACATCATCGCCGCGGTCGGCCAGGACAACGTGCTGCCGTCGTCGACGAACCCCACGCGCCCGTACACGGTGAACACGCTGGACGAGCACCTCGACATGCTGATGGTCTGCCACCACCTCGACCCCGCCATCGCGGAAGACGTGGCGTTCGCGGAATCGCGCATCCGCCGCGAGACCATCGCCGCCGAAGACATCCTGCACGACCTGGGCGCCATCTCGATGATGTCGTCCGATTCGCAGGCGATGGGCCGCGTGGGCGAGACCATCACCCGCACGTGGCAGACGGCGCACAAGATGAAGGTGCAGCGCGGCCCGCTCGAAGGCGATTCGTCCCGCAGCGACAACGCGCGCGTAAAACGCTACGTGGCCAAGTACACGATCAACCCGGCCATCGCGCACGGCCTGTCGCACGCAGTGGGCTCGCTGGAACCGGGCAAGATCGCCGACATCGTGCTGTGGCGGCCCGCGTTCTTCGGCGTGAAGCCGTCGATGATCCTGAAAGGCGGGATGATCGCGGCGAGCCTGATGGGCGACCCGAACGCGTCGATCCCGACGCCGCAGCCCGTGCACTATCGGCCGATGTTCGGTGCATTCGGCGGGGGACTCCGCAAATCGTTCACGTTCGTGTCGCAGGCGGCATTCGACCTCGGCATCGCGCGCGAGCTGGGACTGGCGAAGACCGTGATCCCGGTGCGCGGCACGCGCGGATTGCGCAAGCGCGACATGGTCCACAACGGGGCCACGCCGCACATGGAAGTGGATCCGGAAACGTACGAGGTGCGCGCCGACGGGCGCCTGCTCGTGTGCGAGCCGGCCAGGGTGCTGCCCCTCGCGCAGCGGTATTTCCTGTTCTGATCATCGGGAGCCACCATGATGTCACTGCATACGAAGATCGCCCACGCGGACACCGTCCACGACCTGCTCGAACTGCCGTACGACCAGCGCGAACGCTGCCGCCAGCGCGCGCGGCTCGCGTCCGGCGAGGAAGTCGCGCTGTTCCTGGTGCGCGGCACGGTGCTGCGCGACGGCGACCTGCTGGCGGGGGAAGACGGGCGCGTCGTGCGGGTCGTCGCCGCGGCGGAGCCGACCTATCTCGTGCGCTGCGCGAACCCGACGCTGCTCGCGCGCTGCGCGTTCCACCTCGGGAACCGCCACACGCAGACGCAGGTCGGCGCGGGCTGGCTGCGCATCCGCGTCGATCCGGTGCTGAAGGACATGGTGGCGGGCCTGGGCGCGCACGTCGAGGAAGAGCTGGCGAAGTTCGAACCGGAAGCGGGCGCGTATGCGGGCGGCCACGGTCACGGCCATCACGCCCACGGCGGCGGCCTGCTGGCGCCCGTGCCGCTGCGGCAAAAGATCCACCGTCCGGCGGACCTATGAACGCCGCGAGCCTGCTGCACCTGCTGCAGTTCGCGAGCCCGGCGCTGCCGATCGGCGGCTACAGCTATTCGCAGGGCCTGGAGACGGCCATCGAGGAAGGCCGCGTGCACGATGCGGTGAGCGCGCATGCGTGGCTCGTGCGCTATCTCGACCAGGTGCTGGCGCGCTGGGACGCGCCGCTGCTGTGGCGTTTGTTGAACGCGTTCGCCGCGCGCGATGCCGCCGGCGTCGACGAGTGGAGCGCCTGCTTCCTCGCGTCGCGCGACACGGCCGAGTCGCGCGCGGAGACCGTCCAGATGGGCTATTCGCTCACGCGCCTGATCGCGGAGCTGGGCGTGGCCGACGTGAGCCTGCTGGGCGACGAGGTGACGCTGCCGGCCGCCTATGCATGCGCCGTCGACGCGCTCGACATCCCGCACGAAGAGGCGCTGCTGGCGCTGCTGTTCGCGTGGGCCGAGAACCAGGTGCTCGTGTGCGTGAAGTCGGTGCCGCTGGGGCAGGTGGCGGGGCAGCGGCTGCTGCTGTCGCTGCGGCCCGACCTCGAACGCGCCGCCGCCACGGCGCGCGCCTTGCCCGATGCGGACCTGTCGAACTGGTCGCCCGGCCTGTCCATGCTGTCGATGCGGCACGAGGTGCAGCATGGGCGGTTATACCGTTCCTGAAAGAGGTAAAGCAATGACATCGAATCCCCTGCGGGTGGGCATCGGCGGTCCGGTCGGTTCCGGCAAGACGGCGCTGTGCGAGATGCTGTGCCGGCGCATGCGCGACCGCTACGACATGGCGGTGATCACCAACGACATCTACACGCGCGAAGACATGGAGATCCTGCTGCGCGCGCATGCGCTGCCGCCCGAGCGGCTGATGGGCGTGGAGACGGGCGGGTGCCCGCACACGGCGATCCGCGAGGATGCGTCGATCAACCTGGAGGCCATCGCGCGGCTGCAGGCCGACTTTCCGGCACTGGAACTGGTGCTGGTGGAATCCGGCGGCGACAACCTCGCGGCCACGTTCAGCCCCGAGCTGTCGGACCTCACCCTGTACGTCATCGACGTGGCGGGCGGCGAAAAGATCCCGCGCAAGGGCGGGCCGGGCATCACGCGCTCCGACCTCCTCATCATCAACAAGACGGACCTCGCGCCGCACGTGGGCGCCGACCTGGACGTGATGGCGCGCGACGCACAGCGCCAGCGCGGGGCGCGGCCGTTCGTGTTCACGAACCTGCGTACGGGCGAGGGCGTGGACACCGTCGTTTGCTTCATCCGCGAGCAGGGATTACTTGACCAATGAAAGGGGAAAGCCATGAAATGGAACGACAACACGAACATCCGCGTGCGTCATGAAGGCCCGTGCCCGCGTCCGTCCACGCGCCTGGGTGGCGCGGTCGCCGCGCTTGCGACCCTTGCCGTGGCGCTGCCCGCGGCCGCGCATCCCGGCCATCCCGACGGCGGCTTCACGGCCGGCCTGCTGCATCCGTTGACGGGGCTGGATCACCTGTGCGCGCTGCTGGCGGTCGGCCTGTGGAGCCGGCAGCAGCGCCATGGCGCCGTGCTGCCGCCCGCGTTCCTCGTGATGATGGCGCTCGGCGCGGCCTGCGCCGGCGCGGGCCTCGTGCTGCCCGCGCTGGAGACGTCGATCGCCGCGACCGTGCTGCTGCTGGGCGCCCTGGTTGCGTGCGCGCCGGGCCTGCAGCGGCGCCTGCCGCCGCAGGTGGCGATCGTCGTCGTGGGGGGATGCGCGTTCCTGCACGGGCTGGCGCACGGGCGGGAACTGGCGGGGATGGCGAGCGGCGCCGGCTTCCTCGTCGCGAGCGCCCTGCTGATGCTGGCCGGCGCGTTGCCGGGGGAACGCGTGCGCCGGATGGCTGGCGTCGCGATCGGCGCGGCCGGCTTATACCTGCTTGCGGGCGTCGTCTGAACGCGACCCTGGTTCGGTCAGCCGGATCGGCGCCGCGTTCTCCGGATACAGCGCGCGCACGCCGTCGTACGCCTGCGCGATGGCGGCCATGTCGACCGCCTCGTCGCCCGTCATCGCCAGCGTACGCGTGACGTCGATGACCTTCTTGCCGTAGTCGAGCGCGACGAGCAGCACCGGCACGTCGGCGGCCAGCGCGATGCGGTAGAAGCCGCTCTTCCAGTGCGGCCGGTAGCTGCGCGTGCCTTCCGGCGTGATGGCGAGCCAGAACCAGTCGGCCGCGTGCATCGTCTGCGCGAGGCGCCGGATCGCGCCCTGCGGCGAGCTGCGGTCGACGGCCACGCCGCCCCAGTAGCGCATGAGGGCGCCCATCGGGCCGCGGAACAGCGAATCCTTGGCGAGCCAGCGGAACTGGATGCCGACGGCCCACTTGGCCAACAGGCCGATGGGGAAATCCCAGTTCGACGTGTGTGGATACACGACCACGATGCCGTGCGGACCGGGCAGGGGTTTGAAATTGAAGCGCCAGCCGAATGCGTTCAGCAGACGCAGCGCGGCGCGCTGGCGCCAGGTCGGCAACCCCTCGGGGCGCACCAGGTAGTCGTCCATGTTCTCTCCATACGGCGGGCCGCCTGCAAGCAATGATGATTGCGCCTCGGCAAGCAAACCGGGCATTTTATAGCGCTACCAGAAGGCGGACAAGCAAAAAGACTGGAAGCGTTGCGGTCGCGTCGGTATCATCCTTGCCTCTCAAACATGGATTTTCAAGATGGATATCACGATTTTTCACAATACCCGCTGCGGCACGTCGCGCACGACCCTGGAGACGATCCGCGCGACCGGCGCCGAACCCCGCGTCGTCGACTATCTCGCGCAGCCGCCGACGCGGAACGAGCTGAAGGACTTGATCGCCCGCGCGGGTTTGCAAGTGCGCGACGCCGTGCGCAGCAAGGAAGCGCTGTTCAAGGAACTCGGCCTGGATGACCCGGCCACGACCGACGACGCGCTGCTCGACGCGATGGTCGCGCATCCGATCCTCATCAATCGTCCGTTCGTCGTCACGAACAAGGGTGTGCGGCTGTGCCGGCCGGCCGAGCTGGTGCGGGAGATCCTTTGACACGTCTTTTGACATCGTGAAACGACGAGTGGTATAGTCGTCCGACTTCGATTGGTAACGTTTCCAATCGCGCGGCCGACAACACAGACAGGAGACACGATGACGACGAGACGAGATGCGATGCGGCTGCTGGGCGCCGCGACACTGATGGGCGGACAGGTGGCCGTGGCCGGCCGGACCGCGGCGGCGCCCGCAACCGCCCCGGCGGCCGGCGGCACCGGCTGGCAGGTCGTGACGTCCGCCCCCGGCGCCGACCGCTTCGCCGCGCGTCCGCTCGGCGCCTTCCAGCCGGCGGGCCAGCCGCCCGAGACGGACATCGCCGTCTTCGTCGACACGTCGAAGCGCTACCAGGAAGTGTTCGGCTTCGGCGGCGCCGTCACGGACGCCGTCGCCGAGGTCCACGCGACCCTGACCCCGGCGCAGCAGCAGGCATTCCTGGCGGCTTACTTCGACCCGCGCGCGGGCCTGGGCTACAACATCCTGCGCACGACGATCCACAGTTCCGACTTCGGCAGCGGCAGCTACACGTACGTGCGCGACGGCGACCGGTCGCTCTCATCGTTCAGCATCGCGCCGGACCTGAAGCTGCGCGTGCCGCTGCTGCGCGCCGCGCTGGCGGCCGCGCGCGCCCACGGCACGGACCTGCGCGTGTTCGCCAGCCCGTGGAGCGCGCCGGCATGGATGAAGTCGAACAAGAGCATGCTCGCCGGCGGCAGCCTGCTGCCCGAGTACCGCGACACGTGGGCGCGCTACGTCGTGAAGTTCGTGCAGGCGTACGAAGCGGCCGGCATCCCGCTGTGGGGCCTGTCGGTGCAGAACGAGCCGATGGCGAAGCAGAAGTGGGAGTCGATGATCTTCAGCGCGGACGAGGAAACGCGCTTCCTCGGCGACCACCTCGGCCCGGCGCTGAAGGCGGCGGGACTGGGCGGCAGGAAAGTCATCGTGTGGGACCACAACCGCGACCTGCTGCCGCAGCGCGCCGCGACGATTCTCGCGGATGCGAAGGCGCGGCCGTACATCTGGGGCGTCGGCTACCACTGGTACGAGACGTGGGCGGGCGGCGAACCCATGCATCGCAACGTCGCCGCCGTGCACGCGGCCTGGCCGGACGTGAACCTGCTGATGACGGAAGGCTGCATCGAGAAATTCGATCCCGCGCGCCTGCAGGACTGGGCCAACGGCGAACGCTACGGCCGCGAGATGATCGCGGACCTGAACGCGGGCTCCAGCGGCTGGGTCGACTGGAACATGCTGCTCGACAGCCGCGGCGGCCCGAACCACAAGAACAATTTCTGCTTCGCGCCGCTGCACGCGAGCGACGACGGCCAGCTCGTGTTCACGCCCATCTACACGGCCATCGGCCACTTCAGCCGCTACATCCGGCCGAAGGCGCGCCGCGTGGGCGCCACGACGAGCCGCAGCACCCTCGACGCGACGGCGTTCCGCAACGCGGACGGGCGCCTCGCCGTCGTCGTCATGAACCGCAGCGACCAGCCGCAGCGCTACCGGTTGTTCGTCGACCGGCAGGAGGTGGCGGTCGAGATACCCGCGCGGGGGCTGCAGACCATCGTCGGCTGAGTCATCCTCATCGCATGATCCGTCATCCCCGCGCAGGCGGGGATCCAGGTTCGAGCCGTCGCCGCGCCCGTGGCGCCATCCCGCCTCCGCGGGGGCGACGTTCAGGCGGCATCTCCAGCACGAACGCCGCACTTCAGTTACATTGTGCAGTCATACCCCCTGCCTTAAGACCGGTTCACGCGGCCCGGCCTTGAAAGTGGGGGTATATGCACTTACATTGGCGTTCCGTATCCACAGGAGATTGTGATGAGCCGTAAGACCCCCATCGAGCGTTACCGCAACATCGGCATCAGCGCCCACATCGATGCCGGCAAGACCACCACCACGGAGCGCATCCTGTTCTACACCGGGGTGAATCACAAGATCGGCGAAGTGCACAACGGCGCGGCGACGATGGACTGGATGGAACAGGAACAGGAACGCGGCATCACGATCACCTCGGCCGCGACGACGGCCTTCTGGAAGGGCATGGGCGGCAACTTCGCCGAGCACCGCATCAACATCATCGACACGCCGGGCCACGTCGACTTCACGATCGAGGTCGAGCGCTCGATGCGCGTGCTCGACGGCGCCGTCATGGTCTACGATTCCGTCGGCGGCGTGCAGCCGCAGTCCGAGACCGTCTGGCGCCAGGCCAACAAGTACAAGGTGCCGCGCATCGCGTTCGTCAACAAGATGGACCGCGTGGGCGCCGACTTCTTCCGCGTCCAGCAGCAGATCAGGGACCGCCTGAAGGGCAACGCCGTGCCGATCCAGATCCCGCTCGGCGCGGAAGAGCACTTCGAGGGCGTGATCGACCTCGTCAAGATGCGCGCGATCCGCTGGGACGACGCGAGCCAGGGCGTGCGCTTCAGCTACGAAGACATCCCGGCCGACCTCGTGCCCGTCGCGGAAAAATGGCGCGAGACGATGATCGAGGCCGCCGCCGAGGCGACGCCCGAGCTGACGGAAAAATACCTGAACGGCGAGGCGCTGACGGAAGACGAGCTCAAGGCGGCGCTGCGCGCCCGCACGATCGCGGGCGAGATCGTGCCGATGCTGGCCGGCTCCGCGTTCAAGAACAAGGGCGTGCAGGCGATGCTGGACGCGGTCATCGAATACCTGCCGTCGCCGGTGGACGTGCCCGCGATCGCGGGCCACGACGAGGACGACAGGCCGCTGGAACGCCATCCGTCCGATGACGAGCCGTTCTCCGCGCTCGCCTTCAAGATCATGACCGACCCGTTCGTCGGCCAGCTGACGTTCTTCCGCGTGTACTCGGGCGTCGTGAATTCGGGCGACACCGTGTACAACCCGACCAAGGGCCAGAAGGAACGCCTGGGCCGCATCCTGCAGATGCACGCCAACGAACGCAAGGAGATCAAGGAGGTCTTCGCGGGCGACATCGCGGCGGCCGTCGGCCTGAAGGGCGTGACGACGGGCGACACGCTGTCCGACCCCGACAAGGTCATCGTGCTGGAAAAGATGACGTTCCCGGAACCCGTGATCTCGCAGGCCGTGGAGCCGAAGACGAAGGCCGACCAGGAAAAGATGGGCATCGCGCTGTCGCGCCTCGCGCAGGAAGACCCGTCGTTCCGCGTGCGCACGGACGAGGAATCGGGCCAGACGATCATGTCCGGCATGGGCGAGCTGCACCTGGAGATCCTCGTCGACCGCATGAAGCGCGAGTTCGGCGTCGAGGCGACCGTCGGCAAGCCGCAGGTGGCGTACCGCGAGACGATCCAGAAGGCCGTCGAGAACGTCGAAGGCAAATTCGTCAAGCAGTCGGGCGGCAAGGGCCAGTACGGCCACGTCGTGCTGAAGCTGGAACCGCTCGAGCCGGGCAAGGGCTACGAGTTCGTCGACGCCATCAAGGGCGGCGTCGTGCCGCGCGAGTTCATCCCCGCGGTCGACAAGGGCATCCAGGAGACGCTGCCGAACGGCGTGCTGGCGGGCTATCCGGTCGTGGACGTGCGCGCGACCCTGACGTTCGGTTCGTACCACGACGTGGACTCGAACGAGAACGCGTTCCGCGTCGCCGCGTCGATGGCGTTCAAGGACGCCATGCGCAAGGCGTCGCCGGAACTGCTCGAGCCGATGATGCAGGTCGAGGTCGAGACGCCCGAGGAATTCACGGGCAACGTGATGGGCGACCTGTCCACGCGGCGCGGCGTCGTGCAGGGCATGGACGAGATCCCGGGCGGCGGCGGGAAGCTGATCAACGCGGTCGTGCCGCTGGCGGAAATGTTCGGCTACTCGACGACCCTGCGGTCGCTGACGCAGGGGCGGGCCACGTACACGATGGAGTTCAAGCACTACGCCGCCGTGCCGAAGCACATCCTCGACCAGATCGCGACGGCCAGGGCGGCGAAATGATGCAGCTCCCGATCCTCGGCCAGGGCACCTGGAACATGGGCGAGGATCCGTCCGCCCGCGCGGCCGAGGTGGCCGCGCTGCGGCTCGGCCTCGATCTCGGCATGACCCTGATCGACACGGCCGAGATGTATGGCGAAGGCGGTGCCGAGGAAGTGGTAGGCGCGGCCATCGCCGGCCGCCGCGACGGCGTTGTCCTCGTCAGCAAGGTCTATCCGCACAATGCCTCGCGCGCGGGCGTGCGCGCCGCGTGCGAGCGCAGCCTGCGCCGGCTGCGCACGGACCATCTCGACCTCTATCTGCTGCACTGGCGCGGCAGCGTGCCGCTGGCGGAGACGCTGGAGGCGTTCGAGCGCCTGCGCGACGAGGGCAAGATCCGCGCGTACGGCGTCTCGAATTTCGACACGGACGACATGCTGGAAGCGGCCGCGCTGCCCGGCGGTGCCGGCATCGCGGCGAACCAGGTGTTGTACAACCTGGTCCAGCGCGGCATGGAATGGGATTTGCTGCCGTGGTGCCGCGCGCGCGGCATCCCCGTGATGGCGTACTCGCCGCTGGAATCGACGCCGGCCGAGCAGCGGCCGCTGTTGACCCGTCCGCAACTGGGCGAGGTGGCGCGCCGCCATGGCGTCACGCCGGCCCAGGTGGCGCTGGCGTGGCTGCTGCGCCAGGACGGCGTCGTCACGATCCCGAAGGCCGTGCAGCCGGCCCACGTGCGCGCCAACCGCGCCGCGCTGGACCTCGCGCCGCAACTCACGGCCGACGACCTGGCGCTGCTGGACGCCGGCTTTCCGCCGCCGGGCCGGCGCCGGCCGCTGGCGATGCGCTGACCGCGGTTCAGTGCGCCGTCATGGTCTGCGCCCCTCATCGACGCCGAGTGATGCCAGCGCGCGCCGGCGGCGCTTGATCGCATCGGCCTGGCGGCTGCGCGCACGGAATCTTGCGGCCTCGTTCCACTCGAACGTCGACGGCAGCCGGCCGGACGCTGGACCCACGGACCCGAGACCATGAACATCCAGATCGAAGCCAAGGACATCGTCCTCGTCCTCGTGGGCGTGGCGAGCAGCGTGGTCGCAAGCTATATCTACCGGTATCTGGAAAGCGCCAGTACGGCGTCGCAGGCGCTCGAACGGGACCTCGAGTCCGCCGACCCGGCCGTCCGCGACCGGGCGGCACGGCACTGCCTGCTGACGGCCGCGAAATTCTTCGTGTTCGCGAACATCTTCACGGTCGTGTCGGGCGGTGCCTGGATCTTCGGCAACGCCCGGTACGACCTCACGCTGCTGGTGCTGGGGGCCTCGTCGGTAATCGCCATCCTGCTGTTGTGGGGCGCGTTGCGCTGGCTCGTGCGGGCACAGAAGGGAAATGGCGGCTGACGTCCGCGCGGGCGCTGCCCCGCGGCGCGTCAGGACGCGGCCTGCGCGTCCACCACCACCGTCATGTACGCGTCCAGGAACGCTTGCGGCATGCGGCGCGGGCGCCCGCTCGACAGTTCGATGCACACGAGGTCCCAGCGGCCGCGCAGCACCGTCGCGCCGTCGCGTTCGCGCACGAGCTGGAAACGGCGTTCCATTGCCAGCTTGGCGTCCCCCCGCGACGAGCCATGTGCCGGGCACGAGCGCCTCGCCGGCAAAGGTCGGCAGCAGGTAATCGTATTCGCCGCGCCGGATCGCCATGGCGCGGTCGAGGCGCCGGTAATCGTCCAGCGACAGGCCCAGCGCCTCCGAGTGGGCCCACCCGGCCTGTTCGCACCAGCGGACGTAGACGGCGTTGTTGGTGTGGTTCAGCCCGTCGATGTCGGCCGCTTCGGGCACGCGGGGCAGGGTGAACGGGTGCGGGAAATCCCAATCCAAGACAAGTCCTTCCAGTTGCTGCGGTGCCGCCTATTCTACGTCGGCGCGCGCACAGGATGGTCTTTACGGCCGGGCTGCTCATGCGAGCTCCAGCAGCAGCGGCTGGTGGTCGGATCCGCTCGCGGCCGTATCGACGCGGACCGTGTGCACCCGTGGCGCCAGCGCGGGGCTGACGCAGGCGTAATCGAACGTGCGGGGCGGTTCGGCCGTGGTGTCGTGCAGGCCCACGGTCGGCGCATGCGGTTCGCCGGGATGCGCCAGTTCCCAGGCGTCGCGCCACAGGGCGCCACCGTCCGGCCCGGGCGCCAGCAGGCGCGCGTGGCCATCCGAACCGGGCACCATGTTGAAGTCGCCGGCGAGCACGGCGGCGGCGGGATGCGGCAGCGGCGCGAACGGGACGCCGCCCGGACCGTCGGGCGGCGCCGCCGGCGCGCCGGCGGCGCCCGCGTGCGCGAGCGCTTCCGCCTGGAGCTCGCGCAGGTGACCGACCTGGGCCATGCGCTGGCGCGCGGAAAAATATTCGAGGTGGACGTTCAGCACGCGCAGCATGCCGTCCGCCGTCGCGACGACGGTCTCGAGGGCGGCGCGGGGCATCGCCGGCACCCCGGGATCGGACGGCCAGGGCAGGGCGTGGCGGCGCACGTGGACGATGTGGCCGCGCGCGAACGTCATGCAGCCGAGGCGGCGCGGGGACCCGTCCGGGTTGCACGCGTCGAGGGCGAACGCGGACGCGGCGTGCAGGTGGTCGAGGCGCCGGGCGAGCCCCGCGAACTGGTCGCCGATGGGGCGGCCGTCGCGCGCGGGCAGGCCGCAGCCGACTTCCTGCAGCAGCAGGATGTCGAAGCGGGCACCGAACGCCAGCACGCGGTCGACGACGCGGTCGAGGTCGGCGCCGTCGTCCGGCGTGCGGGCGCATTGTATGTTCCAGGTAATCAGTGTGAGCATGGCCGTCCTTTCGAGATCGTCAGGCTAGCGCGGCACCGATGCCGCGGACTGATCCAGCTCAGGTGTGCGCAGCGAACTGCCGGAATGGCGTACGGTCTATGCAAATGACGGAGGGGCGACGATGTACACGATGATTCTTCTGTTGTACCTGCAGCAGGGCCTGGACGTGACGCTCGACCAGGCCAACCTGCGGGGGCAGTACCTGAAGCAGGACGCGTGTGAAACGGCAGCACGCAGGTTGCGTGGGCCGGTACCCATCCCCCGCAATTACTCGGCGGCGTGGCAGGACGTCATGTGCATCAAGGTGAACAACAACGTCCGGGTCAACGGGATGAAGCCGATCGACCTGTCCAAGGCGCTGCAGGCGTATGCCCCCTGCATTGCCAGGCCGAAGGGGCATGGGAACGGATGGCCGAGCTGTGCCGCGCGCCGGAACAGCCGGGCAATGGCGAGGAAGGAGGAAGCGGCGACAGGCCGGCCAGGTCGGCACGGCGCTAGGGCGTGTCTGACTGACCTCAGAGCAGCCATAAAACAATTGTCGCCACAAGCACGGCGGTGAAGAAGTTATGGCCGCGTTTATCGTATCGCGTTGCGACGGCGCGGAAGTCTTTTAATCGGTTGATGGCGCGCTCGACGACGTTACGCCCCTTGTACGCTTCAGCGTCGAAGCGCGGTGGCGATCCGCCCCGACGCCCTTTGCGCAGCCGGTTTTTCTGTGCATCGAGTCGTTCCGGGCAGACGCAGCGAATTCCCCGCTGCTGGATCTCTCGCCGATAATGACGCGCGCCATATGCCCGGTCGACACGTAGGCACGTCGGGCGTTTGCGCGGACGCCCTCGTCCCGATCGGGGCACGGAGATGGCATCAAGGACGGTGCCGATGTTCGCCGCGTCGCTGCATTGCCCGGCTGTGACTACGAAAGATAAAGGCAAGCCATGCCCGTCTACGCAGAGATGGATTTTGCTGGTGAGGCCACCACGCGAATGTCCCAGCCACTCGTCAGTTACATCCCCTTTTTTCTGACGAAGGAAGCGTCTTCCGGGCGCCGGCCGCACTTCGTTGCGCCTTCACATGGGTCGCGTCAAGCGCAGCGCCATCCCAGTCGATGCGGCCAGACGCATCCGCTGCCGCTTGCATGATCTTGAGAAGGCGGTGCCATGTACCGTTGCGCGACCAGCGCACAAACCTGTCGTAGCAGGTCTGCCAGGGACCGTAGCGAGGCGGAATGTCGCGCCAGGGCGCGCCAGTTCGCAATCGCCACAAGATCCCGTTGATCACATGTCGATGCCCGACATACGCATGACCGTGACGTGGATTGGGCGGCAAATGTGGCTCCAGCTGCCGCCATTGCTGTTCAGTTAGATCAGTTCGGCTCATCGCCATCTGACCAACCAAACAAAATTTCGTTCACTCAGTCAGACAGACCCTAGGGCAGTGCGGCGACGATCATCAGTCCTGGTTCCACACGACGCCCTTGGGGCAGTCGGTGGCGCCGGCGGCGCCCGCGCTTGCCGCCGTGATCGAGCCGGTGCCCGGCATCCCGGCAAGGGGCATGCCGACGCCGCCGGCGCGGCGGCAGCGCACGCGATTGCCCTGGCGGAAGCGGTAGATGACCACGCCGTCCGGCGACGTATAGGTGTCCGACTGCCAGGTCAGCGTGCGGTCGATGTAGGCGGACTCGACCCCGCGCTGGAAACGGGCCGCCGGGGTATCGGCTTCGGTCGGCACGCCCGATTTACCCTTGCGAAGTTCACGGTCGACGCGCCCAGCCTGCTGCTTCGCGAGACCGGCCACAAAGCCGCCTTGCGCGGCGCGCGCGTCCGTGTTCGGGGCGACCGGCTGGGCCGTGTCGATGGGGTTGGGCGCGAGGGTGTCCGGCGCCGGTGGTGCGGCGGCGGGCGCGGCGTCGGCAGGTGCGTCGGCACGTATGTCGGCATGCCGGTCGCGCCGGGTGGCGTGCTGTAGATCGTCGTCGTCGGCACGGTGCGCGGGTTCGGGCTGCATCGCGGGCGCGGCGATGGGTGGCGCGGCCGGCATCGGCGGCACGGGCAGCAGGTGCATGTCCGCGTCCAGCGGCGGCCGCGCAGGCTGGGCACGGTCGGTTTGCAGGAGGATCGTCACGGCCCGGGACGGGCGGACGGGAAGGAGGCGCCGTTCCTGCGTCCACAGGAACAGCGCCAGCAGGTGGGCGGCGCACGTGAACGCCAGCACGCCGCGCCGGCGCGCGTCGAACGTGGCGTTGGGCAGCGTGTATGCGCCGTTCCGCATGGTCAGTGCGCGGTCATCGCCTGCTTGATGGTGACGCAGCGCTGCGCGTCCTCCACCGCGTCGACGAGGGCGCGGCGGGTGCCGGCGGACAGGTCCTTGCCGGCGTCGGCCGCCGCTTGCAGGCGCTGGACGCTGGCCGGCGTGCAGCCGGCCGGGATCAGTGCCGGACCGTAGGCGCGCATGAAGACAGGACCGGCCGTCTTGTCGAGCTGCGGCAGGCGTGCAAGACGCGCGCCTGCCGTCTGCTCGCCCAGGCCGTGCTGTTCGGCCGGGTACAGGTGCTCCATCGCCGTGCGCACCTTCGAGAACGGCAGCTTCGTCTGCAGGTCGTGCACGGTGTCCAGCCATTCGGTCTTGACGGCCGGATCGGGCCGGCTGACGACGGCCGCCAGGGCGGCGGCCTGGCCGGCGTCGGACTTGTCGCGCGCCTGCTCGGCGTCGATCAGGGCGGCGGCGCCGGGGTAGTTGTAGCGGTTCAGGCGGCCGATGATCGCCCAGCGCAGATCCTGGTTGATCGCCAGGCCGTCGACCTGTTCCTTGCCGTCGAGGAGGGCGGCGAGGCGGCGCAGCGCGTCCGGCGAGCTGGCGACGTCGACATAGGTGCCGAACCAGCGGCGCTGGAAGTTGTCGTCGCCCTTGCTTGCGAGGGTGCTGGTCCAGGCCATGTCTTCCAGCTGGCGGGTGACCGCCTGGGCGTATGCGGCCTGCGGATCCATCAGGTCGAGATAGCGCTTCGCGCCGAGGACCTTGCCGAGCACGTCGCCGAGCAGTGTGTAGTCTTTTTCCTGCGGCGCATTGTTGAGTGCCGTGGACAGGAAGTCGTTGAGGGCAAGCTTGCCGTCGCGGACGCCGTCCCACAGGCTTTGCCACAGCATGGCGCGCAGCAACGGGTCGGCAACAAAGGCCAGGTGGCTGCGTGCGCTGTCGAACGAGCGCGGATCGAGCTGGACCTTCACAAAGCCCCAGTCGTCGTAGTTCGGGTAGACGAGGTCCGGGCAGGCCGCGCCGTTCATGGCCGGGACCGGCGTTTTCGCACCCTTGTACGTGACGGCGACGTTGCGTTCGAGCTTGTACTCCTTGCCGTCCAGGCGGAACGCGGCGACCTGCACGCGTTGTTCGCGCAGGGTCGGCAGGGCCTTGCTCTGCGCGGTCTGGGTGAGCGTGAAGCCGGTGACCTTGCCGGCGTTGCAGGTGTAGTCGGCGGCGATCGTGTTGACGCCCGGCTGGTACAGCCATTCCTTCGTCCAGCCCGTCAGGTCGCGGCCGGCGGCCTGGCCGAGGCTGCCGATGAAGTCGTCCAGCTTCGCGTTGCGGTACTGGTATTTGACGAGGTAGTTGTGCACGCCCTTGCGGAACACGTCGGCGCCCAGCAGGTGGCGCAGCTGCATCAGGGTCGACGCGCCTTTGGAATACGTGATGTTGTCGATGTTGTCGAACGCGTTCCGGGTCGACGGCACCGGGACTTCGATCGGGTGCGTGGTGGTGCGCTGGTCCTGCGCGTAGGCGCGCTGCTTGCCTTCCGAATAAAAGGCGCGCCACGCGTCCTTGAACTCCGTGGCCTCGGCCGTCGCCAGCGTGCCCATGAACGACGCGAAGCTTTCGTTCAGCCACAGGCCGTTCCACCACTGCATCGTGACGAGGTCGCCGAACCACTGGTGCGCCATCTCGTGCATGATGACGTAGGCGAGGCGCGCGCGCTGTTCGGCCGTCATGTCGGCCTTGTACATGAAGCCGCGCTCGGCGAACGTGATCGCGGCGGCGTTTTCCATCGCGCCATACAGGAAGTCCGGCACGAGCACCTGGTCGTACTTCTCGAACTGGTAGGGAATGCCGAAGTAATCGTCGAAGAACGCGAGGCCGGCCTTCGTGTACTTGAACCATTCGGCCGGCTTGACCTGCGCGGCGACCGACTGGCGCGCGAACAGGCGCATCGGGTATTTGCCGCTCGTGTCTTCCCACATCTTGTAGGGACCGGCGTGCATCGAGAAATTGTACGGGCTCAGCTTCCTGGTCTTCGCGAACGTCCAGCGGCGCAGGTCGCCGGCCGGGGCGACGTTCGTCTCGCGCGTCGTCGAGATCACCTGCCAGTCGGCCGGGACGCTCACGGTCACCTGGTATGTGGCCTTCAGGTCGGGCTGGTCGAACACGGCGAACATCTGGTGCGCGGCGGCCGGTTCGAAATGCGAATACGTGTAGACGCGGCCATCGACGGGATCGACCATGCGGTGCAGGCCTTCGCCGTTCGTGCTGTGGGGGCGTTCGTAGGCGACGACGACGGTGTTGCGGCCCTTGACCAGATCCTGGGCGGGCAGCGTGATGAACCAGCCGTTGTAGCGCGGCGTGACGGTCTTGCCGTTGACGGTCAGCGACTTGATCGTGGCCTTGTCGAGGTCGACGGTGAGCGGGCTGTCCGCATCCTTCAGGTCGAACGCCAGGGTCGTCGTACCGCTGAACGTCTCCTTGCCGGTGAGCGTGAAATCGAGCAGGTAGTCGACGTTGGACACGCGCGCCGAGCGGGCGGCCGCGTCGAGTTGCGACAGGTAGGCGTTGTCGGCACGCGCCGCGCTGTTCGCTTTGCCTGGGGCGGCGTGGACAAAAGGGGTAGAGGCAAACGCCAGCGCGGTGGCGACGGCGAGCGGCATCAGGCGGGGGTGGCAGGTCTTCACGGGACTCCTTGCGAGGCTGAACGAAGGCCGCGGCTTGTGGCCACGGCCCGTAGGAATCTCACAAGAATATCATGTCAGCAATAGTATTCGTATCGGTGACGCCTGCGAATGAAGGTTTTTTTACCGCGATATATGCATGAGAAAGGAGGAAGATGTTCGGACGAACAGGGCGTCCGTCCGCACATCAAGGCGACGTCAGCCGTTGGCCTGCAGGGCCGGATAGTCCGTATAGCCTTCGGCGGTCGGGGCATAGAACTTGTCCGGACGCGGCGCGTTCAGCGGCGCATTGCGCTTCAGGCGCTCCGGCAGGTCCGGGTTCGCGATGAACCACTGGCCGAAGGCGACCGCATCCGCGTCTCCGCTCGTCAGCAATTGCTCGGCACTTTCCTTCGTCAGCTTTTCGTTGGCGATGTAGACGCCGCCGAAGATCTTTTTCAGCTGCGGGCCGAGGCGATCCGCGCCGATCGCTTCGCGCGCGCAGATGAACGCGATGCCGCGCTGGCCGAGCTCGCGGGCCACGTAGCCGAACGTGTCCAGCGGCGTGGAGTCGCCCATGTCGTGGGCATCGCGACGCGGGGCCAGGTGCATGCCGACGCGGTCGGCGCCCCACACCTCGATGCACGCATCCGTCACTTCCAGCATCAGGCGGGCACGATTCTCGATCGAGCCGCCATACGCATCCGTGCGCTGGTTGGTGCTGTCTTGCAGGAACTGGTCGAGCAGATAGCCGTTGGCGCCGTGGATCTCGACGCCGTCGAAGCCGGCCTTCTTCGCGTTCTCCGCGCCCTTGCGGTAGGCGGCGACGATGGCGGGGATCTCCTCGAGCGTCAGCGCGCGCGGGGTGACGTACGGCTTCACGGGGCGCACGAGGCTGACGGTGCCTTTCGGCTGGATGGCCGACGGCGCGACCGGCAGCTCGCCGTCCAGGAAGAGCGGGTCGGAGATGCGGCCCACGTGCCACAGCTGCAGGAAGATGCGGCCGCCTGCGGCATGCACGGCGGCGGTGACCTGCTTCCAGCCTTCGACCTGTTCGTCGGACCAGATGCCCGGGGTGTCGGCATAGCCCACGCCCATCGGGGTCACCGAGGTCGCTTCCGACAGGATCAGACCGGCCGAGGCACGCTGTACGTAGTATTCGGCCATCAGGGCGTTCGGCACGCGGCCGGTGCCCACGGCGCGCGAGCGGGTCAGCGGCGCCATGATGATGCGGTTCGGCAGCTCGAGGCTGCCGACCTTGATCGGGTCAAACAAAGTCGTCATCGGTACTCCTGTTTCGTTGATCCGCCGCGTTCGTGCGGCGCAAGAGGGCATCTTAAAGCAGGGTCGGAAATCCTGCAGAGGACGGCTCGATTTCGCCGTGCCGGGGCGGCATCGCGGGACCCCTGCTATACTGGCCGGTTTTTCGTCGGGCAGGAGCAATCGATGAGCTGGATCTACCTGGCCGTGGCCGGCCTGCTGGAAGTCGCGTGGGCGGTCGGACTCAAGTACACGGCCGGATTCACGCGCCTGTGGCCATCCGTGTTTACGCTCGCCACGATGGCGGGCAGCGTCGGCATGCTCGGCCTGGCGCTGCGGACTTTGCCGCTCGGTACCGCCTACGCGGTCTGGACCGGCATCGGCACGATCGGCACGGCGGTGGCCGGCATGGTGCTGCTGGGCGAGCCGGCCGGTGCGCTGCGGCTGCTGTCGATCGGTCTCATCGCGGCCGGCATCGTCGGCCTCAAATTGCTGACGCCGGCCTGATCAGAGTCTGGGGCAACATCAGGGCGTGCCGGCCCAGCGTGCGTAGATGCGGTCCAGTTCGCCGCTGGTCTTCAGCTTGTCGAGGGCCGCGCCCAGCAGCGGCGCGAGCGCGGGCGCGGCCCTGCGGCTGACCCAGAAATACGTCGGCTCGTCGGCCAGCACGACCGGCAGCACGCGCACGCGGTTTTCCAGCCCTTCCTGGCGGATCAGGTAGTGCAGCGTGAGGTCGTTGACGTAGGCAAAGCGGCCGTGGCCCGCCAGGATCTTGCGCAGGTTCGCGCGGTTGTCGTCGGTCGCATCATCGATCCGCACACCGGCCGCGACCAGGCGTTCCGTGAACACCGAGGCGCGCTGCGTCGTGACGAGGTCGCCCAGCCGCGCGAGGTCTTCCTCCGATTCGATCGTCACCGGATCGTTCCTGCGTACCACGAGGTAATGACGGACCTGGTAGATCGGCTTGCCCACCGGCTGCCCGATGCCGAGCCGGCGTGCCGACGACACGAGGCCGCAGGCGGCATCCAGCGTGCCCGTCTCCAGTCCCGTTTCGATGCCGGACAGCGAACGGCTGGTGTGCTGGTAGCCGGTGAAGCGCAGGCGTGGTTCGATCTTCTGGATGGCCGCCATGATGTCCGGACAGATGCCGGTGACGCGTCCGCCTGCGCGTAGCCACTTCGGTTCCAGCACTTCCTGGGAGGCGACGCGAACCTCCAGCGCCCGTGCCGCCGGGCCCGCGGCGAGCGCGCATGCGATCACCGCGCACCGCACTGTCCTTGGGTAATTCTCCATTCGCATGTCGTTCTGTCGAGATCTTGCGAGACTGCCGATTGTCGCACGATCCGCGCACGTTTGACCTGAATCGTCTCCGCATCGCGGCCGCGCGCGAAGATACCGCTGCCAGCCCGCCGCGGCCGGCATCGACAAGGAGATGGAATGATGGACTTCATCGCGAAGCCGGGCCCGGTTGCACACGCCGGCCGGCACGGAGTTCGCCATGCGTGAGCCGGGATCCGGGGCGGGCCATTCGCTCTCAATCGTCGTGCCGCTGCGCGACGAGGAAGACAACGTGCTGCCGCTGGTGACCCAGGTCCAGGCCGCGCTGGCGGGCGCGCCGTGGCCGTGGCAACTGATCCTCGTCGACGATGGCAGCCGCGACCGTACCAGCGAACGCATCCGCGAGGCCGTCGCCGCAGGGCCCCGGCACTTGAGCGGCGCGATCCTGCGCCGCGGCTTCGGCCAGACGGCCGCCATGCAGGCCGGCATCGATCTCGCGCGCGGTACCGTCATCGCCACGCTGGATGGCGACCTGCAGAACAATCCCCACGACATCGTGCGCATGGTGCGCCGCCTGCTCGACGAAGACCTCGACCTCCTCGTCGGCTGGCGCCGCGCGCGCCGCGACGGTCTGTGGCGGCGCCTGCCGTCGCGGCTGGGCAACCGGCTGATCGGCCTGCTGACGGGCGTGCCGCTGCACGACTACGGCTGCACGCTGAAGGTCTACCGTGCCGCCGTGCTGCGCCAGGTGCGCCTGTACGGCGAGATGCACCGCTTCATCCCGAGCTGGATGGCGACCCTCACGTCGCCGGACCGCATCCGCGAGGAAGAGGTGAGTCACTTCCCGCGCCGTCACGGCCGCTCGAAATACGGCGCGTACGGCCTCGGGCGCGCCGTGAAAGTCTTGCTGGACCTGCTCACGATGGCGTTCTTCGTGCGCTTCCGCGCCAGCCCGGGTTACTTCTTCGGGCGCATCGGGCTCGGATGCGGCGGCGCCGGGCTCGCCGCACTGGGGTGGCTGGCGTGGCAGAAGCTGGGCGAGGGCGCCGCCATCGCGGGGCGCCCGCTGCTCCTGCTGGCCATCCTGCTCGTGGTGATCGGGGCGCAATTCGTCTGCACTGGCATCCTCACCGAAATGGTGGCCCGGACCTGGTTCGAAGCGGGCGGTGCGCCGGCCTATCTCGTGCGCGAGACGGTCGGCGGCAGCGGCGAGGACCTGCCGTCCCACCAGCGGCCGCGTACGGCACGGGAGCGGCCATGAGCGCGGCGCGTGGTCAAACGGTACCGGTGCCCCCGTCCGGGGCGCGCGCCCTGTTGGCGGCATGGGCATGGCCGGTCCTGCTCGCGGCGGCCGTGTGGCTTGGGCTGTTTTACAACCTGGGCGCGATCCCGCTGTTCGACGTGGACGAGGGGGCGTTCGGCGAAGCGACGCGGGAAATGCTGGTGCGCGGCGACTACGTGTCGACGTGGCTGAACGGCCAGCCGCGCTTCGACAAGCCGATTCTCATCTACTGGCTGCAGGCCGCGTCCGTGCGCCTGTTCGGCCTGGACGAATTCGCGCTGCGGCTGCCGTCCGCGCTCGCGGCCACGGCGTGGATCGCCGCGATTCACACGTTCACGCGCCGCGTTGTCGACCGCGACACGGGCCGCGCCGCCGCGTTCATCGCGGCCACGAGCGCGGGCGTCGTCGTGATCGGCCGGGGCGCGATCGCCGATGCGCTGCTGAACCTGTTTCTCGCGCTGGCGCTGTTCGACGTCTACCGCGAGCTCGTCGACCCGCGGCCGCGCTGGCGCCGCCGCGCATTCTTCTGGATCGCGCTCGGCGTGCTGACGAAGGGACCGGTCGCGCTGCTCGTGCCGGCTGCGGCCAGCCTGCTCGCGTTCGGGCTGCAGCGACGGATGGCCGGCTGGTGGCGCGCGGTGCGCGACCCGGCCGGCTGGCTGATCCTGCTCGCCGTCGCGGGGCCCTGGTATGCGCTGGAATACGCGGCCCGGGGCGATGCGTTCCTGGCCGGCTTTTTTATGCGCCACAATGTCGAACGCTTCCTCGTGCCGTTGCAAGGGCACGCGGGCAGTCCCTTCTTCTACCTGCCGGCGTTGCTGCTGCTCGTGCTGCCGTACACGGGTCTCCTGCTCGCCACGCTTCCCGGCATGCGGCGGCTGCGCGCGACACCGCTCGACACCCTGCTGTGGTGCTGGTTCCTGTTCGTGTTCGGCTTCTTCACGCTGGCGGGCACCAAGCTAACGCATTACCTGCTGTACGGCGCGACGCCGCTGTTCATCCTGATGGCGCGCCGGCGCCACACGCTGCGCAGCCGCGTGGCGGCACTGTTGCCGGCGCTGGTGCTGGGCGGCGCCGTCGCGGCCCTGCCGTCCGCACTGCGCCTTGCCGCACCGGGCGCGCGCAACGCCTATGTGCGCGACGCGCTGGCGCGGACCGACGTCCTTGGCCCGGCCTGGCATGCGCAGGCGGTCGCGCTGCTCGCTAGTGTGGTGCTGCTGATGCTGTGGCCCGGACGGCCGCGCACGGGCGGCCCGTGGCCCCGCCTCGTCGCGGCGGCGCTGGCCTGTTCGTACGCCATCGGCGGCCTGCTGCTGCCCGCCGCGGCCGAGCTGCAGCAGGGCCCCGTCAAGCGGGCCGCGCTGCTGGCCCGGCATGCCGGCTGGCCCGTGCGCAGCTGGCGCATCAACGTGCCCAGCTTTTCCGTCTACCGCGGCGCCGTCACGCCCGCGACGGACGCGCCGGGCCCGGGCGACGTCATCCTCACGCGCAGCGACGCGCTGGACGGTTTGCCGTCGCCCGTCCGCGTGCTGTACCGCGAAGGCGGCGTGCTGCTGGTGCGCGTGGAAGGGTGAGGCGATGCCCGTCTCGCTGCGCTCGCCCTGGACTTGGCTTCCGCCCGCCGTCGCGCTGGCGCTGGTGGCCGGCATCCTCGCCACGGACACCAACCGTGCGCTGTTCCTGTGGCTGAACCGGACCGGCCAGGCCGTCGGCGACCTCGTGTGGTTCCACCTGACGATGCTGGGCGATGGCGCGGTGGCGCTCGCGCTCGTGCTGCCCTGGATCCGGCGCGCGCCGCGCCTCTTTTGGGCCGCGCTGCTGGCGGCCATCGTGGCGGGCCTGTGGACCCAGGTCACGAAGGAGTTCGTCGACGTGCCGCGTCCGTTGTCCGTGTTCGCGGGCGGCGCGTTTCACCAGGCCGGACCGGCCTACCGCCGCGTGTCGTTCCCGTCCGGCCACGCTGCGGCCGCGTTCGCGCTGGCCGGCATCTGGGCGATGGGCGTGCGCGGCCGGCGGCTGTGGCGCGGCCTGCTGCTCGTGCTGGCCAGTCTCGTCGGGGTGTCGCGCATCATGGTCGGCGTGCACTGGCCGCTGGACGTGTTGTGGGGCATGCTGGGCGGCTGGCTGGGCGCGTGGTGCGGCCTCGCGCTGCAGGCCAGCCGGCACGGACCATGGCAGACGGCGGGACCGGCCGGCAAGCTCGCCGGCGCGCTGCTGATGGCCGTCGCGGCGAGCCTCGTGGTCAGTCGCCACATCGGCATTCCGGCGATCCTGCCGGCACAGCGCCTGCTCGCGGTCGCGTGCGTCGCCTGGGGCGCCTGGGACATCGGTTGCCTGTCCCGAGCACCGCCGATCCGCGCGCCGCAGCTGCGCTGGTGGCCGCCGAAGATCGGCCTGGTCCGGCTCGTCCAGCGGGTCCAGAGAAGGAGGCAGGATGGCTGAGGTAGATGGGTGGCTGCTGCTGGGCTTCGGCGGACAGGCCGTGTTCATGGGGCGGTTCGTCATCCAGTGGCTGGCCAGCGAGCGCAACCGCCGCAGCGTGATCCCCGTGTCGTTCTGGTACCTGAGCATCGCCGGCGCGCTCTTGCTGCTCGCCTATGCACTGCACCGGCGCGATCCCGTGTTCGTCGCCGGGCAGGGCCTCGGCGTCGCGATCTACCTGCGCAACCTGCGGCTGATCCGGCGCTCAGCGCACGGCGAGCAGGGAGACCTTGGCGGCCAGCACGAGCAGTATGGCGCCCACCGTCCGGTCGAGCCAGACGAGGCGCGCGCGCAGCCACGCCAGCACGGGGCGCGACGAGAACAGCAGCGCGACGAGCGCGAACCACAGCAGCGACTCGGCGACGAGCAGCGTCCAGAGCAGGGCGACGTCGGCCGTGGCCAGGTCCGGCTTCAATGCCTGGGACAGCACCGAGCCGAAGTACAGCATGGCCTTCGGATTCAGGAGGTTGGTGAGGAAGCCGCTGACGAACGCCTTGTGGCCGGCCTGGGCCGCCTGCGCCTCGGGCAACTGGCCGCGGGAACGCAGGCACTGGATGCCGAGCCAGGCGAGGTACAGCGCGCCGACGACGGCCAGGATGCGCGACAGGCCCGGCAGCGCGGCCAGCACGAGCGACATGCCGAGGACCGAGATGAGGACGTAGATGCCGATCGCCGTCGCGACGCCGGCGGCGGCCCACAGGCCGGCGCGGCGCCCGGAGACGATGGCGGTGCGGGTCACGACGGCGAAGTCGGGGCCCGGTGAGATCAGCGCCAGCGCGTGGATGCCGAGGATGAGGAACAAGGTGTTGGACGTCATGGTCTGAAGGCGGCGTGGACGGTGCCGGACATCGTAGCACCGTCCGCGTCAGTCCGCAGACCTCGACATCACTCGCGCCCGAACGCGGGATTCGGACGCGTCAGGTAGTACCACTCGTGGTTCGGCTGGGCGTTCACGTCCGGGAACAGGATGCGGCCCGCGAATTCCGCGACGACGGGCGAGCCGTCCGCGCGCACGCCGATCTGTTCGCCTTCCGCGACGGGGTCGAAGCTGGCCCACTGGCGCGTGAACTGGTCGCCGGCGTCGAGCTTGTCGTGCACGACGACCATCTGCAGCGCTTCCATCTGTTCGAACGGGATCGGTTCCGGTTCCGGTGCGTCGATGATTTTCAGGAAGGCGAGGGTGTTCATGATCGCGGTGTACGCGACGTCCGGCGCGCGCGGGTCGAGGTGCTGGCCGCATTCGAGCGTCAGCGCGTAGCCGCCCGTGCTGCGCATGTATTCAGTCGTACCCATGCCGTAGCGCAGCACCGTTTGCAGTTCCTGCGCGTTGCCGCGCGAGCGGCGCTGGACGCCCCCGCCGTACGCGGCCATCCAGCCCGTGACGAAGCGGCGCACGCCCAGGCGGCGTGCCAGAGCGCGTTCGGCGCGCATGTGCGTGAAGGGCTCCAGCGGACCGTCGTTGTCGAGCGGGCCGACCATCACGAACGGTTCGCCGTGCGCGGCGTTGAACGAGTGCAGGTCGAGCAGCACGTCGTGCTGCGCCAGCAGCGGGCACAGCCAGTTGGCGACGTGGTCTTCGAAGTCGTGCGGCTCCGCTTTCGGCGACAGGTCGCGGTTCAGGTTGCGGTCGCCCGAGCGCGTGTTCTGCGCATACGCCTTCGGGTTCACGATGGGGACGAAGGTCACGCTGCCGTTGACGATGGGGAGTGTACCGGCGTCGATCTCCGCCATGATCCGCTGGATGGCCTGGGTGCCGCACTTTTCGTTGCCGTGCGTGGCACCCATGATGATGACTTTCGGACCGGGGCCCTGGCCGGTGTAGTTGACGGACTTGAAGTGCAGCTGGCTGGCGGGGATCATGCGTCGTGTTCCAGGAAAAAAGAATGCCGGCATTGTAGCGTGCCGGCCCCGCCCATGGCATCATCCGTGGTTTTCGTAGAAGAATGTCAGCATGGACGGCGTCAATACGGGGACTGCGTCCCGCATCCACGGCCTCGACACCTTGCGCGCCCTTGCGGTCACGCTCGTCGTGCTGCACCACTACACGCTGTTCGTCAGCGACGCGCCCACGTTCGGCTGGGTCGGGACGATGGGCTGGGCGGGCGTCGACCTGTTCTTCGCGCTGTCCGGCTACCTGATCGGCAACCAGATCTTGGCGGCGCTCGGTTCCGCCAGCGGGTTCGGACTCGGCCGGTTCTACGTGCGGCGGCTGCTGCGCACGCTTCCCAATTTCTGGGCCGTGCTGGCCCTGTACGCGCTGTGGCCGGCGTGGCGCGGCGACACGCCGATGCTCCCGCTGTGGCAATACCTGACGTTCACGCAAAACATCCATCTGCAGCCGGGCACCGCGTTTTCGCACGCGTGGTCGCTGTGCATCGAAGAGCAGTTCTACATGCTGTTGCCGGCGGCCGCCATCCTCGGTGCCGCACTGGGGCAAGGTGGCGTGCGGCAGCGCTGGGCGTGGGGCGCATTGCTGTTGGCCGTCGCGGGCGGCATGCTGGCCCGCGCGACGATCTGGCAGGACGGCGAGAATGCACCTAACCGACTCGGTTACTACTACCAGTACATCTATTACTCGAGCTGGTGCCGCGCCGACGAATTGCTGGCGGGCGTGGCGCTCGCGCTGCTGAAGCATCGCGCGCCCGGGTTGTGGCGCCGCTTGCTTGCGTACGGCGATGCGCTGCTCGCGGCCGGGGCCGCCGTCATCGGTGTCGCGTTTGCATGGTTTCTTGACGATCACTATGGATTTGCGCAGACGGTCGCCGGCTACCCGCTGCTCGCCCTCGGTTTTGCCCTGCTGATCCTGGCCGCGCTGGCGCCGCATTCCCTGCTGCACCGCGTGCGCGTGCCGGGCGCGGCCGGCCTCGCGTTGTGGTCGTACGCAATCTACCTGACGCACAAATCCGTCAGCATCCTCGTCGCGCAACGGCTGGCGCAGGCGGGCCACGGGGCGGAGGAGGCGATCACGGTCGCCGCATGCATGGCGGCATCGCTGGCGGCCGGGGGGCTGTTGTACGTCATCGTCGAGGCGCCGTTCATGCGCCTGCGCGCACGCTGGGATGCGGCACTCAGCCCCGCACCCGCACCGGCGCTTCGATGACGTCGAAGGCGGCCGGCATGTCGGCCAGCCAGGCTTGCAGGTGGGCGATGCGCATCGACGGGTCGTAGCCGTCCGTGGACGCCAGCGCCGCGCGCAGGCCGGGCAGGGCTTCCGGCGTGCGCGGGCTGTCGCAGGCGTCGATCAGCATCGCGACGAGGTCCGTCGGCGCCGTGCCGCCGCGGCGCAGGCGCGCGTGGATGATGGCCAGCAGCGCGCGCTGCATGCGCGGGGTCGGATGGGTGATGTGGGCGAAGACGGTGGGGGTGTTCGTGATGGCTTCGCAGATCGCCGTCTCCATCTGGTCCGCCGAGAGGTCGGAAGCGATGTCGAAATAGGCGCGGTCCCAGCGCGTGTGGGAATAGCGGTGGCCGGGCGGGAAGGCGTCGACGCTTTCCAGGCCGAGGGCGCGGCTGGCGCGGGACAGCAGGGACGACAGGACGGGGAGAAGCGGCATCGTTAGCGAACGTCAATCGGGCAATGCGCGCTAGTGTAGACCAAGAAAAGGAAATGCGCGGGGAGCGGACCCCAGGTCGCTCGCCCGCGCGCAAAACCAGCTCGAGCGCTTACGCCGCCGAAGCCGCCGTGCTGTCCGTGAATTTCCCGTTACGGAAATCCTCGACGGCCTGGAACACCTCGGCCTGCGTGTTCATCACGAACGGGCCGTATTGTGCGATCGGCTCGTTCAGCGGCCGGCCCGCGATCAGCAGCAGGCGCGACGGTTGCGACGCCTTGATGCGCACGCCGTCGGCGGCCTTGGCGTTGTCGAGGATCGCCATGCGGGCCTGCGGCACGGCTTTACCCTCGACGACGACCTCGCCCCGGAACACGTACAGGAACGCGTTGTGCCCGGCCGGCAGCGCCTGCTCGAACGTGGCGCCGGCAGGCAACTCGATGTCCAGGTACAGCGGTTCCGTCACCTCGCGCTGCACGGCGCCGGCGACGCCGTGGGAGCTGCCGGCGATCACCTGCACGGTCGCGCCCGAGTCCAGGGTGAAGCGGGGCACGGCTTCGGCGGGAATGTCGCGGTACCACGGCGCGCTCATCTTGTCCCTGGCGGCCAGGTTGAGCCACAGCTGGAACCCTTCCATCAGGCCTTCGTTCTGCTCCGGCATTTCCGAGTGGATCACGCCGCGGCCGGCCGTCATCCACTGCACGCCGCCGTTCGTGATCGCGCCTTCATGGCCGGCGCTGTCGCGGTGGCGCATGTTCCCGGTCAGCATGTAGGTGACGGTCTCGAAGCCGCGGTGCGGGTGCTCCGGGAAGCCGGCGATGTAGTCGCCCGCCTTGTCGCTGCCGAACGCGTCCAGCATCAGGAACGGGTCGAGGCGGCGCTGCAGCGGTTGCGTCAGGACGCGGTTGATCTTGACGCCTGCGCCATCCATCACGAACTGGCCGCCGACGAGGCGTTCGACGCCGCGGCTGGTGGCCACGGCCTGGGTTTGCACTTGCTGGGTCATGATCTCTCCTCGACGCAATGTTAATGATTTATGCCAGTGCTGCGACCGCGGCGTCCGCTTCGGCCTGGCCTTTCGCCGCCGCCTCCGGACCCATCGCCAGGCCCGCCGAGTAGATGAACTGGTGGTCCGTCAGGCCCAGGAAGTTCAGCAGCATGCGGATGTGCGGGACTTGCGGATCGGCGTCAAGCGGGTAGATGCCGCCGCGCGCCGTGGCCACGACCACCTTCTTGTTCTTCAGCAGGCCTTCCGGACCGCTTTCCGTGTAGCGGAAGGTGACGCCGGCGCGGGCGATGGCGTCGAACCAGGCTTTCAGCTGGATCGGCATACCGAAGTTGTACATTGGGGCGCCGAGCACGATCACGTCGGCGGCCTGCGCTTCGGCGATCAGCGCGTCGTCCAGGGCCACGCGGGCAGCCTGGTCGGCGGTGCGCTGGTCGGCCGGGGTGAACAGGGCTCCCAGCGCTGCTTCGTCCAGCACCGGATGCGGGTTCGCGCCCAGGTCGCGCACCGTGACGGTCGCGCCCGGATTGGCGGCGGCCACTTTGGCGACGATCGCATTGGCCACGCGGGTCGATTCGGATTGGGTGCCGCGGAGGCTGGAATTGATCTGCAGGATGTTCATGGTGTCTTCCTTGGTTTGCGTTTCGATATGGACACTTTAACGGTTCCAAATATCGTGCGGTAGACGTTAGAATGGATAACATTATTCAACGAGTGGAACAATCATATGGACGTCGAACCGAACGACCTGCTGCTGTTCGCCCGTATCGTCGAGGCGGGCAGCTTCAGCATGGCCGCGCAGCGCCTCGATTTGCCGAAGTCGACCGTATCGCGCCGCATCGCGATGCTGGAGGCGAGCGTGGGCGAGCGCCTGCTGCAGCGGACGACGCGGCGCCTGATGCTGACGGAGTTCGGCGCGAGCCTGCTGGAGCACGCGCGCAAGGTGGCGGAAGAGGTGGAGGCGGCCGGCGCGCTGGCCCAGCACCGCCAGGCGGCGCCCAGCGGCAAGCTGCGCATCTCGATGCCGCAGGATTTCGCCAATGTCGTCATGGCCGACATGATTCCGCAGTTCATGGACCGCTATCCGGCCGTGTCGCTGGAACTGGACCTGTCGCCACGGCGCGTGGACCTCGTCGCGGAAAACTTCGACATCGCGATCCGCATGGGCGACCTGCCCGAGGATTCCACGCTGGCCGCGCGCCGCGTCGCGATCCAGCAGTTCGGCCTGTACGCGGCGCCGTCCTACCTCGCGCGGCGGGGCCTGCCCGAGCATCCGGACGATCTGCTGCAGCATGACCTGCTGTGCATCCTCAGCCGGTCCGGCGGTGCCGTACCGTGGATTCTGCAGCGCGGCAAGGTGCGTTGGGAAAAGGAGTTGACGGCGCGCCTGACGGCCAATTCGCCGCAGTTGCTGGCGAAGATCGCGTGCAGCGGGGCCGGCATCGCGGCGAGCACGGATTTCATCGTGGCCAAGCACGTCAGGAAGGGAGAACTGGTGCGCGTGCTGCCGGACTGGGATTTGCCGGGCTCGACGGGCTGGGCCGTGTTCCCGGGCCGCCGGCTGATGCCCGCGAAGACGCGGGCGTTCCTCGATATGCTGGACGAGGTGTTCTGCAAGGACCGGAACAAGTCCGAATAAGCGTCAGGCCGATACGCGCAACGTCTCCCTCGTCCCGCGCAGGGCGGCCAGCACGATGACGCCGAACACGATCTCGATGGCGCCGCCGGCGAATGCGCCCACCGCCGGCGGCGCATGCAGGGCGGCCAGGCCGTAGCCCGCCAGCGCCAGCACGGCGCCGCACACCCAGAACAGCTTCGTGCCGAATAGCGTGGCGAACGTCAGGTAGCGCCCGCCGATGACGAACAGCATCGCGGGGAAGAACAGCTCGATGCGCCACAGGGAGATGCCGTAGGCGAGGGCGAGCATCATGATCATCCAGATCGTGGTCGCGAAGGCGAGCATGCCGAGCGGATTGCCCGCGGCGTGCTTGCCGGAGCGCCCCAGCAGGCGGGTCAGCAGGGACGACACGGGATGAATCAGCACGCCGCCCGCGTACAGGGCCCAGACGGCGTCCTGCGGCGACTTCCACAGGCAGACGAGACCGGCGATGGTCCAGACGGTGCCCGACACGAACAGGCCGGGCGCGCCGCCCAGGTAAGCCGTGCGCATGTCCTGCTGGGCGCCGGCGACGGTAAGGGTGTCCTGCATGGCTTGCCTCCATGAAATAAGGCGTCCATGCTGCCACGAAAAACTTGTCAGTACAATCAGGCCGGCCGGTTGCCCATCAATTCGCCCAGGCGCACGGCGCGTTCCGGCGCCCAGTCCGGGTTGAAGCGGATCGTGTCGGGGCGGAACAGCATGACGATCGTCGAGCCGAGCAGGAAGCGGCCCATCTCTTCGCCCTTTTTCAGGACGATGTCGCGGTCCGTGTAAGTCCACTCCGTCACCTTCTGCAGGCGCGTCGGATTCACGACGCCGTGCCACACGGTGGCCATGCTGCCGACGATCGTCGCGCCCACGAGCACCAGCACGAACGTGCCGTGTTCCGGCGATTCGAACACACACACGACGCGCTCGTTGCGCGCGAACAGGTTCGGCACGCCGCGCGCGGTCGTCGGGTTCACGGAGAACAGGGCGCCCGGCACGTAGATCATCCGGGTCAGCTTGCCGTCGCACGGCATGTGCAGGCGGTGGTAATCCTTCGGCGACAGGTACAGGTTGGCGAAGCAGCCGTGCTGGAACTGCTTGGCGAGGGACGCGTCGCCGCCGACCAGTTCCGTCGTCGTGAAGCGGTGGCCCTTGGCCTGCAGGATGTGGTGATCGTCGATCGCGCCGAACTGGCTGATGGCGCCGTCGACGGGGCAGACGAAGTCGGCCTCGGCCAGCGGACGCACGCCGGCTTTCAGCGGACGGGTAAAGAATTCGTTGAAACTCTTGTAGCTCGTGATGTCGGGATTCTCGGCCTCCAGCATGTTCACGCCGTACTTCGCGACGAACCAGCGGATCAGCCGCGTCGTCACCGTGCCGCCATTGGCACCGGCCACGCGGCCGGCAAACGTCGTGAGGCGCCGTTTCGGCAACAGGTACTGGGGCAGGACTTTCAGGCGATCGGACACGGTGAACCTCGATATGAAGACGCGCCATTATAGCGGCACGGATGTTCTCTAAGGCAAAACCACGGGCGGGCGGCCCGCAGGGCCGGCCGCGCGCCAATGCATATCAAAAATATTTACGCAAAAGCAACAAAAGGCCGGCGATCTGTCGGACAATGGCGGCCGGTCTCTTTTGCCATTCTGACATGCATACCGTGAAAACGCCATTCCGCCTGACCTTGCTGGCCGCCGCCATCGCCGCCATCGCCGCCCCGTGCATCGCCCACGCCCAACAACCTTCGGCACCGCTCGCCAAGGACGACAAGATCCAGCAAGTCGAGGTCAAAGGCGCGGCCGACGCCTATGATCCGCGCCGCGACGACACCGCCAGCAAGATCGTCGTCAATCACGACGAGATCGTCAAGTACGGCGACACGAGCGTGCTCGACGTGCTGAAGCGCGTGCCGGGCGTGACCGTCAGCGGGACGGGTGGCGGACGGGGCGGCGAGATCCGCATGCGCGGGCTCGGCGCCGGCTACACGCAGGTGCTGCTCAACGGCGAGCGCGCGCCGGCCGGGTTTTCCATCGATTCGCTGGCGCCGGACGTCATCGAACGCATCGAAGTGCTGCGCGCGGCGAGCGCGGAATTCTCCACGCAATCGATCGCCGGCACGATCAACATCGTCCTCAAGAAGACGGTGAAAACGGCCCAGCGCGAACTGAAGGCGGGCTATGGCCACGGGCATGACGTGGCGAATCCGTCCTTTAACCTGCAGCTGTCGGACCGCGCCGGCAAGCTGTCGTATTCGCTGGCGGCGAACCTGTCGCGCTCGCACTTCTGGCGCGAGCCGGCGACCGTCGAACGGCATCTCGACACGGCCGGCCGCCTCGACGGCCTGCGCCTGGGCGGCCAGTCCGACGCCGCCCGGTTCACGGCCTTCAACCTGAGCCCGCGCCTGAACTGGAGCTTCGACAACGGCGACACGCTGACGTCGCAGACGTTCTTCAACATCAACCGGTTCCAGAACGCGTCCGAGGGGCGTTTGACGACCCGGCTCGGCCCGCTCGCCGCGTATCCCGCGCTGGACCAGACGATGAGCAACGACAACCGCTTCTTCCGCGAAGAGCTGAACTGGGTGCACAAGTTCGCGGGCGGCGGCAAGCTGGACGCCAAGCTGAGCGGGCTGTACGGCGCCCTTGCCAACGCGACGTATCGCACGGGCAGCGGCAACCCGGCCTCCCCAGCGCTGCACGAGGTCATCTTCTCGGCCGGCACCGACCGCGGCATCAGTTCGATGGGCAAATACACAAGCGCCAGTTGGCAAGGCCACGCGCTCGCGTTCGGCTGGGACGGCGGCTATTCGACGCGCGACGATGCCCGGCGCGACCGCGACTATTTCCGGCCCGACGTCGCGCTGCCCGGCGGCGACGAAATCTACAATGCCCACGTCGCCCGGCTGGCGGTCTACACGCAGGACGAGTGGAACGTGACGCCGCGCTGGTCCGTGTACCTGGGCGCGCGCTGGGAAGGCATCCAGACGAGAACCGAAGGCAACACGTTCGCGACGGCGCACTCGCGCTCGACCGTGTGGAGCCCGCTGATGCAGACGCTGTACAAGCTGCCCGACACGAAGGGGGATCAAGTCCGCTTCGCCGTCACGCGCACGTACAAGGCGCCGGGCCTGCAGAGCCTCATCCCGCACCGCTTCACGTCCGTCAACAATAGCCAGACGGAGCCGGATTTCATCGGCAACCCGAACCTGAAGCCCGAGCTGGCGCTGGGCATCGACGCGTCGTACGAGCATTACTGGGCCGAGGGCGCGCTGCTGTCGGCGAGCGTATCGAGCCGGCGCATCGACGACTACACGCGCAACCAGGTACTGTTCGACGGCACGCGCTGGGTGTCGACGCCATCCAACGCGGGCCAGGCACGTACCCACGGTCTGGAACTGGAAGCGAAATTCCCGCTGAAGGCCCTGATCGACACGAAAGAGGCGCTCGACCTGCGCGCGAGCCTGTCGCGCAACTGGTCGACCGTCGACTCCGTGCCGGGGCCGAACAACCGCCTGGACGCGCAGACGCCGGTCTCGGCCACGCTGGGTGCCGATTACAAGCGCGGACCGCTGACCGTGGGCGGCTCGTACGTGTTCAAGAACGGCGGCCAGGTGCGCGTCTCGGCGAACCAGATCAGCTACCAGTCCGTGCGCCGCGACCTCGACCTGTACACGCTGTGGAAATTCGACCCGAAGCTGCAACTGCGCGTCGCCACCGCGAACCTGCTCGCGCAGGACTATATCAGCGAAAGCAGCTACGTCCTGGCCGGCAACGGCACGCAGTCGACGCGCACCATCACGCCGCTGTACCGCAGCGTGCGCGCGACGCTCGAAATGAAGTTCTGATCCCGCACCGACGCGCCGCAGCATCGCGTACCGGCCCGGCCACGCCGGGCCGGACGCCTATCCCGATCTATCCGCAATCGTTATACCACCATACAAAATCCGCATAGGATTGTTGGCAATCCTTTCTCGTAACATTGTATTTATGCGATAACGTTGTCGCGCTGCTCCGATGGTCGAGCGGCGATGACTTACGCGACATTCCCGCCGGCTGGAATGTGATCCATACGAGCCGGCAGCATACAAGGCAATGCCCAAAAATTACTATAAGGAGATATTTGCTGTGCGAAACGGAAATGTAAAAACGATTGGAAAGACGATGGTGGCCCAGGCCTGCGCGCTTCTCGTGGCAGGGCCCATTGCCGCGCATGCGCAGGACACGAACGTTGCGAGTGCAAGCGGGGACACGAGCGCCCCGAACACCGTTATCGTCACCGGTCAGCGCGCGGCGTTGAAATCGGCGCGCGATCTCAAGCAGGACGCCAACCAGATCGTCGACTCGATCCAGGCGACCGATATCGGCAAGCTGCCGGACGTGAGTACGGTCGAGTCGCTGCAGCGGGTCGCCGGCGTCCAGATCCAGCGCCGCTATGGCGAGGGTGGCACCGATTACGACCATCGCACCGAGCCCGCGATCACGATCCGCGGCATTACGCAAGTCCGTAACCTGATCGACGGGCGCGACTTCTTCACGGCGAACGGGGGCCGGGCACCGGACCTGGAAGGGCTCCCCTCCGAACTGATGGCCGGCGTCGACGTGTACAAGAACGCGGCGTCGAACCTGATCGAAGGCGGTGTCGGCGGCGTGGTCAACATTCGCACGCGACTGCCGTTCGACTCGAAAGAAGACGTCAACGTCATTACGCTCAAGTCCAATTACTACGACCGCATTCGCAAGTATTCGCCGGCGGGATCGGGCCTGTTGAGCCGCCAGTTCAAGACGGATTTCGGCCGCATGGGCTTCCTGGTGAATGCGACCGCGAGCAAGACCTATTATCGCCAGGACGCCGTTCTTCAACAGCAGCAGCACTGCCTGACGGCAACGGTTGGGAAATGTGCGACGGACGCGGCGCAACCGCCCTCGGCGGCCAAGGTCGCGGCCTACAATTCGATGCCGAACAAGGGGGCGCTTTCGGAACTCTATGTGCCGACCTCCTTCGAGATGTACGAGGACTCGGGTGAGCGAAAGCGCCAGGGCCTGGCGCTCGCCTACCAGTGGCAGGTGAACAGCGACGTTCTCCTCACGGCACAAAACCTCTATTCGAACTACACGTTCATCCGGCGCGGCGAATACATCTACGGCGACGACAAGAACAGCGACCCGCGCGCAGCGGCAGGTTCCACATGGACGTGGGCACCTGACGGCAGTGCCACGAGCGGCACGTTGTCGCCGCAGATTTTTTCATCCTCCCGGTTCGACCAGGACGTTCGCAATCGCACGAACCTGTCCGCGGTGAACGTCAAGTGGCGCATTTCGGACAGGCTCAAGTCGAAGACCGACTTCGCGTATGAACGTGCCAACTACGATGCCGACCGCAATGGCGACTCCATCAAGCTTTACGATAATGAAAGCAGGAGTGTCGCCAATATCCCCAACCTGAACCTGGCTTTCGACGTGCGCGGCCGGATCCCGACATTTTCTATCGTCGATCCAGCCAATCCGGCCAATCCTTACGCCTATTTCGGCAATCCGAAGAATTGGTATTACGAGTGGCTCGCGAATGCGGTCGACCGTCACAAGCTGAAGATGTCGGCCCTCAGCCAGGATTTCGACTATGACCTCGGCGATCATTTCTTTACCAAACTGCACGTCGGCATACGCGCAGCCGATACCAAGGTGCTGTTGCGGGGTAACTGGAACAATACCGGTGTCTGTAACGATACGGGCACCAACCCCAGCTGGGGCGCATGCCCGCTTATTCCGGTTGCGCAACATCCGGATCTCGCCTACGCTGGGCCTTCCAGCAATTTCATGCAGCCGGGTATTGGCTGGCCAGTCGCCGTGTTCCCGGAGTACGCCAATCCCAACTCGAGCGTTCTCGATCGAACCGTCGCGACGTATGCGCAGTTATTCGCCGGCAAGCCGAATACGTATACATTCGACACGACGTTCCGTCCCGGGGATATCAACGAGCAACACGAAAAGACGCGGTCGTTCTTTGTCACGGGTGATTTCGGTACCAGCGTATTCGGTTACGAACTCGACGGTACCGCCGGTATTCGCGTCGTGAAGACCGACCAGACGTCGATCGGCTATGTCCAGGACAGCAACGGGTCGCGTGCCGCCACGCTCAATAACAGCTACCGGAATTTCCTCCCGAGCCTCAATACACGCCTGCACCTGAACGAGGATGTGCAGGTCCGCTTTGGCTACAGCAAGACGATGACGCGGCCAAACTTTACCGACATGGCCGCCCATGTCCAGCTGAATCCAAACATCCCTTCGCAATACGACGCCAACGGCCGCCCGACGGGCAGTTCCGGTAATCCGTACCTGAAGCCGATGACTGCGACGTCCTACGATCTGACGTTGGAAGACTATTGGGGCACGTCGAATATGGCGTTCCTGGGGTTATTCAAGAAGGATATCGACGGTTACCTGGCCGGCGGCACCGAACCGATGAACTTCGGTGGCGTCGTCTACGATATCGGCACCAGCATCAATCTCGGCAAGGGCTCGGTAAAAGGCATCGAAGCCGGCTTTACCCAGTTCTTTGATTTCCTTCCCGACCCGTTCAAGGGATTCGGCATCCAGGCCAACTACACCTATGTCGACTCGAAAGTCGAGCTCAAGCCCGGAACCCTCATTCCCTTGCCGAAGTTGTCGAAGAATAGCTACAACCTGATCGGCCTCTATGAAAAGGGACCGCTGCAAGCGCGTCTTGCGTACAACTGGCGTTCCTCCTACCTCGACCAGATCAACGGCAGCGGTGTGTTTGGTGCGAACCAGTATGCGGCGCCGTATTCATCGCTCGATGCGTCGGTGAGCTACCAGATCAACAAGATCTTCACGCTGTCGGCGGACGCCGTGAATCTGAGGAACTCGATGTACCACACGTATGTCGAGCGGCCCTCGGGCGGTTTGTTGTGGCAACTTAACGATCGTCGATATAGTGTGTCCCTGAAGGCAAGCTTCTAACGCTGATATGAGCGAACGCGCCGCGGGTCTTTCCGCGGCGCGCTTTTTGTGAACGCGATCCACAAGGGGGCAGGATGGTCAAGGATAGATGGATGGCCAAGGTTGTCATCCTCGGCGGCGGAACCGCCGGATGGATGACGGCGGCCGCGTTGTCCCACACGTTCGGTCAAGCCGTCGAGATCGTGCTGGTGGAATCGGACGCCATCGGCACGGTGGGCGTTGGCGAGGCGACGATCCCGCCGATCCGCACGTTTCATCAGATGATCGGCATCGATGAAGCCGAGTTCATACGCGCCACCGGCGCGACGTTCAAACTCGGTATCGAATTTCGCGGCTGGCTCAACGACAGTTCGACGTATTTCCACCCTTTCGGCGCGTATGGGGTGGAGCGCGACATCGGCTACTTCTTCCAGTACTGGCTGCGTTTGAAGGAGAAAGGGCAGGTTTCGGACTTCTCCGAATTCTCGCTATGCACGTTGGCAGCGCGACATAACGTATTTGCGCCCGCGTCCGAACGGCCGGGCGATCCGCTGCAGCACCTCCAGTCCGCCTATCACTTCGACGCCGGCCGCTATGCGAAATACTTGAAGGGGGTCTGCCTGGCGCGCGGGGTGTCGCACAAGATTGGCGACATGCTGACGGCGGAGCGTGACCCGGAAAACGGGCATGTCACAGGCCTGAAGCTCAAGACGGGCGAGCTCGTGCCGGGCGACTTGTTCATCGACTGCTCCGGCATGCGCGCCATGCTCCTCGGGCAGGAGCTGGGTGTCGAGTATGAAGACTGGTCGCGCTGGCTGCCGATGAACCGCGCCTGTGCGGTGCCTTGCGAACGAAAGCTGGCACTGACGCCCTATACGATTTCCACCGCCAGACCTTTCGGCTGGCAGTGGCGGATACCTTTGCAGCATCGCGTTGGTAACGGCGTGGTGTATTCGAGCGAATTTGCCACGGATGAAGCGGCGGAGCGGTGTCTGCTGGATGGATTGGAGGGGGAGCCGCTGGCGCCGATCAACCGCATCAAGTTCACGGCAGGAAGGCGCAGGACGCCCTGGACGAAGAACGTGGTCGCCATCGGGCTTGCCAGCGGATTCCTGGAGCCGCTGGAGTCGACCAGTATTCATTTCATTCAATCCAGCATCCAGCGACTCATCCGCTATTTTCCGGACGCCGGTTTGGCCCCGGTGTGCGCACAGGCTTTCAACAAGGAGGCGACCCGGGAAGTCGAAAACGTCAGGGACTTCCTCATCCTGCATTACCACGCGACGGAACGTGACGACTCGGCATTATGGCGCTACGTGAAAGCCATGCAGATTCCGGACAGTCTCCAGGAAAGAATTGAGCTGTTCCGTGAGCGTGGACAACTGAACCTTGCCGCCGAAGAACTGTTCCAAAGCACGTCGTGGCATGCGGTCCTGTTGGGCCAAGGGATTCGGCCAAGAGCCTACATGCCTACGATGGCCCTTCAAGACGACGCCATGCTCGCGAATGCGTACAGCAATCTGGAGCGCAACTTCAAGAAAATCGTGTCAAGGCTTCCGGATCACGCCGCCTACATCAAGGAACACAAGCTGGCCTCGACCATGGAGAATCGCTGAATGAGGTTGCGCAAGGTACTGCAGTATATGGTTGTCGTCGGATTGGGTGTCCTGGCAAGCGGCGCCCATGCCGGACATACTGGCGACAAGCCGGCGACCGTTCCCGTCGTGATCCATGTCGACTGGCGGCATCCGACGCCGCCGTTTGAAGGATGGGGCACCGCGCTCGCCTGGTTTGCCCATGTGACCGGGAAATTCGCCGAGCCGCAGCGCACCCGGTTGGCTGATTTGCTCTATGGGCGGGACGGTCTTGCATTGAATATCGCGCGTTACAATATTGGTGGCGGCAATGCGCCCGGGGCACCAGCGTATTTGCGCCCCGGTGGCGATATTCCCGGATTCTGGCGCAAGCCGGATGGGTGGAATCCGGACGCCGACGATGCCTGGGACTGGTCCGCGGATGCCGGGCAGCGCTGGTGGCTCGATGCCATCAAGGCTCGGGTCGCGCCGCCCGATTTGATCCTGGAGGCGTTTTCGAACTCGCCGCCGTATTTCATGACGCGCAGTGGCCTGGTTTCCGGTAACGTCAATGGGCTGGAGGACAACCTTCGTCCGGGATTCGAAACCCAGTTTGCCAAATATCTCGCGCGCGTCACGGCGGAGCTCGAGCGACGCCACGGTATCCGATTCAGGACCCTGTCTCCGGTCAACGAGCCCAATACGCCTTATTGGTTTTCCACCAACAAACAGGAAGGCGCTCACTGGTCGCCGGAAGCGCAATCGCGCATGTTCATTGCGTTGGCCAAGGTGCTGGCCGAATATGGCATGAAGACGGAAATATCGGGGCCGGACGAAACCAATCCCCAGACTTTTTTCGTCGACTGGGCCGGTTTGTCACCCGATGCGAAAAGCGTTATCCGGCAACTCAACGTCCATACCTACGAATGGATAGCAAAAAGTGGGGTGCGGGACATCGCGGAAACGTCGGGAAAACGGTTATGGATGTCGGAAGTCGATCTATCGCCCAGCAATGTGCGGGAAGACATCAACGACATGCGCCCGGCCATTGCTCTGGCGCAGCAGATCGTCACTGACATCAACAGCATGAATCCGCGCGCCTGGGTCCTGTGGCAAGCCATCGAAAACAGGTCGTCCGATCCCAATAAGAGCTCGAACTGGGGATTGATCAAGACTGATTTTTCAAACCTCGAGCGACCGGACTACCAAATCACCAAGAAATTCTGGGCGTTTGCCAATTTTACGAGATTCATCAGGCCGGGATATCGGTTCCTGAAATCCGATAACCAGGATGCGCTGGTGGCCGAAAATCCGGAAACGCACGAAGTCGTCATCGTGGCCGTCAATCCGGGGATCGTGTCGCGGATGCTGGACATCCGGCTGCCGGATGCAAAGCGCGGCACGATGACATGCAAGACCTATATCACCCAGGCAGAAGACAGCCTCGCGACGTCGAAACCCGCATCATGCGGCGCCAGGTTGTCCGTGCATGCGCGGCCCATGTCGGTGGTGACTGTCGTTGCGACGCCTCGACAATAGGGTCAGGCCAGCCGCATCGCGACCGCGCCGCACGCGATCAGGGTGACGGCCGCCAGCCGTGCGCGGCCGATGGGTTCGCGCAGGATGAGGGCGGCGATCGCGGTCGCGAACAGGATCGATGTCTCGCGCAGCGCGGCGACGGCGGCGACCGGCGCGCGCGTCATCGCCCATAGCGCGATGCCGTACGAGCCGACGGAGGCGAGGCCGCCCAGCGGCGCCACGAGCGGATGCGCGCGCGCGAACGCCACGAGCGCGCCCACGCGGCCGCGGGCCGTCCAGGCGCACACCCAGGCGCCCGTCAGCAGGAAGATCCATAGCGTGTACGCGGCCGGCGCGCCGGAACGCCGCACGCCCTGGCCGTCGATCAGCGTATAGGCCGCGATCACGCCGGCCGTCAGCAGGGCGAACACGGTTGTCCGGCGCGCACCGGCGGCGCGCGGGGCAAGCCATAGCCCCAGCACGCCGCCGCAGATCAGCAGCATGGCGACCCACTGGCCGGGACTCAGCCGGTCGCCCGTCAGCGGCCCGTTGACGATGGCGACGAGCAGCGGCGCGCAGCCGCGCATCAGCGGGTAGGCGTGGCTGACCTGGCCGTCGCGGTAGGTCTCGATGAGCAGCAGGAAGTAGGCTGCCTGGACGACGCCCGACGCCGCGATGAACGGCCAGCTGGCCCGCGCCGGCGCCGGCAGGAAAGGCAGCAGGACGATGGCGACGCAGGCCGATCCGGCCACGACGAGCACGGTCGCGAGCAGCGGCTCGCCGCGCCGCTTGAGCAGCGTGTTCCAGCTCGCGTGCAGCAACGCCGCGCCCAGCACGGCGCACAGCACGGAAGGCGTCACGCCTGCTCGGCCGCCGGTGCCGTCTCGGGAATGCCGTGGCGGCGGAAGTAGCGGTGTGCGACGAGCAGCGCGGCCGCCTGCATGGCGGCGCACAGGAAGAACGGCCCGCCCACGCGCCAGTCCTGCGGCGGCAGGTCGCTCGCGGCGCCCAGCAGCAGCGTGCCGACGAGCGGCGCGACGACCAGGCCGATGCTGCTGATCGATTGCAGGGAGCCCATCAGTTCTCCCTGTTCGCGGCTGGACGACGATTTCGACAGGATGCCCTGCAGCGCCGGTCCCGCGGCGAACGACAGCAGGTTGCAGAGGATGAAGACGTACATCATCCAGCCGTGCGTCGCGATCGCGTACAGGAAGTAGGTGACGGCGCCGGACGCGAGGCCGATCAGCGACAGCCGCACATCGCCGAAGCGCCGGATCAGCGGCGCGAGCAGCCCGGCCTGCACGACGATCGAGCACACGCCCACGCAGAACAGGGCGATGCCGTTGTCGCGCGGCGTCCAGTCGAAGCGGAACGTCGTGAACAGCACCCACGTCGACTGCAGCATCATCTGGGCGAAGGCGACGAGCGTGTAGACGGTGATCAGGCCGCGGATATCCGTGCGGCGCACGAGGCGCAGCAGGGAGGTGAACGGGTTGATGCGCGACCACTGGAACGCCGCGCGGCGCTCGCGCGGCAGCGATTCCGGCACGGCGAAGTAGCCGTAGACGAAGTTCGCGGCGGACAGCGCGGCCGCCACGTAGAACGGCAGGTGCAATCCCATATTGCCCAGCAGGCCGCCCAGGATCGGCCCGCAGATGAAGCCGAAGCCGAACGCGGCGCCGATCTTGCCGAAGCTTTTCGCGCGGTTTTCCGGCGCCGACACGTCCGATGCGTACGCGGACGCGACGGACATGCTGGCCGACGACGCCCCGCCGATCACGCGCCCGATGAACAGGCATGCAAGATTGGGCGCCCAGGCGGTCGCGAGGAAGTTGATGCACATGCCGCCCATCGAATACAGCAGCACGGGGCGGCGGCCGATGCGGTCGGACAGCGCGCCCACCATCGGCATGAACAGGAATTGCATCAGCCCGAACGTGGCGCCCAGCACGCCGTACCACAGCGCCTGCTGCGTGCGATTGTCGACGAATTCGCCCACGAGGCTCGGCAGCACCGGCACGATGAGGCCGATGCCGAGCATGTCGACGAACACGCAGATGAGGACGAAATTCAGGTTCGCGCTTTTGGCCATGGGCGTTCCGGGACGATGCGGAAAACGCCTATGGTAGCACCGATTGCCCGGCAGACAACTGCTTGCTTTTCGATCAAGCTGCCACGTGCGGGATGCCTGCCCATTCGGCCGCGAAGGCGCTGCGGAAGTCCGTCAGGATCGCCAGCCGCTGTTCGGCGAGGCGGCGGCCGGCATCGGTCTGCATCATGCCCGGCAGGCGCGCCAGCTTCGCGTCGATATGGTCGAGCGAATACGATTTGTCGTCGAGCGGACGGTCCAGCGCAAGCGGATCGCTGCCGTGGGCGAGGGCGCTGCCCATGCGGCCCGCGATATAAAACATGCGCGCGAGGCCGACGGCGCCGAGGCCGTCCAGGCGGTCGGCGTCCTGCACGATGCGGGCTTCCAGCGTGGTCGCGGGGACGGCGGCGGAAAAGCTGTGCGCTTCGATCGCGTGGGCGACGGCCGCAAGCTTGTCCGCCGGAAAGCCGAGCGCCGCCAGCCGCTCGGTGGCCAGTTCGGCCGACAGGCGGGATGCAATGCTGCGGCGCGGGTCGTCCTTCGGCACGTTGACGAGGTCGTGCAGGTAGCACGCCGCGAGCACGACGAGCGGATCGGCCTGGTCGTGGTGCGCCAGCAGCGCCTGCGCATTGCGCCAGACGCGTTCGACATGGTTCAGGTCATGGGCGCCGTCGGGGCCCTGGTCGGCGACCGCCTGTGCGGCCAGTTGGACGAGGCGGGGACGCCAGCTGTCGAGTTCAGGATGGAGTGCTTGCATTCGAGTCTAAGGAAATGAGGGCGCGCTGCGACAGCGCGTCGGCCCCGGTGTTCTTGTGGCGCGGCACCCAGCGCAGGCGCACGTCGGGCAGGAGGGCCAGCAGCGCCAGCGTCCGGGCGCGATAGCCGGCCAGGGCGGGCGCGGCGTACAGGTCGGGGCCGGTGACATCGTCGATCACGACCCGGCTGTCGCCGTGGATGGTCAGCTCGTGCGCGCCGTGGGCGGCGGCCGTTTCCAGCAGGGCGATCAGCGCGCGGTATTCCGCCTCGCTGCTGTTGCCGTGGCCGGCCGGCCGGGCGAGTTCGATGAGCTGGCCGTCCGGGCATTCGATCCGCACGCCGATGCCGCAGCGGCCCGGGTTCGGTTTCGCGGAGCCGTCGAACCAGGCGCGCCATGCGCTTGGCTGCACATCGCGCCGCGAGGCCGCAGCGGCTTTTGTGGAGGCGCGGGCCGCATCGCGCGCCGCCTGCGCGGCCAGCGTGCCGGTGCGCCCCTCGACGAGGGCGGCGAGGCCGGCGGCGCCGGCCGCCAGTTCCAGCGTGCGGCGCAGCGCCTGGTCGGTGGGCAGCCCTTCGGCCAGCGCCAGGCGGCGGCTGGCCGCGCGCTCGGCCTTGTAGGCGATCCGGTCCAGGTCGGGATAGTCATTCATGCCGAGAGGATACTACAAAGAAAAACAGCGCCGGGGCGCTGTTTCCAGGATTAGCGGCGGTAGGGATTGTCCGGCCGGCGATCCCAGCGATTCGGCACACCGTCGCCGTCGCGGTCGCGGTCGTAGCGGTTCGGCACGCCGTCGCGGTCTTCGTCCCAGCGGCGGCCGTGGCGCTCGTAGCGGTCGGGGATGCCGTCGCGGTCGCGGTCCCGATAGCCCGGCCGGTCGTTGTAGTACGAACCCCGGTCGTAGCCGCGGTCGTAGCGGCGTTCGAAGCGGTCGGGCACGCCGTCGCGGTCGCGGTCGGGACCGTATGGCGTCCACGCGGCAGGCTGCATGTACCAGCCGCCATTGCCCTGGTACCAGGCCGGTGCGCGGTAGACATAGCCGGGACGCTCGGCGACCCAGTAGCCCGGTGCCCACGTATGGCGGTGGCCGGACCACTCCCAGTGGCCGGGTGCCCACACATAACCGTGGCGCGGCGCGGGGACGCGTTCGTACAACGGGGCCGGCGGGGCGGTGCTGATGGTCAGGCTGACATTGCTGTAAGCCATGGAAGGAAGCGGTGCGGCGGCGGCGCCGATGGCGATCAGGGTGGCAAGTGCGAGGCGTTTCATGTTGGTCTCCAATCCGGACTTCGGATGTGACCAATATAGCGCGGCGGGCGGAACGATTCAGCGGTTGAAGCAGACTCTTACATCTGAAACCTAGTTGTAAAGCTGTGTTCTCATAGGTAAATCAGGTGCTTACATGATCAATTTAGGAGGATGACATGCACAAAAATGCAGGGACCAGCCCCTAAGTAAACAATAACTTAGGAGCGCATTTCTGTAATTTCTGGAGCGTCTTCTGACTGCTGATCAGGCGATGGCGGCACGATGACGATCTGGCCGTCGACCACCTGCATGACCAACTCGGCCGACTCGGGCGTGATGACGTGGTAGTCGGTCACGGTAAGAATCCGTTCTTCTTGCCCCATTCCTGGCACGATCGCCCGGTCGCCAAGTCTTCCTCCACGGCCAGTTTCAGCGCCTTAATATCTCGGTCAACGTCCGGTCGAACCAGCCGGCCGGGTGGATTGGCGCCGTCGCCGCTGGCGGCATCTGCGGTTTGGGCGGGGGCGGGAGGTCCGTCACAGATGGCGGAACCGACGTACACGCGCTGAGTAACAATGCGCTCGCGAACAGGGGCAAGTTCTTCATTTTTGGCTTTCGTGATGATGGAATTGGTATGAGCCTGGGCAGCGGCAGTGGCGGCGTTCTCGGTCGTCCGTTTCAGCACGGCGACAGCATCCAGTGCGGCGCGCTCCTTCATTGCGGCAGCATGGCCGGCGTCATACCGCTCGGCGCCGTAGTGGTGGATGCCGAACCATGTGCCGACCGCGAGCAGCACGGCAAGCACGGCGGCGATGAGCAGGCGTTCGAGCGCGGTCACGAATGCACCTCGTCATAGAAGGCAAGATTCCGGAAGCGCATGATGTCGATCAGCTTCTTCGCGTAGTCCGGGTCGGTCGCGTACCCGGCCGCCTGCAGAGCACGCGCCCAGCCCGGCCCGGTCGTCTCCTTGAAGCACGCCGCATAGCGCGGGTTCTTCAGCAGGAACTGCGCGTGGTCGACCATGCTGTCGAGCCAGCTGGAGTAGCGGCGGAACTTGTCGGGCATAGCCACGCTCTTTCCGTCCACGTGCTCATGCGTGCCGAAGGTGACGGTCGGCCCGGTCCACGATTTGTCCGCCTTGATGCCGAACAGGTTGTTGCCGATCGCGCGCGCGCCCCACGAGGATTCGAGTGCGGCCTGCGCGAGGGTGATGGATGCTGGTATCCCGGTCTTGCGCTGGCAGTCCTGCGCGGCTTGGGCCAGCATGCCGATGAAGGCGCTAGGCGGCATGATTCTCCTTCGCTGCCTTCGCAGCCGCACGAGCACCGTGCACGATGTTGTAGACGACGAGGGCCAGCCCGACAGCGCGGAACACGTTCGCCGGTAGGTACGGTGCCAGATCAGGCAGGTTGTCGCGTAGGGCGTCGATGATGGAATCCGCGAATGGGTATGCCGCCAGCAGTACGGCGTTCATCCACACGGTGAACGATTTACGCGCGGCGCGGATATGGTCGAGGATGCTCATGCGATTTCCTTCTCTTCGTGTGCACGTTCGCGCCAGGCTTTCTCCAGGCGGATCAATTGGATGCCCAGCACAACGAGCGCTGTCACGATGCCGACGGCCATGGAGGCGACCGACAGCCATCCTTGGATCGCCTCCATCTTGGTAGCTGCGCCAATGGCGGTCGTGCTCGCGGCAACGGCTGCGGCCATCTTCGGATTGCTCGCCGCGGCCTCAATCGCGGAGCGTACGTTTTCGGGTTCTTGCATGGTTTGTTCTCTCAAGGATGGTGGCTGCCGCTGAAATGATCACGATGACGAACCAGATCGAGCCAAGGAAGATCAGCATGGCGGTCGGGAATAAAAAGTCGAAGCAGTTGGGCATACGTCAGCACCCACATGAAGCAGTTGTAAAAGGTGGGCGAGACATATGCGACGTACAGAAGCCAGCCAGCGAAATTCCCGACGATCGACGCCAGCAGCAGCCGCTGCGCATCCGCGCATAGCCGGCCATGAAGCAAGGCGGGCGCGGCGTACAGCAAAAGAAGATCCAGTAGCGCGGCGCTGCCGTGAAACATCAGCATGCCTTCGGGCGTATTGGGCAGATGGCCCGTTGCCCATGCATGCCCGTACATCGCTAGCAGAATCGATGCCCCGGCAAGGCAGCGTGCGCGCCACGAGTTCATTTCTTCTTCGTCGGCGTGGTTTTCTTCTGCTGCTCGGTCGGTGGGCGTTGCTTGCCGCCGCCCGCGCCGGTTGCCATAGTCGATTTCTTCATGTGTGTTTCCTTTCGTGGTGGGTGTGGGATGTGGACTACGCTGCAGCAGCCTCGATGGCGGCCAGCTTCAGTGAGAAGAGTTCGTCGTAGCGGACGCCGTACCGGTTGCCCGCCGGGCGCGCCACCTGGACGATCACGCCTTCTTCGTCCACGATTTCCGGCAATGCCTCCCACTCGTCGTAGCAGAGCAAGCCGTACGCGAACGCATCGAGGCCCTCGGCCTCAAACGCTTCCTTGACCTGCTGGGCGATCACGCCGAAATGCCAGCGCGCGCCGTCCCCCTTGGCTTGCACCGCATCGTTGAACTTGAACTGAACGAGATTGACCCGCCGGACTGCGCGTATGGCGGCTTGGTTGATGTCCTGAACTTGCTGCTTTTCGCGTCCATCGGACGTGTTGATGGCGCCCGTACCGGCGTACACAGTTTTGAAACGGAAGGTCGCCCCGCCGAGGTCAGTTGCGTTGTCCTGGCGCGCGAGCAGCGCCGACGAGGACAGCGATAAGATGTCCGTGCCGGCCGCTGTTTTCCAGAAATGAGAGTCGGTCTGGTACGACAGCGTGGCCCCCGCAGCGGTCGCGGCGATAATGTTCGATCCCGCGCGGGTAAAAGTCAGCGTTGCGCCAGAGGCCTCTAACTGGATATTGCCGACAGTGCCGTAGAACGTCTCGATGCCGGTCGAGCTAAAACGTTTCTTCGCTGCGCCGTTCAGCTGTAGCTCCAGCGCCTTGGCGCCGGCATTATCCGGGTCAGCGACCAAGTCGACGAAGCCGGGATAGCCGAACGTCAGGCGGGCGGCGAGATTGGTCAGCTTCGCGACGTTGATCGCGCCCGGGAGGCTGCGGTGCATCTTGTATTCGGAGGCATCGGGCGGCCGGTTGTGCGTGAAGCCGATCAGCGATACCGCTTCCGGCGCCGTGGCGATCGGGCCCACAGCGGCGCCCGAGCTTTCACCGTAGCCGCCGATCAGGCGAATATTCGCTGCGGCCGCGCTGGCCGGCACATAGTTCAGCAGCGTTCCGGTCCACAACTCCCAGAAGCAACTGATGAAGTCGATTTCCGTGGCAGCCTGGATGTAGATCGAATTCGTCGCGCGCAGGAATTTGCAGTTCGTGAACGTGGTCCGGGTCGTGCGGTTGTTCGCGCCCGTCGGATCTGGACGAAACCACACGTCGTACGTACCGCTGACGTTGGTCATTACGTTCGTGAAATGGTGGTAGAAGCCGCCAGAGTCCGAGCCGCCAACGGTCGGCCCCGGCTGCAACATGATCTGGTGCGTGCAATTCGAGATAAACGCGTCGCGCACGGTCTGGTACGACTGGCTCGTGAACGTAGTGGTCTGCGTGATGCTCTCGGGGACGCCGCCGTAACCGACCACGGAGGCAAGGTTATTGCCGTCGATCTGTAGGTCGCGCACACCCGAGAACAGACGCGCGTTTCGCACGACCATCATCGTCGCTGAGTTGGCGCGCAGGATCGTTCCAGCGCCTTCGCCCTCGATGATGATGCCGTTCGCGGTCGTGGTCACGCCGCCCGTGCTCGGGATCAGGATGCCGTCCTTGAAGCTGTCGCCGCCGGCCTTGCCGTCGAGGCGGTAGCCACCAGCAGGAACGAACAGCCGGCCGCCCCCGCGCGAGACAAGATAGGTCATGGCTGCGGAAAACGCCCCCGTCATGTCGAGCGAGTATGTGTACGCGGCTGCATCGGCGCGCTGGTCGTTCGTCATGAAGTCGGTGACACTGACGCGTTCCCGGCTTTTATCCTGCAACGTGCGCGCAACTGCGCCGACGCCGGACTGGATGAAGCCGATCAGGGACGATCCTGCTGCGGCCGCCAGACCGACAACGTATGAGCCAATGCTGAAGTCATCCGACGTCGGCGCGTAGAAGACCGTGCGGCCTTTCGAGTCGATGACCGTTTCGGAATACGCGCTGTCGTAGAACACGTTCGCCGGGGCGTTCGAATCGTTGACGATGTAGCCGTTCAGCGTGCGCGCGGGTTGAGCGACGGGCAGCGTGCCGGCCGCGTCCCAATACACCGTGACAGGATGCGTTATCGGGTCTTGGTCCGGTTCTCCGAAGTAGACGGAGCCGTTACTCAGCGGCTTGCCGTCGAGGCCGGTGTAGGTCTTGAAGGGTTGTTCGACTGGGAGCATGCGGGCCTCTTAGTTTTGTGTGTCTTGTGCGTTTGCGAGTACTGCCGGCGGCATTTGTGCGGGCTGCTGCTGGGGCACCGTTTGATGTTCTGCGCGCTCCTGTAGAGCGGCCGCGATCGCGCGCGCGTAGTTCGCCTCTTGGGCGGTGTTTGGCTTGGAATTCGCCAATTTCAGCAGTAGGTTGCGAACAGGCGCGGATTCGTAGATGCGAGCGAGGCCGCCAGCCGTAGCGGCAGCGGTTACGGTCGTTCCAAGATCGGCAAGCGCTGATGCCCCAAGGGCGTAAGGCGTCAACGTCGCGCCCGTGGTAGTCGGTGCCACTGCGGCGTCCTGAGCGCGCCGCGTGACGCGCAGCAGTCGGATCAGTCCTTGGATAGAATCGCGCTCCGGGCCGTGGAAAAAGATGTCCAGCTTCTTCCCATGCTTCGCCAACTCTGCGCCGAAGGCATTCGGGTTGACCACGCCGTCGCGAGTCGCCTTCGTCGCCGCGTCGTTGATCAGGGCTGAACGCACCTGCGCGCGGCCGGACGTCCCGAGCGAGTCGTACAGGATCTTGTTTTCGCTCGGCTTGTTCGAATAGATCAGGTTGCGCACGTTCTCCGGCGTGATGTCGCCCTTGTCCAGTACGCTCTTGAGGCGCGATGCCTTCAAAAGCTGTGACTGGTCGCCATAGACCTGATTCGCACGCTGCAGCTTGCCGAACTTCTCGGGCGTCAGGTTCGCCGTCGCGAAGTCGTCCATGTCCGACTTCATCGCGTTGTAGACCTGCCCGACGAGGCGCTTGGCGTTGCTGGGAAGTTGGCTACGGCCCGCAGCGTCGACCGAGTCCATGAGCTCGCGTACCGCCGTGCGGGACTGGCGCATGGTCGAAAAGCTTTGCTGCCCGCTCTCCAGCGCGCTCTTAAGGTCGGTCAAGTCCTGAATGTGTCCGGCGGCCCCCGGCTTGAACGTGTTGGGCTTCGACAGTTCGGCAACGGCGTTGTCGATGGCCTGCAGGGACTTGACCGGCGCAACCGGGCCGACCGCGTCCAGCTCCTGGCCGGTCTTGTCGATCACGTTGCCGGCGGCGCGCTTGATTGCACCGATCTTGCCTTTGATGCTGGAGACGATGGCCTCGTAGCTCGGCGTACCGTATTTCTCGGCCAAGTTCGACACTGCAGCCTGTCGCGCCTCCTGCTGGGCTTCGCGCACGCCGGCGGTGCCAGCAACCGGGATGCGCTCACCGACCGCCTGCGCCTGCTTGCCCATGAACGTCTTAGGCGGCAACACGTCGGACGTGAGCACAGGGACGTCAGCCGCTTTACCGGCGTCGAGAATGGCCTGTTGCTCGGGCGAGATGCCGGCGCCGCGCAGCGCTGCGACACGAGACGCACCGGCAACGGCGGCGGGAACAGCTACGCCTGCTGCAAGCGCTGCGGCTAGTTGGGCGCCCGGGCCGCCGCCACCTTCCGCAGTTGCTTGGCTTGCCCCGCCTGCCGCTCCACCGGCTGCGATCTGCATTCCTGGCTGCGCCGCAAGTTGCTGGGCGACCGCCTGCGTTGTCCCGGTGGTTGCCCCAGCAATTCCGCTAGCTGCTGCCGCGCCTGCGCCTGCACCGGCCATTCCGCGTGCCACCGCGCCGACGACGCGCTCAGCTTGGGTTTCCGGTTGCGGCAGCCTGAGCGCGTCCGCAGCGTGTTGACCGATCTTGGACAGCGTCACCGGGTCGTAGTCCTTGCCAGTGACGGCGCGCACTGCAGCACCGATCGCGTTGACGAACGGGTCAGTGAGCATGCCCGCGCCATTGGCGACGCCTTCGATGCCATAGCGAGCCGTAAGCCCCACCTGTCGGCCGAGGTCTTCCAGCACGCCACGATTTTGCCCGGGCTCCGCTGACTTCTCGTCACGGACGACGTGCCCGGTCACGTCCACGCGCGGCACGCTCGGGTCGATTTCGTTATTCGGCGTGCCATATTTGGCCCACGGGCCATCTTCCGGTGTATCGGCGGCAGCCGGCGCGGTCTGGTACTTCTCCCACGGGTCGGCCATTACAGTTTCTCCCAGCTCGACGGCTTCGATGGGTCGCCGCCCTTGTAGCGGTAGCCGCCGTCGACGGTGCCGATGGCCGGGCCAGAACTGGCCGATGAGGACGATGCGGCCGGTGCGTTCGGTGCGGCCGGCGTATCAGGGCTCCCAAGCTGGACGCCGTAACGTTTGCTGACAGCGGCCCGCCCTTTGTTCAGAAGGCGCGTAGCCTCGTCGAGGGTCGCGCGAAACTGCTTCTCGGACTGGACGCGCGACAGATTCTGGAATGCCGATTGGAGCTTTTCGCCTTCAGCATTCGAGAGTGCGCCCATCCCCTTGATGTTCGGGATCTGCGACAGAAAGGCTTGGGAGCCGAGCGTTTCGATCAGCGCAATAGCATCCGATCCCTCATCAGTGAATGCAGGCGTACGACCCTCAATGGAGCCCACCACGGCATCCAGACGAGGATTGGCCTTGATGCGCTCGATCGTGTTGAGCATATTGTCGATGTTTCCGGCAGCGCTTTCGGCGTCAGCAACCTTCGCACGCGCCTTGTCGCCGAATTCCTGCTGCGCTTTCTGAAGCTGCAAGGAAAGCTCCTGCCGCTTCAGCTGGTTGTTCTCCCGCGCGATCTGCGCGTTCAGGTAGCCGATCTTGGTCTGGTCGCGCTTGAACTGGTTGTCGGTGCGGATGCCTTCGAGGTCGAGCAGCGCCTTCGTGTCGGCGTACTTCGCGGTGACGGCGTCGGTGGTCGCCTTGGATTTGGCCGAGTCGGCGCCGGAAATGGCTGCGTCAGCGTCGGCTTCGCCCTTGCGTACGAGGCCGGGCTGCAACTCGTCAGCGCGTCGTTCGCCGCCCAGATCCTTGAAGGCAGCGGCGAATTTATCCGGGCCAAGGGCGCTTGCCAGCTGCATCCCAATGATGGTCTTCGCCTGCGCTGGGTTGTCGTGCACCATCTTGGCAAACTGTTCTGCGCCGGCGGCGCCTTGCTCGTTGCCGCTGTTCCGCAGTGCTGTAGCGCGTTCAGTCAACAGCTTTTCCGCGACATCGGGCTGCCCGTTCAGCACGGCTGCATATACCTGAGAGGCATGGTCGACGTGGGCCTGCTGCTGCGCGGGCCCGACAACATCAGATGCGCGCTTGAGCTGCTCGCTCAGCGCGGGGTACTTCACCATGAGGGCGCCAATCGCCGACGGCGTCGGGTTCTGGCTCAACGCCTGCAGATCGCCCTGCATTTGCTGCTGCTGAAGAAGTGCGGCCTGCTTCTGTTGCTGCTGCGCGCGCACATCGTTGATTGCAATGCCGTTCTTGAGCCCGGCAAGAAAACTGTCGCCTGGTGAGGGTAAGTTCGCAAATGCGCTGGTGTAGTCGTACGGTTCGGGCATTAGAAGGTCCCTCCCAGGTAGGCGCCGAAGGTGTTCGTCAGTCCATTGATCAGTTGGCCGTTCGCCCTTCCATTGGCGAGCGCTGCACCCGCCTGCGCCGAGCCCTGCTGGCCCAACAACTGGGTAACGTTATTGCCAGTCGCTAGTCCGGCGTTACCGACTCCGGCTGCCGCGTTTTGCCCAAGGCTGGTCATGCCACCGAGCCGTGAATACTGCTGATCGATCAGTTGAGCCAGTAACTGCGGCTGAAACTGCCCCAGGGCCGCCTGCACGTTCCCGCCACGAAGGCCGCCGGTAGCGGAGGCGTTCGCCAGAATGGCATCCTGTCCGGACTGGCTCAGCGCCTGATATTGCGGCGATGTCTGGATGCCGCTGATAGCTGCCTGCTGGGCCGCTGTGCCGTTTGTGCCGAGCAGGTTCTGCTGTGCTCCAAGCGCGCCAGTGCCGGCATTCACGTACGGCGACAGCAGTTTCTGTACCTGATCGAACTGCCGATGTTGCTCATCGATGCCAGCTTGTGATGCTTGCGTGCTTGCGTTTGCGGCACTACTTGCCGCGTCTTTCTGGCTGTCCGCCGCGAGGTAGGTACCCACTGCGGCCGCCGCATATCCCCATGGCATAGGGCTACTCCTTGTCGGTTTTAATGCACACGATCAGCGTGATGCGCTCGTGCGTGGTCGGGTTGGTCACCCAGTGCAAATACGAGTTGTCGAACCAGAACAGGTCGCCGGGTGCGGTGACGAGCTGCTCACCTTCGAAGCAGAAGGCTTGACCTGGGGCAGCCGCAATCTGGATCGCGAACTTGTCGTAGTAGCGCGCATGCCAGCCGTGGTCGACATGCGGCTTGCACTCGGCGCCTGGCGGGATGCGCGTGATTAGTACCCCGCCGAGGCGGTCACCGTGCACCGCGGCCATGAGTGGATAGACCAGTTCGCGCAGCGGCAGGCATTCAGCCGCCGGATACCAGATAGCGTCGTGGTCGGCGTCGCCGTTCGCGCCGGGCGGCGCGAAGCGGGCCCAGATGTCGGACAGGCCGTGGTGCGGCGAGTCGATGCTTGCGGTGCGGGCGGTATGCTGGTCCCACAGGTGCGGGTTGGCCGCCAGGGCCGCGCGGATCGGCTCGACGTTCAGGCCCGAGGCCAACAGGCGAATTTTGTTCACGCCAAGCCCTCGGCGATGGCCAGCATCTGTGCGGCGTCCGGACGCTCGATTAGCACCTCGTCGACGTGGGCCGGATCGGTTTCGTCGGTAGCATGGATGCAGAACCAGACGACGTCGGTCAGCGCTTTCACGCCGTGATGTTGGTGCGCGCGGATGGTGAGCAGCTGCGGCGCGTGCGCGATGGTACGCTGGCCGTCGACTTCGACTTCCACCATACCCGCCGCCAGCAAGGCGAAGTGGTCGTAGTGGTGACGGTGCTGGACCAGAATCGATCCAGCGGGGAACGAGGTTTCCTTCGCGTACAGGCCGTCTGCGAAGTGGTGTGCGAGCTCGACCTGTTTGCGAGTAGGGATTCGTGCCTGAGAGGCCAGGTCTTGCGATGTGCCGGGGTCCAGCAGCATGATTTCTCCCGTTCGGGGTTCATGGCCGCTGGTAGCCTGGACTCAGCTACTGCCCAAGAAACGGGCAGATGCTGAATTATAGAAATATCCTATGAGAAATTGCAATCAGGATAGAAAGGATTCATGACTATGTGAACTTGCGGCCACTTGCGCGCACCTTGATCGTGCTCGCGGTGGGGCAAGTGACGGTCAGTTTCCCGCCGCTGGCGATGGTGTGACCGACAATATCGGGGAAGGGCCACGAGGCGCCGACGACGAGCGCTTTCGCGAACGTCTGCACCGACGTGCCATCGGGCGCGAACAGTTGCGCGGTCGCGGTTGCGGTAACAGCACCTTCGTTCGTGCACGTGAGCTTGTCGACGGCGGTTACGCACTGGTCGGACAGGTAATAGGCGCCGACGCTGGCCGTGGCGGTAGCGGCGGCGAATGTGCCTTCGATGAGGACGGCGGGGGTCGTGGTCATGGGTCAAACTCCTTTTGCAGTGTTGGCGGCCTTGAGCGCATTCGCTAGCGTGATGCACGAGGCTAGATCGGTGGCATTCGCCGGATATGCGGACGCGGTGCCGAGGCTATCCGCGACGGCGGCATGTAGGTTCGCGACAAGCGTCGTGCTCGCGACGACGAGCGGCGCCGTGCCGGTAGCAACGGTGGACGTGATCTGGTTCGAGACGGTCAGTGCTCCTGTGATGGTCACCAACTGCGTTGCCAGTTCGATCAGCTTCGCGCCCGCGATCGCGATGTCGAGCACATCGGGGGCACTGCGGTAGAGGCCAGACGATGTATCGCCGCCCAGCGTCAGACTCGGTGCGGCCACTGTGCCGGCATCGAAATTGGCCGTGCCGCCGGTGATCGCGACGGAGTCGTGGTTCTGCGCGCTGATCGTTCCCAAGTGCGTGCGCGGCGTCGTATCGTCGCTGTCGACCTGCGGAACCTGCGCCGGCATGGTCTCAAGCCGCGAAAGCGCGTCGACGAGCAATGACAGCAATGCGGCATTACTCTGCGCCACGGCTAGAGCAGATCCGGCAAGGGCGTTCGCTTCCTCGATCGTGGACGGGAACGTGTCGCCGACATCATCGAACACTTGCTCAAGCGCGATCACGGCGCGCTGATTGCCCTGTGCGATCTTGGCGAGAACGTCACGACTCAAGTTCAGCTTAGGCATTCAGCGGCTCCAATTTTGCCTCCAGTCGGGCGACGGCGATATGCGCGTCGCTCGTGCCCCGGAATTTCTGGATGCGCCAGTTGCGCATGCTGCCTTGACCGATCCACACGAGGCGCTTCGCTCTCTGACCTTGACGCCCGGCCTTGATGGATCGCTCCAGGCTCCACGTCTCGCCATCCAGCGAGTACGATGTCCAGATGACCGGATCGGCGCCGAGCGGAACTCGCCCGGGCAGCGCGACAAGCTCCAGTTCGTGGAAGATCGCACCCATGCCGGCGTTGTAGAGGATGCTCGTACCGAACTCCCAGCCGACGACTTGGCCGTAGTGCGTCGAGACAGTTTCGTCCAGCTCCCCCAGCGCGCCTGACGTCGGGTCGCCGCACAGCCAGCGGTCGTAGCACCACACGAAGTTGCGCGCACGGTACTGCGCCGGCGACGTCAGGCCGGAATCGACCGTGAACCATACCGGCTCGCCCAGCACGGCCGATGCGGCGCCGTCGTACACCAGCGTCTGATCGGGCAGATGTAGGTAGAGCAGCTGGTGATTTTTCGTGACGCGTGTCTCCATGACCGATGCTGCAAGTTGCGCTTCGGTGTAGTCGAGCAGTAGCGTATCGATCTCGCCAGTCGACACCTTTTGCGATGCCGCGTTCATGCCGAGCCAGATGGCCGGAGGTTCGCCACGGCCGCCGCCAAGGAATGCAATCTGATCGCCGTACAGCGCGACGCAATGCGTGCCGATGGCGCCGCGGTTGATTTGCGCGCCCTCGATGCGGCTGAACGGGAAGCCCAGTCCTCCGACGTTCTCGAACATCTCGATCGTGTACCTGTTGACGGAGTAGACCTCGCCGGCTCGTGTCTTGAGGTTGCGCTTGATCGGGTCCGGATCCGCCTCGCTGCTGCCGTACTTGAGCGGGTTCACGGACATTGGATCATTGAGATCTGTGACGACGTTCGATGTGCCGTCCGTGGTCATGAAGTAGCCGCCGACCCAAATCACGTCCAGCGCTTCGCCTAAGTCTGCGTCGCTTACCTGGGTCAATGCTGACCCGTTCCAGTAATACAGGTTGCCGCCGCCGGCGATGGCAAGGCGATCAAAGGAGTAGTCCATGCTGACCGAGCCATATCCGGCAATGGCGCCCAGCGCGGTAACCACCCCGTTCGACTCGATACGCACGAGTTTGCCACCCATCACGCGATAGCAATGGCCATTCCAGTTGATCGCCCCCCGATCCACGCCCGGCCCGGTGCCGATCTGAGTGATGCCATCTGCCGGGCGCAAGTAGCCCGCGCTGATGCCCTGCGCGCGGGGCACGGGGATCATATTGCGCGGGTACTTGGTCCTGAAATCCGGACCTTCGTCAGCCACGATCCCGCTCAGGATTGGGATCTGCATGGCTTAGAAGCCCTCGCCCGACATCACGTGCAGCGTCGTGCCGGTCGCGGAGATGTGCGACAGCTTGTCGTCGCCCATGGCCTTCGTGATGACGACCTGTGCGCCGGCGGGGACCGGGTAATCGGCCGTGGTGGCGGTGAGCGTGCCCGTACCGACGCGCACGTAGCAGACGTTCGCGCCGAGGTTCGTCAGGATCAGTTGCTTGCTGCCGGGCGTCAGCGTAGCGGTTGCGGCGCCGGCCGCCGGGGTCAGGACTTGGCCGGTACCGTAGCCTGGTTGAACGGGTGCTTTGATGGTCATGATGAGTCCTCGTTAGAAGCAGCGCCACGGCTTGTTGCCGGCGCCAATGAGCGGGAGGCCGGACGACTGGCCAATAGGGGTAACGGCGACGCCGAGCAGGGCGTTATAGCCGCGAGTGGCTGCCGCGATGGTCTGCGGCGTCAGCGTCTTGCCGCGACTGGATGCCAGATTCACGGCGAGGTTCATGTAGACCGGCCGATTCGCGCCGTCCGGGATGCCCGAATCATCAGCGATGTTCGAATCGTCGGGCGTGGCCGGCAACGCGTAGCCGATCGAGATACCCTGATCAGCCCACTCAGCCATCATCGAATCGAGCGTACGCAGCGCGCTTTCGAGCGTGTCGGCGTCCAGGTCGAACACGACGTGCGCGAGGGCCAGTTCGCCGAATGCCGCTTCGATAAGCTGCTGCTTGGTCCACATGATCAGCCTTTCAGTGCGGCATCGACCATCGCCGACAGTTTTTCAGTCGGGATGTTGCCAGGGTAGGACAGGCCCAGCTCGTCCGCTTTGCGCTTCAGTTCGTCGCGCGTCGGCGGGGCGTTGTCTGCGGCATCCTGCAATGCAGCCTCGTGCGCGGCCTTCGCTTCGGTCGTGGTCAGGTACCAGCCGGCGGCGAGCGTCGCCTCGATCTGGTCGTCATTGACGATCGTGTAGTCGAAGCGGCCGCCGTGGATTTCGTGCGGACCCGGGGCTTTGTACAGCATGGTCGTGTTGGACATGGTTCCTCCTGTGGTGATCAGTGTCGAAGCAAATGCCTCGGGTTCTTGGGTAATCGGATGAAGAAATCGGGTGCGGCGGGCGGCGTGCCAACGTAACCGCCGGCCGCGAACGTGGCACCGTCGAGAGTGCTGGCAAAGGAGCCGGATGCATTCGCATTGACGGCGCCTGACGCGGCCAGCGTCGCCCCGTCCAGCGTCGAAGCCAAGGCGCCACGGTTCGTGACTGCACCGCTCGCGACCATGCTTGCGCCCCCTAACGTGCTGGCGAAAGCACCGACGTTCGTGACGTTTCCTGTGGCCGCCATCGATGCGCCAGCCAGCATGCTCGCGATCGTGCCGGATGGAGCATTGCCGACGGTTCCCGATGCAGTGAACGCGGCGCCGCTCATGGTCGAGGCGAACGCACCTTGCGCGATGATCTGCCCAGTGGCGACGAAAGTCGCGCCATCCAATGTTGCGGCCAGGGATCCGGTCGCATCGGACGCCGAAGTGGTGGCGTACCAGAGGCGCCGCGAAGGAAGCTTCCAGAGTTGCCATGGATTGGCGCACAGGGACAGCATTTCGGCATCGGCCAACGTGCGTGACCAGCCGAGCACCATGGCCAGCCCACCGGTAGTCCATCCGCCGGCTGTGCCGCTTGCTCGCGCGCCTATGCCGACTGGCAACGCTGTAGTCGGCGCGATTAAGTTCGTTGGGGTGGCCGTTGCAATCTGGCCGTTCTGGAATGCTGCCGTGCGCGTCGCACTTGCGGTCGCACCCATTCGCACGCCACACATCAGTTCTGCCGTCGTCAGGGAATTCGGCATCACCGGCTGACCGGTAACCGCTGCACTGGTGTTGAACGGGATGAAATCAACTTTGTTTCCGCTGAGGCGGAATTGGAAATAGCGCGGGCCGCCATTGTCCATGTCGATCGCGTTTTGGGTAACGCCGGCCGACGCGGTCGCTACCGCGAATAGGCTGTAATTCGTTGTCGTCAGACCATGATTGCCGATGATCTGATATGCACGGCTCGTGCTGGAGTTGGACTTCGCTCCGATCCCTGCGGCCGTTGCCACCGGCGTCGCGCCAGCATATGGAATGTTAGATTGCCCATTGACGCAGAAACCAAATGCAAGCGCGCCGTGCACAAACGCGAACGCAAGAGACTGGGCGATTTGGTTCGACCAGTCGATCTGCACAGCCCCCTGAGGCTGTTGCGTGTAGCAGGATGACACGAGCAGGGACAGCATCGGCTTACGTGAGGTCGCCGCTCAGGTCGAGCGTGTACACGTCGTTGCCCGACGAGGCGAATGCGGCGCCGCTGTCGTTCTTCACGATCAGCTTCGTCGCATAGGGCAGCACGCCGCCGTGAGCATTCGCCAACGAGAACTTCTTGCGCTGCAGCGTAGCGTTCGAGTTGAGCGGCAGCACGCCGACGAAAATCAGGTTCGGCTCGTCCGTCGTGGTCGTGCCGCTGGTCGGGCCGGTGTCGAAGTTCGTGCCGTCGAGTGATGCCTGCGCGAACAGCACGGCCTGCTTGTTGCCGGACACGGTGCCGGGTGTGACAGCCAGTTCAACGAAGCATTCCAGCGGCACCTTGCCGCCGCTGTTGTGCGTTATCGTGCCAACGGCGACATAGGTCGCGCTGGCAAGGCTGTTGAGTGCGGCAGCGGCGCCGGAGAGCTGAGTGCGAGAGCCTTGAGAGATTTTCGCGGTCGTCATGGTCAGCTCGCGAACACGTCAACCGCAGCATCCACCGCAGTCTGTACGGTGGCATCCGTAGCACCGATGATCTGCGCAAGGGTCACACCCGCGTTCTGCGCGAGCACCGCCCATACCATCCGGTTGCCCTCGGCCTCGGGGTTGGCATAAACGGCTTTTGCCCAAGCCATGCGGGCCGCATGGTTCGTCGTGCCAGTGGCTTCGGTGCGCACCTTCTCGGCCGCGATGACGCACGCCACGCGCACCTTCTGGCGCAGCATGTCGTTAGCCGATGCGTTCAAGAGTTCTACATAGGTGGCCATTACGGATTCCCTTCCGTGAGAACAGCGCTCGTGCACGAGACCTGCACGCCGGACGTGATCGTGGTGGTATTGAGGATGTAGTCGGCGCCGGACGTGCCCACGCTGCAGTCCGCGACGAATGCGCCAGTGGAGTCGACGATGCGCCCCCACGTTGCCGTGCCGGTCGCGCCGGCAGTGGCCGATGTGATGGCGGAGAAGGTCAGCGTGCCGCCGGATGCTGACGGAGCGGACGGATACGACAGCGTGAGCTGCGCGAGCAGGTTGGTAGCGGTGCCGCCTGTCGCCGGCCGCGTGCCGTCGTAGACACGCAGGAAGCCAGCAGCGCCGCCGGCATCGATCGCCGTCTTGATCTGGTTGAGACGGTTGTTCCGCGTCGTGGTGTTGAGGCCGAGCGTCATGCTTCACCTCCCAGCTGCGCCTTGACGCGGGCGCACCACGTCAGCGCGGCATTGCGTGCCAGTTCTCGCGAATCAGCACGACCGCGCTCTTCGTTGACGGCGCCATTGTCGGCGTACACACGTGCGTGCCACGACCATTTGCCGTCGGCGTCCGGCGCGTCACCGACGAAGTACTCGTGATGCACGCGGCTACCTGGCGCCAGATTGGTATCGATCCGCACCGGCTCCGGCGCAGCTTCGGTCGCGGCCTTAGCCTGGCCGGCGAACATGTTCTTGAAAGTGCCGAGGATTCCCATGGCGATCCTAAAAAAACGACCCGCACGAGGCGGGCCGCAAAGCCCGGATAAACCGGACGGAGGAGACAACGGAGAATTACGTCTGCGAAAAAAGTTCGATCCCCGACATTTGGGGTTGCAAGTTGCAAAGGCCGTAAAAAACGTCCCAGCGGTACTTGGTCGACAGATCACCGATCGCACCCTGGCGCGCCATGGTCACGGTAATGCCGTTGTCGGTGGTGGCCGACATGACCGACATGCCCGAGTCCTGCGCCGGCTGGTACTTGCCCGGGATGATCTCGAAGGCTTCGTCTTGCCAGAACGGCGCGACGACGCTCGACACGGTGTTCAACCACGTGATGGCGGCGCCGCTGGCCGGCGTGGCGGTCACGTTCTTGTACTGCAGTTCCGGATCGGTCGGCGACGAGTCGGCAGCGATGATCGGCGGCGAGATGGTGACGACGCCCGAGCCACCCGCACCGGACACGATGGCCGTGACGCGGAAGGTCTTCAGGTTGCCGGTATCCTGCTTGGTGATGTGGTGAACTTCGTTGACGCCCGCGATGGTGAACGCGTCGCCCACCTTCACGGTGCCGCTGGTGACGGCGATGGTCAGGTTCTGGAAACGGTTGTCGACGTTGCTGATCTCGCCGGTAGCCGCGGTGCTCGTGGCCTTCGGGACGTAACGCTGGTTCGCGCCGTTGACGGTCACGGTCACGCCGGCAGCAGCGGTCAGGCGGTAGCCGTAGTCCAGCTTGAACGTGTCGAAGTTGGCGATCTGGCCGACAGCGGCCTTTTCGTACGCCGTCAGAGTCTTGCCCGACAGGGTTTGACGGCCGGCGAGGTTCGACGCCATGCTGTTGTAGTGGTTCGACGGCAGGCACAGCTTGCGGCCGTCCATCTGCACGCCCACGCGGTTGAACGCGTCGTCGATGGCCGCGACGTCGTCGTAGCCGGATGCGGCGGTCGTGCGCTTGATCACGACGGTGCCGGTCAGGGCCGCGAGGTTCGAGCAGTCGACGTTGATGTCCGATGCCAGGCGCTGCATTGCGGCCTTGCCCAGCCGCTGCTCTTGCAGCATGTCGCGCAGTTCGGTCGCGGACAGCGTCAGCGGGACCGAGTGGCTGTAGCCCAGCGTCGCCGGGACGGACAGTTGCGTGTAGTTTCGGTTGAAGTTGGCCGACTGGTCGATGCCGGTGAACGATTGCGCGACGTACGGCATCGGGCGCCAGAACGTATTGCCGGTGCGCTCGGCTTCGGTGCCGTCGAAGGTCTGCTTCTTGAACAGCTTGGAGATGATGCCGGCGTCCTGAAAGCCCTCCAGGGCCATGTCGAACGCTACCTTTTCCTCTTTCGAGAACGAATTTGCCATGATGGCTCCATGAAAACGGTTGAGTGAATTGCGCTCTGTGCGCGTGCTACTTCGCTCATCCGTTTCCGGCCGGACGGGGGCCTTTCATGTGCTGCAACTGCCCGTAGGTGGGCGAATCCTTGGTGACGCGCTGACGTGCGCGGCTTACGGCTGCTTACGCGGCTTGTGCTGCTTTACGGCGCTGCTCATCCTTGTACGCGATGATCTTCGTACGGTCGCCGGTACGATCTGCCTCGGCTTCGAGGCGTGCCAGCGTGCTATCGATGGCGGTTGCGGCGCCTGCGGTACTGCGCACCTTGTTTTCCGGTGCCGGCGGGGCGTTGCGGGGCTGAACTTTCAATTGCGTCTCCAGTTTTGCGACGGCGAACGCGAAATCGATCGGATCCTTGATGGCCGCCAGTTCCTTCGCCTTCGCCGGGTTCTTGCCGACGGCGTAGACCATCAGTTCCGGCTTCGGCAGTTTCAGGATGATCGCCTGTTGCGTTGCGCTCATCGTCGACGTCACCAGATGTTCGGCGTCGTCGAAGTCGGAGACCTTGAGCGATGCCTTGGCCGTCTGGTACGAGGTCAGCTTCGAATTCCATGCGGCCTGTGCTGCTTCCTGTTCTTCGCGCTGCTTGGCGGCCATCTCGTCCGCTTTGCGCTTCGCGTCGTTCCAGGCGAGCAGCTTTTCGCCGTAGGCTTCGGCGTCGAAATCGCAGGATTCCAGAGTCGGCTTTTCGCCAACCGGATCCACTTTCGGCGCCTCGGCCGCTTGTCGTGCTGCGACGGCCTGCTCCAGTTCGCGGTTGCGCTTCTTCAGCTCGCGAGCCTCCTTGCGCAGTTCCTTCACCCATGCGGGCGCCGGCTTGCCGTCCACTTCATCCTCGGGCGCGGGCGGCGCTTCGTCGCCAATGGTGATGACGACTTCGCCATCATCTTCGGCTTGGGCAGCGAGCTCGGCCTGCTGCTCACCTTCGGGCGTCTCGCCCTCGGCTTGCTGTTCGTCGGCCTGTGCCTGCGTGTCGTCCAGTTGCTCGTCCTGCACTACCTCGCCTGCGTTGTCGATGTCCATCAGAATCCTCGTTACTCACCGATAGGCCCGGTGGATGCCATTGGGCAAAATGATAGGCAGAAACTATCCTATCTGCAACGAAGATCAAAGGATTCAGGAAGGTTGTTGCGCATCTGGCGTTTCGCTCTGCTGTGCCGCCTGCTGGGCGGCCTGCTGCGCCGCTTGCTGGACCTGATGGGCAAGCTGAGCCTGCGCCATCTGCTGGCCGTCCACGTGCTGCACGATCGACAACGCGTGCGCTGCCTGATCCTGACCGATGCCGGCGAGAACCGCGATTGCGTCGGCGCGCGCCTTCTCGGTCTGTGCTTCGGTGAGCGCGGTCTTGGCCTGCGAGGTCTGCGCATCGGCTGCGGCCTTCTGCGCGGACGCCAACAGGAACTGGCTTTGCGGGTCCGGCGGCGCGCTGGCGGCTTGCTGCTGCTCGGCCATCAGTTCCTGCTTCTCGTCGTCGGTCGGCGCGATGACGCCCATCTTGACCAGCTTGCGACGGTAATACGTGCGGATGTCGCTCATCCCTTCGCCTTCGAGGTTCATCAGGATCATCGACGTCACGATGGTCATCGTCTCGGGGTCTTGCGTCATGCCGAGGATGCCGGTCAACTCGCGCACGAGTGCAGCCTTGCGGCTCACCGACGACGGGCCGACGTCCGGAACCACATCGAACTTGGCCTTGCTGAGATCGTTGGCGAGGTAGCGCTCGCCCGTCTCCTTGTTGATCATCGGCTTCATCAGCTCGACCGTGCCGGTCTGGTCGCCGTGGTCGATGGTCTTCATCTTGCGGCCTGGCTCGTGCAGCAGTTCGGATGCCATCGATTGCCAGATCTCGCCCATGCGCTTGACCGACTTCTTGAAGTTGTCGAGGTAGATGAACACTTGCATATCCAGGCGCTGCTGGATGAGCTCGACGGCTTTGCCCGACTGGTTCGGCTGCAACTGCTCGCCGGCCTGCTGGTTGCCGAGCATGTCTTCGAGCGCCTGCGCGGCCAGCTGGGCGAGGGCGGCCATTGCCGGCGGCATGTTCGGCGCCTTGGTGTAGCCGATCGGTGCGATGATCTGCTGGCCGCTCACCGTGTCCACGATGGGGTTGATCAGCAGGTAGGGATACTTCTCGATTGCGTCCTGTGCCCACATTTCCGCGTGGCCGTTGATCTGCTCGGGCGTGAGAATCGGCTTCTCGATGTCGAACCGGCTCGCCATCTCGGCAAGCCACGACTTGATCATGTTGTCCAGCACCTGAGCGTCGCGAGCCAGGCGCACATGACCCTGGCAACGCTCGATGCCATCGACGAACCAGCGCTTGCCGTAGAACGGAACGACAGGAATGCACGTGCCGGCGATGTAGCCCTCGTCCGACAGGATCCGCGCGCCGTTCATGATGTACTTGTGGACCTTGCGCACCTTGCGGCGCTTCTCGCGCATCCAGCGGAAACCGCGTGCCTCCAATTCGGCGCGCTTGTTCGGTTCGTCGTCAAGCTCCTTTTGCGTGACCTCCATCTCGTCAGGCTCGTCGTCACCGAGTGCCAGCCCACGGAAGAAGTGCACGAGCTCCGATTTCTCCTCGACCTCGTAGACCTCAGCGATCCACACGACGTCGGGCGTCACCCAGTCGAACATGTTGCGCGTGATGAACTGCGGCATGCTCGTTGGCGATTCGTCATACTCGTTCTCGTAGTCGTCCCGCGTCATCGACGACAGCACGTAGCAGCGGCGCGCGTCGGCTTTGTCGTACCGCTTGCCGTCCAGGCTGAAGAACACACACGAGTCCGCCTCGTAGATCGGCTCGATAGCGATGCGCTGGCGGTCGTCGTCGTCGTCAAGCTCGTCCTCATACCGCGCGCGCAGCCGGATCGCACCCATGCCGCCGCTCGTTCCTTCCTCGAAACAGTTGTCATAGGCTTCCTGCGCGCCCGAGTCCTGCTCGTCGGCGCGGAACAGCCCGTCGCACGTGTCGGCCAGTTCATCAGCCTGCGAACCGTCCTTCGGCACGAAGTCCACCGTGATCCGGTTGTTGCGGTACTCGTTGATAATCCGCAACACAGCAAGGTGAGTCTTGTTGAACTCGAAGCGCGGCTTGTTGGCAAACTGATCACCAACCGGGCCTTCCCACTGTGCGCCCGGAATCGAGTAGAAGCGGCGGTCGCTCAGGCATTGGATGCGCGTGTCCCGCGTCGCACACTGTATGGCGTCGAAGTCGCGCAGGAAGAAGTCGTGCTTCGCGCTCAGGCGCTCGGCGTTGCTGGGTCGGCTCATAGCTGATGCCTCTCGGAATGAATTTCCGATAGTCTACAGCTATGGATTGCGGAGGAGAAATAGAACTGAAAGGATTGGCGGAGTGTTTTTCAACTCACCGGCCGTGGCATACACCTGCGACCGACTACATCGCCACACGACTGCCGACTGCGGTTTGACCCGCAAACCCACGTAATTCCGTGGTGACAATCAGCATGCGTGTGGCGCCTGAACTTACATCAGGCTCCCGATTGACGGTCGGGTAGCTCGGGGTGGCAATCCGAGCAGTTGGCGGCCTCGCCAGCGTGCAGTCAACAGTATGCAGTGATTGCGCCGCGTTTACAAGCAATGGATTACATGGCCTTCCCGGTCTTGGCTGCGGCCTCGATGATGATAGGCGGAGGCGGCTTCATCGCCTCAATGTCGACTAGCGCCTTGATTATTGGTGCGGCAAGCATTTGGTATTCTTGTTGCAAGTTTTCCAGCATCTCACGCAACTGACGCTCGCTCTTCATGGCCATCTCATCGACGCCCAGTTGCCGTGAGGTGACCTGTCGCTGGCGTGCGGCCTGCTCTGCCTCGGTCGAGCCCATGTCGGCCTGACTCTTGTATGGGTAGAAGTTGCCGTCTCGCCACTCACCCTTGCGGAATGGATTCTCGTCGTTCATCGTGCGGCCTCGAACAATTCGCGCTGGAACTCCATGCTCCGCTCAACGGCCTCCACGTAAGCGCGCGTAATGCGTTCATTTCGCAGCTCTACCTGCCGCAGCACATGCCAGCGGTATAGCAAAGCCATCGCGACCACCAAGAGCGGCCAGATCATCAGAAATCCCATCATCCCTCCGTTGTAATCCAGCCATTCTACCGGCGCCTGAACGGCGAGGCTACTGGGATGGGCGTGGATGCTTGCGGCTTCTTCAGCGCCTGTGCTCGGCGTGCTCCCTCGCACGCGTAGCGCAGCGCGTCGATCACGTGGTTGTCTTTGTCGGCCAGCTTCGGCAGAACGAGGCCGGTCAGCTTATCCGTCTCGTACTTGTACAGCGTCAGCTCGTCGATCAGGTGCTGGCAGCGAGGGTGCACAACGATATCGAACGACTTCAGCCACTCGATGCCGTCTTCGAGGCTGCCCGGGCCTTTCACGGCCGGCATGATCTTCGGGAAGCCGTTCTTGCGCATGTGGCTGATCGTCTCCGGGCGCGCGCTGTCCGCAGTTAGTGGCCACTTCTCGCTGTCGGGAACGGTCATAAACAGTTCCGGCGTATCGACGATCTCGCAGCCGACGCGATATGCCTCGTATGGCACGTACAGCTTTCGGCCGATGATGTAGCACTGAATCAGCACGGTCGGGTCGACAGAGAACCCCCAGTCGGCGCCTTGGCGCAGCACGGCGGTCGGATCGACGTCGAATTCCTCGATGCTCCAGTTCTTGAATACGCGGGCCTCGCTGTTCTGCTCGTACTTGCCAAGCCACACGTGCGCGTACTTGTCCGGGTCGCGCCGCTTGTCGTACTCCATCTCGTCGCGCAGCACGTCGGGGAACCACGGATTCTCGGTGTAGTTGACCTCAACGACGGTCGAGTTCGGCGGCGGGTTCGCGCAGCGAAGCAGGGCGTCGACAGGATCAGTTGCCTCGCGCGGGTTCCACGTGAACCAGATTTCCGAGCCGGGCTTACGGATCGTAGGGCGCAGCAGGTCGAGTGAGCGCTGACTGAGCGACTGAGCCTCTTCTACCCATGCGACGTCGAACCCTTCCAGCGACTTGATCGAGTCGGCCGTGTGATTCTGCATGCCCTGGAAGATGATCTGCCCACCGTTGCGCGACTTGATCTTTGCGTCCTGCACCTCGAAGTAGGCGCCGGCATTCAGCGATTCGATCTTGCCTTCCAAGAGCTTCTTGACCGATTGCGCGAGCGACTTCTGGACCTCACGCACGCAGACAGCATCCGTCTTGGTCATCAGCGACCGCTCAATCAGCATCTCGCCGAAGAAGTGGGACTTGCCCGAACCTCGGCCACCGTGCGCGCCCTTGTATCGCGCCGGCTCAAGGAATGGCAGGTAGATGCGCGGGGTCTGTATGTCGAGAACGGTCATTTCTTGGGGACGTCGACAACCACACGGCGAATCTCGGCGATCTGGACCGGGCCACCGTCCTCGCCGGTCACCTGCAACGGCAGTAGCTTCGGATAGATCGTGCCCCAAAACACGCGCTCGTTCTGCGGTTCTTCCTGCGCCCATGCGACGAGACGATCAGCGCCGCCCAGCTTCTCAGCGGCGAGCGCGATCGCCTCCTTGGCGGTACGCGTTGTCTTATTGGGCATACCTTTTGGGCGACCCGGGCCGGGAGGCAGGTTTTTTCCCGTTTTTTTAACTGGATCGCTCATGTGTATGAATCTGACAAAAGGTGTGGAATGTGTCTCAATTTTGCCGCCAGTCAACGCGCGTAGGAAGTTTCATGAGCTTGCCGTCGTCGGTCATAGTCCGAGCGCGGCGAACGGGTTGGCAACAGGGCGCGGCGGAACGGGCTGGCCTTTGCGGCGATGCCACTCGACGCGGTATTTCTCCTTGCGCTTGCCATAACGCATCGGGTCGGCCTGGATGCGCGCGTAGACCTCGGCCGGCGTCTTGGTGAAGGTGCTCTTGGCCATTACGCGTCCTCCCGTTGCATGTTGGTCATGTCTGAGCGGATACGCAACAAGCTGCCCATAAGTTCAAGACTACGGCGCCCATCGTCGATCGAACGATGATAGGAGGCCCAGCCATGTGCAGCGACAGCTAGCAGTTCATCACGCGAGAGAGTTTCAACTGGAACGCCGAGCACCGACAGGGCGGCGGCTAATTCGAGGCCTTCATTCACGAAGTCTGCCGGAAGGTTCACGCTACGTCCTCCCGTTGCAGATCGACCATCCCTACGCGGATGAAGCTGCCGGCGAGCCAGCCGACGAGCACGGAGGCGGCGAGCCAGAGGATGCCGATTACGATTGGTTTCATGCTTGCTCCTTCAGTGCGCGCAGCTTGGCTGCGTAATGCGCCTTGATTGCCTTGGAGTCCTCTATGGTGTACTTGGCCGGCGCGTGCTCTTGCTCGAGAAACGCGACGCGCTCGGCGCCGATGCGAGCGATCAAGCCGAGGCGGTACTCGACCACGTTGCCGCTCTTGTGCTGATTGCAGGGGACGCATTGCTTGTGACAATTGTCTTCGTGGAAACGCAGCGCTGGCTGTGCACCGACCGAGCGGTAATGCCCCGCGTCATAGGCGCCCGTATGGAATCGGCCGCAGCTGATGCACGGCAGATGCGCGTCCCGTTCCCGAATGAATTTGTTGAATGCGGCCTGCGCGGACTTGAGATGGTCGCTACGCGTCTTCATGGCCTGCTTGCGGTCGCGGGTCTGCTTCGCGTCCAGGCGCTGGCGTTCGGCCGCTGCGTGGATGGCGGCGCATTCCGGGCCGCAGACCTTGTGACCCATGTTCCGGGGCTGGAAGCGGTTGGCGCAGCCCTTCACGGCGCATTTGCGCATGCGCTTGGGGGAAATGGTGCCGGAGCGGTTAAGGGCGGATCTCAGCATGTCACGCTCCCTTGCAGCCCATGTGCGTCTTACCGTCAGCGGCGATGCGCGGGACCATCGCATGACGACGGTACAGGTACTGGCAGCCCGTGGCGTTGTCCGTGATCGGATCGACGCCGCTGATTCCGTTCGGCGGGTCGGTGTCATCACGCATGCCACAGCCGCCGATCATCATCGGCACCATGCCTAGGGCGACGATCCAGCCCCACGAAGTCTTGTTCATCAGGTCGCGTATCTTGTTCATCTCAGGTTCTCCCTATCGTTGTTGTGCCGCCCGGCGGCCGGGCGGGGTGGTTAAGCTTTCGCCTCAGCCTTGTCGAGCTTGATGCGGCGGACGTCGAGCAGGGCATGCTGCTTTGCCAAGTACTCACCACGCGCCGCGATCTGAGCGCGACCCCATGCGATTGCGTCCTCCTTGCTGGCATGCATCGCTTCGGGGCGGTAGATCTTTCCCGCCTCCGTGACATCGCCGTAATCCGTGATCGTGGACCAGCCACATTTCCTCACGACCGTGACTTGCTTCACGATGTAGGCCGGCGACAGCACCCACACATCGCGGGGATATTGGCGTTGCTGGGCTTTGGATTTGGACTTCATGTGTTCTCCTTGTGGTTATCTGCGCTCTCGCGCGAAATGGTCTCTATGCCCTCATCCCCACGCCCAGCCGGGGCATGAGCATGGAGAAGTGCAGGGCGGCGATGCGTTCGTAGGCTTGCTGTTTTGTCATGTCGTCGTCTCCTTTTGTTGTTCCGCCCACCGCTTCCTGCTCGCCTCGTCCTTCGCCCGGTTGAACAGAGGGCATGCCTCGTTGGTGTCGTCGTGTCGCCTGAACTTCTCGAAGCCGTCGCAGTAGCCGTGGCCTTGAGGTGCGTTGCGGCCGGTGACGGTGAAGCGCTGGCACAGGGGGCAGGGGGTGGGAGGGCGGTTCATGGTTAGCTCGCGATCGGCCGCACGAACATGCCGGCGTCGACGAACGGACATGACTGGCCGTAGTGGATTACGCCGATAGCCTTGACGATCCCTTCAGACGTGTTGGCATACCAGTCGCGCGCGTGCGGGCCGACGATGCGAAGCGCCTCTTCCATCGAATAGTCCCGCTCGCACTTCTCGTGCAGTAGATCCAGCGGCGGTGTCACGAGGCGCTTGCATACGCGGCCGGGAATGCGGTAGATCGTCCAGCCGATTTCCTTCAGGCGGGCATCACGCTTCGCATCCTTTTCCGCGTCGTGCCACTGAGCCCCGTCGCACTCGATCGCGATCTTCTTAAACGGGTCAGCAAAGTCCAGGAAGTACTGCAGCGCCGGGATCTGCGGGTAGAAGGGCAGACAGGTGCCGCGAATGTCGCACCAGACCGAATACTCGATGGGTGTCATATCGGTGGTGAAGTCCAGACGATATGGGTCGAAGTGACAGCGTCCGGTTTCCTCGTAGACGGCCATCATGCGCGGCAGTTCGGTCTTGTAGTGCTCACGGATGCGCGCGAAACGCTGGCCCAGGGATTCGTTTTTCATGCTTTCTCCTGCGTGTTCAACAGTTGGCCGTAACGAGCCTCGGGATGTGCGGCCAGGTAGTCGCGCACCTTCTGGTCAAGCGCTTCGCGGCGCGCACGCTCGGCCTTCTCTTCTTCAGCCAATTGGGCTTCGTACTGCTCGGCCGCTTGCCGGTTCTTGTCTTCCATCTGCGCGAGGGCTTCATGGAGCTTTTTCAGTCCCTCGGGCTTTTCAGCGGGCAGGCCAGATTCGTTCGGCAGGGCCAGATGTGGCTGCGGCCCTGCGAGCAGGCCGGCGACGATTGCCTTCTTGACGGCGATCGCACGGCGCGAAGCGTCCCACCCGGCCGACACGGACCACTGCGCCGGCTTGTTGGCCGCGCGGGCATCGTCGACGAGGCGCTTGTAGGCATCCTTGAACGCCATGCGCGCGCCGATCTCGTCACCGGTGGCCAGCAGCGGGCGGGCCAGATTGAACGCCTCGGCCATCTCGCTCGTCCAAACGACGGTTTCGTGCTCGTCCTGGCTGGTGATTGCCACGGCCCACGCTTCGTTTTCGTCCGGGCGGCCGTCCAGCAGCTTGCAGCGGGCGACGATCCCGTTCGGCACAGGCGCGAAGTCCGGGCGGTCCATGCGGTAGGCTTCGAACGCTTTGCGGACAACGGCTGGTTCGAACGGCGAAAGCTGCTTGAACCAGGTGCCGATTTCGGCCTTCTCGGGCAGCGGCTTGCCGTACCCGGCCAGCACGTCGGCCAGCAGCTTGGCGAACTGGGGCAGGTCTTCAGGACGCATGGTCCACCTCCGGCATTTCGACGTCGATCACGTCGGGGTCTGTGTGCACGTCCTTGGCCATCAGCTCGGCAAGGATGCGGGCGTTACGGTCCTCGATGCTCTCCGGCCCAGTGGTCCGCTTGCTGGCCAGTTCGATGAACATGTCGATGTGCTCGGCGTCGCGCAGGATCAAGTCGAGCCCGTTGAACTTCCGGTGGCGGTCGTTCTGCCCCATGTGCCAGATGCTGCGAGAACAGCCCAGGATCGCTTCGCAGACCTGACGAGGCTCGTAGAGCTTCAGGGCGTTGACGATCGCCTTGCGGCGCTTGTCGTCCAGCTTGGAGCCAGGCGAGTTCATCGTTTTTTGCCAGTAGGCGAACACCTCACCGACGACATCGCGGTCGGGCGACGCAACGCGACGCTCGACATGGGTTTGTTCCTCCGGTTCTTTCCCTTCCTCTCCTTGATCCTTGATCCCTTCCTCCGACGACACTTCGAGAGGCTTCGCGACGATTCGCGAGGATTCGTCGAATGGTGGGATTTTCGACTTGGAAGGCTTGTCGATCTTCTGGTGAATCAACCAGTTACAGAGCTGCACGTAGCTCTGCGTGCCCGACTTGTAGCGGACGATGCACCCTTCGTCTTCGAGCTCCTTCAGCCAGCCATCGATCAGTGCCGGTGCGTCGTCGTCGTAGGGAAAAAGAAGGCTCGCGAGCATTCGCGAATTTCCGCGAAGCCTCCCCTCATCGTCGGCAATTGTCCAAAGCTGGATGAAGGTCAGGCGCGCATCCCTCGATACGTTTCCCATACTCTCCGACTGCGGGAACTCAGGTTTGATAGAACGGATACGGGCCACGTCAGTGCTCCTTGTCCAACAGGTTTGCCTGGCGCGGGTCGATTTCCTTTGCCACGTACACGACGCCGTCGTCTTCGCAGTGGGGCATATCGGCCCGCAGGGCGATTTCTACGGCACGGTTGCATGCGGACAGGGGCTGGCCGTCAAAGAGGCAGCCACGGCACGTTTTGCCGGCGCGGGTGGTGAATTGGATGCTCTCGACAGTCAGCGGATCGCCACGACGGCCGAGCCACTTCTGGACGCTGATCAGACCGTTCATGCAGCCTCCTGATACACGTTGCCCTCAGCGAGGCGCTTGTAGATCGTGTTCATCGCCGCGGTGACTTCCCAGCTCTTGGCGATCACCATCTGCTGGTCGTGGATCTGCAGGGCGGTTTCGATCTCGCGCAGCGCCTGGCCATCGAGGCGGAAGTTGCCGGACTTGGCGCTTCGGATCTTGGCGCGGAAAGCACCGTCGAGGGCGGCGACCAACTGCTGCTCGTATTCGGCGCCGATACCTTTCTCGCACAGGACGAGGCCGACGTTCAGCGCGCAGGCGACGCATGACCACGATTCCTCGTTGGCGTCACCAGCACGCAGGTTCTCGAACGAGAGCCAGTAGGCGACGCCGAGGTCCGTGACCTGATCCGGCTTGAGGGTGGATGCGTTCTCGCCGCGTGCGTGGCACATGGCGATGGCGACGAGGCCACCATGGTGCGAGACCGGGCGCGGACGATATTGCTTACGGGGGTTCTTCGAGCGACTCATTTGGATTCCCCTGCTTGGCCGAACAGGGCCGCGACGAGGTAATCGCGACGGTTGTTCGGCTCGTGCTTGGTGATGGGTTGTTGTGCAGCGGTGGCGTCAGTCTTCGGCGCGGGGCCGGAATGCCAGAGGTAGTAGTAGCCGGCAGCGCGCTTGATGCCGATGCGCTCGCGGTGGACCAACTGTTCCTCTTCCAGGCGCGCGAGACAGACACGGATGGAAGAGGACGGGTAGCCGGTAAGACGCTCCAGTTCGTCGACGACGCGCGGAGCGGTAGACAGGCAGTCTTGCACTGCCCGCTGGATATCGGTGACAGGGAAGCGGCGCGCTGTCATGGCGGCGTCATCCCAAGAGCAGCGATCAGCATCTGTTCGGCGCAGACCTGCGCGCGGCGCTGCAGCCAGCCCTCGCGCCAGTCGGCAATGGCCAGGGCGCTCGGGTTCATGTTGTGGTCGTCGATGGTCAGGCCACGATCGTACGCATCAGCTCCGCGCTCGCGCATGACCGAGGGGGTGACAGGTTGGATTGATTCATCCATGTCAGCGCCCCTTCTCGCCGGCCTTGCGGTAGTGCTCGACCGCTTCGGTCAACTCGTTGATGCTGACCTTGTACCGGCCAGCTGCACGTGCCACCTTGTCCGCCGGCGCAGCCTGCATGGCCTTGCGACGATCCGCCCAGGTGCACGCTTTCGCGATTACCTTGGTTGCTGCCTTGTTTTCAGGTGATAATGTGTCCATTCGTTTATCCTTTTCAGGCCCGGTCTCCCTCCGGGCTATTTTTTTGCCTCTTCGTGGCGCAGACGGAAGCCATTAAAGATTTCTCCGTACGCCACCCTTTGCGCCACCCGCACGACTGGCCGGGCGCCCCATACCCCGACAACCTCCGGATTCTTTCGGCTTGCCCGGGGGCATACCATGGCGTTGCAATTCGGCATTGCCGAGGTTCCGGTACCACGTCGAGACTCCGATTCCGAGCGCCTTGCAGAGCGCCTTCGCGGCGTTCTTTTCGGCCTCGTTCACGCAGACCTCAATCGTGTCGATGCGGGCTTCAGGGTTGTAAAACATGGTGTTTCTCCTTGGTGTTGCGGGTTACGTTGGTCAGCCTTGCGGCCGGCGGGTACTGCTGTTGCTAAATGGCTTCTTCCTGCGGGCAACTTTTTGAGCGCAGAAAAACCGCAGGGGTTACTGCGGCTGGGATTCAGGGTGCGGCGCGGGAGGGTGCTGAGCGGCCAGGTCGGGCCAAGTCTGGCGCCAGTCCTTTGGACGAAGTTCTTGCCGTGTCACTTTGCCGTCTGACGCTCGCTCAATAGCTGGGCAGTACTTGGGTGGCACGGGGCGGATGCCTTTCTCAAACTGGTACAGCATCGCATTCGAGACGCCAATCTCACGCGCGAAAGCCGCTTTGTTGAGTCCCGGGGTCTGGAGATAGGTTGGCAGGTTCATGCCTCAATACTAGCAAAGCTATTCAACGACCGCAAGTGCTATTCGTAGCATTGCTCGTTGATGGCATTTATAACACCGTTATGCTTGCAAAGATGAAAGAAAAGAAGCCTTTAGAGGACTGGCAGATTGAGGACGCGCGGAGCTTGCGTCGCCTCTTCGACGCCAGGACAGAGACTGTTGCCGAGGGCAAGCTGATCTCTCAAATGGAGTTTGGCGCCAAGTACGGGATCGGCAGCCAAGGCATGGTGTGGCAGTATCTGAACGCGCATCGGCCACTAAATTTGAAAGCGGCGGTTGCTTTTGCTAAGGGCCTGAACGTTAAGGTGTTGGACTTCAGTCCAACACTGGCCGCTCAAATTGACGATGCATCGAAGCATGAGCTAGAGAGGCCAGCCTTGCAGTTGACCACCTATGTAGATGAGCCACAGTTGCAATGGGTATCGAGCGCGGAAGCGGCGTTGCTCAGCGTATTCCGGGCATGCTCACCTGCTCAGCAGCAAGGCTTACTCGCTATCGCCACCAACTTTTCCTCCGCCACCGGGAATGAGTCGCAGACTGACGGGCGACCTGCGCGGAAAGACTCGCGATAGTGCCTCTAATGCAAGTAAGGCGTTGGCTTGTCCATCTTCGCTAATGTTATCGAACACCCGCAACACAGTCGTCCTGCGGTCCGTTTGTTGTTGTTTTTGCTGTTCCAAGTTGTCCTCCGTCTAGACCAGTCTCAGCGTTACATGGTTTAGAACACTGTACACCTATACAGTGGTTTTTGCCAGTGATCGACGGTGGGGGGGCTCGATAGTTACATGTGTGTATTGCCTGATGATCTTAATTTAATGGTGGTACTGAGAATCGTGAGATGAGATGAGAAAACCGATGGTATTGATATTGCTCGCGTTCATTGCGAATGGCGTGTCTGCTCAGCAGGATATGCCGTTGGAGCAGCGGCAGAAATTGGCGGACATTGAGAAAGCTGTTGCTGCCATGAATAAACTTAAGGCTATGAGCGAAGAGATAAGCCAAGAGAAGCGGCAGGCATGTCTTAAGGCATTCGGTCACACGAAATTTTGTGGCTGCCTGGCTGATAATGCCCCGATTGCACTGAGCTTTCAGCAATACATTTCCGTAGTGACTCATTCCAAGGAGGAGAATAAATACTCAACTCTGAATTCGGAAAATAAAAAGATATACGACCTTGCCCTAACTGCGCGCGATCAATGTGTTAAGCAGTTCTTAAAATAATCCCTGCTCTAGCGGGAATTATCATTAACGAAACTTGCGAGGCTTATTTGAATTCCTTCGACGAGAGCATTTACGAAAAGCTAGGCGAGGGCTTGGCTTATCAGGTATTTTGGTCTGATTTTGGCGAAGCACCTCTACTATCCCTTCTGTCGCGGCACGGATGCGCTGCCGAGCATCCCGAACAAAGTCGGGCTCTTCTGTGCTATGCGTTTTCGCAAACCCTGCGCGTGCTTCGCGCAGAAACTCAATTTCCTTTTCAGCCCGATATGCCGCCAGACGCTGCGAAGATTGCTGGGGCTGCTTTTCATAAGACATTTCGTCACCTTGAAGAAGAGTTTTGGAGAAAGGCGGCAGTGTTGTCGCCTGAATTAGTGCCGGCTAAATAATCCCCGCTCGCGGCGGGGAATGGAGAATAAACATGGATATGGGTAGCTACGTTCTTGCTGACAATGTGCTTGGATTTTCGTTTTCATACGATAGTCAGGGCAATTTATTTAATTTTAATTTCGATATTGGATCGAAACAACGCAAGATGTGGATTCAGGCGGAATTATTGATCCAAATCGGGGCCCTGTCGAAGTCGTGGAAAAATGTTGGGCAGCATTCGCCTGCGAGGATGAACTCAGAACATGAAGATCCCGTCATGACGAAGTTAAAGGCCGAAGCAACGGCTGATGACGGCGCAATACTTTATCCAGAATTTCCGAATGGCAAAAGCGTTGGGCTGGTCTTCTCGCCAATAGTATGGAGAGAATTTTTGACAGCACTTAGAAAATGACCAGCACACGCCCATTTGGCAAAGGAATCGGAATGGCCTTCTTTTCGGGGTTAGCGTCAAGCGCAGCCATCGCTTGATCCCAATGCTTCTGTCGCGTCTCTTCTGGAAGCTCATCTAGTACAGCACACAACTGCTGCTTTTCTTCATCGGTATTGACTGGGAAGCGCTGCACATCACCGTTCGGCATTTCCAGCAGCAGCGCCAAGTCATCGCTGTCCCGTGCGTCCTGTACCAACTCTTCCATCTCATTCCCCCTGCCGCGCAAGACGCGGCTTTTTCACGCCCTGACGCCGGGCCGGCGCGCCCGAGGTGTTCGGGCAGACACATCCTATCAAAAAAATAGCACTACGTACTAGCAAAGCTATTGCGCTTGTAAAATAGCGGTGCTATTATGAACTCCATCGCAACCGGCCCGCAGGCAACAGCCTCAGGGCACTGAGCCCAACGGGGCAGATGGAGAACACGATGGCATTCGGACTGTACAACGAGAGCAGCACTGCCCAAGAGCTCGCTGATGAGCGCTTCCTTGCCCGCGTCCAGGGCTTTTTCGGCCGCCCGCTGACGTTCGAAGAAGAAGAGATAGCGTTCAGCGTACGGGATCAGGGCGGCTACACCGCTGCCGAGGCAGCTGTCGAAGTGTTGGCCTGCGCTGCCGAGGCCTGACATGGACCGCACCCACAACCGCGTGACGGCCGCTGACATCGTGGTCGTCATCCTCACCGCCGCGTGCGCCGTCGGCGCCGTCTACTGCGTGCTGGCCGCGCTGGGGAGCCTGTGATGAACGCCCGCATGTCCCTCGAAGAAGCCCGCGACGCGAAGATCGCCGAGCGCACGGCCAAGAACGCTGCCTACACCAAAGCCCTGATCGCAGCTGGCGACAAGTCAGCGATCCGCGAAGTTGGCGACTGCGTTACCGACTACCTCGCGTTTGCCTACGACGACCTGAACAAGCTCGTGACCGGCGAACTGACCTTCGTGCAGCTGCGCGACAAGGTGATCGAGTCGGATGCGGAAAACCTCGCGATCAAGCAGGTCGAGCGCATGGAGCAGGTGCGCGAAGAGCAGGCGCAGTGGGCGCGTATCGAGCGTATGGCGTGGGATCGGACGATCGGGGTGCTGCTGTGAATACGGTCACCGTCGCCGGGCGCCTCGAAGCCCTCCAGCGCTCGCTGGAAGCCGCTCGCAGCACGCCGCACTCCCAAGTCCCGGCCAGCATCCGCCAGCAGCACGACCTGTACATGCAGGGCCTGAACGACGGCGTGCAGCTCGCCATCGACGCGATTACGTGGGAACTGCGCACGATCGCGGCCGGGGAGGCAACAGCGGTGGTCGCACAGACGCATGCACCGGAACCGAGAACTGCTCGCGTACCTCAGCCGCGCATGGTCGAGCAGAAATGCAAATGGTGCAAAGAGCCATTTCAGGCACGAGCTGCCGACGTCAAACGGGGCTGGGGTCTCTACTGCTCGAAGTCTTGCAAGGCAATGCGGCAGGAGAAGCGAACCGGCCAATACCGCGCTTTGCAAGACCGCGACGGCGATGACGCTGAGTGCGGTCACATTTTCCAGTCGGGCTATTTCGGCCACGGCCAGGAGTAATAAACCAACCGCCGGCGGCGCCGGCTGAACAGGAGCAGGAATGAGTAACTTGCGCAAACACGCAGAAGCTGAACTGAAAGCCGCCGGCTACAAGCTTGACGGAACCGATGAGCCTTACAACAAGGCGGCGGCCGATTCCATCTTGGAGTTGATTGACGTGTTCAGTGGCCAGGGCCACTCCGGCTTCTCGGCGAGCTACTGTCTTCAGACCTTCACCAAGCTGGCAGCATTTGAACCGCTCGGACCACTTACCGGCGCCGATGATGAGTGGGTCGAAGTTGGTGACGGAATGTTCCAGAACAAGCGCTGCTCGCACGTGTTCAAGTCCGCCGACCGGTTCAATGGCCAAGCTTATGACTTGGATGGCCGTATCTTCCGCGAGCCTGATGGCGGCTGTTATTCGAGCAGCGACAGCCTTGTGCCGATCGTCTTCCCATACACGCCAACCCGTAAGTACGTCGATGTCCCGGCACGAGGTGCCGCATGATCGCCGCCCGCATCGCGCGCCGCAGCGTAATGGACCGCCTGTTCCTGGACTGGATGTCGTGGACGGACGCAAACCCGTGGTTCGGCTTCGTTGGGCTGGGCGCCCTGATCGTGCTGGCCGGCGTGCTGGAGGCTCAGTTCCCATGATCCGCCACACCGCCGCAGCCCTCGTGTTCCTGCTGGCCTTCCTGTTCATCTTGGCGGAAGTGCAGCAGCTGGATGAGATCGTCGCAACCGAAATTCAGAAGTAACCCGCGCCGACCGGCCGTCGGCAACCCCATTTAGCTCCGAGCGAAAGGCTAAAAATGGACACCCAAGCAGCAGCAACCGAAGAAACCCGCACCCACTGGAAGAAGTTGGTGGACCCGCGCTATATCGGCGCCTACGCACTGCCGAACGGGAACGACCTGATCGTGACCATCGAATGCGTGCGCTCGGAAGAGATCACGATGATGGGCGGGAAGAAGGAAGTGCACAGCATCATGTATCTCAAGGGGCAGAAGCCCATGATCTTGAATGCGACGAACTCGAAGTCGATCCACAAGCTGTACGGCCCTTACATCGAGGACTGGGCCGGGAAGCAGATCACGCTGTATGGCAGCACGGCAAAGCTGGGTGGCGAATTGGTCGAGTGCCTGCGCATTCGTCCGAGCATCCCGGTGCGCGAGAAGCCTCCCATTACCGGGAAGCGCCTGGATGCAGCGATTGAACAGATTCGCGCCGGCGCCTACACGGTTGCCAAGCTGCGCGCAAATTTCAACCTTACCGACGATCAACAAACGATTGTCGCTGACCTTGAAAAGGAACTGGCATGAGCAACAATTTCCGTTTCCGCTGCTCGTCGCTGGGCCTGATCATGACCGATGCCCAGTCTATCGACGAGCAGTTCGTCACCGAAGAAGTCGCGGCGATCCAGCGCAAGACCAAGCGCACTGACGACGAGAAAGCGATTCTTCAGGCACTAAAGGACAAGAGCCTGTCCGCCGGCGCAAAGACGTTCATCGAAGGGTTGGCGAAAGAGTTCCTGTACGGCTTTCATGAAGTCGTCACGGGCAAGTACATGGACAAAGGTCTGATCGTTGAGGACGAATCGATCGAGCTTTACAACGCAGTGCACTTCACCGACTACAAGAAGAACACTGAGCGCCGCACCGACGACTTCATCACCGGCGAGTGCGACATCATCGTCCCGGGCGTGAAGGGTATCGACATCAAGTCGTCATGGTCGCTGGCCACGTTCCCGGCTACCGCTGCGGCCGGCGCCGACAAGATGTACGAGTGGCAGTGCCGTGGCTACATGCGCCTGTGGAACGTCCCAAGCTGGGAAGTGGCGTACTGCATGGTCAACACGCCCGACGAACTGATCAAGTACGAGCAGGAAGATCTGCACTACGTCGACCACATTGACGAAGCCCTGCGCGTGACCGTGGTGCGCTACGAGCGTGACATGGAGCTTGAGGCAAAAATCGTCTCCAAGGTACGGCAAGCACGCCATTACCTCGATCGCATCGTTGCCGAGATTCGCCGGCAGCACGGGATTCTGGAGGCAGCGTGAACGCGGACGCCGAACTTAACGTCTTTGCCTGCCTGAACTTCATCCGCGACAACGCACCGGCCTATGCCAAAGCAAAGTCGGAACGCGTCTACCTGGAGGAGTTCCGCAAGACCAAGAAGGCCCTGTGCATGAGGGCGGCGGAATCGAGCGGCGTGAATGCAATCAGCGCCCAGGAACGCGACGCCTACGCCGATCCCGAGTACGCGCAGCTACTGGACGGACTGCGCGCCGCCGTCGAAGAAGAGGAGCGGTTGCGATGGATGATCGTCGCCGCGCAAGCAAAGATCGAAGTGTGGCGAACCATCGAAGCCAATCGCCGCGCCGAAGCCAAAACCCTATAACGAGAGAGACAGCATGAGCAACCGAGAATTCACCGCTACGCGCACGATGCTCGCCAACGCGTTTGCGACGGCCGGCGCAGAACTTTTAGAGTACATGGGCGTGTCGAGCGCACTGGCCGCGATCCCGAACACCGAGCCGCCGCAGTACGTGGTCGCGGGCACGTTGCAGATGATCGCAAAGGTGCTGCCTCCAGTCTCCGCAGCAGAGAAGCAGACCGCCGATCTGACGGATGAGCGCGCGATTTACGATCTGGCCGCCGAGCATGAGGCGAACCGCAACGGCTTGTACGGCCCGGTCACTTTCGACGCAACCGGACTCGTTGACTTTGCTCGTGACATCGAGCGCGCTGCGATTGCCGCGTACCTCGCTCGCCAGGCGCAGGCCGCTCCAGCAGTACCGGAACAGGTGCCCGCGATTGGCCGGCTGCTGGATGAGTTCTCCGCGCTGCCGGTCCTGTGGGGACTGAACGAGCCGGGCGCACTGGTGCGCCACTCGGACGTGTTCAAGATGCTCGTGGCGGCTGGCAAGACCTACCTCGCCGCTCCCAGCGCAGCAGCACCCGCTGCGCCCGAGCAGGTGCAGGACTCGCAAGGCAACCGGACCTACATGGACGACAAGCAGGCGCACGGCTGGGCGTGGGGACAGGTCAAGCGTGATGTCGGCACCAATGGATGGACCGTCGGTGAGCACTTCAACTACTTCGGCTTCTTCCTGCACGGCTGGCGGTACGGCAGGCAATACGAGCGCCAAGGCACGACCGCCGCCCCCGCATCGCAGGAAGGCGCCCATGCAGCGCTTGAGGCGCAGGCCGAGGAATGGTCGTATAGCACCGACGAGGAACGCTACCACGACCCGGAGCCGTCGCGGCTGGCAATCCTTCAGCACGCGTTGGCTGAGGTTGAGGCGGCCGATGATGGCGCGAGCCAGTTCTGGATCGGACGAAATGTGCGGTTCACCGGCAAAGGCAATGCAGGCGTGATCATCGATGGCCTGAAGGAACAGGCATACGACGAGTGCGGCGAGTTCGCCGAGACGTACCTTGAGGACGTCACCCCGGCAGAGGAAGCGGAACTTGAATCGCTCGTGACGGACTGGGCGCGGCGCGTCGACCGCTCCAACTTCTGGACCGTCTCAAACACGGAGTGTTTCACCATCGAATCGGCAAAAGCCGAGATCGAGCGACTGACCCCGGCCAGCGCAGAGAGGAGCGGCGATCATGAGTAAGCGCCAATACCCGCGCCAAGCTTGGGTGCTGCTGCCGTCCTTCAAGCCGAAGGAACTCACGATCACCCAGCGGTCCCATCCATACAGCTCCATGTTCGAGAGTTGGGATTTGGCTTCGGACGGCAAGTCTTATCACTTTGAAAAGCTGCATCCGAATAAAGACGCCGCTATCGCAGCGGGCCGTGACCTGATCGAGAAGGCGCGTGCCAACATCGCCAAGCGTCAGGAAACCATGAACAAACGCATCGCCGCGCTCGACAAAGCCGAGAAGGGATCGAAATGAACCAGACCACTACCGCAGGCATCGACCTGGACAAGCTGGAAGCACTGGCGCGCGAGCTACGTGGCGTGAACGTGTTCACGAAAGAGCATTTCGCGCTGGCAGATAAAGTCACGTCAGGCGCGCTCCAACTGATCGACCTCGCCCGCCGCGCAGAGCCGAGCGTTACCGAAGCGACGAACGAGCGCGCACTTGATAAAACTGTTGATGAACCGAGTAAGTTTGTGTTGGGCTTCTGGATTGAGGATGGCTGTATCGAATTCACCAAGGGCGACTTTAGTACGCTCAAGGACGGCACATACCACGTCGTTACAGCGCCGGTTCTCGCATCGCCCGCAGTCAGCCAGAAGGACGGGGCGGCTGTCGAGCCGATTGGCTATGTGTCGCGTGAGCAGATGGAGTGGCTGGAGCGCAAGGGTGAAATTAACAGCCCGAGTGTGCAGCTTTGGAAGGGTAAAGTACCGCTTGATGCCATGCCTGTTTACGCATCCCCTGCGGCCACCACGGCAAGCTCACAGCAAAGATGCTACGGCGCGACGAGGGCGGACCAGCAGTGCCCGTGCGCGACCTGTAGCGCCGAGAAGGACGCCACGGCAAGCGTTAGCTTCGCCAGTGATGGGAAGTTTCTCAACCTGCTTTCGGCGCACCAAGCAGCCGAACTGGCGTGCGATCAGGACGGCAGCGATAACAACCGAGAGGCGTCGAACGAAGCGTGGGAGGCGCTGATTGCCTATCTCGATAGCTGCGCCCCAGCACCCAGCCGGGATGCTGCGCTGGATAGATTGGTTTGCAAAGTGGCACGAGAGAACGGACCCGCAATCCCTATCGAAGCCGCCCGCGCTATTGTCGCAGCCCTCGCCCGCGCACCGCTGCCCGCTCAAGAGAACTCGAACGAAGCGCTTGCGGGTAGAACCGTATCCGTCGACGTCAGCACCTGCGACGATGACGCCGGCAATCGGATTTTTGCGGAATTGACCGGCGAGACCGGATCGGACGGCACGACCCTGATCGCCATCGAGACGTCCCGGAACTTCGCCGCTCCAGCGCAAGCAGGCGATGCGCGGGATGCTGCGCTGTTTCGCAAAGTCGTAGAGCTTGGCATACAGCTTCATTTCGAGGGCGGCGACGGTGAGGATGACGCCGTGTGGGTCAATTGCCTGATGAAGTGGGCCGATGGCGACAGGCTCGGCGCGACCCGCGAGTTGGTCGAGCAGGAAGCCAAGAATCTCGCCGCCATGTCCGCATCCCAAGGCAAGAAAGGAGGTGTCGCGTGAACCTGATCCCAATCACTGGCTACGGCCAGATCCGTACCGGCGACGTATTGTTGGTCAAGCGCAGCAACGAATTCATCGCGCCGGTAGAGGTCAAGGACGTGCTGGAGCCCGGCACCGAGCAGGAGGAAATCATCTTGTCGAAGACGAAGAACGTCTACTTCATCGTGCGCAAATTCCTCGCTGGCGAATCGTGGATCAAACAGTGCGCCAAGCTTGTCGACGGGCGCCTGTACTCGATCACCAACAACCACCGCGACATTACGTGCTACAGCGATGACCGCGCAGCCAAGGCGGCATCTCACGACACGCAAGGAGAGAAGAATGGTTGATTTGAAGATGGAAACCGAGCGCGCTGCGCCGTGCCCGTGGTGCGGAGAAGTGCCGGACGTGAGCAACGACGCTTCATTCCGCCTCACCGATGGCGTGAAGTACGGTGCTCTGCAATGCTGCATAGTCGGGCCGGAAGTGCGCACCGATTACAAGGATGTGCCCCACTGGAAAGCGAAAGCCATCGCTGCATGGAACGATCGCCGCGCCTCCCCTGTAGTGGGAGATGACGGCCTGCCGCCGCCGAAGTACCCGCAGATGAAGGTACTCATCAATGGCGTGGAGTCCGAACAATGCGGCTACACCGCCGAGCAGGTACGCCAGGCCCAGCGTGCCGCCTACGAAGCCGGGAAGCTGGCGACCATTGCCGAATCGCAGCGCGAAGTGGTGGGCGACCTTGCGGCTATGAAGGAACGACTTGCGCGCGCCCAGCAGCAGGCGTGGACCGAGCGCGAATTGAGCCTTCTGAAGTTCGCAACGTACCGGTTCATCAACCATGCGCATGCCGCCGCCGACGAGGCGGCCCAGGACAAGCGTCACAAGCCAGGAACGGCGTCGCGCCTATTGAAAGATGCCAAGGACGCGGAAGCGCTCGTTGCAAAGCTCATGAAAATGCGCGCCACCAAGGAGACAGCATAAATGGACACCGACAAGCTGAAGGCGCTGGCACTGGCGGCAACGATTTATCCAGGCTATTCGGTGGATCGCGACGGCAATGTGTGGTCGGAGTCAAATTGGCGTGGCTATGGTCGTCGGATGCTTACCCAATTCCCAAACTCGCACGGTTATCCATCTGTGAAGGTCAAGTTTGAAGGTCGTATGAAAAAGGCGCTGGTGCATGTCATGGTTTGCAGGGCGTTCCACGGTCCGAAACCGTCAGATGCTCATCAAGTCCGTCATCTGAACGGGATTCGGTCTAATTGCCGCGCGGATAACCTTGCATGGGGTACGCCAAAGGAAAACGCCGAAGACCGTGAACGACATGGCACTGGCAAGGCGGCAGAGAACGGAAGAACCTCAGCATGGAAACTGGTAGGCAGGGGAAGGCCGACTTGCATACGCGGGCATGACAAACGTGGCAAGCCGAATTGCTCTCAATGCCGTCGCGAGCGGCGACATGCACAGAGGGCTTTGGCGGCAACAGAAGGAGTGAAATGATGGTCGATATCGAAAAACTGAAAAGTCTTGCGCTTGCCGCCACCCCGGGTCCGTGGGACTACCGAGAAGTTGAAGGACTTTCCGCAATCGCACACCCACTTGGATGGGTTCTTGAGTCCGGCGACGAACAAGAATGTGCTGACAAACGTTTCATCGCAGCGTCGAACCCCGCTACTGTGCTTGAACTGATCGCCGAAGTCGAGCGGTTGCGGGCGGCTACTGCTGCGGGAACGGCGAAGGTTGCGGAACGGCCGGACTTCTTTAAGTGGTGGGCCTCCGTCGAACCGCGCAGCCGTAAAGCAATGCTGGCCAGCGCGCACCGTGATACGGAAAAGTTGCACGCGCTGTTGCGTATGGCATTCGACGCTGCTATCGAAGCGCACAACAAAGCCGAGAGCACACCATGTGGCTCGTGACCATCTGGCGCCTGATGTGGGAGATAGCGGCGGCGCAATGCACCCGCTGCGGCGGCCATCACACGCTGAGCCGCTGCCCGTGGCCAGCAGCAGAACACGAACGGCGTCGCCGCGCAAGGATGCGGTGGAGCATGCAATCAGGGAAGGAGTAGGTGCACATGCAGGAAGCAATGAATCAGCGCGGTACCGATCGACGACGAAGCGTGTCGTCGTACTTCACCAGCCCGGCACACGACCGGCGCCGGCTGGACTACGAGCGCCGCAACAGGACGACCGTGCGACCGATGCCGCTGGCGATGATGTTCCGAGGCGACGCGCGCAGGTTCGAGGAATCGGGGATGGAATAGGGGAGGGATTATGCAAGAGCAGAAAATTCAATCGCGTTATGTAACGTTGCAAGAGTGGGCAGCCATGATGTTCTCGAAGATCCCGCACAGAAACACGTTGCAGAAATGGGTCAACGAGGGCCACATTCAGCCGCAGCCCAAGAAGATCGGGCGCGCGTATCAGGTGAAGCGAGATGCGCGGTACGTGGACTAATATGGGCAGACAGAGACTAGCTAAGAACCGAGCCTTCCCGGCCAATCTGTATCAGAACTCGAAAGGGTATTTCTACTACCGGAACCCACAGACCAAAAAGCAGAAAGGACTAGGGCGCGAGAAAGCCTTTGCCTTTCAGGAGGCGCGCAAGGCAAACGCCGCACTAGCTACGCGCGAGCCATCGTCGCTCGTCGACTGGGTTCTGGGAAGGAAGGATTACACGCTGATCGAATGGCTGCCGGTGTACCGTGAGCTTTGGGAAGCCAAGACGAATCCGGCGGCGAATACCCGATACGGCGCCAACAGCTTACTCAAGAAATTGGCCGAATCCGAGTTGGCAAAGATGCGTATGAGGAACATCGAGACCATGCATGTATCGACGTACTTGGAGTCGTTTGAGAAGACAACAGGAGCCGGGCACGCCCGCAACATGAGGTCGAAGCTGCGCGATATCTTTCGCTGGGCTGAGACACAAGGCGTAATCGACGTTGCCAAGAATCCGGTACCTGCGACGTTCAATGCGCCCTACAAGGTGAAGCGCGAACGATTGAGCCTGGAGCAGTTCTGGCTCATCCACGCAAAGGCAACGACATGGGCGAAGAACGCAATGATGCTCGCCCTTGTTACCGGCCAGCGACGAGATGACATCGCCAATATGAAGTTTGCCGACTACAAGGATGGCCTCCTCCATGTAGCTCAGGGGAAATCAGGAGGACAAACGCGACTTCAGATTGATGGGTCGATCAAGCTCGCAAAGGTTGGCATGTCGATTGGGGACGTAATCGCTGGCTGTCGAGACCTGATCATAAGCCGGTATCTGGTGCACCATACCGAGCGCGTATCGTCAATCAAGCCCGGCGATAAGGTGCGAGCAAACGGCCTGTCGGATGCGTTCAAGCAGGCCCGTGAGTTGGCAAAAATCGAGGCGTCGGATGGCCGCACACCTCCCTCATTCCACGAGATCCGCAGCCTGTCGGAGCGGCTTTACCGGGAGGAATTTGGGCCAGATTTCGCGCAATCGATCCTTGGACATAAGAGCGTTCAGATGACCGACAAGTACGACGATCTGCGAGGCGGCTGGAAGACAGTCAAGGCGAAGTGATTCTGTAATTTTTTAAACGGATTTCTGTAAAAATTGCAGACCGCCTTTAGATACGGGCGCAATTTCAAGTGCGGACATTTACATCTGAAACAGATTGTGTGCGGGGGCGGCGGTGACCGTCCCCGCCGCGAACATCATGCGCGGCTCCGCACGCGTTCCAGCGCCAGCATCTGTTGCTTCTCGACCGGCGTCAGGCGCTTGGCGGTGACGTGCACGACGGGGATGCCAGCGGTCGTCGCGAGGACGGGTGCGGTCGCCTGTGCGGGCTTGGCGCTGTCGAGTGCCATGCTGCCGGCGGCGGCCAGGCTCAGGGCGACGATGAAGGCGGCTTCCATGTGCTTGATGACGTTCATGATGCTCTCCTCGGGGTTGGATGCGGGGTTGGGTGATGAAGCGTTTCTCGATGTGTGTACTGTAGCCACAAGGGTTCCCGGTCTCCACCCGCGTGCGACGAACCGCACGAAACGCAGGACGAAGCGCAGATAAGCGGGACCGGCTTTCATCGTCCCCCGGCTAGGCGCACGCGAACACAACGAGGGAGAACCCAGCGATGATCGGAACGCTCGTCGAGGCCGTCGCGGCCAACCGGACGCGCTTGCGGCGCGCGCGCAACCTGCGCGCCGGCACGCGCACGCACGTGGCCGCCCAGCCGCGCGCACGCGGGCCCGCGCCGCTGCGCTGGCTGACGGCAGGCTGCGTGCTGCTGGCCGTCGCGGGCGCCGCGCTCATCGTCGTGCACGCGCGCTGGCTGGCCGCTGCCGGCGCGACGCCGCCGGGCGACGGCGCTTCCCGCCTGACGGCCGTGCTGCCCGGCGTCGCGTTCACGGTGCCCGACGGTCCCGGCGTGACGGTGCGCACGCACGGCGGCGCGGCGCTGCTGATCCTGTCCGGCATGCGCGCCGCGCCGGTGCAGCGTGTCGACCTGTGCGACCAGCTCGCCGACCGCACGCGTCCCGGCCGCCTGCTGCCGCTGCGGATCGGCTGGACGTTCGCCGACGCGGCAGGCCTGGCTTCCCCGCGCAACGTGCTGCTGGCGGATGGCCCGATGCCGCGTGTGCGCGTCGACGGCCGCGCCGGGGCGCCGCTGGACGTGCGCTGGGACGGGCAGGCGCAGTGGGTCGGCGCCGCGGCACGGGTCGCACCAGGCAGCGAGGGCTGGCTGACGTGGCGCGACGGCGCGTTGCGGCTGCGCCAACGGCCGAGCAGCGCCTGCCCGGCGGCCGGCGAACTCCTCGTGCAGCTGTACCGTCCCGCACCGACGCCACGCGCGTTGGTCGTCGCCGTGCCGGCGCACGGCGAACCGGTCGAGGCGCTGCTGGCGCCGGGCGACTACCGCGTGCCGGCGTCGCCCGCGGCCACGCTGGAAGACGAGCAGCTGTTCGCCCAGCTGCAGGCCCGCGGCCTCGTGCGCCTGGGTGCGAACGGCCTCGCCGAACTGGCCCCGCCGGACCTTGCCGCATGGCGCGCGGCCGGCAAGACGCCGTGGGATGGCGTGAACCTCGACGGCGACGCGCTGCGGCTGCTGGAGCGGTTGTATCGTCGCGCCGACGGCGATTTCGTGCGCGAACAGGTCCGCGTCTTCAATGCCGAGCGGCGGCTGCTCGCGTGGCGCCTGCCGGGCGGCGCGACCGCCAGGTGGCGCGCGGAAGTCGTGCAAGGAACGGCCACGGTCCCCGTGCCGCTGGCCGACGACATGCCCCCGGCCAGCGCCCGCCTGTTCGCCCGGCTGCCGCAGGGCTGGGCGCCGTGGCAGCGCGTCGGCGCGTGGCCGGCGGACGGCGGCGTGGCCCGTCTGCGCCTGACCGTACCCGACGGGACGGCGAGTCTCCGGCTGATGCTGGCAGGCCGCCTGCGCCACGTCACCGGCGCCCGGTTGCGCACCGATCCGCTGCCCGGCTGCGACGGCCGCGCGTGCACGGCGCCGGACGCGGTGCAGATAATCGACCTGCTGCCCGACGCCGGCGAGATCGTGATCGACGCGGAACCGCTGGCGCAGGGCGCCCTGGCCACGCCGGGCGATGCGCGCTACCGCCACCTCGCCGTGCGCGACGGCCGCCTCGCGTGGCAGGCGCTGGGCCCGGCCACGTCGCGTCCGTCGGCGCCGCTGGCGGATGTGGTGCTGGCCGACCGCAACGGCGTCACGCTGTGGCGCGACGGTGCGCCGACGGCGGCGGCCCGCGCGGCCGGCCTCGCGACGATGCTGGGCGTGCGCGCGGGCCAGGCGGGCAGCGTCGCCACCTTGCTCGGCCGCGTGCCGGGCGGCCGTCACACGGCGCGGATGACCCTGGACCTGCGCCTGCAGGCGGCCGCGCAGGCGGCGCTCGACTGCATCGCGATGCGGCGCGGGCACTGGGATGGCCGCGGCTGCACGGGGGCGGGGCCGTCCCGGCGGGCCGGCAGGCGGGCGTCGTCCTGCTCGACACGGAGACGGGCGCGATCCTCGCCGCGGCCGGGGCGGGGATGCCGGCCGTGACGCCGGACAACTGGCGCGAGGCGCGCGACTTCGACCGCGTCGACCCGGCCGCGAGCCCGCTGCGCCTGCCCGCGCTGCAGCACGACGGCGGCGCCGAGCGGGCGCCGGGATCGACGTTCAAGATCGTCAGCGCCCTCGGGCTGGAACTGGCCGCGCAGTCCGACCGCCAGCTGGATGCCCTGCTGGACGGCCTGCCGCTCGCCGCCATCAACGCCGCCGCGCACGAACGGGGCTTCGCCTTCCGCACGGAGGCGCCGACGTATCCGGTCGACGGCCGCGCGCGCATCACGAACTTCCGCGACCAGGGCCTGGACCGGCGCGCCAGGGATGGCCGGCTGGGCCTCGCGCAGGCGCTGACCTACAGCCTGAACACGTGGTTCGCGTGGACGGGAGAACTGTCCGACCGGAGCCTGCTCGGCCGGCCCGACGGCGGCGTGCCCGACCTGCAGCCGCTGGAACCGGGCGCACTGGACCCGGTCCGGCCGATCGTCGCCATGGCGCGCCGGCTCGGCTTCGGCCAGGCGCTGCGGCTCGACGGCGGCCTGCTGCCGGCGGATTTCGCCTGGTCGGCGTGGGACGCGCTGCAGGCGACGCCGGCCGCCATCGACCCCATCCACACGCGTCACGAACTGCGCCAGATGGCGATCGGCCTGCGCATGCAGGCGACGCCGCTGCAGATGGCGCTCGTCGCCGGTGCCGTCGGGCAGGGGCGGCCTATCGTGCCGCACCTGCTGGCGGAACTCGACGGCAAACCGGCCGCGCCGTCGAACGGGCCGGCCCTGGGCGTGCGCCTCGACCGTGTGCGCGCGGGCATGAAGGGCGTCGTCGACGTGGGCACGGCGGCCGGCGCCTTCCGGGCGCCCGCGCTGGCCGGCATCCGGCGCGGCCTGTCCGGCAAGACGGGGACGGCGCCGGTGGGCGACGGAGCGCTGGCGACGGTCTGGTTCACGGGCTGGCTGGAGCCGCACAGCGTGGCGGGGCAGGAGCACCGGCTCGCCGTCGCCGTCTTCGCCAGCCGCTCGGAGGCGACGGGCGGCGGGCATGCGGCGCCCGTCGCTGCCGCCGTCCTGGGGGCGCTGGCCGATCGTATGCAACCCAAGGGGGCGAAATAGGGGGTATTTCCCACTCATCTGCGCGCCTACGAGATGTGGTTCTGTGGCATGATCTATTACGGTCCTGCTATTCGTGGCCGAACATCGAAGAGGATTTATGCGTTTGCCGGGAACCCGGTACCAGGAACCGGGCTGGGAAGAAGTGCGCAAGTTGCTGGGACAGTGCTCGCTCGCCGCGCTGCGCGGTCTCGATGCCGCACATCCGGACCTGGAGGCCCGGTTGGAACATTATGTGGAACGCATGATGGACCAGCTGACGGCCCAGCGCCACAGCGCCCGCGCCCGGGCGGCCGGCAACGGCTACGGCGACACCGTCCACGAGCTGGCGGTGACGCTCGTCGTCGAGCTGCGCGCCCGTCCGGCCGACTGGGACGCCCTGTGCGCCGCGCTGGCGGACGGTCCCTCCGGCGACGCACTCCTGCGCAAGAAGGTGAACGACATGTACGCCGTGCTGCGCGACCGCGTCGATGCCGACAACTACCAGGCCGCCTGCGGCCGTCCGTGCAGCCCGAATCGTATGTACGCTTACCGGATGCTGGACACCGCCTACCACGACGTGGCCCGCCTGTTCGCCAACTGGCGCGCGCACCGGGCGCAGGTCGGCGCGATCCTCGGCCGCGAGATCGCGGACGGCGCCGACCCCATCGAAGTGCGCCAGCTGCGCACCATCCACGACTGCCGCGCGGAGTGGATCCTGCGCTGGAGCGCATCGATGGAGCACTTCGGCGGCGGTCCCGGCCCGCTGCACACGCGCTCCAAGCGCTGCGCGAGCCTGAAGACGAGCCCGGACCGCATCGCCGCCATGCTGCGCGAGATCGGCGATTACGAACAGCTGTCGGCCAACCGCGACGAGGACTGGCTGCAGGACCTGGACGACGCGTCGGTCTGGGTGGAAGATTACTGGCGCGTGCTGCAGGAATCCGAAAGCGCGGCGACGCCCGGCCCCGACCGGATCCTGGAAGCGCAGCAGGATGCGCTCGACGCCGCGGCACCGGAACCCGATCCGGTGCCGGAGGAAGCCGACCCGCGCCTCGAGACGCTCGCGCTGAGCGTTTCACTGCCCCCCGGCTATGTGGCGCAAGCGGTGCCGGACGGTCTGCTGGCGGCGGAGGGCCTGCCGGTGGGACTGGCCGTGTACGCGAAGCTGCTGGGCCCCGACGACGCGTCCTACCCGGACGCGTGGCGCGACCCGGCCACCGGCGCGCTGCCGACGATGCAGCAGCTGGCGGCGCTGGCCGAGGTGTCGCTGCCGACGTTGCGCAAGCGGCGCGACGCGGCGATCGCCCGGATGAATGCCGCCTTTGACACGAAGCGAGGACGCGATGCATAGCAACGACACGAGCTCACGCCGGCTGCAGGAAGCCCTGCTGCTGGCCCGCCGCAAGGACGGCGACCGCCTGATGCTGGACGATGCCACGCTGGCCGCGGCGCTGGACGGCAGCCGGCCGCTGACGTCGGGCGAGCGGGCCGCGCTGCGGGCATCGCCGCTGACCGCGCGCCGGCTGCGCCATCTCGCGCTGGCGCGGCGCGCGGCCGCATCGGCCGCGTGGCGCGGCAGCCGCGCGCGCTGCGGGCCGCGAGCACCGGCACACCGGAAGCGGTCGTGACGGACGACGGCTGGTGGACCCTGCATTTCATGTCCGCCGGCGCCGGGTGGCGCACCGTCCTGCAGTTGGCGCCGCAGGCGCCGTTCGCTGAAGCGCTGCTCGTGGCGCGCGCGCCGCTGCGCGTCGTGGACGGCGCCGGCGCCGTGGTGCTCGCCGGCCAGCTCGATGCGGACGGCGAGTGCGAGGCCGCCTGGCCGTTTGCCGCCGCACCCTCGGACCATTTGCAGGCGCACGGCGCCCGTTTCACCGTCGAACCGCTGGAGGCGGACACACCATGATCCCATTCTTCAAGCGCGCGGCGCGCCGCAGCCGGGCTGCCCCGTCGTCATCGTCGACGCGGACGGCCGCCCGCGCCGCGCCACGACGCCGGCCGGGAAAAAGGTCGAGCTGCGTCCCGGCGAACTCGCGTGGGCGTTCCACCCGGGGCCGTACACGATAACCGTGGTCCCGTACGCGCAGGCGCCCGAGATCGGCCTGCGCACGACCTTCGCCATCGACCCGCAGGACCCCGCCGCCGCGGGCAAGCGCTTCGACCTGTACCTGGCCGCGGAAGCGGATGGCCGCGTCGACCTGGCCGCGCTGCGCATGAAAGTGGAAAGTGCGGTGCGCAGCGCGCTGGAGCAGGGCGTGCTCGAGCTGCCGCCGTGCGTGGACATCGACGAGTGGAACGCGTTCCGCCAGGGCCTGAACCGCTTGCTGTACCTGCGCTTCGGCCTGACCGTGGACGATTGCGTGCCCGTCGAACTGGAAGGCGTCGACTACGCGGCGCAACTCGCCGCGCGCGCAGCCGGCAGCACAGCGGCCGCGGCGCCCGCGCCCGTGGCGGAGAAGGTCGTGCCGGACCTGGCCGACGCGAAGGCCATGCGCCGGCTGTTCCTGGAGCTGCCTTGCCTGATGTGCGGCCTGCGCTTCGGCGCGCTGCCGAACGGGCAGGAACAGTTCCGCCAGCAGCAGGCCTTGCTGCAGCGGCTGGACCGGCTGTCCGTCGAGATCACGACGATGCCGGCCCTCGTGCTGGCCGCGCCGGGACAGCCGCTCGCGCTGGACGAGCAGCTGCGCCGCATGCGCCACAGCCGCCGCGCGACCGTCGCGCTGGACGAGGCGTGGGCGCTGCTGGCGCGCCTCGAAGGCGCGCAAGGGGGGCGCCTGGCCGCGCTGTACGACGAAGCCGAGCGCATCGTCGCCAACCTCGAAGCCGATTGCGCCGGCCGGCGCGCGGCGAAACACGTCGCGGAGGCGGCATGAACGTACCCCAACAGGCCGTGTGCCGCACCCGCCAGCCCGACGGCACGCTGCTCACCGTGACGGCCACGCGGCGCGAGCGCGCGGGCCGCGCGGACGTCAAGTGCACCGTGCCGGGCGACGCGGCATTGGCCGAACGCCTGCAGCAGGTGGTCCGCCTCGCGCGCCACACGGAAGCGAAGATCGACAGCCGCGACCAGGTCGTGCTCGGCGTCGACCGCGCGCCCGTGGGGCGCGACTGCGAACTGGCCTTCGTGCTGGCCGACCGTATCGTGCGCGGCGTGTGGCATGGACGGGAGGTGGTCGCCAACGGCTGGTCCGATGCGTGGCAGCTGGGCCGTGTGGACGGCCACGACGTCGCGGACGCGTCGCCGGACGCGCTGCTGGGCGGGCCGGACGGCCTGTCGCACCTGGGTCAGCTGGACGGCCATCCGGATCCCGGCGCGCGCGTGTCCGGCGCCCGCGCGTGGTTCCCGCTGCACAGCGGAGGAGACGGCGACGGCCTCGGCTGGGTCGAGGTGAGCGTGCACCCGCTGGAGGGCGAACGCCTCGACGAGGAACAGACGATCGCCGTGGCGGGCGCGGGCGCGGACGCGGCACGGCAGCTGGCGGTGCGCCAGGTGCTGGCCGGTGCGCGCCACTTCGATGGCCGCGGTCTCGGACGCTGGCGCACGACGGTGCGCTTCAGCGACGCCGCATTCGCCGGCCGTTCCTACGAGCTGGCCCTCGTGCTGGCCGACCGCATCGCGCGCGGCCGCGAATTCGTCCCGCGTGCGCGGCTGCTGGCGACGGGCTGCTCGGACGCGTGGCATGCGGGCCGCGTGGACACGGTCGACGGGATCGCGCCGAAATGCGCGCTGCTCCTGCGCGAGGCGGGGCCGGGCGACCGCATCGTGCTGCCGCATGCGTGGCGCGATGCGCTGCCGGCGGGCTACGCGGACGACGTCCGCGCGCGCGGCGCGAGCGTGGCGTGCGTGGAGCGGATCGGAATCATTTGATGTAGGCTTGCAGGGTGAGCCGGAAGGAGTCGACGATGTTGCGGATGTTTGGATTGGGTGGGGCAAAGTGCCCGCGCTGTTCGCAAGGGACGGGCGCGGCGGACGGCTATTGCGCCGCCTGCGGCCTGATGCTCGGCACGCCGCGCAACGAACCCGTGCTGGTGGAGAACCGCTGGGTGCCCGGCCCGGACGAACTGGCCGTGTTCTTCGGCGTGCGCGCGCTGTCCGGCGTATTCGTCAAGACCCTGCGCGTGCCCGCCACGGCACGTGCCTACATCCTGCAGGGCGATCAGGCCACCGAAGTGCCGCAGGGCGAATACGAGATCGAAGGCTTCTTTACGCGCCTGAACCACCTGCTGCGCGACCAGCATGCGGAGATCCTCGTCACGAGGAGCGGCGCGCTGCCGGTCGAGTTCGAACTGGATGGCCTGGTCAGCGCCGAACATCTGGAGGTGTCCGCGCGGTTGGCGCTGTCAGTCCGGATCGAGAGCGTGCCAGCGTTCGCGCGCCATTTCATGACGATGCCCGGCACCGTGAAGGCCGACCACCTGCGCGAACTGCTGCAGCAGCCGGTGCGCCAGCTGGCGGGCGAATTCGTCGCCGCCCGTTCGCTGCGCGAGATGGCGGGGCAGCGCGAACTGCGCCCGGAACTCGACCAGCACCTGCAGGGCGGCCTCGCCACCCTGCTCGCCGATTACGGGCTGGCCATCGTCCGCGTGGAGACGCTGGCGCTGCGCCACGACCGCTTCGACGCCAACCGCGCCCGCATCGGCAGCCTGTGGCTGGCCGTCGACGAGCAGCGCGTGAAGGTCGAGCATGCGCGCCAGCTCGACGAGCTGTATACCGACGACGAGTGGCGCCGCATCGCGCGCGAGGAAAGCCAGGCGCGCCTGGCGCACCGGCGCGCGGAACTGCGCCAGGGCGCCGGCATCGAACGCGCGGAGATGAGCCTGCGGAACGCCGAGCGCGCGCAGGCGATCCGCGCCCGCGAGATCGAGCTGTATGGCCGGATCGTCGAGTCCCGCTCGCGCAAGCACGCGATCGAACGGGGCGCGCAGGATCTCGTCGCGGAGCTGGAACACGAGCTGGCGCAGAAACGCGGCGCGCGCGCGGACCAGGAAACGGAATGGGCGCATTTGCGCGAGCTGGCCGCCGTGCGCATGCGCGAAGAGGTCGCGCTCGCGCGCCAGGACGCGGCGCAGGCCCGCACGGTCGCCGCGCAGCGCTTCTCGCACCAGTTGCTGCAACAGCAGATCCGCAACAAGATCGAGCAGGCGCGCGGCATCGAGGACGCGGCGCGCCAGCGCGCGGAACTGGCGCGCCTGCACGCGGCCGAGGAAGATGCGGCACGGCGCGCGCGCGAGATCGACGCGCAAGACCATGCGGCGCGGCTGCGCGCGGCGGAGCGCGCGGAGTCCATCGAGGTGGAAGCCGTGCGCCAGCGCGTGGAAGCGTTGCGCCGCGACGGGACGCAGGCCGACGCCTTGGCCCAGCACGAAAAGCTGCTGCGCACGATCGAAGCGGATGCCGCTCTGCAGCGGGTGGCGATCGATGGCGAGGAAGCCCGCGCGGTGCTGCAGGCCGAGCTGCTCGCGGCCGAGCGCACGCACGAGCTGCGCCGCATGGAGACGCTGGGCGCCGTGGACGACACGACGAAACTGGTGCTGGCGGGCGAGACCAATGCCGCGTTGCTGGCCGACGTGCTGAAGGCGCGCACGCAGGCCGGCATGAGCGCGGAGCAGCTGGCGGCGCTGACGTCGTCGCGCCTCGCCGATGAACAGGTCGAACGCGAGCGCACGCGCCGCAACGACGAACTGGAACGCGAACGGCGCCACCAGCTGGAACTGCTCGCGCTGCAGAACGACGTCAACAAGACGGCGCTCGCCACGCAGGCGCAACTGGGCGGCGCGCTGATCGCGGGTACGGCCTGCCGCCACGCGGGCGCCCAGCCCGGCGACCGGTTCTGCGGTACGTGCGGCGCGCCGCTGCCGGCGCGGGGATGATGCAGACGGCGATCGACAAGCTGCGCGAACTGCGCGCGCTGCACGAGGACGGCCTGTTGAGCCGCCAGGAATTCGACAGCCGCAAGAACGCGATCCTCGACGCTGCCTATCCGGCCGATTCTTCCGCCGATCCGCCGCCGGCCGCATCCGTGCGCGCCGGCACCGAGATCGGCCTGATGGCCACGCAGGAAGTGGGGCCGGTGAACCGCCGCTACCGGCTGGAGCGCCTGATCGCGCAGGGCGGCATGGGCGAGGTATGGCAGGCGACGGACCTCGCCACGCACGCGGAACTGGGCCACAGCGCCCAGGTCGCGCTGAAGATCCTGCCGCCCCGGCTCACGGAAAACTCGCTGCACGCGAAGCTGCTGATCGAGGAAGCGGCACGCGCGCGCCAGCTCGCGCACCAGCACATCGTGCGCGTGTACGACTGGGCCCAGGACCCGGCCACGGGCAGTTATTTCATCATCATGGAGTGCCTGGACGGCGAGGACCTCGACACGCTGCTGGCGCGCGTGGGCCGGCTCGACCCGGCGCGCGCGCTGGAGGTGCTGGCGCCCGTCGCCGCCGCGCTGGATTACGCGTGGGAGCGGCACCACCTCGTCCACCGCGACATCAAGCCCGCCAACGTGTTTATCGCCCGCGGCGGCGACGTCAAGCTGCTCGACTTCGGCATCGCGGCGCGCGCCCGCGCGGACGGCCTCGCGCTGGAAGCCCCGGCCAGCTCCGGCACGGCCGGCTATCGCGCGCCCGAGGCCACCGGCACCGGCGGTGAGCCGGACCGTGGGCTGGACGTGTATGCCGTCGCCGTCATGCTGTACCGGATGCTGGCCGGCGCGTTGCCCACCGGCGCCGATCCGGCCCGGCCGGCGGCATTGAACGATGCGCAGTGGGCCGTGCTGCGCGCCGGCTTCGCGCGGGACCCGGCCCGGCGTCCGCCCAGCGTGACGGATCTGCTCGCCCGGTTGCAGGCCGCGCCGGTCGTCGACGGGGCGGCGCAGGCCGCGGCGGACGCCATCGACAGGGAGCGCGCCGCGCGCGAACTGGCGGCGCGCAAGCTGGCGCAGGCCCAGGCGGAAGCCGCGGCAAAAGCGCAGCTCGACCGCCAGCGCCGCGCACAGGAACGGGCCGCGAAACAGGCGGCGGAAGCGGCGCGCGCGGCGCGCAAGGAAGCGCTGCGCCAGCAGCTGCTGGAACGGCGCGCGGCGGAAGCGGAAAAGGCGCGACTGGAGCGCGAGGAGGCGCAGCGCAAGCTCGTGCAGGCCAAGGCGGCCGCGGCATACATCGCGGACCAGAAGCGCGCCCGGCTCGAGGAGGCGGCGCGAGCCCAGGCCGTGCTGACGCAGCTGATGCCCACGCCGGCCAGCCCCGTCGCCGACACCGAAGGCGTGCTGCGCGACCGCTTCCTCGGCGGCGACGCCAGGGGGCCGGAACTCGTGCTGCTGCCGACGGGCCGCTTCCAGATGGGCTCTCCCGAGCACGAACGGAAGGTCGCGATGGAAGCCGGCTCGCAACCGGGCTGGCTGGCGCGCGAACTGCCGCAGCACTGGGTCGGCATCGAGAAGCCGATCGCCATGGGCCGCTATCCGGTGACGGTCGGCGAGTGGCGCGTGTTCGTGGCCAGCTCCGGCTGGCGGCCGAGCGGGGAAACCGATTGGGACGCGCCGGGCTTCGCGCAGACGGACCGCCATCCCGTCGTCGGCGTGAACTGGTTCGACGCGATCCGCTACGTGCGCTGGCTGTCCGAAGCGACCGGTAAATCGTACCGGCTGCCGAGCGAGGCGGAATGGGAGTACGCGTGCCGCGCCGGGACGAAGACGGCGTTCTCGTTCGGCGACAGGATCACGACGGACCAGGCGAATTACGACGGCAACTTCACGTACAACGGCGGGCCGCGCGGCGAGTACCGGCGCGGCACGACGCCGGTCGGCATGTTCCCCGCCAATCCCTGGGGCCTGTTCGACATGCACGGCAACGTGTGGGAATGGGTGCAGGACGTGGTCCACGACAATTACGACGGCGCCCCGCTCGACGGCAGCGCGTGGGAAGAGGGCGGCGACCAGGCCCGCCGCATCCTGCGCGGCGGCTCCTGGCTGTACAACCCGCGCTACCTGCGCGCGGCGCTGCGCAACGGCTTTTCGGCCGCCCTGTCGAACGACATCGTGGGTTTTCGTATCGTACGCGACCTGATGTAGCCAACACGATACGCAGCGGAAATTCGCGGTGTCTCACCCTTGAGCGCATAATGAATCGCACTCTGCAAACGAGGAGGCGATCATGCGAATTCCCAAGGATATCCAGATCCCGTTCATCGTGCTGTCGCTGGAAGCCGTGCTGCTGACCGGCGCGGCGTTGATTTTCCTGATCCTGCGGCCGGGCTGATCTACGCGCGGCCGGCGTAGGCGTCGACCAGGCGTGCGTAAGTGCGCCGGCGGTCGCCTGTGTGTTCGGCGTGGTCTTCCGGACGTGGGCTGGCCGCGAACCGCACGCGGCCCGTGAACCGGGCGAGGCGGTCCAGCACCGTGGCCGGGCCGATCGGCGTTTCCTGGCCGCTGGCCGGGTCGAGGTGCCAGAAGCCGCCGTCGCGGTGGAACAGGACCGGCATGCCCGCCGCGCGCGGCAGGGCGCCGGACCCCAGCGCCGCCGGCTCGGGCACGACGCCGGGCGCCAGCAGCACGAAGCACTCGGACGCACCGCCGCCATCCACGCGGTGCAGGGTCAGCGCATGCGCGTGCAGCGCCGTCACGACGAACGTCACCACGCCGCGTATGCTGGCCGTCAATTCGATGCGCATCCCGAGGCGCAGGGGGACGGGCGCGTGCTTGCCCGGCCAGGTGCCGTCCAGTAACAGGCCGTAGCGCGACACGTCCTCGATCTCGAACCCGCCGCGCGCGGGGCGGATGACGGCGTGGCGCGCGGACAGCCGGCGCGTGAGGCCATCCCGTTCGGGCCCTTGCGCGCCATGGTGTTCCAGCAGCAGGTCGGCCTCGGCGCCGACGGTGTCGCAGCGGCCCAGCACGCATTCGTCCAGCGCGAACAGCCGCACGTGGCGCTGGGCGCCGGCGTCCGGTTCCGCGTACACGAGGCAGCCGGTGCTTGCCGGGCATGGATGCGCCGCGCGCTCGGCGGGCAGGTCGATCTCGATCAGGTCTTCGTCCCACGCGATGGTCGGCAGGCCGACCGCCACCTTGCCGCCGCCACTCCCCTCGAGGTTCAGCTGGGCGATGGAGGCGTTGCGGGCATGGATGTCGATGTCCATCGCGCCGCCGCCGGCCAGGCCCTGTACGCGGGCGATGGCGGCATCGTCGGCGCTGATGCGCACGTTCTTATGCGTGGACAGATAGGTCTGGTGGATCTCGCCCAGCGATGCGTCCGGCCGCGGCACGAGCAGCACGAGCGTCGCGACCCACGTGCGCGCCGGGTGGCGCGCATGGATTTCCAGGTCGACGCGGTACTGGCCGTGTTCCCGTCCGCGCGACGAGAATTCCACGAACACGGGCCGCCAGTCGCCGCGCAGGGTGCGCGCAAACTGCAGCTGGCCGGCGCCCATCGGCAGCAGCTTCGATTCGAGCAGCAGGGTCAGTTGCGCCGGCGCGTCGTCCGGCATGCCCCGCAGCTCCAGCTTGATGGCCTGGCGGCCGCCGGCCGCGCGCGGGTCGAAGCCGCTCACGTGCAGGTGCGGCCGGGGTGGCGGCGCATGGATCGCCGCCGGCATGCGCGCCGGTCCTTCGGTGCGTACGCGTTTCAGCATCTCGAAACTCGAGCCGAGCACATCGACGGCGCCTGACGGCTGGCGGTGGCCGTGCGCGCACTGCGCCTCGCCCGGGGCGACCCAGACGGTGCAATGCGGGTGATCGGGACTGCTGCAACGCTTCATGGGCGATTATCGGTTCGGGGGATGGGGACCCAGCTTACGCGATTGTAGCGTAGCGCGGCGCGCGGATTTCATGGTTGAGCAAGACTTTTTTCCAAGATGCACTATTTACCACAGTCATGCTCCCGGCAATGCGGTCTCGTCGCGCGCCGCGCCAGGGACGCGTACGAGGATGGCGCTGACGTTGTCCGGATAAAAGAATGCGGCCGGATGGGCATCGTAGGCTTCCATCAGCGCGTGCAGCATCGTGGCTGCGTCCGCGGTGCCGGCCAGCAGCTGAGGCCATTGTCCGGCCCAGCCGACCGGGTCCGAGCACGACCACAGGCCGTCCGTCGCCAGCAGGTAGGAGGCACCGGGACGCAGCTCGAGCGGACGGCGGTCGGCCAGCCCGGACAGCCACGACGGCAGGTTCAGCGGCGACAATTCGTACAGCGGGTCGTTCAGCCGCGTCGGGTCGGCGAACGCGTTCCCGAGCAGGAAGGCCTGGGCGATCTGCGGCCGGTGTTCGCCATGCACCTGGCGCCACCAGTCGGCTTCGCCCAGCAGGCCCGCCATCGCATAGGCGGTGGCGGGGACGTGGTCGACCGTCAGCGGCGCCGCGCGCGAAGGCGTGATTTCGTACAGGCGCGAATCGCCCACGTGGTACAGCAGCGGCGTGTCGTCCGCGCGCAGTTCCAGCAGGGTGAGCGTGGTGCCGGGGCGGGGGCCGGGCGCGTCGGCGAAATGGCGCTGCAGGTCGGCGTGCAGCGCGTCCAGGCGGCGCGCCAGCCCGGCGCCGGTTGCACACGGAGGCAGGGCGAGCAGGCCGGCCACGACGGCTTCCGCGGCTTCGCGGCCGTGGCCATGGCCGCCCATGCCGTCCAGCACGGCGAGGCGCGCGTGGCCGGGACGCCAGCCGGGGAGTCTCCGGCGCTGCACGGCCTGGTCCTGCAGCCAGGCGGCGTGGCCTTCCACGTCGATCAGCAGCAGGTTGTCCTGGTTTTCCGCGCGCAGGCGCGGCCCGGCGCCCAGGCGCGAGCACGCCGCAACGTCCAGGGGGCCGAAGCGCAGCCCGGCAGTGAAGGGAGAAATTGGCATCCTTTACTCTAACCGCAAATGCCAAACGACCAAGCTTCGATTAGATGGGGTTTTGCCGTCTACCTGTCAGCAACACGGCCGCGTTGACGAGCACGCACGCGCCGGCCGCCGCCATCGCGTACCGCACGCCGCAGGCGTCCGCCACGCGGCCCCAGAACAGGCTGCCCAGCGTGTAGCCGCTCGCCATCACGACGACATAGATCGCCAGGGTGCGCGCCCGCACCTCCGCCGGGAACGACAGCTGGGCGGCTGCGTTCAGCGTGGACACGACGGCCGACCAGGCCATGCCGCCGACCACGATCAGAGGGATGAGCAGCGCCAGCGTATGCAGGAAGGGCATGACGGCCAGCATCGCGCCGTACACCGCCAGCGCGGCGGTGGGGCGGCCTGCGTGGTTTTCCCAACGTGACGTTTCGACAAGACGGCTGTGTTATCTTGTAACGCATGCAAATACGTTTACTGGAACCCGCCGACATCCCGGCGGCCGCCGCCGTCCTGCGCCGCGCCGCCGAGACGTTCTTCCTGCACGAATCCGCGCCGGAAGACGCCGCCGGCTTCCTCGCCCAGCACGACGCCGCGGGCCTGCGCCGCAATCTCGATGCCGGCTTCGTCTACCACGTGGCCGTCGTCGACGGCGTACTGGCCGGCTTCATCGGCGTGCGCGGCGGCACGCACGTCTTCCACCTGTTCGTCGACGCCGCGTACCAGCGGCGCGGCATCGCGCGGGCACTGTGGGACGCGGGACGCGCGGCGGCGCTCGTGCCCGGGCATCCCGGTGTCTTCACCGTGAACTCGTCGAATTTCGCCGTGCCGTTCTACGCGTCGCTCGGCTTCGAACGCACGGCGCCCATGCAGGTCGACAAGGTGCACTACAACCCGATGCGCCTGTCAATGCCGCTCGTCGGTGCGGCGTAGCCACAGGCTGCTCGCCCAGCCTTCCACGCCGCTGCCTTCCACGCGCACGCGCCACCAGTCGCCGTCGGTCGCCCCCGTCGCGCTGACGACCGTACCGGGACGGAGCACGCGCATGCGGGGGGCGCGCACGCCGCGGTCCTCGCGCAGGTTCAGGTCGTCGACGACAAGGTAGCGCGCGCCGGCGGCCGGGCCGGCTGCCACGGCCACGGGTACCGGCGCGGCCGGCAGCAGCGCGGAGAACAGCAGGCCGACACCGAGCGTGCCGCCGGCAACGACGGCCAGCGCCCGCAGGTTGGGCCGGCGCCACCATGCGCGCGGCGTGCACCACGCGGCCAGCACGAGCGTCGTCGCCAGCGCGCCGGCCCACACGAGCCACGAAGCCATGGCCGCCTCACGCATCGAAGCGCAGCACGTAATGGCCCGCGACGAGGTGGTGCCCGGCCGGCAGGCGGTACGGCTGTTCCGGCGTCGCGGCGTCGATCGCGGCGACGAATGCCAGCTTGTCATCGAGGTGGTACAAGGCCTGCGTGGGCGACAGGCGCGCGATCCGCCAGCCGTCCGGCCCCGCTTCGAAGCTGAACGCGTCGCGCGACAGGCCCAGGCGGTCGGCGCTCGACGGCGGCGTGCCGGCGGCATTCTTGAGGAAGGCCGGCGAATCCAGCACGCGCAGCGCCGCGAGCATGGGCGCGCCCCGGCCGAACGTGAAGCGCGCACCCGGCGCCACCGGCAGCGCCGGCGGCTGCGGCAGCACGAGCAGGGCGCAGTAGCGGTCGGCCAGCGCCGGCGCGCAGGCGGCCAGTTCCACGCGCGTGCCGTCGACGGGGCTGAACGCGGCCGGCGCGGCGATCCGTTCGCGGCCGGCCTGGGTGATCGCCTGCAGCTGGTCCTGGTCGTCGACGGCGAAGCCGATGACGGTGTCCGACGGTTGCGCCGACGGAATCAACGCGCGGTTCAGGTTGATCTCGAGCGCCTGCGCGCCCGTTTCGCGATAGCGCGACAGCCGCGGCAGCGCCAGCGCGGCCAGCGTGACGCGCTGGCGCGACACGGGCGCGTACGTTGCGTCGACCGTTGGCGGTGCCGGGGTGCGTGCCACCGGCACCGCGGTCAGTTCGGGATCGGGTGCGGCGCGCGGTTTCCAGACGGCGGGGCGGGCGGAGGCGGGTTTGACCGGCGCCGGCGCGCGGCTCGCCGCGGTCGGCGTCACGCGCAGCAGCAGGCGCAGCGCCGCGCCGGTGGCGTCGACGGCGCCGCGGCGCGACTTGATCGTCCAGTAGCCTGCGGCCGCGTCGTAGCCGCACTCGAAGGCGTCCTTCGGGCGCACCTGCACTTCGAGCGGCGAGTCCGGTCCGTCGTTGATGAGGAGGACGGCGCCTTCCGCGCCGAACGGCCAGCCCGGCGCGGCGTACGTGGCCTCGTGCGCATCGTGGCCGATCAGGGTCAGTCTCTGGTTCGGGTAGATGGGGCAGACGGTCTTCCACACGGCGCTGTCGCGCGACACGCTGACGGTGTACTGCACGGCCTCGCTCGGCGCGGGCAGGTACACCGCATGGCCGAATTTCACTTCGACCTCGCCCGGCTCCAGGCGGTCGGCGCCGACGACGTGGTAACGGACGTCGTCGCCCTGCAGCAGGTCGCCGAAATCCTTGCGGTGCAGCGCGGACAGCGACTCGGCGAGGTCGCGCACGCGGGCGCCGCGCGTGAGGTGGCGGTCGTCGTCGACCTCTTCCTGCGGCAGCATCAGCGTGATGTGGGAAAAGCAGCGCGTCGCCGCGCGTCCGCGCTGTTCGCGCGGCGAGCGTTCCAGCAGGTCGCGCAGCAGCGGACGGCGCGCGAACAGCGCGAGCCCGGGCGCCTGCCAGATGGCGTGTGCGTCGAAGACGTCGTTGATCTTGCCTAGGGCTTCATGTTGGACGTAGACCGGCATGATTCGTTCTCCTCTAAAGTTTGGCTGCTGGCGGCAGCGGCACCTAGCAGGGGGCAGATGAAAAACAGCAGGTGCGAGCCGCCCGCCGACAGGAAGCTCATCGGCTGGCCCATCACCGGGAAGATCGCGAGGTTCGTGCCCCACGAGAGCAGGAAGTGGCCGAACGCGAACGCGGCGCCGCCGGCCAGGAAGAAGCAGCGCAGGCGCGCGAGCCACGCCACGCGGAAGTCGCGCGCGTTCGCCCCGGCCAGCCAGCAGCGCATGGCAAGGCGCAGCAGCGCGGCGAGGAACAGCGCCTGCAGCAGCCACAGGCCGACGGCGGCCGCGAGCCCGTGGCGCGCGAGGTAGAACGACGCGGCGAAATCGTCCTGCACGGCCGGAATGCGCAGCGCGAAGCCCGGATCGCGGCCCAGCGCCGTGACGCCGAACGCGCCGTCGGCGCCCACCCAGCCGCCGTGCGCGATGGCGCGGGCGCCCAGCAGCAACTGCTGTCCCGTGTGCGGATGCGTGCCCGGGTCGAGCCAGACGAGGAAGCGGTCCGCATAAAAATCCCAGCGGGCGATGCCGTCCGCGCCCGCGCCGCGCAGCAGGGCCACCGTCGCGACGGCGGCCAGCGCGACGCACGCCAGCGCCAGCGCGGTGCCGCGGCGGCGCGTGGCCAGCGCCTGTGCCAGCATCATCGTGCCGCCCCACAGCGCGAGCAGCACGAGCGGAGAGTAATCGTCGACCTGTACGAGCGCGACGCCCAGCAGCAGCATGAACAGCAGCGCGGGCGCGCCGACCCGAAGGGCACGACGCCACGCGCCGCCCGGTGCGGGACCGTCCGCGCAGGCGAGCGCCAGGCAGTGGGCGGACAGCGCGGCCAGCGCCAGCTTGGCGAATTCCACCGGCTGCAGGTCGAACACGCCCGTCTCGTCGCCGTACGCCACCTGCAGGAGCAGCGCGAGCAGCGCGGCACCGGTCAGCAGCAACAGCGCCAGCTCGATGCGCGCCTGCGGCAGCGGCCGCGCCGGACGCACGACGCTTGCCAATGTCGCGGCGCCGGCGCCCAGCGCGAACAGCGCCGCCGTCTTGTGGAAATGGCGCAGCCAGGCGGTGTCCGGTGCGCCGAGTCCCAGGTCCAGCTGGGCGAGCAGGCCCACGGCCAGCAGCGGCAGCGCGGCGGCGAGGACGGGTTCGAGCCTTCGCGGCGCCAGCAGCGCGAACGCGAGCGCGGCCCACGCCGCGAGCAGGCCGACGCCCGCGCCCGCCGGCGTGCCGGTGCGCTGCAGCCAGAACAGGACGGCGCCGCTGCCGGCCAGCAGCAGCGCGACGCCGATCGCCGCGCCCGCGCGCAGGCGGTTGGCCGGGTTCAGGACGAGCGCCGTCAGCGCGCCGGTCAGGGCCAGGCCGAGGACGGCCAGCAGCGGCAGCGCGGCGTGTGCCGGCAGGTCCCACGGGCCGCGCCGCGTCCACGTCCACGCGACGCCGGCCGGCAGGCGCTTCCGTGTGTCGGCATACAGCGCGACGTGGCCGCCGGGATGCAGCCGCAGCACGTCGCCGCCCGGGGCGAGCAGCAGGCGGGTGCGGCCCGCGACGAGCGTCTGCCCGGCCGCCAGCCGCAGCGGACGGCCGGCCAGTAATGCCGCGCCGCGCTCGTCTTCCAGCAGCAGTGGCACGGCGGGTGCGGCGCCCAGCAGGAAACCGTCGTCGTTGCGCGCGATGCCGCCGGCGTGCAGGGGCAGGCCCGCGATCGCGATGCGGTTGCCGCAGTCGAGGTTGCCGCCGAAGACGAGCGGGCGGCCGAACGCCAGCGCGTGCGGGGCGATCCGGTTCCACGCATCCGCGAAGCGCGTGTCGGGGCAGGCCGGTTGCGGCTTGCCGTCGCGGCGCAGCAGGGCACCGTCGTAGCGCCAGCGGGTGCCGCCTGCCGCCAGGTCGACGGCGTCCGCGCCGGCCGCGTCGACGCGCATGCGCAGCACGCCCAACTGGAATTGCTGGCCGGCCCCCAGGACCACGCTGCCGCTGCGGCGCTGGCGACTGCCGTCCTGGACGCGCAGCGGGGCGCCCGTGCCGTCGTCCGCCGCCCACCACGTGCCATCCTGGTCGCGCCCCAGCCGCAGGCGGCCGGCATCCGCCGCGGGGGCGCCGAGGGCGGCGTGGTCGACGTCGAGCGTCGCGCCCGGCGCCAACGTCAGTGCGACCTGCGCGGGCAGCCACGCGGCTGGCGCGCGCAGCAGCGCGAGCATCTGCAGCGCGCACAGGGCGGCGACCAGCGTGCCGGCGGCGAGGCGGGTGCGGCTCATGCGGCGCTCCGCAGCGGGTTCGCGCCGGCTGCGGCGCGGGCGATCAGGCGGCTGATGTCCAGCGCATGGCGGGGCCGCGCTTCCGGACGCGGTGCCAGCAGCGCGCGCAGCAGCGCCACGGGCGCGTCGCCACCGTGGCCGGCGAACAGCGCGGCCTCGTCCGGCGCGAGGATCGCGGGTGCGCGCAGTGCCGCGGCGCCCGCCGTGCCCTGGGCCCGGTAGGCGTCCGCGCAGGCGGCGCAAAAGCGCAGCGGGATGCCGGCGACGAGCCAGTAGAGCAGGGCGCCCAGTGCAAAATAGTCGCTGCGCGCGTCGGTCCGGTAGCGGCCGGCATCATCGGGAAAAAATTGTTCCGGCGCCTGCCACGCCGCAGTGCCGGCATACGAATGCGCGGCGCTGTCCCGCAGGGGGCGATTGGTGCCGAAGTCCGCCAGCTTGAGCGTGCCGGTGTGCGCATCGACGAGCAGGTTGGCCGGCTTCAGGTCCAGGTAGCGCCAGCCGTATTGGTGGACTTTCGCCAGCGCGGTATTCACTTGCGCCGTCCACGCGAGTGCCTGGTCCATGCGAGGGCCGTCGCCGCGGCTGCGCAACGCCGCCACGTGGGCGGCGAGGTCGCCGTCCAGCAATTCGAGCGCGAGCGCCGGCTGGCCGTCATGTTCGCCGCTGTCGAGCAGGCGCACGATGTGGCGCTGGTCCCATGGCTGCAGGCTGCGCAGGAAGGCGATCTCCGCCTCGAAGCACGCGCGCCAGACGGTCCGCTGGGGCGGCAGTGCGAGCTCCATCTGCGCGCGGTTGACGAGTTTCACCGCGGCCGGCGTGCCGTCCAGCACCGACGCCGCGCGCCACACCTGGCCGTAGCTGGAACCACCCAGCGGCGCCTGCAGGCGCCAGGCGCCCGCCGTCAACGTGATGATGTCGCCTGCCTCGACCATGTAGCCTCCCGAACGGCGGCCGGTGCCGCCTCGGCGGGGAATAGCGGGGGGAGGGAGAAAACGTGTTAAAGTCGACAAGATTGCCGTGATCGCAACTAGTCGAGGAAGCCATGTCCAAAGCCACGTTCAGTGCCCGGGTATTCGCCGGCTACGTCTTCGTCGTCAGTACCGTGCTCGTCGTCGCGCCGAACGTGCTGCTTGGGATCTTCGGCATCACTTCCACGTCCGAGGTGTGGATCCGCGTTGCGGGTGTACTCGCATTCAATATCGGCATTTACGCGTGGATCGGCGCCAGGCACCGGCCGTTCCTGGAAGCGTCGGTCTACACGCGTGCGCTCGTGTGCGCCGCGTTCGTCGTCTTTGCACTGCTCGGCTTGGTCAGCCCGATGATCGTGCTGTTCGGCCTTGTCGACCTCGCGGGCGGCATCTGGACGTGGGCCGCGCTGAAAGCCGACGCGCGTGCCGTGGCGTCCGCGCCGCCCGGGCTGCGCGCGAACGCGCAATAAAAAACCGCGCACGAGGCGCGGTTCCCGGATCCGGTGCTGCGATCAGCGGTGCCAGCCACGGTCATGGCCGCGGTCCCAGCCGCCGCGGTCGCGGTCGTAGCCGCCGCGGTCGCGGTCCCAGCCGCGATGACCGCCGCGGTCGTGGTCGTAGCCGCGGCCCCGTTCGACGACGACGACGTCCGGGCGCGAGTTGTAGTAATAGCGGGGCGATTCCACATACACCGGACGCGACTCGACGTAGGCCGGTGCCGACTGGTAATAGCCACCGGAATAGCCGCCCGAGTAGGCGTAGCCGCGGTTGCGATAGTAATAGTCGTCGTTGGTGCGGACCGAATTGCCGACCGCGGCGCCGATGGCACCCCCGACGAGCGCGCCGTCGCGACCACCCACGCTGCCGCCGATGGCGGCGCCAGCCAGTGCGCCCACGACCGTGTTCACCCCCCGATCGCCAGCCATTGCCGAGGTGGACACGGCAGCCGCGGCCAGGAGCATGGCACCAATGCATTTTTTCTTCAACATGGTTAGTTCCTTGCGCCTCAACGGGGATCGGGATGATCGCAACTACGCCAGGCATGCAATCATCATAGATACATCCGTGTATGCTGCCACGCGTTAATACAGATTATTACATCTGCTTCCGCCGCGGTAACATCGGTTACAGGCAGGCCTTGCAGTCGGCGTTCGCCGCCCCATCTTGGAAGCGTCATCGACTGTACGAACCTACCATGGCGCGCCGGCGTTCTTTCGTTTCCATTCTTGCCATCCTCCTGCTGTTGCACGCCTATATCGGCCTGCGGCTGTTGCCTGCGCTGGACGCCGGTGTCTTCGGCATGCTGGCGGGGGCCGTGCTGCTCGCCGTGTCGGCCGCGCTCGTGCGCATCGGCCTCGTCGCGCCGAGCCTGCGCCGCACGCGCTGGACCGAACCGCTCACCTGGGCCGGACTGCTCGCGATGGGTCTGTTTTCCTCGCTGTTCGTGCTGACCCTGCTGCGCGACGTCTTGCTGCTGGCGCTCGCGCTCGGCGGCGCGGGCGGGCGCGGCTTCACCCACGACAGCGCCGTCGCGGTCCCGCTGCTTGCACTGGCCATCACCTGCATCGGGTTCGTCAACGCCCGCCGCGTGGCGCGCGTCGTCAAGGTCGAGGTGCCGATCGACGGCCTGCCGGAAGACCTGCACGGGTATTCGATCGCGCAGATTTCCGACATCCACGTGGGCCCGACCATCCGCCGGCCTTACCTGAACGCCATCGTCACGAAGGTCAACGCGCTCAGGCCGGATGCCATCGCCATCACGGGCGACCTCGTCGACGGCAGCGTGCAGCGCCTGGCCCTGCACACGGAACCGCTGGCGCGCCTGTCTGCGCCGGACGGTACGTTCTTCGTCACCGGCAACCATGAATATTATTCCGGCGCCGAGCAATGGATCGCGGAAGTGCGCCGCCTGGGCCTGCGCGTGCTGCTGAACGAGCACGTGATCCGGTGCCGCGGCGGAGCCAAGCTCATGATTGCCGGCGTCACGGATTACACGGCGCAGCATTTCAACCCCGCCCACAAGAGCGACCCGCACCTCGCCGCCGCGGGCGCGCCGGACGACGTCGCCGTGCGCATCCTGCTGGCCCACCAGCCGCGTACGGCGCCGGCCGCGGCCGACGCCGGCTTCGACCTGCAATTGTCCGGCCATACCCACGGCGGCCAGTTCTTCCCGTGGAATTTGTTCGTGCCGCTGCAGCAACCATTCGTCGCCGGCCTGAACCGCGTGCGCTCCCTGTGGGTGTACACGAGCCGCGGCACCGGGTACTGGGGGCCGCCGAAACGCTTTGGCGCGCCGTCCGAGATCACCCTCGTGCGCCTGGTGCCCGGCCGCGTGTGACTGAGTACGCCAATATATTTCCCCAAAAACAAGCGGATGCGTTATCGTTTTGGTTTTTCCCCCGACCAAAGGATTGCAAGCATGAATCGCCTCCGTCTCCCCGCCTTGAGCCTGCTCGCCGCCTGCCTGATGGGCACTACCGCGAACGCCGCCACTCCCGGTAATGACCCGGCCGCGCTCGCCAAGGTGCGCGATACGGCCTTGCAAAGCGATTACGCCTACCAGCGGCTGGAAGACCTGACGGACCTCGTCGGCCCGCGCCTGTCGGGTTCGCCCGGCGCCGCCGCCGCCGTGACGCAGGTCGCCGACGAGTTGCGCAAGCTGGGCGCCAAGGTCACGCTGCAACCGGTCAAGGTGCCGCACTGGGTGCGCGGCGAAGAGAAGGGGGCGCTCGTGGACTACCAGGGCCGTCCGGCCGGCGTCACGCAAAAGATCGTGCTGACCGCGCTGGGCGGATCGGGCGCGACCCCGGCCGCCGGCATCACGGCCCAGGTGATCGTCGTGCGCACGTTCGAAGAACTGAAGGCGCGCGCGGCCGAAGTGAAGGGCCGCATCGTCCTGTTCGACGTGCCGTTCGACCAGAACATGGCGGACCGCGGCCTGGCAGGCACCGCGTATGGCCAGGCCGTCGCGTTCCGCGGGGCCGGCCCGCGCATGGCGGCCGAGATGGGTGCCGCGGCGGCCCTCGTGCGTGCCGTCGGCGGTGCCGCTTACCGCATCCCGCACACAGGCGCCACGCTCCTCAAAGACGATGCGCGCATCCCGGCGGCCGCCGTCACGATCGAAGACTCGCTGCTGATTTCGCGCCTGTCGAAGCGCGGCCCCGTCACGATGCACCTGACCCTGACGCCGCAGATCCTGCCGGACGCCGACAGCTACAACGTGATCGCCGACTGGCCGGGCACGGACAAGGCCGACGAGGTCGTGATCGTGTCGGGCCACCTGGATTCGTGGGACCTCGCCACCGGCGCCAACGACGACGCGTCCGGCGTCGTCAGCGCGATGGAAGTGATCAACACGCTGCGCAAGCTGGATTACCGGCCGCGCCGCACGATCCGCGTCGTCGCCTGGATGAACGAGGAGAACGGCGGCCGCGGCGGGCACACGTACGACGCCGTCAACAAGAAGCTCGCCGAGAAGCATTTCGCCGCGTACGAGGACGACGGCGGCTCGGGCCGTCCGTTCGGCCTGCACGCGGGCATCGGCGTGGCCGGCGCGAAGCTGCTCGCGCCGCTGCAGGCGGCCCTGTATCCGATGGGCGCGGGCGCATTCCGGCGCGACGACGTCGTCGGTGCCGGCGACCTGCACGACCTGGAAGATTCGGGCGTGCCGACCTTCGAACCGTGGATCGATTCGTCCGATTACTTCAATTATCACCATACCCCCGCCGATACCTTCGATAAGGTGGATCCGGAAAACCTGCGCCGCCACGCCGCCGTCATGGCGACGACGGCCTGGTTCCTGGCCAACATGGATCAGCCCATTGGCCGCTCCAACGTCTTCACCGAGGCGAACACGACGAAGTAAGAGCAGCAGCGCTGCGGCAGGCGGCGCACCGCCTGCCGTGGCCGTCATCCGGCGTCGATGCGCCGGATCGCGCGGGCATGCCCGCGGAATGGACGGCCATACACGGTCTGGATGCCGCTGGCAAAATTCTGCCCCCAGACCAGTTGCGGCCGTGTGTCGTGGGACTCGTTCGACCAGTACCAGACGCGGTCGAAACCTTCCCGCAGGTTGGCGAACAGCAGGGCGAGTTCGCGCCGTGTCGGCAGCTCGCCGTGCTGCGCGCCAGCCCATTCGCGCGCGGCAGGCCAGCTGACGTCGGACGCTTCGTCCGGCAACAGCACCAGGTGGTAGTCGGACTCGCCGTTCTTGCCGAGTATCAGGCCGGCATAGGCTTCGCCTTCCTTCAACATTTCTTGGATCCTCAGGTAGTCACCCATTGCGCAACCCTTTCGTCATGTCTTGCGGTCTCGTATGACCATCGATCGCCGCGCTTGGTTGCGACATTCGATACGACCTAGCTCATAACGGCGTTTGCAATAATGGTTCTCAACTATCGTTGTGAAGGTGACTTGCTGCAATTGTTGACTTCGGGATACGTCAGTCGTCGAGCGGACGGGTGATATCCGGCCCGTCGGCGCCGGCCCGGTTGACGGCCGTGCTGACCTTGTACCATTCGAAGGCGTCCGCCGGCACCGCCGCATGGCGCGCCAGTTCGATGGCCTGCTGGGGCGACAGGCCCGGATCGAGCCAGAGTTTCGCGTCTTCCGCCTCCAGCACGACGGGGCGGCGGTCGTGGATGTCCAGCATGCCGCCGGACGCGTCGTCCGTGACGATGACGAAACCGGCCTCGGCGCGGTTCCCCTCGAATGGGCCGAAGTTGGCGACGGCCAGCATGAACAGCGGGGCGTGGTCCTTGCGGTGGATGTGCCACGGCTGCTTGTGGCCTTTTTCTCCCGTCCACTCGTACCATCCCTCGGCGGGCACGATGCCGCGCCCGTTCTTGACGAGCCGCGACCAGTAGCGGTTGGCCAGCTTTTCCAGCCGGGCGTTGATGACGATGGGCACCTTGCCTTCAGCCCATTTCGCGCGGTAACTCCAGAACACGTCGTCCACGCGCTGCTCGCCGTCCTGCACGTGCATGACGGGGCGGTAGGTGCCGGGCGCCGCGTTCGTCGTCGGTCTCGACTCGCTGTCGAACACGGCGTCGGTCCAGCCGATCAGGTTGGCGTAATGGCGCGCGGTCTGGCTTTGGTCAAATCGTCCACACATGGGACGATGGTAGCGCAGATGGGAAACGGCAGTCGTCCGTTAGGGCGCGCCGTGCCGGTCGGTCCGTACATGGTGGCGCCGGATTCATGCGACGAGGCGGCGCGTGGGCGCGAACCGCCACAACAATCCCGTCAGCGCCAGCGACAGCGCGAAGACGAGGGCGACGACGATGATATCCCAGCCGGGGATGGCGCGCAGCGGGGCATCCGGGCCGGCAAGCAGGTCGACGAACAGGAAGTGCGACGCATAGATGCCCAGCACCAGCGGCCCGAGCCCGGCGAGGCGGGGACAGCGCAGCGGCGCCGGATCGGACAGGGCCAGCATCGTCATGCCCAGACCATAGAAATAGGTGCCGAGCACGAAATCCTGTGCCATGTTCGTCCCCCAATGTGCGTGCAGCCAGGCGACCTCCGCCAGCTGGAGGGCCAGTCCGCCCAGCGCCAGCGCGGGACCGAGCCGGCGCCATGCGGGCCGCGGACCCAGGCGCTGCAGACGGACGCCGGTGACGAACATGATCAGGCTGAAGCACAGCCCGTTGCGCATGTTGACGGGCGTGTGAAAACCGATGGGCGTGTCGGCATACGCCTTGGCTGCGAGGCCGAGCGCGTACAGCGCCAGCGCCAGGACGACGAGCGTGCGCTCCATGCCGCGCGCGAGCAGGGCGCTGGTCACGATGGCCGCCAGTGCAAGTGCCGGCAGGAACCACAGGTGGGCCTTGGTGCCTTGCAGCAGCAGGGTGGGCAGGCCGGGGAGGGGCGCGTGGCGGCTTCCCAGCCCACCGCCGCGACCGTGATGAGGAAATAGATCGCGGACCAGGCGACGAACAGCACGAGGACGCGCCGGGCGAGCGCCACGCCGGCCGTCCGGCATGCGGCACCGTCCTGGCAGCGGCCGGCCCAGAAATAGCCGGACAACATGAAGAACAGCGGCACGGCGAAGCGTTCCAGCTGGTCGCACACCGTGCGCGCGTCGAAGCGCAGTCCGACCGCGTCGAGGCCTGCGCGCGGCGCGGTGTGCAGCGCGATGACGGCGGCGATCGCCAGGACCCGGAAGACGTCGACGGCCTGGATGCGCGCCGCGGCGGACCGGCTGCCCTGTTGTTTCTGCATCATCGTGGTGGGCATTTGTTCAACGATTTTGCCGAAAACCGCATGAATAGTTCCTTCTCAGCAAGATCATTCGACTCGAATTTGCTAAACTCATGGATTATTGCTATCGCGCAAGTTCGCGCGCTTGTCCCGGGACTCGTGCCAGTCTCGACAGTGTTGCACGTCCAGCCCATCCAGCCCGTTTCGATTTGAGCGCCTTACTCCTATTATTCGTCACCATCGCACTGTCGGCGATCATGCTGATGGTCCTGCGCTCGCTGGCAAGTAGCGGGGTGCCCGGCATGCGCGAGTGGACGGTCGCGAACGTCCTGGCCATCGCGGCGCTGCTGCTGTTCGCCGGCCGCGGGCGGATCGCGGACGTGCTGTCGATCGACATCGCGAACCTGCTGTTCCTGTGCGCGCCGGCGCTGATGCATGCCGGCTTCCAGCGCCACCTCGGCCGCCCGGCGCCGTACGGTGCGCTGGCCGTGCTGGTGGCCGCGTCGACCGCGGCGCTGGGCACATTCCACTATGTCGTGGATGTGATGGCGGTGCGCGTCGCGCTGTCGTCCCTGTTTCACGGCATCGTGTGCGTCGCCATGGCCTGGGGGCTGCGGCCCTGGGCGCAGCCCGGCCGGGCCGGTTATCCGATCCGGTTCGCGTTCGGCGCCGCGCTGACCCTGGCGGCGGCCCACGCGGTGCGCGCGCTGATGTACGCGACCCACCATGACGCCCAGGTCGCGCTGTTCGACGCTTCGCCGGTCAACCTGGTCTGCTTTGCCCTCGGCACGCTGGCGCTGCCGGGCCTGACCCTGGGCGCCGTGATGATGGCGAACGCCGGCCTGATCGGCCAGGCCCGGTATGCGGCGGAACACGACCACCTGACCGGCGCCTGGTCGCGCCGCGCCTTCTTTGGCCGCGCCGGGCGCGCCCACGCGGATGCCGTGCGCGCGGGCAGGACACTGTCGGTGCTGATCTTCGACGTCGACCATTTCAAGTCCATCAACGATACCCACGGCCATGCCGTCGGCGACCTTGTGCTGGCCGACCTCGTCGCGCGGACGGGCGCCGTGCTGCGCGGCGACACCTGCGCCCGGCTGGGCGGGGAGGAATTCGGCGTCCTGCTGCCGGATTCCGATGCGGACGCGGCCATGTCGCTCGCCGACGAATTGCGGCGCACGCTCGAACAGGCCGCCGTGGCCGGACCAGGGGGCGTGGCCGTACGCTACACGGTCAGCGTGGGGGTGGGCAGTCTCGATGACGGGGAGTCGCTGGCGAGCCTGTTGCAGCGGGCGGATGCGGCGCTGTATGCGGCCAAGCGGGGCGGGCGGAACCGGGTGGCGGATGCACGGCTCGTGGACGGCGAGCGATGTAAGTACGCAACGCCGGGCAGTTAGCGAGTAGGAATTTTCCTACAGCTGAGCTACTATCTGGCAATCGTTCTTATATTTAGAGCATTGGCAATCCATGCACACCCCTACCGTCACCGTCACCGTCATCGCCCTTTGCTATAACCACGAGCGTTTCGTGCTGGACTGCCTGGAGAACATTCGCGCCCAGACGTTCCAGGACTTCGAATTGATCGTGATCGACGACTGCTCGCGCGATCATTCGCCGCAGGTCATCGCGAATTGGCTGGCCCAACATTATCCGGCGGCCCGTTTCATCCGCCACGAGGTCAACCGCGGTATCTGCGCCTCGCTGAACGAAGCGCTGGCGCTGGCACAAGGTGCGTACGTCAGCATGACCGCCACCGACGACACCTGGCTGCCGCACAAGCTGGAATCGCAGGTGGCGCTGGCGCAATCGCTCGACGCCGACACGGCCGTCATCTATGCCGATGCCGGGCAGATGGATGAGGCGGGGGAATTGCTCCCCAAACCGTTCATCGAGGCGCATGGCGTCACCGAACCGCCGCAGGGACGGATCTTCAGCATGCTGGCCAACGGCAATTTCATCCCCGCCATGGCCACGCTGATCCGGCGCGACGCACTGGAGGCCGTCGGCGGTTACGACGAACGCCTGAACTACGAAGACTACGACATGTGGTTGCGGCTGGCGGACCGTTATGCCTTCGCTTTCCAGCCCGAGGTCGTGGCGCACTACCGTATCGTGGCCACGTCCGTGGTGCGTACCGTGTTTGCCCAGCCGAGCGCCTGGTATCACCACTCGAATTTCCTGATCCGCCAGAAATGGTTGCGCTCGGGCCGCCTGACGCGGCAACAGCGCACGCTGTGGGTCGACAAGATGTGGTGGGCGGCGTATGGATTGTTCGTCCTCGACGACCGGCGCGCCGCCTCCTGCCTGTGGCTGGCGTTCCGCCACTCTGGCCGGCCGCGCGCGGCGGTGCTGGCCCTGGCGTCCCGGCTCGGGGTGTCGCGCGCGCGGCTCATGCGGTTGCGCCGGGCCGTCACCGGGATGACCCGGAGCGCGCGACCTGATTTCAAGCCGGAATGACACCCGCGCCAGCGCGGTCAATATTGTAATTTCGACCCTGATCGGGTCTGGCTGTGCTAGAATTCGGCGCGCTGCCCGGATGGTGAAACTGGTAGACACCCGGGACTTAAAATCCCGTGCCAGCGATGGCGTGCCGGTTCGATCCCGGCTCCGGGCACCAGGTGCCTCTGCGCATTTGGCAGCTAGCCGTCACTCCTTTTTCCGACTGCGATCGTTCCGCAAAATGCGAGGCATTCCGCAATGATCGTCTTGCCTTGAATCTGCCTGACCAGAGCGCGGTCAGTATCAACAGATAGTTATCGAGCATGGTGCAAACCTCAACCGTTGGTTTGTAAATTGTCTCGACGGTGAGGATGCGCCGCCCCGAACGGCCGCACGACGGCCGCCGCCGCCGCCACCAGCACATGCGGCGGACGCGGCGCCAGCCGTCGCCCCCCTGGCCGCGTCAGCACGCGCAACGCGACGTCGAACGACACGCCGTCCTCGTGCAGGAGGCGGGCGGTGCCATGGTGCCGGCTGGCGTCCAGCACGGCCTCGATGAACATGGCGGAGATGCGGTCATGGCGTCGATTCATCGTTCGCTCCCGGAAGGCTGAGTCCACATCATTGTGCGCCGATCCGGCCGCTGCTGCCATTCAACATGCATGACGCGTGCCGGCCGGCGGCGCATGGTGTAGCATGCGGGGCGATACGCCCGCGGCCGCCATCGCCGCGGCAGGAAACATGCAAGGATACATTTTGAATATCACGATCAACGAGGAACTCCGCTCTTTCATCGATCCCCTCACTCCCGTCGAATACGCCGCACTCGAACGCAGCCTGCTGGCCGACGGCTGCCGCGACGCGCTCGTGCTGTGGCGCGACGTGCTGATCGACGGGCATAACCGCTACGACATCTGCACGAAGCACGGCATTCCGTTCCGGACGGTCAACAACGACAAGTTCGACTCGCTGGAAGACGTCATGCTGTGGGTGATCGACAATAACCTCGCGCGCCGCAGCGTGTCCGACTTCCAGCGCGGCATGCTCGCGCTGCGCAAGAAGGAAATCGTCGCCGCGCGCGCCGCCCAGCGTGCCGCCGAGGCACCGCCGGACCAGCCGGCGCCGGAACCTGCCGACGATCCGGTCGACCCACCCTGGAGCACGCGCGAGGACGTGGCCAAGGCCGCGCGCGTGTCGGCCAACACGCTGAGCCAGATCGAGCGCATCCGCAAGACGGCGGCGCCGGAACTGGTCGACGCCGTGCGCAGCGGGACGATTTCCGTCAGCGCCGCCGCCAGCGTCGCGTCGCTGCCGCCGGAAGCGCAGGTCGCCGCCGTCGCCGGCGGGCGCAAGGAGCTGCAGCAGGCGGCGCGCCAGGTGCGCGAACAGAAGGCGGGCGCCAAGCCGAAGAAGGAAGTCGTGCCGGATTCGCCGGAAGACCAGGTGAAGGCCTTGCGGGCCCAGGTCGGCGAATTGAAGGACCGCGTCGCCACCTTGATGACGGAAAACGAAGTGCTGCGCCAGAAGCTCGCCGCGCTCGGCGGCGCCTGATCGGGGAGAACCCCATGACGCCGTCCCGCGCGACCCCGGTCGCCATCGCCTGCGCCGCGCTGTTCGCGCTCGCCCAGCCCGTGGCCGCGCATGCCGCCACGCAGCCGCATGCCGCCGCCGCATCCTCCGAGCGCGCGCGCATGCGGGCCCAGGCACGGCGTGTGGCGATCCTGCGCGACAAATGGGGCATCCCGCACGTCTTCGGCAAGACCGATGCGGACGCCGTGTTCGGCATGCTGTACGCGCAGGCCGAGGACGATTTCAACCGCGTCGAGCTCAATTACATCAACGCGCTGGGGCGGCTGGCCGAGGTCGAGGGCGAGAAGGCGATCTGGCGCGACCTGCGCATGAAGCTGTACATCGACCCGGCCGAGCTGAAGGCGAAGTATGCGGAGAGCCCGGCATGGCTCAGGAAGCTGATGGATGCGTACGCGGATGGCCTGAACTGGTATCTCGCGACGCATCCGCAGGTCAAGCCCACGCTGATCACGCGTTTCGAGCCGTGGATGGCGCTCGCGTTCAGCGAGGGCAGCATCGGCGGCGACATCGAGACCATCGACCTGAAGGCATTGCAGGCGTTCTACGGGGCGGCACCGGCGCCCGCCGTGGCGCTCGCCGACAAGGGCTTCGATCCGGAGCCGCGCGGCTCCAACGGCTTCGCCATCGCGCCGCGCCTGACGGCCGGCGGCCACGCGCTGCTGCTGATCAATCCGCACACGTCCTTCTATTTCCGGCCCGAGATCCACATGGCGAGCGGGGAGGGACTGAACGCGTACGGTGCCGTCACATGGGGCCAGTTCTTCATCTACCAGGGCTTCAACGACCGCGTGGGCTGGATGCACACGTCGGGCGGCGGCGACGTCATCGACGAGTACCTGGAAACGGTGGAGCGGCGCGACGGCGGTTTCGTCTACAAGTACGGCGCCGGCGAACGGCCCGTGCGCGCGAAGACCATCGAGTTGCCCTATAAAACCGCGAATGGCATGGCGACGCGCACCGTCACGGCGTACTTCACGCACCACGGTCCCGTGATCCGCGCGCAGGACGGCAAGTGGGTCGCGGTGCGCATGATGGACGACCCGATGCACGCGCTGATGCAGTCGTACGGCCGCACGAAGGCGCGCGACTACGCGGCGTTCCGCAAGGTGATGGACCTGCGCACGAATTCGTCGAACAACACGGTCTACGCGGATGCCGACGGCAATATCGCCTACTTCCACGGCAATTTCATCCCGCGCCGCGACCCGCGCTTCGACTGGACGAAGCCCGTCGACGGCAGCGACCCGGCCACGGAGTGGAAGGGCCTGCACGACGTCGGCGAGACGATCACGGTGTTCAATCCGGCGAGCGGCTATATCTCCAACACGAACAACTGGCCGTGCACGGGCTTCGGCGCGAGCAGCCCGGATTGCTCGAAATATCCGGCCTACATGTGGTCGCTGCCGCAGAATCCGCGCGGCGTGCACGCCGAGCGCGTGCTGCACGATGCGCGCGACCTCACGCTCGACGGGCTCATCGCGAAGGCCTACGACAGCTACCTGACGGCGTTCGAACCGCTCGTCCCGGCCGTGGTGAAGGACTGGGATGCGCTGCCGGACGGGGATCCGCTGAAGGCACGCCTGGCCGACCAGGTGGCGCTGCTGCGCGGCTGGGATCTGCGCTCCTCGACGGCGTCCGTGCCGACGTCGCTCGCCGTGTACTGGGGCCAGGCCATGGTCGCGCAGGCATCGAGCCGTGCGAAGGCGCAGCATGTCCCCGTCATCGATTTCGTGCAGACGCGGCTGACGCCGCAGGAACGCCTGGATGCATTGGGGCGCGCGCGCGACAGGCTGCAGGCCGACTTCGGCAGCTGGAAGACGCCGTGGGGCGAGCTCAACCGCTTCCAGCGCCTGTCCGGCGCCGTCGACCAGCAGTACGACGACAACAGGCCGAGCCTGCCCGTCGGCTTCACGTCCGCCAACTGGGGCTCGCTCGCGTCGTTCGGCATGACGGCGCAGCAGACGACGAAGCGCATCTACGGCGACCGGGGCAACAGTTTTGTTGCCGCGGTCGAGTTCGGCCCGCGCCTGCGCGCGAAGAGCATCCTGGCCGGTGGCGAGAGCGGGGATCCGGCGTCTCCCCATTTCGTCGACCAGGCCGCGATGTACAGCCGCGGCGAATTCAAGGACGTGCTGTACTACAGGGAAGACATCGAAAAACAGCTCGAGCGCAAATACCATCCGGGCGAGTGACGGCGGCCCGCTGCGCTGGCGCCGCGCGATGCCGGATTGCCGGCGGGATTGTTATAATCCTCGGATCGTACAACGGCTTTCCAGGGCGGGACAGGGCAGTGGCAAAACTCTATTTCAGGTATTCGGCAATGAACGCGGGCAAGTCGACGTCGTTGCTGCAGGTGGCGCACAACTATGAGGAGCAGGGCCAGAAGGTCCAGCTGTACACGGCCGCCATCGACGACCGCTACGGCGTCGGCCAGATCACCTCGCGCCTGGGGCCGCAGCGCCAGACCGACGTGTTCGACAAGACCACGAATTTCCTGGACAAGGCCCCGGCCGTGTCCTGCGTGCTCGTCGACGAAGCCCAGTTCCTGACGAAGGAGCAGGTCGTGCAGCTGCACCAGCTGGCGCAGGTGCGCGGCGTGCCCGTCATCTGCTACGGCCTGCGCAGCGATTTCCGCGGCGAGCCGTTCCCCGGCTCCGCGCACCTGCTGGCGCTGGCCGACGATATCGAGGAAATCAAGAACATCTGCACGTGCGGCAAGAAGGCGACGATGAACATCCGGGTCGATCCGGAAGGACGCCGCATCCGCGAAGGCGAGCAGGTCAGCATCGGCGGCAACGAGAGCTACCGCCAGGCCTGCGCCCGCTGTTTCTACTTGGGCTGACGCGCCGCGGCCATGTCCTGGCTTGCGGGCTGCGCTCCCCATCTGCCCGCCTGGGCCTGCGGCCTGGGCGAGATGCTGCTCTATCTCGTGCCGTCGCTCGCGCTCGCGTTCCTGATCTGGATGGTGACGCGGGCGCACCCCGCCTTCTTCCTGTTCAGCGCGGTCGGCACGTTCTGCCACGAGCTGGCGCATTTCTCGGTCGGGCTGCTGCTGGGCGCCGAGCCTGTCGGTTTTACCATCATCCCGCGCCGCAACGGGCGCGTGTGGGAGCTCGGGTCCGTCTCGTTCGCCAACCTGCGCTGGTACAACGCCGCGCCCGCGGCGCTGGCGCCTTTCCTCGTACTGCTCGTACCCGTCACCGTGGCCTGGTGGCGCACCCGCGCCCCGTGGCACTTCGGTCCGGCCGACCTGGCGCTGACCCTGCTGCTGGCGCCGCAGTTCCTGTCGTTCTGGCCATCGCCCGTCGACTGGAAACTGAGCGCGCGCAGCTGGCCTTATCTGTTGATCATCGCGGCGGGCGGCCTGGCTTACTGTTGGTTTCAAACCAGTTTGTTTCGATTTGTAAAAACGTAGGCCGGCGGGCGCCGTGAAGACTTAAGCTCGGCTGAAGACGCGTACAAGCCGGCTCTGCGCCGCCGCGCTATCCTGTAGAATGGGTTGCATCCGCCGCTGCGTCGGCGCGACTGACGGCCCGCCCGCCAGACAGTCGCATGAATATTCCCGTCCGGAGAACCAAGAATGAAGAAGCAGTTGTTGACGGTCGCGCTGGCGTTTGCCATGTCGGCCCACGTGGTCACGGCGCAGCCCGAGAAGGTTGCCGCGGTCAAGACCGACACGGCCCCCATCGTCCAGATCAAGCCAGCCCCCGCCCAGACCCAGGCCGCCCTGTGGGCCTCGCGCGTGCTCGCGCGCTACCACTACAAGGCGACGCCGCTGGACGACGCGATGTCCGCGAAGATCTTCGACGCTTACTTCAAGGCGCTCGACAGCGAGAAACTCTACTTCACCCAGGCCGACATCGACAGCTTCGCGCCCGTGCGCACCAAGCTGGACGATGCGATCAACAATGAAGACCTGACGGTCCCTTTCCAGATCTACAACGTCTACCAGCAGCGCTTCTTCGACCGCATGACGTATGCGCGCGAGCTGTTGAAGGGCAAGTTCGATTTCAGCACGGACGAATCGCTGCAGATCGACCGCGAGAAGGCGCCGTGGGCCAAGAACGAGGACGAGGCGAAGGACCTGTGGCGCAAGCGCGTCAAGAACGACTGGCTGCGCCTGAAGCTCGCCGGCAAGGACGAGAAGGCGATCCGCGAGACGCTGGACAAGCGCTACGAGGGCTACCAGAACCGCCTCAAGAAGCTGAACAACGAAGACGTGTTCCAGATGTTCATGAACGCGTACGCGATGGCCATCGAGCCGCACACGAACTACCTGGGCCCGCGCTCGGCCGAGAACTTCGACATCGCCATGCGCCTGTCGCTGGACGGCATCGGCGCCGTGCTGCAGTCGCGCGAGGACTACACCGTGATCCGCGAGATCGTCCCGGGCGGCCCGGCCGACAAATCCGGCAAGCTGAAGGTGGGCGACCGCATCGTCGGCGTCGCGCAGGGCAATGGCCCGTTCACGGACGTGATGGGCTGGCGCATCGACGACGTCGTGCAGCTCGTGCGCGGCGAACGCAACTCGACGGTCCGCCTGGACGTGCTGCCGGCCGACGCCGGCCAGGACGGCAAGCACACGACCATCTCCCTCGTGCGCCAGAAGATCAGCATGGAAGAGCAGTCGGCCAAGAAGAAGATCATCGAGGTCACGGATAACGGCGTGAAGCGCCGCATCGGCGTGATCCAGCTGCCGACCTTCTACCAGGACTTCGAGGCGCGCCGCAAGGGCGACAAGGACTTCAAGAGCGCCACGCGCGACGTCAAGCGCATCCTGGGCGAACTGAAGAAAGAGAAGGTCGACAACGTGCTGATCGACCTGCGCAACAACGGCGGCGGTTCGCTGATCGAGGCCGTCGAGCTGACGGGCCTGTTCATCGACAAGGGTCCGGTCGTGCAGCAGCGCAGCGCGGAAGGCCGCGTCGAAGTCGAAAGCGACACGGATGCCGGCCTGGCCTGGGACGGCCCGATGGGCGTGCTGATCAACCGTGGTTCGGCATCGGCGTCGGAAATCTTCGCCGCCGCGATCCAGGATTACGGCCGCGGCATCATCATCGGCGAGCCGAGCTTCGGCAAGGGCACCGTGCAGACGCTGATCAACCTCGACCGTTTCTCGCAGAACGACAAGATGAAGTACGGCGAGCTCAAGATGACGATCGCCCAGTTCTTCCGCATCAACGGCGGCACCACGCAGCTGCGCGGCGTCACCCCCGACATCAAGTTCCCGGTTACGTCGGATGACGACAACTTCGGCGAAGCGTCCTACGACAACGCGCTGCCGTGGGTCCAGATCAAGCCGGCGACGTACATGCCGTCCGGCGACCTGAAGGAGCTGTTCAACCCGCTGCAGAAGAAGCACGATTCCCGCGTCGCGAAGGACCGCGACTTCCTGGACATCGAGCAGGACATCGCGGAAGCGCTGAAGGTCCGCAAGGACAACGTCATCTCGCTGAACGAGACCGTGCGCCGCAAGGAGCGTGAGAACCAGGAAGCGAAGGCCCGCCTGCGCGAATCGCGCCTGGCCGGCAAGGACAATCCGGACGAGCCGGTGTCCGGTCCGGGCAGCAAGGAGCAGCGCGGCAAGGTGCCGACGCCGACCAGCCCGAAGAAGACGAATGTCGTGCTGAAAGGCGCGGCGAGCGCGGACGACGGGCTGCAGGGCGACGAGCGCAGCCTGACGGCGGAACTGGCCGCCGAGAAGGCCGCCAAGAACGCCAAGGACGTGTATCTGCAGGAGGCTGCCCACATCCTGGCCGACGAGGCCGGCATGTTGAAGGCCGACACCCGCATGGCGTCGCGTGCGATGCCCTACATGTCGATGTTGAAACAACCTGGGAACTGATTGGTTGTTAAATGTGAAATAGCCGCCGGTTAGGCGCTCATCCTTACCGGATGGCCGAAGGCGAGGCTCCCCTGGGAGTCTCGCCTTTTTTTATGCCGTTCAATTGAAAATTGGATTTTTTACAGGTGTGCTACAGTCACTCAGCAGTTAATTTAAAAATAACTTTATGAACTGAGCAAGGAGTGCAATATGACAACTCGTTACCTCATCGCGGCGGCTCTGCTGGTCGGGAGCGCATGCGGAGCCCAGGCAGAAGTGGTCTCGGGGAACCAATCGGGCTTCCTGTCCGGATGGACCGGCGGGAACGGCGCGGACGTGGTCAGTTCGGGCGTGCTGGCGAACGGCACAAGCCTGGTCGGCGGCGCCGCCTACGGCAGCGGCAACCTGGCCGAAACCCTGTACCAGAAGGCCAGCGCCAACGTCGGCCAGAGCGGTGCCCCGGTCAAATTGACGTATTCGCAGGGCATCGAAGGCACGTATCTGCTGAGCACGAGCAATGCGAGGCTGGCGGCGATGCTGGGTAACGGCATGGCGGTGGTGTCCACGAGCGACGGCAAGGTCGTCACGGTCGGCCAATCGGGCAGCGTGACGGTGGGCAACGGTGGCGGCTTCGGCGGCGGCTTCGGCAACGGCGCGATCGGGGGCGGCGCGCCGGGCGGCGGCAATGCGTCCGGCGGCGGCAGCGCATCCAATGGCGGCGGCGCGTCCGGCGGCGGCACGGCGGTGGCCGGCGGTGGTTCCACCAAGGGCGGCGGCTCGACGAATGCGGGCAACGGCGTCGACGGCGCCCCGTCCGGCAATTACAACAACGGGAACGGCGCGACGGTGATCACGCCGGCGGCCGGCGGCCAGGAGGGCGGCGCCATCGTCCAACTGCCGATCCCGGCGCAGAACAGCCATGCCGGCGGCAGCGCCGGCAACGGCGGCGGCATCGGCGGCATCGGCGGCATCAGTGACGATGTCGGCGTGGGCCTGCCGGCCGCGCCCGCGGCGGCCGTGCCGGAACCGTCGTCGATCGCCCTGATGATGGCGGGCATGCTGGGCGCGATGGGCATCGTCCGTCGCCGCAAGCGCTGATCGACACGCTACGCGGCAGCACGAACGCCCCCGCCCGCGCGGGGGCGTTTGCATTTGGGCCGCGCGCTTCTTGCCGGATGATTTCGGGTACAATCTTTGGAACGGTCGTGCTTTTTTGGCCGGCATAACAAAGGAGACAACATGGACCTGACCTATACCGGCGACGACCTGGCCTTCCGCGACCAGGTGCGTGCCTTCCTCGCGGCCGAGCTGCCGGCCGACCTGCGCCACAAGGTGGCCAACCACCTGCGCCTGCACAAGGACGACTACGTGCGCTGGCACCGCATCCTCGCGCGCCGGGGCTGGGCCGCGCCCGGCTGGCCGCGCGAGTACGGCGGCCCGGGATGGACGCCCGTGCAGCGCCACATCTTCGAGGAAGAATGCGCCCGCGCCGGTACGCCGCCCGTGCTGCCGTTCGGCGTGAACATGGTCGCGCCCGTCATCATGGCGTTCGGCAGCGAGGAACAGAAAGCGTATTACCTGCCGCGCATCCTGGCGTGCGAGGACTGGTGGTGCCAGGGCTATTCCGAGCCGGGCGCCGGGTCCGACCTCGCGTCGCTGAAGACGACGGCGGTGCGCGACGGGGATCACTACATCGTCAACGGCCAGAAGACGTGGACGACGCTGGCCCAGCACGCCGACATGATCTTCTGCCTCGTGCGTACCGACCCGGCCGTGCGCAAGCAGGAGGGCATCTCGTTCCTGCTGGTCGACATGCACGCCCCCGGCGTCACCGTGCGCCCCATCGTCATGCTCGACGAGGACCACGAGGTGAACGAGGTCTTCTTCGACAACGTGCGCGTGCCCGTGGCGAACCTCGTCGGCCAGGAAAACCGCGGCTGGACGTATGCGAAATATCTGCTGGGCCACGAGCGCACGGGGATCGCGGCCGTGGGCCGGTCCAAGCGCGAGCTGGCCCGGCTCAAGGCGCTCGCCCGGCGCGAGCGGAAGGACGGCGCGCCGCTGCTGCGCGATCCGCTGTTCGCGGCGAAAGTGGCGGACCTCGAGATCGAGCTGATGGCCCTCGAGATGACGGTGCTGCGCGTGCTGGCGCAAGCCGACAAGGCGCCGGGGCCGGAAGCGTCCGTGCTGAAGGTGCGCGGCACCGAGATCCAGCAGCGGCTGTCGGAACTGATGGTCGAGGCGGCCGGCCCGCTGGCGCTGCCGTTCGACCCGGCCTACCTGGAAGGCGAGCAGGCGCACAGCGCCATCGACGACGACATCGCCGCGCCGCTGCTGCCGCATTACTTCAATTTCCGCAAGACGTCGATCTACGGCGGCTCGAACGAGATCCAACGCAACATCATCTCCCAGATGATCCTGGGCCTGTGAGGAAAGACATGGACTTCAACTTCAAGGAAGAGCAGCTGCAACTGGCGGATGCGCTCAAGCGCTGGATCGCGCGCGACTACACGTTCGAGGCGCGCCGCGCCATCGTCGGGTCGGCGGCCGGCGTATCGGATGCCGCCTGGGCCACGCTCGCCGAGCTCGGCCTCACGGCACTGCCGCTGCCGGAAGCGCAGGGCGGCTTCGATGGCGATGCCGTCGACATGTTCGTCGTGATGCAGGAACTCGGCCGCGGCCTCGTGGTCGAACCGTATTTCGCGACGATGTTCGGCGCCGAGTTCCTGCGTCGCGGGCGTGCGCATGAAGCGCTGCTCGAACGCGTGGCCGCGGGCGACCTGAAGCTGGCTTGTGCGCTGGGCGAGCGCCAGTCGCGCCACGACCTGCGCGACATCGCAACGCGTGCCGCCCCGGATGGCGCCGGCTGGCGCCTGAACGGCGAAAAGAAGGTCGTGCTGCACGGCGCGCAGGCGGGCGTGCTGATCGTGTCGGCCAGGACGGCCGGCGCGCAGCGCGACGAGGACGGCATCACGCTGTTCGCGGTGCCGGCGGACGCGGCGGGCGTGGTCATGCGCGACGTGCGCATGCTGGACGGCCAGCGTGCGGCCGACGTGCTGCTGCGCGACGTGACGGTCGGCGCGGATGCCGTGATCGGCACCGCGGGCGAGGGCTGGACCATCCTGGAAGCGGCGGCCGACCATGGCGCCGGCCTGCTGTGCGCGGAAGCGTTGGGTGCGATGGATGCGCTGTTCGGCGCGACGCTCGACTACCTCAAGACGCGCCAGCAGTTCGGCGTGCCGATCGGTAAGTTCCAGGCCTTGCAGCACCGCATGGCCGACATGTACGTGCATCTGGAGCAGGCCCGTTCGATGGCGCTGCTGGCCGCCGTGCGCCTTGCCAATGATGCGCGCACGGGCAATGTCGCCGAGCGCCGCCGCGCGGTCGCGGCCGCCAAGTACCGCGTGGGCCAGGCCGCCCGCTTCGTGGGCCAGCAGGCGATCCAGCTGCACGGCGGGATGGGCGTGACGGACGAGTTGCCGGCGTCGCATTATTTCAAGCGCCTGTCGACGATCGAGCTGACGCTGGGCGATTGTGACCATCACCTGGCCCGCTTCATCGCGCAGCCGGGCTTTTACGATGACGAGGAGGCGGCATGAAGGCGTACTGGTACTTCGAGGATTTCGAACCCGGCCAGGACATCGACCTGGGCACGCGCACCGTCACGGAAGACGAGATCGTCGCGTTCGCGCGGGAGTTCGATCCGCAGCCGTTCCACCTCGATCGCGGCGCGGCGGCGGAGTCGATCTTCGGCGGCGTGATCGCCAGCGGCTGGCACACGTGCAGCATGATGATGCGCATGGTCGTCGACGGGCTGCTGAACCGCTCGGCCAGCATGGGCTCGCCCGGCCTGGACGGCGTGCGCTGGCTCGCGCCGGTGCGCGCGGGGGACACGCTGAACGTGCATTACCGGACCACGCGGGTGAAGGCGTCCGCGTCGAAGCCCGACCGCGGCGTCGTCTGGTCCACATGGGTCGCGCTCAACCAGCATGGCGAGACCGTGTGCACGGTCGAAGGCATGGGCATGTTCGGGCGCCGGTCCGGCGCGGAGGCTCGCCATGGCTAGCGCCCTGCACGAAGTGACGGGGCTCGACGCGCTGCGCGGCCTCGTCGGCACGGAGCTGGGCCGGTCGCGCTGGTTCGAGATCGGCCAGGACCGCATCGCCACGTTCGCCGACGCCACCGACGACCACCAGTGGATCCACATCGATCCCGCACGCGCGGCACGCGAATCGCCGTTCGGCGGGACCGTGGCGCACGGCTTTCTCACCCTGTCGCTGCTGCCGTCGATGCTGTCCGACGTGCTCGTCATGGCCGACGCGAAGCTGGTCGTGAACTACGGCTTGAACAAGGTGCGGTTTCCCGCGCCGGTGCCGGCCGGCAGCCGCGTGCGCGCGGCGATCGTGCTGGCGGCATTGGACGATGAACATGGATCGAGCCAGCTGACGCTCGACGTCACGGTCGAACGCGAGGGCGGCACGAAGCCCGTGTGCGTGGCCGAATTCCTCGTGCGGCGCTACGCGTGAAAAACTAGGCGACGCAGTCGGCGCCGCCCAGCCGGTAGCGGTTGCGGCCCTCGGCCTTGGCCTGGTACAGCAGGGCGTCGGCCACCTGGATCAGGTCGGCCGGGATACTGTGCTCGCCCGGCACCATGCAGGCGATGCCCATGCTGGCGGTGAGGCGGGAGGACGTGGGCGACGCGGCGTGCGGGATCGCCATCTGCTCCAGCTCCGTCATCAGGCGGTGCGCCACGCCGGTGGCGCCACGGCCGTCCAGCTGCGGCAGCAGGATCGCGAATTCCTCGCCGCCATAGCGCGCCACGAGGTCCTGCGTACGCGCGGCGGCGCGCCGCATCGCGGTCGCGAACTGCACGAGCGTCGCGTCGCCGGCCTGGTGGCCGTAGTGGTCGTTGTACAGTTTGAAGTGGTCGATGTCCACGAGGATCAGCGCCACCGGCAGGCCCGCGCGGCCGCAGCGGCGCCATTCGGCATCGAGGCGCTCGTCGAAGGCGCGGCGGTTCGCGACGCCGGTCAGGGCGTCCGTGAGGATCAGCGCGCGCAGGGCGTCGCGCTGGCGCTTGACGGTCAGTTGCGTGCGCACGCGGGCGCGCACGACGGCGGCGTTCACCGGCTTGCTGATGAAGTCGGCCGCGCCGGCGCCCAGTGCGCGCGTCTCGTCCTCGGGCGACTTCAGCGCCGTCACGAAGATCACGGGGATGTCGCTCGTCTCGGGCGCCGCCAGCAATTCCTTGCAGACGGCATACCCGTCCATGCCGGGCATGACGGCGTCCAGCAGGATCAGGTCGGGCTGCTGGGTACGGGCGATCTCGAGCGCGCGTGGACCGTCCATCGCGAACAATACCTCGTGCTCGTCCTGCAGGGCGCCGTGCAGGATCTGGATGTTTTCCATTGCATCGTCGACCACCAGGATGCGGCCGTTGACGGCCATGTCGGTCCAGCTCATGCATCTTCCTTCGTATCCAGTAGCGTCCGCACCAGCTGCCCCGCCTCTTCGAAGCGCAGGGTCGCCACGGCATCCGCCAGCGGGGCCACCTGGCATGGTTCGAGGCGGGCGAGGGCGGGGCGCAGCGTCTCGAACTGCGCGATCGCTTTCATGTTGTTATTGTGGAGCAAATCGAGGAGCTGCGCCAACTCGCGCTGCAGGATAGCGCTATCTTCCGGCACCGCGGCCGGCGCGGGCCTGGCCTCCGGCGCGGGAAGGTCGCGTGCCGCCTCCAGCACGATGGACAGCGCGGCGCCGAGACGGGCGAGGCGCAGCGCGAGCGCCGCCTCGTCCTCGCTGCGCAGCGCCTGTTCCAGCTCCAGCGCCTGGCTCGCCACGTCCGTCGCGCCCAGGTTGGCGGCCACGCCGCGCAGGCGGTGCGCGGCCTGGCCCGCCCTGGCGCGGTCGCCGGCGTCGAGCAGGGCGCGGATGTCGGCCACGGCGCCGCCCTGCGAGCTTTCGAAGCGCCTGAACAACGCGGCGAAGTTGGCGAAATTGCCGCCGAAGCGGGGCAGCGTTGCCTTGAGGTCGATGCCGGGCAGGTAAGCCGGCACGGCCAGCCCGGCGGCGAGCGCCGACTGCGCCGCTTCGGACCGTGACGCCGCCGGCCGGCCGGTGACGCGGACCAGCATGTTCACCAGTTCGTCCACGTCGATCGGCTTGGCGAGGTAATCGTTCATGCCCGCGGCCAGCGCGCGGCGGCGGTCCTCTTCCAGTGCGTTGGCCGTCATCGCGATGATCGGCAGCCGGTCGAGCCCCATCGCGCGGATCGCGTGGGTCGCCTCGAAGCCGTCCATCACGGGCATCTGCAGGTCCATCAACGCCGCGTCGTAGTGCGCCGCGCAGTTGGCCGAATGTTCGGCGAGCATGCTGACGGCAACGCGGCCGTTGGCGGCGAAATCGACGCTGGCGCCCGCGTGCACGAGCACGTAGTTCGCCACTTCCTGGTTGAGCAGGTTGTCCTCGACGACGAGCACGCGCATGCCGGCCAGGCGCCCGGCCAGCGGCGTCGGGCGTCCGCTCGCCGGCGCGGGCGCGCCGCTGTGCAGTTCCGCCAGCGCGTCGGCCACCGCGCCCGGCGTGAACGGCTTCGCGAGCACGGCGTCGATGCGCAGGTCGGCCGCCACGGCGTCGAGGCGCTCCCGTTCCGGATCGGCCGCGAGCAGCGCGCAGCGGGGCAGGGCAATCGCCTGGTCGGCGCGCGCGAAGGCGATGACGGACGCGCCGTCCAGGTCCGCCAGGACGCTGTCGATGAACGCGACGTCGAACGGGCCGGCGGTGCGCAGCAGCGCGAGCGTGTCCGCGCCGCTCGCGGCCGTCTCGACGTGCCAGCCGCGGCCCGCGAGCAGGGCGGCCAGCGCGGCGCGGCTGCTCGCGTTGTCGTCGGCGACGCGGAACGGCGCGCTGAAGCGGAACGTGGCGCCCCGCCCGGGCACGCTGTCCACGCGCAGGTCGCCGCCCATCAGGCGCACGAGGCGGCGGCTGATGGCGAGGCCCAGCCCCGTGCCGCCGTACTTGCGGCTCGTGGACGTGTCGGCCTGCGAGAAGGCCTCGAACATGCGCTGCTGCTGCTCGGGCGGGATGCCGATGCCGGTGTCGCGCACGGTGAACGCCAGCGCATCCGGACCGGCCGGTTCGATGGTGAGCACGACTTCTCCATGTTCCGTGAACTTGATCGCGTTGCTGACGAGGTTGAGCAGCACCTGGCCGAGGCGCATCGGGTCGCCCACGAGGCGCGCCGGCACGTCGGGGTGGACCGCGAACACGGGTTCGATGCCCTTGTTCCACGCGCTCGTGGCGGACATCGCGGCGACGCTGGCGAGGACGTCGTCCAGCGCGAACGGCGTCTGTTCGAGCACGAGCTGGCCCGCTTCGACCTTCGAATAATCGAGGACGTCGTTCAGCATCGACAGCAGCGATTTCGCGGCCATCTGCATGCGCGCGACGTAGCCCCGCTCGCGCCGGCCCAGGTCGGCCTCCTCGAGCAGGCGCGCGAGGCCGATGACGGCGTTCATCGGCGTGCGGATCTCGTGGCTCATGTTGGCGAGGAACTCGCCCTTGGCGCTGCTGGCCGCTTCGGCCGCGCGCAGCGCTTCCTCCAGGCGCGACTGGGTGCGTTTGAGTTCCGTGATGTCCGCGTGCAGCATGTAGAAGCCCTGCACGCGGCCGTCGGCGTCGAAGTCGGGGATGTAGCTGCTCCACGCCTGGATCACCTTGCCGGAGCCCTTGCGGTGCAGCCTGCGCTCGAAGAACTGGCGCTCGCCGCGCAGCACGGCTTCCATGTGCGGCATCACTTCGCGGACCTGGTCTTCGTCCACGAGTTCGAGCATCGTGTGGCCGATGACGTCGGCGGCGTCGCGCTCCAGCCAGTCGAGATAAGGCTTGTTGGCGAAGCGGCAGCGCAGGTCCGCGTCCCAGTAGCCGACGAGCGCGGGCAGGTGGTCCGTCACGGTGCGGATCATGCGCTCGCTCTCTTCCAGGCGGCGGCTGGCGGCCCGGAGGGCGGCGGACGTCTCCACGCGCGCGGTGATGTCGCGGATGGTGCCCTGCACGATGCCGCGGCCGCCGATGTCGACGCTGTTCAGCAGCACGTCGGCGTGGAACAGCGAGCCGTCGCGGCGGCGGTAGATCCACTCGAAGCGGTTGCCGCCCGTGTCGAGCGTGCGCCGCATCGCCTCGTGCCACAGCTCGTCCGAGCGGCGGCCGTTCGGCTGGCATTCGGGCGAGCTGCTGGCCGGCGCCATCGCGAGGAATTCGTCCGCGCCCGCGCAGCCGAACAGGTCGATCGCCGCCTGGTTGGCGCTGATGAAGCCGGCCCCGTGGGCGATCAGCACGTGGGCGTCGCCCGAGCCTTCGAACAGCGCGCGGAACATCACCTCGTTGTCGCGGTTGCGCTGTTCCTGGCGCTTGCGCTCCGTGATGTCGAGGACGACGGCGTTGATGCCGACCAGGTCGCGATCCCGTCCGTACACCGGGTAGTAGCTGCAGATCCAGTGGCGCATGGTGCCCGGCTCCGCGGGCGATTCCCCGCTGTCCTCGACATCGATCAGCGGCCTCCCCGTCGTCAGCACGTGGCGGTAGGGCCGTTCGATGTGGACGCCCCGTTCGCCCAGCAGGTCGGGCAGGGTGTGCCCGATGTGGGCGCTGGCCGGGAGCGCGTTCACGGCCGCCAGGTAGTCGTTGATCATCACGACCTTCAGGCTGCGGTCGAGGAACGCGAGGCCGACCGGTGCCGTCGCGTACACGGTCGCCAGCATGGCGGAGGAACGCTGCAGTGCGTCGGTGCGCTCGGCCACGAGCGATTCCAGGCCGGCGCGGTATTGTTGCAGCTCGCCTTCGACCTTGCCGAGCGCGCGCGCGACGGTCGCCGCCTCGCGGATCGCCAGCGGCGGGATCACGAGCGCCTCGCCGCGGCCGAGGGCCGCTGCCGGCTCGGTCAGGGCGCGCACCGAGCGCGCGATCGAATCGCCGATGCGCCAGGCCAGGCCCAGGCTGACGGCCAGCATGACGGCGATCCACGCGAGCGTCGTGGCGGGATCGGGGCCGAGGATCTCGCGCGCGGCGTGGCGCGGGAAACCGATCGCCACGGCCCAGTCGTGGCCCAGCGTGCGCGCATAGGCCGAGTACATCGCCTGCGGACCATGCGCCGTCAGCTCGACGATGCCGACCGGCCTCTTGGCCACCGCCTTGATCAGATCCGGATGCATCCTGTCGCCGATCCCGTGCGGTGTGTGGCCGCGGTAGGCGACCAGCCTGCGGTTGTTGTCGAACACGAGCGCGCTCCAGCGCGCCGGCAGGTTCTGGTTCGCGAGCAGTTCCTGCAGGCGGCGCGGGCGCAGTTCGACCGTCACCGCATACGCGACCTTGCCCTCGCGCCAGACCGGCACGGTGATCGAGATCACCCACGGCTGCGTGGCGTCGCCCCGGTGCAGGCCGGACGTGACGGCGTCGCCTTTGGCGAAGACGGCGCGGATGTCGGCCTCGTTGCCGCGGGGCGGGAGTACGCTGCCGACGGCGTGGCGCGTGTCGAGGAGGACTTTGCCGTCCGGCGCGCTGACTGCGACCGCATAGGCGGGGAATTCGGGGCGCAGCAGCCGGCGCGCGGCCGTGTGGAACGCGGCCAGGTCGCCTCTGGCGAGATTCGCCTGGTTGGCCAGGGTGCGCGCCGCCGTTTCGCCGTTGGCGAGGTCGCGGTCGACGGCCGCGGCCAGCGCGCGCGCGATCATCTCGGCATCCTCGGCGACGTGGACCCGTTCGCGCTGGTCGGCGTCCCTGGCGAACACGATGTAGCCGATCAGGATCGGCAGGGCGCACGCCAGGACGAGCGTCACGAGCTTGGCGCGTATGGAAGGGAGAGAACGACGTTGTAACAGCTGCACAGCAAGCTCCGCGGATAATGCGCAGCCCAGGCGCCTTGCCAGCATGGTAGCCCAGCAGCCACCTCGTGTAAATTCGGGGTCGGAGCACATTTTGGGCAGGCGCCGCAGCCGCAAGTGCCTGTTTTATCGGACATTTAACGCCGCGCGTCGGGGAAAAAGTGGACCTGGCCCCGAATCTTGGCAACATTTGTTTCTTGCATGGCATGCAGGAGTGACATGAAGTCGCGCGGACGATACGTTTTGCCTTACGTAAAGTCATTCTCCATGTTAATTTTTCGTTCCTCTGGAATACAATGAAGGACTAGTCCTACATTGATCGAAGAGGTGGTATGGCCCGGCCCGAAAAAGTCCGACTTGGCGAAATCCTGGTGCAACAAAAGCTGCTGTCGGAAGACCAGCTGAACCAGGCGCTTGCCGACCAGAAGCGCACAGGCCGCAAGCTCGGCCGTGTGTTCGTCGAGAGCGGTTTCGTCACGGAAGAACAGATCTCGGGCGCACTGGCACGCCAGCTGGGCATCCCTTACCTCAACCTCAAGTTCTACAACATCAACCAGGACGTCGTGCGCCTGCTGCCGGAAACGCAGGCGCGCCGCTTCCGCGCGCTCGTGCTGGAAGACCGCGGCGAGACGATGCTCGTCGGCGTCTCCGACCCGACCGACCTGTTTGCCTACGACGAGATCGCGCGCCTGCTCAAAAAGGGCGTCGAGCTGGCCGTCGTCAACGAGACGGAAGTGCTGCAGGCGATCGACCGCATCTACCGCCGCACGGGCGAGATCACGGGCCTGGCGCGCGAGCTCGAACAGGACCTGGGCGACACGACCTCCGTCGACTTCAACGCGCTGTCCGCCAACTCCGGCCTCGAAGAAGCGCCGGTGGTGAAACTGCTGCAGTCGGTGTTCGACGACGCGGCCCAGGTGCGCGCGTCCGACATCCACATCGAGCCGCAGGACGGCCGCCTGCAGATCCGCTTCCGCATCGACGGCGTGCTGCACCTGCAGACGGAAGCCGACATCAAGATCGCGACGCCGCTGGCGCTGCGCCTGAAGCTGATGGCGGACCTGGACATCTCGGAAAAACGCCTGCCGCAGGACGGCCGCTTCGCCGTCAAGGTGCGCGGCCAGCGCATCGACGTCCGTATCTCGACGATGCCCACGCAGTACGGCGAATCCGTCGTCATGCGTCTGCTGAGCCAGGTGGGCATGAACTTGCGGCTGGATGCGATCGGCATGCCGGCCGCGCTGGTGGAACGCTTCCGCGCCATCGTCCAGCGGCCGAACGGCCTCGTGCTCGTGACGGGACCGACGGGTTCCGGCAAGACGACCACGCTGTACAGCGCCCTGGCCGAGCTGAACTCCGTCGAGAAAAAGCTCATCACGGTCGAGGACCCGATCGAATACCGGCTGTCCGGTATCAACCAGGTGCAGGTCAACGACAAGATCGAGCTGAATTTCGCGCGCGTGCTGCGTTCCGCGCTGCGCCAGGACCCGGACATCGTGCTTGTCGGCGAGATGCGCGACCAGGAGACGGCGCAGATCGGCCTGCGCGCCGCCATGACGGGCCACCTCGTGCTGTCCACGTTGCACACGAACGATGCGGCATCGACCCCGCTGCGCCTGATGGACATGGGCGTGCCGCGCTACATGGTGAGCGGCTCGCTGCAGGCCGTGCTGGCGCAGCGTCTCGTGCGCGTGATCTGCGAAAGCTGCTCCGAGCCGTACCAGCTGCCGGCGCCGGAACGCGCCTGGCTGCGCGCCGAACTGGGCGACCGCGCCGAAACCGTGCCGTTCTTCCACGGGCGCGGCTGCTCGCACTGCAACGGCACGGGCTACCGCGGCCGCACGGGCGTGTATGAACTGCTGGAGATGACGCGCGCCGTCAACGAAGCCGCCAACCACCCGGACCCGTCGCACTTCCTGAAGGTGGCGCATGCCGAGATGCGCGGCGAGACCTTGCGCCGCAGCGGTGTGCGCCTCGCGATCCAGGGCCGCACGACGGTGGCGGAAGCCATGCGGATCAGCAACCAGATGGAAGACTGATAGACATTCATGCCGTTCTTCGCCTACAAGGGCCGCAACGCGCGCGGCGAATTGATGCAGGGGGTGCTCGAAGGCGCCGACAGCAGCGCCATCGCCGACCAGTTGTTCGGCACCGGCGTCACGCCGCTCGACATCACCCCGACCACCCGCAAGGCGACCACGCCGGGCAACGCCGCCGGCGCGAACGACAGCGTGTGGGAGCGCCTGACGCGCAAGAAGGTCACGTCGATCGACGTGCAGCTGTTCAGCCGCCAGATCTACACGCTGCTGAAATCCGGCGTGCCGATCATGCGCGGTCTGGCGGGGTTGCAGGAATCGGCGACGAATAAAAGCTTCGCGCGCGTGATCCAGGACCTGCGCGAATCGCTGGACGCGGGCCGCGAACTGTCGACCGCGATGCGCCGCCACACGGAATGCTTCACGCCGTTCTACCTCTCGATGGTGCGCGTGGGCGAGATGACGGGACGCCTGGAAGAAGTCTTCCTGCGCCTGTTCGACCACCTGGAATTCGACCGCGACATGCGCGACCGCGTGAAGACGGCGATGCGCTATCCCACGTTCGTCATCATCGCGATGATCGCGGCGATGGTCGTGGTGAACGTGTTCGTGATCCCGCAGTTCGAAAAGGTCTTCCAGAGCTTCCACGCCGAGCTGCCGCTGATGACGCGCATCCTGATCGCGACGTCGCGCTTCACCGTCGAGTACTGGCCCGTGATGCTCGGCGCCGCCCTGGCGGCCTTCTTCGGTGTGCGGGCGTGGACGCGGACCGTGTCCGGCCGCCTGGCGTGGGACCGCTGGAAGCTGCGCTTCCCCGTCGCCGGCAAGATCATCCACAAGGCCACGATGGCCCGCTTCGCGCGCAGCTTCGCGCTGTCGATCCGCAGCGGCGTGCCGATCGTGCAAGCCCTGTCGGTCGTCGCGCAGACGGCCGACAATGCCTACCTGACCATGCGCCTGGACCAGATGCGCGACGGCGTCGAGCGGGGCGAAAGCATCCTGCGCACGGCGACCAACGCCCAGGTGTTCACGCCGATCGTGCTGCAGATGATCGCCGTGGGCGAGGAATCCGGCTCGCTCGACGACCTGATGGACGAGATCGCGCAGATGTACGAACGCGAGGTCGACTACGAACTCAAGACGCTGTCCAGCCAGATCGAGCCGATCCTGATCACCTTCCTCGGTGCGATGGTGCTCGTGCTGGCGCTGGGCATCTTCCTGCCGATCTGGGACCTGGGTAAGGCAGCCCTGCATCATTGACGAGGCATCCATGATACGTGTGAAGACAACCCGCGGTTTCACCCTGTACGAATTCGCGATCGTCGCCGCCATCACGGCGGCACTTTCCACGGTGCTGCTGCACCGCCTGGACGGCTACCGCCGCGCGGCCGAGGACGCGGCGGCGCGCCAGACCGTGGCCGCGCTGCGCACGGCACTGCAGGTCGAGGCGGCCCGCCATCCCGATACGCTCGCGGCGCTGGCCGGACAGAATCCGATGCGCCTGCTGGCCCGTCCGCCGGCGGATTATCTTGGCGAATTCGCACTATCCGGGCAGGGTAGTGTGGCACGAAACGGGTGGGTGTTTGACCCACGCGACAAAACCCTTGTCTATCTCACCTCGGAACGAGAAAGATTTGCTTCGGGCAAATCGAAATTGCCCACGTTCAAGGTAGAATTCACTCATACACCTGCTGACGCGGGGGAACAAATGATGAGCCTTGCATTGAATGAAATCGATACGCAAGGCGGTCGTTAATCAAAACCCATGCGGCCGGGAACGCCGCACCTACATCGGAGAGAGCATGAAAGTAAGTATCAAGAACAATGCGCAGGGCGGCTTCACCTTGATCGAATTGATCGTCGTGATCGTTATTCTGGGCATTCTGGCTGCGACGGCACTGCCGAAGTTTGCCAGCCTCGGTGGCGATGCGCGCATGGCCAGCCTGAATGCTGCCAAAGGTGCGCTGAGTGCCACTGCGGCGATGGCACGTGGCAAGTTCCTGGTGGATCCGTCGGTCGCCAAAGCCCTGAAGCTGACGGTCGAAGGCACGGAAATGACCCTGCTTGCCAATGGCTATCCGCAGGCGGACAAGGCCACTGCAGAAGCCGCTGGCCTGAAGGACGGTACGGACTATACCGTCTACACGGCCACCGTGACTGGCGGCCCGACGGTTCCGGCTAGCTCGATTGCTCTCGTGCCGAACAGCCTGGTCGGGACGACGAATGCGGGTAATTGCTTCGTCACCTATACCGTGACGTCGACGACCGCACCGGTTGTGCAGTTGGCGAGCACGGCAACGGCAGCAAACTGCAACTGATCCACTTCGCTTGGATCGATCGGGACCGCACGCGGTCCCGATTGTCGTTTACAGACCGAATGCAGCGTATAGACCACACCCCATTAGTAGTTCCGCACGGAAAACCAAATATATTCTCCCAGAGTAAAAATTTGGTATCGGAATTTCCTACCGCTTGAATATAATCAAGCCTCTATCGCACTTATCTCGACCAAGTCACGGATAACCATCGCCACGCATGGGTTTTTTCAGTAAAGCACAGAACAATGCAGCCTGGCTGGCCATGGTGCCGCAGCGCGACGGGATCGCGGCGGCCAGCGTGCGCCGTGGCGCGGGCGATGGCGCGAAGCCGGCCGTGACGCATGCCGTCTTCTTTCTCGGCGCCCCGTCCGCGGACAGCCTCGACAAGGCCGCGAAGGAGATGCACAGCGCGAGCTACCGCTGCACGACGGTGCTGGCTGGGGGCGACTACCAGTTCATGTCGGTCGAATCGCCGAACGTGCCGCGCGAGGAACTGAAAAGCGCCATGCGCTGGCGCCTCAAGGACATCCTCGATTTCCCCGTCGACGACGCCACGTTCGACGTCCTCGACGTCCCGCTCGATCCGAACGCCGTCGTGCGCCCGCAGCAGAGCGTGTTCGCGATCGCGGCGCGCAACAGCATCGTGTCCGCGCGCCAGAAGATGTTCAACGCGGCCAAGGTGAAACTGCGCGCGATCGACATTCCCGAGATGGCACAGCGTAACGTGTCCGCGCTGCTGGAGCAGGACGGCCGCGGCATCGCGCTGCTGTCGTTCGGCGAGGACGGCGGCCTGCTGACCGTGTCGTGGCGCGGCGAGCTGTATCTGTCGCGCCGTATCGACGTCACGCTGGCCCTGCTGCTCGACGACGACCACGACCGCAAGCACCAGGCCTTCGACAAGATCACGCTCGAACTGCAGCGCTCCCTCGACAACTTCGAGCGCCAGTTCTCGTTCATCAGCGTGGCCAAGCTCGTGCTGGCGCCGACCGGCGCCGCGGGCCTCGACGAATACCTGTCGGGCAACCTGTACACGCGCGTCGAGACGCTCGACCTGGCCGACGTGCTCGACCTCGAACGCGTGCCGGACCTGGCCGACCCGGGCCGCCAGCAGCGCTTCTTCGTGCCCATCGGCGCCGCGCTGCGCGAGGAGGAGGGCGCGGCATGAGCCAGCAGATCAACCTGTTCAATCCCGCGTTCCAGCCGCAGAAGAAGATCTTCTCCGTCAATGCGATGGCCGGCGCGCTCGGCGTGCTGGTGCTGCTCGTCGTCGGCACGGGCGTGTACGCCAAGGTGCGCGTCGCGCAGCTGGAAGCGAGGGTCGCGCGCGGCGAGGAGCAGGTGCAGGCCGCGCAGAAGCGCCTGGAAGCCGCCACCGCCGAATTCGCACCGCGCACGAAGGACGGCCGCCTCGAAGCGGATGTGGCCGCGGCCCAGGCCGAGCACGATGCGCTGCGGCGCGTGGCCGACGTCATCCAGCGCGGTGACCTGGGCAATACCGAAGGCTATGCCGAATACTTCCGCGCGCTGGCGCGGCAAAGCGTCGACGGCCTGTGGCTGACGGGCGTGACCATCACCGGCGCCGGCACGGAGATCGGCGTGCGCGGGCGCGCGCTCGACCCCGCCCTCGTGCCGGGCTACCTCGCGCGCCTGCGCAATGAACGCGTCCTGCAGGGCAAGCCGGTGGGCAGCATGCAGATCGGCCAGGCGGCCACCGTCAAGGTGCGCGATGCCGACGGCAAGGAGTCCGACGCGCCCGCGCCGTACGTCGAATTCAGCCTGCAGTCGGCGGCCGCCGGTGCGGCCTCGACGCCGGCCACCGGAGGCCAGCCATGAAGCGCCGCTGGCTCCAGTTCGCGGCGCGCGTGGAAGCGCTGCAGCCGCGCGAACGCATCATGGCGTTCGCCGCCGCCGTCGTCGTGCTCGTGTTCCTCGCGAATACGTTCGTGTTTGCGCCGATGTCGCGCAAGGAAGCGGCGCTGCGCTCGACGCTGCAGCAGCAGACCATCACCATCGGCGGCATCGCGGCCGACATCGAGGGCAAGGCGCGCGCCTACGGCAACGATCCGAACGAGGCGCTGCGCAAGCATCTGGGCGAATTGCGGGCCGAGACGGCGCGCACCAGCGACGAGCTGCGCACGATGCAGAAAGGCCTCGTGCCGCCGGAACGCATCGCGCCGCTGCTGGAAGCGATCCTGCGCGCGAACGGGCGCCTGAAGCTCGTGTCGCTGAAGACGCTGCCCGTGTCGACGCTGACCGACGGCGCGGCGCCGGCACCGGCGGCCGTGCCGGCAGCGGCTCCGGCCGCACCGGCGCCGCCGCCCGCCGTGAAATCGCCCGACCTACTGTACCGGCACGGCGTCGAACTGACGGTGCGCGGCAGCTATCTCGACATGGTCGACTACATGCAGGCGCTGGAAACGCTGCCCACCCAGCTGTTCTGGGGCAAGGCGCAGCTGGATGCGGAAGCGTACCCGAACGTGCGCCTGACCCTGACGCTGTACACCCTGAGCCTGGACCCGAAATGGATGAAGCTGTGATTCCGACGACGATGAAGCCGGCCCTGCGCGCCGCATTCCTTGCGCTGCTGCTGGCGGGCGGCGCCCACGCGCAGCCGCTGCAGGACCCGACGAAACCGCCCGCGGCGGCGACGCCGGTCGCGCTGGGTCCGCAGGCCATGAGCAGCGGCCCGCAGCTGCAATCGATCCTGATCGGGCGCGCGGCGGGCGGGCGCCACGTGGCCGTCATCGACGGCGAGACGGTGCGCCTGGGCGAGAGCTTCCGCGGCGCGAAGGTCGTGCGCATCCGCGAGAACGAGGTGGAACTGGTGCGCGGCGGCGAACGCCAGGTGCTGCGCCTGTACGCCGAAGCCGAAGGCGGCATCAAGGGCGACCACGCCGCCACGGTCACCGTGCGGCGCTGACAGAGGATGAGGATGAACGACAAGCGTATTCCGATGCGTTCCATGGCGACGGGCGCCGCCGCGCTGTTGACGCTCATTGCGCTGGGCGGCTGCCAGACGACGCCCAGCGTGACGACCTACGACAACATCAAGGGCGAGGTGGCGAGCGGCGCGAGCAAGCGCCCGGCCGCCGCGCCGACGGTCGACGCGGCCGTCGCCGACGCGCTGCTGCCGCCGGCCGCCGCGCTGGCGACGCAACTGCCGAAGGCGCGGCCCGCGCTGGAGGAGCGTTTCAACGTCTCCTTCAACAACGTGCCGGCGCAGCAGTTCTTCCGCTCGATCGTCGCTGGCACGCGCTACAACATCCTCGTGCATCCGGACGTTGCCGGCACCATCACGGCGAACCTGAAGGACGTGACCTTGCCGGAGACGCTCGACGCGATCCGCGAGATGTACGGCTACGACTACCGGATCGACGGCACGCGCATCTCGATCAAGCCGCTGACAATGCAGACCAAGATGTTCCATGTGAACTACCTGGTCGGCAAGCGCTCAGGGACGTCGAGCACGCGCGTGACGTCGACGTCGGTCGCGAACGCGGTCAACAACCAGAACGGCAACGGCTACGGCAACAACGGCAGCAACCAGGGCCAGAACCAGAACGGCAACAACGGTAACAACCAGAACAACAACGGCAACAACCCGAACGGGCAGAACGGCGGGCAGATGGACAGCACGGACGTCGCCACGACGTCCGCCAACGATTTCTGGGGCGACCTGAAACTGGCCATCGAGGCCATCGTGGGATCGAAGGAGGGCGGCCGCAGCGTCGTCGTCAGCCCGCAGTCGGGCGTGCTCGTGATCCGCGCGATGCCGGACGAGCTGCGCAACGTCGACGCTTATTTGAAGGCCACGCAACTCGCCGTCGACCGCCAGGTGATCCTGGAAGCGAAGATCCTCGAAGTGGAGCTGAACGACAGCTACCAGAGCGGCGTCAACTGGGCGTCGTTCGCGTCGATCAAGAGCGGCCACGACAACCGCGTCTCGGGCGGCATGATCGCGCCGGGCGCCACGCTCACACCGCTGCCGTTCGGCGGCGGCCAGCCTGCGGTGATCACGGATCCGAGCACCGGCCTGTCGGCCAGCAGCGGCTTCTCGCTGTCGAATGCGGCGGGTGCGGCCGGCTCGATGTTCGGCCTGGCCGTGCAGACCGCGAACTTCGCGGCGCTGATCTCGTTCCTCGAAACGCAGGGCACCGTGCACGTGCTGTCGAGCCCCCGCGTGGCGGCCGTCAACAACCAGAAGGCCGTGCTGAAGATCGGTACCGACGAGTTCTACGTCACCGGCGTGCAGACGACCACGAACTCCACGACGACCGGCAACACGGTGTCGCCGAGCGTCACGCTGCAGCCGTTCTTCTCCGGCGTCGTCCTCGACGTCACGCCGCAGATCGACGAGAAGGGCAACATCCTGCTGCACGTGCACCCGTCCGTGAGCCAGGTCTCGACGATCAACAAGTCCGTCAACCTGGGCACGGCCGGCAGCCTGAACCTGCCGCTCGCGGCATCGGCGACGTCGGAACTGGACAGCATCGTGCGCGGCCAGAACGGCCAGGTCGTCGCCATCGGCGGCTTGATGCGCCAGTCGTCGACGGCGGACGATTCGCAGCTGCCTGGGACCGGCAGGGTGCCGGTGCTGTCGGCGCTGTTCGGCGCGAAGAAGCGCGTGAACCAGAAGCGCGAACTCGTCGTGCTGATCAAGCCGACCATCGTCGAAGGCATCAACAACTGGAACGACGACCTGCTCGACACGAACCGCCGCATCGAGCAGCTCGACCCGCGCACCCGGGGGAGCCGCTGAATGTACACGGCCCACTTCGGCCTGCGCGAACTGCCGTTCGGGATCACGCCGGACACCAGCTTCTTCTTCGGCGCCCCGCATTCGCAGGAAGCCCTGAACACGCTGCTCGTCGCGGCGCGCGGCGGCGAGGGCTTCATCAAGATCACGGGCGAAGTCGGCACCGGCAAGACCCTGTTGTGCCGCAAGTTCATGGCGACGTTGGGCCCGGAATTCGTCACGGCGTACATCCCGAATCCGTACCTCGAGCCGCGTACGCTGATGCTGGCGCTCGCGGACGAGCTGGAAGTCGGCTACGACAAGGACGCCGACCAGCACCAGGTCCTGAAAGCCATCACGCACCGGCTGCTGCATCTGGCGGGCGGGGACAAGCGCGTGCTGCTGTGCCTCGACGAGGCGCAGGCGATGCCCGTCGAGACGCTCGAGGCGCTGCGCCTGCTGACGAACCTGGAGACGGAAAAGCGCAAGCTGCTGCAGATCGTCCTGTTCGGCCAGCCGGAGCTGAACCGCAAGCTGGAGCTGCAATCGATCCGTCAGCTCGCCCAGCGCATCACGTTCCACTATCATCTCGGTCCGTTGAGCCGCGACGACCTCGATTACTATGTGGCGCACCGCCTGCGCGTCGCCGGGTATGATGGGGCGCGCCTGTTCTCGCGCGGTGCGGTGGCCCGCCTGTACGCCGCCAGCGGCGGCGTGCCGCGCCTCGTCAACATCCTCGCGCACAAGGCCATGATGCTGTGCTACGGCCAGGGACGCCAGCAGGTCGCGCGCGCGCACGTGAACCTGGCCGCACGCGACACGCTCGCGACGCGCAGGCGCCGCGTGTGGCCCTGGGCCGCATCCGCCGCCGCGCTGGCCGCCGCGGGCGCGGGCCTGGTCTGGGCGCTGAGCCATTGACGGGAGCCGGAATGAGCCTGATTAACAAGATGCTGCAAGACCTGGACGCGCGCGGCACGCCCAAGGACGGCGAACTGCCGGGCCAGGTGAAGCCGGTGGCGCGCGGGCCGTACCGGCCGAACCGGCGCGCGATCGCGGCTGCCGTCGGCGGTGCGCTCGCCGCAAGCGCACTCGGCTGGCTGGCCTTGTCCCAACTGCACCGCACGCCGGCGCCGGCACCGGCCGCGCCGGCGCCCGTCGCTGCCGTCCGCGTGGCGCCGGTGGTCACGGGTCCCGTGCAGGCTTCTCCGGTCGTGGCCGTGCCGGTGCAGGCGCCCGCCGCGCCGGCGGCGACGCCGCCCGCCGTGGAAAAGACCGTAGACGCGCCGGCAACGAAGCACATGACGCGGGCGGAGCGCCGCGCGGAACGCAAGCGCCTCGCGGAAGAAAAAGCCGCGGCGCGCAAGGCGGAGCAGGCGGCGCGGACGCCGTTCGTGCGCGCGCAGGACGTGGCGCCGATGGAGCCGGACAGCGCGGAAGCGCGCGAGGCGCGTCGCGCCATGGCGCAGGCGCTGGCCGCAAGGGGCAAGTCCCCGAAGAAGACGTCCGCCGCGATGGTGGCCGCCGCGCGCGCGGCCGCGCACGACGACGCGCCGCCGAGGGGCAAACGCAACGTCCAGGGCCGCCACGAGACGGGCGCCCAGCGCGCGGAAGGCGAATACCGGCGCGCGCTGGCGAGCCTGCAGGAAGGCCGCATGATCGAGACCGTCGCGGCGCTCGAGCAGGCGCTGAAATACGAACCGACGCACGAAGCGGCGCGCCAGACCCTGGTCGGCCTGCTGATCGAGGCGAACCGCAACGACGAGGCGATGCGCCAGCTGCAGCTGGGCCTCACCCTGGACCCGCGCCAGCCCGCGATGGCGATGCTGCTGGCGCGCTTGCAGATCGAGCGTGGCGGCAACGGCATCGACACCCTGATGCGCACCTTGCCGTACGCGGGCAACGACGCCGACTACCACGCCTTCCTGGCGGCCGCGCTGGCACGCCAGCAGCGTCACCGCGAGGCGGCCGAGCAGTATCACCAGGCCGTGCGCGCGGTGCCGTCGAACGGCGTGTGGTGGATGGGCCTCGGCATCTCGCTGCAGGCCGAGAAACGCAACGGCGAGGCGCTCGACGCGTTCCAGCGGGCGCGCGCCGGCGGCGGGTTGTCGCAGGAATTGCAGGGGTTCGTGGAGCGCCGCATCCAGCAGCTCGCCCATTGACATCGCGTGGGCAAGGGGTGCCACCCTCCGGAATTCGTCGACGGCCGTAGGGTGGGCACCCTGTGCCCACCATCGCATGCCGTCGACGGCCGTAGGGTGGGCACCCTGTGCCCACCATCGCATGCGTCACACCTTCGCGAGGCGCTCCAGGGCCACGCTCAGCGTCTCGTCCCTTTTCGCAAAGCAGAACCGCACGATGCGGGACTCCGTCGGCTTGCTGTAAAAGGCCGACACCGGAATCGCGGCCACCTTGATCTCGCGCGTGAGCCACTGCGCGAATTCCGATTCGCCCAGGTCCGAAATCCCGTCGTAGCGCACGCACTGGAAGTACGTGCCGTCCGCCGGCAGCAGCGTGAACCGCGTGCGCGCCAGCCCCGCGCGGAACAGGTCGCGCTTGCGCTGGTAGAACGCGGGCAGGTCGCGCCACGGCGCCGGGTCGCGCATGAAGGCGGCCAGGCCGGCCTGCATCGGCGTGTTCACGCTGAAGACATTGTACTGGTGGACCTTGCGGAATTCCGCCATCAAAGGCGCCGGCGCGGCCACGTAGCCCACCTTCCAGCCCGTCACGTGGTACGTCTTGCCGAAGCTCGACACGACGAACGCGCGCTCCGCCAGCATGGGATGGCGGCTCACCGACGCGTGCGGCTGGCCGTCGTAGACCATGTGCTCGTACACCTCGTCCGACAGGATCAGGATATCGGTCCCTTCGACGATGGCGGCCAGCGCATCGAGGTCGGCCTGGCGCAGGATCGTGCCCGTGGGGTTGTGCGGCGTGTTCACGACGATCATTCGGGTCCTGGGCGTGACGGCCGCCGCGACGGCGTCCCACGGCACGCTGTAGCCGCCGGCGTCCACGCGCATCGCGACGGGCACCGGCACGCCGCCGGCCAGGGTGATCGACGGCTGGTAGCTGTCGTAGCACGGCTCGATGACGATGACTTCGTCGCCCGGATGCACGGCGCACAGGATCGCCGTGATGATGCCTTGCGTGGCGCCGGCCGTGACCGTGATCTCGGCGCTGGCATCGTAGGCGTGGCCGTACAGTGCGGCCAGCTTGGCCGCGATGGCCTCGCGCAGCACGGGCAGGCCGGTCATCGGCGCGTACTGGTTGTGACCCGCGCGCATGGCGGCATCGACCGCGTCCAGCAGGCGCGGATCGCAGTCGAAGTCGGGGAAGCCCTGGCCCAGGTTGACGGCGCCGTGCTCGCCCGCGAGCGCGGACATCAGGGTGAACACGGTGGTGCCGACGGCCGGCAGGCGCGATTGCAGGACGGGTGTGGTCATGGTGCGTACGGGTTGGATGGGGCTGCCGGGGCCTCGGTCTTGACCCAGGCGTCGGGCGTCATGATGCGGAAGAGGTTCTCGCGCGCGGCGCGGCGGGCCAGTTTCAGCAACGCCTTGTCCTTCGTGACGAGGACGGCGGCATCGGCGTCGCGCGCGATCTCGAGGAATTTCTGGTCGTCGCGGTCCGTGCAGACGGGCAGGCGCAGCGCGCGCGACGTCGGCGCCACGACCTCGATCAGGGCGTCGAAGGCGGCCTCCGCCTGCGGCCGGGTGCTGTCGTCGAGCGGCAGGTGCGAATAATGCAGCACGATCCGGTATTCGTCGCGGCAATCGGCGCGGGTGACGGCGCGCACCTTGCCGGATTCGAGGGCGGCGAGCAGGGGCGCCCAGCGCGGGTCGCGGAAAACGAACAGGTCGAGGCAGACGTTGGTGTCGATGACGATGGGTTTCGCTGAAGCAGGTATCATGTCAGCAATTTTACCCGCTGTACGTGTTTTATAACTAAATGCTGATCGTTCTCTCGCCCGCCAAGTCCCTCGACCTCGAATCGCCACCCACCACGCAGGAGCGCTCGACGCCCCGCTTCATCGACGATGCCGCCGAATTGATCCGCGTTCTCAAGCCGAAATCGCCGGCCGAGATCGGCGCGCTGATGGCGATCTCGGACCAGCTGTCGGTGCTCAACGTGACCCGTTACGCCGACTGGCATCCGGACCACGCCGCCGCGCGCCAGGCCATCATGTCGTTCGACGGCGACGTCTATACGGGCCTGGCTGCGCGCACGCTCGGCAAGCAGGCGCTCGGCTATGTGCGCGACCGCGTGCGCATCCTGTCGGGCCTGTACGGCGTGCTGCGACCGCTGGACGCCATGCATCCGTACCGCCTGGAGATGGGCACGCGCCTCGCGAACCCGCGCGGCAAGGACTTGTATGCCTTCTGGGGCGAGCGCGTGACGGCCGCGCTGAACGCGGACCTGAAGGACGCGGGATCGTCCGTCCTCGTCAATCTCGCCTCGGAAGAGTACTTCAAGTCCGTCAAGCCGAAGCTGCTGGACGTGCCCGTGGTCACGCCCGTGTTCGAAGACTGGAAGAACGGCAAGTACAAGATCATCTCGTTCTTCGCCAAGCGGGCGCGCGGGATGATGGCGCGCCATGCGGCCGAGCAGGGCATCACGGACGTCGAGCGCCTGAAGGACTTCGACGTGGACGGGTATGCGTACGACGAGGCCGTGTCGACGGACAAATCCTGGGTGTTCCGCCGGCGCATCGAAGGCTGACGACGTCGAAAAATTCGGGGTCAGAGCACTTTTTTGCGCAAGGTCCACGAAGCAAGTTCTGCGCGTGGCGCCGGGCGCGAACGTCCATGGAGGGCGTGCACGCGCGCAGAGCGTTGCCAGAGCAACTGGTCGCCGGACATTGATCGGAAATGTGCTCTGACCCCGAATTTTGGGTCAGGGGCGCGAAAAAAAGCCCGCTTCCGCGGGCACTGTTGTTACTGCACGGCGTCTTTCGGCGCCGGCTTCGGGCCGGCCTTGGCCCAGAACTTCCACCACGGCGCGTCGCCCGAACCCTTGCCGCCCATGAAGCGGCTGTTCGGGTAGTTCATGGTGAAGATGCGCTGCGTGTCGTCGCGCAGGTCGAACATGCCCAGCTTGTCGTAGGCGCGAATCATGATGAACAGTGCTTCCTCGCGCGCCGGGGCTTCGCTGAACTGGGTCACGGCGCCCTGGGCGCGGTTCAGCGCGGCCAGGTAGGCGCCGCGGCGGTAGTAGTAGTTCGCCACGTGCACTTCGTACTGCGCCATCGCATTGATCAGGTAGTTCATGCGGGCGACCGAATCCGGCGCGTATTTGCTGTTCGGGAACTTGTCGACGAGTTCCTTGAACGCGGCAAACGCTTCGCGCGTCGCCTTCGGGTCGCGCTCGGTCGGGTCCTGGGCGTAGATGAAGCTGAGGAAGCCGATCTGGTCGTTGAAATTGATCAGGCCGCGCAGGTAGTACATATAGTCGACCTGCGGGTGGTTCGGGTGCAGCTTGATGAAGCGCTCGACGGCCGCCAGCGCCTCGGCCTGGTCCTGCGCCTTGTAGTGCGCATAGGCGATTTCCATCTGCGCCTGGGCGGCGTAGGTGCCGAACGGATAGTTGGATTCGAGGCGTTCGAACAGCTTGATCGCGGCTTCGTAGTGGCCGCCCGCCATTTCCTCCTGCGCGTCAGCGTATAATTTCGATGCTGACACGTTCTTGTTTTCGTCGGATCTTTCCGGTAACAAACCGCAAGCTGACAAACTGAGCAGAACGCTAGTCACGACTATTACAGACAATTTTTTTTGCATAAGCTCTTAGTGCAAGAAAGTTTTACCGAGATTCAACGAACGGCTGATTATAGCCGATGGGACTGACGTGATATTAACTGCTGCGCCGAATTCGGCGGAAAACCTTTTCGACCCCGACCTGGATGAGGACCTCGACGCCGAGCTCGATGCCGGCACCGGTGGCCCTGATTACGCCCCGATCACCCTGGAGCTGGTCCCCGAACACTGCGGCCAGCGGTTGGACAAGGTCGTGGCCGGGTTGGTGCCCCAGTTCTCGCGCAGCCGCCTGCAGCAATGGTTCGACGAAGGCCACATCACCGTCGACGGCAAGCCGGCGAAGGGCAAGAGCACGGCCTATGGCGACGAGACGGTCACCGTCGTGCCGCAGCCGGCGCCCGAGGACACGGCCTACACGCCGGAACCGATGGCGCTGAACATCGTCCACGAGGACGACGCCATCATCGTCATCAACAAGCCTGCCGGCCTCGTCGTGCATCCGGGCTCGGGCAACTGGTCGGGCACCCTGCTTAACGGGCTGCTGCATCACTGCCCGCAACTGGTGTCCGTGCCGCGTGCCGGCATCGTGCACCGCCTCGACAAGGACACGAGTGGCCTGATGGTCGTCGGCAAGACGCTGGAGGCGCAGACGGACCTCGTGCGCCAGTTGCAGGCGCGCACGGTGAAACGCGAATATTTCGCGCTCGTGTGGGGCACGCCGCGCGCCTCCGGCACCATCGACTCCCCCATCAGCCGCGACGCGAAGGACCGGGTCAAGATGGCCGTGTCGAACAGCCCGTCGGCGAAGCCGGCCATCACGCACTACGAACTGCTGGAGACGGGCGAGCTCGACCGTCGCCCGGTCAGCCTCGTGCAGTGCCGCCTGGAGACGGGCCGCACGCACCAGATCCGCGTGCACATGCAGTCGCTGGGCTACAGCCTCGTCGGCGACACCGTGTACGGCAAGCAGCACCTGCGTTCGTTCTTCCACCGCCAGGCGCTGCAGGCGCGCCGCCTGGGCCTCACGCACCCGGCCACCGGCGAGCACATGGAATGGGTCGTGCCGCTGGCCGACGATTTCGCGGAACTTCTGGAACAGGCCGGGATCGAAGAACCGGAAGCGATCTGATGGTGGAATCCGATCTGCAGGACGCCGATCTGATCCACCCCGCGACCCAGTGGCCCGATCTGCCTGACGCGTTCGGTGCCTTGGCCACGACGCGGCGCGGTGGCGTCAGCATGGGCCCGTACGGCGATGGGCGGGACGGTGGCGGCCTGAACCTGGGCCGGCACGTGAACGACGATCCGGAGGCCGTGCAGGCCAACCGGATGCGTCTGCGCGCGCGCCTACCGGGCCCGCCCGCGTGGATCGCGCAGGTGCACGGCCCCGACGTCGTCGACGCGGCGACCGTCCAGCCGGGCGGTCCCGTGCTGACGGGCGACGCGAGCATCGCGACGGTGCCGGGCGTCGTCTGCGCCATCCTCACGGCCGACTGCCTGCCCGTGCTGTTCGCGGACCTGGGCGGCAAGGTCGCGGGCGCCGCGCATGCGGGCTGGCGTGGGCTGGCCGGCGGCGTGCTTGGTCAGACGGTCGCGGCCATGCGCGCGGCCGGTGCGGGCGAGGTCACGGCCTGGCTGGGGCCGGCGATCGGCAGGGATGCGTTCGAAGTGGGCAGCGACGTGCTGGCCGCCTTCGAGGCCGCGTTGCCGGGGCAGGTGGCCGATGCTTTCCGGCCGTATGCGGGGCGTCCGGGCAAGTATCTGGCGGACATGTATTTGTTGGCGCGTCGCATGCTGGCCCGCGACGGGATCACGCGCGTCCATGGCGGCGACCGCTGCACGGCGACCGAGACCGACTGGTTTTATTCGTATCGCCGCGACGGCGTGACTGGCCGGCAGGCCAGCCTCATCTGGTTGAAATAAGGGCGGGCCGTTCAGCGGCCTCCATCGTGGCCGTGCCCGGCCGCAGCGCCATCGGCGCCGGCCGCATGGCCGGCCGCGGGCACGACCGGTGTCCCGTCAGCCGTCCGCAAGGCCGCCTGTGCCGCGCGGGCGCGCCGCCGTCTTGATCCCGCAAGGTAAAAAACGATTGAGAATGGCAACACGCCATAGCCGAAAAAAGTCATAATGCCGCCAACCACAGTCGGCTCCGTCGCCGCCATCAGGGTTACGACGTACATCCATCCTATGGCTACGATCCACATGCGATGCTCCGGTTGCTGTCGATAAAACGATTCTACACAATGGACGCCTTATGAATACGCCTGATGCTACCCCGCAGATGCTTGCCGCACCCTGGATGGCGCCGTTTGCGCAATTCACCGATCCCTCCGCCTGGCAGTCCTGGATGAAACTCCCCGACGGTGCCGACGGCTCGGCAGCGTTCGCACCCGTGGCCAAGATGCTGGGCGATATCGGCGCCGGGCTGTCGCAGGGCAGGCTGGAAGCGCTGCGCAACGATTACCTGCAAAAGGCGATGAAGCTGTGGCAGGAGTTTGTCACCGGCAAGCTGCCGTCGTTCAGCGACCGCCGCTTTTCCGCGCCCGAGTGGACGGCCAACGCGATGTCCGCGTACAGCGTCGCGTCCTACCTGCTGAATTCCGAATTCCTCATGGCCCTGGCCGAGGCCGTCGAAGCGCCGCCGCGCGACAAGCAGAAGATCCGCTTCGCCGTCCAGCAGATCGTCGATGCGATGTCGCCCGCGAACTTCCTCGCGACGAATCCGGAAGCCCAGCAGAAAATCATCGAGACCAAGGGCGAGAGTCTCACGAAGGGTCTGCAGAACATGCTGGCCGACCTGCAGAAGGGCCGAATCTCCCAATCGGACGAGTCCGCATTCGAGGTGGGCCGCAACGTCGGCATCACGCCGGGCACGGTCGTGTTCGAGAATCACTTGTTCCAACTGATCCAGTACACGCCGACGACGCCGACCGTGCACGAGGTGCCGCTGCTGATGGTGCCGCCGTGCATCAACAAGTACTACATCCTCGACCTGCAGCCGGAGAATTCCCTCGTCCGCTACCTGGTGGAGCAGGGCAATACGGTGTTCATGCTGTCCTGGCGTAATCCGGACCAGAGCCTGGCCGGCACGACGTGGGACGATTACGTGGAGCAGGGCGCGATCCGCGCGCTGGACGCCACCCGCGCCATCACGGGCCAGGACAAGGTGAACGTGTTCGGCTTCTGCGTGGGCGGCACGATCGCCGCGACGGCGCTGGCCGTGCTGGCCGCCCGCGGCCAGAAGCCGGCCGCCAGCCTGTCGCTGTTCACGACGCTGCTCGATTTCTCGGACACGGGCGTGCTCGACGTGTTCGTCGACGAAACCCAGGTCAAGTTGCGCGAACAGCAGCTTTCCCGCGGCGGCCTGATGCCGGGACGCGACCTGGCGACGACGTTCTCCGCGCTGCGTCCGAACGATCTCGTGTGGAACTATGTCCAGCAAAACTACCTGAAAGGCAAGACGCCGCCCGCGTTCGACCTGCTGTACTGGAATGCGGACAGCACGAACCTGCCGGGTCCGATGTATTGCTGGTACCTGCGCAATACCTACCTCGAGGACAAGCTGAAGGTGCCGGGTGCGCTGACGGTGGCGGGCGTCAAGGTCGACCTGGGCGCCATCGATTGCCCGACCTTCCTGTACGGGTCGAAGGAAGACCACATCGTGCCCTGGGAGGCGGCGTTCGCGTCGATGGGGCTGCTGAACCCGAAAAAGCCGAAGAACAACCGTTACGTGCTGGGCGCGTCGGGCCACATTGCCGGTGTGATCAATCCCGCGTCGAAGAACAAGCGCAGCTACTGGGTCAACGAGGGCGGCAAGACGCGGCCGAAGACGGCGGCCGACTGGATGGCCGGCGCCGTCGAGAAGAAGGGCAGCTGGTGGCCGGAATGGGCGAAGTTCCTGGTCGAACACGGCGGCAAGGAGGTCGCGCCGCCCGCACAGCCGGGCAATGCGCAGTATCCGGCGATCGAGCCGGCGCCGGGCCGGTACGTCAAGGCCAGGGCCGATTGAAGGGACCGCTAACACATTGCGAAAGAAATCATTCAGTTGCTCAGCGAATAATTGCTGCACCTGCGTTCGCAACGTGGTATTTTTAGCGGATATCCTCTTGGAATCGGAGACGCCGCGGGCGATCCCCGCGGTCGCCGCATAATAAATGCGCTTCGGCGCTGTACATGGAAATGAGATGAGTAGTGTCAAAAAAAGCACTGAACGCCTGATCAAGAAGTATCCGAACCGCCGGCTGTACGACACCCAGACCAGTTCTTACATCACCTTGTCCGACGTGAAGCAACTCGTCCTCGATTCCGACGAGTTCACGGTCGTGGATGCCAAGACGAACGAAGACCTGACCCGCAGCATCCTCCTGCAGATCATTCTCGAAGAGGAAGCGCACGGCGTGCCGATGTTCTCCAGCGGCGTGCTGTCCCAGATCATCCGCTACTATGGCCACGCGATGCAGGGCATGATGGGCTCGTATCTGGAAAAGAACGTGCAGGCGTTCACCGACATCCAGAACAAATTCGTCGGCTCGGCCACGGGCGCGATGGAAGGCAAGCCGTTCAGCACCGAGATGTGGACCCAGTTCATGAACATCCAGGGTCCGATGATGCAGGGCATGATGAACAACTACATCGACCAGAGCAAGAACCTGTTCCTGCAGATGCAGGAGCAGATGCAGAGCCAGAGCAAGGCGATGTTCGGCGCGTTCCCGTTCGGGGTGCCGCCGGAGAAGAAGTAAGGTTTGCACGTCGTCCCCGCGGAGGCGGGGATCCAATGCTGCCCGCATTGCGGCAACGCATGAAAATTTCGACCCCTGCCTTTGCAGGGGCGGCGTACAGACGGCGCGGGCTGCAAAGACATTCCCTGTATGCGACATGCTCGTCGATTTCCCTCCGCCCCCGCTTCCTGTACAATCGCGGATTGCCCTGAATTTTTGCCGCAATCCGACAATGCAAGAACTCCGCCGTAACCCTCTTCCCGCCACCTCCGACGCTGCCGGCACCGCCGTGCCGCCGAAGGTCGGTTTCGTCTCGCTCGGCTGCCCGAAGGCGCTCGTCGACTCCGAACAGATCCTCACGCAGCTGCGCGCGGAGGGTTACGAGACCGCCAAGTCGTATGCCGGCGCCGATCTCGTGATCGTCAACACCTGCGGCTTCATCGACGCGGCCGTGCAGGAATCGCTGGATGCGATCGGCGAGGCGCTGGCCGAAAACGGTAAAGTGATCGTCACGGGCTGCCTCGGCGCCAAGAAGGATGCATCGGGCAGCGATATCATCACCAAGGTGCACCCGAAGGTGCTCGCGGTGACCGGTCCGCACGCCGTCGCCGAAGTGATGGAGTCCGTGCACACGCACCTGCCCAAGCCGCACGATCCGTTCATCGACCTCGTGCCGGACCACGGCGTCAAGCTCACGCCCAAGCACTACGCCTACCTGAAGATTTCCGAAGGCTGCAACCACCGCTGCAGCTTCTGCATCATCCCGTCGATGCGCGGCGACCTCGTGTCGCGCCCGATCCACGATGTGCTGCAGGAAGCGGAGAACCTGTTCAAGGCGGGCGTCAAGGAACTGCTGGTGATCTCGCAGGACACGAGCGCATACGGCGTGGACGTCAAGTTCCGCACCGGCTTCTGGAACGGCCGCCCGGTCAAGACGCACATGACGCAGCTGACGGAAGCCCTGGGCCAGATGGCGAAGCAGTACGGCGCGTGGGTGCGCCTGCACTACGTGTACCCGTACCCGCACGTGGACCAGGTGATCCCGTTCATGGGCGAGAACGTCGTGCCTTACCTCGACATCCCGCTGCAGCACGCGCATCCGGACGTCCTGAAGCGCATGAAGCGCCCGGCCAGCGGCGAGAAGAACCTCGACCGTATCCAGGCATGGCGCAAGATGAATCCCGACCTCACGATCCGCTCGACGTTCATCGCCGGGTTCCCGGGCGAGACGGACGCGGAATTCGAATACCTGCTGGACTTCCTGAAGGAAGCGCAGATCGACCGCCTGGGCTGCTTTGCGTACTCGCCGGTCGAAGGCGCGACGGCGAACGAGATCGCGAACCCGGTGCCGGACGAAGTCAAGGAAGAGCGCCGCGCACGCGTGATGCTGCTGCAGGAAGAGATCTCGGCGCAGCGCCTGCAGGCGAAGGTCGGCAAGACGATCCGCGTCCTCGTCGACGCAGTGGGCCCGCGCGAAGCGGTCGGCCGCTCGGCAGCGGATGCGCCGGAAATCGACGGCGTCGTCCACATCAAGCGCGCCCTCACGCCGGGCAAGGCCAAGCCGGCCGTGGGGGAATTCATCGACGTGGTCGTGACGAAGGCGGATGCGCACGACCTGTGGGCGACGGTCGCCTGATGACCCGTCATTCCCGCGCACGCGGGAAACCATACTGAGCCGGCTGAAGTGACTCGGCATGGGTTACCGCTTTCGCGGAAACGACGACGCATGGAGTATCCGACGTGACGAAGACAAAGTCCATCCAGACCACGCTCACGCACAGCGACTACCACCCGCCGGCCGGCTTCGCCGCGTACCCGACGCCGATCCATCACGCGTCCACGGTCCTGTTCAAGGACGTGGCCAGCCTGCGCTCGGGCGACTGGCGCAGCAAGCAGGCCTATACCTACGGCCTGCACGGCACGCCGACGACGTTCACGCTGGAAGCACGCCTGGCCGCCATCGAAGGCGGCTGCTACGCCCTGCTGGCGCCGTCCGGTCTCGCCGCGATCTCGATGATCCTGCTGGCGCTGCTGAAGTCGGGCGACGACGTCCTGCTGCCCGATAACGTCTACAACCCCACGCGCGAGCTGGGACGCTGGCTCGCGAGCGACTTCGGTGTCTCCGCGCGCTTCTACGATCCGCTCGTGGGCGCGGGCATCGCGGACCTGATCCAGCCGAACACGAAGCTGATCTGGACCGAGGCGCCGGGCTCCGTGTCGATGGAAGTGCCGGACCTGCCCGCGATCTGCGCGGCGGCGCACGACAAGGGCATCCTGGTCGCGCTGGACAACACATGGGCCGCGGGCCTCGCGCTGCGCGGCTTCGACGTCGGCGCCGATATCGTCATGCAGGCGCTCACCAAATACCAGTCGGGCGGCTCGGACGTGCTGATGGGCGCCGTGATCACGCGCGACACCGCCATCAACGACCGCATCGCGACGTCGCACATGCGCCTCGGCATGGGCGTGGGCGGCGACGATGTCTACCTGGTGCTGCGCAGCCTGGAAACGATGAAGCTGCGCTTCGACGCGCACGATGCGTCCGCGCGCAAGGTGGCGGCGTGGTTGAAAGGCCGTCCCGAAATCGCGAAGGTGCTGCACCCGGCATTCGAGGACTGCCCCGGCCACGACGTGTGGAAGCGCGATTTCACGGGCGCGGGCGGCTTGTTCTCCGTCGTGTTCGATGCACGCTATGCGGGCGAGCAGGTGGACCGCTTCGTCGACGCACTCGAGTTGTTCGGCATCGGGTACAGCTGGGGCGGAACGCACAGTCTCGCCGTGCCGTACCGGATGCAGGGCATGCGGCGCGACTGGCCCGACACGGGCCCGCTCGTGCGCTTCAACATCGGCCTCGAAGGCACCGACGACCTGATCGCGGACATCGAGCAGGCCCTCGGCAAACTGTAAGCACGCTTGGTGGGCTCGGGGAGCCCACCCTACGGACCCGATCGCGTAGGGTGTGCACCCTGTGCCCACCGATCGATTCTAGACCGGCATCGCGCGGTTGTTGTTCAGGTCGAGGAACCCGCGGATGATCCGGTACGCCATCCACACCCACGCAATCCCCCAGATAACGAAGGGGAAGACGACGGTAAACCACAATAACGCGCCCAGGACCATCCACAGCGCGTAAAACCAGAACGACCGGATCATCCACGTGTGGTGGCTGTAGACCATCGTCCCGGCCGTGTCCGGCCGCCGGATGTAGTTGACGATCAGCACCAGGATCGACAGCGTGCCGAGCGAAAAGAAAAACGTGAGCGCATGGGCGACGTACAGGATGCGGGCGAACTGCTTGGCATCCTCGAGGCCGCGTTCGTAGACGAGTTCCTGGGCCATGACCTCTCCTGGTTCTAGATTGCCATTACGATAACCGATCGGCCGCTCAGGCGGCGCGCGCGTTCTGCTGCACCCAGGCGACGAGGCGGTTCGCATCCATCGCCCCGGCCTGGCGTGCGATCTCGCGCCCGCCCTGGAACAAGGCGATCGTCGGGATGCTGCGGATGTTGTAGCGCGCCGCGAGATCCTGCGACGCTTCCGTATCGACCTTCAGCAGTCGCACGTGCGGCTCCAGCCGGCCGGCGGCCTGCGCATACGCGGGCGCCATCATGCGGCACGGGCCGCACCACGCGGCCCAGAAATCGACGAGCACCGGAATGTCGTTGCGCCCGACGTGCTTGTCGAAGCGGGCGGACGACACGTCCGTGGGCTGGCCGGTGAACAGCGCCTTCGCGCATTTGCCGCAGACGGGCTGGTCGGCCAGGCGCGCGCCGGCGACGCGGTTGACGGCGTCGCAGTGCGGACAGACGATGTGCAGGGACTCGGCCATGGTGGTGTTTCCTCCTGATTGCGATTGATATTGTATGCCCGGTGGCGCGTGCGCCGTCGATCATGCCGTTCGACTTAGAATCGGATGCCGGGCGGATGCCCTCCAACATGGGTCCAGATGAGCGAATTGCAATCCACGGCAGTCAATCGGCCCCTGATCGGCTGCGCCGGCTGGGGCCTCAACAAGGACGTGGCGGCCGACTTCCCCGTCGAAGGAAGCCACCTCGAGCGCTACGCGACCGTGTTCCCAGCGGTCGAGATCAACTCGTCGTTCTACCGGCCGCACCAGCCGCGGACGTACGCCCGCTGGGCCGCCAGCGTGCCCGACGCCTTTCGTTTCTCCGTCAAGCTGCCGAAGGCGATCACGCACGAGGCGAAGCTGCGCGACGCGGACGAGCTGCTCGACCGCTTCGTCCGCGAAGCCGGCGAACTGGGGCCGAAACTGGGCTGCGTCCTCGTCCAGCTGCCGCCCAGCGGCGTGTTCGATGCGGAGACCGTCGCCGGTTTCCTGCCGCGCCTGCGCGCACGCTTCCCCTGCATGCTGGCGATCGAGGGACGCCATCCGACGTGGTTCGGCGACACGGCGACCGCGCTGCTGCGCGAGCACGGCGTCACGCGCGTGATGGCCGATCCGCCCGCCGGCCAGCCCGGCCCGCACGCGCCGACGACGGCGTCGACCTACATCCGCCTGCACGGCGCGCCGCGCATCTACTACTCGTCCTATCCGCCCGAATTCCTGCGCGAGGTCGAGCAGCGCATCGTCGCGATGACGCAGCCCGGCGCGGACCTCTGGTGCATCTTCGATAACACGGCCGAGGGCCATTCGGTGCCGAACGCACTGGAGGTGCTGCGCGGCGTGGACGAATCATGGTCAGCGCGACGTTCCGCTTCTACGGCGAACTGAACGACTTCCTCGCGCGCGCGCGGCGCGGACGCTCCTTCGCGACGCCGTGCGCGCGTGCCGCCACGGCCAAGCACATGATCGAGGCGCTCGGCGTGCCGCACACGGAGGTGGAGCTGGTGCTCCTGAACGGCGAGCCGCGGGGACTGGACGACATCCTGGAAGAGGGCGACCGCATCGCCGTCTACCCGCGCTTCACTGCCTTCGATGTGGCCGACGTGGCGCGGCTGGACCAGCGTCCGCCGGGCCGCGTGCGCTTCGTCGCGGATGCGCATCTCGGCGGTCTCGCGCGGCTGTTGAGAATGGCGGGGTTCGACACCGTTTACCGCAATACGTTGAACGACGCCGAAGTCGAAGCGATCGCGCTCGATGACGGACGCGCCGTGCTGACGCGCGACCGCGAACTGCTGAAGCGCCGCGGCATCGCGTACGGCTGCTACGTGCGGGCGTTGAAGGGGGAAGCGCAGTTGCGTGAAGTGGTCGAGCGCTTCGGCCTGGCCGAGCGCATGCGCCCGTTCACGCTGTGCCTGTCGTGCAATGCGCCGTTGCGGCCCATCGCGAAGGCGGAGGTGAGGGACCGGCTGCCGCCGCGTGTGGCCGCCACGCTGGACGAGTTCAGCACATGCGACTGCTGCCACGGCGTGTTCTGGAAGGGCTCGCACTGGCAGCGTATGGCGGGCGTATTAAATGAGATACACTGCTTTCCCGGACGAGCCATCCGTTGACAGCGTGACCCCATGTTGCAACAAGTACCGATACCCATCCGCACCGAATGCCCCCCCGGCGCCTGCGTCTGCGAGCGCGAGATCCTGCTCGCCGATCCGGAGGCGGACCTGCGCCCGTTGCGCCTCACGCGCACGGAAGAGCAGAAACTGCTCGAGCGCATCGGCGCCGTCGCCAGCTACGACGAACTCAAACGGCTGCAGGAGCGCATCCGCGCCAACCTCGGCGTCGAACTGAAGATCGCGCCCGGCCCGAACGAGGTGCGCACGTTGCGCGGCATCCTCATCGTGCTGGAAGACCGGCCGGGCCTGTGCAAGAAGGTGCGCCAGTCCGTGCCGGCGGCCGTGCGCAGGGTGCTGGAACGCCATCCCGAGATCACGTACGCGATCCTCGATGCGCACGATTTGTTCGGGGCGCCGTGACTTATTGTGACGACGCGCGCGCGTCGACCTCGTGCTCCAGCCGCTCGAGATAGCCGCGCCCATGCCTGGCCTCGAGCGCGGCGACCGTGGTGCGGTTGAACCGGTCGCGGTACGCTTCGAACGCCGGGTCGTACACGTCGCCCGTGACCGACAGCGTGATGCCGTGGCGCGCGTAGGCGCGGATGCGCCTGACGGTCTCCGGGCCGGGCGGAGGACCCGGTTCGAGCAGGGTGGGTGTGCCGGTGGCGACGCAGATCCGTGCCGCGTCCGCGCCGTCGAGCGGGCGGCCGTCTGCCCTGGCGATGGGGAGGTCGCCGCATCCGAGCCGTGCTTTCGGGTCGCGGAATTCGGTAAGGCGGACGCACGCGAGGCGGGCATCGAACGTAGCGGGCAGTTGCGCCCAGCAGCGGGCGGCGTCGGGCCGCTTGCGCAGACCCAAGGCGCCCTTGTCCAGCGCATCCGCGAGCCGCAGCACGGCGCCGCGGCGCCCACGCAGGGCCGCCCAATAGAGATTGTGGACGCCCTCGAACGGCCGCGCCTTCGCGGCCCGCGCATGCGGACCGAGGAACAGGTCGGCCAGGCGTTCCTGTTGCGCGCCGTCGCCGCTGTCCGTATCCGCCCGCCAGACGTTGGCGAGCGTTTCGTAGTCGCCCATGCGCAGCAGCCAGCCTTCGTACGCGGGGTCGGCGTACGCGGACGCCGCGCATGAGAGGCCGACGGCAAGCGCCCCCGCGAGCAGTGCGGGGCGCCGTGCCATCAGCTGTCGAAGTCTTCGGCCAGGTTCTTCCACCCCTTGCTTTTCGCGAACGGCGCGAATTCCTCGGGTGCCTCGAGCACGATGAGACGGCTCTCCTGCAGGCCCGGATCGCTGTGGCCGAAGTCCGGCCCCTTGTAGCCGACGGCACGCAGCCGGTCGATGATGGCGCGCACGAGGACGGTGTCCTTGTAGGCGCCGGGCTCGAGACGGTCCTTGAATTTCACGTACACGTCGATGATCCCGTAGCCCTCGTCGAAAATGCGGATCGACTTGACGTCGAGGGTACGGCCATGGGCGTCCTTGGCCTGGAACGGGCCGGACAGTTCAATATCGGAATCGGTAGTCATGGCGCCAAGGATACCACCGGGCGTGCCAGCGTGTACGCGATCTCGCTGGCGCCGACGGGCGCGCGGCGCCAGCCCTGGGCGGCACGGAAGCGGTCGGCGCGGGTTGCGCGTCGCAACTGCAAATTATCGGCGTGTGGCATCGGATCTGAAGCGTGAAAGGACCCGGGCGCCCGGATAGTCGGCCCGATCCGGAAACGCCGGCCGATGATAGCAGTTCCAGTAGCTCGTCACGCGCCGCGCCAGGGTTGCGAGCCAGGCCGGGTTGGCGCGTGCGAAAGACGCGAGGGACGACGCGTCGCGCGTCCCGATCCAGCGCGCGACGTCCTCGACGATCTCGATCACGTACTCGCTGGCCAGCTGAACGATGTAGGGCAGGAGCCAAGGTTCGTCGCTGTCGAGAATCTGCGCGAGGCATGCCTGCCGCACGTAACCGTCGTAATGCCGCGTCCCCAGGCAGGCGACGATGCGCCGGTCGACGCCCCGCGCATCCTCCAACGCGCGGAGCAGGCGGGCTGGGTCGTAGTACAGCCGATAGGGAATGTGCAGCGTTGCGCCATCCACGTCGACGTCGAAGGCGCCGTGCGGGGGCGCGAGCTCGTCCTGCGCGACGACGGCAACGGCCGCGCGTACGGAAGCGCGCAGCGCGGATGGGAATCCAAGCGATTCGTCGGGCCTGGCCTGGCGAGAAGGGGTCAGCATGGCATCATATGACGCGGGCGACGGACGCGATCAGCAGCGACGCCGGTACCAGCAACGCTTGCGCGGCAACGGTGCCCGCCAGCCGGCTGCCGACCAGCCAGACGATGGCCTTCCTGAACTGGCTTTCCGTGACGTTGCCTTCGACGACATCGTCCGTCATCCCCGACATGTGCGGGTCGATGAACACGGCCATCACGATGGTCGCGCCGCCGTTGATGATCGAGGAGAGCGTGCTGGACGTGACGCGCACCGACGGGTCCAGCACGCCGGCGTACAGGGCCGCGAACACGCCGACGGTCCAGAGCGCGGTGGCGCCGACGTTCAGCAGCGTGATCCGGCCCGATACGCCGTGTCCCGACCGGAATCCGGTCATGTGGCGCGCGGCGGGCATGCGGGCGACGTCCCGGACGTACGACAGGCCACCCTTGAAGAAGCCGTGGAGGATCAGCTTCGGGATCGAGCGATGTGCCTGGAAATGCAGGACCGCACGGCAGAATACACGCTGGAACGTCGGGATCAGCAGGGCGCCCGCCACCGTCGCAAGACTTGCGGACACGAGCAGCCAGCGAAAATCGGCGAGCAGCGCACCGCCCGCGAGCGGGGCCAGGTGGGTCTCGACGCGCTTCGCCAGGAACGGGCCCAGGAACGAATTCGACGTCCGCGACACGAGCATGAGAATGCCGAACAGGGCCAGCGACACGGCGATCCGCCTGGTCCGTACGCCGGCGATCCGTACCGAGTACGCCAGGGTCCCGATCAGGTGGATCACGAACGTCAGGAAGCAGATGAAGAGAAGTTGGGTATCCACGTCTATGTATCTACGTCTATTTCACGAAATATCCGGAGACCTTCCAACTGCCGTCGCGCTCGCGCATCGGCACCACGGTCTCCACCGCATGCGCCTTGTGCGCGAACTGCGTGTCGTACTGGATCACGACGTATTCCCCGTCCGGGGCGCCCGGCAGCGAACGCTTGAATTCGGACGACACCAGCTTGCGCGACGTGACCGCGCCGAGCGGTTGCCGGACCCGCTCGAGCGCGCCGGTCCAGTCGGCCTTGGACACGCCGGCCTGGAACGCGGCCGCCGCCTGGTCCCACGTCGCGGCGGCGTCGCCGGCGTCGGCGGGCACGAGCCAGCGGTTGGCTGCATCGACCGCGCCCCGCACCGCGTCCGGCCGCTGGCCATGCGCCTGCGGCGCCGCCAGCGCGGCGGCCAGTACGAACAGTGAAGCAAGCTGTTTCATGGCGACTCCCTGATCGGTTATCCGTGAGTGTTTCGAATGCCACGACCGCCGCGCCGATCGCATCCGCGAATGCCTTGTCGTGCGTGGACATGAAGACGACGGACGTCTCCCGTTGCTGATGGCGTACCAACGCAGGCGCAGGCGGACGAGCGGTGAGGGGATGGCGTTCTCCTGGGTCGGGTCGCAGGATTATGAACGCCTTTTTGTCGATAAGGCAATGCTTTCTGACTTAATCCTGGCTTAGCAGGGCCGACACGTACAGCAGCAAACGGTCTTCCGCACGCGCGAGAAGCAGGCCGGTCAGTTCCTCGACGCGGCGCAGCCGGTAATCCAGGGTGTTCCGGTGGATGTGCAGCGCGGCGGCGGTGGCGGCCGCGCTTTCGTTGTGGGCGAACCAGGCGTCCAGCGTGCGCCGCAGCGTGGCGCCGCTGCGGTCGCGGGCCAGGCACGCGACCGGCTGGCGCAGCTGCGCCGCCTGCCAGCCGGCGTCCAGGCCGGACAGCAGCACCGGCAGCGCGAGGTCGTAATGGCTCCATGCCGTGCGCGCCGGGTCGCGCCGGCGTCCGATGCGCGCGGCGGTGCGTGCGCTCTGCCAGGACACGGCCGCCGCCTCGACGCCGCGCGCGGCCAGTCCCATCGTCAGCGTGAAGGGCAGGGCGCACAATTCCCGCACCAGCGCGACCAGGGCCGCGTGGCGCCGCCGCGCCGCCGTGTCGACCGGGGCGGCGTCGGGGTCGAACGCATCCAGGATCACCATGTCGTATGGGCCGGTCGTGGCGGACAGCAGCGCCGGCTGGCGCGCCAGCAGGGCCAGTTGCAAGCGCTGGAGCTCGCTGATCGTCCGTTCGGCGTCGGCGGCACCGGCACGCAGCTCGAGCAGGAACACCGCCTGTACGCGCCCGAAATCCAGGCCCAGGCGCCGCGCCCAGGTCTCCAGTTCCGGCCGGCCGCCGGCATCCCCCCGGATCAGGTTCAGCACGAAGGTCTCGCGATAGCGGCTGTCGCGCTGCAGTTCGCCGGCCAGGCTGGCCTGTTCCAGGATCATCTCGGCCGTCAGGCGCACCAGCTCGCCGAATTGCCGGACGGCGTCGGGTGCGCCGCTCAGGCCGACGGCGCCGCACATCTGGCCATCCACGACGAGCGGCAGGTTGATGCCTGGCCGCGCGCCGTGCATGTGCGGCGCCGACGCCGCGTCCACCTCGACCGTCGCACGCCGCGCCAGGGCGAGCAGGGCGCCATCGTGCAGCTCCCCGACCCGGGCGGCGTCGCCGCTGGCCAGGATCACGCCGCGCGCATCCATCACGTTGACGTTGAACGGGATGATGCGCATGGTGCGGCTGACGATGTCCTGGGCGAGGCGGGTGCTGAGTTCGAGCATGCCAGCCACTCTAGCCGATCGTGGTCACTGTGCCAAGTGCCAACGCCGGGCGTGTCGATCTTGTGTTTATGTGAACGATTTTGTGAAGATGCACAATCGGCACGCGCAAGAAGCCCGCGCGTCTCGTGCCGCGTGCCGAGGACTTGCAGTGACGATTTGGTCATAATGCGGTCTGCCGCCCCGACTGATGGCGGACATCACGGAGACACCATGAGAAACAGCATGAGCACGGGCGCGGCCCAGCCGGCGGGCGTTGCCGATCCCGCCATCCTCGAGCGCGGTTACCGCAAGGCGACCTGGCGCCTGATCCCCTTCATCTTCATCTGCTACCTGTTCAACTACCTGGACCGGGTCAACGTCGGCTTCGCCAAGCTGGAAATGCTCGACGCCCTGAAGCTCAGCGAGACCGTGTACGGACTCGGCGCCGGCATCTTCTTCATCGGCTACGTCACCAGCGGCGTGCCGAGCAACCTGATCCTGCATAAACTCGGCGCGCGCCGCTGGATCGCCGCCATGATGATCATGTGGGGCGGCCTGTCCGCGGCGATGATGTTCGTCACGAGCCCCGTCTCGTTCTACGCGCTGCGCTTCCTCACCGGCGTCGCCGAGGCCGGGTTCTTCCCGGGCATGGTGTTCTACTTCACGAACTGGTTCCCGGCGCAGAAACGCGGCCAGGTGATGGCGCTGTTCATGTCGGCGATTCCCGTCTCCGGCCTGGTCGGCGGTCCGCTGTCGGGCTGGATGCTGAGCCATTTCGCGACGTGCCAGGGCGGCCTGGCCGGCTGGCAGTGGCTGTTCCTGCTCCAGGGGCTGCCGACGATGATCCTCGGCGTGGCCGTGCTGTTCTTCCTGTCCGACGGCCTGCGGCATGCCCGTTGGCTGACGCCGGAAGAAAAGTCCGCGATGAAGCAGGCGCTCGACGCCGACGAGCAGGGCCGCCGCGCCAGCAGCCATGCGGTGCACTCGTTCTCCAGCGTGCTGCGCAACGGCCACGTGTGGATGCTGGGCCTGATCTATTTCAGCATCCAGATGGGCGTGTACGCGATCAACTTCTGGCTGCCGTCGATCATCAAGGCACTGGGCTTCGACAACCCGACGACGGTCGGCTGGCTGAGCGCCCTGCCGTATCTGTTCGCGGGTATCTTCATGGTGATCGTGGGCCGCTCGGCCGATGCCCGCCGCGAGCGCCGCTGGCATTTGTCCGTGCCGATGGCGATGGCGCTCGCCGGCCTGCTGCTGGCCGCGAATTTCTCGCACAACGTCGTGCTCGTGATGATCGGGCTCACGCTCGCCACGATGGGGGCGCTGACCGGACTGCCGATGTTCTGGCCGCTGCCCGCCGCCTTCCTGGGCAGCGCCGCCGCGGCCGGCGGCCTCGCCCTGATCAATTCGCTGGGCCAGGTGGCCGGCTTCGTCAGCCCGTTCCTGGTCGGCTGGATCAAGGACGCCACCGGCAGCACGGACGTCGCCCTGTATATCCTGTCGACCGTGCTGCTGGTCGGCGCGGTGCTGGTCATGACCGTGCCGGCGCGCCTGGTCAACCGCTGAGGAGAGCCCATGAAGATCGTCATTGCCCCCGATTCGTTCAAGGAAAGCCTGACGGCGCTGCAGGTGGCCGACGCCATCGAGGCCGGCATGCGCGAGGTCTGGCCCGACGCGACATACGTGAAAGTGCCCGTGGCCGACGGCGGCGAAGGCACCGTGCAGGCCATGATCGACGCGACGGGCGGCCGGCGCGTGGACGTGCGCGTGACCGGACCGCTGGGCCAGGCGGTGGACGCGTTCTACGGCGAGGCCGGCGGCGTCGCCGTGATCGAGATGGCGGCGGCCAGCGGCCTGGAAGGGGTGCCGCCCGACCTGCGCGATCCGCGCACGGCCACGAGCCGCGGCACGGGTGAACTCATTTGCGCGGCGCTCGATGCCGGCGCGCGCAGGATCGTGCTGGGCGTCGGCGGCAGCGCGACGAACGACGGTGGCGCCGGCATGCTGCAGGCGCTGGGCGTGCGCCTGCTCGATGCCGACGGCAAGGACATCGGCCCGGGCGGCGCGGAACTGGCGCGCCTCGACCGCATCGACGCGTCCGGGCTCGATCCCCGAGTGCGCGCGACTGAATTCCGGATCGCGTGCGACGTCGACAACCCGCTCACCGGCCCGCGCGGCGCGTCCGCCGTGTTCGGCCCGCAGAAGGGCGCAACGCCGGCAATGGTCGCGCAGCTCGACGCCGCGCTTGCGCATTACGCCGACGTGATCCGGCGCGACCTCGGCCAGGATATCGCGCAAAGCCCGGGCGCGGGCGCCGGCGGCGGCATCGCGGCGGCGATGGTCGTGTTCCTCGAAGGGCAGCTGAAACCCGGAATCGAGATCGTGCTCGATGCCGTCGGGCTCGATGCGGCCGTGCGCGACGCGGACCTCGTCGTGACGGGAGAGGGCCGCATCGACGGCCAGACCGTGCACGGCAAGACGCCGATGGGCGTGGCCAACGTCGCGCGCCGCCACGGCAAGCCCGTCGTCGCCATCGGCGGCAGCCTCGCCGTCGATGCGGGCGCCGTGCACGCGCACGGCATCGAGGTCGTGGTCGCCGCGGTGGCGCGGCCGTGTTCCGTCGCCGAGGCGCTGGCCGCGGGCGCGGACAACCTGCGCCGCGCGGCGCGCAATCTCGCGGCGGCGCTGGCGCTGGGGGGACGCCTGCAGCATTGACCGGAGCGGGCTATGATGGCGGTTGCACAACGCCCGCCAGGAGCCCGTCTTGACCGCCATCCTTCCCGACGACGAATCGTTCTGGTCCACCATCCGCGCGCAGTACACGCGCTCGCCCGACTTCCTCAACCTGGAGAACGGCTACTTCGGCATGCCGGCCGATCCCGTGCGCGCGGCGCTCAAGCGTTACCAGGACGAGGTCGATGCCGAGAACGCGTTCTTCCTGCGCGAGCGCTGGCCCGCGCGCCTCGCGCACGTGAAGGCGCTGCTCGCCGGCTTCACCGGCGTCGCGGCCGATGAGCTCTTGATCACCCGCAGCGCCGTCGAGTCCTTGAACATCGTGTTCCAGGGTTATCCGTTCGAACCGGGCGACGCGATCCTGATGGCGCGCCACGACTACGACTTCAGCCACGACATCGTCCGCATGGTCGCGGCGCGCAAGGGCCTGACCGTCATCGAGGTGGACGTGCCCCACGACGTGGAAGACGAAGACGCGATCGCGGCACTGTACGCGGACGCGATCACGCCACGCACCCGCGTGCTGCTGATCACGCACATCGTGCACCGTACCGGCCGCATCATGCCGGTGGCGCGCCTGGGCGCGCTGGCCCGGGAGCGTGGCATCGACCCCATCGTCGACGGCGCGCACGCGCTCGCGCAACTGGACTATACGATCCCGCAACTGGGGACGCAGATCGCCGCGTTCAACCTGCACAAATGGGTCGGCGCGCCGCTGGGCACGGGCCTGCTGTACATCGCACGCGAACGCATCGCGGACATCGCCCCGCTGTACGGCGACGTGACGTCCGGCCGCACCGACATCGACAAGCTGGGCGCGTTCGGCACCGTGCCGCCGGCGCCGGTCATGGCGATCGAGGATGCGCTGGCGTTCCACGCCTCGATCGGGTCCGGCAACAAGGAAGCGCGCCTGCGCTGGCTCGCGCGGCGCTGGATGGACCAGGTGCGCGACCTGCCGGGCGTGCGCGTGTACACCCCGTGCGATCCGGCCCTGCATGGCGCGCTGGGCGCGTTCGGCATCGACGGCGTGCCCGCCGCCGAGGTCGTGCGGCGGCTGATGGATGACCACCGCATCTTCACCGTCATCCGCAAATTCGGCGGCACCGAGATCGTGCGCGTGACGCCGCACCTGTACAACGGGCCCGAAGACCTCGATGCGCTGGCGGATGCGATCCGTCAGTGGGCGCCGCCCAGGTAGGCCGCGACCACCTTCGGATCGTTCTTCAGGCTCGCGGCGGGGCCGTGCACGGCGATGCTGCCGTTCTCCAGCACATAGCCGTAATCGGCCACGTTCAGCGCGGCCTGGGCGAACTGCTCGACGAGCAGCATGGTGACGCCTTCCGTCTTCAGGCGCGCGATGATACGGAAGACTTCGTCCACGAGGATGGGCGCGAGGCCCATCGACGGTTCGTCCAGCAGCACGACGTCCGGATTCAGCATGACGGCGCGCGCCATCGCCAGCATCTGCTGCTCGCCGCCCGACAGGGTGCCGGCCAGCTGCGTGCGGCGTTCCTTCAGGCGCGGGAACAGTTCGAGTGCCCGCTCCAGGTCGTGCTGCACGTCGCCTTTCGGCCGCGAGCGCGTGAATCGCGGGAAGGCCCCCAGCAGCAGGTTGTCCGTGACCGTCATCGTCGCGAACACGCGCCGCCCCTCCGGCGAATGGGCGAGGCCCGCGCGCGCGATGCGATGCGAATCCATGCCGGTGATGTCGCGGCCGGCCAGGGTCACTTTACCGCCGCGCGGCTTGATCATGCCGGAGATGGCGCGCATGGTCGTCGTCTTGCCGGCCCCGTTGGAACCGATCAGCGTGACGAGCTTGCCCTTCGGGACCTCGAGCGAGATCCCGTGCAGCACTTCGACCTTGCCATAGGCCGCGTGCAGGTTGTCGATGGTGAGCATGCGGTCTCCTCAGACGGCGGCGGATGCGGCGGGTTCGCCGGCACCGCCCAGGTAGGCCTCGATCACGCGCGGGTCGGACTGCACGCGCGCCGGCGATCCTTCGGCGATCTTCTGGCCGAAATCCAGCACGGTGACGGTGTCCGAGATCGACATCACGACGTCCATGTGGTGCTCGATGAGGACGATGGTGATGCCGTGGTCGCGGATCTTGCGGATGATGGCCATCAGCTCGCGGATGTCCGGTGCCGTCAGGCCCGCGGCCGGTTCGTCCAGCAGCAGCAGGCGCGGGTCGAGCGCCAGCGCGCGGCCGATCTCCAGCAGGCGCTGCTTGCCGTAGGGGAGGTTGCGCGCTTCCTCGTCCGCCAGGTCGGCGAGGCCGACGAAGCTCAGGATCGCCGCGGCGCGCGCCCGTGCGGCCAGTTCCTCGCGCAAACGGCGCGGCGTGTGCAGCATGGCGTCGAACACGTTCGAGCGGAAGCTGTGGTGCAGCCCGACGAGGATGTTTTCCGTCGCCGTCATCTCGCCGAACAGCTGCACGTTCTGGAACGTCCGCGCGATGCCGCCCAGCGCGATCTGCGCGGGCGTGCGGCCCGTGATGCCGCTGCCGGCAAAGACCACCCGGCCGGCCGTCGGTTTATAAATGCCGGTGAGGACGTTCATCATCGTGCTCTTGCCCGAGCCGTTCGGTCCGATCAGGCCGTGCACGGTGCCGCGCGCGACGGTCAGGTCGACCTGGTTCAGCGCCTTCAGGCCGCCGAACTGCATCAGCACCTGCTCGACTTTCAGCAGGTCGCCGCCGGCGGCTTCCGCCTGCGGGACGCCTGCAAAAGGATCGCCGCCGTGGTCGGCCAGCGCGCGCGCATGCTGGCGCCCGCGACCCAGCACGTCGCGCAGGAAGCCGACGATGCCCTCCTGCAGGTAGTAGACGACGAACAGCGTCATGAGGCCGAAGATCGTGAGGCGCCAGTCGACCATGCTTTGCAGCTTGTAGGAGACGACGGCCAGCGCCAGCGTCGCCACGACGGGCACGATGACGCGGCGCGCGGTCGTCTTGCGGCGCGCGAGCAACAGGCCCGCGACGACGACGGCGAGGATCGCGGCGCCGACGGCGATGCGGCGGAACAGGTCGATGTCGGACAGGAGGCTCGGCAGCATCACGACGATCACGGCGCCGATCAGCGCGCCGCTGCGGGTCTTGCGGCCGCCCATGATCACGGCGAGCAGGAACAGGATCGTCAGCTCGAAGTTGTACGTGTTGGGCGAGATGTATTGTTCGGAATACGCATAGAGGCTGCCCGCGAGGCCCGCGAAGCCGGCGCTGATCACGAATGCATACACTTTATAACGGTACACGGAGACGCCCATGCAGTCCGACGCGATGGGGCTGTCCCGAAGGGCCTCGAACGCGCGGCCGATGTGCGATTTCAGCAGCCGGTGCACGAGCAGCAGCGACACGATCATCAGCGCGGCCACGGCATAGTAGTACTCGACTTCCGTCAGCTCGTGGCCGGCCACGCTGGGCTTCGTCAGCATGATGCCCATCGGGCCTTCGGTGAGGAAGGTCATCTCGTTGATGAGGATTTGCACGATGGTGCCGAAGGCCAGCGTCACCATCGCGAGATACGGCCCCGTCACCCGTAGGGCGGGGAGGGCGAGGATCGCGCCGAACAGCGCCGCGCCCGCGATGCTGGCGGGGAGCGTGAGCCACCACGCGGCGCCCAGCTTCATCACCAGCACGCCCGTCACGTACGAGCCCACGCCGAACAGGCCGGCATGGCCCAGCGACACCTGGCCCGTGTAGCCGACGACGATGTCGAGGCCGAACAGCAGGATCGCGTAGATCAGGATCGTCTCGACGAGGTGGATGTAGTACGGGTTCCCGACCAGCACGGGAAAGGCGGCCAGCAGCGCGATGCCCGCGATCGCGCCGCCCCAGGTCAGCTTGTTCATCGTCATACCTTCTTGATGGCGGCCTTGCCGAACAGGCCGGACGGCTTCACGGCCAGCACGAGCAGCAGCAGGACGAGGCCCGGCACTTCCTTGTAGCCGGTCGACAGGTAGAAGCCGGTCGCCGTCTCCGCGATGCCGAGGATGATGCCGCCGACGATGGCGCCCATGCCCGACGTCAGCCCGCCGATGATCGCGACGGCGAACGCCTTCAGGCCCAGCGACGCGCCCATCGTGGCGCTCGTGAGCGTCAGCGGCGCGACGAGGGCGCCGGCGAAGGCGGCCGTCGCCGACGACAGCGCGTACGAGAACGTGATGACCATGCCGGTGTTGATGCCCATGAGGCCCGCCGCGTCGCGGTCGTTCGCGGTGGCGACGACGGCCTTGCCGTAGATGGATTTGCGGTTGAAGATCTCGACGGCGAACATGATGGCGAGCGCGCCGACGATCACGGCGACCTGCATCGGCTGCACGTTCGCGCCGAGCACGGTGAACGGTTCGGACGACAGCGGCGAAGGGAAGGGCAGCACGTCCTTGCCCCAGATGTTCTCGGCCACGTTCTTGAAGATGATGGCGAGGGCGATGGTCGACATGATCCAGCCGAATTCCGACTTGATGCGGATCGCGGGCCGCACGGCGATCCATTCGACGAACACGCCCTGCAGCGCGCCGAACAGGACGACGATGGGAATCATCAGCCAGTAGCCGAGATAAGGCCCGCCGTGGATGGTGCCGACGAGCGACAGGCCGACGAGCGCGCCGAGCATCAGCGCCTCGCCCTGGCCGAAGTTGAGGGTGCCGGACGTGGCGAACGTGAGCTGGTAGCCGAACGCGATCACGGCATAGATCATGCCGAGTGCGATGCCGGACACGACGAGTTGGAGCAGGATCTCCATGGTTCCTCCGGGAGCAGACGCGTGAATCCAGTAACGTCGTTCCCGCGCAGGCGGGAACCTAATTTGCGTGCGTAACGACGGCGCAAACAAAATTGGGTCCCCGCCTTCGCGGGGACGACGTTATTTGGCCTGCACCACTCGCCCATCCTTCACTTCACCGAACTTGGTGTTCTCGAAGTTGATGGCCTCGTGGTCCGCATGCGAGTACGGCTTGTTGTAGGTGGTGACGACGCCTTCGACCGGCAGCGTGAGGTTTTCCAGCGCGGCGGCGATCTTCGGTCCTTCGGTACTGCCGGCCTGCTGGATGGCGGCGGCCAGCAGGTACACGGAATCGTAGCCCTGCGCTGCCGACACGGCCGACGGCATGCGGCCGCCCGGCGGGTTGTAGGCCTTGATGTAGGCGTCGATGAACGCCTTGCGCTTCGGCGTGTCCGGGTTCTGGATGAAGGTCTGCGGCATGCGGGTGCCGTCGCCGTTCTTGCCCGCGTTGTCGATGAAGTTGGCCATCGCGAGCGTCCAGCTGCCGACGATGGGCACTTTCCAGCCGAGCTTCTGCATGCCGTTGGCGATCTGCGCCAGCTCGGGGCCGATGCCGTAGGTGAGGACGACGTCGGCGCCGGCCTGCTTGGCGCGCAGCAGCTGCGCCGTCATGTCGACGTCGCCGATGTTGTACTTCTCGACGACGACCGGCTTCACGCCCTTCTTCTCGAGCACCTTCTCGAGGTCTTCGCGGCCCAGCTGGCCGTAGTTGGTGGAGTCGGCGAGGATCGCGGGCTTCTTGAAACCGCGGCGCGCGATCGCTTCCTCGACGATCATCGCGGACTGGATGGTGTCGTTCGCGGAGTTGCGGAAGATGTAGTTTTGCGGCTGGTTCGCGAACTGCTTCGTGACGATGGAGCCGGTGGCCACGTTGTTCATCACGGGGATCTTCGCCTGCTGGTAGAAGCGCTGCGAGGCGAGGGCCACGCCGGTGTTGATGTAGCCGACGGTGGCGACGACGCGCTCCTTGTTGATGAGTTCCTGCGCGACCTGCACGCCGCGTTCGTTCTTCGCTTCGTCGTCGCGTTCGACCAGTTCGACCTTGCGGCCCAGCACACCACCCTTGGCATTGATTTCAGCGACGGCGAGACGGACGCCATCGCGCATCGACACGCCCATCGGCGCCGACCCGCCCGTGAACGGACCGGACACGCCGATCTTGACCGGCTCCGCCGCCATGCCCGACATCGAAAAACCCAACACTACCCCTGCAACCAATGCCTTTACCTTGAAATTCATTGTCGTCTCCGTAGTCGTATTCTCGTTTTACGCCGGGCGCCGCGGACCAGTGCCGGGCCCATCGTGAGCCGATTGTAGAATAGCAATCAGACAACAGCAATCGATTGATGTGACGCGATGCAACATGCGTCATTCATGCAAACGCGTAAGGAAAGCGTCAGGCAGCAGGGGTACGGACGAAAAAAAAGCTGCGCCGAAGCGCAGCCTTTTCGGTACGGCGGAGGTCAGCGGTGACGCCACCCGCCCCGATGGCCCCAGCCGCCGCGATGGCCGCCGCTCCAGTGGTTCCAGCTGAAGCCGAGGCCGATCGAGATCGGCGGATACCACAGCGGGTCGGCATAGACGGGGGCCGGCGCGTAGATCGGCGCGGGCGCGTACACGGGCGGCGCGACGTACACCGGCTGGGTCACGACGGTCGCCGGGGCCGGGGAATAGGTCACGCGGCCGGCGTCGCCCGATGCTGCCGCGGCCGCACCGGTCCCGGGCGCCACCGGCGTCACGGACACGACCTGCCAGCCGTTGGCGTCGGGTTGCGCATAGGCGCGCGTGCCGTAGTTGGCCGGCGCCGGGTAATACGTGGCGCAGCCGGTCAGGGCGGCGGCGCAGGAAACGATAATAGCGAGCTTGATCATGGCGGTTCTCCTCACCTGCCAACTATAAAGAATCCGTTGGCGCGTGCCTGTTGTTTTACAGGCTGTTACAGATGTTCATGTTCCGGAAAAAGAGCGTTACCCGGTCCCATCCCATCGTAGCGCCGGCGGAGGGGGCCGGTTTGATGATATCGTCGCACGTTTCGCTACACGCCGCTTTTCGATGTCCTCTTTCACGCGTTCGTCCATTTTCCCCTACGCGGCCCTGTTGTTGTCCCTCGTCTCGCTGACGACGGGCGCCTCGCTCGCCAAGCACCTGTTCCCCGTCGTCGGCGCGGCCGGCGCCACCGCGATGCGGCTGACCTTCGCCGCCGTGATCCTCGCGATCGTGTTCCGGCCGTGGCGTTTCAAGCCGCGCGGCGACAGGCGCGCGCTGCTGCAATACGGCCTGTCGCTGGGCGCCATGAACCTGAGCTTTTATTCGGCCCTGGCGTACGTACCGCTGGGGATCGCGATCGCCGTCGAGTTCACGGGGCCGCTCGTCGTGGCCGTGGCGACGTCGCGCCGGCGCCTGGACTTCGCCTGGATCGCGCTCGCGTGCGTGGGCCTCGCGCTGCTGCTGCCGCTGGGCGGCAATGCGCCGGCCGTCGACTGGCGCGGCATCGCGTTCGCGCTCGGCGCGGGCGCCTGCTGGGCCGTGTACATCCTGGCGGGCAAGCGCGCCAGCGCGGCCTATGGCGCGGCCGCGTCGAGCTGGGGCACGGTGCTCGGCGCGCTGATCGCGGCGCCGGTCGGCATCGCGCACGCGGGCGCGGCGCTGCTGGAACCCTCGGTGCTGCTGTTCGGCGTGGCCGTCGCCGTGCTGTCCAGCGCGATCCCGTATTCGCTCGAGATGGTCGCGCTGCGCCGCCTGCCGGCCAACACGTTCAGCACGCTGCTCAGCGCGGAGCCGGCCATCGGCGCGCTGATGGGCCTCGTGCTGCTGGGCGAGCACCTCGACGTGTCGCAATGGCTCGCGATCGCGCTGATCGTCGCGTCGTCGATCGGCGCCGCGACGAGTGCCAGCCTGGCCGCGCGCCGCCGTCCCGCCGATGCCGAGCCGCCGGTGCCGGTGTAGCGCGGTTACCCCGGGCCCACGCGTGACGTATGCGTTTTGCCGGCGTCACGCGTGGGCGGAGGGCCGCCCACCCTACGAACTGGGGTAGAGTAGCGCACCAAATTCACCCACAACCGAGGGAAGACCATGCAACGACGACAACTGGGCCAGGACGGCCTGACGGTACCGGAGATCGGCCTGGGCTGCTGGCAGCTGGGCGGCGGCTGGAGCAACGACTGGAACGACGACATCGCGCAGCAGACCTTGCAGGCGGCCATCGACGCCGGCGTGCGCTTCATCGACACGGCCGACGTCTACGGCGACGGCGCGAGCGAGCGTTCGATCGGACGCTTCCTCGCCGGCCGCAAGGAGCCGGATATCGTCGTGGCGACGAAACTGGGCCGCGCGGGCATCTACCCGGACGGCTACACGCGCGCGTCGCTGCGCGAAGCGACGCAGCGTTCGCTCGAGCGCCTGCGGGTGGACGCGCTGGACCTCACGCAGCTGCATTGCGTGCCGACGGAGGTGATGCGCCAGGGTCACGTGTTCGACTGGCTGCGCGAACTGCAGCAGGAGGGCCTGATCAAGCGCTGGGGTGCCAGCGTGGAGTCGGTCGAAGAGGGCCTGATCTGCCTGGCGCAGGACGGCCTCACGTCGCTGCAGGTGATCTTCAACGTCTTCCGCCAGAAGCCGGCCGAGGAACTGTTCCCGCGCGCGGCGGAGCAGAAGGTCGGCATCGTCGTGCGCCTGCCGCTCGCGAGCGGCCTGCTGGGCGGGAAGATCACGCGGGCGACGACGTTCCGCGACGACGACCACCGCAATTTCAACCGCGACGGCGCGATGTTCAACGTGGGCGAGACGTTCGCCGGACTGGAACTGGAGCGCGGCATCGCGGCCACGGAGCAGGTGGCGGCGCTGGTGCCGGCCGGGATGACGATGGCGCAGATGGCGCTGCGCTGGATCCTCGACCACCCGCAGGTGTCGGTGGTGATCCCCGGTGCGAGCCGCCCGGAGCAGGTGCGGGCCAACGTGGACGCTGCGGCAGTGCGGCCGCTGCCGGCGGACCTGCACGGGAAGCTCGCGGGCGTCTACCGCGCCCACGTGCGCGACTTCATCCGGGGGCCGTACTGATGGTGCGCGCCGGTGCGCTGGCCGCGCTCGTCCTGGCCGCAACGATGGGCGGCGCATCCGCCCAAACCGTATCGAACGGCACCTGGGCCGGACCGCCCGCCAACGCGGGCCCCATCGCCGTCACGCCTCCGCCGCCGGGCGCGGCGCCGGCGTCCCCGGTGCCGCCCGGGATGCGCTCGCCGTCGCCCAAGCACGTGCTGGTGCTGGGCGGCGCGCGCGGCTGGCATCACGATTCGATCCCGGCCGGCATGGCCGCCGTCTACAACTGGGGCCGTGCGACGCATCTGTGGGACACCGAGATGCGCACGGAATTCAGCCTCGTCAACGGGCGCGGCGGCCAGCCGATGACGGCCGGCTTCCAGCCCGTGGGCCTGCGCGACTTCGATGCGATCGTCGTCGTCAGCGCGACCGGCGACTGGGGCCTGGACGCCGCGCAGAAAGCCGCGTTGCTCGACTTCGTGCGCGCGGGCGGGGGCCTGGTCGCGATCCACGGCGGCGTCGACGCGAATGCCGGCTGGAAGGATTATGTGGAGATGGTGGGCGGCGTGTTCGTTTCCCATCCATTCAACAACCACGCGTGGCCGCTGTTCCCGTTCCCGCTGCGGACCGAGAACCGCGATACCCCGATGACGTCGTTCCTGCCGGCCCGCTGGATCCGCCAGGACGAACTCTATGTCGTGAAGAATTTCTCGCGCGCCGACTCGGAAGTCCTGCTCAGCATGGACGGCGAGCGGCTGGACATGACGCGCATCCCGGAGCAACTGCCGCCCGACCGCGACGTCCCCGTCGCGTGGATCAGGCAGTACGGCCAGGGACGGGTGTTCGCGTCCACGATCGGCCACGCGAAGGAAGCCTTCGACGATCCCGATGTGGCGCGCATGTACACGGAGGCGATCCGCTGGGCGCTGCGCCTGTCCGGAGACGACGCGCGCCCGCGTCCCGCGCTTACAGGGCCACGTCCAGGCGGGCCGACCACGAACGGCCGTTGATGCCGAACGGGCAGGTCTCCCAGCAGTAGGTGAAGCCCAGTTGCGGGAACGGCGCGGCCTTGACCGGGTCCCACTTGGTCGGGAACGTGTTGAAGATGTTGTTCGAACCGACGGTCAGGCTGGTCGACTTCGAGAAGTTGTAGCGCACGGTGGCGTCCACGATCCACTTGCCGTCCCAGGTCTGCACGAACGGGGCGGTGAAGCCCTGGCCCTGCACTTCGCCATACCAGTTGGCGCGCACGTTGCCGTTCCACTGGCCGTGCGTCAGGTCGGCCGCGAGCACGTGGTGCTGGCGCGGCTGGCCCCGTTCGATCAGCGTCACCTGCGAATCGTCGAACAGCTGGGCGCCCGTCAGCACCGGCGAATCCGAATGGCGGCCCGTCACCGACGTGCGGTTGAAGTCCAGCTGCGCGGACAGCACGAGCGTCGTGGCCGGCCAGCGCGTCGTGTGCTCGGCGACGATGTCCAGGCCCTTCGTTTCGGTGTCGATCGCGTTCGTGAAGAACTGCGCCTGGCCGACCTTGAGCGGATCGAGGATCGCCTTGATCGGGCACGCGGCGGCCGTCGCGCACGCACCCGATTCCGGTGCGATGTTCGACGAGAACACGATGCGGTTGTCGATGTCGATGCGCCACAGGTCGGCGGTGACCGAGAAGTTCGAGGCCGGACGCAGGATGATGCCCACGCTGCCGTTCTTCGACGTTTCTTCCTTCAGGTTCGGGATGCCGAAGGCCTTGGTGACGGCGCTGCCTTCGCGCGCGGTCAGCGTCTCGGTCAGCACGCCGGCGCCATTCAGGTTCGTCGACACGGAGCTGTAGAACTTCTGCTGCACGCTCGGTGCGCGGAAGCCGGTCGACAAGGTGCCGCGGAAGCCCACCTGGCGGCTCGGGTCATAGCGCAGCGACAGCTTGCCGGTCGTCGTGCTGCCGAAGTCCGAGTATTTTTCCCAGCGCGCGGCGGCGCCGACCAGCAGCTGCGGCGTGATGTTGTATTCGGCGTCGGCGTACAGCGCGATGTTGTGGCGTGCATCGTCGACGGCGGTAGCGGGCGTGTAGCCGGGGAAGCCCTGCGTGCCCGACGCGGCCGCGCCGCCCGTCTGGTCCTTGATCACGATGGCCGGATTGTTCGTGCGGCCGTACTGGTACGAGACCGGGTCGCCGGCGTCGATCGCATAGCCGTCGCGGCGCCATTCGAAGCCCGTCGCGAAGTTGATCGTCCTGCCCAGGACGTCCAGCGGGCCGCGCAGGTCGGCGTTGAACGTCGTCTGCTTGAATTTCAGCTTGCCGGTATCGGCTTCCAGCGGCGATTCGGCGTAGATGCCGCCGCCCGGTTTCGGTTCGAACCAGTAGCTGACGTTGATCGTGCTCTTTTCATGGAAATCCAGTTCGCTGCGGCCGTGGTTCAGGGAGACGTCGACCTTCCAGTCGTTGGCCAGGTCGCGGCGGTAGCCGACGGCCAGCGACGCGTCCTTGACGGTGGTGCGGATGTTCGGCAGGAAGCCGTTCGGGTAGACGGCGGGCACGTTGCGGCCGTCGCCCGCGGAGCGGAAGAAACCGGCCGAATCGCCCGTGCGGTGCGACACGCCGCCGAACGTGTAGAACTCGCCCTGGCTCGACACCGGCACGGCCGAGTTCCACCAGAAGTACTTGTCTTTCGCGAGGCTGTCGCCGATGCGCTGGGTGACGCGCGGCGGGTCGACCCGGAGGGAGTCCACGCCCGCGCGGTTGGTTTCGCCGCGGTGGCGGGCCTCGGCCGTCAGGTTGATGTAGCCGCCGTCGCCGATCGTCCAGCCCTTGTTGACGCTGCCCTGGCGCAGCTCGCCGCCGCCCTCGGTCGTGCCGCCGACGGTGCCGGACAGCTGCGTTTCGTTGGTCTGGTTCTTCAGCACGATGTTGATCACGCCGGCGATCGCGTCGGAACCGTACTGCGCGGCGGCGCCGTCGCGCAGCACCTCGATGCGCTGGATCGCCGACATCGGGATCGCGTTGATGTCCGTACCGGCCGAGCCGCGGCCGATGGTCTGCTGCACGTTGACGAGCGCCTGCTGGTGGCGGCGCTTGCCGTTCACGAGCACGAGCAGCTGGTCGGGGCCCAGCGAGCGCAGGGTGGCGGGGCGGATGATGTCCGTGCCGTCGCTGATGAACGTGGTCGAGAAGTTGAAGGACGGGTCGAGCGTCTGCAGCAGCTTGCCCAGTTCCACCGGACCGGCCATCGCCATGTCCTTGGCGCCGATCAGGCCGACCGGCGCGGCCGAGTCCAGCGCCGTGCGCGCGGTCGAGCGCGAGCCCAGCACCACGACGGACGCCATGCCGTTGTCGGCGGCCGGCTGTGCCTGCGGCGCAGTGGCGGGGGTCTCTTGAGACCAGGCGGGAGAGAAGGCCAGGAACAGCGAGGAAGCAAGCAAAGTGCGGGTAAAGACGGGTACGGCGCGGAGTTGGGTCATCCTTATTCTCTCGTCGATGGTTGTTGTTGTGAGAACGCCCAACCGCACCGGGTTGGATGCCGGCCAGGCGTGACGCAGTGTAACGAGCGCCCAGCCGTATTCACAATCGTCACTTGTCTATACTGTTGTGAAATTGATGCATCAAGGGCAATCTTGCTTGTTGTGATAGACGAAATGCGGCTATTCTGGGGAGGATGCGGCATTGCCGGCCACGCAAAGGCCGTTGGCGAGCATGAGAATTCCGGATATGCATATACGCGGAATGTCACAAAGTTGCTGGTTTGTTAGTGCGAGACGGGCCCGGCGGCATGCCGGGCCAAGGTGGACGGTCAGGCCGATACGTCGGTGGTGGAGCCCGGAGCTGGGGTGGGCGCGGTCGTTGCGGACGCGCTGCAGGTCAGCGACTCTGCGCCGCCGGCTTGCGTCCGGTGGGCGCGGCGATGATGCGCTTCCTGCGTTTCGCCGCTGGCTTCCCTGCGGTCGTCGCGCAGCTTCGCGAGCGCCCTGGCGCTCGTGAGGTCGCCGCCGTTACAAGCATGACGCGCAGTCCATGTAGCGGTCACACGTAGACATTGATCGTGTTGACGATGCCCTGCGCGACGGCGTCCTCGACCGCGACGCTCGTCAACGCGGGATTCGATTTCAGGATCGTGCCCCAGTCGCCCGGCACGGCGGCCGCCACGGATGTGCTGGATTCCGCGGACGTGTCCACGGATGCGGCGGGATCGGTCGACGCCGGCGCCGCCGTGCCCGCCTGCGCCATGCCGGCCTGCGCGACCGCGTTCAGCAGGCCCGCCGCGTCATACGTCTGGACGCCGTTGTCGCGGTTGCCGAGTGTCGCGACGATGCTTGCCTGTTCGGACAGGTTCGATAAGGTCACGCGGGTCGCCGGATCCTGCGTCGCCGTCTCGGGCGGTTTCGTCGTCACGGACGTGTTTGCCGTCGAGGTGGTCGTCGACGAGATGGAAGAGATGGCCATGATATTCACCTGAATTGTTGCCACAAGCAAACTATACACCGAACCAGCCCAACGGTATCGCTTTCGCCACGGCTTCGTAGCCGAGATCGTTCGGATGCAGGTGATCCCCGCCGTCGTAGGCCGGCAGCAGCCGGGTGGGACGGCCCGGATCGCGCAGCACGGCATCGAAGTCCGCCACGGCATCCCAGGCGCCGGACGTCCGGATCCATGCGTTGGCGCGCTGACGCACGGCATCGCGCGCCGTCGTGAAATACGGATGGCCTTCGTACGGCAGCAAGGTGGCGCCGATGACCTGCATGCCGCGCGTGCGCGCCCGCGCGATCAGTTGCAGCCAGCCCGCTTGCAGGGATTCCGCGGGGATGGGACTTGACGCAGAACTATAGAGGATGTCGTTGATGCCGATGAGGACGAACAGCCAGCGCGCGCCGGCCGTGGCCAGCACGTCGCGGTCGAAGCGTTCCAGTGCGTCGCGGCCGGACAGCAGCGCCGTCGGATAGTCCGTCAGCAGCGAATTCGCGCTGATGCCCCGGTTGACGACGGCGATGGGCGGGCTGCCGGGCAGGGTTTCGGTGCGCAGGCGGCGCGCCAGGTAGTCGGTCCAGCGGCGGTTGGCGTTGCTCGTGCTGCGCACGCCATCCGTCAGCGAATCGCCCAGGGCCACGATGGCGGACGGCGTGCCGGCGGCACTCGTCACGTCGACTTCGGTCAGGAACGGCCACGAGGCCAGCGTGCGCTGCACGGGCAGGGTGTTCGCGCCCGCGTAATTGCCGGCGGCGGACACGTAGTTCGTCTGCAGCGCGAGGTCGTGGATCGACGCCGCCTGCGTGCTGCCCGGCAGCCAGAGGCTGACGGCCAGGTCGGCCAGCGCGGGCACGGCGAAGTCGACGGGGTCGGAGACCAGTGGGTCGCCCGGTGCGACGGTGGCGGACGGCGATCCGCCGAACGTCAGGTCGCGCCCGCTGCCCGCGACGAGGCTGGCGCCACTGGATCGGAGGCCGATGTGCGCGGCGCCGATGCGCAAAGGCCCGCTGCCCATTTCGTTGGACAGCCGCACGCGCACGCGGTTGCCGGGGATGCTCGTGTGCACGATCAGGCGCAGCGTCTGGTTGCTGAACGTCTGCAGGCTGGCGGACGGCGGCGGCCCGGCCGGCGCCGTGCCCCACGTGGCGCACCAGGTGTCGGCACCGATGGCCGGCAGCGTCAGGCAGCCGGCCAGTGCCGGCAAGGCGTGGAGAAATGTGCGGCGTGACGGCATCGCGGGCTCCGTGATCGACGAGCGGACCCCATCAATCTACACATGCACACCGCATAGCCCTTGCGCCAGATCAGGAGAGGCGTCAGGCGAGGACGGCCAGCAGGCCGTCGAGGCCCGTGACATTCAGCGCCACGTCGGCCTGCGCGCGCACCACGGGCTTGGCGCGGAAGGCAACGGACAGGCCGGATACGCCCATCATCTTGAGGTCGTTGGCGCCGTCGCCCATGACGATCGCCTGCTTCGTGGCGATGCCCAGCTCGGCGCACACGCGTTCGACGGTGCGCTTCTTTTCCTCCGCGTCGACGATCCCGCCGACGACTTTGCCGGTCAGCACGCCGCCGGCCGCTTCCAGCACGTTCGCGTGGGTGTAGTCGAGGCCCAGGCGGGTCTTGAGGCGTTCGGTGAAGAAGGTAAAACCGCCCGAGACGAGCAGCGTCCTGAGGCCCGCGGCCTGCACGGCCTGCAGCATCGCTTCGCCGCCCAGCGAGATGCGCAGGCGTTCTTCGTACACGCGCTCGAGCGCATCGACCGGCAACCCTTCCAGCAGCGCGACGCGGCGCGTGAGGCTTTCCGAGAAATCCAGTTCGCCGCGCATCGCGGCTTCCGTGATCGCGGAGACCTGGGGCTTGAGGCCCTGCATGTCCGCGATCTCGTCGATGCATTCGATGGTGATCAGGGTGGAATCCATGTCCATCGCGACCAGCCTGAAATCGGCCAAGGTCAGGTTCGCGTCGACGAACGTCGCGTCGACGCCGGCGGCGTGGGCGGCCGCCTCGACTTGCGCTTTCAGTTCCGGCGTGAAGTCGAACCCGTCGCAGCGGAGCGCGTGCGCGTGGACTTCGGTGGTGCGTGCCGGACGGACGATGGCGGCGATCTGTGCGAGTGCGGCCTGGTCGGCGTTCGGGCCCTGGAGGACGAGCTTCTTGAACATGATTTGGTTTGCTTTAAGCTATTTAAGCGAGGAGTTGTTTGATGGTCTGCTTGACCTGGTTCACGCGCGCGGCCAGGTCCGGCATGTTGGCCGTGATGCGCAGCTTGTCCTGGCCGGCCAGCTTGACGTGGCGGTTCTTCTGGATCAGCGTGATGATCCTGATCGGGTCGATCGGCGGCTTCTCCATGAACTGCAGGCTGGCGGCATCCGCATGCGCGTCGATCTTGACGATGCCGACGGACTTCGCCGCGATGCGCAGGCGGTGCGTCTCGATCAGCGCCTTCACGGCATCGGGCAGCTTGCCGAAGCGGTCGATGAGTTCTTCCTGCATGTCGTCGATGCGGCCCTGCTCCTCGCAGTTCGCGAGGCGTTTGTAGATCGACAGGCGCTCGTGCACGTCGCCGCAGAAATCCGCCGGGAGCAGGGCCGGCACGTGCAGGTTGATCTCCGTCGTCGACGACAGCGGCGCGCTCATGTCCGGTTCGCGGCCGGCCTTCAGCGCCTTCACCGCTTCGTTCAGCATGTCGGAGTACAGCTGGAAGCCGATTTCCAGCATCTCGCCCGACTGGTTCTCGCCCAGCACTTCGCCGGCGCCGCGGATTTCCAGGTCGTGCATGGCGAGATAGAAGCCGCTGCCCAGTTCTTCCATCTGCTGGATCGCATCCAGGCGGCGCTGCGCCTGCTTCGAGAGCCCCAGCACGTCGTTCACGAGCAGGTAGGCATAGGCCTGGTGGTGCGAGCGGCCGACGCGTCCGCGCAGCTGGTGCAGCTGGGCGAGGCCGAACTTGTCGGCGCGGTGCATGATGATCGTGTTCGCCGTCGGCACGTCGATGCCGGTCTCGATGATCGTCGTGCACAGCAGGATGTTGTAGCGCTGGGCGACGAAATCGCGCATCACCTTTTCCAGGTCGCGCTCGTGCATCTGGCCGTGCGCGACGGCGATGCGCGCTTCCGGCAGCAGTTCGCGCAGCATCGCGAGGCGGTTCTCGATCGTCTCGACTTCGTTGTGCAGGAAGTAGATCTGGCCGCCCCGTTTCAGTTCGCGCAGGCACGCCTCGCGGATGACGGAGCCGTCCTCGCCGCGCACGAACGTCTTGATCGCGAGGCGCTTCTGGGGTGCCGTCGCGATGACGGAAAAGTCGCGCAGGCCTTCCAGCGCCATGCCCAGCGTGCGCGGGATCGGCGTCGCGGTCAGCGTGAGCACGTCGACTTCCGCCCGGAGGGCCTTCAGCGCTTCCTTCTGGCGCACGCCGAAACGGTGTTCCTCGTCGATGATGACGAGACCGAGGCGCGTGAACTTCACGTCCGGCGACAGCAGCTTGTGCGTGCCGATCACGATGTCGACGGTGCCGTCGGCCATGCCCTTGATCGCGTTGTTGATTTCCTTGCCGGTGCGGAAGCGCGACAGTTCGGCGATGCGCACGGGCCAGTCGGCGAAGCGGTCGGAGAACGTCTGCGCGTGCTGTTCCGCGAGCAGCGTGGTCGGCGCGAGGATCGCGACCTGCTTGCCGCCCATGACGGCGATGAACGCGGCGCGCAGGGCAACCTCGGTCTTGCCGAAGCCGACGTCGCCGCACACGAGGCGGTCCATCGGCCGGCCCGACGTCATGTCCTGGATGACGGCGGCGATGGCGGCGCGCTGGTCCGGCGTCTCGTCGAAGCCGAAGCTTTGCGCGAAGTTCTCGTAGTCCGTGGCCGAGTATTCGAACGAATGCCCCTGGCGCGCGGCGCGGCGGGCGTACAGGTTCAGCAGCTCGGCCGCCGTGTCGCGCACCTGTTCCGCGGCTTTTCTCTTCGCCTTGTCCCACTGGCCCGAGCCGAGCGTGTGCAGCGGCGCGTCGTCGGGCGAGGCGCCCGAATAGCGCGAGATCACGTGCAGCTGCGACACCGGCACATAGAGCCTGGATTCTTTAGCGTATTCCAGGTGCAGGAATTCCGTCTCGCCTTCGCCCAGGTCCATGCTGACGAGGCCCAGGTAGCGGCCGATGCCGTGATTGATGTGCACGACGGGATCGCCGATCTTCAGCTCCGACAGGTCGCGCACCATCGACTCGACCTGCGAGCCAGCTTCCTGCTTCTTCTTGCCCGCGCGCCGCCCGGTGCCCGCGTACAGCTCCGTCTCCGTGATGAACACGAGATGGCCGGCGCCTTCTTCCATCAGCTCGAAGCCCGCCTGCAGCGGCGCGACGCCCAGCACCACCTTCGCCGCCGTCGCGCGCAGGCCGTCGAAGCCTTCGATCGATGCGAGGTCCAGCTTGTACTCGCTGAAGTACTGCTGCAGGGTCTCGCGCCGGCCGGCCGACTCCGCGCAGATCATCACGCGCTTGCCCGCGGCCTGCATCAGGTACGAGCGCAGGTTCGCGAGCGGATCGTCGAGGCGGCGGTTGACGGCGATGTCGGGGACCGCTGCGGAGAGCTCGGAAGCGCCCGCCGACGGGTCGCGCGCGATGGCCCAGCGGCCGTGCGGCTTGGCCTGCACGAAGAAATCCTCGGCGCCGAGGAAGATCTCCTTCGGTTCCAGGATCGGGCGATCGCGGTCGCTCTTGAGGAATTTGTAGCGCGATTCGGTATCGAGCCAGAAGCGCTGGATGGCCGCCTCGATGTCGCCGACGAGGGCGAGGCTCGTTTCGTCCGGCAGGTAGTCGAACAGCGTGGCCGTCTCGTCGAAGAACAGCGGCAGGTAGTATTCGATGCCGGCCGACGCGATGCCGTTGCCGATGTCCTTGTAGATCGTCGACCGCGACGGATCGCCTTCGAAGCGTTCGCGCCAGCGGCCGCGGAAGGCGCTGCGCGATTGCTCGTCCATCGGGAATTCGCGGCCCGGCAGCAGGCGCACTTCCTTCACGGGATACAGCGAGCGCTGGGTGTCGGCGTCGAAGGTGCGGATCGTCTCGATCTCGTCGCCGAACAGGTCCAGGCGGTACGGCAGCGCGGAACCCATCGGGAACAGGTCGATCAGGCCGCCACGCACCGAGTATTCGCCCGGCGACATCACCTGCGTGACGTGTGTGTAGCCGGCCAATGTCAGCTGCGCTTTCAGCTTCGCTTCGTCCAGGCTTTCGCCCTGGCGGAAGAAGAATGTGTAGGCGGCCAGGAACGACGGCGGCGCGAGGCGCACCAGCGCGGTAGTCGCGGGCACGACGAGCACGTCGCACTGGCCGTTGCGGACTTCGTGCAGCGTGGCGAGGCGTTCGGATACGAGGTCCTGGTGCGGCGAGAACGCGTCGTACGGGAGCGTTTCCCAGTCCGGCAACAGGTGGCAGGACAGCTTGCCTTCCGCGAACCAGGGAATTTCATCGAGCAGGCGCTGGCCGTCGCTGGCATTCGCGACGATCACGGTCAGCATCTGCTTCCTGGCTTTCAGCGCAAGGGCGGCGACGGCGAGCGCATAGGCATCGGCCGAGCCATGCAGCTGGGGCAGGGCGAAACGGGTTCCGGGCTTGGGAAGGTGTTTGGTGAGATCGAAGGGCATTGACGCGGTGCTGTTCGGGTTCGTCAGGACGAGCGTCCATTATAGTCGAACAACGTGCGGGCCGCCCTCGTGCCGGGTTGGCCGGAGTCGTCCGGCCCGGGGTGGCCGGACGACGGAGACGATTACTGGTTGCCGCTGGTCTGGGCCGGTGCGGGGTTGGTACCCTGGCCGGTGGCGTTCGAGTTGCCGGTACCGCCGGCGGAGATGCCCGTCGGCGTCGTGCTGGAGGTGCCCGTGGCGTTGGATTCCGGCGTGCCGGTCGAGGCCGGGGCGGCGCCGCTGCCGCTGGACATTGCGCCCGACGAGGAGCTGCCGCTGGCGCTGCTGCTGTCGCTACCGCTGGTGCCGGTCGAGCTGCATGCGGCCAGGGACATGGCCATCAGGCCGCCGATCAGGAGGGCTTGGTACTTTTTCATGTTGACTCCTTTTGTAAAAGTGACGCCATCATGGGGGCACACTTTTGCGTTCGAAATAGGATGAGTTCGTACAGACATGTAGGACTGGGCGCACGATCTCTTCCATTTGTTGCAATGCGATTGCCGGCCTGCCAATGAAAACGGGCCGCACGCGGCGGCCCGTTCGTCGAGTGACCAGGGGTCAGAACAGCGTATTCGACGGCTGCTGTTGTTGCGGCACCGGCCGCACCGGCTGCACCGGCTGGCCAGGCTGGCCCGGCGGGACCGTGCCGTCCACCGGCTGTACGGCGTTCGGATCCGGCGCCTGGTCGAGGTCGATGCCGCCGAGGGCCGGCGTTTCCGCGAACTCGGCGTACACCCAGTCGTCGTTCTCGCGCACGACGCCCTCCGGCGCCAGGCGCTCTTCCTGCTGCGGGCGCTTGGCCAGCGCCACGCGCATGTAGTCGATCCAGATCGGCAGCGCGACGGTGGCGCCGAATTCGCGCCCGCCCAGCGATTTCGGATCGTCGTAGCCCATCCACGCGACCGCGACGACGTTGCCGCCATAGCCCGAGAACCAGCCATCCACGGCGTCGCTGGTCGTACCGGTCTTGCCGGCGATGTCCGTGCGGCCCAGCGCCCTGGTCGCTTCGGCGCCCGTGCCGTAGCGGGTCACGTCGCGCAGCATGCTGTCGGTGATGAAGGCGTTGCGCGGGTCGAGCACGCGCTGTTCGTCGGTGTGTTCGGCGGGCGCCTTCGTCTCCTGGATGATCTTGCCGTCGGCATCCTCGATGCGGGCGATCAGGTAGGGCTGCACGCGGTAGCCGCCGTTCGCGAAGACGGCGTACGCGCCCGCCATCTGCAGCGGCGTCGCCGCGCCGGTGCCCAGCGCCAGCGTGTAGTTCGACGGCTGGCGCGCGAGGTCGAAGCCGAACCTGGCGATGAACTCGTGCGCATACGGCACGCCGACGGCGCGCAGCAGCCGCACGGACGGGACGTTCTTCGATTCGGCCAGCGCGCGGCGCATCGTGATCGGACCGTCCCACTTGCCGTCGTCGTTCTGCGGCGACCACGTCTTGCCGGCATCCTCGCCCGCCATGTCGAGCGGCGCGTCGAGGATGAGCGTGCCCGGCGAATAGCCCTTGTCGACGGCGGCCGAGTAGATGAACGGCTTCATGCCGGAACCGGGCTGGCGGTACGCCTGCGTCACGTGGTTGAATTTCTGGAAGTTGTAGTCGAAGCCGCCGACGAGCGCGTGGTAGGCGCCCGTATCGGCATCGATGGCGACGAAGGCCGCGGCCACCTGCGGCACCTGCGTGACGCTCCAGTTGCCTTTCGCATCCTTCGCGACGCGGATGATCGCGCCCGGCGTCAGCTTCATCTTTTCCCTGGCGCTGGACGACAGGCCGGCCTGCGCGAATTTCAGGCCGGCGCCGGTGAGGTCCACCGTGTCGCCGTCGACGGTCTCCACGCGCACCGTCTTGCTCGTGGCCGACAGCACGACGGCCGGGATCAGGCCATCGCTGGTCGGGCGCTTGCCCAGCGCGTCGCCGATCGCGTCTTCGCGCTCGACCGGATCGGACGGCAGCTCCATGCGGTCTTCCGGGCCGCGCCAGCCGTGGCGCTGGTCGTACGTGAGCACGTTGCGGCGCACGGAGGCGTAGGCGGCGTCCTGCTCGGGCTTCAGGATCGTCGTGTAGACCTTGATGCCTTTCGTGTACGCGTCTTCCTTGAACTGGCTGTAGACGGCCTGGCGCGCCAGTTCGGCCACGTACTCCGCGTGCGTGCCGAAGTCCTGGACGCCGCGCTGGTTGACGCGCAGCGGTTCGGCCATGGCCTTCTCGTATTGCGCGTCCGTGATGTAGTTCAGTGCGCGCATGCGGCCCAGCACCGCGTGCTGGCGCTCGCGCGCCCGCTTCGGATTGGCCACCGGATTATGGCGCGCCGGGTTCTGCGGCAGGCCCGCCAGCATGGCCATCTCGGCCACCGACAGCTGGTCCAGCGTTTTGTTGAAATAGATGCGTGCGGCGCTGGAGAAGCCGTAGGCGCGCTGGCCCAGGTAGATCTGGTTCATGTACAGCTCGAGGATCTCGTCCTTCGACAGGGCGGTCTCGATCTTGTACGCGAGCGCGATCTCGTTGATCTTGCGCGACAAGCGCTTTTCGCGCGACAGGAAGAAGTTGCGGGCGACCTGCATCGTGATCGTCGACGCGCCGCCGGAGCCGAAGCCGCCGCGCAGGTTCGAGCCGACGGCGCCCATCGCACGCTTCCAGTCGATGGCGCCGTGCTCGTAGAAGCGGGCGTCCTCGATGGCGAGCAGCGATTTCTTCATCAGGTCCGGGATCTTGTTGATCGGGACAAAATCGCGGTGCTCTTCGCCGAACTCGCCGATCAGGACGTTGTCCGCCGTATAGACCCGGAGCGGGATTTTGGGCCGGTAGTCGGTGACGGCATCCAGCGCCGGCACGTTGGGCAGCACGCGGAACACCACGTAGCCGGCGACGCCGGCAATGAACAGGACGATGATTGCGGCCGTGACGGCCAGGATCGGGAGCAGGAAGCCGCGTTGGCGGCGGGGGATAGTTGCCAAAACTGAACTCTCTTGATGCGGGTCGTAAAACCCCGTTGAGGCCGTAAACACGGGCGGTTTGAGAAATTATAATCCGCTTTTCTTAACGTACGGCATGTGAGATAGTCACGCTTTCAAGGGCTGCATGGCGATCCCGGCAGTCCTGTTTGCCACTACCCACGCCTGAAGGAAATCCCTCCGATGCCCTACGATCCCCATCCGCCCGCGGTCAAACCGTATATTCCGGCGTCGGCGCATTTGCCCGAGCTGACGTGGCGCGCCCTGATCATGGGCACCGTACTCGGCATGGTCTTCGGCGCGTCGTCGCTGTACCTCGTGCTGAAGGTGGGCCTGACCGTCAGCGCATCGATTCCCGTGGCCGTCATCGCGATCACCCTGTTCGGGCTCGCCAAGAAGATGGGCGGACGCGAATCGACGATCCTCGAAAACAGCATTACGCAAACGGCCGGTTCGGCCGGCGAATCGCTCGCGTTCGGCCTCGGCTGCACCATGCCCGCGATCATGATCCTCGGTTTCGACCTGGAGATCTCGCGCGTGATGCTCGTGGGCGTGCTGGGCGGCCTGCTGGGCATCCTCATGATGATCCCGATGCGGCGCACGATGATCGTCGACCAGCACCGCGAACTGAAATACCCGGAAGGCACCGCGTGCGCCGAAGTGCTGAAGGCGGCGGCCACGGAAACGTCGCGCGAGGCCGCCGGCGAGGTGCGCGACGCGGACTCGGACGAAGCCAGGGACGCCCGCCGGCGCGCCTTCATCATCTTCGGCGGCTTCGGCCTCGGCCTGCTGTACAAGGTGATGAACATCTCGCTGAAGCTGTGGAAGGACACGGTCAACTTCATCTTCGACGCGCCGCTGAAATCCGGTTCGGCCGGCGCCGAGATCTCGCCCGAGCTGTTGGGCGTCGGCTACATCATCGGCCCGCGCATCGCGATGATCATGGCGGGCGGCGGCGTGCTGTCGTACCTGCTCCTGATCCCGATGATCAAGTTTTTCGGCGACGCGCTGACGGTACCCGTGGCGCCGGGCACGATGCTGATCCGCGACATGAGCCCGGACGACGTGCGCAGTGCCTACGTGCTGTACATCGGCGCGGGCGCCGTAGCGGCCGGCGGTCTGATTTCCCTCGTGCGCTCGCTGCCCACGATCTGGCATGGTCTCAAGGGCGGTCTGGCCGGCATCGGTAAATCCTCGAACGTGGATACGTCGCTGCGCACCGAGCAGGACATGCCGCTGAAATGGGTGGTGATCGGCTGTCTGGCCATCATCGCCGTGATCACGTTCGCGACGCCGCTGCACATGAACGTGCTGGGCGCGCTGCTGATCCTCGTGTTCGGCTTCCTGTTCTCGACCGTGTCCTCGCGCCTGACGGGCGAGGTGGGTTCGTCGTCGAATCCGATTTCCGGCATGGCCGTGGCGACCCTGCTGTTCACGTGCCTGATCTTCCTCGTGATGGGCTGGACGGGCGGGCGCTACTACGTGACGGCGCTGTCGGTCGGCGCCATCGTCTGCATCGCCGCCAGCAACGCGGGCACGACCTCGCAGGACCTCAAGACGGGCTTCCTCGTCGGCTCGACGCCGAAGCTGCAGCAGTACGCGATCCTCGCGGGCGCGCTCGCGTCCGCGCTGATCCTCGGCCCGATCCTGCTGAAGCTGAACGACGCGGGCACCGTGTACGTGCCGGCCGCGCAGGTGGCGCCGCACATCAGGACGGACGCGTCGAAGCTGACGGAGTCCGCGCAGCTGCAAGGCCCGCAGGCCGCATCCGATCACGCAACGTATAAAGTCTGGCAGAAGACGGACACCGTGGGCGGCCCCGCCGGCAAATACCTCGTGCGCGCCGACGGCTCGCTCGCCTGGCTCGTCGACCCGGGCATCAACGGCCAGTACCACACGCGGCCGGACGGCACCGAGGTCAAGAAATTCGATGCGCCGAAGGCCGTGCTGATGTCGTACATCATCAAGGGCATCCTCGACCACCAGCTGCCATGGACCCTCGTGCTGTTCGGCGTGATGGTCGCGGTCGTGCTGGAGATGTCCGGCGTCGCGTCGCTCGCGTTCACGGTGGGCGTGTACCTGCCGCTCGTGTCCACGTTGCCGATCGCGATCGGCGGCATCATCCGCTGGATGGTCGACCGCCGCAACAGCGGGCTGCCGCAGTACCAGGGCCTGAACGAGGACGAGTTGCAGGCCGCGGGCGACCGCAGCTCGGGCACCTTGCTGGCCTCCGGCTACATCGCGGGCGGCGCGCTGGCGGGCATCATCATCGCCATCACGGCCGGCGTGATGACGGGCTTCGACGATGCGATGAACAAGTGGGCCGAGGCCGCGAATCCGTTCTTCGCGGGCGCCAGCGCGGACCTGCTGTCGATCCTGCCGTATGCGGCGATCTGCGTGCTGTTGTACGTCGTCGGACGCGAAAAAGCACGGTAGGGTGGGCGCCCGGTGCCCACGCGTGACACATGCGATGTGTTGGCGCCACGCGTGGGCTCGGCGAGCCCACCCTACGTATTGAGCGTGGCTTTCATGGATTCCATCTCGGCCAGGATCCACGCCCGGAAATGCTGGACCTTCGTCATCGCCTCCTTGTGCGGATTGACGAGCAGTCGGTACCCGTAGCCGAACGGCGCGCTCCTGCACGCGAGCTGAAGGAGTGTCCCCGCGCGGATGTCCTCGAACGCGATCCCGTACGGCACGAGGCCGATCCCCTGGCCCGCGACGGCCGCCTGTGCCAGCACGCCCCAGTGGCTGTACGTGCGCGCAAAATCGTAATCGCCTTTCAGCGCGCGGTTCTCGTTCAACAGCTGCAGCCACGTTTCCGGCGTGCGTTCGCACAGCAGCGGGAATCGGGTCAGGTCGGATAACTGCAGGGCATCCTGGCCCTCCGCCAGCAGGTCCGGGCTGTACACCGGCACGAGCCGCTCGCGGAACAGCAGGGCGGGGTCGTCGTCGCGCACGGGGCCGTAGCGGATCGCCACGTCGACGGTGTCGTCCTCGATGTCCACGGGCGTGTCGTTGGAGTCGATACGCAGGTCCAGCTCCGGATGCAGCTTGGTGAAGCGCGACATGCGCGGCACGAGCCACTTGATCGCGAACGAGTGCGTGGTCGAGATCCGAAGGACCGCTTCCTCGTCGCCCCGCTGCAGTGCCGCCACCTTGCCGCGCAGGTCGGCCAGCATGCGCGCGACGACGATCGCCAGTTCCTGCCCCTTGGCCGTCAGCGCGATGTGGCGCGGATGCCGCACGAACAGCGGAAAACCGATGGCTTCTTCCAGTTGCTTGACCTGCAGGCTGACGGCGGCGGGCGTCTTGTGCAGCTCGCGCGCGGCCAGCTTGAAGCTGCCCCAGCGCGCGGCGCAATCGAAATCGATCAGGCCCGAGAGGCTGCGCAGCGGCTTCACGCCATCCCCGAGCGTAAGTTTTTCTTATTCATATCATTTATTTTTCTCGGTTGAACAATTGCCGTTCTAGTTACAGAATATAACGGATTCACCAAAACAGTGCTACGAGCCTCGCCCACAGACTAAGGAAAACTTCATGCCCAAGAATGTCCTGGTGATCGGCGGTACCCGTTATATCGGCAAGCTGCTCGTGCAGCGGTTGCTCCGCGCCGGCCATCGCGTCACCATCGCGACGCGCGGCTATGCTCCCGACCCGTTCGGCGACCGGATCGCGCGCGTGCGCGTCGACCGCCGCAACGAGACCGCGATGCGCAATGCGTTCGCCCATCGCGGCCCGTTCGACATCGTGTACGACCAGATGTGCTACAACCCGCTGGACGCGGCCATCGCCGTGCGCACGTTCGCGGGCAAGGTGGGGCGCTACGTGATGGCGTCCACGATCGACGCTTACCGCGCCCTCGGCTACGACCACGCCGACCCGCTGCGCGAGAGCGACCTGGCCGTGGAGGCGCAGCCGATCGACACGGGCTATCCGTGGCACGACCCGTGTCGCGCGACCGAGTGCTACGTCGCGGGCAAGGTGCAGGCGGAGGCCTATCTCGTGCGCGACGGCTCGCTGCCCCTCGTCACGCCGCGCCTGGCGCACGTGCTGGGCGGGCCGGAAGACTTTACCGGCCGCCTCGCGCACTACGTGGAACTGGCGCGCATGAACGGGGTGCTGGAGTATTCGAACCCGGACGCCGTGTTGTCCTTCATGCCGCTGCAGGGCGCGGCCGACTTCCTCGTGTGGGTCGGGATGCAGGATTTCACGGGGCCGGTCAATGCGGCCTGCGACGGCGCGCTGTCGGCAAAAAGCCTGTACGAGCGGGTCGGCGCCGTGCTCGACACGCCCGTACGCATGCGCCAGCGCGTGCCGCCGGCGGAGATGGGGCGCCTGTCGCCGTTCGACGTGCCGGGCGCGATGGTGCTCGACACGTCGCGCGCGCAGGCGCTCGGTTACCGGTTCGGCCATTGCGAGGACTGGATCGACGCTACGATCCAGTTGCACGACCTGGCGTTCGTGTAAACGACAACGGTGGCCTGCGGGCCGCCGTCGAGGACGAAGCGTGACGTTTTACTTCACGCCGTGCATCAGTTTCTGGATCAGCGGTGCGACCAGGAACAGCAGCACGCCGGCACCGATCAGGGCCCAGAAGCCGAACGTGTAGCCGGACAGCGCCGATTCCACGGTCATGCCTTTTTCACCCGAGACCACGGAAGCGAAGATGCCCGACAGGTTGTTGCCGATACCGGTGGACAGGAACCAGCCGCCCATGCCCAGGCCCACGAGGCGGGTCGGTGCGAGCTTGGTCACCATCGATAGGCCGATCGGCGACAGGCACAGCTCACCGATGGACTGGATCACGTACACCATGAACAGCGTCCAGAACGGGATCTTGCTGTCGGCGCCGACGAGGTGCTGCAGCGCGAACATCAGCAGCAGGAAGGCGAGGCCGTTGAAGATCAGGCCCAGGCCGAACTTGCGCGGGATCGACGGGTTCTTGCGGCCCATCGCGACCCACACGGCGGCGACCATCGGCGCGCACACGATGATGGCCAGCGTGTTCACGGACTGGAACCAGCCGGTCGGGAAGGTCCAGCCGCCGAAGTCGCGGCGCACGATGTATTCGGCCAGGAACGTGAACGAGCTGCCGGCCTGTTCGAAGAAGCACCAGAACATCACGTTGAAGAAGAAGATGACGAGCATGGCGATCGTCTTGTCGCGCACGACCGCGCCGCCGCGGATGCCTTCCACCATCAGCATGATCGCGAGGATGATGAAGAGGACCGACAGCACGCCCTGCAGCTTTTCCGCGCCGAGCTTCAGCAGGAAGTACACGACCGGGATGACGAGCAGCGAACCGATGACGACGCCGACGAGGCGTACCGGACTGGCCAGCGGGCCGGTGGCGGCGCCGATACCCTTCAGCATGCGACGGCCGATCTGGAACCAGATCAGCGACAGGATCATGCCGACGCCGGCGGCGAAGAACACGACCTTGTACGCGGGCACGCCGGTCTGGCTGGACATGCTCTGCGCCAGCGCGCCGGTCAGGATCGGGGCGAGGAAGCCGCCGCCGTTGATGCCCATGTAGAAGATCGTGAAGCCGGAATCGCGGCGCTGGTCGTTGATGCCGTACAGCTGGCCGACCATGGCGGAGATGTTCGGCTTGAACATGCCGTTGCCGACGATGATCGTGGCGAGACCCAGCTTGAAGATGTCCGGGTTGGGAATGGTGATGGCGAACAGGCCGGCCACCATGAACGAGGCGCCGACGAGGATCGAGCGCTGGTAGCCGATCACGCGGTCGGCGATGTAGCCGCCGAACACGGCGCCGGCATACACCAGGGCGAGGTAGGAACCATAGGTCAGGTTGGCGTCGGCCTGGCCCACGCCGCTGCCGCCGTAGAACTGGGCGACGATGTAGAGCACCAGGGCCCAACGGATGCCGTAGAAAGCGAAGCGTTCCCAGAATTCGGTCATGAACAGCATCCAGAGGGGCGCCGGATGGCCCATGATCTGCTTGAATTCCGGGACCGCCTTCGGTTCGGCGGTTGAAGTAGCTGCACCGCTCATGCGGTTCCTCCCCTAATCTTTTTAAGAGTGATTGTCTTTTCCTGGCCTGCGCGTCCTGGGTAAGGACCGCGGCTAGCGTCGCATTTTAGTGGAAATAGTGCATATGGGGCCAGCTTTTTACAGCTCAGCCATATGCGGAATCGGCATAAGCGAAAACGGAGACGCAAACTCGGTTGACTTGTCGTATATTGGAGCAAAAGCCACACCGATTCACAGAAGAGAAAAGGAATACACCATGAACTACGACGTTGTCGATACGCTGATTTCTCCGGAAGGCCGATTGGAAGTCCTGTCCAAGGCCGAAGTGGCCAAGCTCCTCGATACGAGCCAGGGTGGGCTCTACCAGATCTTCCGCAAGTGCGCGCTGGCGGTGCTCAACTCCGGCAGTTCGATCGACGACGGCAAGGAGCTGCTCGAGCGCTACAAGGATTTCGACATCAAGATCATCCAGCGCGAACGCGGCATCAAGCTCGATATCCGCGGCGCGCCCGCGCACGCCTTCGTCGACGGCAAGATGATCAAGGGGATCCACGAGCACCTGTTCTCGGTCCTGCGCGACATCGTCTACGTGAATTTCGAAGTGACGGACAATCCGCGCTTCGACCTCACGCGCCCGGAGGGCATCACCGACGCCGTCTTCCACATCCTGCGCAACGCCAACGTGATCCAGCCGCAGCGCAACCCGAACCTCGTCGTGTGCTGGGGCGGCCACTCGATCAACCGGGTCGAGTACAACTATTCGAAGCACGTCGGCTACCAGCTCGGCCTGCGCGAACTCGACATCTGCACGGGTTGCGGTCCGGGCGCGATGAAGGGGCCGATGAAGGGCGCCACCATCGGCCACGCCAAGCAGCGCCTGCAGGGCGGCCGCTACCTGGGCATCTCGGAGCCGGGCATCATCGCGGCGGAATCGCCGAACCCGATCGTCAACGACCTCGTGATCATGCCGGACATCGAGAAGCGCCTCGAAGCCTTCGTGCGCACGGGCCACGGCATCGTCGTGTTCCCGGGCGGCGCCGGCACGGCGGAAGAGATCCTGTACATCCTCGGCATCCTGCTCCACCCGGACAACGCGGAACAGCCGTTCCCGCTCGTGTTCACGGGCCCGGCGACGGCGCGCGAGTACTTCGAACAGATCGACCAGTTCATCGGCCTGACCCTGGGCGAGGCGGCGCAGCGCCGCTACAAGATCATCATCGACGACCCGGATGCGGTGGCGCGCGAGATGCAGCAGGGGATCCGCCAGGTGCGCGAATTCCGCAAGTCGCGCAGCGACGCGTACTACTTCAACTGGGGCCTGCGCATCGATCCGGAATTCCAGAAGCCGTTCCGCCCGACGCACGAGAACATGCGCAACCTGTCGCTGCACAAGAACCAGGAAACGCACTTGCTGGCCGCGCACCTGCGCCGCGCGTTCTCCGGCGTCGTCGCGGGCAACGTGAAGGAAGAGGGCATCCGTGCGATCGAACAGTTCGGCAAGTTCGAGATCCATGGCGAGAACGAGATCATGGCGCCGATGGACAAGCTGCTGCAGTCGTTCGTGGAGCAGAGCCGCATGAAGTTGCCGGGCAAGGAGTATGTGCCTTGCTATCGGGTGGTTCGATAAGGGAAGCCAAACGGTCGTCTGCGGCGTGTGGTGGGCGGCCGTTTCCCTGAGATCGGCCTCTTTTGCCGGCTATATGGGCAATCCTTATGTAGGGTGTGACGCCCGATCCGGGTTACCAGTGTGCCTTGAATCTGTCGACAAGACCGTACAGGCGCATCCAGACAAAGGTCCCGAGAACGCAAAGGGCAATCAGTAGCCAACCCGGTATGGAGTACGTGCTTTTCGGGAGCGCGAAATTGACGAATGCGCCTATAAGAAAATTCAGTGCTGCTCCTCGAGCTATTTTTTCTCGTGCTGTCAATTGAAGCAGGTAGCGGGCACTTTCGTCGGCGGAGGGTTTGATAATCCTGATCGTGTTTTTGTAAGAGGTGCCTGAAGCAGCCCCGAACCTTCTTTTGGCGAAGTTTCGTAGGCGCTGCGTCGCCATCGAGGCAAACACGTCCACAAACATGCCGGCGACGTAAGCAGCAGGCAAGCCGACGGCAATCAGTACTTCTTTATAATCCGACCATTTTTCTGTCGGCGGAAGTAACGGAATGATCCCGAAAAAATGCGCCACGGGCAAAATCCAAACCAAGGCCAGTATGCCGACGATGAGATGCTCGACAAGCGCTGCGAAGAACTGCATGTTATCCACCTTTCTCGTTGCCTGGACCGTGAGTGGGATCTTCTGGCGTTGCAATTGCACGTCATATCCATTTTTGCACGGACTTCTACTCGTGTGATTGTCATGCCGGGAGTCGGCGAAGAAAAAGGCGCGGACGATTTCTCGTTCGCGCCTTTTTCGTGATGCATTGCATCGCTCCGTCGATCAATCTTCCTTGCGCAGGTGCGGGAACAGCAGCACGTCACGGATGTTCGGCGAATCGGTGATGATCATCATGAGACGGTCGATGCCGATGCCGCAGCCGCCGGTGGGAGGCATGCCGTATTCCAGCGCGCGGATGTAGTCGGCGTCGTAGTACATCGCCTCCTCGTCGCCCGCCTGCTTCGCTTCGACCTGCGCCAGGAAGCGTGCCGACTGGTCTTCCGGGTCGTTCAGCTCCGAGAAGCCGTTGGCGATCTCGCGGCCCACCATGAACAGCTCGAAGCGTTCCGTGATGCCTTCGCGCGTATCCGACGCGCGCGCCAGCGGCGACACTTCGACCGGGTAGTCGATGATGAAGGTCGGCTCCCACAACTGCGCTTCCGCCGTCTCTTCGAACAGCGACAGCTGCAGCGCGCCCAGGCCCGAGATGGCGTGCGGCTTGACGCCGAACTTCGCCAGTTCCGCCTTCAGGAAGTCCATGTCGTGCAGCTGTTCGTCCGTGTAGTGCGGGGCGAACTTGTTGATGGCCTGGACGATCGTCAGGCGGTGGAACGGCTTGGACAGGTCCAGCGCGCGGCCGCCGTACGTCAGTTCGGCCGTGCCGTGGGCGTCGATGGCGGCCTGGCGGATCACGGCTTCCGTGAAGTCCATCAGCCACTTGTAGTCGGTCCACGCGGCGTAGAACTCCATCATCGTGAATTCCGGGTTGTGGCGGATCGACACGCCCTCGTTGCGGAAGTTACGGTTGATTTCGAACACGCGGTCGAAGCCGCCCACGACGAGGCGCTTCAGGTACAGTTCCGGCGCGATGCGCAGGAACATCTGCATGTCGAGCGCGTTGTGGTGCGTGATGAACGGTTTCGCCGCGGCGCCGCCCGGGATCGGGTGCAGCATCGGCGTCTCGACTTCCATGAAGCCGTGGTCCTGCATGAAGCGGCGGATCGACGAGATCGCGGCCGTACGTGCCTTGAACGTGCGGCGCGTTTCCTCGTTCATGATCAGGTCGACGTAGCGCTGGCGGTACTTCGTTTCCTGGTCGGCGAGGCCGTGGAACTTGTCCGGCAGCGGACGCAGCGACTTGGTGATCAGGCGGAGCAGGGTGACCTTCACGGTCAGCTCGTCGGTCTTGGTCTTGAACAGCGTGCCCACGACGCCGAGGATGTCGCCCAGGTCGTAGTGGCGCAGCGCTTCCATCGCTTCCTCGCCCGTGTTGTCGAGGGTGACGTAGATCTGGATGCGGCCGTCGGCGCGCAGGCCCGACGCATCCTGCAAGGTCGCGAACGCGGCCTTCTTGCCCGCTTCGCGCTTGAGCATCATGCGGCCAGCCAGCACGACCTGCTGCGGTTCCGCTTCCAGCTGTTCGCGGGTCCAGCCGCCGAACTGCTCGGTGAGATCGGCCGCCTTGTGCTGCGGGACGAAGTCGTTCGGGAACGCGATGCCTTTTTCGCGGATCGCGGCCAGCTTGGCGCGGCGCTCGGCGATGATCTTGTTGTCTTCGGCCGCGAGAGTCGTGGGCTCGTTCTGCTGTTCTTGGTTTTCGTTGCTCATGTCAGTGTCTGTCTAGTTTGGAATCACGGGTGCCGAGCAGCTCGCCGACGTTCAGGTCGCCTACGCGCAAGTCTTCGTAGTGCTCCACGATGCGCACGATATTGTCGAATTCGCGGAAGGCCTCGGCGGGCAGGGTGGTCGTGATGACGACGGCCTTCATGCCGGCGCGGCGCGCCGCTTCCACGCCCATCGGCGCGTCTTCGAACACGATGCAGTCGCGCGGGTCGACGCCCAGCTTCTCGGCCGCTTTCAGGAAGACGTCCGGATGCGGCTTGCCGCGCGCGACGTCGGCCGCGCCGACGACGGTGTCGAAATGGCGGCGCAGGTCCAGCTCGTCGAGCGTGAAGACGATGTTCGCGGGCGGGGCGGACGTCGCCACCGCCAGCTTCACGCCTTGCGCGCGTGCGGCCGTCACAAACGCCTCGAAGCCCTGGATCGCGCTGCGGTGCGGGCCGTACATCTCGCGGTACAGTTCATCCTTTTCGTGCGCCAGCACGGCGATCTCGTCGTCCGTGATCTCCGGGCCGAGGCGTTCGCGCAGGATCTCGCGACCCTGCGCGCCCGCCGTCTCGCGGAAGAACGCCTCGGCGTCGTACGTCTTGCCGTGGCGCTCGAAGAACGCCAGCCAGGAATCCGTGTGGAACGCCATGTTGTCGACGATGGTGCCGTCCATGTCGAAGATGAAGGCCATCGGCTTACACCCCTTGCTTCAGCGAAGCGGAGATGAAGTCGTCGAGGTCGCCGTCCAGCACGTTCTTCGTGTTGCCGGTCTCGAAGCCGGTGCGCAAGTCCTTGATGCGCGACTGGTCGAGGACGTACGAACGGATCTGGTGGCCCCAGCCCACATCGGTCTTCGAATCTTCCAGCTTCTGCTGTTCGGCCATGCGCTTGCGCAGTTCCAGTTCGAACAGCTTGGCGCGCAGCATGTCGAAGGCTTCGGCCTTGTTGCGGTGCTGCGAGCGGTCGTTCTGGCACTGCACGACGATGCCCGACGGGGCGTGGGTCAGGCGCACCGCGGAGTCGGTCTTGTTGATGTGCTGGCCACCGGCGCCGGACGCGCGGTACGTGTCGATGCGCACGTCGGCCGGGTTGATTTCGATTTCGATCGATTCGTCGACTTCCGGGTACACGAAGATCGACGAGAACGACGTGTGGCGGCCGTTGGCGGAGTCGAACGGCGACTTGCGCACGAGGCGGTGCACGCCCGTTTCCGTGCGCAGGTGGCCGTAGGCGTATTCGCCTTCGACCTTGATGGTGGCCGTCTTGATGCCGGCGACCTCGCCCTCGGACAGTTCCATCACCTCGGCCTTGAAGCCCTTGCGCTCGCAATAGCGCAGGTACTGGCGCATCAGCATCGACGCCCAGTCCTGGGCCTCGGTGCCGCCGGCGCCGGCCTGGATGTCGATGAAGCAGCTGGCGTGGTCCATCGGGTTGCTGAACATGCGACGGAATTCCATCGCCTCGATGACCTTCCTGATTTCCCCGGCATCGCCTTCGACCGACTCGATCGTGGCGTCATCGCCTTCTTCGCGCGCCATCTCGAACAGGTCGGCCGCGTCCGTCAGGTCGGCACGCGCCTTTTCCAGCGTGAGGACGACGCCTTCCAGCGCCTTCTTCTCGCGGCCCATCTCCTGGGCGCGTTTCTGGTCGTTCCAGATGGCGGGGTCTTCCAGCTCCTGGTTGACCTGCTCTAACTTCTCCGCTTTGCGGTCGAAGTCAAAGATACCTCCGAAGTTCGGCTTCACGGCTGGTCAGGTCGTTCAGCAGGGAGGAGAGGGCATTGATGCGTTCAGCTTCCATGGTCTGTGGCAATTTTCTGTGGTTGAATCGAACCGGAGATTATACCTTAGTGCGCGCATGCTTTATGATGCGAGCCCATGACGCGCCACCTTTCCCACCTGTTCCGCCTGCTGCCGCTCGCGGCCATGGCCGCCGCCGCCGGCGCGGCACCTGTGCCGCGCGCATCTTTGCCAGCAGGCACTCATGCCACGCTCGCGATCCTGGAGACGACCGACCTGCACGCGAACGTCGTCGGTTACGATTATTTCAAGCTGGCGGCCGATCCGTCGCTGGGCCTGGACCGGACGGCGACCCTGATCGCCCAGGCGCGGCGCGAGTTCCCGAATACGGTATTGCTCGACAACGGCGACACGATCCAGGGCAGCGCGCTGGGCGATTACCAGGCCGTCGTCGCGCCGGTGAAATGCGGCGAGCTGCTGGGCATCCACAAGGTGATGAAGCGGCTCGGCTATGACGGCGGCGGGGTCGGCAACCACGATTTCAATTATGGCCTCGGCTTTCTCGGCCAGGTCACCGGCAACCGTTTCGACGTGCCCGGCGTCCCGCGCGCGCAGAAACCCTGCGCCGGTCCCGGCTTCCCGATCGTGCTGGCGAACGTCGTGAGCGTCAGGACGCACGGGCCCCTGTTCGCGCCGTACCGCATCATCGAGAAGCGCGTGCGGGCCGAGGACGCCGCCGGCAAGCCCGTCGAGGCAACGGTCAAGGTCGGGATCATCGGCTTCACCACGCCCACGATCCTGTCCTGGGACAAGCGCTGGCTCGAAGGCCGCGTCACCACGGAAGGCGTCGTCGAGACGGCGCGGCGCTACATACCGGAGATGCGCGGGAAGGGCGCCGACGTGATCGTCGCGATCTCGCACGGCGGCCTCGATGCGAGCCCGTACTCGCCCACGATGGAAAACGGGAACTACTACCTCGCGCAGGTCCCGGGCATCGACGCGCTGCTGCTGGGCCACGCGCACCAGCAGTTCCCGAACCCCACGAGCACGGTGGCGCAGTTCAATCTTCCGAACGTCGACAAGGCGCGCGGCACCGTGTTCGGTGTGCCGACCGTGATGGCGAGCCTGTGGGGCAAGCACCTCGGCGTGATCCGCTTCGACCTGCGCCACGACGGCAAGGGCTGGACGATCGCCCGTGACAATACCGTCGTCGAGACGCGCGCCACGCAGCAGGCGGATAAATCGTACGTGGCAGCCGACCCGGCCGTGCTCGACCTCGTGCGCGCCGGGCACGAGGCGACGATCCGCTATGTGAAAACGCCGGTCGGCAGCACGGACTTCCGCATGTCGACGTATTTCGCCGACCTGGGCGATCCGTCGGCGCTGCAACCCGTCAACGCCGCGCAGGCGGATTACGTGCGCGCCTACGTGAAGGCCAACCTGCCGCAGTACGCGAACCTGCCGGTGCTGTCCGTGTCCGCCGCGTTCAAGGCCGGCGCGGCGGGACCGGGCGATTACACCGACGTGGCGCCCGGCAGCCTCGCGCTGAACAACGCGGCGGACCTCTACCTGTACCCGAATGCGCTGTACGCCGTCAAAGTCGACGGTGCGGCGCTGACGGCCTGGCTGGAAAAGGCGGCGCACCGTTTCAACACCATCGACCCGGCGCGCACCGAACCGCAGGAACTCGTCAACGGCGGCTTCCCCAGCTATAACTTCGACACGGTCACCGCCCCCGATCTGCACTACGAGATCGACGTGACGCGCCCGCCCGGCCAGCGCATCCGCAACCTCGAGTGGCAAGGCAAGCCGGTGGCCGGCGGGCAGGCGTTCCTCGTCGCGACGAACAACTACCGGGCGAGCGGCGGCGGCAACTTTCCGGGCCTCGACGGCAGCAAGACGGTGATCGCGTCGCCGGACACGAACCGCGACGTGCTGATCGCCTGGATCCGCGCGCGCAAGCGGCTCACGCGGGCGGCCGACGGCGCGGCGCGCAGCTGGCGCTTCACGCCCGTGACGACGGCCGGACCGGTCGTGTTCCACGCGCCGCCGGGCAAGCTGGACCTGGCGCGCGCCGCAGGCATCGGCAACGTCACGGAACTGCGCGCGGACGACGGCCAGGGCAAGGGCTTCGCGCTGTACGCGGTCGACCTGTCGAAATGAAGAGAATGTTCGCAGCCATGCTGCTGGCCGCGCTGGCGCTGCCTGCGTACGCCGACGCAGGCGTGGACGACCGGCGGCATCGCCTGCAACAACGGGCGGAAGGCGGCGCACCCGCCGCGATGTTCCTGCTGGCGCACATGCTGGCGGACGGAGAAGGCGGGCCGCCCGACGCGGTGGCCGCGCGCGCGTGGCTGGCGCGGGCGGCGGAGCTGGAGTACCCGGAAGCGTTGCAGGAGCTGGCGCTGTCCGAGCCGGACCCGCGGCGGGCGGACATGCTCATGCGCGCGGCCGCGCACGCGCTGGCCCACCGCGCGCACGCGGCAGGCCGGCATTGATCAGTTGCGGCTGTTGCGGCCCGTGGCCTGGATCTCGCCCGAGGCGATCTCGGCCAGGTCGATGAGACCTTGCACTTCGGCCGCGCGCAGGCGGCGCGGTTCGCGGTCGATCACGCACAGGGTGCCGAGCGGCTGGCCGGACTTGTCGCGCAGCGGCACGCCGGCATAGAAACGGATGTGCGGTTCCTGCAGCACGAGCGGATTCGTGCGGAAGCGCTCGTCTTCCATCGCGTCTTCGACGACGAACAGCTCGTTTTTCAGGATCGCGTGCGAGCAGAACGCCCAGTCGCGCGGCGTCTCGCGGGCGGCGAGGCCGACCCGGGCCTTGAACCACTGGCGGGTCGACGTCAGCAGGGAGATGAGGGCGATCGGCGAGCCGGTCACCATCGAGGCGAGGCGGACGAGGCGGTCGAAGCGGGCTTCCTCGTCGGTGTCGACGAGGCCGGTGGCGGCCAGCGCGGCGAGGCGCGAACGTTCGTTGGCGCCGATGGGGTAACCCGGCTGCGGCGCCGGCTGGTATTCCTTGTCCGTGCTGGGATTCGGGGTCGACCGGGCCTGGTCGTCGCCATGCATCAGGCCTTGCACGAGGGAGAGGCGCGTGCGGCGGTGTCCGCCCGGCGTTTTCCACGATTCGATCGCGCCGCTTTCCATCCAGATCTGCACCGTGCTCGTCGCCACGCCGAGCAGGCGCGCCACTTCGCTCGTGGTCAGGATCGGATCGTCTTCTTGTAAGTTGCTTTGCATAAACTTCCTCACTTCACGCCAGTATAGCGGATTCGGAGGGATCACATTTCTTAAAAACTAGTTGCTCCACGGTAATGTGTTTGCTGGCCAACACTTTCTCAGTGAACCGCGTGCTTTTCCGGCTGCACGAGCACGAACGGGCTCACGACGGACGCCCACAGAAGGGTGTCGGACGCCTGCCAGGTGCTCGCCTGCACGTCGGATACCTTGGCAACCTTGCCTTCGTTCATCCAGCGGTTGATGGCATCCTTGTCATCGTGGGCGATGCGCAGGGCGACTTCGACGAGGTCCAGGTCTTCGCTCACATACACGACGGAACCGTGGGCGAAATGGCGTTCGAGTTCGGACCAGTGCACGCGGGCGGTCTCGCGGTTGATCTTGTCGTGCAGTTCGGTGTCTTTGAGCGGATCGGTTTTCATGGCGGTGTCTGATTCAGAGGGGTTCGATGGCGGGAAGCGGCGAACCCGCCCATGTTAACCGATATGCATGGCCCTTGCGGACATTGCCGACCAATGCGGGGCGGAAGCATGCGAGATTCGTGCCCTCTGGCCGCCGCACGCTCGGGTAGATGACGCCCATCGAACCCGCCTCCAGCAGCTCCGCCGCCAGTGCCTGCGATGCGACGTAGCTGTCGGCCGCGAGGCAGTCGTCCCAGGTATCGGCGCCGCGCAGGTCGTGGAAGCTGGCGCTGAAGTCGGCCAGCAGGGCCTGGTAACTCACGCTGTCGTCGAAGCGGCCGATTTCCTGGTATTCGACGGCCTTGTGGAACGCCACCTCGGCCAGCGCCGTCTCGATCTCGAACGCGCAATACCATGCGCCCCGTTCGCCGTCGTTGAAACGGCTGCCTTCCGGCCGCGCATACGTGTAGGCCGCGTTGATGATGCGGAAGTTCGGCACGCCGAACACGAGTTCGTCGACGCCGATCCCCGGCAGCAGGCCGGACTCGCCGCGCAGGCGGTCGTTGGTGGCGTTGTCGAGGTCGAACAGGTCGCGCAGCATGCCATCGTCATCGGCGAGCGGAGCCAGCACCGAGTCTTCGAGGTCGGCGAAGCGCGACGGGATGAGGCGGCACGTATCGAACCGCCGCAGCGCGGTCAGGCGGGGGATGAGTTTCACTCACAGCCCTCCGCGACGGGCGTCGAGCAGGCGGCGCACGGTCTGCATCGCCAGCAGGCCGCCGCCCAGCATGTAGGCCAGCGGCGTGCGGCCGTTGAAGATGGGATTGGTGTTGGGGAGGTGGATCCATTCGTCGGCGAGCTTGTCGCCGTACAGGATGTGCAGGGCTTTATAGATGCCGAGCAAGTAGGAGATGCGCGTGATGCGGTCGACTTCCAGCACCCGCGCGGGGTGCTTCTTCCATTCGTAAAACGAGGACGACGACAGGCCGCCGAGCAGCTCGCGCGCATCCTCGTCGCGGATCTGCCAGGCGCCGGCCAGGCGAAAGAAACCTTTTAGGGCCGATTCCGACAGCCGTTCGCGCTCGGAGCGGGCGGACAGGTCGACAAGAACCGCCGGTTCGAACCGGCTCTTGGGGTAGGCGTAGGCGTAGCTCATGAGGAATCCTCCGGTTATGGACTATATATACTCCGCTTTCGGACATCGTGCAAGCATCTTGTACAAACCGTACTGCCGTGCCAGAATTCAAGGCTTGTCAAATCATCATCCTGGTAAACGACATCAAAGGGGGGCGCGATGCGTCTGCTGTCGATTGGGGTCATGTGCATCAGCACGCTGATGCTGGCTATGGCGAGCGCGGCGCGGCCGTCGCACGACGAGCTGAAGAAACAGGTGGCGGACACCGAACGTGCCTTCGCCGCGACGATGAAGGCGCGCGACCACGCCGCGTTCACATCCTTCCTGGCCGACGAGGCCATCTTCTTTGCCGGCCCGACTCCGCTGCGCGGGCGCGAGGCCGTCGCCAATGCGTGGCGCAAGTATTACGACGGCGAACGCGCGCCATTCTCGTGGGAGCCGGAGCAGGTGGAAGTCGTGGATTCCGGCACCCTGGCCTATAGCGGCGGGCCTGTCTACGATCCCAGCGGCAGGGTGGTTGGACGCTACAACTCGATCTGGCGGCTGGAAGCGCCGGGGCGGTGGAAGATCGTGTTCGACCGGGGCGAGGCGCCGCCCTGTCAGTGCGGCAAGAAAGAGTAGTCGGCCCGCTCAACATTGTGACTGCTTGCCTGGGCCGAATTGACACTCCCCGGGCCAATCCAGATACTCGAACGCCCAACAACAACGACGAGCAGGCTGGAGACATGATACCGATCCGAACCGTTGCACCGCTAGGGCTGCTGGCGCTCGCCCTCGCGCAATCCGCGTTTGCCGCGCAGGGCAAGCAGGTCGAAAAACTCGACCGCGGCGTCGTCGCCGTCGCCACCGGCGGCGGCGTCTTCGTCAGCTGGCGCGTGCTGGGCGTCGACGACCCCGATACCCGCTTCAACCTCTACCGCGACGGCGTGCGCCTGAACGGCGCGCCACTTACGGCGAGCAATTTCACGGACACCAACGGCACGCCGGCGGCCCGCTACACCGTGCGCGCGATCGTCGACGGGCACGAAAAGAAGGACGAAGCGGCCGGCGCCACGTGGAGCCAGCCCGTCCTGCGCATTCCCGTGCAGCGGCCGGCGGGCGGCGTCACGCCGAAGGGCGAGGCCTACACCTACGACGTCAACGACGGCACGCCGGCCGACCTGGACGGCGACGGCCAGTACGAGCTGATCGTCAAATGGCAGCCGACCAATGCCAAGGACAATTCGCAGTCGGGCTATACCGGCAACACGTATGTCGACGCCTATAAACTCGACGGCACGCGGCTGTGGCGCATCGACCTGGGCCGCAATATCCGCGCGGGCGCCCATTACACGACGGTGGTCGCGTACGACTTCGACGGCAACGGCAAGGCCGAGGTGATGCTGAAGACGGCCGACGGCACCGTCGACGGGCAGGGCAAGGTGATCGGCGCCGCCAATGCCGACTACCGCAATGCCAACGGCTACATCCTGTCCGGCCCCGAGTATTTGACGGTATTCGATGGCCGCACGGGCAAGGCGCTGGCGACCACGGATTATCTGCCGGCGCGCGGCTCGGTGGCGGCGTGGGGCGACAACTACGGCAACCGCGTCGACCGTTTCCTGGGCGGCGTCGCCTACCTGGACGGCCGCCGGCCCAGCGCCATCTTCTCGCGCGGCTATTACACGCGTGCCGTGGTCGCGGCGTGGGACTACCGCGACGGCGTGCTTTCCAGCCGCTGGGTGTTCGATACGGACAAGGAAGGCAGCGCCGTCCGCGGCCAGGGCTCGCACTGGTTCGCCGTGGCGGACGTCGACGGCGACGGCCGCGACGACATCGTCTACGGCGCGGCCGCGATCGGCAGCGATGGACACATGCTGTACAGCACCGGCCTGTGCCACGGCGACGCGCTGCACGTCGGCAAGCTGGACCCGACCCGCGCCGGCCTGCAGGCGTACATGGTGCACGAAACCCCGTCCTGCTACGGCGCCACCGGCTCCGAGATGCACGACGCGGCGACGGGCAAGATCCTGTGGGGCGTCAGCGGCAGCGGTGCGGACGTGGGCCGCGGCGTGTGCGCGGACATCGATCCGAACTACCTGGGCGAGGAATGCTGGGCGTCGCGCGGCGGGCTGATGGCGGCGAACGGGCACCAGATTTCCACGGCGCGTCCGGGGAACATGAATTTCGCCAGCTGGTGGGATGGCGACCTGGGCCGCGAACTGCTCGACGGCACCGTGATCAACAAATGGCAGCCGGCGACGGGGAGCGTCGTGCGCCTGCTCGACGGTGCGCCGTACGGGGCGGCGTCGAACAACGGGACCAAGGCGACGCCGGTGCTGTCGGCCGACATCCTCGGCGACTGGCGCGAGGAAGTCGTGTGGCGCACGGCGGACAACTCGGCCCTGCTCGTGTTCACGACGACGGCGCCGACCACGGCGCGCATCCCGACCTTGATGCACGATCCGCAGTACCGGGCGCAGGTGGCGGGGCAGAACGCGGGGTATAACCAGCCGCCGCATCCCAGCTTTTACCTGGGCGAGGGGATGGGCGCGGTGACGCAGGCCCCGATTTTTACGCGTTGAACGGCGGGTAGGGTGGGCACCCCGTGCCCACGCGGACGCCGGCGAACTGCAAACGTCCCGTGGGCACAGGGGTGCCCACCCTACCAGGCGGAAAGTGGGTCATGCCGGCTCCGCGTGCTCCACCAGCAGCTGCACCTTGGTCACCCCGTTGTATTCGTTCGCATCGAGCCGGAACGCCACCCGCGCCTTGTCGCCCAGCGCATCCGTGTGCCCGAACCAGATGGCATCGTAGCGCCGCCCGTTCCGCTCCAGCAGCAGCTTGAGGTGCTTGTCCTTCAGGATGCGCTGGCTGACGACACGGAATTCGTCGCAGAACACGGGCGGCGCGAACCCCTGGCCCCACACCTGGCTGTCCAGCAGTTCGATGAACTGCGTGCTGTAGAAATCGTCTTCCAGCGGGCCGTCCGTCTCGACGACGCGCTCCAGTTGCGCCTCCGTCAGCCACGCGCGGCCGACGGCTTCGAACGCCTGCGCGAACGTGTCGAAATGGTCGCCGCGGATCGACAGGCCGGCTGCCATCGCGTGCCCGCCGAACTTGTCGATCAGCCCCGGCACTTTCTTCGACACGAGGTCGAGCGCGTCGCGCAGGTGGAAGCCCGGGATCGAGCGGCCGGAACCCTTGATCCAGCCGTCGCCCGCGGGCGCGAACGTGATCGTCGGCCGGTAGAATTTCTCTTTCAGGCGCGAGGCGACGATGCCGATCACGCCCTGGTGCCAGCCGTCGTCGAACACGGCGATGGTGCTGGCGTCCGCCGGCTCGAAATCGTCCAGGTGCAGCAGGGCCGTACCCTGCATGTCGGCCTCGATCTCGCGCCGTTTCAGGTTGATGTCGTTGAGTTCCTGCGCGATGGCCCAGGCGCGGCCCTCGTCGTCCGTGATCAGGCATTCGATCCCGAGCGACATGTCCTCCAGGCGGCCGGCGGCGTTCAGGCGCGGGCCGAGCGCGAAGCCGAGGTCGAACGGCGAGGCGCAGCGCGCCTCGCGCCCCGCCACGCGGAACAGCGCCGCGACACCCGCATGCATCCGGCCCGCGCGCATGCGCTTGAGGCCTTGCGCGACGAGGATGCGGTTGTTCGTGTCGAGTTTCACGACGTCGGCGACGGTGCCCAGCGCGACGAGGTCGAGCAGGTTGTCGAGCTTGGGCTGCGTCTGCGCGTCGAACACGCCCCGCTTGCGCAATTCCGCCCGAAGGGCCAGCAGCACGTAGAACACGACGCCGACGCCGGCCAGGTGCTTGCTGGGGAACCCGCATTCCGGCTGGTTCGGGTTCACGATCACGCGCGCGTCCGGCAGCGCGTCGCCCGGCAGGTGGTGGTCGGTGACGACGACGTCGATGCCGCGCGCCTTTGCCGCCGCCACGCCGTCGATGCTGGCGATGCCGTTGTCGACCGTGATGATGATGTCCGGCGCTTTCTCGCGCGCCGTCAGTTCGACGATTTCCGGCGTCAGGCCGTAGCCGTATTCGAAGCGGTTCGGCACGATGTAGTCGACGCGCGCGCCCATCGCGGTGAGGCCGCGGATCGCCGTGGCGCAGGCGGTGGCGCCGTCGCAGTCGTAATCGGCGACGACGGTCATCTTCTTGCCGGCCGCGATGGCGTCGGCGAGGTAGACGGCCGCCGCGTCGATCTGGCGCAGCGCGCCGGGCGGTACCAATGCTTGAAGTCCAGTCTCCAGTTCGCGCGGGTCGGTCAGGCCGCGGGCCGCGTACACGCGCGCGAGGACGGGGTGGATCCCGCCCTGGCGCAGCATTTCGGAGAGTCTTACGGGGCAGGGGCGGATGGTGATGCGGGTTTTCAAAGCAGTCGTTCCAGGGTCGGGCGGCGCCAGAATTTACGTTGCGCCAGCGGGGTCGTCGTCGTTTCGAGGTGGCCGTCGCGGTGGCTCAGCACGAGGCGCACCTCCTTGATGCGGCCGGTTTTCAATGCGGCCAGCAAGGGCGCGAACAGCCCGGTCTCCAGGCGCTGCATCTGGTGCAGCCAGCCATGCCAGTCGGCCGCGATGCCGGGCGCCGCCACGTTGCCGCAGGCGAGCAGCCAGTCGTCGCCGCCGTCCAGCAGCGCGTCGACGTCCGCCAGGCTGTCCAGGCGGCGGTCGGCCAGCGCCGTCAGCCAGCCGGGCGTGTCGAACGCCGCCACGCGCGGGCGCACGAGCGGCTTGCCGGAGACCTTCGCCACCAGTTGCTGGGCGTGTTCGGTCGCCATGCTCGCATTCCCCCACGGCCAGAAGGAATTGATCGGCAACTGGCCACGCGCCTCGCGCGCCGCGTTGGCCGGGTCCGTGAACCACGTCACCTGCACGTCGTTCTGCAGCTTGCGGAACGCGCGCGCCTGCGGGCCGGACGGCATCCAGTCGGTCAGGTTCATGTTGACGGCCGCGTCCGGGCTCGCCGTCGCGATCTCGGTCCAGTCGTCCGCGCGCATGAACCACGTGTCGGGGGCGCCCCATGCGAGCGCGTAGCCGGCGTCCTCGAAGCAGGGCCGGGCGCTGTCGAACAGGGCGCGCGCTTCGTCCTCGCGCAGGTCGAGCTGGCGCATGTCGTCCATCTGCAAATGCGTGCGCGCGATCTGGATATGGGTCGGGTTCACGACGAACCACATGCCGTCCTCCGGATCGAGGCCGATTGCGCGCATCGCGCTGGTCGCGACCCCCGGCACGAGCCCGTGCGCGACGCCCAGCGTCCGCGCGATCCAGAGCTCATGCGGCAGGACGCGTGCGTCGGTGTCGAGCGGGCGGTAGCGCGCGTCTGATACTTTCGATAACAGCGCGGCCAGCGCCGGCGCCTGCAGGGCGCGGGTCAGGTCGGGCGCGAATTCGGGAGCGGGGAGGGCGAACGGCAGGACGAGCGAAATGTGGGCCATCCCTCTATTTTAGGCGAAATGGACTCAGATGTCCGCCCCCGGTCCCGGCGTCGTCACGTCCGGCGAGGTCGTCGGCGCGGTCGTCGAATCGGGCGGCATGCCGGCCGACCCGCCCGGCGGCAGCATCCCGGGAACGGGCGTCAGCCCGATCGCCTCGTGATACCACCCCTGGACGAGGACGAGGTGCCGGTGCTCGTCTTCCAGCGCCAGCGTGAAGCCGGCCACGAGGTCGTCCTGGCCGGCCTCGCCCGCGAGCGCGATCAGCGTCTCCCAGCCGGCGCGATCGGCCAGTTCGGCCGTCAGCAGCGCGTGCAGCGATTGGGCGAGGCTCGTGCGCGGATCGTTCAGCACCTGCACGAAACCCAGCGACTCGACGCCGGTCACGTCCGCGCTGGGCGTCTGCGCCGTCGGATCGCCGCCCAGCGATTCGATCGCGTCCTTCAGCAGCAGGAAGTGGCGGGCTTCGTCGCGGCGGATGGCGGCGACGTGGTCGCGCGTCATGCCGGCGGGGCCGCCCTGCATCACGTCGCATTTTGCCAGCAGCGCGTCGTACAGACGGGTGCCCGTGCGTTCGAACGCGAGGCGTTCGCCCAGCTTGTCGAGCAGGATCTGCGGCCGGTCGCCCTTGAGCATGTGCATGCCCATGTTGACGGCGCCGGCGACCGAGCCCGGCATGGGGATGGAGCCGATGTCGCCGGCGTCCATGATGAGCGCTTCGCGCGCGTCCAGCAGGGCGCGCTCGTCGCCCGGCGCGCCGCGGATCGGCGCGTTGTCGCTGCCCTGCATGGCCGCCGTGTCGATGGGCGACATCTGCACGCCCGTCCGGTTCATGCCGAGGTGTTCGGTCTGCTGTGCCATGGTGTCTCCGTTGCGGTTCAGGGCTGGACGACGCCACCCTGGTTGGCGGGCAGGGTCGTCGTGACGGCCGTCGTGGTGGCGGCGCCATGGCTCACGAGTTCCGTGCCCGGCGTCCAGACGTAGCCGGCCGCCACCGCCGCGCTGGGCGAGCCGTCGCCGTTCATCTGCCGCCGGTAATCGATGCTGGCCTGGTCCTCGTGCGCCTTCGGCACGAATTGCGTGCCCAGCGCGCGCAGGTCGACTTCGCTGGCCAGCACCTGCCGCACGTAGTCGCGCTGGCTGCGGAACGGGATCGGGCCTGAAAAATCGCCGACGATCTCGGCCGGATCGCGCCGCTCGTAGCGCCGGAACGCGTCGGCGGCCATGTGGAAGTGGCCCAGCTCGTAGTCGAGGCACCGCTCCCAGATGGCCTTGACGTGGTGGTTCGTCTCCGTCTCGACGCAGCTGTAATAGGTGTAGCACTCGTTCGCCTCGTGCAGCATCCACTGCTCGACCCACGTCTCCGTCGGGTCCAGCAGCGATTCGTATTGCGTGACGTGCTGTTCTTCCACCGAGGCGATCTCCGCATACAGCTGGCGCGCGACCGGGTCGGCGAACGTCGGGCCCACGTTCATATAATAGTTGTGGGTCTGCGCCTCGGCCGCCGTGATCGTCAGCGCATGCAGCTTGCTGAGCATCGCGGCCATGCTGCGGTCGTACGGGATGCGCAGGTCGTCGCGCGGGGCGCGGTGGTGCTCGGGCGTGGGGCGGCCGGGGAGGATGTCCGTATAGCTCTGCAGGATATTGTTCGCATCCTTGCCCTCCACGCGGTCGAGCAGCGCCGCATAGCGGTACAGGTGGTCGAAGTCTTCCAGCAGGCCGAAACGATACACGCCGGACAGGTAGTCGTCCGGCTCGGCCCGGGCCACGCTCGCCGTCAGCTCGATGGCCAGCTGTTCATAGGCGATGGTCGTCTCGAGCGGAGAATGATCGGGCGCCAGCAGCCAGTTCACCATCGTGGCCTGGTGCTGCTCGACCCGCCTGACGTCGGCCAGCGGCTGGCGCAGCGCCATGTTGCAGCGCGCGGCCATGTGCGAGAAGCGCAGGGCCTCGAGCTCGATGCCGTTCATGAGGATGATGCGCATGCGGGTAAAGGCATCGTCGTCCAGCTTGCTGATCGGCCTGCGCACCATGTCGCGCCACGTGGTGTGCTGCCGGTCGAGCGGCGTGCCCTTCGAATCGAAGACGGAAAATGCCATGGTGGGCCTCCTGTCTGCGTTCGATAGTCTTGCCGCGCCCGGAGTTCCGGACTTTTTATGGTGTGTGCAAGATAGAAAAAGTACTTCCAATTGTGACAACGCCCCACATGGATGAGCGTTGTGTGGCAAACTGCGGGACCCAAGCATTTACCATGGAGCCCATGAGCCTCATCCACAAACTGCCGTACGAATGGCTGGTCGGCTTGCGCTACACGCGCGCCGGCAAGCGCAGCAGCCGCAACAGCTTCATTTCCTTCATCTCGCTGATCTCCGTGTCCGGCATCGCCCTCGGCGTGGCCGCCCTGATCGTCGTGCTGTCGGTGATGAACGGGTTCCAGAAGGAGGTCACGGACCGTATGCTGTCCGTGCTCGCGCACATCGAAGTGTTCGACGCGAGCGGCACCATGCCGAACTGGCGCCAGGCCGAGCAGGAAGCCTTCCGCAACCCGGCCGTGCGCGGCGCCGCGCCGTTCGTCGAGACGCAGGGGCTGCTGGTGCGCGAGGACACGATGAAGCCGGCCGTCATCCGCGGCATCCTGCCGTCGGAAGAGCACAAGGTGTCGGACGTGGCGAAGCAGATCCGCCAGGGCAGCATCGAGAGCCTCAAGTCCGGCGAGTACAACATCGTCATCGGCTACGCGCTCGCGCGCTCGCTCGGCGTGGGCATCGGCGACAAGGTCAACATGCTGCTGGCGCAGGGCCAGACGACGCCGGCCGGCATGGTCCCGCGCTCGCGCGTGTTCACGGTGAGCGGCATCTTCGAGGCCGGCCACTACGAATTCGATTCGGCGCTCGCGTTCATCAACATCGAGGACGCGCAGCGCATGGTGCGGATCGACGCGCCGAACGGCCTGCGCCTGCGCATCGCCGACATGCACCAGGCCCCGTTCGTCGCCCAGGAACTCAAGCGCAGCATGTCGGGCGAGCTGATCATGCGCGACTGGTCGCAGCTGAACGCCAACTGGTTCGCCGCCGTGCAGACGGAAAAGCGCATGATGTTCATCATCCTCACGCTGATCATCGCCGTCGCCGCGTTCAACCTCGTCTCGACCCTCGTCATGACGGTGACCGACAAGCAGCCCGACATCGCCATCCTGCGCACCCTCGGCGCGTCGCCGCGCTCGATCACGAAGATCTTCATGATCCAGGGCGCCCTCGTCGGCATCATGGGCACCGCGGCGGGCGTGGGCCTGGGCGTGCTGGTGGCGCTCAATATCGACGTCATCGTCCCGTTCATCGAGCACCTGCTCGGTGTGCAGTTCCTGTCCAAGGATATTTACCTGATCAGCGAAATCCCGTCCGACCTGCGCTGGCCGGACGTCTCCAAGATCGGCGGCGTCTCGGTGCTGCTGGCCTTCGTCGCGACCATCTACCCCAGCTGGTCCGCGTCGCGCGTGAAACCGGCGGAGGCACTCCGCTATGAATGACATGAATGTGAATACCGCTGTACTTGCCTGCCGCAACGTCGCCAAGACCTTCCGCCAGGGAGACTACTCGGTCCAGGTGCTGGACAACATCGATTTCTCGATCGCCCGCGGCGAGCGCGTCGCCATCGTCGGCGCGTCCGGCTCCGGCAAGTCCACGCTGCTGCACATCCTGGGCGGGCTGGACACGCCCAGCACGGGCAGCGTCACGCTGCAGGGCGAGGACTTCGCGACCTTGTCGGAGACGCGCCGCGGCGAGCTGCGCAACCGCTCGCTCGGCTTCGTCTACCAGTTCCACCACCTGCTGCCGGAGTTCACGGCGCTGGACAACGTCGCGATGCCGCTGCTGATCCGGCGCATGAAGCGCGCGGACGCCGTCGCGCGCGCCGAGGCGATCCTGGCGCGCGTGGGCCTGACGCAGCGCGCCATCCACCGGCCGGGCGAACTGTCCGGCGGCGAGCGCCAGCGCGTGGCGCTGGCCCGCGCCCTCGTCACGGAACCGGCGTGCGTGCTGGCGGACGAACCGACCGGCAACCTCGACCACTCGACGGCGCAGGGCATCTTCGACCTGATGCTCGAACTGTCGAAGACCCTCGGCACCGCCTTCGTCATCGTTACGCACGACCCGGAACTGGCGCGCCGCTGCGACCGCGTACTGCGCATGACGGAGCACGGCCTGCAGCCGGCCGGGGCTTGACCCTTCCATGTGGATCGACACGCACTGCCATCTCGACGCCCACGAATTCGGCACGGGGTCGGGAGCCATCGCTCGACGTGCGCAGGAACTCGGGGTCGGCATGATCGTGATACCGGCCGTCGCGCGCGATAACTTCGGCGTCGTGCGCGCTCTGGCAGGCAGCCTGCCCAACGCCAGCTATGCGCTGGGCATCCATCCGATCTACGTGCCGCAGGCGACGGACGACGACCTCGCCGAACTGCGGCGCCAGGTCGAGGCGTCGCTGGCGGACCCGAACTTCGTGGCCATCGGCGAGATCGGCCTGGACTTCTTCATCCCGATGCTGTGCGAGCCCGCGATGCGCGCGAAGCAGGAACGCTTCCTGCGCGAGCAGCTGCGCATCGCGCGCGACTTCGACCTTCCCGTGCTCACGCATGTGCGCCGCTCGCAGGACCAGGTGCTGAAGCACGTGCGCCAGATCCGTCCCGCGGGCGGCATCGCGCACGCCTTCAACGGCAGCTTCCAGCAGGCGAAGGCCTTCATCGACGCCGGCTTCCACCTCGGCTTCGGCGGCGCCATGACCTTTACGCGCGCGCTGCAGATCCGCAGGCTCGCCGTGGACCTGCCGCTGGAATCCATCGTGCTGGAGACGGATGCGCCGGACATCGCGCCGGCGTGGGTCCACCCGGGCCGCAACAGCCCGGAGCAATTGCCCGCGATCGGTGCGGCGCTCGCCGACATGCGCGGGCTCGATCCGGACGCCGTGCGCGCGGCGACGCACGCGAGCGCGCTGGCGACGATGCCGCGCCTGGCCGCGCTGCTGGGCTGATGCCCGGCTGATGCCGGGCCGGCCACGCGCCGCGCATGAAGCACATGGGTCCTACCCGGCCCTCATGACGGCGCGACCGCGCCGGGAGTGTCCAGTTCCATCGAGTCGCGCCGGCGCGCGGTGCGCACCCGCGCGGCGCGTAGCGTGGGACCATCCGCATGCGCCGAAGTTCGCTCCTGTACACCCTGACGCACGTTAATCTCGCGGCGGTTGAAGCATGGAAGAATCCATTCTCGTGCCGCAGCCGCGGCGTGTTCACGGGAGAGACAGTGGAAAGCGCGAGCGAGTTCCTGCGGGTTCTGCAGCACGAGAAGGTCCTGAGCACCGCGCACCGGCCGTTGCGCCTGCGCCTTGCCCAAGGCGGCCAGCTCGCGGAGGACGTGCTGCTGCCCCAGCGGGTCGTGGGCCACGAGGCGATCTGCGGCGGCATCGACTACCGCGTCGCCTGCCTCGCCAGCAGCCCGCACATCGCGCTGAAGGACCTGATCGCGCTGCCGGCCGAACTGCGGTTCGTCACCGACCGCGGCATGCTCCGCAGCGTGTGCGGCATCGTCACCGAGGCGCGCGCGGGCGACGCCGACGGCGGCCTGGCCGGCTACGAGCTGGTCTTGCGCGACGTGTTCGCCGTGATGGAAAAGCGCACCAACAGCCGCGTGTTCCGCTACCAGAACGAGCTGGAGATCGTGCAGGTGCTGTGCGACGAATGGCGCCAGTCGAACACGGTGCTGGCCAACGCCTTCGAACTCGAACTCGATCCGCTGTTCGACATGCGCCAGTTCCCGCCGCGCGAACAGACCATGCAGTACAACGAGTCGGACGCCGCGTTCGTGCGCCGCCTGCTCAAGCGGCGCGGCATCGCGTGGGTGTTCCGGCCGGGACGCAGCCGCGGCAGCCCCGTCGATCCCGCGCACGACCGCACGCCCGCGCACACGCTGGTGCTGTTCAACGACCCGAACGGCCTGCCGCGGAACGCGGCCGGCACGGTGCGTTACCACCGCGACAGCATGGCGGACGGCCGCGACACCGTCAGTTCCTGGCGCGCCGCGCGCCGCCTGCAGCCGGGCGTCGCCACGCGCCACAGCTGGGACTACAAGAATCCCGGCGCCGCGCAGTTCATGACGGCCTCCGCGCGCAGCAACGTGGACCAGGGCCCGAGCGGCAACACGCTCGCCGCGTCGCTGGACGACTACCTGATCGAGATGCCGCACGCGGGCAACGACGTCGAGGACCACTGGCGCCTGGGCCAGGTGCGCATGAGCCGCCACGAATTCGAATCGAAGTGCTTCCAGGGCGAGGGCAGCGTGCGCGACTTCTGCGCCGGCCAGTATTTTGCGCTCGAAGGCCATCCCGAGATCGACACGCACCCCGCCGCGGAGCGCGATTTCGTGATCACGGAACTGCACGTCGTGGCCGACAACAACCTGCCGCGCGATCTGGAACGCCACGCCAGGCAGGTGTCGGCGGACGCCGCCCTGAGCGCGCTGCCGGCGCCGCGCGCTGGCGACGGGCAGGCGCGCGTGCGCGTCAGCTTTTCCGCCGTCCGGCGCGGCATTCCGATCGTGCCCGCTTACGATCCGCGCACCGACCTGCCGCAGCCGCCGCTGCAGAGCGCCATCGTCGTCGGGCCGGCCGGCGAGGACGTCCATTGCGACGCGCTGGGCCGGGTAAAAATCCGCTTCCCGGGCATGCGCGTCGCCGACCATCGCCATGCGCACGGCGCCGGCGCGTCCGATTCCCCGGCCGATTCGGCCTGGGTACGCGTCGCCTCCAACTGGGCCGGCAACGGCAACGGCAGCCAGCAGCAGGCCGGCGCGCTGGCGCTGCCGCGCGTCGGTTCCGAAGTGCTGGTGGCCTTCCTCGGCGGCGACCCGGACCGCCCGATCATCCTCGCCCAGCTGTACAACCAGCGCACGGCGCCGCCCGCGTTCAGCCAGGCGGGCGTGCTGCCGGGCAACCGCTACGTATCCGGCACGCGCACGCACGAGATCCAGGGGGCGCGCGGCAACCAGCTGCGCTTCGACGACACGCGCGGCGAGATCAGCGCGCAGCTGGCCAGCGACCACGGCACGTCGGAACTGAACCTCGGCTGGCTGACGCGGCCGCGCGCCGACGGCACCGGCACGCCGCGCGGGGAGGGCGCCGAGCTGCGCAGCGACCTGTCGGTGGCCGTGCGCGGCGCCCAGGGCGTCCTGATCAGCGCGGAGGCGAGCCCGCAGGCGGAAGGGGGCCAGCTCGACCGCGCCGGACTGGCGGGCCTGGCTGACGTCATGCAGGGCATCCTCGACGAAGTGGGCAAGCTGGCGGCCGTCCACACGGACGACGAGCCGACGGGCCGGCGCCTTGCCGCCCTCGTCGACAAGCTGAAACGGTGGCACGCCGGCAGCAACGTCGCGGAAGGCGCGGCGGGGGGCGGGGAACCTATCCTGGCCGCGACGGCGCCGAACGGCGTCATCGTCGCCAGCAACGACAACCTGGCGCTGGGCGCGGGCGGCAAGGTGGACGTCGTCAGCGCGGGCGACGCCGAGGTCGCGGCCGGCGCCAACATCTTCGTGCGCGCCGCCCGCCGCCTGAGCCTGTTCGCCCACGAACTGGGCGTGCGCCTCGTCGCGGGCCGCGGCGACATCATCGTGCACACGCACGTGGGCAATATCCAGATCAGGTCGGCGGGCCGCATCAGCCTGATCGCCGCCGAACGCATCGAGCTGGAAGCGCCGGCCGTGAAGATCATCGCGCCGGGCGCGCAGACCGACTGGGCCGACGGCACGGTCACCCAGCAGACGAGCGGCCGCCAGGTCTTCAAGGCGAGCGAATTCGACCAGGTCGGCCCCGGCGGCGCGACACCGGAGGGCGTGCGCATGCCGACGTCGCACCTGCACACGGACGAATACGTCGTGCTGCGCCACCAGCAGACCGGCAGGCCGGTCCCGAACCAACGCTACCAGGCGACGTTCGAAGACGGCCGCACCGTCACCGGACGCACCGACGAACAGGGCCGCACCTCGTTGCTGATCGGCGAAATGATCGGCGACGTCGACATGGCCTTCCTCCCCGACGACGACCCGGCCCGTTGACGCCGAATTTTCCGCAAACTCAACCCAGACCACGGAGCGCGCATGGCAGACCCGACCCGCCCCTTGCCCAACCTCGTCCCGCAGCCCGACGGCAGCTGGACGGGTCGAACCGTCCTGACCCCCACCTCGTTCACGACACGCGGGCTGTTCACCTTGCCGCCGTCGAAGGTCGTTCCGGTCATCGTCGTACCGGGGATCATGGGGAGCAATCTGCGGGCCGCGACCAGTCCGGCGATGCGGGCGAACGAGCTGCTGGATCCGGGGGAACCGGCGTGGCGGGCACCGAATGGGACGTTCGAGGGGTTGAATACGTCGCGTAAATGGAAGAAATACGATGCCGGGACACGGCAACTCCTGTTGGATGGCCGAACACTCGAGACCGATAATCGCGGCGACATCCATTTGCCTCTTGAGGCACGCAATTACGGGATGACGGAGGCCGAAGTGCGCCAACGGTCGTGGGGCGAAGTGCACTGGGATTCCTACGGAAACCTGCTTTACGGCTTGCATGTGGGTCTCAACCATACGTTCGAAATGGATCAGCTCGACAACGTGCGCGTGATATGCCGCCACTGGAAGGACGTCATGGAGTGCGACCCCGCCAAGTGGGGCGTGCGCGGTATCGACAAGGTCAGCGAGGAAGAGCTGGAAAAGCACGCTGGCTATTACTATCCGGTTTACGCGTGTGGCTATAACTGGCTCGAATCGTGCGCGGACTCGGCCAGGCGGCTGCGTCAACGCATCGAGCGCATCATTGCGTTCTGGACGGAGCGCAGGCGTGAGTGCCGACAAGTCATCCTGGTGACCCATTCGATGGGCGGCCTGGTCGCGCGCGCTTGCGCCAAGGAGATACCCGATCTGATCCTTGGGGTGATTCATGGCGCGATGCCGGCACTCGGCGCACCTGTTTGCTATCGCCGGATCGCTTGCGGAACCGAGAAGTGGAGCCCAAGCAATGGGAAAGTGGACAACGTCAAAGCTGAGCACATCGCTGAAATCCTCGGTGAAATGCCGAAAGACACAATGGCGGTCATGGCCACCGCGCCAGGTGCTTTGCAATTACTGCCCAACCATTTGTATCCGCAACCGTGGCTGCATGTCTCGCTGGTCAGCCGGATCAATAACAAGGATGTACCGAGGGATGTTGTGCATCTACCGGTCGGTAATCCATATGACATGTATCGCGACTTCGACGCATGGTATCGCTTGGCAGACCCGGATCTCGCAGACCCTGCCGGCAAGTACAAGGGCAGTCCCGGAATCAGGGAAATCATGTGGAAGGCAATCGGCAGTGCCGAAGAGTTTCATCGCCAGACGCTGGGCACCTACTATCATCCGAACACGTATGCCTTCTATGGTGCCGATCCCGGACATATGTCCTTCGGCGCCGTTCGCTGGGTCGCGCGCGACCCCGGCACCGGTGCCGTTTTCACGGAATCGAACCTGCGAGGCGCGGTCGGTCACGGCTACGGCCCGTCCGGAGGGCGCCGCGTGCAAGTCGAGGGGCGCACCAATCTGCACTTCGTGCCGGCACGCCAGGATGTGGCTGGCGACGGTACCGTGCCGCACCAGTCCGGTGCGGGTCCACGCGGTAAAGTTGGCCAGCTATTCGATGTCCGTGGTTTCGATCATCAGGGCGCGTTCAATGCCGACGCGATCCTGTTGCTGACACATCACCTTATCGTCAAGCTGGTGCAAAAGCTGCCATGAAGCGCACATTGAAACGCGGATTGCGGAAGGCAGTTGTCTTGCCCCTGGTGTCGGGCTGTGTCGACGCGTACGCGGCAGGGCAACGGGCTTGCTTGCCATTGGACAAACCAGTATGCAGGTCAGGTGAGGTAATGTTTGACACCGGTAGGTTTGACGACAGGACTGCGCTCGAGCGGCAGTCGCCGCGATCGTCAGCCTTCGACCCTGTCGTCAAGCTGGTGTCGATGTTGCCATGACGCGAACGAGGAAGCGCGGCTGGCGAGAGCTCATCGTATTGTGCGCAGCTCTCGCCTGTGCGGGAACCTGGGCCGCCGGTCAGGTCCGCAGCATACGAGACAGATCCGAGGTGGCAAAAATGACCGAACAGATGAAAACGGTATGTGTCGGACGCTACTTGGTCGATGTGCCGAGCGAGGCAGAAACGAGCCTTTCGGGGGAAATGATATCCGGATTCTCGATCGATACGGTCGAAGAAAGCGAGGCGGCGTTTCGGGCACGGGTCGACACACGAGAGTCCGCCATAGCTGCGCAAGAAAACGACGCGGACCCGGCCCGGGCAGGAGGGATGATCGAAGCACGCGATCTACGAATTGCCGGAATGATTGGGCGCGCGCTCGAATATGGCAGGGATCGCACCTATGGTTTCGAGGGTGGGCGCCGTGTCGATGTCGAATGGGTATCGGTGGAGGTCCATGCTCACCTGGAAGGGGTCAGTTTTACCCTGTCGAAAAAAGTTGCCAATGAGGGCGACGCAAGATTGGCTGAAGCATTATTGACGCGCCTGCACGTGCGTGGCAGCGACGACATCCCGGCGTTTCCGGGGTTTTGTGTCTGGCGCGGCGTATTCGCGGAGCCGCTGCCTGAGCATACGAACGAACACGTCGTCTTTCATCTCGGCCTGCCAGGCCATCCTGACATGGGGCTGGCTCTCAGCAGCGTCGCGGGCGGCCACGTCGACGACGGGTTGCTCGAGCGCGTCGCTCTCGCGGATGCAGAGGCGAGTGCCGACGAGATGCTGCGTGTAACCAAGCTACGTTCGGGCAAACGCAACATCAACGGAATCGAGGGTGAAGAGGTCCTCGAGCGCGTGCGCGAACTGAATTTTACGACCGGCTATGGCTTCATGTGGGAGGCCGGCGGGGGCGTCGACGATTTGTTGCAGCCACATCTGTTGCTGAATATGGAGACAGGCACCAACCCGCGTCCGGGCGGTAAGCCAGTCGACTCCAGCCTGCACGAAGACGCCGTTCTGGCCCTATGGGACAGTATCTCGTCCAGCATCCGCCTGCGCAAGTCCGGCCCGGCGCCGGCGGCCGAGCCTCCGCCAGAACCGCCCGGACCGGCGCTGGGAGCATTGGCTTCGGCCGGGGACGTCTGCCCACAGTCAGGCTGGTGGAAATGCCGTGAAGGCGGACCCGGTGTGGATGTGCAAGGCGGTGCAGTCCAGTGGATTCGCAAAGGCGACCGCATGCCGCAGGCGTTGCTGTTACCGCGGCAGACGCTGTGGCAAAAGCTGCGTGGCCTCCAACCGAGCATCGAACCGTCGCGGCCGACCATGTGGAGACTGGTCGACAAGCGCCTGCGCCCGCGTACGCCTACGCTGGTTACGCTTGCCCCGCCCGGACCGGTCGGTGCGGCCCTGGAAGACGACGCCGTCCACGCACCGGCAGCGGCACTCGGCGCGAACGTCCGGACCGGCGAGGTCTGTCCCGCCAGCGGCTGGTGGCGCTGCGGAGAGACGCATGCCCTCGACGGGACACGCTGGTTTCCCCGTGGGAGCACGCTTCCGGCCGCGACGTTCCAGATACCGGTCGGCGTATTCGGCCGTTCCGCCGGTCCGGAAGTGATCCAGCGGCGCAGTACCTGGCAACTGATGCGCCTTGCAGAAGCCGAATGTGCCGCGCTTCTTGCCGATAGTGGGCAGGAGGCGCAAGACGGCATGGCGCCGCCCCCGGTCGGGCCGTCGCGGCTCGCGTGAGGGCTGCCGGCTCCCGGCCCGCCTGCCATGCGCAGCTGCATCCTGGGCTTCGTCACCGGCGTCACGTACCTGCAAACCAGCGCCACGCTGCCGACATCCGGTCAGTTGGCCACCGGCGCAGCGACGGCGCTCTTGGTGCTGGCCTGCGCCGGCATGATCCGCCCCCCGCCAGCACGCATCATCGCGCTCGCCGCCGCGGGCCTGCTGTCCGGCTACGCGTGGGCCGCCTTCCTGGCCCAGGCGACGCTGTCGGCGGAGCTGGCCAGGCGCGACGAGGGCCGCGACGTGCGGGTCGTCGGGATCGTCGAGACGCTGCCTTACCGCTTCGACCAAGGCGTCCGCTTCGATTTCCGCGTGGAGCGCACCATCGATGACCCGGTACGCGTGCCTTCCCACATCGCGCTGTCGTGGTACCAAGGCCGCTATGGCATACGCCAGGCCGTGGGCGACGTCCAGCCCGGCCAGCGCTGGCAATTGACGGTGCGCCTGCAGCGCCCGCACGGCAACGCGAATCCGGGCGGATTCGATTACGAAGCGTGGCTGCTGGAACAGGGCGTGCGCGCCACCGGCTATGTGCGGGCCGACGACGGCAACCGGCTGCTGGACGCGTTCGTGGCCGGTCCCGGCGCGGTCGTCGAGCGCGTCCGCGCGGCGCTGCGCGCGCGCATCCAGGCGGCGCTCGCGGGCCGCACGTACGCGGGCGTGATCGTGGCGCTCGTGATCGGCGACCAGCGCGGCATCGAGCAGGCCGACTGGCAGGTGTTCAACCGCACCGGCATCGGCCACCTCATTTCGATCTCGGGCCTGCACATCACGATGATCGCGGGACTGGCCGCGTGGGCCATGTCGGCGCTGTGGCGCCGCTCGTTCTTCACCGATGCGCGCCTGCCGCTGCGGCTGCCGGCACAGAAGGCCGCCGCGCTGGCCGGCACCACCGTCGCCTTCCTGTACGTGCTGCTGGCCGGCTTCGGCGTGCCGGCACAACGCACCCTGTACATGCTGTCCGTCGTCGCGCTCGCGTTGTGGATGGGGCGTCTCGCGGCCGTGTCGCACGTGTTGTGCGCGGCGCTCGCGGTCGTCGTGCTGCTCGATCCGTGGGCCGTGCTGTGGCCGGGGTTCTGGCTGTCGTTCGGGGCCGTGGCCGCCATCCTGTTCGCGGGTCATGGCCGGATCGGGCCGCCGCCCGCGGGTCCGCGCGGCGCGCTGCTGCTGGCCGGCCGGACGCAATGGGCCGTCACGGCCGGGCTGGTGCCGTTGACGTTGCTGTTGTTCGGCCAGGTGTCGATCGTGAGCCCGGTCGCGAATGCGGTGGCGATTCCGCTCGTCAGTTTCGTCGTGACGCCGCTCGCGCTGGCCGGCAGCCTGGTGCCCGGGCCGCCGGGCGACTGGCTGCTCCTGCTCGCGCACTGGACGGTGGAGATGCTCGCCTGGCTGCTGCGGCTGATGGCCGGCTGGCCCGGCGCCGTGTGGCGCGCGCCGGCACCGCAGGCGTGGGTGTTCGCGCTCGGACTCGGCGGCATCCTGTGGCTGCTGATGCCGCGCGGCTGGCCGCACCGCTGGGCCGGGGCCGCCGCGCTGCTGCCGATGCTGCTGCAGCTCCCGGACCATCCCCGCGACAACACCTTTCGCGTAACCGCGTTCGACGTAGGGCAGGGCATGGCGCTGCTCGTCGAAACGCAGCGGCACCGCCTGCTGTACGACACGGGTCCCGCGTACGCCCCCGGCGCGGACGGCGGCAGCCGCGTGATCCTGCCGTACCTGCGGATGCGCGGCATCGCCACGCTCGACGGGATCGTCGTCAGCCATGGCGATACGGACCACACGGGCGGCGCGCTGGCGGTGCTGGAAGGCGTCGGCGCCGGCTGGCTCGCCTCGTCGCTGCCCGCCGATCACGCCATCGTCCGCGCGGCGCCGCGCCACGTGCGCTGCAGCGCCGGCCAGCATTGGGAGTGGGACGGCATCGCGTTCGACATGCTGCATCCGACGCCGGCCAGCTACGATGACGCGCACCTGAAGACGAATGCCCGCAGCTGCACGCTCCGCATCAGCAACGGCCGGCGCACGGTGCTGCTGGCCGGCGACATCGAGGCGGCGCAGGAAGCGGCGCTGGTCGAGCGCGCTCGGGATCGCCTGCGCGCGGACGTCCTGCTGGCGCCGCACCACGGCAGCGGCACGTCGTCCACGCTGGCCTTCCTGCAGGCCGTGCGGCCGGAAGTCGCGGTGTTCCAGGTCGGATACCGCAATCGCTACCACCACCCGAAGCTGGAGGTGTATGAGCGCTACGGTGCGCTCGGGGTCGAGCGACTGAGGACGGACGACGCCGGCGCGCTGGTGCTGGACTTCGGCGCCGACGTGGCCTGGCGCGGCTACCGCACCGACCACGCGCGCTATTGGTACGGGCGCTGATCAGACCACGCGCGGCAGCGTGATCGTGACCCGCAAGCCGCCTTCGGCCCGGTTGGCGGCCGAGATCCGTCCGCCATGCGTCTCTACGACCCGCTTGGCGATCGCGAGACCGAGCCCGTGGCCGTCGACGTTGTTGCGCGTGGGGTTGGAGCGGAAGAAGGGCTCGAACACGTCGCCCAGGTGTTCGGACGCGATGCCGGGGCCCTTGTCGAGGACTTCGATGTGAACGAGGTCGCCGTCCGGATGCACGCGGACGTCCACGGGGCCGCCCGGACCGTGCTTGACGGCGTTGCGCACGATGTTTTCGACGGCGCTCCACAGCAGGTCCGGGGCGCCGCGTACCGTGACCGGTTCCGGCGCGTCCACGTCCACCACCGCGCCGGCTTCGAAGCGGGCGTCGTCGGCGATCTGGTCGACCATCTCGACGAGGTCCACGGCTTCGGTCGCGGGCAACGTGGTCGCCGCTTCCAGGCGCGACAAGGTCAGCAGCTCGCCGACGAGGCGGTCCATGCGCACGCTTTCGCGTTCGATGCGTTCGAGCGACGCCTGCAGCCGGTCCGGCCGCTGGTGCGCGAGGCCGATGGCGGCCTGCAGGCGCGCGAGCGGCGAGCGCAGTTCGTGCGAGACGTCGTGCAGCAGGCGGCGCTGGCCGTCCATCAGGGCGCGCAGCTGGGCGCTCATGCGGTCGAAATCGTGGCCCAGTTCCGCGAGCTCGTCGCCGATGAGGCGCGGCGCCGCGTGGGCGAACCTGGGGGCGAGGTCGCCCGCTGCGGCGGCATCGAAGGCGCGCTGCAGGGCGCGGATCGGGCGCGAGAAATACCAGGCGAGGAGGGCTGCGAACAACAGGCTGGCCAGCGTGGCGGCGACGATCGGCAGCCAGGGCCCCACGTGGCGGCCGAATTCGGGCGGCAGGCCGAACCAGCCGCCGCCTGGACCGCCGGGGCCGCCGGGTGCGCCGTCCGTGCGCGCGCCCGGGTCGCCGCCACCCGCGCCGGCCGGCGGCGGCCCGGCGCTCGCTCCGATGCCGAAGCCGCGCGGACCAGGACCGTCCATGCCCGGCATATGCCATGCGCGCGAGGCGAAGGCCGTGTAGCGGCGGCCGTCGGCGCCCGTCAGCTGGGCGACGGCGTGTGTGCGGCCGTCGCCGTTCAGGTTGCGCTCGACTTCCTCGCGCAGCCTGGCGGGCACCTGCCGGTCGAGCAGTTCATGACCCTGTTCGTCGAGCACATACAAATGCATGCGGCGGCTGCCGGCGGCGAGGTCGCGCAAGGCGTCGACACCGCCGTGCTTCAGCGTCGCGGCGGCGGCGTCGAGCATGATCGTGGCGGGCGGACTCTTGTCGAGCGTGGGTTCGCCGCCGCGCTGGCGCGCCTGGTCGCGCAGCCACAAGGTGCCGCCGACGCCGATCGTCGCGGCCACCTGGGCCAGCAGGATGGACAGGAAGAACTTCCAGAACAGCCGGCCCATCGCTACTCGCGGATCAGCTGGTAGCCGAGACGGTAGACGGTCTGCAGGCAGGAACGCCCGTCCGACAGCGTGCCCAGTTTATGGCGCAGGCTCGACAGGTGGACGTCGATGTTGCGGTCGAAACGGGCCAGCGGGCGGCCCAGGCCCTGCTCGGAGAGGTCGCTCTTGCTGACCGGGCGGCCGGCGTTGCGCGCCAGGACTTCGAGCAGGTTGAATTCGGTGCTGGTCAGGTCCAGCGGCTGGCCGTCCCACGTGGCGCGCCGCTGCTCCGGCAGCATCGTCAGCTTGCCGACGGTGAGCGTGATGCCGGGACCGTCGTTGGGCGAGCTTTGCGTGCGGCGCAGGATAGCGCGCACGCGCGCCGTCAGTTCGCGCGGCGTGCAGGGCTTCGTGACGTAGTCGTCGGCGCCCAGTTCGAGGCCGAGGATGCGGTCGGCGTCGTCGCCGCGCCCCGTCAGCATCAGGATCGGCATGCGGCTGGCGGCGCGGATGCGGCGCAGCGTCTCGATGCCGTTCATGCGGGGCATCATCACGTCGAGGATGGCGATTGCGTACTGGCCGGTCAGCGCTTCGCGCGCGCCCGTCTCGCCGTCGTGGGCGCAGGCGACGCGAAAGCCTTCCTGTTCCAGGTATTCGGAAAACATGCCGACCAGTTCGGTGTCGTCGTCGATAAGCAGGACTTGGTTCATGCTCGCATCTTAGCGCAGCGCGACTGTGCCGGCCACGACCGCCGCCGGCTCTTTACGCGCTTTTACACGCCGACAACACGCCTTAACGTCGAGACAATCGAGAATGGCGTCTCCGAACAAAAAAGGATGACAGACATGAAATTCACAAGCATTTCCGCGGCAGCCGCGCTGCTCGCCGCCTGCCTTGCCGCCACCCCGGCCTTCGCGGCCGGCGAACCGGATGCGCCGCCGCCCGCCGGCCAGCGCGGTCCCGGCGGCGACCACGAGCGGGGCCCGGGCATGCCCTTCGGCCACGTTCCGCTGCACCGCCTGAAGCTGACGGAAGCCCAGCAGGACAAGGTGTTCGCCATCATGCACGCCCAGGAGCCGCAGCACCGCGACTACGACAAGGCGATCCGCAAGGCGCACGACGCGCTGCGCGAACTGGGCCGCGCCGACCGGTTCGACGAGGCCAGGGCCGGCGCGCTGTCGCGCGACCTCGGCCAGGCGGTGGCGGCCCAGGCGCTGCTGCGGGCACGCACCGACGCGCAGATCCAGGCCGTGCTGACGCCGGAGCAGCGCGAGCAGCTGAGCCAGCACCGCATGCGGGGACACGATGGGGGCGAGCGGCCGTAGGCGTTTCCCTCTAAATACTCGGAGATAATGACATTACAATGGGTGTTGTCTTTATTACGCGGTGCCGCGTCATCCCATTCCCGATGTCCAAGCCTTTACTCCATTTCACCCACGGGAACAGCTACCCGTCCGGTTCGTACGGCCGCCTGCTGGACGACTTGCGCCGCGATTTCGACGTGCGGACGACGGACATGCTGGGCCACGACCCGCGCTTTCCCGTGCGCGACAACTGGCACACGCTGATCGACGAGCTGATCGCGCAGCTCGAGGGGTACGGCCGGCCGGCGATCCTCGTCGGCCATTCGCTGGGCGGCGCCGTCGGCATGCTGGCGGCGCACCGGCGGCCGGACCTGGTGCGCTGCGTGGTGATGCTGGATTCGCCCGTCGTCGCGGGCTGGCGGGCGTGGGTGTGGCGGTTCGCGAAGATGCTCGGACTGCGCATGCGGCTGTCGCCGGGGAACGTGGCCCGGCGGCGGCGCAACGTGTGGCCGTCGCGCGCGGCCGCCTTCGAGCATTTCATGGCGAAACCCGTGTTCCAGGCGTGGGCGCCGGGTGCCCTCGACGATTACCTGGAGCACGGCCTGAAACCGCATGCCGACGGCGTGCAACTCCGCTTCGACCGCGACGTCGAAGCGGCGATCTACAGCACGCTGCCGCACGACATGGCCCGGGTGCTGCGCGCGCCATTCCCCGTGCCCGTCGGCTTCATCGCGGGGACGGATTCCACGGAGCTGCGCCAGGCTGGCCTGGACGGGACGCGCCGGCTGGTCGGCGACAATCTCGTCACGATCGCAGGCACGCACCTGTATCCGATGGAGAAGCCGGCGCTGACGGCGCAGCTGACGCGCGCGATGATCGCGCGGCTGCTGGCGCAGGCCGAGGAAAAAAAGGCCGGTCGTCCGGCGGCGCTTTTCGCGTAAAATTGCGGGATTGTTATTCCCCTTTTTAGAGAAGACCCCCAGCGATGAGTATCAAGAGCGACAAATGGATCCGCCGAATGGCGGAAGAACACGGCATGATCGAACCGTTCTCGCCGAAACAGGTGCGCGAGACGGACGGCCGCAAGATCATTTCGTGGGGCACGTCCTCGTACGGCTACGACATCCGCTGCGCCGACGAATTCAAGGTGTTCACGAACATCAACAGCACCATCGTCGACCCGAAGAACTTCGACTCGAACTCGTTCGTCGACGTGAAGAGCGACGTGTGCATCATTCCGCCGAACTCCTTCGCGCTGGCCCGCACGATCGAGTACTTCAAGATCCCGCGCAACGTGCTGACCGTCTGCCTGGGCAAGTCGACCTATGCGCGCTGCGGCATCATCGTCAACGTGACGCCGTTCGAGCCGGAGTGGGAAGGCTATGTGACCCTGGAGTTTTCGAACACGACGCCGCTGCCGGCCAAGATCTATGCCGGCGAAGGCTGCGCGCAGGTGCTGTTCTTCGAGAGCGACGAGGTCTGCGAGACGTCGTACAAGGACCGCGGCGGCAAGTACCAGGGCCAGCACGGCGTGACGCTGCCGAAGGCCTGACAGGTTGAAGACGTAAAAAAACAAGGAGGCCGAGGCCTCCTTTTTGCGTTCGTGGCACGCGGCCGCATCGTGGGCACGGGGTGCCCACCCTACGATTTGCCGATTGCCGTAGGGTGGGTTCCCCGAGCCCACCGAGCGCCAGCGATCAGTCTTGCCTCACGCAGTCGACGAAGTACCCCAGCTTCCCGTCGACCTCGCGCTTGACGAGACCATGCACGTCCGTCTCGAAGCCCGGGAACCGCTCGTTGAAGTCGCGCGCGAAGCGCAGGTAGTCGACGATGGTCTTGTTGAAGCGCTCGCCCGGGATCAGCAGCGGGATGCCCGGCGGGTAGGGCGTCAGCAGGATCGCGGTGATGCGGCCTTCCAGTTCCTCGATCGCCACGCGCTCGATCTCGCGGTGCGCCATCTTCGCGAAGGCGTCCGACGGCTTCATCGCCGGGATCATGTCCGACAAGTACATCTCGGTCGTCAGGCGGGCGACGTCGCGCGACTTGTAGAAGTCGTGGATCTGCTGGCACAGGTCGCGCAGGCCCCACGATTCGTAGCGCGGGTTCGCGGCCGTGAACTCCGGCATGATGCGCCACATGGGCTGGTTGCGGTCGTAGTCGTCCTTGAACTGCTGCAGGGCGGTGACGAGCGTGTTCCAGCGGCCTTTCGTGATGCCGATCGTGAACATGATGAAGAACGAGTAGAGGCCGCACTTCTCGATGATCACGCCGTGCTCGGCGAGGTACTTGGTGACGATCGACGCCGGGATGCCAGAGGTGCCGAACGAGCCGTCCAGCGACAGGCCGGGGGTGACGACCGTCGCCTTGATCGGGTCGAGCATGTTGAAGCCTTCGGCCAGTCTGCCGAAGCCGTGCCAGTCGTCGTCCGCGTGGATCATCCAGTCGGCCTGCGTGCCGATGCCTTCCTCGCTCGTGACCTGCGGGCCCCACACCTTGAACCACCAGTCGTCGCCGTAGTCCTCGTCGACCTTCTGCATCGCGCGGCGGAAGTCCAGCGCTTCGTAGATCGATTCCTCGACGAGAGCGGTGCCGCCCGGCGCTTCCATCATCGCGGCGGCGACGTCGCACGACGCGATGATCGAATATTGCGGCGACGTCGACGTGTGCATCAGGTACGCCTCGTTGAACGCGTCCTGGTCCAGCGCGACGGTCTCGGATTCGCGCACGAGCACCTGCGACGCCTGCGACAGGCCCGCCAGCAGCTTGTGCGTGGACTGCGTCGAGAAGATCATCGACTGCTTCGCGCGCGGGCGGTCGCGGCCGATCGCGTGCATGTTGCGGTAGAAGTCGTGGAACGTCGCGTGCGGCAGCCAGGCTTCGTCGAAGTGCAAGGTGTCGATCTCGCCGTCCAGCAGTTCGCGCAAGGTCTCGACGTTGTAGACGACGCCGTCGTACGTCGATTGCGTGATCGTCAGGATGCGCGGCTTCTTGTTCTTGGCTTCACGCGCGAACGGGTTCGCTTCGATCTTCCGGCGGATCGACTCCGGCGAGAATTCTTCCAGCGGGATCGGGCCGATGATGCCGAGGTTGTTCCGGGTCGGCATCAGGAACACGGGGATCGCGCCGCACATGATGATCGAGTGCAGGATCGATTTATGGCAGTTGCGGTCGACGACGACGATGTCGCCCGGCGCCACGGTCGAATGCCACACCATCTTGTTCGACGTCGAGGTGCCGTTCGTGACGAAGTAGCAGTGGTCGGCGTTGTAGATGCGCGCCGCGTTGCGCTCCGACTTCGCGACGGGGCCGGTGTGGTCCAGCAGCTGGCCCAGTTCCTCGACGGCGTTGCAGACGTCTGCGCGCAGCATGTTCTCGCCGAAGAACTGGTGGAACATCTGGCCGATCGGCGATTTCAGGAACGCGACGCCCCCCGAGTGGCCGGGGCAGTGCCAGGAGTACGAACCGTCGTTGGCGTAGTTGACGAGCGCGCGGAAGAACGGCGGCGCCAGGCTGTCCAGGTAGGCTTTCGCTTCGCGGATGATGTGGCGCGCGACGAATTCCGGCGTGTCCTCGAACATGTGGATGAAGCCGTGCAGCTCCTTCAGGATGTCGTTCGGGATGTGGCGGCTCGTGCGGGTCTCGCCGTAGATGTAGATCGGGATGTCCGAGTTCTTGTGGCGGATCTCCTGCACGAACGCGCGCAGGCCGCTCAATGCGAAATTGGTCTCCTCGATGGTGCCGCCGCCGAATTCCTCGTCGTCGATCGACAGTACGAAGGCGGAAGCGCGCGACTGCTGCTGGGCGAACTGCGACAGGTCGCCATAGCTGGTCAGGCCGAGCACTTCCATGCCTTCTTTTTCCATCGCGGCCGCAAGCGCGCGAATGCCGAGACCGGAGGTGTTCTCGGAACGGAAATCCTCGTCAATGATGACGATTGGGAAACGAAATTTCATGGACAGCTCCAAAGCGAAGCGCCGTGCGCGCCGCTATCCGGGAGGGAAGGCGGCCGGGCACGGCACCGGAAAAATGAAGAAGCGGATTTTCGCAGAAATCGCGGGGTCCCGTGCAAAAATTTTTAATAGGTTAGCTACACGGGGCAGATTGTGGCGCACTCTTGTGTAAAGGGGATGACGAAGCTGCCGCTGCGTTAAGGGATTAACGGAAGCGGGCACCCGGCGGGCATAGAGTGGAGACTCTTTTTGCAGCCGAGGCCATCATGTCCACCGTCCGCGTCCAGTTGGAAAGCAACGTCCCCCGTTCGCCCGCCGAGCTGTGGGACTGGAGCACGTCCGTCGAGGGCGTCGTGACCGAGATGGGACCGGTCCTGAAGCTCGATTTCCCCGAGGGGATGACGCACATCCCGCGCGATGGCAGCAACCTCGGGCGGCCGCTGGGCGATTACCGGTTCCTGCTGTTCGGCGTCGTGCCGGTCGATCTGTCGCGGCTGACCTTTACCGAGATGGAGCCGGGGCGCCGCTTCGTCGAGCAGTCGCCGCTGCTGTCGATGAAGAGCTGGCGGCACGAACGGATCATCACGCCGTCCCCGGACGGTTCGAAAGTCGTCGACCGCCTGGAATTCACACCGCGCTTCGCCGGCCCCGTCGTCGGCTGGATCATCGAGCGCTTCTTCCGCCACCGCCACGCGGTGCTGAGGAAGCACTACCGCGAGCGCCGCTCAGTGGCCAGAGGCCGGGCGGCGTGTTCGACCGCGTGATCGTGCGGCCCGTGTACGTGACAACCCGTGTCCGGACATGTGTTACCTGACTTTGTCGTAGGTGACGATGGCGTAGTCGACGCCGGCCGTCGGCGAGTGCAGGGGTTCGTTCGACACGGCGGCCCACTGCGCGCTGTCGATCTCCGGGAAGAACGTGTCGCAGCGGTAGGCCTTGTCGATGTGCGTGACGACCAGGCGGTCCGCGACGTGCATCGCCTCCGCGAAGATCTGCGCGCCGCCGATGATGCTGGCCGAATCGTTGCCGACGAGGGCGACTGCATCGGCCAGCGAATGCACGACGTCCACGCCGTCGTGGCGCCAGCCGGTATTGCGCGTGACGACGATGTTGCGGCGGCCCGGCAGCGGGCGGCCGATCGATTCGAACGTCTTGCGGCCCATGATGATCGGGTGGCCGAGGGTCACGCGCTTGAAGTGCGCGAGGTCCTCGGGCAGGTGCCAGGGCAGCTGGTTGTCGACGCCGATGCCGCGGTTGGCATCCATCGCGACGACGAGGGACAGATGATGAGCCATGCGAACCTCCTTGCTTACACGGCGACCGGCGCCTTGATGGCCGGATGCGGGTCGTAGCCGACGATCTCGAAGTCTTCGAATTTGTAGTCGAACAGCGAGTCGGGCTTGCGGTGGATGACCAGCTTTGGCAGCGGACGCTCTTCGCGCGACAGCTGCAGCTCGACCTGTTCCATGTGGTTCGAGTACAGGTGGCAGTCGCCGCCCGTCCACACGAAGTCGCCGACGTCCAGGCCGGCCTGCTGCGCCATCATGTGCGTGAGCAGCGCGTACGACGCGATGTTGAACGGGACGCCGAGGAAGATGTCGGCACTGCGCTGGTACAGCTGGCACGACAGCTTGCCGTCCGCGACATAAAACTGGAACAGCGCGTGGCACGGCGGCAGCTTCATCTTCGGCACGTCGGCCACGTTCCAGGCCGATACGATCATGCGGCGCGAGTCCGGATTATTCCTGATCTGGTCCATGACCTGCGTGATCTGGTCGATGTGCTCGCCCGCGGGCGTCGGCCAGCTGCGCCACTGGTAACCGTAGATGGGACCGAGGTCGCCGTTCGCGTCCGCCCACTCGTCCCAGATCGAGACGCCGTTTTCCTTCAGGTACGCGATGTTGGTGGAGCCGGCGAGGAACCAGATCAGTTCATGGATGATCGAGCGCAGGTGCAGCTTCTTCGTGGTGACGAGCGGGAAGCCGTCCTGCAGGTCGAAGCGCATCTGGTGGCCGAACACGGAACGGGTGCCGGTGCCGGTGCGGTCGGTCTTGACCGTGCCATGGTCCAGCACATGGCGCATCAGGTCGTGGTATTGGCGCATCGGTGGGCTCGAGGAAAGGTTGAAAACCCGCGCATTTTAACCGATGCCGCGCTCCACCGCCGCTGCCAGCAGCGCCACGGCTTCGCGCACGCGGCCGTCGGGCGTGTCGAGCAGATTGTCGCCCACGTACAGTTCGAAGAACGAGGTGTCCGGCAGCACGCCGTGATTGACGCGGTTGAACGGCCAGATGCCGTGGTCGCGCGCCAGTTCGCGGCGGATCTCCAGCGCGCGCTCGCGGCTCACGGGCAGGTGCACGTGCAGCATGTTGGCCTGCGGCCGGGCGGGGTTCGCGCGCAGCACCGGGTGGTCGCGCAGCACGTCGAACAGGAAGCGCGTGCGCTCGAAGTACGCGGGCATCGCGGCCAGTCGCTGCTCGAACTGCATCGCGGCCGCGACCACGTACGGCGAGCGGTGGATCACGTTGCCGCCCTGGCGCTTGAACCATTCGGCCGCCTGCGCGACGAATTCGCGGTTCCCGGCCAGCATGGCGCCGCCGAGCCCGCCGATGCCCTTGTACAGCGACGTGTAGACAGTGTCGAAGCCGGCCGCGATCTCGGCCACCGGACGGCCATAGCCGGCCGCCGCTTCCCACAGGCGCGCGCCGTCCATGTGCAGGTGGATGCCGCGCGCGCGGCAGTGCGCCTTGATGGCCTGCAGGTCGTCCCACGCCGACAACTGGCCGCCGATCTCGCGCATCGGGATCTCGAGCGCGACGGCGGACAGGCGGTCGGGGATGCCCGTGATGTCGGCGGCGGTCCATGGACGATACGGGTCGCCCGTGCGCAGCGCGTCGAAATGGCCCAGCAACTGGTAGTTGGAACGTTCGTGGACGAAGATGTGGGCGGTCGGATGCAGCGCCACCGGTGCGCGTCCGCGCGCGTCGGCGGCGAGGCGCAAGGTCGTTACCTGCGTGAGCGTGCCGCTGATGCAGAACACGGCGGCCTCGAAGCCGAGAACTTCGGCCACGCGGGCCTCGAAGCCCTGGATCAGGGCGCCGTCGCCGTAGGTGTCGTGGGCGATGCCGTTGGCGTCGCACCAGGCGGCCATCGCGGCGAACATCTCCGCCGGGGTGCGGGCGCGGTGGCCGGGGAAGACGGTGGTGCAGCGGGCGAGCAGTTCGGTGTCGGTCAAGGGGGGCTCCGGTGTAGATGACGTTACTCTACACCGAAGAGGATAGAGGTGAAAGGGCGACGGTCGTCGCTACATCGTCATCCCCGCGAAGGCGGGGACGACGGTGGTTTGAGTTAGTACTGCGCGAGCGCGAGGCGCTTCGTGTCCTGCTGCTGGTCCAGCTTGAACAACCGTACCGAGCGCGCCAGCTGGTCGGCCTGTTCCTGCATGGCCTGGGCGGCCGCGCTGGCTTCCTCGACGAGGGCAGCGTTCTGCTGGGTGACCTGGTCCATCTCGCCGATCGAGCGGTTGATGTGCTCGATGCCGGTGCTCTGCGCCGCATTGGCCGTGCTGATGCGGGCCATGATGGCGGTGACCTTCTCGGCGCTGGCCAGCACTTCGTTCATCGTGACGCCCGCTTCCTGCACGATACGGCTGCCCGTATCCACTTCCGTCGTCGACGCGACGATCAGGCCCTTGATCTCCTTCGCCGCGGCGGCACTGCGCTGGGCGAGGTTGCGCACCTCGGTCGCCACGACGGCGAAGCCGCGGCCCTGTTCGCCGGCGCGCGCGGCTTCCACGGCCGCGTTGAGGGCGAGGATATTGGTCTGGAACGCGATGCCGTCGATGACGCCGATGATGTCGCCGATCTTGCCGGACGACGCCTTGATCGTGTCCATCGTGTCGATCACTTCGCGCACCATGCGGCCGCCTTCCTGCGCCACCATCGACGTGTTCACCGCGAGCTGGTTCGCTTCGTGGGCATCGCCGGCGTTGCGGCGCACGGTCTCCGTCAGGTCCTGCATCGAATTCACGGTGGACGCCAGGTTGGCGGCCTGCTGCTCGGTGCGCGAGCACAGGTCCAGGTTGCCGCTCGAGATTTCGCCGGATGCGTTGGCGATCTGCTCCGCGCCGCTGCGCACCTGGCCGACGACGGTCGACAGGCTGCCGCTGATGTCGTTCATGGCTTCGGCCAGCAGGCCGATCTCGTCGCTGCGGTCGACGGGGATGCGCACGGTGAGGTCGCCCTCGGCGATGCGGACGGCGGCGTCGCGGGCCCGTACGAGCGGCCGGGTGACGGTGCGCTTCATCACGGTGTGCAGGATCGCCGCGAAGATCGCCAGCGCCACGAGGCCGATGACGATGTAGCGGTTGCGCAGGCTCGCCGCTTCCGTGGTGATCTCGTCCTCGTACGTGCCGCCCGCGATCATCCAGTTCCAGTCCTTGAACAGCGTGTAGGCGGCGACTTTCGTGCGCGGGCTCGTCTCGCCCGCTTCGGCGTTCTGCCACGGGTACTGGATCAGGCCGTGCTTCGTTTCCAGCATCTCCCGGATGAATTCGCGGCCGCCCGCATCCTTGCTGGCGAGGATGTTCTTGCCTTCCTTGACGGGGTGGACGATCAGGTCGCCGTAGGTCTTGCCGGGCGTTGCGTCGAGTACGTAGTAATAGCCCGTGTCGCCCACCTTCATCTTCCTGATGCGGTCGCGCAGCGCGGCGATGTTGGCGTCGACGTCGAGGCCGACGTACAGGATGCCGATCACCTTGCCGGACGCGTCGCGCACCGGTTCGTAGTCCGTCATGAACTGCTTGCCGAACAGCTTCACCAGGCCGACGTAGGGTTTACCGGCGCGGATCGCGGCATACGCGGGGCTCTCGTGGGCGAGGATCGTGCCGACGGCGCGGTCGCCGTTTTCCTTCTTGACCGACGTGCTGATGCGCACGAAGTCGTCGCCGCTCGCCACGAAGATCGTCGCGTTGCCGCCGGTCTGGTGCGTGAAGCGGTCGGGCAACGTGAAGTCGAGGTTCAGGGGCTTGCCGTTCGCTGTCAGCGTCGGCACCTGCTTGTCGCCGACGGCAACGACCGCGTCAGGGTCCAGCGCGAACTCGCCTTCGAAATCCGTGGCGAAGATGCGGCCGAAGCTCGTGGCCTGGCTCTTCATCACGTTGTCGAACATTTCGACGGCGTTGACGACGCTCTGCAGCTCGGAGTCGACGTTGGCGATCGCGCGGGCATGCAGCATCGACGACGTCGTCCAGGTGATGGTGAAGACGAGGCCGGCGAGGATGACGGCGACGAGGGCGAACGAGAAGGCCGTGATCTTTGATCCGACCGTCAGGTTCGCGACGCTGAACGATTTCTTGTTCATGAAGATAGGGGATGAGCTGACGTTGCGATATGGTACGTCAGGTATCCCCTAGGAAACAAAATTGTGTCGTCTTTTCGACGTGTTCATGCAACAAAATCGTGCCGGGACGGCATGAATCGTTACGTAAAGACGCTCGGCGTTGTCGCCCCGCTAACTCAATGTTCGACTTGCACGTTATGGAACTGTAAAGCCGCCAGGTTCGCGTAGATGCCGCCGAGCGCGACCAGCGATGCATGCGTGCCCGTCTCGACGATGCGCCCGTCCTCCATCACGATGATGCGGTCGGCCCGCTGCACGGTGGCCAGGCGGTGCGCGATGATGAGCGTCGTGCGGCCGACCATCGCCGCTTCCAGCGCGCGCTGCACGAGGCGTTCCGACTCCGCGTCGAGGGCGCTCGTCGCTTCGTCCAGCAGCAGCAGCGGGGGATTCTTGAGCAGCGCCCGCGCGATGGCGATGCGCTGGCGCTGGCCGCCCGACAGGCGCACGCCGCGCTCGCCCAGGTAGGACTGGTAGCCCTGCGGCAGGCGTTCGATGAATTCGTGGGCCGCGGCCAGCCTCGCGGCGGCGATCACTTCTTCGTCCGTCGCGTCGGCGCGGCCGTAGCGGATGTTTTCCAGCGCGTTCGCGGAGAAGATCACGGTATCCTGCGGGACGATGCCGATGGCGCCGCGCAGCACGTGCAGGTCGAGGTCGCGGATGTCCACGCCGTCGAGGCGGATCGAGCCCGCCTGCGGGTCGTAGAAGCGCAGCAGCAGCTGGAACAACGTGGTCTTGCCGGCGCCGGACGGACCGACGACGGCCACCGTCTCGCCGGGTTTTACATCGAGGCTCACGTGGTCCAGCGCCGCCGTCTCGGGCCGCGACGGGTAAGAGAACTGGACGTTCGCGAGATTCAGGGCGGCGCCGCCGGCCGTGCGGTTCGGCAGCGGCGTCGGGTGCGCGGGGTTGCGGATGTCGGAGCGGACGGCCAGAAGTTCCAGCAGGCGCTCGGTGGCGCCGGCCGCACGCTGGGCCTCGCCCATCACTTCGGACAGCGCGCCGATGGCGCCGGACACGATCGACGCGTACAGGATGAACTGGCCCAGGTCGCCGCCCGTCATGGCGCCTTCCAGGACGGCGTGCGCGCCCAGCCACAGCACGAACACGATGGCGCCGAAGACCAGTGCGATCGCGAGCATCGTGAGGACGGCGCGGGCGCGGATGCGCCGCATCGCCGTCGCGAACGCGCCTTCGACGGACGCGCCGAACCGCCGGGCTTCGATCTTCTCGTGGGTGAAGGCCTGCACGGTGGGCATGGCGTTGAGGATCTCGCCGGCGATGGCCGACGCGTCGGCGATGCGGTCCTGCGAATCGCGCGACAGCTTGCGCACGCGCCGGCCGAACAGCACGATCGGCACGACGACCAGCACCAGCAGGCCGAGGATGATGGACGTGAGCTTCGCGCTCGTCACGAACAGCATCGCGAGGCCGCCGATGAACAGTAAGGTGTTGCGCAGCGCGAGCGAGATGCTCGTGCCGACGACGGTCTGGATCAGCGTGGTGTCGGTCGTCAGGCGCGACAGCACCTCGCCGGTGCGCGTCGTCTCGAAGAATTCGGGACTCTGTTCGACGACGTGGCGGTAGACGGCGCTGCGGATGTCCGCCGTCACGCGCTCGCCGAGCCAGGACACCGTGTAGTAGCGCGCGGCCGTCGCGACCGCGAGCACGGCCGCCACGCCGAACAGCGCGAGGAACGTGGCGTTGACGCTGGCGGCGTTCGACGCACCCCCCTTCGCGCCGAAGCCGTGGTCGATCATCTGCTTGAAGGCTGCGGGAATCGCCAGCGTGGCGCTGGCCGCGACGAGCAGGGCGATGCCGGCGAACAGGAACTGGCGGCGGTACGGCCGCAGGAAGGGCAGCAGGCCTTTCAATGCGGCGAGGGCGCCCTTGCGCGAGGTGGTGTCGTTGGTTGGGGTGGCGCTGGTGGAACCGTTGGTCATGTCGTCTTCGTTGTTCGTCGTTCGTATTCTTCCGGGTGCTTACAGCTTCATGGCCGCTTATAGCTACATGGCCGCTTATAGCTTCATGGCTGATACATAGCCGGTCAGTTCGAGGTAGCCCCTTCCGGCGACCCGGCCGTCGCGCTGCACGGTGACGGCGCCTTCCCAGTACACGGCGCCGGTCGACCGGCGCGAATCCAGTTCCTGGTCCGGCTGCAGCGGCTCGATCTGCCATTGCGTCGTGCCCGTGGCGAGGAGCGTCGCCACCGGGTAGGCGGTGTTCGTGCGGGGCGAGGTCCAGCTCCGTTGCGGCATGAAGCGGACCTGGTCCGGACCGTATTGCGTCACCTTGCCGGCGCCGTCGCGCCAGGTTGCGTGGGCCCACAGTGTACTACCATCCCTGGCGCGGATCCGGAAGGCCATCAGCGCGCCGCCGTCGTCGAGGTTCAAGCCGGTCCAGTCCCAGCCCGCGGCATTCGTGTCGAGCACCTGGCTGGACCATTCGTGGTCGAGCCATGCGGTGCCCGTCACGGCCTGCCTGCGGCCCGCGTGAACGACGTCGCCGTCGACCTGCAGATGCGGCTCGCTATAGTAATAGCTGGCGTGGCCGGCCTTTGGCCCCTTTTGCGAAAAGCCGGCCTCGCCCTGCAGCAGCACCGGTTGCGTGGGCGTGAGCCGCAACGTGAACGACAGCTCTCCGGAACGCACGACGACGCGGTAGCGGCCGTCCGGTTCGCGCCGCATGCTCCAGTCGTCGAGTTTTACGTCCGTCGTGCCCGTGTCGGCGTAGGCGAGCCCGAAGCCGGCGCGCGCGCTTCGCTGGTCGTGCACGAGGTGGCCGAGCGCCGGATCGGACAGCGCCGCGTGGCCGATGATCAGCTGCTTCGGTGCGAACGCGCTCGGGTTGGCCGGATCCGTCTCCGTGCGGCTGCGGAAGAACGTGACCTGGAAGCCGAGCGGCTTGCCGTCGGGCGTCTTGAGCCAGCCGGTCGCGTACCACCATTCCGTCCGGTAGTCCGGATGGGCGCCGTAGTCGGCCGGGAACGTCAGCGTACGTCCCGGCGTGACGGGCGCAAAAATGGGTGCAGGCGCGGGCGGTGCCGCGTGGACGCACGTCGCGACGAGCCACAGCAGCAGGGTGCGGAATATGCTCATCACCAGTCCTCCCGCACGGCGCGCACCGGCCCGCCGGACAATGCGTAGCGGCCCGATACGAGCGCCGTCGCGACGGACGCCGCGACCAGCACGCCCGCGACACTGCCCAGCAGGGGCCACGGCAGGTGCAACTGCATCGTCCAGTGGAACGACTGTGGATTCACCACGTAGACGAGGATCAGGCTGATGACGAGGCCGAGCACGAAGCCCGTGACGACGCCGAGCGCCGTCAACGCGCCGCCCTCGACGGCGAGGATGCCCAGCACCTGCCGGCGCGTGACGCCCACGTGGCGCAGCATGCCGAATTCCTTCGCGCGCGCCAGCGTCTGCGCGGAAAATGTCGCGGCCACGCCCGAGAGGCCGATGGCGATCGCGATCGCTTCCAGCAAATAGGTCACGGCGAAGCTGCGGTCGAAGATTCGCAAACTCATGGCGCGGATGTCGCCGGGCCGTGCCAGTTGGAGTGCCGCGCCGAACGGCAGTTTGCGGAGCGCGGCCTCGACGTGCGCGACATCGGCGCCGGGCGCGGCCCACAGTGCGGCATCGGTGACGGTCGTGTCGCCCGTCAGCGCGCGATAGTCATCCAGGCGCACGACGACGGAGCCGGTCTGGTTGGCATAGTCGCGCCAGACGCCGGCGATGAAGAAGGGCCGCGGCCGGCCGCCCAGCGGCAGGTCCAGCGTCTGGCCGGCCTTCACGCGGTACAGGTCCGTCATCGCTTCCGACACCCATACGGGACGGGCGCCGGCGGGGACCGGGGCGGAGTCGCCGACGAGGGCCAGCATCCGTCCCGGATCGTTCGCTTCGATATCGCGCGCGACGAGCACGATGTTCGGGCGGGCCGGGTCGAGCGACAACGGCCGCGTGCGCAGGAACGCGGTGCGCGCGACACCGGGCACGCCGGCCAGCGCCGCCTGTTCCGGCGCGCCGAAGCCGCCCGTGTTGCCGCCGGCGCTGCTGCGCACGTACAGGTCGGCCGGCAGGATGTGCAGGATCCAGTCGTCGACGGAGACGCGGAAGCTCGCGACCATGATGCCCATCGCGACCATCAGGCTGAAGCTTGCCAGTACGCCGCCCAGCGCGATCGAGGCCTGGCCCGGCGCGTTGGCGAGGCGCGCCATTGTGAGTGCCAGCACGGGCGAGTGGTCTTCGCGGCGGCGCAGCGCGCGGTCCAGCAGCCGGAACGCGGAGGCGGCCAGCCGCGGCATCAGGCCGATGCCGCCGATGAGCAGCAGGGCGACGGCGCAATAGCCGAACAGCGGCAACCCGAATACGGGCGGCGCGAACGCGCAGGCGCCGGCGAGCAGCAGGCAGACCAGGGAGGGCCAGATGCGGTTGAGGCGCTCCAGCGCCGTCTCGTCGTTGCCGGACTTGAGCGCGATGGCGGGACGGGCACGGGCCGCTTCCAGCGCGGGTGCCGCGCAGCCGAGCAGCGCGACGCCGAGGCCCAGGCCGAAGTAGACGAGGGCGGCGCCCGGCGCGAATTGCACGCGCGGCTTCACGCCGGGGAAGTAGCCGGCACCGAGGTCGCCGCCGAACAGGGACAACGCGGCCGCCGCGAGCCCATAGCCCGCCGCGATGCCGAGCAGGGCGCCGAGCACGCCCAGGGTCGCGCCTTCCAGCAGCACCTGGCGCAGCAGCGCACGCCGTTCCAGGCCGAGCACGCGCAGCAGCGCGAACTGTCCGCGCCGGCGCAGCACGGACAGCGCCTGCGTGGAAAACACGAGGAATGCGCCGGTGAACAGGGCGACCAGCGCCAGCACCGTCAGGTTCACGCGGTACGCGCGGCTGAGGTTATTGCTGCGGCTTTCCTGGTTGGCGTCGCCGGGCCGGCCGACCGTGAAGCGGCCGGGATAATCGCGCTCCAGCTCCGCCGCCAGCGCGCGCCCGAACGTGGCGCGGTCGACGCCGTCGCGCAGTTTCAGGTCGATGCGCGACAGCTTGCCGGTGAGGTGAAAACGCCACTGCAGCGCGCCGATGTCCATCACGCCGAGGCGCTGGCCGCTGCGCGCGCGCAGGATCGGCCCCGCCACGCGCAGCGCCAGGTCCCGCGTGCCGGCGCGGACCACGATGCTGTCGCCGCGCGCCTTGCCCAGCCACGCCTGCGCGGCCGGCGACAGGAACACGGCGTCGTCCGCGAGGACGTCGTACGGGTGGGACGCATCCGGCGCGCCCATCAGGTCGGGGGCGATATAGCCGGCGCGGAAGGCGTCGAGGCCGACGATCTTCAGCGCCCCCTGTCCATCGGCCCGGGCGGCGTCGACTTCCAGCACGGGCGAGGCGAGGGCGACCCCTTCGTGGGTGGCCAGGCGCGGATAGATGCCTTCGTCGAACAAGGCTTCGCGCCCAGTGACCTGGACGTCGGCCTGGCCGGACAGGCTGTGCACGGCCGCGTTGAATTCATTGAATGCCGCCGCATTGATCAGGTGGATGGCGAAGCCCATCGCGACGCCGACCGCGATGGCGACGACGGCCAGCACCGCGCGCATCGGGTGCGCGCGCCACTCGCCGAACAGCAGCCAGCGCGACAACGGGTTGACGCCGAAGATCACGCCGGACATTCCACCGCCAGCGCTTCCGTCGCCCGTTTCGACCGGCGCAGCGCGGCCACCCTGGCGCGGCCCGTCAGCCGGGCGACGTCTTCCTCGGCCCAGCGCTTGCGCAGGTTCAGCCGCGCGCACTGCTTGCGGTGCGTGGCGGCGGCCCTGGCCCGGCGCGCGTCGGCCTTGTCGCTGCGTTCCTGTTCCTGCGCGCGCGCGATGCGCAGCTTTTCCAGTTGGAGGAGCGTGCGCGCGTCGCGCGTCGGCACCGATTCCGCGCCGTCCGGGCGGATGCCCGCCGGCGCCGGCAGTTCGACCGATTTGCCGTGGGCGCACGGGCGATCCGAGTAACCCGTCTTGCCGTCGTGCGTGCACTTGTAGACGGGATCGGCGAGGGCGCTGGTCAACAGGCAGGCCGCCAGCAGGGGAAGAAAACGCATCATGAAGGTCTCCGGGTCACAGGATTTTACCGGGGTTCATGATGCCCAGCGGGTCGAGCGCGGCCTTGATCGCACGCATCAGCTGCAGCTCGACCGGCGACTTGTAGCGCGGGAGCTCGTCGCGCTTCAACGCGCCGATCCCGTGCTCGGCCGAGATCGACCCGCCATGCGCCGCCACGCTGTCGTGCACGATGCGGTTGATGGGGCCCTGCTCGGCGAGGAAATCGTCGTGGCGGATGTCTTCCGGCGGCGCGACGTTGTAGTGCAGGTTGCCGTCGCCCAGGTGGCCGAAGCAGACGACCTGCACACCGGGATAGTCCGCTTCCAGTTGCGCATCCGTCGTCTCGATGAAGTCGGCGATGCGCGAGATCGGCACGGAGATGTCGTGCTTGATGTTCTTGCCGGCCGCCGCCTGCGCGAGCGGGATGTGCTCGCGGATGGCCCACAGCGCGCGCGACTGGGCGATCGACGTCGCGACGACGGCGTCCTGCGCGAGCCCGTCTTCCAGCGCCCGTTCGATCGCGCGCTCCAGCAGCGCCACGCCGTGCGCCTCGGACTCGTGGCTCGACAGTTCCAGCAGCGCGTATTGCGGATAGCGTTCCGGGAACGGCTGCGGCAGGTCGGGGAAGTGGCTGGCGACGAGGCGCAGGCTGACGTCGCTCATCAATTCGTAGCCCGTCAAGGTCGGCCCGCATTCGCCTTCGACGAGCTTCAGCAGCGCCAGCGCGTCGCGCGGCGTGGCCAGCGCGACGAGCGCCGTGATCGCCGCCTTCGGCTGCGGGAACAGTTTCAGTACGGCCGCCGTGATGACGCCGAGCGTGCCTTCCGCGCCCACGTACAGGTCGCGCAGGTCGTAGCCGGTGTTGTCCTTGCGCAGGCCGCGTAGGGCATCCCACACCTCGCCCTGCGCCGTGACGACTTCCAGGCCCAGGCACAGTTCGCGCGTGTTCCCGTAGCGCAGGACGCCCGTGCCGCCCGCATTGGTCGACAAATTGCCCCCGATGGTGCAGCTGCCTTCGGCCGCCAGCGACAGCGGGAACAGCATGCCGTGTGCGCTGGCCGCCTGCTGGATGTCCTGCAGGATGCAGCCGGCTTCCACGGTCATCGTGCGGTTGAACGTATCGACGGTGCGGATGCGGTTCAGGCGCCGCAGCGACAGCACGATGGCGTCGCCCGCCGCATCCGGCACGCTGCCCAGCACGAGGCCGGTGCGGCCGCCCTGCGGCACGATCGGGACGCGCAGTTCCGCGCACAGGCGGACGACGGCGGCCACTTCCGCCGTGCTGGCGGGGCGCACGACCGCGCGGGCACGGCCCGTGAAGCGGCCGCGCCAGTCGGTCAGATAGGGGGCGGTGTCGTGCTCGTCGACGAGGACGTTGGCCGCGCCGACGATGCCGGCGCAGCGCTCGATAAGGTGATCAGCGATGAGCATCAGTCATGCGGTACTTTGACCTTGTCGAGCAATTCCTTGGCCAGCTTCTGCGCCTGCTTCTTGTACGGGCGGAGGTACAGCAGGGCGAACAGGAAGTACGAGACGACGAGCAGCGCTTCGCCCAGCGCCATCATGCGCGAGATTTCCGTCTTGTCGCTCCAGGCGCGCACGATGCCTTCGACGAAGTAGATCAGGATGACCATCGACGACCACTGCAGCGTGTACAGGTCGCGCTTGAGGACGCCGCGCAGCGGCAGCAGCAGCGGCAGGGCCTTCAGCGCCAGCAGCGAGCCGCCCGGGTGGAGGGGCGCGACGACGATCTCCCAGACCAGCAGCCAGGCGAACAGGATGACGAGACTCGTCACCGCGCCCGTATGAAATACCCTTTGCGTTTGCATCGCTTACTCCGTCCCCTGCAGTTTGCGGCTGGCGATCGCGAGGCGCCGGCCGAGCGCGATCGCGAGCCGCTTCTCGTCTTCCGTCACCGGGCGGTTGCCGTCCACGCCCGACCAGTGGGTCGCGCCGTAGGGACTGCCGCCGCTCGCGGTGGTCATCAGTTCCGGCTCGGTGTAGGGCAGGCCCATCACCATCATGCCGTGGTGCAGCAGCGGGATCATCATCGACAGCAGGGTCGATTCCTGGCCGCCGTGCAGGCTGCCCGTCGACGTGAATACCGCGGCCGGCTTGCCGGCCAGCGTGCCGGACAGCCACTGCGCGGAAGTACCGTCGAGAAAATATTTCATGGGCGCCGCCATATTGCCGAACCGCGTAGGCGAACCCAGCGCCAGTCCGGCACACTCCGCCAGATCCTCGAGCTCCACATAGGGCGCGCCGGCACGCGGGATGTCGGGTTCCGTCGCTTCGGCCACCGTCGACACCGCGGGAACAGTCCGCAACCGCGCTTCCATGCCCGGCACGCTGTCGATGCCCTGGCCGATCAGTTCGGCCAGCCGGCGCGTCTTTCCATGACGCGAGTAATACAACACGAGGATAATCCGATTGGTTGGGTTCATCGTTGGTATTATAGGGCGCTTTACAAGATGACACGCTCGCCGTCGGCGCTTTTTCGATGCTTTCCAAGACCGTCACCAATCTTTCCCGCAGCACGACCGAGATGATCAACACGGGCGTCGACCGGGTGCGCGGACTGACGTGGAACGAGGCGCGCGACCTCGTGCGCTTCGCGCGCCGCCGCCTGACCGAGGAAAAGCTGCCGCAGGTGGCGGGCAGCCTCACGTTCACGACCACGCTCGCGATCGTCCCGCTGCTGACGATCGTGCTGGCCATCTTCACCACGTTTCCGATGTTCGGCAAGCTGCGCACGGCGCTGGACAATTACTTCGTCCAGATGCTGATGCCGAAGGCGATCGCCAACACGATCACGTCGAACCTCACGCAGTTCGCCAGCAAGGCGACGGGGCTGTCGGCCGTCGGCGGTATCGCCCTCGTGTTCACGACCGTCGCGCTGATCGGCACGATCGAGCGGGCGTTCAACCAGATCTGGAAGGTGCGCCGCCCCCGTCCGGTCGTGCAGCGGGTGCTCGTGTACTGGGCGCTCGTCACCCTGGGGCCGCTCGCGTTCGGCCTGTCGCTCACGTTGACGTCGCAACTGTTTTCCGCCACCAACGGGCTGATGAGCCTCGTGCCGTTCCTGGGCGCCGTGTTCTACACTCTCGTGTCGGTCGCGCTGACGACGGGCGCCTACGTGCTGCTGTACATGACGGTGCCGAACCGCGACGTCGACTGGCGCGATGCCATGTGGGGCGGCCTCGTCGCCGCCATCGCGTTCGAGGTGGCGAAACGCGTGTTCGCCATCTTCATCCGGCAATTCCCCACCTACGCCATCATCTATGGCGCGTTGGCCGCACTGCCGCTGTTCCTCGTCTGGATGTACCTGTCGTGGATGATCACGCTGGTCGGCGCGCTGCTGACGGCCGCGCTGCCCATCGTCAAGTACGAACGCTGGTGGTACGAACCCGTGCCGGGCGGCGCCTTCGTCGATGCGATGGCCGTGCTGAAGGTGCTGCATGGCGGGGCGCGCCTGACGGGGACGGCGATGGTGTCGAGTGCGCAGATCCGCGCATGCACGCGCATCGGCTACGACGAGATGACGGAGCTGCTGGAACGGATGGTGGCGGCCGGCTGGGTCGGGCGCGTGCACGTCGAGGAGCAGGTACCGCTGCGGTGGAGGATGGGTAAAGGCGGAGGTGCGCGGGCCGGGACCGATTGCTGGGTCTTGCTCGTCGATCCGCGCCTCGTCAGGCTCGCGGACGTCTACCGGCTGTTCGTGTTCGGCGGCGTCAAGAGCGAGGCCGGACCGCCGGCCGATGGCGCGCAGTCGCCGCTGGCGCTGGACACGGCCGCGCTCGCTCGCGAGGTCGAGGCGTCCGTCGAGCGGGGGCTGGACGAGACGCTGGCTGACCATTTTATCCGGGTCACCAGCTGAGCTTGCCGGTCAGCATCTCCCAATACATCACCCAGTCCGCGCGGAACGAATACCACGGGTAGCCGAACGTGGCCGGACGGTTCTTTTCGAAAAAGAAGTGCCCGACCCAGGCGCCGCCATAGCCCGTCACGACGGCGACGGCGAGCCACCACGGATTCAGGCTGTCGATGTACTGCGCGATGCCCGCGATGGCCGACGACGTGCCGAGGAAGTGGGCGCGCCGGCACATCCGGTTCTCGTGCTGGGTCAGGTACCAGGGATAGAACTGCGCGAAACTGTCGTAGCGGACGGCGGCCATGCTGCTCTCCCGGTTGTCTCCCTGCTGTCCAGTGTAGATCAATCCAGGCCGCGCACGAAGTCCGCCAGCGCGGCGCTCACCGCATCGGGCTGTTCCGTCATCAGCGCATGCCCGCAATCGAGCGCGACGACGCGCGCATGCGGGATCGCGGCCACGAGCCCTTGCGCCGAACGGGGCGGCGTCATCGCGTCGCGCCGGCCCTGCACGAACAGGGTCGGGCACGCGATGGCCTGCGCGGCCGCGTCTCCGTTCGCGTACGTATTGCACGCGACGAAGTCCGTGTGGAACAGCTGATCCGGGTTCAGTTGCGACAGGCGCTGCATCAGCCGGCGCGACGCGCCCGCCAGCCAGACACCTTGCGGCCGGCTGGGCGGGGCCGGTGCGATGGCCGCGTGCGACCACAGGTTGACCATGTCGATGGCGGCCGGTTCGTTCGTGCGCGCCGTCTCCAGTAGCGCGTCCGACACCTTCATCGGCCACGTGCTGCCCACGAGGGCCAGCGCGCGCACGCGGGCGGGCGCCCGGGACGCCGCTTCGAGGGCGATCAGCGACCCCATGCTGTGGCCGGCCAGCACGGCGCGGGCGATCCCGGCCGCGTCGAGCAGGTCGAGCAGCCACGCGGCCATCTCCTCGACCGCCGCCAGCGCGGGGCCGGCGCTGCGGCCGTGGCCGGGCAGGTCGACGGCCAGCACGCGGTGGCCCTGGTGCGCGAGGGTGCGCGCCTGGGCCGTCCAGACGGAATGGTCGTTCTGGGCGCCGTGGATGAACACGATGGCCTCCGGGCCAGGCGCGCTGCCGGCGGCGTAGGCGTAGGCGGTCTTGCCGTTCACGTCGAGCAGCATGTCAGGCTCCTTTCTGCGCCAGTTTCAGGGCGCGGGCGAGGTCGCCCTCCAGGTCGTCCGGGTCTTCCAGGCCGACGTAGAGGCGCACGGTGCCCGCGCCCGCGCCGGTGGCGTGCGAGCGGGGGCCGCCGATGGCATCCGCCCGGCCGAAGACCTTCAGCGCATCGAGGAAGCGGCCGGCCGCGGCCGGGCCGCCCCGCAGCGTGAACGGGACGACGGCGCCGGCGCCGCGCGGCAGCAGTGCATGTTCCGCATAGGCGACGCTGGCGACGGCCGGGTGACCCGCGAGCGTCTCCGCGACCCTGCGGGCGCCGGCGACGTGGCGGTCCATCCGCATGCCCAGCGTCTCGAGTCCCCGCAGGATCGCGGCCGCATCGTGCGCGCCCGGCACGGTGCCGAAAGCGCGCAGGCCGACGTGGCGCGCACACAGGGCGAAGGCGCCGACCGTCGACTCTTCGGCGAACACGCGGCCGTCGCAGGCGGGATTCGGTTCGCACAGGTCGGCGTAGCGGCCCGTGCGCGTGTGCGCGGCATGCCAGTCGAACGTGCCGCCGTCGACGAGCAGGCCGCCAGGCGCGTCCGCTTGTCCCGCGAGCAAGGCGGCACCATGGACCACGAGGTCGGCGCCATGGTCGAGCGCGGCCAGCAGCCACGGCGTGGCGAGCGTCGCGTCGACGAGCAGCGGCAGGTCGTGGTCGTGCGCGATGGCGGCCACGCGCGGGATGTCGAGAACGGTGCCCTCCAGCCCGAGGGCCGTGCCGACGAGCACCCGCGTTTCGGGCCGGATGGCCGCGCGCCACCCGTCGGGAGCCTGCGGATCGACGAACGTCGTCGTCACGCCGAAGCGGCGCAGGCCGTGTGCGAGGAGGGCGCGCGCGTCGTCATGCAGGTTGTCCGCGGCGACCACGTGGTGGCCGTTGCCTGCCAGCGTGGCCAGCGCGAGATGCAGCGCGGCCTGGCCGCTGGCCGTCGCGATGCCCGCGACACCGCCTTCGAGGGCGGCGGCGCGCTCCTCGAGCGTGGCGACGGCCGGGTCGGGTGACGGCGTGGCGGCGGCGACGTGCAGCGCCAGCGTGCTGAAGCCGGGGTAGCGGGGACCGCTCATGGGGTTCATCCTGAAAACGAAGAAGGCGCATGCTAGCATCCGATAGCGCTAACCGTTACATTTAATCATCAAGATGGTGCAGAGTGCACGGTTGCAAGGCAAAAAGGTGGATTTTTTGGGGAGCTTAGGCTAGAGTCAAATTTATGAAATACACAACGCAGCACGCATCTCCAATCAAGGGGGTCCAAATGAAGGTATCGGAAATCCTGCAGGTCAAGGGCGACATTCTCTACACCGTGTCGCCGGACACCGACCTGGCCAACGCCGCCGCCACCATGGCCGAGCGCGACATCGGCTCGCTCGTCGTGATGGAATATGGCGACCTGGTCGGCATGCTGACCTTCCGCGAGGTCATCAAGGCCTTGCACGCGCACGGCGGTTCGCTCGAACCCGCGGGCACCGTGCGCAAGCACATGGACGACAGCCCGATCACCGTCACCCCGGACACCGAAGTCAACGAAGTGCGCCGCATCATGCTGGAAAAGCACGCGCGCTACCTGCCCGTCATGAACGCGCGCACGCTGCTGGGCGTGATCTCGTTCTACGACGTCGCGAAGGCCGTGCTCGAGGCGCAGAGCTTCGAGAACCGCATGCTCAAGGCCTATATTCGCGACTGGCCTGCCGAGCAGATGGCCGAGGATTGACCGGTCGTCGGTGATTACGCGGCGCGCGTGAGCGCGTCGCTGCCCAGCCACTCGATGAGTGCCGCGGGCGCGAGCGGGCGCGCGAACAGATAGCCCTGCGCGAGCGGGCAACCGAGCGCCTGCAGGATCTGCGCCTGCACCTCGTCCTCCACACCTTCGGCGATGATCGACAGGCCCAGGCTGCGGCCCAGCTCGATGACCATCTCCGCGATGCTGCTGCCCCGTGCCGCGTCCGTGATCTCGGTCACGAACGCGCGGTCGATCTTGAGCCGGTCCACGCACAGGCGCTGCAGGTAGGAGAGGGACGAGAAACCCGTGCCGAAATCGTCGATGGCGATCGACACGCCGGTGCGCTTGATTTCGGCGAGGCGTTCGATCAGCAGATCGGGTTCTTCCATCGCCATCGATTCCGTGATCTCCAGCTCGACACGCTCCGGCGGCGCGCCCGTATCGAGCAGCGCCTGGCGCAGCATGTCGATGAAATGCGGATGGCGGAACTGGACTTGCGAGACGTTGATCGACATCGTGAAGTCGAGGTGGCCCGCCGCGCGCACGCGCACGAGTTCCGCGCAGGCTTCGCGCAGCACCCACGCGCCGATGTCGATGATCAGGCCCGAGTATTCCGCGATCGGAATGAAGCGGTCGGGCGCGACGAAGCGGCCGTCTTCCGTGCGCCAGCGCAGCAGCGCCTCGGCGCCGAACGCGCGGCGCGCGGCCAGTTCGACCTGGGGTTGATAAGCGAGGAACAGTTCGCCGCGCGCGAAGCCGCTGCGCAGCGCGTGCATCAGGCGCACCCGTTCGCGGATCTCCACGCCCATGCCGCGCGAAAAATAGAAGTGGCCGCCGCGCCGCTGGGTCTTCGCGCGCTTCAGCGCGATGTCGGCATCCTTCAGCGCATCGGCCGCGCTGCCGTCATGCTCCAGCAGGCGCACGAGGCCCAGCGTGGCGGACACCTGCACGTCCTGGCCTTCGATCGAGAACGGCGCCGCGAACTGGTCTTGCACGGCGGCCGGATCGATCAGGCCGGCCTCGCCCAGCAGGCAGAAGATGTCGCCGCCGATGCGGGCCAGTGCCACCCGCGCATCCAGGCGCGTGCGCAGGCGCTGCGCCACGGCGCCGAGCAGCGCGTCGCCGAACTGGTGGCCGAGGGCGTCGTTCGTTTCGGCGAACTGGTCGATGTCGACGAGGCACAGGGTCGCGTCGGCGCGCGCTTGCAGGCTGTCGTCGATGAGTTCGACGAGGCGTGTCCGGTTCGGCAGGCTCGTGAGGCCGTCGTAGAACGCCGCGCGGTGCAGGGCGGTCATCAGCGCGACGTTGTCCAGGCCGACGGCGATGCTGCTCGTGAAGACGTCGACGAGGCCGCGGCGCAGGGCGTCCAGCGGATGCGCCAATTTCAGCCATGCGGCGAAATGACGGTGCGACTTGCCGCAAAAGTAAAGGGCGAGGTGGTCGGGTTCGTACCGGTTGCGCCGTTCGGCCAGCGCGCGCGCGATGGCGGCGGCCGGGCCCTGGCCGCCCGGCGCCAGCATGCCGGCGCGCGCGAGGTCGGTGCTGGGCCCGCAACTGGCGAGCACCTGCCAGCCGACGTTGCCCGTGCCCGGCGGGCAGGCGCACAGCACGCCGTCCGCCGGCTGGCCGGCGAGGGCGGCCACTTCGCGCAGGATGCCGAGCGTCATCTCGCCGACGGTGTGCAGGGCCATCAATTCCGTATTGGCGCGCACGACTTCGGCAAGGCCCGTGCGGCTGTCTTCGAGCGCGCGGATCTGCTCGTAGGCGCGGATCGCGGCGGCCACGCTCGTGTAGAGCTTCGTGCGGGTGAGTTCCGACTTGGTGCGGTAATCGTTGATGTCGTAGCCGCGGATCGCGTCCATCTCGGGCGCATAGCCGGGCTGGCCCGTGCGCAGGATGATGCGCACGTCGTGGCGGCCGAGCGTGTCGCGCACGTGGCGCACGAGGTGCAGTCCCGCGTCGGCCTGTTCCATCACGACGTCGAGCAGGATCACGGCGATGTCGTGTTCGCGGGCCAGCACGTCCATCGCTTCGGCGCCGGAATACGCATGCAGGAATGCCAGCGGCCGCCCGTGCATTTCGAGCGCACCGAGCGCGAACGTGGTCGTCGAATGGACGTCGGCATCGTCGTCGACGATCAGCACGCGCCACGCGCCGCCGTCCTTCACAGCTGGGTCTGCCGGCGTCTCGTCTGCGAACACCAGGTCATCGTCCTGTGCGGCGCCCGGAGGCGTGTTCGGTGCGGGCATTGCTGCGTCTCCAGGTTAAGCTCGATAGTTGTGAATCAGTATATCTGCAATGCTATCCATTCAGGCAAAAAAGTTCCATGTGGAAACATTTTTATTGATGCAACTAGTCTATTCACCGGTCCTTTGTCCATGCTGGTAGAATCTTCCATTCCATTCGCACAACCCAACGAGATTCCATGTCCGGCAACACATTTGGCAAGCTGTTTTCCGTAACCACTTTCGGCGAATCGCACGGTCCCGCAATCGGCTGCGTGATCGACGGCTGTCCGCCGGGACTGACGTTGTCCGAAGCCGATATCCAGCCCGAGCTGGACCGTCGCAAGCCGGGCACGTCGCGCCACGTGACGCAACGGCAGGAAGCGGACCAGGTGAAGATCCTGTCCGGGGTCTACGAAGGCGTGACGACGGGCACGCCGATCGCGCTGCTGATCGAGAACACTGACCAGCGCAGCAAGGACTACGGCAACATCGTCGAGATGTTCCGCCCCGGCCACGCGGACTACACCTACTGGCACAAGTACGGCGTGCGCGACCCGCGCGGCGGCGGCCGCTCGTCCGCGCGCCTGACCGCGCCCGTCGTCGGCGCCGGCGCCATCGCCAAGAAGTGGCTGCGCGAGAAGTACGGCACCGAGTTCATGGGTTGCATGAGCCAGCTGGGCGACATTCCCGTGCCGTTCGAGGATTTCAAGCACGTGCACGCCAACCCGTTCTTCGCCGCGACGTCCGACGCCGACCTGATCGCGCGCATGGAAGCGGCAATGGATGAACTGCGCCGCGCGGGCGATTCCATCGGCGCCCGCATCGACGTGGTGGCGAAGAACGTCCCGGTGGGTCTCGGGCAGCCGATCTATGACAAGCTCGACGCCGACATCGCCTACGCCATGATGGGCATCAATGCGGTGAAGGGCGTGGAGATTGGCGCCGGTTTCCACTCGGTCGCGCAGAAGGGTTCGGAACACGGCGACGAACTGACCCCGGAAGGCTTCGTGGGCAACAATGCCGGCGGTGTGCTGGGCGGGATCTCGACGGGCCAGGACATCGCCGTGTCCATCGCCATCAAGCCGACGTCGTCGATCCGCACGCCGCGCCGCTCGATCGACAAGCAGGGCAATCCGGTGACGGTCGAGACGTTCGGCCGCCACGACCCGTGCGTGGGCATCCGCGCGACGCCGATCGCGGAGGCGATGCTGGCGCTGGTGTTGATCGATCACGCCCTGATGAACCGCGCCCAGTGCGGCGACGTGCACGTGGATACGCCGCGCCTGCGTTAAATACCGGAGCAGTTGACACGTCGTTCCCGCGAAGGCGGGAACCCAGGTTCGTCGCGCTGCGGCGACGCTCGCAAGGTGGGGCCCTGCCTTCGCAGGGACGACGTTCAGGCCCGGCTCGCCACCGCTTCCACCGGCTGCCGCCGCTCCACGCTCGTCACGACGAGCGCGCGCAATTCGTTCAGCAGCGAAAACTCCGTCTGGCTCAGGTAGACGGACGGGAAGCGGTCGTCCCAGTCGCCGTAGATGAAGCCGACCGGCTCGCCGCGCGTGCACAGCGGGATGACGACGAAGCAGCGTGCCTCGGACAGCGTGCCTTTCCACCAGCCCGGCAGCTTGCTCGAGAATTTTGGATCGCGCGCGTTCTCGATGAAGATCACGCGGTCGCTGCCGAGGGAGGCAAAGAACACGTTCGGTTCGTACGTATCGTCGAACGACAGCTTGGGCACGAGTGTCTTGGCGTTGTCGCCCAGGCCGATCTTGGCCGTGTAGCGGCCGTCGCGGCGGTTGCGCAGGAAGCCGAACGCGCGCGTGAACGACAGGCCGTGGTACGCCGTCTCGATCGCCATCGCCACCATCTGGCCCGGCGTCGCGGTCGCGGCGCCATCGCGCATGTCGGCCACGCCGCTGAGCAGGATCTTGTTGCCGGCCTCGCGCATGCGCGTGACGGCTGCGGTGCGGGCGCGCTTCTCGGGCGGATTCGCGAGCGGCGCGATCGACAGGTCCGCGGCCGCTTCGACCTTCGCCTTCTCGATGGCGCCGACGATGTTGTCGGGCTCGATGCCGATCAGCGGCGCGAAGCTGGCGGCCAGCAGTTTCACCTGTTCGGCGCCCGCTTCGTCGTTGTGCCACAGGCTGTCGGCGCATTGCGACGCCATCGTGCCGAGCGCGGCGAGCCAGTCGTCGTGGCCAAAGTCGGCACCGCGCAAGCCCGGCTCCACGCGGCGCATGCCGGCGATCAGGTTGCGCGGCAGGCCCCAGTGTTCGGCGGTGGCGCGGCCGATCTGTTCGAGCGACAGGCCCAGTTGCGCGATGGCAATCGGGTCGATGGCGCCGGCGCCTGCCGCCTGCTGCATCAGGGTCCAGTGCTCGGGCAGGTAGAACGTGACCATCATCCGGCCCAGCGAATGGAGGATCGAGCACACGACGGCTTCTTCCGGATCGCGCGTGGCCGCTTCGGCCGCGACCTGGTGCGCCACCATCCCGGCCAGCACGGCCTTTTCCATCTCGATGTGGGCCTGCAGCGAATCCGGCGTGGATTTACTGAGTTCCTCGATCAGTTTCAGGCCCAGCGCCAGGTGGCCGATGGCTTCCGTGCCCAGCACGAGGATGGCCTTGGAGACGGTGTTGATGCGCTGGCCGAAGGCCGAGTACATGCCGCTGTTCGCCAGGCGCAGCACCTTCTGGGTGAGCACGGGGTCGGACAGCACCGTCTGGGTCATGGAAAAGTCGCGCTCGTCCTCGCCGCGCATGGACGCGAGGATGGCGTTGATGGCCCTGGTGAAGCCGGGCATGTCGCCGCGCCGCCGGATCCGCTCCCACAGCAGGGCGAGGGTGGCGTCGGCTTTCGGCGATCGTTCGATGGTAGCAGTCTGGTTCATGTGAGGCCCGCCCGTAATTCGTCCGGCAGCAGTTCCGTGTACAGGTTTTCCTTGAGCGCGGCCATGGCCACGTGGGCCGGCATCGGCTTCCCGGTCAGGTAGCCTTGTACGTAGTCGCATCCGCGCGACTCGACGTAGGTCAGTTGTTCTTCGGTCTCGACGCCTTCGGCCACGACCGACAGGTCGAGGTGCTTGGCCAGGTCGAGCACGGCGTTGCAGATCGCCGCGTCCTTGGTCGAGGTGGGCAGGTCCTTGATGAAGGCGCGGTCGATCTTCAGCACCGAGATCGGGAAGCGTTTCAGGTAGGCGAGGCTCGAATAGCCGGTGCCGAAGTCGTCGATCGCGATGCGGGCGTTGCGTTCGGCCATCCTGGTCAGGATCGCCTCCGCGTGCGCCGGATCGACCATCAGCGTGCCTTCCGTGATCTCGAGCACGAGCTTGTCGCCGGACGCGCCGGAAAAGCCGAGGGCGTCGTCCAGCACGTTCAGGAAGCGGTCGTTGCGGAACTGGCGCGGGCTGATGTTGACCGAGATGTACAGGTCGCGCTTGGCCACTTCCTCGAACTGGCGCAGCTGCACCAGTGCCGCCTTCAGCGCCCAGGCGCCGAGCAGGTTGATGAGGCCATTGGTCTCGGCGATAGGGATGAAGCGCACGGGCGGCACCATGCCGAGGGTCGGATGCTTCCAGCGCATCAAGGTTTCGAAGCCTTCGATCTGGCGCGTGCGGCTGGACACGATCGGCTGGTAGTACAGCAGGAATTCACCTTCGCGCACGGCCTGGAACATTGCGGCTTCGAGCGAGATGTCGTGCTGCGGCATGCCGTTCTCGCGCACGCTGTAGACGACTGCGCGGCCCTTGCCGGTTTCCTTGGCGCGGCCCATGGCGGCGTCGGCGAGGGCGATCAGGCGGATCTCGTCCTCGGCGTGGTCGGGATAGATCGACACGCCGACGGAGGCGCCCAGGTACACGGTATGCCCGTCGACCTCGAACGGCGATTGCAGCGCGGCCAGCAGGCGGCCGCTCACGAGCTTGATCTGGTCCGGCGTGAATGTGCCGGGCAGGACGGCAACGAACTCGTCGCCGCCGACGCGGGCCAGCGTGTCGCTGTCGCGCAAGGTCTTGCGCAGGCGGATCGCGGCCTGGCGCAGCACGGCGTCGCCGACCGGGTGGCCGAGGCCGTCGTTGACTTTTTTAAAACCGTCCAGCCCGATCGTGGCGACGCAGAAGCCCTGGCCCGAGCGGCGCGCATTGGCGATCACCATGCGGATGCGGTCGGACAGCAGCAGGCGGTTCGGGAGTTCCGTCAGCGCGTCGTGCGTGGCCATGTGGCGCAGCCGTTGTTCGGTCGCGCGCTGGGCCGACATGTCGCGGCCGACGGCCAGCAATTCATGGCTGCCCGGGAGCTGGCCGATGCGCAATTCGAACCAGGCGTCCTTGCCGGCGCAGCGCAGGCGCACTTCGACGAGTATCGGATCGCTGGCCGTGCCGGCATCGACAAGGGCGTTGCGCAGGGCGGCCTGGTCGACTTCGACGGCCAGTGTCGTCAATACCGCGCCGGCCAGCGTCTGCGCGCCGAACGTACGCTGGGCGCGCTGGCTTGCATGGCGGATCAGGCCGGAAGGGTCGAGGCGGAACGCAACGTCGCCCACCGCCTCCATGTAGCCGTCCGGGCTCGCCGCCGGGGCCGCATGACGCGGATCGTTCGGTACTGCGGGTGAACTGGCGCGCATTGTCGAAATATCTGCTTTCAAATCTAGGCAGGAACTGCCTTTAATGCTGGAGTGTACCAAAACAACAAGCAATGTATCACCGAAAGATTCCAGCCGGCACCAAAAAGCACAATGCCGTGTCACTTTCTGCCGCTGCTTGACACGTCGCAGTGCCGGCACTGAATCGGTGCCGCTTGCCCCGCACGCGGCTTTGGGCTAGCCTTGTTGTCTAACCGATAACCCGGCGGTGGGCATGAAGGGTTATTGTCGCCGATACAGTGCAAAGTAGAAACTTTTGCGCCGTTCGTATGATGCTCAGCTGCAACAACTCGGCCATTCCCGGAGGGACGCCATGAACCGATTCGACACCCACGAGGTTTTCAACCAGGCGCCGCCGTTCGGTGACGTCGACTTGTTCGCCTGCGACCGCGCGCTGCGCGAAGGCCTGGTGCGCGAAGGCGCCGGCTGGGCGGAGGGCGAACTTGGGCGGCTGGGGCGGGAACTCGGCGCAGCCGCCGTCCTGGACCTGGGCCGGCTGGCGAACGACAACCCGCCGCGCCTCGTCAATTTCGACCGCGGCGGGCATCGCGTGGACGAGGTTGAATTCCACCCTGCCTGGCATGAGCTGATGCGCCTGCTGATCGAAAACGGCGCCCACTCGCTGCCGTGGGAAGCGCCGCGGCCCGGCGCCCAGGTCGCGCGTGCGGCCGCCTATCTGCTGTTCGGCCAGGTCGAGAACGGCTCGCAATGTCCCGTGACGATGACGTATGCGTCGGTTCCGGCATTGCGCCAGCACCCGGGCATCGCGGCGCACTGGCTGCCGAAGATCCTGTCGCGCACCTACGACCCGCGCTCGCTGCCGATCGGGCGGAAGCGGGGCGCCTTGATCGGCATGGGCATGACGGAAAAACAGGGCGGCACCGACGTGCGCGCCAACACGACGCGGGCGACGCGCATGAGCCCGTCCGTGGCTGAGACCCGCTTCGGCGCCGACTGGCGCGACGCGTGGAGCCTCGTCGGCCACAAATGGTTTTTCTCGGCCCCGCAATCGGACGCCCATCTCGTGCTGGCGCAGACGGACGAGGGCGGCAGTGCGGGTCTGTCGTGTTTCTTCGTACCGCGCTTCCTGCCGGACGGGACGCGCAACGCCATCCGCGTGCAGCGCCTGAAGAACAAGCTCGGCAACAAGTCGAACGCGTCGTCCGAAGTCGAGTTCTGCGACGCCGCAGGCTGGCTGATCGGCAAGGAGGGGAGGGGCATCCCGACGATCCTCGAAATGGGCAGCCACACGCGCCTCGATTGCGTGCTGGGCTCGGCCGGCATCATGCGGGCCGCCCTGTGCCACGCGCTGCACCATGCGCGCGCGCGCAGCGCGTTCGGGCGCAAGCTCGCCGACCAGCCGCTGATGCAGAACGTGCTGGCCGACCTGGCGCTGGAATCGGAAGCGGCGACCGCGTTCGCGCTGCGGCTGGCGCGCTGCTTCGACCCGGGCCCGGATGGCGCCGCCGACGCGCGCGAGGCGCTGCTGGGCCGCATCCTGACGCCGGCCGGCAAATACTGGCTGTGCAAGCGCGGCCCCGCGTTCGGCGCCGAGGCGATGGAAGTCATGGGCGGCAACGGCTATGTCGAGGACGGCCCGCTGGCGCGCCTGTACCGGGAATTCCCCGTCAATTCGATTTGGGAAGGCTCCGGCAACGTGATGTGCCTCGACGTGCTGCGGGCGTTTTCCAAGGGCCCGGAGACGCGCGACGCGCTGGCGGCGGAACTGGCGCTCGCCTCCGACCGCGACAGCCGCTTCGACGCGTATTGCGCGCGCCTGCTGGACGGCCTCGCCACGCTCGCGGCCGACGAATACGGCGCGCGCCGCCTCGCGGAACACCTGGTCGTGGCCGTGCAGGCGGGGCTGCTGCTGCGCCATGCGCCGGCATGCGTCGCCGACGCGTTCGTGGCGTCGCGCATCGCCGTGGACGTCGGCGGCGCGTTCGGCCGGCTGCCGGGCGGGGTCGACTGCGACGCGATCCTCGTCCGGGCACTGGTGGAATAAGCCCCGATAAAACTTCGACAAATGACAGGACAAACTGGGATAATGCTGGCCATTTACCAGATAACCACGCCGCTGCCACAAGCGCCGGCCATGCATAAATGAAACAAGATCCGCGCTTCCCGAACCTGTTCATCCTGAACCATCCCCTGATCCAGCATAAGCTGTCGCACATGCGCGACCGCGGCACGTCCACGCGCACGTTCCGCGAACTGCTGCGGGAAATCACGTTGCTGATGGGTTACGAGATCACGCGCGACCTGCCGCTGACGACGCGCCAGATCGACACGCCGCTGATGACGATCGACGCCCCCGTCATCGCGGGCAAGAAGCTGGCCATCGTGCCGATCCTGCGTGCCGGCGTCGGCATGAGCGACGGCCTGCTGGAACTGGTGCCGTCGGCCCGCGTCGGCCACATCGGCGTGTTCCGTGACCCGGACACGCACCTGCCCGTCGAATACCTCGTGCGCCTGCCGGACACGACCGAGCGCACGTTCATCCTGTGCGATCCGATGGTCGCGACGGGCAACTCGGCCGTGTACGCCGTCGACGTGCTCAAGAAGCGCGGGGTGACGGGCGACCAGATCATCTTCCTGGCCCTCGTCGCGGCGCCGGAAGGCGTGGAAGTGTTCCACAAGGCCCATCCGGACGTGAAGGTGTACGTGGCTTCGCTCGACAGCAACCTGAACGACCACGCCTACATCGTGCCCGGCCTTGGTGATGCGGGCGATCGTATATTTGGTACGAAATGAGTGGCACGAAATGAGTTCGAGTGCGGATGCCGAATTCTTCGCGCGCCTCGCGGAGCTGAACGATAAATTCGCGGCGAGCCTGCCGCAAACGCTCGGCCGCCTGTCGGCCGCACGCAACGCCTTCGAGCCGAAACGGCCGCCCGCCGCGCTCATCGAGCAGATGCACGCGGTGCTGCATACGCTGGCCGGCTCGTCCGCCACATTCGGCTTCCGCATCCTCGGGCAGCAGGCGCGCATGCTGGAACAGCGCCTGCGCGTGCTGACGACATTCGACGCCGTCGCCCCGGAGGAGTGGGAAGCGTGGCTGTCCGAACTGGATGTGTTCATCGCGTGGGGCAGCGTCGATCCGAAGGCCGCATACCCGAACGACGAGTCTTCTGTATAGCGCCACAACAAGGCACCTGTCCCGAAATCGTTTGATTTAGGACAAACTTTATCCGCATCCATGCCCTATATTTTGCGTACTGCCGACGCAAATGGGATCCGTAAAAAGGTTGGCTTCAGGAATTGTCACGGATCCCGGTTTTATTTTGCGAAAACCGTGTACATGCGGGTTTATTCGGTATAATTAGGGATCGTTGGATTCGCGGTAGCAGTGCAGTTAGTCTGTCATTTGTTTCTTGCTTCTTCAAACGATCGTAAACGGACTTCGGTCCACTTCAACTGAAATAGGAAATTGTAATGGCAACTGGCATCGTTAAATGGTTCAATGACTCCAAAGGCTTCGGGTTCATCACCCCGGACGAAGGCGGCGAAGATCTGTTCGCGCACTTCTCGGCGATTCAGAGCCAGGGCTTCAAGTCCCTGCAGGAGAACCAACGCGTCTCGTTCGACGTGACCTCCGGTCCGAAAGGCAAACAAGCATCGAACATTCAGCCGCTGTAATCTGCTGAATTGATGACAAAAAATCCTCGGAGCTTCCGAGGATTTTTTTTTGCCCTATCGTTTCATGCCGGTCAGCCCGGTTTGCGCCAGTAATCCGGCTGAGAATACGCGTGGCGCAGAAAGTCCACGAATACTCTGATGCGCAGCGGCAAGTGACGGCGTTGCGCGAATACGGCATAGATATCGTTGCCCGGCGCCGCGAACTGTTCCAGCACGGGCACCAGCAGGCCCGCTTCGATTTCCGAACTCACTTCCCACATCGACCGCCAGGCCAGCCCGCGCCCGGCCATCGCCCAGTCGTGCAGCACGGCGCCGTCGTTGCACACCATATTGCCGCCCACCTTCATCGTGACGATCTTGCCGTGGTCGCGGAACGTCCAGCCCCGCTGGCTGCCTTGGCTGCTGATTGCCAGGCAATTGTGCTTCGACAGGTCGGCCAGCGTCTGCGGCGTCCCATGGCGCTTCAAATAGCCGGGCGTCGCGACGACGACGCGGTGATTGTCCGCGAGCTTCACGCCGACGAGGTTCGAGTCCGTCAGGCTCGCGATGCGGATCGCGATGTCGACGCCTTCGCCGATGACGTCGACGACGCGGTCGGACAGGTTCAGGTTCACGCTCACTTCGCGGTGTTCGGCCAGGAAGGAGGGGACCAGCGGGGCCACGTGCTGGCGCCCGAAGCCGGCGGGGGCGGACACGACGAGATGCCCCGTGGCGCGCGCGCTCCGTTCCGACACGGCCGCTTCCGCTTCTTCGAGCTCGGCAAGGATGCGCTGGCAATCCTCAAGGAACACCGCCCCTTCGTCCGTCAGCGCCAGCTTGCGCGTGGTACGCTGTAAGAGTTTCACGCCCAGGCGCGCCTCGAGTGCGTCCAGGCGGCGGCCGATCATGGCCGGCGCGATGCCCTCCGCGCGCGCGGCTGCGGACAGGCTGCCGCGGGCAATGACTTCGACAAAGGTAGATATCTGACGGAAATGGTCCAAAGGAATGCCTCGATTCTGTTCGTCACTTGTGACAAAAAAGCATAAATGAATATATTTTTTGTCTCGTTTAGGCGATTAATAGTGAATATACTGGAAGCAATATCAAACGCCAAGCTGGCTTGTGCCAGGAACATCGGCACTGTCCACATTTCATACTAGAACAGGAGAACGCAATGACCATCGCCACCCCAGCCGGAATGGAAATCCGGGCCGAGATCAAGCCCGGCTATGAACAGATCCTGACGCCGGAAGCGCTCGCGCTGGTAGCGAAACTGAGCCGCGAATTCGAACCGCGCCGCCAGCAGCTGCTGGCCGCCCGCGTCGAGCGCGCGAAACGCCTGGACGCCGGCGAGCGTCCGGACTTCCTGCCCGAGACGGCGCACATCCGCAATGGCGACTGGAAGATCGCGCCGATCCCGAAGGCGCTGGAATGCCGCCGCGTGGAAATCACGGGCCCGGTCGAGCGCAAGATGGTCATCAATGCGCTGAACTCGGGCGCGGACAGCTACATGACCGACTTCGAAGACTCCAACACCCCGAACTGGGACAACCAGATCACCGGCCAGATCAATATGCGCGACGCCGTGCGCAAGACGATCTCGCTGGAGCAGAACGGCAAGCAATACAAGCTGAACGACAAGGTCGCGACGCTGGTCGTCCGTCCACGCGGCTGGCACCTGGACGAAAAACACGTCCTCGTCGACGGCAAGCGCATCTCGGGCGGCATCTTCGACTTCGCCCTGTTCATGGTGCACAACGCGAAGGAACAGCTGGCCCGCGGCGCCGGTCCGTACTTCTATCTGCCGAAGATGGAATCGCACCTGGAAGCGCGCCTGTGGAACGACATCTTCGTCATGACCCAGAACGAACTGGGCCTGTCGCAGGGCACCATCAAGGCGACCGTGCTGATCGAGACGATCGTCGCCGCCTTCGAGATGGACGAGATCCTGTACGAACTGCGCGAGCACAGCGCCGGCCTGAACGCGGGCCGTTGGGACTACATCTTCTCGTGCATCAAGAAGTTCAAGCTGGACAAGGACTTCTGCCTGGCCGACCGTCCGAAGGTCACGATGACGGCGCCGTTCATGCGCGCCTACGCGCTGCTGCTGCTGAAGACCTGCCACAAGCGGAACGCCCCGGCGATCGGCGGCATGTCGGCGCTGATCCCGATCAAGAACGATCCGGAAAAGAACGAAGTTGCGATGGGCGGCGTGCGCAACGACAAGGCACGCGACGCGACCGACGGCTACGACGGCGGCTGGGTCGCGCACCCGGGCCTCGTCGAACTGGCGATGACCGAGTTCAAGAAGGTGCTGGGCGACCGCCCGAACCAGATCGACAAGCAGCGTCCGGACGTCGAGGTGACGGCCAAGGATCTGCTGGACTTCCGTCCGGAGACCCCGATCACGGAAGCGGGCCTGCGCTACAACATCAACGTGGGCATCCACTACCTGGGCGCCTGGCTGGCTGGCAACGGCTGCGTGCCGATCCACAACCTGATGGAAGACGCGGCCACGGCCGAGATCAGCCGTTCGCAGGTGTGGCAATGGATCCGCTCGCCGAAGGGTGTGCTGGAAGACGGCCGCAAGGTCACGGCCGGGATGGTGCGCGAGATGATCCCGCAGGAGTTGGCCAACGCGAAGGCGGCCGCCCCGAACGGCGACAGCCCGACCTACGACCGCGCCGCGCAGATCTTCGAACAGATGTCGACCTCGGAAGAATTCGCCGAGTTCCTGACGCTGCCGCTGTACGAAGAAATCTGAGTCGTCAACGTTGACGTTGCGCGCGCGGCGCCCTGCCGAGAAACGCGCGCAACGCGTCTTCATCGATGCCGCTGCCCTGCACATGCCAGAGCAGGGCATCGATCCGGTCCGCACCCCAGAACAGTTCCCCATCGACCTGGAACGTCGGTACGCCGAACACGCCCTCGCCGATGGCCTGCGCGGTCGCACCGGCCAGCGCCTGCTTCACGGCCGGCGCCTGCGCCGCCGCGAACAGTCCGGCGCCATCCAGCCCGGCATCGTCCGCCAGTCGGACTAGCGTCGCCGCATCCATCAGGTCCTCGCCCCGTTCCCACGCCGCACGCGTCAACGCGACGAACAACGTGCGCCGACGCGCGTCATCGTCGATGGCCGTGCACATGCGCAGGGCGGTCAGCGGATTGAACGGGTGGCCGGGCGGACCGGCGAAGGGCAGGCCGCGGCGCGCCGCTTCGCGCATCACGTCGCGTGCCATGTAGCGGCGCTTCGCATCGATTTCGGCTGGCCCGACGGTGCCGTGGGCGTCCAGCAGGCCCGCGAACAGCACGGGTACCACCACGACGCGCGCGCCCGCGGCCTCGATCCGCGCGAGATCGGACAGGGCCAGCCACGCATACGGGCTGATGGGATCCGCGTAGCAGCGGACCGTCGTCAAAAAACGTTCTTCCATTCGCGCAGCGCGGCGAATACGGTCACCTGGTCGGCGCCGGGCGCGAGACGGCCGGCCGCCGTCAGGCTGCCGATGACGGCGGGCTCGCCCGTGCGCAGGAAGGGGTTCGTCGCCTTTTCGATCGCGATCGTGGACGGGATCGTGGGCAGGTGCGTGCCGCGCAGCTGGCTGTCGTTGGCGATACGCAGCTGCAGCGCGCGGTTGCCCGGTTCCAGCGCTTCGGCGAAACGCAGGTTCGACAGTGTATATTCGTGGGCGCAGTACACCAGCGTATCGTCGGGGAGGGTGGCCAGCTTCGCGAGCGAGGCCATCATCTGCGCCGGCGTGCCTTCGAACAGGCGGCCGCAGCCGCCGCCGAACAAGGTGTCGCCGCAGAACAGCCAGTGCGCGCCCGCATCCTGGCGCATGTATGCGATGTGGCCCTTCGTGTGGCCGGGGACGTCGAGCACGGCGAGTTCGAGCGCGAGGCCCGGCACCTCGACGGCATCGCCTTCGCCCACCGGGTGGTTCACGACGGCGATGCCGTCGTTGCGTGGACCGAAGACGGGCACGTTGCTGTGTTCGAGCAAGCGCGTCACGCCGCCGATGTGGTCAGCATGGTGATGGGTGAGTAGAATGGCGGTCAGGGTCAGGCCATTCGCCTGCAGGGCCGCGAGGATCGGTTCGGCATCGCCGGGGTCGACCACTGCCGCATGCACGCCGTCATGGATCAGCCAAAGATAGTTATCCTTGAACGCTGGCACGGTCAGGACAGCCAGCTCAGTGGGCACGGGAATCATATGCGTATCGATAAAGGTTGGGCATGGACAGCGCGGCATCCGAAAAATCCATTATAGCGCTCGACCGCTGGCTGCAATCGCCGGCGGGTGCGTACGTGCGCGCCTGGGAGCAGGCGTGTCTGGACGAGCTGACGGTCGATATTTTCGGCTTCAACGCGGTCCAGATCGGCGTGCCGCAGATCGACGCGCTGGCCGCCAACCGCATGCCCAACAAATGGCAGGCGGCGACGCGCACGTCGACGGCCAACGAACTGGTCTATGCCGCCACCGGCAAGCAGATCGCCGTCGCGCTGGACTTCGCCGACCTGCCGTTCGCGTCGCAAAGCCTGGACCTCGTCGTGCTGCCGCACGTGCTGGAATTCGCGGCCGAGCCGCACCAGGTGCTGCGCGAAGTCGAGCGCGTGCTGATCCCGGAAGGCCAGGTGATCATCTGCGGCTTCAACCCGGCCAGCCTGTGGGGCGTGCGCCAGGGGATGGGGCGCATCACGAGCAGCGACTACCTGCCGGCCGCGGGGGAGTTCATCTCTATGCCCCGCCTGAAAGACTGGTTAAAATTGTTGAATCTCGGCGTCACGCGCAGCCATTTCGGCTGCTACGCGCCGCCGTTCCGGACCGCGCAATGGCTCAACCGCTTCGCCTTCATCGAAGGGGCGGGGCAGCGCTGGTGGCCGTATCTCGGGGCCGTGTACATGGTCCACGCGATCAAGCGCGTGAAGGGCATGCGCATCATCGGTCCGGCCTGGAATAAAAAGACGAGCAAGGCGCCGCAGGCGGTGCCGGCGACGAACCGCAACGAACATCACAAGTAAGACATAAGGAAGAAGCGCAGCATGACCAAAGTTGAGATTTTTACCGACGGCGCCTGCAAGGGAAATCCGGGCACCGGCGGCTGGGGCGCGCTGCTCGTGGCCGATGGCGGCCATGAAAAGGAAATCTTCGGCGGCGAGCCGAACACGACGAACAACCGCATGGAACTGCGCGCCGTGATCGAGGCGCTGACCGTCCTCAACCGCCCGTGCGAGGTCGTCCTGCACACGGACAGCCAGTACGTGCAAAAGGGGATCTCGGAATGGATCCACGGCTGGAAGGCGCGCGGCTGGAAGACGTCGGCGAAGGAACCCGTCAAGAACGACGACCTGTGGAAGGCGCTGGACGCCGCCCAGCAGCAGCACGCCGTCGAATGGCGCTGGGTGCGTGGCCACAACGGCCACCCCGGCAACGAGCGCGCCGACGCTCTCGCCAACATGGGTGCGGCTTCGCTAAAGCGTTGATATTGCGCTGATTTTGTTATACTTACCGGTTCTTTCCACGCTTTTTTGAGTTTCCACGCGCATGCGCCAAATCGTCCTCGATACCGAAACCACAGGCCTGAATCCGCGCACCGGCGACCGCATCATCGAGGTCGGCTGCGTCGAGATCTTCAACCGCAAGCTGACCGGCAATAACTTCCACCGCTACATCAACCCCGAGCGCGACTCGGACGAAGCGGCACTGGCGGTCCACGGCCTGACGACCGAGTTCCTCAGCGATAAGCCGAAGTTCCACGAGATCGCCCACGAACTGCGCGAATTCGTGCAGGGCGCCGAGATCATCATCCATAACGCGCCGTTCGACCTTGCGTTCCTGAACCATGAGTTCGAGCGCATGGGCCTGCCGCCGTTCGTCGAACACTGCTCGAACGTGATCGATACGCTCGTCCATGCCAAGGAACTTCACCCCGGCAAGCGCAACTCGCTGGACGCGCTGTGCGACCGCTACGGCATCTCGAACGCGCACCGCAAGCTGCACGGCGCACTGCTGGACTCGGAGCTGCTGGCCGACGTCTACCTGGCGATGACCCGCGGCCAGAATACGCTGTCGATGGACGTCGAGGTCGAGACGGGCGGCGGCGGCATCGTGCTGGAAGCTGGCCCGCTGGGCGAGATCCTCGTGCTGCCGGCTGCTGCCGACGAGCTCGCCGAGCATGAGAACGTCCTTGCCGCACTCGACAAAGGCGTGAAGGGAGAATGTGTTTGGAGAAAATATTCTCCGCAGGGGTGACAAAACGCAAAAGTCCCCCTATAATGCTCGTCATTGCAGCGACGCAATCGCAGTAAAGCAGTAAAAAGTAGGGCGGTTAGCTCAGGGGTAGAGCACAGCATTCACACTGCTGGGGTCGCAAGTTCGAAACTTGCACCGCCCACCAGAATTTCAGGTTTCGAGTCAAACACGTAGATTCCAGCCGCGAGTTGAGCAAAACAACTTGGGAGAACGGAACCAAAAAGAAAGCCAGCGATAAGCTGGCTTTTTTCGTTTGTGCGCCCAGCATGGGCGCACTCTTGCGGGCGAAAGACCGCGAAGCTCTTGTGGTCAAGGCGGCGTGGCGTAGATGCGGCGGTTGTGTGATGAAGGAGTGCGGCCCTTGCCTGGGGACGCCCCGCCTTGTGCCTGAAAGCGCGACGAAAAAATATGGCTGTGTTCGCGATAATTCGGTAACCCGCTCGCCTAGCCGAGCTGGACCGCAGCGCACAGCAGATGGGCCGGCTTCGTGAGCCGACGATCGTCCAGGACGCGCTGCCAGCCCGAGTCATGGATCAGGTAGCGGCTCGCCACGCCGCGAAACCGCACCAGCCAGGTCTTGAAGCGGCTGTGCCAGCTATTCACGTTTTGAATGTGAATCGCGCCGCGCGCCCGGATGCCCCGCTTTCACGTTCACCGCTTCATGCGTGATGCGGGCCTGCTGCGCGAAATGCCGATAGACGATGGCGCCGTCGGTGATCAAGAGGACGTCGTCCGGCGGCACGGGTTTGAGGCACTCATGTAATTGCGCCACCGTCACCTGGCCGCGCCCCGTATGAAAATCGAGCGTACGGCCACTGCGGTCGCGCGCGATGAGCAGGCAATCGTGTTCTCGATTGATACCCCGCCGCTTGGCCATGCCACCCCGCTTTCGCGGCGGCCGCGTGAGATTCCATGCCCCCTTCTGCGATTCGAGCCGATACGTCTCGTCGACTTCGACGATGGCCGACAGCGTTGCCGGCCGGTCGCGCATGGCGCCGGGCACGAACCGGTGGCGCCGACCAGGAGCTGGAAAAAGATAGCAGTACGGGGCAGCGCCGGCAGCTGCCAAGGTGGAAGCGGACACAGCTTACATTAGCCGGCTGAGTATGTTGACTGACGGGGCCACGTTAAGCACGATTTGCCAAGTGTGGCCCGGCTGTCTTGATCACCGATCGGTCACGGTGGGCAAGGCGGTACGCCCTGCTTGTAGCCTAAGGTTTCGACTGGGGAAATTGTCGGTGCTTTGGGTAGGAGTATCGGCAAATTTACTAGCGGGAACACCGCCTGTGATTGTGCAGCGACGCAGGTGCTGGTATCGCCCGGATCGCAGACCTGAACCTGCACGAAATGGATGCAGCTTCCGGAACGCGGATTCGCCATGCAGGTTTGCTGGTTGGTGGCGGCACAGCTTGGCAGGGAGCTTGTTGGAATTACGGACAGGTCGTACGCCAGGTATTCGATGCGCACGTAGCTGTCGGTGATCGGCGGCGCCAGGGGCAGCTCCCCTGGAGAACTCCGGAAGACGGCATCCTGTTTCAGGCTGGCGAGTGCCGCAGTATCGGTCGGATAGACGTTGACCGCGGCGGCGGCGGCACGTCGTGTGACCTCTTGCAAGGTATTGAAGACATACATGATGCGTGCAAGTTCGAGGATGCCAAATACAAGCATGAAAAAAAACAGAGCAACTATCGCGAACTCGACCGCAGCCGTGCCCCCTTGGGAAGTGAGTGGACGTACCACGTGGCGTTGCAATGATCGGTCCATGATGTCGATTCTCCGGTCAGTTGCCGACATAGCGCATGGAAATATCTGCGGTGACGACAAGGCCGAATCTGCCCGCATCGATGACACCAAAAACGTCGTCGTACATGCTGAACGTGATGTAGACACGAACGGTGGCCGGGGGGGTGCCGATGACGGTGCCGCACGGTAGATAGTCGCACTGCACGACGGGGACACCCATCGCGGAACCCGGCGCCAATTCCACCATTTCCTTTTGCGCTATCTGCAAAGCAATGTTGCCGGCTGCCTGCGCCAACGCCGGTGCCCGCATCTCCGCAGCCGATACCTGCGAAAGGTAGCGCGCCGCATCCTGTGCCGCCTTCTGCGCGACGGTGTAGTGCCAGAAGCATCGTGCATAGTAGATCGGGACTGTGAGCAGGACCACGAAGATCGGCACGATCAAGGCCGCCTCGACGGCAGCGACGCCGCGCTGGCGCGTCTTCGGGGACACCCGCTTTGCGGGCGACGTCGTCATGGGTAAATCTCCACTTGGCTGGATATCGACTGTTCCGCGAGCGTTCCCGCAAACTCGGCGATCAGGGAGTTCGCGGTCGCCGGAACGGTCATGAAGAACTTGCCGATTCCGAGGACGGTCGCCGGTACGTTCGAGCCGGCCGGCACGGGGCATGAAAGCAGGGGGATGTTCAGGACGCGACGTTGCGATGTTGAGATGTTCCGGTTCGCTGCGCTCGGCGCACGATAGTTCGCGCCACCCGTGGCTGCATATGGCGTCGAGCTCGAAGGGTAGCCGGATACAGTTGGGCCAAGCTTATAAAGGTTCGTCCAGTCGCTCGTCGAAAAGGTCGAGTAGCCCGTGGCAGGTTCGGGACTCCCTAGCGACACGTAGGATGGATACTTGGCCGCCTTTGCGAACGTCCACAATGGTCCGTAGGATCCCGCTGTGGTGCCCGCTGGGGCAGAGGGAAGGTCGGCGATCGTCTCGAGCTTGTCGCGGGAGGTTGTGGACATGGCCGCCGCGCTTCCCGTCGTCGGGACCATCCAGGGCGCACCGCCAGTCGTTCCGTAGGCATATGCCTTGATGTTGTAATCCGGCGGCGCGCCGTACGGGCCGCATTGCAGGCTGCTGAAGTCGTCGAAACGCGTGTTGAGTTGCGCGGAGAGGTCGGCCAGAGGCGAAGTCGAAGGCAAGGGGGACACGCGCACCGCGCCGCCCGAAAGCCGCGGCACCCACATGGCTCCCGTGCATATGAATGGTCCGATCAGCGAAGTGTCGAATGTCGAACTGGAGACGCCCGGCGCGATGACAGGATTGATGAGGTAGCGGACCGGCGAGGTCCCGTTCGGGTTGAGTTGCATGAGATCGTAGCTGATGCCGCGGCGGAAACCGTATTCGACCAGTTCGGTGGCCGGGGCGCCCGTGTTCGTGCGCGCGACGGCGGGGGTCGAGTCCATCGCGCATACCCCGATTGGCGTGACCGAAATCTGCTTGCGTCCTGCAATGGCGCTGTCGCTGAGTTGTACCGTTCTCTGCGACGACGAGAGTATCCAGATGAGAAATGTGTTGACCTGGCCCGCTGCAGGGTCGAGCGCAGACGTGTCGACCTTGGCGAAGTACAAACCCGACGGGGATGAACCGTCGACCCACGTTCCCGTGCGCGAAGAATCGGTGCTGAAGGTGAGGGCCGCGTCGTTCCATGCGAACGAGGTTCCGCGATTGAAGTGTTGGTACTTCAGACTCTCCGCCGTTTCCTTTGCCTTTGCCCGTGCTGCAGCGATGCCGGCCGAGGTGCCGTTCAGCTCATGTGCCGCCGCCAAGGCAATATTCTTGGCAAACCCGTTGAGGTCCACCTTGCGGTTATAGATTTGTCCAAGGTCCAGCGCCAACGCACAAATTCCGATCATCAGGAGAAGGAGCGGCATCGCCATGATGGCGAACGCGCCACCTTGCCGATAGCGCGGTGGACACATGCGCGGAGACTTCGATGGCATCCCGCTGCCGTGCCAACCCGGCGACCGCAAGGATGTATTGCGCTTCGATGGCATTCGTTCCTCGTCAGTCCTTGTGTTATCAATGCCCGGCCGCATCGACGCGTGGAGCCGATGCGGTTGGGTGACGTGTGTCCATGTGCCAAGGCAAACAGAATCTGCCTGGTCAGGATTCGGCCGGTACGGGGTCTGCCTGCTCGGACTGTTTCCCTGGAAGTTTTTTGGGTGTCGATCCGAGGAGAACGCTCAGGGCGGCCACGCCAAGGATCCAGGCCGCGAGAGGCAGGAACATAAATCCGACATAGTGGCGGTAGATGGCGATTACGATTGCACCGCCGCCGCACATGATCAGGCCGGCCCAAACAGGGCGTTCCCGACAAAGACGAATGCGGTACCAGGGGACCATGCTGCAGCCAATGGCGAAAACCCCGAGCAGTACAGTACTTCCCAGTACGATCAGGAGACCGAGGCTGCTTCCAGTCATCAGCAGCACGATTGGCCAGCCAATGTTGGAAATTCCGGTGTCCGTTTTGACGTGTACGAGGAGGGCGTCCCCGCCTTCAGATTTTGCCCGTCGGATGCGTAGCATCGATAATAGGGCAGGGGAGAGCAAGAGTATCGTCATCAGAAGGTATGCAAGCAGGCTTGCGTGAACCATGAATAGCCACGTGTTCATCATTGCTGCCCCGCCTGCTGAATATGCCAGCACGACGCATACGTTGCCTGGTGAAGCGAAATGGGACGACCCAAGCCATCTAGCGCTCATGAGATTGCCTTCCCTGTCATTTTGTAGTCTGGCTGCTGAATAACTGAGAGCCATTGTTTCGAGGAAGTCTGCACGCAAGCCTAGTAGCTGGCAATCAAACGAAGGGGTTTGCTTGACGGAGATCAGGCAACGTAAATCAAACCCCGGGCAATCGCCATTAGATCGGGGATCACTCACGTCATGCAATTTTGAATGCCAACTTCCGCCACCTTCTAACTCAAGCGGCTTGGTTCATCAGAAGTCCGCGCTTCGTGACGCGAGAGGCTTTTCTCTATTGGACGATATTGCGGGATTTAGAGACGATAAGGCAAAAGTGATTTTAATGGATGGCGGCGAATTGGAATTCGGTTGTACGTACTTGATAGGTCAGTTTGATTCCCGTTGATCTTACGGATCTGGTTCGGCTCTCATCAAGGCAATTCAGCGCCACGAGACTCACAACGGTGTCAACATTCGCACCGGCTCGCGCAGCGCGCGTCGAGGGCGCTCAAGTGATAATTGACGCTGCGAAATGTACCGAAACACTCTCTCGTGAACTGGTCTTCGACTAACCGGGCATCAACGTCTGAGAAGTCGAGTGCAACACGACGTTAATGAGGGACCTCAACAAGCTATGGCAACAGCTCCGATATTTTTGGGAGGGATGAAGGCAATGTACAAACAAACCTCACCGGCCGATGGGTGGCACTTTGTGTCCAAGGACGAAGTGAGCGGCAAGCCCATCGTGTTCCCGCTGGCGGCCTGGGCAGTTGTGGACGACGGCTCGGCGGTCATTGGCCTTGTCGGAGATGTGCTGGGTGGTGGCCCTCGCCGTGAGAGTTCCAGTTACAATTCAATGGCCCGCCTGATTGGTGTTCCGCCGATCGAGGGTGCATACAAACATGTTAACGGCATGACGATGGCTGAACTGGCCGCCGTGAAATCGAATGACTCGAGCGAAAATTAACAAAGAGACCAACGCAGAAAATGGAATCGATTGATCTTGACGGTCTGGTGCGGCGAGTGGAGGCCTGCTACGACACCATCAAAGCGCATGCCCGTTCGAAATTGGAATTCCATCGTAACTATCAACGAATGTTAGTCGCGCTCGCGGCAGACTTTGGCTGTGTCGGGGAGGCGGAATTCGAAGTGCCGGAAATGGAGGGAGAGTACCGCGGATTTATAGATGTCGCGTGGCTGCGCGACTCGAAGATAATTCTGGCTATTGAAATTGACTCGGCTTCTCGACAGAAGTCATTGAAAAAACTCGGAAAGATGTCAGATTGCGAGAGGCTTTGGATTTATTATGGTCGGAGGACAGATGCCGAACTCAGGCAACGCTTGGAGTTTCCACTGCGACTGCGGTTGGTGTGTCTTCCGTATGCTGGGCGCCATTCCTTTCATTCATCAATTTGATGCTGCAATTCAACAGCGGTTCAACAATATTTTAGTCCATATCAATTGTTTTATTCACTGAGTTCCAAATCAGTCGAAAATGATGCGGTCATGGTGTCGACTTACTGGTGCGGGAAGGTGGTATTCGAGAGCCGCGGTCGCTCGTGCGGCACACGCCACATTAGTATTGTTGCCGCGATTCCGGGTTGGCGAGACAACGTGCGAGGAGCTGGCCAACCTATCCAGAACCATTTCTGGCAGCGTAACGTGTAGCCGCAGGACATCGTCCGCGCCGCCCAGGCGCAGCTGGCTGGTCCTTGCTTGCGCTCCAGTCGCGCCAGACGGGTTCGACTCCCGTCCTCGCCTCCAGCATCTCTATGGATCGGCGCTGTGGCGCTGGTCTACGTCTGCGGCACGCTTCAGAGCTGTCGAAGATGGTTTGAATCTCCCATTAGTTTATGGCGCGAACGCGACTACATGCGGCGCGTGTCGAGCCGCTTGACGGAACCGGTCGGACCACAGCGTCTTTGTACAGCGTCGCAAGAAGAAAGCCCCGCGAACGTGCGGGGCACTCCCAAGTCTCGCGTGCGCTTACGGCTGCGGATTCCAGCCCACACCGTCGCCGTAGGCTGAGAATACCTTTGCGCGGGTTGCGAACCTGTCCGCAACGTCGGTATCGCCGAGCGTATAGCCACCTACGCGCATGCGCAGGTCGATCGGTGTGCCGGCCAGTGTCGTGCTGCCATACTCGCGCCAGCCGGAACTGGCGTTTGGCACGGTCGGGTTCGGCGCAGGCTGGCCGTTCACGCCCAGCCCGGCCCACCCGGCGGCTGCGATGTGCGTATCCATCTTGCAGTTGATGAAGGCGATGTTGTCCCAGGACGCGGTGCCGCCCGGGCTGCGCGCCAGGTAGGTGGCGCCCGCCGGTATGTCGCCGTGATTGCGGCCGGGGCCCGGGCCATGGGTCAGCGTGCTGTTGAGGAACACGTAACCGATGTCGCTGGCGGACGGCACGCGGGCCTGCAGCACATAGCCGCCGCCGGTCGCGCTGGTACTGATGCCGACGCTGCGGATCTCGCTGTTCTCGAACAGCGCTGCGTGGCTGCCGCCCCAGATGAAGTCGACGTTACCGGCCACCAGGGCATTGTAGAACCATGCCCAGCCCTTCAGGTTCAGCGTGTCCTGTTCGCTGTAGAAGCTGGCGTTCTTCGCCACCAGGCGCGTGTCGCTGTTGAAGTACAGCGTTTCCGCCTGGCCCGAGATCGACGGCGAGAGAATGGTCGTGTTCTTCAGACTGAGATTGTCGAGCACCAGCATGTCCGAAGACTCGATCAGCATCACCGCACGCCCGCCGGCCGGGGAACCGGTCGTGGTCGGCGGCTGGCTCGCCCCGGTGCCCGGATTCAGGCTGTCGTTATTGGTGTAGCGGATCAGGACGCCGTCGCGGCTTTCGCCCTTGATCGTCACGTTGTCCTTGCCCTTCAAGAACAGCAATTCATCGTACGTGCCGTTTTTCACGTTGACCGTCACCGGCGCCGTTTTCGAGAACTTCTGCATCGCGTAGTTCAGCGCGCCCTGCACCGTGCGGAAATCCGCTGCATCGTCGTCGTCATCGACCGTGACTGTGCTGGCGGTCGGTGCGGCCGCCTTCGTGGTGAACGACCAGCCGCCCAGCTTGCCAATGCCGACGAAAGGCGTGCCGCCCAGCGTGGTATTGGTGAACACGCCGTCTGCAATGGCGACGTAATAGTCGGTCCCGTAGTCCAGCTTGCCGCTGTGCAGTGCGATCGTCGCCGTATTGCCGTCGATCCGGATCGGCGTCGTGTTCACGCGCCGAACGACGGTCTGCCCGGCATAGCCGATCGCGTCCGTCTCCCCGCGAGTGCGGATCACGTCCACCAGGCTATCGTCGGCCATGCGGAAGACGCGGATGCTGCCGTTCGTGCCCAGCGTCGGCGGACTGTCGAAGGTGAGCTTGAGCACGGTATCGATGTTGGCGGCGCTGGCACGTGCGGCCGGAGCACTTGCGCCCTGGAGCCGGTAAGTCTGGGTTGGCTGGACGAATTGCGGCGCCACGTTGGCCGTGACGGTACGGGTGAGCGTGGATTCGGAACCGCTGGTGAAGACGATGCTGGCGTTGCCGGCGGACAGCGGCGTCAGCGTGACGGTATTCCCGCTGGCGACCGCGCTGACCACGTCCGGATTGCTGGAGCTGACGGCGAAGCTGTCGGCTGCTCCATCGGCGGCGACGGCGGTGACGGTGATGCGTGTCGGCGCATCCCCCGCTTCCGCCGTATAGGTCGGGGCCGATGGGTTCAGGGTCAGCTGCACCGGTTTCATGCGCGGGTCGCCCACGTGCACGTCGTCGATCTGGAACGACTTGTTGGTCGTGTACAGGCCGATCAGGCCACGCTGCGCGAACGACGCATCGGTCACCGAGCCCATGTTCTTGCCGTCCAGGTAGACGGTGAGCTTGCTGCCGATCAGCTCGAAACGCACGGTATAGAACTGGGCGTCCATGGCAATCGGCGACCTTGCCTGGACCACGCGACTCAGCGAGCCGTTCAGCATCTTGGCGATCTCGACCTGCGTGCTGGTGGTGCTGCTTTGCACGTTCAGGCCGGCGCCATACCAGTTACCGGCATCGACGTAGCGGGTGATCAGGTAGAGCTGCTTGGTGCTGGTGGCGCCGTTGGTCATCGGGCGGATGCGCGCCTCCAGGTAGTAGTCCGCGGACGCGACGCCGGTGAATGCGCCAGGCTTGACCAGGGCCAGCACGCCGCCGGTCGTGGCGGCCGTGTACTGCAACACCTTGCTGGCGCTGCCGGCGGCTTCCGGAACGACGCTGAAGCTGCCGTTCGGTCCCGCTACCGGCTTCAGGTCCCATTTGTCGGCCGTATCGTTCTGGAAGTCGTCGCAGAAGTAGAGGCCGGACGTGGGGCAGTTCAGGACGGGGCCCGTGTCGACGGTGACTTTGCCGGTGCCGGTGATCGCCGTCGTCAGCTTGCCGCCACCGGCCTGCGCCAGCGCATTCGCCTTGACCAGCGCGGCGGGGCGGGGTGTGTAGGCGTACGGCGGCGTCCACGTCGTCGCGTTCGACACCGCACACGCGCCCAGCGCCGCGCCGTTCAGCAGCGAGCCAGCGTCCTTGAAGGTGCCGGCCGTGGCGTCGCCCGGATTCCTCACCACGCTGTCGCAGCCGCTCGCGCCCGCGATCTCGAACACGTTCGCGTTCGACAGGATCTTCGCATTCGCGCCCGGACCCACGCTGTAGCTGTTCTTGTACACGTCGGCGGTCTTGCTGCCCACGTAGTAGTTGTTGAAGAGGTGGACCTGGCCGAAACGCACGCGCGGCGCACGCGACTGGATCGCGCGGAACACGTTGTTGCTGAAGGTGACGCGCAGCTTGCCCTCGTCCGCCGTGGCGGTAGGACTGGAGCCGACCAGGTTGTTCTTGTCGTGCTCGCCGAACACGTTGTACGACACGGTCACGTAGTCGGACGCGTTGGTGATGTCGACGGCGCCGTCGTGGCACTGCTTCACGTGGCCGTTCTCGATCGGCAGGAAGTTGTCCGTGACCGGCGCGTCGGTGAACGAGTTGTGGTCGATCCACACGTGATCCGAGCCGGAGAGGCCGATGGCGTCATAGGCCGCGTTCCAGTTGCCGGTCGATCCGTCGGTCGGGTCCCACACGGGCCCGACGTCGCACGGATTCTGGATCTTCAGGTTGCGGATGATGATCTGGCTGACGTTCGACAGGATGATGTGGCCGTTGACGAGCCCGGCGCTCGCGCCGTCGCCGATCAGGGTCGTGTTGCTCTTGAGGCGGATGGCGCCGCGCGCCGCCTGGTCGGAGGTCGAGGTGTATGGCTTGCCCTCGGTCATGTCGACTGTGCCGGCCAGCTTGATGATCTTCGGCGTCGTGCCGCCGTTGGCGATCGCTGCCAGCAGCTGGGCTCGGTTGGTGACGGTATAGATCTGGTCGGCGGTGGCGCCGGCGCCGGCCGTGGTGCCTCCGCCCTGGCTGGCCCAGCCATCTGGAGGCGCGGTCGCACGGGCAGGGTCGGTCGTCGCGCCATGTGCAATGGTCGCCATATTGCCAGCCGCGCACAGGGCGCCCGCAAGCAGGGCGGTCGCGCGCAGCGCCGCCTTGACGTTCAGGTATCGCATTCGATTCTCCTTGAAGGGGACGGTCGTCGATCACGCACGTGATGTGCGCTTGCGGCGGGCAGCTGCCAGCCCGGTCGCGCCGGCCAGCAACAGGGCCGCGCTGGCCGGTTCGGGCACCTCGGTGGTGCCGAGCTGGGCGCTGAACTGGCCGAAGCCGTCGGTCCAGACGAGTCCGCTCAAATCCAACCCGATCCTGTGGTCGCCCAGGATCGTCAGGCCCGGCACGCCGCTCGCCAGGCCGCTGCCGTCGACGAGGGTAAAGCTGGCGATCGGGTGCGCCAGGCCGCTGTCGAAATCGAAGGTCAGCCGGTAGTCGGCATTGCTGGCGGCCGGCAGGTTGTTGTAGACGGTCAGCAGGCCGGTTGTCGAGAAATCGAATCCGAACAAGGCGTCGGCGGTCAGGAATTCGACGCCGGTGTTGCTGGGGTCAAGGGTGGTCGTATTGCTGCCGGCTTCGACCTGGAAATCATGATCGAGTCCGACAATATCCGCGGCGTTGCCGTTATACCTCGCGGTGATGCTGGCAGTCTTGTCCAGGGAAATGGGCGCCGCGTAGGCCTGCCCGGCGGCGAGGGTTGCCAATACCAGGGTCTTCAGAATGATTGTTTTCATGGACGCTCCGATTTAGATGTCGTGACCGGTTGACGGGGCATGTCGCGATGCCGCCACGCGGCGACGCTTGTGCCGTCGAACCAGGCCCAGCACGGCCAATCCGCTCAAAAACAATCCCGACGGTTCGGGAATGGCGCTCACTGTCCCCATGCCGTTGGGCGACGAGACCAGCACCTGACCGGGCGAGCCATTGGAAAGCGGTAGCAATTCGAATGCGGCGAAACTGCCGGCTCCGCCGATGTAGCTGCCGAAGCCGCTGCTATACAAGGTGGCGTTGAACTGCGACGCATCGACATTGACGGTGCTCGCATAGTCGCCATCGAACTGCACATCGAAGCTGAACAGTCCTCCGAGGCTGACCCACTGGGTGAAATAGCTTCCTCCGCCTTGATTGCCGAGTGCGACCTGCCCTGGCACGAGGCCGGTCACTCCGGTGGAGCGATCGAACTCCGGGCCAAACGCGCCGACGAAGTGGTTCAGCACGGCAGTCGCCGGCGTCACCCCCGCATTCGCCAGGAAGGTGAAATCCATCAGCGCCTGGCCGGTATAGGCAGCGGTGTTCACGGTGACGTGGTAGCTCGGGACTGCCTGCGCAGCGCCATGTGCAAACAGCGCCCATGCGAACAGGCATTGCGGAACGAACGTTTTTACATTACGCATGATTGAGTCTTTCCGGATTTAGAAATTGCCGATATAAATCGAATTCGTGTAAGCGATGGCGACCTTGTTCGGGTTGCTATAGGTGACCGGCACGGTAAGCGATGCGCCGGGCGCGAGCGCAGCGGAGGCAGCGGTGATGTAAGAGACGCCGTCGTGCGTGCCGCTGGCGTTGTCGAGCGTGACGCCGGCGGTGAGGTGGTTGAATGCCAGCTGAAACGGACCCGTGAGCGTGGTTCCGCTCGTATTGGTCAGCGTGATGGATGCCGTATATTTATTGGTGATCCGGTTCCATGTCAGGCCCGAGCGCAGCAACGAGAAACCGGATGTGCCGTCGACAAACGTCGGCTCCGGGTTCTTTGCACTCCCCGACACTTTGACGCCGTAAATGGCCAGCATTTTTCCCAGGGTGCCGGCCGTATTCCACGGGAATACCCGGACATACAATGTGCGCCCGGCCGGTACCTGGACAACGACGGGGTAGACGAGCCTCGCCGTGAACGTGTCCTTCACGAACTTCAAGGGTGCAGTATTCAGCCTGGTCGAACCCGAGAAATCCGAATTCAGCGAGTATTCGATATCGGCGACCACCGTCGATCCACCGCTGCTGGTCAGGTAGGTGGAAATCGTGTCGACCGTAAAAGTGCCATTTCCGGGCGAGACGGCGAATTGCAGGAACTGGCGGTCATTGCGTACCGGCGAATCGGCCACGTAACGGGCAACCGTCGTGTCCTGGCCATCGACCGCAATCACCTTCGATGACTGCGCAACGAGCCCGCTCACGCTGGCATTGCTGCCGGTGACAAGCCCATCGGTAACCGGCGAGAGCGAGGTGCCGGCGGTAAACCAGCTGGCATACGAAGGGATGCCGCCGGCGGCGGAAATACCGGTTCCCTGGACAGCCAGCGTCGTATTCAGAGGCACGTTACCCACGGTAAAACTGACATTGCCGCCGTAGCTCTTCGCTTCACCCGGCGTGAACCGGACCGCCAGCGGTTGAATGAATGCCCCGTTTGCAAAAGGGATGCCGACACTCTGTGTCCAGTTGACGTTATCCAGCGATAGGGAAAAATTCGTCGGGGCCGTCACGGTGACCGTTCCCGCCGCGGGGTCCAGGTCGAATGCGGACAGCGTCACGCTTTTTGTCGTCGGCATGCCCACGTAGCGTGTGGCGTAGTCCAGAGTGCCAGGGCTGGCGATGAGCGAGGTGACCGGTACCATATGGTCATTCAGAATGGCGAGCTTCTTCATCCCCTCGACCGCGCGCTTGGCGATCAGATTGGCAAACAAGACCTGCGGGTGAGTGCTGTCCGCCGCAATATAGAGGTTTGCCGTCGCCGCCGCGTCGCCGTAGCTTTCCACGATCTTCCTGGTCTCGGCAGTGATATCGACGAAAGGAACGGAGTACTTGGCCGCCACTGCTTTCATTGCGGCGACATAATCTCCGCGAGCATAGGTTTCTCCACCGATCACGCCGACATTGTGCTGTCCAGTCGGCGTAATCGTCGTGCCGCTGAAGTATTTGCGCACGATGGGGGACATCAGGATTGGATTGGCGCCTCTTGCTCGAATCTGCTGGACATATTTTTTCAGCCACTGGTAATACGAGTGTTCCGAGATGTCGACCGTTGGGTCGAGCTTGTCCGGGCGGCCCACGCATGCCTCGCCATCCATGGTCCCATCGCTGCAGAAGGCGTACGTGCCGTACGTGGCGTAATCCGAGCCCGATTTTTGATCGTTGTGAGCGAACTGGACGATGACGTAGTCGCCTGCACTGATTTTCGGGAGGATGGCGGGCCAGCGCGTGGCTTCGTAGTAAAAACTTCTCGAACTGCGGCCACCGAGGGCCCAATTGTTGACCTTGACTGTCGAATCGAAAAACTGCGGCATTGCTTCGCCCCAGCCCATTTGCGGACGGCGATCCTGCGTGTACATCGTCATCGTCGAATCGCCCAGCATATGAATGACGGGGCTGGCCGCGGTCGGCGTAACGGACGACTCCGCCGTCGCGAGGAGCCTGGGGGACGCCGACGTCGAACCAACCCCGCTTCCGCCGCCACAGGCGATCAGGCCGGCGGACAGCGTCAGCGTGCCGCCTAAACGAATGAATAAGCGCTTCATCTTCCTTTGTCTCCACTTGTTGTTGTCAGAGCAGTTGATAGTGCTTAAGGACGCCGGACAGTAACAACCGGTTCGTGCCGCCTGGCCGACCGGTCGTGCCCGACACTTCAGCGCCGTTGGTTTTCCTCCTTCGGCGCTTGTGCGAGAACCCACATGAAATACAGGACCTTGGCCGCCTTGACCCTTGTCACCCCGGCCCGCGGTTCGAGCAGCCGGCCGTTGACCATGCGCCCGCGGGCGATCCCGGCTTCCGACCGGATCAGCCCCAGCTCGTAGGCGTCGCGCAGCTTGTCCGCGTAGACCGGCGCGGCGTCGCCCGTGTCCACCAGCTGGGTCCAGCGCACGAGCGGGTAGTACATGGCGCCGCGTGCGCCGGTGTCCAGGTTCGGGTCGTAGCCCGGGCTGCCGGGAAGGAGGGTCTTGCCGTTGTAGTCGGTCATGTAGGCGGGCTTGGCCGCGAACGTCGCGTGGTAGGCATCGTCCAGGATGGCCCCCATGACTTCGCGCGACAGCGGACCGTCCGCGTAGGCGGAAAGCAGCCCGGCGGGCAAGCGCATCAGCATCGCCAGCGCCTCGCGGAACTCGCTCGTTCGCATCGGCGCCTCGGGATGGAAGCGGCCCTGCGCATCCTTGTGGAGCGCGCCCAATTGCAGCAGTTTCTCGATCTGGTTGCGATAGTAGGCGCCGTCGCCGTCCGTGATGTCGGCCGCGATTTCCGGGTAGACCGGCGACCAGTCGTTCACCGCGATCGCCCGGCGCACCTCGGGACGAAGCTGGGCCACCATGCGGCCGGCCACCGGATCGCCCGGGTTGCCGTCACCGGCGAGGCGGGCCAGTTCGGTCACCACCATGCGCGCATACTGTTTGGCGAGCGTTTCCTTGAAATGCGTGCCGTCGATCTTGTTGGCGGGATGACCGTTGGCATAGCTGCCGTCGTTGGTCTTGCCCGGCGTCTCCCCGGCTTCGATCGACATCACCATCGCGGTAATGGCCTGCTGGCCGGTGGCGTTGTAGTACTCGACGCTGCGCGCGTTCAGGTCGACGACCGGGACGTCCAGTTCGGCGCCGAGCTTCCGCATCAGGTCCGGAAAGCGGCGCTTGTCGAAGGAATCGACGTAGGGCTGGCCCGGCTTTTGTGCGCCGTTCACGCGCGACATCGGCGTGACGAAGACCGGCACCATGCCGCGTGCGCGGATGGCGGGCACGTAGACCTCGCGGATCATTTCCTCGTACATCGCCTCGGTGGCGCCGCGGCCGAAGCGGCGCGTCTCATCGAGGCTCTCGTCGTTGTGCCCGAACTGGATCATGACGACGTCGCCGGCGTACCCGGTCAGCAGCAGGTCGTTCAGCCGGCCTTCCGCGTAGGCGCTGCGGAACGAACGTCCGCCCATCGAGTAGTTCACGACCCGAACCCTGGTCGAATCGAACAGCCGGCCGATGACCTGGCCCCAGCCGCTCATCGGGGCCTCGTCGAAGGTGTACGACTTGACCGTGGAATCGCCCAGCGTGTAGATGGCGGGCAGTACGCCGGCGGGGCGCGCCTGCGGCGGGATCGGACTCAACACGATTTCCGAGAGCCCGACCGGCACGCCGGCCTTCTTCGGTTCGATCTCGATGTCGATGGCGCCGCGGCCGTTCACGTAGCGGTAGGTCCAGTCGCGTCCCTGCGCCACCGCCATGGTCTTGTTCGGCAGCCGGCCCGCGGCGTCCCAGAAGACCGGCTGGGACAGGCGGCTGGCTTGCATGCCGGTCACGGCAACCGTCGTGTCGGCCGCGTCCGATGTGGTCTTCACGCGGATCGCGAACGCGCCGGGCCCCGCCTTGATGCGGAAGGCCATGCCGAAGTTGTTGTAATGATCGGTGCCTGCGTTCGGATCGAGCGCGGGTTCCGTGACGACATAGCCGGCGGCCGTGCGCCGGATGGACGCCGTGTGGACGGGACGGGCCGGTAGCGCCCCCGTCGCGCCGACGAAGCCGTAGCCGGTGGCGGCGTCATACAGCGGGACATCGTTGCCGGGCCTGGCCTGGACTGCGATCGCGTCCGTTGCGGGACGGCTCGTGAAATCGTAGCGAAGCTCGACGCCGGGCTGGGACGCCTGCGGTTCGGCCCGACCGGGCAGCGCGCACCAGAACAGGCATGCAGCGACCGTGGCGGCGCGTGCGAAAGGACGCGTCCTGGCGAACGGGCGTGCCGCAGTCGGATGAGGGAGGTGTGTCATATGGTCGGCGAAAAAATCCCAGGCAGGAACATCCGGCCTGGGCAAAGGAGACAGCCCCCGCGGGCCGTCATTCGATTCATCGATCAGAACGTGTATTCCGCGCGCGTCAGCCAGGTACGGCCGATCGGCTTGGCGACGTTCTGGGCGAACACCACGCGCGACGAGATGCGCTGGTTCGACAGCGGCGGGTCGACGTCGAACAGGTTGTTGATACCGAAGCTGACCGTCAGGTGCTTGCTGAACTTGTAGTGGGTGCTCAGGTTGTACAGCTTGTACGACGAGATCACGTGGTAGTACGGCTGGCCCGGCTGCTGGCTGGGCAAGGCGTTGGTGTCGATGTAGTGCGAGGTGTACTGCTGGGTCAGCTGGGTCCCGAATCCGCGGTAAGACCAGGACAGGCGCAGGTTCGACTTCCAGCGGAAGACGTAGGTATTGGCCGACGTGGAGCCGGTCGCGAGTGCACCCGGCTGGCCCACCGCATCCACCCAGGCCCCGCCCGAATCGGACTGGGTCTCGTATTTGCGTACGTAGGTGCCGTCCAGGGCGATGCCGAACTTGCCGAGTCTTGCGGTCGGAACCGTGTAGCTGAACGTGGTGTCGATACCTTGCGTATGCAGGCCGCCCAGGTTCATGCGCGAGACGTCGATGTACCTGAGCGTGCCGTCCGGGTTGCGCACGAAGAGGTTGGCGTACTTCTGCACATTGCTGAAGATCGTATCCTCGGTCATTTGCGCGATCGTGCCCTTCATGCGGACATCCCAGAAGTCGAACGAGACCACCGCATTCTTGACCGGTTCGAACACGATGCCGGCGGTGAAGGTCTTCGACTTTTCCGGTTGGAGGTCGGGATTGGCGCCCGTCAGGGTGGTCAGCTGGGTGTTGCAGACGGTCGCCGGATCCAGGCCGAGGTTGGCATAGGCCGGATTGGGCGTGCCGGTGGCCGCGACCGACGGCGTGGGACCTGGGCACAGCAGCGGGTCGTCCCAGCGATGGGTCGATGGCACCAGTTGGCGTGCCGCGCCGTACAGCTCGGGCAGGGTAGGGGCACGGAAGCCCGTGCTGGCGGTGGTGCGCAGCATGATTTTCTTGCTCGCCTCCCAGCGCAGGCTGATCTTCGGGTTGACGGTGTTGCCGAAATCGCTGAAATGGTCGGCGCGCACCGCAGCGGTTAGGTCCAGGCTCTTCGTGATCGGGGCGTCGATCTCCGCATACAGGGCGCCGACGGTGCGTCCGCCGGATGGATGCGTGCCGGGGTTGCCGGACACTTTGTAGACCACCTCCTCGGCGTTCATGCCGACGTCGCTGTTCCAGGTGTCGCGGTGCAGGTCGCCGCCCACGGCCAGCGTCAGCGGGCCGCCGGAAAGATCGGACACGGACCGGGACAGGTTGAAGTCGGTGCCATAGAAGCGTACGCGTCCGCTGCGGTAGGTCTGGCCGTCCATGCTGATGCTGTCCAGGTAGGCCATGCCGTCCGCGTCCTGCTTGCCGAACGGGTTCAGGACGCCGTTCGCCACGCCCTGGTAAAGACCGGGCGTGGAAAAGAACCCGTTCTTCCAGCTGACGGTTGCGCGGCTTTGCGAAACGTTCAGGCCGACGCGGTAGTCCCAGCCCGCGACGACGCCCTCGTCGTTGACGACGATCCGGTTGGTGCGTTGGCGGCCGTCGGTGACGGCGGCGCCGGCTTCGTCCAGGCTCCAGGTCAGGGCCAGGTCCTGTCCCGTGACGCCGGCGACGGCCGGCATGCCGCCGGTGCCGCCCGGGTACCACTTGCTGGAGTTGGTGATGAACAGCGGCTTGCGCAAGGTGGGCGTCAGCACGGAGTATGCCGTCTGCGCGCCGACGATCTGCGGAGGCAGCGTCGCGTCGATATACGACTCGGTGTTGAGCATCTCGACGGTCAGCAGGCCGTCCTGGCCATGGCGCAGCGACGCCTTGGTGAGCAGCGTGGTCTGCATCGCGTCCGGCAGCAGTTGCGGGTACAGGGTCGGGTCGAGGATGCACGTGGTGTTCTTCGCCCTCGTCGACGCCAGGCTGTACCTCGCGTCGTAGTTGCTGGCGCAGCCGCTCGACCAGTACGGGTTGCCAGTGGTGCTCGTCGCCTTGCCGTTGTTGTAGACCGTAAAGTTAGCCGGCGCCGACGACGAACCCGAGGTGTTGGTCGTGAACGCCGTCCCGCCCAGCGCGACGATGGCGTCCGGATTCCAGATATTGGGGCGGTCCTTCTGCATCAGCGAATAGCGCCTTTGCGTGTCGAAGGCGGCGTACACGTTCCAGCCGTCCTTCTGCAGGTCGCCCTTGCCGGCAAGGATAGCCAGGCGCGGCTGCTGCCCTCCGCCGTGGCGCTCAGGGTCGACATAGCTGCCGGTCAGCCTGACGCCGTCGTAGCTGCGCCTGGTGATGAAGTTGACCACGCCGGCGATCGCGTCGGTGCCGTAGATCGAGGAAGCACCGTCGCGCAGCACCTCGACGCGCTCGATGGCGCTCATCGGGATCACGTCCACGTTGACCGAACTGGCACCGCTCGCCTCGTTCGGCAGGCGCCGGCCGTTGAGAAGGACCAGCGTGCGGTTGGTGTTCAGGCCGCGCATGTTGATCATTGTGCCGCTGCTGCCGCCGCCGACCGGTTCGTTGGTCGAAGCCGTCACCAGCGAGGTCGCCACTTCGGACATCGTGGTCAAGCCCTGGGCCTGCAATTCCTCGGCCTTGTAGACCGTGAGCGGCAGCGCGCTCTCGGTGGCGATCCGCTTGATCGAGGAACCCGTGACGGTCACCTTTTCCATCGGTGTGTCCGCCTGCTGGGCCTGGGCCTGATGCATGAGGGCCAGCACGGCCAGCGTGAACGTACTCAGTGCAAGTCGGGGCGTTGCGGGGTGGTTGGCATGCTTCATCGTAGTCTCCATGAGCTTTATTCTGGTCTATCCAAAAATATTCTTTGGTCCGACCACATCTGTAATTGGTCTGTTGGCGATCATTGCAGTTTCGATAGGTGTTCGCAACTGGACAGACCGGTTTTGGCCTGGAAACGACAATCTGGACAGCTCCCATGAACTATCTTCAATTTTTTTTAGGGAAAATTCCGCGCCGTTCGTCCATACTGTTTGGGGCGATAAAAAGAGATGAACAAAGACACTATCAACTGGCTTACCGTGCACCTGCTGCCGTTCGAAGCAGAGCTGCGTCTCCGCTTGCGGCGCGTGTGTGCCGGCGCCGCGGACGTGGACGACGTGATCCAGGAGGTGTACTGCAAGGTGATGCAGATGGACGACGTCGCGCACGTGAACGACCCCCGCGGCTACATCGTCCAGATGGCGAAGAACCTCGTCACCGACCGGCTTCGGCGCGACGCCGTTGTCGACATCGAAGTCATGTCGAACCTGGGCGACCTGGAGGTGTGGGACGACAGTCCGGGCCCCGAGCGAACCGCGTTTGGCCGCGCCGAACTGCGCTGGGTGATGGGACTGATCGGCAAGCTGCCCGATCGATGCCGGGCGGTATTTCGTGCGCGGCGGATCTATGGCTTGTCCCAGAAGGAGACCGCGGATTCGCTGGGTGTCACCGAGAAAGCGGTCGAATATGAGTCCACCAAGGCGATGGAACTGATCTCCGAGATGATGAAAAGGCAGGGCGTGGATTGCATCCCGGCGACCGCGCAGCCTCGCAAGATCCACCGGGGAAGGAAAGCCAATGTCAGCGATCGATAACCAGGCCCTCGCGTGGCTGCGGAAGCAGTCGGAACGCGAGCTCGACGCGGACGAGCGGGCGGCTCTCGATGCGTGGCTGGAAGCGGATACCCGTCACAAGGGGGCGTATGTCCGTGCGCTGGTGATCGATAACGCGATCTCGCAGGCCGTGTCGGATCAAGATGTCCACCCGGGGGAAGACCGTTACGGGCTGCGGTCGGACGGGTACGGGAGCGCGAAGGCCAGCCGCCGCACCTGGCTCAAATACGGCGCTTTGGCGGCCGGGGTCGCCATACTCGGCGTGGGCGTGTCGCTGCAATCTCGCGATAGCGTCACGACGCTGGCAACATCCACAGGCGAATTCAGGCGGGTCGCATTGGCCGATACCTCGATTGCCAACCTGAATTCCGACAGCAAGCTGGAAGTCAGGTTCACGACCGCGCGACGCCAGGTCGACCTGGTCAAGGGGGAAGCGTGGTTCGAGGTGGCCAAGGACAAGCACAAGCCTTTCGTCGTGGCGGCGGCCGGCGTGGAAGTGCGCGCCGTCGGCACCGCATTCGGTGTCCGGCGCTTCCCGAATGGTGCCGAAGTGCTTGTCACGGAAGGAACCGTCGAGGTATGGACCGGCCGGGCCCGGGCACGTCTTGGTGCCGGCGAGCGTAGTTTTCTTCCTTACAATGCTGCGCGGATTACCGTTACCAGGCAGCCCGAGGAAATACAAAGGAAACTGGCCTGGCGGGACGGGAATCTCCAGTTCACGCGACAGACCCTCGGCGAGGCGGTCGCCGACTTCAATCGCTATAGCGCCAGGCAGATCGTCATTGCCGATCGGGCACTGGAAAGCGAACGTATATTTGGACAGTACCGGATCGACGCGCCCGAACAATTTGCGAAGGATATCGGCGCCTACCTGAACGTCCCGGTCGAGGTCAGTGCCGAGCGCATCGTCATCGGTGCAAAACACCCGTGATGCGCGGATGTCATGGCGGTCTCCTGGCCTCGGTCTTCCTTGTCGCGGGTACGGCAGCATGTCCTGCTACAGGCCGCGCCCAGGACGCCAAAAAGGACTTCGATATTCCCGCTGGACCGGCCACGAGCACCATCAACCTGTTCGCGAAACAGGGAGGTATCAACGTCCTGGCGTCCGAGGACGTCCTGAACGGCATCTGCACGAATCCGGTGCGGGGCAGCTTCCTGGTAGCCGACGCGCTGCCGGCGCTCCTGGCCGGGACTGGGCTCGACAGCAGGGTCACCGCCGGCGGTGCCGTATTCATCGTGGCCGCAGGGAAGGCGCGCAGGGACCGCCCCTCAACGTGCGCACCCGTCGGTCATGACCCGGCGAAAGCGGCTCGACACGCGCAGCCGGCATCCGCCAGCACTGCGGTCGGCGAACCGTACCAGGTAGCGATCGTCGCCACCAGGGCCTCGCAACAATCGGGCATCGAGCGCAAGAAGGGGGCTGCCACCCTGATCGACTCGATCGTGGCCGAGGACGTCGGCTCGCTGCCTGACCGTAACGTCGGCGCGGCGATCTCGCGCATGTCGGGTGTCGCCCTGGACCGCGGCACCTTCGGCGAAGGCGTCAGCGTCTCCGTGCGCGGCAATGAAGCCAACCTCACCCGCGTGGAACTGGACGGGCAGGGCGTGCAGTCCGCAGGGGGCATCGACATGAACGGCGGCGGCGGCGGCCGCGGCGTGGAATTCCGCCAGCTGTCCGCCGACCTGATCAAGAGTGTAGACGTGGTCAAGGGCTCGACGGCCGACATGACCGAAGGTTCATTGGGTGGCAGTGTCGTGATCAAGACGCGCACCGCACTGGATTTCAGGAAGCCGTTCGTGTCGATTCGCACGGCGGCCTCGCAAAGCGCGCTGAACAGGAAATGGGCGCCGGACGCGAACGTCATCCTTGCCCACCAATACCTCGACGGCCGCCTTGGCCTGCTGCTGAACGCGACGTCGACCACGCTCGACAACGAAGCCCATGCGGCCCAGGTCGCGCAGTCTGCGCAGCAGGGTTACTTTCGCCTGCTCGACTTCGATCAATCGCCCCGGAAGACCTTTACCTACCAGCCGGGCACGGTCAACACGGCGGACGCCGCGGCCACGACGCCTTTCCTGCGCGCGCCGCTCGCGGGTGGGGGCTACCTGGATTCGGCAACACCGCTCGACCTGGTGAGCCGCTCGGCGGCGGCGCAGACGAAAGCCGATTGCTACGCCGCTTTCCCGGCGCTCACGAAGGTCCAGACGACCGGCATCACGTCGGCGGCCATGCGCGGCCAGGCGGTGCTCCAGCGAGGCAACGAACTGATCAGTTGCCTGAACCAATGGAACGACTACACGCCCTCGAACGTGCGCTACTTCGTCAAGCGGGAGGTGGACAGGCGCCGCAACCTCGATCTGCGTGCCGACTTCAAGGTGAACGACAGGTTGTCCCTGTACGCCAAAGGGAGCTATAACCGTCGCAACGACGACATCAGCCAGCTCACCTACAGCCTGGGAAATCTTCAGCTCAACCAGGCCAGTTCGTACAGCCCGACGTATGCCGGCCCGACCTACAGCGCAAGCCCGGCCACCATGACGCGCAGCGCGGTGCCGGGTTCCGGCTACTACCGGTACGAACAGCCCAGCACGTCGGGCTACAACGTCCTCGCGGGCACGGTCGCCAACGTGAATCCGGCCTCCGTCACCGTCGACGGCAATCACCACGTCACGCAGTACACGATCAGCGACGGCACCGCCACGACCGACCAGTTGCACGATGTGGCGCGGATCACCACACGCTACCTGCAGCTGGGTGGCACCTACAGGAACGGCGGCATGGCCGTCGAATTTTTCGTCGGCGATGCCCGTTCGGGCATGACGCGCGGACAGAAGCGCACCAGCTTCGACAACGCCTACGGCCCCGTGACCATGCACGTCCTGCCGAACGGGTTGTGGGGATACACGCTGCCGGCAGGCAGCACGTTAGACCAGGCGAACCCGGCCCAGTATGCGACGGCGTTCCCGGGCCCGGCAACGGGCGCGGTCCCGATCGGGGCGTACAACACGACGTACGTGCCGGCCTACACGGCCGCGCAGCAGCCGCGGTCGACGCAGGCGCCGGAGACGTACTGGTTGCCGACCATCCGCGCCACCGGCGAACGCACCGTAAAACTCGACGCGGCCTGGGCGACGCCCGAATCGATCCCGCTCTTCAAGCGTTTCAAGACCGGCTTCAACCTGCGCGACACCGGCAACGACGCCTGGGACCCGTATGCCGGGAACAGCCGCGGCTGGGTCGTCAGGACGCCCACGGGCACGTATGGGAAACCCGGCTATGTACCGCCCGTGATCGTCCCGTCGGCCCTGCTGCGCGGCACCTTCGTCGGCTGCCAGGACACGGCCGGCTCGCTGGCGCCGGGCGGTAACGCCTGCAAGTACGGTGATGGCCAGAGTGCCGATCCGCGCAGCGCCCTGCAAGGGCAGAACGTGATGACTGTCGGGCAGTTCCAGGACATCATCGGGCAATCGCTCATTGGCAAGGCGACGCCGACCCGGCTGTTCAGCGGCGCCACCGGGCGCCCGGCCGGCCTGCCGGACAACTGGACCCGGATCGACGTCGACAAGGTGTTCGCGCTCGCGGGCGTGCCGAACCTGAACTTCGACTGCCTCAAGCAATGCATGGGCAGCGACGGCAAACGATACGACCAGCCGGTGCAAAGGCTGACCGAGCGTTCGGCGGCGTTCTATGTGATGGGCGACTTCGGTGTCGACCACATCCCGTTCACCTCGGTCGCGTTCCCTTTCGGCTGGGAGCTGGAAGGGAACATGGGTTACCGCTACATCCTGACCAGGGTGCATGGCATCGGCACGATGAATTTCACGTCGATCGCCAAGACTGCCAGCTATGACCCGGCCAATCCGAATGCCGCGGGCGGCACGGTCAGCAGTACGTATTCGCAAAACACGGCGGTCGACGGCAGGACGCACGACTTCCTGCCGATTTATAACCTGGCGCTGTGGGTCGTTCCGGACAAGGCCGTCGTACGCTACGGACACGCCAGGGCCGTGGCACGTCCCTCCGTGGCACAGCTGCTTCCGGCCGGGACCTGTACCTATGACGAACGCGTCGCCGACGCCGGGCTGCCCCAGACGTGCAGCGGCACCATCGGGAACCCGGCGCTGCAGGCACAAAGGAACGTCAACCAGGACCTGTCGCTCGAATACTATCCGAACAAGGACACGATGTTCTCCGTCGCGGCGTTCAGGCAGGAAGGCAAGACCGGTCCCGCGCTTCCCCAGGGCGTCGGCAAAGGGATGTTGTTCGGCGGTTCGGCGATGGTCGATCCGGGCACCGGTGCGGCATTATCGGGTATCCCTTTCAATTACTCGACCTATTCGAACGGCGTCGCGACCACGCGCAAGGGGCTCGAGCTGGGCGCCAGGACCGCGTTCACGTTCCTGCCGTGGATGCTGCGCCATACCGGGTTCGACGGCAATTACACGAAATTGCGCTCGGTCGCCTCGAGCCTGAGCCTCGTGGATCTGCTGACCGGCGCGCCGCTGCCGCCCGCGCGCGAATCCAGGTACTCGTACAACGCCGCGCTGTGGTACGACGACGGCAGGCTGTCGGCACGCGTCGCGGTGCAGGCCGTGGCATCGTTCTTCAACTGTGTCGCCGGTTGCGGCCAGCCCGGCATGGCCAACTATCCGAGCGCGGCGGGCGGCATCACCAATGTCTTGCCGTATAACCCGGGCTCGCCGAACTTCCGCGACGGTACCCGCTTTATCGACGGCAAGATCTCGTACCGGGTCCGGCCGAACGTCGACGTCTTCATCGAAGGCCGAAACCTTGGCAACGCGATCACGTCGACCAGCCAGGGCCCCTTTGCGCCGTTTGCCGACGGCACGCCCAACCTGCTGGACTATGCTTACTCGGGCCGCCGCATCATGGTTGGCATCAACGTCCGCTCCATGTGAAGCTCGGCGGGCGGATCCGTTGCCGTGTTTTGGTTTGCGGTCGAGAGCGTGACGCCGATCGGTGCCGCAATCCGCGCAGCCTTGGCGTCGACCTTGCGGTGCCAGTCCGCCTGGTCATGGACGTTCTTCCACCAGCCGGCCGCTGCGCCAAGGTAATAGCGTAATGGCTTTCCCGACGCGGCCGTAGCAAGAATAAGCGGGTTATCCCCGTCTTCGGCATACGCCACAGCGGTGGCGCCCGGCATGGTGATCGCGGTGCCGAAGTCGCCATGGCCGCGTTGGGTAACCCATTGCGCCAGCGCGTGACTGTTTGCCGGCGGCTGTGTCTTCACCACCGGTACCGCCGGCGCCGACCGTCGTGCCGACGCCATACATGTCCAGCCCTTCGCGATGCCCGCATTGCCCGGATCCTTGGCCTCCGGATGAATGTTCGTTACCTGACAGGGCAGGACATGGCCCGCCGCATCGGTAACGGCAATGTGCTGTAACAGCGCCCCCGGCAATGCCTTGTTGATTGCCGACCAGGGAATTGCGATCGTCTCGGAAGGCCGGGCCGCGTCGAGGTCGTGAGCGACGTCGAAGATCAACCGTGCGCCGACCGATGCCAAGCAATGGGTGGTGCAACCAAGCGCGCGAAAAGAAATGGATGAATCTTCGTGATGTCTCTGTTGTGTTTGTCAGATAACGTTATCAGTTGCGGTAGCGATTCGCAAGTCGTTCAGGGGCCCGGGCCTGCTCCAGGCGGTGCAAGAGCGCATCGGAGCCAGGCCGCCGAGCGAGGCCAGCACTTTGGCGAGCGACACCGAAATGCTATCCTTCGTCATTTGGCCACCCTGATCGATCATGACGAAAATCGCGACGTTGAATGAAGTTGCTGCACGGGCAGGCGTGTCGGTCATTACCGCCTCGCGCGCGTTACGCGGCACGATTCACGTCGCCAAGGCGACCCGCGAGAAAGTGCTTGCCGCTGCCAGCGAACTGAACTACACGCCGGACGTTGTCGCCCAAACCATGCGCGGTTCGCAGTCGAGGCTCCTGGGCGTGTTCCTGCTGGGCTTTCGTTCCATGGTCTTTCATGAACTCCTCGTCAGCATCGAGGAGCAGGCGCACCGTCGCGGCTATGAACTGGTCGTCGTCAACGTTGCCATCTACGACGACGGTCGCACCACGAGTGTCGAGATGATGCTCAAGCTGTGCGACGGCATCATCTGGCTGCTCCCGAGCGGTACGCACTCGTTGATGCGCAAGCTGGAAGCGGGACAGATGCCGGCGGTGCTCGTCAACTTTTGTGCCCGCCCGGTTGCGCTTCCCGTGGTGAGTGGCGCCAACTACAGCGGGGCGTACGACCTCGTCAATCATCTGATCGGGTTGGGGCATCGCCGGATCGCATTCGTGGAAGGGGCGCTGCATACGGGCCAGAGCCGCGAGCGTCAACGCGGATATGAGCAAGCCCTGCGCGACGCCGGATTGCCTGTCGACGCCGACTACATCGTTCCCGGCGACTTCCTGTTCGGCGGCGGCCGGGAAGGCGCCCGCACGCTGCTCGCGTTGCCGAATCGCCCGACCGCCATCTTTTGCGCCAACGACGAGATGGCCCTGGGCGCTTTCAAGGCGGCCGAAGAACTTGGTCTCAAGGTTCCCGCGGACGTGTCGATTGCCGGCTTCGACGACATTCCCGCCGCATCCACGGTGACGCCGCCGCTGACCACCATACGCCAGCCGCTGGACGAGATCGGCGCGCGCGCCGTCGACGAGGTCCTCGCTTATATCGGCGATCGTGGCCGCAGCCCCTCCCGCATCGAACTGCCGACACGCCTGGTGGTACGGGACTCTACCGGGAAGGCTCCGCAACGCATCCGGCCCGCGAAGCTCGCCTGAGTCCCTCATGCCCGGCCACGCCATCGGTGTCCGGCTGTCTCGATCTGACAACGTTTACCGATAATATTTATCCGGTTAGTGATAACTAATTCGCTCGCTTTAGAGTGAAACTCATTCCTGTTCCTGTCTCCGCAATATGGTGGTCGCGCTGTAATCTCGTAAATATTTCTGATAACGTTGTCAGTGTCAGAAAGCAATGATTGCTCGTGACTCAGCGGCAGCCACTGCCGCTGAATGCAACGCGAAATAAAAACAGGAGACAACAGTGAAGCAAACCCAACTTTCCAGGGCGATCGCCCTGGCGCTCGCCGCTGCATACACACCGCTGGTCCTCGCCCAGGACGCGTCGACCACCGACACCGCGCCCAAGCCAAAGGAAGAAACGCAGGTCGTGACGGTAACGGGCTTCCGCTCCAGCCTGGAGCGTGCCCTGAGCCTGAAGCAGCAGGCGATCGGCGTGCGCGATTCGATCGTCGCCGAGGACATCGGCAAGTTCCCCGAGGCGAACGTGGCCGAATCCCTGCAGCGTATTCCCGGCGTGTACGTCATCCGGGACGGTGCGTCCAACGAAGGCCAGCGCATCAACATCCGTGGCCTGGGACCCCAGTACTCGGTGACGACGATCAACGGCGCGCCCGTCCACACGACGTCGTCGAGTAATGCGGGTGCGGCGGTACGCGACTTCAACTACGACGTGTTCGCGTCCGACCTGTTCGGCCGGGTCGATTTCTACAAGAGCCCGATGGCGGATCTGGAGGAGGGAGGCATCGGCGGTATCGTCGACCTGCAAACGCCCCGGCCTTTCGACAAGAAGGGACGCACGATCCGTTATGCCGCCTCGGCTTCGTACAACTCTGCGTCCGACAAGACCGACCCGCGCTATTCGCTCATTCTCAGCAACACGTGGGGAAATGTTGGCGCGCTGGTAGGGTTCGCCCACAGCGGGAGCACCAACATGAGGTCGGGCTTCCAGTCGACGGGCGGCTACCTGAGCCCGGCACAAGGCCGCAATAACGCGCCGGCCGGTTTTTCCCTGCCGTTCAATTACGACCTGGACTACAACGACCCGCGTGCCAATCTCGGCGGGCTGACGCGCGACCAGGTCGACAATGCCCTGCTGCCGCGCTTTCACCGCGTGTACGGCGCGCTCAACAAGCGCAAGCGCGACGGCCTCGTCACGTCGCTGCAGTACAAGAACGGTCCTCTCGACGTCAGCCTGGACGGCCTGTTCTCGCGCCTGAGCGACATGCGCGACGAGTACACGTTCGGCGTCGCCATCCGGAATTCGCGCACGACCAACACCAGCCTTCCATCCGGTCTGCCCGGACACAACGGCCTGGTGCCGCTCAACGTCTTCATTGATCAGAATAACATCCTGCAGGGCACGTTCGCGAACACGTCGTACATCAACGAGAACTACATCTACGACTCGAAGACCAATTTCGGGCTGGGCTCGATCAATGCCAAATACACGTTCTCGCCGCGGCTGAAAGTGACCGCCAGCGGGGGGCGTTCCAGCAGCAAGGCATACTTCACCAACAACCGCATCTACACGAACATCTATGGCGTGACGAGCACGCTCGACTCGTCGCAGGACAATGTGTATCCGGTGCTGGCCGCGACGGGAGTCGACTATAACGACAAGTCCATCTACAAGGATCCGATCATCACGTACAACTACGTGGACGAGTATGACACCGGCGAGCATTTGAAGACGGCCGTCGACTGGGATTACGACCTGTGGGGCGGCTGGACCGGCAAGCTGAAAGCGGGCGTCTCGTACGTCTCGTCCGGCAAGGAGGTCGGCCGCTACAACGGCACGGCACTCGGCCAGACGATGCGGCTGCCGATCGGCGGCTCGGTGAATTCGCTGGGCAATTCGATCACGTCCTATATGGTCCAGGGATCCCCGCTGCAACATTTCGCGCCCGATGCCCCGGCCACGTTCCCGACCTCGTTCGCGCACTTCGATCGCGGGTTCATCGAGGACGTCCTGCAACCGGGTCGCGCGAAGCTGGGTACGCCGCCTGACCTTGCGTCCAGCTTCAAGACGAACGAAGCCGTCACGTCGCTGTTCGTCCAGTCGGACTTCACCGGCGAACTGTTCGGCCGCGAACTGCGCCTGAATGCCGGCGTGCGTTACGCGCGTACCAGGACGCAGATCGACAACTACACGCAGGTGACCGAGAACGGTACGCGGAAGTACGTGCCGAACCACCGGGAAAGCAGCTACGCGAACGTGCTCCCGAGCCTGTCGGCCGCGTATGACTTGCGCGACGACGTGATCCTGCGCGCGTCGGTTGGCCGCACCATCACGCGGGCCGCGCTGTCCCTCATCGCCGCCAACACGACGATCCCGAACCAGTTCGAACCCAACGCGACGTCGGGCAACGCGAACCTGAAGCCACAGCTTTCCGACCAGGTCGACCTGACTGGTGAATGGTACTTCCAGAAGGGCAGCCTGGTCAGCGTGGGCTACTTCTTCAAGAAGATGAAGGACCTGACGCAGGCGCAGCGCACCGTCGTGCCGTTCAGTTCCCTCGGCCTGCCCTACACCGCACTCGGCACGAACCTGTGGATGCCCGGTACGAATCATCCGGATCCAAACCTGCCGATCACGGTGTCGAGCTACGTGAACATGGCCAAGCAGAATGTCAGCGGCATCGAGCTGGCTTACCAGCAGGCGTTCACGTTCCTGCCCGAGCCCTTCAACGGATTGGGCGCGATGGCGAGCTATACGCGCGTCAAGTGGCCGGTGCCGGACTGGGTCAACCCGGACGGCACGAAGCAGACCGTATGGGAAGTGCCGCGCTATTCCTACAACCTCACCGCTTACTACGAAAAGGGTCCATGGGCGCTGCGTACTTCGTATAACTACCGCGACGGCAACATCCTCGCGCGCAGCCAGCCCGGCATCAACGTGGCGTTGAACGGGCAAGCGCCGTGGGTCGCCGGTCGCCGTTTCGTCGATGCGTCGATCTCCTACAAGATCACGGAGAATCTCGAGCTTCGCCTGGACGGCATGAACCTGACCAACGACCTGAGCTACGTCTATTACAAGGACATGATGGGCCGCCCCAACTACGGTAACGACCACGCCCGGACCGACAACCTGCTGTATGACGGCCGTACGTTCCAGGTCGGCATTCGCGGCAAGTTCTGACGTCGCTTCTTCCAACACCACCCATGTGAAGCGGCTGTCGGCGCGGCCGCTTCACGGCGCATCACATCAAGGAATAGATTTTGAAAAAGAAAGTACTCATGTCAATCTTTGCTGGCTCGCTGGCCATCCTGTCAGGCTGTGCGTCCGTGGCGGGCCACGGACCGGACAGCGTGCAGGCGTCCGCCAGTGCAACGGTGCCTTCCATCCCCGTGCTGCGCTCGGAAGCCCTGGCCGTGATCGCCAGGGTGAACGACCATTGGCAGGCAACGACGCCGGCGACGGAACGGGCGTTCTGGGACGTCGCCGCCTATCACACCGGGAACATGGCCGCCTACCAGGCCACCGGCAACGAGGCCTACCGCCGCTACTCCGAGCGGTGGGCGGAAGCCAACCAGTGGCAGGGCGCCAAATCCGACAACAAGGCCGAGTGGAAGCACACGTACGGCGAAACCGATGACCACGTGCTGTTCGGGGACTGGCAGATCTGTTTCCAGACCTATCTTGATTTGTATGCGCTCGACAAGGATCCGCGCAAGGTCGCCAGGGCCCGCGAGGTGATGGGATACCAGATCGGCACCGCGCGCAACGACTACTGGTGGTGGGTCGACGGCCTGTACATGGTGATGCCGGTGATGACGAAGATGTACACGCTGACGGGCGACGCGCGCTACCTGGACAAGCTGAACGCGTATTTTCAATACACGAACAGCATCATGTTCGACGCCGAGTCGGGCTTGTACTACCGCGATGCGCGCTACGTCTATCCGAAACACAGGAGCGTAAACGGCAAGAAGGATTTCTGGTCGCGGGGTAATGGTTGGGTTTTTGCCGGCCTTGCCAGGGTGCTGGCGGACCTGCCCGCGGACAGCGCGCTGCGACCGGAGTTCGAAGGCAAGTTCAAGGCGCTGGCCGCCGCATTGAAAAGCACGCAGCAGGCGGACGGCTACTGGACGCGCAGCCTGATCGATCCCGCGCATGCACCCGGTCCGGAAACGAGCGGTACCGCGTTCTTCACCTATGGCCTGCTCTGGGGCGTCAACAACGGCCTGCTCGACCGCGCCACCTATCTCCCCGCGGCCATCAAGGGCTGGCATTACATCACCAGGGTCGCCGTTCAACCGGACGGCACGGTCGGCTATGTCCAGCCGATCGGCGACCGTGCGATTCCGGGGCAGGTCGTCGACCGCGCTTCGACCGCGAATTTCGGTGTCGGCGCCGTGCTGCTTGCGGCAGCCGAGATGTCCAGGCTGCACGACCAATAACGCCGGCATGACGGCGCAGATACAGGAGACAATATGCAACGACGGAATTTTTTCGGGACGCTCGTCGCCGGCGGCGGATTGAGCATGCTGGGCGGCGCATTGCCGGCCGGCGCGCTGGCGCAGGCGCCGGATCCCGCCCCGCGCCCGGGCCAGGACCGGGCCTATATGGCAGCCCTGCTGCAAAAGATTGCCGAGCCGGTCTTGTCCAGCATGGCGCGGGGCGCCCTGAAGCGCGAGTTCGACATGGAACTGAGTCCCGTCTGGGACGGCCGCGACAGGAACGTCGGTTACCTCGAGTGCTTCGGCCGGCTGATGTCCGGATGCGCCCCCTGGCTTGCCTTGCCGGACGACGCAAGCGCCGAAGGACGCGTGCGCAAGCATCTGCGCGAACTCGCGCTGCAGAGCTTCGTGCATGCCGTCGATCCGAAGAGTCCCGACTACCTGGCCTGGGGCGACAACTTCCAGGTGCTGGTCGATTCGGCCTATTTCACCAGCGCGCTGATGCGTGCTCCACGCGCCCTCTGGGATCCGCTCGACCGTACGACGAAGGAGCGGATCATCGCGAGGGTCAAGGAATTGCGGCGCATCCTGCCGCTGTACACCAACTGGTTGCTGTTCGCGGCGATGAACGAAGCATTCCTGCTCAGCATCGGCGAAGCGCACGATCCGCTGCGCCTGAACACCGCCATCGACAAGGTCGAAGAGTGGTATGTCGGCGATGGATGGATCAAGGACGGGGAGCATTTCCACTTCGATTACTACGATTCCTTCGTCATCTACCCGATGCTGATCATGGTCCTCGAACAGGCCAGCCGCCATCACGCGCAGGTGCGCGGCAACGCCGGGGAAAAGCTGGCCCTCGCGGTCAAGCGCGCGCAGCGTCTCGGCGAACATCTCGAGCGCTTCGTTTCCCCGATCGGTACGTTTCCCCCGATCGGCCGGTCGGCGACCTACCGGACGGGCGCATTCCAGGTGCTGGCGCTTCTGGCATGGCGCAAGCAGCTGCCGGCATCGCTGCCTGAAGGCCAGGTAAGGGCTGCGTTGCAGTCCATCCATCAGGCCACTTGGTCGCACCCAAGCAATTTTTCGGCGAAGGGTTTTCTCACGCTGGGGTTCACGGGACACCAGCCAGGCATCGCCGACGTGTATTCGAACAGCGGCAGCATGTACATCGCCACCGAGAGCTTCCTCGCGCTCGGATTGCCCGAGAACGACTCTTATTGGACCAGCCCGGCGCAGGAGTGGACGCAGCAAAAGGCATACAGCCAGAAGCCGTTTCCACGGGATGGCTACGTGTCATACTGACAGGGGCGTGCCCGCGGCCAGCAGGCGCGGGCCGTCCAATTGGTCATTGAACAGACTTGTTTTTGTATTCACGTGCGGGATGGTCTCTGGCAGGTTGAGTTGGCCCGGGTAGCGTGGTGAACTCGGCCATGCAAGCAGCGATCGCCGCATTCTGCTGGGTCACCAGGTCAAGCTGTGCCATCGCGTCGCCTATGTTTTCGATGTCGCTAGACTGAGCCACGATCGATAGCAGGATCACAAGGGCAAGGCCGGACCCGGTTCCTGATGCGATTGGGCTTGCACGCAGGATATCCGTTTCCGTTAGTCTTTTTGGACGATGTCCGCAGCGTCGCCGAGTTGGAACATACGCTCAACGAGCCACGACAAAGTGGCCCAGCGACCAACCGGAGACATCCATGCAGCCAGTACCGAAGACCAGCGACCCGACCGAAGCCGAATTGCTGCAGCGCGCGCGCGACCTGCTGCCGTCACTGCGCGAACGCGCGGCGGCGGCCGACCAGGCGCGCTCGGTGCCTGCTGCGACGATCGCCGACATCCAGGCCGCCGGCCTGCTGAAAATCCTCCAGCCCAAGCGCTACGGCGGCTACGAGATGAGCCCGCGCGTGTTCTTCGACGTCCAGATGACGCTGGCCGAAGGCTGCATGTCGACGGCGTGGGTGTACGGCGTGCTGGGCGTGCATCCTTGGCAGCTGGCGCTATTCGATGTGCGCGCGCAGGATGACGTGTGGGGCGGCGACGCCAGCACCCTGATCGGCTCGACCTACATGCCGGTCGGTAAAGTGACCCGCGTCGAAGGCGGCTTCACGTTGTCCGGCCGCTGGGCGTTTTCCAGCGGCTGCGACCACGTCGAGTGGATCTTCCTGGGTGCGATGGTGCCGCCGGCGGAAGAGGGCGGGGCACCGGAATACCGTACGTTCCTGGTGCCGAAAGTCGACTTCAGCATCGTCGACACCTGGCACACCCTGGGATTGAAGGCGACGGGCAGCCAGAATATCGTCGTCGAGGACGCATTCGTACCCGACTACCGCACCCACCGCACCCGCGACGATACGACCGCGTCGCGCCCCGGCATCGCGGTCAACAAATCGCCGATCTACCTGCTGCCGTTCATGCAGGTGTTCGCGCGCGCCGTGTCGAGCGCCTGCATCGGCGGGCTGCAGGGCGCGGTGAACGCATTCCGCGAATCGGCGTCGCGCCAGGTGAGCCGCAACATGCTGGGGCGGACCGCCGACGACCCGAGCGCCCAACTCGTCATTGCGGAAGCACTGACCGCGGTCGACCAACTGAAGCTCACCCTGGCGCGCAATATGGACGACATGGTGGCGCACGCGGGGCGCGGCGAGTCGGCGCCGATCGAGGACCGGTTGCTGTACCGGTACCAGTCGTCGCAGGTGCCGGAGATCTGCGCGCAGCACGTCAGCCGCCTGCTCAAATCCTGTGGCGGCAGCGGAGTCTATCTGCACCATCCGGTGCAGCGCTACTTCCTCGATATTCATACGGCCCGCAGCCACGTCGCCAACAACGTCGACATGGTCGGACGTAACTTCGGCGGTGTCCTGCTCGGGCTCGAAAACCGCGACCCGACGGTGTGAGCACGGTCCGTCCGATGAAACGTCAAGCCAACAAATTCAGTTTCGACGTCGTGATCGTCGGATCCGGCGCGGGTGCCATGACCGCCGCGTTGCGCGCCCACGATCTCGGGCTGTCCGTGGTCGTGGTCGAACAATCCGGCCAGTACGGCGGCACGTCGGCCGTGTCGGGCGGCGGCATCTGGATACCCAACAACGACCAGATCGCCGGGCTCGGCGGCAGCGACAGTCCGGAGGACGCGCTGGCCTACCTGAAAGCCGCCACGGCCGGAGAAGTGCCGGAGGCGCGGCTGCGCAGTTATATCGATGCCGCCCCGCGCATGGTGCGCTACCTGGGCGAGCACTCGCGCCTGCGCTATCGCGCGATTCCCGGCTATGCCGACTACTACCAGGACCTGCCGGGGGCCAAGACGGGCTTGCGCTCCATGGATCCGGAGCCGTTCCACGCCGGCGCATTGAAGGACGAATTCTACCGGCTGCGCGAGCAGTCGCCGGGCATGCTGGTCTTCGGCCGGATGACGATGACGACCTTCGAAGCGCATACCCTGATGAGCCGCACCCACGGCTGGCGCAAGCTGGCGCTGCGCATGGGCATGCGGTACTGGCCTTCGACCGCCTGTCGTCCGTGTTCATCTCGAACACGAACCACGCGGAAGACCAGCCCGTGCACCTCACGCTGAAGAACCCGAACGTGCCGGTCGAGACCAACCTGGCCAGGTTCGCGGGTCCGGAACAGAGATACTGCCCGGCCGGCGTGTACGAATTCGTGAAGACGGACGAAGGCAAGGATCGCCTGCAGATCAACGCGCAGAACTGCGTACACTGCAAGACCTGCGACATCAAGGACCCGACGCAGAACATCGTCTGGGTGGCGCCGGAAGGCGGCGGGCCGAACTACGGGAACGTGTGAGCGGATGACTTCATGTAGTCCGCCTTCAGGTGCACATAATGCTCGGCGGCCAGGCGAAACTGGACGATGTCCGCCGCCGTCAGCGCCCGCACCTTGCGGACAGGTCGTCCCGTGTAAAGGAACCCACTCTCCAGTGTCTCGCCCCGGCGGGATGAGGCTGCCTGCGCCAACCATCACGTTGTCGCCGATCGTCACGTTGTCCATCACGATCGTCCCCATGCCGATCAGGCACTGGTTGCCGATCGTGCAGCCATGCAGGATCACCGAGTGGCCGACCGTCACGAAATCGCCCACGATGAGCGGGGCACCTTGCGGATTGGTCGGGTTGGGATTCGTGACATGGCCCATCGTGAGATCCTGGATATTCGAACAGCGGCCGATACGGATATCGTTCACGTCGCCGCGCAGCACGGCATTACACCAGACCGAGCTGTCGTCACCGATCTGGACGTTCCCGATGACTTGCGCCGACGGGTGGAGAAAGACGCCATGGCCGAGGACGGGAAGGGCATCGAGATGGCGGGTGATGGGCATGGCCGGGACTCCGGGAAGTGCTGTTGTCGGCCAGCATATGGCGGGTGCGGGCGACAGGCATCGGCCATTGGGACGATGTGGGGGAGTCAGCCCCGCGTGTGGGGAAGTGCATCCTGAGACTGGCGAAAGGGAGCCTTCATTGCTTGTTCTGTTGACCAGCACGGAAGGGCCATCTCGCCCGCAAGATTTCCCCGATGATGCCGGCAGCATTGCGCTTGGGCTGGGCGCGATGGGATAAGGCCGGCCATGTGGCCACGGGTGTCTTAAAACTGTGCATATAACGAGCCGCAGAAATTCTCCGGCTCGACCTGCGCCCGCGTACGGGAAGCACACCACCATGGTGGCGCGGGTGAACGGGAGCCTCCCATTCGTCGGACGGGCGACTCGTGCTTCATCGTCCTTATCCGTGACCCCGCCCATCGGGGTCGGACGTAAGTGCCGCTGACAACGCCGCCTGGCCTGTCGGGCCATGACGGCTGTCGCACCGCTCACGCGATGGATCGCGACGCTTCGAAACACATTCCACTCGGGATGGGACAAGTTGCTGCCGGCCGAGTGTCGAGTCCCGTTTGATCGTGGATGCGTTTGACGAATAGTTCCGGCCGCTTCTTCTGCCATTCCTTGAGTGCCAGGATGGGCTGTTTTGGCGTCGAGTGCGCGCTGCGGAATGTGGTGGTTGTACAGCTTCAAATAGTTCAGCAAGGTCGTCTCCAGGTCCGCCTTGCTGTCGAAACGGGGTTGCTGCAGCAGTTCATTGATGCGGCTGTTAAAGCGCTCGACCATGCCGTTCGTTTGCGGATGGCGCGGTGGCGCCAGGCGATGCTCGGCGGCGATAGCGGCGCAGGCCTCATCGGAGGCGTGCTTGCCGCTGGGATCTGCGGCGGGTACTTGATGTCGATGTGGATGAAGCCGGGCTCGTAGTCCTTGCAGGTCTTCTTCGGTGCGATGGTTTCGCCTTCGGCCGTCGGGATCACGTCTTCCAGGCGCGACATGCCTTCGCGCTTGAGCAGGCGCGCGATGCCTGAGCGGGACACCTCGGGATTGATGTACTGCCGCGTGATGAAAAGCAGGTCATCGAGCGGCAGGTAGAGCGACTGGCGCAGCGCCAGGACGATGGCTTACCGGGCCGTGCTCAGCGTTGTATGCAGCGTGTGCGCACGATGGGAACGGTCCTGTACGTCCTCTCGTTTGAGCCACTTCGCCGCGGTTGCCCGCGTGATGCCGAAGACCTATGCCGCCTGGCGATCGGACAGACCGGAATCCCTGATCTCCTGCCGGACCTTCGGGGTGGTGCGAGCTTGTGGATGGATGCGTGAACCCATGCTGCGGACTGCTCCTGTTGCGGCTGAATGCCAGGACTGCTGAACCCAGCAATCAAGTCGCCCAGCATAGCTCTTGCACGAAACAAAGGCCAGCTACGACGAGGCAGATGATCGCGCGAAACTAAACAGGTAGGGGGCTGTTGTCGTCACCTTGAACAAAGTCCCGGGCCTTGGGACGGACGTCGGGGAACTGTTCTCGAATCTTTTGAAGCCAAAGAGCATTGGTGGAACAACCATCGAGACTATCGACCAAGCGCTTCTCGACAATAATTTTTACCGCGACGGCATCCAGATGCCTCCACTTGCTACGAGCGGAGGCATAATTCCGTCGACGCCGGGCAAGACCACTACTGTCCTTGGCCGTTGGAAGCCTGATATGCAGAGTGTCATTGTCGATCAAACGGAAATACCGAAAGGTGCTGACTTTGGGCCAAAGCCAGGCGGTTTCAATTTGCTTAACGTTGACACTGAACTGACGGGCGACGACTTCTGGAAGGCATACAACCAGCCGTTCTTAGATGAGGCTGTATCACGTGGTGATCCGATCTATTTAGCTACGGTGCCAAAGAATCCGAGTGATATACTTAACGGGGGGATTCCAACTGGCATGTTTGGAAAGGAAGTGGAGTATCTCGTGAGCAAGGATATAAAGCCTGAGAATGTTTCTCTTGAACAATGGAATGAGATAAAGTCTTGGTTTAAAAAATGACGCCAAACGAAAATATTGAGAAATTGCTGAGTACCCGGGTAATAGACGAAATCACATGCAATTTGGGACTGTTAAGTTCTTGGTGTGACTCGACCATTTTTTTATTTTCAGATTCTCGTGCCATCCTGATATCGGACTTAACTCAGGAGTATGAGATAGACGTCCAAATTTATGATCGTCTAGGAAGGGTGGTTACGTTCAATTTATATGGAGTTGCAGCCGACATTATCGATTCTGGTCAAAGAGAGGTTTTTGATGACTTAATATTGAAGTACTTTGAGTCTATTGATTTTGATGAACTCCATTTGCGAACTGATCGCAAGAAAAGATCTTTGTGTTTTTCATTGGCTGTTTTGCGCCTATACGGCGCAAGGATCTTTTCTGATTCATTTCTGCTTGATTTTTCAAAATATTTCTCTTTGGTTATAGATCAAGTTTCAGAAAAATGGGAGCGTTGCATGAATAAAAAATAGTAAGGTTCTTTTGTTTGCGTTGGTGTTTGATAGGTATCAAGATCCGCTTGGTTATATCCGCGTTTCTTGAACAATTCCGGGCGCTTTCCCTGCCATTCCTTGAGCGCCTGAATAGGCGTTTTATGGTTGAGCGCGCGTTGCGGAATGTTGTGGTTGTAGATCTTGACGTAGTTGCGCAGCGTCGTTTCGAGTTCGGCGCGTGAACCGAAGCGGGTCTGGTTGACGATGTCGCTGATACGGCCGTTGAAGTGCTCCACCATCCCATTGGTTTGCGGATGCCGAGGCAGAATAAGGCGGTATTCGATACCGAGCTGCTTGCAAAGCCGGTCAAACACGTGCGTGCCGCTCGGTTCTTTCTTCTTGCCGCCGGCCGTGAAACGGTCGGTGAACTGGCTACCCTTGTCGGTCAGCAGCTTGACGATCTTGACGGGGCAGGCCTGCTGGGCCTTGGCGAGAAAGTCGAAGCTGCTGCTGTCGGTCTGGTCGGCATACAGCTCGATGAAGACCCAACGTGTGCAGCGGTCGATCGCGACGAACAGGTAGCGTCTCGCCGTCTCGTCCGGCATCTGCGGCAGGTATTTGATATCGATGTGCACATAGCCCGGCTCATAGTCCTTGAAGGTCTTTTTCGTGGCGGGTACGGTACCTTCCTGTTCGATCAGGTCACGCAGGTCCGACACGCCATGGCGGCGCAGGCAACGCCCAAGGCCGGCACGCGACACGGCGGGATTGATGAACTCGCGCGTGACCGCCAGCAATTCATCCGTGGGCGGCAGCAGCGTCTTGCGCAGCTCGACCACAATGAGCTCTTGCTCCGGCGAGAGCGTCGTGTACATCTTGTTGGGCGCGTGTGACCTGTCTTCGGGAGACTTGCGGTTCTGCCACTTGCGGATGGTCTGGCGCGTGACGTTGTACAGCCTGGCCAGTTCGGCTTGCGGGAGCGTGAAAAGCTGAAGGGCCTGCGGCGCACCGACATGACGCTCGACCTGCTCGGCCGCGCGACCACCATCGTGCTGCCTGAGCGCAGCGGTGACCGGCTGGTGGTCCACCAGACGTTCGACCGCTGGGGCAATCTCCTCAGCCAGAGCACGCTGAACGGCCCTGGTAGCGTCAACGTGTACCGGTACAACGCCAACAACCAGGTCATCAGCACGAGCGAACCAGACGGGAACGGCCAGCAGAGCGCCGCCAGCCTGGTCACGCGCTACTACTACGATCGCCTGGGCCGGCAGATCGCGGTGCGCGACAAGAACGGCAATGTCAACGCCGTGGCGTATGACGCCGCGGGCAACGTGGCCGAGGAACGGCACGCCGACGGTGGCATCGTCAAGCACTACTACAACGCCTTCGGCGAAGAGAGTGCGCGCCGGGACGCGGAGAACCACCTGGCCACGATCTCACGTGACCACCTTGGCCGTGTCGTGGCGACCAGCAGCGATGCCGTCGACAGCTATACGATCGGTGCCGGCGGTGCACTGAACCGCACGGCCGGGCACGTGGTCAACGGCACGCGTTATGACGAAGCGGGCCGCGTCGTCGCCCGGACCGACAGCGCGGGCGCGACGACGACCTTCGACGTCGACCTGCGCGGCAATGTCACCGCGACCCATCAGCCGATGGGAGAAACCGACAGTGCCGCGTTCGACGCGCAAGGCAACCGCATCGCGCACCGCGACGCCAACGGTTCGGTCGAAACCTGGAGTTATGACACCAACGGCCGCCTGCAGGCGCACAAGGATATCGGCGGCGCCGCGTACGCGTACAAGTACGACAGCGCCGGCCAGCTGGTGGAGGAGACGAACACCCGCGGCAAGGACATCCGCACGACCTACGATGGCGCCGGCCAGGTGACGCAGTTGCGCGACCTGGTCACCGACAAGACGACGCAGTACGCCTATAACCAGGCCCGCCAGCACACCCGCGAACTGACGGTGCAGGGCGGACAGCTGTACCAGGACAGCCTGCTCGCCTACGATGCCCACGGCCGCCTGGCCCGGATCGATGCACTGGAAGACCAGGTGTCGGCCCTGCTGGAATACGACGATAATGGCAATCTGCTGCATCGCCATGTGACCCAGCAGGCGCACGGCGCGGGCACGGTGGTGCAACAGGTGACGATCGACGGCGTGAACCGGGTCGTGACGCGCAATCTGGCGTCCCTCGCGGGCGAAACCCAGGACCTCTGGTATGCGTATGACGACATGAACCGCCAGGTCAAGGTCGAAGGCGCCGCGAACGGCAACGCCGCCGACACCAACAACCTGACCACGGCGCAGGGTCACCTCGTCACCTACGACAAGAACGGCAATCGCACGAGCGATACGTTCCAGGGCAGCCAGCTGGTGGCGCAGGTCGGCGCCGACGGCGCGACGCGCTACGTGGTCCACCAGGGCCGCATCACGGTGCACTACCGCTACGACGCGGCCGGACGCCTGTCCGAAACCGCGATCGGCGCGATCGATGCCCAGGGCAATGCGCTGGACGAATCGCATGCGACCGTCGTCTCGCAGAATTACTACGACGCGGCCGGTCGCCTGATCCAGAGCGGTGGCGGCGACAAGCTGCCAGTGGGCTATGCCCAGGCCGCTGCGAACAACCCGGACGCCGCATTCAACACCGACCGCACGGTCCGCGAATACGACGCCGACGGTCGCCTGCTGCGTGAGCGGATCACGGATCGCGCCGGCGTGCTCGTCCAGGACACCAGCTATGCCGGCGGCTACGACGCGGTCGGGAACGTCCTGTCGTACAGCATCACGGACGGTTCTGGCAATGTCTCGCGCACGACGGTTACGGAGATCAAGGGGGAGGAATACAGCAGGAGCGGCATCACGACAACGAAGATTGCGCCGAGCGGCGTGTTCGTCAGCGCCAGCACGCACTACGCGTACGACGTCAACGGCGAGCTGGTACGCACCGACACGACGTCGGAGATGGGGGCGGTCAGCACGATCAAACAGTCCAACGACTTCGACGGCAATATCCTGCAGACGATCGACGGCAACGAAGCGTGGAACCGCCTTATTGTGGATGGCCAGGTCTACGCGGTTTGGGACCCGCCCACGGAAATCTCGGAAGTGGAAGATCTGATCACGGCGATGTACTGGGAACTGCTGGACCGCGAGCCGGATGCGGAAGGCCTGGCCTGGTGGGTGCACACGTTCGTCGAGGAGGGCTATTCCCTCGAAAGCGTCCGTCAGGGCATTATGGCCAGTGACGAGTACCAGAAGTTGCACAGCGGCGACGGCTCCGGCGGCGGCGACCCGGCACCCGATCCGGGGCCGACGTCGGCCGATCTCGTGACCCAGGCGTACCAGGCGCTGCTGGGACGTACGCCGAGTTCACAGGAACTGCAGTACTGGACCGGGGCGATGGCCAACGGCTTGTCGATTTTCGACGTCGAGGCGCAGATGCAGGCCAGCCCCGAGTACGAGAATCGCCAGGTGACCAGTCCTGATCCGGGCAATTTCGACGCGAGCGGCAACCTGATCGTGAACTACCGGCCGGGCGATACGTTGCAGGGCCTTGCCTTGGCGGCGTACGGTGACGTGTCGTTGGCGTACTTGATCGCACGGGCGAACGGGATCACGGCTGGATCGCAGCTTGCTTCTCGCAAGGAGGTTGTCATTCCGAAGCGCGGCGGCTCGACGTCCACGACTACGACCCAAAACGGTTCAGCGGGTTCCGGAACGTCGACCCAGGGCTCGTCGCAGACACCGGGCGCTAACGCGGGCCCCGCGCCGGCGGGGACCACCTACGTATCGTTGGGCGGAAGCACACCCGACGCCGACACCGCGAAGATACGGAACATCATGAACCATGTGGGATGGTTCCCAGTGGACTCGTCGATACCAACGATATTTTACGTGCAAGCCTACGACGTCTATAAAATGATACAGGGTGGTGCGGACCTGCGTGAGTTTGTCAATACGGACTATTACAGCATCGTCCGTAGGATAGTCGCTCTCAACACGGGCCATCCGGGGCATGGGGAGGACATGGTTGCGCCGGATGTTGCGCCGATCTACGGGAGAGATGCGTCGGACCTTAGATGGCAGCCGTTGCAACCTGTGTCTGCCCAAGCGATCCAAACAGCCATGAACGGCGGCCTGTCCAGCAGCGTGCTTTACGGCGGAGGAACGGATTATCTTGGTGCCATCGGTCCCTATACCGGCGCTATTCCGACTAGTGGTGGCTCTGATGGCCTCGCGTCGGGAGACGGTGGGAGCGGGAACTATGGATCGAATGGAGGGGAATTCGGCAATGCGGGCAATAGCTTTGCAGGCACCTCTGACCAATCGCCCGATCCAGGACAAGGCCAGTTCGACGCGATTGGATCGGAGATTGCCGCTACCCTGAGCAGCGGCTCTGGTTTCACTTCTACCAACGCCGGTGTGCCGGCAAAAACGATGGGCTCTCTCCTTCAAGGTAACGAGGCTAAGTTAACTGATTCGCCTGGATTAGGTGCTGGTACGAACACAGGCGTAGAGCATGCCGGCGACCTGACGTGGCAGAAGTCGGGAGACGGTGGCGCGGGTTACGTAACGCCGAACCCAGGCGGCGCAACGATTACGTTAGACCAGCTTCCTGCTGGACATACCTATAGCCCAGTTCTCTATACGTTAAAAGATAGCGGCCAGTCCGTCCCGGCAATGCAAGCGGAGGATGGGACGATCTACATGCCACCTTCGTCGGTGGCTGGCACTTCCGGTCCGAGCACTCAGAACCAGCAGATCGTTGATGCGTCCTCGGCGAGCGGGCTAGATCCCCGGCCCACGAACAGCAACGCGGCAAATCCGGGAGTCATTAACAATAGCGGTTCTTCGACCACTGCGCTTGTTGGCGGACCGGTGCCATTGCCGCCTATCGATACTTCTGGATATTTTGCCCCAGGATTCGTTACCCAAAGTTACGCGACGGCGGTTAGTATGTTGGGCGACGCGAGCTTGCCGTGGACTCAACGGCTCGTTGCCGGCACATTGGCGACGGGCACTGCTCCGCTTATGCTCATCGAAGAGACCGGGCGAGGTATATTGAACATTCCGGCTGATGCAAGTATTGCTGGGCAGTTGTTGGCGCGTTCCACGCTACAAACAGATCCGGCCGCGGCCACAATAGACCAGCTAAGCGCTACGGTTCATTTTACTGCTGCATTTGGAAACGCATTGGCAGGCGCTACTATGGTTTCGACCACATTAACCGCCAATAGCGCCGTTACTCAGGCTGCAAATGCGAATGCGTATGCCCGCTCGACCTATAATTTGGTGGAGATTGAGCTTCAACCTAAGCAAGGAACCCTAAAAGGGCCTGCTGCTGTTCCGCCTCTGAACGCTAATGCGGACATGGTGAGATCATTTGGTCGACAAAATGAATCTGCTGAAACGCTTTCAAAAGTTGGTCTTGATGTGGAGCAATTGAAGGAAACGGGCGCTCCCGGTGCCAATCCTGATTTGAAAATTAACGGTCAGGTGGCAGATGTGTACGCCCCGAGCGGAAAAAGTGTCCTTACCGTTGCGGATACAATCTCATATAAGGTCAAGTCGCAAGCGCCAAATATTGTTATAAATCTCGAAGATTCTCCATTGACATCTCAACAAATCATTCAATATTTGCAAGCGAATCCTGTATCTGGTCTTAATGCAGTCATTTTTATTAAAAACGGCGTAGTTACTATTGTGGGGATTTTGTAAAAATGTCGCTTGATATCACGCTGGAAGCTGATAGTCGTTTAACTCGATGCCATATGAAGAAGGTGTTAGAAGTTTTGGGTGCCGCTCAAACTGATGAGGCTGATGTATTAACTGCATTTTTTCCTGAATCAAACATGGGTTTTCTGTATCGAGACACCGTAAATATTGCGGAACATCTGACGGAGGGATTCGAGAGCGCTACTTGGCCTGTTCAATCGAGGGCTACCTTTAGATTATCTGCTGCTCATTACGATAAGTGCATGGAAGATCTTCGGAAGTTTCTCGAAAATTTGTCTGAATTGACGGAGGCCTTTTTTACTGTCGCGTTTCAGTATGAGAGATTGATAGCCTATCGTAATGATCAGGGGTTGAATTTCGTTGAATAGCCAGCGATGAGTTCAGCAGTGATTTGGCAGGTTGCTGAACTGCTACCCGGCTGATTGGGGCCTATGCGTTTCCATTCACACTACGGTCACGCGCGATCGATCACCCACACCAATGGAGTTTTGCGATGAGTGAAAGACTTCCAGCATTTGTTAAGGAATTTTTGGGTTCGGAATCTGATCCCGGAGATTTCGCTGATGAATTTATCAGTCAATGGAGGCGCGAACGTGATACTAAGGTTTCTCTTTCTGATGCTCCTAAAGTGAGTGAGGCGTTATCTAGCATTTTTTGTTTGGCAGATATGTTTAACCCTAACGATGATCGTGAAGACTATGAGTTTGATGAACCTAAACTGAGGCTCGAGATAGAAAAGGTGTTAAGAACAGCAGAGCTTTTATAGATGGGTGGTGTCCTGTCCGAACTTCGGACACCCGAGATTCCGGGCCTGCCCTGTTCGGTGTTCGGAACAGTGCCTCTGCCCATGGTTTTTTGCGCGTCATGTCCGTGGTCGTTGACATTGGCGTGGCACCGGCGCTGACGCGTACAAGCACGACAGCGCCGGCCAGCTGGTGGAGGAGACGATCACCCGCGGCAAGAACATCCGGACGACCTACGACGGCGCCGGCCAGGTGACGCAATTGCGCGACCTGGCCACCGACAAGACGAGCCAGTACACCTACAATGAGGCCGGCCAGCACACCCGCGAACTGACGGTGCAGGGCGGACAGCTGTACCAGGACAGCCTGCTCGCCTACGATGCACACGGCCGCCTGGCCCGGATCGATGCACTGGAAGGCCAGGTGTCGGCCCTGCTGGAATACGACGATAATGGCAATCTGCTGCATCGCCATGTGACCCAGCAGGCGCACGGCGCGGGCACGGTGCTGCAGCAGGTGACGATCGACGGCGTGAGCCGGGTCGTGACACGCAACCTGGCGTCACTCGCGGGCGAAACCCAGGATCTCTGGTACGCGTATGATGAAATGAATCGCCAGGTCATGGTCGAAGGCGCCGCGAACGGCAACACCGCCGACACCAACAATCTCACCACGGCGCAGGGCCACCTCGTCACCTATGACAAGAATGGCAATCGCACCAGCGACACGTACCAGGGCAGCCAGCTGGTGGCGCAGGTCGGCGCCGACGGCGCGACGCGCTACGTGGTCCATGCGGGCCGCATCACGGTGTACTACCGCTACGACGCGGCCGGACGCCTGTCCGAAACCGACGGCGGCCGACCTCGTCACGCAGGCGTACCAGGCGCTGCTGGGACGTACGCCGAGCTCGCAGGAATTGACGGACTGGACCAATTCGATAGCCCATGGCATGTCGATCTTTGAAGTCGAGGCGCAAATGCAGGCGAGTCCAGAGTATGAGAATCGCCAAGTCACTAGTCCTGACGCGCGGAATTTTGACGCATACGGTAACCTTCTCGTGAACTATCGCCCAGGCGACACGCTGCAGGCACTTGCACAGGTTGCGTACGGAGATTCGTCGCTGGCGTACTTGATCGCACAGGCCAATGGGATTACATCCGGAACTCAACTTGCTACTCTGGATGCAATTATTATCCCAAAGGCAAACTTGAAATCACCGACGCGATACGGCACCACGATCGTGCAATACAAACCTGGCGATACGGTGGAAAGCCTTGCAGAGCAGGCTTATGGCGACAGCGGGTACTGGGAACTGATCGCCAAACAGAACAATATCACTTGGTATGATGATCTAAGCAAGCTGGGTTCAATTGCGATTCCTGATTTGAGCGTACTTCAGGACGCTGGCGATCGCGCGGAAGGTTTCCTGGAGCAACTTCAAGCTTGGGGATTTAATGAGCAGTTGAACGGCAGCATCGTTGTGCCAGCAAGGGCGAGCGGTGCATCGCAAGGAGCACTGGACTACGCGAACGAAATGTCGATGGCGGGTATGGATTGGAACGCCATCGACGACGTACGAAATTCGGCAACTGATAGCGCGCGTGTTTCGGCCGCATGGTATTTGATGTCCCATCCGAACGCGGCGGATTCCGAGTTGTACAGTGAATACATCAGTGAATATAACTACAGGTATGATGACGGGATGTCGTCGTTGGCTCGGCAAGTAGGGGCTGCTTATGATGGAGACAGAATTGGGGATTACGCAGCCATGGCAGCCGGGGGATTTGCAAGCGATGGCCCTGATTTCGGTAGAATGGACCTGTTTTCAACCGAAATGAAAAATAAGATCACGTCACTATATGGTGGAAAAATGTCCGGGGAGACGGGCATCGATGCGTTATTCCCGACAAAGACTTCTGTAAAAGATCTTACTGCGGAGGAATTTGGGAAGCTCGAAATTGCCCTAGCGTCCTTAGCGGAATATTCGTCCAGTCAGGGGGGCAGTAATAACGGGACGTCAGATTCGTCCAATGACACAATACCTGAACCCCAGCGTGTTGTGGTGGTGGGTGATAAAACGCTTGCTAATGCTACGGACGAAAATGACGAGATGTACCCGTCTCTGACGATATCGCAGCTCTACACTCTGTACAACTCATTTGCTGGTCCGGTCACTAGGATGCCAAAAACTAGAGAACAAATCGAAGCTGAGGTTGCTGCAAATATAAAGGCCGATGCGGAGCAACGTGTCGCGAATGTAATAAAATATTTGGATGAAGCTAAAGAAGCCGTCGGGGATACAGGATGGGATCCGTTACTCTTGCTCGCGATGGCAGCTCGTGAGTCGGCCGGTGATCCAGAAGCTGGTAAAGGCCATGGTTACAAAGGATTGGTCCAGCTTGGCAAGCAAACTTGGGACGAGGCGGTGAGTAAGGATATGATCTATCTTGCAGATTATAAGAGCTATGATAAGAATTGGAATGATCCGTTGGCCAACCTTTCAGTTGCAGCAACTGCTCTGGAGATTAAAAAAGACAGTCTCCATGTTCCCGACGGCAATCCTGCTGCGTTGGAGTTGGCGCTTTTGGCATACAACGGCGGGCAAGGTGCTGTTCTAAAGGCTATCGACTCGGCAAAAGCAGCTGGAGAGAAAGACCCATATGTCGCCGCAGCAACTGAAAAATACCTGAGCCAGGGGGTTGGCGCCTATCCGTCCGTCTATGGGGCCTACATGGATGGAGGAAGGTTAGCGTCTAAAAACCAGGCGATTACAAATAGGGGGAACGCAGCAGAGATAAAGGCCGCCGCAGTAAGCCTGGAACTCCATGAGATGTTGACTTATCCGACAAATATTTTGAATTACTATGATATGCTCAAGGGTAAGGTTTCGGGGTCTGGACACTGACGCTACATAAAGGGAATGAACGTATGAGGTATTTCTTTATATTGCTGTTCATAATTGCCGATGTCACTCATGCATCAGGAATTTCGCCCACTGGGAGCATCAAAGATTGGATGGCCTGTCAAAGGGCAATAGTCGAATCAGCCGAAGCCAAGCAAGTTGAGGACTTTGCGGGAAAAACCGGAGTTATCGAACTCGTAAATAAAAACTGCGGCTTTCGACCAACCATAGTACGTGGCAACGGTCGCGTAGGGCTCGGTGAGGATGATTGTGTGCAACTCTTTGGTTGGAGCAACGACGGTAGTTGCTTTCTTGAAGAGACTGTGGCACGGGATTTGTTCGTTAGAACCCTCAATCCCTGGGTGTTTGATAAAGAAAAATATTCGGCGCGCTGCGTACGGAATCAAGAGTCCGGTCATATTGATGATTATCAATCATTTCGAAAGGAAATTTGTGAGGTAAAGAGGGTGAAAGGCGTACCAAGACACCGCCTCGGTGCTGTCCAGTGAGACCTTGCTGGCGCTACATTGCGTGCGCATAGACATTGTCTTTCGCACAGCTCTCGTGTTGGACCATATGAGCACCGCGACGCCAACGGCTCCCTCGAGACCTGGAGCTACGACACCAACGGCCGCCTGCAGTCGCACACGGATATCGGAGGCGCCGCGTACGCGTACAAGTACGACAGCGCCGGCCAGCTGGTGGAGGAGACGAACACCCGCGGCAAGGACATCCGCACGACCTACGATGGCGCCGGCCAGGTGACGCAGTTGCGCGACCTGGCCGCCGACAAGACGACGCAGTACACCTATAACCAGGCCGGCCAGCACACCCGCGAACTGACGGTGCAGGGCGGACAGCTGTACCAGGACAGCCTGCTCGCCTACGATGCCCACGGCCGCCTGGCCCGGATCGATGCACTGGAAGACCAGGTGTCGGCCCTGCTGGAATACGACGATAATGGCAATCTGCTGCATCGCCATGTGACCCAGCAGGCGCACGGCGCGGGCACGGTGGTGCAACCGGTGACGATCGACGGCGTGAACCGGGTCGTGACGCGCAACCTGGCGTCCCTCGCGGGCGAAACCCAGGATCTCTGGTATGCGTATGACGACATGAACCGCCAGGTCAAGGTCGAAGGCGCCGCGAACGGCAACGCCGCCGACACCAACAACCTGACCACGGCGCAGGGTCACCTCGTCACCTACGACAAGAACGGCAATCGCACCAGCGATACGTTCCAGGGTAGCCAGCTGGTGGCGCAGGTCGGCGCCGACGGCGCGACGCGCTACGTGGTCTACCAGGGCCGCATCACGGTGCACTACCGCTACGACGCGGCTGGACGCCTGTCCGAAACCGCGATCGGCGCGATCGATGCCCAGGGCAATGCGCTGGACGAATCACATGCGACCGTCGTCTCGCAAAACTACTACGACGCGGCCGGTCGCCTGATCCAGAGCGGTGGCGGTGACAAGCTGCCGGCGGGCTATGCCCAGGCCGCTGCGAACAACCCGGACGCCGCATTCAACACGGACCGCACGGTCCGCGAATACGACGCCGACGGTCGCCTGCTGCGTGAGCGGATCACGGATCGTGCCGGCGTGCTCGTCCAGGACACCAGCTATGCCGGCGGCTACGACGCGGTCGGGAACGTCTTGTCGTACACGATCACGGACGGCTCGGGGAATGTCTCGCGCACGACGGTTACGGAGATCAAAGGGGAGGACTACAACAGGAGCGGCATCACGACGACGAAGACGGCGCCGAGCGGCGTGTCCGTCAGCGCCAGCACGCACTACGCGTACGACGTCAACGGCGAACTGGTGCGCACCGACACGACGTCGGCGATGGGGGCAGTCAGCACCATCAAACAGACCAACGATTTCGACGGCAATATCCTGCAGACGATCGACGGCAACGAAGCGTGGAATCGTCTCGTGGTGGATGGACAGGTCTACGCGGTATGGGATCCGCCGACCGGCGACGTGCCGGATCCGACCGACGCGATCACCGCGATGTACTGGGAACTGCTGGACCGCGCCCCAGATGCGCAAGGCCTGGCCTGGTGGGTGAGCACGGTTGTGGAGCAGGGGTATTCGCTCCAGAGCGTCCGTGACGGCATCATGGCCAGTGACGAGCACCAGAAGCTGCACAGCGGCGACGGCTCCGGTGGCGGCGACCCCGCACCTGATCCGGGACCGACGTCGGCCGATCTCGTCACGCAGGCGTACCAGGCGCTGCTGGGACGTACGCCGAGTTCGCAGGAGCTGACATACTGGACCAACGCGATGATCCAGGGCATGTCGATCTTCGAAGTCGAGTCGCAGATGCAGGCGAGCCCCGAGTACGAGAATCGCCAGGTCACCAGTCCGGACGCAGGTAATTTCGCTCCGAACGGCGATCTGATTGTGAACTATCGCCCGGGCGATACGTTACAGGGCCTCGCCTTGGTGGCGTACGGCGACGCGTCGCTGGCGTACTTGATCGCGAAAGCCAACGGCATCACTGCCGGGTCGCAGATTGCTTCCCTCAATGAGGTTGTCATTCCGAAGGTGAGCGGTTTGACGTCCACTACCAAGACTCAAAACGGTTCGGCGGATTCCGGAACGTCGACGCAAGGGTCAGGGCAGATGCAGAGTGCACACGCGGACGTCGCCGCTGGCGGAACTACCTTCAAAGTGCTGGGCGGTGGTACGCCCGACCCCAGAACGGCTACTGTACTGGAGATCATGAACCATGTGGGATGGTTCCAGGACGACCCGTCGATTCCGACAATATTCTATGTACAGGCCTATGACGTCTATAAAATGCTGCAAGGCGGCGCGAACCTGCGGGAGTTTGTCAATAAGGATTACGAAAGCATCGTCCGTAGGATCGTCGCACTCAACACGGGCCACCCGGGGCATCCCGCCGATATGGTGGCGCCGGATGTTGCGCCCATCAACGGAAGGGACATGTCGAATGAGCAGTTTGGCGAGAGTTACTATACCGGTATCCGGAATGGCTACGGCGGGGTAGACCAGCCGTCTGCGCCGAGCAGTGGCGTGGTGTACACCGGAAGCCTGACGCAGGATCACCCGTCTGTGCCGGCCCTGACCGCTGGCGATTTCGTGTCACTGAATGTCGATACCGGCTTGCTCACCGGCTTACCCGCGATTGATGGACAATTCGGACCTGGTACTTCCACACCACAGTCTATCGGAACTGGCACTTCCACTACGCAGCCTATCGGAACTGGTCCTTCTACCCCGCAACCTATCTATTCGACCAGTAGCGGCACCGATAGGACGCCAGCGCAAATTTCGGTAGGTACGACGCCAGTCACTGTTTCGAAAGAGAAAAGCTACGACTATCAGATTGTCCAGACCTTGGCTGAAGGCACTCAGCAGATCACCCGTGTCATTCATGTTAGCCCGGATGACAAAGCAATCAATGCAGTAAATGCCTGGCTTCAATCGGACCACGAATTCGCAGTGGGCGGGGGCATCTATGCTGGGGTTGGTGGTGAGGCGGAAGCAACCATCCAGGTCAACATATCAAAGGGAGAAATTGGTGTGAGTCAGGTGGAGGTTGGTCTTGGAATCGGCGCCGGCGGTAGTGTGCATGGTGGTGCTATCCATCCCGTAGGTACGCCAAACGATCCAGACGACGGCGTTTCGGGATCCATAACTCTGAAGGAAGGCGGAATAGGCGACAAGCAGAAAGACCACACAATCGCAATTTCAACCAAGGTGGGTTTTGAAGCCAGTGTGGCGTTTTTCCAAGGCGCAGTTGATGCCAAAGCAGGCGTACAAAGCCAGATCGGCGGTGGATCGAACTCGACTTTTGCAGGGGTAAACTGGGGAGCGAAAATACTAGTGCCTTCGACTGGAATCGCTTTAATGGGAAGTGGAATGTGTATAATTGGAGTTACAAAAGATAACTTAAGGAAAGGCGCTTGAGATGATTCATGAAATCGATTTACGCTCATTGACTGAACAAGGGCGGCAGAGAAATAATGCTGCTGAATTTCAGAAAAGGAAGGTTAGACTTCTATTTGGGCTCGGCTCAATAGTTCTATTAATCATCATTGGGAAGTATTCCCTACCGCCTTATCAGAAAGTACTTATAGGCTTAATTTTTGTTACGATGGTCGGGACGGTTTTTTTGTTGATGGCGTGTAAGTGCCCTAATTGTGGGGCTGTCCCGGCAGGTGAGGCGATATCGCTTTCATCCGAGATTCGATATACCAAGGGCGTCAATCCGTTCGCTAAACGATGCGGCTGTTGCGGATTTTATTTATCGCAGAAATACCTTGAGTACAGAATAGAGGAAGAAAATGCGAAGCGATCGCTTTAACATGTTTTTGGATAATCGGACCTGAAAGTATTTTCAGGCTACGCAATGTTTGGGTTGCAGTCGACGATTTCGGGCAGGAGCCGTTCGTCTTAATTGAATGCGCCAAGCGATCATTTATCAAGTTGGCGCAATATCTAATTAACTCGTATAAGACGAGCGCAGCCGATCTGTCGCGCAAAATGGTACTTACGCAAGGCTGGTTCGTTGGTCTAAGGAAGCGCTGAACAAATAGGTTTTCCGCCTGAGTCGAGAGGACAAACCAGCATCGGATGTCACGGTGGTCGAATTCGGGTATTTTTCGCGCCTGGTGCGGGGCCTTGAGACGCGGTTTGGCGCGCCACGGTGGGCGCTTCCAGGTTCAGGACGGAGTTCGGGCGTGAGCGCTTCCAAAAGTTCGGCCGGCCAGCACCAGATTGGCGAACGCGAACAAGGTATGCAGCTGCGCGGTGTTCTTCGCCAGCCCACGGTAACGCGTCTTGCGATGCTTGAACAGGTTCTTCAGCACATGGAACGGATGCTCGACCTTCGCGCGCACGCTGGCCTTGGCCTTCTCCAGCTTTTCCTTGGCGCGGCCCAGCGGGTTCTTCTTCATGGCCTTGCGCACGCTGCGCTTCATCGCGATGTGCCAGATGACCGCCTTGTCCGCGTTCTCCGGGCGTTTGTCGGCCCCCTGGTATCCAGCGTCGCCGAACACCATTTTTTCGTCGCCAGGAAGAAGATTGTGGGTTTGCGTGACGTCGGACACGATGCCCGCCGTGGTCACGAGCGTATGCGTCAGACCGGATTTGGCATCGACGCCGATATGGGCCTTCATGCCGAAGAACCAGTTCTTGCCCTTCTTCGACTGATGCATTTCCGGATCGCGTTTTTCGTCGCGGTTCTTGGTCGAGGGAGGCGCCGCGATCAGGGTCGCGTCGACGATGGTCCCTTCGCGCATCATCAAGCCACGGCTGGCCAGATGCCCGTTGATTTCATCGAAGATCCTGCGTGTCAGGTTGTGCTTTTCGAGCAGACGGCGGAACTTGAGCAGTGTCGGCCAGCCTGCAGGAGATCGACCGCATCACGGCTGCCATCGAGGCCGCCGTGCGCAAGGTGCCGGGCGTGTCGTCCGCGTTGGCCGAGCGGCTGAACGGCGGGCGCTACATCGACGTGCGCATCGACCGCGCGGCCGCGGCGCGATTCGGCATGAACGTGGCCGACGTGCAGGGCGTGATCGCCGCTGCCGTCGGGGGCGACAACATCGGCGAGACGGTGGAAGGGCTGCAGCGCTTCCCGATCAACGTGCGCTACCCGCGCGAAGTGCGCGACTCGCTGGAAAAGCTGCGCGCGCTGCCGCTGCTCACCGAGGCGGGTGCCCAGATCCGGCTCGGCGACGTGGCGACCGTCCGCGTCGCCGATGGGCCTCTCATGCTCAAGAGCGAGAACGCGCGCCTGTCCGGCTGGGTGTACGTCGACGTGCGGGGGCGCGACCTGACGTCGGCCGTACGCGCGATGCAGCACGTGGTCGCGCAGGAGGTTCGGCTGCCGCCGGGGTATTCGGTCTCGTGGTCCGGGCAGTTCGAGTATCTGGAGCGCGCGCTCGCGAAGCTGCGGGTCGTCGTGCCGGCCACGCTGGCCATCATCTTCGTGCTGCTGGTCCTCACGTTCGACCGCTTCGACGAGGCCGCCCTGATCATGGCGACCCTGCCGTTCGCCCTGGCCGGCGGCGCCTGGCTGCTCTGGCTGCTGGGACACGACCTGTCGGTGGCGGGCGGCGTCGGCTTTATCGCGCTGGCGGGCGTGTCGGCGGAGTTCGGCGTGATCATGCTGCTGTACCTGAAGCAGGCCTGGGACGCGCGGCTTGCCGCGGGCAGTGACAGCGAGGCCGAGCTCGTCGAGGCGATCCGCGAAGGGGCGGTCCTGCGCGTGCGGCCGAAGGCGATGACGGTCGCGGTGATCGTTGCCGGCCTCGTGCCGGCGATGATCGGCGGCGGGACCGGCTCGGAGATCATGCAACGGATCGCGGCGCCGATGGTCGGCGGGATGGTCACGGCGCCGCTGCTGTCGATGTTCGTGGTGCCGGCCGTGTATCTGCTGCTGCGGCGGCGGACAATGCGCTTGTCTATGCAACCCGGCTTGCGCGCCGAAATACTTTAGGCTTAAAGTATCTCCCGGTATCGACCGATCTTTTCTCCGGGGGCGCTTCATGACGAGCTTGTCCGCTGCAGAGTCAAGTCCTTCGGCCCATGTCGACACGTTCGCGCGGGATCATCTCCCGCCCGTCGACCTGTGGCCGGACCTCGTGTTCGACCTGCCCGCGCTCCACTATCCCGCGCGGCTGAATTGCGTGGCGGAACTGCTGGACCGCCATGTTGCCGCCGGACGCGGCGGCCGCACCGCCATCGTGGGCGATACGGTCACCTGGACCTACGCCGATCTCATGCAGCGCGTCGACCGCATCGCCCACGTCCTGCGCGCGGACTTGAACCTCGTGCCGGGCAACCGCGTGCTGCTGCGCGGCGCCAACTGCCCGATGATGGCGGCCGCGATCCTCGCCGTGTTCAAGGCCGGCCTCGTGGCCGTTCCGACGATGCCGCTGCTGCGCGCGCGCGAGCTGGGCATCATCCTCGACAAGGCGCGGGTGAACGCCGTGCTGTGCGCGCGCCCGCTCGCGAACGAACTCGAGCAGGTCGCGGGTCACCCGCCCGTCGTGTATTTCCAGGACCCGGACGGCCTGGAAGCGCGCATGGCCCGCCACGCTGCGCCGTTCGCACCGGTGGACACGGCCGCGGACGACGTCTGCCTGATCGCCTTCACGTCCGGCACGACGGGCGTCCCGAAGGGCACGATGCACTTCCACCGCGACATCCTGGCGATCTGCGACTGCTTCCCGCCGCACACGCTGGGCGCGCAGGAGGACGACATCTTCATCGGCACGCCGCCGCTGGCCTTCACGTTCGGCCTGGGCGGGCTGCTGTTGTTTCCCCTGCGCGTGGGCGCGGCCGGCGTGCTGCTCGAAAAGCCGGCGCCGGAAGGCCTGCTCGCCGCGATCGAGCGGTACAAGGCCACGGTCTGCTTCACGGCGCCCACGTTCTACCGCCAGATGACGCCCCTCGTCCCGCGCTACGACCTGCGCTCCCTGCAGAAATGCGTGTCGGCCGGCGAGGCGCTGCCGCTGGCGACGCGGGACGCCTGGAAGACGGCGACCGGCATCGCCATGATCGACGGCATCGGTGCGACCGAGCTGCTGCACATCTTCATCTCGGCCAGCGGCGCGGACATCCGGCCCGGCGCGACCGGCAAGCCCGTCCCCGGCTACCGCGCATGCGTCCTCGACGACGACGGCGCGCCGGTCGGTCCCGGTGTGATCGGACGGCTGGCCGTCAAGGGCCCGACCGGCTGCCGCTACCTGGCCGACGAGCGCCAGCGCGACTATGTGCTGGACGGCTGGAACCTGACAGGCGACAGCTACGAGACGGACGCGGACGGATATTTCTACTATCGCTCGCGCACGGACGACATGATCATCTCGGCCGGCTACAACATCGCCGGCGCGGAGGTGGAAGAGGTGCTGCTGCGCCATCCGGCCGTCGCCGAGTGCGGCGTCGTGGGCCGGGCCGACGAGGAGCGCGGCCAGATCGTGGAGGCGCACGTCGTGCTCAAGCCGGAGTTCGACCCGACGCCGGACACTGCGCGCATGCTGCAGGACTTCGTCAAGGCGCAGATCGCGCCCTACAAATATCCGCGCGCCGTGCGCTTCACCGACAAGCTGCCGCGCACGGAGACGGGCAAGCTGCAGCGCTACAAACTGCGACAATCATGAACATCGTCTGCATCGGCGGCGGGCCCGCCGGCCTGTACTTCGCCCTGCTGATGAAGCGGCAGGACCCGTCGCACCGCCTCGTCGTCGTCGAGCGCAACCGCCCGTACGACACGTTCGGGTGGGGCGTCGTGTTCTCCGACCAGACGCTCGCCAACCTCGTCGCGGCCGACGAGCCGACGGCGCGCAGCATCCTGCAGGCGTTCAATCACTGGGGCGACATCGACGTCTTCTTCAAGGGCGAGCGCATCACGTCCGGCGGCCACGGCTTCTGCGGCATCGGCCGCAAGCGGCTGCTGAACATCCTGCAGCAGCGCTGCGAGGAACTGGGCGTGGAACTCGTGTTCGAGACCGACGTGCAGGACGACGAGGCCGTCGCCGCGCGCTACGAAGCGGACCTCGTCGTCGCGGCCGACGGCATCAACAGCCGCACGCGGGCGCGCCATGCGGCCACGTTCCGGCCGTCCGTCGAGACGCGCCGCTGCCGCTTCGTGTGGCTCGGCACGAAGCAGACATTCGACGCGTTCACGTTCGTGTTCAAGGAGACGCCGTTCGGCTGGTTCCAGGCCCACGTCTACCAGTTCGATGGCGACACCTCCACGTTCATCGTCGAGACGCCTGAAGACGCCTGGCGGCGCGCGGGCCTGGCCGACATGCCGCAGGAAGCCGGCATCGCCTTTTGCGAGCGGCTGTTCGCGGAGCACCTGGACGGTCATCCGTTGCTGTCGAACGCCACGCACCTGCGCGGGGCCGCGATCTGGATCGCGTTCCCCCGCATCGTCTGCGAGCAGTGGGTGCACTGGAACGGCGGCTTGCCCGTCGTGCTGATGGGCGATGCGGCGCACACGGCGCACTTCTCGATCGGGTCCGGCACCAAGCTGGCGCTGGAAGATGCGATCGAACTGGCGCGCTGCCTGCGCGACCACGGCAGCGACGTGCGCGCGGCGCTGGAGGCGTACCAGGCGAGCCGCTCGGTCGAGGTGCTGAAGATCCAGTCGGCCGCGCGCAATTCGATGGAGTGGTTCGAGAACGTGGAGCGCTACGGCGCGCTGGACGCGGAGCAGTTCGCGTACTCGATGCTCACGCGCAGCCAGCGCATTTCGCACGAGAACCTGCGTTTGCGCGACCCCGGCTATGTCGCGCATTTCGAGGACTGGTTCGCGCGCCGAGCCTGCGCGCAGGCGGGCGTGGCGCTGCCCGAGAACACGCACGTGCCGCCCATGTTCACGCCGCTGCGCGTGCGCGACGTGTTCCTGAAGAACCGCATCGTCGTCTCGCCGATGGCGCAGTATTCGGCCGTCGACGGCGTGCCCGGCGACTACCACCTCGTGCACCTGGGCGCCCGGGCAATGGGCGGGGCGGCGCTCGTGATGGCCGAGATGACGTGCGTGTCGGCCGATGCCCGCATCACGCCGGCCTGTCCGGGCATGTATGCGCCCGAACACACGGCGGCGTGGCAGCGCATCGTGGCCTTCGTGCACGGCCGGACGGATGCGCGCATCGGCATCCAGCTGGGCCATGCCGGCCCGAAAGGTTCCACGCGCCCGATGTGGGACGGTATCGACCAGCCGCTCCCGGACCGCAACTGGCCGCTGATCGCGGCTTCGGAACAGCAGTACCTGCCGGGCATCTCGCAGGTCGCGCGTGCCGCGACGGAAGCGGATCTCGTGCGGGTGGAGGCGGACTTCGTGCGCGCGACGCTCGCGGCCGACGCGGCCGGCTTCGACTGGCTCGAACTGCATTGCGCGCACGGCTACCTGCTGTCGTCGTTCATCTCGCCGCTGACGAACCGGCGCGAGGACGAGTACGGCGGCAGCCTCGAAAACCGCTGCCGCTATCCGCTGCGCGTGTTCCGCGCGATGCGCGCCGTGTGGCCGGCCGGGAAGCCGATGAGCGTGCGCATCTCGGCGCACGACTGGGTCGACGGCGGCATCACGCCCGCGGACGCCGTGCACATCGCGCGCCTGTTCAAGGAGGCGGGCGCGGACATGATCGATTGCTCGTCGGGCCAGGTCAGCAAGGAAGAGAAGCCCGTGTTCGGCCGCATGTACCAGACTCCGTTCGCGGACCGCATCCGCAACGAGGCCGGGATTCCGACGATCGCCGTCGGCTCGATCTACGAGGCGGACCACGCGAACAGCATCATCGCGGCCGGGCGCGCGGACTTGTGCGCGGTGGGCCGGCCGCACCTGGCGAATCCCGCGTGGACGCTGGCGGAAGCGGCGCGGATCGGCGTCACGGCGGTCGCGTGGCCGAAGCAGTATCTGGCCGGGAAGGCGCAGCTGGAACGGAATATGAAACGCGAACGCCAGGCGGAGGGCTGATGGAGACGTTACAGGGAAAGCACGCGGTCGTGACGGGTGCCAGCCGCGGCATCGGCCTCGCGATCGCGCGCGCGCTGCGGGCGCACGGCGCGCGCGTCACGCTGATGGCGCGCGATGCCCGCGTGCTCGCGGCCGCGGCCGCGGAACTGGGCGACGAAACCGCCTGGCAGACGGTGGACGTGACGGACGCGGAGGCCGTGTCGGCCGCCTTTGCGCGCGCGGGCGCCGTGGATATCCTCGTCAATAACGCGGGCCAGGCCGCGTCGGCGCCGTTCGGGCGCACGGATGCCGCGCTGTGGCAGCGCATGCTGGACGTGAACCTGACCGGTGCCTATCACTGCATGCAGGCCGCGCTGCCCGGCATGCTGGATGCGGGCTGGGGCCGGGTCGTCAACGTCGCGTCGACGGCCGGCCTCACGGGCTACCGCTACGTGGCCGCGTATTGCGCGGCGAAGCATGGTCTCGTCGGCCTCACGCGCGCGCTCGCGCTGGAGGTGGCGGCGCGCGGCGTCACCGTCAACGCCGTGTGTCCGGGCTTCACGGACACGCACATCGTGGCCGATGCCGTCGCCAATATCGTCCGCAAGACCGGGCGCACTGCCGACGCCGCGCGCGCGGAACTGGCGGCCGGCAATCCGCAGGGACGGCTCGTGCAGCCGGACGAAGTGGCGCACGCCGTCGCGTGGCTGTGCATGCCCGGAGCGGCCGCGATGAACGGTCAGGCCATCGCGGTGGCGGGCGGGGAGGTGATGTGACGCCGGCCGACGATGCCCCGCTCGACCTGAAGCTGTGGCTGCGGCTGCTGTCCTGCACGGTGCGCGTGGAGAACACGATCCGCAGCCGGCTGCGGACCACGTTCGGCATCACGTTGCCGCGCTTCGACCTGATGGCGCAGCTGGAACGTCACCCGGACGGCTTGCGGATGGGCGAATTGTCGAAACGGATGATGGTCACGGGCGGCAACGTGACGGGCATCGCCGACCAGCTGGAACGCGAAGAGCTCATCCTGCGCGTGCCCGACCCGCAGGACGGACGGGCGTTCATGCTGAGGCTGACGCCGCGCGGGCGCACCGCGTTCGCGCAAATGGCGGCCGTGCACCAGGGCTGGGTGGCCGACCTGTTCGGCGACATCTCCCCGGACGACAAGGCCACCATGATCGCCTTGCTGGACACGATGAAGCGGCAATTGAATACGCATTCGAGCGACAAGGACTAGGAGACCCCATGCACCGCACGCAGCTGGCCGGCTACCGCGCCGAACATTTTCTCTACGAGGCCGACGGCGGCGTCGCCACCATCACGCTGAACCGCCCCGAGCGCAAGAACCCGCTGACGTTCGACTCCTACGCGGAGCTGCGCGACCTGTTCCGCGCGCTCGCGTATGCGGACGACGTGAAGGCCGTCGTGCTGACGGGCGCGGGCGGGAATTTCTGCTCGGGCGGCGACGTCCACGAGATCATCGGGCCGCTCACGCAACTGGACATGCCGGGCCTGCTCGCGTTCACGCGCATGACGGGCGACCTCGTGAAGGCGATGCTCGGCTGCCCGCAGCCCGTCGTGGCGGCCGTCGACGGCGTGTGCGCGGGCGCCGGCGCGATCCTCGCGATGGCGTCCGACCTGCGCCTCGCCAGCCCCCGCGCGCGTACGGCGTTCCTGTTCACGAAGGTCGGCCTGGCGGGCTGCGACATGGGCGCGTGTTCCATCCTGCCGCGCCTCATCGGCCAGGGACGGGCGGCGGAACTGCTGTACACGGGCCGCGCGATGTCGGCCGAGGAGGGCGAGCGCTGGGGCTTTTATAACCGCCTGTGCGCGCCCGACGAGGTGAGGGGCGAGGCGCAGCGCCTCGCGCGCAGTCTCGCGGAAGGGCCGACGTTCGCGCACGGGATGACGAAGACAATGCTGCGGCAGGAGTGGACGATGGGGATTCTTGAAGCCCTCGAGGCCGAGGCGCAGGCGCAGGCGATCTGCATGGCGACCGGCGACTTCAAGCGCGCCTACGACGCGTTCGTCGCGAAAACCACACCCCGCTTCGAAGGAGACTGACATGGCGGACAAGTCCTATCTCGACTGGCCGTTCTTCGACGGGCGGCACGTTGACCTGGAAGCGGCGCTGGATGAATGGGCCGCCGCGCACGTGCGCGACCTGCACGGCGCGGACGTCGATGCCGATTGCCGGCGCCTCGTGCGGATGCTGGGCGAAGGCGGCTGGCTGCGGCACGCGATCGGCGGGGCCGCTTCTCCCATCGACACACGTGCCATCTGCCTGATCCGCGAGACGCTGGCGCGCCACAACGGCCTCGCCGATTTCGCCTTCGCCATGCAGGGCCTGGGCTCCGGCGCGATCAGCCTGTTCGGGACGGAGGCCCAGCGCGAACGCTACCTGCCGCGCGTGGCCCGCGGCGGGGCCATCGCGGCGTTCGCGCTGTCCGAGCCGGACGCCGGTTCCGATGTCGCCGCGCTGCGCTGCTCAGCGCGGCTTGAGGGCGACGCGTACGTCCTCGACGGCGAGAAGACGTGGATTTCGAATGGCGGCATCGCGGACTTCTACGTCGTGTTCGCGCGCACGGGCGAAGCGCCGGGCGCGCGCGGCATCAGCGCGTTCGTCGTCGACGCGGACACGCCCGGCTTCACGATCGCGGAACGGATCGCCATCATCGCACCGCACCCGCTGGCGCGGCTGCGGTTCGAGGGTTGCCGGGTGCCGGCGGCGCAGCGCATCGGCGCGGCCGGGCAGGGGTTCAAGGTGGCGATGGCGACGCTGGACGTGTTCCGCACATCCGTCGCGGCGGCCGCCCTCGGGTTCGCGCGCCGCGCATTCGACGACGCGCTGGCCCATGCGACGCGGCGGCGGATGTTCGGCCAGACGCTCGCGGATTTCCAGCTGACGCAGGCGAAGCTCGCGCAGATGGCCACGCACATCGACGCGAGCGCGCTGCTGACGTACCGGGCGGCGTGGCAGCGCGACCGCGGCGGCAAGGTGACGAAGGAAGCGGCGATGGCGAAGATGACGGCGACCGAGTCGGCACAGCAGGTGATCGACGCGGCGGTGCAGATGTTCGGCGGCCTCGGCGTCACGAGCGGCCATCCGGCCGAGCGCCTGTATCGCGAGATCCGCGCGTTGCGCATCTACGAGGGCGCCACCGAAGTACAGCAACTGATCATCGCGCGCGAACTGCTGCGCGCGGCAAAGGAAGAACCATGATGGAGATACTGCAACCACCCGGCTGGCCGCGCCCGCGCGGGTACGCGAACGGCATCGCGGCGCGCGGCCGGCTCGTGTTCGTGAGCGGGATGATCGGCTGGAACGCGGACGGGCAGTTCGACAGCGACGATTTCACGGCGCAGGCCGGACAGGCGCTGCGTAACATCGTCGAGGTGTTGCGCGAGGCGGGGGCGCGACCGGAACACATCGTACGCATGACGTGGTACGTGGTCGACCGGCGCGAATACCTGGCCGCCGGCAGTGCCCTCGGCGCTATCTATCGCGAGATCGTCGGCGTCCATTATCCGTCCATGACGGCCGTCGAAGTGAGTGCGCTGGTCGAGGACCGCGCCCGCGTGGAAATCGAGGCGACAGCGGTCGTGCCGGACTGATACCGATTCTGGTATCGATCACAAATATTTCGGAATGACAGGTTTTATACCGGTTTACGCATGCTAGACTCCTCGAGGGGTATCGATAACATCCGCGTTGTCGGGGATCCCGAAAAAACAATACCGAACAGGAGACTACAATGCGTAAATCCCGTACCCGCACGCCCATGTTGCGGGCAGCGGCGCTGGCGGTGTCGCTCGCCGTCGCGAGCCTGCTGCCCGCCGCGCACGACGCCGTCGCGGCCGACACGATCCAGACCATCCTCACGAGCTACCAGCCCGCCATCAACGAGTTCACCGACGCGAACGGCTTCAAACATCCCGGCGTCGGCCTCACGAAGGAAGTGCTGGAGAACCTGCGCACGGAAGTGCAGGCGCAGAAGGAGCCCTGGAACACCTATTTCAACATGATGCTGTTGTCCGGCGCGGCATCGAAGACGGTGGCATCGAAAAACCAGAGCAGCGCGGATCCGACGAAGCCGGCGGTGGTGGCGTTCAACAGCCAGGGCGTGGAATCGAAATTCATCGCGGACGCGCTGTCCGCGTACACCCAGTCCATCCTGTACTACGTGACGGGCGACGAGACCTACCGCGCCAACGCGATGCGCCTGATCCGCATCTGGGCGCAGATGGATCCCACCCAGTACGTGTATTACACGGACGCGCACATCCACACGGGCATTCCCATGAGCCGGATGATGGCGGCGGCCGACATCATGCGCACCACGACGTGCCAGACGGCGGCGCTGGCCTGGACCGACCAGGACACGGTGAACCTGACGAACAACCTGATCGTGCCCGTCACGGAAACGTTCAACCACAGCCCCAATCACTTCATGAACCAGCACCTGTACGCGCTGCTGGGGTCCATGTCCGGCTATATCTTCACGGGCAACCGGGCCCGCTGGAACGAGGGCGTCGAGTGGTTCACGATCAACAGGACGGCCGTCGACCAGGGCCAGAACGGGGCCATCAAGCAGCTGTTCCGTCTCGTGACGAAGAACGACCTGACCGGCGAAGCCGTGACGCCGATGGTGGAGCACGTGGAAATGGGACGCGACCAGGCGCACGGCGCCGGCGACGTCACGAACATGAGTATCCTTGCGCGCCTGCTGATGTCGCAGAACCAGAAGATCGACCCCGTCAACGGCACGCCATCGGCGGCGCCGGATGCCGTGGGGCCGTACGAATTCCTGAACGACCGCATCCTCGACGCCACGGAGTATTTCGCCGGCTTCATGCTGGGCTACGACACGCCCTGGGTGCCGACGGCCGCGCACACGGACGCCAACGGTGTGCCGACCGTCGTCTACAAGACGCTGCAGGGCGGCTACCGGGGCCGCCTCACGCAGAATACGTGGGAGCCGTACTACTATTACAAGTACACGCGCGGGCTGGACATGAACCAGCGCGCACCCAACTATACCCGCATGTTCGCCGACCGCACGGTGTACAACTGGGACGGCGTGGACGGCGGCGGCGACTTCTGGCTCTTCATGCCGCCCGCTGCGGAAAGCGAGGGCACGCAATTCCTGGTCAAGCCCATCGTCGATCCGGTGCGCGAAGTGGAGGACCGTTTCACGTCGCTCGACGGCTTCGGGACCGCCATGCAGGACGACACCGCGTCGTTCATTCGCGTCGCGGCCACGGGAGCGGGCAGCAGGCTGGCCGTCATCGGCTACGGCAACGGGACGCGCAGCGTGGCATTCCGCGTGCGGACCAACGGCGAAGCATCGGTGGACGCGTTCGGCGACACCATCCTGCTGCCGGACACGCAGGGCCAGTGGCGCTATGTGAGCTATGCATTCGGCCAGTACCAGGGCCTCGGCGACTACCTGCCCCTCACCGTCAAGGGCGCCGGCACGACGGTCGACATCGACCACATCAACGTCAACCCGGGCGCCTCGATCACGCCGCCCGTGTTCACGAGCGGCGACGCGGACCTGAGCCTGTACACGAACGCCGGCTCCACGGCGACCGTGTCGTACAGCTTCGCGGCGACGGACGCCACGGCCACCGACGTCCTGACGTACACGATCGACCACCTGCCGCCCGGCGCCCAGTTCGACACGAAGACGGGCGCGTTCGCATGGGTGCCCACGCAGGCCGGCACCTTCAGCTTCATCGTCACGACGACCGACGGCACGGTCGTCACGTCGAAGGCCGTGCAGGTCGTCGTCGGCGCGGACCGCCAGTCCGCCATCGCCGCCGTGACGGCCGGGTACAAGCCCGACACGCTGTACACGACCCCGAGCCTGGCCGCCTACAACGCGGCGTATGCCGACGCGACGAGTGCGGTGTCGACGGCGACCGACGACCAGTTCTACCAGAAGCTGGGCGCGCTGCAGACGGCGTTGAAAGGGCTGTCCGAGCTGACGCCGCTGCTGGCCGACGGCAGCATGAACTACGCGAACATGTTCGTCTCGTCCACCTTCGGCACGCAGGTGCCGAATGCGCTGGACGGCACGCCCGATTCGTTCGTCGGCTATTACCTGGCCCAGAACCTCACCTATTACTTCGACTTCGGCCCGGGCTACAAGGTCAACGCCACCGCCTTCGGCATCCAGGCGCGTACGTCCTTCCCCGAGCGGGGCGGCGGCGTCGTCGCCTTCGGTTCGAACGACAACGAGAACTGGGTCCGCCTGACGCCGGGCATGACCGTCGTGACGGAGGACATGCAGACCCTGGCCGTCAGCGACGACCTCAAGGACCAGCAGTACCGCTTCCTGAAGGTGCAGATGATCCAGCCGTCGAGCTCCATGTTCGAGATGGGCGAATTCCGGATCTCCGGCACGCGCCACGAGACGGTCAACCTGCTGTCGTCCGTGTCGATCGGATCCGACCAGGCGCTCAGGAAGCGCATCGTTCCGGGCAATACGGTCAAGCTGAACTTCCAGGCGACGGCGCCGATCAACGCCGTGGCCGCGACGATCCAGGGCGTCCCGGCCCAGGTGACGACGGCCGACAACGTGAACTACACGGCCAGCGCCGTCATGCCGGGCGACGCGCAGCCGGGCACCGTCAAGTTCACCCTGAATTACAAGACCGGGGCCGGCGCCGACGCGGAACCCGTGCTGTTCACGACCGACAGCTCGTCGCTGTTCATCGCGGACCAGACGAACTACCTGGGCAACCTGCTGGCCATCACGAGCCTGCGGGATTCCAGCGGCCGCAACCCGACCGACCTGCTGGCGACGGTGAACACCCTGTTCGACGGCAATCTCGGTACCGGGACGGACTTCCGCGTCAACGGCAGCGGCTACGGCGGCTGGGTGATGTTCGACTTCAAGGAAGGCGGCAAGGCCACGATCCAGCGCGCGGAAGTGATCGGCCGCCAGGACCAGTACTCGTCGCGCATCAACGGCACCGTCGTGCAGGGCTCGAACGACAACGCGGCGTGGACGACACTCTCCAACGCGGCCGGGAACACGGCCGACTGGCAGACCCTGACCGTGGCGAACCCGCAGCCTTACCGCTACATCCGCGTCATCAACGGTAATAACTGGTACGGGAACATGGAAGAACTGCGCCTGTACGGCGTCGCCGAATCGTCGAACAAGATCGCGACCGTGTCGATGAGTTCCGCGCAGGCGCTGCGCACGCGCATCGTGCCCGGGAATGCCGTCAAGCTGGCGTTCACGGCGAAGGAGGCGATCAGCGGCGTCGGCGTCACGATCCAGGGCGTGCCCGCCACGGTGACGACGACCGACAACATCAACTTCACGGCCACGGCGACCTTGCCCCAGGGCGTGGCGGCGGGTGCGGTCACTTTCGCCATCGGCTACACCCAGGCCAACGGCCAGCCCGGCTTCACGAGCACGGCCACGACCGACAATACGGGCCTGACGCTGGTGGACGAGGCGGACACGATCCGTAACGTGCCGACCGTCGCCACCCTGATCGATTCCACGGTCAACCGCCCGGCCGCCACCACGCAGGCCGTCGTCACGAGCCTGTTCGACGCCAACCTGGGTTCGATCTCGGACTTCCGCACCGGCAGCAACAACTCGGGCGTGGGCGCGTATGTGATCTTCGACTTCAAGGCCGGCAACCAGGTGAACCTGACGGGCGTGGAACTGGCACCGCGCCAGGACAACAACTATGCGCGCATCAAGGGCACCGTGATCCAGGGCTCGAACGACAACACGACGTGGACGACGTTGACCACGCCAGCCGTGTCGACGCTCGAGTGGCAATCGTTCCCCGTCGCCAGCCCGACGCCGTACCGCTACATCCGTATCTATAACGGCGGCACCTGGTACGGCAACCTGTCCGAAGTGCGCCTGCATGGTTCGCTGCATGGCGCCGACACGGCGCCGCCCGTGACGACCGCGAGCACGAGCGCGACACCTGCGACGAACGTGACGGTCACGCTGTCGGCCACGGATACGGGCGGCAGCGTGAAGGCGACGTATTACACGGTGGACGGCGGCGCGCAGCAGACCGGAACGACGGTGTCATTGAACACGACCGGCAGCCACACGGTCGCCTACTGGAGCGTCGACGCGGCCGGCAACACCGAGGCGCAGCACACGCTGGCCGTGAACGTCGCGCCGGTGGACGTCGGCGCGAGCGTCAGGATGACCCAGCAGGGCGCGACCCTGAACCGCATGACCGGCAAATACGTGGGCGGTGTGACCGTCACGAACACCGGCACGACCCCGCTGGCGGGGCCGTTGTGGCTCGCGCTGAACGGCCTGACAAGCGGCGTCACGCTCGACAACGCGGGCGGCACGACGGGGGGCGTACCGTACGTCGCCGTCGCGGGGCCGCTGAATCCGGGCGCGACGCTCACCGTGCCGCTGACGTTCACCAATCCGAACCGTGTCGCGATCGGCTACGTGCCGGCGCTGTACCAACCCCATTTCTGAGGACAGCCATGATCATCCGATTCAAATCCCTTGTTTCCGCCCTCGCGCTGATGCTGGCGGCGAGCGCCGGCACCGCGTCGGCCGAAATGATCCACGTCGCGATCGACACGTCGACGTTCGGCGCCGCCACGGGCTACGTGGATATGCAACTGTCCGCCAGCAGCGGCGTGCCGCTGGCCACCGCGCTGGTCAGCAACATGGTGGGCTTCGACAGCACGGCGTTCATCGATTCGTGGGGCGTGACGCCCGTCGCGGGCGGCTACCTGTTCCGCAACGATACGTCGAACGACCTGTTCCACGCCGTGGACTTCGGCGGGACCCTGTCGTTCGACCTGACCTTCGCGGGCGCGCCGGATCCGCTGACGAGCTATGTGTCGCATTTCGTCGTGGCGGCGTTCGACGACACGTTCGCGCCGCTCGGCCACTATGATCCGTTCACGGGCGCGCTGGCCGATTTCACGTGGACGCCGGCGCTGGACGCGCAAGGGCAGGGGACGATCGCCGGCACGTTGTCGGATCCCGCCGTGACGGCGGTGCCCGAACCGGCGGGATACTGGCTGGCGGCGATCGGGTTGTCGGCGCTGGCGCTCGCGCGCCGGCGCCGGGTGTGACGGGCTGGAAGGTCAGCTGGCGGCGATCAGCGCGGCGATGTCGGCCGCCGCCAGCGCGCCGCGATAGATGCGGAACTCGTCGATGCGGCCGTTGAAATATGGGTCGCCCGCATACTGCGAGCGGCCGATCCAGTTCCGGGTCGTGCCGCCCAGCTGCCACGGCGGCAGGAATTCCGCGCTATTGGTGCCGACCGCGGTGCCGTTCACGTACAGGGTGGCCAGCTGCCCCGACAGGGTGACGGCCACGTGCACCCACTGCGCGGTCGGCAGCGCGGCCGTCCCCGTCACGGCCTGTTCGCCCTTGCCGCCGTCGACGGTGATGGCGAAGCGCACGACGCCGCTGCCGGAGCGCGGCGTCAGGAACATGTAGCGGCCCGTGCCCGAGCCGAAGTCGAAGATCCGTTCCCAATTCCGTGACGCGTTCCAATATACCCAGCAGGCCACGGTGAAATCGGTGAGGTCGGTGACCAGGTTCGCGGGCAGGCTCACGTAATCCGTGCTGCCGTTCAGCGCCGGCGCGCTGCCCGATTTGCCGGTGCCCCACGTGGCGCTGCCCGTCAGCGTGCCCGCGTGACCCTGGCCGCTGGCGTCGGACAGGTTCGTCCCGGTGCCGTCGTTACACGCCAGGTACGTGTGCAGCGTCTTGCCGACCTTGGCGGTGGCGCGGTTCGAATCGGCCGTCTCGCCCGCCGGCGTGATGGCGGAAACGACGTAGTACCAGGTGCCCGCGCCCGGATTGTCGGTGTACGTCAGCAGGTCGGTGATGCCGCTCGCAATCGTGGTCCAGGGACCGCTCGTCGACGTGGCGCGCTTGACCTTGTAGCTCGTCGCGTAGGCGCTGCCCCACCACGACAATTCCACGCCGCCCGCCGGGGTCCGCGCTTTCAGGCCGCTGGGCGGCACGCCGGCGGAGATCGGGTCGCGCGTGCAGGTGAGGGTGCCGTAGCCCAGCTGGTCGTAGCCGCCGCTCGTCGAGCCGTAGTTGCCGCCGCCGCCTTCGGGCTGGATTTGCAGGGCGAACATCTTCGAATACGGCGCCGCGAGGCCCTTGCGGTTCACGTAGTGGTTGTAGACCAGCGCCCAGCAGGGGCGCACGTTGCCCCGGCTGTTCGTCGACAGGACGCCCTGGTTGACGTTGTCGGCGTTGTTGTAGGGGACGTACGGCACCGTGTAGTACGTCGTGCCGGACTGGATCAGGTTCGCCTTGGCCACGTATTCCGCGCCCATCAGGAAGCGGTTGTTGTCGTAGCCGTACAGGTCCACGCCCTGGTTCCAGGCCATCTCGCACAGCGCGCCCATCAGCGCGATGCCGAGCGTGTTGTGGCCCTGGTCGCGTCCCGATTCCTGCCATTGGCCGAGGAAGCCCGGGTGGACGTAGTACACGGCCTGAGCGACGGCCCCGTTGCCCGCGCCCGACTTGAAATAGGCGACGGCTTCGTCGAACAGGCCCCGGTCGTCGCACAGCACGCCGATGGCGAGGATCGACGCCATCTGGCACAGGTCCCAGTTGGCCCAGTAATGCGTGACGTCGGTGTTGTTATGGCGGATGAGGAAGTCGTGGTTGATCGGATAGAACACGGTCTTCATCATGTTCTGGAACGCTGCGAGATCCGCCGCGGCCCAACCGGTGTAGGTGCGCATGATCTCGCCCGCGTTGGCGAATTCGTAGCCGTAGATGCCGGCGGCAAGGGCGGCGTCCGTCGTGCCCTGGATCGAGGCGAGGGTGGACGACCACGCATTCATGATCTGTACGGCCTTGTCCGCATAGGCCGTGTCGCCCGAGATCTTCCAGCGGACGGCGCACGCATACGCGGCGGCCACGTCGTTGAACAGGGTCGAATAGTTTTCCGGATGGACGCCGTCGTAGCCGCGGTACACGACGGTCTGCGGGTGCGGCGTGTAGGACAGGCTGGCGTGCGAATTATTGACCAGCAGGTTCCAGCTGCCCGACCACGGCGACGTGTTGTACTTCGCCTTCATGCGGTCGAAGTCGGCCTGCGTGTGCAGCAGGCCCGGATGGACGAAGGCGGTGGCGGCACCCGTGCCGCTCATCGTGCCGGTGGCGAGCGTGCGGGTGGCCGGTGCCTCGGCGCCGCCGCCCGCGCCGCAGCCGGCGAGCGCGAGGGCGCCGAGTCCCATCAGGAAGTCGCGGCGTCCCAGCAGGGAGCGCGACACCGCGTCGGGGGCTTCGGCCGGGGTCAGGGCGGATGTCAGGGCGGGGGCGTTGCAGTCGTTCGGTTCCATTTTTTTCATTGGTAGTCTCCATGCCATGCAGGCGAATGTTGAACTGCGATCGAAGGTGCTGCCGTACTGCCGCGCCGATGCTAGCACGTATGCATCTGCTTTGTTATCGTTAACCGCGACCTGGATCAACCCCGCTGCCATGTCCAAAACATATCCATTTCGATAAAAAAGGCATGCCTGCGGCGCCACCGCCACCGTTATGATGTGCCGGTATCGTAGGTCGGGCGCCAGGAGCTCGGAGAGGTCTTGACATCGTTCCAGGATGTGATATAACTGGCCAAGTTATCGATACCAAATCAAATGACAAGCCCGGCGGCGGCACGAACCGCACCACGGGCAAAGGAGACGATCCGTTGTTCACGTTACGTGCGTTCGCGCGCCGCTGCGCCGCGCCGCTTGCCGTCCTGCTGGGATGCCTCGCTGCCGATGCCGCCCACGCCATCGAGAACCGGCTGCAAGTGCACCCGTTCCCGAATCCCATCCGCTACACCCACCATAACGACGACTACACGGTGCGCGTGCGCGTGCCCGGCGGGCAGTGGCAGGACCTGTACGAGTACGACGTGAAGGTCGACCTGGACAAGCCGCAGGACGCCTCGATGGTCTACTTCAACTTCGACGGCACGGTGGAAGTGGCGGTCCAGAAGAACAACGGCACGTTTTCGAAAGTGGCGGTGCGCCCGGATGCGAAGGGCGTCAAGCCGGTTGTGCGCGACGGCGTCGTGTATTTCACGCTGCGCCGTCCGGAGAACCTGAGCGTGGAATTCGACGACGACCGCCTGCACAACCTGCACGTGTTCACGCACGCGATCCGGGCCGACATGCCGGCCGTGCCCGCGAACCTGGCATCGAACGACATCGGAATGGGCACGGCGCCCGACTTCACGCAGCCCATCGTGTTCTTCGGACCGGGCATCCACAAGGGCGACTTCCGCCTGCGCTCGCACACGAAGGTATACATCCACGGCGCCGCCATCCTGAAAAGCCCGCTCGTGATCGAGGGCGTCGAGGACGTCCAAGTGTTCAGCGACGGCCTGTTCGACGGCACCGACGTGACGACCATCCGGAATTCGCGCAACATCGCGATCGACGGTCCGATCGCCATCAACCAGCCGCACGGCACGATGCGCTGCATCATGTCGCAGGACCTCGCCGAGACGAATATCCGCACGATCGGGGCCGGCCAGTGGTCGGACGGCATCGGCCACTTCGCATGCGAGCGCGTGACGATCGCGGACAGCTTCGTGCGCACGTCGGACGACTGCCTGACGTTCTACAACCACCGCTGGGACATCTGGGGCAATACGCGCGACGTGCAGGTCCGGGACACGACCCTGTGGGCCGACATCGCGCACGCCGTGATGATCGGCATCCACGGCAATACGCCGACGCCGGCGCACCCGCAGAGCGAGGTGCTGGAGCGCCTGCGCTTCTCGAACATCGATATCCTCGACCATGACGAGGACGACCCGGAATACGAGGGCGCCCTGGGCATCATGGCGGGCGACGACAACCTGGTGCGCGACGTCGTGTTCGAGGACATCCGCGTCGACCGTATCGAGGAAGGCAAGCTCTTCAACCTGAAGATCGCGTACACGGCCAAGTACAACACGAGCCCGGGGCTGGGCATCGAGAACGTCACCATGCGCAACATCCATTACACGGGCAAGGGTTCGCCGAGCGCATCCGCCATCACGGGCCTCGATGCCACGCGCAAGGTCAAGAACGTGACGATCGAGAACGTGACCGTGGGCGGCAAGCGCCTCACCGCGCCCGAGGCGGGGCTGCTCGAGGTGAACGGCTTCGTCGACGGACTGCGCTTCCGCTGACACGACAACGACCATAACAATAACGACACAGGAGAGACATGGAATCCACGAACATCATCGCGGCCGTGCTGCTGGCGACGGCGGCCTTGCCCGCGCTGGCCGCGCAGCCGAAACCGGCCGAGTGGGAGCAGCCGGAAGTGGTCGCGGTCAACCGCGAGCCGATGAAGGCGACGTTCTTCAATTTCGAATCGCGCGAGAAAGCGCTGGCCGGCGACAAGGCCGCGTCGCAGTATTTCCTGTCGCTGGACGGCACCTGGAAATTCGCGTACTCGAAGACCCCGGAAACGCGGCCGAAGGATTTCTACAAGCTGTCGTATGACGTGAGCAAGTGGGGCCAGATCCAGGTGCCCGGCATGCTGCAGACGCAGGGCTACGGCAAGCCGATCTTCACGAACATCCGCTATCCGTTCCCCGCCAACGAGCCGTTCATCCCGCATGACCTGAACGAAGTCGGCTCGTACCGCCGCGAGTTCGACGTGCCCGCCGCGTGGAACGGCCGCGACGTGTTCCTGCAGATCGGCGCGGCCGGCGCGGCCTATTACGTGTGGATCAACGGCCAGAAGGTCGGCTATTCCGAGGATTCCAAGCTGCCTTCCGAATTCGACCTGACCCGCTACGTGCACCCGGGCCGCAACACGATCGCCATCGAACTGTATCGCTGGGCGGACGGCTCGTACCTGGAAGACCAGGACTTCTGGCGCGTCAACGGCATCGAACGCGGCGTGTACGTGTATGCCGAACCGAAGACGCGGCTGCGCGACTACCGCGTGACGGCGGGGCTGGACAAGGCCAATTACCGCGACGGCCGCTTCGAACTCGTCGCCGAGATGGCGGGCGCGCCGGCCAAGGTGGACGTGGAGGCGCGGGTGCTGGACGGCACGCGCGAAGTGCTGCGCGTGCAAGGCACGCCGGGTGGCGACCGCAAGGTCGTCCTGGCCGGCGCGGTCCCCGCCGTGAAACCCTGGTCGGCCGAGACGCCGAACCTGTACACGCTGCTCGTGGAGGTGACGGATGCGCAGGGCCGGCTGGTGTCGGCGACGTCGCGCCGCATCGGCTTCCGCACGGTGGAGATCGCGGACGGCGAAGTGCGCGTGAACGGCAAGCGCGTGATGATCAAGGGCGTCAACCGGCACGAGCACGACCCCCATACATACCGCGTGATGTCGATGGCGTCGATGCGCAAGGACATCGAGCTGATGAAGCGGGCCAATGTGAACGCCGTGCGCGCGTCGCATTATCCGAACGATCCGCGCTGGTACGACCTGGCCGACGAATACGGCCTGTACATCATGGACGAGGCGGACCTCGAGTCGCACGGCTACATGGAGAAGGGCGACCAGGCGGGCGACCCGCAGAAGCGCGCCGCGATCCAGCTGGGCTACAAGCCGCACTGGCGCATCGCCCACCTTGACCGCATCTCGCGCATGGTGGAACGCGACAAGAATTCGCCGTCGGTCATCTTCTGGTCGCTGGGGAACGAGGCCGGCACGGGGCCGAACTTCGAGAACGCGGCCGCCTGGATCCGCAAGAACGATCCGACGCGTTTGATCAGCTACCTCGGCCACGGCACCATCGGCGAGGAACACCTGCCGAACGCCTACGTCGACATCTACGCGCCCATGTACGACGACATCGAGAAGATGGCGGACTACGCGCTCGACCCGAACTTCCGCCAGCCGATGATCCAGTGCGAATACGCCCATGCGATGGGCAATTCGCTGGGCAACCTGGAGGACTACTGGCAGGTCATCCGCGCGCACCGCAAGCTGCAGGGCGGCTTCGTGTGGGACTGGGTCGACCAGAGCATCATCGCGAAGGACGACAAGGGCCGCACGTACTGGGCGTCCGGCTTCGACCTGAACCCGGAGCGGGGCGACAACAGCGTCGTCGGCGACGGCGTCGTGCGCTCGGACCGCACGCCGGATCCGGAATACTATGAACTGCAGAAGGTCTATTCGCCCGTCGTGTTCGAAGGCGACCCGGCAGCAGGCAGCATCGAGGTCGTGAACCGCTACGATTTCCGCGACCTGTCGCATCTCGCGTTCGACTGGGAGCTGGCGCGCGACGGCGTCGTCGTCGCCCGCGGCACGCTGGCCGATGCGGCCACGCCGGCCGGCGCCCGCCAGAAACTGGCGCTGGCATTGCCCGATGTCGCACCCGGCGGCGAGCGTGTACTGACCGTGCGGGCGAAGAGCCGTGCGGCGCTGCCGGGCGTGGAGCAGGGCGCCGTCGTCGGCTGGTCGCAGTTCGTGCTGGCGTCGCCGCGCGCCCCGCAGAAACAGCTCGCCACCGTACCGCCCGTCCGCACGGACGGCGCGGTGGAGCTGCGCGCCGCCGACGCCGTACTGCGCGTCGCGCCGGACACGGGACTCGTGACCTACGCGGTGGCCGGCCGCACGGTCCTGAAGGGCGGTTCGCCGAACTTCTGGCGCGGCCTGACGGACAATGACGAAGGCTCCGGCGTGGACAAGAGCCACGGGGTGTGGCGGACGTTCACCGACCAGCGCAAGGTGCGCGACGTGACCGCGACGGCCGATGGCGTGCGCGTGCTGTTCAGCTTCGGCGCCGGCGCGGCGCACTGGGAAAACGTCTACCGCATGCGCGCCGACGGCAGCGTCGACGTGCAGGCCAGCTTCACGCCGCTGCGTGACGACCTGCCGGATCCGCTGCGCCTGGGCCTGCGCTTCGACAGCCTGCCGGCGCTCGATGCGCTGTCATGGTACGGCCGTGGCCCGTACGAATCGTACGCGGACCGCAAGACCGGATCCGCGCTGGGCCTGTACGCCGGCAAGGTGGCGGACCAGTACCACGGCTACATCCGCCCGCAGGAAAGCGGCAACAAGACGGACGTGCGCTGGTTCCAGCTGCAGGACGGCGCCGGCACCGGCATCCGCGTGGACTTTGATGCGCCGAGCGCGTTCAATGCGCTCGCGTTCCCGTACGAGGACCTGTACCTGCGGCCGCGCGGCACGTGGAAGAGTTCCGAGATCGCGCCGCATGGCGACGGCTCGGTGCTCGTCGACATGGCCCAGGCGGGCGTGGGCGGCGACACCGGCTGGAGCCTGGACGGACGGCCGCACGTGAAGTACCGCATCCCGCTCGCACCCGCAAGCTATCGCTTCGTGCTCGCCCCCGTGCGTGCCCAGCGGGTGGCGGAGGAGTGATCGATAACCGGGGCATTCGCGTCCCGGACCACGACGCCGGCCGCCCGTCAAGCGGCGGCGTCGTGTAAATACCACATCAACAATGATATTTCGCAAAGGTATTACCACGAGGAAGGACGCGGCCTATAATTCAACCTAGATTTGTTATCGATACCTAAAACGCCGGCCGTACAGAGCCGGGGAAAACCATGCCAAATCGGATTACAGAGGAGAACCAAATGAAGCACAATCACCGCAATTTCGGACCGAAGATGTCGGTCGTCGCCGTGGCGCTCGCCCAGGCCTTCGCAGGCCACGCCTGGGCGCAGCAGGCGGACGCCAACACCGTCGTCGTGACGGGCATCCGCGCCAGCGCGCAGTCGTCGCTGGCGATCAAGCGCGACACGATGGAAGTCGTGGACTCGATCACCGCCGACGACATCGGCAAGCTGCCGGACCCGAACGTCACCGAGACCATGACGCGCATCCCGGGCGTGCAGGGCTACCGCTACGGCGGCGAGGGCGCATCGCCCGTGGGCACCGGCTCCGGCGTGACGATCCGCGGCCTGTCCGGCCAGACGGCGTCGGAAGTGAACGGCCGCGCCTATTTCACGGCCGGCAGCCGCGAATTCAACCTGGAAGGCGCCATCCCCGGCATGGTGGCCGGCATCGACGTCTACAAGAACCCGTCGGCGGAACACATCGAAGGCGCGATCGGCGGCCTGGTCAACATCCGCACTCGCAATCCGAGCGACTTCAAGGGCCTGACGGGCGCCCTGAACATCGGCGGCCGCTACAACGACCTGGCCAAGAAGGGCAACCCGGAACTGTTCGGCATGATCGCCAACCGCTGGAACCTGCAGGGCGGCGGCCGCATCGGCGTGATGGCGGCGGCCGTGTTCCAGCAGAGCACCGGCCGTTCGGACAACAACCCTGCCAACGGCGGCGCCAACTACAAGCGCGCCGTCCGTGCCGACAGCGCCGAATACGCGACCCTGGCCGGCGCCAACACGGCGAACGACCCGTCCAAGCCGATGTCGCAGTACATCGGCCGCACGGATGTCTCGTACCTGGCCGGCGTGCCGACGCTGCCGACGTCGACGACCGCCGGCGCCTACATGCCGAACCTGGCGGGCCTGACTCCGGAACAGGTCAGCAACGTGATGGCGGCGCCTGCGCTCACCAATAACGTGTTCCAGGAAACGATCATGCGTACCCGGCGCGGCCTGAACCTGGCTGCGGACTGGCGCGTCGACAACACGCTGCGCTTCTACGTCGACGGCAACTACACCTATTACCTGTATCACCAGAACTACCGCGGCCTGAACTCGTCGGACAACAACAACCAGGCCAACAACGTCCAGAACCTGCAGACGGCGCCGTTCAACCTGACCGAACAGCTGGCCAACGGCAACCTCAACGGCGGCAGCAACGACGTCCTCGCCACCAAGCGTTTCCTCAGCGGCAATTTCCTGAACACGAGGATGACCACGACCGGCGGCGACGAGCACCGTCCGTACACGACGTGGATCGCCGCGACCGGTGCCGAATGGCACCCGACGCCGGCCCTGTTCCTGAAGGCCGACATCAACTTCATCAAGGCCGACCAGACCCAGGACAACCGCTCCGTGACCTTGCTGTCCAATCCGGGCCTGTACTGGACGGCCAACCGGATCAGCGATGGCGCACCGCACCAGTTGACGTTCACCGGGCCGAACCTGTCCGATCCGTCCAACTTCATGTACCAGGCGTACAGCAACGGCACGCACCAGAGTTACCACGACACCGGCGGCGCGGTGGCCCTGGATGGTACGTACTCGCTGGACGACGGCTGGTTCTTCAGCCGCTTCAAGTTCGGCACCCGCGCCGCGCGCCAGTCGAGCAGTTACAACAACTTCGCATTCGGCGGCCGTCCGCTGACGAGCGACGGCCTCGCGCTGGCTGCCGACGGCAGCAACGGCATCTCGGCGGCGACCGGCGGCCATACGCAATCGTCGCCGACCAACTTCATGGACGGCCTGGCCGGCTATTCGGGCGGCTACGTCGTCTACAACCCGGACCAGCTGCTGGGCAACCAGGTGAGCGGCGCCTTCCCGAAAGCCGGGATCCTGCCGGAGAACGGACTGACGGAACAACTCCTGTCCCGCCGCTATACGAACGAGAAGACCAAGGCGATCTACCTCGTGGGCGAGTTCGCACTGCTGGATGACCGTCTCAAGGGTAACGTCGGCGTGCGCGTCGTCCGCACCAATGGCGAATTCGTGGCGCAGGTGGCGGACCCGATCACCGGGGCCATCGGACCGTACCGCCGCACGACGTCCTACACGAACGCACTACCTTCGTTCAACCTGACCTACGACCTGGCGAAAGACTTCCTGGCGCGCTTCGGTTACGGACGCGGCATGACCCGTCCGGGACTCGACCAGCTCAATCCATCCCTCACCGTCAACTCGACACAGGGCACGTTACAGATCGGTAATCCAGATCTGCGTCCGCTGACCGCGAACAGCTTCGACTTCTCGCTGGAGCGCTACTTCAGCAAGACGAACTACCTGGCAGCGGGTCTGTTCGACAAGGAAATCAACGGCTTCTTCAACGACGTCCAGAATTGCGAGACCGTCTCGATCGCGACGGGCTATAGCGGCGCCGTTTCGAACGGTTGCCCGAGCGGCCAGCTGTTGGTGTCGAAGACGCTGAATTCCGAGAAGGGTTATGCGCGCGGCCTCGAGCTGTCGGGCCAGTACTTCTTCGACAGCGCTCCCGGCATCCTGAAGAACTTCGGCGTGTCCGGTTCGTACACCTACGTGAAGACGGATAATCCGTTCAACGTGGGGACGAAGGCCGCGCCGAACATCATCTCGACGCCGCAACCGTTCGCCTCGAAGAACAGCTACAGCGTGAGCGCCCTGTACGAGGACAACAAGGCGTCCGCGCGCCTGGTCTACACGTGGCGTTCTCCGTCGGTGCTGTTCGGCTTCTCGCCGAACCCGATCGACGGCCGCTACATCGATGCCTACGGTATCCTGGACGGCTCGTTCAACTACCAGCTGACCGACAACCTGGCGCTGTCGCTGATCGCGTCGAACATCACGAACAAGACGCTCAATCGTAACGTCGGCGGCCTCGGGAACGAGAGCGGCATCGAACGCCAGCACTACGAGAACGGCCGCTTCTTCGGTTTCAGCTTGCGCTACAAGTTCGGCAACCTGTAATCTTCTCTCTCGTCGCGGGCCGCGTGCCCGCTTTCGCCCCGCCGCCGGTGTTTGCCGGCGGCGTTTTTTTTACGAAAGGCTGTTCGATGTCGTTCACCCGCCGTTCGATGCTCAAAGCCACCCTCGCGGCATTCCCGGCGCATGGTGTCGCCCGCGACCTTGGCCCGCTTGCGCCACCCGTGCCCGTCGATGCGGCGCGTGCTTTCCTGGCCAATCAGGTGCGCCTGCTGCCGGGAAGTCCGTTCCACGTACGGCAGGAGCTGCATCGCACAGGGGTGCTCGCGTCCTATGATCCCGACAAACTGCTTTACCACTACCGGGCGTTGGCGAAACTTCCCCAGAAAGCAGGCATCGAGAAGGGTTACGACGGCTGGGACAGTGAATTCCTTCGTGGGCACATGACCGGGCACTATCTGTCCGCCGCGTCGCGCATGGCGGCGGCGACCGGCAGCCTGCTGTTTCGCGACCGGGTCGACTACCTCGTGGCCGAGCTCGCGGCATGTCAGAAGAGCCTGAATCAGGATGGCTACCTGGCCGCGTTTTCCACGGCCGCCTTCGACCAGCTCGAAGGCAAGCCCAGGACCGACGCCGGGGGCATCGGAGTGCCTTACTACACAATCCAGAAGATCATGTCAGGCCTCATCGACGCCCATGCCTATGTCGGCAACCGGCAGGCACTCGACGTGGCCACCCGGATGGCCGACTACTTCGGCAAACGGCTCGCGCGGCTCGATGCCGCGCAGGTCGACCGGATCTTCCGCACGGACGGCAGCCGCAATCCGCAAAACGAATTCGGTGCGATGAGCGACGTGCTGACGGAACTCTACAAGATCGACAAGAATCCCCGGCACCTCGACACCGCCCGCATGTTCCACCGCGCGTGGTTCGTCGGCCCGCTTGCCGACGGCGAGGACCGGCTGGGCGGCTTGCACGCCAATACGCATATCGCGCAGGTGGTGGGCCTGGCCAACGCCGCCAACGTCGATGGCGACCCGCTGGAACTGAAGGCGTCCGAGAATTTCTGGCGGCTGGTCGTGCACAGGCATTCGTTCGCCAACGGCGGCACGTCGGTGAACGAATGGTTCGACCAACCCGGCGTGGAGGCCGGCCCGTCGATCGACAACCAGAAGGTATTGCCGCCGACGACCGCCGAGACGTGCAACACCCACAACATGCTCAAGCTGACGACAAGGCTGTTCGAGCGCAACCGCCGTGCGGACCTTGCCGACTACTACGAGCGTGCGCTGTACAACCACGTGCTGGCGTCGGTGGCGCCCGATTCCGGCGCGATGACGTATTTCACGCCGTTCCATGGGGACTTTCGCACCTATCTCAACGGCAGCTTTTGCTGTACCGGCTCCGGTATCGAAAACACCGCACGCTACAACGAAGGCATTTACTTCCACAAGGACGATACGCTCTGGGTGAACCTGTATATTCCGTCCGAGCTCGGTTGGCGGCAAGCCGGGATCGTATTGCGGCAGCAAGGGGACATCACGCGCGGCGACCCGGTGCGCCTGACGGTGGTGAAGCCGGGAGCCCGCGCCGTCACGGTGAATCTGCGCGTTCCCGCATGGGTCGCCGGACCGGTCACGGTCAGGATCAACGGCAAGCCGCAAGGTGTGGACGCTCAGCCCTCAACCTATATCGCGTTGCGGCGGCAATGGAAGGCCGGTGACGTGATCGACCTGACGCTGCCGGCGGGGCTGCGGCTGGAGCACGCCATGGACGACGCCTCGACGGTCTCCCTGTTCCATGGTCCCGTCTTGCTGGCCGGAGAACTCGGCAGGGACAACATGCCCGCCAGCGACGTGGGCGACAAGGATGCCTGGCTGAAGATCGCGGCCGTGCCGGTTCCGGATATCGTCGGCAACTCCGGCAATCCCGCCGATTGGCTCGCGCCGATCCCCGGCGATCCGTCCGCGTTCAGGTTCAAGGATGCAGGTCCGGCCAGCGGCATCGTCGTCCGGCCGCTGTTCGACCTGCACCATCAGCGCTATGCCGTGTATTGGCGCCTGAACGCGGCCGGTCAGTACGGCCCGGGCCCCGGCGCAGTCACGTTGAAATAATCGGCTTCGAGGTACGACGGCTGCGTGCGCGCCCGCGCACCGACGCTGAACAGGCCCACCTGCGCGCCCACCCACGTGCCGCGCGTGACCGGGAACGGATCGCCGGCCGGCTTGAACGCGCGGCCGTCCACGCTGTACGAAAAGCCGACGAACGCCGTTTCGTACATCGACATGCGCAGGACCACCTCGTCCGGCGCGTCCGGCAGCACGACGGTGGACTCCTCGCGGCAGCGCGGTCCGAACGGTCCGCACACGGTGCGCACGAGTTCCGTCTTTCCGCCGCTGCGGCGCAGGCCCACCCAGCCATACTGCATGGCGTTGACGATCAGGCCGGCCCGGTCGCCGTCGACGGCACCCTTGAGGCGCACGCGGGTCTCCACGACGAAGCGCGACGCGGGCACCTTCTGCGTGAGGATCGCGCCCGCGGCGCGCACAAAGCCGTCGGCTTCCGGCACCACCTGCGTGGCGAGGCGCAGGTGGCCGGGGTTGTCCGTCAGCGAGTACCAGCCGGGCGCCGGATTCGCGCCCCATTGCCATTGCAGGCCGAGGGCAGGGCCATCGAACGCATCGCTTGTCGCCGGCGCCGCCGGGCCGAAGCCTTGCACCGGTTTCGCGTACGTGTTCACGGGTTCGCCGACGCCCGGCGTGCGGCCCGGTGCGCCGATGACGGGCCAGCCGTCCTGCCAGCGCATCGGCTGCAGGTGCACGACGCGGCCATACGCCCCCTTGTCCTGGAAGTGCACGAACCAGTCCTTGCCGTCCGGGGCATCCACCCACGCGCCCTGGTGCGGCCCGTTGATCGGGGTGTCGCCCTGGTCCATCACGCGGCGCGCCTCGTACGGTCCGTCGATCGAGCGCGAACGGAACACGGCCTGCCAGCCCATCTCGACGCCACCGGCGGGGGCGAACACGTAGTAATAGCCGTTCGCCTTGTACACCTTCGGCCCTTCGACCGTGTGGTAGCCGGGGTAGCGGCCGCCGTCGATGATGATCTTGCCGCCTTCGTCCAGCAGGCGGGTCGCCTGCGGATCCATGCGGCGCAAGGTCAGCACGTTGTTGATGCCGGCGCGGCTCTTCGCCCACGCGTGCACCAGGTACGCCTTGCCGTCGTCGTCCCACAGCGGCGCGGGGTCGATGATGCCGCGCCCGGCCAGGAGCAGCCGCGGCGGCGTCCACGGGCCCGCGAAATGCTCGGCCGTCGTCACGTAGACGCCGTAGTCCGGGTCGGGGTAGAAGATCCAGAAACGGCCGTCGTGCCAGCGCAGCGTCGGCGCCCACACGCCCTTGCCGTATTGCGGACGGTCGAACACGTTGGCCGGTTCCAGCCGGGGCAGGGCGTGGCCGACGAGCGTCCAGTTCACCAGGTCCGGGGACTCCAGCAGCGGCAGGCCGGGCGCGTTGTTGAAGCTGGACGCCGTCATGTAGAAGGTGTTACCGACGCGGATCACGTCCGGATCGGAATAATCCGCATGCAGGATGGGGTTGCGGTAGCGGCCGTCGCCGAGGTCCGCGCTCCAGGGCGCGGCGGCGAGGCCCGCGGCCGCTTGCTGCTGGGCGGGCGCGGCCATGGTGCGGCAACCCGCGACGGCCGCGGCGGCGAGCAGCACGGCGATGGTGAGGCGAGAGGCAGGCAAGACAGTCTCCTTGTTCATTCGGTGAAGCTTGGGGTTGTTATCGATCTCATGGTAGCATTGTTGAATTGATGCAATCAAGGCATCCTTGCTGCATGATGAGCCGCAAGACGGGCTGCCATGCCGCGTTGTCAGAAGTGGCATTTCCCCTGGCGCGGCGGTATCATGTGACATCGTGTGCCGGGAATGAAATCGATAACAAAGCCAGGCCATCAGACTACAGGACAATAATTCAATGGGTAGTGAAACCAAGCAGGGCGACCGCCCGGCCGCCGGTGCGACCGTCTGGGACGTGGCGCAGAAAGCCGGCGTGTCCGCGATGACCGTGTCGCGCGTCATCAACGGCAACGCCAGCGTCAGCGACAAGACGCGCGAAAAGGTCAACCGCGCCATCCAGGAACTGAACTACCAGGTCAACGTGGCGGCGCGCGCGGCGCGCATCGGTACGTTGCGCGTCGGCCTGTTGTACAGCAATCCCAGCGCGGCGTTCCTCAGCGCCTTCCTCGTCGGGGCCCTGGGCGAGTGCAGCCAGACGGGCGCGCACCTGATCCTCGAGAACTGCGACAACCTGCGCAGCCAGCGCAAGGCAATCGACCGCCTGATCGCGGACGGCGCCGACGGCATCCTCGTGCCGCCGCCGCTGTGCGACTCCAAGGCCGCGCTCAAGCAGCTGGCCGAGATGGGCATTCCGTCCGTCGCGGTCGCGCCCGCGAAGCCGTCGCCGCAGATGTCGGCCGTGCGCATCGACGACTACGAAGGCGCGCTGACGATGACCAGGCACCTGCTGGCCCTGGGCCACACGGACATCGGCTTCATCAAGGGCGACCCGGAACACACGCCGGCCCAGCTGCGCTACCAGGCGTTCATCGACGCGATGCGCGACGCCGGCCACCACGTCCCCGCCGAGCGGGTGGCGCAGGGCATGTTCACCTACCGTTCCGGCCTGCTCGCCGCGCGCGAACTGCTGGCGCAGCCGACGCGGCCGACCGCGATCTTCGCCAGTAACGACGACATGGCGGCTGCCGTCATCGCGGTGGCGCACGGGCTGCACATGCAGGTGCCGGACGACATCGCCGTCTGCGGCTTCGACGACACGCCCGTCGCGACGACCGTGTGGCCCGAGCTCACGACGGTCCACCAGCCGATCACGGAAATGGCGCGCAGCGCCGTCGCCCTGCTGGTGGAACACATCCGCGCGCGCCGCGCCGGCCAGTCGTACATGCCGCAGCACCGGCTGATGCCGTTTACGCTGGTCGAGCGCGAATCGACGGAAGCCCACGAGTAATTACCAATAGGGGCGCCACGTGCGGGTCAACCTCACGAGGGCCTCGAGGTAGAAGTAATCGCCCCAGATGCAGGCCTCGTCCACGCCGACGCCGTTCGGCTTGTGGTACACGCCGTGCTTCAGGAGGCCCGCGCCCGGCGTGCCGCTCGTGTCGGCGTAATCGCCCGCGAGCGTCAGTACGGTGCCGGCCGCGGCGCGTTCGTAGGCCGGGCGCAGCGGATCGGCCAGCGGCAGGTTGCGCGCCAGTTCCAGCAGGCCGCAGGCGGCGATGGCGGCGCCCGAGCTGTCGCGCGGCTCCGGTCCGGACGTGAACACGAGATCCCAGTAGCAGATGCCGTCCGCCGGCAGGCGGTTCAGGTAGTAGTTGGCCAGCACCTTCGCCAGGTCGACGAGGCGGCCGTCGCCGTTGTGGCGGTACACGAGCGGGAAGCCGGAGATACCCCACGCCTGGCCCCGCGCCCAGCACGAATCGTCCGCGTAGCCCTGGTGCGTCTTGCCGTGCAGCGGCGCGCCGCTGCCCGGGTCGAAGAAGAACGTGTGGAACGTGGAGCCGTCGGGACGCACGATATGGCGCGCGGCCGCCTCGATGTGGCGGTCGGCCGCCGTGCGGAACGCCGGGTCGCCCGTGAAATCGCTGGCCCAGTACAGCAGCGGCAGGTTCAGGTTGCAGTCGATGATCATGCGGCCGCGCTGGGCCGGGTCGGACAATTCCCCCCACGCCTGGATGATGCCGGCGCCCGGCAGGTAGCGCTCCAGCAGCATGCGCGCGGCGCCCAGTGCCGCTTCGGCCGCGAGCGGTTCGCCCGTCAGCTGGTAGCCGGACACGCACGAGAGGCTGTACAGGAAGCCGAGGTCATGGTGGTTGACGTTGATGCGGTCGCGCTGGCGCGCGTGGAAGCTCGCCACGTGGCGCAGGCCCGCGTCGCGGTAGCGGGCGGCGCCCGTCAGCTCGTAGGCGAGCCACAGCATGCCGGTCCAGAAGCCGTTCGTCCATTCCGTGTTGTCCATCGCCTCATAGACGCCGCCCTTCGACGACGGCATCGGGAAGGCGTCGCCGAAGTGCGCCAGGTTGCGGTCGACGGCGTCCAGCGCGCGCGCGATCGCGCGGTCGATGGCGGCCTTGTCGATGGCGCGGTTCCAGTGGGCCGGCAGCGCGCCGGTGTTCAGCGGCTCCAGTGCCGCCGCGTTCAGGGGTGGGGTCATGCTTGCTCCTTGTTGGATCATTTGGCAGGTTCGGCGAGCGGCGCGGCCTGCTCGCCGGACGTTTCCGCCGGCGTCGGCAGCAGGAACACGGCGGACAGGATCAGGAAGACGAGGCCGAGGCCCGCCAGGATCAGGTAGGTCGCGGAAAAACCGATGCGGTCGTAGCCGATGCCGGCCAGCGACGACAGCGCGAAGATGCCGATCGAGTGGCCGAAGCTCACGCCGACCATGTAGACGGTCGAGGCGAGGCGGTTGTCGAAATGGCGCGCGATGTAGCGGAACAGCGAGACGGCGAGGATCGGCAGTTCCACCGAGTGCAGCAGCTTCATCGCCGAGATCGAGACGGGACCGACGGCGAGGCCGGAACCGGCGATCCGCACGAGCATGATGGAACCGGCCAGCAGCAGGCCGTTCTTCGCGCCGATGCGGCGCACGAGCAGCGGCGCGAGGAACAGGCCGCCCGCCTCCAGGAAGATCTGCGCGGAGTTCAGGTAGCCGAACATCGCGACGCCCGTCTTCGGGTCCGGGAACAGCGACGCGAAATAACGTGAGAACTGCTGGTCGAACACGAGGTACAGGTTCGTCACGCCCAGCACGAACACCATGAAGCGCCAGAAGCCCGGCATGCGCAGCAGCGCGAAGGCGTCGGCCAGCTTGACGCCGTCCTTGCCGCGCACGCCCGGTTCGGCCGGGCCGCCACGCGTGACGGCCAGCAGCGCGAGCATCACGCCGCCCGCCAGCGACGCGAGCGCGAAATTGATGCCCGGGTCGACGTTGTAGATGCGGCCACTGAACGCGGCGGCGCTGGCGAAGCCCAGCGAGCCCCACAGCCTCACGCGGCTGTATTCGAAGCCGTCGCGGCGGCCGATGCGGTCCACGTACGATTCGATCGCGTAGCTGCCGGCATTGAACGTGATGCCGAGGTACAGCCCGCCCACGACGGCGCCCAGCAGGATGTTCGTCTTCAGCAGCGGCGCGTAGAGGAACGGGAAGAACAGGCCGGACAGGGCGACGAGCGCGGCCACCGTCCACAGGATGTTGCGGCGGGTGCCCACGCGGTCCGACACGAAGCCGTAGATCGGCTGCGAACACATCGCGGCAAAGGCGTTGGCGGCAAAGACGATGCCCGCCTCGGTCCCCGACAGCTTGAGCGTCTGCCCCAGCCAGACGGCGAGCAGCGAGATGCTCATCGCCTGGGCGAAGAAGTAGATGTAGACGTAGCCGCACAGGAAGCGGAATTGCGATGTGCGCGTTGCCATGGTGTCTCCTGGTTATCGTTATAACTGCTTGCCGAAATACTGTTGGCGGGACGCCGCGAAGTCAAGGGCAAGATTGCTTCCCTCCTCGCGCCGGACCACGATGGTACCCGCCAGCGCGAGCACGGCGTCGAGCGCCGGCGGCTGCGCACCGGCCGCCTGGCAGGCCGCGGTACCCGCTGCGACGGCGACGCGCAAATGGCTGCCGCCGGCCCGCTCCGGCCACGTCATGAGGCTGTACAGCAGGCCGCCGATGCTGGCGTCGCCCGCGCCCACCGTGTCGACGACGTCCACGGCAGGTGCGGCGGCGCGCCAGGTGCCGTCGGGTCGCACGAGGAGGGCGCCGTCGGCGCCGCGCGTGAACAGGTACGTCGCGGCCGGATTCATGGCGCGCAGGGTTGCGAACGCCGCGTCGGCATCGTCGATGCGGAACAGGCCGCGCACGTCCTCGTCGGACACCTTGACCACGTCCGCCAGGCCCACCATCGTGCGCAACGTCTCGTCATAGCGCGCGTCCATCAGCGCGCGGAAGTTGGGGTCGTAGCTGATCTTCGCGCCGCGCAGTTTCAGGCCGCTGGCCAGCGCGACGAGCGTGCCGGCGAGCGGCGCGCGCGCAAGGCTGATGCCGCCGAAGTGGACCCATGCGGCGCCGTCCTGCCACCCGGCCGGCAGATGGTCCGGATCGAAGTGCAGGTCGGCGCTGTCCGTGCCGATGAAGAAGTAGCGGGGCGGGTGGCGTTCGTGCACGACGGCCAGCAATGGCGGGCGGTCGACCTGCTGCAGGAAGCGCTGGTCGAGACCCGCTGCCGCGTTGGCGGCGGCGAGTTCGAGGCCGAACACGTCGCGGCTGACGGCGCCCGCGAACGCGCTCGGGATGCCGAGGCGGGCGACGACGCGCGCCACGTTCCACGTCGAGCCGCCGGTCTGGCTCGTCCACGTGCAGGGGCCCGTCGCGAGCAGGTCCGTCAGCGCTTCGCCCGCCGCGACGAAGCGGGGCAGCGCGGTCATGGGTTCGCCTCCAGCGCGTGCAGCACGTCGTAGCAGGCGCCCATCGTGTGATAGTCCGTCTTGCCGGCCGGGCTCTTCTCGTTGGTCAGCTTGCGGTTGTCCTGGCCGAGGATGCGGTACCAGGCGCCGTGGTCGTGGTCGACGAAGTGCGCCCAGCTGTACGCCCAGATGCGGTCGTACCAGTTCCAGTAGGCCGGGTTCCCGGTGCGCACGGCCAGCAGCGCGGCGGCCGCGAAGCTTTCGGCCTGCACCCAGAAATACTTGTCGCCGTCGCAGATGCTGCCGTCCGGCGCGTAGCCGTAGCAGATGCCGCCGTGCTCCGCGTCCCACGCGCGCAGCAGCGCGGCGTCGAACAGTTGGATGGCGCGCGGCGCGAGCCATTCGGCGTCGCCCGCCAGGTGGGCGCGGTGGCGTTCGAGCAGCAGCAGCAGCTTCGCCCATTCCGTCAGGTGGCCGGGCTGGTAGCCCCAGGGCCGGAAGATGTTCGTCTTGTCGTCGCGGTTGTAGTCCCAGTCCACCGACCAGTCGGCGCGATAGTGTTCCCACACGTAACCGTCCGCGAGGGCGGCCTGGCGCAGCGTGATGTTGCGGGCCAGCGTCTCGGCGCGGTGCAGGTAGCGCACCTCGCCCGTCGCCTCGTACGCCGCCAGCATCGCTTCGCACGAATGCATGTTGGCGTTCTGGCCGCGGTACGCGTCGAGCACGGACCAGTCGGCGCTCGCCTGGTCCGCGTACAGCCCGTGTCCGGGTTCCCAGAAGCGCGCCTCCATCAGGTCGAACGTCTCGGCGAGGTAGCCGCGCGCCTCCGCGACACCGGCGCGCAGCGCATGCGCATACGCCAGCATGACGAAGGCGAGGCCGTAGCAGTGGTTGTCGCCGTCGAGGACTTCCTTGCGGCCCGCGTCCCACGCGAGCTGCCAGGCGTAGCCGCCCGTGCGCGGGTCGCGGTGGACGTCGCGCAGGAAGGCGACGCCGTGGCGCACGGCCGCGAGGTGATCCGCGCGCTTGACGCGGCAGTACGCCGTCGCGTAGTTGAAGACGAAGCGCGTGCTGCTGACGAGGTGGCGCGTCGCGCGGTCGTACACCGTGCCGTCGTCGCGAAAGAAGTGATAAAAACCGCCGCTCGGGTCGATGCAGCGCGGGTGATAAAACCGCATCGTATGGGCGATGTGGTCGAGCAGGAAGCCGGGAGAACGGAAGTCGGGTGCCATGGCGCGGTTCTCTATCGTTGGGTTGGGAGGGACGGTTGGGGCCAGGCGGCGATGCGGTACCGGGTTTCCCACGGCGCGTCGGGACCGATGGCGATCCCGAGGCGGTCCGCCAGCGGATGGTTCGCGGGCGCCGTCGCGACGCGGCCCAGGTCGAACAGGCTGTTCACGGGTTCGGCGCCCAGCGCCAGATGGCTGCTCATCCAGGGGAAGTGGATGCGGCCGCCGTTGCTCACCCAGAGCAGCAGGTCGGGCAGCTGCGCCGTGTCCCACCACAGGCCGACGCAGGCGTCGTAATCGAGGTAGTGCAGCGCGATCGGCGCGGCGCCGTCCTGGCCGCCGATCGCGCGCACCTGCAGCAGTTCCTCGGCCGGCCCGGCGAACGGCAGGTGCGCGAGGTCGATGGGGCCGTCGACGCCGGCCAGGCTGTCCAGCGATGCGGAGCGCGTGTCGGTCAGCAGCCGCGACACCGCGCCCGCCGGCTGGGCGGGATAACTGTGGATGCCGTCGTGCGGCCCGAGCACGATGCGCACGCGCCCCGGTGCCGGCGGCAGGCGGAACGTCGGATGCAGGCCGGCGGGCACGCGCGCCGCGCGGCGGGCCCATACGCGCAACGTGATGTCGACGGCCGGCGCGTGCGGGTCGGCCGCGATCTCGCGTTCGATGTGTTCGATCGGCGAGCCGGCGGGATAGTCGATGGCCAGGCGGATGCGGGTGTCGGTCGCCGACACGCAGCGCCAATGGTGGTTGGCCGCAAAGCCGTGGTCCCACGCATCCTCGGGCGCGCGCGGGCCCCAGCCGGCGCGCAGGCCCGGCGGCGCTTCCGTGCAGCCGAACGGCAGGCAGGGCCACTCGCCGCGCAGGCGCCGCATGATGCCGGGCAGGGTGCCGGCGCGCGTCATGCCGGCCCAGGGGGCCACGTGCATGATCTCCAGTTCCCGCTCGTCGCCGATGCGCAGGCTCAGGGGGCCGAGCATCGCGCCCAGCGACTGCACGTCCGCGCTGCCGTGGTCCCAGGTAAGACGCCAGCTGCCGGTCATGCGGACGTTCCCGTGTGTGCGGCGTTGAAGTCGCCTGTGATCGCGTGTTTCATGGCAGCGGCGGCCAGCGCGAACCCGGCCACGTCCGCCGTCGCCATGCCGGACTGGAGTCCGTGCAGGACGCCGGCCGCGAAGGCGTCGCCGGTGCCGATATGGTCGACGGTGCCGGACAGCCGGTAGCTGCCGCCGGTCACGGACTTCGTGCGCGTGTGCAGCACGGCCGACAGCTCGTGCTCGTCCGTCCGGTGCGCCACGCGGCCGGTCCAGGCCAGCATGGCCAGGTCGGGAAATGCGGCGAACGCGCTTTGCACCGCATCCCGCTCGCGCGCGGGATCCGCCAGTTCGGGGCGGTCGAGCACGAGGGCGATGTCGCGCGGAGCGGCGAACAGCACGTCGGCCATGCGCATCGCCTCCGGCAGCGGCGGCTGCGCCGTGCCGTCGAACGCGACGCGCACGCCCGCGGCGCGCGCCGCCCGCATCGCCGCGAGTACGGCCTGGGCGGGGCCGTCGCCGGCGGCCGGCGCGATGCCCGACACGTGCAGCCACCCCGCGCCGTCCAGCAGCGCGGGCCAGTCGTACAGGCCGGGATCGGCCAGCGCGTATGCGGAGCCGGCGCGGTCGTAGATGATCTCGGACGGACGCGCGACGGCATCCGGCGTGATGAAGTACAGGCCCATGCGGCCGGGGCGCAGGCGGATGCCGGCCGTGTCCACGCCGTGCGCGCGCAGGCTGTCGAGCGCGGCGCGGCCGAGGGAGTTGTCGGGCAGGACGCTGACCATCGCGGTGCGGTGGCCGAGCAGGGCGAGCGCGACGGCGACGTTCGCCTCGGCGCCGCCCGCGCACGCGTCCAGCGCCGGCGTCTGCAGCAGCATGCGGCCCGGCGGGGCGGCGAGGCGCAGCAGGATCTCGCCGAAGCAGACGATGCGGCCCGCCAGGTCGGGACGGGCGCTCATCGGGCGAGCCAGCCGCCGTCCACCGGCAGGACGATGCCGTGGACGTAGTCGCTGGCGCGGCTGGCCAGGAACACGGCGGCGCCGGCCAGGTCGCCCGGCTGGCCCCAGCGGCCGGCCGGGATGCGCGCGAGGATGGCCGGCTCGCGCACCGGGTCCGCGCGCAGGGCCGCCGTGTTGTTCGTGTCGAAGTAGCCGGGCGCGATGGCGTTGACGTTGATGCCTTGCGCGGCCCATTCGTTGGCCAGCGCGCGCGTGAGGCCCGCGACGGCGCTCTTGCTCGCCGTGTAGGCCGGCACGCGGATGCCGCCCTGGAACGACAGCAGCGAGGCGATGTTGACGATCTTGCCGCCGCCGTTTTTCGCCATGTGGCGGGCCGCGACCTGGGACACGAAGAAGACGGATTTCAGGTTGGTGTCGATGACGGCGTCCCAGTCCGCCTCCTCGACGTCGAGGCTGTCGGCGCGGCGGATGATGCCGGCATTGTTGACGACGATGTCGAGCCGGCCGTTCAGGCCGACGGCGGCGGCGACGACGTCGCGCACGGGCGCCGTGGACGACAGGTCGGCGTGCACGTCGAGGAAGCGGCGGCCGAGCGCGCGGACTTGCGTGGCCGTGTCGTCGGCGGGAGTGCGACCGGCCGCGACGATGTCGGCGCCGGCCGCGGCCAGCGCGAGGGCGATGCCCTGGCCGAGGCCCGTGTTGGCGCCCGTGACGAGCGCCGTGCGGCCGGCGAGGTTGAACAGGTCGAGCATGGGGGGCCCCTTCCTTATTTCAGCTGGCAGATGTCGAGGACCTGCATGTCCGTGTAGTCCAGGTTCTCGCCGCCCATCGCCCAGATGAACGCATAGTTGGCCGTGCCGGAGCCCATGTGGATCGACCACGGCGGCGACACGACGGCCTGCTCGTTGGCCACCACGATGTGGCGCGCCGAATCGGGTTCGCCCATGAAGTGGAACACGCGCTGGTCGTCGTGCAGGTCGAAATAGAAATACACCTCGGACCGGCGCTCGTGGACGTGCGGCGGCATGGTGTTCCACACGCTGCCCGTCTTGAGGATCGTGAGGCCCAGCAGCAGCTGGGCGGACTTGCAGACGCCCGGGATCACGTACTGGTAGATCGTGCGTTCGTTCGACGTCGCGGCGCTGCCCCGTTCCAGCGGGATCGCCTGGGCGTGCGTGATCTTGACGAGTTCGCAGCGGACGTGCGCGGGCGTCGACGCGAGGTAGAAGCGGGCGGGGTTGGCCGCGTCCAGCGATTCGAAGACGACTTCACCGCTGCCCATCGGGACGTACAGGCCGTCGCGCGGGGCCAGCTCGAACGCCTGGCCGTCGACGGTGACACGGCCCGCGCCGCCCGCCACGTTGATGATGCCCAGTTCGCGCCGCGCCAGGAAGGGCTGGCCGGCCGCGGAAGGCGGCTCCGTGTGGGTGGGCAGGGCCAGCGGGCCGGCGACGGGCGCCGCGCCGCCGATGACGAAGCGCTCGTCGTGGCAATAGTTCAGCGTGACGGCGTCCGGCGCGAACATCCGGTCGATGAGGTAGCGCTGGCGCAGCTGCTCGTTGCTGGCGCCCGCCATCATGTCGGGGTGGGTGGCGTAATACGTCTTGTCGAACACGGAGGTCTCCTCGCGATGAATATCGGTTATCGATAACAATCATATCAGGGTATTTCGAAAAGTAAAACCCCGCGGGAGGCGCGCCGGCGCAAAAAAAATGACCCGCCCGACGAAGTCGAGGCGGGCCGAATACGGGACTGGAACGTACCCGCAAGGAGATCGCCATACCGGCATGAACCGGCTATGCCCGAGCGTACAGCGCAAGTTAACGATAACAAACCTTGTCGTCGAGATCAACAGGTTTTGTTGCGTCCCGATTTCCTTCCCGGCGGCGGGGGGTTTGTCGCGGACGCAACACGTGGAGGTAACGATAACAAATCTTCATCCATTTCGTTGTGCTCGTGTTACGATCGCCAGCGCTATCGATAACACAACAGTCGAAGGAGGAGGCAGCGTCGTCGGTGGCATCCATTGAACTGGTTAGCAAACATATAAGGACAATCATGTATAACCATTCGCGTCAGAGGTGGAATGCGTTGCGCGGCAACGCAAAAGGAAAGATGGTGGCATTGGCACTGGCGTCCGCGCTGGTGCTCGTGGGGAGCGGCGCCAGGGCCGTGACCTTCGTCGCCACGCCGATGGTCCAGCCGGTCGTAAGCGGTACCGGCTTCCGCCATCCGGGACTCGGCTTCACGCCGGAGCAGCTGGAGTACGTACGCCAGCAGATCCGCGCCGACGTCGAGCCCTATAAATCGTATTACAACACCCTCGCGACCGTGTGCTGCAACTATGCGAACATCAACTTGCAGCCCACGAACCGCGACGCCACGAAGGTCGATACGCCGAACACGCCGAACTACAACAGTACGACGGCACAAACGCGCATGATCAACGATTCGCAGGGCGCGTTGACGCAGGCGATCCTGTACTACGTCACGGGCCGCAACGAATACCGGCGCAACGCGATGCGCATCCTGCGCACGTGGAGCAACATGAACCCGAACGGGTACGCCTATTTCCCGGACGCGCACATCCACAACGGGGTGCCGCTGTCGCGCATGCTGATGGCTGCGGAGATCATGCGTTATACGCCGGCCGATCCGACCTATACGGATTACCCGCTCGCGTGGACCGACACCGACACGCAGAAGCTCAAGGACAACCTGGTCGATCCGATGGAGCGTACCTTCTTCTCCAGTAACGAGCGGTTCAGGAACCAGCAACAGTATTCGCTCGTCGGCCGGATCGCCGGCGCGATCTTCACCGACAACCGTGCGCGCTACGACGAGTCGGTCGAATGGCTCACCGTGAACGCCACCTCGACGCGCCAGGACATCAACGGCGCGATCATGTCGGCGATCGCGCGCATCGACGCGGACGACCCGCTCAACAAGACGGGCAAGACGTTCTACGAAGTGCAGGAGATGTCGCGCGACGGCGCGCACGCGGGCGACAACGTCGACATCCTCGGCGGCCTGCTGCGCCTCGTGACCGCGCAGGGCACGAAGGTCGATCCGTTCACCGGCAAACCGTCGTCCGGCGGCGACGCCGTGAGCGTCTACCGGTTCGGCGACGACCGCCTGCTGCGTGGCGCGAACGCCTACGCCGAATACATGCTCGGCTACGACACGCCGTGGGCCGACACGACGGGCGGCACGTCCGGCATCTCGCCCGCCTATCGCGGCCGCCTGTACGAGGTCGACGCGATCGCGGAGATCTACAACACGTACAAATACGTGGAAGGGGTGGACGTCGACGCCGAAGCGCCTTACCTGGCGACGGCGGCGGCGCATGCGAACGGCCCGGCCATCCCGTGGGGACCGGCGACGCCCAACAACAAGGACATGGGCCCGACCGCCATCTTCACCTTGCCGCAGGCGCTCACCGGCGTGCAGCTGCCGGCCAGTACGGCGGGCATCCTGGAGACGGAGCGCAAATCCATCTTCCTCGACGGCGGCTGGGCGATGCAGACCGAGGGCGACCGCACCTTCGGCCATGCGGGCGTGACGCCGGCCGGCGCCACCATCGTGTTCCACGACGTGCAATACGCGGACCGCTCGAAGTACGCGCCGGTCGGCATCATGGTGCGCACCAGCGCACCGGTCACGCTGTCCGCGAGCGCCAGCCGCGACGCCAGTCCGTGGTCCGTCATGACGGTCCCCGACACGCACGGCGCATGGCGCTACATCGTGCCGGACACGTCGGCCGCCGCCATCGGCAGCCGCGCGCTCGGCGACAACATCATGTTCTTCAAGTTCTCCGGCCCCGAGGGCGCGACGGTGGACATCGACTATGTGAACATGGCCGCGCCCACGCAACTGACGCCGCCGCGCTTTGCCATGCCCGTGTTCCCCGTCACGGAAATCGTCGTGCAGGGCATGCCGTACCGCGCGACCTATGCCGCGGCGGACGCCAACACGGCGGACAGCGTTGCGTACGAGGCCGTCCGGCTGCCGGCCGGGGCGACGGTGAACACGTCCAGCGGCGCGTTCGACTGGACGCCGGCGCCGGACCAGGTGGGCGTGCACGACATCGTCGTCGCCGCGACTGACGGCGTCGCCGTCAGCACGATGACGGCGCGCATGGACGTGCAGCCGGACCGCGCGTCCGCATTCCAGGCCGCGCTCGACGGCTACGATCCCGCTGCCGCCTACACGACGCCGTCGCTGGCCACGTTCAAGACGGAGCTGGCGCCGCTGCAGCAGCAGATGGCGACCGTATCCGATGCCGATTTCCCGGCCCTGCTGAAGGCCGTGCAGGCGGCCGTGCGCAAGCTGGAGCTGGTCAATCCGAAGGTCGCCTCCGACGGCAGCCTCGACTGGAGCAAGAACATGGTGACGACGATCGGCTTCGGCGCGGACCGTCCGGCGCTGCTCGTCGACAATAACTACAACAGTTATTCCGGCGACCTGCGCGCGCCGATCACCATCGACTTCGGCGAGAACTACCGCGTGGCGGTCGGTGCCTTCGGCATCCAGGCCCGCTACATGTTCGGCAACCGTTCGCAGGGCGCCAACGTGTACGGGTCGAACGACAACGTGAACTGGACCTTGCTCACGAGCCGCGAGACGACGGACACGAGCGGCCGCAACTTCGAGATGGAAGTCATCCCCGTGCTGCCCGGCCTGGAGACGCAACAGTACCGTTACTTCATGGCACGCGTCGACCACCCGGGCCCGCCGACGGATCCGGCGTATCCCGGCATTTCATCGTATGGCGAGTTCCACTTCTACGGCACCCGCTATGACCTGCTGGCGCCCGTGGACCTGACGGGCAACGTCCGGATCGCGCGGTCCGGCCTGACGATGAACCGCTTCACGCAGAAGTACGCCGGCACGGTGACGTTCACGAACACGGGCGGTACGGCGCTCAAGGGACCGCTGCAGTTCCGCCTCGCCGGCCTGACGAGCGGCGTCACGCTCGACAACGCGACTGGCGTGAAGGACGGCGTGCCCTACGTCACCCTGAACGAAGCGGAACTTGCGCCGGGCCAGACGGCGACCGTGACCACGACGTTCTCGAACCCGGCGAAGGCCACCATCGCCTATACCCCACAACTGTTCAAGGCACAATACTAGGAGACACACCATGCAGTCCATCACTCACCGCGCGGCCCGGATGCTGGCCGCAACCTGGATGTACCTGTGCGCCGGCGTGGCGCTGGCGGTGCCGGTCCACCACGTCGACATCGATACGTCGGCGCTGGGCACGGGGACCGCCTACCTGGGCATGTCGTTTCTCAGCGTGGGCGGCGCGACGCCGGCCAGCGCGTCGGTCACCAATCTCGCGGCCGACCTGCTGGGCATGCCCGTCGGCACCGGTTCCGTGGCAGGCGGACCGCCGGGCGCGCTGACGTTCACGAGCGAGGCGGGCGGCGGTGACTGGTTCCAGGCGATCCAGCTCGGCGGCCACGTCGGCTTCGACGTCAGCTTCCTGTTCGGCGACGGCACCGACGGCAGCACGTTCAGCTGGTCGCTGTTCGACGACACGCACTACCTCGGGGTCGACGGCGACCTGGGCAGCATCGCCCTCCATCCGGACGCGGCGCCGGACGGGCGCCTGACCATCACGCCGGACAATGCGTTCACAGCCGTGCGCGCCGTTCCGGAGCCATCCACGCTGCTGCTGGTGGCGCTGACCGGCTGCATGCTGGCGGCAGTGCGGCGCCGGCCGGCCTGACCGTGTGCGGTGGCGCGCCGTTGGGCGCAGCCACCGCGTTCGGGCCTGGGAACCCGCGCGGGCCCGAACGCGCCGCTACCGTCCGCCCGCCTTGCCGCTGCTTCCGGCCGGCGTCGGCGGACTGCCGAGTACCTTGCGCAAGGCGTCGGCCTGGGCGTTGGTCTCCTTGCTGTCGATCGCCTGCAGCGCGGTCATCGGCTTGCCGTAGTAGGCCTCGGTCAGGCGCTGGTTGTAGCGGACGTCGTTGATGCCCACCGTGGCCGCGTTGCCGAACAGGCCCTTGCTGCCCGACCACGCGACGACGTCGCCCGCCGTGGAGCCCTGGGCCATGCGCGCGAAGTTGACGACCGTGAGCCCGGCGTCGGCGCTGAGCGAGAAGTTGTTACGGTTGCGGAAACTGTCGACGGCTTTCTGGTTCAGCAGCACCAGGGCGATCGGCCCGCCTTCCACGCCGGCCTGGAGTCCGATGCTGAGGCCGCCGGTGTCGAAGAACACCGGGTTGCCCCAGGCGCCATCCGCGCGCCGGGCCATCAGCACGCCCGCGCCGCCGGCACCCCCGACGCCGAGCGCGGCGCGGCCATAGGTGGGCACGATGAAGACGCCGCGCGCGCGGCCCAGCAGGGCCGCCATGCCGGTCTCGTTGCTCATCGTATGGACGACGCCCACGGCGTCGCTGACGTGCTTGACGGCGGCCTGCTGGCGCCGCGTGGCGGAGTCGTTGTCGGTGCCGTGCGCCGCCTGGCCCGCCGCCGCCGTCGCGGACCGGGACGGCTGGGCATCCTGTGCGGTGGCGGCCGGCAATGCGAAGGCGAGCATGAGCAGGGCGGCGGCGCCCAGCAGGGCATGCCGCAGGGCGGACCGGCGCCGGCCCGCACGAGGCGGCGGCGTCGTGCGTGGCATCGCGTGCATCATGTTGTTCTCCTCGGTTCGGCCGAACGGATCGGCGATGAAGGTGGAGAATAGGAGCACCCCGGGGGCGGGCTTGACATGTATCAGTCGTGCGCCGGTCGGTATCATGGGCCATGGTCTATCAATTTTTCGCCGCCATGGTGCTGTTATTGCACCTGGGCTTCATCCTGTTCGTCGTCGCGGGTGCCGTACTCGTCGCGCGCCGGCGCCGGCTGCTGCCGCTGCACCTGGGCGCCGTCGCCTGGGGCATCCTGATCGAGGCCACCGGCGCGGCGTGCCCCCTGACCGGGCTGGAGAATCACCTGCGCATGCTGGCCGGGACGGCGGGCTATGCGGGCGGTTTCGTCGACCATTATCTTGTCGGACTCATCTATCCGTCCGGTCTCACGAGCGGCATGCAATGGGGACTGGCCGCGGCCGTGCTGGCGCTGAACGCCGTGCTGTACATCCGCATCGTGCGCGGGGGCCGGGACGACCGCGATTGATCCGGATCCGCGGCTGGAGCGGACGGGACGCACTTGCACGGGACCGGGCGGCATGAGATCGTAGGGGGCCACGACAGGAGAAAACATGCCGACAGCCATGAAGACACCCGGTCCCGACCATCCGATCACGATCACGCCGGCGCCGGGCCGCGTGACGGTGCGCGCCGGCGGTACCGTGCTCGCCAGCAGCGACCGCGCGCTCGCGCTGCGCGAAGCGGATTATCCGGACCGCGTCGATGCGATCGAGACCCGTTGAGCCCGGCGGTGAGGGGCCCGGCGGCGTGCCGTTCGACGAGTTCACGCTGACGGGACGCGCACGCACGCATGTCCAGCATTACGGGCAGATGCCGGGACAGCCCCGTTTTGCGGCGCGGCCCGAGGTCGCGGCGGCGTTTCTCGCGATGCGCGCGGCGGCCGGGAGGACGGTATCGACATGCTGCCGATCGCGTCGTGGCGGCCGTTCGAGGCCCAGGCCCGCAACTGGAACCGCAAATTTTCCGGGCAGGCGACATTGTACGATTGCGCGGGCGGTGCGCGCGACCACGGGGCGCTGGCGCCGCCGGACATCGTCCGTGCGATCCTCGACTGGACCGGGTTGCCGGGCGCGACGCGGCGCCACTGGGGCACGGACATCGACGTGTTCGACCGCGCCGCGCACCCGCCCGGCTACCGGACGAAGCTGCTGCCGCACGAGGCCGGACCGGACGGCGTGTACGCACGCCTGCATGCCTGGCTCGACATGCACGCGGCGCGCTTCGGTTTCTTTCGTCCGTACCGCACCCGCCGCCGCGGGATGTGCCCGGAACCATGGCACCTGAGCCATGCGCCGTCGGCACGGGCGGCGCTGGCGGCCATCGATATCGACATGGTCGCGCGCGCGGTCCGCGGTGCGGATCTGCTGGGCCGCGAGCTCGTGCTGGAGATGTTGCCGGACATTTTCCGCGACCACGTGCTGGACGTGGACCGCCCGGACGCGGGGATCGGCGGCGGTTAGCCGGCGTCCTGGCCGGCCGTGCGGGCAAGGCGGTGCACGCCGCCCGCATCGGCGCGGTCCGCGCGCACGGCGGGCGGCGCCAGGTGCAGGGTGGTGCGGGCGAGCGCGTCCATGCGCACGCCGAGCGGACGCCGCATCGGACCGGGTTCCAGGCGGGTAGCGAACATCCACAGGACGGGGTAATCGAGGGTCGTCGGCACGACCACGTTCAGGATCATCGCGAGTTGCCAGTCGGCGCACTGGAGGTCGTCGATAGAGATAAGCAACGGCTGGTTCGCCGCGCGATGCTGGACCAGCGCGCACAGGGCGGCCGTCTGCAGCAGCTGGGTGGCCGGCAGGGGCCACTCGGGCGGGGCGTCGATCAGGCCGACGCACGCGTCGACGTGGACCGGCGCCACACCCAGCGCGGCGCAACGGCTACGCACGAGGTCGGCCAGCGGGACGGCGTCCGTGCCGGCGCCGGCCTGAAGGCCGAGCAGGCCGAGCATCAGGTCGGCGGCCGTGTGGACGGCGGGGATGCGGGCGCGACCGCCGTCGAGTACGACGCAGGTGTAGCCGCGCGTCCGGGCGTCGCGGACGCCGAAGGACAGCAGCGGCGATTTGCCGGCGCCGGCGACACCCTGCACGTCGATGATCCGCCCGCGGCCGCCGGCATGGACCGCGTCGATGACTGCACGGCATTGCAGGCGCTCGACGTCCGAGATGTCCGCCGCGTCCGGCACGGGACGCGCGCGCGGCGCCTGGCGGGTCGGCTCCGGGTCGATCAGGGTCTCGACGCCGATGCCGTAGAACGCGGCCAGGTGGCGCACGGTGCGGTAGGGTACGGGCCTGCCGGATTCGGCGCGCTTGATGGCGGCGCGGGTGAGGCAGAGTCTGCGTTCCTGGAACTGTTCGGACAACGCCTCGCGTCCGCTGCGGCGCTGGCGCAGGGCTTTCAGGCTGTGCACGTCGAGCATGACGCGGGCGTCAAAGGGCTGGATGGGCGAGGAAGCGAGGTTGAATGTCATTGCACGTCCGGGAAAAGGCACCGCCCCGATGGCGGCGCTACTCATATTGCAAACGCCGTGCCATGGCGAAATCCGGGGAGACGGGCCCGATTTCGGCCCATCGGATGTTTCTGCGTGTAAAATTGCCATGTTTTTTACATGTAAAGCGATAACGTCGACGTTCCGCGCATGCTTGACTCCACCGAATATACCCAGACGTTGCAGCTGTCCGCGCAGGGGATGCCCGGACGGCCGCTGCTGGCGCTGACGATCCTCTGGCATCCCGACCCGGCGCGCATCGGCGAACAGTTCGTCGGCGATCCCGGCACGCTGGAAGTGAACCGCTACGCGCCGCTGTTCTATCGTCCGGGCCAGGCCGGCCTGCCGCTGGGCCACGGCACGATCTCGCGCGACCCCGTGCGGATCGTGCGCGGCGGCGATGGCGAGGGCGTCGTGGTGTATTTCCCGGCGACCCGCATGCCGGTCGAGCTGAACGGGCGGGCCGCGACGGGGCCGGTCCGGTTCGACGCGGCCGACGTCGCGCGCGGCCAGGTCCTGACGCTCGGCCGCGCCGTCGTCCTGTGCCTGCACTGGATGGACTGCCTGCCCAAGCACAACCCGGTGCCGGGGCTCGTGGGCGTGGGCGCCGCGGCGATCGCGCTGCGCGACCAGATCCGCATGGTGGCGCCGACCGACATCCCCGTGCTGCTGCTGGGCGAGACGGGCACCGGTAAGGAAATCGCGGCGCGCGCGATCCACGCGCTGGGCCAGCGCGCGCAGGCGCGGCTCGTCGCCGTCAACATGGCGGCGCTGAACGAATCGTTGGCGGCGGCCGAGCTGTTCGGCGCGGCGCGCGGCGCGTACACGGGCGCGCAGGAGCGCCGTGGCCTGTTCGCGGAAGCGGACGGCGGCACCCTGTTCCTCGACGAGATCGGCAATGCGCCGGCCAGCGTCCAGCCGATGCTGCTGCGCGTGCTGGAAGGGGGCGATTTCCGCCCGCTGGGCGCGAGCCAGGACCGCAAGACGACGGCGCGCCTGATCGCGGCGACGGACCAGGACCTCGACACGGCCGTATTCAACCAGGCCCTGTTGCGCCGGCTGGAGGGATTCGCGCTGCAACTGCCGCCGCTGCGCGCGCGGCGCGAGGACATCGGCGTGCTGATCGTGCACCTGCTGCAGGCGCATGGCGCGCAGCCGGTGCTGCCGCTGGAACTGGTGGTGGAGATCGCGTGCCACGACTGGCCCGGCAACATCCGCCAGCTGGGCCACACGTTGCGCCGCGCCGCGCTGCTGGTCCAGCACGGCGGCACGCCGCAGCTCGAACAACTGGTGCGCCTGACGCCGGCCCCGGCCGGCAGCGCGGCGCGCCTGGCGCCCGCGCCGGAAGCCCCACCGGCGCCCGCCGCCGCGCCCGGGACGCCGCGCCGCAAGCCGTCGGACATCACGGAGGCCGAAGTATTGCGGGCGATGGCGGCGAACGAGTGGAACATCCAGGCCGCGGCGCGCGACCTGGGCATCTCGCGGCCGACGATGTACAAGCTGCTCGATGCCCACCGCGAGATCCGCTGGGCGGAGCGGATTCCCGCCGATGAGATCGAACGCGCATTGGCCGCGTGCGCGGGCGACGTCGGGCGCTGCGCGGAAGTGCTCAGGACGCCGACGGAGTCGTTGCGGCGGGAAGTGCGGCGCCTGACGCTGGATCGCCTGACGCCAACGTAGACGACGCGATTAGTCGCACATCGGCGGCATCGTGCCGACGTCCACTTCCGGGTCCGGAAGGAAATAGAACGAACTGGTCCCGTCACTGTTGCTAGTCGAGAACGATACCGTGAATCCCCAAAGACCATGTTGCTGACCGACAACGACAGTCGAGTTCGCCTTAAGGTTGATGCGGTTGCCTTCGGTAAACGGCGACCCGCCATGGCATTTTGTCTCCATCTTCCCGCTGATCAGCACACATTCAGCGATGTCATCAGGTCCATCGAACTGGAATGTGATTTTGTCGCCCGACTGAACCTTGAGCGCGTCGCCATCGTGATGCGGGACGCCGTCCAGGCTCCAGGTGGCCGTGGTCTGGCCTTTGACGTAGGTGACCACAAGTTGATGGGTTTTTTGGGGCATGGTGTTCCTTTCGTTTGAACTGTGAGGCGATCAGTCTGGGTGGTAATTGGGATCGCGGCGTAGCGCCAGTAGATCTGGTTCCGCTTCGACGTACTTTGCCGGATAGCCGAGGCGGAGTGCTTCTGTGATTGCCGCGAGCGCCTGCTTACGGTCACCAAGCAGTTCATAGGCGAGGCCGGCGCGGAAATGAGCGTCGGCGTTCGCGGGAGCCAGTGACAACGCCCGTGTTATCAATGTCCGCGCCTCTTCCTGGTGGCCAGAGCGGGCCGCATACAGTCCCATGCGGGATACGAGCAGCACATCGTTCGGGGAGTGCTCGAGCCGTTCGGCCAGCAGGCGTCGTGCCTTGTCGTATGCCTGACGTGCCTCGTCGCCTCGTCCAGGGATCCACAGCAGAGTGTCAGCCAGGTTGGCCCAGTTCAGGTAGGATCCCGGCGCGCCGCGGGTCGGCGAGACGGCATTTTCGAACGCGCCGGCAGCACCGACGTAGTCGCCGCGTTTAAACAGGATGTTGCCAAGGGTTGCATAGAGATCGGCGCACGGACGTACTTGCAGACCTTGTTGAAGTACGCGCAACGTCTCGTCAGAGCGATTCTGGCGCATCAAAACGGCGGCCAGATTGGAATAGGATCTCACCGCATCCGGCTGCAGCGCAATGCTGCGACGAAATGCCTCTTCGGCGGCGGGAAGATTAGATTGTTCGTAGTACACAGAGCCCAGCGCGTCGAGGAAGACACGTTCGCGTGGAAACTGGCGGATCGCTTCCGTGATCGCGGATTCCGCAGTTGCATAGCGCCGGGCGTGGCGCAACGTTTCGATCTTACCCCACCACGCGAAAAAGTTGGAGGGATCGAGGCGAAGTGCTCGATCGTAGCTTGCGACAGCGTCATCCCGACGGCCCTGGAAGTCGCGCACCCAGCCTTGGGCGATGTACCCGAGCGCTAACTGATCGTTCAGTTTCAACGCCTGCTGCGCACCGGCATCAGCCTTGCGCAACCATGTTTCATCCTGGCGATCACCGCCATAGCGGATAATACTGACGAGCGATAAGCCGGCAACTGCCGCAGCACTATCAGGGCTCTGTTTCAAGATCCGGTTGAAATGCGTTTCTGCGTTCTCGAGGCTCCCGGGAAGATCCAGCAATTTGAGTGCGGCCAGGCCCTGTTCCATCTCCACCGCTTCAGAATAGGGGGCCAGCGCTTCGCTGAGCATCCCGAGCCTGGGTGCAACCTGCCACCACAGCCCGCCTGCAATCGCGAACCCGATCGTTGTGGCGATACCAATGTGCACGGCACGGCGGGAAAGGCGGTTCTTGAGCTGAAGAGTGTGCTCTTCTTGTGGGCTGGCCGAGCCGGGCTTGCCCCTCTTTTCTCTTAGGCGCCGCAGTGCTTCATCCATGGTTGTTACCCGCTGCTCGGGCTGTCGCGCCGTCATCGCCCGTATCAATGCGATCAATCTCGTATCGAGGCTGTCCGGATAATCCCACCCATCCGACGACGTCTGGATGAGAACAGCGGCAAGTGCCAGCCCATGCAGGGCCGCGAACGGCCGCTTGCCGCAGACGAGTTCGTACAGGATGACGCCGAGCGCATATACGTCCGCGCGCGGATCGGGCGTCGCGCCCTGCAGCCGTTCGGGCGCCATGTAGGCGATCGTGCCCTGGGGATCGGTCTGGCCGGTAGCTGCGACCTCGCCCAGCGACACGGTCTCGGTGGCCAGCGCGTCCTGGCGTAGCGCGAGACCGAAGTCGAGGATGCGCACGCGTCCACCGTCTTCGATCATCAGGTTCGACGGCTTGATATCGCCATGCACGAGACCGGATGCATGCGCGTCGCGCAGCGCCTCCGCCACCTGGCCTACCCAATCGAGAGCAGTCGCGAGATTGACTGGGCCTCCCCGCAGAATCTGTGTCAGCGTGCGGCCATGCACCAGTTCCATGACGATGAATTGACTAATGCCGTCATCCTCAATGGCGTGCACCTTCACGAAGGCGGGATGATGCAGCGACGCGGCCAGGCGCGCTTCACGCACGAGGTCCGCGCTTGCCATCGAGCCGTGCCGTATGGTCTTGATCGCGACGCTGCGGTGCAGGCGAGTGTCCCATGCTTCGTAGACTACGCCGAATCCGCCCTCGCCGAGTCGGGCGCGCAGTTCGTAGTGTTCGGGACGACCGGAGCCGGGAACGACGTTCGATGTGCCAGTCGTATCAGGATGAGTAGACGCTGCCATGACCCGCAAAAGTGATGTTTGGAAACATTATAGCGACAAGGCAACTCTTTGAAAGCAGTTTCGCGATTCGTCCGATAACCACGTAGAAGAGTGCCCGTCCACCCGGTGTTGAAGTAGAGGGATTGCAAGTGGGCGTTACGCCTCGGCACCGGAAAACGCCATGTTTGGCAGCGCCGATCGTGTCGGGCGGAATCGGCCGACCGCGCTTGTGCTAGCAGCCGATTCTGTACCAGATGAGATCCGATTGGGAAGGAAATTTGTCCGGTTGCCGTTCCACCAGCTCAATGAGGCGGAGTGAGCAGCGAGAAATGCCGAGCCGGGAACGATGGGCATCGTTGCGGGCATAGCGAATCGTCTATTTATCGATTGCCTTGTTCAGGTTGAACATGTCGTCATGGCGTCTATACATCAAGTTGCCATATAGAAATATCACATCAGATAATGAACGAAATGGTGTAGCGATTTCTTCGACGCGCTCACCCGCGCGGCGCCCGCTCCGGCGCCACGAACGCCAGCGCTTCCTCGAACGAGCGCAACACGATGTCGACATGCTCCTCGACCGTCGGCTGCGGCACGGACGACTGGTCGAACGGCAGCTTGACGGTGGCGAGCAGCGCATCCGGCAGGTGGGTGCGCAGTTCCGTGACGGCGTTCAGCCAGTCCCCGAGCCGGTCCTCGACGGGGTACGGCAGGATCACGGTGGAGATGAGCTCCGCCTTTTCCGGACCGGGCCGGTCGGCCGTGCCCAACAGGGTGCTGCGCGCATCGATGTTGGCGTCCCGCAGCGCCGACACGAGCAGTTCGGCGAGCAGTTCGTCCCGTTCCGCCGCGAGGGCGGCGCACAGCACGACGGAGTGCGCGGGCACGTCCAGCGAGCCCTGCCAGCGGCCCTGGCGGGTCTCGCGCATCTGGCGCAGGTAGGCGCCCAGGTTGGCGTCGAGCAGCGAGACGTCGCGGCGGCGCCGCGTGCGCGCGGGCGTGCGGCCTTCCGGGTTCAGGGTCGCCGCCACGCGGCCCATGGCGGCGCGCATGGTTTCCATCTGGCCCGCGTCGATGCGGCCCGCGCGCATGTCGGCGCCGGCCAGGGCGAGGCCCGGCAGCAGCACCTTGTCGCAATAGCGCGCGAAGCTGGCGCGGCGCAGGTAGGCGTGGGCGTCGCGCACGATCGTGTCGCTGTCCGCCGTCAGCAGGCGCTGGTACAAACGCTGGGCGCCCGAGACGTTGGGGGCGTCGCCCAGCAGGATCGTCACCGGTTCCAGCCCGCGTACGTGGCGGCCCGCCACGACGAAGCACAGGGTCAGCGGCGTCGACAGCAGCAGGCCCACCGGCCCCCACATCGCGCCCCAGAACACGGCCGAGACGATCACGGCGAGCGGCGACAGGCCCGAGCTGTGGCCGTAGACCTTCGGTTCGACCACGTTCGCGACGAACAGTTCCAGCGCGACGAACAGGGCGATGCAGGACAGGGCCAGCTGCCAGCCGGGGTCGATGGCGGCGACGAACACGGCGATGACGGCGCCCGCCGCCATCACGCCCAGGTAGGGCACGAAGCGCAGCATGCCGGACAGCGCGCCCCACAGGCCCGCGTGCGGTACGCCGGCCAGCCACAGCAGCACGCCGATGAGGGTGCCGAACGTCAGGTTGACGGTGAATTGCGACAGGAAGAAGCGCGACACGCCTTGGGCCGCGTCGCCCAGGGTGCGGATCGTGCGGTTGATTTCGGTCTGGCCGGCGAGCCGGATCAGGCGGTCGCGCAGCGATTCGTGTTCGAGCGAGATGAAGACGAGCAGCACGAGCACGAGGCCCGCTTCGCCCAGCGGTCCCCACGCCATCGCGAACAGGCGCGCGAGCGAATCGCGCGTCGTCAGGCGCGGCTGGCGGATCTCGACGGGCAGCGGCTGCGTCGGGCTGACGGTCACGGTGCTCATGCCGCGCCGGCTGCTGACGGTGCCGCTCTGCTGCGCCTGCGGCTGCACGGCGCTGATCTCGGCCTCGATGCGGGCGAACGGCCGCTCCGTCATCTCGCGCACGGCCGCGACCTTGGTGCGGATCGCGGCACGGTATTTCGGCAGGTCGCCCGTCACGGCGACGAGCTGGAACGCGAGGACGATGCCCAGGCCGACCACGCACGTGCCCACCATCAGCACGGACAGCATCGTCGCCGGTACCTGGCCCAGGCCGATGCGCCGCAGCGTGCGGATCAGCGGGGCGATCACGAGGCTGAGGATGACCGCCAGCGCGAGCGGTTCGAGGACGTCGCGCCCGAAATACAGCAGACCGAGCACGCAGCAGGCGGTAACGATCGAGCTGGAAGTCAGGTGCTTGAACAGAGTGGATTCGCGCATTCGCGGCCGCAAGCGGGAATGGCAGCCATCCCGAAGAGATAAAACCGCCAATGTAGCAAAAAACGTGGCCGGCAATCAAATTTCTATGCAGAAATTTCCATTTATCGTGAGAGGCGGGGTCAATCTGTCCTCGCGTAGCCCGCCTGGCGCTTGTCCAGCCGCCGCGCGAAGCGGTCGCCCGTGAGCTGGATGACCTGCACGAGCGCGACCAGCACGACGACGGTGAACACCATGATGTCCGTCTCGAAGCGGTAGTAGCCGTAGCGGATGGCGAGGCCGCCGATGCCGCCGCCGCCCACGACGCCGGCCGCCGCGGCGTACGAGAGAAAACCGATCGCGAGGGCAGTCAGCGCCAGCACGAGGCCGGAGCGGGCTTCGACCAGCAGCACGCGGGTGACGATCTGCAGCTCGGACGCGCCCATTGCCCGCGCCGCCTCGATCACGCCGCGCGGCACGTCGCGCAGGGTCTGTTCGACGAGGCGCGCGAAATACGGGACGGCGGCGATCGACAGCGGCACGGAGGCCGCGAGCGGCCCGATCGAACTGCCGGCGATCAGCCGGGTAAGCGGCACGAGCGCGACGAGCAGGATGATGAACGGGAACGAGCGGATCGTGTTCACGGTCCACCCGAGCAGCAGCGCGAGGGGACGGTTGCGCAGCGACTGGCCGGCGCCGACGACGAACAGGACGACGCCGAGCGGGCCGCCGAACAGCACGGCGGCGCACACGCCGATACCGAGCATGGCCAGGGTCTGGCCCAGCGCGACGGCCAGGTCGGGCAACAGGTCGATGAGACTCTCAAGCATGGAGGACTCCTGGATGGAACAGCGCACCGGCTTCGGTGGCGTGGAACGCGAGTTCGCGGCCGAGGGGTGTGACGCGCGGGGCCGTCGTGTCGGCGGGGGCGAACGTTTCCGCGACGACGCCGTGTTCGATCACCGCCACGCGGTTGCACAGCGCCGCCAGGGCGGGCAGTTCATGGCTGACGATGACGATCGTGACGCCGAGATCCGCACTCACGGTGCGCAGGGTGGCGAGCAGGGCCCGCGTCGCTTCCGCATCGAGGGCGGACGTCGGCTCGTCGCACAGCAGGACCTCGGGCTGGCTTGCGATTGCACGGGCGATGGCCGCGCGCTGTCTCTGGCCGACGGACAGGCGTGCCGGATACTCGTCCGCCCGCGCCGCCAGGCCGACGAGCTCCAGGCACGCCTGCACGCGCCGGCGCAGGCGCGGAGGATTCAGCATGCCGTGCAGGCGCAGCGGGAACGCGACGTTGTCGAACACGGTCAGGTTCTGCAGCAGGTTGTCGTGCTGGAAGATCATGCCGATGTTCTGGCGCGCGGCGCGCAGGTCGCGTTTCGACAGCCGCGCCAGGTCGCGGCCCGCGACGACGACGGCGCCGCTGTCCGGCCTCTCCAGCAGGTTGATCGTGCGGAGGAGGGTCGATTTGCCGGCGCCGCTCTGGCCGGCGATGCCGAAGACGTCGCCGCCCGCCACGTGCAGCGATACGTCGCGCAGCACGGGGTCGGCACCGAAGGATGTGCGCACGCGGTCGAGACGGATGATGGTCATGGCGGCCCCCGTCACGGGTATGCGGCGGGTTCGGGCAGCGTGCCGCCGAGGGCGTGGCGGCCGATCCCGATCGCGGCCTTGTGCGCGACGACCTTCGCTTCCGCGGCCGCCAGCGCGACCTGGCGCCGTTCGCGTCCCGTCAGATGGTGGCCGCGCGCGAACGCGTCGTCCAGCGCCGCGGCGGCGCCTTCGGCCAGCACCTGCGCGGGTCGCACAAGCATCTGGAACCACGGCTGCGCCTCGCCGCGCGCCGCCTCCAGCGCGCCCTCGGCGAGGCCGACGTACACGTTCGCGACGATCATCTGCGCCACCTGCGCGCGCAAGGCCGCCCGCGGCGTGGCTGCGCGGGCGGCCGGCTGCAGCACGTCGTCTTCCGTCAGCTGCACGCCGGTGAACGTCACGGTGCCGCTGGCGGCGTGGCGCAGGCCGAACGCGTTCCAGTCGGCGTGGACGGCGACGCCATCCCGCTGCGTGGGCAGCACGGCGACCAGCGTGCCGTGCGCGAGCGGGTCCCAGGCGCACACGGTGAGCCGGTCTGACCCGACCGAACTTGCTGCACAAGCCTTGGCGCCGTCCAGCACGTAGCCGCCCGCCGTCGGCCGGGCGACGAGGCGTTGGTCCAGCGGGTTCAGGGTCTCGCCCCAGAACACGTCGTGCTCGATGGTCTCGAACAGCAGGCGGCGCTGCTGGCGCGCGTTGCCCGTCAGGCGGATGCCGGCGATCTGGAGGTGGTGGAGGCCGAGCCGGTGGGCGAGGGCGCCGTCGGCACGTGCGACGATGCGCACGACCTCGCCGATCGTCTTCCAGCTCGCCCAGAGGCCGCCGTATTCGCGCGGCACCGGGAGGGCGAGCAGGCCGGAAGCGCGGATCCACTGCCGCCCGCGCGCCGCCAGGTCGTGGGCGGCGGCAATGGGGTCATACGGGTCGGACGCCAGGGCCGGGTGGGCGTAGCCGTCCGACGATGCGGGAACCGGGTGTAGTGCCAGATGCATGGTCGATCTCCTTCAGCAGAGTCGGCCCAGTATGGCAAACGGGGGACTCCGCGTGAACGAAGATATTCGCCGTTCGATATATGACGAACGTTAAAACGAAAAGCGACTATGTATCCGAGGGATGCCGTCAGCGCGCCACGATCAGGCGCAGGCCGAGGGCGATGAAGATCGTGCCGGCGATGCGGTCGAGCCATTGGCCGGCTTTGGGGCGGCGCGCGAGCCACTGGCCGATGGCGCCGGAAAAGAAGCCGAGCAGGCCGAACAGGACGACGGCCTGCAGGGTGAACGTGAGGCCCAGCAGCGCCGTCTGCAGGTTGGCGTCGCCGCGCTGGGCAACGACGAACTGGGGCAGGAACGACAGGAAGAACAGGGCGACCTTCGGATTGATCGCATTCGCCACCAGCCCCTTGAAGAACAGCGCGCGGGCCGGGTCGGCGGCGGCATGCGCCGTGTCGACGCGGGCGCCGCCGCGCTGCGGATGGCGTGCCAGCCCATCCACGCGAGATACAGGCCGCCGCACACCTTGAGCGTCGTGAACGCCAGCGGCGACGCGGCGATGAGGGCGGACACGCCCACGACGGCCAGCAGCGTGTGCGACAGGCACCCGAACGCGCATCCGAGCCCGAACGCGATGCCGCGCACCCGGCCCTTCGCCACGCCCACGCTCAATACCATCATGTTGTCCGGCCCCGGCGACAGGGTCAGCAGGATGGCGGCGGCGAGGAAGGCGAGGAACTGGTCGGGTGTCAGCATGGTAGCCCTGGGCAAAAAGGCAATGTTACCTCACCGGGGGCGCAGTTGGTGTAAAGTGCGGGTCCTATGTCCAGTCACAAGCACGAGCAACCTCTGCGCAATGCGTTCGAACGCGTCCTGAATGCCGCCCTGCTGAGGGGCTTCGTGGCCGGGATGAGCTACCGGCTCGGCGGCCTGGGCAAGGTACGGGTGACGCGCCAGCAGGTGGAGCTGGGCCCGGAACGCCGGCTGGCGCAGCCGCTGCGCATCGGTTTCGCGTCCGATTTCCACGCCGGCCCCACGACGCATCCCGCCGTGTTCGACGACCTGCTGGCCGCGATCCGCGCGGAAGCGCCGGACGTGATGCTGCTGGGCGGCGACTACGTGTGTTTCGATGCGGAGAACGTGGCCGTCCTGGCGGACTTCATTGCGGGCGCGCGGGCCCCGCTGGGCACCTATGCCGTCATCGGCAACCACGACACCTGGAACGGCCGCGGCATCATCGAGGACGCGCTGCGCGCGGGCGGCGCCGAGGTGCTCGTGAACCGCAACGTCGCGCTGCCGGCGCCGTTCGGCGGCGTCAGCGTGTGCGGCATCGACGATCCGTGGACCGGGGCGCCGTCGGCCGGCGCCACGTTCGCCGGCGCGGGCGCCGTCCGGATCTACCTCACGCATTCCCCCGACGGCTTGTACCGCCTGCAGGGCCAGCGCTTCGACGTCGCCTTCGCCGGCCACACCCACGGCGGCCAGATCGCGCTCCCGGATGGTGCGCCGCTGTTCCATCCCAGCGGCCCGTGCTCGCGCGATTTCTGCTACGGCCGCTACGACGTGCCCGGCAACGGCCCGCTGATCGTCAGCCGCGGCATCGGCTGTTCCGGCATTCCGCTGCGGCTGAATGCCGATCCGGAACTCCTCATTTGCACGTTGCGCTAGGCGTTCCTGGCCGTTTTTTGCGGTTTCCCAGCTTCTACACCTTGAAATATTGAGTATTTCCTTTGATTCTGGATAACAGAATGGCGATAATGTGACGCCGCCAGGCTGGCGACCGGCATTGTTCTTGCATGCCAGTCCCGGCGGCCCGAGCCCAGGAGGAGACCCCCTTCGGCGGATGTATGTGCAGGTTATCGCCTGCCCGCCGCGCATAACAATCAGGGACCGGGATCTATCTACTATCGATTGGAGAAAGCAGTGAGTCTTTTCAGAACCAAGAATCTCGACAACATGGTCGCAGCCTCCCGTACCCCGGGCGGGCTGAAGAAAGTGCTGGGGCCAACCGACCTCATCCTCATGGGCATCGGGGCGATCGTCGGCACCGGTATCTTCGTGCTGACCGGTACCGGCGCATTGACGGCCGGTCCGGCGTTGACGGTGTCGTTCATCGTCGCCGCCATCGCGTGCGGCTTCGCGGCCATGTGCTACGCGGAGTTCGCGTCGACCGTGCCGATCGCCGGTTCGATCTATACCTACAGCTATGTCGTCCTCGGCGAACTCGTCGCCTGGATGATCGGCTGGGACCTCCTGCTCGAATACGGGCTGGCGACGTCGGCGGTGGCCGTCGGCTGGTCCGGCTATTTCCAGTCGCTGATGGGCGGCTTCGGCATCACGATTCCCGAGATCCTGTCCGCCGCGCCGGGCGCGGTGCCGGGCGTGCACAGCGTGATGAACCTGCCGGCGCTGGTCATCATGCTCGTGCTGACCGCGATGCTGTCGTACGGCGTGCGCGAATCGGCCCGCGTCAACAACGTCATGGTCGTCATCAAGATGATCGTCGTGCTGCTGTTCATCGCCGTCGGCTTCAAGCACGTCACGCCGGCCAACTGGCATCCGTTCGCGCCGTTCGGCGGCACGGGCATCATGAGCGCCGCCGCCGTCGTGTTCTTCGCGTTCATCGGCTTCGACGCCGTCACGTCGGCCGCCGAGGAAGTCAAGCGTCCGGAACGCGACCTCCCGATCGGCATCATCGGCTCGCTGACCATCTGCACGATCCTGTACGTGATCGTCGCCGCCATCATGACCGGCATCGTCCCGTTCCAGATGTTCAAGGGCATCGACCACCCGGTGTCGCTGGCCCTGCAGCACGCGGGCGAAAACTGGTTCGCCGGCTGGATCGACCTGGGCGCGATCCTCGGCATGACCACCGTGATCCTGGTGATGGCCTATGGCCAGACCCGCATCATCTACGCGATGTCGCGCGACGGCCTGCTGCCGGCGAAGCTGTCCACCGTGCACCCGAAATTCGGCACCCCGTTCTTCGCGACGTGGGTGGTCGGCATCCTGTTCGGCCTGATTGCCGCGTTCGTGCCGCTGAACGTGCTGGCCGAGCTCGTCAACATCGGCACGCTGGCCGCGTTCTGCCTCGTCTCCGTCGCCGTCATCGTCCTGCGCAAGAAGCGGCCGGACCTGAAGCGCGCGTTCCGCTGCCCGGGCGTGCCCATCGTGCCGGGCATCGCCGTCGTGTTCTGCCTGGCGCTGATGTCGTTCCTGTCCGCGATCACGTGGGTGGCATTCCTCATCTGGCTGGTGCTGGGCCTGCTGGTGTATTTCGGCTATGCCCGTTCGCGTTCCTTGCTGAGTGGCGTGACGCAGCCGTAATTCGGCGTGACTTTGCAGAAGCGGCGCTGCGGCGCCGCTTTTTTATTCTGCAACGATATATTTTTTGTAATCCCTGTCCGACATTCTGGAGGGAAGCGTACCGATTACGCCAAGTTGGCCGGGTCCGCATAATCTTGGTAGAACATTTACCAAAAGATTTGTTATGACCTCCACTTTTGTCGTCGACAGCCCGGCCCGCGCGACGGGCCGGGACACCCGCCCGGTCCAGGTATCGTCCGCCAGGGATTTGTACTTCGCGCTGATGGACAACCCGGCCGCGGCCCTCGAGGCGTCCCGCGCATTCCTCGCGGCACAGATCGAAGTCGCGCGCGCCGAACCGTGCGAACTGCCGGATGCGGTGTGGCAGCTGCAGGGCTGGATCCAGGGCCGTGCCGAATCGGTCGGCATCGCGTACCGCGAATACCTCGCCGCGCGCAAGAATGGCGCGCCGCGCCGCTATTTCACGAACAAGTCGCATGCGCTGTACTTCCTGAAGGGCGTCGCGCCCACGAAGCTCGTCGACGGCGCCTGGCTGTACGGCACCCTGTCGCGCTGGGAGAATCCGGACTTCCACCCCCTGATCAAGACCTATCTCGAAGAGCTGGGCGACGGCGTGCCGGACAAGAACCACGTCACGCTGTACCGCCGCCTGCTCGCGGCGCACGGCTGCGAACACTGGGAGACGCTGCCGCCGGACCACTTCGTGCAGGGCGCCATCCAGCTCGCGCTCGCGTACAACGCCGACGCCTTCCTGCCGGAAGTGGTGGGCTACAACCTCGGCTACGAACAACTGCCGCTGCATTTGCTGATCACGTCGTACGAGTTGAACGAACTCGGGATCGATCCGTATTACTTCACGCTGCACGTCACCGTGGACAACGCCGGCAGCGGCCACGCGCACAAGGCCGTGCAGGCGCTGCGCCACCTGATGGCGCAGTCGGGCGACCCGGCCGCGTTCTTCCGGCGCGTGCTGGACGGCTACCGGCTGAACGACCTGGGCGCGTGCACGACCTCCGTCATCGGCGCCTTCGATCTCGAAGCCGAACTGGTCGAGATCTTCGGCGCCAAGGCGGCCATCGGCAAGAACATGCACTCGGATTACTGCCGCGTGGCCGGCCGCTCCGTCAACGACTGGCTCGGCGATCCGCAGCAGATCCCCGACTTCCTCACGAAGCTGGAGGAATCCGGCTGGATCCAGCGCGGCGAAGACGTGGAGCAGAGCCGCTTCTGGCGCCTGATCCAGGGCGAGCGGGCGGAGATGTTCGGCGTGTTCTCGAGCTACGAGCAGCAGGTGCTGCGCGACTGGATCACGACCCCGCGCGACGCCAGCGCCGCCGCGCGCACGACCCGCGTGCTGAGCCACCGCGCGCGCCAGCGCACGCTCGACAGCCTCACGCAGCATGCCCAGCGCAGCGGTTATCCGGAGCGGGGCCTGATCCGCCGCCGCCCGCGGGCACCGGCGGCGACTCCGAACTGCACCAGCTGGAACAGCGCGTGGCGGCGGCCGCCGGCAAGCCGGAGGCGATGGCCATGCTGGCGCAGCTGATGTCGCCGTCCGTGCACCACACGGCGATCGGCCTGATGGCCACGCGGATGTATTCGCAGCTGCTGGACGCTTGAAATGAACGCAGCGGCGCGCCCGCGCGCGCCGCGACGACCGACAAACAAGGGATTCCTGTGCACATACTCGAACAACGCTTCTTGCGCGGACCGAACATCCACGCCGCCACCCCCTGCCTGCTGTCCGTGCTCGACCTGGACGATCTGTACGGCGTCTCGACCCGCGACCTCCCGCAATTCAACGAGGCGCTGCTGGCCCTGTTGCCATCGCTCGCGGACTACCTCGTTCCGACGGGCCAGCCGGGCGGCTTCGCCCAGCGCCTGCGCGAGGGCACGTATCTCGCGCGCGTGATCGAGCATGTGACCCTGGGCCTGCAATGCCTCGCGGGCGCGCCCGTCGCGTTCGGGCGCACGCGTCCCGTGACGGGCGAGCCGGGCCAGTACCGCATCGTCTGCGCCTACCAGCTCGAAAAGGTCGCGCAGCCGGCGTTCGCGCTGGCGGTGGACATCGTCGACACGCTCGCGCACGGCCACGCATTCGACCTGGCGCCGCGCCTGGAAGAGTTGCGCGAGATCGCAGAGCACTACGCGATCGGCACGAGCACGGCCGCCGTGCTGGCCGCCGCGCAGGAGCGGGGCATTCCCGTCTCGCGCATCACGGAAGACGCGAACCTGTTCCAGTTGGGCTGGGGCGTGAAGCAGAAGCGCATCCAGGCGACGATCACGGGCGACACGGGCACCATCGCCGTGCGCATCGCCAGCGACAAGCAGCTCACCAAGCAGCTGTTGCACGAGGCGGGCGTGCCGGTGCCGCAGGGCGAGACGGTGACGACTGTCGAAGACGCGCTGCGCGTCGCCCATGACATGGCAAATAAGCTGAACGCGCCGGTGACCGTAAAACCGCTGGACGCGAACCAGGGCAAGGGCGTCACGGTCGCGTGCCGCACGGATGAAGAAGTCGAGCAGGCCTACGCGTACGCGCGCAAGTTCGGCCGCCACATCATCGTCGAACGCTTCGTCGAAGGCGCGGATTACCGCGTGCTCGTCGCGGGCGGCAAGGTGGCGGCGGCGTCGCTGCGGCGGCCCGCGCACGTCGTGGGCGACGGCACGCACACGGTGCGCGAACTCGTCGATCTCGAGAACCGCAATCCGGCGCGCGGCGCGGGCCACACGAACATCCTCACGCAGATCGCGCTGGACGCCCATGCGGAAGACCTGCTGCGGCGCCAGGACCTCGTCCCGGACACCGTGCCTGCCGCCGGCACGACGGTGTATTTGCGCGGGAACGCGAACCTGTCCACGGGCGGCACGGCCGAAGATGTGACGGACCTGCTGCCGGAATCCACGCGCCGCCTGTGCGTGCGCGCGGCCGCGAAGATCGGCCTGGACGTGGCCGGTATCGACATCGTCTGCCGCGACATCGCCCAGCCGCTGGCGGACCAGGGCGGCGCCGTCATCGAAGTCAACGCGGCACCCGGCATCCGCATGCACCAGCATCCCAGCGGCGGCACGCCGCGCGATGCGGGCGACGCCATCGTCCAGGGCCTGATGGGCGAGTCGGACGGGCGCATCCCGATCATCGCGTGCACGGGCACGAACGGCAAGACGACGACCACCTTGCTGATGGCGCACACGGTGCGCCTCGCGGGCAAGGTCACGGGCGTGACGACGACGCACGGGGTCTACATCGCCGGCAAGGAAGTCACGAAGGGCGATTGCACGGGCTACTGGTCGGCGCGCACGGTGCTCGCCTCGCCGGACGTGGAGTTCGCCGTGCTGGAGACGGCGCGCGGCGGCATCCTGAAACGCGGCCTCGCCTTCGACCGCTGCGACATCGGCATGGTGCTGAACGTATCGCCCGACCACCTGGGCCTGGACGGCGTCGACACGATCGAAGACCTCGCGCAGGTGAAGGCCGTGGTGCCGCTGTCGGCCAGCCGCGCCGTCGTGCTGAACGCCGAGGACCCGTTGTGCGTGGCGATGGCGCGCCGCGTGCATCCGGACGTGGAGATCGTGTACTTTGCGATGGAGGCGGACAGTCCCGTGCTGCTGCGCCACCTGGAAGAGGGCGGCCGCGCCGTCTACTTCCAGGACAATTCGATCGTCGTGGCGGATGCCACTTACCACCAGGAGCTGGTGCGCGTGGAAGCGATGCCGATCGCCTTGGGCGGCCGCGCGCGCTACAACATCGCCAACGGTCTCGCGGCGGCGGCGGGCCTGATGGCGGCCGGCTTCAGCAACCTGCAGATCGCGACGGGGCTGTCGACGTTCGTCAGCGACGGCAAGACGAACCCGCTGCGCACGAACGTGTTCGACGTGCGCGGCGTGACGGTCATCGTCGATTACGCGCACAATCCGGCCGCGTATGCCGCGCTGGCCGAGATGGCGCGCTCGCTGCTGCCCGGCCAGCTGGTGGGCATCGTGACGGCACCGGGCGACCGGCGCGACGCCGACCTGCTGGAAGTGGGCCGCGTGTGCGCCGGGCGCTTCGACGAACTGGTCGTGTACGAATCGTCGAGCCGCGGGCGCGCTTACGGCGGCGCCGTCGACCTGATCCTGCAGGGCGCCGAGGAAGTCGTCGGCAAGACGGATACCCTGCACCGCGAACTCGACGTGGGCGAGGCGATCCGCCTCGGCCTGTCGCTGTGCCGCCGCGGGACGTGCTCGTGTTCGCGTGCGGGTCGTCGCTTGACGTGTTCGTCGAGGCGATTCGGCAGACGGACCCGGAAAGCGCGGCGCGCATCGCGGCGCAGGTGGGGTAAAGCCGCTCAGCGCCAGTTGCGGTCGTGCCCGAGGCCGTATGCAAGCATGGCCACGCCGGCGCCGAACACGAGCGCCATCGTCGCCACGCCCAGCGCCACGCTGATCAACACCGTGTTCGCGTCGCGCCGCGTGGCGCCGCGCAGCTTGAGGAGGGGCGCGAGTACGGTGACCGCGCCGAGTAGGCCCAGCGCGGGCGCCGAGACGATCGTGGCCACGACGACGACCGCCTGGTGCACCAGCACGAAGCGGCCGCGTTGATATTGTGAGGGGCGGTCTGGTTCTGTCGACATGTCGTTATCTCCCGTTCGGCCGAGTCGCCGCCTGGCGCGCGATCTCGAGAAAATTCCCCACCTTCGTCGACGAATTCCCTTCGAGCGACGCCAGCGCCAGCTTCGAGCGGACTTTCGCATCCGCGATGTCCACGTACGTCACCCCTTCGGCGTGGAACTGGCTGACGGACGCCGGCACGATCGACACGCCGAATTCCGCCGCGACGAGGCTGACGACGGTGGACAGCTGCGGTGCCTGCTGGCCCGGCATCGGTTCGAAACCCGCGTGGCGGCAGGCCGACACGATCTCGTCGTGCAGCATCGGGCTGGCCGCGCGGGGAATCAGCACGAACGGTTCCTGCGCCAGCGCGGACAGGGGGATTCTCGCCCGCCGCGCGAGTGGATGCGTGACCGGCAGCACGGCCTTCATCGACTCGCTCGCGATGTCCTGCAGGACGACGCCGGCGAACGAGTGCACGCCCGGGCGCAGGAAGGCCAGGTCGATCCGGCCTTCCTCGAGTTGCGCCAGCAGGTGCGCCGTCGTGCCTTCGGTGAGTGTGAGGCCGACGCCGGGATACGCATTGCGGAATTCGCGCACCAGCGCGCGCACGATCGGGTGGAACGCGGCGGACGCGGTGAAGCCGAGGTGCAAATGGCCTGTCTCGCCGCGTCCGGCCCGCTGCGCGTTCAGGGTGGCGTGCTCCACGTCGCCCAGCAGGCGCTTGGCGTCGACGAGCAGCGCCTTGCCGGCGTCGGTCGGCACCACGCCGTGGCCGGTGCGGTGGAACAGCTTCACGTCGAGCTCCCGCTCCAGCGCGTGGATCTGCTGGCTCAGCGGCGGCTGGCCGATGCCGAGCCGTTCCGCCGCGCGGGTGATATTGCCTTCCTCGGCGACGGCGACGAAATAGCGTAAATGTCTGAGTTCCATGCGGTATCTGTGAAAAGTATGGATCCTAGATTATCCATATATTGGACAGCATAGTGAGATTTCGCGATAATACAGGTATCCCACGGACAAGTTTTTTGCGGCGAGAGCCGCATGGACGCGTTCCGGCGGGCCCATAACTTTAAATTTTGGAAGAGTGCTGGAATGTCAGAAGCGATAAAAAAAGTGCAGGAGCGAAGGCAGCCGATCCGTAACGTGAACATTACGGACATCACGATGAACTACAAGCAGCCGCCGTCGGCCATCGTGTCGATCCTGCACCGTATCAGCGGCTTCGTGCTGTTCCTGTTCCTGCCGTTCCTGCTCTACCTGTTCGAGCAGAGCATCCGTTCCGAGATCTCGTTCGCGCACTTCGCCGGGATCGTCAGCCATCCGTTCACGAAGATCGTCATCCTGGGCCTGTCCTGGGGCTACCTGCACCACTTCTGCGCCGGCATCCGCCACCTGTTCATGGACAACCACATGGCCCTGGACAAGGACGCGGCGCAGCGCACCGCGCGTTACGTGCTCGTCGTCGCCCTGGCGCTGACCCTGCTGGTCGCCCTCAAACTGTTCGGAGTGTTTTAATCATGGCTACCCCCAAGAATATCGGACAGCGCCGCCTCGTCGTCGGCGCGCACTACGGCATGCGCGACTGGCTCGCCCAGCGCGTCACCGCCATCGTGATGGTCATCTTCACCGTCATCCTGCTGGTCTCGTTCCTGACCGGCCAGAATTTTACGTACGAAGGCTGGGCCGGCCTGTTCGCCCGCCAGTGGTTCAAGCTTTTCACGATGGTCACGTTCTTCGGCCTGTTCTACCACGTGTGGGTGGGCATCCGTGACATCTGGATGGACTACGTCAAACCGGTCGGCATCCGCCTGACCCTGCAGATCGCCACGGTGCTCTGGCTGCTCGCCTGTGCCGCCTGGACTGTGCAAATTCTCTGGAGCGTGTAATCGTGGCAGCAATCAACACCAACATCCCCGTCCGCCATTTCGACGTCGTCATCGTCGGCGCCGGCGGTTCCGGCCTGCGCGCGGCGCTGCAACTGTCCGAAGCGGGCCTGAACGTGGCCGTGCTGTCGAAAGTGTTCCCGACCCGTTCGCACACGGTCGCGGCGCAGGGCGGCATCGGCGCATCCCTCGGCAACATGAGCGAGGACGACTGGTACTGGCACATGTTCGACACCGTCAAGGGGTCGGACTACCTGGGCGACCAGGACGCCATCGAATTCATGTGCCGCGAAGCCCCGAAGGTCGTGTATGAGCTCGAACACTTCGGCATGCCGTTCGACCGCAACCCGGACGGCACGATCTACCAGCGTCCGTTCGGCGGCCACACCGCGAATTTCGGCGAGAAGCCGGTGCAGCGCGCCTGCGCCGCCGCCGACCGTACCGGCCACGCGCTGCTGCACACGCTGTATCAACGTAACGTCCGCTCGCGCACGCACTTCTTCGTCGAATGGCAGGCGCTGGACCTGGTCCGCAATGCCGACGGCGACGTCCTCGGCGTGATCGCGCTCGAAATGGAAACGGGCGACGTCATGATGCTGCAGGCGAAAACGACCGTGTTCGCCACGGGCGGCGCGGGCCGTATCTTCGCCGCGTCGACCAACGCCTTCATCAACACCGGCGACGGCCTCGGCATGGCGGCACGTGCCGGCATCCCGCTGCAGGACATGGAGTTCTGGCAGTTCCACCCGACCGGCGTGGCCGGCGCGGGCGTGCTGATCACGGAAGGCGTGCGCGGCGAGGGCGGTATCCTCATCAACAGCAACGGCGAACGCTTCATGGAGCGCTACGCGCCGACCCTGAAAGACCTGGCGCCGCGCGACTTCGTCTCGCGCTCGATGGACCAGGAAATCAAGGAAGGCCGCGGCGTGGGCCCGAACAAGGACCACGTGCTGCTGGACCTGCGCCACATCGGCGCGGACACGATCCGCAAGCGCCTGCCGTCGATTCTCGAGATCGGCCACAAGTTCGCCAACGTCGACGCGACCAAGGAACCGATCCCCGTCGTCCCGACCATCCACTACCAGATGGGCGGCATCCCGACCAACATCCACGGCCAGGTCGTCACGCCTGACGGCACCGGTTCGCAAAAGGTCGTCAACGGCCTGTACGCGATCGGCGAATGCTCGTGCGTGTCGGTGCACGGCGCGAACCGCCTGGGCACGAACTCGCTGCTCGACCTCGTCGTGTTCGGCCGCGCGGCCGGCAACCACATCGTCGCGCAGAACCTGAAGGAGCAGGGCAACCGCGCGCTGCCGAAGGATTTCGCGGACTACGCGCTGGGCCGCCTGAACCGCCTGGAAAACTCGACCGGCGGCGAGAAGGTGCAGGACGTGGCCAACGCGATCCGCGCGACGATGCAGAAGCACTGCGGCGTGTTCCGCACCCAGGCGCTGATGGACGAAGGCGTCAAGGAAATCATGGCCCTGGACGAGCGCCGCAAGCACGTCTCGTTCAAGGACAAGTCGAAGGTGTTCAACACGGCGCGCATCGAAGCGATCGAGCTGGACAATCTGATCGAAGTGGCCAAGGCGACCGTCGTGTCGGCCGCGGCGCGCAAGGAATCGCGCGGCGCCCACGCCCACAGCGACTACGAGCAGCGCGATGACGTGAACTGGATGAAGCACACCCTGTTCTACTCGGAAGGCAACCGTCTCGACTACAAGCCGGTCGTGACCAAGCCGCTCACCGTCGACACGTTCAAACCGAAGCCCCGCACGTTCTAAGAACCTGTCTCGGTATGCGCGAACCGGTAGGGTGGGCTCCCCGAGCCCACGCGGAAGCTGGCAGATCGCAAACGTCGCGCGTGGGCGGAGGGCCGCCCACCCTACGATTTAAGAATATGAGGTAACACATGGCACGCACAGTCCACCTGAAGATTTACCGCTACGATCCGGACAAGGATTCGAAGCCCTATATGCAAGACGTCACCGTCGAGCTGAAAGACACCGACAAGATGCTGCTGGACGCGCTGCAGCGCATCAAGGCCGACGTCGACGACTCGCTGGCCCTGCGCCGCTCGTGCCGCGAAGGCGTGTGCGGTTCGGACGCGATGAACATCAACGGCAAGAACGGCCTGGCCTGCACGACGAACCTGAACGAGCTGACGCAGCCGATCGTGCTGCGTCCGCTGCCGGGCTTGCCGGTCATCCGCGACCTGATCGTGGACATGACCAACTTCTTCAAGCAGTACCACTCGATCAAGCCGTATTTGATCAACGACTCGATCCCGCCGGAGAAAGAGCGTCTGCAGTCGCCGGAAGAGCGCGAAGAACTGGACGGCGTGTACGAGTGCATCCTGTGCGCGTGCTGCTCGACGTCGTGCCCGTCGTTCTGGTGGAACCCGGACAAGTTCGTCGGTCCGGCCGGCCTGCTGCAGGCGTACCGCTTCATCGCCGACTCGCGCGACGAGGCGACCAACGAGCGCCTGGACAACCTGGAAGACCCGTACCGCCTGTTCCGCTGCCACTCGATCATGAATTGCACGGACGTGTGCCCGAAGGGTTTGAACCCGAACAAGGCCATCGGCAAGATCAAGGAATTGCTGGTACGCCGCGCGATCTGAGTGGGTTGGGCGGCCTCCGCCCACGCGTGACGTCGACAAATCGCATCCGTCGCGCGTGGGCACGGGGTGCCCACGCTACGACGAAATACGGGCCCGCGGGCCCGTTTTTTCATACCGCTTCCGCTTCGATGCGGCTCGCCGTCGCGGGCGATGTCGGCCGGATCGCTTCCGTCAGCTCGGTCAGCGCCGAGCCGCAGCCGAACACCAGCACGTCGCCCGGCTCGCAGCGCGCGAGGCCAGCGCGGATCGCTTCGTGCACGTTCAGTTCCACCTGCAGGTGATCCGTCTCGTACTTGCCGAGGCGCGCGCCCTGCACGAGCAGCGCGGCCACCTCGCCGGATGCGCGCCCGCGGTTCTCCGTCTCGTACACGACCAGCTCGTCGAAGCCGGCCGCGCACGTCTCGCCGATGGCGACGAGGTCTTCGTCGCGGCGGTCGCCCGGCGCCGCGACGACGCCGACGAGGCGGCCCGGCGTCAGCGCGCGCGCCGTCTCGGCCAATGCGGCATAGGCGGCCGTGTTGTGGGCGTAGTCGAAGATGACGGTGACGCCGTCGACGTCGAACACGTTCGAACGCAGCGGGTTGTGCTTCCAGTCGGAGACGAACGTGCGCAGGCCGGCCGCGATCTCGATGTTGCCGAAGCCCGTCGCGCTGAGTGCGGCGGCGGCGGCCAGCGCGTTGGCGATGTTGTAGCGCGCCGCGCCTTTCATCGTGCAGGGCATCGTGCGCACGTCCAGCAGCGCGTCGTGGCGCGTGCCGGTCGCCAGCACGATCATGTTGTCTTCCAGGTAGACGCCGCGGCCGCCGTTTTCCAGGTGGCGCAGCAGGACAGGGTTGTCCGCGTCGAGCGCGAAGTACAGGATTTCCACGCCATGCGCCAGCTCGGACGACATCGCGACGCAATGGTCGTCCTCCGCGTTCAGCACGACGGCGCGGCGCGCGCGCTCGGCAATCACGAATTTCACGCGCGCGAGTTCCTCGACCGTGTCGATGCCGTCCAGGCCCAGGTGGTCGGCCGATACGTTCAGCACGACGGCGACGTCGCAGTGGTCGAACGCGAGGCCGCGTTTCAGGATGCCGCCGCGCGCCGTCTCCAGCACGGCGAAGTCGACGTCCGGCGATGCGAGGACGGTGCGCGCCGAGCGGTAGCCCGTGCAATCGCCTTTCACGATCCGTTCGCCGTCGATGTACACGCCTTCCGTCGTCGTCACGCCCGTGCGCAGGCCCGCGAGGCGCGTCGCGTGCGCGATCATGAGGCTCGTCGTCGTCTTGCCGTTCGTGCCCGTCACGGCGATGACGGGAATGCGGCCGTCGTCCGCGCCGAACAGCGCTTCGACGATGGCGGCGCCCGCGTCGCGCGGCGTGCCGCGGCTCGGGTACTGGTGCATGCGGATGCCCGGCGCCGCATTGACTTCGATGATGCCGCCTTTCTGTTCGCGCAGCGGGCGCGCGATGTCCTGGCAGACGATGTCGATGCCGGCCACGTCCAGGCCGATCGTGCGCGCGGCGCGGATGCAGATGTCGCGCGTTTCTTCCGGCAGCAGGTCCGTGACGTCCTCGGCAGTGCCGCCGGTGGACAGGTTGGCGTTGCCGCGCAGGTCGACCACGCTGCCTTCCGCGGGGACCGAGTCCAGGTCATGACCCTGGCTCGCCAGCACCTGCAGCGCGAGGTCGTCCAGCGGGATCGTCGTGAGGATGTTCGTGTGGCCGTCGCCGCGCGCGGGGTTGCGGTTTTCGATCTCGACCAGTTCGCGCACCGTCGATACGCCGTCCCCGGTCACGTGCGGCGGCCGGCGCCATGACGCGGCGGCCACCTTGCGGCCCGCGACGAGCACACGGTAGTCGCGGCCCTGCAGGAATTCCTCGACGATGACGTGGCGCCCGTACTTGCGGGCGAATTCGAACGCACGCGCGATCTCGTCCTGCGTCCCGCAGTTGACCGTCACGCCCTTGCCCTGGTTCGCGTCCAGCGGCTTCACCGTTACCGGACCCTTGATGCGGCGCGCCTCGCGCAGCGCCTGTTCGAGCGTGGTGACCGTGGAGCCCGCCGGCACGGGCACCCCGGCCTGGTCGAGCAGCGTCTTCGTCAGCTGCTTGTCGCTGGCGATGCCGACGGCCACGTGGTTCGTCGCGCCCGTGATCGTCGCCTGCAGGCGCTTCTGGCGGCTGCCCCAGCCCAGCTGGAACAGATTCGCTTCCTCGGTCAGGCGCAGGCTCGGGATGCCGCGCCGGTGCGCGGCCGCCAGCACGGCCGCGGTGCTCGTGCCGATGGCGTGGCGGTGCGCGGTGTCGCGCAGGTCGTCCAGCGCGGCATCCAGGTCGAACGGGACGTGGCTCGCGCACGCATCGATCAGCGCGGCGGCCGTGCGCAGCGCCTGGCCCGCCACCTGTTCCACCGTGTAGCCGCAGACGACGCGGGCCTGTCCCGGCCTGGCGGGATCGGTCTTCGTCATGCCGAAGGTGCCGGACGCGCCGGCGAGGCGCTGCAATTCCATCACCACGGGTTCGAGCGCTTCGTGCGCGGCCTGGCAGTCCGACAGGCGCGCCGCCGCTTCGGCCGGCATCGCGGGCAGCAGGGCGAGCAGGCGCGCGCCCAGGCCGGCCGCGTTCTGCTGGGCGGCGAGGTCGATCACGGCCAGCAGGCAGGGCGCCGCGGCATACAGGCTCGGGCCGCGCAGGAAGCGTTGTTCTACGATGTTCATCAGGTACTCCGAGAAAGCCCGTCCTTCAGGGCGGGGAGGAAAGCAGCCGATTGCGCGGCAATCGATGCCTTTCGGTTGCTAAAAACGCTGCCTATAATCACAGCATGATTCTTGTTTATCGTTACCGGGTAAAGTCCCTTAACGGGCTGCTCAACAGGCAGTCGCGGGCCTGTAACTTCGTCTGGAATTACTGCAACGATCGGCAAAAGGATGCGCTGCGTTTTGGCCGCCCCTGGCTGTCGGGTTTTGACCTGAACAAGTTGACGACAGGCAGCAGCAAGGAACTGGGCCTGCATTCCGGGACCGTAAATGCGGTCTGCGAACAGTATGCAAGATCGCGTTCGCAAAAGAAGCGACCTTATCTTCGCTATCGCGGCAAGCGGTCTCTGGGCTGGGTGCCGATCAAGGGACGGGAACTGAAGCGGGAAGGTGATGCGTTTCGTTTCGCGGGCAATACCTTCCGCGTTTTTAACAGCCGGCCCCTGCCCGAAGGGAAGATCAAGGATGGCACCAACTTTTCGCGCGACACGCGAGGGAACTGGTACCTGAACATCGTGATCGATGTGGTCACCCCCGAGATCCATGCTCGTCAGCCGTTGCGCGGTGTCGGTATCGACCTCGGCCTGAAGGACTTCGCAACGTTTTCCACCGGCGAAAAGATCGAAGCGCAGCGAATCTATCGTGGTGCGGAGCGGACTCTGGCGCTGGCGCAGCGCGCCCACAAGAAGCGGCGTGCCAAGGCTATCAACGCAAAGATTGCGAGCCGTCGCAATGACTTTCTGCACAAATTGTCGGACCGCATTGTCCGGCAATTCGACTATATCGCGGTCGGCAACGTGACTGCCGCCAGACTCGCCAGGACCGGCATGGCGAAGTCCGTTCTTGATGCCGGCTGGTCGAGCTTCCGACATCAACTGGCGTACAAGGCTGTTAAGCATGGCGCGTGGTTCGAGGAAGTTGATGAGAGATTGACTTCCCAAGTCTGTTCGAATTGCGGCGCCATGCCCGATTCGCGGCCGAAAGGTATCGCAGACCTTGGAATAAGAGAGTGGCAGTGTCGTGTTTGCGGTTGTAAACATGATCGCGATATCAATGCTGCGATAAACATTCTCCGTCGCGGACGTGCGACGCTGGCTGCAGGAAGCCCCGTCCTTTAAGGTGGGGAAGACGTCAAGAGATTGGATTCCGTTTCGTGATGTTTTCCAAAAACTCGAGCAACGGCGGCGGGATGCGCTTTGCGTCGTCGCCGCCGGGTAGTGCGTATTTGCTGCCGGCAGGCAGCAGGTGGAGGCGGACGTCGATCAGTTCCGGCGTCTCGTGGTTCGCGATCTCCGCCACGTTCGTCGACATCGTCCGGCCGTCGACGATGGTGACGGCGCCCTGGCCCACCACTTCGATGCCGACGCCGCGCTCGACGACGAGGGCCGTGTCCTCGTCGATCCCGATCCCCTGCAGATACGGGTTCTGGGCGACGACGGACAACAGCCGCGACAGGCGCTGGCGTTCGGAGAAATGCTGGTCGATGACGACCTTGTGCAGGAAGCCGAGGCCCGCGCCCAGGCTCACGGAGCCCTTCTCGGGATGCAGTTCGGCGCGGCCCTGTGCCAGCATGTGGCCGGACATGGCGGAAGCGCCGGCGCTCGTGCCGCCGATGCAGGCGCCGCGCAGCTTGAGCGCGGCGTGCATCCCCGCGTCCAGCGCCGTGCCGCCGATGATCGCGAGCAGCCGTTTCTGGTCGCCGCCCGTCATGAAGATCCCGTCGGCGTCGGCAACGTCGCGGATATGCGTTTCGTCGTTCGCGTCATGGCGGCTCTGCAGGTGCAGGTGCGAGTGGCGTGTGACACCCAGGTCCGCGAAAGCGCGGTCGTACGTTTCCCACATGTTCTCCGCGACGCTGCTCGCCGCCGTGATGACGACGATCTTCGCGGCCGGCCCGCCGGACAGCTCGACGAAGCGCTTGAGGATCGCCATGTCGTTCTGCTTGTCTTCGCCGCCGCCGATGATGACGAGGTGGCCGTGGCTCTTGGCGACCCGTTCCGCCTGTTCGGCCTGGGCGCTGGCGTTCTTGTCCTGTGCGGTCATGGTGCGACTATCCTTGCGTGGGGCATGTCCTGGTTGCTGTGCGACGCGGCTTCCGTACGGGTGACGGCGATCAGGCCGACGGGCACTTTCGGGTCGAACAGGTCGACGCCGCGCTTGAGGGCCTGTTCGAGCGGCATGCCGTCCTCGATCCAGCCATAGACGGTGCGGGCCAGCAGGTGGCGCACGATCTGTTCGCCGATGCCGGTGGCCGCGACGGCGCCTTGCGGACCGGCATAGAAGCCGCTGCCGATGATCGGCGTGTCGCCCACGCGGCCCAGCAGCGACGGCGCCGAGCCTCCGGTGGACAGCGCCACGGCGAAGTGGCCGTCCGGTCCGCGCACGACGGCGCCGACCGTGTCGCATGCGGCATGCGCGGGCAGGTCGAGTGGCGTCTGGTAATTCCAGAAGCGCAGGAAGGCTTTCGCTTCTTCCGGGATCCCGGGCATGGCGGGCACGCTGCCCGCCAGTTCGCGCACGACTTTCTCGTGTGCTTGTCGCTGGTGGTCGGAGATGGTGGTGTGCGTCGGGTGGCCGATGGCGGCGGCGAAGCGGGCGGCGCCGTCGCCGGCCAGCAGCCAGTGCGGCGTCTCGGCGACGGCCCGCGCCAGCAGCACGGGGTTCTTGACGCCCTGCACGCAGGCGACGGCGCCGAGGCGGCCGCGCGTGTCCATGATGGAGGCGTCCATCTCGACGGTCGCGCCGTCCAGGCACAGGACCGATCCGCTGCCGGCATTGAAGCGGCCGTCGTCTTCCATCGATACGACCGCCGCGATGGCGGCCTCGAGCGCGTCGGCGCTGATGGCCAGCTCCTCGACGGCCCGCTGCGCCGCGCGCTCGCAGCCGTCGTCGTACGCGCGCGGGCTTCCGGCGCCGCCGTGCACGACGATTGCATATCCTTGGGTAACGCTCATGTTGTGCTTCTCTCCTGGGAAACTTGTGCGATGCGCGCACCAACGCGGTGCGGCAAAGCGGATACCGCATTATGCAAAACATAAAAAAATAGAAACATCGGTCGCGTCGCCGTGTGGTTGTCGGACGCGGCTTACACGGATCAGGTTGACGAGAGAGCTGTCCGTAGGAGTGGGAATACGGGTATGCCGGCGCGCTTCGTTTCAGCCGGGAACGCGTTTTGACAGCGTTGCGCTACCGCATCGCGGATACGCTGCGCAGCGCCTGGCGCAGTTCGCGCGCCACCTGGCGGCGCCGCGTATCGTCCACGAAGCGCCCGATCTCGACCTTCACACCGCGCGATTCCAGCTGGATCAGCGTGCGGCGGCGTTCGTCCGGCACGACGACGCGGGTCCACAGTGGATCGAGCCGCACGAGTTCCCGGTGGTCGGCCTGGACGCAGGTGACGAGCAGGCCCGACTCGGACAGGGCGATGCGCTCGTGGTCCGTCGCGTGGCGCGCATAGACGAGGAGGGCGAGCCCGACGAGTGCCAGCTCGAGCAGGGAAAACGCGAGGACGAACCAGATGCCGTGAAGGAGAAAGCCGAGCGCGACGGCGAGCGAGCCGGAACACAGGACGGCATACGCGCGCGCGACCTGGCGCGGGGACAGGGAGCAATTGCGCCGCAATGTCCATTCGCGCGTCATGGAGGCACTCCCCGGTTCACTTGACGAGCGGCGGCGTCTCGAACGTGTGGAAGGGCGCCGGGCTGGGGACGGTCCATTCGAGGCCTTCCGCGCCTTCCCATGGCTTCGGCGGTGCGGGCGCGCCGCCGCGGATGTTCGGGATCACGACCCAAAAGAGCCAGTACACCTGCGACAGGCCGAACAGCAGGGCGCCGACGGACGTGATGGCGTGGAAGTCCGTGAACTGGACGGGATAGTCGGCGTAGCGGCGCGGCATGCCCGCCAGCCCGAGGAAGTGCATCGGGAAGAAGGTCACGTTGACCCAGACGAGCGAATTCCAGAAGTGAAAACGCCCCCGTCGTTCGTCGATCATGTGTCCGGTCCATTTCGGCGCCCAGTAGTAATAGCCGGCGAACAGGGCGAACAGCGACCCCGCCACCAACACGTAATGGAAGTGCGCGACCACGTAGTAAGTATCCTGCACCTGGACGTCGATCGGCGCCACGGAGAGGATGAGGCCCGTGAACCCGCCGATCGTGAATACCCAGATGAAGCCGACTGCGAACAGCATCGGCGTTTCGAAACTGAGCGACCCCTTCCACATCGTGGCCACCCAGTTGAACACCTTCACGCCGGTGGGGACGGCGACCAGCATCGTCGCATACATGAAGAACAGCTGGCCCGTGACGGGCATGCCCGTCGTGAACATGTGGTGCGCCCACACGATGAACGAGATGATGGCGATGGCGGCCGTCGCATAGACCATCGACGCATAGCCGAACAGGGCCTTGCGCGAAAATGCGGGAATGACCTGCGAGATGATGCCGAAGCCGGGCAGGATCATGATGTAGACCTCGGGGTGGCCGAAGAACCAGAAGATGTGCTGGTACATGACGGGGTCCCCGGCACCGGCCGCGTTGAAGAACGTGGTGCCGAAATGGCGGTCGGTGAGGATCATCGTGACGGCCGTCGCGAGCACCGGCATCACGGCGATCAGCAGGTAGGCGGTGATCAGCCACGTCCAGCAGAACATCGGCATCTTCATCAGCGACATGCCGGGCGCGCGCAGGTTCAGGATCGTCGTGACGATGTTGATGGCGCCCATGATGGACGACACGCCCATCATGTGCACGGCGAAGATCGTCATGTCCATGCCCGGCCCCATCTGGACCGACAGGGGCGGGTACATGGTCCACCCGGCCGCGTTGGCGCCGCCGGCGGCGAAGAACGAGCCCACGAGCAGGATCGCGGCGGGCGCCAGCAGCCAGAACGAGAAATTGTTCATGCGGGCGAACGCCATGTCGGCCGCGCCCACCTGCAGCGGGATCATCCAGTTCGCGAACCCGACGAAGGCGGGCATGATGGCGCCGAAGATCATCACGAGGCCGTGCATGGTGACGAACTGGTTGTACAGCTCCGGCTGGAAGAATTGCAGGCCGGGCTGGAACAGTTCCAGCCGGATCAGCAGGGCCAGCACGCCGCCGACCATGAACATGGTGACGGAGAACCACAGGTACAGCGTGCCGATGTCCTTGTGGTTCGTTGCGAACAGCCAGCGGCGCCACCCGCGCGGGTGGGCGTGCCCGCCGGCATGGCTACCGGGGGTGTAATCGGAACTGCCTGCCGTCGTCGACATCTCTGCTCCGTTTGGCGTCGTTTGCATGAGACAAGCCGGGCCGGCGTTGGTTCCGCGCCCGGAATCTGGTAACATCTCGCCCCTTTCATCGAGAGACTTCCATGGCCAACGCTTGCGGCGTCGATTTCGGCACGTCCAATTCCACCGTCGGCTGGGTGCGGCCCGGCCAACCCACGCTGCTGCCCCTCGAGGACGGCAAGGCGACCCTGCCGTCCGTCGTGTTCTTCAATGCCGACGACGAGCAGGTGCGCTATGGCCGCGCCGCGCTGGCCGACTATCTGGAAGGCTATGACGGGCGCCTGATGCGGTCGCTGAAGAGCCTGCTGGGTACCAGCCTGATGGATGGCCAGACGGAGGTCGCGGGCCGCGCGTTGCCGTTCCGTCAACTGCTGGGGCATTTCATCGGCGAGGTCAAGCGCCGCGCCGAGTGCGAGGCGGGCCGCGGGTTCGACCGTGCCGTGTTCGGCCGCCCCGTGTACTTCGTCGACGACGATCCGGAGGCGGACCGCCTCGCCGAGGACACGCTGGCCGACATCGCCCGTTCCGTGGGCTTCACGGAGATCGGCTTCCAGTACGAACCGATCGCGGCCGCGTTCGACTACGAATCCCGCATCGAGCGCGAGGAACTGGTGCTGATCGCCGACATCGGCGGCGGCACGTCCGACTTCTCGCTCGTGCGCCTGGGGCCGGCGCGCGCGAACCGCCTGGACCGCCGCGACGACATCCTCGCCACCGGCGGCGTGCACATCGGCGGCACGGACTTCGACAAATACCTGAGCCTCGCGTCCGTCATGCCGCTGCTGGGTCATGGCAGCGCGCTGCTGTCCGGCGCTTCGGTGCCGTCGAGCTATTATTTCAACCTGGCGACGTGGCACACGATCAACCAGGCTTATACGCGCAAGAGCGTCGCGCAGCTCGCCGACCTCGTGCGCGACGCGGCCGAGCCCGACAAGCTCAAGCGCCTGCAGCGCCTGATCGACGACCGCGCCGGCCACTGGCTCGCGATGCGCGTGGAAGAAGCGAAGATCGGCCTGTCGGACACGCCCGAAGTGGCGCTCGACCTCGACCGCCTCGCCCCGCCCGAACTGCTGCGCGTCCACCGCGACCTGTTCACGGACGCGATCGCCGGCATGATCGACAGCGTCGGCGCGACCGTGCAGCGCCTGCTGGACGAAGCGGGCATCGGGCCGGAGCGCGTCGATACCGTGTTCTTCACGGGCGGTTCCAGCGGCGTGGCGAGCCTGCGCGAGCGGATCGCCGCGATCGTCCCGGACGCGCGCCGCGTCGAAGGCGACCTGTTCGGCAGCATCGGCGCCGGGCTGGCGATCGACGCCGCCCGAAAGTTTGGTTGAAGCGATCTGGTCAAGGAAAGGATCACCGTGTTCGAACGCCCCATCGTCATGCTCGACTTCGAGACCACCGGCCTGTCGCCCGACGGCGGCGACCGCATCACCGAGGTCGCGGCCCTGCGCATCGCGGACGGCCGGATCGTCGAGCGCTACGTCTCGCTCGTGAACTGCGGCGTGCGCGTGCCGTCGTTCATCACCCAGCTGACGGGCATCACGCAGGCGATGGTCGACGGCGCGCCGCCGGCCGCCGAGGTCGTGCCCGCGCTCATCGACTTCATCGGCGACGACGTGCTGGCCGCGCACAACGCGAGCTTCGACGAGAAATTCCTCAAGGCGGAGGGCGCGCTGCTGGGACACGGTTGCCGGCATGCCGGGCTCGTGTGCTCGCTGAAGCTGTCGCGCCGCGTGTTCCCCGGCATGGCGAGCTACAAGCTGGGCCAGCTGTCGCGTGCGCTCGGCATCGTGTTCAAGGGCAACGCCCACCGGGCCGAGGCCGACGCCGAAGTGGCCGCCCAGCTGCTGCTGCACATCGGCCGGCACCTCGGCGACGCCTACGGGCTGGCGGGCGTCGACCCGGACCTGCTCGTCTCGCTGAACCGCGTGGCGGCCGCGAAGGTCGACGCATTCATGGGCGTGTACGCGGCCGGGCGGCGCGTAACGGCCTGATCCGGCCTCATATTTCCTGCATGCAGTAGGGCTTCGTCGCGTGGCACTGTCCCCGCTGGCCGAGCCGTCGCGCCGGCGTCGTTTTTGCCGTCGTCCATCCCCTTCACGTTGTTGCAAGTCAAATCCGTAATGCATCTCGTCATTACAATTTTTGCAATTCTTGGCCTCAACGCGTGTCCGTCAGGAGCTACCGCATGCACAGTCACGAGCCCCTCCCGCGCGCCGGCGCGCTCGCCTGGTTCGCCCGCGCCGCCGCGTGTGGCGATGCCTATGCGCAGTTCAATCTGGGCATGATGTACAAGGAAGGCGACGGTGCCCCGCAGGACGACGTCGCCGCCTGCCGGTGGCTGGAGCGGGCCGCGCGCCAGCGTCTCGCGTTCGCCCAGAACCACCTGGGGAGCATGTATTTCCTGGGGCGGGGCGTGGTGCAGTCCGACAACGAAGCAGCGTACTGGTTCGGCCTCGCCGCCGCGCAGGGCGACGCGTCGGCGCAGCAGAACCTGGGCGACCTGTACCGGGCCGGGCGGGGCGTCGTGCGCGACTCCGCCCAGGCCGTCGCGTGGTACTACAAGGCGGCCGAGCAGGACCTGCCCAGCGCCCAACGGCTGCTCGGCACGTGCTACCGGGACGGCGCGGGCGTGGCGCGCAGCCTGCCGCTCGCGATGGCGTGGTTCCGCAAGGCCGCGCTGCTGGACGATACCGAGGCCGCCGTCTGCCTCGGGCTGATGTACCGCGGCGGCGAGGGCGTGGCGCCCAGCGAGGCCGAGGCGTTGTACTGGTTTCGGCGCGCGGCCGCGCGCGGCCATGCGCCGGCGCAGCGCCTGCTGGGGCTCGCGTACCTGGTGGGGCATGGGTTGCCGTCCGACGCGCAGGGCGCGCGCGCCTGGCTCGAATGCGCCGCCGAGCAGGGCGACGCGGAAGCGCAGTTCAGCCTAGCCCAGTTGCTGGGCGCGGCCGACGCCGAGGCACTCGCGGGGGCGGGCGATGGGGCGCGCTGGAGCGGCCCCGCGCTGGCCTGGACGCTGGCTGCGGCCGAGCAGGGCCACGTGCTGGCCCAGGTGAACCTGGGCAACCGCTACGCGTACGGGCGCGGCGTCGCGCGTGATCCGGAGCAGGCGCTGTACTGGTACCGGCGCGCGGCCGAGCAGGGCGCCGCCAAGGCCCAGTTCACGCTCGGCGTGATATACGCGAACGGCCAGGGCGTGCGCCGCGACGAGGCGCTGGCGGCGACCTGGTACCGGCGCGCCGCCGAGCAGGGCGATGCGAGCGCCCAGAACAATCTCGGCGTCATGTATGCGAACGGCCAGGGCGTGCCGCAGGACGACGCGCAGGCCGTGCACTGGTACCGGCTCGCCGCCGAACAGGGCCACGCGCTGGCCCAGTACAACCTGGGCGGCATGTACAACAGCGGCCGCGGCGTCGCGCGCGATACCGTGCGCTCGTACATGTGGATGCTGCTCGCGGCCGACGCCGGCGACCCGGCCGCCAGCGCGAACAAGGCGATCGTCGCGCGCCGCCTGTCGGAGGAACAGATCGCGAGCGCGGACGACATGCGGCGCCAGTGGCAGAGTGCCCGGTCGTACGCGGGGCCGGAGCGGCGTGCCGCGTGAGCCCTGCGGTGTTGTCGTCCTGACAGCAGAATCGCGCTATCATGCTCAGCGGCATCCGCCGACTACCCATCGTACAACGGCAACAACCATGCACATGAGACATGCCACCTTTGTCGCCGCCTTCGTCGCTCTCGCTGCGGCGCTCGCCGGTCCGGCCACCAGCCAGACCTGCCAAGGCAGCGGCACGCCGCTGACCTATCCGGTCGCGAAGAAAGTCGACCAGACCGACACCTATTTCGGCACGGACCGCGATGCGCCGCGCCAGCGCATCGTCGCGATCGACACCCGCAAGCCGCGGGAGGCGAACTGGAAGACGATCGTGCCGGAAGGCGAGCAGACGCTCGTGGCGGCGCACCTCGTCGGCGACCGCTTGATCGCGCAATACCTTGCCGACGTGCGCAGTGTGGTCAGGATCACGGACCTGAAGGGCAAGCCGGTGCGCGAGGTGGTGCTGCCGGGCATCGGCAGCGTCGCGGGCTTCACGGGCAAGCGTGGCGACAAGGAAACCTTCTTCTCGTTCACCAGCTTCACGACACCGACGACGATTTACCGGCTGGACATGAAGAAGGGCACCAGTACCGTGTTCCGCCAGCCGAAGGTCCAGTTCGACCCGAACGACTACGAAACGCGCCAGCAGTTCTTCACCAGCCGCGACGGCACGCGCGTGCCGATGTTCATCGTGTCGAAAAAGGGACTGAAGCTGGACGGCAACAATCCGACATATCTGTACGGCTACGGCGGCTTCAATATTTCGCTGACCCCGGCCTTCTCGCCGGCCAACCTGGCGTGGATGGAAATGGGTGGCGTCTACGTCGTCGCCAATCTGCGCGGCGGCGGCGAATACGGCGAGGCGTGGCACGAGGCCGGCACGAAGCTCAAGAAGCAGAACGTGTTCGACGACTTCATCGGCGTGGCGGAATGGCTCCTTGCCAACAAGGTAACGTCGCCCGCGAAACTCGCGATCGGCGGCGGCAGCAACGGCGGCCTGCTCGTGGGCGCGGCGATGACGCAGCGGCCCGAGCTGTTCGCGGCGGCGATCCCGCAGGTGGGCGTGATGGACATGCTGCGCTTCCACAAGTTCACGATCGGCTGGGCTTGGACGTCGGACTATGGCTCGTCGGAAAACCCGGATGAGTTCAAGGCGTTGGTGAAGTATTCGCCGCTGCACAACCTCAAGCAGGGCACATGCTACCCGGCCACGATGATCACGACGGCCGACCATGACGACCGCGTGGTGCCGGCGCACAGCTTCAAGTTCGCCGCGACGGCCCAGGCGGCGCAGGCCGGACCGAATCCGGTGCTCATCCGCATCGACACGAAAGCCGGCCACGGCGCGGGCAAGCCGACGAACAAGCAGATCGAGGAATTGGCCGACCGTTGGGGCTTCCTGACGAAGGCGCTCAACGTGGAGGTGTCGCCCACCGTCGCGGGCGGCGCGGAGATATAAGTTTGCGTGATCCCCGCTGTCAGCGCCTGCAATATGACAGCGGGGAGACATCACGAAAACCTATTGCGGAAATCGGAAAAGGAAATTGGATTGATATCTGATGTGGGCGTAGACTTCAATCATCAACGAACGATATTGAAAACGGAGCTGTCATGAACGCCTACACCACGATCTCGACCCGCAACACCGCCGCCGGCGACAGCAAACTGAGCCGCATGTTCCGCACGTTCTGCATGGAAATGCGCCGCGCCATCGAAACCGTCGGCGCCGCGTACCAGAACGGCCTGCAGCCGCCGATGTAAGTCGCGCTTGCGCCGCCGTCCCGCTGTGGCGGCACTGTGCCCCGGAGCACCCGACAACCCCCGCCGCCTGCGGGGGTTTTTGTTTGGCGCCGTGCCCGCCTGCCGGGCCGTCAGAAGCTTTTCGCGACCTCCGCGCTTTCCGGCCGGGTCAGGCTCGCCGCGCTCTGCCGTTCCGCCCGCTGCATACGCGAAGGCTGCAGCCTGAGCGCCAGCTTTCTGAGGTTGTCGGCGATCTGTTCCCGTGTCCTGGCGATCCGCTTGTAGCTTTCGTCCGGGCCTTCGCGGCGCGTGCTCAAAGCCCGGTACAGGCGCGCCAGCGCCTCGATGTCGGTCACGATGACATCCATCTCCGACGGTTTCAGCGCGACGCCATGGGTAGCGTCGGTATAGGCCAGCAGCACGTTGTCGAAGCTGGCCTGGCCGCTGGCGCCGTCATCCCCGAGAGTGCCCGTGATCAGGGTCTCCACCAGCAGCGCCTTGGCCCGTAGCAGGGTCGACGCGGTATCGGTGGATGGATCGGTCTCGCAGGCGTAGGCGCCGCACAGCCGGGCGAACGTGATGGCGGCGCCTTGCGTCTTGTCGGCGGTGTACAGGCCGGCCAGCGCCTCCAGCGCCAGCCTGCTCAGGGCAAGGTCGGGAGCAATATTGCCGAGGGCTGTTTTGCCTTCGGCTTTCCGGTAAGCGTCGGTGGCCAGGCGCAACTGCTCTTCCATCCTGGTCGCGGCATCTGCGATTTCCTGGGTGCGGTCTTCGGACAGGGCCAGCAGCCGGCGCGCCTGCACGCTGGCCATACGGCGGTGGATTCTGCCGCGCAAGGCCTGGCGCAGGCAATTCGGTGCCACGCCAGGCCCGGCCGGTGTGGCCCGGTTGGCGTCGGGCCCGACGGCAATGTCGGACAAATGGTCGAGCGAATCGACGCGTGCCAACGCACGCTGGAGCAAAGCGTCGCTGCGCGCCAGTGCCTTGCGCAACTGCGCCTGGTCCGGCCCTTTGCCGTTCTCCGGCGGGAGCGCGCGCGCGGCGCACTGTTCGCCGTACTGGGCCTCGACCTCCGCCAGTTGTTCGATGTCACGGACCGACAATTTGCCGTATTGATCCTCAAGTTGGGCCGCGCGCAGGAAGGCATCGTAGGCCTCTTCGATCTGGTTCAGCTCCCGCCTCGTGGCGCCGAGGGCCGAATGCAACTCGGGACGCACCCGCCATTTGGGCTGGCATCGCTTGTCCACGAGCATGTCGACCCGCTTCGCGATGAGGGCGCTTTCCTGCTCGGCGTACGTATCGCGCTGGTGCGCCAGGCGCACCCGGGCATCCGCCAGGGCCTCCAACAGCTCTTCCAGCGCGACGAACGGGGTATCCTGCAGTACCGGTTCGTCGGTGTTGTCGGTGGTAGATTCCGCAGTCCAGCCAGGATCGCCGTAGGCCTGGAAGGCGCCCCAGGTGAGATCGTTCCGATTGCGCTCCCAGACTTCGTAACGAGCGACCTTGACTGCTTCGCCGAACTGTTGACGTTGCCCTAGCAGCTGATTGTAGAAGCAGGTGCCGAAGCGCTGCGCCAACGCGTCGTCGACCGCCCAGCCCGTCACGAGCACGCAACGCACCCCGATCTCGATGAGTTCGCGGGCAATGCTGGCGGCCAGACGGTTGCTCTGGCGTCCATCGTCGAATTGCCCGGTATGGCAGCAATTCAGAAACACCAGTTCGGGTACCACTTCCATCGCCGAGATTTCGGCCGCGGTGATCAGCAAACCGTCCGATAGCAGCACGCCGCTGCGCGGCCGCCCGTCCTTGTGCTGCATGCGGAACACGCCGTGCCCGGAAATGTGCAGGATGCGCCACGGCTGCCGGTACAGCGCGGCCAGCACATGGGCCGCGTCGGTATCGTTGCCGGCCTCCTCCGGAACGGGTGGGCCGAGGCGCATCGGGCCGCCGCGCGCCGTGACGGCGGCGTCCTCCGTGAAGGTCGCCACGCCGGACTCGTAGCCAATGAGCTGCTGTACTTCATAACTATGTTTTTTCAAGACCTGGGCGATCGTCAGTGCCTCGTCGCGGGCGCCGGGGAGCGGCGCCGGTTGCCAGGCGGCCGCGTCACCGTCGGTCGGGACGAATCCGTCCTGGAAGCCCCGCACGGATGGATTGCCGATGACCAACGCGGTGTATGCCATCGCCTGCACTACCTGCGGCCGGTAGCGCAGCGAGGCAAGCTGCCGTACGACGGACGCGCGTACCGCAAGCGGCATGTTCTCGCGCTCGGCCCCGGTGCGCTCGCGTGGCGGCTCCTCGGCCAGCATCAGTTCCCATGGCAGGTTGGCCGTATACCCGTCGACGACGAGAACCAGCCGGTCGAGCTGGCGCGCCGCATCCTTGAAATCGTGCGGCACCATCAGTTGATACAGCATGCGACCGAACTCCGGGTCCCATTTGTGGCTCGCGATCTGGCGCCGGACCAGCGTCTCGATCAGGCTCGGCTGGCGCTGCTGGACGATGGTCTCGGCGCGCGCCCGGGTGCCGACGTACATGAAGCGGAGACGATCGGCGATCGGCGCCTCTGCCTGTTCTGTCGGCTTGAGGGCCGGCGGGGCGAGTGCATTTTCCTCGGTCCGGTCCGCGTCCGTGACGATGATGCGCGGCCAGTAGCTGGCCTCCGCCGTATCGTGCAGGCGCTGGCGCATCCCTTCGCCGCTGACCAGCTCATCGCAGGTCACGAGTTCCGTGTTGTGGCTGGCGGCGAACTGCTTCATACGTTCGCGCAAGTCGCGCAACGCGTATACGGCGCTGATGGCGGTGTCCAGGTACAGTTCGACGATATCGAGCGTGGCGATGTGGATGTTGGTACCTGTCCGCTCGTGGAAGCGGGCGTTGGCCAGCACCACGCCGCGGACCAATGCCTCGACCGACGCCGCGGCGGACAGGTTGGCGGAGGAATTAAAGCCGATCAACAGCGAGCTCAGCGCCAGCTCACGTTCATCCTTCCCCAGCACATCCATTACCTGCAGCAGGAAACGCAGAGCGCCCACGCGCACCGATTCGGTGAGCTCGGAGGCGCTGAGCGAGACGTCGTAGCGCCCCAGTCCGGTGACCACCGCACCGCTCAGGCGGGCCGCGCGCTCGCCGGCGCGCGCGCCGCGCAGCACGACGGTCGCGGAACCGCGTGCGCCTGCGTACTGGCCGAGGTTGTAGCGCTTGCTCAGGTCGCCACCGAGGAGTTCGCGGTCGATCAGGGCTTCCGGTCCGGAGATCGGATCCTGTTCGTAGTGGCCGACCATGATCGGCATGGAGAGGAAGCGCAGGTCCATCGCACGCACCTTGACGTCCAGGCGGCGCGGCGGCGCGGCCGGCAGCCGGCTACGCAGCGAGCCGCCGAGCAGGCAGCGCTGCACCGCCTCGGTGTCGGCCGCGGTCGGGGGCGCCGCGTCGTACATGACGGGACCCATCTTCTCGATCGTCCGCAGCGGCGGTTCGTGCGACAGGTGGCGGGTCGTGCCGGCTTTCAGCAGTTCCGCAAGCGCCGGGAAGTACTCCTGCGTTGCCGCCATGTCGCCATGACGGGCCGGCATGAAGTAATAGCTGTCGATGCCGGGCAACCGGCCGGATTCCCAGGTCACGATGCCGTCGCCGGACGGGGTGGCCATCATGCCCGGATGCGAAAGTCCGGGAAGCTCCACGAGGCCGCAAGGCGTGCTGGGTGCGACGCCGAACACATAGATCGTGGTCGGATCCGAACTCGCGGTCGGGAGCGCCTGGCCGACGCGCTCCCGTTCCAGCTCGGCATTCTTGTCGGACAGCCACGCGGCCTGGACCAGCAGTGCCTGCGATGGCGTGGCGCTGCATCCGGCGCCGAACCAGCGGTCGGAAACGAGGCCGGCCAGGCGCTTCCACTCCTGCGCGTCGTAATAATCGTGTTCTCTGCTGCCCGGTATCATGCCGACGGTTTCGGCGAAGTCACGTGCAGGAAGCAGGCTGAGCACACCTGGAAAGCGCGCGAAGGTGTCCAGCAGCTTCCGGAGGGAGGGGCCGTTGACGTCGAGCCGCCATAGTGAGCGGAAGCCGTCGCCTTTGCCCAGCAGGTCGGCCACTATCGCATGGGTGCCGCGGTTGGGGGTGCCGAGCATGACGATGCGCGCACCTTTGCGCTCCATGAGTATGCGGAGGATGTTTTGTGCGGGCAGGCAGGCACAGGCACGCACCACGAGGCCGCCCATGCCGTGGGCGAGGAAGCGCACCGGAACCTGGCTGTCGCGGAAGCGCTCGAGAAAGGCGGCGAGCCGCTTTCCAAGGTCTTCCGGCGACAGCCGCCAGTCGTAAGGAAACGGCTCCACCTGGTGACTGTCGGAGAGGTGGCGGCACAGGTTGCCGTACAAGATGTCGAATATGTCCGTCGCCTCGGTGTCGTAGCAGTTCGCATCGGGGAGCTCGAGCAGTTCCAGCCCGCGCGCGCCTGGCAGGGGCGGGAACCAGATGTGATTCTGCCTGGTCTTCAGGTGCGATCCCATCAGGTCCGGCAGGACCACGACGATCGGCAGCCGCGCCGCGCCGCTGCGGCCCCGCCAGCTTGTCGCCTTTGCCATGGCGGCGGCGTAGTCCTCGCGTTCGGGCAGCGTGATGAAACGGTCCAGCTTGTCGACGTCGGGACTCAGCAGCCAATCGCGCACCGCGATGCGGCTGGAACTGTTGGTGAAATAGCGGAAGTGCGATACGTTGCTCCCCCGTTCGAACAATATGCGCGCGTTGGCTCTGGGAGCGATCCCCGCCAGCATGGCGGGCGTGTCGACCACAAGGTCGTTGTCTTCCTTGTCGAACAGGACGAAGTCGGTGAGCGCGACGCGCAGCCGGCTCAGCATGTCGCCGCCCTCGGCGTCGCCGGCGATGACCGCCATCTGGATGCCGGGTTGGACCGGCGCCACGCACAGGAACTGGGTCAGGGGCGAATCCGGCAGCATGGCCTCGATGCCGGGCACCATGTGCGGGTCGGTGCGGCGCTTGGCGATTTCGATGACGGCGCGCCGGAACTCCCGGTACAGCAAGCTCGAATAGAGGAAGGGCACGGCGCCGAGCAGGGTCAGCACGCTTGACAGGAACACGTCGAAGTTACCGCTGGCCAGCAGCGTCCCGTTGGCGGGGCTGGCGATGCGCGCATACCTGCGAATCACGAGCTTGCGGTCGCGAAGTTCGCCGGCGAGATTCAGCAGCATCTTGAGTTGGTCGCCGTAGGCGTCCTTCAACCCATCCAGGATGGCCTTGCCCAACTTCTCGTCGTGCGTTCCCGGCGAAGGAAACCGGTAGCAATAGTTTTCGATTTGGGCGCCGAAATCGGCCAGGCATAGCAAGTCGGCGACCAGGCCGCCGCGCGAGTGCGAGACCAGCGAGACCTGGGCGCCGTGCGGCAGGGCGCGGACCAGGTCGAGTGCATTTTCGATCGGGCTTTGCGATAGCGTCCGGTGTTCGAAGCCGTAGATGTGTTCGCCAAAGCGATTGACCAGGCTTTTCCAAAGGTCCGGTTCCGCGGTGCACAGGTGGCCGAAACTGCCTGCGGTGCTCGATCCGGTGCCATGGATAAACACGAGCAGGTGCGTGTCCGGCGACAATGGCTTGGAACCGGGGCCCGTCAGATTCGCTTGAGTCAATTTCAACTCCGCCAGGTCGTGCGGTGTGCCACCCGCATATTCGAGGCGACACAGGCCAGGGCGGTCAAGGCGCGCCTCGATGGCTTTCATCAGGGCCATGGTGCCGAGCCAGGTCACGCCGGCCTGGGCCATACCGACGCCGGCGGCGACGTCGCGCAGCAGGTCGTCGTGGTCCGACTCCGGCACCGCGAGCAGCGTGATCCTGCTGATCAACCCCTTCAGCATGGCCACCGCACCGCGCTGCGCGTTCGTATCCGGGCCCAGCTTGTCGAGGTCGGGCTGGCTGTCTTTCTGTTTCTGCAACTGGCTGTCGCCGGCGCGGTCCAGCGCCTCCTTCAGGCGGGCCGGGTTGGCCACGAGCGTCCCCCCGTCCGCCAACTCCAGGACGACGATATGATCGGGTGCTACCGAGAAGGTCTTCGTCGTCGCTTCGGTGTCGCGCGCTGCGGGACTCACGTCGATTGCCCACACCGTTTCCAGGCCCGGTGGCAGCAGCTCGTCGTCGGCTTCCTGTCCGGGACCGGCGGCGCGGGGAATGACGCGCACGAAGGCTGCGGGCATCGGTTTCGTTTCAAGCTGACGCCCTGTGATGGTCAACATCACGGTATCGCCGCGAGCTTGGTCGGTCATGGCTAACCTCTCTGGTCTTTGCCATGCTGCAAACGGACGGCACGCGGGCTGCAACCCGCATCGTGCCGGGCGGTCGGCGGCAATGGCGGTTGTCGATGGGAACGCAGTCGGATGAGTTCTGTTGACGGCGGATCAATGACGAGATTGACTTGGGAAAGCCCGGCCTGGCGGTTGCTGTGAGTTATATGAACGGCGTGCGCAAATGTACAGCGTAAGATCGACCTTTTGACGAGAGGTTCGCGTGTTGAGTGAAACGGAAGTGCCGCCCAGCTAGCGGTGTACGACCACCAGCAATGCCTTCGCCTCCGTCTTGCCGGCATTCCGGATGGCATGATTCTGGTCGGCCGGATAACGCGCCGTCGCGCCATGCTTGATTTTTCGCTTCTCGGCCCCGACCTCCAATTCCACCGTCCCAGTTACCACGGTCAAGTGCTCGTTGGTACCAGGATCATGGGCCTGCGACGCCAGTTCGCCGCCCGGCTGCAAGGTCAATTCATACCATTCATACTTGCCGGCAAGGTCCATCGGTCCCAGGATGCGCAGGGAGTAGCCCGCGTGGCTGCCGGGCAAGGTGGGGATTTCGTGGGCGTCGACGACACGGATCAGGTCGACCGCGCGCACTTCGGAGGAGAGTAATTCGCCGATCTGCACGCCGAGCGCATTGGCCAGGCGCCACGTGATGGCGATGGTGGGGTTGGCCTTTTCGCGTTCGATCTGCGACAGCATCGATTTGGAGACGCCGGCGATGCGCGACAGGTCTTCCAGGGTCAGGCCGCGTGCGAGGCGCAGCCGCTGCAGGGTGGCGCCGACTTCGGGCGGAGCGCTGGTATTGTTGTTCATGGAGCTTGCTTGCCAAGTTCAATGGCCGGGAGTAATATTCAATATATTGAATTTCTGTTCGAAATACAGAACAAGTTCCATACATCGAACGAATCCACACTATACCATTCGCCAACCGACAAGGACGAGGAAACATGAGCGATCAAGCATTCTATAGCGGCCTCCAGCAGAAACTCGACACGCTCAAGACCGAGGGCCTGTTCAAGCCCGAGCGCGTGCTTGCCTCGCGCCAGGGCGCCGAAGTGGTCGCGGACGATGGCCGCACGCTGATCAATATGTGCGCCAACAACTACCTCGGCCTGTCGGGCGACGTCGAGACGCAGAAGGCCGCCGAAGCGGCGCTGCAGAAATACGGTTACGGCCTGTCGTCCGTGCGTTTCATCTGCGGCACGCAGACGGTGCACAAGGAACTCGAGAAGAAGCTGTCGGACTTCCTCGGCACGGAAGACACGATCCTGTACGCCGCCGCGTTCGACGCCAACGGCGGCGTGTTCGAGCCGCTGTTCGACGAGAACGACGCGATCATCTCGGATGCGCTGAACCACGCGTCGATCATCGACGGCATCCGGCTGTGCAAGGCCGCGCGCTACCGCTATGCCAACAACGACATGGCCGACCTGGAAAAGCAGCTGCAGGCCGCGACGGAAGCCGGCAGGCGCCACAAGATCATCGTCACGGACGGCGTGTTCTCGATGGACGGCACGATCGCGCAGCTCGACAGGATCGTGGCGCTGGCCGAGAAATATGGCGCGCTGACGATGATCGACGAGTCGCATGCGTCCGGCTTCATGGGCAAGACGGGCCGCGGCACGCACGAGCACTGCGGCGTGATCGGCAGGATCGACATCATCACGGGCACCCTCGGCAAGGCGCTGGGCGGCGCGATGGGCGGTTTTACCTCCGGCCGCAAGGAAGTCATCGAGACCTTGCGCCAGAAATCGCGTCCGTACCTGTTCTCGAACACGCTGGCGCCGATGATCGCGGGCGCGTCGCTCGCGGTGCTGGACCGCATCGGCAAGTCGACCGAACTGCGCGACCGCCTGCACGAGAACACGGCCTATTTCCGCCGCGAGATCGAGCGCATCGGCTTCACCATCAAGCCGGGCACGCACCCGGTGGTGCCGGTGATGCTGTTCGACGCGCCCGTCGCGCAGAAATTCGCTGCCCGCATGTTCGAACTGGGCGTGCTGCTGTCGGGCTTCTTCTACCCGGTGGTGCCGATGGGGCAGGCGCGCGTGCGCGTGCAGCTGTCGGCCGCGCATACCCGCGAACAGCTCGACAAGGTGCTGGGCGCCTTCGAGCATGCCGGCCGCGAACTGGGCATCATCAAGGCCGCCTGACCGCGGCCGCTGGAACATCGATCGACCGGATGCGCCGCCCACGAAGCGAAGCGCCGGGAACAGGCTCACGAAGCCGCAAAAAGAGCAAGGAAAACAAGCATGGAACGCATCCTCGTCATCGGCGCCAACGGCCAGATCGGCAGTGAACTGGTAACCGCCCTCGCGCAGCAGCACGGCGCGGCCAACGTGATCGCAGCGGACATCGGCACGGACAACGTCTACGGCGCCGCGCGCTACGTCCGCGTCGACGTGCTCGACAAGGACGGGGTGGCCCGCCTGATCGCCGCCGAAGACATCACGCAGGTCTACCAGCTGGCGGCGCTGCTGTCGGCCACGGGCGAAAAGGCGCCGTTGAAGGCGTGGACGCTGAACATGGACGGCCTGCTGAACATCCTCGAGATCGCGCGCGAGCGGGGCGACGCCGGCAAGCCGCTGAAGGTGTTCTGGCCGTCGTCGATCGCCGCGTTCGGCCCGAATACGCCGGCGGAAGCCACGCCGCAGACCACGATCATGGATCCGACGTCGATCTACGGCATCAGCAAGCTGGCCGGCGAGCGCCTGTGCGAGTACTACCACGCGAAGTATGGCGTGGACGTGCGCAGCATCCGCTACCCCGGCATCATCAGCTACAAGTCGCCCCCGGGCGGCGGCACGACGGACTACGCGATCGCCATCTTCCACGCGGCCCTGCGCGGCGAGACGTACGAATGCTTCCTCGGCCCGGAAACGACGCTGCCGATGATCTACATGCCGGACGCGATCCGCGCCACCATCGAGCTGATGGAGGCCCCCGCGGAGCAGGTCGTCATCCGTTCCTCGTACAACGTGGCCGGCGTGTCGTTCAGCCCGCGCGAGCTGGCCGCCGCGATCCAGAAAAAACTGCCGGCGTTCCGCATCGCGTACCAGCCGGACAGCCGCCAGCAGATCGCCGATTCCTGGCCGAAGAGCCTCGACGACAGCCGCGCGACCGCGGACTGGGGCTGGAAGGCGCGCGTCAAGGTCGACGAGATGGTCGAGGACATGCTGGCCAACGTCGATGTCGGGTTGAGCAAGGCGGCTTGAGTACACTATGCGCATGTGTGGATTCACCATAAGTGGACAACATATGCACCGTCATTCCCGCGAAGGCGGGAATCCGAGCTGAGCTGGCATTGCCGATTCAGTATGGATTCCCGCTGCCGCGGGAATGACGCTTTTTGAGGGCGGCGTCCACGAGACGTTCCAACAGCCCGCTACACAACAAGGAGACAGCTCATGGACATGAGCGTATTTGACCTGTTCAAGATCGGCATCGGCCCATCCAGCTCGCACACCGTCGGCCCGATGGTGGCCGCGCGCCGCTTCCTCGTCGAATGCGGCCCGCTCATCGATGTCGTGGGCGTGGAAGCACACCTGTACGGCTCGCTGGCGCTGACGGGCGTCGGCCACGCGACCGACAAGGCCGTCATCCTCGGCCTGATGGGCGAGACGCCGCAGGACGTCGACCCGGACACCGTCGAGGACAAGCTCGCGGAAGCGGAACTGGACGGCGTGCTGAACCTGCTCGGCACCAAATCCGTGCCGTTCACCCGCGGCACGGGGCTCGTGTGGCACAAGCAGTCCACGCTGCCGGACCACCCGAACGGCATGCGCTTCGTGCTGAAGCTGGCCGACGGCAGCGTCATCGAGCGCATCTATTATTCGGTCGGTGGCGGCTTCATCACGGCCCCGGGCGAAACGCAGGCGGCGCGCGAGACGGTCGCGGTGCCGTTCCCGTTCTCGACGATGCGCGAGCTGCTGGCGCAGGGCGAGCGCGACGGCCTGACGATCCCGGCCATGCTGCGCGCGAACGAGTGCGCGCGCATGACCAACGACGCGCTCGATGCCGGCCTGGACCGCATCTGGGCAGTGATGCGCAGCTGCATCGAGCACGGCCTCGTCACGGAAGGGGAACTGCCGGGCGGGCTGAACGTCAAGCGCCGCGCGGCGAAGCTGTGGCGCCAGGAGCAGGCGGCGCGCAACGCGACGAACCACCTGCCGCACGACGCCGTCAACCAGGTCAGCCTGTACGCGATGGCCGTCAACGAAGAGAACGCGGCCGGCGGCCGCGTGGTGACGGCGCCGACGAACGGCGCGGCCGGCATCATCCCGGCCGTGTTGCGCTACTACGCCGAAGATTGCCGTCCGACCGATGCGCGCCGCGGCATCCACGACTTCCTGCTGACGGCGGCCGCGATCGGCATGCTGTGCAAGAAGAACGCCTCCATCTCCGGCGCGGAGATCGGTTGCCAGGGCGAGGTCGGCGTCGCGTGCGCGATGGCGGCGGCGGGGCTCGTCGCCGCGCTGGGCGGCACCAACGGCCAGATCGAAAACGCGGCCGAGATCGGCATCGAACACCATCTGGGCATGACCTGCGACCCGATCGGCGGCCTCGTCCAGATCCCGTGCATCGAACGCAACGGCATGGGCGCGATCAAGGCGATCACGGCGGCGTCGCTGGCGATGAAGGGCGACGGCACGCACTTCGTCAGCCTGGACGACGTCATCGAGACGATGCGCCAGACCGGATTCGACATGCAGGCGAAGTACAAGGAAACGTCGCTGGGCGGCCTGGCGATCCACGTGGTGACGGTGAATCACGCCGCCTGCTGATTATTCGACGTCGGTGTCGTTCGCCCGTCGTAGGGTGGGCACCCCGTGCCCACCACGCCGCACCGCACCATCATCGGCCGAAATAACAAAACAATATTCGGTAAAAAGACAATATTGCCCGTCCGGACTATAATAATTGTCCAACGCCAGCCAACCCCGATCTTTTCTACCGTATGCAATATGTGTCCACCCGCGCAACGAGCGCGTCCGCAGCACGTAATCCCCAACAATTTTCCGACATCCTGCTGGGCGGCCTGGCGCCGGACGGCGGGCTGTATCTGCCCGAACAGTATCCGCAGGTGACCGGCGCCGAGCTCGACGCCTGGCGCAAGCTGTCCTACGCGGAACTCGCGTACGAGATCCTGCGCAAGTTCGCGACCGATATTCCGGACGCCGACCTGAAGGCCCTCACGGCCAAGACGTACACCCCCGAGGTCTACAGGAACGCCCGCGCCGACGAGTCCGCCAGCCAGATCACGCCGCTGCGCGTGCTGGAACAGTCGCCGGAACGCACCTTGATCCTGCAAGGCCTGTCGAACGGCCCGACGCTGGCCTTCAAGGACATGGCGATGCAGCTGCTGGGCAATCTGTTCGAATATGCGCTGGCGAAGAACGGCGACGAGCTGAACATCTTCGGCGCCACGTCCGGCGACACGGGCAGCGCGGCCGAGTACGCGATGCGCGGCAAGCGCGGCATCCGCGTGTTCATGCTGTCGCCGCACAAGAAGATGAGCGCGTTCCAGACCGCCCAGATGTTCAGCCTGCAGGACCCGAACATCCACAATATCGCCGTCGAAGGCGTGTTCGACGATTGCCAGGACATGGTCAAGGCCGTGTCGAACGACCTCGAATTCAAGGTCCGCCAGAAGATCGGCACCGTGAACTCGATCAACTGGGCCCGCGTCGTGGCGCAGGTCGTGTACTACTTCCGCGGTTACCTGAGCGCGACGACGTCGAACGACCAGAAAGTGTCGTTCACCGTCCCGTCGGGCAACTTCGGCAATATCTGCGCCGGCCACATCGCGCGCATGATGGGCCTGCCGATCGCGAAGCTGGTCGTCGCGACGAACGAGAACAACGTGCTGGACGAATTCTTCCGCACCGGGGTGTACCGCGTCCGTAAATCGTCCGAGACGTACCACACGTCGAGCCCGTCGATGGACATCTCGAAGGCGTCGAACTTCGAGCGCTTCGTGTACGACCTCGTCGGCCGCGACGCGGACCGCACGCACGCGTTGTTCCGCAAGGTCGACACGCACGGCGGCTTCGACCTGTCGGGGGCGCCGGGCAGCGACGGCGACGAGTTCAAGCTGGTCGCGAACTATGGCTTCCAGTCGGGCTGCTCGACGCACGAAGACCGTCTCGCGACGATCCGCGACGTGTTCGACGACTACGGCATCACCATCGACACGCACACGGCCGACGGCATCAAGGTCGCCCGTGAACACGTGGAGCCGGGCGTGCCGATGATCGTGCTGGAGACGGCGCTGGCCGCCAAGTTCAACGAGACGATCCTGGAAGCGCTGGGCACCGACGCCGCGCGTCCGGCCGGCTTCCAGGACATCGAGTCGCTGCCGCAGCGCTTCGTCGTCATGCAGCCGAACGTCGCCGAGATGAAGCAGTTCATCGCGGCGCACACGGGGCTGGACAAGTGAACCAGCCTGCACGCAAGCCGCTGATGCCGGTGCGGGAGGCGCTGGACGTCCTGCTGGCGGCGGCGCGTGCCGTCGACGGCGTCGAGGACGTCGACACGCTTGCCGCCAACGGCCGCGTGCTCGCTTGCGACCAGGTGTCGGGCTTGAACGTGCCGTCCGCGGACAACACGCAGATGGATGGCTATGCCGTGCGCGCGGCCGATTGCGCCAGCGGGTCGGCCACGTTGCGCATCGCCCAGCGCATCCCGGCCGGCACCGTCGGCCAGCCTTTGGTGCCGGGCACCGCGGCGCGCATCTTCACGGGCGCGCTGATTCCGGAGGGTGCGGATGCCGTCGTGATGCAGGAGCAGTGCGAGGCGAGCGGCGACCAGGTCACGATCAGGCACGCGCCCCGATCGGGCGAATGGATCCGCCGCGCCGGCGAGGACATCGTCGCCGGTTCCGTGATCCTGCCGGCAGGTACGCGGCTGCGCAGCCAGGAGCTGGGGTTGGCGAGTTCCGTCGGCCTCGCGCGCCTGCCCGTGCGCCGGCGCGTGCGCGTGGCCGTGTTCTTCACGGGCGACGAGCTGGCGATGCCGGGCGAGTCGCTGGCGCCGGGCGCCATCTACAATTCGAACCGTTTTACCTTGCGCGGGCTGCTGGAAAACCTCGGCTGCGAGATCAGCGACTACGGCATCGTGCCGGATTCGCTGCGGGCCACGCGCGACACGTTGCGTGCCGCGGCCGCAGAGCACGACCTGATCATCACGTCGGGCGGCGTCTCGGTCGGCGAGGAAGACCATATCAAGCCGGCCGTGGAAGCGGAAGGGCGCCTGAACATGTGGCAGATCGCCGTCAAGCCGGGCAAGCCGCTGGCATTCGGCGAAGTGAACCGCGAAGGATCAGGCGCCGCGTTCTTCCTGGGCCTCCCGGGCAATCCAGTGTCGAGCTTCATCACGTTCCTGCTGTTCGTGCGGCCGTTCGTGCTGCGCCTGCAGGGCGTCACGGGTGGCGTCGCACCGAAGGCGATCCCGCTGCGCGCGGATTTCGACTGGACGAAGCCGGACCGCCGCAACGAATTCCTGCGCGCCCGCATCAACGACGCCGGCGGGCTGGACCTGTTCCCGAACCAGGGCTCCGGCGTGCTGACGTCGACGGTATGGGCCGACGGCCTGATCGACAACCCGCCGGGCCAGGCGATCGCGAAGGGCGACATCGTGCGCTTCATTCCGTTCGCGGCGCTGCAGTACTGAGAGATGTCATGAAGATCAATCTGCGATTCTTTGCCAGCGTGCGTGAAGCGCTGGGCACGTCGGGCGAGTCGGTCGACCTGCCCGAAGGTGTGGCGACCGTGGGCGCCGTGCGCGACTTCCTGATCGCCCGCGGCGGTACATGGGCCGAGGCCCTCGCGCACGAGCGCGCGCTGCGCATGGCGTTCAACCATGTGATGTGCGAGCCGGGGACGCCGGTGCTTGAAGGCGGGGAAGTTGCGTTCTTCCCGCCGGTTACGGGCGGCTAAGCCACGCGGGTGTGTGATACCCTGCTCCAGATCAGCGTCGCCCCCGCGCAGGCGGGGGCCCAATTACGTAGCGGTGCCGCATGGTTTGCAGTACTGCTCGCTTTACTTGGGTTCCCGCCTTCGCGGGAACGACGGTTTCAGGTTATGAGGCCCTTCAGACGATCGTCTTCTCCGCCAGCGCCAGCAGCTTCGCGCAATTCGCATTGCGCTCCCCGTAGTCGCGCCACGCCGTCGCGCGTGCCAACTCCTGCCATTTGCGCAGCGAGTCCTGGTTCAGGTCCACCGTGCGCCCGCCGGCACCCTGGAACAGCGCGGCCACGGCCGCATCGTCCTGCTGGGCCGACTTGCGCGCGAACGCTTCCAGGTCGGCGCCCACCGACAGCAGCACGGCCTGCTGGTCCTTCGGCAGGCGCTCGAAGGCGGTACGCGACATCAGCAGCGGCTCCAGCATGAACCAGTAGGTGCCGCCGCGCGCGGTTGTCACGGACTTGCTCACTTCGTCGAGGCGGAACGAGATCAGCGACGACGACGACGTCATGGCCGCGTCGAGCTGGCCCTTTTCCATCGCGCCCTTGATGTCGTTCGACGGCATCGTCACGACGGTGGCGCCGGCTTCCTTCAGGATCATGTCCATTTCTGGCGAGCCGCCGCGTACCTTCAGGCCGGCCGCGTCTTCCGGATCGACGATCGGCTTGCCGCGCGACGCCATGCCGCCCGCCTGCCAGATCCAGCTCAGCATGATCAGGCCCTTGTCGGCCAGTACGCGATTGAATTCGTTGCCGATCTCTTCGTTCTTCCAGGCATAGCCCTGCTCATACGACGTGACGAGGCCGGGCATCAGGCCGATGTTCACTTCCGGGAGGTCGGCGCCGGCGTACGACAGCGGCACCAGCGAGATGTCCAGCGCGCCCTTGGCCAGGGCGGGGATCTGCGCATCGCTCTTCATCAGCGTGGAGCGGGGGTAGATCGAGAATTTGACTTTGCCTTTGGTCCGGCGCTCCGTCTCGGCCGCGAACATGCGGCACAGGCGGTCGCGGAAATCACCTTCGGCGACACTGCCGCCGGGGAATTGATGGGAAATCTTGAGGTTCGTGGGCTGGGCCCATGCAGCGTGCAACAAGAGCGGACTGGCCGCAATTCCAACCAGCATTGTCCTACGGGTGATAACCGACATACACATCCTCCAAGATGATATTACGGACTACCTTACGAATCGTGGACGCCTCTTGACGACCGCCATGGGCGCACATCGTTCGAGCTTTTTACATTTTTTGTAGCCTATAAGAATAGGCTCAGCAGTGGCCTTGTCAAGAAAATATTGCGCCGAAAAACCATGCGGCGCAGCATAAACACAGGCTGCACAAGGGCGCCGTCGAGGGCGCGGTATCGCGCGGCAGAGTCGAGGAGGTGTGCGCCGGATCTGAAGTGCGGCGTGCTGCGGCGCCGCGAATGTGACATCCGTCGCCAGACGGCCGCCGGCGTTTTTTGACAGGGCATGCGGGGCGTGTCATGCGCCCTGCATGATGGAGCGGGGATCAGCGTGCGGGGAACGGATACGTGGCCGGGCTCACGTTGCCGTCCTTGTCGACGGCCTGCACGCCGAACAGCAGGTTGTCCTTGGACAGGTCGACGCGGTACGTCGTCACGTTGCCGACGAACTTCGATCCCTGCCACAGCGGCGCCGTCGTGTCGCGCCACACGATGCGGTAGCCGGCCAGGTCGGGTTCCGTGTTCGCCTTCCACACGAGGTCCGTGCCGTTGTCGAGGTTCGCCGTCTTCACCTTGACGTCCTGCGGCGCGGCCGGCGCCAGCGCCAGCGACGCGAGCGAGGCCGCGTTCACGCGCGCGACCTGGGCCACGTAGTCCGGATCGACGTATTCGACGAGGTCGCCGATCTTCTTGCCGTTCTCCGTGCGCAGGTCCTGATGCTGGTGGTTGAAGTCCTCGTGCGGTTCCGTGAAGCGCACGGCCGCGTAGCCGGCGTCGAGGAACGGGCTGTGGTCGCCGCCGCGCAGGTAGCGGTCGCGCCGGTAGATGATGTTCACCTTGAAGTTCGGGACATAGCGCTCGCCCGTCTCCTTGACGTGGCGCGCGAGCTGGCGCGTGATCGAGTCGTTCTCGCCGCCCGTCTGGAGCAGGGTGCGCAGCGCCGGCGTCGTCTCCTTCACCGGCGGGATGCCTTCCGCGAACAGGCGCACCTCCGCATTATCCAGCTTGCCGTTCTCGTCGTGCGAGCTGCCGATGATGTCGTTGTTCAGCATGCCCGCGATGTTCATGCCGGCCGCTTTCGCCTTCGCCGCGTAGTCGCCGGAGCCGTACAGGCCTTGCTCTTCCGCCGCGACGGTCATGAATACGAGCGACGCGTCGAACTTGTGGCGCGACATCACGCACGCCATCTCGATGACGGCCGCGGTGCCCGAGGCGTCGTCGTTCGCGCCCGGCGCGTCGGCCGTGGTGTTCATCACGTCGGTCACGCGCGAATCGTAATGGCCGCTGACGACGTAGTAGCGGTCCTTCGACGCCGGCTGCGTGCCGGGCAGCGTGGCCACCACGTTGACGATCTCCGTCGGGCGCGTGATGCGGTTGGCGACGGGGTGGACGTGGCTCTGGAACTGCACGTCCAGCTTGCCGGCGCCGCAGCGTTCCAGCTCGGCCTTGATCCAGCGCCGCGCGGCGCCGATGCCGCGCGTGTTCGATTCGGTCTCGGACATCGTGTGGCGCGTGCCGAAGCTCACGAGTTTTTCGACGTAGGCGTGGATGCGCTGCGGCGAGATCTCGCGCACGATGGCGTCGACGTCGGCCTGGCGCGCGGGCAGCGTGGCGTCCGTGGGCGGCGCGGCATGGGCGCCGGCGCCGAGCAGCAGCAGGATGGGGAGGGCGGTCTTGTGAACGGGATGCATGGGACTCCTTGGCCGGTTGGGCTTTTTGTATGATGGGCGACGTGCGGATGCGCGGGCGTCGCCGCCATGCACTGTACCCGACGGCGGCAAACCGGGAAATCTTTACACCGTCAGGTCTTGGACCAGCGCCGCAGGATGGCGAGGATGACGAGGGCGAACAGCGTGGACAGCAGCGCCGTCGCTTCGCGGCCCATGCCCGCCGCGACGCCGAGTGCCGCCGTCAGCCAGATGCTGGCGGCCGTCGTGAGACCGCGCACGTCGTTGCGGTCGCGCTGCTTGAGGATCGCGCCGGCGCCGAGGAAGCCGATGCCCGCCGTGACGCCCTGCAGCACGCGCGACAGGTCTTCCATCTTCATGCCGGCCTGCAGCGGGATCAGGACGAACAGCGCGGAGCCCAGCGACACGAGCATGTGCGTGCGCAGGCCCGCGGGCGCGCCGACGGATTCGCGCTCCCAGCCCAGCACCCCGCCGAGCACCACCGCCACCAGCAGGCGGACGACGATGCGCACGATGCTCGCGCCGTCGCCGATGTCGGTGAATTCCTCGCGTACCGTGCCCCACACGTCGTCCCAGCTCATGTCATCTCCATCCTGCCGTCTCCCCGATATCGATGACGGTCATGATGCCAGCGCGGCCTTGACGGCGGCGCACGCACTTACAGCGTGTCGAGGAAGGTGCGGATCGCGGCGTTGACCGCGTGCGGCTGGTCGAACATCGCGAAGTGGCGCGCCGGCGCGACCGTCACCACCTGCAGTTTCGGCGTGCCTTCCATCAGCGCGCGGTAGTAGTCGGCCTTGGCGGCGGGCGTGAGGCCTTGCTGGCTGCTGTCCAGGTCCAGGTAGGGCACGATCGTCAGCACCGGGGCCTGGATCGCCTTGAGGCCGGGGCGCAGGTCGACGGTCACGACGTCGGCGGCCCACGTGCCGACCGACGCCGGATCGCTGCGCGCCGTCAGCCCGGCCAGCGCATCCGCTTTGGCCATGTCCATCACGCCGATCGTGCGCATATAACCCTGCTGCTGTTGCGCGAACCGCGCCGGCGGCTGGTTGCCGACCTGGGCGCGCATCCGCTCGGCGAATTGCGCGCGCTGCGGTGGCGTCATGTCTTCCGCGCCGGGCATCACGGGCAGGCCGTCGATGCTGACGATGCCGCCGACCGCGGACGGCTTGTCCTCGGCGACCGCCAGCGCGAGGATGCCGCCCAGGCTGTGGCCGACGATGACCGGCTTGTCGAGCCGGCGGCTCGCGATCAGCTCCTCGACGGCGGCGCGCGCGGCCGCGAACGGCGCGGGGCCGGCCGGCGGGCGGCCGTCGAAGCCGGGCAGGGTCAGGACGTAGACGGCGTGGTCGGGCGCGAAGGCGCGGATCGTGTCCTGCCACACCCAGCTGCCGCTCGCGAGGCCCGGAATCAGGATCAGCGCGCGGCCGCCGTTTCCCGCCTTACCGTGGCGTTCGACCAGCACGCCGCCCACTTCGAAGCGCTCGGCCGGCGCGATGGTGGCGGCGTAGCGGTTGGTCTCCGGCGCCGCATCGGCGGCGCGGCTCGGGTGGCCGGCGCTCATGCACAGCGTGACGACGATGGCGGCGAACAATGCTTGGTTGCGTACGAGGTTCATGCGGTCTCCTGGTCGGGGAAGAAGATGGTTTCGATCGGTTGTTCGAACAGTTTCGCGAGCGCGAAGGCCAGCGGCAGGCTCGGGTCGTAGCGCCCCGTCTCGATCGCGATGACGGTCTGGCGCGAGACGTCCAGCAGCTCGGCCAGGTGCGCCTGGCTCCAGCCGCGCGTCGCGCGCAGGTCGCGGATGGCGTTCTTCATGATTCGACGGCCCGGCGGGCGCGCAGCGACAGGATGGTGCTCGCGACACCCCAGCTGACGCCCATCACCATCCACACGCTGAACATCGACAGCTTCGGGAAGCCCGCCGTCTCGAGGAAGCCGTAGCTGAACGTGACCGCGCCGGTGATCCCGAACGCGAGCGCCAGGCTTTCCAGCAGACGCATGCGCTGGTATTCGTCGATGCGGGCCACGTGGCGGGCGATGGCACGGATCATCAGGCAGAAACCGATCATCGGCGACAGCAAGGCGGCAGTGCGCAGCACCCCGTCGTCCAGCGGCCGGCCGTACCGGATCGACGCGAGCAGCAGCACGACATACACGGCGATGGCCGTCAACAGATCGCTGCGGTAGGCCCGGCCGACACGTTTCTCATGCATCACACACCTCCTCATGTAAAGTATGCTTTACATCGTAGGACGGGTTTGCGGCCATGTCAAGCTTCCTTTACATCCATTTTTGGCCCGCGTTCGACTACAATGCTCGCCTCCGTTGTCTCCTGTCGCCGCCATGTCCGAGCCCACCGAAACCCGTCCCCATCGCGCCATCGTCATCGGCGGCGGCCCCGCCGGCCTGATGGCGGCCGAGGTGCTGTCCGCGGGCGGCGTGCGCGTGGACCTGTACGATGCGATGCCGTCCGTCGGCCGCAAGTTCCTCCTGGCCGGCAAGGGCGGCATGAACATCACGCATGCGGAACCCTACGACGCGTTCGTCGGCCGCTACGGCGCCCGCGCCGACGCGGTGAAGCCGTGGCTGGACGCGTTTCCGCCGGTGCAGTTGCGCGAATGGATCCACGGCCTTGGCGTCGACACGTTCGTGGGGACGTCCGGTCGCGTGTTCCCGGCCGACATGAAGGCCGCGCCGCTGCTGCGCGCGTGGCTGCACCGGCTGCGCGAGGCGGGCGTCGTGTTCCACATGCGCCACCGCTGGACGGGTTGGCGCGATGGCGCCCTGATGTTCGCCACGCCCGATGGCGAGGCGGCCGTGCAGACGACGGGCGCCGCGACCGTGCTGGCGCTGGGCGGCGCGAGCTGGGCGCGGCTCGGGTCCGACGGCGCCTGGGTGCCGTTGCTGGCCGCGCGCGGCGTGGACGTGGCGCCCCTCGTGCCGGCCAATTGCGGCTTCGACGCCGACTGGTCGGCACACTTCGCGCAGCGTCACGCGGGCGCGCCGCTGACGACCGTCGCGCTGGCGCTGGCGGGCGGCCCGTTCCGCAAGGGCCAGTTCGTCGTCACCGCGACCGGCGTCGAGGGCAGCCTCGTGTATGCGCTGTCGGCAGGCATCCGCGACCGCATCGCGCAGGATGGCCAGGCGACCGTGCTGCTGGACCTGCTGCCCGACCACGACCCGCGGCGCGTGCTGGACGAGGTGACGCGGCCGCGCGGCACGCGCTCGATGTCCAGCCATCTGCAGAGCCGTCTCGGCATCAAGGGCGTGAAATCGGGGCTGCTGCACGAGTGCCTGGACAAGGCCGACTACGCGGACCCCGTCAAGGTGGCGCGGGCGCTGAAGGCGTTGCCGCTCGTGCTGAAACGTCCGCGCCCGATCGATGAAGCGATCAGCAGCGCGGGCGGCGTGCGTTTCGGCGCGCTCGACGGCGCCATGCTGCGCGGCCTGCCGGGCGTGTTCGCGGCGGGCGAGATGGTCGACTGGGAAGCGCCGACCGGCGGCTATCTGTTGACGGCCTGCTTCGGCAGCGGGCGCGCGGCCGGACGCGCGGCGCTGGAGTGGCTCGGGTCGCGCGCCTGCGCGGCGCTGGGGACATGATGGCCGGGTCGGGTCTGGCCCGGACGTTCGGGCTCTACTTTGCCACCGCGATCGCGGAACTGGTCGGCTGCTATCTGCCGCTGCTCTGGTGGACGGGCAAGGGCGGCGTCTGGCTGCTCGCGCCCGCGGCGCTGAGCCTCGTCATGTTCGTGTGGTTGCTGACGCTGCATCCCGCCGCGGCCGGCCGGGTCTACGCGATGTACGGTGCGGTGTACATCGCCACGGCGCTCGGATGGCTGTGGCTCGTCGATGGCCTGCGGCCGACGTGGACGGATATTGCGGGCGTCGCCCTGGCCCTGTGCGGCGCGGCGGTGATCGCGCTGGGGCAGCGCGCGGCGTGATCGCCGGGGCGCGCTGCCGCCGGCAGCCGTCAATCCTTGTCGTCGAAGCTGACCGTCGCGCTGCCGTTGCGGCTGACGGAGCGTTCGTCCGGATTGCCGAAGACGCGCGCGTCGCCGCTGCCGGTCAGGTCCGCATGCAGGCGCTTGCGCGCATACACGGCGCTGTCGCCGGACCCCTGCTGCGCCAGGTCGACCTCGTCGGCGCGCAGGTGCCGCGCATCCAGGTCGCCGGACCCGCGCAGCTCCGCGTGCAGCGCGCGCGTCGAACCGACGAGCGTGAGGCGGCCGCTGCCGATGACGGCGGCATCCACCGTGTCGCTCGTGCCGCCCGTCAGTTCCATGTCTCCGCTGCCGTGGATCGCGGCCATGATCTCGCGGTAGCGGCCGTTGAAGCGCATGCGGCCGGAACCGTCGAGCGCGACGTCGAGATGGTCGCCCGCGAAGCCGCTCACGGTGTGCTCGCCGTTGCCGTTGATGCTGAGGGATTCCAGCGACGGCAGGGTGACCGTCACCTCGATCGGCGTCCGGTGGCGCAGCAGGATGCCGCGCGGGCCGATGTGCAGCATGTCGCCGTCGACGGTCGTGTCGATGTTGGCCAGCAGGCGCTGCTCGCCCCGCACTTCCAGCGATGGCGTCGGGCCCTGGCGCAGGGTGAGGTTGACGGGGCCGGACAGGTCGACCTTGGCAACCGGCTGGGCTAGCGTGCGGCGCTCGGTGGTGAGCAGGCGGCCGCCCGGGTTCGATGGGCCGTTCGTACCGTGGGCGCGCAGCATGCTGTACGAGACGCCGATCAGCAGGAAGGCGATGAGGAGCAGGGTGAAGCCCACTTTAAGTAATGCGCGCATGGTGGCTCAGCTCCCCTTGAGCAGGGAACGGTTCATCTGGAGGTAGCGCTTCAGGCCGATGAAGGTATAGCGCGTGATCACGAGGGACAGCAGGAACAGCGCGATCCCGCCCAGCACGAGGCCGAAGCCGAACAGCGTCTGCGTCGTGCGCGATTCCGCGTCCATTTCCGTGCTGATGCGCACCGTGCTGTCCGCGAGCGCCTCCGCGCTGCGCATGGCGCGCGAGCGTTCGAGACGGCTGCTCCGGTCGCTTTCGGCGTCCGGGCCGGCGGGCGGCAGCGGGTCCGCGACCTGCGGGCGTTCCTGCGTGACGTTGATGCCGTGGCTGCCGATCTCGATGCGCATCTGGCGCCCGCGCCCGTCGTCGTCGATGGTGACGAAGCGGCTCGGCCAGTCCAGTACGAGTTCGTTGGCGCCGGCCAGGCCGCTCGCCGTCGTCGCGATGCCGGCCAGGTAGAACGTCAGCGCGCACACGTACAGGGCGAACAGCAGCGCCGAGTAGACCATTGCGGGCACGATCATGAACAAATTGAAGATGGCCAGGCCGACGGCGGATATGGCGACGCGCAGCACGTTGGCCGGGTTCGTCTTCTCGGCGAACCCGTTCGCCGGGTTCTTCTTCTCCGCGAACGCGTTCAGGTGGGCGCTCGCGCGCAGGGTCATGGCGATCTTCGTCGGATCGTCGAGCTCGCGCGCCACGTCCGGCTCGCCCCGTCCGGCGGCGACGCCGTCGACGAAGCGCTGCTCGTAATAGGCCAGTGTCCTGGCCTGGACGTCGGGTGGCAGGCCCAGCATGGCCCGCTTGAGCGCCTCGAGGTATTCCAGTTTGCCCATCGTTACTCCTGGCAGGGCGGTATTAATTTCGGCCAAGCAACAGCATGGCGTTCAGTGCCGGATCGGGGGCCTCGCCCGCGTGCACCAGGGCGATCGTCGCGGCCGCCACGACGGCCAGCAGGGCAAGGGTACGTACGCCGAGATGGATGTTCATTTGCATTTCCGCTAACACTCGTTTCGATGTTGCTACTGTACGGATCCGGGACGGCGTGCGCCACCGGGGTGCGACAGGCTGCGGAAAATGCGGGGCAGGGTGCGATCAGGCGGGATGACCGGCTGCCCCGGCGCGTCGTTCCCGCGCCGGCGGGAACCCGATTTCGTCGGCCCTGGACGCAGAACCTGGACCTCCGCCTGCGCGGGGATGACGGTCTCGAGGCCGCGGGCTTCTGGCCGCTCATCGTCCGACTCCTGTGATGACATTGGCTGCGGCCACCCCGCTGCGCACCGCCGCCTCCAGCGTGGCCGGATAGTCGCAGGCCGTGTAGTCGCCCGCCAGCGCGAGGCCGGGCAAGTCCGTGGCGTTGGCCGGGCGGTCCAGCGCGGGGGAACACGCGAACGTGGCGCGCTTTTCCGTGATCACGCGGCTCCACTGCGGCGTCGCGAGGCCCGGCTGCGCGAATGCAGCGGCCAGTTGGGCGGCCACGCTTGCCGCCAGCGCATCCTGGCCCATGTCTCCGGCCGGATCCGCGCCGCTGACCACGACGGCCAACAGACCGTCCTGGCCGGGATCGAGCTGGCCGCGGTCGAACACGAACTGGCCCCAGCGGTTGTCATGCGGCGCGTCGGCCAGCGCGCAGAACGGCAGCGGCAGGCGGACCCCGGCCGCGTATTGCAGGTACACGGTGGCGATCGGTTCATAGGCCAGCGCATCGAGTCGGGAGACGATGCCGGCGGTGCCGTCGAGAGGCCGCAGCAGTGCCGCCGCCTGCCACGGCGGGGCCGCCAGCACGACGGCGTCGAACGTCTGCACGTCGGCGCCCGCGTGCACGCTCCACGTGCCGCCGTCGGGGCCCAGCGCATCGATGCGGCGGCCCGTGTGCACGGCGGCGCCGCGGCTTTCCAGGTAGCGGCGCGCCGCTTGCGGGAACAGGGCGTCGAGCAGCACGCGCGGAATCAGCATGTCGGACGCGGCGCGCTTTGCGCCAAGGCTGTCGCGCAGCACGGCCAGGAAGACCTGGGCGGACGCGCGTTCCGGCGGCGTGTTCAGCGCCGCCAGGCACAGCGGGCGCCACATCAGGCGATTCAGGCGTTCGGTCTGGTCGTAGCGGACCAGGAGTTCCGCCACGCTGCAGTCGTTGTGCAACTGCCAGCCCATCCAGCGCGCGGTCGTCGTGAAGCGGGCGAGGGCCAGCTTGTCGGCGCGGTCCAGGCCACGGGCGCGCAGCAGCGCGACGAGCATGTGCAGGGGCGCGGGCAGGCGCGGGGCGACGAAGTCCATGCCGTCGCCGCCCGCCGGGTAGCGCATCTGCAGCGGCAGCCGCAACAACGCCTGTTTCGGGTCGACGCCCACGCGGCGCATCAGGCGCAACGTATCCGCATAGGCGCCCAGCATGATGTGCTGACCGTTGTCGAGCAGGCGCCCGTTCGTCTCGATCGCGCGGGCGCGGCCGCCCAGCGTGCGCGCGGCTTCGAACAGGGTGACGCCGCAGCCCGCGTCCAGCAGCGCGACGGCCGCCGCGCATCCCGCCCAGCCGCCGCCGACGACCGCGACCTGCCGTTTCTCAGCCGCGGACATACGTCTTCCACGCGAGCCACAGCTTGCGCAGCGGCGTCAGGGAGATCTTCTGGGTGAGGACGTGGAAGCCGTCGCGCTCGATCTCGTCGAGCAGCGTGCGGTAGATGGCGGCCATCATGAGGCCGGGGCGCTGCGCGCGCCGGTCTTCCTGCGGCAGCAGCGCGAACGCGTCGTCGTACAGCTGTTGCGCGCGGGCGGCCTGGAATGTCATCAGCGCTTCGAACTTCTCGCTGTGGCGCGCGTTCAGCAGGTCGGCCGCCGTCACGCCAAACTGCTGCAGTTCGTTGACCGGCAGGTAGATGCGGCCCTTGCGCGCATCCTCGCCCACGTCGCGGATGATGTTCGTGAGCTGGAACGCGAGGCCCAGCGTCTCCGCGTACTTCAAGGTCTGCGGATTGGTCACCCCGAAGATGCTGGCCGACAGGATCCCGACGACGCCCGCCACGTGCCAGCAGTATTTCTTCAGGTTCGGGTAGTCGAGGTAGCGCGACTGGTCGAGGTCCATTTCCATGCCGTCGATGATGGCCTGCAGGTGTTCCTGTTTCAGGTCGTACGGCTGGATGTGCGGCTTCAGCGCCAGCATCACGGGATGCGTGGGCGTGCCCGAATACATCTGCGCGACCTCGTTGCGCCACCATGCCAGCTTGATGCGCGCGACCGACTGGTCGGTGGCTTCGTCGACCGTGTCGTCGACTTCCCGGCAGAACGCGTACAGCGCCGTGATCGCCCGGCGCCGCTCGGGCGGCAGGAACAGGAAGCTGTAGTAGAAGCTGGAGCCGCTTTGCGCGGTCTTTTGTTGGCAGTATTCGTCGGGGGACATAATTAGGTTGTTATTGCGCGGAGCAAGTCCGCTATCTTAGCCGATGAGGCGTTACATACGTAGTGCGCGCCAGCCTACCGTGAGCCAGTCGAGGCGTTTCAGGCGCGGACGGCGCCGGAACACGTCGTAATCCACGCGTTCGATCGCTTCCAGGATGCGCAGGCCGCCCTGGACGACCATGCGCAACTCCCAGCCGATGCGGCCCGGCAGGCGGGTGGCGAGCGGCGCGCCTTCCAGCATCAGTGCGCGCGCCCGGTCCACCTCGAAGCGCATCAGCGCGCGCCAGGCGGGGTTCATGCGGCCCTCCTCGATGACGTCCTGGGTCACGCCGAAGCGAACGAGATCGTCCAGAGGCAGGTAAATGCGGCCCTTGGCGATGTCGATGGCGACGTCCTGCCAGAAGTTGATCAACTGGAGCGACGTGCAGACGGCGTCCGACTCGCGCAGGCTCGTCGCGTCGTCCACGCCGTACAGCCCCAGCATCAGGCGCCCGACCGGATCGGCGGAGCGCCGGCAGTAATCCAGCAGGTGCGGGAAATCCGGGTAGCGCGTCGTGACGACGTCCTGCTTGAAGGCCGAGAGCAGGTCGCGCAGCGGCTGCAGGGGCAGCCTGTATTCCGCCAGCACGGCGGCGAGGCGCTGGAACATGGGCTCGGCCGGGGGCTTGCCGGCCGCGATGGCGTCCAGCGCCGCCTCGTACGCCTGCAGGGCGGCCAGGCGTTCGGCCGGGGTGGCGTCGCCCTCGTCGGCGAGGTCGTCGGCGCTGCGGGCGAACGCATAGATCGCCTCCACCGCCGGCACGAGGCGGCGGGGGAGGAGGATCGACGCGACAGGGAAGTTTTCGTAATGGTCGACGGCCATGCGACTCGGTAGATTGCTGACTCTAAAGTCATTTACTGGCGATAATGGCATGATTATAATTGCTAGGCTAAATCCACGACAGTGCCTCGCCGTCCCGGCCGGGCCACCATGAGGAAAACAATGCGTGCTTTTTCGTTCGCCGTTCCTTTGACCCTGGTCCTGGCCGCCGTATCGCTGGCAGGCTGCTCCCGTAACGACACCCCCGCCGAAGACGTACGCCCCGTGCGTGCCCTCACGCTCGCGACGGGCACGGTCGGTTCGTCGGCGGAGTTTTCCGGCGACGTCCGGCCCCGTTACGAATCCCGCCTCGGTTTCCGCGTCGGGGGCAAGATCAGCGCCCGCAAGGTGGACGTGGGCACGGTCGTCAAGCGCGGCCAGGTGCTGATGCAGCTCGATCCGCAGGACCTCCGGCTCGGCCAGGCCCAGGCCCAGGCGAACCTGCGCGCGGCGCAAACGACGTACGAGCTGGCGCGCGCGGACCTGAAGCGCTACCAGGACCTGCGCGGCCAGAACTTCGTCAGCCAGGCGGTGCTCGACCAGAAAGTGGCGGCCGCGCGCTCGGCGCAGGCGAACGTGGAAGCGGCGCGCGCCGCGTCGAGCGAGCAGGCCAACCAGACGGGTTATGCGAACCTCGTTTCCGACACGGACGGCGTCGTGACGGGCATCGATGCGGAAGTGGGCCAGGTCGTGCAGGCCGGCACCCCGGTCGTGCGCGTGGCGCGGACGGACGAGAAGGAAGTGGTGATCGGCGTGCCGGAAGACCAGGTCGACGAGCTGCGCAAGGTGGGCACAGTAAAGGTCCGGCTGTGGGCGGATCCGGACCGCGGCATTCCGGGCAAGATCCGCGAAGTGGCGCCGGTGGCCGATCCCGCCACGCGCACGTACACCGTGAAAGTGGCGATCCCGGCGCAGGAAGACATCCGCCTCGGCATGACGGCGGTCGTCCAGCTGGCGCATGCGAACACGGGTGCCGCGATCAAGGTGCCGCTGTCCGCGCTGTACCAGAACAAGGGCGCGACGTCGGTGTGGGTGATCGAGAACGGCGCCGTGCACCTCGTGCCCGTGCAGGTGGGTGGCGTGTCCGGCAACGACGTGGTGCTCGCGGGCGGCGTGAAGCCGGGCCAGACGGTCGTCACGGCCGGCGTGCACCTGCTGAAGCCGGGCCAGAAAGTGAAGGTGCTGACGGCGGACGTCGCGCGCCGCGGCGATGCGGAGGCGGAAGCGACCGGTGCCCGGGGGCACCGGTCGGGGGCCCTCAGGAGGTTTCACCGGTCGGGGGGCCTCAGGAGGTTTTGAAATGAGAGGCTTCAACCTGTCGCGCTGGGCGCTGGAAAACATCCCGCTGACCCGCTACCTGATCGCCGCGCTGCTCATCGGCGGCATCATCAGCTACGGCAAACTGGGCCAGGACGAGGATCCGCCGTTCACCTTCCGCGTGATGGTCATGACCGCGTACTGGCCCGGCGCCACGTCCGTGCAGATGGCCCAGCAGGTGGCGGACAAGCTCGAACAGAAGCTGCAGGAGACGCCGCACATCGACAAGCTGCGCAGCTTTTCCAAGCCGGGCGAGACGACGATCATCATCGAACTGAAGGAATCCACGCCGCCGGCGGAGGTGCAGGGCGTGTGGTACCAGGTGCGCAAGAAAGTCGGCGACATCGCGGGGACCCTGCCGCCCGGCGTGATCGGGCCGTTCTTCAACGACGAATTCGGCGACACGTACGGCTCCATCTTCGCGCTGTCGGGCGACGGATTTACCTATGCCGAGATGCGCGACTACGCCGATTTCGTGCGCCAGCAGCTGCTCGCCGTGCCGCTCGTGTCGAAGGTCGAGCAGTTCGGCGTGCAGCAGGAAAAAGTCAACATCCTGTTCTCGCAGCAGAAGTTCGCGCAGCTGGGCATCCCGTTCGAGCAGATCGTAAACCAGATCGCCACGCAGAACGGCATCGAGTCGGCCGGCGTGCTCGTGACGCCGCTGGAAAACCTGCAGGTGCGCGTTACCGGCGGCCTGAAGACCGTCAAGCAGCTCGAGGACCTGAGCCTGCGCGCGGGGAACACGACGTTCCGCCTCGGCGATTTCGCAAGAGTCGAGCGCGCGTACGAGGATCCGCCGCACGACAAGATGCGCTTCAACGGCAAGGACGTGATCGGCCTGGGCGTGTCGATGGAGAAGGGCGGCAATATCATCGAGCTGGGCAAGGGCCTGGAACTGACGGTCGAACGCATCCGCAGCCAGCTCCCCGTCGGCATCGAACTGGAGCGCGTGTCGAACCAGCCCGCGGCCGTCACGGCGTCCGTCAGCGAATTCATGCACAGCCTGATCGAGGCCGTCGTCGTCGTTCTGGTCGTGTCGTTCGTCGCGCTCGGCCTGCACACGAAGCCGAAGCTGCGCCTGGACGTGCGCCCCGGCCTCGTCGTCGCGCTGACGATTCCCCTCGTACTGGCGATTACGTTCCTGTTCATGCGCGTGTTCGACATTTCGCTGCACAAGATCTCGCTGGGTGCGCTGATCATCGCGCTGGGGCTGCTCGTGGACGACGCCATCATCGCCGTGGAGATGATGGTGCGGAAGATGGAGGAGGGCATGTCGCGCTTCGACGCGGCCACGTTCGCGTACACGTCGACCGCGTTCCCCATGCTTACGGGGACCCTGATCACGGCGGCGGGCTTCCTGCCGATCGGCCTCGCGAAATCGGCGGCCGGCGAGTACACGTTCTCGATGTTTTCCGTGAACGCGATCGCGCTGCTCGTGTCGTGGGTCGTCGCCGTCACCTTCACGCCCTACATCGGTTTCATCCTCCTGCGGGTAAAACCTCACGGCGACGGGCACCACGACGTGTTCGACACGCCGATGTACCAGCGCTTCCGCCGTCTCGTCGACCGCTGCGTGGAATGGCGCAAGACGACGATCGTGCTGTCGCTCGCCGTGTTCTTCCTGGGCGTGTTCGGCTTCAAGTTCATCGAGAAGCAGTTCTTCCCCGATTCGAGCCGCCCCGAACTGATGGTCGAGATGTGGGCGCCGGAAGGGACGAGCTTCGCCGTCAACGAGGCGCTGGCGAAGAAATTCGAAGCCTTTGCCCGCGCGCAGCCGGAAACGGACAGCGTGACGTCGTACATCGGCACGGGCAGCCCGCGCTTCTACCTGCCGCTGGACCAGATCTTCCCGGCGTCGAACGTGTCGCAATTCGTCGTGCTGCCGAAGAACGTCCATCAGCGCGATGCCCTCAAGCGCAAGATCGAGGACAGGTTCAAGTCGGATTTCCCCGAAGTGCGCGGCCGCGTCAAACTGCTGCCGAACGGGCCGCCGGTGCCGTACCCGGTGCAGTTCCAGGTGATGGGGCCGGACATCGGCGTCGTGCGCAAGGTCGCCGACCAGGTGAAGGAGATCATGATCGCCAACCCGAACACGGTGGGCGTGAACGACAACTGGAACGAATCCGTGAAAGTGCTGCGGCTGGAGCTGGACCAGGACAAGATGCGCGCGCTGGGCGTCACGTCGCAGACCGTGCGCCGCACGATCGCGACCCTCCTGTCGGGAACGACGGTGGGCCAGTTCCGGGAAAGCAACCGACTGATCGACATCGTCGTGCGCCAGCCGCTGGACGAGCGCTCGAACATGTCCGTGCTCGCCAACACGAACGTGCCGACGCCGTCCGGCAGGGCCGTGCCGCTGTCGCAGCTGGCGCGCATCGAATTCGTGTGGGAGCCGGGTGTCGTGCAGCGCTACGGGCGCGAGTGGGCGATCATGGTCCAGTCGGACGTCGTCGAAGGCGTGCAGGGACCGACCGTGTCCGACCAGGTCAATGCGAAACTGGACGCGCTGCGCGCGAAGCTGCCGGCTGGCTACCGGATCAAGCTGGAAGGCGCGGCCGCGAACAGTTCGACGGCGGAAGACTCGATCTCGGCGAACGTCCCGCTGGTGCTGTTCATCGTGTTCACCCTGCTGATGCTGCAGCTGCACAGCTTCTCGCGGTCCGTGATGGTCTTCCTCACCGGGCCGCTGGGTATCGCGGGTGCCGCGATGGGGCTGCTGCTGTTCAATGCGCCGTTCGGCTTCGTGGCCAACCTTGGCGTGATCGCGCTGTTCGGCATGGTGGTGCGCAATTCCGTGATCCTCGTCGACCAGATCGAAAAGGACATCGCGGCCGGGCACCCGGCGTGGGAAGCGATCGTCGAAAGCGCCGTGCGGCGGTGCCGGCCGATCCTGCTGACGGCCGCCGCGGCGGCGCTGGCGATGATCCCGCTGTCCCGTTCCGTGTTCTGGGGCCCGATGGCGATCGCGATCATGGGTGGATTATTGGTCGCCACGGCGCTCACGCTGTTGTTCCTGCCGGCGCTGTATGCCGCATGGTTCCGGGTAAAGCGGCCGGTGCACACCCGGGAGGCGGTCGTAAATCCTTGAAATATCGGGCGATTTGATACGATTTAAAATCTGCCCAATGGTGTCAGAAAATCCAGTAAAATATCGGGTTGAAGTTGTAGCCCCTAGACATTGGATTCAGGGCGGCCGGTTTCATTGTCGGGCGCCCTTTGTTTTTGTGGCAAGATCAGCAATCCTGCGCGAGGATGGCGAAATTGGTAGACGCACCAGGTTTAGGTCCTGACGCCAGCAATGGTGTAGGGGTTCGAGTCCCCTTCCTCGCACCACGAACAATTATTTTTTTGGACGATTTTTACAATGGCAACTGCAGTCGAAAACCTGGGTAAACTCGAGCGTCGCTTGACGATCTCTTTTCCGCTGAGCGACGTACGTACGGAAGTTGAAAAGCGCCTCAAGAAGCAGGCCAAGACCGCTCGTGCTCCGGGCTTCCGTCCGGGCAAGGTGCCGCTGAAGATGGTCGCTGCGCAGTACGGCTACCAGATCGAATCCGACGTGCTGAACGACAAAGTCGGTCAGGCGTTCAGCAGTGCCGCGGACGAAGCGCAGCTGCGCGTTGCCGGCATGCCGAAAATCGAGCCGAAGCAGGACGCACCGGAAGGCATGCTGGCCTTCGACGCGACCTTCGAAGTTTATCCGGAAGTGTCGCTGCCGGGCCTGGAGGGGATCGAGATCGAGACCGTCAAGACCGACGTGACCGATGCCGAGATCGACAAGACCATCGACATCCTGCGCAAGCAGCGCGTGCACTACCACACCAAGGGCGAAGCCGGTGAGCACGGTGATGGCGGCGAGCCGGTCGCAGCGAACGGCGACCGCGTGACCGTCGACTTCGTCGGCGTCATCGACGGCGTTGAATTCCCGGGCGGCAAAGCCGAAGACTATGCATTCGTGCTGGGTGAAGGCCGCATGCTGCCGGAATTCGAAGCCGCGACCGTCGGCCTGAAAGTGGGCGAGTCGAAGACCTTCCCGCTGGCCTTCCCGGAAGACTACCATGGCAAGGACGTGGCCGGTAAAACCGCCGAGTTCACCATCACGCTGAAGAAGCTGGAATGGGCGCACCTGCCGGAAGTCGACGCCGAGTTCGCCAAGACGCTGGGCATCGAAGATGGCAGCATCGAGAAAATGCGCGAAGACATCAAGGTCAACCTGGAGCGTGAAGTCAACGCCCGCATCAAGGCCCGCAACAAGGAAGCCGTGATGGACGCCCTGGTCAAGCACACCGAAATGGACGTGCCGAAGGTTATGATCGAGCAGGATTCGCAGCGCCTGGCCGAGCAGACCCGCCAGGACATGGCCCAGCGCGGCATGGACGTGCAGAGCCTGCCGTTCCCGGCCGACCTGTTCGCCACCAAGGCCGAGCGCCGCGTGCGCCTGGGCCTGATCCTGTCGCAGCTGGTCTCGGAGAACAACCTGCAAGCTACGCAAGAGCAGGTGAAGGCCCAGATCGAAGACTTCTCGCAGAGCTACGAAGATCCGAAGGAAGTCCTGAAGTACTACTACAGCGACCGTCGTCGCCTGGGCGAAGTGGAAGCTCTTGTATTGGAAGAAAACGTCGTTAACTATGTGCTCGGCAAGGCAAAGGTGACGACCAAGGACATCGCCTTTGACGAGCTGATGGGAAGCGCTGCACAGGCTTAACTTCCTTGATGAAGCCGTACGACGTTCTTGAGAGAAGTCTGAGATAGTGCGGCTTCGTAACTTTTACAAAGGAATTGACAGGTATGAATCGTAATCCGGCATTGGATACCCAAGCCCTCGGCCTCGTGCCGATGGTGATCGAGCAGAGCGGCCGCGGCGAGCGCGCCTACGACATCTACTCGCGCCTGCTGAAGGAGCGCGTCATTTTCCTGGTCGGCCCTGTCAACGACCAGATGGCCAACCTCATCGTGGCCCAGCTGCTGTTCCTGGAAAGCGAGAATCCGGACAAGGACATCTCGCTGTACATCAACTCGCCGGGTGGTTCCGTGTCGGCTGGCCTCGCCATCTTCGACACGATGAACTTCATCAAGCCCGACGTGTCGACGCTGTGCACCGGCCTGGCCGCCTCGATGGGCGCGTTCCTGCTGGCCGCCGGCGCCAAGGGCAAGCGCTTCTCGCTGCCGAACTCGCGTGTCATGATCCACCAGCCGTCCGGTGGCTCGCAGGGCATGGCGTCGGACATCGAGATCCAGGCCAAGGAAATCCTGTACCTGCGCGAACGCCTGGCCCGCATCATGGCGGACAACACCGGCCAGACGATCGAACAGATCCACAAGGATACCGATCGCGACCGTTTCATGTCGAGCGAAGAGGCCGTGGAATATGGTCTCATCGACAAGGTTCTGACGAACCGCGGCTGAGGGTACACCGCGCGGTTTTCGAGATCGCTTGGTGCACTCGACAACTGTTGCTCAAATACGCCCGGACGCGACAGCGCTTCGGGCGTTTTGTTTTCAAATCGGGTAGCATGGTGTCGTGCGCACTTGTTGCGCCCTCGTATTAGCGTTATATTCATAGCAATTCAACTGAAACCTGCCCCATGTCAGACAAAAAATCCTCTAGCGGCGAAAAACTCCTGTACTGCTCGTTCTGCGGCAAGAGCCAGCACGAGGTCAAGAAGCTCATCGCTGGACCTTCGGTCTTCATCTGCGACGAGTGTATTGACCTGTGCAATGACATCATCCGCGACGAGACCTCGAACGTCGAATCGGTGGCGGGCGCCAAGTCCGACCTGCCGACTCCGCACGAGATCGCCGAACTGCTCGATCAATATGTCATCGGCCAGCAGACGGCGAAGCGCATCCTGTCGGTGGCGGTCTACAACCATTACAAGCGCCTGAAGCACCTGGGCAAGAAGGACGACGTCGAACTGGCCAAGAGCAACATCCTGCTCGTCGGCCCGACCGGTTCCGGTAAAACCCTGCTGGCCCAGACCCTGGCGCGCATGCTGAACGTCCCGTTCGTGATCGCCGACGCGACCACGCTGACGGAAGCCGGCTATGTCGGCGAGGACGTCGAGAACATCATCCAGAAGCTGCTGCAGAGCTGCAACTACGAAGTCGAGAAGGCCCAGCGCGGCATCGTCTACATCGACGAGATCGACAAGATTTCGCGCAAGTCCGACAACCCGTCCATCACCCGCGACGTGTCGGGCGAGGGCGTGCAGCAGGCGCTGCTGAAGCTGATCGAAGGCACGATGGCGTCGGTGCCCCCGCAGGGCGGCCGCAAGCATCCGAACCAGGATTTCGTACAGATCGACACGACGAACATCATGTTCATCTGCGGCGGCGCATTCGACGGCCTGGACAAGATCATCCAGAACCGTTCGGAAAAGAGCGGCATCGGCTTCGCGGCCAGCGTCAAGAGCCAGACGCAGCGTTCCGTCAGCGACATCCTGCTGGAAGCGGAACCGGAAGACCTGATCAAGTTCGGCCTGATTCCGGAACTTGTCGGCCGTCTGCCTGTCGTAGCTACCCTGAGCGAGCTCACGGAAGAGGCTTTGATCCAGATTCTGGTCGAGCCGAAAAACGCCCTCATCAAGCAGTATTCGAAACTGCTGGATATGGAAGGCGCCGAACTGGAAATCCGCCCGGCGGCCCTGCACGCGATTGCCAAGAAGGCATTGGCGCGCAAGACCGGCGCACGTGGCCTCCGTTCGATCCTGGAACACGCTCTGCTCGACGTGATGTATGAATTGCCGAGCCAGCAAAATGTCGTGAAAGTCGTCATCGATGAAAATACGATCACGAATGGCGCGAAACCTTTGCTGATTTACAGCGAATCGCCGAAGGCTGCAGGCGAAAATTGAACCAAGCTGAAAAATTTCCGGGCGCAAACACAACAAAGGTATTGAATCGCTGAGTTGAGACGGTACAATCAATCTCAACAAAAGACGGCTTCAATCGAAAAGCCACTCGCGGCCGATGCTGTGAAGTGGCTTTTTTATTTGAATTCAAGACTTTTGTAGAAACGGCTATTATTCGTATCAAGTTAAAGTTTTTTTACTTGTAGAAAATATTTCCGGGCCGGTATTGTGTTTCGACAGTGTGCTCCCACATCGTCTACACGCTTTCTATAAGGTATGCCATGACAACTTCCAAATTGACCGAGCAAATGACGCTGCCCCTGCTGCCCCTGCGCGACGTGGTGGTGTTCCCGCATATGGTGATACCGCTGTTCGTTGGCCGCCCGAAATCCATCAAGGCGCTCGAGGCTGCCATGGAACAGGGTAAGAGCATCATGCTCGCCGCCCAAAAGGCCGCTGCCAAGGACGAACCCTCCGCCGCAGACATCTACGAGATCGGCTGCGTGGCCAATATTCTGCAAATGCTGAAGCTGCCGGACGGCACCGTGAAGGTGCTGGTCGAAGGCGCGCAGCGTGCACGCATCAATCACATCAACGACGCGCCGAGCCATTTCATCGCCGACCTGACTCCGATCAATTCGGAAATCGGGGACGACTCCGAAGTCGAGGCAATGCGCCGCGCGATCGTCCAGCAGTTCGACCAGTACGTCAAACTGAACAAGAAGATCCCGCCCGAGATCCTGGCTTCGCTGGCCGGTATCGACGACGCCGGCCGCCTGGCCGACACCGTCGCGGCCCACCTGCCGCTGAAACTCGAGCAGAAACAGGTCATCCTGGAAATCTTCAACGTCGCCAAGCGCCTGGAGCACCTGCTCGGCCAGCTTGAGGGCGAGCTCGACATCCTGCAGGTCGAAAAGCGCATCCGCGGCCGCGTCAAGCGCCAGATGGAGAAATCGCAGCGCGAGTACTACCTGAACGAACAGGTCAAGGCCATCCAGAAGGAACTGGGCGAAGGCGAAGAGGGTGCCGACATCGAGGAACTCGAGAAGAAGGTCATCGCCGCCAAGATGCCGAAGGAGGCCATGGACAAAGCCCAGGCCGAGATCAAGAAGCTCAAGCTGATGTCGCCGATGTCGGCCGAAGCCACCGTCGTGCGCAATTACATCGACACGCTCGTGTCGCTGCCGTGGAAAAAGAAATCCAAGGTCACGATCGACCTGGAAAAGGCCCAGGAAGTCCTGGAAGCCGACCACTACGGCCTCGACAAGATCAAGGAACGCATCCTCGAATACCTCGCGGTGCAACAGCGCGTCGACAAGCTGAAGGCGCCGATCCTGTGCTTCGTCGGTCCTCCGGGCGTCGGTAAAACGTCGCTGGGCGAATCGATCGCCCGCGCGACGAACCGCAAGTACGTCCGCATGGCACTGGGCGGCGTCCGTGACGAAGCCGAGATCCGCGGCCACCGCCGTACCTACATCGGCTCGATGCCGGGCAAGGTGCTGCAGTCGCTGGCGAAGGTCGGCGTGCGCAACCCGCTGTTCCTGCTGGACGAAATCGACAAGATGGGCGCGGACTTCCGCGGCGACCCGTCGTCGGCCCTGCTCGAAGTGCTGGATCCGGCGCAGAACCACACGTTCTCGGACCACTACGTCGAGGTGGACTTCGACCTGTCGGACGTGATGTTCGTGGCGACGTCGAACTCGTTCAACATCCCGCCGGCCCTGCTGGACCGTATGGAAGTGATCCGCCTGTCGGGTTATACCGAGGACGAGAAGACGAGCATCGCGCAGCGCTACCTGCTGCCGAAGCAGATCAAGGCGAACGGCCTGAAGGATGAAGAGATCAAGGTCGACGAGGCGGCGATCCGCGACATCATCCGCTACTACACCCGCGAAGCCGGTGTGCGTTCGGTCGAGCGCGAAATCTCGAAGATCTGCCGCAAGGTCGTCAAGATGCTGCTGCTCAAGAAGGACAGCAAGCGCGTGATCGTGTCGTCGAAGAACCTGGATAAATTCCTGGGTGTCCGCCGCTACGACTTCGGCGTGGCCGAGAAGGAAAACCAGATCGGCCAGGTGTCGGGCCTCGCCTGGACGGAAGTCGGCGGCGACCTGCTGACGATCGAAGCCGTGCAGGTGCCGGGTAAAGGTGCCGTCATCCGTACCGGTACGCTGGGCGACGTGATGAAGGAATCGATCGAAGCCGCGCGCACCGTGGTCCGCAGCCGTGCGGCGCGCCTGGGCATCAAGAACGAGGTGTTCGAGAAGACCGACATCCACGTTCACTTGCCGGAAGGCGCGACGCCGAAGGACGGTCCGTCGGCCGGTATCGGCCTGACGACGGCGCTGGTGTCGGTGTTCACGGGCATCCCGGTTCGCGCCGATGTGGCGATGACGGGCGAGATCACGTTGCGCGGCGAAGTCCTGCCGATCGGCGGCCTGAAGGAAAAGCTGCTGGCGGCCCAGCGCGGCGGCATCAAGACCGTGCTGATCCCCGAGCAGAACGTGAAGGATCTCGCGGACATTCCTGACAACGTCAAGAACAAGCTCGAGATCGTGCCGGTGCGCTGGATCGAGAAAGTGCTGGAAGTGGCACTGGAACGCCAGCCGGAACCGATCGTCGACGTGCCGGCGGTAGCGGCGTCCTCGTCGTCGGTGACGACCGCCACGAGCGACGGCCAGGGCGGCGTCGTCAAGCACTGAGCCTGCTGGGCAGCGTGACATGCGGCACCTTCGGGTGCCGTTTTTTTATGTCGCGCAGTTGCTCGTGCGTTACTTGACACAACGCATTGTCGGCTTGTTTAATACGCCCTTGCGGTTTTTGCCGACGGTCAATCCGACCCGGTCGTGCAGACCGTGTCCAGAACGCACAACGAGGGAAGAAAGTGAACAAAACTGAACTGATCGAAGAAATCGCGAAGTCTGCGGACCTGACCAAAGCTTCCGCGGCACGCGCCCTCGATGCCATGATCGACGCTGTGACCAACACGTTGAAGAACAACGACAGCGTGACGCTGGTCGGCTTCGGCACGTTCACCGTCGGCGAGCGCGCCGCACGCACGGGCCGCGATCCGCGCACGAAGGAAGCCATCAAGATCAAGGCGGCCAAGGTCCCGAAATTTAAGGCTGGTAAAGCACTGAAAGATGCAGTAAACTAATGCCTCCGCTGCGCTGACACGCAGCAGGACGCTGCTGGATTCCAGTCAGTCGAGTAGCACCCAGTATTTCGTGGAGCGGTAGTTCAGTTGGTTAGAATACCGGCCTGTCACGCCGGGGGTCGCGGGTTCGAGCCCCGTCCGCTCCGCCACGGTTTAGCAGACGTAGTGTTGCCCCTGCGGGCAACACGGTGTAGGGATCGAAGGGAATCGCTTGCAAGCGATTCCGCGGCCGGCGGAACGTCGGCGAGTCCCGTCCGCTCCGTCACCGAAATGCAAAAGAATCTGGAGCGGTAGTTCAGTTGGTTAGAATACCGGCCTGTCACGCCGGGGGTCGCGGGTTCGAGCCCCGTCCGCTCCGCCAGATACTGAAAGAGAGGCGAACCTAGGTTCGCCTTTTTTTTTAAGTTTTTCGATAACGCATTTTCAACCTTGATTGGCTGACCATGTTTGAATTTATCCGTACTCACCAGCGCCTGATGCAGTTCTTCCTGCTGCTGCTGATCGTTCCGTCGTTCGTTCTGGTCGGCGTCAGCAGCTACAACGAACGCGGCAGCAACGATGGTGTGGCGACCGTGGACGGGAAAAAGATCACCCAGCAGGAGTGGGAAGCCGCCCAGCGCCGCCAGCTGGACCAGGCCCGCCAGATGATGGGCGAGCAGTTCGACCAGAAACTGTTCGAGACGCCGGAAGCGAAGCAGGCCGTGCTCGACCAGCTCGTGGCCGAGCGCGCCATCAACGCCGAGATCGTCCGCAACCACCTGACGGTGAGCGACGCCGCGCTGCAGAAGGCGATCCTCGAGATCCAGGCGTTCCGCAAGGAAGACGGCACGTTCGACATGGACCGCTACAAGGCCGCGCTGGCCGCGCAGGGCATGACGCCGGAGATGTTCGACCAGCGCATGCGCCACGACCTGGCCGTGCAGCAGCTCGTCGGTTCCGTGCAGCAGACCGCGTTCGCACCGCGTACCGTCGCCAACCGCCTGTCGGACATCAACGACGAAGAGCGCGAAGTGCAGGAGCAGTTGTTCCCGGCGGCGAACTACGTTTCGCAGGTCAAGGTCACGGATGACATGGTCAAGGCTTATTACGACAAGAATGCGGCGCTGTTCCAGGTGCCGGAATCCGTCAAGGCCGAGTACGTCGTGTTCGATGCGTCCGCCGTCGAGAAGCAGGTCAACGTGTCCGACGCCGAAATCGCCGACGCGTACAACAAGAACAAGGCGCGCTTCACCACGCCGGAAAAGCGCACCGCCAGCCACATCCTGATCAACGTGAAGAAGGGCGCCTCGGCCGCCGAGGACGCCGCCGCGAAGGCCAAGGCGCAGGCGATCCTGGATGACGTGCGCAAGAACCCGAACGACTTCGCGAAGATCGCCAAGGCGCAATCGCAGGATCCGGGCTCGGCCGAGCTGGGCGGCGACCTGGGCGTCGTGCAGAAGGGCGTGTTCGTCAAGCCCGTCGAAGACGCGATCTACGGCCTGAAGGAAGGCGAAGTCAGCGGACTCGTCCGTTCGGAATTCGGCTACCACATCATCAAGATCACGAAGATCGTGCCGGAAACCCAGAAGTCGCTGGAAGAGGCGAAGCCGGAGATCGCTGCCGAGCTCAAGAAGGCGAAGATGTCGGCCAAGTACACCGAGCTGGCGGAAACCTTCCGCAACACCGTGTACGAGCAGTCGGACAGCCTGAAGCCGGTCGCCGACAAGCTGGGCCTGACGATCCAGACCGCCGAAGGCCTGACCCGCGCGCCGAACCCGGCCCTGGGCCCATCGCCGGTCAACAATCCGAAGTTCCTGGAAGCGATCTTCGGCAGCGACGCGGTGAAGAACAAGCGCAACACGGACGCCGTCGAAGTGGCGCCGGGTACGCTGGTCGCAGGCCGCGTCGTGGAATTCAAGCCGGCGACCAAGCGTCCGCTGGCCGACGTCGAAGCCGCCATCCGCCAGCGCGTGACGCAGGAAGAAGCCGCCAAGCTGGCACGCCAGGCCGGCGAGGCGAAACTCGCCGCCGCCAAGGCATCGGGCGATACCGCCGGCTTCGGCGAAGCGAAGATCGTGGCGCGCACGAAGCAGCCGACGATCAACGAAACGGCCGCGGTCGCCGTGCTGAAGGCGGACGCGAGCAAGCTGCCGGCCTATGTCGGCGTCGACATCCCGGGCGTGGGTTATGGCGTCTACCGCATCAACAAGGTAAGCCAGCCGGCCCAGCCGGACGTGGCGCGCCGCAAGCAGGAAGCGGAACAGATCGGCCGCGCCGTCGGCAATGCCGAGACCTATGGCTTCGTCGAAGCGCTGAAGCACAAGGCGAAGGCGAAGATCAACGTCAAGCCTGCCGATCTCGGCGCGAAGTCCGAGTAAATCCGGACGCGTCATCGACAGCCCGGCCGCGCGAGCGGACCGGGCTTTTTCTTTGCGACACCGCTACAATCGCGATTCGATCCACAACGCAAGGACAGCCATGACCGTGACCTGGACCGATACGCTCGACGCGATCGATTGGAACGAGCTTTCCGAGCTGTACCGCAAGGCGCCGCTCGGGAACAAGTCGCCGGAGCGCCTGAAAACCGTGTTCACGAACAGCATGTTCCGCCGGTTCGGCTACGAGGACGGCGTGCTGGTCGCGGCCGGACGCGCGCTGGCCGACGGTCTCGACTGTTCCTACATCTGCGACGTGGCGATCCTGCCCAGCCACCAGGGACGCGGCCTGGGGGACGCGCTGATCGCGCACCTGGTCGAGCTGTCGCGCGGGCACGCGAAGATCATCCTGTATTCGGTGCCCGGCAAGGAGGGGTTCTATGCGCGCTACGGCTTCCGGCGCATGGCGACGGCGATGGCCGTGTTCCAGGATCAGGACAAGGCCGCGTCACAGGGTTATCTGGCGGCGGAATGAATGCGGTGGGGCGTCGCGGCGAATGCCGCGTTGCGGGCAGGTTGGGCGCCCCCCCGCCCACGCGTTCAACCGACCGGACGGTCGTCCGGCATCTCGAGGGCGCCTATGTTCGTCGAGCGCGTGGGCACGGTGTGCCCGCCCGGGGTATGGAGGTGCCGCGCCGCCGCGATGAAGTCGTCCTTCGAGATGCCCGGCAGGGTCAGCGTCTCGGCCTTCCGGTACTGCACGAAGTTCCGGTCGATCGAGCGCAGGTAAGCGGGGTCGTAGTGCTCGACGAGCAGTTGATCCACAAGTTCCGGCATCTGCCCCGTATTGGCCATCTGCTGCCACGTTTCGATGCGCGCGCGGCCGTGCAGCTGCACCAGATGGTCCAGCTGCGCATTCAGCGCGCCCGGGTCGGCGCAGAAGTGGTGGTAGTCTTCCATCAGCAACTGCACGCGGAGGGAGCGGTCCAGCTGGAGCGAAATGCAGGGTGAGGCGCGCATGCGTTCCATGACCACTTCCGGCACGCGCAGGTTGCCCACCTTCTTGCTCTCCGATTCCACGAACACGGGCCGCGACGGATCGAAGCGGCGCAACCTGTCCCAGATGCGCGTCTCGAACATCTTCTGGCTCGGCTGCGGCTCGCCCGGCAGGTGGCCGAGGACGGAGCCGCGGTGCGCGGCGAGGCGCTCCAGGTCGAGCACCTGCGCGCCGATGGCGTCCAGCGTTTCGAGCAGGCGGCTCTTGCCGCTGCCCGTCGTGCCGCAGATGACGCGGAAATCGAGCGGAGGCGGGTTTTCCAGCGCGGCCGCGACGTAGGCGCGATAGGCCTTGTAGCCGCCGTCGAGCTGCACGACGGGCCAGCCGATCTTGGCGAAAATGAGCGCCATCGAGCCGCTGCGGTTGCCGCCGCGCCAGCAGTAGACGAGCGGCTTCCAGTCCTTCGGCTTGGCGGCGAAGAGCGTCACGATGTGGCGCGCGATGTTCTGCGCGACGAGCGGGGCGCCGATCTTCTTCGCCTCGAAGGCGCCGACCTGCTTGTACGTGGTGCCGACGAGGACGCGCTGCGCGTCGTCCAGCGTGGGACAGTTGATGGCGCCCGGGATGCGGTCGAGCGCGAACTCGGACTCGCTGCGCGCGTCGATGATGGTGTCGAACTGGTCGAGCATGGGCAGGACGTCGTCGACGCCGAGGACAGCGGGGTATTTCATTATCGTTTGACGAGAGGCGCGAATTGCGGCCAGATGTTGTTGAGGATGGTCGGGTGGGCGGTCGCGAGCGGGTGCATGCGGTCGGCCTGGAAGTTGGCCGCGTCCTGCGCGACGCCGTCCAGCATGAACGGCACCAGCGGCACTTTGTAGGTGCCTGCGAGGTCCTTGTACATGCCGGCGAAGCGTTCCGTGTAGGCGCGGCCGTAGTTGGGCGGCATGCGCATGCCGACGAGCAGGACTTTAGCCCTGTTCCGCTGCGCGAGCTGGATCATCGTGCGTAGGTTGTCCGCGGCGGCCGGCACCGGCAGGCCGCGCAGGCCGTCGTTCGCGCCCAGTTCCAGCACGACGACGTCCGGCCTGTGCCGCTGCAGCAGGGCAGGCAGGCGGGTGCGGCCGCCGCTCGTCGTCTCGCCGCTGATGCTGGCGTTGACGATGCGGGCGTCGATCTTCTCGGCCTTCAGGCGCTGCTCCAGCAGGGCGACCCAGCCGGTGCCGCGCGCGAGGCCGTATTCGGCGGACAGGCTGTCGCCCACCACGAGCACGGTTTTTGGGGCAGAATAGGCGCTCCCCGCCGCGGCCATGCCAAGAACCGCGACGGCAGCGATCGTCCATTTCCTGAGTAAAGCAAGCATGCGTGATATTCCCGAGGCGTCAAAAGGCAGTTCAAGTGTGAGCGGAACGGCAAGGCCGGCCATCGAGGTCCGCGGCCTGTCGAAGCGCGTGGCGGATGCCAGCGGCGAGCTCACCATCCTGCACGAGGTGGATTTTACCGTGCAACCGGCCGAGACGCTCGCCCTCGTCGGCGCTTCCGGCTCCGGCAAGTCCACGTTGCTCGGCCTGCTGGCCGGCCTCGATACGCCATCGTCGGGCCAGGTCCTGCTCGACGGTACGGATATCTTCGCCCTCGACGAGGATGGCCGCGCCGCGTTCCGCAAGGCCAAGCTGGGCTTCGTGTTCCAGTCGTTCCAGCTGCTCGCGCACCTGAACGCGGTGGAAAACGTGATGCTGCCGCTGGAATTGCGGGGCGATGCGGATGCCCGCGCAAAAGCCGAGGCGATGCTGGGTCGCGTGGGGCTGTCGAGCCGCCTGCGCCACTATCCGAAGTACCTGTCGGGCGGCGAGCAGCAGCGTGTTGCGCTGGCCCGCGCCTTCGTCACCGAACCGCCGCTGCTGTTCGCGGACGAGCCCACGGGCAGCCTCGATGCCGCCACCGGCGAAGCCGTCATCCAGCTGATGTTCGAACTGAATCGCGAGCGCGGCTCGACCCTCGTGCTCGTCACCCACGACCCCGCCATGGCCGCGCGCTGCGGCCGCACGCTGACGATCGCCGCAGGCCGCCTGGCCGTCTGAGCGTCTACGCGAGCGCGGCGTCGGCCACGAGCGCATTCAGCTCGGCACGGATCGCACGCGGCAGCTCGCCCGCCGTGAGGCCGATCGGGCCGACGCCGCTCGCCACGAGCCGGTCGGCCGCCGCGCCGTGCAGCCACGTCGCGGCCAGCGCCGCTTCCCAGGCGGGCCAGCCCTGGCCCAGCAGGGTGCCGACGAGGCCCGCCAGCACGTCGCCCGTGCCACCCGTGGCAAGGCCCGGATTGCCCGTCGCATTCAGCGCCACTTCACCGTCCGGCCGCGCGATGACGCTGCCCGCGCCTTTCAGCACGACGACGGCATCCAGACGCTGCGCCAGTTCGCGCGCATTTTCCAGCCGGTCGGCCTGCACGATGGCGGCCGTCACGCCCAGCAGGCGTGCGGCTTCCAGCGGGTGCGGCGTGATGACCACGTCACCGTCGTGCGCGGCCAGGCGGGCGGCCAGGTCGGGGCTGGCCGCACACAGGTTCAGCGCGTCCGCATCGACCACGAGCGGCCCCGTGCCGTCGATGACTTTCGACAGCAGGTGCGTGGCGCCGGCGGAATCGCCCATGCCCGGACCGGCGACGACCGTGCGGCCGTCGAACGCGAAGCCCGCCGCGTCGCGGAACATGATCTCCGGCTGCAGCGGGTCGAGGCCCGGTCCCGGATCGACGGCCGCCACGAACACGCGGCCCGTGCCCGCATACAGCGCCGCGCGCGCCGCCAGGATGCCGGCACCCGCCATCCCGCGCGCGCCGCCCAGCACGGCGACGTCGCCATAGGTGCCCTTGTGCGAATTGTTGCGGCGCGGCGCGAGACAGCCCGCGAACAGTGAGGGCGCGTTCAGGCGCGCGTGCGCGGCTTCCGTGTGCAGGCCATGCGCGCCGAGGCGGTTGACGTGCACGCGGCCCGCGTGGTCGCAGCCGTCGCCCGTGTGCAGGCCCGGTTTGTCGCCGAGGAAGGTGATCGTATGCGTGGCGCGCACGGCGATGCCGTCCGGGCCCACGACGCACCCCGTGTCCGCATCGAGGCCGCTCGGCACGTCCAGCGCGAGCACCGGACACGTCATGCCGTGCGTGCGTTCGACGAGCGCGCGCGCCTCGCCCGCGAGCGGACGCGCGAGGCCGATGCCGAACAGGCCGTCGACGACGAGGCAGCAGCCATGGCAGTCCGCGAGGTCCGCCACGAAGCGCGCCCGGCTGGCCTGGGCCCGCGCGAGGGCGTGCCGGGTTTCGGGCGCCGGCGCCGGGCCGGCGAGGTGGACGATGTCCACGTTCGCGCCGAAATTGGCGAGGTTCGCGGCCACTTCCAGCGCATCGCCGCCGTTGTTGCCCGGGCCGGCCAGCACGAGGATGCGGCCCGTCGGCAGGCCGCCCAGCACTTCGAGCGCATACGTGGATGCGGCCTCGCCGGCGCGTCGCATCAACGTGCCCGGCGGGAGCTGCGACTGCGCGGCCTGTTCGATGGCGCGGATCTGCGCGACGCTGTAGAGCGGATTGTCCATGGCGGTTCCAGGCGTGAGGGTTGCGAAAACTGCATTGTCGCCAAAATCGGCGCCGCGCGCGACTACAATAGCCGCTCGATGACATTCTGGGGGCATACGATGGATTGGCAGTTCTGGATCGACCGCGGCGGTACGTTCACGGACATCGTGGCGCGCCGGCCCGACGGCGTCCTCGTGACGCACAAGCTCCTGTCGGAAAATCCTGAACAGTACCGGGACGCGGCCGTGGCCGGCATCCGTCACCTGCTCGGCCTGGCGCCCGGCGCGCCGATCCCCGCCGGACAGGTGGACGCCGTCAAGATGGGCACGACGGTCGCGACCAATGCGCTGCTGGAGCGCAAGGGCGAACCCACCGTGCTCGCGATCACGCGGGGTTTCCGTGACGCGTTGCGCATCGCCTACCAGAACCGTCCGCGCCTGTTCGACCGCCACATCGTGCTGCCCGAGCTGCTGTACGGCCGCGTGATCGAAGTGGACGAACGCATCGGCGCCCACGGCGACGTCGTCGTGCCGCTCGACGAAGCGGCCGCGCGGCGCGACCTGCAGGCCGCGTACGATGCCGGCATCCGCGCGCTCGCCATCGTGTTCATGCACGGCTATCGCTACCCCCAGCACGAGGAAGCCGTCGCGCGCATCGCCCGCGCCATCGGCTTTACGCAGGTGTCCGTGTCGCATGCGACGAGTCCCCTCATGAAACTCGTGGCGCGGGGCGACACCACGGTCGTCGACGCTTACCTGTCGCCGATCCTGCGCCGCTACGTGGACCAGGTGGCGTCCGAGCTGCCGGGCGTGAATTTGCAATTCATGCAGTCCAGTGGCGGCCTGGCGGACGCGCGCGCCTTCCACGGCAAGGACAGCATCCTGTCCGGTCCGGCCGGCGGGATCGTCGGCATGGTGCGCGCGAGCCGCCTGGCCGGCTTCGAGCGCATCATCGGCTTCGACATGGGCGGCACGTCGACGGATGTGTCGCACTATGCGGGCGAGTTCGAGCGCGTGTTCGAGACGCAGGTGGCCGGCGTGCGCATGCGCGCGCCCATGATGAGCATCCACACCGTCGCCGCGGGCGGCGGCTCGATCCTGCATTTCGACGGCAGCCGCTACCGCGTGGGGCCGGACAGCGCCGGCGCGAATCCGGGGCCCGCGAGCTACCGGCGCGGCGGACCGCTGGCGGTCACGGACTGCAACGTCATGCTCGGCAAGATCCAGCCGCAGCACTTCCCGCGCCTGTTCGGACCTGGTGCGGACCAGCCGCTCGACGCCGCCGCCGTGCGCGCGGGCTTCGAAGCGATGGCCGACGACGTCGAACGCGCGACGGGGACGCGGCCGCAGCCCGAAGCCGTCGCCGAGGGCTTCATCCGCATCGCCGTGGGCAATATGGCGAACGCGATCAAGCAGATCTCGGTGCAGCGCGGACACGACGTCACGGACTACGCACTCGCGAGCTTCGGCGGCGCGGGCGGCCAGCACGCCTGCCTCGTCGCGGACGCACTGGGCATGAAGACGGTGTTCATCCATTCGCTGGCGGGCGTGCTCTCGGCCTATGGCATGGGCCTCGCCGACCAGGGCGCGATGCGCGAGCGGGCCGTCGAACGCCGGCTGGACGACGTCGGCCCCGATGTCCTGGCGGCCGAGCTGGATGCGCTGGCCGGCGCGGCGCGGGCCGACCTCGCGGCGCAGGGCGTGGCGCCGGAGCGCATCGACGTGCTGCGCCGCGTGCACCTGCGCTACGAAGGCACCGATTCCGCCATCGTCGTGCCGGATGGCGACCGCGCCGCGTTGCAAGCGCAATTCGAGCAGGCATACCGCCGGCGCTTTTCCTTCCTGATGCCGGGCAAGGCGCTCGTCGTGGAAGCCGTGTCGGTGGAAGCGCTGGGTCGCTCCGATGCGCCGCCCGAGCGGCAGGTGGACGTCGTTGCGCCCGTCGGCGCCGCGCCGGTGTTCGAGACGGTAAGGATGGTTGCGGACGGCGCGTGGCGCGACACGGGCGTGTACCGCCGCCAGGACATCGCGCCGGGCGACGTCATCGACGGCCCGGCCATCATCGCGGAAGCGAATGCGACGACGATCGTGGAGTCGGGCTGGCGCGCCGAGGTCACGGCGTACAACCACCTCGTGCTGCGCCGCGTGCACGCGCTGCCGCAGCGCCACGCGATCGGGACGACGGTCGATCCGGTGATGCTGGAGATCTTCAACAACCTGTTCATGTCCATCGCCGAGCAGATGGGCCTGCGCCTGCAGAACACGGCGTACTCCGTCAACATCAAGGAGCGCCTGGACTTCAGCTGCGCCATCTTCGACGCGGACGGCAACCTCGTCGCGAACGCGCCGCACATGCCCGTGCACCTCGGGTCGATGGGCGAGAGCATCAAGGCGGTGATGCGCAAGAACGCGGGGACGATGAAGGCGGGAGACGTCTACGTGCTGAACGACCCGTACAACGGCGGCACGCACCTGCCCGACGTGACGGTGATCTCGCCCGTGTTCGACGCGGCGGGCCGCGACATCCTGTTCTACGTGGGTTCGCGCGGCCACCACGCGGACATCGGCGGCACGACGCCGGGATCGATGCCGCCCGACTCCACGCACATCGAGGAGGAGGGCGTCCTGATCGACAATTTCAAGCTGGTCGACGGCGCGGACGGCGTGCTGCGCGAGGCCGAGACCCGCGCCTTGCTGGCCGGCGCACGCTGGCCCGCGCGCAATCCGGACCAGAACCTGGCCGACTTGCGGGCCCAGGTCGCGGCGAACCAGAAGGGTGTCGACGAGCTGCGCAAGATGGTCGCCTTCTACGGCCTGGACGTCGTGCGCGCCTACATGGGGCACGTGCAGGACAATGCCGAGGAAGCCGTGCGGCGCGTGATCACGGCGCTGCAGGACGGGCACTTCGTCGACGAGCTCGATAACGGCGCGCGCATCGAAGTCACGATCCGCGTCGACCGCGCGGCGCGCAGCGCGGAGATCGATTTTACGGGCACATCGGGCCAGCTGCCGAACAATTTCAATGCGCCATCCGCCGTGTGCATGGCAGCGGTGCTGTACGTGTTCCGCACGCTGGTCGACGACGAGATCCCGCTCAACGCCGGCTGCCTGAAGCCGCTGAAGGTGATCATCCCGCCGGGCTCCATGCTCAGTCCGCACTATCCGGCGTCGGTCGTGTCGGGCAACGTGGAGACGTCGACGTGCATCACGAACGCGCTGTACGGCGCGCTCGGCGTGATGGCGGCGGCGCAGGGCACGATGAACAACTTCACGTTCGGGAATGCGCACTACCAGTATTACGAGACGATCTCCGGCGGTTCGGGCGCGGGCCCGGGCTTCGACGGCACGGACGTCGTGCAGACCAATATGACGAATTCCCGGCTGACGGACCCGGAGATCCTGGAATTCCGTTTCCCCGTGCGGCTGGAGAGCTATGCGATCCGCGCCGGTTCCGGCGGGGCGGGGCGCTGGCACGGCGGGAACGGCGGCGTGCGGCGCATCCGCTTCCTCGAACCGATGACGGCCGCGATCCTGTCCAACAACCGCGTGCATGCGCCGTTCGGCATGGCCGGCGGGGCGCCGGGCGCGCGCGGGCGCAATCTCGTGGAGCGGGCCGACGGACGCGTCGAGGAGCTGGGCCATATCGGCAAGGTGGACATGCAGGTTGGGGACGTGTTCGTCATCGAGACGCCGGGTGGGGGCGGGTATGGCAAGGCCGCAGGTATGCCGATTTCGTAAGTTCCCATATGAAATCGGAATTGTTCTTCGCGTAAGCCGGGGCCCATACTGCGGCCATGACTACACGACGAACCTTCCTGCTATCCCTGGCGCTGGCCGCAGCGCTGCCCGCCCATGCCGGCGTCCAGACCATCACGCTGGACGGCCGCGCGCCCGGAACCCGCTTCGACGGCATCGGCGTCGTCGACGGGGGCGGGGCGACGTCCGTGCTGCTGAAGGATTATCCGGAGCCGCAGCGCAGCCAGATCCTCGACCTGATGTACAAGCCGAAGTTCGGCGCCTCGATCAGCGCGCTGATCGTGGAGATACCCGGCGACGGCAATTCCACGCAGGGCGCCATGCCCAGCCACCGCCATACGCGCACGGAGGTCGACTACGGCCGCGGTTACACGTGGTGGGTGCTGCGCGAGGCGAAGCGGCGCAATCCCGCACTGACCCTGGACGCCGCCGCGTGGAGCGCGCCCGGCTGGATCGGCGACGGCGCCAACCGCGACTTCTTTTCGCCCGACGGGGCCGACTACTACGTCAGCTGGCTGAAAGGCCTGCGCGAGGTGTACGGGCTCGAACTCGACGCGATCGGCAGCCGTAACGAACGGGGCGTCAGCTACGATTTCGCAAAGACGCTGCGCGCGCGCCTCGACGCCAGCGGATTCTCCAAGGTGAAACTGCACAGCTTCGATAACTGGCCCGACGATAAATTCGATTTCGTGAAGGACATGCCGAAGGACCCGGGCCTGCGCGACGCGATCGACATCATCGGTGCCCACATCAACGCGCCCGAATACATCGTGCCCACGTGGGTGCGCGAGGCGGCGGCCGGCATGGGCAAGCCGATCTGGAATACCGAGCAGCACGTCTACGTGGCCGGATTCGACGGCGCGCTGGGGATCGTCCAGGCGTTCAACCGGAACTGGATCGACAGCGGCGTGACGAAGATCGTCAACTGGTACGGCATCGCGGGCCTGTACACGATGGAGCCGTATTCGGGCGTGAAGGAAGCGGCCATCCGGGCGAACTGGCCATGGAGCGGCCATTACGAGATCAATCCGCAACTGTGGGCCTACGCGCACTACGGCCAGTTCACGGCGGCCGGGTGGACCTATGTGGCGCAGGGCAGCGGTGCCCTGCAGGACGGCGGCAGCTACGTGACGCTGAAATCGCCCGGTGCGGACTACAGCGTGATCATCGAGACGCGCAAGGCGAAAGCCCCGCAGACGGTGCGCGTGGCGGTCGGCGCGGGCCTGTCGACGGCCGACGTGGCCGTGTGGCGCAGCGATGCGCGCGCACAGTTCGTGCACGTCGCGGACCTGCATCCGGAGGGCGGCGCGATGGCGCTGACAGTCGATCCGGACGCGATCTATTCGCTGACGACCACGCGCGGCCAGCAAAAGGGTGGATTCGCCGGGGTGCCCGCGCAGCAGGCCTTCCCGTTCCCGTACCGCGTAGACTTCGACCGTTACCGCGATGTGCGCGCATGGGGCTATCTGCCGCGCTACTTCGCCGACATCGAAGGCGCGTTCGAGCTGGCGCCGTGTCCCGGCGACCAGCGCACCTGCCTGCGCCAGAGCGTGCCCGTGCGACCGCATTCGTGGGCGCCGGACTGGAAGCCGTACACGATCCTCGGCGACGACGGCTGGACCGACTACGAGGTCAGTGCGGACGTGAGGGTGCGCGGCGGCGAGTCGGCGGCCGTGATGGGCCGCATCAACGACGTGGGCAGCGGCTACGGCGCGATCCCGAAAGGCTATTTGCTGGAACTGGACGGCGCGGGCGAGGTGCGCCTCGTCGTCGTGCGCGGCAAGGTGGACAAGAAGGCGCTCGTCGGCGATGCCGAGCAGCAGGCGCTGATCAAGGCGGCGAACGATGCGGCCGAGGGTGGCGAGAAGGTGCTGGCCCGGGCGCCGCTGGCCGGCGCGGCCGCCGACCGCTGGCATACGCTGAAGCTGCAGTTCAGCGGGACGCGCATCCGCGGCTACGTCGACGGCAAGCCGGTGGTGGAGGCGACCGATGCCCTGTACGGCAAAGGCATGGCCGGCCTGCTGGCGGGACCGGCGCAGTCAGGCCTGAGCATGCCGTACTACCGCGACGTCGTGATCAACCGCGTCGACGGCGCGCTGCCGCCGCCGACGAAGCCGTTGTCGGGGCAGGCGCCGCTGTACGTCCGCCAGCGCTGAGCGGCGGTCAGGTCGAGCTCAGTTCGCGATACCGTACTTCCGCTTCGCCGCTTCCATCTCCGCATCCAGCGCCGCGAGCCGCGGATGCGCGGGATCGAGCGCGCGGATATGCTCCAGCTGTTCTTCCGACAGCGCGGCCAGCGGGTGGTCCCAGCCCATCTCCATGATCTGGCGGAGGACGCCGCCGACGACCGCGATCATCACTTGCAGGTTGTTCGGCGCCATGTGCAGCGCTTCCAGCAGGGTTTGCACGGCGCCGCGCACGTCGCCCATGTTGCGCTTCTCGTCCGCGACGCCCAGCAGGATCTGCGCCTGGGCGCGCAACTGCTTGCCCATGCCGTCCGCAAGGTCGGGCCGGCCCGCGCGCACGAACACGTTCAGCGCCTGCTGCGCGGACAGCGCATCGTCGCCGCCGTTCAGCGCGCCGAGCATCACTTCCGACGCCTCGTCGTCCATGCGGTGCGCGAGGCATGTTTGCGCGAGGCCGACGCGCATATTGGGCGACAGCGCGCCGCCCGCACGCACGGCGTCCACCGCGAGCTTGAGTTCCTTGACGGCGGCCGCGCCATTGCCGGCCAGGTCGTGCAGCAGCGCCACCGAGATCGCCTTGCACGCATCGGCCGCGGGCGTGCCCCGGAGGGAGCGTTCGAGGTCGCGGATCACGGTCGACGCGCCGGCCGGATCGCCCTTGCCGACGAGCGCCCGGACGAGGTTCACGTGGTCTTCGGGATTGCGGAATTCGGAATAACGGGAACGCGCCACCACTTGCCGGAACGATTTTTCGGCGCCGTCCGCGTCGCCCGCTTCGAGCGCCACCTCGCCCAGCCGGCGCAGGCGCCGCACGACGTATGGCGAGATGGTCACGGCCTCTTCCAGCGTCTTCTTCGCGAGCGCCGCGTCGCCGCGCTCCTGCTGGCAGCGCGCGAGCAGGTCGTAGGCGGCCATCAGGCGCGGGTTCTCGGCCACGATGTGTTCCAGCAGCGGGATCGCGTCGATCGTGCGGCCCTGGGCGGCGATGGCGCGCGCGAGCCCGAGCCGTGCCCAGCCCGCCGGCTTTTCGGCCAGCACGTCGCGGTAGACGGTTTCGGCGAGCTCGTGCTCCTTCAGCGACACGTGCAGTTCCGCGCGCAGCCGCGCGAAGTCGAGCGCGTAGTGCGGGCGCGTCCGGGCCGATTCGATGGCGGCGTCGATCGCTTCGCGCGGGCGCGCCTGCGCGATCAGCTGGTACACGGGGAGCAGGGCGGCGCGGCGGGTGACCGCCTTCTGGATGCGCTGGTGCAGCGCCTGCGCCGTGAACGGTTTCAGGATGTAGTCCGTGGGCGTGAGCTCGGCCGCGCTGACCACCTTGCCGTACGCGCCTTCGGCCGTCAGCATGATGAAGATGGCCCAGGGCGGGATCAGGCGGTGGTGGCGCAGGTCTTCCAGCAGCTGCTGGCCGTCCTGGCCTTCGGCATTCGCCGTTCCGCCGCTGAGGTCGTACTCGCACAGGACGATGTCGAAGGACTTGCGGCCGAGCGCCTTGATCGCGGTGCTCGCGTTGACGGCGGATTCGATGCGCGTCACGCCCGACTGGTTGAGCATGTTCTGCAGGTTCGCCCTGAGCGCCGGGTTCGGGTCGACGATGAGCACGCTCAGTTGCGCATTCAACGGATTGTTGAGCTGCGCGTTCTGCGGAGCGCCGGCTGGGCTGGATGAGCTGTTTTCTGGCATGCGTCTCGGAAACCGTCAGGGTTTTTCGACACTACGATACCGCTAAGCTGCAAGGTCGGCAACTTTTTGCCTCCCGTGCGGGCTTCATGCCAGACGGGAAAGGGGGCAACGCTGTATAATACCGGGCTTCTTTCACCCGCAGCCACGCTGCATCAACCGACTTCCAAGCCATGTTGATTCTGCCGGGTTCCAACGCCCTCTCTGCTTTCCGTAGCCAACGCCTCCTCACGCAACTGCAAGCCGTCGCCCCGACGATTGCCGACGTGGCGGCACGCTACTACCACTTCATCGACGCAAGCGCCCCCCTGTCCACGGAGGACACCGAGCGCTTGACGGCCATGCTCACCTATGGGGAGCCCGTGCCGGAAACGCAGTACGAGGGCGTCACCGAGGAATTCTTCGTGATCCCGCGCCTGGGCACCATCTCGCCGTGGGCGTCGAAAGCGACCGATATCGCGCACAACTGCGGCATGGCCCACATCCACCGCGTCGAGCGCGGCGTCGCGTTCAAGGTCGTCCTGAAGAGCGGCATCCTCGGCACGGGCTTCGGCGCGCCGAAGAAGCTGGCCGACGACGAGATCCAGGCCGTCGCCGCGCTGCTGCACGACCGCATGACGGAAACGGTGCTGCGCAGCGCAGACCAGGCCCAGGCCCTGTTTACGGACCTGGAAAGCCGTCCGCTGGACCAGATCGACGTATTGGGCCGCGGCCGCGACGCGCTGGTCGAAGCGAATGCCACGATGGGTCTCGCCCTGGCCGAGGACGAGATCGACTATTTGTTCGAGGCGTTTGCCCGCGTCCAGCGCAACCCGACGGACGTCGAGCTGATGATGTTCGCGCAGGCGAACTCGGAGCACTGCCGCCACAAGATCTTCAACGCCGAGTGGACCATCGACGGCGCGAAACAGGACAAATCCCTGTTCCAGATGATCAAGAATACGCACCAGCTGCAGCCGAAGGGCACGATCGTCGCGTACAGCGACAACTCGGCGATCATGGAAGGCGCGGACGCGCTGCGCTTCTATCCGCAGGCCGGCAGCCAGGAATACGCGCCGGTCACGCAGCTGACGCACACGCTGATGAAGGTCGAGACCCACAACCATCCGACCGCGATCTCGCCGTTCCCGGGCGCCTCGACGGGCGCCGGCGGCGAGATCCGCGACGAGGGCGCGACGGGCCGCGGCGCCAAGCCGAAGGCCGGCCTCACCGGTTTCACGGTGTCGAACCTGTACCTGCCGGACGCCGTGCAGCCGTGGGAAAACGCCGCGAACGTGAACAGCGCGGACAAGACGGGCGCCGATAAAATCTACGGCAAGCCGGAACGCATCGCGTCGCCGCTGCAGATCATGGTCGACGGCCCGCTGGGCGGCGCCGCCTTCAACAACGAATTCGGCCGGCCTAACCTCGGCGGCTATTTCCGCGTCTACGAACAGAACGTCGGCCCGACGGCCATCAACGGCAATACGGTGTTCGGCTACCACAAGCCGATCATGATCGCGGGCGGCATCGGCAACATCTCGGCCGAGCACACCCACAAGAACGATATCCCGGTCGGCAGCCTGCTGCTGCAGCTGGGCGGTCCGGGCATGCGCATCGGCATGGCCGGCGCGGCCGCGTCGTCGATGGCGACGGGCACCAACACGGCCGACCTGGACTTCGACTCGGTCCAGCGCGGCAACCCCGAGATGGAACGCCGTGCGCAGGAAGTCATCAACTCCTGCTGGCAGCTGGGCGCCGGGAACCCGATCATCTCGATCCACGACGTGGGCGCGGGCGGCATTTCGAACGCGTTCCCGGAGATCACCAACGACGCCAGGCGCGGCGCCACGTTCGACTTGCGCAAGGTGCCGCTGGAAGAAAGCGGCATGTCGCCGAAGGAAATCTGGAGCAACGAGTCGCAGGAGCGCTACGTCCTCGCGATTTCGCCGGACGACCTGCCGCGTTTCGCCGCCATCTGTGAACGCGAACGCTGCCCGTTCGCCGCAGTGGGCGTTGCCACCGAAGAGCGCCAGCTGCGCCTGATCGACCCGATCGCAGGAAAGGATGGATGCGCATCCCCGGTCGACATGCCGATGGACGTCCTGCTCGGCAAGCCGCCGAAGATGCACCGCAACGTCGAGCACGTGAAGGACCAGTTCAAGCCGGTCGACGTGACGGGCCTGGACCTGGAAGAAGTCGCGCGCCGCGTGCTGCTGCTGCCGACCGTGGCCGACAAATCGTTCCTGATCACGATCGGCGACAGGAGCGTAGGCGGCATGAGCGTGCGCGACCAGATGGTCGGTCCGTGGCAGGTGCCCGTGGCCGACTGCGCCGTCACGACCTTGAGCTTCGAAGGCTACAAGGGCGAGGCGATGGCGATGGGCGAGCGGACGCCGGTCGCCGTCATCGACGCGGCCGCGTCGGGCCGTATGGCCGTCGGCGAGGCGATCACGAACATCGCCGCCGCGCCGATCGCGGACATCGCCGCGATCAAGCTGTCCGCGAACTGGATGGCCGCCTGTGGCCAGCCGGGCCAGGACGCCGCGCTGTTCGACACCGTGAAGGCCGTCGGCATGGAGCTGTGCCCGGCGCTGGGGGTCTCGATCCCGGTCGGCAAGGATTCGCTGTCGATGCGCACCACGTGGAATGAGGATGGCGAGAACAAGGCTGTCGTGTCGCCGGTGTCGCTGATCGTATCGAGCTTCGCGCCCGTCACCGACGTCCGCAAGACCCTGACGCCGCAACTGCGCACGGACCTGGGCGACACGTCGCTGATCCTCATCGACCTGGGCCGCGGCAAGAACCGCCTGGGCGCCTCGGCGCTGGCACAGGTGACGCAGCAGCTGGGCAACGACGCGCCGGACGTCGACAACCCGGCCGACCTGAAGGCGTTCTTCGCCGCGATCCAGCAGCTGAACAACGACGGCAAGCTGCTCGCCTACCACGACCGTTCGGACGGCGGGCTGTACGCCACGCTGTGCGAGATGGCCTTCGCGGGCCGCGCCGGCGTGTCCGTCAACCTGGACATCCTGACGATGGAAGGCGAGCACGCGTCCGACCACGGCGACGCCAAGAACTGGGCGGCGCAGGTGGGCGAGCGCCGCAACGACCTCACGCTGCGCGCGCTGTTCAGCGAAGAGCTGGGTGCCGTCGTGCAGGTTCGTACTGCCGAGAAGTCGGATGTCATGAACGTGCTGCGCTCGTTCGACCTGGGCGCCTGCAGCCACATCATCGGTAAAGTGAACGACCGCGGCGTCGTGGAATTCACGCGCGACACGAAGGTCATCTACAACAAGCGCCGCAGCGAACTGCACCGCCTGTGGAGCGAGACGAGCTGGCGCATCGCCCGCCTGCGCGACAACCCCGCGTGCGTGGACCAGGAATACGACCGCCTGCTGGACGAGCAGGATCCGGGCTTCAACCCGAAGCTCGTGCACGACACGACCGTGAACATCGCCGCGCCGTTCATTGCAACCGGTGCGCGTCCGACCGTGGCAATCCTGCGCGAGCAGGGCGTCAACTCGCACATCGAGACGGCATGGGCGATGCACCAGGCGGGCTTCAAGGCCGTCGACGTGCACATGAGCGACCTGATCGCCGGCCGCGCCAAGCTGGACGATTTCAAGGGCCTGATCGCCGTCGGCGGCTTCTCGTACGGCGACGTGCTGGGCGCCGGCGAAGGCTGGGCCAAGACGATCCTGTTCAATCCGGAACTGAAGGCGGCGTTCGCGCAATTCTTCGGCCGCGGCGACACGTTCGGCCTGGGCGTCTGCAACGGCTGCCAGATGATGAGCAACCTGAAATCGATCATCCCGGGTGCCGACGCGTGGCCGAAGTTCACCCGCAACAAGTCGGAACAGTTCGAAGCGCGTTTCGGCATGGTCGAGGTGATGGATTCGCCGTCGATCTTCTTCCAGGATCTCGCAGGCACGCAGGCCCCGCTGGCGATCGCGCACGGCGAAGGTTTCGCGGACTTCTCGCAGACCGGCGACATCACGCAGGTCGTGAAGGCGCTGCGCTACATCGACAACCGCGGCGCCGCCACTGAGGCGTATCCGTTCAACCCGAACGGCTCGCCGGAAGGTCTCACGGCCGTTACGACGCCGGACGGCCGCTTCACCGTGATGATGCCGCACGCCGAGCGCGTGGCACGTACCGTCACGATGTCGTGGCATCCGGATGGCTGGGGCGAGGACTCGCCGTGGGCGCGCATGTTCCAGAATGCGCGGAAGTGGGTGGGCTGATCCGGTCGGGTTCATGAAAAAAGCGCTGCCCCGGCAGCGCTTTTTCATTCCGGCCGCTGTTTGTAGATGCCGGGCCGGTTGATGTGCCAGAAGAGCTTCGGGTTGTCGGGCGTCGTGAAGCCCAGCTTTTCGTACAGCCAAGGCGCGCTCGTCGTCGCCAGCAGCAGCCGTCGATAGCGCTCGATGCCCGGATAGGCCAGCATGCACTCGACGAGCCACCGTCCCAGTCCCTTGCCCCGATAGTCGTCGATGACGAACACGTCCGCCATGTAGGCAAACGTCGTGTGATCGGTGATGAAGCGGGCGTAGCCGATCTGCCGGCCGCCGTCGTACAGGCCGAAGTTGAGGCTGTGCGCGACGGCGTTGCGTACGGTCGCTTCGTCGATGCCCGCCGCCCAGGTGGTCCGCGTGAGGTTCTGGTGAATGACGTCGAGCTGCAGCAGGCTGTCGTCGGTCGAGACCAGGTAGTTTTCTTGAGTCCAGTTCAGCATCGGCGCACGCTCCGCGTCAGGCTGCCAGCCATGCGACCAGCGCCAGCACGGCCGGCACGGTCTGCACGAACAGGATGCGGCGCGACACCGTCGCCGCACCCCACACGCCCGCGACCGCCACGCACACGAGCCCGAACACGACGAACGCGCGCCCGATCGCCGGATTCGGATGCAGCAGTCCCACCGCCAGGCTTGCCACCAGGAAGCCGTTGTAGCACCCCTGGTTCGACATCAGCGGCGCGAGCGCCTCTACCCTGTCTTCCTTGATGCCGAACACCTTCCTGCCGCGCGTGCGGAACAGGACGGTCTCGATCAGCACGATGTAGACGTGGATGGCGATGACGATGGCGGTCAGGATGGTAGCGATGAGTAACATGGGTGGTCCGGTTGTCGAGATGTACGTACTGTAGAGTAACATCTTCGGCAGGTCCAGCCGCCGGTTACAGTCCACTCCTGGCGAACTTCGCGAACATGTCGGCGAACGTAAGCCGTGTATCGATGGTCCTGTAGACCCGCATCGGGCGGCCGTCGGCGCGGGCCTCGTAGCGCCCGTCCGCGACGAGGCGGGGCGTTGGCCGTACGACGTAGTCGCTCGACGACGTATCCGGATCGAATGCGGATTGGAGCGCCGTAAGGGTAACGAGGGGACTGTCACCCAGGATATAGGTTTCGCCGAAGTTGGCGCCCATCCGCCGTGAGACGCGCTCGAGTTGCCGGATCAGGAACGCGCCAAGTTTTCCGGCGGGGCGCAGGCCCTCGTCGAGTTCCGCATAGCCGATGTTGAGCTGGCGGTAGACGTTACGCGGCACTTGCCAGATCTCGACGTCCGACCGGTTGAATATCCACCGCGCGGCCGCGAGGTCGATCGTGAGATTGTATTCGGCGTCGCGGCGCTGCGGCATGCCAGGCAGCAGATCAGGATGTTCCATCCCCCCGATCCACACGAGCGTCAGTTTGCGGCCGATGCGCGGCGCATGCATCAACGCCACGGCCAGGTCGGTGAGGCCCGCGCCGGCGGCGTAATAGAGGGGCAGCGCGGTGTCGGTGCGCAGCGCCTCGCCGATGATGCGGCGCGCCGCCTCGTTCAGTTCCGGCATGGCGTCGGCCGACAGGGCCGCGTTGCGCCCGGCGACGACGGGCGGCCGCGGACCCGGTTTCATCGTTGCGTAGAGTTCGCGCGCCCTCGCGGCGGCATTCTCCGGCTGGGCCGCCGTCGGGTCGAGGAAGTCGTTGACGTGGATATGCGACCCGATCACGAACGGAATCTCGACGGAAGGCGAGGCCAGGTGATGGGCCAGCTGAAACAGGCCGTCGGGGTCGCCCGAAAAATCGTTGTCGACGATGACGCGCTGGCGCGGCGAGGCCGACAGCGCACGCGCCGTACCAAGCACGCCGACAGCTGCCGCCCCGCACGTGGCGTGCAGAAATTGCCGGCGCGACCGGGATACGGGACGGTGCGCCGCCGCCTCGAGCATCCCTGCAAGACTATCGTTCATGCGGCCGGATCGTGTCAGCGCATCAGCTTGTCCAGTTCCGGCTGCATCTCGCGCTGCCAGATCTTGTAGCCTTCGGCGTTCGGATGCAGCAGGTCGGGCATGATGTCTTTCGACAGCGTGCCGTCCGGCGCCAGGAACGCCTTGTTCATGTTCAGGAAGAACACGTGCTTGTTGTCGGCCAGCTTAGGCAGCATCGCGTTGACCTTCTCGTTCAGGACGCGCAAGGTGTCGTCCGGCTTCTCGCCGCGCGGGAAGATCGCCAGCAGCAGGATCTTCGCCTTCGGCAGGCGCTTGCGGATTTCCGCGATGTCGCGCTTGATGCCGGCGTAGAGCAGTTCCGGCGGTTCCTGGCGGAAGCCGGTGTTATTGGTGCCGATCATCAGCACGGCGACCTTCGGGTCGATGCCGTCGATTTCGCCATGCTGCAGGCGCCACAGGACGTTTTCCGTGCGGTCGCCACCATAGCCCAGGTCCAGCGCGTTGTACTTGCCGTAGAACGCCTTCCACAGTTCCGGCTGTTGTTCTTCCCAGTGGTGCGTGATGGAGTCGCCGATGAAGATGAGTTCCGTGCGCTCGCCGGCGGCCTTGCGGCGCGCGATCTCGGCCAGTTTCGCGTCGTGACGCTTCATCCACCAGTCGAGCGCCCACGATTCGTTCAGCGGGGACGGCGTCACGTTGGCCGTGCGGTAATCCGGGCAGGTCTGGTTCGGTTTGCCGGCCTTGTCGATGCGGATGTTCGCGATCTCCACGTCGCCGGCGCCCGTGCCGTCCAGCGCGAACGGTTTCGTCACGGCGCTGAAGTCGTCGCCCTTGCGGTAGAAGCACGACAGCGCATAGCTGAGGTGTTGCCAGCCCTTGCCCTCGGCCGCGCGCGCGGGGAGCACGTCGGTGACCTTGCGCTCGCAATTCTTGCCGCAGTCGATGCGGAAGTTCAGGCCGCCCTTGGCCAGTTCATTGACCTTCAGGTCGAACGAGACCGTGCCCTTGGCCAGGTACGGGCGCAGGTCGAGCGGTGCGCTCTCCACGCGCACGGTCGAGAACCACGCGTCCTTCCACGTCAGGCCCAGCGCGTCGCCGGCCGCATCCTTGCTGGTGCGGCGGGCTTCGACGACGGCGTTCTTCAGCTTCGGATCGTCGTCCATGCGGCCGGCGTCGCCGTCCAGCGGCTTTTGCACGTCGAAGTCGCCGAACATGACCTTGGCGCCGGCCAGAGGCTGGCCGACGTACAGGGGCAGGGTGGTCGCGGCTGTCGCGGCGCTTGCGGCCAGGGCGGACAGGATGAGGGCGGCGGAATGGCGGAATGTCATGGGCGTCTCTAGTTTGTTGTATGGTCGAACAAATTGGTCAAAAAAAAGCGCCCACGAGGAGCGCTTTTTTCAGGCGTGACCTGATTACTGGATCTTGGCCTTCTTCATCAGCTCTTCACGGAATGCGGCCAGCTTGCGCTGTTGCAGCGATTCCGCGACCTGCTGCTTGACTTCTTCCAGCGGCGGGATCTTGGCGGCGCGGACGTCTTCCAGCTTGATCACGTGGTAGCCGTATTGCGTCTTGACCGGGGTCTCGGTGATCTGGCCTTTGTTCAGCGAGGTCATGGCCTTCGAGAACTCAGGCACGAACGAGGCCGGGCTTGCCCAGTCCAGGTCGCCGCCGTTCGCTGCCGAGCCCGGGTCTTTCGACTGCTTGGCCAGGTCTTCGAACTTGGCGCCGCCCTTCAGCTTGGCGATGATCTGCTTGGCTTCGTCTTCCGTGCCGACCAGGATGTGACGGGCGTGGTATTCCTTGTCGCCCATCTGTGCCTTGTACTTGTCGTACTCGGCCTTGATGTCGGCGTCCTTGACCGGGTTTTTCTTGATGTAATCGGCCAGCATCGCATTGATGATGATGCTCTGGCGTGCGTTGTCGATTGCGTTCTTGACGTCCGGACGCGTGCCGACGCCTTGCTTGTCGGCTTCCTGGATCAGGACTTCGCGGCCGATCAGGTCCTTCTTGATTGCCTCGCGCAGTTGCGGGGAATCGGTTGCCTTGCCCTGGGCGACGACCTGCTTGACCACCTGGTCAACCTTGGCCGCGGGGATGGGCTTGCCATTGACGGTCGCAACGTTCTGCGCGAACGACGGCAGGGCTACCATCGCGGTCATGGCTAACAACAGGCGGGCTGGCTTCACAATCATTTATTCGATCCTATCTAAAACCGGTGGTGGATCCGGTGGTCAACACGAAATGTCGCCGTGGCGACGAAAACCGGCGGCCGAAGCCGCCGGCGCTGCAATGTTACTGTACCTTTGCCTTCTTGACCATTTCCTCTTGAAACGCGGCCAGCTTCTGCTGGGTCAGCGCTTCGGAAATCTGCGGCTTGACTTCGTCCAGCGTCGGCAGCTTGGCCGGACGGACGTCGTCCAGCTTGATCACGTGGTAGCCCACCTGGGTCTTGACCGGGGTGTCGGTGATCGCGCCTTTCTGCAGGTTGGTGAAACCCGCTGCGAATTCCGGCGGGAACGACGACGGGCTCGCCCAATCCAGGTCGCCGCCGTTGTTGGCGGTGCCGGTGTCTTTCGATCCCTTGGCCAGGTCTTCGAACTTGGCGCCGCCTTTCAGCTTGGCGATGGCTGCCTTCGCTTCGTCTTCGGTCGCGAACAGGATATGACGCACGTGGTATTCCTTGTCGCCGGTCTGCTTCGCGAAGCGGTCGTACTCGGCCTTCACTTCGGCGTCGGACACCGGGTGCTTCGTGATGTAGTCGCGGGCGAGGGCGTTGATCACGATGGTCTGGCGGGCGTTCTCCAATGCCGCCTTGACTTCAGGATTCTTGTCGTAGCCTTGCTTGATCGCTTCCTGCATCATCACTTCGCGCGAGATCAGGTCCTTCTTGATCGCGTCGCGCAGTTGCGGGCTGTCGGTGCCCTGGCCTTGCGCCACGACCTGCTTGACGATCGCGTCGGCGCGCGACGACGGAATGGCTTTGCCGTTCACCACGGCGAGGTTCTGTGCGAACGAAGGCGAGTACGCAAACGATGCGGCGATAGCGATCAGGGCTAACAGCAGCCGTGCTGGCTTAAAAGTCATTTTGTTTCCTGTGAGGGGGTTGCTTGGACGAGGATTTGATTAGTTTTTGTAGTGCGTAGCGGATTCTGGATCGACTTACTTACATCTCACTTAAGACTTCCGAAAAACACGCCGTCACGACTGCTCCGAGGGCGCGACGGCGGTAATCGCCAGGGCATGTATGTCGGTGTGCATCATACCTTGCACGGCATCATATACCAGTCGATGTCGCATGACCAGTCTCAGTCCCTCGAAGCGTTCCGAAACGATTTTCACTCGGTAATGGCCCCCGCCGGAGGCCGCGCCGGGATGCCCTGCGTGCAGGTGCGAATCGTCGCCGACCTCCAGTACGGACGGGCTCAATGCGGCGTCGAGCGACTGCCGGATGCGTTCCACGCGGTCGTCCATCATGCGTCTCCCTTGCCTTGCGGCTGCTCGTGTTCTTCGATGTACTTCGACAGCATCAGCGTCTGGATGACGATGAACGCGAAGAAGATGCCCGTGATGCCGAACAGCTTGAAATTCACCCACGCGCCCGTGTTGCCCTTGAAGACGATGAAGGCCATGACGAGGTTCAGCACGCCGATGGCGGCGAAGAAGCCCATCCATGCATAGCCGACCTTGGCCCACACGGCGTCCGGCAGGCGGATCTGCGCTTCCATCACCTTGCGCATCAGGTTGTTGCGGAAGCCGACCTGCGCGACGAACAGCGCCAGCGCGAAGGCCCAGTACAGGATCGTCGGCTTCCACTTGATGAAGTCCGGATCGTGGAAATAAATGGTCGCGCCGCCCGTCACGACGATGACGCCGAGGGACAGCCACAGCATGCCGTCGACCTTGCGGCCGCGCGCCAGCAGGTACAGGATCTGCAGGATGGTCGCGATGATGCCGACCGCGGAGGCCAGGATGATCGGCGACTGGTCGGGCGTGACGCTGCCGCCGGCGATCAGGCCGCCCATGTATTGCTGGACGAGCGCGTGCGCCGCGTCCTGGTGGCCGTCCGCGACTTTATAGACGAGGAAGAAGAGGATGACCGGGAACAGGTCGAACAGGAATTTCATCGGTACGTCGCCCCTGGTTCAGATCGGCTCGAAGCGGAGCGCGGCCGAGTTGATGCAATAGCGCAGGCCGGTCGGCGGCGGGCCGTCCGGGAACACGTGGCCCAGGTGGGCGTCGCAGACGGCGCAGATGATTTCCGTGCGCACCATGCCATGGCTGCGGTCGACCTTCTCGATTACGTTGTCCGGATCGAGGGCCTTGAAATAGCTGGGCCAGCCGCAGCCGGAATCGAACTTCGCGTCCGACTCGAACAGCGGCGTGTCGCAGCACACGCAGTGATAGATGCCGTGCTCATGGTGGTCCCAGAATTTGCCCGTGAACGCGCGCTCGGTCGCCGCGTGGCGGGTGACCTGGTATTCCATCGGGTCCAGCTGGGCGCGCCATTCGGCGTCGGTCTTTGTCACTTTGTCGGTCATGATCCCTCGTTGTCAATCGTATTCAGGAAGAGCAGCTCACTTCGAGGTGAGATGCCCAGTCCGGCGGCAGTGCGGCATAAGCATCGTTTTCGGGCTGGTCGTCGAACGGACGCTCGAGCACGCCGAGGAGCCTGCGCACTTCTTCAAAGTCGCCATTCTGCGCCTTTTCGATGGCCACCTGGGCCAGGTAGTTGCGCAGTATATATATGGGGTTGACGGCGTGCATCGCAACCCGGCGCGCCGCATCGACACTCGTTTCCTGGCGCAGCCGCGCGCGGTAGGCGACGGCCCACGCGTCGAACGCGGGGCGGTCGAGGAACAGGTCGCGCAGCGGCGCATCCGTTTCGGGTTCTTCCAGCCGCAGGTCGCCCAGGCGGCGGAAGAACAGTGTGAAGTCGACGCGGTTCGCCTGCATGAGCTTGAACATGTCGTCGGCCAGCGCGCGGTCGTTCTCTTGCGCCGATTTGAGCCCGAGCTTGGCGCGCAGCAGTTCATCGAACTTTTCGCCGTAGGCGTCGACATACACGTCCAGCGCCGCCTGCGCCGCTTCCTGGTCCTCGATCAGCGGCAGCAGCGCGTTCGCCAGCGCATAGCAGTTCCAGTGGCCGACGGGCACCTGGTTCGCGTACGAATAGCGGCCGCCCTGGTCCGTGTGGTTGCAGATGTGGTCGACGTCGAACGCTTCCATGAAGCCGAACGGGCCATAGTCCAGCGTGAGGCCCAGGATCGACATATTGTCCGTGTTCATCACGCCGTGCATGAAGCCGACGGATTGCCAGTGCGCGATCATGCGTGCCGTGCGGCGCGTGACTTCCTCGAGCAGGGCGAGATAGGGATTGGGGGCGCCGGCCAGGTCCGGGTAGAACGTCTTGATGACGTAGTCCGCCAGGGTGCGCAGTTCTTCCGGCTTGTCGCGGTAGCGCCAGTGCTCGAAGGAGCCGAAGCGCACGAACGACGGCGCCATGCGGGTGACGACGGCGGCCGTCTCCATCGTTTCGCGGATCACGCTCTTGTTCGAACCCGTCACCATCAGCGCGCGCGTCGTCGGGATGCCGAGGGCGGCCATCGCCTCCGAACACAGGAATTCGCGGATCGACGAGCGCAGCACGGCGCGGCCGTCGCCCATGCGCGAGTACGGGGTCATGCCGGCGCCCTTCAGCTGGAGTTCCATGCGGCCCTCGGGGCCGTCGATGTCGCCCAGCAGGATCGCGCGGCCGTCGCCCAGCTGGCCGGCCCAGTGGCCGAACTGGTGGCCGGAATAGACGGCGGCCAGCGGCTGCGAGCGGGGCGGGACGTGGTTGCCCGTGAAGACGGCGACGGTATCCGCGCGCGCGAGGTCGGCGGCGTCGAGCCCGACAAGCCGCGCAGCCGGCGCGCTGGCCGCGACAAAGTAGGGCGCGGGCAGGGGCGTCGGCATCAGGCGCGTATAAAACGCGGGCGGCAGTTCGGCAAAGGAATTGTCGAATGGCAGATCGTCGGCGGTGCGGGTGCTGATAACGCTTCCTCGGGTGGATTGGTTCTTCGTGCGCGGATTTTACCGCACACGCGCGGATTCTATGGGCGCAAGACGTGCGCGGCCTATCCGGGTTACATTCCGTAACCGTTTGGTAATGTTAGGCTGGTGCGGTGCAACATCGAATTCCGTTGACGTTTTCCGTACGAGCGTTCGAAACTCGGCTTCCCACAAGCAACCCCGAGAGACCGATGACACCTGTTCCGTTGATGGGCCGGATGATGGACCAGCCCCTATTGATTTCCAGCATCATCCGGTTCGCCGCGCGGCATTACGGCGGCAGCGAGATCGTCTCGCGCCGGGTCGAGGGCGACATGCACCGCTACAGCGTGCGCGAGTGCGAAGCGCGGGCGCGGCGCGTGGCGAACGTCCTGCGGGCGCAGGGCATCGCGATGGGCGAGCGCGTCGGCACGCTGGCGTGGAACGGCTACCGGCACCTGGAACTGTATTACGGCGTGTCCGGCTCGGGCGCCGTGCTGCACACGATCAATCCGCGCCTGCATCCCGAGCAGATCGCGTACATCGTCAACCACGCCGGCGACCAGCTGCTGTTCTTCGACCTGACGTTCCTGCCGCTGGTGGCGGCGATCGCGCCGCTGTGCCCGTCCGCGAAGGCGTTCGTGCTGATGAGCGACCGGGCGCACATGCCCGCCGATGCGGGCATCACCAACCTGATGTGCTACGAAGACCTGCTCGCCGCGGTCTCGGACGATTATGACTGGCCCGAACTCGACGAGCGCGCGGCCGCGTCGCTGTGCTACACGTCCGGCACGACGGGCAATCCGAAGGGGGCGCTGTATTCGCACCGGTCGACGGTGCTGCACGCGTACGCGTCCGCGCTGCCCAACGCCCTGAACGTGGCCGGGCGCGACGTCGTGCTGCCCGTCGTGCCCATGTTCCACGTGAACGCATGGGGCCTGCCTTACTCCGTGCTGCTGTCCGGCGCCAAGCTGGTGCTGCCCGGCGCGGCGCTCGACGGCAAGGCGCTGTACGACCTGTTCGAGGCCGAGGGCGTCACGTTCTCGGCGGGCGTGCCGACGGTCTGGCTCGGCCTGGTCAATTACGCGCTGCAGAACGGGCTCACGTTCTCGACGTTCCGCCGCACGGTCATCGGCGGCGCCGCGTGCCCACCCGCGCTGATGGACACGCTGATCGACCGCTTCGGCATCGAGGTCATCCACGCCTGGGGCATGACGGAGATGTCGCCGCTCGGCACGACCTGCGGCCTGCTGGCGCGGCACCGCGACCTGTCCGTCGCCGGGCAGCGCGCCGTGCTGCGCAAGCAGGGCCACGCCATCTTCGGCGTGGACATGAAGATCGTCGACGACGACGGCAACGAGCTGCCGTGGGACGGACTTGCGTTCGGCCACCTGCTCGTCAAGGGGCCGTGGATCATCTCGCGGTACTTCCGCGACGAGGGCGGCGACGTGCAGCAGGACGGCTGGTTCCCGACCGGCGACGTGGCGACCATCGACGCGGACGGCTACATGCAGATCACGGACCGCAGCAAGGACGTCATCAAGTCCGGCGGCGAGTGGATCGGATCGATCGACCTCGAGAACATCGCGATGGCGCACCCGGCCGTGCTGCAGGCCGCGTGCATCGGCGTGCGGCATCCGAAATGGGACGAGCGGCCCGTGCTCGTCGTCGTGCGGCGGCCGGAAGCCGAGGTGACGCGCGAGGAGCTGCTGCGGTTCTTCGACGGGAAGGTCGCGAAGTTCTCGATGCCGGACGACGTGCTGTTCGTGGACTCTCTGCCGACCGGGGCGACCGGCAAGATCCAGAAGAACCGCTTGCGCGAGCAGTACCGGGACTATCGCCTGCCCGGGACGGATCAAGAATAACACGACCGTTCTTTTAACGGTTATATTGTCGCCACCGACAATCACACCCACGCAAGGAGACCCATGAGCGCCGACTACCAGGTCATCGATGACGTCGCCGTCATCACGCTGAACAACCCGCCCGTCAATGGCCTCGGCCTGGCGACGCGTACCGCCGCCGTCGAAGGCCTGAATCGCGCCGCGCAGGATCTGGCCGTGAAGGCCATCGTCATCACGGGCGCGGGCAAGGCGTTTTCGGGCGGTGCCGACATCCGCGAATTCAACTCGCCGAAGGCGCTCACGGAACCCACGTTGCACACCCTGATCCGCACGGTCGAGAATTCGGCGAAGCCTGTCGTCGCCGCGCTCCACACCGTGTGCATGGGCGGCGGCCTGGAACTGGCGCTGGGCGCCAATTACCGCGTGGCGCTGCCGGGTGCGCAGATCGCGCTGCCGGAAGTGAAGCTGGGGCTGCTGCCGGGCGCCGGCGGCACGCAGCGCCTGCCGCGCGTGCTGGGCCTGGAGGCCGCGCTGAACATGATCGTGACGGGGACGCCGGTGCTGTCCGAAAAGCTGGCCGGCAGCTTGCTGTTCGACGAACTGCTGCCGGCCGGGGCCGACCTCGTTGCGGGCGCGATCGCGTTCGCGCGCCGCGTCGCCGGCGTGCGGCCGCTGCCGAAGGTGCGCGAGCGCCAGGTCGACCACCCCGATGCTGCGGGCTTCCTGGCCGCCGCGCGGGCGCGCGTCAAAGCCGAGGCGGGGCCGTTCCCGGCGCCGGTCGAATGCGTGGAGACCGTCGCGGCATCCGTCGAAAAGCCGTTCGAAGAGGGCCTGGCATTCGAGCGCGAGCGCTTCATTCACCTCACGCGGACGACGGAATCGAAGGCGTTGCGCCATGCGTTCTTCGCCGAGCGCGCCGCGAGCAAGGTGCCGGACGTCCCGGCCGACACGCCGGTCCGCGAGATCCGCAGCGCGGCCGTCGTCGGCGCCGGCACGATGGGCGGCGGCATCGCGATGAACTTCGCCAACGCCGGCATCCCCGTGACGATCCTCGAGACGAAGCAGGATGCGCTCGACAAGGGCCTCGCCACCATCCGCAAGAATTACGAGAACACGGTCAGGAAGGGCAAGCTGGCGGCGGACAAGGCCGCGCAACGCGTGGGGCTCATCCGCGGCGCGCTGGATTACGCCGACATCGCCCAGGCCGACATCGTCATCGAAGCCGTGTTCGAGGACATGGACGTGAAGGCGTCCGTGTTCCGCCAGCTCGACGCCACGATGAAGCCGGGCGCCATCCTCGCGTCGAACACGTCGACCCTGGACCTGAACCGCATCGCCGCGTTCACGGCACGCCCGCAGGACGTCATCGGGCTGCACTTCTTCAGCCCCGCCAACGTGATGAAGCTGCTGGAAATCGTGCGCGGCGCGGCGACCGGCAAGGACGTGCTGGCGACCGCGCTGGCGCTGGCGAAGAAGATCAGGAAGACGGGCGTCGTCGCCGGCGTGTGCGACGGCTTCATCGGCAACCGCATGGTGGAGCAGTACATCCGCCAGGCCGGCTTCCTGCTGGACGAAGGCGCGCTGCCGCAGCAGGTCGACGCGGCCATCGAGACCTTCGGCTTCGCCATGGGCCCGTTCCGCATGGGCGACCTGGCCGGCAACGACGTCGGCTGGTACATCCGCAAGCGCCGCGCCGTCGAGTCGCCGGACGTGAAGTATTCGAAGACGGCCGACCTGCTGTGCGAACAGGGCCGCTTCGGCCAGAAGACGGGCGCCGGCTGGTACGACTACCAGGCGGGCGAGCGCACGCCGCGCCCGTCGCCGTGGGTCGACGACATGATCGTGCGGCATTCGCAGGACCTGGGCATCGAGCGCCGCGCCATCTCCGACGGGGAGATCGTCGAGCGCCTCGTCTACGCGCTGGTCAACGAGGGCGCGCGGATCCTGGACGAGGGCATCGCCCTCAGGGCGTCGGACATCGACATGGTGTATTTGTCCGGCTACGGCTTCCCGCTGTTCCGCGGCGGCCCGATGTTCTATGCGGACACCGTCGGCCTGCCGGCCGTGCTGGCGGCCGTCGAGAAGTACGCCCGCGGCTACCACGGCGAGGCGTGGACGCCGGCGCCGCTGCTCGTCCGCCTGGCGGCCGAGGGCAAGACCTTCAACGGCTGACCCGCCACGACGTCAACGCGGCGCCCGCGTACCACGGCGCCCGCACGCCCGTCAGCCGCATCAGCGAATGCCGGTGCATGTGCGGGCCGCTCGCGGCGGCGCGCATCGTGCCCCGGTTGCGTGCCCGCGGCGTGGTGGGGCCGCGCGCGGACGTGCGCGCGCTCGCGTGCGCGGAAGGCCAGTTCGCGGCGCTCGCACTGTGGATGCAGGGCGGCGGCGTGCCGGCGGCTGTGCTCGCCGAGGAACTCGCGCGATGGTCGGCCGCCGCGGCCACGCCAGGGTAATGTCCCTGATGCGGTCGGGGTGCGCGCCGTGCTAGGCTGTGCACCATGAAGAACGCCCTCCTGATCGCGACCGCCTGCCTGCTCGGACTGTTGTCCACGACGGGTGCGTCGCTGCCTTATCCCATCCTGCCGCCGTTGTTCGTGAACGGCGCGCCGGACAGCCTGACGCACTTCCTCGGCCTGCCGCCCAAGCTGCTGTTCGCGCTGGCGCTGATGGTCAACCCGATCGGCCTGCTGCTGGGCACCGCCGTGCTCGGGTCGCTGTCGGACCGCTATGGCCGCCGGCCGCTGCTGCTCGTAACGGCCGTCGGCGCCGCCATCGGCCACGTGCTGACGGCGTGGGCGCTGGCGCGCCGCTCGTATCCGCTGTTCCTCGTCGCCCGCTTCGGCACGGGCCTGCTGGAGGGTCACAGCGCGATCGTGCGCGCGATGCTCGCGGACCGGCTGCAAGGCCCGCTGCGCAACCACGCGCTGTCGTGGCTGAACGGTGCGCTGCATCTGGGCTGGCTGGTCGGGCCGCTGCTGGCCGGGTTCACGATCGCGTGGGGCCTCACGGTGCCGTTCTACATCGCCGCGGGCGCGTTGCTGCTGGGCGCGGCGCTCGTCGGCGTCGCTCTGGAACGCAAGCCGCGCGCGGCCGGGCCGTCGTGGTGGAGCGTGGCGCGCGAACGCCACGCGTTCAACCTCCTGCGCCACGACGGCCTGCGCGCGCTGTTCGGCGTGCAGCTCGCGTACACGTGCGGCGTGACGGCGTTCTACGAGTTCTATCCGCTGTGGCTCGTCGAGGTGGGCCATTACGACACGCGCGCGATCGCGCTCGTCAACGTCGGCATGTGCGGCCTGATGACGTGTTCCGCCCTGTTCGCCGGCCGCGCCAGCCGCACGGAGCCGATGCGCCGCGCCGCGTGGCTGGCCGCGTGCGTGGCGCTGGCCATCGGCTCGCTCGGCGTGGGCCATCTGTGGGTGGGTCTCATCGGCATCATGGCGTTCGGGCTGCCGCATGCGTTCTACAACGCGGTCGTGCAGGCGTGGGCCGCGGACCGCTTCGGCGGCGGCCACGGGCAGGGCGCCGTCATGGGGCTGCTGTCGACGACGTTCTGCCTCGCGAACATCCTGATGGCGGCGGCGGGCGCCGTGCTGACGCTCGTGGACACGCGGCTCGTGCTGCTGACGGGCGCGATCCTGACGGCGTGGGCGGCGAACCGGATGCGGGCGTGGGGGAGCGGCGCGATGGCCGGGCTGCCGCCGGCCGCGTGAACGATCCACGATGGAGGCATGGTTGAAAAAAGCGATTCTTTTGCTGGTCTGTCTGGTTCCTGTCGCAGCGCTGGCGGCGGGTCGGGGTTGCGGCGCGCAGGTCGCGTTCCGCTGGGTGCCCAAGGATGCGGATGCGCCGTCCGCGGGCAGTGTGCGCGTCGTCGATGCGCGCTCGGCACGGACCGTGCAGGTGCTCGACGGCGTGACGAACCACTACGGCGACGACGGCGGGTTGTTCGCGCAGGACCTGAACAACGACGGCTGCCCGGACCTCGTCGTGACGAGCGACGTCGCACCCATCGGCAATACCAGCAGCACCGTGTACCTCTACGATCGCGTGCGCGGACGCTTCGTGTTCGACAAGGCGCTGTCCGCGATCGGCAACATCGGCGTCGACGGCCGCGATCCGAATTGCGTGACGGGCGACTGGAAAGGCGGGGCGGAGGATGTCGGCGGCGAGCGCTATTGCTGGCGCAAGGGACGGCTCGTCAAGACGAGCGAATACAGCGTGCGGCCGCTGTACGACAGGGAAACCGGCGCGTTCTCGTGTTACGAGCACATCGACACGACGTACGTGGGCGGCCGGAAACGCGTGCGCAGGCATTGCACGAAGCGCTTCTGAGGCCGCCCACTGCGCGGCTAGCGCGTCTCCGGCACCAGCGCCTTCAGGATCGGCTTCACGAACGCGTTCTTCTTGAAGTCGTACAGCACGAAGTCGCTGGAGAACTGCCAGTAGCCCCACGCGAAGCCATATTTCTCGGCCGTGCGCGCGACGGTCGACGTCCACAGCACGCGGTCGTCCATCGCGGCCTTGTCGTAGGCGCCGAATTCGCCGAGGAAGACGGGACGGCCGCTCGCCTCGCTCCATGCTTTCACGGCCGCGAAATCCTTGTCGATCTGCGCGATCTCGGCCGGCTTGCCGAAGCGGATGCCCGTCGTCGAGCGGATCGGCTCATCGGCCCACGACGCGCCCTGGTGCGTGAACGGGAACGGGTCGTAGTAGTGGAACGTGGCGATGAGGTGTTTGTCGGCGGCCGGCAGCGCCAGGTCCTTCAGCGTGTCGCGGCTGTTCCAGCGCACGCCGCCGATGATGACGTTGCGTGTGGGGTTCGTCTTGCGCATGATGGCCAGCACCTGCGGGAAGCTGGCGTTCCACGTGGCCGCGTCGAACTGGCCGTGCGGCTCGTTGAGCAGTTCGAAGACGACCGTGTTCGGCTCGTTGCGGTAGCGCTCCGCCAGCTGGCTCCAGACGGCCTTCAGCTTCGGCATGCAGGCGGCGACATCCTTCGAGCAGTCGTCGAAATCGTGTTCGTCGACGATCACGTTGAGGCCATGCTTCGTGGCCGTCGCGACGACCCAGTCGAGGCGGTTCAGCCATTTCGGATCGAGGCGGTTCCGCGCGTCGAGGGCGCGGAACGCGAACAGCACGACGCGCACGGTCGAGAACCCGGCCGCCTTGATCTGCGCGAAGTGCTCCTCCTTGTAATTGCCCCTGGCGCCGTCCTGCCAGAACGGATCGTAGCCGATGACGTTGACGCCGCGGCCCAGTTGCCGGACCTGGTCGTGCGCGGAAATCTCCTTGAACTGCGACGTGGCCGGCGGCGGGTTGGGGGCGGGATCGTCGGCGAACGCGGCGTGCGCGACGAGGGTGAGCGTGACGGCGGCGGCAAGGCGCGGCAGCTTGAGCATGAAGGTCTCCATCGTTATCGTTGTGTGTGACGATGGTAGCGCTATCTCGACCGCCTGCCAAGCATGTGACAACGGGACATTTCCAAAAACCGGGCTCTGACCCCGGTTCTTGCTCAATCGGCTGCGTAGATGTTGTTGTCCTTCGTCTCGCGCACGAACAAGGTGCCGATGACGACGGTCGCGACCGCGATCACGATCGGATACCACAGGCCGTAATAGATGTTGCCGTTGGCCGCGACGAGGGCGAAGGCGGTGGTCGGCAGCAGGCCGCCGAACCAGCCGTTGCCGATATGGTAGGGCAGCGACATCGACGTGTAGCGGATGCGCGTCGGGAACATCTCGACGAGCATTGCGGCCACCGGGCCGTACACCATCGTCACGTACAGGACCAGCACGAACAGCAGCAGCACGATCATCGGCTTGTTGATCTGCGTGGGGTCGGCCTTCGCGGGATAGCCGGCGGCCTTGATGGCGGCGCCCAGGTCCTTCTTCAGCGCCGCTTCGCGGTCCTTGCTGGCCGGGTCGAAGTTCAGGCCGTCCGCGGTCATCGTCGCGTTGAACGACGGGTAGACCTTGTCGCCGACCTTGACGCTGGCGATGGTGCCCGCCGGCGCATCCTGGCGCGTGTAGCTGACCGAAGCCGCCGTCAGCTGCGCGGTGGCGATGTCGCACGACGACGGGAATTTCTTCGTGCCCGTGGCGTTGAACTGGAAGTGGCAGGACGCCGGATCGGCCACGACGACGACGGGCGAGTTGTTCAGCGCCGTCTCCAGCGCCGGGTTGCCGTAGTGCGTGAGGCCCTTGAAGATCGGGAAGTACGTCAGCGCGGCGATCAGGCAGCCGGCCATGATGATCGTCTTGCGGCCGATGCGGTCGGACAGCGAGCCGAAAAAGATGAAGAACGGCGTCGCCAGCGCGAGCGCGATCGCGATCAGGATGTTGGCCGTCGCGTCGTCGATCTTCAGCGTCTTGGTGAGGAAGAACAGCGCGTAGAACTGGCCCGTGTACCAGACGACGGCCTGGCCCATCACGACACCCAGCAGCGCGAGCAGCGCGATCTTGCCGTTCTTCCAGGTCAGGAAGGCTTCGCTCAGCGGCGCCTTCGACGTGCGGCCTTCGGCCTTCATGCGCGCGAACGCGGGCGACTCGCTCATCGACATGCGGATCCACACCGAGACGGCGAGCAGCAGCACGGAGACGAGGAACGGGATGCGCCAGCCCCACGCGTCGAACGCGGCGGTATCCATGCCGGCACGCACGCCGGTGATCACGAGCAGCGACAGGAACAGGCCGAGCGTGGCCGTCGTCTGGATCCACGACGTGAAGAAGCCCCGGCGTCCGTCGGGCGCGTGTTCGGCGACGTACGTGGCGGCGCCGCCGTATTCGCCGCCCAGCGCGAGGCCTTGCAGGATCCGCAGCGTGACGAGGACGATGGGCGCCACGATGCCGATCGACGCATAGCCTGGCAGCAGGCCGACGATGAACGTGGAGCCGCCCATGATCATGATCGTGACGAGGAACGTGTACTTACGGCCGATCATGTCGCCGAGGCGGCCGAACACGAGCGCGCCGAACGGCCGCACGATGAAGCCGGCCGCGAAGGCGAGCAGCGCGAAGATGAACGAGGTGGTCGGATCGCCGATGAAGAACTGCTTGGCGATCACGGTCGCCAGCGAACCATACAGGTAAAAGTCGTACCATTCGAAGACGGTGCCGAGCGAGGAGGCGAAGATGACCTTGCGCTCTTCCTTCGTGAGCCCAACGCCGGACGGCATGGATTTGCCGCCCGCGGCCATGCCGGGGTTGATTGCCATTGTGGTCTCCAGTCGTGTTTATTGTGTGCGCCGCCCGATGGCGCGGGCAGCCTGCTGACTGTGCGCCGGGAAGCTTACGGCACGCTTGCTGGAAACTTACGCGGGGCTTACAGTTGGGCCGGGGTCTTCGGGATCATCCGGCGCAGCGTCGGCCGGCGAGGCGTCGCCCGGCGCCTCATGCAGCCGCGCATACTTGTACGCTTCCGTCGACCGCTCCAGCGCGAGGCCCAGCGCCGTCGTCAGCTCGCTGCGCGACATGCCCTGTTCGAGCTGCTGGACGGCGAAGCTGTTGCGCAGGGTGCGCCCGCCCGCGCGGGACACGCCAATGCCGGCCCGCTCGAATGTCGCGCGCGTCTGCCGGTAGACGGTCGCCTTGTGCAGCGGCTCGCCTTCCAGGTTCGCGGGGAAGACCAGGTCTCCCGGAATCTCGAGCTCCGCCCGTTCCTTCAGCCATGCCGTCAGTTCGGCGACGCCGGCCCGCGGCAGGGTCGTCGTGTGCTCGTAGCTCGTGCGGTGCTTCGCTTCCGGGGTGATGTCGAGCGTGATGGCGCCGTCGATGTCGGGCTGGCGGCCCACTTCATCCAGCAGCAGGCCGATGGCTTCCGCCACGCGCAGGCCGGCGAGCGCCATCACGATCTGCATCGCGCGGTCGCGCCGGCGCTTCCAGCCGGCGTGGCCCGCCATGTCTTCCGTACGGCCGGCGGGGAGGGCGGCCAGGAAGCGCTGCAGGTCGTCCGCGCTCAGCGCCGTCATCGGGGCGTCCTCGGCGAGGTGGGCGCGGTCCGTCGCGATGATGGCCTGGCGGGCCGGGTTCGGCGCGCGTTCCAGGTAGTCGAAGCAGCGCTCCAGCAGGCGCAGGTAGCGGTAGGCGATCTTGCTGTTGAGGTCGCGCCGGCCGTCCTTGGCCAGCTCGATGAAGCGGCGCAGGTCGGCCGCGTTCACGGACGACATCCTGAGGCCGTGTTCGAGCATCCACGTGGCGAACTTGCCGAACATGAATCGGTAGATCGCGGCGGATTCCTTCGACACAGGCAGCGGCACGTCACGCTGGCGGCTGGACGTGAGGACGAACTCCGGCGTGACGACGAAGGCGGCGAAGGCCTCGACGGGACGCTTGTCCCAGTCGGCGAGGGAAGGTGAAGGGCTCATGGCCTCATCATACTGCAACTAACCGACTTGCGGCGCGGGCGCCGGCTACTGTGGCCAGCAAGACTGTAGTTTCGGCAATATACTCGACGATCCTTACAACCACGCACACGCCAGGGGAGCACCATGTCCGACCATCCACCCGAAGGTCTTCCAGCCTACCGTATCCTCACCGGCCCGGACGACGCGTCGTTTTGCCGCCGCGTGAGCGCGGCCCTCGAGCAGGGCTATCTGCTGTACGGCTCGCCCGCCGCCACCTTCAACGGCGAATCCGTCATCGTGGCACAGGCGGTCATCTGGCCCGGCACGCGGACATCGCTTGCGTAAGTGCAGCGGCCACCCAGGCGACGAAGAGGACCGTTCCAAAATTATGCAACTAACCGACGTGCGGCCCCGCCACCAACCCAACCCCGCCACCAACGGGCGAGGGCGGGAGCGCCTTATCGCTCTTATAATAAGGGCGCGGCATCCATTGGAACGGGACGTCGCGACAGCCCAAAATCGAACGCTACAAAGGAAATCCATGCTCAAGCACATCGTCATGTGGAAACTGAAAGACCACGCCGAAGGCGCCGACCGCGCCGCCAACGCCATCGAAATGAAGCGCCGCCTGGACGAATGCGCCGCCATCGTCCCGGGGCAGATCACGTTCGAAGTCGTCATCGCCCAGCCCGGCCTGGAAGCCACCTACGACGTCGTGCTGTATTCCGAGTTCGAGGACAAGGCCGCGCTCGACGCCTACATCAAGCACCCGGTGCACCAGGCGGTCGTGCCGTTCATCGGCGCGATCCGCGAGGGGCGCCAGTGCATGGACTATGAAGTCTGACGTGTGAAGTAACAACGACGGGGAGGGCCCCATGGAGGACTTTGCGGGACGGGTGGCCGTCATCACGGGCGCCGGCAGCGGACTCGGACGCGAGTTCGCCAACGAGGCGGCCCGGCTGGGCATGAAGCTGGTCCTGGCCGACGTCGATGCGCATGCACTGGAACAGGCGACCGACGCGCTGCAGGCCGGCGGCGCCGACGTGCTGGCGATGGTGTGCGACGTGCGCAAGGCCGCGCACGTCGAAGAGCTGGCGGATGCGGCGATGATCCGCTACGGCGGCGTGCACCTGTTGTTCAACAATGCCGGCGTCGGCACGGCGGGCCTGATCTGGGAACACACGGAAGCCGACTGGGAATGGGTGCTGGGCGTGAACCTGTGGGGCGTGATCCACGGCGTGCGCGTGTTCACGCCGCTGATGCTCGACGCCGCGCGCCGCGACCCCGGCTACGAAGGCCATATCGTGAACACGGCGTCGATGGCGGGCCTGCTGGTGCCACCCGTGATGGGCCCGTACAACGTGTCGAAGCACGCCGTCGTCGCGCTGTCGGAGACGTTGTACCACGACCTGCGCCTCGTCGATGCGGCAATCAATGCGTCGGTGCTGTGCCCGTATTTCGTGCCGACGGCGATCGCGCACTCGGTGCGGCACCGTCCCGGCGAACTCCGTCACGACGGTCCACCGACGCCCAGCCAGCAGGCGGGCCAGGCGCTGCTGGAACAGGCCGTCGCGTCGGGCAAGATGACCGCGGCGGACGTGGCCCGCATCACGTTCGACGGGATCCGCCGGGGCGATTTCTATATCTTCACGCATCCGCAGGCGCTGCAGGGCGTGGCCCAGCGCATGGACGCCATCGTGCACGGCCAGCCGCCGGCCGATGCCTACGCGGCGACGCCGCAGTTCACGGCCATGCTGAAGGCCGCGGTTCAGGGCGAGGGAAAGTAGGGCGGCACGTTCGCCGCGATGTACGCGAATTCCGCCTTGATTGCCTTGCGCATGCTCTGCTCCTTTTCATTACTGTAGAGCAACAATGTTGGCAGTGCGCTGCGGAAATTCCAGCCCCCATCCGAGGAGCAATCCAGTCAGGTGGCAGCCTGGTCGCAAGGTTTCAGGATGCGTTCGTGCAGCTCCGGTTCGGCACCGTCGTACATCTTGACGACGGTCGACGTGCGGGTGCCGTAACCGGGAATCTCGATGCAGACGGCGGACAGCTGCCGTTCCAGGTCGAGCGGCACGCCGGTGTGCGGGAGGCGCATGTCAGGCGCGCGCGTCGTGTCGGCGAGCATCTCGAAATACGCTTCTTCCGGCGCGCCCTGCAGCAGCAGGCTGGCGAACGTCGCTTTCGTGCGCACGACCTTGGGCCACGGCGCATCCAGCAGGCCGTTCGACACGCCGTAGATGCCCGGCTCAAGCGGCTTGCCGTTGCGCGGGTCGTCGCCCGCGTGGTTCGAGAACCAGACCATGCCGTCGCGGTCGCCCAGGATCAGGTTGAAGCCGTTGTAGGCGTCCGCATCCGGCGCGATACGGGCGAGGTAGGCCGGCGCATCCTCGTCGCCCTTGAGAAAATCGGCGACGAGGGCGCCGCGCGTGGGCGCATCCGTGCGCGAGTCGCTGGGAGAACGGACGTTCGTGAGGGCGGCGAATTTCGGGCCGCGCGGGCCGTCCTTCGTCACGCCCATCCAGCTGCCGCCGCCGCGCAGGTCGCGGCCCGCGATGATGTTCGGGGCGTCCGGCCACGGACCGGCCGGAGTGGCGGGACGATCATAGTATTCGTCGCGGTTGGCGCAGGCGACCAGCGGCAGGCCGGGGATCACGCGCCAGGCAAAGACGATCAGGCACATGTTGGAAGATCCGTAAAAATTTCGGCGCGGCGGGGACCTTCGATGAGGCCTTCGAATCCGGCGCTGCGGGCCGCGGCGTCGAGCCGCGCGGGAAAGGCGTCGTCCACGCCGGGGTAGACTTCCATCCAGGTCTGCAGGCCGTCGCGCACCTCGGGCCGGCGTTTCAGCTGCGCCGGCACGCCGACGCCAGCCTGCAGCGCGCGCACGCGCGGCGCGAGCGCGGCGGCGTCGACGTCGCGCACCTTGTAATAGACGTACAGGTCGATCATGTGCGTCAAACGTCGAGTGCGTCGAGGGCGTACGGCAGCGGCAGGAAATCCAGCTTCGTGCCGCCGGCGGAGCCGTGGCGCACCTCGCCGTCCAGCGCCGCGAGCTTGATCTCGACGAGGACATCGGCCCCGCCGGCGCCGTTCGGCGCCGCGTTGACGATCATGCCGGACGGCTGGTCCGGGTCGGCGACGGAATACACTTCGTCGCCCGGACGCGCGGCCGCATTGGCGAGCGTGGCCAGCGCCATGCGGCGTTTCAGCTTGCCGAGATACTGGCTGCGGGCGACGATTTCCTGGCCCGGATAGCAGCCCTTCTTGAAATTGACGCCGCCGAGCAGTTCGTAGTTGACCATCTGCGGCACGAACTGTTCCTGCGTGCCGGCGCCGATCTGCGGCACGCCGGCGTGGATGGCCGCCAGTTGCCAGGCCGCGTTGCCGCCCAGCGCGAGCGTGTCCTTCCATGCGGCCAGCGCGGCGATCGCGCTGTCGGGGGTCGTCAGCCACAGGTAGCGCGGCTGGCCGAATGCGTCCGTCAGGCGGATCATGGTGCCGGCCTCGCCGTCCACTTTCGCGTACGGTGCCTCGGGCAGGGTGCCGGCACGGGCACGGAGCGCGTCGGCCGCGGCCGCGCCGCCCAGGCCGAGGACGGCGGCATGCCGCGGTTCGTCGCTGGCGTCGCGCAGCTTCGCTTTCGCGCGCAGCACGAACATCGTCAGGCGCTTCTGCAGCGGCGCCTGGATGGCGCGCGGCAGCTGCAAATAAATGTTCTCGGCATCGCGCCACATCAGGAACGTCCCCTGGAGGCGCCCCTTCGGCGTGCAATAGCCGGCGAGGCGCGCTTCGGATGGGCCGAGGTGCTCGACGTCGTTGGTCAACTGGTTGTGGAGGAAGCTGGCGGCGTCTTCGCCGGCAATCCCGATCAGCCCGAGGTCGGTGACGGGGGCGACGAAGCCCTGTTCGAGGTCGGCGGTGGCGAGTGCGCGGCCGAAGTCCTCGACCTGCGTCGGGCTATCGGGGTGAAAGCGGGCGCCCAGGGTGGCGAGGTGTTCGATCCAATGATTCATGACACGATTTATTTCCGGTTTGGCTGTATCGGCTTTATGATTACGGCCTCATTATAAGTTCGCCTTCAAAATTGCGCCGACGACGGCGAAAAACCAGATCCAGCATGGCATTCATAAAAAAACTCATCGTCACAGGCGTCATCGTGGCCGTCGGTGCCGGCGCCGGCTTCCAGTGGTGGAGCAGGCAGCCAATCACGCCGGGCAACGCGGCCGTCATCCCGTTCGCCATCGCGCAGGGCAGCCACGTGGCTGGCGCCGCGCAGCAGATGGCGACGGCCGGCGTGCCCGTCAACCCGTTCCTGTTCGGCGTGCTGGCGCGGATCACGGGCAAGGCGGGCAAGATCAAGGCCGGCAGCTACGAGCTGAAGCCGGATACGTCGCCGCGCCGTCTCCTCACCCAGCTCGTGCGCGGTGAGTTCGCGCAGGAATCGCTGACGATCATCGAAGGCTGGACGTTCCGCCAGATGCGGCAAGCCATCGACGCGGCCCCGAACCTGAAGCACGAGACGGCGAAACTGTCCGACCAGGAATTGCTGGCGAAGATCGCCCCGGACTACAAGGCGCCGGAGGGCCTGTTCTTCCCCGATACGTATCTGTTCGCGAAGAACGCGAGCGACCTGTCGATCTACAAGCAGGCGCACGAGATGATGATGAAGCGCCTGAAGGCCGCGTGGGAGAAACGCGACCCGGGCCTGCCGTACACGGAGCCGTACCAGGCGCTGATCATGGCGTCGCTGGTGGAAAAGGAAACGGGCCAGAAGAGCGAGCGCGCGATGATCGCGGGCGTCTTCGTCAACCGCCTGAAAGCGGGCATGCTGCTGCAGACCGACCCAACCGTCATCTACGGCATGGGCGAGAAATACGACGGCAAGATCCGCAAAAAGGACCTCGAGACGGACACCCCGTACAATACCTATACGCGCCCCGGCCTGCCGCCGACGCCGATCGCGCTGCCGGGCGTGCAATCGCTGGCCGCCGCGACGGCGCCCGCGAAGACCGAAGCCCTGTATTTCGTGTCGCGCGGCGATGGCACGAGCCACTTCTCGGTCAACCTGAATGAGCACAACAAGGCCGTGAACCAGTACCAGCGCAACCAGTCGCAGTAATTACGAATGAATGCCATGAATCAAACCGATGCCACCCGCGGGCGTTTCATCACCTTCGAAGGCATCGACGGCGCCGGCAAGTCGACGCACATCGGCTACGTCACCTCGCTGCTGAAAGGCGCGGGCAAGCGGGTCGTCTCGACGCGCGAGCCGGGCGGCACGCCGCTCGGCGAAAAGCTGCGCGACCTCGTGCTGCACGAAAAAATGCACCTCGAGACGGAAGCGCTCATCATGTTCGCCAGCCGGCGCGAGCACGTCGCGCAAGTCGTCGAACCGGCGATCGCGCGCGGCGACTGGGTGCTGTCCGACCGCTTCACGGATGCCAGCTTCGCCTACCAGGGCGGCGGGCGCGGTCTCGATCGCGCCAGGCTGGAGGCGCTGGAGCAGTGGGTGCATCCGCACCTGCAGCCCGACCTGACCCTGCTGTTCGACGTCCCGCTGGACGTCGCCAAGGCCCGCCTGTCCGCCTCGCGCACGCTCGACAAGTTCGAGATGGAGCAGGCCGATTTCTTCGCGCGTGTGCGCGCCGAATACCTGCGCCGCGCGGCGGAATCCGGCGGCCGCATCGTCGTCATCGATTCGACGAAGACGATAGCCGAAGTGCGCGGCGCGCTGCAGGCCGCGCTGGAGACCTGGCTGTGAGCATGTACCCCTGGCAAGAAGACGCGTGGACCCGGCTGCAGGCGATGCGCGTGCGGCTGCCGCATGCGATCCTGTTTTACGGCCCGGCCGGAATCGGCAAGGCCGATTTCATCGAAGCGTTCGCCCAGGCGCTGCTGTGCGAAAACGGGAGGCCGGACGGGCACGCATGCGGGGCGTGCGCGTCGTGCGGCTGGTTTGTCCAGGGCAATCACCCCGACTACCGCCGCGTGCGGCCCGAAGCGATGGAAGACGAAGCGCCCTCCGCGGAGGGCGACGAGGCGCCGGCCGAAGAGAAAAAGGCCAAGTCGAAGACGGCGTCGAAAGAAATCAAGATCGAGCAGGTGCGTGCGCTGGCCGATTTCATGAACATCTCGACGCACCGCCAGGGCCTGCGCGTCGTCGTGCTGTACCCGGCCGAGGCGCTGAACATGCCCGCGTCGAATGCGCTGCTGAAGACGCTCGAGGAACCGCCGCCGGGCACCGTGTTCCTGCTGGCATCGAACGGGCTGGACCGGCTGCTGCCGACGATCCTGTCGCGCTGCCGCAAATTCGCCTTGCCGATGCCGGATCATGCCCAGGCGCTGGCGTGGCTCGCAGCGCAGGGCGTCACCGATGCGGACGGCTGGCTGCGCGAGCAGGGCGGCGCGCCGCTCGCGGCGCTGGCACAGGCGGAGACGGGCAGCCGCGAAGAGCTCGACGGCCTGCTGCAAGTGCTCGCGCAACCGAGCGTCGATGCCGCGTTGCGCAGCGCCGACAAATTGAGCAAGGCGCCGCTCGCATCCCTCGTCGCGTGGCAGCAGCGGTGGCTGTATGACGTGTTCTCGTACAAGCTGTCCGGAGTGATCCGGTATTATCCGAGATATCAGCGGGAACTCGCGGCGCTGGCCGGACGGGTGCCCGTGGCTCAGTTGATGCAGGCAATCAAGTCCACGAACGAGCGCCGCGCCGTGGCCGATCACCCCTTGTCGCCGAAGCTGTTTGTCGAAGACATGTTGCTCGATTACACCGCCCGCTGCGGTGTGTGATGAAAGGAAGATGATGAGCGTATCGCCGAACGGTCCGATCAGTGGCCTGCCCGCCGATCCGAACGCGCCCCAGCCGGCGCGGCCGTCCGTACTGTCGCTCGCCATCAAGGAAAAGGCCGCCCTGTACGCGGCCTATATGCCGTTCCTGAAGAATGGCGGCATGTTCGTGCCGACCAACAAGCCATACAAGATCGGCGACGAGATCTACCTGATCCTGTCGCTGATGGACGACCCGAACAAATACCCGATCGCCGGCAAGGTCGCGTGGATCACGCCGGCCGGCGCGAACAACAACAAGGCGCAAGGCATCGGCGTGCACTTCCCGGCCGACGAAACCGGACAGCGCGCCCGCCTGCGCATCGAAGAAATCCTCGGCGCCGCGCTGCGTTCGGCGCGCGCCACCCATACCCTGTAACTTCCTGGTTTCACCATGCCGTCCTACGTACACCGCCTCGCTCGTCGAGAAGATCTTCCCGTCATCGTCGACATCTACAATTCCACCATCGCCTCGCGCGACGTCACGGCCGACACCGAACCCGTCACCGTGCAGTCGCGCGAAGGCTGGTTCAACGACCACACGCCGGAACGCCGTCCGCTGTGGGTGATCCACGACGCGGCCGATACGTCGGACGACCCCGCCGTGATCGGCTGGTGCTCTTACTCGAATTTCTATGGCCGTCCGGCATATTCCGGCACGGCCGAGCTGTCGATCTATATCGCGGAGGCATGGCGCGGCAAGGGTGTCGGGCGTTACTGCCTGGAACAGGCGATGGCGTTCGCGCCGAACGTGAACGTGCATACCTTGCTGGGCTTCATCTTTGGCCACAATGTGCCGAGCCTGGCCCTGTTCCGCAAGTACGGGTTCGATACGTGGGCGCATTTTCCGCGGGTGGCGAATCTGGATGGGATCGAGCGGGACCTGATCATCCTCGGTAAGCGGGTGGCCTGAGACCGCAAAACCGTCGCCCCTGGACTAGGCGTCCCCCTCGGCAGGGGCCCAAGTTTTGCGTCACGTAGACGCGACGGAATTGGGTTCCCGCCTGCGCGGGAACGACGGCGCGAACGCAGGCGGTGCTTTTGCACCTCGCGTACAATATCGGGATGTATATCGATTCCCACTGCCACATCAATTTCCCGGAACTGGCCGCCCGGATGCCGGACATCCTGGCCAAAATGGCCGAGAACAAGGTCTCGCACGCGCTGTGCGTCTCCGTCGACCTGCCGGAGTTTCCCAGCGTGCTCGCGCTGGCCGAGCAATATCCGCACATTTATGCTTCCGTCGGCGTGCACCCCGATTACGAGGACACGCCCGAGCCCACCGTCGCCCAGCTCGTCGAACTGGCCGATCACCCGAAGGTCATCGCGATCGGTGAAACCGGTCTCGATTATTACCGGCTGGAAGGCGACCTCGAATGGCAGCGCGAGCGTTTCCGCACGCACATCCGCGCGTCGCGCGAGACCGGCAAGCCGCTGATCATCCACACGCGCTCGGCCAGTGAAGACACGATCCGCATCATGCGCGAAGAAGGTGCGGGCACGGACCAGGGCGGCGTCGCGGGCGTGATGCACTGCTTCACGGAGTCGCTCGACGTGGCCCTCGCCGCCATCGAGATGGGTTTTTATATCTCGTTCTCCGGCATCGTGACGTTCAAGAGTGCGAAGGACCTGCAGGCGGTGGCGCGGGCGCTGCCGCTGGACCGCATCCTCATCGAGACGGATTCGCCTTACCTCGCCCCCGTGCCGTTCCGCGGCAAGATGAACGAGCCGGGCTATGTGGCCCACGTGGCGGAATATCTCGCCACGTTGAAGGACGTGCCGCTGCGCGAGATCGCCGACCGCACCACCGAAAATTTCTTCAACCTGTTCAAGACCGCGAGGACCTGACCGTGACCCTTCTTCGATCGATCGTGCTCGCCGCCGCGCTGGCGGCACCCGCCATGGCGATGGCCGACCAGACGAGCGACTTCTTCCGTGCCGTGCAGATGGACGATGCGCGGACGGTGCGTGCGCTGCTGGGCAAGGTCGACCCGAACCGGGCCAATCCCGTCGGCGGCGAACCGCCTCTCGTGCTGGCCGTGCGCGAAGGCGCGATGCAGGTGTTCGACGCGCTGCTGCGCCACCCGGGTACGAACGTCGATGCGCCTGCGCTGAACGGCAACACGGCGCTGATGATGGCCGCGTACAAGCACAACAAGCCGGCCGCCGAGGCGCTGATCGCAAAAGGCGCCGCGGTCAACCGCTCGGGCTGGACGCCGCTGCACTACGCGGCCGCGAGCGGCGATAACGACATCGCGCGCCTGCTGCTCGCGCACGGCGCCCGCATCGATGCGCAGTCGCCGCCGGCGAGCGGCAAGTTCACGCCGCTGATGATGGCGGCGCGCGAAGGCCACGAGGACACGGCCGTGTTCCTGCGCGGCCAGGGCGCCGATGCGACACTGAGGAATGGCGAAGGTCTCACGGCGGCCGAGATCGCGCGCCGTGCGGATCACGCCACCATCGCGGCGAAGCTCGACACGCAGGTCAAGCCTGCCCGCTGAGCTAGCTTTCTCCGCACTTGTGGGCGCGCTTGCGCGTGTACATGTGCGCGTCCGCATGCATGAGCAAGGTCTCGACCTGGTCCGCGTGATCGGGGAACAGGCCGATGCCGATGCTGACGCCGATGTGCAGCGGCGCGCATTGCGTCGGTACGGGCCGCACGAGCGCGGCGCGGATCTTGTCGGCGCAGTGTTCCGCGTCCTCGGGCGCCTGCAGGTCTTCCAGCAGCAGCACGAATTCGTCGCCGCCCAGGCGCGCCACCGTGTCCGATTCGCGCGCGCATTCCACCAGCCGCGCGGCGACTTCCCGCAGCAGCGCGTCGCCGGCCGCATGACCATAGCGGTCGTTGACCTCCTTGAAATCGTTCACGTCCACGTAAAGCAGACCGAGCCGCGATTGGCAGCGCCGCGCCCGCGCGATGGCCGTGCGGATGCGGTCGAAGAACAGCCGGCGGTTCGGCAAGCCCGTCAGTTCGTCGAGGCAGGCCGACCGCATCAGGTCGTCATGCAGGCGCTTGCGTTCCAGCGCCAGGCCGACCTGGGCCGCGACGAAGCGCAGCAGGCCGCGGTCGGCGGGGGAGTATCCGGTGCCGGTGCGGTCGCGCAGCAGCAGCGCGCCGATCGTGCCGGCCGGGCCGCCCAGTTCGATCATGAGCCACGTGTTCAGGCCGCCTGCGCCGACGTGGCGGACGGCGTCCGGCGCGATGCTGTCCGGCGTCGTCGCGGCCGCGCGCCAGCGTGCCAGGCACGCGCGCGACGGCAGGCGCATCTTCGGATCGTGGTCGCACTGGTAGACGACCTTGAAACCATGCTGCGGGGTCGGATCGCTGACGACCACCATCCCGGGCGCACCCACCAGGTGGTCGAGGATGGCGTGGATCTCGCCGCAGAGTCCGGCCAGGTCGCCCGCGTGGTAGGCCGCTTCGGAAATCGCGTACGTCGCCGCCTGGCGCCGCTCGGCGCGCTTGCGGGCGGTGATGTCGCGCCCGACGCCCAGGCGCAGGCCGTGGTCCGCGATGAAGCGCGCCGACCACATCACGTCGACGCGGCGTCCATCCTTGTGCAGGTAGCGGTTCTCGAAGCCGACGCGTTCCTGTCCCGCCTGCACGCGCGCGCTTTCCATGCACGTGATGGCGCGGTCCTCGGGGACGACGAAATCGAGCATGTATTGACCGATCAACTCGGTGGGACGGTAGCCGAGCATGCGTTCGCACCCGGCGCTGACGTCCACGATGATGCCGCGCCGGTCCACCAGGAAAACTACGTCCAGCAATAAATCGGCGATATTCGCCGACAGCGAACGGATCGAATGGACCATGGCGGCCTGCTAACGGAAACAGCGGTGGGAAAATACTAACATTCCCACATGGAAAAAGGTCAAGGTATTTAAGCATCGCCGGCCAGCTGTTCCATCGATCCGACAAACTGGCCGGCAAATCCCCGTCAGCTCGGCGCATCAGTTGCATAAAAGCATGGAGATAATGCAGGCACACTCCGACATAGAGGAACCCATGCTCAACGAACGCGAAATCGAAAGCTGCTACCTGGGGCAGTTTATTCCGGTCCACTACCATCACAACATGCTGATGGACCATAACCGCATGCACAGCTTCAAGTCCGCGATCTACCACGCCGTGAAGCCGGGCATGAAGGTGCTGGAGCTGGGCGGAGGCACGGGCGTGCTGTCGTACTTCGCGGCCCAGAACGCGTCGCAGGTCTATTGCGTCGAGTTCAACCCGGACATGGTGCGCGAGGCGCGCCGCTTCCTCGCCATGAACCCGAACGGCCACAAGGTCGAGGTCATCCATGCGGACGCGTTCGAATACCTGCCGCCGGAACCCGTCGATCTCGTCATCTGCGAAATGATCCACGTCGGCATGCTGCGCGAAAAGCAGGTCGAGGTCATCGAGTCGTTCAAGCGGCGCTACCTGGCGCGCTTCGGCGGTCCGCTGCCGATCTTCATGCCGGAAGCCGTCATCATGGCCGCGCAGCCGCTGCAGCTCGAATACGATTTCGAGGGTTTCTATGCACCGATCGTGCAGTTCCAGCCGACCAATGTGATTTACCCGGGCACCATCGACCTGGCGCAGCCGTGCGTGTATGCGATCATGGACTTCAGCCAGCCCGTCGGCGACGCGATCGCGTGGGAAGGCCAGTTCCGCATGGAGCAGGGCGGCCGCCTGAACGCGCTGCGCTTCATCACCAAGAACGTGCTGTCCATCGTCGAGGAACGCGGCACGACGATCGACTGGCTGAACCACTACATGATGCTGCCGCTGGCCACGCCGCTGGACGTGCAGCCGGGCGACGTCGTGCAGGTGAGCTTTGCCTACCGCGCGGGCGGCTCGATTCCGTCGCTGGAAGCGTCGATGCGCGCCGAGGTCGTCGAACGGGCGGGCGTGCCGGTGCACGTCCGCGACACCGTCCTGGCCTGATCGTTTGCCCCGCCGGGGACGACGTCCGCTCGTCCCCGCTTTTGCCCCGTTTGTCTCCCCCCGCTGACCGTCCGTCGCAGAAATATTGCGGATTGGCGTCCATACAACTACAGTCACATCGTCGGGCCGCACCGGCCCTTGCCCTGAAAGATGGAGCTGACGATGCTGGGTTTCCTCGTGTGGTTGGTGTTATTGTTCCTGTGCTGGCCGATCGCGCTGCTGGCGCTCGTGATGTATCCGCTCGTCTGGCTCGTGCTGCTGCCGTTCCGGCTGCTCGGGATCGGCGTCGAGGCCGTCTTCGAGTTGCTGCGGGCGATCGTCATGCTGCCGGCGCGCGTGCTGGGCGGGGGCGTGGGACGCTGAAACTTGTCGTCCAGCCAGTGTGCGCGGATTAACAGACGGACACGAACCGTTCGCCTATCGTGCCCATACTGATGGCTTTCATTCGACAGCCATGCTTTTAAAGGAGTGACTATGCGCCTGGACATCTACCGCAGAGCCGAACACGACGGCAAGTTTTCTTACCTGGCCGTCCCGGAGACCCGCAATATCCCCGAGGAAGCCACGAATACCGACTGGGAGGTCGAAGCGCGGGCCTTCGAAGTCGACGACGATGCCGGAGACCTGCCCGATTACGATATCCAGAACCTGAACGCCCAGCTGGCGGAAAAAGGCTACGCCGTCACGTCGTCGACGATGCATTGACGATGCCTTGACGATGTAGTGGTAGCACCACATTCGCGGCCTTACGTCGTCCGTCCCGACCAGCCGGGGCGGAGGGCGTACGGCCGCGTATCGCATATGGTATCCTTGCGCCTCGTTCAGTCGGAGGCGTCATGAAGTGGTTCGTAGTCGGTTTTCTCGTGCTGTCGGTCCTGCACATCCATTTCCGTGGCAAGGTCCGCCTGCCGTTCGGCCGGCAGCTGTTCGACCATTCGTCGTTCATGGCGCCGATCAATATCTTCATGCACCTGTTCTCGAAGGTGCCCAGCACGCCGTACATCCCGGTCCGTGAATTCCCCGAATTGTCCGTCCTGCAGGAGAACTGGCCGACGATCCGCGAGGAAGGCCTGCGCCTCATCGAGATGAAGAAGATCAAGGCGTCCGAGGAGAACAACGATGCCGGTTTCAATTCCTTCTTCAAGACGGGCTGGAAGCGCTTCTACCTGAAGTGGTACGACGCGAGCCACCCGTCGGCCGAACGCCTGTGCCCGCAGACGTACGCGCTGCTGCAGGGCATCCCGTCCGTGAAGGCCGCGATGTTCGCCGAGCTGCCGCCGGGCGCGAAGCTGAACCCGCACCGCGACCCGTTCGCGGGCTCGATGCGCTACCACCTGGGCCTGGCCACGCCGAACGACGACCGCTGCTTCATCGAAGTCGACGGCCAGCGCTACAGCTGGCGCGACGGCCAGGGCGTCATCTTCGACGAAACCTTCATCCACTGGGCCGAGAACGCCAGCGACAGCGACCGCCTGATCCTGTTCTGCGACGTCGAGCGTCCGATGCGGTTCCGCTGGATGCAGGCCGTGAACCGCTGGCTGGGCCGCACGATGATGACGGCGGCCGCCTCGCCCAACGAGAGTGGCGACCAGACGGGCCTCGTCAGCAAGCTGTTCCGCGTTTCGTACGTGATGGGCCAGTACCGCCGCCGCTACAAGGCCTGGAACAAGACGGCCTATAAAGCGACGAAGGTCGCGCTGATCGTGGGCCTCGCGGCACTCGTCTATTACGTCTGAAAAAAAGGGCCGCAAGCGCGGCCCTTTTTGTTGGGCCGCGCCTTGCGGCCAAAGGGGATCCTCAAAACGTGAAGGGCATCCTGACCATCAGCGTGACGTCCGGCGTATCGCGCGTGAGGCCCGCGCCCACCGATACGCTCAGGGTGCGGTTGTTCTTCAGGCGGTACGAGTAGCCGAGCAGCAGCGTACCGAGCTGCACGCGCACGGAACCCGGGATGACCATGCCGTTCTGGTGCATGCGGCCCACGGAGTTGTGGTCGTAGCCGATGCTGAACGACGCCCGCTCGTTCAGCGCGAGACCCATGCCGAAGTTGAACCCGAACACGTCGCCCGGTTCCACCGTGCCCAGCAGTTCCTTGCCGCCGTTCAGCACGGTGCGGTAGACGTTGCCGCGCTTAAAGTTCTTCGTGTAGCTGAAGCCGCCGAAGAAGATGGCCGGATCGGACGGCAGCAGCCACGTCACGCTTGGCTGCACCGAATAGAAGCCGGAGCCGGTCGGCAGGTCGAGCGGGAGGCCGGTCCCGGTGACGTTCTGGCCCACGCAGCGGGTCTGGCAATCCGTCACGACCTCGAACGGATCGCGGCCCGTGCGCGACTTGAAGCGCAGGCCTGCGATGTAGTACGGGGTGTCGACGCCGCCGTCGTTCAGCTGGTAGCGCCAGCCCAGCTCGATGTCGCCGATGCCCTTGCCGCTCGTCTCGAACGCGCGCTCGGCCGCGGTGCCCGTGAACAGCTCGCGGCTGACGGTCGAATCGCTGCGGTAGACGTACGGGATCTTCGCTTCGAATTCCAGGCGGTTGTCGAAGCCGTAGCGGAACGTGGCGGTGCCCGTCGTCGTGTTGCGTTTCACTTCGCGCACGTCCAGCAGGCCGATCAGCAAGGCCGGGATCACCGTGTAGCCGACGAGGGCGACGCGGTTGCTGGACGAATAGCCGTACTGTACGGACGGCTCGAACACGACTTTACCCCGAGGCGTGAGCACGCCCGGGGTCTCGAAGATCGGCGCCACTTCCGGCGTTTTCGGCGCGGGCGGCCGGCCGACGGCATCGTTGCCCGCCTGGGCCTGCCCGCCACCGCCCGTCCCGCGCAGCGGCGCCAGGCGGCCCGGATAGACCGGATCCGCGAACGGGACGGCGAGCCTGGGCGGGGCGTCGAGCGGGCCGGCCTGCACCTGCGCGGGCGCGTCGGGCTGGGGCGCCGGGAGGTTGCCGGTGCCGCGCATCCGCTCGAGCTGCGACGGCGCCGCCGCCGCCGCCGTGTTCTCGGGCGGCGCCACGCCGCTCGCGCGCAACTGGCGTTCCAGTTCGTCGACGCGCGCGCGCTGCTCTTCCAGCTGTTGTCGCATGATCTTGAGCTGCTCGAGGAGGTCAGGACCGGACTGGGCACCGGCCGGGATGGCCGCCAGGGCCACGCTGACACCAATCACGCCGTACAGCGCTGGAATTTTATGCATAGGTTTTCTCCAGGTAAAAATCCGTCACCTGCCGGTGGCGGCGGTATTGAGCGCGTTCGCGAGGCTGGACTGGAAGTTCATGGACTGCAGCAGTCCGCGTGCGTTCACGCTTGCATTGATGATGGTCTGGTTGTTGATCAACTGGTTGTTCAGGCTGTTCTGGATGACGGTGCCGCCCAGCGTGGTGTCGCCCATCTGGACGTTGAACGTGCCGCCGCCGTTCTGGATCAGCCGCACCTGGTTCGCCATGTCGGCGGTGAGCGTACTGTGGCCGCTCGTCAGCTTGCCGAGGTCGCCGAGCTCCAGCTGGCTGCGTTCGGCCACGTTGCCGTTGATCGTGACGATGCGCTCGATGCCGAGCGACACCGCCAGGCCGTTGTCGGTGATGAAGCCGCCGCGGTAGTCGTCCAGCGAGTCCGCCGCCACGGCGTTGTCGCTGGTGAACGGGTTGTCCGGGCCGCCGGCATGGCCCTGCGCAGCGATCGCGGCGCTGGCCAGCACGAGGCCGATCTGGACGGGGATGCGCATGGGGTCTCCTGTCAAAAATCGCCGGGACCGAATTTCGGCAGCGTCGTCATGTCGATCGCGGTCCGGGTCACACCCTCGGCCAGCGGCGCGCGCGGCGCGGCGCGCCAGTCGAGGTCGGCGTTGAACGAAGGCTTGCCGGGCGCGTCGTGGATCACGAACAGCAGCCGGGTCGGCCAGATGGATTCGAAGTGCTCGCGCGTCACGGAGCGCGTGCCGCTGGACGGATCGCCCAGCAGGACGCGCCCGTCGTCCGCGCCCTTGATCACGACGAAGTGGTTGTAGCCCTTCTCGGAGATCAGCACGATGGCGGGCAGTTTGCTGTCGAACAGTTTCTGCAACGGCACCTGGAAACCGTCCGCCTTGTAGCCGATCTTTGCGAGATAGCGCTGCATGTCCAGCAGCGAAAAGCCTTCGCGCCGGATCTTGGCCTGGTCGCCGATCTCCCACATCGCCTTGAAGGCGGTCGTTTCGCTGATCGGATAGCCGTAGTGATAGGTCAGCAGCGTGGCCAGGGCGGCCGAGCCGCAGCTGAAGTCGTATTGCTGGCGGGTCGTCGAGGCGAAGCGCAGTTCGCGCATGCTCTTGACCGGCACGTCGAACCGGGCGCCGCCCGCGATCGGCAGGTCGGCCGCATCCACGCGGGCAGCGCCCGCCAGTGCGCACAGCAGCAGGGGCAGGGCGCCGTACTTCATTTGAACTGCAGGTTGACGATGGTGGCATTCTGGATCAGGACGTTCGCGCCGCTGTTCTGGATAACCACCGGTATGCCCGACATGTTGGCGAACGCGCCGGCATCGATCGTGTTCGACCCCGTGACGACGTTCACCGCGCTGTTGCCGCTCACGACCCCGCCGAGATTCGCGTTGTTGCTGGTGTTGAACGTGTCCGTCCCACCGCGCGAATGCTCCAGCTTGCCCAGGTCGGCGGCGGGGCCGAATCCGAGCGAGTCCTGCGCCTGGACCGACTTGCCGTCTCCCTTGTCGGCACCCGTGGCCGGCTGGGCGGCCGGCGCGCCGTCCCGGGCGGGAACCGCGAGTTCCGGTCCTGCCCAGGCCGCGGATGCGCAGACCGCGAGCACAGCGAAGCTGCACACGCGGTTGCTGACGCTACTCTTGAGTGATGACTGCATTCTCTACCCCCGGTTGCATCGAAAAACCGCCGTGCCCGCGGGCACGGCGGTCCTTGGCATTACTTGCCGACAGCCAGGTTGCTCTGGACGTTGACACTCTGCTGGACCAGCGAGGAGAAGCCGTTGTTCTGGCTGATCACCATCACGCCCGCAGCCGACTGGCCGACACCGCTCATGTTGTTGGACATGTCGAAGGAGCCGGCATTGACGGTGTTCGAGCCGCCGTTGCCGCCGGTGCCCGCACCGCCCAGGCCACCCGTGCCCACGCCGGCCGTGATGTTGGCCAGGGCGCCGCCTGCGCCGCCGGTGGTCGAGCCGCCCGCGCCGCCCGCGCCGCCGTTGCCGGCGGTCGAATCACCCACGGTTGCCGAACCGGTCGTGGCGCTGCCGGTCGTGGCCGAACCGCCGGCCGCACCTGCGCCTGCCGTGTTCGACGCCATGCCGCTGGCGGCACCCGCACCGCCCGCTGCGCCGGCACCGCCCGCGCCCGAGGTTGCCGTGCCGGCGGCACCTGCGCCGCCTGCGCCCGAGGTCGCCGTTCCGGCCGCACCGGCACCGCCCGCGCCGCCGGCGCCGCCCGTGTTGCCGGCAGCGTTGCCGGCCGTCGACGTCAGGGCTGCGCCCGCACCGCCGGCAGCGCCGGTCGCTGCGCCGCCTGCCGCGCCGTTACCGGCCATGTTCGAGCCGGCGGCACCTGCGGCGCCCGCACCGCCTGCCGCACCTGCCGCACCCGCACCGCCGGCACCGCCGGCCGCACCCGCCGCACCTGCACCGCCGGCGCCGCCGGTCGTGGTGCCTGCCGTCGAGGTCGACGCACCGCTGGTGGTGGCGCCGCCGGTCGAGACGGGCGAACCCGAGGTGGCGGTGCCGCTGGCGCCGCCCGTGCCGCCGTCGGCAGACGAGGCGCCGCCGGCGCCCGACGTTGCCCAGCTGCCGCCGGCGCGGGTCAAGCCGCCCGTGGCTGCGTTCGATGCGGTCGAGCCGGCATTGCCTGCCGAACCTGCTGCACCGCCGGCACCGCCGGTGCCGCCCATGCCGCCCGCCGCACCTGCGCCGCCCGCGCCGCCGCGGCACCGGCACCGCCGGCACCGCCCGTGGCTGCACCGGTCCTGCCGCCGGCGCCGCCCAGGCCAGCCGTCGTGGCACCGCTGGCGCCGCCGTTACCGCCCGACAGGTCGCCCGACGCGCCGCCATTGCCGCCCATCGCGTTGCCGGCCATGCCGCCTGCCGCACCCGCACCGCCGGTGCCCGTGGCTGCGCCGCTGGCCGCACCTGCGCCGCCGGTGGCGGAGACCATGCCGGAGCTGCCGCCGGCACCGCCCGCCGCGCCGCGGCCGCCATTGCCGCTGGTCGCGCCAGTCGCCATGCCGCCCGCGCCGCCCGCACCCGCGGTCGCGCCGCCGATGGTGGCGCCGCCTGCGCTGGCGCCGCCGTTGGTGGCCAGACCGCCGGCCGAACCGGCTGCGCCGTTCGCGCTGCCCGCGCTGCCGCCCGCGCCGGCGGTTGCCGTGATGCCGCCGCCGGTGCCGGCTGCGCCGTTGCCCGCGGTGCCGGCGGCGCCGTTGGCGTTACCGGTGTTGGTGGCGACGTTGCCGATGTTCGAGATGGTGTTGCCCGACACGCGGCCCGTCAGGTTGGCCGTGTTGTTGGACGACGAGGTGTTGAAGCTGTTCGAGAAGTTCGACGTCGCGGTGCCGCCGTTGTTCACGGCGACGGAGCCGGTCGCGGACGCGGTCGAGTCGCCCGAGCTGTTGTTCTTGCCCGTGCTGTTGTCGTTGTCGCGGTTGGTCGTCGTCGAGTTCGAGACCGTGCGGTTGGTCGAGGTGTTGTTGGTGCTGTTGTTGCTGCTGTCCGACGTGTTGTTCGAGTTACGGGTGCTGTTGTCGCTGTTGTCCGTCGACCTGTTGGTCGTCGTGGTGGTGACGCTGCGGTCGCTGTTGTCGGTGTTCGTGCTGCGGTTGCTGTTGTCGGCCGTGTTGGTGCTGCGGTTGCTGTTGTCGCTACGGTTGCTGTTGTCCGCCGTGTTGGTGCTGCGGTTGCTGTTGTCGGTCGTCGTGGTCGTCGTGCTGCGGTTGCTGTTGTCGCTGCGGTTGCTGTTGTCGGCCGTGTTGGTGCTGCGGTTGCTGTTGTCCGTCGACGTGGTCGTCGTGGTCGTGTTGGTGCTCTTGTTGTTGTTCTGGTCCGAGTTCGTGGTTGCCGTGCTCGTGTTCGTGCTGTTGTTGCTGCTGTCCGAGGAGTTGGTGCTGTTGTTGCTGCTGTCCGAGGTGTTGTTCGAGTTACGGGTGCTGTTGTCGCTGCTGTCCGACGTGCGGGTCGTGGTCTGCGTGACGGTGGCGCCGCCGCCGTTCGCATTGACGCCATCCTGGGCTTGAGCGGTCAGCGAGAATGCCAGCGAAATGGCAGTCACGAGCAAAGTCTTGTTCATTCGAGTTCCCCTCTGGGTTTGATGGTTGGTGATGGGTCGGCTGTAGCGCCGACCTCCATCCCTTTGCAGTTTCAGTGCCAGCCCCACTGCAGAGCTTTCTAACCCATTGTTTTTGTTGACTTTGTACGGATTTTCCTACACGGCTGTCAGAGAAATTCCCGCACGAATTACCGAAAATATCGAAAAACTGTTTCACTTCCGGTACAACTCTGTCCACATACGCGCTGCAACACACAAAAAAAAGTGGACACCTTGTCCACTTGTGCCACATACCGGACACGCGTCACTCGCGCATGCCGTGCTTGCTCAGCAAACGGTACATCGTCGTGCGCGACACACCCAGGTCGCGTGCCGCGCGGCTCACGTTGTGGCCGCTGCGGTCCAGGCATTCGCGCAGGGCGCGCCGCTCGGAACGCATGCGGGTGTCGTCCAGCGCGGCGGGCGTCGGCGCCATGATCGCGCGCGTCAGTCCCAGGTCTTCTGGCATGATCAGGCGGCCGTCCGACATGACCAGTGCCCGCCGCACCCGGTTGATCAGTTCGCGCACATTGCCCGGCCAGTCGTGGTCGAGGATCGCCTCGATCGCCCGGTTGGAAAAGCCCTTCAGGCGCGGCGATTTTTCGCTCGCGTACATGTGGAAGAAGTGCTCGGCCAGCGTGACCAGGTCGTCGCGCCGTTCGCGCAGTGGCGGTACGGTCACCGGCAGCACGGCGAGACGGTAGTACAGGTCCTCGCGGAACGCGCCGTTCGCGACGGCCTGCTGCAACTGCACGTGCGACGCGGCGATCACCCGCACGTCCACGCGGATGTTGCGGGTACTGCCCAGGCGGCAGATCGTCTTCTCCTGCAGGAAGCGCAGCAGGTTGGCCTGCAGGTCCTTCGGCAGGTCGCCGATCTCGTCGAGGAACAGCGTGCCGCCGTCCGCCGACTCGATCAGGCCGGCCTTGCTCCGCGTCGCGCCCGTGAACGCCCCGCGCTCGTAGCCGAACAGCTCGGAGTGGATCAGGCTCGGCGCGATGGCGCCGCAGTTGATGGGGACGAACGGTCCCGCGGCCCGGTCCGACTGCGCGTGGATCGCCTGGGCCGTCAACTCCTTGCCGCTGCCGCTTTCTCCCCAGATCAGCACGGGCGCCGCGACCTTGGCGACACGCGACACCTGCGCGCGCAGCCGTGCGATCGCGTCGCAGCCGCCGATCAGCGGCGACGCGGGATCGTCGTGCGTGTCGTTGGCGCTGGGCCGCGGGCGCAGCATCGCCCAGCCGTGCGCATGGCCGAGCGTATGGGCCAGCCGCACCGGATCGACGGGGGCCGTGTGGTAATCGCACAGGTGCTCCACGACGAGGTCGCGGCAGGGCGCGGATTCGAGATCGCGCGGGTTGAACACGCCGACCCACTGCATATGGCTGTGGCGGCGCAGGAAGGTGTCCACTTCGGCCGGCCGGTGCTGTTCGCGGTCGTGCACGAGCAGGCCGACCAGGTAACGGTCGTTACGCAGTTCGCGCCCGGCTTCGCCGAGGTTGCTGACACTGCGGATCTCCCAGTCGTGCATTGCTTCATTGAGCAGGGCGCGCGCACCCTTGTCATCCGGGGCAATGCACAGCAGGCGCTTTCGGGTCATCCATCCTCCATCGGGTAATCGGCCGGTCCTCGCAACGGCGGCAGACGAATGGGAGAGCCGGCATAATTTCTTGACAAGTGTAACTGGGTGTAACCTGGGCTGCTGTTCTGTAGCCTGTTAGCAATTTCTTACTATCAGTTGATCTTTGTTTAATATTATGCCGCCCGTGAAATATTCGTGGCGGACGCTACATTTTCGACCGGCGGTTACAATTAGTCACAATCGTGTAACCGATCCTCGTCATGGTCAAGGAAATAACGGCCGCCGTGTGGCTTTTTCCCGAATGTGGAAGGGGAACCCCCCATCGTTGGGGGGAGGTCGTGAAAGGGACGGCTCAAAAACCGAACGGCATGCGGACCGTGAGGGCCAAGTCCGGCGTGTCACGCGTGAGACCCGCGCCCACGGACACGTTCACGGTGCGGAGCGCATCGAGGCGGTACGACGCGCCGAGCAGCAGCGTGCCCATTCAGGGCGAGGCCCATGCCGGGATTGAGTCCAGGCCGGTTCGCGCCCATAGGCTCATGTGAAGACACGAGCGCGCTGGACGAATGGCGAAAACATTCAGCGGACGCGCCGGACCTTGGGCGAGGCGTTGGTGCCTTCGATCTCGAGGAACAGGGTACCGAACATATTGCGCACGATCTTGACCGGCGGATTGCTCACCGGCGTGAGGTCTCCCGAGCTGCCGTCGACCACTTTCCACACCTGGCCGTTGGCAAGGGTGAACAGCGTGGCCGGGCCCCAGCCGGCGACCGTGCCGACGATCGTGCTCTCGATCGAGCGGGCCGGTTCCTCGGGCGTCTTTTGTTCGAGGCCGAAGGCTTGCGCGGCCGCGGCGGCCGGACGCGCTTCGGCGGGAATCGCGTCATAGCAGCCCAGGCGCGCGGCGCCGTCGGCCAGCTTGCGGCACGCCAGGATGGCGGCATCGTCGGCGAGGGCCACGCCCGTCGCGCCCAGCAGGGCCAGCAGTAGAGAAGTGCGCAGGATCATCAAGGGCCTCATGCGCGCGGACGCTGGCGGTGGAAGACGAGCGGGCTGTACGGAATGGCGGACGGCGGCGGCGAATTCAGGATCCCCGGCTTCATCGCGCCCATCACGTGCATCTCGCACGGCTTGCAATCGAATTTCAGCGTGTAGGTTTCGGCGCCGGACACGAGCGTCATCGGCTCGGCGCGCACCTGGCCCTGCACGCCCTGCACACCCTTGGCCTGCTTGGGGCACAGGTTGAACGAGAAACGCAGGCAGTGCTTGGTGATCATCAGCGACACTTCGCCCGGTTCCTCGTGCGACTCGTACGCGGCCGCGATCAGCTGCACGCCGTGCTTGTGGTAGAACGCGCGCGCCTTCTCGTTGTAGACGTTGGCCAGGTAGCTCAGCTGGGTCTCGGGATACGCGGCCGGCGGTTCGACCGGCTGCGCGCGCTCCGGACGCTGCCATGCCGCGAGGCGCGCCGCTTCCTGGGCGGCGATGGCGTCGCGGCGCAGGCCGTTGATGGCGCTGGCCGGCACGAACCACGGCTGCGTCAGCGCGACATCGACGGTGCCCGCCTCGAACATCGTGTTGCCCAGCTTGGCGAGGCTCGTGCGCAGGCCCGCCAGCGCCTGGTCGGCCTGCTGGGCCGGCTGCAGCGCGAGGCGGGCCTCGGTCGTCGTCGTGATGCCGTCCTCGTCGGTGACGGTCAGGCGCAGGCCCTCGGCCGTGTCTTCCAGGCGCAGGTCCGCCCGCACCTTGCGGTCGGACGATTTCTTGTTGAGGGCCGCTTCCCACTGGTGGTCGCGGTTGCGGTGGATGACGGTGCCGACCTTCAGGCCCGGCAACGTGGCCAGGCCCTCGTTCGGGAACACGCGCCAGCGCTGGCCGTCTTCGTCTTCGCCGAGCTTTTGCACGGTGTTCGCCTGGATGCCGACCGTCTCGCGCTTGTGCATGTAGTTCAGGCCGTCGCCGTTGGCCATCGGCGAATTCGTGACGAGATCGAAATTATCGCCGCCGATGCGCGCGACCGTGCCCAGTTCCACGCCCACGTACTTCGGCGAATCGAAGGCGCCGATGGTCTGCTGGCGGCCCTGCGCGAAATAATCCGTGTGGCCGCGGTGGAAGTTCTTGTCGACGTCCGGCGTGAACATCACCTGCGTCCGGCCGCTCGACGCGCGCGCCAGTTCCGGACGGCGTTCCAGGATCTCGTCCAGCAGCAGGCGGTAGTGGGCGGTGATGTTCTTCACATAGCCCATGTCCTTGTAGCGGCCTTCGATCTTGAAGGAGCGGATGCCGGCGTCGACGAGCGCTTCCAGGTTGCGGCTCTGGTCGTTGTCCTTCATCGACAGCAGGTGTTTTTCGTAGGCGACGACGCGGCCCTGGCCGTCCGACAGCGTGTACGGCAGGCGGCACGCCTGCGAGCAGTCGCCGCGGTTGGCGCTGCGGCCCGTGTCCGCGTGCGAGATGTAGCACTGGCCGGAGAACGCGACGCACAGCGCGCCGTGGATGAAGTACTCCAGCGGCGTGTCGACCTCGGCGCGGATGGCCTTGATCTGTTCGATGGTCAGCTCGCGCGCCAGCACCAGCTGCGAGAAGCCGACCTGCGACAGGAACTTCGCCTTTTCCACGGTGCGGATGTCGCACTGGGTGCTCGCGTGCAGCTGGATCGGCGGCAGGTCCAGTTCGAACATCGCCATGTCCTGCACGATCAGCGCGTCCACGCCGGCATCGTACAGCTGGCGGATCTGCTTTTCGGCCGTTTCCAGTTCGGCGTCGTGCAGGATCGTGTTCATGGTGACGAAGATGCGCGCGCGGTAGCGGTGCGCGAATTCGACGAGGCCCGCGATGTCTTCCAGCGTATTGCTGGCGTTGTGGCGCGCGCCGAATGCGGGCCCGCCGATATAGACCGCGTCCGCGCCGTGCAGGATGGCTTCGCGGCCGATCTCGGCGGTTTTGGCGGGGGACAGCAGTTCGAGCTGGTGGGCGAGCAGTGACATGGCGGGTGATCCTGGCTGACGAAGGCGGAAATTATAGCCAGATCAAGGGCTTATGTCACCGTTCGGCGTGTACCTCGACATGCAGGGCGTCTTCGATGGCCGTGCGCAGCGCCTCGGGCGCCACCGGCTTGGGCAGCACGGGGATGTCGTCCGGCAGGCCCATGGCCCGGATCGTGGCCGGATCCAGCCCGCTCGTGACGACGATGGCCATGTCGCGGTAGGCCTCGCTCGCACGCAGCGTGCGGATCATGCGCAGGCCGTCCACGCCCGGCATGCTGAGGTCGCCGACGAGCAGGTGCGGCCGGGTCTCGCCGATGCGGATCAGCGCTTCGAAACCGTTCCCGACCCGGACGACGTCCAGCGGCAGGTCCCAGCCGGACATCGCCCCCTCGTACCGCGCCATGGTCGAGGCGTCATCGTCCACGAGCAGCACCTTGTAGCGCGCGGGCGCCGTACGGTCCAGCATCGCCTGGCGCCGGCGCTCGACGTGGCGTTCGATCGACGCCAGCGCGATGCGCCGGTGGCCGCCGGCCGTCTTCCACGCTTCCAGGGTGCCGCTTTCCACCCACAGCTGCACCGTACGGTGCGACACGCCCAGCATCGCGGCCGCCTGCCTGGTGTTGCAGTAGGCGGCGGCGTCGAAACCGGGTTCCGGCGAGGGCGGGCGATAGGGCGATGTCATGGCTGCCAGATCATGTTGTTTGAAAGATTCCGTTGATGCACTTAGGAATCTATCAAAAAATCACAATCTATGACAGCAATATTTACGCAGAAATACCAAAATGGCAACAGTCAATGCAGCGGCCGCCCCGTCCCACCCGTGCGCTCGACCCGGATGGCGATGGATTTCGCGGCCGGTACCTTGCTCTCTTTCGCATAGTGCCAGAGGGGAATCAGCGGATTACACTCCGGGAAATAGCCGGCAACGCAGCCGGCAGGCACGCTGTATTCCACGACGCGCAAGCCTTCGACCTTGCGCTCGACGCCATCGTCGATGGCCGTGCTGGCTGTGACAATGTCACCATCGGCCAGGCCGAGGCGGGCCATGTCCGTGCCGGCCATGAACAGGACGTTCCTGTCCTGCACGCCCCGGAAACGGTCTTCAAGGCTGTAGATCGTCGTGTTGAACTGGCCGTCGCTGCGCACCGTGAACAGGCGCAGGGCGTCCTCGGGCACGGGCATGTCGGGGTCCGCGGACAAGGTGTCCGGCACGGTGAAATTCGCCTTGCCGGTGGGCGTGTTCCATTTACGGTCCGCTGCCGCCAGCGGTTTGCGGAAGCCGCCCGGCTGCCACATGCGCTCGTTGAAGTCGTGGAAGATCTTCGGGTACGTCGCGGCGATGGCGTCGCGCACCTTCGCATAGTCCGCCACCCATCCATCCCAGTCGACCTTCGGATTCGGGTCCAGCGTCGCCTTCGCCAGGCGGGCCACGATGGCCGGTTCCGACAGCAGCGTGTCCGCAGCCGGTTCGGCGCGGCCGCGCGAGCCGTGCATGCAGCCGGTGGAATCCTCCATCGACACGGACTGCTCGCCGCTGGCCTGGCGGTCGATCTCGATGCGGCCCAGGCAGGGCAGCAGGTACGCCGTCTTGCCGTGCACGAGGTGGCTGCGGTTCAGCTTGGTCGAGATCTGCACCGTGAGCGGGACGGCGCGCCAGGCGGCCTCCATCTGGCCGTGGTCCGGCACGGCCCGCACGAGGTTGCCGCCGAGGCTGATCAACGCCTGCAGCTTGCCGGCCTTGATCGCCTCGCACATCTCCACCGTGTTCATGCCCTTGGCGCGCGGCGGTTCGAAGCCATACAGCTCCTTCAGCTTGTCCAGCGGCGCCAGCTCGGGCTTTTCCGTGATGCCGACCGTGCGCTGCCCCTGCACGTTCGAGTGGCCCCGCACCGGGCAGATGCCGGCGCCCGGCTTGCCCATATTCCCCCGCAACAAGAGGAAGTTGACGAGCATCTGCACGTTCAGCACCCCGTTGCGGTGCTGCGTGAGGCCCATGCCATAGATGCCGATCACCTGTTTCGCACGGAGGTAGGTGCCGGCCGCCTGCTCGATCTGGGCTTGCGCGAGACCCGATTCCTTCTCGATCTCGTCCCACGTGCGCGCGCGCATGGCGGCCGCGAACTCGTCGAAGCCGTGGCAATGTTCGTCGATGAATGCAGTGTCGAGGGCGCGCGGTCCGCCGGTCGTGCGGGCGCGCTCGTCCGCCTCCAGCACGGCCTTGCACAGGCCCGTCAGCGCCGCCACGTCGCCGCCGGCCTTCACCTGGTGGTACTGGGTGCTGATCACGGTCTCGTGGCCGCTCAGCATCTCGACCGGGGATTGCGGGTTCACGAAGCTGACCAGGCCGCGCTCGCGCAGCGGATTGAACGTGACGATGGGAACGCCGCGCTTTCTTGCCTCCTGCAGCTGGTGCAGCATGCGCGGGCTGTTCACGCCCACGTTCTGGCCGAAGAAGAAGATGCAGTCGGTCTGTTCGAAGTCGTCCAGCACCACGGTCCCGATCGGCACGCCGATCGTCTTCGGCAGCGCGACGGACGTGCTTTCGTGGCACATGTTGGAGCTGTCGGGCAGGTTGTTGTTGCCGTACATGCGCGCCAGCAGCTGGTACATGTACGACGTTTCCAGCGAGGCACGGCCCGAGCTGTAGAACGCGACCTGGGCGGGATCCATCTTGCGCAGCTCGGCACCGATTTCGGCAAATGCGCGGTCCCAGGTGATTTCCACGTAGCGGTCCAGCGCGCCGTCGTAGCGCATGGGCACCGTCAGGCGGCCCGCTTCCTCGAGTTCGTGGTCGTTCCAGCCTTCCAGTTCGCGCAGCGTATGGCGCTTGAAGAATGCCGGGTCGAGGCGCTTGCTCGTGATTTCCCACGCCGTCGCCTTGGCGCCGCTTTCGCAGAACTCGGCCGGATGCGGATGGGCCGGCTTCGCCCACGAGCAACTCACGCACATGAAGCCGTCCGGCTTGTTCTGCTGCATCAGCAACTGCGTGCCCTCGAGGGGGACGCGTTCCTTCAGCAGGATCGTCGTGACTTCCTTCACCGAGCCCCAGCCGCCGGCCGGGATTTGCGGTTCGTTCGGTTCGTTTGGCTTGCCGCCGTGCTTGCTCATGATCAGACTCCCAGTGCGCGATACCGTGGAGCTTGATCCGATGGCGCAACCATGTCTGTTCGACAGCGCACACGCAAGATCGGCAAATCCGTGCACTCCGTACGGCGTTGCACAGACCGCCGAGGCCGCGCGCGCCGATGATCCGCATATCATCATTCAAACCACCGGATTCCACCATGACCGCCCCGATCCCGTTCGAACCGCGTTTCGAAAGCCTGGAAGACGACGAAGCGCAGACCAGCTTCGACCTGCAGACGACGATGCGCAGCATTTCCACCAAGACGTACGAGGATTCCGGCCGCGCGCTGCGCAGCGTGCACGCCAAGACGCACGGCCTGCTGGTGGGCGAGCTGACCGTCGAGGCCGGGCTGCCGGACGCGTACGCGCAAGGCCTGTTCGCCCGGCCGGGCACGTATCCCGTCGTGATGCGGCTGTCGACGACGCCGGGCGACCTGCTGGCGGACGACGTCTCCACGCCGCGCGGCATGGGGATCAAGGTCGTCGGCGTCGAAGGCCCGCGCGTGGGCGGCAGCGAGCACGACGTCACGCAGGACTTCGTGCTCGTCAACGGTCCCGTGTTCAGTGCGCCGAACGCGCGGACATTCCTCGGCGGCGCGCAACTGCTGGCCGCGACGACGGACAAGGCGCCGAACCTCAAGCGCCTGTTTTCCGCGGTGGCGCGCGGTGCCGAACAGGCGCTGGAAGCCGTCGGCGGCGACAGCGTGACGCTGAAGGCGTTGGGCGGCCATCCCGAGACGCATCCGCTCGGCGAGACGTATTACAGCCAGGTGCCGATCCTGTACGGCCGCTACATGGCGAAGGTGCAGGTGGCGCCCGTGGCGCCCGCGCTGGCGGCGCTCGCGGGCAGCCACGTCGACCTGAAGGGCCGGCCGGACGGCCTGCGCGACGCGGTCGTCGAACACTTCGCGAGCGAAGGCGGCGAGTGGGAACTGCGGGTGCAGCTGTGCACGGACATCGACCGCATGCCCATCGAGGACGCGTCCGTCGAATGGCCGGAAGACCTGAGCCCGTACGTGACCGTGGCGCGCCTGCGCGTGGCGCCGCAGAAGGCGTATGGCGACGACCTGGCACGCCTCGTCGACGACGGCATGCAGTTCAATCCGTGGCATGCGCTGGCCGCGCATCGTCCGCTCGGCTCGATCATGCGGGTGCGCAAGGCCGTGTATGCGATGTCGAAGCGCTTCCGCGCGGAGCGCAACGGCAGCGCGATCGCGGAGCCGCGCGACGTCGAGGGGGTGAAAGCCGCGGCGCGGCGCTGATGGTATCATCGGCGGCGATGAATCCCCTTCACGATCCCGAGACCGACGCCTTGCCGCTCACGGCGCATCCGCGGCGTGTGCTGCGCATGCGTGCTGGCGTACTTGCCGAGGTGGATGACCGGGTGGTCGACGAGGTCCCCGTCGCGCTCGTCTACAACGGCATCTCGCACGCCGTCATGATGGCCACGCCGGCCGACCTGGAAGACTTTGCGCTCGGCTTTTCGCTGAGCGAAGAAATCATCGTGGGGCCGGGCCAGTGCTACGGGATCGACGTCGAGCCCGCCGCGGGCGGCGTCGCCGTCCAGATCGAGATCGCCGGCAGCGCGTTCATGGCGCTGAAGGAGCGCCGCCGCAGCCTGACGGGGCGCACGGGCTGCGGCCTGTGCGGCGTGGACAGCCTGGACCAGGTGTGCCGCGCGTTGCCGTCCCTGGCGCCGGCGCGCGGCTTTCACGTCGACGGCGTACGGCGCGCGCTGGGCGCGATCGGCGCGGAACAGAAGCTGACAAAGCTGACGGGCGCCGCCCACGCGGCGGCCTGGTGCGGCATGGACGGCACCCTGCACATCGTGCGCGAGGACGTCGGCCGCCACAATGCGCTGGACAAGGTGATCGGCGCGATGGCGCGGGAGCGCGCGGCGCCCGGCGCCGGCTTCCTGTTGATCACCAGCCGGGTCAGCTTCGAGATGGCGCAGAAGGCCGCGGTGGCGGGCGTGTCGGCGCTGGTCGGCATGTCGGCGCCGACTTTGGCCGCCGTCGAGCTGGCGGATAAAGCCGGCCTGACCCTGCTCGCGTTCGCGCGCGGGAACGACTTCGTCTGCTACACGCATGCCGACCGGCTCGGCCTGCCTGGCGCGTAGAATCAGCCGGAGACGAGCGCCAGCAACGCATCCCGGTCGGCCGCCTGCTGGCGCTGGGCCGTGACGCGGTCCCACAGCAGGAACATGCCGTACGCCCATTGCGCCACCAATTCCGCTTCCCCGGCCGGCCGCGTCGACGCGCTGCCCAGCAGGCGTTCGATCTCCGTCCGCGTCTGGGTCGTGACCTGCTCGTAGTTCCACGCGCCCTTCGGCCGCATCTTCTGGCGGGCGCGGTAGCGGCGGGCCCGCTCGGCGTCGCTGAGCTTGTCCTCCTTCGGCGGACGGCCGCGCTTCTTCGCCAGCGCCGCGTCGAGCGGCAATTCGATCGTGCTCAGGTCTTCCGGTTGCTTCATGGTGCGGTCGAGAATGATTGTCGCTCTATTATTCGTGACGCATTTCAATAAAGCAATAGGGAACCGTGCGCGCCGCGGCCTGCCTAACGGTGCGGGAGGGTCACTCACCTAACCCCTTGTGCCGGGAGGCCCTATGGCAACCAATCACATCGCAATCGCCTGCCAGGGCGGCGGCAGCCACGCCGCGTACACGGGCGGCGTCCTTCCGATCCTGCTGGAACAGTTCGACAACCGTGGCGACGAGGATGGCGCCGACCGCACGGCGCTCGTCGCGATCAGCGGCACGTCCGGCGGCGCCATCAGCGCGCTGCTCGGCTGGTACGGCTTCATCACGGGCGGCGCGCCGGAGGCGGGGCGGCGGCTGGACGCGTTCTGGCAGGGCAATTCCGCGCTCGGCCTCGTCGAGTCGACGGTCAACCACGTCTGCCGCGGCCTTGCCGACCTGGCCGCGCTGGGCGGCTGGGACATCAAATCCAGCCCGTACGTGTGGCCGCTCGCGGGGATGGAGTCATGGAACGCGACCGTGTGGCCGGCGCTGGCCCGCATGCTCGGGCCCGACAATCCCTGGATGCGCCCCGACTTCTTTTCGCTGCCGACGCTGCTGCGCCCGGGCGTGGACTGGCCGCTCGTCGCGCTGCTGGGCGAGTTCGCCAGTATTCCGGCCGAGGTGGAGCGCTGGCTGCGCAGCGACCTGGAGGCGGCCATGTTCCCGCCCACGGCACCCTGCCAGGAACGCTACCGGGCCGACCGGGGCGCGGTCGAGGGCCGCATCGCGAACAAGCTCGGCGCCGCCGACCGCCTGCGCGCGCGCATGGCGCAGATCGGCGTCCAGCCCGGCAGCCTGCTGCACGCCGCGCTGGAGCGGTGGCGTCCGCCCGCGGTGCGCTTCGACGCCGAGGCGCTGGGGCAGCTTGCCGATGCCGTGCGCCTCACCCTGCGTCCGATCCCGCGCCTGCTGCTGGGCGCCGTGGAATTGCACGAAGGGGAATTCGTCGCGTTCAGTTCCGAGCGGGCGCCGGGCGACGGCGGCATCTCGCTCGACGCCGTGCTGGCGTCCGCCGCCGTCCCGTGGCTGTTCCGCGCGCACGAGATGGCCGGACTCGACGAAACGACGCTCGCCCCGCGTCCGCTGACCTTGTGGGACGGGCTGTTCTCGCAGAATCCGCCGATCCGCAACTTCCTGTCCGGTGTGGCGGACGACGAGAGAAAGCCGGACGCCATTTGGGTCGTGCAGATCAACCCCAGCCAGGCCAGGCTCGCCGCGGACGGGCCGCATATCGCCCTCAACGGCGGCGAGATTTGGGACGTGCGCAATGCGCTGGGCGGCAATCTGGCCATGAACCAGGAACTGGGTTTCGTCGACGCGATCAACCGCCGCATGGAAAGCGGCCGCGGCGACGATGCGTCCCCCGCCAGCGCGGCGGCGCAGCGGCGCGACAAGCTCGTGCGGGTCGACCGCATCGTCATGGATTGCACGGCCGTCGAGGCGGCGGCCGGCATGCCGCTGGGCGCGAACTCCAAGCTGGACCGCGACCCGGCCCTGCGCGGCGCGCTGTGGGACCATGGCGCGGCGCAGGCACGGCGCTACCTGGCCCTGCGCGAGCATATGCCGAGACTGTTCGCCGGCCTGGACGGCACCCTGGCCGGTGCGTGCGCGTGCGCGGCGGGCCAGCGTCCGGATGGGGCCGGCGGCACGGTCCGGCCGGACGGCGCGGCACACTTCGGCGAGCTCGTCATCGATGGGGCGACCGTCCACGGCATCGCGCCGGACGTTCCCAGGACGCCGCAGGCCGTCGTCGCCTGGCGCTCGGCGCACACGCTGATCAATGGGCGGCCCGTACGCATCGAAGGACAGTCGGAGCTCATGGTCGCGGAGGCCGGCTGGCGGCTGAAGGACGTGCGGATCACGGCCGTCGTGCCGAAGCCGCCGTCCGGGCGGACGCCCGCGCCGGCGCGGGCGCGAGCGGGGCGGCAATCCGTGGCGGTACGGCCGCCATCGGACGCCAGGCACTGAATATATGATGTGCAATCGGCAACGATCCCGGTAGAATGACAGGGTTGTACGTTCGTAAATACTGTCAAGGAGTCGGGAATCGTGGGTTCACCATTCAAAAGGTCGGCGGCGGCCGTCGCCGCCGTCTGTGCGCTCGTGGGCGGCGCCTGTTTTGCACAGGACGCCGGTCCGCAAAGCATCGTCGTCACGGGCCAGCGGAGCACGTCGTCGTGGGTGCGGGCCGAGAGCGCCCACGTGGTCGTCCTGTCCGACGCGCCGCGCGACGACGTGGCCCGGCTCGTGGAACACCTGGAGCGCCTCGACAGCCTGCTGCGCGTGTACACGGACGACTACCGTCCGAAGTCGGCCGGCCCTGAGACCAAGCTGAACCTTGTGTACCTGAACGACGTGCGCGACCTCGACCGCGTGGCGGCGGACCGCCCGGCCAACGGCATCGCGCTGTTCCGCGATTGCACGGACGGCACCCAGGGCTTCCTCGTGCGGACGGCGCCGCTGGCCGCCATCGACGACGACAAGCTCGTCAAGACGCCCCTCGACGAAGGACTGTCGTACGCATCGGAAGCGTATGCACGCCACTTCCTGTACCGTCACACGGACGTGCGCGGCCCGTCCGCCTGGATCGAAGGCTTCGCGAATTATTTCGCGGGCGTGCGCTTCGGCGCGACGCAGATGGTGATCGGCCGCACGCCGCCGGGCGTGGGCCGGTATTTCTATTTCCTCGACCAGGGCCACCGCTACAACCTCGACTATGCCGACGTACTGGGGCCGCGCCCGTTCGCGAACCTGTCCGACACGCGGCGCCGGGCCGCGGGCGTGGAATTCGAGGCGCGTTCCTGGCTCCTCGCGCACTACATCCTCGGGGCCGGCGAACGGCGCAGGAAGCTGGGGACGTTCCTGAATGCCGTCCACCAGGGTACCGACCCGGCCGCCGCGCTGCGCGACGCGTTCGGCCTGGACGTGGGCGAGGCGTCGACCGCGCTATGGCGCTACCGGCTGCAGCGGGCCGAGGTCATGCGCGTGGAGCAGCCGCCCGGTCTGCGTCCGGAGATCGCCATCACGACGATGTCCGCGACGTCCGGCGGCTTCATGCTCGCCGACGCGGCCCTGAAAGCCTGTCCGGCACCCGCGCAGGGGGAGGCGCTGCTGCGCACGCTGACGGCCGACGCCGGCGCCGTCCCGAACGTCGAGGCGGGGCAGCTCGCCCTGAACCGGGCCCGCGTCGACTGGGGCGATCCGGCCGCCGCGCTGCCGTGGCTGGAGAAGACCGCGCGCCGTGCCGATGCCGGCCCCGACGTGCTGTTGCTGCTGGCGCGGGCGCACCTGAAGCTGGCCGCGCATCTCGACGCCGGCGCACGCGCGCCGCACCTCGACGCCGCCCGCGCCGGTCTCGCGCGGGCGCGCGAGCGCGATCCGGGCGCCGGCGCCATCGCGCTGGCGGCGCTCGACCTGTCGCTGCTGGCCGATGGCAAGCCCAGTCCTGAAGCACTCGACGGCGTATTGACGGCCTGGCGCACGGGCCGGGATTCGCGCACGCTGGCGCGCGCGGCGGTGCTCGCGTCCTGCTACCGGGTCGACGTGCCCAGGGCCGAGCACATCCTGCGCACGCTGGAGAACGACGTCCGCGACCCGGCCACGGCCGCGTGGGCGGCGGCGTTCCAGCGCCGCCTGAACGGGGGCCTGAGCCTGGCCGACATCACGGCGGAAATGCGCCTGGTGGCGGGTGCCGGCGGCTTCAGCGAATGGACGATCGACCAGGTCAGCGTGATGCGCGACGTCGAATACAATGCGGGGCTGGAGGACGCCCGGGGCTTTTTCGAGCAGCAGATGCAGAACCCGGATCCCTCCAAGGCGTTGCTGAATCCGCCGACGAGCCGCTAAAAAAAGCTGGAACTTTTATGGGTGGCCGGAGGAATACGGATTCATGCTCCGGCGTTTCCACTCACTGATCCTGTTCGATGATTCCGACCAAGCACGCGCTGAAAATCCTTCCCGCCTTACTCGTTACCTGTTTCGCCGTACCGGCGTCGTTCGCACAAACGGCGCCGCCCGCCGCCAAGGCCGCACCGGACACGAAGTCCGACGACGGGGTCGCGACCGTGGAGGTCGTCGCGACGCGCCCGACCAACAAGGTCGACCGCGATGTTTACGACCTGAAGAACGACATCAGCGTGAGCAACGCGTCCGCCGCCGACATCCTGAACAATGTGCCGTCGGTCACGGTCGACCAGGACGGCAACGTGGCGCTGCGCGGCAACCAGAACGTGCAGATCATGGTCAACGGCAAGCGCGACGCCCAGTTCCAGGGCCAGAACCGGGGCGACGCGCTGAATGCGTTCCCGGCCGAGGCCATCGAATCCATCGAGGTGGTCAACGTGCCCGGCGCCGAATTCGGCAACGAGGGCGGCAGCGGGCCGATCATCAACCTCGTCCTCAAGCGCAACCGCAAGGCCGGCTCGCGCGCGAACATGAGCGTCAACAAGGGTACCGAGGGCCGCGGCAACGCGTTCCTCAACGGCGAGCACGCGGAAGGCCCGTACTCGATCTCCGGCAACATCGGTGTGAGAGAGTACGTGCGCAACAGCCATAACGAGTCCCAGCGCGAGGATCTCGACCCGGCCACCGGCGCCGTCAAGGACTCCCAGGATTCGGTGGGCAACCGGCAGGGCCGGTCGAAATCGCTGAACCTCGCGTCGACGTTCACGTACAACGTCGGGGAGCGCGACCAGGCCGGCGCCACGGTCAGCTATTCGAAGATCCGCAACGAGAGCGACAGCACGACCTCGACCCGGCGCTTCGCGGCGGACGACTCGCCGCTGGCCGATTTCACGAGCCGGTCGCAGAGCCGCTCGCCGGCCGAGAACTTTGGCATCGGCGCATCGTACGACCACAAGAGCGGCGCGCCGGGCGAAGACCTGAAGTTCGACCTGCGCTACACGGGCCAGAACAATCATTCCGATTCGGACGTCTTCTACGACTACCGCCTGCGCCCGACCCCGTTCATCGCGAACAGCCTGCGCTCGACCGACCGCCGCAACCGCATCCTCGACATCTCCGTCGACTACGAGCGCAACGTCTGGGACACGTGGCACCTGAAGGCCGGCGCGAAGGTCGCGGACAGCAAGACGAACAATCCGACGAACTACCTCGGGCAGGACCCCGCCACGGGCGAGTACGTGCCGGTGGCGAGCCGCATCAGCGATTTCGAATCGAACGACCGCAACGCGGCCATCTACGGCATCCTGTCCACGAAGCTGGGCAAGAACCTCAGCATCCAGGGCGGCCTGCGCGGCGAGTACACGGAACTCGACGTCCACCAGCCCCTGCTGGACGAGGAAGACAAGTATTACTACATGAACTGGCTGCCGAGCTTTTACGTGACGCGCGACATCGGCACCGACGGCATGCTGCAGTTCCGCGCCTCGCGCCGCATCGCGCGGCCGAACGAGCGCGACCTGAACCCGAACCTCGTCTACCTCAGCGACTTCAGCGCGCGGCTCGGCAACCCGCAGCTGCAGCCGGTGAACAACGATAACTTCGAGGTGGCGTACCGCGACCGCCTGTTCGGCGTGGACAGCAGCTTCGTCCTGTTCAAGCGGCGCGAGTCGCCCATGATCGGCAACCGCAGCTACGCGCTCGCGAGCGATCCGAACGTGATCGTGACCTCGCCCATCAACTTCGGCGCCAACGATTCCGTCGGCGTCGACCTGAATTTCAACGTGCGCCAGCTGTTCGTGCCGGGCCTGTCCGCCAACCTCGGGGCGACGCTGGCCAACGAGAAGCGCCAGCGCATCTCCAACTTCACGACCGACACGACGGCCGTGGAGCAGACGAACCACCGGGAGAACATCAAGCTGCGGCTCGCGTACCAGGTGGGCATGGAATCGCTGCAGCTGAGCGTCAACCGCAACGGCGCCACCCTGAACGGCCAGGGCATCAACAGCGCCGTCACGATGACGAATTTCACGTGGATGCACCGCATCACGCCGCGCCTGTCGCTGAACCTCAACGTGAACAACGTTTTCCATACCGGGAACATGGAGAGCGACATCGAGAACGAGGTGCTCCGGCTGCATACGCTGAACGTGAGCCAGCCCCGCATCGTCCAGATCGGCCTGCGCTTACGGAAACGGCCGCAGCGCGATGCCGTGTTCGAACAGATGCGGCAGCCACGCATGTTCGAAGATGCGCCGGAATCCCAGGTTGGTCGGGTGCATCTCGTTCGACCAGTAATCGCGGTACGTGTGGTCGCGCGGCAGGATGCCGCGGCTGTCGATGTGCACGACGCCCGGCGTCACGGCCGCCAGCGGCGCGAGCAGGTCGTCGTTCAGGCGGTCGATCATGATCTGGGCGATCTCGCTGCGCAGCGCCAGGTCCGGCGGGACGCCGTGCCGGTCCAGCGCCGGCGCGAGCCATGGCCCGGCGTGGATCAGGCCGAACTCGAAGCCCCGGCCGTCCGGCACCGGGTAATCGTAGCCGTGCACGAAGATGGGCGCCAGCGTGGCGCTGGCGTGCTTCGCGACGCGGATCGACGCGATCAGCCTTGTGAGCGCCTGGCGCAGCCGGAACAGCATGTCGTCCATGCCGCGGCCGTCGATCCAGCCATGGGCGTCCGTGCCGGGCGGGCGATGGTCGAACAGCGCGAGGTCGACGTCGACGGCATCGTTGCCCGCTCCGCTGATGTAGAACTCCGAAAACCCTTCCACGAAGCCGGGACGGAGGAAATGCTCGACCGTGTCGGCATACTTGCCGTCGCCGACATAATCCTTGAGCCGCGCACCGTTGTAGCCCACGAGCTGGAGGTTGCGGTGGTCGTCGGACAGGGCCGGATGGTTGATCATCGTGCCAAGGATATTGTTGTTGACGTACCAGAACCAGGAATCGCCGATGGCGAGCGCGGACGGATAGCCGATGTCGGCGTTGTCCCAGCGCTCTTCGGGTTTGTAGATGTGCGGCATGATGGCCTCCGTTCCACGTATTGTGCACTGACCGGGAACAAGACGGCGCATTGACGCTAAACAAAGATGCCGTGATGCGTCACGCAAACGCGGAGCAGGGCGGCCCGCTCCGCGTGCCGTGTCAGAGCGACTTCAGGAACGCCAGCAGCGCCACGCGGTCGGCCTTGCCGAGGTTTTCGAAGCGCACGCGTGTCTGCGTGGCCTCGCCGCCGTGCCACAGGATCGCTTCAAGCAGGGTGCGTGCGCGCCCGTCGTGCAGGTAGCCCACACGCGCCGCGTTGCCCATCACCTTGTCCGTGTAGCCGATGCCCCACAGCGGCGCCGTGCGCCACATCGCGCCCGTCGCCTGGCCTTCCGCGAACCTGTCCGACAGGCCGGCGCCCATGTCGTGCAGCAGCAGGTCGGAGTACGGGTGGATGGTCTGGTTGCGCAGTTCGGCGAACAGGTGGCCGCTGCCCGTCTTCATCTCCGCCGTGCGGCAGGCCGTGCAGCGCATGCCCTGGAACAGCTTCGCGCCGGCGCCGACCTGCACGGGATCGACCCTGTGCTCGTCGAGCGGCGCGACGCCTTTCGGGAAGCCGCTGGACAGGCTGCGCTGCGCGGGCACGGCGACGAGCGCCAGGTAGTGGGCGATCTTCCGCAGGTCCGCTTCCGCGATGCCGGTTTGCGTGCCGGCGGCGGCGCATGCTGCCGGTCCGTTCACGCAGGCGCGGTTCGGATAGACCGGCGACGTCACGCCCATGTCGAGGAGGAGCGCTTCGGCCGCCTGGTGGCGCAGGGTCGCTTTCGCCGCCTTCCAGCCGAAGCGGCCCAGGCGCACGGCGCTGGTTTCCGGATCGTAGGCGAAGTTGGCCACGCCGCGCACGCCATCCACGTCGGGCGTCGTGCGCGTGCGCGCGAGGATGTCCGCTTCCGGCACGGCTTCCAGCAGGCCGGTGCCGACCACGTACACCCATTCCGGGCCGTCGTAGCGGATGCCGCGGTTGTCGCCGTTCGCGGCCATCGCGTCCGTCGTCGAGAACATCGACGGCGCGACCTCGATGACGTCGCCGGCGACGAGCGGCCGGGCCGGCACGTCCTTCCCGTTCGGAAAACCGTCCGCGCCGAGATCTCGTTCCAGTCCTCGCCGCGCTCGCGTCCGTGGCGGCCATCGCGCGCGCGCCGAAGCGCGTGACGAGCGTACCGTCGGGGGAGGGTGAATTGCAGCGTCTCCAGCGGTTCGGCCGAGGCGGGCAAGGGCGTCCATCCGCTGCCCGATGCGGGATAGTTCAGGGGTGACGTCGCGTTGACGGGCAGCGTGTTGTCGTTGGCGGGCGTGCGGAGCTCGGCTTCGAACAGCGAATAGCCGTATTGCGTGGCGCGCGCGACACCCTGCAGGCGCACGTAGCGCGCGCTCGTGTCCAGGTTGAGGAATTCTTCCGTGCCGCCCTTGCCCTCGGCGACGTAGCGCAGCTGCGCCCACGTCTTGCCGTCGTCGGAGACGCGCAGCGCGTATTCCTTGCCGTACGCGTTCTCCCAGGTCAGTTTGACGGCGCCGATCGGAGTCGGCACGCCGAAATCGAACTGGATCCAGGCGCCGTCCTCGGCGGCGCCGGCCCAGCGCGTGTCCGGCTTGCCGTCGATCGCCATCGACGCCGCCAGAGCGCCGTTTCCCACCGTCGATGACGTCGCGGCCACCGGCTTGACGACAATGCCGGGCCGGGTCAGGTCGACCGGGATCGGCGTCGGAACGCTCCCGCCCGGCGTGGCGGGCGTGCCCGTAAACGGCTGGATCTCGAAGATCGAATAGCCGTACTGGCTCGAGCGTTTCACACCCTGCATGCGCAGGTAGCGGCCCTGTGCGGACAGGCCGCCGAAGTCCTCGGTGCCGCCCGTGCTGGCGTCGACGGTCTTGATCGTGGTCCAGTGCACGTTGTCGTCCGACACCTGCAGCAGGTATTGCAGCGCGTGCGCGTTTTCCCAGGCGATGTTGATGCGATTGATCGTTACGGTCTTGCCGTAATCGAGCGTCAGCCACTGGTCGTCCGTGAACCCGCTGCTCCAGCGTGTGACGGCGTCATGGTCGATCGTTGCGGCGGCCGACAGGTCGCCCCGTTCCGACGCGCTGGCGGTCGCGGCGGTGGGCGTCAGTGCGGTTTCGGTGACGATCTGGGCCGCCGTGCGCGTCATCGACTGGCCGCCCGGCGCGCCCGGATCGCCGGCACCGCAGGCGGAGAGCAGGGCGCTGGTCAACAGCGCCAGAAATGAAAATAACGGCCGTCGCAACGGCCGCTATTGAAACGTTTCCGCATGGAAATGTTGCCGATAGCTCGGGATATTGAACGTTTCAAGCGTGCGGCAAACGCGCGATGACCTTGATTTCGAACTCGAATCCGTACAGCCAGGTCACGCCGACGGCGGTGACGTTCGGATAGGGCGCCTGGCCCCAGTATTCCTGCGCCACGGCCCAGACACGCTCGAATGTCGATTGGGGATCGACGATGAACACGGTCACGTCGACCACGTCCTCGAAGCGGCAGCCGGCCGCGGCCAGGACGGCGTTGAGGTTCTCGAAGGCGCGCCGGACCTGGTCGTCCAGGTCGGGTTCGGGCGAGCCGTCGTCGCGGCTGCCGACCTGACCCGAGACGAACAGGAAGCCGTTGGCGCGCACCGCCGGCGAATAGCGGTTCTTTTCGTACAGCGCCTGGCGGCCCGGCGGGAAAACGACGTCGCGGTTGGTCATGGTGATCTCCTTTGTGGGTCAAGGATCTCACTGTAGAGCCTCAACCGTTCCCGATAAATCGCCAAGTCACGCCATCACTGTTTGTATAATCGAAACAATCAACCTTTGGAGGGAGCGTGGACCGATTCGATGGCATGCGGGCATTCGTGCGCGTCGTGGAAGCCGGCAGTTTCACGAAGGCGGCGCAGACACTGGACATGAGCCGGGCGACGGTTACCCAGCTCATCCAGCAACTGGAGACGCGCCTGCGCGTAAAACTGCTGCACCGGACCACGCGCAAGGTCAACGTCACGGAAGACGGCGCGGTGTATTACGAACGCGTCGTGCACATGCTGGCCGAGCTGGAAGACCTCGAGGCCGGGTTGCCGAACAAGGCGACGGCACCGGCAGGGCGCTTGCGCGTCGATGTGCCGAGCCCGTTCGCGACGATGCTGCTCGTGCCGGCGCTGCCCGGGTTCTACGCGCGCTACCCGGACATCCAGCTCGACCTGGGCGTCAGCGACCGGATGGTGGACCTGATCGGAGACAATGTCGATTGCGTCGTGCGGGGCGGCGTCCTGACCGACCAGTCGCTGGCCGCGCGTCACGTGGCCGACCTGCAGTTGCGGGTCTATGCGGCGCCCGCGTATCTGGAACACGCGGGCGTGCCGGCGCATCCGGCGCAACTGCGCGAGCCGTCGCACCGCATCGTGCAGTTCCGCGGCGCGCGTTCCGGGCAGGGATTCGAGTACGCATTGCGGCGGGCTGGCGAGACCGTGCTGCTGGACGCGCGGTACATGCTGGCGATCGACGACGGCAACGCGTATCTCGCGGCCGGGCTGGCCGGCCTGGGCGTGCTCTGGCTGCCCGATTACATGGCGCGGGACGCGGTCGCGCGGGGCGAGCTCGTGCGGTTGTTCGACGGCTGGGAGATCGCGCCGCTGCCACTGTACGTCGCGTATCCTGCCAATCGGCGCATCGGCAGGAAGCTGCGGGTGTTCATCGACTGGGTGGTTGAATTGATGGAGGAAAAACAATGACGATCAAGCGCATGGATAACGTCCTCATCGTCGTGGACGATCTCGACGCCGTGAAAGCGTTTTTCATCGACCTGGGGCTCACGCTGGAGGGCGAAACGACGGTCGCGGGGCCGGACGTCGGGCGCCTGATCGGCCTGGAGAACGTCAGGGCGACGCTCGCGATGCTGCGCACGCCGGATGGCCAGGGCATCGAGCTGGACAAGTTCCACACGCCGGACGCCGTCAGGTTCGGGCCGGTGGCGACGCCGATGAATGCGCTGGGCTTGCGGCGGGTGATGTTTGCCGTCGACGACATCGATCAGATGGTCGTGCGCATGCGGGAGCTTGGTCACGAGGTCATCGGCGAGATGCGGTACGGCGAGTCCTACCGGCTGGCGTATATCCGTGGGCCGGAGGGGATCATTGTTGGGCTCGCTGAAGCGGTCGGGGCGTGATTTATGTGATGCGAAACGGCGTTTGCGTAATTTCGCATAATCTATATTATGTCAAATGACGTTTATCGAGACGGCCGAGGGATGTCTCCCCTGGAGTACGCCGACACGAAGTTGGGGTTCACAGGGACAGGAGGATGGGTTTTTTGCGAATCGGCAGAAAAGGTACAACTTCGCGTCCCGCATCTGGGCATCGCGCCGCCAAGAACCAGTCTCACCGCTGCCTTTCGCTTCCATAGTCCCCGGCGACTTACTCGATCGTTGCTTCGGCTTTCGTCGACAGTCGATCAGCAGAATGCACCCCCTATAGCGACAGAACCGTGTGAGTTCTTTCCCTTCTGGAGCGAATGCGATTTACTCACACCATTCTGTCGCGGTTTTAGGGACGCCTCCGGAAGAATCAGACGGTTCTGTCGTGGTTCAGGCCTTCATTTTGGCTCGCAGCGTCCGATTTTCTACACCTTCACAGGATTCTGTCGCGCTCTCCTAGGAGCTCGATATCCAGACTGGCGGCAAACTCACATCATTCCGCCGGCAGCATGCTGACATGATTCTCTCGCTATCAGGGCGGCGCGTCCAACTCTAGCGACCACTTTTCTAACCACCCAGTCCGGCTCCTGCGAAACCTGGCGGGACGCGGTTTTTGGATTACGTGCCGACAACGCGGCTGCCGCTGCTCCAATTGTCTAATGCTTTCTGTACATGAAACGGCAGTAGTTGCTGAGGCCAATCTTTGTTCGCGCACCCAAGAGGATGGACACCGCCGCTCTTCGAGCCATGTGAAGAACGCTGAACAAAGGACTTAGCCGGTACCACCGAATACTGAAGGAGCGCATGTACAAAATGACCGCTAGGGCCACGTGTGTTTGATCTGGGAGCTGGTTGCAATCATGCCGGACCTTCACTCAGGTAGGCGTCAAGTGTGCCGACTAAAGCTGTATGCGGTGTTTCCCTAGCGAGACAATATGTGGAGGTCGAAAAGCAAACTCGACATTACAAACAGTATTGTCGAGTTTGTGACGCGTGGTATGTTGTGGGCATGATGCGAGTGCGTTTGGCGCCTTCTGAATTCGGGCCACATCGTAGCTCGATAAGCGCCAAATGCTGAGGGTCGTTTGGTTGACACCAGGCGGTAGCTATTGTGATACGGTCCGTCCGTCTGGTATACCAAGCGGCGCCGGTTACGGCCTCTTCGGTGCGCCCTGACTCTCCTAGCCACATGAGTAATCAACTCACCTTCCTCGAACTGATCGTCGTCTACAACAAGCAAGGACTTCGAGCGTTACGTCGACACCCTTCGCCGAACCATTGAACCGCGCTGTTGACTCAAGCGACATGGCTGGATCGTCGCCCCCCTTGCCTTGCCGGATACCCGCAAGAAAGGATGCAAAGTAAACATCCGTTGTGCCTGAACGCGGTAGGAGGACCGGCGATTATCGTGGTGCGCCCTCCCCTAAACGCTCGTGCATCCGGACGCCGCAGCAGCGAAAAGACTTCGCGCTTTGGACTCTTGCATGCGAAGGCGCCCGGAATCTTTCAGAGCGGCGTCGGATCAGAGCCCACCTGATGTTACTTCTATAACCACATCCGCAAAGCCGGTCGACGGGCCGCAACGATTCCGCAAACGCCAAGCTCGACCAGTTGGGGCACTACCGTGTAGTACGGCCAGTACGGCATTGGCAACACGGCACGGCGGGTGTCGGCCTACTGAGCGCAGGCGGGCCGCAGCGGCGCTACGGCTTGTCGTCCACCGGCGGGATCGCCGCAGGCACGTACGCTACCGGCGCGACGGCCTTCACCGGGATCGTCAGGTGCGCGGCCCGCAGTCCGGGCGCGCTGGCATCGACTTCGATCGAACCACTGCTGTTCCAGTTGCTCTGCACGAGCAACTGGGCCAGGCCGTTGAACAGCTTACGCGTGCTGCCTTTCTCGTCCTCGTGCGAATTCGGGTCGCCATTGCCATGTCCAATCGACCGGCCCGCGCCGGCGATGGTAAACCGCACCTCGTCCTGCGCGAGCGGCACCGCCCTGCCCTCCGCATCGAGTGCACGGACCGTGATCGGCATCGCATCCCGTCCATCGCCATCGAGGGCGGTCCGATCCGGCACCAATTCCAGCGCGACGGCCGGGCCGGTGGTCTCGACGCGCGCGCGTGCCACTTCCTTGCCGCCCGTATAGGCAATCGCCTCCAGCGCGCCCGGCGCATAAGCGACCTTGAAGTCGTTCATCCGGTAATGGTCGACCTTCTGCTCGCCGATTTCCCGACCGTTCAGAAGCAGCTTGACGCGTTCGGCATTGGACATCACCCTGACCAGGATCTCCTGCCCCTCCTTGCCGGCCCAGTTCCAGTGCGGCGCGATGTAGACCAGCGGCCGGTCCTTGATCCACTGCACCTGGTGCATGTAGTAGGCGACCTTTGGAAAACCGTTCAGGTCCATGATGCCGAAGAACGAGCTGACCGATGGCCAGGACGCGTACGGCCACGATTCGCCGTGATAATCGAAGCCGGTCCAGACAAAGCCACCGGCGACGAAATCGCGCGTGTCGATTGCTTGCCAGGCGTCGCGGTGCGTATTGCCCCAGGCCGGCGCCTGGGTGTCGTAGCTGGTCTCGATATGACGCGCCTTGTCGGTCGCGAATTCACCGCGCGTCATGAACGCCGACGTATCTTCGGAACTCGTGAACGGCTTGTTGGGATGGGCTGCATGGAATTTGTCGTACTCGGGGATCTGGTAGTTGGCGCCGACCACGTCGACCGCATGCGACACGTTCAGTGGCGTCAGCAGACCGTTGCTCATGGCCGCAGTGGTCGGCCGCGTCCCGTCGAGTGCCTTGGCGACGGCCACCATGCGGCGCGCCATTTCGTAACCGGCCTCGGTGGCCTGCACCGGCTCCTCGTTGAACACCGACCACAGGATGATCGACGGATGATGGCGGTCGCGCTTGAGCATCCACTCGAACTGCTTCATGTAATCCGGCGACGGATTGAAATTGCGGTTCTCGGCCATGACCAGGAATCCCATGCGGTCCGCCATGTCCAGCACTTCGGAGGCGATCGCATTGTGCGAGAAGCGGATCGCGTTCACCCCGAGTTCTTTCAAGCGGCGCAGACGGAATGCCCAGATCGCGGTCGGCACGGCGACGCCCACGCCGGCATGGTCCTGATGAAGGCAAACGCCTTGCAGCTTGACGTGCTCGCCGTTGAGGAAGAAGCCTTTTGCTGGGTCGAAGCGCAGCGTGCGAAAGCCGGTATCCAGCGTCAGCCGGTCCACCACCTTGCCGTCGCGCCGCACGGTCGTCGTCACGTGATACAGCGTGGTCTTGTCGAGCGACCACAGCGCCGGCCGGCGTATCGTCATCGGCAGCGACGCCGTCACCTGGGTCAGCACCGGCACTGCGATCGACGTGCTGCGGCGCGCCACCTGCTTGCCGTCCGGCCCAGTGACCACCATTTCCACTTCGACCCGCGCGTCCCGCTTGCCGTCGTTATCGAGCGTGACCGCGGCCGGGATTTCCCACGTCCCGGCGGCGGCCTCGCGCGGCGTCACGCGCACGCCATCGGGCACCACGTGCACGGCATCGGTCTTGACCAGCCAGGTGTGCCGGTACATGCCGGCCCCCTCGTACCACCAGCCTTCCATCGCGTTCGCATCGACGCGGACCGCGACGACATTGGCGTGCTGGTCGCCATAATGCAGGTACGGCGTAATGTCGATGCGCACCTCGTTATAGCCCGACCAGTTATGGTTGACGAGGTTGCCGTTCACCCATACCGTGGCATGCGTCGCGATCGCGCCGAATTCGAGTTCGACGTGCCGGCCACGATCGCTTTCGGGCAGGGCGATATAGCGCCGGTACCAGGCGATGCCGCGCGGGCGAAATCCCTGGGCCATATTCGCTTTCGGGTCGAATGGCTGTTCGACCTGCCAGTCGTGCGGCAGGTCGAGCTTGCGCCAGGCGCTGTCGTCGAATTTCACGGCTGCCGCACCCGACGCCAGGCCGGCCTTGGTGGCGTAATAGGTTTCATCCTGCGTCGCGGGCACGTGGAAAGGTACATCCCCAAGATGAAACAGCCAACCGCGATCGAGCGACAGCCGTTCGCGTCCGGCGTCGGCGTGCGCCGGCATGACGAGCAGCGCGCCGAGCACTGTGAACAAAACATGGCGAACCAAAATCCGCCAACCAGGAAAAGCAGACTTGTGCAGCTTCATTGCGTCGTTCCTATGCGAGTAAAAAATCTGTGTATCGAATCAGGGCATCAATACACGTAAGGCCAGCCATCCGCCGTAAAACCGATGCGGTTGACGCCCAGCGTCGGATTGCCATTGTTATTGGCATCGTAGTAGTGGTACACCATCAGGGGGCCGTCGCTGTCGGTCATCAGGCTCTGGCCGCCGGGTCCCTTGATGTTGCCGTGCGCGCTCAGGACGATCGTGCCCCCGCCGTTCAGCAAATTGACACCGCCGCGGTCCAGGTAGGGGCCGGTCACCGAGCTCGAACGGCCAACGATGATGCGATAAGTGCTGTTCGCACCGCTGCAGCAGTTATTGATGGACGCGAAGAGGTAGTAATACCCGTTGTAATAGTAGAGATACGAACCCTCCAGTCCCTTCGGACGCTGGGCCAGGTGGTAATTCGTCGTATTGGCCGTCGATTGCTTGCCGGTGGCCGGGTCCAGCTTGATCAGGTAAATGCCGTTCCACCACGATCCGTAGGACATCCACCAGCCGCCCGCCTGGTCCTGGATGATGCTCGGGTCGATGGCGTTGTAGGGCGTCGATGCGCTCGACGTGACCACGGTCCCCAGGTCCGTCCACGTCGTGCTGTTCGGCGTGGACGCACTGGCGACGCCGATGGCCGAGGTCTGCGCCCCGTAGCTGGATGCGGAATAGTATTGGTAGTACGTGTTGTTCATCCGCGCCACATTCGGCGCCCACAGCGTGCCACCCTTGGTATAGGTGCCGGTCCACGCAGGTATCGGCGCCAGCGCACTGCCGGCATTCGTGAAATTGATCCGGTCGCTCGAGGACGCCAGCGTATTGTTGGTGCCGTACAGCCAATAGGTCCCGCCGCCGTCGCGCAGCATGAACGGATCGTGCACGCCCGTCCCGTTGCCGCTCACGGCGCCCGGCGCCGGATACGGATCGGTGCCGGTGCTCACCAGCTGCCATTCCTGGCACAGGCAACCGGACGCGCTCCATTGGTCGATGATGGCGCTCGTCGACGTGTTCGCCTGGTAGACGTCGAGGTACAAGCCGCTATTGACGTTCTTGATCAGATAATTGCCATCGGACGCCTGGGTGACCGTCCACAAGTGATCCGCCGTGCCGTTATCGGCCCATTGGACGATTTGCGCGCCGGCCGATTTCGATCCGCTCGACACACCCAGCAACTGGTGGGTCGCGAGGTTTTCGATGTTGTACTGGCCGCCGCCCATCGGAATGAAATGCCACAACTGCTCGCTGCCGCCGGTATCGCTCCATTGAATCACGTTGGTTCCCGCGGCCTGGCTGGCGCCGGGAATCGCGAGCATCAATCCGCTGTTGACGTTCTTGATCTTGAACTGCACGGCGTCGCTCACGGCCACCTGCGCGCGCGCCTGGGTCGCCAATGCAGTCAGTAATACCAGTCCCACTGCAAATCTTTTCATGAACATCCTCCTGTCAGTAAGTACGTCAACCACGCACGCCTTCCAACAAAAAAGTGGCAGCCGAGGCTGCCACAAAGGCCACGACGGCCAAGGAGACGAGTCGTGGTTGAACGGCCCGCGCCCTTGTGAATCAAGTGACACGGTATATATTTTCGCGACGTGCTTTAACGTTAAACCAATGTTCAATAATACTAGTTGAACGTAAAACTAATTTCAAGGAAAATCCCGACATCCATTCATGCAAGGCTTTCGAATCCACTCATGGCAACCATCAAGGAAGTAGCGGCCCATGCCGGCGTCACGCCGACCACCGTCACCAACGTTCTACGCGGACGCGGCAGGACGAGCGACGCGACCCGGCAGCGCGTGCTCGATGCGGTCGCGCATCTGGGCTATCGTCCCAACCTCGCGGCGCGTGCGCTCGTCGAGCGCAAGGCCCCCACCTTCGCCCTGGTACTTACCTGCATCACGAATCCCTTCTATTCTGAGCTCATGCTGTACGTGGACCAGGCCGCCCGCAAGCACCAGCGCTATCTCATCGTTTGCAACACCGACTACGAAGCAGAAAAGGAAACCCGCTTCCTCGACGAAGTGGCCGGCTCGCTGTCCGACGGCGTCATCGTCGCCAACAATCCGGGCCTGAACGTCGAGCATCTCAAGCAGATCGTCGCGCAGGGCACACCCGTCGTCGTCAACCTGTGGGAAGACCCGGACACGCATCCGGGACTGCCCTGCCTTGCCTTCGACGGCCGCGAGGCGGGACGGATGGCGGCCGGCCATCTGGTCGAACTCGGCCACAGCAAGATCGGCGCGATCATCGCCAGCCCGAAAGACGGCATCCACAACCTGCGCTACCTGGGCTTTCGCGACGTCATGCGCAAGGCCCGCCTGGCTTGCCCAGCTGCGGCGGTGCGGTTTTGCGCGGACACGTTCGAAGGCGGAAAAGCGGCGGCGCTCGACCTGCTGTCCGCCATGCCGGACCTGACGGCGGTCTTCGTCTCGAACGACCTCGCCGCACTGGGCGTCCTCGACGCCGCCGCTCAACTGGGCCGTCCGGTCCCCGCCGCAATTTCGGTGGTCAGCATCACCAACATCATGGTGTCGAGCCAGTCGCGCCCGGCGCTGACGACAGTCGCCATCCCCACTGCCGCGATGGCCGCGCGCGGCGTGGAATTGCTGATGGAAATCCAGGAGCGCAAATACGACGCGCCGCCGATGGAATGCATTCCCGGCCTGGAACTGATCGTCAGGGAATCGACGGCGGCGCCGCGACTGCGCGCCTGAAACATCGACCGTCCGATCAGTTCTTCCAGTTCAGCGCCAGCCCAAACGTACGGTCATAACGGCGGGTATCGCGTGGATACAGGCGCTGGTCGGTCCAGTAATCGACATACTGGAAGTTCAGCAGGTTGGTGGCAGTCAGGGTTACCGACAGGTTCGGCGTGAACTTGTAGCTCAGTGAACCATCCAGCGTGGACATCGGGGCGGCGATCAAATCGCGCGCCGGTGCGCTGCCCGAATTGCTCGGGTGATCGCCATAGACCTCCACGAATTTCGAACGCCAGTTATAGGCGAGGCGCGCCGATACGCCGGCCCTTTCATACAGCGCGACCAGGTTGTACGAATTCTTCGACATGCCGCTGAACGGCTTGCCCTGCAATCCCGGCACGATGGACGACGTCAGGCCGCCTTCCATATAACTGGCATTCGCCTCCATGCCGAAGCCGCCCAGCCAGCCCGGCAGCTTGTCGTAGAACTGGCGGTACGACATTTCCAGGCCTTGCAAATGGCCCTTGTCGGTATTGAACGGACGGCTGGTGTCGTACTTGAGGCCCTGGAACATTTCGGGCACCGATTTGTTGATGATGTAGCCGTCGAAGTTATGCCGGAACACCGTCGCGCTCAGCATGCCGGTCGGTGCGAAATACCATTCCAGCGCCGCATCCAGGTTCTGGCCGGTGAACGGCTTCAGGTTCGGATTGCCGCCGCTGGCCGTCGCCTGTACTGTCGTGCCGTTCGCCGCGACGTAGGCCGTACCGGGATTGAGCTGTGCAAAACTCGGACGCGTCAGGGTCTTCGCGTAGGCAAAGCGCGCAATCACGTCATGCGGCAGCCTGGCCTTGAAGTTCGCGCTCGGCAGCACGTCGGTGCCGCTCGCGCTGACCGGCGTCTCCACGTACTGGCCGTTGACCTGGCTCTTGCCGATCAGGTCGGAGTCGGTCCGCGTCACGCGCACCCCCAGCAGGCCGTCAACGGGAATGGAGCCGACATCGAAGCCGATCTTGCTCGACACGTACATCGACACATTCTTTTCGACGTCCTTGAAGAACGAACCCGGATCGAGTCCCTTGGCGGCCGGGTTGCCCGTCACCGCCTGCCGCACCGTCGCGGTATCGTCCAGCAAGTAGCTCGCGCATGGCGTGTACCAGTTCTGCGTGCCGTAATCGCGCGACAGCGTCGGCGTGTTGCAGGTCATGCCAGGCAACGTCGATGCCTTGACGTTATTCGGCGCAGAGGCGCTGCCCTCGAACGACTTGATCGACTCCGCGGTGCGGCGGTTGGCGCGCACGCCGGCCAGGAATTCCTTGAACAAGCCGTCGGACGCCGGGGTAAAGGTGGCGTCCGAGCGGAAGTCGGTCGAACTCCCCTTGTCGTTGCCGTAACGGTCGAACAGCTGCAACAGGTTGATATTGGCCGCATTGCCGATATCGAAGCCGCTGTATTTCACATACGCGCCGCCGTCGACATTGGTCTTGCCGTACGCGTTCGGCACGGTGGTGATCACGTCCAGGATCGGATTGCGCCAGACGTATTTCGAGTCGGTATGCGCCAGTTCTGAGGTCAGGCGCAAGCCGGGCGTGACCCGCCACTTCGCACCAAGGGCGATCTGGGATGTCTTGTTGTCCGCGTTGCGCGCCTGCGTCGACAGGATCGTGTTGGCGTTCTGCGAAGTCACCGTATCGACTTCCTTGGTGCCGGGTATCATGGTGGCGCTGCTGCTGCTGGCCCAGAACGGAAAGCCCACCAGCAGGTCGGTCTGGTCGTTGCCCTGGAAATGGGAAGCCAGGCCTTCGGCGTAGACTTCCAGGTCGGCGCTGGGTTTGTACTGCGCGGCGAAATTGGCGGCCGTGCGTTTGCGTTTGCCGTAAATCGCCTGCAGGCCCAGCACGTCTGGACCGGTCGCGCCGGCCCCGAGCCAATCCTTCGAGATCGGGAACGACTGGAAGCTGCGCTCTTCCCAGTAATCGCTCTTCACGTACGACGCGCCGATCAGCGCGCCGAACTCGCCGGCACCCGTCTTCCAGCGGTTCGAGAACAGGGCGTTCGCTTCCGGGTTGGTACGGTGCGCCTTGTCCAGGTGGCGCGCGCCGGCGTTCACGCTGACCGTGGCGCCCTTGAAGTCGAACGGGCGATTGGTGCGCACGTCGATCACGCCGGCGATACCGCCTTCGAGCAATTCGGCGCTCTGCGATTTGTACACATCCACGCGCTGCAACATCGTCGATGGAATGTCCGCCAACTGGATATAGCGGCCGGTCGTCGTGAACATTTCACGGCCGTTGAGCAGCGTCGAAATCCCCGGCAGGCCGCGGATCAGCACAGAATTCGCTTCGCCGGCGTCGCGCCGTACCTGGATGCCAGTAACGCGCGCCAGCGTCTCGGCCACGTTCGTATCCGGGAATTTACCGATATCGTCCGCGACGATCGAATCGACGACGTTGTCGGCATCCTGCTTGATTTTCTGCGCCGTCTGCGCGGCCCGGCGCACGCCGGTGACCACCACGACGGTTTTCTGGTCCGCCTGCGGCGCATCGGCCGGGGCGGTTTCCTGCGCGCGAACCGGGACGCTGCTCAGGACGCCCGCTGACGCCAGCGCGGCCACCGTGAGCTTGAGCGCACATGGCGCCGTTGTGTTCTGTTTCATCCTATGTCTCCTCAAGATTTTTACTGTTATCGATGGAACCTGGACAATCACGTCGTTTGGTTTATCGTTAAACCAGACCGCGCAAAAAAAATGGACGATGCATGTCCGGTCGGAACGAATTTTAGTTTAACGTAAAACCAAAGCGCAAGAAAAATCGCGCCGACGTCCATGTACCGTGGTTTTTTTGGCACCGTCCTGTATGTTCCTGGGCCACGAACGCCCGTCTCCACGAATGAAGGCATGGCAGTGCGGCACACCCGCCATGTTGCGTAACTAGTCGAGCAATCCGTTTGCGATCTGACTTACTTGCCTGCGAAGACTTTCTGCTCGAACGGTTCCATCTGGAATTTGGTCTTGGTGGGGGTTACGGTCGGCCAGCCATCCGCGTCCATGTAAAGCGGCTTGATGTTGAGCACCGAGTTGTAATCGAAAGCCTTGGTGTAGGCGTGATAGACCAAGTAGGTGGTGTCGCCTTCCGAGTAGATGCCGTTATGGCCGCGACCGGGTTCGTTCTCGTCGCCTGCCAGCAGCAGCGAATACTTGTCGTCGACCCAACTGCCGCCATCCTTGGTCAGGTAGGGCCCGGTGATCGTCTTGGAGCGGCCCATCACGATCTGGTAGGTGCTGTTGGCGCCGCTGCAGCAGATGCCGCGCGAGGCAAAGATATAGTAATACTGCGGGTCCTTGATCAGGAAGACACCTTCGCCGAGCGACTTCGTGAGGACCGTTGGCGTGGGCGTTTCCGACAGCAGTTTCCCGGTTTTTCGATCGAGTTCGACCATCCGCAATCCAGCCTTGAAGGATCCGTAGAGCAGGTAGATCTTGCCGTCCTTGTCGATGAACACGTTCGGGTCGATGACGTTGACCCCTTCGCCGCCGTTCTTGTACGAAATGACCTGGCCCTGGTCTTCCCATTTATAGGCCGGATCAGTCGGATCGAGCGTAGTGTTGGTGGCGAGGCCAATGCTGGAATCGAAGTTCATCCAGGCCGATACGGCGTAGTACATCCAGTACTTTCCGTCGTGCCAGGAGATATCGGGTGCCCAGATCTGGGCGCCTTGCGGGATATCACGGCTCCACCAATCGAGCTTGAAGCCATTCGGGAAGACGGCGCCGGCACTCTTCCAGGTGACCATGTCCTTCGAGGTTTTGATGCCGGTGAAGGTGCCAAACACGTAGTAGGTGTCGCCGCCCTTGATCATGACTGGATCATGCACGCCAAGAGCACCTTTGAGCCCGCCGCTTTCAATGTAGGCCGGCAATGGTTTTCCCGCCACGACAGGGACGGCATCGGGCGTCGGCAAAGAAGCGGCGCCGCTTGCCCCGCCACCGCAAGCGGCGAGCAGCAGTAGGGAAAGCAAGCTGGTCGACAATCGGAGTTTGTTCACGGAATTTTTCGTCATCTGCGAGGATCTTTCTTTAAGCTGTAGGAAGGAAGAGCACGAAACCGGCGCTCGGTTGCCGGCGGCATGTTTAACGTTAAATCACTTTCTGAGTTTAACGCAAAACCGCGTTTAAGAAAATCCGCAGCGTTGCGATGCCGGCCCGCGCTTCCGTTGGCTGCCGGGCGTCGTCCGGCAAGTCCGCCACGTCGAAGCGCAACGTGGCGCGGTCGATGGCGTTGGACTGGGCTCCGCCAAGCGACGGCAATTGGCAGGTCGTCGTCTTCAAGCAATTCGTCGTGGACAGTCCAGTCATGGCAGGCGTGCGCGAAGCGGGCCGAATAGGAAAGTCATCCTTTTCAAACCTCAGTATTCTCCCGCTCCAGTAGGAAACTCCTTCCCCAAAGACGCGCTCTCTCGCCCTGACCCCTATCAACAACGCCGAGCCCGTTTGTCACGATAGTGGACGGCGCGGGAATGGCGCCTGCCCTCTGCCGGTTCCAATGCTGCAAGCTATTTCAATGGAAAGGAGTAATGTCGTGAAACATTCTGCTATCGAAATCGGGACTCAACTGGAGGCCGCGGCGCCGCAACTGAGGACTGTGGAGACCATGCTGCAAGACATGGAAAGCAATGTGGCGCCGAATGCGCGTGCGGTCGCCCAGGGAAAATCGAAGCCCTTCCTGCCGACGATGCCTGCGGCCGAGTATGAAGAACTTAAATCGAAACTGCGGGCACAGGACCGGATGGCCGACAAGCTGGTCGAGGCGGACATGGAAGCCGAAGCGGAAGCCGAAGCCGAAGCCCTCCCCCGCGCGCCCATCGTCCTCGTCGGTCCGAATTTCGCGGGTGCGACCGACGTCGACGGCCTGATGCCGCCGGACACGCATGGCGCGGTGGGTCTCGATCATTTCGTCGAGGTGACCAACTCCCACATCGATATCTTCCTGCGGACCAATCCCAGCCAGCGCACCAGCATTTCGCTGGCCGCCTTCTTCGGCTATAGCACACGCGTGCTGTTCGACCCGCGCGCCGTGTACGACAGCGTGTGGAACCGCTGGGTCGTCACGGCGGACGCGTTCCAGGAGTCGAGCACGCGCCAGCTCTTCTTCGTCGCGATCTCCACCACGTCGAATCCGCTTGGCGCGTATTTCATCTACGCGCTGAACGTGACCTTCAATGCGGGCGATTTCTGGGATTACCCGCAGCTCGGCTACGACCAGGACGCGGTCATCATCACGGCCAACGTCTTCACGTCGTCCGGCGGATTCCGGGGTGCGGACATGTTCGCGGTGGCGAAAGCGCGCCTGTATAACGGGCTCGGCTTCTCGGTTCCCGTCTTCACGGGCCTGCGCGCCACGCTCGCGCCGCCGATCGTGCTCGACCAGAATGCCCGCACGTACCTGGTCGCCGCATCGGGCGGCAGCAGTCTGAGCCTCTACACGCTCACCAATTCGAGCCGGCCGAACGCGATCCAGCTGACGGGACCGGTGAGCGTGGCGGTTCCCGCCTACACCGCGCCGCCCGACGCGCCGCAGCCGGGCACGGCGTCCAAGCTGGATACGCTCGACGGCCGCTTCGTCAATGCCAGCACGCAGACCGGCGACTTCCTGTGGCAGGTTCATACCGTCAACCTGGTGGGCTATGCGGCGCCCAAGTTCTACCAGATCAATACGGCCACCAGTGCGCTCGTGCAGAGCGCGTTCTTCTTCGGGACGTCGACGTCGTTCGACTTCAACGCGTCGATCGCCGCCAATAGCGCGAACGACATCTACGTGACCTGGACGATGACCGACCCGCCACGCGGTACCAACGCCCAGGTGCGGTTCTCGGGCTTCGACCACAACAACGGCACCACGTATTCGCTGAGCCCGGGCATCGCGGCGTTCACGAGTCCGACGTTCTTCACGGGCGGCCGCTGGGGCGATTATTCCGCAGTGACGGTGGATCCGCGCAACACGCGGCGCGCGTGGCTGGTCAACGAGGATGTCCTGACCAACCACGACTGGGGCAGCCGGATCGTCGGCATCGGCTTCGCGTCGTGATCAGCGGATGCCGCTGTCGTAAATGATGCGTACCGGCGTGAACTGGTCCTTTCCCACCGTGACCGTTTGCGCCGGCGCCTGCGGATAGATGGCCTCGGATTCGGGGTGCAGGACGTACGTGCCGGGTTCGAGGATGATGTGGAACCGGCCGCCGGAATCGCTGCGGACCTCCGCCACGCGGCGCCCTGCCCCATCCGCCACGGCGATCAGCGCCTGGTACGGGCGCTGGTTGACCATGCCCGGCCATTCGACCGGGCTCACCGGGCGCAGGATCACCTCGCCGTCGATACCGCTGGTAGCGTGAGCTGGAAGCACCATGCATCCAGTATAGTCGCGAACACGCGCAGCGTAAGGCGCTTACAGGATGCCGCGGCCGTTCACGGAAGCGATGATCTCGTCGTAGCGTTCGTTGTCGGTCTTGTGCAGATAAGCCGCCGTCGTCGCGATGTTCGCGTGGCCCGCCGTGTCCTGCAGCGTCTTCAGTTGCACGCCGTTGTTCGCATGGTTCGTCAGCATGCTGTGGCGCAGCCAGTGCGCGGATGCCTGGCGCAGCGTGGCGGCCGTGTCGGCGTCGCCGCGCCCGTCCGCCACGCCTGCCGCGTCGGCGAAGATCGCCTTGATGGCTTCCGAGGCCGCTTCGTCCGTGATGCGCGCGAGCTCGCGGCTGCGGCTGGACAGGACGAGCGGCGTGCGGTCGGTCCGGCCCGTCTGCGGGAACAGGCCGAACGCCTGGCGGTAGGTTCGAAACGCGTCCAGCATGTCCGGCGGCACCGGCAGGCGGCGCGGCTTGTTGCCCTTGCCGAGGACGTCGATCCACCAGCGGCCATTCCCTTCCGTGTAGATCGAGCCCATCGACGCACCCACGATCTCGTTCAGGCGCGCACCCGTATGCGCGAAGGCGACGAGCAGGAAGCGGTCGCGGGCGCGGCGCTTGAGCGCGGCCGGCGTGTCGGCAGCACGGCGTGCGACGGTCTCCAGCGCCAGCGCGATCGCGCCCTGCGTCAGGTAGCGCGTAATGCGGCTCGCGGACGGCGCCCGGACGTTGCGCACGAGCGCGCCCGGGTTGCGGCGCAGATAGCCCGTCTGCTCGGCAAAACCCAGCAGGCCCTTCACGGCGATCATCGCCTGTCTCCGGCTCGCGTCGGACAGCGGTCCCGTGAACGGCCGGTAGCGCGCATCGGTGCGCGGCCATTTCGTCGTGCAGACCCACTCGGGCGGCGGGTTCTTGAGGAATTCCTTGTACGCGTTCAGGTCGGCGACGTTCAGTTGGGCCAGCGTCTTTTTCGCTTCCTCGCGGCACCAGGTCAGGAAGCGGAACAATTCCTTCTGGGTGTTCTGGATGGATTTCGCGCTCAGTTCGCCGTGGGCGATGAATTCGCGCGCCAGTTCGATGTCCGTGGTCGCTTCCGTGATCGCGTCCTCGGCCTGGCGGTACATCTTGACGTGCAGGCGACCGCTCGCGCCGGTCGTGATCGCTTCCGGTATCGTTGGACCAAGGTCGATGGGCGTGAAGTTCGGCATGGCGGCGCTGGCATAACTGTGTTTTTATACAGTATAACAGCTCGGCCGCCGGCGGCCCAGCGCCGGCGTTGATTTAGTCCAGAAGTCGCTGCCGCGTCGCGGCCAGGATCTCGTCGCCCAGCGCCGGATCGTCGACCGCCCGCGCGAGCGTCACCGCGCCCACCATCGCGGCCAGCGCCAACATGGCGGCGGCCCGCGCGTCCGCCTCGGCGCGGCGCTTGCCGGGCAGCGCGCGCATCAGGCGGTCGATGGCGCCCTTCACGTGGGCCGTGAACGGGCCGCGGGTGGCCGGCTCCTTCGCGCTGTCGGCCGCGAGCGCCGTCATCAGGCAGCCCGCGCCGGCGCCGTCGACGTGGCGTCGGCTCAGGTACAGGTCGAGGTAGGCCGCGATGCCCTGCTCCGCCAGGATGCGGTCGAAATCGGCCTGCGTCCGCGACGACAGGTCGGCCAGCGCCTCGGCCATCAGCGCTTCCTTGGACGCGAAGTGGTTGTAGAACGGTCCGTGCGTAAGGCCGGTCGCCTTCATGATCTCGCCGACGCTGACGCCCGCGAAGCCGCGTTCGCGGAACAGCCGGCCCGCCTCCTCGAGGATGCGGCGGTGCTTGGCGGCGGTTTCTTCCGGTGGATAGCGCATGTCTATCGCCTCCATATAAATTGTGAGGTTGACTTCAAACATTATATCCATCATGCTTCGTCCATTCAAACATGACGTACATCATGTTTGCTTTCAACCCCACCATCGAGGAGCACATCATGAGCAAAGCACAGCAAGGCACGGCCATCGTCACCGGCGCATCCGCAGGCCTGGGCAGGATTTACGCGGACCGCCTGGCGCGGCGTGGCTACGACCTCGTCATCGTCGCCCGCCGCGGCGACAAGCTGGCCGCACTGGCCGAGACGCTGACCACGGAATATGGCGTGCAGGTCCGTCCCTTCGTTGCCGACCTGAGCCGCAGCGACGACGTGGAGCGCCTGGCCGACCTGATCCGTGACGATGCCAGCATCACCATGCTCGTGAATAATGCGGGCGTGTCGGTGTCCGGCGCGACGACGACCTTGAATCCGGCCGATGTCGCCTGGCAGCAGGCGATCAACGTGGACGCGGTCAACCGACTGAGTCTTGCCGCCCTGCCGCAATTCCTGGCGCGCAACCGCGGTACGCTCGTGAACATCGCCTCGATCCTCGGGTTCGGCTTCCTGCCGACGAGCACCTTCTACAGCGCCGGCAAGGGCCATGTCGCGAACCTGACGCGCGCCCTCCAGAACGAGGTGCAAGGCACGAACGTCCGTGTGCAACTGGTGGCGCCGTCCGTGACTGCCACCGAGATCTGGGAAGAAGACCGCCTGAATGCGATGGACCCGCGCATCGTGATGACGGCCGAGGATTGCGTGGACGCGGCCCTGGCCGGCCTCGACCTGGGCGAACAGGTGACCTTCCCGTCCGTCGAGGATGCGCAACTGTGGAAAAATTTCGAGGAAGCCGCCGCCAGACTGATGCAGGGCGCGATGAGCGGCAAGCCGGCCTCGCGCTACCTGACCGCCGCGCACGCTTGAACCGCGTTTGCAGCCCGCCCGCGCCTACGGGACAATGACCGTGACGACCAGCACACCGAAAGGAGCATGCATGAGCATCACGGTAAAGAACACGACGCCCGACACGACCCGCGTCACCCTGTTCGGCGAATTGCGCGACGGCAGCTTCGACGCGAAGATCATGGCCGAGACCGACGTACCCTACACGCGCTGCTGGGAAGATGAGGTCGAGCAGCGCATCGTCTACATCCAGCCCGATCCCGACCAGCTGAAGGCGATCCTGGCCGCGCTCAACGAGCGCCGGCTGACGATCGAACAATTGCAGGAGTTCGGCAGCGTGGGCGGCGGCACGTCCGAGATTCCGGTCTGATCCTACACGCGCGCGCCTTGCCTGCCGACAGACGGGCGGCGCGCGCGCGGCGACAATCGCTCATCAATTGACACTTCAGGAGGCGACATGAACGCGAAATCGACGACGATCGGTGTCGGCAACCCGACCAGCGGCGAAGAAGGCAGCACGCTGACCCACGAGACGATGGCCGAGACGGGCGGCAGCGGCACCCAGCCGCGTCCGGAAGAGGAAGCGCCGCTGGCGCGCGGCACCAGCCAGTCCGGCGAGGCCGGCAACCGCCAGGGCCAGCCGGACGAGCCGGCGGAAGGCGAAGGCACGGCCGCGACAGCCATCAACCGCGGCTACCAGGACACGCGCAGCCGCCAGGCCAGCCCCGGTTCGACGGGTCTCGGCGCGCCGGAAACGGGCGGCAACCAGAGCGAAGACGACCTGGCGCCGCCCCGCCGCGACTGACCGCTCAGGCGGCGCCGGCCATGCGCCGGCACGCCTCCGCGCAGGCGCGGCACGCCTGCGCACACGCCTGGCAATGGTCCATCGGATGTTTGCCGCACTCGTCGCCGCAGGCCGTGCACACGTCGGCGCACAGGCGGCACAGGTCGCGGGCAAAATCGCCGCCCCGCGCCATGAAGGCGGCGGCCGTGCGGCAGATCTGGGCGCAGTCCATGTCCAGTGCGATGCAGCGCGCCATCATCTTGACGTCGTCTTCCTTCAGACATGCCGTCGAACAGTTGTCGCAGGCGGCGGCACACACATAGCAGGCGTCGATACAAGCTTTAAAATTGTCGTTAGACATCACTTCTCCCGTCGGTCGTGGATAGGTGACGTCTATTTTCGCGCAGCGCTCCGGATGACGGCGCCGCCCTTCATGACGAAGTCCACGCGCGTCAGCGCGGCCGGATCCGCCAGCGGATCCCCGCTGACCGCCACGATGTCCGCATACTTGCCCGGCGTGATCGACCCCACGCGATCCTTCCAGCCCAGCAGGTCGGCGCCATTGATTGTCGCGGCCTGGAGCGCCTGCATGGGCGTCATGCCGTACTTGACCATGTAAAAGAACTGGCGGGCATTGTCGCCGTGCGGATAGACGCCGGCGTCGGTGCCGAACGCCATCTTGTCGCCGGCCTTGAACGCCTTGCGGAAGTTATCGCGCTGCAGTTGCCCGACCATGCGCTCCTTCTCCAGCGACTCCGGCAGCATCCCGGCCCTGGCGCCTTCCTGCAGGATGAAGTCGTCGTTATAGATGTCCATCACGAGATACGTCCCCTTTTCACGCGCGAGGCGGATGCCCTCGTCGTCGATCAGGCTCGCATGCTCGACCGAGTCGACGCCGGCCAGGATCGCGTCGCGGATGCTGCTCGCGCCATGCGCATGCGCGGCCACGCGGCGGCCCAGTTTATGGGCTTCCTCGACGATCGCCTTCATCTCTTCCAGCGTCAGTTGCTGGGCGCCCGCCTCGTCGCCTTTCGACAGCACGCCGCCGGACGCGCAGATCTTGATGGTGTCGGCGCCGAACTTCGCCATCTCGCGCACCTTGGCGCGTGCCGCCCACGGACCGTCGGCCACGCCGTTCTCCGTGAAATGGAAATCGTGCGGCAACAGGTTGTTGTCGCAGTGGCCGCCCTGGATGCCGATGGCGTAGCCGGCCACGCGCATGCGCGGACCGGGCAGCTCGCCGTCGTTGATGGCGTCGCGCAGCGCCACGTCGCCGAAGCCGCTCGCGCCCACGTTGCGCACCGTCGTGAAGCCGGCTTCCAGCGTGCGCCGCGCCGCGTACGCGCCGTACATGGCGGCGCGGATGTCGGACACGCCCAGTGACCGGTAGCCGTGCAGGTTCGGGTCGCCGGTCAGGTGCACGTGGGCATCGATCAGGCCCGGGAGCACGGTCTCGCGCGACAAATCGATCACCTGGGCGCCCGCCGGCACGGTCGTGTTCGCGCTGGGACCGACGGCCGTGATGCGTTCGCCGCTGACGAGGATGGTCTGGTCCCGCAGTACCTTGCCGCCGACGACGTCGACCAGTTGGCCGGCGCGGATGGCGACGACCTGGTCGGCGGCGGTGGCCGACAACGTGAACGTAAGGATGGCCAGTGCGGCCGCGAGCGGTGTCTTGTTCATGGGGTTGGGCTCTCGGATAAAAGAGGTTGCGCGGCCAGTCGGTACCAGCTGCGCCAGGAAACGATGGCATTGATCCAGAAGCCGCCGTACAGCACGGCCGTCAGGACGAGGTCGCGGCTCAGGTAGAGCGGTGCGGCGATGGAGTTCACCAGCAGCCAGAACGCCCAGTTCTCGACGCGGCGCTGCATCATGAGCACCTGGCCGATGACGGAAAAGACGAGGACGGCGGAATCGAGGAAAGGCGCGTATGCGCTGGTCGTGAAGTGCAGCAACGCCCCGTAGGCGGCCGTGGCGGCGATGCCCACCGGCACGGTCCACAAGAGGCTGGCAGCGCCGGCGTGCGTGATCGGCAGCGGGTCGCCATGGTCGCCGCGCACCCATTTCCACCAGCCGACGACGCTGGTGGCGACGAAGAACGCCTGCAGGGCGACGTCGGCATACAGGCGGTTCTGGGCGAACAGCGCGCCGAACAGCGTGCAGCCGACGATGCCCGTCCACCACGTGTGGACGTTGTTGCGTCCGGCCAGCAGGATGGACACCGCGACAAATCCGTTCGCCGCCAGTTCGAGCGGCGCGATCATCGCGTCCGGCCCTGCCCGTCCCTGTCCATGCACGCTCCTTCAAAGAAGCGTGTACTGTACGCCAGCCACTCCGATTATTGCAAGAGAGGAATGTTATAGCTTCAGTGTGCGGTGTTCGGCATCCATGTCCGGTCGCGTTCCCGTCACGGCGGCTTTTGCGATGGCAAACAGGCGCACCATCTTGCTGTCGTTCGAATCCCAGTATTCGACGGAGTGCGGCTCGACGCGGATCAGCACGGCGTGCTCGTCGTCCGGACCGGCCGGGAACCACGCCTGCACGCCCGCGTTCCACATCGCGCGGATGCGTTCGCGGTCGACGACGCGCTCGGCCAGGCCGCTGACCGACACGAACAGGCTGTCTTCCGGCTTCGCGAACGACAGGTTCACTTGCGGCCGGTGCGCGATGCAATCCCACAGCGCGGTCTGCGTGGACGTGAAGAACCAGACGCCGCCCGCGTCGTCGACCTCTTCCTGTGTCATCGGCTGGCTCAGCAGGTGGCCGTGTTCGTCCTGCCACGTGAACATGGGAAAGCGGACTTCCTTGATCCTCGATTTCAGGTCGGCGATGTCTTTGCTGTCGTGTGTGCTCATGGTGATTCCTTGTACGGATGGAGCCCCATCGTAGCGTGCGCCCACCTGTGGTTCGGTGCGGCGGCGAACCTTTGAGGCCGGTCAACAGTGCCCGCAAGCAGAAAAAATGCCACGTTGCAGCGCAATATAATCTGCCATCTCGTCTCATTTTCGGGTGATGCATGGGTTCCCTCTTCGAGCCGGACGAGCGGCCGCGTCTCGTCGTCCACGTGGTCGACGCGCTCGATGCCGCCCTCACCGGGACCAGCCTGCTGAACCTGATCCGCCTCCTGCCGCCCGAGCGCTATCGCCACGCCATCGTCTGCATGCACGACCGCTTCGGCCATCACGCCGACGTTCGCGAGCACGGCGTCGAGGTCGTCAACCTGCACAAGCGGTCCGGGTCCGATCCCCTGCACTACGTGCGCATGTACGGCGTCTTGCGCGCGCTGCGGCCCGACCTCATCCACACCCGTGACGGCGCCGGGCTGCCCGCCCAGGTGGTCGCGGCGCTGGCCGGGGTCAAGCTGCGCGTGCATGCGGAACACGGACGCGGCGCGGCGGATGCCGGACGGGGCCTCGGTACCCGCCTGCTGCGCCGGCTGCTGTGTCCGCTTGTCGACCACTACATCGCGGCCAGCAGCGACCTCGAGGAATGGCTCGTCGAATCCGTGGGCGCGGAACCGGCGCGCGTGTCGCAGATCGCGAGCGGCGTCGACAGCGTGCAATTCCATCCGCGGCTGGGGCCGTCCGCCGCCGTCGGCCCGCCCGGGTTCATGCACGACGGGGCATTCGTCGTCGGGAGCGTCGGCCGCATGGATGCCGACGGCAACCACACGACCCTCGTCGAGGCGTTCCTGCGCCTGATCGCGTCGCCGCATCCGGCGCATCAGCGGTTGAAGCTGCTGCTCGTCGGCGATGGGCCCGAGCGCGCCGAATGCCAAGCGCTGCTGCACCGGGCCGGCGCGGCGGCGCGTGCCTGGCTGCCGGGCGCCCGCGCCGACGTGGCGCAGCTGCTGCGGGCGATGGACCTGTTCGTGCTGCCGGCGCGCGCGGAGGACCGGTCGGGCGCGATCCTGCAGGCGATGGCGACGGGGTTGCCGGTCGTCGCGGCGGCCGTCGGCGGCAATACGGAGCTCGTCCACCCGGGCTTTACGGGCATCCTCGTGCCGCCGAAGTCGACGGAATTGCTGGCGGCGGCGATCGCCGACTACTGCAGGATCCCGGACATGGCGGCCCGCCACGGCGCCCGCGCGCGCAGCCAGGTGATCGCGCGCCACAGCATGCCGGCGATGGCCCGCGATGTCCTCGCCGTCTACGATGCCCTCACGGGCGGCGAGGCGCCGGGGAGCGTCCGCGGCGGATGCTGAACAGCGCCATCTTCCACATGCCCGCGCCAAATCGTCTATAGTGATGCCTCTTTACAAAAGCAAAACCAAGAGAGTGCGATGAAATTTGACGTAGCCATCGTCGGCAGCGGCCTCGCCGGCCTGTCGGTTGCCCTTCATCTGGCGCAAACCCGCAAGGTCGCCATCATCTCCAAGCGCGAGCTCCTCGACGGTGCCAGCAACTGGGCGCAGGGCGGCATCGCCGCCGTGCTGGACTCGGGCGACAGCCACGACCAGCATATCGCCGACACCCTCGTCGCCGGCGCCGGCCTGTGCGACGAAGCGGCCACCCGCTACATCGTCGAGCACGGGCGCGAGGCGATCGAATGGCTGATCGAGCAAGGCGTGCCGTTTACCCGCGACGAGACCGCGGAACTCGGCTTCCACCTGACCCGCGAGGGCGGCCACAGCCAGCGCCGCATCATCCACGCCGCGGACGCCACCGGCCACGCCGTGCAGGTGACGCTGGAACAGAAAGTGCGCGCGCACCCGAACATCACCCTGTTCGAGCATCACTGCGCGATCGACGTGATCACGTCCGATAAACTGCAGCCGGACGGCGTGCATGCCGGGCCGGCCCTCGTCGGCCAGCCGCGCTGCCACGGCCTGTACGTGCAGGACGAACAGAGCGGCAGGGTGCAGACGTTCGAGGCGGAGCACACCGTGCTCGCCACCGGAGGCGCCGGCAAGGTCTACCTGTACACGACGAACCCCGACACCGCGACGGGCGACGGCATCGCGATGGCCTGGCGCGCCGGCTGCCGCGTGTCGAACATGGAGTTCATCCAGTTCCACCCGACCTGCCTGTACCATCCGTTCGCGAAATCGTTCCTGATCACGGAAGCCGTGCGCGGCGAAGGCGGATTGCTGAAACTGCCGCCCGAGGCGGGACCCGCGGCCGGCACGCGCTTCATGCCCGCGCACGACGACCGCGGGGAACTGGCGCCGCGCGACGTCGTCGCCCGCGCCATCGACTTCGAGATGAAGAAGCGCGGCATCGACTACGTCCACCTGGACATCACGCACAAGAGCCCGGAATTCATCAAGGAACACTTCCCGACGATTTACGCGCGCTGCCTGGAGCTGGGCATCGACATCACGAAGGAACCGATTCCCGTCGTGCCGGCCGTCCACTTCACGTGCGGCGGCGTCGTGACCGATTTGTCCGGCCGCACCGACATCCCGGGCCTGTACGCCGTCGGCGAGACTGCCTACACGGGCCTGCACGGCGCCAACCGCCTGGCCAGCAACTCGCTGCTGGAATGCCTCGTCGTCGGCCGCGCGTGCGCCCACCAGATCGCCGCGGCGCCGCCCGTCGACGTGCCCGCGCTGCCCGCGTGGGACGAAAGCCGCGTCACCAATGCGGACGAGGAAGTGGTCATCGCCCACAACTGGGACGAGCTGCGCCGCTTCATGTGGAACTACGTCGGCATCGTGCGCACGACCAAGCGCCTGGAACGGGCACAGCACCGCATCAAGCTGTTGAAGGAAGAGATCGACGAGTACTACCGCAACTTCCGCGTCACCAACGACCTGCTGGAGCTGCGCAACCTCGTCGAGGTGGCGCACCTGATCGTGCGCAGCGCGCTGTCGCGCCACGAAAGCCGCGGCCTGCATTTCTCGCGCGACTATCCGGACACGCTGCCGAAGGCATTGCCCAGCGTGCTGACGCCGCGCCGCCGCTAATTCGGGTAGATGAATCAGAAGCTTACGCCGTCGACCGTCCTGCTGCTGACCGTCCCGCCCCTGCTGTGGGCGGGTAACGCCATCGTGGGACGGCTCGTGCGCGCGGCCGTGCCGCCGATGACGCTGAACCTGCTGCGTTGGGTCATCGCGCTGGCCGTCCTGCTGCCGCTCGGGTGGGGGACGTTGCGCCAGGCCGGCGTGCTGGACGCGATTCGCACCCGTTGGCGCCGCTATGCGCTGCTGGGGCTGCTGGGCATCGGCATGTACAACTCCCTGCAGTATCTCGCGCTGCAAAGCTCCACGCCCATCAACGTCACCCTCGTCGCCTCGGGCATGCCCGTCTGGATGATGCTCGTCGGTCGTCTGTTCTATGGCGTCGCGGTGCGCACGCGCCAGGTGATCGGCGCGTTGCTGTCGATCGCCGGCGTGCTCGTCGTACTGTGCCGCGGCGACGTCGGCCAGCTGCTTGCGCTGCGCCTCGTCGCGGGCGACCTGTACATGATCCTCGCGACCATCGCGTGGTCGTTCTACAGCTGGATGCTGCTGCAGCCGCAGGACGAGCCCGCCTTGCGCGCCGACTGGGCCGCGTTCCTCGGCGCGCAGGTGGCGTTCGGGCTGTTGTGGTCGGCCGGTTTTGCCGGCGTCGAGTGGTCGCTGGGCGCGGCAGCCATCGCGTGGAGCTGGCCCGTCGTGGCGGCCCTGCTGTTCGTCGCCGTGTGCCCGGCCGTGCTCGCGTTCGCCATGTGGGGCGCGGGCATCCGCCGTGCGGGGCCGGGCATCGGGGCCTTCTTCGTCAACCTGACGCCGTTGTTCACGGCGCTGCTGTCGTCCGCCTTCCTGGGCGAGCTGCCCCATGCCTACCACGTGCTCGCGTTCCTGCTGATCGTCGGCGGGATCGTCGTGTCCGCCAAACGTTGAAGCAGCCGTAACGTGTTTCTGTGCGGGCATCGGAGATGTTACGATCCCGGCGGAAGGAGCACATCAAGATGGCTGAAGCATTCACCGCCCACGACCACGCGGCGCGGATCGCCGCATTCCTCGACCGCCACCCGCGCGCGCTCGTACTGACGGGCGCGGGGTTGTCGACGGCATCCGGCATTCCCGATTACCGCGACCGCGACGGCACCCGCCGCGGCAAACCCCCGATCCACGGCCCGGATTTCCGCAAATCCGAGGCCGTGCAGCGGCGCTATTGGGCGCGCAGCATGATCGGCTGGCCCGTGCTCGCGCAGGCCCGGCCGAATCGCGGCCATGTCGCGATCGCGGGGCTGGAGCGGGTCGGCAGGATCGGTTCCGTGCTGACGCAGAACGTCGATGGCCTGCACGGCCAGGCCGGATCGCACGGCGTGCTGGAATTGCACGGCAATATTCATACGGTCGTGTGCCTCGAATGCACGGCGATCTTCCCGCGCGCCTTCGTGCAGGGCCAACTGGAGGATTTCAATCCGCACATGGCGGGTGCGAACGCGACGCCGCTGCCCGATGGCGATGCGTCCGTCGAACCGACGGAACTCGCCAGCTTCAGGCTGCCGTACTGCACGTGCTGCGGCGGGACCTTGATGCCCAACGTGGTCTTCTTCGGCGATAACGTCCCGCCGGCACGCACGGCCATCGCTCTGGAACAGATGGAACGGGCGGACGCGCTGCTGGTCGTCGGCTCGTCGCTGATGGTCTATTCCGGCTTCCGGTTCTGCCGCATGGCGCAGGCCGCCGGCAAGCCGATCGCCGCCATCAACCTCGGCCGCACGCGCGCCGACGACCTCCTCGACATCAAGATCGAAGAATCGGCCGAGCGGGTGCTCCCGCTCGCGCTGGACATGCTCATCAAAGGTTCGGAGCAGACGGAGCGAGACACGCCATCCATACCACTCGACGGGGGAATACTGTGACGAAAACGTTAAGCAGCACTGGTGTCAAACCCTGGCAGGCCGGCGCATTGCTGGCCGGTCTCGGCCTCGCGGCCTCTTATTTCTATGTGCGTTCGAAAACGAAACAGGCGGAGGCGGAGAATCCGCCGCAGGGCCGCTTCGTCAAGGTCGACGGCGTACGCCTGCATTACGTGGAACGGGGCAGCGGCCCCGCGCTGGTCCTGCTGCACGGGAACGGCGTGCTGGCCAACGATTTCCAGACGAGCGGCCTGATGGACAAGGCGGCGGAGCACTACCGCGTGATCGCGTTCGACCGCCCCGGCTTCGGCTACAGCGAGCGGCCGCGCAGCAAGGTGTGGACGCCGCAAGCCCAGGCGCGGTTGCTCCATCACGCGCTGCAGGAGATCGGCGTCGATTCGGCCATCGTGCTGGGCCACTCGTGGGGCACGCTGGTTGCGTTGTCGATGGCGCTGGAAGTGCCGGACTTCGTGCGCGGCCTCGTGCTGCTGTCGGGCTACTACTACCCGAGCCTGCGCGCGGACGTGCCGCTGCTGTCCGGCCCCGCGATCCCGGTCGTGGGCGATTTGATGCGGTACACGATCTCGCCGCTCGTCACGCGCATGCTGTGGCGTCCGCTGACGAAGCGCGTGTTCTCGCCGCAGCCGGTCGACGCCCGCTTCCGCGAACTGCCCGTGTGGATGCTGCTGCGTCCGAGCCAGCTGCGCGCCAGCGCGGCGGAGACGGCGCTGATGGTGCCGTCGGCCGTGGCGCTGGCCAGGCGTTATCCCGAGCTGAAGGTGCCCGTGGTGGTGGTGGCTGGCACCAAGGACAAGATCGTCGACTTCGGCCACAACTCGGAGCGGCTGGACGAGCGCCTGCCGGACAGCGAGCTGCAGTTGCAGCCCGGCGTCGGGCACATGACGCATTATGCGCATCCGGAGAAGGTGCTGGCCGCGGTCGACGAGATCGCGGGGCGCGTCGGCGAGTCCGTGTATCGGAGGAATCCGCAGGCGGAGGCGTTGGCGAGGGCCAGTGAGAGCGGGACGTAAAGCGAAGAGCGGAACGTAAAAAAACACCGTCGCTCCCGCGCAGGCGGGAGCCCAAGCTTGCGTGGTCAGTCACAAAAAATTGGGTTCCCGCCTCCGCGGGAACGACGTTTTGGGACTCTCACCTAACAGGCGAGGGCCAGCGAGAGCGGGACGTAGAACGAAGAGCGGAACGTAAAAAACACCGTCGCTCCCGCGCAGGCGGGAGCCCAAGCTTGCGTGGTCAGTCACAAAAAATTGGGTTCCCGCCTCCGCGGGAACGACGGTCTTGGGACTCTCACCTAATAGACGAGGGCCAGCGAGAGCGGGACGTAGAACGAAGAGCGGAACGTAAAAAACACCGTCGCTCCCGCGCAGGCGGGAGCCCAAGCTTGCGTGATCAGGCACAAAAAATTGGGTTCCCGCCTCCGCGGGAACGACGGTCTTGGGACTCTCAGCCAATAATGCGCAGCGAGTAGTCCGTCGCCTTGACGTCCTTGGTCAGGCCGCCGATCGAAATCCGGTCGACCCCGGTCTCGGCGATCGCACGTACGGTCTGCATATTGATGCCGCCGGACGCTTCCAGCAACGCCCGTCCCTCGTTGATGCGCACCGCTTCGCGCATCATGTCCAGGTCAAAATTGTCGAGGAGGACCGACGTTGCGCCAGCCGCAAGCGCTTCTTCCAGTTCGGCGATCGACTCCACCTCGATCTGGATCGACACACCCGCGTTCAGCGCGGTCGCCGCCTGCAGCGCCGGCGTGATGCCGCCCGCGGCCGCGATGTGGTTTTCCTTGATCAGGATGCCATCGTATAGCGCCATGCGCTGGTTCGCGCCGCCGCCCACGCGCACGGCGTACTTCTGCGCCTGGCGCAGCCCCGGCAGCGTCTTGCGCGTGTCGAGGATCTGCGCCCTGGTGCCGGCGATGACGTCGACATAGGTGCGCGTGGCCGACGCGACGCCGGACAGCAGTTGCAGGAAGTTCAGCGCCGAGCGCTCCGCCGTCAGCAGCGAGCGCGGCGAGCCCTCGATCGTGCAGACGACGCTGTCGGCCGCCATCACGTCGCCCTCGGCATATTTCCAGTCGATCTCGATGTCCTGGTCGACGGCGAGCATGACGCCTTCGAACCACGGCGCGCCGCACAGGACGGCCTGCTCGCGCACGATCACGCGCGCCTTCGCGCGGGGCGCTTCCGGCACGAGCTTGCCGGTCAGGTCGCCGCTGCCGACGTCTTCCAGCAGCGCGGCCAGCAGGTTCTGTTCGAATGCGGCCTGCAGCTTGTCGTCGAACTGGCCTTCGTCGGCGTAAGGGTTGCGGAGATTGCTCATGCGGGACCGATTCCTTTGAAGAGGTTGGCTTCCTGCTCCAGCGCGCCGGTCGGCAGCGCCTTCGCCTTCTTGGCGGCGGCGAAGTCGAGCATGCGGTCGATGGCGCGCTTGGCCTGCTTGCCGATTTCCGGATCGACGAAGATCTCGTTTTTACTGTCAGAGGCTTGCAGCACGTCGGCCAGGTTCTGCAGGCCGTTCATCGCCATCCACGGGCAGTGCGCGCAGCTCTTGCAGGTGGCGCTGTTGCCCGCCGTCGGGGCTTCGATCAGGGTCTTGCCCGGCGCGGCCATGCGCATCTTGTGCAGGATGCCGTTGTCGGTGGCGACGATGAAGTGCGTCGCATCCATCGTCTGCGCCGCGTTGATCAGCTGGGTGGTCGAGCCGACGACGTCCGCCTGGGCGACGACGTTGGCCGGCGATTCCGGGTGCACGAGGACTTTCGCGTGCGGGTACTCCGCGCGCAGCAGGTCCAGTTCGATGCCCTTGAACTCGTCGTGCACGAGGCAGGAACCCTGCCACAGCAGCATGTCGGCACCCGTCTGCTTCTGGATATACGAGCCCAGGTGGCGGTCCGGCGCCCACAGGATCTTCTTGCCCTGGTCGTGCAGGTGCTTGACGATGTCCAGGCCGATCGACGAGGTCACCATCCAGTCCGCGCGCGCCTTCACGGCGGCGGACGTGTTCGCGTAGACGACGACCGTGCGGTCCGGATGCTGGTCGCAGAACGCGGCGAACTCGTCGGCCGGGCAGCCCAGGTCCAGCGAGCAGGTCGCGTCCAGGTCCGGCATCAGGATCGTCTTTTCCGGGCTCAGGATCTTCGCCGTCTCGCCCATGAAGCGCACGCCCGCCACGACGAGCGTCCTGGCGGGATGATCGCGGCCGAAGCGCGCCATTTCCAGCGAGTCCGACACGCACCCGCCCGTTTCCTCGGCGAGGTCTTGCAGGTCGGCATCGACGTAGTAGTGCGCTACGAGGACGGCTTCGCGCTCTTTCAGCAGGCGGCGGATGCGGTCCTTCAGCGCGGTCTTTTGTTCGACTTCGAGCGGCGACGGGGTACGGGCCCAGGCCTCGGCGGTGGAACACGCGCCGCCGACCGGCCGGTCGTATTCAAAGATTTTAACGGGGGCAATGGTATTCATATACAAATTGTACTCTCCGAAACGAAGGCGGGCACGGGGTGCCCACCCTACGGCACGCGCCACGTAGGGTGGGCACCCCGTGCCCACCGTTCATGCGCGAATCATGTTCGCGTCACAAAAATCAATCCAGACCCTGGCTCTTCAGGTAATCCTCGTAATTGCCATGGAAGTCGATGATGCGGTCTTCCTTGATCTCCAGGATACGGGTCGCCAGCGACGACACGAACTCGCGGTCGTGCGACACGAAGATGAGGGTGCCTGCGTATTTATCCAGCGCGATGTTCAGCGACTCGATCGATTCCATGTCCATGTGGTTCGTCGGCTCGTCGAGCAGCAGGACATTGTGACGGCCCAGCATCAGCTTGCCGTACATCATGCGGCCCTTCTCGCCACCGGACAGCACGCGCACGGACTTCTTGACCTCGTCGCCGCCGAACAGCAGGCGGCCCAGGATCGAGCGCACGGCCTGGTCGTCGTCGCCTTCCTTCGTCCACTTGCCCATCCAGTCGGTCAGGTTCAGGTCGGTGGCGAATTCTTCCGTCGGATCCTGCGGCATGTAGCCCGGATTCGCATTCTCGGCCCACTTCACGCGGCCGGTGTCGGCGTCGAGACCCGTGATCGGGGCGCTGCCGATACAACGCAGCAACGTGGTCTTGCCGGCGCCGTTGGCACCGATGATCGCGATGCGCTCGCCGGCCTCGACCATGATCGAGAAATTCTTGAACAGCTGGCGGTCGTACGATTTCGACAGGCCTTCCGTCTCGACGGCCAGGCGGTGCAGTTTCTTCTCGCCTTCGAAGCGGACGAACGGATAGGCGCGCGAGGACGGCTTGAATTCCTCGATCTTGATCTTGTCGATCATCTTGGCGCGCGACGTGGCCTGGCGGGCCTTGGACTTGTTCGCGGAGAAGCGGCGCACGAAGTCCTGCAGCTCGGCGACCTTCTCTTTCGCCTTCGCATTGTTGGCCAGCTGCTGGTTGCGGGCCTGCGTCGACGCTTCCATGTAGTCGTCGTAGTTACCCGGATAGACCTTCAGCGTGCCGTAGTCCATGTCGGCGACGTGCGTGCAGACCGAGTTCAGGAAGTGGCGGTCGTGCGAGATGATGATCATCGTCGAGTTCCGCTGGTTCAACATGTCGGCCAGCCAGCTGATGGTGTGGATGTCCAGGTTGTTGGTCGGTTCGTCGAGCAGCAGGATGTCCGGATCCGAGAACAGGGCCTGCGCCAGCAGCACGCGCAGCTTCCAGCCCGGCGCCACGGCGCTCATCGGGCCCTGGTGCAGGTCGGTGGCGATGCCCAGGCCCAGCAGCAGTTCGCCGGCGCGCGCTTCGGCCGAGTAGCCGTCGTATTCGGCGACCTTGCCTTCGAGCTCGGCCGCTTTCATGTAGTCCTCGTCGGTCGCTTCCGGATTCGCGTAGATGGCGTCGCGTTCGCGGATGGCTTCCCACAGTTCCGTGTGGCCCATCATGACGACGTCGAGGACGCGCACGTCTTCGTAGGCGAACTGGTCCTGGCGGAGCTTGCCGAGGCGTTCGTGCGGGTCGAGGCTGACGTTGCCGGCGGACGGCTCGAGGTCGCCACCGAGGATCTTCATGAAGGTCGACTTGCCGCAGCCGTTGGCGCCGATGAGGCCATAACGGTTACCGTCGCCGAACTTGACGGAAATATTTTCGAACAGCGGCTTGGCGCCGAACTGCATCGTGATGTTGGCTGTACTTAACATTAGTACCTGTCTATTTCTTTAGGAGAATCAACGGCTTAATGCCGAAACAACCATTATACAACACCACCATAACCCGCTGTATGAACCGATGAAAAACAATGGGCGTCGAGCCAAGTCGAGGAAACGCGCGCGGCGACATGCCGAGGTGAACAGTGTGGGGAATCGAAGTGTGGCTGCCAGCCTTGCGCTGACAGCCTGGGGCCGAACTGTGGCTACTACAATAACGCGATATGGTCCGAGACCCCGACAGTGGTCACTGGAACGTGATTTTCCGTGCCCGTGGCGCTATACACGTCGTGTGCCGCCAACGTCCCGACATTGGTATCGTTTGCTTTCGTTGCCGCGAGATAGTCTGTATCGGAGGTCGGGCTGATCGACCCTGGATTCTGCCAGTAGCCGCCCCTCTTTTTCCGCCACTTAGGGGAACATCGGGCAGCTTGATATCGCCGCCACCATTCGACCCGCCCCGCTCCCGCCCGTCGAGTCACCGCCACCGCCCGACGCCTGGCCGAAGCCGTTTTGAGCCTGGATTACCTTGATGGTTTCCCAGTATAAAATAACGTCATTTAAGCCGGGAGAGAATCCGTCGAACTTGAATGGTTCAAGCTGCATGCACGCCGCGAGTGTGGAAAGGACAGCATTACTGTTGTGCCCGCCAAATGAATCGAGTGCCATGTAGTCATAATTCGCTTTATATATTTCGACACTGCACTGGATGGCTGCACTCCACATTTTATCCTGGATGACTGCCTTGTCGCCGATAGCCACGACCCGCTGAAGCGTTTCAGGATTGATCTCCATCCCATATTCGGTGGTAAAAACGATCTTGCCTCCGATGCCAGTCGCGGACGGAACCCCATCCTTGAACTGCAGTCCGTTCAGTTGTCCAATGACTCTTCCGGAGTCGTCCTTCAGGATATAAAATAGTGAAGTCCCACCTGTCCAATTCCAAGTACTTCGGTCTTGATTGGATTTGCGGCCTGAATAATCTGCATCTTTTCTACCTAGTAATTTTCGCGTTTTGTCGTGCTCGCGATTTCTATCGCGTTTCGACGAATCTTTGCAGCAATATGGATGGTAAGTTTGTACCTTTCGGTGCGCGAAGCATCCGGGCTCATGATCGTGGTTTTGGCGGAGCCATCATATGTGCAGTCCGCAGGCGGCGTCGGGACATAAGTGAAGCCCAATTGCTCGAGTTTCCCGCGTGGGTCGGGCATTGCAAGGATGTCCGGCTTGTTGACGAGCTGACCGACCGCATAATCGATACCGACACTGCTGGTAAAGGCGGAATATCGAAGCGTTTTTGCTACCTCGCTATCGCCGAGTCCTGAATAATCCGCCGTGGCGACGGGGTCCAATGCGCATGCAGTCAGTAGCGCGAGCATGGGCGTATATTTGAGAATCTTCATTCGTAACCTGATCCGTAGCGTCCAATAATGAGATGGTTAAGTTTTGACGTCCTCCCGGAATAAATGTAAATCGTGACGCAATGCTGATTGAAGTTCACGATTGCATCATTCTAGTAGGCAAAACACGTAACATTCTAGCCAAATGTTACTTTTGTTAAATTCTTTTATGCGCCATGAGAAGCTACCTTGGTCCGCTTGGGCGAGCGGACGCGGCCTGCCGAGACCCCTGGAAATTCGAGGCCATTGCAGTGGGCATATAGCAAGGAGTGGGTACGACGAATGCCCAAGCTGTGTTGGGCAGGATCTCTCTGTCGGGTGACCTGCGTCAGGCGGCCGAGAGCGTCGGGTAATCGGACATCTTCAGCGACCAACGGTCGCCATCGCACTGCAAATGCCCCTGCGCCCCGAACGGAATCGTCACGTGGCGCGCGATGTGGCCGAATTCCAGCCCCGTCAGTACCGGCACGGGCAAGGTCGCGCGGACATACGCCAGCATTTCGTCGAAGTCGTAGCCGTTGTCGTTCGCGCCGAGCCGGTAGCCGGAGAAATCGCCCAGCACGATGGCGCGCTGCTTGTCCAGCACGCCGGCCTGCAACAGCTGCAGCAGCATGCGCTCCACGCGGAACGGGTGCTCCGCGATGTCCTCCAGGAACAGGATGCCGCCGTCGATGCACGGGAAGTACGGCGTGCCCATCAGCGACATGACCATCGCCAGGTTGCCGCCCCAGACGATGCCCGTCGCGTCGAGGCGCGGGTTGGCCGCGCCGTGGCCGGAGATCGTGTGCGTGGGACCGGCCAGGCAATGCCAGAAATCGTTCAGCGTGAATTCGTTCGGCTCGGTCGTGCCCACGTCGGCCGTGAACATGGGCCCGGCGTAGCTGATGGCGCCCGTCTTCGCGTACAGCGCCATGTGGAATGCCGTGACGTCGGAGTATCCGACGAAGATCTTGCCGCTGGCGGCCATGCGTTCGAAGTCGATGTGCGGCAGCAGGCGCGTCATGCCGTAGGCGCCGCGGATGGCCATGACGACCTGCACGTCCGGGTCGGCGGCCGCCGCTTCCAGCTGGGCGAGGCGTTCCGCGTCCGTGGCCCCGAAGCGCTGGTGGCGCTCTTCGTGCTTGTAATAATTGTGGACCAGGATGCCCTGGGCTTCGAGGCGCGCGATGCCGCGCGGGATCGCTTCCGGCTCGGGCGCGTAGCTGCCCGGCGCGATGAGGGCAATGCCCGGTTTTGGGATGGTCACTGTTTGACGAAGAGCCTTGGTGTCGAGTCGGGCGCCATCTTACCGTGCGCATGGGCGTCGATCAAGGCGAGGAGCCGCTCCAGCAGCTGCGGCGGCAGGTCGTGTCCCATGCCCTCGATGACTTCGAGGCGGGCGCCGGGAATCGCCTGCGCCGTGGCGACGCCGCACGCGAGCGGCACGAGCGGATCGGCCGCGCCGTGGATCACGAGCGTCGGCGCGACGATCGTCTGCAACTGCGGCGTGCGGTCGCCGCAGGCCGTCACGGCCAGCATCTGGCGCACGACGCCCCCCGGGCAGCAGTTGCGGCGCAGCGCGCGGGCGACGCGGCGGCGCAGGTGTTTTTCCGGCGTCGGATACGCCGGGCTGCCGATCGCTTGCAGGAGCTGCACGTTGTACTCGATCGCCGCGTCGATGTCGCCGGCGCCCCGCGGACGGCGCAGCAGCGCGCGGCGGGCCACTTGCGTCGGGCCCGGCAGGCCGCGGCGGCCGCTGCTGGACATGATCGACGTGAGGCTGAGCACGCGCGACGGGTACTTGGCCGCCATCAGCTGTCCGACCATGCCGCCCATCGACATGCCGACGACGTGGGCGCGGGCGACGCCCAGCGCGGACAGCACGCCGATCGCATCGTCGGCCATGTCTTCCAGGCGATACGGCGGTTTGAGCGGGATGCGCAGCAGCGACTTCAGCCAGGCGAGCCCGAGGCTGGGCGTGCCGGCGTGTTCGAACTTGGTGGACAGGCCGCTGTCGCGATTATCGAAACGGATCACGTAAAAGCCCAGCTCGACGAGGCCTTCGACGAATTCGTCCGGCCAGGCCGTCAATTGCAGGCCGAGGCCCGAAACCAGCAGCAGGGGTACGGATTTCGGATCGCCCGCCGTGTCGAAGGCGATGCGGATCCCGTTGGCGTTCAGGCTAGGCATTGTCGATAGCTGGGTCGTGAAATCCTCCGCTACCGGGAAGCAGCGAAGGCCTGGGACCAGCATATCATTTTTGGCAAACGGGTGGTGTCAGCCTTGCGTGCGCCGGGCGGCACGCCGCTCGGCGAAGAACCCCTTGAGCATGGCGCTCGCTTCGTCGGCCAGCACGCCGCCGACGACGTCCGTGTGGTGATTCAACTGCTCCAGCGCGAACAGGTCGAGGATCGAGCCGCACACGCCCGTCTTGGGATCGGGCGCCGCGTACACGACGCGGGCCAGGCGCGCGTGCATCATCGCGCCCGAGCACATCGCGCAGGGTTCGAGCGTCACGTACAGCTCGCAGCCAGGCAGCCGGTAGTTGCCGAGCTTGTCCGCCGCCGCGCGCAGGGCGACGATTTCCGCGTGCGCGGTCGGGTCATGGCGGCCGATCGGCTGGTTGAAGCCGGTGGCGATGATCGCGCCGTCGCGCACGACGACGGCGCCCACGGGCACCTCGCCCGCCGCCCAGGCCTTGCGGGCCTCCTGCAGGGCCAGGCCCATGTACGTATTGTCGTCCGCTTCAGGCATCCGTGATTTCGGCCCAGCAGTTCGGGGTCTCGTGCAGCACGAGCTTTTGCAGGCGCAGGCCGGTGCCGTAGCGGTCGGTGTAGGCCGCCTTCAGGATGTTCCATGCCACCTGCGCGAGGTTTTCCACGGTCGGGATCCGGTCGATCACGACCGTCTTGTGATTCGGCAGGCTGGCGAGGAAGCCGCGCACGGACTCGTCCTTCTCGTACACGAGGAAGGCGTGGTCCCAGACGTCGACGAGGTGCGCTTTCGCGAGTGCCTTGATGTCCGAGAAATCCATGATCATGCCGTTGTCGGAATTGCCTTCGACGTCGATGACGGCGCCCGTCAGCGTGATTTCCAGCGTATAGCGGTGGCCGTGCAGGTTGCGGCACTGGCTTTTATGGTCGGGGATGCGGTGGCCGGCGTCGAATTCCAGCTTGCGGGTAATGGTCAGCATGTGTGCTCAGGGGATGTTCAGGAGTTTATGGGTCTGGAGGCTGAGCTTCCACTTCGGGTTGCGGCGGCACGTGTCGATGGCCAGTTGCGTGTTGAACTGGGCCAGCGGGCCGTCCATCGGCTGCACGAAGAAGTTGTCGAAATCCAGGTGTTCGTACGCGGCCAGGTCCTGGCCCGTCTGCGGGATGACGACCTTGAGCTCGTTGCCCTTTGCGACCACCAGTGTCGAGCCCATCTTCGGGCTCACGCAGGTCCAGTCGACGCCCGGCGGCACCGGCAAGGTGCCGTTCGTCTCGATGGCGATCGTGAATCCGACGGCGTGCATCGCGTCGATCAGGGCCGCGTCCAGCTGCAGCAGCGGCTCGCCGCCCGTGAAGACGACGTATTTGCTGGCCAGATAGGTCTCCGGCCACAACCCATTGATTTCCGCGGCGAGGCTCGCGGCATCCTTGAATTTGCCGCCCCGTTCGCCGTCGGTGCCGACGAAATCCGTGTCGCAGAACTGGCAGACGGCCGTGGAACGGTCCGCTTCGCGGCCCGTCCACAGGTTGCAGCCCGAAAAGCGGCAGAACACGGCCGGGCGGCCCGCATGGGCGCCCTCGCCCTGCAGGGTGTAGAAGATCTCTTTGATGCTGTAAGTCACAGTAAAAATCCGGTAAGGCTCGCGTCAACCTTCCATTATACCGCGCCCCGGCCGGGTGGCAGAAGAGGCGCATTTCCCACGCATGGTGCTGTAAAGACGGCAAAATTGATGGTGAGCAAAAACGTGCCATTCGGAAAGTCGTACCTTTGGATACGGAAAGTTCCTAATCAAGTCGTCCTAGTCCTCGCCGGAGGGATCGTGATGAAAACCTTGCTGCTCCAGTCGCTGCGTGTCACGCTCGGGGCCCTGCTGTTGCTCACCGCGTGGTTCGGCCTGTCCGAACACGCCCGCATGCTCGCGGTGCCGGAGCGGCTGCAACTGGGTGTGCTGGTGCTCGTCGCGTTGTCCGTGCTGTTTGCCGTGCTGTTCCGGCGCGTGCACAGCGAGGACCAGATCGCGCGCCTGGAAGCCGCGCTGTGCCGGGAACAGAAGGCCCGCAGCCAGGCCGACCAGGCGCTGGCCGAGTCCGATATGCTGCTGGGGCGGCTGACGGGTGGCCCGGACGGCCGCCGCGGCAACCTCGACCCGCTCGCGCAACTGGTGGCCATCCAGACCGAGCTGCTGCAGGTGCGCCGCCAGTACGCGCTGGAAGATCCGCTCCTCGCGTCGCGCATCGATCTATTGTGCACCCGGGTCGACCGGGTCGCCCAGGCGATCGTCACCCACGCCGACGAGCCGGGGTAACAGCCCCGTCCACCCTTGCTGAAAATCAAGGGGGCGCCATTGTCTGTAGCGCACAATCGGTTCTCGTCAGCAAGTAATTGCTAATCAGAACCGAAGGACGGTACATGACAAGCACAACAACAATACAGCGGCTCATGGATGCCTCGGGCGCGCCGGCCGATCGCGCTTTCGCCCACCAGTTGATGGAGACGCTGGCCATTCCCATTTTCGTCCTCGACACGACATCCCGCGTGATGCTGTGGAACCGCGCCTGCGAGCGGCTGACGGGCGTGCCCGCGCGCGACATCATCGGTACGCGCGACCACTGGCGCAGCTTTTTCGAGGAGCGCCGCCCCACCCTCGCCGACCTCCTGATCGAAGAACGCGCCGGCGAAGCGCACCGGCCCCGCATCGGCCTGCCCGAGGATCCGCACCTGTCCGCCGAAAGCTGGTGCGACATGCCGCGCATGGGCCGCCGGCGCTACCTGGCTGCGGACGCGAGCCCGATCTACGACGAACGCGGCCGGCTGGCCGCCGTCGTGGAGACGCTGCGCGACATGACGGATGAAAAGCTGGCCCAGATCGCGCTCGAACAACTCGCCACGCGCGACGGCCTCACGGGCCTGGCTAACCGCCGCTGCTTCGACGAGACGCTGCACGCCGAATGGGCGCGCGCGCTGCGCCAGCGCCAGCCGCTGTCGCTGCTGATGGTGGATGTGGACAATTTTAAGGCGTATAACGACGCGAATGGCCACTTGGGCGGCGACGAATGCCTGAAACGGATCGCCACGGCCGTCGCCAGCGAAATGCGCGCCAACGACCTCGTGGCGCGCTATGGCGGCGAGGAATTCGCCGTGATCCTGCCGAACCAGTCACTGAAGGGCGCCGCGACCGTCGCCGAACGCATCCGCGCCCGCGTCGAACAATTGCAAGTCCCCAACCGCCTGGCGCCGGGACAGCACGTGACCGTGTCGATCGGCGCGGCCACCGCGATCGCCACGCCCGACAACAGCGCCAGCGAACTGGTCGCCATTGCCGATGCGGCGCTGTACCGGGCCAAGCATATGGGACGGAACCGGATCAGCTTGCCCCTCACCGAACTGGCATAAGCCACGTCGTTCCCGCGCAGGCGGGAATCCCTGCCGAGTGTCTCGTTCAACCCGGCATGGGTCCCCGCCTCCGCGGGAGCGACGGTCAGCCGATGGTCGCCCTGTCCCATCCGTGCCGCACCGCGGCCTTCATCTTCTCCCAGGTCGACGCGCCATCCTTGCCGTAGCGCGTATCCCAGTCGGCCCGCAGGTCGTTCTCGACGTCCGACCAGTCGCGGTTGCGATAGCGGACGTCATTGCGCATCTCGGCGCCGTAGCGATAGGCCGGGGCCAGGTCGTCGTAGCTCGTCCCGCTCGGCTTGTACGTGTTCGTCCAGTGCGTGCGGTAGTGGCTGTCGTCGTCCGTGGACGTCGTCTCGCCCGTCATGCTTTCCCAGCCGTGGCGGACGGCCGCCTTGATGCGTTCCCACGCGGACGGTTCGTTGTCCGTGCCGTACCTGCTGTGCCAGTCCTTCTTGAGGTCGTGCTCGACGTCGTCCCAGTCGCGGTCGCGATAGGTGCCGCTGCTGCGCATCTCGTTGCCGTAGCGATAGGCCGGTGCGACGTCGTTGAAGTCCGTGCCGCTGGCGGCGTAGGTCGACTCGTAATGCGTGTGGTAGTAGGTCGAGTCGTCGTCCATGTCCGGGGTGATCTTGTCCCAGCCATGGCGCACGGCGTCCTTGAACTTCTCCCACGTCGACCCGCCCGTCGTGTAGCGCGAGTCCCAGTCGGATTTCAGGTCGGATTGCACGTCGTCCCAGTGGCGGCTGCGGTATTTCTGCAGGCGGCGCGCTTCGTTGCCGTAGCGGTAGGCCGGCAGGTAGTCGTCGTAGTTGTCGTCCGCGTTCGAGTACCGCGCGTTCCAGTGGCTGCGGTAATAGCTGTCGTTATCGATGTCCGGGGTGATCTTGTCCCAACCGCGGCGCACGGCGGCCTTGAATTTCTCCCACGTGGACTCGCCCGGATGACGCGATTCCCAGTCGCTGCGCAGGTCCGACTCCACCTCGTCCCACGAGCGGTCGCGGTATCTGGCGCTCGAACGCATCTCCGTGCCGTAGCGGTAGGCCGGCTCGTAGTCGGCGTAGCCGCCGCCCAGGCTCGAATAATTGTCGTGCCAGTCCGAGTGGTACCAGTCGTCCGTGTTCAGGTCCGGGGTGATCCTGTCCCAGCCATGGCGCACGGCCGCCTTGAATTTCTCCCACGTCGACTCGCCCGGATGGCGCGCTTCCCAGTCGGTGCGCAGGTCCGGCTCCACCTCGTCCCACGCGCGGTCGCGGTAAGTCGCGTCGCGCCGCATGTCGCTGCCGTAGCGGTATGCGGGTGCATAGTCGTCGTAGCTGCCGCCCAGGCTCGAGTAATTGTCGTTCCAGTGGCTGCGGTAGGTATCGTCGTACGTATCGCTCATGCCGCCGTCATGCGAGAACACGCGCACGTTGCCGCGCGAGACGGAGCTTCCCGTATCGCGCTGCATGGAGCTGCCGACGCGGGCCGTGCCGCCCAGCGACGTGTCGTCCGAGCCGGGAATCGATGCGGTGCCCTGCAGCGTGGCGCCGCTCTGGTTCAGCGAACCGCTCTGCGCCGACTGCAGCGACGAGGAGGTGGCCGGGTTCTGCGCCGAGCTCTGGGTGCCGCTCAGCGTGTTGCCGCCGATGGCGCTGTCCATCGATCCGCCCGACTGCTCCGAGGCGCCCAGCGGCTCCTCGTAGGTCTGCCCTTTCGGGACCGGATCGTTGATGTTCTGCGTGGCGAAGAAGTTGCGGTCGTCGTGGCCCGTGAACTGCAGCGAACCCGGTTCCGTGCCCGGGGGCGTGCCCTGGTACGAGCCGGACGAGGCGGAACCCGATCCGGGGCTGCCCGACTGCGCGGACATGCTGCCCGATTGCCGCATCGCGGACGCCGCGCCTCCGGGGACGCCCGCGCCGCCCGGCTCGCGCGTCCACTCGTCGTGGTGCTCGTCGATGTCGACGGGGCCGAAGCGCTCGATGATGTCGGCGGCGCGTTCGACTTCCGGCTCGGAGTCCGTCGTCAGGGTCAGGACGTGATGGCCGCGCGTGACGGCGTACGAGTACTTCATCGCGTGTTCGTTCGTGTCGGATCCGAACAGGCCCGTGAAGAAGTGCTTGATCGAGGCGCCGAAGCCTTCCTCGCGTTCGCCCTCCAGCAACTCGTTGTCGCCGGTGACGCTGTTCGACTGGCCGGTGGGGTCGGCGCTCGAGAGGCTCGCATCGGTGCGCGGGAAGCCCGACGCCAGCAATTCGTCCAGGGCGCTTTGTGCGTCGCTTCGGTTGTCGAAGACTGCTACCAGGGTGTGTCGCATGATGTTCCTCCGCTGTATTGGTGAAGAAGACACCGGCTTCCGCGAAGCGCGCCACGCCGACCTGCTCGCCTCCGAGCACGACGTTTTCCGCGTGGAGCTCCTCACGCCGGTTCCTTGTCGAGACTACTCCAAAGCGGCCGCGTTGCGCGCACCATTGACCGGCTACAACTCATGCGTATCGCACCCATGAAAAACGGGCCGTGTGGCCCGCGTTTCGTCCATGTTATCCATGGGTTCAGTGAGCACGCGCACCGACCGGCACGCGGCAATCCGGCTGTCAGCCGAACGGATTGGCGACCGTTTTCACGTCGGGCGGCGGCAGCCGGTCCGGCAGGTCGCGCGCTTCCAGGCCGGCGACGATGCGGCCCAGCAGGTCGTGCAGCAGGCGCGCCCTGGCCAGGCCGTCCTTGTCGGCCGTGAGGTCGACGTCGCCCGCCACCGTGACCCGGTCGAGCCGGTTCTCGAGCGTCAGGTTGCCGATCTCGACGACGTCGGCCTCGTTCTCGTAGGGTGCAAACTTGGTCATAAGGTTCCTATTTACGGTTGCGGGACGGCTTGACGCGCACTTCCGGCAGCGCCAGCACGCGTTCCTTCTCGGCGTCGGACAGCGCGGGCAGCAGGTTGATGCCGATGATGCGCTCGAGCTCCGGGATCGGGATCACGTTCGCCTTCGCATCCGCCGCGTTCTCGACGAGCCACGCGGCCCCGGCGCGCTGGCGCGGGCTGTACACGAGTTTATACAAATGGGTCGGCACGAGCACGTTGCCGATCTTCTTCAGGTCGGCGCCGAGGAAGGCCGGCCCCGTCACCACGTACAGGTCGCCCTCCTTCTTCGCCATCTTGCGCACGGCGCCTTCGATGCCGGCCCACAGGTTGCGGTTGTTCGCGCCGTCCTGCGGGACGATGTTGGCGAGGCTGAAGCTGTCGCGCTGGCTGTCGCGGTCCGGCATGTCGCCGTTCGGGGCCATGTGGCCGCGGTCGTAGCCGCTGCGCGAGTAGTCCGATAACTCCGCGCGCTGGCCGGCCGGCAGGCGCGCTTCGGAATGGAACGAGTTTTCGCGCGACAAATCCTGCGCCGCCGCGATATTCTCTGCCTGCAGGTGTTCCGCCGACCACAGCGGCGTGCGTGTGATCCCCGAGTGCAGCACGCTGAACACGTTGAAGCACAGGGTTTCCGTCTTGTTGTCGAGCTTGGGATTCGTGATGCGCGGCGCCTGGCCGGCCACGAAATGGTCGTCGCAGGATTGCGGTTGCGGGGCGCGCGCTTCCGTCTGGACGCGGGCCGGGGCCGGGTTCGTGGACTCGCGCTTGCACGCGCCGAGGGATAACAGCGATGCCAGCACGAGCGCCGGCGTGACAAACTTCTTGAACATGATGAAAAGACAAATCAACGATCGCGCTATTTTAGCCGACGCGCGCTTGCGCTTCCTCAGGGGTTTCCTGTGTGCATAGCCGCGCACGCTTGAAATCTACCTGCATTTCCGAAAAGAATGCTATACAATCCCAATTTCAAAAAGCTAAGTATATTTGTCCAAATTAAATGGCGATGGATAATTCCTCCATACCCGAGGACCTCCGACGCTTCGTGCTGACCAGCATCCCCTCGGTCCCTTTCCTGGAAGCGCTGTTGCTGATGCGCGCCAATCCGGACTACGCCTGGCGCCGCGATACGCTGGCGCGGCGGCTGTACGTGCGCGAAAAGACGGCGGAAGACCTGCTCGCCGACCTGTGCACGGCCAGGATCGCTGTGCCGTGCGAGGAAGCCGGGGCCTACCGCTATGGCCCGGCCGATGCCGGCCTGCGCGAACGGATCGACCGCCTGGCCGATGCGTATGCGACGCACCTCGTCGAAGTCACCCACCTGATCCACTCTTCACTCGACCGCAAGGCCCAGCAATTTGCGGACGCGTTCAAATGGCGTAAGGATTCATGATGGCGATTACCATCTATTCGCTGTGTACATTGACGTCGCTGGCGTGCGCCTGGCTGCTGCTGGGCAGCTATCGGCGCACCGGCCACCGGCTGCTGTTCTGGAGCGGCGCCTCGTTCGCCGCACTGACCGTGAACAACGTGTTCCTCATGCTGGACAAGGTCGTGTTCCCGGATATCTACCTGCTCCCCGTGCGCCAGGTGTCGGCCCTGGTGGCCATGCTTCTGCTGCTGTACGGCCTCATCTACGAGAAAGAATGACATGAGCAACCTGATTTCCGGCGCCATCGTCATGGCTTCCTTCGTGATCGCGCTGTTCTTCCTGCGCTTCTGGCGCAACTCGCGCGACCGTTTCTTCCTGTACTTCTCCCTGTCGTTCGGCATCGAGGGCGTGCACCGCATCGTGTCGGCGCTGACGTTCGACGAGGCCGAGGACACGCCCCTGCACTACCTCGTGCGCCTGCTGGCGTATGGGCTCATCCTGTGGGCGATCCTGGAAAAGAACCTGCCCGCGCGCCGCCGCGACGGCAAGTAGCGTGCGCCGCGGCCGCCCTTCCCCGCGCCATAATCGGCCCGACACCACTATCGGGAGGACGCCATGACAGGACAGGACAAACGCAAGGATCAAAGCGCCCAGCGCGCCGATCCGGGCCAGCAGCAGCGCGCCGAAAACCGCTCGGAGTCTCTGTTGCCAGGGGACGATGCCGGCGACGGCCGCTACGACGTGGCCGAGGAAGTGAACCTCGACCAGCAGTCGGACCAGCTGCGCCGCGTCGGCAAGCCGCCGCAGGACATCCCTAAACCGTAAGCCCCATCTTCAGGCCCTCGATCGCGTGGGCCTGTTCGATGTGTTCCAGCGCCGGCACGATGCGGCAGCGCAAGTGGTCGCGCACCTCGGCCGGCAGCGCATCCCAATAGGCCTGCGTCACCTGCAAGTCGTGCTTGTCGGCGTTGCGGCCGTCCGGCGCATCCACGCCCAGCACGAGCACGGGACGCGACTGCTGGCTGCGGTTCGCCGTGCCGCGGTGGATCGTCAGGGCCGAACGGGCCGAGATGTCCCCGACTTTCGGCAGCTTGCGCTGGGCGCGCGCCTCGTAGCGCGGGTACAGCGACTTGTCGGGAAACATGAGGTCGCCGCCGGCGAGGTCGTCCCATTGCGTGCCGGGTGCGATCTCGAATGGGCCGATCTCTTCCGTCACATCCACCGTCGTGAGGTTGAAGGCGAGCGAATTCAGGCGGCGCCCGACCAGCGTTTCCGGCGGCGACGGAAAGTCGCGGTGCCACGGCTGGTGCATGGCGCCCGGGAACGGGATGTCGAAGCCGACCTCCACGATCTTGTAGTCCGGCCCCAGCACGGCCCGGCACACGGCGACGACCCACGGGTGCGTCGCCAGCTCGGCGAAGCCGCGCAGCCGTTCCGGATGCACCTCGACGTAATAGCGGCACGGGCCGCGTTCGAGGGCGCCGTTCGGACGCGCACGCGCCTCGGCGAACAGGGTTTCGATGTCTTCCTTCAGTTGCGCTACCCACGCGGCGCTGAAGGCGCCCTTGCAGGCGATGATGCCGTCGCCGTACAGGCCGCCCATGATGGCGCCCACGTCGTAGCCGGCGCTCTCGTTCGATGCTTGCATGCTGATCTCCTCGCTAGACCTCGGCCATCCTACCGGCGATCGGCGGGAGACGGCGCCCGAATGTCACCGTTGACAGTTGGCCGTTCAGCTCCTACAGTCGCATCACGATGACTTCCACTTCCCGTGTGAGCGGCCGGATGCAGGGACGCGTGCTGTTCTTGTGCGACCGTCCCGTTTCCGACCCGGCCATCGGCACCGTTGCCGCCGAGATGGGCTACGACCTCGTGCGTGCGGGCACGCTGGACGAGGCGCTGGCCCACGCCCGCCACGACGACGACCTGCCCGGCTTCGCCCTCGTCCTGGCCGGCTATTCCGGCAACGTCGACGCCCTGTTCGACAGCGTGCGCCGCCTGCGCGCCGCCCTGCCGGAGGCGCCCGTGATCGCGCACGGCGTGCCCGTCTCCCCGCCGTTCACGCTCGAGTCGCTGTACGACGCCGGCGCGCTGGCCGTGCTGCACGATCCCGTCTCCGTCCCCATCCTCAAGGCCAAGGCGCGCTTCTTCCTGGAAGCCTACGCCACGGCGGCCGAGCGGCGCCGGGCGGAGACCGCGCTGCAGGACACCCGCGCGCGCCTGGAAGCCATCATCGCCGCGGCCGAGGTGGCCGTGTGGTCGCTGGACATCGCCACGGGCCGCATCCGGGGGGACGCGCGCATGATCGAGATGTTCGGCCTGCGTCCCGAAGACGGGCAAAGCGCCGAGGTGGCCACGTATTTCGCCGCGATCCATCCGGACGACGTGCCGCCGACCCAGGTCCTGCTCGGCCGCGCCATGGAGACGGGGGCGCCGTACGATGCCACGTTCCGCGTCCGTACGCCGGACGGCGCGTGGCGCTGGGTGCTGGCGCGCGGCCACCTGGACCGGCATGCCGGCACGCGCGGCATGATGCGCGGCGTCGTGATCGACGCGTCGCTGCAGAAAGAGGCGGAGGAGCGGCTGCAGGCGAGCGAGGAACGCTACCGCACGCTGTTCGACGCGATCGACGAAGGCGTGTGCGTCGTCGAGATGCTATACGACGATGCCGGCATCCCGAACGACTACCGCTTCCTCGAGGTCAATCCGGCGTTCGTGAAGGCCACGGGGCTGGCCCATGCCGTCGGGCGCACGATGCGCTCGCTCGTCCCGCAGCACGAGGCCCACTGGTTCGAGACCTACGGCCGCGTCGCGGCGACGGGCGAGCCGGCGCATTTCGTCGACGAGGCGGCGCACATGGGCCGCTGGTACGACGTGTACGCGGCGCGCGTGGGTCCGGCCGGCAGCCGCAAGGTGGTCGTGCTGTTCACCGACATCACGGAACGCCGCCGCACGGAGCTGGAGCTGCGCCGCCTGGCCGACGACCTGGCCGAGCAGGACCGCCGCAAGACGGAATTCCTCGCCACGCTGGCGCACGAGCTGCGCAATCCGCTGGCGCCCATCCGCAGCGGCCTGCAGCTGATGCGGCGCGCCCGCTCCGACCCGGCCGCCATCGCGCGCGTGCAGGACATCATGGACCGCCAGCTCGACCACCTCGTGCACCTCGTCGACGACCTGCTGGACGTGGCCCGCATCACGCGCGGCCAGGTCGACCTGAAGCCGGCGCTGGTGCCGCTCGCGGACGTGCTGAACGCGGCCGTCGAAACGAGCCTGCCGCTGATCGAGGCGGCGCGCCACGAGCTCGACGTGCGGCTGCCGGGCGAGCCGCTGATGCTGCACGCGGACGCCAACCGCATCACGCAGGTCGTCAGCAACCTCCTGAACAACGCGGCGAAATACACCCCGCGCGGCGGCCACATCGTGCTGGCGGCGGAGCGCGACGGCCGGCAGGCGCTGATCGCCGTGTCCGACAACGGCATCGGCATCCCGCCCGACGCGCTCGACGAAGTCTTCCGCATGTTTACGCAAATCCCGAACGCGACCCGGCACATGCCGGGCGGCCTCGGGATCGGCCTGTCGCTCGTGAAAAGCCTCGTCGAGCTGCACGGCGGGACGATCCAGGCGGCCAGCGCCGGCATCGGCACGGGCAGCGTCTTCACGGTGCGCCTGCCGCTGGCCGACCATGGCGCGGACAAGGCGGCGCCCGGCGCGCCGGGCCCGGACGCGACCCGCATTCCGGCGCTGCGCCTGCTCGTCGTGGACGACAACCGCGACGCGGCCGACACGCTGGCCGCGCTGCTGTCCGTGATGGGCCACGACGTCGCGGTGGCGCACGACGGCCACCAGGCGCTGCGCATGCTGGGCGGCCTGGAGCCGCACGCCGTGTTCCTCGACATCGGCATGCCCGGCCTGTCCGGCTACGAGGTGGCGCAGGCCGTGCGGCGCGAGGCGCGCCACGACGGCGTCATGCTCGTCGCGCTCACCGGCTGGGGCGGCGCGGACGACCGCGCGCGCACCGCGCAGGCCGGTTTCGACGCGCATCTCACGAAGCCGGCGACGGTGACGGCCATCGAGTCCGTGCTGCGCGACGTGGAATTGCGGCGGACTCCTTCACCAGCCGATCGCTAGCAGCTTCCCGGCCATGCGCGGCCAGCACAACGCCGCGACCTCGTCGCGCGTGGCCCAGCGGAAGGCATCCATCTCCGGCGTCGGCCTGCCCGTCACGTGGTGCGGGAACATGCTGGTGCACGCCAGGTGCGCAAGGTCCGGCAGCGCCTCGCCCACGTCCACGCGGAACAGGTGCAACACCTTGTCGCGCCGGTAGTCGAAGCGGCCCAACTCGCGGAAGGCGCCGGCCGGGAATGCGAGGCCCGTCTCTTCGAACAGTTCGCGCATGGCCGCGTCCAGCGGCGTTTCGCCCGGATCCCGCAAGCCCTTCGGGATGTCCCAGCGCGGCGTGTGCGTGACGTGGCCCAGCAGCAGCCGGCCGCCGGCGTCAACCACGAGGGTGCCGCAGGAGACGTCGACGGCCTTCATGGCAGCGTGCGCGCGGCGGCGGCCAGCGCCTGTTCCAGCGCCTCCAGGCTCACGGGCTTCGTCAGGTGCTGGTCGAAGCCCGCCTCGTGCGACTGCTGCTGGTCGCTCTGCGCGCCCCAGCCGGTCAATGCGATGAGGACGATCTGGCGCATCCCCTGGTTGCGCCGGATCGCGCGCGCCACCTCGTAGCCGCTCATGCCGGGCAGGCCGATGTCGAGCAGGACCAGGTCCGGCTGCGCCTCGAGCGCCAGGCGCAGACCTTCCGGGCCGTCGCGCGCGACCGATGTCGTGTGGCCGAGCGCGTCGAGCAGCGCGACGAGGCTGTCGGCCGCATCCGCGTTGTCGTCGACGACCAGCACCCGGAGGGGCGCCGGTGGCCGCGCGTGCGCGTTCTCCCCGGTCGCGCGCGGACGCGCGTGCGGCGAGCCGGGTTGCAGCGGCAGGCGCACCGTGAACGTGCTGCCGTGGCCCCGGCCGGCGGAAAACGCGGCGACGCGCCCGCCGTGCAGCTCGACGAGGCGGCGCACCAGCGACAGGCCGATCCCGAGGCCGCCCTGGGCCCGGTCGAGGCTGCCGCGCACCTGCGTAAACATCTCGAACACGGAGCCGATCGCATCCGGCGGAATGCCGATGCCGCTGTCCGACACGGCGACCACGGCGTGCCCGTCCTCGCGCCATGCGGACAGCGCGACGCGCCCGCCGGCCGGCGTGTACTTGGCGGCGTTGTTCAGCAGGTTCGACAGCACCTGCACCATGCGCGTGACGTCCGCCTCGAGCGGCAGCGCTTCCTCGGGCAGGTCGACGTCCAGGCGGTGGCCGTGCGACTCGATCAGCGCGGCGCTCGTCTCCACGGCCATCTGCGCGATGACCTTCAGGTCGACGTTCTCCCGTTTCAGTTCGATCTTGCCGCGCGTGATGCGGGCGATGTCGAGCAGGTCGTCGACGAGGTGGATCAGGTGGCCCAGCTGGCGGTCCATCATCGCGTGGATGCGCGCCAGCGCGTCCTTGTCGGCCGGCGCCATGCGCAACAGGTCGAGCCCCGTGCGGATCGGGGCCAGCGGGTTGCGCAGTTCGTGCGCGAGCGTGGCGAGGAATTCGCTCTTGCGGTGGTCCGCCTCGGACAGGTCGGCGGCCACGCGGCGCAGCTCGTCCTCGGCGCGCTTCTGCGCCGCGATGTCGCGCGTGATGGTCGCGAGGCCGATGTTGTTGCCCTCCGCGTCGCGCACCGCGAACCCCTTGAAGTAGACGGGCAGCGGCGGCCGGCCGTCCGGTTGCGCCAGGCGCAGTTCTCCCTCCCATTCGGCCGCGCCGACCGTCAGCGCGGCCATCACGTGGTCGCGCACGAACGGCCGGTCTTCGCGCGGGAAGAAATCGATCATGCGCCAGGCGGCGATGTTGGTGCGGTCATCGAGGCCCGCCATGCGCCGGCCCGCCGGGTTCAGGTAGATGCCGCCGGCGTCCGGCGTGAAGATGCCGATGAAGTCGGACGACTGCTCGGCCACGGCGGCCAGGCGCCGGATGCCCTCTTCGGCGCGGCGGCGGTCGGTCTCGTCGCGGAAATACAGCGCGAGTCCGCCGGCCCCCTCCATCGGGAACGAGTTGATCTCGAACCAGCGGCCCTCGGCGTCGTCGTACGCTTCGATGCGGGATCGTTCGCGTTCCAGCGCCGTGCGCCGCAGCGCGCGTTCCTGCTGGCTGCCTTGCAGGCGCGCGAACAGGTCCCAGAACTGGGCGCCCACGAGTTCCTCGCGCGGCTTGCGCGTGACGGCTTCGGCCGCGCCGTTCGCGTACGTGATGCGCCAGGCCGGATCGAGCGCGATGAAACCCTCGCTCATGCTTTCCAGGATCGCGCGCGAGCGGTGCTCCGCGGCCTGCCGTTCGGCCGCCTCGTGGCGCTGGCCGATCACGAGCGACGCGGTATTCGCCAGCAGCGCGAGCGCCGCCTCTTCCTGCGGGTTCGGCAGGCGCCGTTCGCGGTAGTACAGGGTGAACGTGCCGAGCACCGTGCCGGACGGCGCCAGGATCGGCAGCGCGCGCGCCGCGCGCAGTCCGTGCCCCTGCGCGAGCAGCACGTGCTGCTGCCACAGCGGGTCGGTCGCGATGTCGGCGCAGACGATCGGTGCGCCCTGCCACGCGGCGCTGCCGGCGGCACCCGCGACGGGGCCGACGGGCACGGTGTCGAGCGCGCGCTGGAATTCCACGGCGAGCGACGGCGCCGCCGCGTGCTGCAGGCGCCCGCCGCCGGCCATCAGCTGCACGGAGGCCAGCGCCGCGCCGCCCGTGTAATCCTCGGCGGTGCGGGCCAGCACGTCGAGCACGTCGCCGAGCGGCGCGTCGGTGACGGCCAGTTCCAGCGCGCCGCGCTGGCCGATGGCCAGCAGATTCGCACGCGCGCGCTCGGTGACGTCGACGCCGTGCAGCAGCACGCCCGACACGCTGCCGTCCGGTTCCCGCAGGGCCATGCACACGAAGTCGAGGAAGTGTTCTTCCAGGCCCGTGTGCGCGTCGCCGGTGCCGTCCGCGGCAGGGGCCAGCAGCAGGCGCACGTTATGGCCCTCGACCGCTTCGCCGCTCGCGAACACGCGGTCCAGCACGTCGGCAAAACCCTGCCCCGCCAGTTCCGGCAACGCCGTTCGCACGGGGCGCCAGGCAAGCTTGCGGCCGCCGGCCAGTTCCAGGAAACGCTGGTTGGCCATCTCGATCACGTGGTCCGGGCCGCTCATCACGCACATGATGGCGGGCGCGCGGTGGAAGATGTCGCGCATGCGCTCGCTGGCGGCCTGCAGCTCGCGCAGCAGCCGTTCGCGTTCGGCCTCGGCCTCGCGCCGGCTTTCGTCCAGTTCGTGTTCGCTCTCGGCCAGCCGTTCGGCGGCCAGCTTTTCGGCGGTGGCGTCGCGGATGATCTTGGCAAAGCCGACGTGCACGCCCGCCTCGTCGCGCAGCGGCACCATCACGCCGTCCGCGAAGAAACGCGTGCCGTCGCGGCGCAGGTGCCAGCGGCGGTCCTCCGCGCGGCCCTGTTCGAGCGCGCGCCGGGCTTCCAGCTCGGGCTGGCCGTGCGCCACGTCTTCCGGCGTGAACAGCAGGTCGGCGCCGCGCCCGCGCACGTCGTCGGGCGACCAGCCGGTGATCGCGGCGGCGCCCCCTTCCCACTCCGTCACGATGCGGTCGACGTCCGTGCCGATGAACGCATAGTCGCGGATGTTGTCGAGGATGAGCCGCAGGCGGGCATCGCGCGAACGCAGCTGGGCGCGGTGGCGTTCTTCCTCGATGCGTGCCAGTTCCGCGTTCTTGCGGTACAGGTCGATGAACACGGCGACCTTGGCCCGCAGGACGATGGGATTGAGCGGCTTGGTGAGGTAGTCGACCGCGCCCAGCGCGTACGCGCGCTCGAGCGGGAATTCGTCGGCGTCGCCGGCGGTGAGGAAGATGATGGGCAGGCTGTGCGTTCGCGGGTGCTCGCGGATCAGCTCCGCCAGCTCGAACCCGTTCATCGTCGGCATGCGCACGTCCAGCAGCACGACGGCGAAATCGTGGGCCAGCACTTCGCGCAGCGCCGCCTCGCCGGACGTCACGGACACGAGCGTCTGCCCCAGGTCCGCCAGGATGGCCTCGAGCACCGCCAGGTTGGCCGGCTGGTCGTCGACGAGCAGGATCTTGGTGGTCTGGTCGGAGGCCATCGGTGTCGGGCGGTGTATTGATGCAAATAAGACAATGTATGCCGCGCCCTTCCGAAAGTCAATTGTGCGCGGCCGGATGGCGCCCGCCCGCACACTGGCGGCTGGCTTTCGTTTTTAGTGAATCATGTCGATGACGTTTCCCTTCCTGTCCCGATCCGGGCATGTCTCCTTTCTCAACAATGGTGTCGAAGACTGGGCCCTGGCCCTGGGCGTGGCGCTTGGCAGTGCCGTCGCGATGGTGTTCCTGCGCGCGTTCGTGCTGCGGCGCATGGAAGCGCTGTCGCGCCGGACCGAAACCCGGCTGGACGACTTCGTCACGGCGATGCTGTCGAAGACGTATCTGCTGTTCATCCTCGTGTTTGCCGTGTATTTCGGCAGCACGTTCCTGGAACTGACGGCCAGGCAGGACAAGTTCGTCACCCGCATCGCCATCGCGTCGCTGCTGCTGCAGGCGGCGATCTGGGGCGACACGGGCCTGCGCGCATGGCGCGACCGGTTCAGCATCGGCCCGGTCGACGGCGCGCGGCGCGCATCGAGCAGCGTGCTGTGCTTCATTTCGCGGCTGCTGCTGTGGGTGGTCGTCACCCTGATGATCCTCGATAACTTCGGGATCAACATCACGACCCTCGTGGCCAGCCTGGGCATCGGCGGCGTGGCCGTCGCGCTCGCCACGCAGAACATCCTGGGCGACCTGTTCGCGTCGCTGTCGATCATGCTGGACAAGCCGTTCGAGGTCGGCGATTTCATCATCGTGGGCGACGTGCTCGGGTCGGTGGAACACATCGGCCTCAAGACGACGCGCGTGCGCGGGCTCGGCGGCGAGCAGGTCGTGTTTTCCAACGGCGAGCTGCTGAAGAGCCGCATCCACAACCACAAGCGCATGCAGACGCGGCGCGTGGCGTTCGTCCTGCGCGTCGCGTACGGCACGCCGGAAGACCAGCTGTGCCGCATCCCGCAGATCATCCGCGAGATCGTCTCGAACCAGCAGAACGTCGACTTCGAGCGCGCCCACTTCTTCAGCTGGGGCCAGTGGTCGCTGGATTTCGAAGTCGTGTACCACTTCCGCAGCCCGGACTACATCCTGCACATGGATGCGCAGCAGGCGATCTTCCTCGGGATCTACCGCCGCTTCCAGAAAGAAGGCATCGAGTTCGCGCACCCGCTGTCGATCGTGCGGCTGGACGACCCGAAGCTCGCGGAATCCTTCCTGCGCCGCGGCGATGCGATGCCGCCGGGGCCGTCCGTGCACTGATTGTTGCACCAAAATGGACAGACTCATCCTACAAGTCAGCCGTAAGAATTCCTATTCACCATGCATAAGGACGGGCTTACCATGGACTCACCTCTTCCCGATCGGGCGTCACGAGACGCTGCTCCGGCAGAGGAAGTGCAAATGCGCTCAACCCACTTAAAGGAGAACGATCATGGCATCGAACAACCAACAAGGCGGTAACAAGGGCAACAACCAGAGCGGCGATACCAGCAACCGCGGTTTCGCATCGATGGACCCGCAAAAGCAGCGCGAAATCGCATCGGAAGGCGGCCGCGCCGCCCACGCTTCGGGCAATGCCCACGAGTTCACTTCGGAAGAAGCACGCCGTGCCGGCTCGATGAGCCACAAGAACGACGGCAACAGCCAGAGCGGTAATGCTGGCAACTCGCAGAGCGGCAATCAGCGGGGTAACAGCACGCGCGGCGGCACGCCGGAGCAGCACGCCAAGGCCGGCTCGCAGAGCCACAAGAACGATGGTAAGCGTTAATGCCCAGGCGTTAATGCGCAAGCGCTGATCACTCACCGCTTGGCGTGACGAAAACCGCTGGCTTCGGCCGGCGGTTTTTGTATTTGCGTGACGCGTTCGAATAATCGCCATGCATTCGTCCGCATCCAATTGTGCGGGGCCAAACGGGTGAGGGGTGATATATTTTTGGCACTATATTTCACATTCCTATCGTGTAGTAACTGCAAGTCACCAGCAGCGCATGCGGGCATGGGTCACACATCACTTTTCAAACAGGATCAGCGAATGAAAAAAAATATTGCCATTGTCGGTGCTGGGTTTTCCGGAGCTGTCATTGCCCACCAGCTGGCCCATGCGGGCTACAACGTCGAGATCTTCGAGGCCCGCGACCACATCGCGGGCAATTGCCACTCGGAGCGCGACAGCGAGACCGGCGTCATGGTCCATGTGTATGGACCGCACATTTTTCACACCGATAACGAACGGGCGTGGGAATTCGTCAACCGTTTCGCGGAATTCATGCCCTACGTGAACCGCGTGAAGGCGATCACGAACAACCGCGTGTTCACCCTGCCGATCAACCTGCTGACGATCAACCAGTTCTTCGGCAAGACCTTCCGTCCCGCCGAAGCCCAGGCGTTCATCCAGTCGCTGGGCGACAAGTCGATCGAGAATCCGCAGACGTTCGAGGAACAGGCGCTGCGCTTCGTGGGCCGCGAACTGTACGAAGCCTTCTTCAAGACGTACACGATGAAGCAGTGGGGCCTGCATCCGAGCGAACTGCCGGCCAGCATCCTGAAGCGGCTGCCCGTGCGCTTCAATTACGACGACAACTACTTCAACCACAAGTACCAGGGCATGCCGAAGGACGGCTACACGGCGCTCGTGGAAAACATCCTGAAGGTGCCGGGCATCAAGGTGCACCTCGGGACGCGCTTCGATCCGGCGTCCAGGTCCGACTACGACCACGTGTTCTACAGCGGCCCGATCGACGCCTGGTTCAAGCACGTCGAAGGCCGCCTGCCGTACCGCACGCTGGATTTCGAAGTCTTCCGCGACACCGGCGACTACCAGGGCAACGCCGTGATCAACTACTGCGACGATTCGCAGACCTATACGCGCATCACCGAGCACAAGCACTTCTCGCCGTGGGAACAGCACGAGCGCACGATCTGCTACATGGAGTACAGCCGCCAGTGCGAGGAAAACGATACGCCGTACTACCCGATCCGCCAGGCGCGCGAGAAGGCGCAGCTGGAAAAATACGTGAACCTGGCGCGCACCGAGCCGAACGTGACTTTCGTCGGCCGGCTCGGCACGTACCGCTACCTCGACATGGACGTGACCATCCACGAGGCGCTGCTCACCGCAGACAAGTTCCTCGAGGCCGCGCGCGAAAACGTCCGGATGCCCGCCTTCGCGATCGACCCGCTGGCCTGATCACCGGGCTTCGAGGATCACCACCGCGCCGCCCGCCCCCGCCAGTTCCAGGGCCAGGGCGTCGCGCGCCGTCACGTCCGCTTCGCGCAGTTTGACGTTGTTCGGCGTGGCGCCGTCTTCCCAGATCGTCGCCTTGTAGCGCCCGGCCGGCAGGAAGTCCAGCGGCACGCGCTTCGTCGTCGCACCCTCGTCCGCGGACATCGCGCCCACGTACCACGTCGTGCCCTGGCGGCGCGCCAGCACGATGTCCTTGCCCGGTTCGCCGGACAGGAAACGGGTCTCGTCCCACGCCGTGGGCACCTTGCGGATGAAATCGAAGCCTTCGGCGTTGCGGTAGGCGTCCGGATCGTCGGACACCATCTGCAGCGGGCTGTCGTACACCACGTACTTCGCCAGTTCCTGGCCGCGGGTGTTCTGCACGAACGGCAGCTCGGCGCGTACCTGGAAGGCCGCGGGCGCGACGTTGCGGAAGCCGCCCGGCGTGTAATCGATCGGCCCGGCCAGCATGCGCGTGTACGGCAGCATCAGGTTGTGCTCGGGCGTGACCTTCTTCTGCATCTTGCTCCACTCCGCGCCCAGGACGCCTTCCTGCGTGATGAAGTTCGGATACGTGCGCTGCAGGCCGGCGGGCACGTAGGCGCCGTGCAGGTCCAGCAGCAGGTGGCGCTGGGCCGTGGCCCGCGCGACGCGTTCGTAGAAATCGACCATGTCCTGGTCGTCGCGGCTCATGAAGTCGATCTTGACGCCCTTGATGCCCCAGCGCGCGTAGGTGTCGAGCACCTCGTCCATGCGCGCCGCGACGTGTTCCCAGTGGGCCCACAGGATCAGCCCGACGCCCTTCGAGGCCGCGTAGCGCACCAGTTCCGGCATGTCGATGCCGTCGGCGGTGCGGGTGATGTCGGTGGTCGGCAGCGCGACCCAGGCGTCGGCGTTGGCGCCTTTGGACCAGCCCGCGTCGATCAGGTAGTACGGGAACCCCGATGCGGCGGCGAAGTCGATGAAGCGGCGGTAGGCCGCCATATCCGGCTTCATGCCCATGAGCGGACCCGACCACCAGTCCCATGCGGCCTTGCCGGGCTTGACCCAGCTGAAATCGCCCTGCGCGGCGGGATTCAGGTTGCCGACCAGGTTCGAGGCGATCAAATCGCCCGGCCGGTTGCCCAGCATGACGACGCGCCAGGCGGTCTGCAACCCACCCTGCGATGCGTACACGGGCGCGGCGCGGCCCGGCACCGGCGACAGATGCACGCGCAGGCCGGCGCCATCGCGCCACAGGGAAGCACCCGTGTAGCCCCCGAGGTTGGCCTGGGTGATCGCATAGGCGGTGCGGCCGGACGGCGTCGTGCACACGACCGGCACGTCGTAGCCCTTCTTGTCGTCCAGTTGGGCGATCTTCTGGCGTGCGAACGGCACTTCATGCGCGCCGTCGAACACCGAGATCAGGCAGTCCGGATCGCCCGCAGGCACGAAGCCCGTCTTTTCGCCGCGCAGGTGGACCGGATCGCTGCCGTCGATGCGGTAGCGGAAGGCGACGCCGTCGTCGTACGCGCGCACGTCCACGAGCAGGCGGCGCGTGGCGTCCGCGCGGTCGCGGAACTGGAGCGTCGCGGCGCGGTAGCGGTCGCGCGCGCTCGACGCCTTCGTCGCGACGAGCGGAATGGCGCGGTCCGCGCTCGTCCTGGTGACCTTTTCCAGCACCAGCGCGCCGAACTCCGGCTGGCCGTCGAATTCGAGGCCCAGCGGCGACGTAGCGATCACCGTTTCGCCGCCGCGCGTCACGGCGTAGCTGCCGCCGTCCCGCGCGATCTTGATGACGGCCCGCCCGTTCGGCGACGTCACCGCGACCTGCCCCGTGGAAGCGGCGGCCGCGGTACCGCTGAAGGCGGCCAGCACCGCCAGCGTCAACATGCGCATGTTCATGTCAGAATCCGATCTTGAAGCTGGAGGCGATCGTGGTCGGCAGGCTGGCCGGCACGTCGATCACGAGGGCGTCGTCCTGCTGCTCCCAGCGCAGCGGCGCAGTGGCGCCCACGAGCGACACCGACTTGACCGGGCGCTTTTCCAGCCCGGCCTTCGCGCCGAGCGACGCGATGCGCACCTGCACCTTCGGCTCGCCCAGCGTGATGGCGTACACGGATCCGCCCTTGGTGGTGAAGCGGATGTCGGCGGCCGTATAGTCCGCGTTTTCCTTGAACGCGCCGCCCTCGGTCTTGGTCGGGCCTTCGCCGAACGTCTTCCACGGCCGCGTGCCGTAGATGGCTTCGCCGTTGACCTGGATCCACGCTGCCATCTCGTCGAGGAATTTACGGGATTCCGGCGGCAGGCTGCCGTCCGGGTACTGCACGACGTTGAGGAGCAGGTTGCCGTTCTTGCTGACGATGTCGGCCAGCATGGTCACGACGTCGCGCGTGGTCTTGTACTTGTAGCCCTCGCTATAGAACCAGTCGCCCATCGACGTGTCGGTCTGCCACGGCAGCGGCTGGATGCCGTTCATGACACCCCGCTCGACGTCCTGTACACCGGCCTTGCGCAGGAACTCGCCGGAGCCGATGTCCTTGTGGTTGTACACGGCTTCCAGCTTGCCGTGCGTCTTGATGTTCTCGTTGTAGAAATTCGCGACGAGGGTCCTGCCGGTGTCGCCGAACGGAATGCCGCCGTCGGAGTAGAGCAGGTCCGGCTTGTAGTGCGTCACGAGGTCGGTGATGCGGTTGAACCATTCCTGGTGATACGCCGCGTCCTTCGTGTACCACTTCTGGCCGCCGCCGAACAGCTCGTCATGCTTCGGGTGGTACAGGTCCGCGTACTGCGGATCGGCACCGTCGTACGGCACGCCAAGCTGCGGGAAGACCTCGTCGTGCCCATGGCTGGTCCCGAACCAGCCGTAGCTCGCGCCCAGGTGCTCGGAGACGCCGAAGCGCAGGCCCGCCTTGACGGCCGCCTTCTGCCAGTCGCCGACGATGTCGCGGTGCGGTCCCATCTTGACGGCGTTCCAGCGGTGGTACTTCGAATCCCACAGGTCGAAATTGTCGTGGTGGACGCCCATGCTGACGAAATACTTCGCGCCGGCCTTGGCGTACAGCGCCATCAGGGCGTCGGGATCGAATTTCTCGGCCTTCCACAATGGGATGATGTCCTTGTAGCCGGACTTGGACGGGTGGCCGTAGTGCTTGAGATGGTGTTCGTACTGCGGCGTGCCGTAGATGTACATATTGCGCGCGTACCAGTCGCCGGCGCGCGGCACGGCCTGCGGGCCCCAGTGGGACCAGATGCCGAACTTGGCGTCGCGGAACCAGTCCGGGGTTTCGTACTTGTCCAGCGAGGCCGGATCGGCGGCGAACGGGCCGGCGACGTGCGTCAGCTGGACGGCCTTGTCGGCAGCGGATGCGAGCGGACTGGCGAACAGGCCGCACAGGATGAGGGTGGAAAGAAGTGAGCGGCGCAATTCGGTCTCCTTGGTTTTTAATCTATAACGTACTGCCCGGATTATAGATGCACCCAAGGAATCCCCGCAACAGCTTATTTTTTGCGCGCAACAGTGACCGTCTTCCCTCCTTCCAGCGCCAGCTCGTAGCGGCGCTCGCCGATCCTGCGGATCGTCCCGCCATCGCTGCGGGGTGTGCCCGCACTCGTGAACCGCAGGACGCCCTGCCCCGCCACGCCCGTCACCCGGATCGTCTGCGCGTCCGCGTACACGGCGATGTCGCCGCGCGGCGTCGGCACTTTCCCGTCGATCCATGCCAGGCCGCCCAGGTCCGGCTCGACGACATAGGCGGCGTAACCGGGCTGCGTCGGCTTCACGCCCAGGTAGTATTTGCCGAGCAGGTAGAGCGGACTCGCGCCCCAGGCGTGGCACAGGCTCATGCCGAACGGCTTGCCGTACATCGCGTAGCGCGCGGCGCCCTCCACGTTCGGGTCGTACTGCTCCCAGAAGCAGGTCGCGCCCGCGCGCAGCATGCCGCCCCAATAATCCTTGATCTGGCCCGTGACGTAGCGCTGCTGCCCGCTTTCCGCCAGCGCCGCCAGTTCGTAGAAGCGCATGTACGGGGTCGTGATCTTCGGTACCGAGTCGCTCGTGAGGACGTTGCGGCGCACGGCGGCGGCCTGCGCGTCGTCCAGATAGCCGAACATCAGCGCGAACATGTTCGGATGGCGCGTGACGAGCGGGTTGACCTTGCCGTCCTTGCGGGCGTGGATGAACAGCTGGCGTTGCGGATCCCAGAACGCGGCCATGATCTTCGTCTTCAGCTCCGCGGCGAGCTGGCGGTACGTCGCGGCCTTCGCGTCGTCGTGGGCCAGCGCCGCGCAATCCGCCATCGCTTCCAGGCTCCTGGCGAACAGCAGCTGGATGACGGCCAGCTCGCCATCCTTCGGCATGTCGGCCCAGTCGACGAACACCCAGTCGCCCGGCAAGCCTTCCAGCATGCCGTTCGCGTTGCGGCGCGCGAGCACGAAGTCCATCAGCGTCGTCATGCGCGGGTAGACGCTCTTCACGAAGTCCGCGTCGCCCGTGTACTGGTAGTAGTCGCGGATGCCGATGAACCAGTACAGCGAGTAATCCAGGATCGTGTTGATGTGCATGTCGACGGGATCCGCGCCGCGCAGTGCCCACGTCGTCCGCTTGACCGTGTCGCTGTCGAAGAACGTGTAGTAGTTCATCAGGTACGTTTGCACGGCGTCGCCGGACCACACCCAGTGGTCGCGCTTGACGCCGTCGATGAAGAATTCGCGCGTGTTCAGTTCCAGCGTGCGCTGGGCGACGTCCCAGATCCGGTTCAACTCGTCGTCGGAACTCTTGAACGTGCCGCGGTGCGCGACGGGCAGGTATTCGTACAGGAGCGTCACGTCGTCGGCGCGTATGCCGCCATCGAAGCGGACGTTCACGTAGCGCATCGCGCGCGACGTGGGCGCGATGAAGTCGCCGCGGTGGTCCGCGAGCGTGAAGCGGTCGAGGGTTTCGGCGCCCTGCGCGGACAGCGCTTCCTCTTTCGACTCGCCGTAGTACAGGGTGACCTTGCCGCTGCCCGTCAGGTTCTTCAGCTTGACGAATCCCGTCGTCTCCTGGCCGAAGTCGACGAGGACGCCGCCGTCCGCGCGCGCGACGGCGACGGCCGGGATCTCGCGGGTCGGCAGGCGGTAGCGGGATGGCGGCGTGTCCGGCGCGCTGAGGTTCCAGTGCGCCGCATGCGCCGCCGGCACACCGGGACGCGGACCGACCGACCACGAGGCGTCGGAGCGGATCGTCGGTCCCTGCACGAACACGGTCGGCGGCGAGGCCGCGTTATAGACCTGCAGGTTGAGCGTGTGCCTGCCGGCGGGGACGCGCACGCGGTGCTGGTCGCCATGGACGAACTGGCCGTCGATGGCGACGTTGTAGATGCCTTCGACGGCGATGTCGATGTCTTCCGGTGCGGCCAGGTCGACCTGCCGGATGAAGTTCACCTGCGGCTGATGGTGGTACAGGCGCCAGAACGGCGGCCAGGCGACGTCGCGCTCGACGCGCTGCACCTGCATCCGGTTGGAGAGCCAGATCTCGAAATCGCCCGGGGACCAGATCCAGGTCGCCGTGCCCTGCGCTCCCGCGCCGCCGCTGACGACCGCCAGCAAGAGGGCGATTAAATGAGCGATGAAGAGTGAATACGTTCGCATGCGCGAATTGTATTCACGTTCGTCACCGGTCACGCGCGTTTGCGCGATTTAATCGCCCGGTTGAGCGATTTCTGCGATCAGCCCGCGGCCTTCGCCATCCCGTCCTTCGGCGTCATGCGCGCGGCCAGTGCGGCGATCGGCAGCGGATTGACGTTCTCGGCGTTGACGACGTCGTCGAAGTCGCGCTGTTCCGCCTGCGCCAGGAAGCGCTGGGCCTTGTTGCTCGGCGCGGTCGTCTGGATCAGGTGGTGCATGCTGGCGGCCGTCTTGTCCCACGACGTGTTGGCGACGATGGCGCGCATGCGCTCCTTCAGCGCGGCTTGCTGCTCGTCGTTCATGGCCAGCATGCGTTCGCAGGCGGCGATGAATTTTTCCGGCGTGTCCGCGATCGCGACGACGTCGCCGTACGGCACCTTCACGTCCGTGATCGGGGTGCTGACGGACGGCAGTTCGGCCGCCATGTATTCCAGCACCTTGGTCGGGCTGATGAACTTGGTCGACTCGTTCAGCGCGAACGGCAGCAGGCAGACGTCCCAGCCGGCCAGGAATTGCGGCAGCTGTTCGTACGTGCGCTGGCCCATGTAGTGGATGTTGTTCGCGCGCGGCAGGTTGGCCGGGTCGATCTTCACGACCGGACCCACCAGGACGATCTGCCAGTCCGGACGCGCTTGCGCGACCTGGCGCACGAGGTCGGTGTCGAAGCGCTCGTCGATGACGCCGTAGAAGCCCAGGCGCGGACGGGCGACGTGCGCCTGCTCCGGGTGGCTGTAGTCACGGTCCAGCGCCTTCTGGAAGTGTTTCGCGTCGACGCTGCTCGAGAAGCAGTGCGCGTTGGCGTGGCGCTCGCGCTTGGACTGGTACAGGCTCGGACCGCCCGTGAAGCAGAGGTCGGCGATGTTCAGCAGTGCGTTTTCGCGCTGCAGCAGTTGTTTCGGGGCGTTCTTGAAGGCCGCCAGTTCGTCCATGCAGTCGTAGACGACGAGTGCCGGATCGAAGCCTTGCAGCAGCGGCAGGGCCATCGGGGTGTAGAACCAGACGACGGGACGCTCGCCTTCCGGGACGAGGTCGGCCAGCAGCGTCTGCAGCGTGGGGATCTGGTCGTCGTGGAAGCCGGGTGCCTGGATGCCGGTATGCGGCTGGCACACCGTGATGTTCGGCGCAACGGCCGTCTTCTTCAGGTGCGCCTTGCCCTCGTCATACACCGGCTCCTCGACAAACAGGATTCGGTAGTGTTCCGCCAGGCGAGTCATGAGGTGCTGGGGGCGCTGGAAGACGAAGTCCCAGCGCAGATGGCAAAACACGATCAGGGTCGGCATGTTGATTTCCTTTCGCCTTGGGGCGTTCTAGTTGATCTGGATTCAAGGCCGGAACCTGATGCGTCGATGCTCTGGAAAACACCGACAGATCAGATGCCGGACCAGTGAATCGTATCATGCAAAATTCTTAATATTTTCATTTATGCATTGCAATGTTTGCATCGGGAAACGTGCCGCCCCCCCCTACGGTCCGGGTCTCCCTAGGAGAGCTCGGCAGAGTGCCAAAAATTGTAGGTTCCCTCCTACGCGGACAATGGAAAAATCACTACGAAGCGGCATCATCTACGCTTGCGTGACGACGTGTGCAGTGCCGCAAAACGGGATCACATCTGGCGGAATTGCCGGCCGTACGCCTCGCTCACGGCGAGCTTTTCGGGCCTGCCCTTGAGCAGGATTTCCATCGCCGTCCCGTCCCGGACAATGTGGTCGATCGCTTGCAGGTTGACGATCGCGGCGCGGTGCACCTGCACGAACTGGCCGGGATCGAGCTGTTCGATCAAGGCCTTCAGCGGCAGGCGTATCAACGCATCGCCGCCCGCCGTGGCGACCCGCGTATATTTACCGTCGGATTGGAAGAACTGCACGTCGCTCACCATCACCAGCCGCACGACATTGCCCACCGAAGCCCTGAGCCATTTCAGGTAGGCGACGGGTGCCGGCGGGCTGGACAATTGTCGCCACAGATCGGCGGCCGGCCTGTGGCCGTCGCGTCCGCGCGCCTTCAGGCGCTTGACCGTCTGCATCAGCCGCCCGGTATCGAGGGGCTTCACGAGATAGTCGGCGGCGCCCGTCTCGAACGCCTGCAGCGCGTGTTCGGCATAGGCGGTGACGAACACGACCTGGGTCGCCTCCGGAATGTGGCGCGCGACTTCCAGCCCGTTCAGTCCCGGCACCTGGATGTCGAGGAACACGACGTCCGGCCGCAAGGACTCGACGTACGCCACGGCCTCGATGCCGTTCTCGGCCTCCGCGCCGATCTCCAGTTCGGGCCACAGGGCGTGCAACTGGTCGCGGAGTTCCGCGCGCAGCAACGGTTCGTCTTCGACGATGAGGGCGACCGGCATGTCAGGCTCCGGTCGCGGCCAGCGGCAGGGTCAGGACCGCCTCCACGCCGCCTTCGGGCGCCCCCGCCACCGTCAGCGATGCGGCGCCGCCATACAGCAAGGCGAGGCGCTCGTGGATGTTCGACAGTCCGAACCCCTGCCCTGCCTGGTCGGTGAAACCGACGCCGTCGTCGTTCACGTGCAATCGCAGGGCGCCGCCTTCGGCGCGCGCGGCGATCGTGACGGTGCCGGGCCGGGTCGCGCGTTCCAGCCCATGCTTGACGGCATTCTCGACCAGGGAGATCAGCATGGCCGCGGGCATCGGGACGGCAAGCAGGTCATCGGGTGCATCGATCCGGAAGCGCAGGCGCGGCCCCATGCGCACGCTCATGAGCGACAGATAGTTGCGTGCCAACGCCAGTTCGCGTCCCAGCGTCGAGGAGACGGCGCGCATGTCGTGCAGCGCGCTCTGCAAATAGCCCACCAGGCTGTCGAGCATGCCTTGGGCGCGTTCCGGGTCGGTACGGATCAGGTATTTCAGGTTGGCCAGCGTATTGAACAGGAAATGCGGCTCCACCTGGGCCTGCAGGGCGCTCAGCCGGGCATGCAGCGCCGCCCGTTCGAGTTCTTGCGCGCGCCGGGCCGTCTCGATCGCCAGCCCACGCTGGCGCAGGCGTTCGCGGAGCAGGCCGGTCACCGTTTCCACCGCCTGCAATGCCCGGCCGGGCGCAAGGAATAACTGCAGGCCGGGAAGGTGCTCGATACGGATACGGGTCGTACCGCCGTCATCGCGGCCGATCCGGATGCGGACATGGCTGTGCAGCCGCAGCGGCCGGCGGGATCCCAGGGCCATCGTTCCGTGGAACGGATCGTGGTCGAATGCGGGCGAACCCCCGTTGCCCAGCGCCGTACCGGCGCCGACACTGGACAGGACTTCGGCGCAGAGATCGAATGTCGTCATCGGGTCGAACGCCGTGCTCGTTTCACGGTTGACACGCACCGCCATCCAGTCGCTGGTCAGCGGCGTACCGGACGCCCGCAAACCATCGAGATGCTGCCGGGCCAGCCCGATGGCGGTCGCGCTGCATCCCAGCAACGGCAACACCAGCGACACCAGCAGCGTGGTGGGCAGGTTCCAGACGTCGAGATGGCGCAGGCTTTCGAAGCGCCATGCGAGGATCAGCCCGAATGCAAGGATGACCACCCACGCCAGCACGACGGTCGCACCATGCCGCAGGATCGTTTGCACGATATAGCGCCGTGCCAGCTTGTGGTCCTGCGGCACGGCCGGCAGGCGGAATGGAACAGTCATCATGGACCCCTTGTAACGTTCGACAAGGATCATTGTAGCGACGCCATGATGACTCGGCGGACGATGCGACGAAGGGGGACGCCCGCGGCATGAATGCGTTTTTCCGGGTTTGAACGCCTCAGGCCGAAAGATAGGGTTCCGCGTCTTCCGGTTCGCCGGCGGCGTCGAAGCTGCGCGCCAGCAGCACGCCGTCGAGGCCGACCGTGCCCAGCGCATCGCACAAGTCTTCCAGCTCGGCCTCCAGGTGGGCGGCCAGGTCGAGCGGCTTGTCGACCGTGGCCAGCGGCGCGCCGCCGTCCAGCGGGTACAGGTTGATCCTCAGGACTGGCTCGCCGTTGGCTTCCAGCGGCGCGACGACGGCCTTGATGCGGTCCGGCGGGCGCTGCTGCTCTTCCAGTTTCTGGTTGACCTCGGCCAGGGTGGCGAGCATCGACAGCTCGCCCACGCCCTGCTCCTTGGCGCCGTAGAACAGGTCCTGGTACAGGAAGTTCAGCTCGATCCCGGCCGGATGGCGCGACAGGCAGCGCTGCAGCAGCGGCGACACGCTGCCGGCCCACATGCGGTAGCGGGCCATGCGGCCTTCGAAGTACGCATCGGACGCGGCCTCGCCGGACGGCACCTTGTAGAACGGATCGTCGGCCGGTTTCAGCGCGAAGCCGAGCAGGAAGCGCAGTTCCATCGCCTCGTCTTCCGGCTCGTAGTCGCCGCCGATCCACGGCCGCATGCTGGCCTCGATGGCGGGCGTGGCGACGAGCTTGCGCGAGCGCAGCGCCTGCGCGGCTTCGCGCAGCATCTCCTGCAGGTGGCTGTAGCGGATGCGGTCAACGGCGTCGAGGTCGTACAGGTGGCGCACGAGCACGATGCGGGTGGCGGCGCTGGCCAGGCCGGACTGCCGGAAACTGTCCATCAGGGCGTCGAAATCAGCGTCGTCGCGGAACACGTCTTCCTGCACGAGGCCGCCCGTGCTGTGCACGAACAGCGGGATCATGAAGGCGTCGATTTCCAGTTCGGTCTCGTCGTCACGGACGTGGTAGGTGGCGGCCTCTTCTTCCACGCGCTCGCGCAGCAGGCGGCAGCAATCGGGATCCGTGTACTTCGCCACTTCGATGGCGCCGTACAGCACGTCGTCGTGTTTGCGGCGCAGCATGCGGCGCACGAGCACGGTCAGTTCTTCCTGGCGCGCGGTGAGCGTGGCCGCGTCGGGGCCTTCGCGCTCGGTGATCTCGAGCGCCAGGTCGACGAGATTCTGGGCCAGCTCGTCGGGATCCGCTTCCACCGGCTTGGCGGCCTTGGCCGGCCTGGCCGGCGTCGCTGACCTTCGGTTGGGCTGGGCCGACGGGCCCTTGGCCGGGCGCTTGTTGTTGGGCATGGCTGACTTCATCAAAGTTTACGAGCCACCATGGTAACAAATCGGTCGCGCGGGGCGAAAAACGCGTCAGCGTGGGGGGCGCGCGTCGAGGTGGGTGGTGAAGAATTCCGGACGCAGCTTGCGGGTGATTTCGAGCACCGGCATCACATGGTCGAGGTGTTCGCGCATGGCGGCCACCGCGCGGGCCGGGTCGCGCGCCTCGATCGCGTCGACGACGGATCGGTGCTCTTCCAGCACCCCGGCCATGCGGCCTTCCAGCGGCAGGGTGAGCTGGCGGTAGCGGTCCATCTGCGTCTTGGCCTGCTGGATGATCGGCCACACGCCCGGGTAGCCGGACAGCTCGGCCAGCAGCGCGTGGAAGCGCTCGTCCGTGCGGTGGAACGTGCCGAAGTCGTTCGCGGTGATGGCAGCCTCCTGCTCGGCCAGGATCGCGCGCAGGCGTGCCATGTCGTCCGGTCCCACGCGCTCGGCCGCCTTTTCGATGATCGCCGTCTCCAGCGCGTGGCGCACGAGGTTGGCCTCGTCCAGCGCGTCGAGCGGGATGCGGGACACGAACGTGCCCGAGCGGGGCACGATCTCGATCAGGCCTTCGTCCGCCAGGCGCTGCACGGCCTCGTGCACGGGCGTGCGGCTCGTGCCGAACTCCTCGGCGATGTCGCGCTCGACGACGCGGGTGCCCGGCAGCATGTCCATCTCGACGATGCGCCGGCGCAGGCACAGGTAGACGCGGCGCGACGCGGAGAGGCCGCTCTCGGCCTCGGCCACGGGATTGGGTGGGGCCTGGTTCATGGTCGGAAGTGTAGCGAATTCGGCATCGCGTCGCGCGGAATGATCGCGCCGCGGTGGCGGATCACCGTGCCGGCCAGGCGGTGCCCGGCGCGCGCCGCGTCGGCTGGCCCGTTGCCCGACAGGCGCGCGGCCATGTACCCGGCGCCGAACGAATCGCCGGCGGCCGTCGTATCGACCACGTCGTTCACGGGTTCCGGCGCCACTTCGTGCACCGTGCCGTCGTGCCAGACGACGGCCGGATCGCCGCCGCACTTGACGACGATCTCGCCCACGCCCAGCGTGCGCGTGCGCTCGATCGCGTCGCGCGCAGCGCCCGGACCATGCAGCGCGACCTCGTCGTCCAGCGTGAGCAGCGCGATGTCCGCATGGGCCAGCACGCGGCCATAGACGTCGCGCGCCGTGTCCGCGCTCTCCCACAGGCGCGGCCGGTAGTTGTTGTCGAAGACGACCTTGCCGCCCGCCGCGCGGCACCGCGCCAGCGTCGCGATCAGCACGTCGCGGTCGCCCGGGGACAGGATCGCGAGGCTGATGCCGGACAGGTACACCATGCGCGCCCCGGCCAGTTGCGCGAGCACCCGGTCCGCGCCCGGCGCCGCCATCCAGTGGCGCGCGGCGGAATCCTTGCGCCAGTAGTGGAAGCGGCGCTCGCCGTCCGGGTCCGTCTCGATCATGTAGATGCCGGGCAGCCGGTCCGCCAGGCGCAGCACGCTGGCGGTGGCGACGCCTTCGCGCTCCCACGCGGCCAGCATCTCGGCGGACATGCCGTCCTGGCCCAGGCCCGTCACGTACGCGACGTTCGCGACCGCCGGATCGAGCAGGCGGGCCATGTACACTGCCGTGTTCAGCGTGTCGCCGCCGAAGCGGTAGTCGAGCGTGCCCTGGTCGCCGTGCTTCTGCAGTTCGATCATGCATTCGCCGATCGCGTAGACGGTGTGTGCTGCCATCGTGAGTCCTTGTGTTGAGTATCGGCCGAGAGTTTACCGGATGCCGGCGACGGCCGGGGCATCTGTCTTGCGGGGCGTGCGCGGCCCGCCGTCGCGGACCATGGTCCACACGACGACCGCCGCCAGCACGTCGAACACGGCCAGCACGACGAACAGCGGGCTGTAGCCCACGTGCGTGACCACGATGCCGAACACCAGCGTGAACAGGGTCGCGCCCAGGTAGCCGGACATGCCGGCCAGCCCGGTGGCCGTCGCCACTTCGTTCTTGCCGAACACGTCGGACGTGATCGCGTACAGCGCGCCGGACAGCGTCTGGTGCGCGAAGCCGCCGATACACAGCAGGAAGATCGCGGTGTACGGGCTGGCCACGAGGCCGATGCAGCCCGGGGCGATCATGCACAGCGCGCCGAACGCGACGACCCATTTGCGTGACGCGAACAGGGAAACATTGAAATGCCGGTGCACGAACGGCGACAGATAGCCGCCCAGCACGCAGCCGATGTCAGCGGCGAGGAACGGCAGCCACGCGAACACCGCGATCTCCTTCAGGTCCATGTGGCGCTCGGTCGCCATGTACAGCGGGATCCACGCGTTGAACGTCTGCCACGCCGGCTCGGACAGGAAGCGCGGGATCGCGATCGACCAGAAGTTCCGGTTCCTGACGATCTCGCGCCACGACGCCTTCGCGGCGCTGTCCTGGTGCTTCGCTTCCTGGCCCGCCAGGATGTAATCGCGCTCCGCATCGGACAGCAGTTTCTGGTCGCGCGGGTGCTTGTAGAACACGGCCCACAACAGGGTCCACGCGATGCCCAGCACGCCCACGATGACGAACGCCGACTTCCAGCCCGCGTGCAGGATCGCCCACACGACGAGCGGCGGCGCGCACAGGGCGCCGATCGACGAGCCGATGTTGAACCAGCCGATGGCGACCGACCGCTCCCTGGCGGGGAACCACTCCGTCGTCGCCTTGACGCCGGCCGGGATGCCCGCCGCCTCCGTCAGCCCGAGCAGGCCGCGGAAGAACGCCATGCTCTGCCAGCCGGAGGCCAGCGCGGCGCAGGCGCAGGCCAGCGACCATGCGAACGCGAACACGGCGAAGCCGATCTTGGTGCCGATCGCGTCCAGCACGAAGCCGGCCACGGGCTGCATGACGGCGTAGCAGACCTGCCACGCGACGACGATGTACGAGTACTGCTTCGTGTCGATGTGCAGGTCGGCCATCATCGTCGGCGCCGCGACGGACAGCGTGTTGCGCGCCAGGTAGTTGACGATCAGGCCCAGCGTGACCAGGCCCACCATCCACCAGCGCATGCCCTTCATTTTGCTCATGTTGTCTCCTCCGGCGCCGTTTTCTAGGCGCGCAAGATTCCTGGCCGCTCGGCGCGGGTGCGCCTGCGGCTTCTTCTGTCGTTGATAGTGAGTGCCTTACGCCAGCAGTGCGCGGATGCCCTGCTGTTCGATGTCGCGCAGGTTCGCGGCCAGTTGCGTAGCCAGTCCCGGCACCGAATTCAGGTCCCTGCCCCACAGCGCGGCGTGGGCGAGCCAGCCGCGGGCCAGGTCGTCCAGCGACCACGCGCCGCTGCCGACCTTGTCCCAGCCTGCCTTGAACCAGGCCAGCGTGGCCGGATCGTCCGCGAGGTCGATGACGCCGCCGCGGTACAGCACCATCGTCGCGGCCATGGCGAGCACGAGGCGGCGCGGCAGGCGGCCGTCGTGCAGTTCGGCGTAGCGCAGCAGCTGCGGCAGCACGCGCGCGGCGAACTTGCTCCAGCTGTTCAGCGCGATCGCCGCGAGCCGGTGGTGGATGGCCGGGTTGCGGAAGCGGCGCAGCACGTCGGCGGCGAACGCTTCCAGTTCCACGCGGTCCATCTCCAGCGCCGGGATGATCTCGTCATCGATGGCGGCGCGCAGGAACGCGCCCACCTGCGCATCGTCGACGGCCGGACCGACCGCTTCCAGGCCAGCCAGCAGCGCGACCGGAACGAGCGTCGTGTGGCCGCCGTTCAGGATGCCGACCTTGCGCTTCTTGTACGGCGTGATGTCGTCGACGAGCTTCACGTTGAGGTCCGCGCCCGCGAGCTTCAGCTCTTCCCCGACCGCCGCCGGGCCCTGGATCACGAACAGGTAGTAGTACTCGGCCGCGACGAGGAACGGGTCCGCGTAGCCCAGTTCCTGCTCGATCTGCGCGGCGTCCGCGGCCGGGTAGCCGGTGACGATGCGGTCGACGAGCGTACTGCAGAACGTGCAGGCGTCGCCGATCCACGCGGCGAAGCCGGCCGGCAGGTCCCACAGGCGCGCATAGTGCAGCACGGCGTTCTTCAGCGCTTCGCCGTTCTTGTCGATCAGTTCGCACGGCAGCAGGATGAGGCCCTTGTCCTGTGCGCCGTCGAACGCCTGGTAGCGCGCGAACAGCAGTTGCGTGAGCTTGGCGGGGAACGTCACGGGCGGCGCGTCGGCCTGGCCATCGGTGTCGTTGACGACGATGCCCGCCTCCGTCGTGTTGGAGACGATGAAGCGCAGGTCCGGATTGGCCGCCTGGGCCAGGTAGTCGGCATACATCGTGGCCGGATCGATCTCGCGCTGCACGCATTCGACCTTGCGGTACTGCTTCACGGGCAGCCCCGCCTCGTCCAGGCCGCGCACGAGCACGGTGAACAGGCCGTCCTGCACGTCCAGCAGCGGGGCCGAGCCACCGCCGCGCGGGCGCACGACGACGACGCCGGCATCCAGGCCCGTGCGCTCGTTGAGCAGGTCGATTTGCCAGTCGAAGAAACCGCGCATGAAATTCCCCTGCCCGAACTGCAGGATCTTGACCGGCAGTGCGAACGGAGTGGTACGACGAAGTTGAGTCATGGGTCTGCCCTTACAGCGAAATATCGCGTTTCCAGAAAATGAAGTCGTATTGCTGCAGCCGGTCGGCCTTGCACTTGTATTGCCCGCCCGCCGTCGCCACGACCATGTCGAACAGGCCTTTCGCCACCTCGGGCAGCGGCTTGCCTTCGATGATCGGACCGCAGTCGTAGTCGATCAGGTCGGACAGTTTGGCGGCCACGCGGCTGTTGCTGGAGATTTTCAGCACGGGGACGATCGGGTTGCCGGTCGGGGTGCCGAGGCCCGTCGAGAACAGCACGACGTTCGCGCCCGAAGCCACGATGCCGGTGACGGATTCGACGTCGCCGCCCGGGGTGCACAGCAGTGCCAGGCCCTGCTTGTCCGTTTGCTCGCCGTAGTCCAGCACGGAGACGATCGGCGACGTGCCGCCCTTCTTCGCGGCGCCGGCCGATTTCATCGCATCCGTGATCAGGCCGTCGCGGATATTGCCGGGGCTCGGGTTGTCGGCGAAATGCGTGCCGACGGCCAGCGCGCGCTGTTCGAAGTCGCGCATCATGCCGAGGAAGCGGCGCTTGTCGTCGTCCTCGACGCAGCGTTCGATCAGCGACGACTCCACGCCGCACAGTTCCGGGAATTCCGCGAGGATCGACGAACCGCCGACGGCGACGACCATGTCCGACACATAGCCCATCGCCGGGTTGGCGGAAATGCCGGAAAAGCCGTCCGAGCCGCCGCATTTCACGCCGATCTTCAGGTGCGACAGCGGCATCGGCCGGCGCTGCACCTTGTTCGCTTCCTTCAGGTGCGTCAGGGTGTCCTGCAGCACCGCCTTCATCATCTTTTCTTCGCTGTCCCATTGCTGCTGTTCGTAGATCAGCACGGGCTTGGCGAAATCGGGGTTCTGCTTCGCGAGGGCGTCCTTGAACATGCCGATCTGCGCGTTCTGGCAGCCCAGCGAGAATACGGTGATGCCGGCCACGTTCGGGTGGTCGGCATACGCGGCGAGGATCTTGCACAGCGAGCGCGCGTCCGCGCGCGTGCCGCCGCAGCCGCCGTTGTGCGTGATGATGCGCACGCCGTCCACGTTCGGGAACGGGCGCACGACGGGCTTCGGCGCTTCCATGTCTTCGCCGAGCAGCTGGAACGTCAGCGACGCGAGGTCGTTGGTCGCATAGCCCAGCGGTCCTTCCAGCGCATTGCGCAGGTGCTCCACGTTGCGGTTCTCGCAGAACACGAGCGGGAAGATCAGCCAGTAATTGGCGGTGCCCACGCGGCCGTCCGCGCGCACGATGCCGTCGAATGTCGCTTCTTTCAGGTCCGCGACGTCGGGCGGCGTCCACGTATAAGGCTTCGACTCCCCGATCTCCACCTCGGACGCGTAATGCGCGAGGTTGTCCGTCGTGACGGCCTCCCCCTTGCGGATCGGCTGGGTGGCCTTGCCGACGACGACGCCGTACATGGACAGCAGCTCGCCCTCGGCGAAGGCGCGGCGCGCCAGTTTGTGCTTGGTCTTGACAGGCGTGGAGACGAGGATGTTCTCCCCGTTCCACGTCACGACATCACCCGGCGCCAGGTCGGTCAGGGCGACCAGCATGCTGTCGTCCGGGTGAATGCAGATTACTTTTTGCATGGTTGCCCAATCAGAGCTTGAAGTAGTTCTTGGCGTTTTCGTAGCAGATACCGCGCACGATGGTCGCCAGCGCATCGTAGTCTTCCGGATACTCGCCGCTGGCGACCCATTCGCCCAGCTGGCGGCACACGAGGCGGCGGAAGTAGTCGTGGCGCGGGTACGACGCGAAGCTGCGCGAGTCCGTCACCATGCCCACGAAGATGCCCAGCACGGAGTGATTGCCGAAGGCGAGGATCTGGTTCAGGTTGCCCAGCTTGTGGTCGTTGAACCACCAGGCCGGGCCGAACTGCACCTTGCCGGCCACGCTGCCGTCCTGGAAGTTGCCGATCATCGTCGAAAGCACTTCATTCATCGCCGGATTCAGGTTGAACAGCATCGTCTTCGGCAGCTGTTTACGGGAGTCGAGCGCAGACAGCAGCGCCACGAGGCCGTTACTCGTCGTCATATCGGAAATCGAATCGAAGCCGGTATCCGGACCCAAAGTCTCCAGCATACGCTGGTTATTGTTACGCATGGCACCGATGTGGAAGCACATCGTCCAGTCGTATTTCGCATAGACGCCCCCGATCGCCTCCAACAGCCCGCGCAGGTATTGCGCCTGTTCGAGGTCGCCCAGCAGCTCGCCGCGCATGCGCCTGGCGAACAGGCCGTCCAGCTGGTCGGCCGTCGCGGCGACGGCCGGCAGCGGGATGTCGATCGCGTGGTCCGAAATACGGCCGCCGCGCGCATGGAAGTATTCCACACGGTTGGCCAGCGCGGCGATCAACGACGTGAACGAATCGATCTTCACGCCGGACACGTCGGCAAGGCGGGCCACGTATTGTTCGAAGCCCGGGTTATTGATGCGCATGGCCTTGTCCGGACGGTAGGCCGGCAGCACGCGGGTCTTCAGCGCCGATTGCGCGATCTCGGCGTGCTGCAGCAGATCGTCGGCCGGGTCGTCCGTCGTGCAGGCGATTTCCACCTTGGCCTGCTCCAGGAACGTCCACGTGTCCATGCCGGCCAGTTTCGCGTTCGCCTGTTCCCAGATCGCTTCCGCGTTCTTCTCGTTGATGACCAGGTCGATGCCGAAGATGCGGCGCAGTTCCAGGTGGCTCCAGTGGTAGATCGGGTTGCCGATGGCGAGCGGCAGCACCTTGCAGAAGGCCAGGAATTTTTCCTTGTCCGAGCGGTCGCCCGTGCAGTATTCCTCCGGCACGCCCGCCGTGCGCATCAAACGCCATTTGTAATGGTCGCCGCCCAGCCACAGCTCGGCGATGTTGCGGAACTTCTTGCGCTCGGCGATCTCGCCCTGCTGCAGGTGCGAGTGGTAGTCGATGACCGGCAGGTCGGCGGCAACTTCATGATAAAGCTTGCGGGCGACGTCGGTGGTGAGGAGGAAATCCTGGTCCATGAAGGCGGTCATAGCGTGTAGCTCCTTGGTGGCTAAATCTGATATATCAGGATGGTAGGCCTAATATATTACCAGTGCAAGGACTTTGTGCCTTCGCGGCCGTTGGTGCGGATGTTATGCTTCGGTCATCGGCTCGTGACGCATGGATACAACGCTCACGGCCATCACTACCATCATGGATCCAAGAATGCTCGACTCATTTTTCAAACTGCGCCAGAGCGGCACCGACACGCGGACCGAGATCCTCGCCGGCGTCACCACGTTCCTGACCATGGCGTACATCATCTTCGTCAATCCCACGATCCTGGGCGACGCCGGGATGCCGAAGGACGCGGTGTTCGTCGCGACGTGCCTCGTCGCGGCGCTGGGCAGTCTCGTGATGGGCCTGTACGCCAACTACCCGATCGCGATGGCGCCCGGCATGGGCCTGAACGCCTATTTCGCCTACGCCGTCGTGCTGGGCATGAAGGTGCCCTGGCAGGCGGCGCTGGGCGCCGTGTTCGTGTCGGGCTGTTTGTTCATCCTCGTCTCCGTGTTCGGGCTGCGCGCGATGATCGTGAACGGCATCTCGCGGTCGCTGCGCGTGGCGATCACGGTGGGCCTCGGGATGTTCCTCGCGCTGATCGCGCTGAAGAGCGCCGGCATCGTCGTGGCCAGCCCGGCGACGCTCGTGCAGGCGGGCAACCTGCACAAGCCGGAGGCCATCATGGCGGTCGTCGGCTTCCTGCTGATCGTCACCCTCGACCGCCTCAAGGTACGCGGCGCGATCCTGATCGGCATCGTCGTCGTGACGATCCTCTCGTTCTTCTTCGGCGGGAACACGTTCCACGGCCTCGTCTCGGCCCCGCCGTCGATCGCGCCGACCTTCGGCCAGCTGGACATCAAGGGCGCCCTCGGCGCCGGCATCCTGAACGTGGTGCTCGTGTTCTTCCTCGTCGAGCTGTTCGATGCCACCGGCACGCTGATGGGTGTCGCCAGCCGCGCGGGCCTGCTCGTGGAAGGCAAGATGGAACGCCTGAACAAGGCCCTGTTGGCGGACAGCGCCGCGATCGTCGCCGGCTCCGTGCTGGGCACGTCGAGCACGACGGCGTATATCGAAAGCGCGTCGGGCGTGCAGGCCGGCGGCCGTACGGGCCTCACGGCGTTGACCGTGGCCGTGCTGTTCCTGGCCTGTCTGTTCATCGCCCCGCTCGCGGGCGTGGTGCCCGCGTACGCGACGGCGCCCGCGCTGCTGTTCGTCGCGTGCCTGATGCTGCGTGAGCTGGGCGACATCGAGTGGAACGACACGACGGAGGCGGTTCCGGCCGCGATCACGGCGCTCGTGATCCCGTTCACCTACTCGATCGCGGAAGGCATCGCGTTCGGCTTCATCACCTACGCGCTGCTCAAGCTGACGACCGGCCGCGCGCGCGAAGTCAAGCCGGTGATCTGGGTGATCGCGGCCCTCTTCGCCTTCAAGATCGTCTATATCGGCAACTGATACCGCCGCGCGACGCCGTTGGCTGGGCGGCCTCCGCCCGCGCGTGGCTGACGTGCCGCGAACGTTCGCGCGGGCGCGGGGTGTCCGCCCTACGCGGCGGCGGGTAACGGGCGGCCCGTTGCCAGCAGCTGCGCGAATTGGTCCGCCGGCACGGCGCGGCTGAACAGCCAGCCCTGCACGAGGTCGCATCCGAGGTCGGCCAGCAAAGCCAGCTGGCCGGCCGTCTCCACACCTTCCGCCACCACCGACAGCCGCAGGCCATGCGCCATCGCGACGACGGCGCGCGCGATCGCCAGGTCGTCGGCATCCGTCTCCAGGTCGCGCACGAACGAGCGGTCCAGCTTCAGGCGGTCGACCGGGAACCGCTTCAGGTAGTTCAGGTTCGAATAGCCGGTGCCGAAATCGTCGATGGCGAGCCGGATGCCCATCCCCTTCAGCCGCGCCAGCAGCGCGATGCTCTTGTCCGCGTCGGCCATCGACGCGCTCTCGGTCAGCTCCAGTTCGAGCAGGCCGGGTTCGAGCCCGCAGTCGTCCAGTACGCGCCGCACCGTGCCCACGATGCGTTCGTCGAACTGGTGCGCCGACAGGTTCACGGCCACCGGCACGACGGGCAGGCCCGCGCGCCGCCAGGCCTGCAACTGGCAGCACACCTTGTGCAGCACCCATTCCCCCATCTCGACGATCAGGCCCGATTCCTCGGCCAGCGGGATGAAGTCGCTCGGCGGCACGAGGCCCCGCTCCGGATGGCGCCAGCGCAGCAACGCCTCCGCGCTGACGATCGATTTGCCGTCGACGGCGATCTGCGGCTGGTAATGGAGCTCCAGCTCCTGGCGTTCGAGCGCCCGGCGCAGCGCGTTTTCCAGCTTGAAGCGCTCGTTCGCGTCGCGGTTCAGTTCCGGTCGGTAGAACGCGTAGCGCTGGCCGACACCGTCGGCCGCCTGGCGCAGCGCCGTTTCGGCGCCCCTCGCCAGCGTATCGTACGCGACGCCGTCGTTCGGATAGATCGCGATGCCGACGCTCGGGTCGAGGTGGAATTCGTCGTGCTGATACCTGTACGGTTGTCCCAGCGCGGCCAGCACGCGGCGTGCGCTGGCGGCCAGTTCGTCGGCGTCGGTGCGCAGCAGGGCCAGCGCGAACGCGCCTTCCGAGATGCTCGCGGCCATGTCCTGGCTGCCCACCGCGCGCAGGCGCGCGGCCGCTTCCTGCAGCAGGGCCTGTTCCGCGCCGGGTCCCAGCGCCTCGCGGATCAGGGCCATGCGTCCGAAGCGCACGAGCATGAAACCGAGCACGCGGCGGCCGGCCTGGGCCTGCACCTGTGCCTTGAGTTGGCGCAGGCGGTCGCGCAGCAGGTCGCGGTTCGGCAGGCCCGTGACGGCGTCGTAGTTGCTGGCATAGTGCAGCCGCTGCTCCGCGCCGCGCAATGCGGTGACGTCGATGCCGGTGCCGAGGACGAATTCGACGCTGCCGTCCTCGCGCCGCAGCAGCGTGTGCGTCCAGACGATGCTGCGCGTGCGCCCGTCGGGCGTCACCCATTCACCCTGCAGCCGCTGCGGCTGCGGGTCCTCGGCCAGGCCCGCGAACATGCGCCGGACGACCTCCGGGTCGGCGGCGCCGCGCACCACCTCCCAGTAGTGCCGCCCCATGGCCTGCGCCGCGCGCCAGCCCAGCGATTCTTCGCAGGCCCGGTTGAACGTCACGATGCGGCCTTCCGGGTCCGTCATGAGCACGAGCGTGCCCGCCGTCTCCACGATGGCGGACAGGCGGTTGCGCTCGGAGCGCAGCGCGTTCGTCCGCTCGACGACGAGCGCCTCGGCCCGCGTGTACAGGCGCGCGCGCTCGAGCGCGAGTGCGATCTGCTGCGCCACGCCGGCCAGCAGCGCGCGATCTTCGTTACTGAATGCGTCGTGCCGGGCGCGCGCGTGCAATTCGCCGAGCCGGCGCGTCCCTGCGAGCAGCGGCAGGCAAAGCTGCGCCGGGTCGTCTCCCGCGCGGCCGTCCGCGCACGCGCAGGCGCTGGGGACGGGCCCCTCGCCCCGTTGCGCGAGCACGCGCACGGCGCCGTCGGGCGCGGCGGTGCTGATGGCGGCGCCCGCGAGCGCCGGGAGCCTGATCAGGTGGTCCAGTGCGGCGCGCGCCACGTCGGTCTCGCCGGCCGCCTCGTTCAGGGCGCTCGCGATCCGGCCGAGCAGCGCGAGCGAATCGACCATGCGCGCGAGGTCCGTATTCAGGCGCTGGGTGTCCTCGTGGGTGGCCACGAGCAGTTCGTAGATGCGGCGCCGCTCGTCCGCCATCACTTCCAGCGGCCGCGCCGGGTCGCCCGCGTCCCGTCCCTGCAGGATGCGGCGCACGCGGTCGCGCAGCTGGTCGGCATCGTACGGCTTGGGCAGGAAGCCGTCGGCGCCCGCTTCCAGGCTGCGCACGATGTCCTGCAGCGTGGTCAGGCGCGTCAGCAGCAGGACGGGCACGGCGGCCAGCCCCGCATCGTCCTTCAGGGCGCGGCACAGCGCATAGCCGTCCATGCGCGGCATGGCGATGTCGCTGACGACCAGGTCGGGCGCCATGTCACGCGCCATTTGCAGTGCGGCCTCGCCGTCGGCGGCCACGCGCACGCGCGCGGGGCAGTCCGGGTCGTGCGCCAGCACCCGGGCCAGGTGTTCGGCCTGTGTCGGGCTGTCCTCGGCCACGAGGATTTCATAGGATCCCCGGGCGTTCTCTCTCTTGTGCGTTGTTGTCATCTTGTTCGCGCCGCGTTTGTTGGGCGGTCGTGCCGTCATGTCATACAGTCGGTGGCCGGTGCACCGCACACCCCGGCCGTCAGAACTTGCATTGATATTAGCTAAGATGGCTAAGCAATAACATTCGTAGCAGGTCTGTCCATGACAACGAATGTCATTACGAGCGAACCGGTTCGGCGCCGGTTTGGCGCCGCCTGGCCGCGTTCCGCTGCGGCGCGACACAATTTAGGGTAGGAAAACGCGAAGAAGCCTGTCACGAATTCTATGACAATTGCCCAGACACATTGTTGCCGTATGGCAACGTAAAAGCTCAGCCGGCGAGGCCGTGCTGGAGCGCGTAGCGGATGAGGGCCGCGTTCGTCGACAACCCCATCTTGCGGAAGATGCGGGTGCGGTAGGTGTTGACGGAGCTGATGCTGATGCCCAGCTCGGCTGCGACCTGCTTGATCTGCAAACCGGAACCGATCAGCGCGACGATTTCCGCTTCGCGCGGCGTCAGGCTGTGGTGCGGGGGGCGCCCACCCGGCCGCGCTTCGAGCGCGAGCAGTTCGCCCACCCGCGGCCCCAGCCATGTGCCGCCCGTGGCTGCGCGGCGCACCGCTTCCACGAGTTCCGCAGACGCCATCGCCTTGGAGACGTAGCCGAGCGCACCCGCGCGCAGCGAGGCGAGCGCGAATTTTTCCTCAGCGTGCATGCTGAGGATCACGACCCGCAGGTCGGGGAAATGGCGCCGCAGTTCGACGAGGCCGTCCAGCCCGTCGTAATCGGGCAGTGTCAGGTCCAGGATCACGACGTCTGGGTGAACCTGGGCGATGAGGGCCATCGCCTGCTTCAAGTCTGCGGCTTCGCCGACGATTTTTAGGTCGGCGCAGGGCCGTACGATCTTCTTGATTCCTTCGCGGATCAGTTCATGATCGTCGGCGATGACTAGCCTGATCAAAATGCTTCCTTCTTACATGCAAACCGGTATGTCGGCAAAGCAAGCATTCTAGGCAACGTTTACGCACGAATGCAAACACAATCTTTGATCAGTTAACAATTGCACCAGATTTTGGGGAATTTCTCCAGATAAATGTGTAAATTTTCTACGCGAAAGTATTTCGTCCGGCGCTTTGGGCTACAATGTCGCCTCCGCCGGCAGGCTCGGCCTGCCGCAGATGATCCGTGAACGACAGGCTGCGCATCGCTCCCGATGGCGACGGAAGGCAGCCAACCCGATGCCTATGAAATCTCTGATGCTTTGTGTGCTGGCACTGACCGGCGCGGGGGCGGCGATGGCCGCTCCGGACGACCTCGACAGCAGTGTGCCGTCGTCCAGTTACTTCACCCAGGCGCCGACGATGGCGATACCGGAAGGCAGCAACTGGTACACGTCGGCCGAGCTGGGTGCGATCACGACTTCGGGCAATACCGAAGGCACGTCCGTGACCGGCAAGATCGATGCGCGCCACGAGATGGCGAACTGGAGCAACGAATACATCGTCAGCGGCTATTTCAAGGAAGACGTCACGCACAACGACGACGGCTCCACGACCCGCACCCGCTCGGCCGAGCGCTACCAGGTGTCGGCGAAGGCGGCGTTCAAGCTGCTGGAAGACGGCAACCGTGCCTTCCTGCTCGGCTCGCACGTGAACGACAAGTTCGGCGCCTACACCCGCTATTCGTCGGTCGGCGTCGGCTACGGCACCCAGCTCCTCAAGCGCGACAATGAAACCGTCGACGTCGAAGTGGGTCCGGGTTATTTCCACGGCGAGAACGCGGCCGGCGGCGTCGAATCCGGCGTGACCGTGCGCGGCGCGGCCCAGCTGCGCTGGCGCGTGAGCCCGTCCGCGGCATTTTCGCAGAGCCTCAGCGTGGAACGGGGCACGTCGAACATGCACTCGATCGCCGAGACGGCGCTGTCCACCAAGATCAACGGCACGATGCAGATGAAGGCCGCGTTCAGCGCGCGCAGCGATACGAACGTGCCCGACAACAAGAAGAATACGGATACGCAGACGTCGCTGACGCTCGTGTACTCGTTCTGAAAACACAAACGGCCGGGATATCCCGGCCGTTCCTTTGCTCTTCCCCCTTGGCTTATTTCGACAGGATACGCCCGCTCAGCTGGATCGTGCCCTGCCCCGTCGCCATATCTTCCCCGCCCGTGATGTCGCCGCCGCCCGTCGCCTTGGCGTAACGGCCGGTGCCGCCCGTGACCTGGAACGTGGCGTTGCTGAACACGAATTTGGTGCCCACGCCCGTCGGCACGAACTGGCCGCTGTAGTTTGCGAAGATCAGTTCGCCGGTGAGCGTGGTGATCAGGAATTTGCCTTCGCTGAAGGTGTACGACGTGCCGCTCGGCGTGATGCAGTCGGTGGCCAGGAACGTGACCTTGTTGCCGACCAGGCTGCTGGTGCCGAAACCGAGAATGGTGCCGCCGAATTTGGATGCGCAGCGGGCGGACGGGCCCGGGATTTCCTGCAGCACACCGGACACCTTGAAGTCCTTGTACGTGGCCGGAGCGGCGGAAGCGCAGAGCGCGGCAGACATGAGGACGGCGCCGGTGGCGAAACGCAGGACAGACTTGAACATGAAGTTCTCCAAATAAATTGTTGAAACCGAATTTTAGCGATTTGCTATCGTTTCGTGTGGACGATTGTGTATTTTATTGTAATTGCGTTGGTAAATACGACACTTTTTGTGTCAATATTTCAACACATTCGTCCATCGGAGCGTGTCTTGGCGTAACGTGGCAGTGCATCCGCGAGATGCAGCCAGCGCACTTGCTGGGACGCAAAGGTATGGTCGGCCGGCGGTACGGCGTCCGGATCGTCCAGGCTGCACGTCGTGACGTCGATCTCGTCGGCGGCGCCGGCGTCGTGCCACGTCAGCTGCGTGCCGCACTGGCCGCAGAACAGGCGTTCGACGCCGGGGCTCGATGCGTTGCGGGCCGGACTGCCGCGGGTCCAGCGCAGGGCGTCGCGGCGCACGCTGAACCACGCGAGGGCGGGCGCACCGCTCGCGCGGCGGCAATCGACGCAGTGGCACAGCGTGGCGTTGAAAGGTTCTCCCGACGCCTCGTAACGCAGCGCGCCGCACATGCATCCGCCCTGCAGGCCCATCGCCCTCTCCCGTCGTCGTGTCAGCGCGCCGTGGCCGGCGTCCCGCTGCTTGCCGGCGCCGTCAGTAGCAACGCGGCGAGGCTGATGACGGACGCTGCGCTCAGATACCAGCCCACGGTCTGCACGCCGTAGTTGGTCGCGAGCCATGTTGCCACGTACGGCGCGAGCGAGGCGCCCAGGATGCCCGCCAGGTTGAACGTCAGCGATGCGCCCGTGTAGCGCACCTCGGGCGGGAACATTTCCGACAGCAAGGTGCCCAGCGGGCCATACGTCAGGCCGATCAGGCATTGGCCCAGCACGAGGAACAACGCGACGAGCGTCAGCTGGCCGGACCCGAACAGGGGGCCGAACAGCAGGCCGAACAGTGCCAGGCCGACGGACACGAGGATCATCGCGGCGCGCCGGCCGTGGCGGTCGGCCAGTACGGCGGCGATGGGGATCGTGAGGCCGAAGAAGACGATGGCGCCCAGTTGCAGCAGCAGGAAGGTCTGGCGCGAATAGCCCAGCGCGGACGTACCCCAGCTCAGGGCGAACACGGTCATCAGGTAGAACACGACGAACGTGGCCAGCGCGGCGAGCGTGCCCAGCACGAGGGCGCGCGTGTGGTTCGCGAACACGGCCGCGACGGGCAGCTTCACGCGCTCGTTACGATCGAGCACGGCCTGGAAATCCGGCGTTTCCGTGATCTTCAGGCGCACGTACAGGCCGACCAGGACCAGCAGCGCACTGGCGAGGAACGGAATCCGCCAGCCGTAACGCAGGAAATCGGCATCGGACAGGGTCTGCGACAGCAGCAGGAACACGCCGCTCGACAGGAAGAAGCCGATCGGCGCGCCCAGCTGCGGGAACATGCCGTACCACGCGCGCTTGCCCGGCGGCGCGTTTTCCGTCGCCAGCAGCACGGCCCCGCCCCACTCGCCACCCAGGCCGAGGCCCTGGCCGAAGCGGCACAGCGCGAGCAGCAGCGGCGCCACCGTGCCGATCGTGGCATAGGTGGGCAGCAGGCCGATGAAGACGGTGGACAGGCCCATCGTCAGCAGCGCGGCCACGAGCGTGGCCTTGCGCCCGACGCGGTCGCCGAAGTGGCCGAACACGGCCGAGCCGACGGGGCGCGCGAAAAAGGCGATGGCGAACGTGGCCAGCGACTGGAGCGTGGCCGCCGCGGGATCCCCGGCCGGGAAGAACAGCTTCGGGAACACGAGCACGGCGGCCGTGGCATAGATATAAAAGTCGAAGAACTCGATGGTGGTGCCGATGAGGCTGGCGAACAGGACGGTCGCCGGGCGGTTCTGCGGGGTGTGCGTCGCGGTACCGGTCATGCGGCACCGGCCTGCGACAACGCGTCGGCGAGCTCGCTGCTCGCGACCGGGCGCACGACGCGCGCGACTTCCTGGCCATCCTTGAGCACGACGACGGTCGGCCACAGCTTCACCTTGAACGAACGGCCCAGCTTGCGTCCGGGGCCGTCCTCGACCTTGATGTGCTGGACGCCGGGGTACGGTGCCAGCGCGTCGTCGATGAGGCTGGCTGCCGCCTGGCAATAGCCGCACCAGTTCGTGCCGAAGTCGAGGGCGACCACGCCGGGCAGCGCGTCGATGGCGCCGCGCTCGGGCTGCGCCGTGTCATAGGGTTTGCTCATGCATGTCTCCATGTTGTCGATCACGCTAGCCTACAACAAAACATGCCACTGGAGTAAGTCCAGGCCGCTTTTAAGGCGGCCACAACGTGAAACACCGAACGGAATATGGCCGGGACCGGTGGCATCCTGCACTTGTATCGACCAAGGAGGCCATCATGTCCGATAACCTGCAAAACCGCGGCCAGCAGGACCGCACGCGCATCAACCTGCACGAAAAATGGGAAGTCCAGTACTGGACCAGGGAACTGGGCGTGACCGAGGAAGAGCTGGCGAAGGCCGTCAAGGACGCCGGCAGCAGCAGCGCCGAGGCGGTTCGCCAGCACCTGCGCGGCACGCGTCACTGATCCGGTAAGTACTTTGCCCGACGCCCGCCCGGCCCCGCCGGCCGGGCGCCATCCTTTCGCGCGTGCTCCCGCGCAACCCGTCCTTTCGAAAGGAGCCCGATGACTATCCGCGGCTATTTCTCCAATCTCGACATCAGCTGGACCAATGCGTCCGTGGCACTGACCGCGGCCGTCGTCAGCTTCATCGCCATCCACGGCGCCGTGCGCCTGTTCCGCCGCCGTCTCGACCAGTTCGACGACGAGCGCGCCCATAAACCCATCGTCGAAGTCCTGCGCCATACGCTCGCGCGCACGAGCAACCTCGCCGTCCTCGCGACCTCGATCCTGATCGGCGTGTCGATGCTCGACCTGCCGCCGCCGTGGAACCAGCGCATCGGCCACCTGTGGTTCATCACGCTCGGCGCGCAACTCGCCCTGTACCTGCACCACGCGATCGCCGTGACGGCGCGGCGCTACTTCCGCGTGCACGGCAAGGGCCTGGAAAACGACCAGGTCACCGTCGCGCACACCCTCATGATCTGGGCGCTGCAATGGAGCGTGTGGACCGTGTTCCTGCTGGCGATGCTGTCCAACCTCGGCATCAACGTGACGACGTTCGTCGCGAGCCTGGGCATCGGCGGCGTGGCCATCGCGCTGGCCGTGCAGAACGTCCTCGGCGACCTGTTCGCGTCCCTCGCGATCGCGACCGACAAGCCGTTCGAAGTGGGCGACGCGATCTCGGTGCCCGAATTCTTCGGCACGATCGAGCACGTGGGGCTCAAGACGACCCGGATCCGCGCGCTGTCGGGCGAGCAGATCGTGATCGCCAACGCGGAGCTCCTGCGCAAGACGGTTCACAACTTCAAGCGCCAGAACACGCGGCGCGTGCAGTACACCCTGCGCATCAATCCCGCCACGCCGCACGAACTCGCGGCGCAGCTGCCGGAACGGGTGGGCGCCATCATCGCGGCCAGGGACAAGGTGAAACTCGACCACGTCAACCTGACGACGATGGACCAGAACTACCTGGAATACGACATCGTCTACAACCTGACGGACGCCAACTACGGCCTGTACCTGCAGACCCAGCAGGCCGTGCTGCTGGAGACGATGCAGCTGCTGCGCGACCTGGACATCTCGACGGCGCCGCGCGCGCAGGAACTGCTGCTGCGGCAACCGGCCGCCAACGACGCGCGCAGCGAGGTCCCCGCGCCCCCGCAGGCCCGGCCCATGCATTGACCAGCGGAACCGGACGCCGCCTCCCGGCGTCCGGCCCTATCATCCGAGCCTCCAATGTTCGATCAGGAGGTCACGATGCAGCAACATCAACCCGCGCAACAACAGACGCCGCCCGGCCACGAGGCGCAACTGACGCCGAAAGCGGACCACGGCGAAACGAGCTATGTCGGCCACGGCCGGCTCAAGGACAAGGCCACCGTCATCACGGGCGGCGACAGCGGCATCGGCCGCGCCGTCGCCCTCGCCTTCGCGCGCGAAGGGGCCGACGTGCTGATTTCCTACCTCGACGAGCATGACGATGCGCGCGAGACGGAACGCCTCGTACGCGAGGCCGGCCGGAAAGCGGTGCTGGTCCCCGGCGACATCGCGGATCCCGCCCACTGCCGCGCCATCGTCGACCGCGCGGTACAGGCATTCGGCCGCATCGACGTGCTGGTGAATAATGCGGCGTTCCAGATGACGCGCGAGTCGCTGGACGAGATCCCGGACGACGAATGGGACCGCACGTTCGCGGTCAACATCTCGGCCATGTTCCACATCTGCAAGGCGGCCGTGAAGCACATGAAGCCCGGGTCGTCGATCATCAACACGACGTCGATCAACTCGGACAATCCGAAGCCGACCCTGCTGCCGTACGCGACCACGAAGGGCGCGATCGCCAACTTCACGGCCGGCCTCGCGCAGCTGCTGGCGGAAAAAGGGATACGTGTGAACTCCGTCGCGCCGGGGCCGATCTGGACGCCGCTGATCCCGTCGACGATGCCGCCGGACCAGGTAGAGAGCTTCGGCCAACAGGTGCCGATGAAGCGCCCGGGCCAGCCGGTGGAAGTGGCGCCCGTGTACGTGATGCTGGCGTCGGACGAAGCCAGCTACATTTCCGGGGCGCGCATCCCGGTCACGGGCGGCACCCCGATCTTGTGAGACGCACGCGCTTCGTGGGCGGAGGCCGCCCACCCTACGCCATGGCAGGCCGCAGGGTGGGCACACCGTGCCCACGAAGCATATCCGCGCCCTAGGCGTCGTTCGGCGGCGGCAGCGTGATGCCTTCCTGCTGCAGTTCCGGCTGCGGCGGCGCCGGCGGTTCATTCTCGGGCGGCTGCGGCGTGTCGGGCGGCGGGCCGCCTTCCTGCTGCATGTCGCCGCCCTCTTCCATGTCTTCCTCGGGCGGCGGCTCCGCGTGACGCGTCACGGGTTCGGGTTTGCGCCCGCCCGGGAACAGCGCGTCGCCGCTGATCTTGCCGCTGTCGAGCGCGGACTTGAAGAAGTCGCCCACGAGCAGGATCGCGCTGTGCCCGCCCTGCCCCCAGTAGTTCGACCGCATCGTGACGCGGTTGTCGTTGAAGCCGACCCACGCGCCCGCGACGAGGTTCGGGTGCATCATGATGAACCAGCCGTCCGCGTTGTTCTGCGTGGTGCCCGTCTTGCCCGCCACGTCGGCCGTGATGCCGAAGCGGTAGCGGATGCCCGTGCCCGTGCCGCGGTTGATCACGCCGCGCATCATGTCGATCAGGGTGACGGCCGACTCCTGCGACAGCACGCGCTGCGGCGTCTGCGACGCGAAGTCCGCGACGACCTGGCCGTTGCGGTCCGTGATGCGGCGCACGAACACCGGTTTGCGGTATTCGCCCTGCGCGGCGATCGACGAATACGCGTTGACCATCTCCAGCAGGGTGACCGGGCTGGAACCGAGCGCGATCGACGGCACGGGCGCCAGCTTGCTCGTGCGGACGCCCAGGTCCTGCGCCAGCTTGACGACGGGCGCCACGCCGATGTCGCGCACGACCTGCGCCGTGATCGTGTTCTTCGAATAGACGAGGCCATCGCGCATGGTCAGCTGACGGCCCGTCGTGCCGCTGTTGTCCGTCGGGCGCCACACGGTGCCGTCGTCGAAGCGGATCGTCGTGACGGCGTCCAGGTAGGCGTGGTCCGGCGCGATGCCCTTCTCCAGCGCGGCGGCGTAGACGATCGGCTTGAACGTGGAGCCGGGCTGGCGCGCGGCCTGGGCCACGTGGTCGTACTGCTCCTTCTCGAAGTCGCGGCTGCCCACCCATGCCTTGATCTCGCCCGTCGTCGGGTCCATCGCGAGGAAGCCCGCCTCCAGGCGCGATTTCGACGCCTTCAGCTGGCGCATGAAGTTGCGGTCCGCCTTCAGCTTCTTCAGGACCGCGACCGGGTTCTCGCCGCCGTCGACGGCCTTGCGGTAGTCGGACGATTCGCGGATGAACGTCTCCAGCAGTTCGCCGTGCGACTGCCAGTAGTATTCGAACGGGTTGACGCCGTCGCGCATGTCGACATAGGTCTGGGTGGACGTCGCGTTGATCGGCCAGGAATGGGCCCAGTCGACGTCGGCGATGGCCTGCAGCGCGCCGGCCTGGCGTTCGACGGCGCGCTGCGCGGCCTGCTGCAGGTCGTAGTCGAGCGTCGTCTGCACGACGAGGCCGTCCTGCTGCAGGTCGGCGTCGTGCTTCTCGGCCCAGTCGACGAGCCAGCGCCGCACATAGGCCGTGAAGTGGTCGTCCTTGCCGTTGCGTTCCGCCATGCGCGCGAAATGCAGGCGCAGCGGCCGTTTCACGAGCTGGCGGTACCTGGCCTCGTCGATGGCGCCCGCCTTCAGCATCTGCCCCAGCACGACGTTGCGGCGCGCGAGCGAACGTTCCGGGTTCGTCACGGGGTTGTAATAGGCCGTGCCCTTCAGCATGCCGACGAGCGTGGCCGCTTCCGTCTCGTTCAGCTGGGCGGCCGTCTTGTTGAAGTACGTGTGCGCGGCCGCCTCGATGCCGTACGTGTTGTACAGGAACGGGACGGTGTTCAGATAGGCTTCGAGGATTTCCGTCTTGCTGTACGTGTTCTCGATCTTGAAGGCGGTGATGAGTTCCTTCAGCTTGCGGTTGATGTTGCGCGCGCGTCCGATCTCGTCGCGGAACAGGTTGCGCGCAAGCTGCTGGGTGATCGTCGAGCCGCCCTGCGCATCGCCCTTCAGGTTGGCGACGAAGGCGCCGGCGATGCGCGTGAAGTCGACGCCGTGGTGGTCGTAGAAGCGGTGGTCCTCCGTCGCGATGAGGGCATTGACGACGTTCGGCGACACGGCCGACAGCGGCACCTTCATCTGGATGCCCTGCTCGAAACTGGCCAGCTGGCGGCCGTCGGCCGAGACGACGACGGTGGGCTGCGCCACGCGGGCCTGCTTGACGTCCTCGATGCCTGGCGTGAGCGGAAACAGCAGCGCGATCCAGACGGCGAACAGCGTCACGAGCAGCAGTGCGAGTCCGGCGGCGATGTACAGCCAGCGCAGGTGCGGCGGTTTGGTCATCAGGTGCCCGTGCGCCCGCGCATAGGCTTCCCTGGCGCGGGCCCCGGCGCGGTCGATCATCCTGCGTTCGCGTCCGTTCCAGCCCTTGCCCTCGTTATGGTCTTCCACTCTCGTTTCTTCCTGTCAGCTAGCTTGTCAATGGCGGCACAAGTATAGCCGACGGCCCGCTGACTTTCGGTTAGCGCACGCTCATACCGTTCGCGTCATGCGGTATCATGTTCCGCCCCGTGCGCAGTAGGCGCTCGACGTCGGCGCCGGACGCCGCCTGTGCATATACGTGGCCCTGCACCTCGTCGCAGCCGCGCCGGCGCAGGTAGTCCAGTTGCGCTTCGGTTTCCACGCCCTCGGCGATCACGCGCATGCGCAGGCCGCGCGCGAGCTCGATGATGGCCGCGACCATCGCCGCGTCGTCCTCGCTGAACGGGATGTCGCGCACGAAGCTGCGGTCGATCTTGAGCACGTCCACGGGAAAGCGGCGCAGGTACGACAGGCTCGAATAGCCGGTGCCGAAATCGTCGATCGACAACTGCACGCCCATCTGCTTCAGTTCGCGCATCGTGCGGATCGCGCTTTCCACGTCCCCCATCACGAGGCTTTCCGTGATCTCCACTTCGAGGCAGCCCGCCGACAGGCCCGTCTCGTCCAGCACGCGGGCGATCTCGCGCACGAGGTTCGGTTCGGCGAACTGGCGTGCCGACAGGTTCACGGCGATGCGCAAATGACCCAGTCCGGCATGCTGCCACGCGCGGCTCTGGCGGCACGCCGTGCGCAGCACCCACGCGCCGATGGGGACGATCAGGCCCGTCTCCTCGGCCAGGTTGATGAAGCGGTCGGGCCGCACCATGCCCAGGCTCGGATGGCGCCAGCGGATCAGCGCTTCCAGTCCGACCACGGCGCCGGTCTCCAGGTCGACCTGCGGCTGGTAGTACAGCTCGAACTCGTCGTGCACGAGCGCGCTGCGCAGCGCGCCTTCCAGTGCGAGGCGTTCGCGGGCGCGGGCATTCATCGTCGGCATGTAGAACTGCACCATGTTGCGGCCCAGTTCCTTGGACCGGTACATGGCCACTTCCGCGTGCTGGATCAGCGTGGCGGCGTCGGTGCCGTCGGCCGGGAACGCGGCCAGGCCGGCGCTGCCCGTGAGGACGAGGTCCTGCCCATGCAGCTCGAGCGGGTGGGCGAGCGCCTGCAGCACGGCGTTGACGGTGGCCGCCGCGTCGGACTCGTTCTCGCGGCCCGGCAGCACGAGCACGAATTCGTCGCCGCCCGTGCGGGCCACGGTGTCCGTGCGCCCGACGGCCGCGCTGATGCGCTGTGCGGCGGCCTTCAGCAATTCGTCGCCGGCGTCGTGGCCCAGCGTATCGTTGACGAACTTGAAGTGGTCGAGGTCCAGCGCCGCCACCCACACCGTGGCGCGCCCGGCCGCGAGGTTGATCGCGTTGTCGATGCGATCGTGCAGCAGCGCGCGGTTGGCGAGGCCCGTCAGCGTGTCGAAGCGGGCGCGCGCCTCCAGCTCGGCCTCGTAGCGCTTGGCCATCGTCACGTCGTACTGCGCCAGCACGAAGTGCGTCGTCACGCCGTCTTCGTTGTTGACGGGCGCGATATACACCTCGGCATACATGTCCTCGCGGCCGCGCCGCAGCAGGCGCATCGACACGTGGCCCTCGCGCCGCTCGCGGATGGCGGCGCGCAGTTCGGCCACGCCCGCCTGGTCGGGTTCGCGGTTGCCCACGTCGAGCAGGCCCCGCCCGACCACCTCGGACGCCGTCACGCCCCGCATGCGTTCGAACGCCGGGTTCACGTACTCGATGGGGTAGCCGGGCCGCGTCGCGCTCACGAGGATGATGGCGTTCGCGCTGGCGTCGATGGCGCGCCGGTACAGCCGCAGCGCGTCGAGGGCGTCGTGCAGGTCGGCGGTGCGGCTTTCGACGAGCGCCTCGATGCGGCGTGTGCGCTTGACGCGGCTTTGCACGTACGCGGACGTGGCGATGCTCACGAGGCAGCCGAGGACGAGCGCGATGAGGGCGCCGGCGCTGCCCGCCATTTCGCTTGAGCGCCCGGTGACGCGCAGCTCCCACGGCATGCCGGCCACCTCGAACGTGTGGCGATTCGTGAAGACGGCGTCGCCGAGCCACGCGTGCCAGGCGGGCCGGCTCGTGCGGTCCAGCGCGTCGTGCAGAAAGGCGCGCTGCGGGCCGTCGAGGCCGCGGCCCGTCAACTCGATCCGGAGGCCATTGCGCACCAACATGTTCGATTTGGCGAGCGTCGTGCTAACCAGCGTGGCGACGTCGATCACGACGGCCGTGTCGCCCAGCGCCGCGGCGCTGCGCGCGGCCGCGTTCGTGAGCGCCGCCCCGCGCCGGTATACGGGCATCATCAAGATGAAGCCGAGATGGTCGCCGCGCTGCAGTAACGGCAGCATGACGCTGGACGCCGGCTGGCCCGTGTCGATGGCGCGCATGAACGTGGAGCCCTGCTGGGCGAACGAAAAGGCGTCGTAGCCGAGGGTGACCTCATTGCCCGCCATCGGCTCGATGTAGTCGACGACGAGGTAGCGCGGGCGCGGCGCCGCGCGCACGAGCGTGACCCCGTTCCCGTTCACGCGGCGTTCGCGGATCTCGAAGCCGGGCCGGAAGCGCTGGTTCTCCGCCTCGAACGCGGCGCGCTCGTGGCTTGCCACCATGCGGTGGAACACGACGGCCTGCAGGTAAGGATGGCTGGCCAGCAGCGGCCGGGTAAAGGCGCCGAACTCGTCGCGGCTGGCGATGCCCACGGAGGAAAACAGGGCGTTGGCCGCCCGCAGCACGTCGAGTGCGTCGCCGAAGCTGCGCGTCACGGTGGCGTTGCGGATTTCCGCGCGCTGCAGGAATTCGGAGCGGGCCCGTTCGCGTTCCGCGTTGACCATCCCGACGACCAGTACGGCAGTAAGACCCAGTCCCGCCAGCAGTGTCAGCACCGCGGCAGGGGTCAGGGGCCGCGCGCGGGCGCGGCCGAGGCGCACTTTCCGTGTCAGCATGCCCCATGCTAGCGCATTTGCACACGCGGGCGTGGCTTATTTCCGTGCCGCCTCAGTCTGCCGTCGGCGGTTGTGCCGGCGCCGCGTCCGGGGCCGGTACGCGGCCCAGCTGGAGCCGCGCGAGGGTCGGATAAAGAGGCGGACTGATCAGGCGCGCGACGGCAAATGCGATCAGCGCACACGCCATCAGGCTCAGCACCATGGCGTGGCCGTCCACCATCTCCATTACGATGATGAAGGCCGTCAGCGGCGCCTGCGTGGCGGCCGCGAGGAAGCCGACCATGCCCAGCGCGATCAACGCCGGTACCTGCATGCCATATAACAGCAGCGCGACGTCGTTGCCGAACGCGGCGCCGATCGCGAGCGACGGCGCGAAGATGCCGGCCGGGGCGCCGGACCACGTCGTCAGCCACGTCGCGAGGAATTTGAAGGGCGCGTAGGCGAACGGCATTGCCGCACTGCCCTCCACCATCGTGCGCGTGGTGGCGTAGCCGGAACCGAACGCGGCGCCGCCCGTCGCGACGCCGATCAGGGCGACGCCGAGGCCGCACGCGGCCGCGAACAGCACGGGCCGGCGCGCGCGCCAGCGGCTGACGCGGTCGGGACTGGCACCGGACAGCGACGCGATCATCAGGCGCGAGAACAGCCCGCCGGCCAGGCCGGACAGCACGGCGACGAGCAGGCCCGGCAGCAGGAGGTCCATGCCGATTGCAGGTGCGTGGATGACGCCGAAATACGCGCCGTTGCCGTGTGCCGAAACGGCGACGAGGCCCGCCAGCACGATGCCTGCGATGATCAGGCCGCTGGAGCGCTGTTCCGGCGCCCGCGCCAGTTCCTCGATGGCGAACATGACGCCGCCGAGCGGCGTGTTGAACGCGGCGGCGATGCCCGCCGCGCCGCCCGCGACGAGCAGCCCGTGGACGCCGACGGCGCTGCCGGCCGGGATCAGGCGGCGCGCCTGCAGCATGACGCCGGCCGCGATCTGCACGGACGGCCCTTCGCGCCCGAGCGACAGGCCGCCCAGCAGGCCGCCGGCCGTCAGCAGGATCTTGGCCACGGACAGCCGCAGAGAAACGAACAGGCCGCGCTCGGCCTCGCCGACCTTCGTGTCGAGCGTGGCCATCACTTGCGGGATGCCGGAACCGCCGGCGCCGGGCGCGAAGCGGCGCGTGCACCAGACGACCACAGCGGTACACAACGGGGTCCAGATGAGCGGGCTCCACCACGCGAGGGCGCGCAGGGCGGCGAAACGCCCGTAGGCCACCTCGGCCAGCCAGGTAAAACCGACGACCGTGAGGCCCGCCGCGGCGGACAGCAGGACGACGATGCCGCGCACGGTCCACAGGCGCCAGTCGCCCAGTTCGCGGCGCAGGTCCGGTGCAGTATTCATGGTTTGACCCGCTTTCGATATCGTTGCCTGAATACCGTGTTCCGGCGGCCTTTCGGGTTTTCCGCTATCATTCTTGCATGTCCTCGTCTTCCGAAACCAATGCGGCTTCCGAGCCGTCCCTGGCGCCGTCCACGCGCGTGCTGCGCCAGTTCCGCGTCGTCTTCAATTCCGTCAAAACCCATTTCCGCCAGGTCGAGCGCGAAGCGGGCGTCGGCGGCGCCCAGCTGTGGGCACTGTCCGTCATCGACCGCCGTCCCGGCATCGGCGTGACGGAACTGGCGCGCGAGCTGGACATCCACCAGTCCACCGCCAGCAACCTGATCAAGAGCCTCGTCGAGCGCGGCCTCGTGGCCACGAGCCGCGAAGGCACGGACCGGCGCAGCGTGTCGCTGCGCATCCAGCCGGCGGGTGCCGATGTCCTGCGCACCGCGCCCCTGCCCTTCACCGGCGTGCTGCCGGACGCCCTGTCCGCGCTCGACGCCGACACGCTGGCGCGGCTGGAGCACGACCTGTCCAAGCTGATCGCCCTGCTCGAGGCGGATGAAGCCAGTGCGAACGTGCTGTTGTCGCAGATGTAAAAAAGAAGCCCGCGGCAAGCCACGGGCTCAAGTGATACATTGGTATCCTCATCGCTGATCGCGAAGGCTGCAACAAGCAACCCCGCTCACAGCTTCATTGTCACATAAAACGTGTATTGAAGGCAATCACATTTGTGGCAATACATCAGACCCGCGGTTTGGCACAACGGGAATGCCGGCCCTCCACCGTGCAGGTATTCCGTTCCTTGCCGTCGCGGTCGTGGACGATCACGCGCCACGCATCCGGGCCCATCCTCTCCATCGTCATGAAACCGAAGCCGTCGATCCACGAACTCAGCGCCTCGAGCACCGCACCCGGCGCCGGCGGCTGCCCGGCGGGCGGCGTCTGCGGCAGCGGGACGATGTCTTCCGCCGTGCCGGCGAAGCCCGCGACGAACTGGGTCGGGTGATCGCTGCTAAAACTCGTCTGCTCCCACAGGTGCACGTGGCCGGACAGCAGGACGTCGATGGTCGCCGGCAGCAGGCGTGGATCGAGCGCGCCGAACACCTGCGTGAGCCCGGCGTCGCCGCCGAACAGCGTGACGGCGCCCGTGCGCGCATCGCGCAGCGCGCCGTAGGCGTACAGCGGATGGTGGTCGACGGCGATGTTGTAGCGCTGGCGGCGGGCCAGCCCCTCGATCTTGCGCCACGTGTCCGTGTAGCGCGCGATGGCCGGGTCGCCGGGCTTGAATCCGCGCCAGTTCGTGTTCGCGCTGTCGAACACGATCAGTTGTACGCCGCCGCCCAAAGGCACCGCATACGGGTCCGCGTAGTCCGCCTGTCCGTCCGCCGCCGGGTCGTCGCAGTTCGCGGCCGGGTCGTAGGCGTGGGCGTCGAGGAAGCGCCACCAGCCCTGCCCGCCGCGCGCGCACGACTCGTGGTTGCCGCGCGCGATCACCCACGGCGCCGCGGCCAGCAACGTGCGCGCGGGCGCGAAGAAATCCGCGTTCCACGCGTCCCAGCCATAGCCGTACGGGCTGCCGGCGCAGCCGGGGCGGTCCGCCGGACACGGGTCTTCGCGATAATGAAAATCGCCCACGTGCACGACAAGGTCCGGCTTCCACGCGGCCGCACTCGCGGCCACGCGCGCGAACGGGTACGCCCGCGGGTCGTTACAGTCCTGGAATTCCTTGCCCTTCAGGCGGCAGCCCGTGTCGCCGATCACGACGATGCGTTTCAGCTCCGCCGCCGGCAGCGGCAGCGGCTGGCCGGCGACACTCACCTGTGTTACGCCGGCCGGAAGCGGGGTCTCGCACGACAGCACCGGGGCCGATACGGCATCCGGATGAAAACTCGCGCTGTGGTCCTTGCCGCGCAGCGGGATCGGGCCGCGAGGGGCACGCACGGCCATCGTCGCCGTACGGCCGTCGATCGTGATCGCGGGACAGGTGGAGGCCGTGGTGACGGCGCGGGCGATCGGGGCGCCGTCCGCGCCCAGCATGACGAAGGCGGCGGCCGGCGGCGGTTCGGACGGCAGGCTCGCGCAGCCTGCCAGGACGGCGGCGACGGCGAGCAGCCGCAGGATCGGATGGATCATGGAGGGTCCGGGCAAAGTCGGCAATCTACCACAGCGGCGTCGCCATCGCCGTCGGCGCCCTGCTCGACGGCATTCCCGAGTCGATCGTGATCGGCCTGTCGATGCCGGGCGGCGGTGCTGTCGGCCCCGTGGCGGTCGGCGCCATGTCTCTCTCCAACGTCCCGGAAGGCCTGTCCAGCGCGGCCGGGTGGCGGTGTTCGCGCTCTGCAAGCCCGGGCGCTGACCGGGCGACCTACCGGTCGGTGCAGCGATCCCGACAGACGTCCGTCAGGTTGTTCGCGATACTGTACTGGATCATGTCGCTCAGGCTCTTGCAGCGCAGCTTGACCATCGCCCTGGCCTTGTGCGTGCTGATCGTCTTGATACTCAGGTTGAGCACGGCCGCGATGCGGCTGACGCTCCGACCGCAGACGAGCATGGCGAACACGAGGAACTCGCGGTCGCTGAGCGACTCGTGCGGCAACGCATCCTTACCTTCCCACATGTGCAATGCGACTTCCTCGGCGAGTCGCTCGCTCATATGGACCTTTCCCAGGCTCACCCGGCTTGCGGCCTCGAGAAGCTCATCGGCGGGGCGGCTTTTCATCACGTACCCCTTCGCGCCGCAGCGGATCGCCCGCATGCCGAAGTGAAGCTCGTCCAGCTCGGTATACACGAGGACGTGGGCGCGCGGCGCTACGGCCCTGATTTGGCGCAGGAACGTCTCCTCGCTTCCAGCTGCGAGTACCGGATCGACGAGGATGATGTGATATTGCTCGCTTTGCAATTTACTGATCAGGTCGGAACGACTTGTTGCCTCGCGGACTACTGTATCCCGCGCCTGCCTGGCAAAGAGCGTACACACACCGAGCCGCATCGTCTCGCTTCGATCAGCCACCAGCATCTGTATCATGCTGCCTCCGTATGGTTAATGGTTAGTAATGTTTAAGTAAACACATCCATGATTAACCAATTGTCACCATTGGTCAATTTACCGTTTTGAAATTGATTCTCACCGAACTTCACTGTCGCAAAATTGCTGCAGTGCCGCGAAATTTTGCATGCATATCCCATAGCCGTTGAGAGGTTTGATTAAAGTCAAATGCTGCATCGCATCAGGCCGTAAGCTTGACCTTGTTCATTTTCAATAACTTACACGCATTTTATTGCGCCATGTCAAGAAAAAAGCTTATTGCATCGGCGAGCATGCACCCGGAGATCATCGCCATCGGTCTCGAAGTGACGCTCGATCCCAGCCGGCGCCGCTATTATTCCGCGCTCGTCCTGACGCTCGCGGATGCTGCCATGCAAGAATTTGTGAGGATTCTCGCCGCTGAACCGCAGCGATCGCCCGGCGTCGAGCCTGATTCCAGTGGTGATCCAGCAGCAGGACATTAACTGATGGTTACCATCAATACTTCTTGCCGACCTGCATTCCGGGCGCCAGCGTCGGGCATTGCCCGATGAGCGGGCGGCGGCATGGACGCTTGCGTAACATCGCGTCGGCTGCCGGTTCGGCCCTCGCCAGGTCATGGGGCCGGCTTTGGGCAGCGGGCGCCATGACACATCGCGCCACCGCCGACCCGGCGCGCGGCGGCATCGAACGCCGCGTCGATGCCGTCACTGCGGACGTCATCCAGGTCGGCATTATTTTCATGAACGTCTACGGCCGGGACAACGCGGACGCTTTCTTCCTCACGGCCGACATCGTACCCACCGTCTACCGGAGAATCCTTGCAGGACGGTTTCGCCGGACAGTGCGCGGGGCCGATCCAGAGCCGGAAGGCATCCCGGCATGAGTCGCGCCGAAGACGAGCTACGGCATTTTCTTGGCGTCAATCGCAGGAAGGATCATGCGACGGCAGACATTGTCGAGATCGGTCTACTGTTCATGCGCGTCTTCGGCAACGACAAGGGATGGAGCTTCTTTCGCGGCACGCTGATCCAGCCGGAAGTGTGCTGGCGTGTGATGCGGCACAGGACACGCGGCTCACCGCCCGAGGTCGATCCCGAGCGCAAGGGCGGCATGGGCGGTCAACCGCCATGACGCCGGGCCCATGCATGGCTGGAACGTTGAGCGTGCCCGATGCCCGCGCCGGCGCCGCGCCCGTCACCCTGAATGTCCGAGCCGTTGATTGTTTTGAATCTATAACGTACAATCGTGTGTGGCTGTTATCGATAACCAAACCATCACGGAGACATCATGAAACGACGCCAGGTCCTGGCCGGGTTGGCCGCAACCGTGCCGGGCTTCGCCGCCAGCGCACTCCTGCCGCGGTCCGCGCTGGCGGCGAACGCCCCCGGCCCTTTCAAGCACGACTGGGATTCGCTGGCCGCGTACCGCACGCCGGACTGGTTCCGGAATGCGAAGTTCGGCATCTGGGCCCACTGGGGTCCGCAGTGCGAGCCGGAATTCGGCGACTGGTACGCGCGCAATATGTACAAGGAAGGCAGCGACGCGTACCGCCACCACCTGCAGAAATACGGCCACCCGTCGAAGTTCGGCTTCAAGGACGTGATCCGGCAATGGCAGGCGGCGCAATGGGACCCGGACGCCCTGCTCGCCCTGTACCGCAAGGCGGGCGCCCGCTACTTCGTCGCGCTCGCGAACCACCACGACAATTTCGACCTGTACGACAGCCGCTTCCAGCCCGACTGGAATTCGACGCGCATCGGGCCGAAGAAGGACCTGATCGCCGGCTGGGCGAAGGCGGCGCGCGCGCAGGGCCTGCGCTTCGGCGTCAGCGTCCACGCGGCCCACGCGTGGACCTGGTACGAAGTGGCCCAGGGCGCCGACAAGGCTGGGCCGTACGCCGGCATCCCGTACGACGGCGTGCTCACGGCGGCCGCCGGCAAGGGGCAGTGGTGGGAAGGACTGGATCCGCAGGCGTTGTACGCGCAGGCCCATCCGCTCAGCCGCAAGACCACCAAGCCGGCCGAATGGGGCGCGCAGTGGGACTGGGGCGGCGGAGCCACGCTGCCGTCGCGGCGCTACGTCGACAACTTCCACGACCGCACCATCGACCTGATCGACAAGTACGACCCGGACCTCGTCTACTTCGACGACACCGCCCTGCCCTTCTGGCCGTTCAGCGACGCGGGCCTGCGCATTGCCGCGCATATGTACAACCGCAGCATCGCCACGCGCGGCCGGCTGGAAGCGGTCATCAACGGCAAGATGCTCGACGAGCGGCAGCGCCGTTCCCTCGTGTGGGACATCGAGCGCGGCCAGAGCAACGCCATCGAACCGCTGCCCTGGCAGACGTGCACCTGCATCGGCGGCTGGCATTACTCGCGCCCGGGCTATGAGCGCAACGAGTACAAGAGCGCGCAGAAGGTCGTGCACATGCTGGTCGACATCGTCAGCAAGAACGGCAACCTGCTGCTCAGCGTGCCCGTGCGGGGCAACGGCACGATCGACGAAAAGGAACAGGCGATCGTCGAGGAGATCGGCCGCTGGATGGCCGTGCACGGCGACGCGATTTACGATACCCGGCCGTGGGCCGTGTTCGGCGAAGGTCCAGCGCAGCACCGGACGGCGCCGCTGACGGACCAGGGCATGAACGAGGGGAAGAACGCGCCGCTCACGGCCGCCGACATCCGCTTCACGGCGAAGGGCGATGCCGTCTACGCGTTCGTGATGGGCTGGCCCGCCGGCCGCGAGATCGGCATCGCCGCGATGGGCACGGCGGCCGGGCACCTGAAGAAGCCGGTCGCGCGAGTCGAACTCGTCGGCACCGGTGCACCGCTCGCGTTCCGCCAGGCGGCGGACGGGCTGAAGGTCACGCTGCCGTCGACGGCGCCCGCCCTGCCGTATGCGTTCGCCTTGAAGGTGCTTGCTTGAAACTGCGTTGAGCGTCGTTGGGTGGGGGCTCCCGCCCTCCCCTGTGCCCACGCGAACGGTCGTGAACGCAGGCGTCACGCGTGGGCACGTTCCATTCGAGGCCCCCGGCCCCGGATGCCGGCTCTACTTGACGCGCTGTTTTTCCAGCTTGCGCGCCAATGTGCGGCGGTGCATGCCGAGCCGGCGCGCTGCTTCCGAGATATTGAAATCCGTCTCGGCCAGCACGGCGTGGATCCGCTCCCATTCCAGCGTCTTGATCGACGTGGTACGGTTCGTCAGTTCCAGCTCCGTGTTGCCGGCGACGTGGCCGAAGGCGGCCTCGATGTCGTCCGTGTTCGACGGTTTCGCGAGATACTGCCGCGCACCGAGCTTGATCGCCTCGACGGCCGTGCCGATGCTGGCAAAACCCGTCAGAACGACGATCTGCATGTCCGGATCGTGCGCATGCAGCATCTGCACGCACGCGAGGCCGGAGCTGTTTCCCTTCAGCTTGAGGTCGACGACGGCATAGTCCGGCGCATGTTCCTTCAGCAGTTCCTGCGCTTCGTCGAGGCCCGGCGCCTGCAGCACCCGGTAGCCGCGCCGTTCGAAGGAACGGCCGAGGGTGCGCGCGAACGCGTCGTCGTCCTCGATGATCAGCAGGAGGCGGTCGTCATTGTCTTCATCCATGGACATGTCCCAGTTCCTTCTCGAGCGCGATCGCGGACAGCGGCAACGTCAGCGTGACGGCGGCGCCGCCTTCCGGCCGGTTGACCGCCTGCACGGTACCGCCCAGCGTGCGGGCCACGTTCACGACGAGGAACAGGCCCAGGCCGCCGCCGGGACGGCCCTTGCTGGACTGGTACGGTTTGCCGAACTGCGCCAGCATCGCCGGCGCGAAGCCGGGGCCGCGATCGAGCACGGTCAGTACGAGCGTGCCGTCGGCGACACCCGCTTCCACGCCGACCCAGTCGGGCGAGGCCTCCAACGCGTTGTCCAGCACGTTGTCGATCGTTTGTTTCAGGGCGGAGTCGAAGGCGACCGGCAGGTCGTGTTCGATCCGGTTGCGGTAGTCGAAGCCGCGCACGGGGCGGCTGTGCTGCCAGTCCGCGACGAGCTTGTCGAGGAAGCCGCGGATGGTCGTGCGCGCGGCCGATTCGCCACGGGTCTCGCCGGCCGACAGCAGGATGCCGCTGACGATGGATTTGCAGCGCTTCAGCTGCGTCTCCATTTCCGTGATCTCTTCCAGCAGGTCGGGGTTCGCCTTGAATTCGCGCATGCGCTTCCAGTCGCCGAGGATCACGGACAACGTGGCGAGCGGCGTGCCCAGTTCGTGCGCGGCGCCGGACGCGAGCAGGCCCATGCGCACGATGTGGTCTTCCTCGGCCGCGCGCTGTCGCAGGTCCGCCAGCTGGGCCGCCTTCGCTTTCAGGGTATTCGTGATGCGCGAGATGAACACGACGAGCAGCGCCGCGTTCAGCGTGAAGCAGATCAGCATGCCCTGCACGTACAGGCTGGAGATGCCGCGCGCATGGTCGAACGGCAGCGCGAGCGGTTTCGCGAACACGGACAGGCCGGCCAGGCACGCGAGCGTGATGGCGACGATGGTCCACGTCGACCACGCTTCCAGCAGCACGGCCGACAGGATCACCTGCAGCAGGTACAGGAACGCGAACGGATTCGTCGTCCCGCCGGCCAGGTACAGCTGCATCGTGAGGCTGGCCACGTCGACGAGCAGTGCGAGGAACAGCTCGTTGTTCGTGACGGGCCGGTGTTCGTGCCAGCGCAGGTGGCTGGCGATGTTGAAGGCGATGAGGCACGCGAGCACCTCGAGCATCTGCACGAGCGGCAGGCGCACGTCGAAGACGAGGATCGCGCCCGCGATGGTCGTGATCTGGCCGATGACGGCGATCCAGCGCAGCTCGATCAGCTGCAGCATGTTCTTGTGGCCGGCGACGTATTCGACGGCGGCGGCGTTGTCCGCGCCCCGTTCGAACATCCGTTTCAGCAGGTCAGTCGTGTCGTTCATCATTCTCGGGGTCGTTGCCGCGGCGGGCGACCCACCACCAGGCGGCGGCCACCATCAAGGCGAGAGCATACCAAGTGAACGCGTACACGAGGTGACTGTTTGGAAATTTGACGACGGTGAGGCCGCCGACGGGCCGGTCGGGGCTGTCCGGCGGGTTCTGTCCGGCGGCGGCGTCGACGAAGAACGGTGCCGTGGCGATGCCGCGCGCCGCGGCGATCGCGGCCACGTCGCGGGTGTACCAGCGGTTCGCCGCGGGGTCGTTCGTGCGCGTGAACGCGCCGTTATGTTCGCTCGTCCTCAGGAGACCCGTGACGGCGGCCGCCGGTCCGGCGTTCGCGCACGGATTTTCCGTGGCGCGCTGCGGCGTGTAGCGCGTGCGTGCGCCCAGTTCGGCGGGAATGAAGCCGCGGTTGACGAGGACGACGGTCCCATCCGCCATGCACATGGGCGTGAGCAGCCAGTAGCCGCTGCCGGCTTCGGTCAGCGCCTGGACGGGGGTGGTGAGATCGTAGAGATAAGTACCGTGCAGTTGCACGCGGCGGTACTCGGCGGATTCGGGCGTGATGCCGGCCCAGCTCGTGCGCGATGGCAGCGGCGCCGGGGCGGCGTGCACGCGTGCTTCCACGCGTGCGATGAGGTCCAGTTTCCACTGGAGGCGAACCACCTGCCAGGTGCCCAGACCGGCGAAGAGGACGATCAGCAGCAATGCCAGCACCGCCAGGACGGGAGAGACTCCCTTGCGGCCGGCCGGTGCCGCTGCGCGATCGTCCCTCGCCATTACTGCATGTCGTGCATGCCGTGTACCGAACTGCCGTCATTGCCCATGTTGGGCATCATGTTGGCGTTCATGTGGTACATGACCCAGATCGAACCGGTCAGGACGATGAACAGCAGGATGGCCGTGAGGATCAGCGCCATCATGTTCCAGCCGCCTTCCGACTTCGAGTTCATGTGCAGGAAGTAGATCATGTGCACGACGACCTGGACGGCCGCGAAGCCGAGGATCACGAACTTGGTCGTGCCCGGTGCCAGCTGGTGGGTCATCACGAGCCAGAACGGGATCGCCGTCAGGATCACGGACAGGATGAAACCGATCGTGTAATCCTTGAAGCTGCCGTGGGCGTGCAGGTGGTCGTCGTCGTGGTGGCCGTGCCCGTGGCCGTGGTCATGGCCGTGGGCGTGGTGAAGGTCGCTCATGGCAGGACTCCCATCAGATAAACATAGGTGAACACGCCGATCCAGATGACGTCCAGGAAGTGCCAGAACATCGACAGGCAGGCGAGGCGGCGGTAGTTGGCACCGTTGATGCCGTGCTTACCCACCTGGAACATCAGCGTGACGAGCCAGACGATACCGAAGGTCACGTGCAGGCCGTGGGTGCCGACCAGCGAGAAGAACGCGGTCAGGAAGCCCGAGCGCCACGGGCCGAAGCCTTCGTGGATCAGGTGCGCGAACTCGTCCAGTTCCAGGTACAGGAAGCAGGCGCCCAGCACGCCGGTGATGGCGAGCCAGACGAGCGTGCCTTTGACGTTCTTCTTCTGCGCGGCCAGCATGGCGAAGCCATACGTGATCGACGAGAACAGCAGGAACGCGGTGTTCAGTGCGACGGTCGGCAGCTCGAAGATCTCGGCGCCCGACGGGCCGCCCGCGTAGTTGCGGCCCAAAACGGCATAGGTCGCGAACAGGCAGGCGAAGATGAGGCAGTCGCTCATCAGGTAGATCCAGAAGCCCAGCAGCGTGCCGTTCTCCGGATGGTGCTCGCGCACGTAATAGCGCGAGCTCGGGTCGGCGCTCGCGGCGCCGGCGTGGGTTACGTTAATCTCAGACATGGGCTTCCAGCAAACGGGTGCGTTCTTCTTCCGTACGGGTCACTTCGTCCGCCGGGATGTAGAAGTCGCGTTTGTAATCGAACGTGTGGTAGATGGCGACGGCGAGCATGGCGACGAACGTCACGCCGACCAGCAGCCACATGTGCCAGATGATGCCGAACGCCATCACGAACGTGATGCCCGGGATGACCGGACCGGCCCACGTGTTCTTCGGCATGTGGATCGCCACGAAGTCCTTCAGCGGACGCATGTAGCCGTTCTTCTTCATGTCGGCCCACGAATCGTTGTCGTGCACGACCGGGGTGAACGCGAAGTTGTAGTCCGGCGGCGGCGACGACGTCGACCATTCCAGCGTACGGCCGCCCCACGGGTCGCCCGTCACGTCGGCCAGCTGCTTGCGGTTCATGATCGACACGAAGATCTGCATCAGCAGGCAGCCGATACCGGCGGCGATCATCAGGGTGCCCAGCAGCGAGACCTGGAACAGCCAGTGGATCGACGGATCGTCGAAGTGGCTCATGCGGCGGGTCACGCCCATGAAGCCCAGGATGTACGGCGGCGTGAACGCGACCCAGAAGCCGATCGACCACAGCCAGAACGAGTACACGCCCCATTTACGGTCCAGCTTGAAGCCGAACATCTTCGGCCACCAGTAGTTCACGCCCGCGAACAGGCCGAACAGCACGCCGCCGATGATGACGTTGTGGAAGTGGGCGATCAGGAACAGCGAGTTGTGCAGCACGAAGTCGGCCGACGGCACCGCCAGCATCACGCCGGTCATGCCGCCGATGATGAAGGTGATCATGAACGACACGGTCCACATCATCGGCAGTTCATAGCGGATGCGCCCCTTGTACATCGTGAACAGCCAGTTGAAGATCTTCGCGCCCGTCGGGATCGAGATGATCATCGTCGTGATGCCGAAGAACGAGTTCACGCTCGCGCCCGAACCCATCGTGAAGAAGTGGTGCAGCCACACGAGGTAGGACAGGACCATGATCACGACCGTCGCGTACACCATCGAGGTGTAGCCGAACAGGCGCTTGTTGCAGAACGTCGCGACGACTTCCGAATAGATGCCGAACGCCGGCAGGATCAGGATGTACACCTCCGGGTGGCCCCAGATCCAGATCAGGTTCACGTACATCATGGCGTTGCCGCCCAGTTCGTTCGTGAAGAAGTGCGTGTCGAACAGGCGGTCCAGGCCGAGCATGGCCAGCGTGGCGGTCAGGATCGGGAAGGCCATCACGATCAGGACGTTGGTGCACAGGGCGGTCCAGGTGAACACCGGCATCTTCATCAGGTCCATGCCCGGGGCGCGCATCTTGATGATGGTGACGACCAGGTTCACGCCTGACAGCAATGTGCCGACACCCGCCACCTGCAATGACCAGATGTAGTAGTCGACGCCCACGTCCGGGCTCGCCAGGATGCCGGACAGCGGCGGGAACGCCAGCCAGCCGGTACGGGCGAATTCACCGACGAACAGCGAGGCCATCACGAGGATCGCGCCGGCGGTCGTCATCCAGAACGAGAAGTTGTTCAGGAACGGGAACGCCACGTCGCGCGCGCCGATCTGCAGCGGCACGACGTAGTTCATCAGGCCCGTCACGAACGGCATCGCCACGAAGAAGATCATGATCACGCCGTGGGCGGTGAAGACCTGGTCGTAGTGGTGCGGCGGCAGGAAGCCGTGCGAGTCGCCGAACGAGAACGCCTGCTGGGCGCGCATCATCAGCGCGTCGGCAAAGCCGCGCAGGAACATCACGAGACCCAGCACCATGTACATGATGCCAATCTTCTTGTGGTCGATACTGGTGAACCACTCTTTCCAGAGATAGCCCCACAGCTTGAATTTGGTCAGCAGCGCCAGGCCGACGATGCCGCCCAGTGCCACCATGATAAAGGTACCGATCAGGATAGGCTCGTGGTAGGGAATCGCTTCCCAGCTGAGCCGACCGAAGATCAACTTCGCTAAGTCAAATTGCTCGTGCATGATTACTTCTTCTTCACAGAATCATTGGGCGTAGTGCAGACCTCGCCGTTGGCCTGGGCCAGGCGGGTCGCTGCCGCTTGTTGGGGCGCGTGGCGCAGCATGGCCATTTCACGGGCCTTCTTCGCGTCGTCGTTCATCATCTTGTCCATGCATACGGCGCCGTCGGCGACGCAGCGGTTCAGGACGCGATAGAACAGGTCGTTGTCGACCGCCGCGTAGTGGCGCACCGGCTCCTTGATACTCGGCTTTTCGAGCGTCAGGTACCCTGCGCGGTCGAGGTTGGCGCTGGCGGACTTGACCGACTGGACCCAGCCGTCGAAGTCGCCCTGGGGCACGCCACGGTACGAGAAGCGCATGTCGGAATAGCCGGCGCCGCTGTAGTTCGACGAGAAGCCGACCGACTGGACCGCTTTGTTCTGGACCGCGTTCAGGGTCGTTTCCATGCCCGGCATCGCGTAGATCATGCCCGCCAGTTCGGGCACGTAGAACGCATTCATGACGGAGGTCGCGCTGATCTTGAAGCGCACCGGCACGTCGACCGGCACGACCAGTTCATTGACCGTCGCGATGCCCTGCTCCGGATAGATGAACAGCCATTTCCAGTCCATCGCCACGGCCTGGATGACCAGCGGCTTGGCGGATGCCGGGATCGGACGCCCTTCGGCGATGCGGTCCAGCGGACGGTACGGATCCAGCTTGTGCGTCGAGATCCAGGTCACGAGACCCAGCACGATGATGATCAAGAGGGGCGCGCCCCAGATGACGAGTTCCAGCTTGGTCGAGTGGTCCCAGTCCGGTTCATAGGCTGCTTCCTTGTTGCTGGCGCGGTACTTGTACGCGAACCAGACGATCAGGAACATGACGGGAACGATGATCAGCAGCATCAGGATCACCGAAACGATGATCAGTTGCGCCTCTTGCTTGGCGATGTCGCCGGAAGGGTTCATCACCACCGTGTTACAGCCGGAAAGCAGCGCTAACAGGGGAGAGAGGAACATTCCGCGACGGAGGGTCTTTGGAATCATGCTTGTGTTTTACGTTACATGGGAAAAATAACATGCTAATGTAACGCCAACGGCGTGCGTTTGGCGATTGGACGTTTTGTCCTACCCTTTACCGTATTGCAGCATTTCAGAGGGTCCAGAAGGCGCCGGCTGAAAAAGGAGACGAAGACATGCAGAGCACCCCGAACACGTACGGCGGCGCAGGAGCCGCTCCCATCACAGCACCCCACTCCGGGGCCCGGAACATCAACAGCCGCGACACGAAAATCGCGCCTGGAGAGATCGCGGTCGGCGTCGTCATCGGCCGCGCTTCCGAATACTTCGACTTCTTTGTTTACGCGATCGCCTCGGTCCTCGTGTTCCCCGCCGTGTTCTTCCCGTTCGCGGACCGGCTCGAAGGTACGCTGTACTCGTTTGCCATCTTCGCGCTGGCCTATGTGGCAAGGCCGCTCGCGTCGCTGTTCTTCATGGTCATCCAGCGTCATTACAGTCGCGAGATCAAGCTGACCATCGCCCTCTTCCTGATGGGCTCCGCCACGGTCGCCATCTCGATGCTGCCCACCTATTCCCGCTGGGGCGAGTGGTCCATCGTCGCCCTGGCCATCCTGCGCATCGGCCAGGGCGTTGCCCAGGGCGGGTCGTGGGACGGCTTGCCGTCGCTGCTCGCGCTCAATGCGCCGCAGAACAAGCGTGGATGGTACGCCATGTTGGGACAACTTGGCGCACCAACGGGATTCATCATCGCCGCCGGCCTGTTCTCCTACCTGATGGCCGAGCTGTCGCAGGACGATTTCCTGGTCTGGGGCTGGCGTTATCCGTTCTACGTCGCCTTCGCGATCAACGTCGTCGCGCTGTTCGCCCGCCTGCGCCTCGTCTCGACGCCGGACTATACCCACCTGCTCGACGAGCATGAGCTGGATCCGGCCCCGGCCCGCGAAGTGATCGGCAACCAGGGTGCGAACATCGTCATCGGCGCCCTCGCCGCCCTGGCCAGCTATGCGCTGTTCCACCTCGTGACCGTGTTCCCGCTGTCGTGGATCCAGCTGTACGATACCCGTTCGATGGCCGAATTCCTGCAAGTCCAGATGATGGGCGCGGGTCTCGGCATCGTCGGCGTGCTGGCGTCGGGCATCATCGCGGACAAGTTCGGCCGCCGCAACACGCTGGGCACGCTGGCCGCGCTGATCGCCCTGTTCTCCGGCTTCATCCCGACCCTGATGGATGGCGGCGTGACCGGCCAGAACACGTTCATCCTGGTGGGCTTCCTGCTGCTGGGCCTGTCGTACGGCCAGGCCGCGGGCGCCGTGACGTCGAACTTCCTGCCGCAGTACCGCTACACGGGCGCCGCCCTGACGTCGGATCTCGCGTGGCTCGTCGGCGCCGCGTTCGCCCCGCTCGTCGCACTGGGCCTGGCCGCCAACTTCGGTCTCGGCTACGTCAGCCTGTACCTGCTGTCCGGCGCCGTCGGCTCGCTGGCCGCGCTGAGCCTGAACCGGGCGCTCGAGATCCGCAACTGAGCGACATATATATAGAGCAAAGCCGAGCCCCGGTACCCCCGGGGCTTTTTTTGTTGCCAAGAACCGGGGTCAGAGCCCGGTTTTTGGAAATGGCTCAGAAAATCTTGCCAAAAAAAGGGCTCTGACCCCGGTGATGTGGGCGCACCTCACACGCGTGCGCCCTGCTGCCTCACTTCCGGATCAGCGACCACTGCTGGTTGGCGCCCCCGTTGGACGGATACTGGATGATCTGCGCGCCGTCGGCCGTGCTCTTGTTTTGCACGTCCAGCACCATGCCGGAGAGCTGGTTCGCGACCGTGTAGTAACCCGCTGCCGGGCTGGCGAAACGCCACTGCTGGCCCTGCCCCGCCCAGTAGCCCCACTGCGCGATGTTCGTGCCGGCGGTCGTGGAGTTATTGTAGTCGTCCAGGCTCTTCAGGCTGTTGGCGTTGATGATGCTGTAGTACCCGTCGCCATGCCCGATCACATACCACTGCTGGTGGCGCGCGTTCGCATCGGTCGACTGCTGCACCAGTGCGCCGTCCGCAGTCGAACCGCCCGCCACGCCGAACACCTTGCCCGACAGGCGCGACTTGAACGCGTAGACGCCGTCGCTGATGCCGCCGCAGCCGGCGAAGTCGGTGAAGTTGCGGGTCAGGACCGGCCAGCCGGCGCTGTACGTCATGCGCTGGATGTCCAGCTTCGCATTGCCGTTGTCCGTCAGGTCGTAGTAGTGCGTGGAAACGAAGTGGCAGCCGTCCTGGCGCAGGTCGGCGATGTGGCCGGGGCCGCGGTACTTGCCGTCGGTGACCGGCAGGATCGTGCGTGTGCCGGAGTACGGGCCGCGGATGTTCGTCGCGCGCTGCACTTCGACGTAATACGTGGAGTCGACGCCCTTGCAGCAGCTGCCGCGGTTCACGAACAGGTAGTAATAGCCGCCGTCGCGCGTGATGTACGGCGCCTCGATGTCGCGTCCGCCGCCGCCCCAGATCGTCGTCACGCTGCCGGCCAGCTTGCCGGTGGATTGGTTGATTTCGGCCAGGCCGATGCCGCCGAAGAACGAGCCGTAGCTCAGGTAGACCTTGCCGTCATGGTCGCGGAACAGCGCGGGATCGATGGCGTTGACCTCGGCGCTGCCGCCGTACGACTGCACGACGATGCCGAGGTCCTGCCAGCTCGGGTTCTTCAGCGAGAGACTGCGCGCCACGCCGATCGCGGACGACGACGTGCCGAACGACGACACCGAGTAGTACAGGTAGTAATAGCCGTTCATCTGGATCACGTCCGGCGCCCAGTACGAGCCGGAGAAATTCGGGATCTTTTGCGTGACCCAGCCGGGCGGCGTGGCGAACACGGGGCCCGGCCCCGCAGCCCACGTCTTGAGATCCTTCGACGTGGAATACCAGATGCCGGTGCCGGTCGTGAAGTTGAAATACGTGTCGCCGTCCTTCGTGATGGTACCCGGGTCGTGGGCATTGTTCACGCCCAGCAGGTCGATGGCCCCGGCCGAGGCGCAGCCGAGCGCGAGGCAGCATGCTGCCAGCAGCTTTTTAAACATGGAGTCTCCTGTTTTATTTATACATATGGGTTGAACCCGCCACCAGCTTAGGCAATGCGGGTCGGCGCCACCAATGAAATAAAACAGGGGTGCGATTGCGATTTCGGTATCAGCCGAGTGCCGTGTCCAGCACCGTCATGAGGATGAAGCCGAAGACGAGGGCCACGCTGGCCCACGTGCCGTTGCCGTTCTGCTGCGCTTCCGGCACGACGTCGTTGACGATCACGAACAGCATCGCGCCCGCTGCGGCGGCCAGCGCGAACGGCAGCAGGCCGGCCGAGATGCCGATCAGGATGGCGCCGGCGACGGCGGCCACCGGTTCGATCAGGCCGGACGCGACGCCGAGCGCCGCCGACAAACCCCGTCCATAGCCGACCGTGCGCAGGGCCAGCGCGACGACGAGGCCTTCCGGCACGTCCTGGATCGAAATGCCGGTCGCCAGCGAGTTCGCCTTGTCGATGTCGACCCCCGCATACGCGACGCCGATCGCGAGGCCTTCCGGCAGGTTGTGCAGCGCGACGGCCCACACGAACATCCAGGCGCGCTTCAGGGAGTGCGCCGTGCGGGGATCGTCATGCGCCAGAATCCCGTCGGTCGACATGCAGCGGTCGAGGACGAGCAGCAGCGCCGCCCCGGCCATGATGCCGGCACCGACGGACAGGCTCGCGCCCCAGTTGCCGGCGCCACCCGTCTTCGCCGCAGCCAGCGCGGGGATCACGAGCGAGAACGCGGTCGCGCCGAGCATGACGCCGCCGCCGAAGCCGAGGAAGCAGTCGTAGGTGCGGTTCGAAAAATTCTGTGACAGCAGGATGGGCAAGGTGCCGAGCGCCGTCGCGGCGGCGGCCGTCGCACCGCCGACCAGGGCGCCGCGCACGTGGGGCACGTCCTGCAGCACGCCGGCGAGGTAGCCGAAGCCCGTGAAGATCAGGACGGCGCAGCCGAGGAGGCAGACGGCGCAGCCGGCGAGGCGGCGGGGGCGCAGCATCCAGGAGAGTGAGGCGGGTTTGGTCAGGGGTGATTCCATGCGCGGGCTCGGTGTTGGAGATGAACACACCGTCGCTCCTGCGCAGGCGGGAGCCCAATTTCCTCGGCAGAGCCGCGAAACTTGGGTCCCCGCCTGCGCGACGACGACGGCTTAGTGAAGCTTCGGCGCCCCCGGGCTCGGCTGCGCACCCGGCTGCACGGTCATGCCGTCAGCGAGGGTCTGGTTCCCCATCCCGAGTTCGGCACCGGTCGTCGGGTCGACATTCGGATCGGACATGGTGCGCTCGGCCATCTGCTTGAGCACGTCGACGTTCTTGGCCGGCAGCCTGACTTCGGCCTCGCCCGTGCCGCCGTCGACGGCCATCTGCTTTTCGCGGTCCGTGACGAAATCCCAGTTCTCGCCCTGGTTCCAGGAGCCGCGCATCTCGCCCGGGCCCTGCGACATGTTGAAGTAGGTGTTGGCGAAGCGCGGGTCGCCCGGCATCTTCCCGGACGGGAAGTTCGGCTGAATCGAGTACAGCGCCTTCTCGAACGACTTCTGGTGCGCGATCTCGCGCGTCATCAGGAAGCCCAGCGCTTCCTTCACGCCCGGGTCGTCGGTCAGCGCGATCAGGCGCTCGTAGACGATCTTGGCGCGCGCCTCGGCGGCGATGTTGGAGCGCAGGTCGGCGGTCGGCTCGCCGATCGTGTCGATGTACGCGGCCGTCCACGGCACGCCGGCCGAATTGACCAGCGGCGTGCCGGCGCCGTACAGCACCTGGGTCACGTGGCTGTCGTTGCCCGCCCCCTGGATCTTCTTGTACAGGTCCGCTTCGCTGTCGACGGCTTCCGCCAGGTCGCCCTTGGCGCCCTTGTTGAGCATGGCGACGATGTGGCCGATCACCTCGAGGTGGCTCAGCTCTTCCGTCGCGATGTCGAACAGCATGTCCTTGCGGCCCGGATCGTCTTCGCTGACGGCCTGCGTGAAGTAACGCATGGCCGCGGCCAGTTCGCCCTGCGGGCCGCCGAACTGTTCGAGCATCAGGTTGGCCAGCCCCGGATTTGGTTCACTGACACGCACGGTGTACTGCAGGCGTTTGTTATGTGCAAACATTCCGATTCCTCCAGTGTGTGATTGGATGGCCGCGCGGAACGCGTCCTGCATTACCGCGCGGACAAACGGAAGCGCCGTAGCGCGACCGGTCGATGCCATCTTGGCAGCGTTGCGGCGCCGAGTAATCAGAAACCAAGCCGTGTCTGTGTAGGATTGGAGGCGACATCCTGTCGAGCCGCGCGCGATTCTGAACACGTGGAAACAGTCGAAGATTGCCAGTCTGGGCCGGACGGCCCGTGCGTCATCCGCCGACAAGACAGTGCGGCGCCCTCCTACGCGGGAGCTCTAGCGTCGGCACTAACATGGATTTATCGCTACCCCACAGCCAACAGGAGACGATCATGTTTTCCCTGAATAAACTGAGTCCTTCCATCACCGACATGATCCGCTTCGATCACTCGCACGTGATGGTGACGTTCCACCAGTACACCCGCGACAAGCGCCCCAGCGTCAAGAAAGCGCTGGCGGAGACGATCTGCGACGCGCTGGAAATCCACGCGACGCTGGAGGAGGAAATCTTCTATCCCGTCATGCGCCCGCGCGCCCACGACCAGAAGGTGATGGACAAGAGCGAGCCGGAACATGACGAAATGCGCGCCGTCATTGCGGAGCTGCGCCGCACGGATCCGAAGTCGCCGCGCCACGACGAACTCGTGTTCGAACTGATGCGCGACGTGCAGCACCACGTGGCCGACGAGGAAACCGTGCTGCTGCCGGAAGCCGAGCAGACGCTCAGCAAGGACCGCCTGTCCGAGCTGGGCGCGCAGATGACGAAGCGCCGCCTGGAACTGGTGACGCCGAAGGCCGGCAAGATCGCGGCCAACACGGCCGTCGGCTTCTCGGGCAGCACGGCCGCCATCGTCGTCGGCGTGGCCAGCGCCCTGTTCGCGGCCCGCGCCTTTAGCCGTAAGCCGTCGCACGCCTGACCCTTTTCCGCAGCGGCGCAAGCCGCCTGCGCTCCCCCGGCATGGCGTTCCGCGCGCCTGCCTCGCCCGCAATCGCGTCCGCGCGTGGTTGCGGGCTTCTTCGCTTACTGACCCATCCAGCGCAGCAGCAAGGGCACGAGCCACGGCGCCAACAGCGCCGTGAGCACGCCGTTGATGCCCATGCCGAGGCCCGCGTACGCGCCCATCTCCGGACTGACCTGGAACGCGCGTGCGGTCCCGATGCCGTGCGACGCGACACCGAGCGCGAGGCCGCGCGCCGCATGCGAATCGATGCGCAAGGCGTTCATCAGGAAGCGCGCCGTCACGGCGCCGAAGATGCCCGTGCCGATCACGAGGACGGCCGTCAGCGCCGGCACGCCGCCCAGGTGCTCGGACACGGCCATCGCGATGGGCGTCGTGGCCGACTTCGGGCCCAGCGAGCGCGCCAGTTCGGGCGATGCGCCCATCAGCACGGCGATGCCGACCGCGCTGACGATGGCCGTCACGCACCCGGACACCAGCGCGCACGCGAGCGGGAACAGGCTGCGGCGCAGGCGCGGCATCTGGCGCGCGAGCGGCACGGCGAGGGCGACGGTGGCGGGACCGAGCAGGAAGTGGACGAACTGCGCACCGGCGAAATAGCGCTGGTACGACATGCCGCTGGCCGCGAGCACGAGGCTCACGAGGGCGATCGCGATGGCGACGGGATTGGCGAGCGGCGAAAAACCGCAGCGTGCATAGACCCATTGCGCGCACACGTAGGCGCACAGCGTGACCGTGAGGCCCAGCAGCGGCGACGCGGACAGGTAGACCCAGAAGTGGGTGAATTCCTCGACATTAAACATCGCGGCCCTCCCCGTTCTTGTGGGCGGGCGTGAGCGCGCGCAGCACGAGCGCCGTTACGGCAAGGGTCAGCAGGGTGCTGCCGACGACGGCCGCGCAGATCGCGAGCCAGTGCCCGCTGCCGCTCGCCGCGGCGACGATGATGCCCACGCCCGCCGGCACGAACAGCAGCGACAGATGGCGCAGCAACTCGTTCGCGCCCGCCTCCACGGTGTCGTGCAGGCGCGGGAACGCGACGAGCGCCACCAGCAACAGCAGCATGCCGGCCACCGGACCCGGCACCGGGAGCCGGAGCAGGAAAACGAGCCCCTCTCCCAGGCACTGGAAAACGAGCAGTACGGCAAACGCGATCAGCAAGCGACCTCCTTCGATGTGGGTTCCCCGAAGGATAGCATCCGGCTCAGCGCCGCGTCGGCTGCACGAGGCTCGTCATCGCATCCACATACGTCTTCTCGTCGTCGGCGTACAGCGACAGCAGCGGCGTGACGGAGACCTGGTTCAGCTTCGTCCTGCGCAGCGCGCCGGTCGCCGGATCCTTGAAGACGGCATACGGCACGTCCTGGATCACGTACGGCGCGCCGTTCACGTGGCCGATGATCATCAGCACGTGGCCCGGCACGACGACGAGGTCGCCCACCTGCGCCTCCCGCACCGCTTTTACGCGCGTTTCGTGGGTGTCGGCCGCCGTGAACGCGCGGTGTTTCAGCGCCGTCGACGTCCCCTGCAGCCCGGAACTGTGCTGCAGCAGCAGGCCCATGGTGCGGTAGGTCTCGGCGATCAAGCCGCTGCAATCGCGCGCGTCGAACTGGTGGCCCCACCCGTAACGTTCGCCGAGCAGCTTGAACGACTGCCGGATGATGTTCGCGCGCGTGAGCGGCAAATAGCCCGGCGCCGTATCGGCGCTGCGGCGAATCAGCGCCGGCCGGATCGCGAGCGAGCCGTCGGCCTGGCGCACGGGCAGCAGCACGGGCCACGATGCGTACGGACTCGCGCCGTTGACCGGCTGGTCGGGCGGCACGTCGGCGCGCGGCAGGGCCACGCCCATGTCGAGATCCAGCTGCGACACGGCAGGCAGCTCGCGCGTGTGGACCGTGGCCACATGGTCGCCCGTGACGACGCGGCCAGGCGGCAGCGCCGCGTAGCCGAACACCGCATCCGCCGTGCCGATGGCGATGTCGTCGGCGTGCACCCACGCCGGGCCCTGCGTCGTCACGGCGAGCAGCCAGCGGCCGTCCGCGCTCGCGTGCGCGACGAGCACGGGCTCGCCCGGGAACAGGGTGCCGGCCGTGAGGCTTTCGAAATCGGGTTGGTCGAGGCTCGCGTAGAACACGCGGTCGCTCGGGTAGGTGCGCAGTGCCGCGCGGCGTACCGCGAGGCCGTAGCGGGCCGGCGCCGTCACCGGGACCTGCCCGGCGGCCGTGGCGTCGCGGAGGGTCTGCAGGGTGTCCGGCCCGACGGGATGGCCGGCGGCGTCGACCGCGACCTTGACGGGCGTCTGCTGTTCCGCGCCGCGGATCCAGTCGAGCACCTGGCCGCGCGTGAGGGTCGCGGGCAGCTTGCGGACGTCGACGAAGCCGCCGCCGGGCGCGTACGCGGCGGCCCGCTGCGCGGCGGTGGCGCGGGCGTCCAGCAGCACGGCGTCCGGCCCGGGTGCGCGCCGGATCCAGTAGTCGGGGGACAGCATCGCCTCGTCGAAGGCGGGGATGCCCGCTCTCGACACGGCCGGCTGGGCGGCGGTAGCGGCGCCCGCGATGGCGAGGCCGCAGGCGATGGCGGCCAGGAAATGACGTGCGGCGTTGTGCGCTGCTGTCGTATGCATGGGTCTCCTCCGGATCGTGGATCCGGAAGTGTAGCCCAACGTGAACGTTTACGCGGCGGCCAGCGCCTTCAGCGGCCCCCCCCGCGCGGCGACGGCCGGACGCACCGGCGCCGGCGCCGCGCCCTCGAGCTTGAACTGGCCCACCAGCGACACGAGCAGGTCCGCCTGCTGCTGCAGGCTGTCCGCCGCGGCGGCCGCCTCTTCGACGAGGGCGGCGTTCTGCTGTGTCGTGCCGTCCATCTGCACGATGGCCTGGTTGACCTGGCCGATGCCCGTGCTCTGCTCCGCGCTGGCGGCCGAAATTTCGGCCACGATGTCGCTCACGCGGCGCACGCTGGACACGACGTCGTCCATCGTGCGGCCGGCGTCCCGCACGAGCGCGCTGCCCGCTTCCACCTTGCCGGACGCATCGCCGATCAGGGCCTTGATCTCCTTCGCGGCGGCCGCGCTGCGCTGGGCCAGCCCCCGCACTTCCGACGCGACGACGGCGAAACCGCGGCCCTGCTCGCCCGCACGTGCCGCCTCGACGGCCGCATTCAGTGCGAGGATATTGGTCTGGAACGCGATGCTGTCGATCACGCCGATGATGTCGACGACCTTGCGCGACGCGGTGTCGATCGCGGCCATCGTCTCCACGACTTCGGCGACGACGGCGCCGCCGCGGCGGGCCGTCTCCGACGCGGAGAGCGCGAGCTGGTTGGCCTGGCGCGCATTGTCGGCGTTCTGCCCGACGGTCGACGTGAGCTGTTCCATCGACGCCGCCGTCTCTTCTAGCGCGCCGGCCTGCTGCTCGGTGCGGCCGGACAGGTCCATGTTGCCCTGGCTGATCTCGACGCTCGCGGCCGCGACGCTGCCGGCGCTCGCGCGCACCTGCACCAGCACTTCCTGGATCTTGGTGACGAAGCCGTTGAAACCGGCGGCGATCCGTGCCAGCTCGTCGGTGCCCTTCGCGTCCAGGCGGGCGTTCAGGTCGGCGTTGCCGCTGGCGAGGTCCGTCATGGTGGCGCCGAGGACGCGCAACGGGCGGGTCAGGCGGCGCTGCACGGTCACCATCACGATGGCCGCGACGATCGCGCAGACCAGCGACGCGAACAGCGAATAGCCCATCAGCTGGCGCGCGCTGGCCGTGGCGACAGCGCGCGGGAACGACAGCTTGACGGCCCACGGCGCGAGGTCCGGGTGGAGGCGCAGCGGCTGCAGCAGGTGCACGACGCCGGTCGTGTCGATGTATTCATAGGTCTGGCCGGCGCGCACGGCCGCGAGCGCGGCGGGCGGCAGGTCGTCGGCCTTCTTGCCGTTCCGGCTCGTATCCGGGTGGCTCGCATACAGGCCGCCGTTGGAGACGAGCGACAGGCCGCCGCCGTCGATGACCTTGATCTTGCCGAGGATCTCGCCCAGGTGCGCGAGCTGGAAGTCGGCGCTGGCCACGCCGCGGAACTCGCCCTTGACGAGGATCGGCGCCACCAGCGACGCCATCATGATGTTCTTGCCGTTGACGGCATACCCGTACGGCTCGGTGAAGAATACCTTGCGCGTGGCCTTGGGGATGTCGTACCAGTCGTTCGCGCCCGGGGTGGTCGGGAACACGATCGGTTCCACGTGCAGCGTGCCGTCCGGGTTGCGCGTGTAGTACGGCATGTAGCGGCCGGTCGCGTCATATTCCGGCGCCTTGCCCGCGAAGTCGGCGTCCTTGCCGTCCAGCGCGTCCGGCTCCCAGGTCACGGCACCACCGATCAGGTCACCAAAGCTGCGCAGCATGCCTTGTGTCATCGCGGACACCTGCGGACGCGACGGCGCGATGTCCGCTTCGCGCAGCGCGCTCATCGCGGCGGCAAGGTTGGTGACGGCGCCCAGCTTGGTACCGATCTGCGCCTGCACGGCGGCGGCGGCTTCGCGCGCGGACGTGCGGGCCTGGTGCATGCTCGCGTCCTCGGCGGTGCCGCTGCTGCGCACGGCGATGACGGCCGACGTGACCGCGAGGCTCAGCACGACGAGCGTAGTGGCCGTCGCGCAGATCTTCGCGGTCAGCGAGAGAGACGACAGGGGGTTGCGACGCATTGTTTCTCCTCGATTCAAAATTTGCGGGTCAGCGACAACACGACGGCGCGGCGCGCGACGTTCGCCACGGCCAGGCGGCCGTCGCGGCGCGGCACGCCCGTCGTGTAGCCGTTGTAGATGCCGGTCGCACCGATGGCACGGGTGTAGTTCAGGGCAACGGTCCAGCCGTCTTCGAGCTTGTGCGTCAGGCCGGCCTTCAGGTCGCGCCAGTCCCAGATACCGTTGCCGCTGCCGGCCACGCGGCCGTCGCCGGCATGCAGGTTCAGGGTCAGTGACTTCGTCAGGGGCTGGTCGGCGCCGACGTCGAGGTAGCCGGTGCCGCGGGCATTCGCGATGCCGAAGAAGTCGCGGCTGAACGTGTAGTTGTAGCGGGCGTACAGCGATTTCCAGGCCACGCCGGCCGCCAGCTCGCCGTAGTCGAACGACGTGTCCGTCGCGCTGATGCGCGCGCCCGGGTATTTGTACCAGTAGACCATCGCGGACCAGCCGACGGGACCCGCGCTGCCGCTGTAGCCGCCGTACAGGTCCCATTCGACGGTGCCGCTCTCGATGAACCTGTCGCTGACGTTGACGACGGACGTGCCGGCCGACCAGCCGCTCGGATGCGCATAGTCGATGCCGGCCATCGCTGCGGGGCCGCCCCACGTCTGGCGGATGCCGCGCGAGACGTATTGCGAGCTGACGGCGACGGTGGCGCTGAGCGGGTCGTCGGCGGGCACCTCCGCCGTCAGCGGCGCGCCGGATTCGCCGGCGTGCGCGGACGAAGCCGCGGCCAGCAGCAGGAAGGTTAACGGAGCAAGGCGCCGGGTAGTCATGGTTTGTGGTTGAATTTCAGTAGGTATTGATGCCGTACGGAAATTCTAGTGCCGAGCTTGTGGCTTTTGGTTACAAACCGATGAGAAAATCTGTGGGAAACGGGCGAATGAGACGTGCGCGCAACACTCCGGTATTTGTCTGGAAATGAAGTGCACAGGTGTTCGCAAAAATCGCTTAACACCTTGAAAATGTTTGATTTCTTGTCCGCGTGCCGCTACCGTAACCGATCGTAGGTGGGCTCCCCGAGCCCACCATGCCGGTCACGAATCAGGCGGCGGTCTTCAGCGCCCCACGGCGCAACTGGTCGCGCTCGATCGACTCGAACAACGCCTTGAAGTTACCTTCGCCAAAGCCCTCGTCGCCCTTGCGCTGGATGAATTCGAAGAACACGGGGCCCAGCTGCGTTTCCGAGAAGATCTGCAGCAGCAGGCGTTGCGTGCCCCCTTCGGTCGTGCCGTCGACGAGCAGGCCGCGCGCCTTCAGCGCCTCGACGTCCTGGCCGTGGCCGGGCAGGCGCGTTTCCAGCATCTCGTAATAGGTGGCCGGCGGCGCGGTCATCAGCGGCACGCCCGCGGCGCGCAGGCCGTCGACGGTCGAGAAGATATCGTCCGTGAGCAGCGCGATGTGCTGGATGCCTTCGCCGTTGTACTTGAGCAGGAATTCCTCGATCTGGCCGCCGCCCGCCTTGCCCTCCTCGTTCAGCGGGATGCGGATCATGCCGTCCGGTGCCGTCATCGCCTTCGAGGTCAGGCCCGTGTACTCGCCCTTGATGTCGAAGTAGCGGATCTCGCGGAAGTTGAACAGCTTCTCGTAGAAACCGGCCCAGTACGACATGCGGCCGCGGTAGACGTTGTGCGTGAGGTGGTCGATGAGCTTCAGGCCGTGACCGGCCGGGTGGCGTTCCGTGCCGTCGATCCATTCGAAGTCGATGTCATAGATCGATTTACCGTCTTCGAAGCGGTCGATCAGGTACAGCGGCGCGCCGCCGATGCCCTTGATGGCGGGCAGGCGCAGCTCCATCGGGCCGGTCGGGATGTCCAGCGGCTGGGCGCCCAGCTCGAGCGCGCGCGCGTAGGCTTTATGGGCGTTCTGGACGCGGAAGGCCATGCCGCAGGCCGACGGGCCGTGCTCGGCCGCGAAGTAATAGGCGGCGCTTTTCGGCTCGTTGTTGACGATGAAGTTGATGTCGCCCTGGCGGTACAGCACGACGTCCTTCGAGCGGTGCACGGCCACTTTGGTGAAGCCCAGCGCTTCGAACACGGGCTCCAGCACGCCCGGGGTGGGCGACGCGAATTCCACGAACTCGAAGCCCATCAGCCCCATCGGATTGTCAAACAGGTCGGCCATTGTCTATTCCTCTTCTCATTAAAATGTTCGCGCCTCCCGGCGCGTTCGCCCGTCATTCCGCGAACACGTCGCCAATCAGTCCCCGCAGCCACTGGATGCCGGGATCGTGGTTGAAGCGCCGGTGCCAGAAGACGTTGGTCTGCAACGCCGGCAGGGCGAGCGGCGGCTCGATCCACTTCAGGCCGAACGGGCTTGCCGCGCTTTCGGCCAGTTTTTGCGGCACCGTCACCACCAGCTCGCTCGTGCTGACGATGTACGGCACCGCGGTGAAATGCGGCACCCGGAACCGGGCCCCGGCCGTCACCCCGGCCTTTTCCAGCAATCCATTGATGCGGTCGTAAGGACTCTGGGCCGCATCGACGATCAGGTGCGGCGCCGCCACGAACCGCTCCAGGTCCACCTTGCCCTTCGCCAGCGGATGGTCCTTGCGGAACATGCTCACGAACGGCTGGCGGAACAGCGCGCGGTGGTACAGCGCGTCCGACACGTCCTCGAACGCGCCGATCGCCAGGTCCACCCTGCCCGTCTCCATATCGTCCTTCAGGGTCAGCCCGTTCGCCCGCAGCGACGCGATCTCGACGTTCGGCGCCGCCGTGCGGCAGCGCTCGATCAGTACGGGCATGAAATACACCTCGCCCACGTCCGTCATCGCCAACGTGAAGCGGCGGGCGCTCGTGGCCGGGTCGAAGCGGCTGCGCTGCGACAGGGCCAGTGCCACCTGGGCCATCGCGGCGCCGATCGGCTCGGCCATCTGCTGCGCGAGCGGGGTGGGCTGCATCCCGTGCGCCGTGCGCACGAACAGCTCGTCGCCGAACGTGCGCCGCAGCCGGGCCAGCGCATTGCTAACGGCCGATTGCGTCAGGCCCAGACGCCTTGCGGCGGCCGAGATCTGGCGTTCGCGGTAGACCTCCTGAAATACCGATAACAGATTCAGGTCGATGCTAGAGGGTTCGATCATGCGGGAGATAGGGTTATTGATGGTCTAAATAGTCTACATTTTTGTATTCATCTCGTAAAACCGGCCGCGCTCCTCTAGAGTGTCGTAAACGCCACGCAATCTGGAGAGACCCTTGACCGCTTCATCCGACCGCTACATGTCCGGCTTTGCCAACGAATTCGCGACGGAGGCCCTGCCCGGCGCACTGCCGGCGCACCGCAATTCGCCGCAGCGCGTCGCTTATGGTCTGTACGCGGAACAATTGTCTGGCACGGCGTTCACGGCGCCGCGCAGCCACAACCGCCGCTCGTGGCTGTACCGCATCCGCCCGGCCGCGATGCACGGGCCGTTCGAGGCGATGGGCAATGGCCGCATCGCCGCCGGCTTCGACGGCGTGGCGGCGTCGCCGAACCAGATGCGCTGGAGCCCGCTGCCGATGCCGGACGCGCCCACCGATTTCGTCGACGGCCTCGTGACGATGGCCGGCAACGGCTCGCCAGCCGCGATGTCCGGCTGCGCGATCTACCTCTACGCCGCGAACCGCTCGATGCGCGGGCGCTATTTCTATTCGGCCGACGGCGAGCTGCTGGTCGTGCCGCAGCAGGGGCGCCTCGCCATCGCCACGGAATTCGGCCTGGTCGACGTCGAGCCGCAGGAAATCGCCGTCATCCCGCGCGGCGTGCGATTTGCCATCGACCTGCCGGACGGCGCGGCACGGGGCTATGTCTGCGAGAACTTCGGCGCCCTGCTGCGCCTGCCGGACCTGGGTCCGATCGGCTCGAACGGCCTCGCCAACCCGCGCGATTTCCTGACGCCGGTCGCCCGCTACGAAGACGTCGAGGGCGATTTCGAGCTCGTCGCGAAATTCGGCGGCAACCTGTGGCGCGCGGGCATCCACCATTCGCCGCTGGACGTCGTGGCCTGGCACGGCAACTACGCACCGTACAAATACGACCTGCGCCATTTCAACACGATCGGCTCGATCAGCTACGACCACCCGGACCCGTCGATCTTCCTCGTGCTGCAGGCGCCGTCCGACACGCCGGGCGTCGACACGCTGGATGTCGTGATCTTCCCGCCGCGCTGGCTGGCCGGCGAGGACACGTTCCGCCCGCCCTGGTTCCACCGCAATGTCGCGAGCGAATTCATGGGCCTCGTGCACGGCGCCTACGATGCGAAGGCGGAAGGTTTCGTCCCCGGCGGTGCGAGCCTGCACAACTGCATGAGCGGGCACGGTCCGGACGCGGCCACGTTCGACAAGGCGAGCAGCGCGGACACGAGCCGGCCGCACAAGGTGACGGACACGATGGCGTTCATGTTCGAGACGCGCAATCCGCTGGTGGCGACGCCGTACGCGCTGCAGTCGCCGCAGTTGCAGGGGAATTACCAGGACTGCTGGGCGGGGATTGCCAAGCATTTCAATCCGGCAAAACCTTGAGCGGCTTCTGTGCGACTTGACCCGATACCCTCATGCGATCATGAGCCTCAACCGGCTCACACGGGACCCGCATGGTCGACATCGTCATCATCCTCGCCCTCATCCTGCTCAACGGCGTGTTCTCCATGTCGGAGCTCGCGGTGGTGTCCGCCAAGCGCCTGCGCCTGGAAAAGATGGCCGACGAGGGCCGGCGCGGCGCCGGTACCGCGCTCGACCTGCATGACGATCCGAGCCGCTTCCTCTCCACCGTGCAGGTAGGCATCACCCTCATCGGCATCTTCAACGGCGCGTTCGGCGAAGCGTCGCTCACGGCGCGCCTGACGCCGGCGCTCGCCGGGATGGGCGTACCGGACGGCTATGCGCGGCTCGCCGCGCTCGCGATCGTCGTGGCCGGCATCACGTTCTTCTCGATCGTGCTGGGCGAGCTCGTGCCCAAGCGCATCGCGATCCTGTATCCGGAAACGATGGCGGCCATGATCGCGCGCCCGCTGCAATTCATGGCCCGTCTCGCGCATCCGTTCGTGCGGCTGCTCGCGATGACGACGGACGGGATCATGCGCCTGCTCGGCATGCACCACCACAAGGACGAGACGCCGACCGAGGAAGACGTCACGGGCATGATCAAGGAAAGCACGGACGCGGGTGTGTTCGAGAAGGCGGAGTACGACATCGCCGCGCGCGCCCTGCGGCTCGACGACTGGCACCTGCGCGCGCTGATGACGCCCCGGGTCGACCTGGAATTCCTCGACCTCGACCAGCCGCTGGAACGCAACCTCGCGCGCATCGCGGAATCGCCGTACAGCCGCTTCCCCGTGTACCGCGGCGACCGCTCGCAGGTGCTTGGCATCGTGCGTGCGCGCAACCTGTTCGGCCAGGCGATCCGCACGCAGTCGCTGGCCGGCATCGACATCGAGGCCGCCCTGGAGACGATCTTGTACCTGCCCGAATCGAGCAGCGCCATCGACCTGCTGGAACAATTGAGGCAGCACCGCGCCGAGCTGGCGATGATCGTGGACGAATACGGCGACATCCAGGGCATGATCACGCTGACCGACGTGATGAGCGCGCTCGTGGGCGACGTCACGCCGACGAGCGACCACGGCCAGCCGGACGCCGTCCGGCGCGACGACGGCAGCTGGTTCGTCGACGGCGGCATGGTGCTCGACCGCTTCCGCTACCTCACGGGCGCCGACATCGACTTCCCCGACGAGGACAGCGGCGCCTACCACACGCTGGCCGGCTTCATGCTGTACCAGCTCGCCGTGATTCCCCGCGCGGGCGACCGGCTGGACTGGGAAGGCTGGCGGTTCGAAGTGGTCGACATGGACGGCAACCGCATCGACCGGCTGCTGGCTTTTCATCTGCCTGCGCCGCCGGCGCGCACCTGACGCGGGCGGAACCGGCGGCCTGTTTCACGATCCTATCCACCAAGGAGGTTCCAATGAAGCTGCATACCGTCGCCGGCATGGCCGGCTGCCTGTTCGCTACCGTGGCCGCCGCCCAGCACCCGCAGCCCGCCGGCGCCCCGAAGGCCGGCGACACGCGCGCGCTCGAAGCGGGCGCGAAACTCTTGCAGGGCAATGCGCCGCTGGCCGGGTTCGACATCTACCTGAATGGCTTTCATCCGATGAAGGACCAACCGGAGATGCAGGTCGAGGCCCACCACTTCTGCCGCCAGGTCAACGAGGACTTCGCGCAATGCGCCCTGTTCGACGGCAATACGCGCACGGCCAACCTGAACGGCATCGAATACATCATCTCGGAAAAGCTGTACGGCAGGCTGCCGCCAGACGAGCGCCAGTACTGGCATCCGCACAACGGCGAGATCCTCGGCGGCCAGCTGGTCGCGCCCGGCCTGCCCGAGGCGGCCGAACACGCGCTGATGAAAAAGAAGATGAACAGCTATGGCAAGACGTGGCACGTGTGGAACACGGGCGCCAACGGCAAGCCCGGCGACGCCCTGCCGCTGGGTGCGCCGATGCTCGCGTGGTCGTTCAACCGGGACGGCGAGCTGCTGCCCAACATGCTCGAGGAGCGCGATACCCGCATGAAGATCCACACCGGAGACCGGCGCAAGTCGCGCGCCGACCTGAAGCCGCTCGCGCATCCGCAGGGCGGCGTCGACGCGCTGAAGGGCAAGTTCCCGCGCCAGACGCAGGACATGCCGGGCGTCGTGGACAGCCAGCCCCAGCCGCCGAGCAAATAATCTATTGATTTATAGATTGTGATTTTATAGAATGAGTGCATGGACACCGTCACGACTCTCCCGCCGGACGCCATGCGCGTCGCCGCGGCCCAGGCCGGCGGCCTGCTGAAGGCGCTCGCGAATCCGGATCGCCTGCTGCTGCTGTGCCAGCTCACGCAGGGCGAGCAGCCCGTCGGCGCGCTGGAAGCGGCGCTCGACATCCGCCAGCCCACGCTGTCGCAGCAGCTGGCGGTGCTGCGCCAGGAAGGCCTCGTCGCCACGCGGCGCGACGGCAAGCAGATTTTCTACAGCGTGGCGAGTCCGGAAGCGCTGGCCGTGCTGCGGTTGTTATACCAGCTGTATTGTCCGAAGGAGGACTGATCATGCGGATCGACTGGCTCCATTTCACCCCGTGGGCATCGCTCGCGGGCGGCATACTCATCGGCCTGGCCACGGCCCTGCTCCTGCTGGCCAATGGCCGCGTCGCCGGCATCAGCGGCATCGTCGGCGGCCTGCTGCGACCCAGCCGCGGCGATATTGCGTGGCGCGTCACGTTTATTCTCGGCCTGTTCGCCGCGCCGCTCGTGTGGCTGACCATGCGCGCGATGCCGCCGGCGCAGATCGACCATTCCCCGGCGCTGCTCGCCGTGGGCGGACTGCTCGTGGGAATCGGCACCCGCTTCGGCAACGGCTGCACGAGCGGCCACGGCGTGTGCGGCATCGCGCGCCTGTCGCCCCGCTCGCTGCTGGCCACGGCCTGCTTCATGGCGGCCGGTGTCGTCACCGTCTTCATCGTGCGCCACGTGCTCGGGCGCTGAGGAATCTTTCATGAATCTCGTTACCGCCTTCCTCGCCGGCCTGCTGTTCGGCGGGGGCCTGATCCTGTCCGGCATGAGCAATCCCGCCAAGGTGCTCGCCTTCCTCGACGTGAGCGGCACCTGGGACCCGTCGCTGGTGTTCGTGATGCTCGGGGCCATCCTCGTCGCCGCCCTCGCCTTCCGCTTCGCCCGCACGCGCGTGCGGCCGCTGTTCGGGAGCCATATCCGCGTGCCGGGCGCGGGCCGCATCGACGCGCCGCTCGTCCTGGGCAGCATCACGTTCGGCGTCGGCTGGGGCCTCGTCGGTTATTGCCCCGGTCCGGCGCTGACGGCGCTGGCCGTCGGCGGACGGTCCACCCTCCTGTTCGTTGCGGCGATGGTGGCCGGCATGGCAATATTCGAAGTGGCCGAGCGTATCCGCGCCGGCATCGAGGCCCAACGCGGCGGTACCCGCGCCGCGGCCGGCCCTTCGGGAGAATGAATGCACAACAATCCGATCCAGTTGTTCGACGCCGCGTCGTCGACCTTCACGTACATCCTCGCCGCGCCCGGCAGTGACGCCGCGGTCATCATCGACCCCGTCGACCAGCACGTCGAACGCGACCTCGCCCACCTGCAGCGCCTGGGCCTGCGCCTCGAATACATCCTCGAGACGCACGCCCACGCCGACCACGTGACCTCCGCCGGCCGCCTGCGCCAGCTGACGGGCGCGCGTGCCGCCGTGCCGAGCGGCTGCGGCATCCCGCCCGCCGAAGTGCAGCTGCAGGACGGCGACATCGTCCGCTTCGGCGCCGCCGAGACGATCGCCGTGATCCACACGCCCGGCCACACGGCGGGCAGCATGTGCTACGTCTGGCGCGGCAATGTGTTCACGGGCGATACGCTGCTGATCGACGGCTGCGGCCGCACCGATTTCCAGGGCGGCAGCGCGGCGGCGCTGTACGACAGCATCACGCGCAAGCTGTTCGCACTGCCGGATGCGACGCGCGTGTGGCCGGGGCATGACTACAGGGGCCAGTCGGTGTCGACGATCGGCTGGGAGAAGGCGCACAACGCGCGTGTGTCGGGGCGGTCGCGCGAGGATTTCGTGACGCTGATGGACGGGTTGAACCTGCCGCAGCCGAAGCTGATCGACATCGCCGTGCCGGCGAATCGCAACCTCGGGCTGCCGCACGGCGTCTGATCGGATACCGGGGCCGCCGCCGAACCCGCCCGGCGGCGGCCTAGCCGTTGCGTTGCCGGTGGAGCCGGAACGCGTCGCGAATATTTCTGACCAGTTCGCCATCGTCCCATGGCTTGGTCATGAACTTGAAGAGTTCCCCCTGGTTGACGCTGTCCGTCACCGCCGCGAGATCGGTAAATCCCGACAGGATGATGCGTATCGTATCCGGATAGAGCTCCCTGACGATCCGCATGAACTGGGTTCCCGACATGTTGGGCATGCGCTGGTCGCAAATGATGACCTGCACCTTGTTCAGGGCAAGCAGGTTGAGACCCTCCTGCCCTCCGCTCGCCGTCAACACGCGGTATCCCTCGCGCCGCAGCAGTCGCCTCAGCGTCGACAGGTTGTTGGGTTCGTCGTCGACGATCAGGAGCGTATCTTCATCGACCTGCGGTCCGAGCGTCAGCTGCGTTTTTTCGACGAGCATCGTTTCGAATTGCGCGGCCGGCACCGCCTCGCTGAAGTAAAATCCCTGCAGTTCGTCGCAACGGCGCCGGCGCAGGAATTGCAATTGCCCTTCCGTTTCGACCCCTTCCGCGACCACGCGTAAATGCAGGCTGTGGGCCATCGCAATGACCGCGGTCGCGATCGCCGCATTCCCGGCATTGGCATTGACGTCGCGGATGAACGCGCGATCGATCTTGACCGCGTCGAACGGGAAACGCTGCAGGTGGGCGAGCGAAGAATGCCCGGTGCCGAAATCGTCCAGGGACAACTGGATACCCAGCGCCTTCAAGGCCTGCAGATTCGCCGCGGCCAGCTCCACGTCGTTCATCACCATCGATTCCGTCAGCTCGAATTCGAGATGGTGGGCCGGCAGCTGGTGCCTGGACAGCGCATCCGTCACGTCCTGTACGAATTTTCCATTCCTGAGCTGCGCCGCCGACAGGTTGACCGCGACCGGCACGACGTCGATCTTCCCCTGCAGCCAGCGCGCCTGCTGGGCGCAGACGGTATCGAGAACCCAGTCGCCGATCGGCTCGATCAGCCCAACCTCTTCCGCGAGCGGAATGAAGGTGCCGGGAAACACCAGTCCGCGCTGTGGATGCCGCCAGCGAATCAGGGCTTCCGCGCTGACGACGCGTCCACTCACGAGGTCAACCCGTGGCTGGTAGTACACGACGAATTCCTGCGCATCGAGCGCGTGCAGCAGCTCCGATTCCAGTGCGAGCCTGGCGGCGTGGGAGGCATTCATCGCCGGCGAGTAATACAGATAAGGTTCGCCCAGGCGCTTGGCGCTCTGCAGCGCCGCTTCCGCATGCTTGAGCAGGGTTTCGGCATCGCCGCCATCGCGGGGACACAGCGCCAATCCGGCCCGCGCCTGGACACGTGCTTCGTGCGGCCCCAGCCGGAAATGCTGGTTGATGGTCGCCAGGATGAACTCATCGACGATATGTTCGAGGTCGGCGTCCTGCGCCAGTTCGGCGACGGCGATCGCAAACGTGGCGCCACCGATCCGCGCCACGCTGACACCCCCCGGCAGCGCCTCGTCCAGCCGCTGCGCGACCTGTTTGAGCAGGGCGTCGCCCATGTGGCGTCCGAGTGCGTCGTTCAATTGCGTGAACCGATCGATATTCACCAGGATCGTGCCGACATGCTGTCCCGCCTGCGCCGAGTGGATGAATTGCCCGAGCCTGTCCTCGAACAGCCTGGCGTTCGGCAGTCCGGTCAACACGTCGTAATACGCCAGATAGCTGAGCCGCTCCTTGTTGTCGATGAACTGCAATGCAAAGTTGATGTCACCGACCAGGTCATCGAGGAGCTTGAGTTCCTCCGCATCGAAGAACCCGGCGGTATCGGCAATGAACACCATCACGGCGTCGACGCGACCGGCCGGCGCCAGCGGCAGCGCGGCAACGGCACGCTGCCCTTCCTCGAGCATTTCCCTCGCCAGCGGCGCCAGCCCGGGGTCCGTCGCGACGTCATTGCAAATCACCGCCCGCACTTCGCGCGCCGCCACGCAGGCTGGCCTTGCGCTATCGATACTGTCGGCGCGTAAGGTCAAGTGCACCCGGTCGACGTTGCGCCGTTCGCCGCCGCACCACGCCACGACACGCCCCTCGAGCACATCGGGCTCGAACGCGCCGATCCATGCCGTCTTGAACGCGCCGACGTGCACCGCGATCCGGCAGACCTCGTCGAACAGCTCGTCACGCGTGTGGATCCGGGCGATCGCCGCATTGACACCGCTCGACACGGCGTAGATCCGGCTGAGACGCATGATCTTGTCCTGCGCGAGCAGGCGCTCGGTGACGTCGTGGGCCAGGACGAACCTGCACGCGCGTTCTCCGAACCACAAGGGATGCGACGTGATTTCCACATGAATGACGGAGCCGTCCTTCCTGACATGCCGCCAGATGCCGGACTTTTCGATACTCGGTACCTGCGGCTGCCGCAGGTTGTCGTCCAGCCGCTCGAGATCTTCGCGCAAACGGATATCGCGGAGCGTCATGGCCAGGAATTCCGCTTCCGAATAACCGTAATGGACGATGGCCGCGGCATTGACCGCCATGAAGCGGAACGTTTCGAGGTCATACACCCACATCGGTACTGGATGGGCGTGAAACAGCGCGGAAAATCCGGCGTCTGATGGTTGAATCATGATATTCCTGGCCAGCTGCTTATAAAATACATGCGGGAAGACATCCGCCATGCCGGGACGAGTCCGGTTCAAGATTGCTCGAACCGCCGTGTTTTTGCAAGTCCATATTTTTACGACGAAATCGCGCCTCGATATTCGCGTACGAGTTCGCGATCGCGTGGTCACATCCGCCACCGTTTGCTTTAAAATCCTTGTCTTTTAGCAAGCGGGCACCATGGCTTCCGACCACACCACACTCCACCGCGGCCTCAAGAGCCGGCACATCCAGTTGATGGCCCTCGGCGGCGCCATCGGCACCGGCCTGTTCCTCGGCGTCGCGGAAACGGTCAAGCTGGCCGGTCCGTCCGTCCTGCTCGGCTACGCGGTCGCGGGCCTGGTCGCCTTCCTGATCATGCGCCAGCTGTCCGAGATGATGGTCGACGAACCGGTCGCCGGCTCGTTCGGCCACTTCGCCGACAAATACTGCGGCCGCTTCGCCGGCTTCGTATCGGGCTGGAATTACTGGGTGCTGTATGTGCTCGTCAGCATGGCCGAGCTGTCCGCCGTCGGCATCTACGTGCAGTACTGGTTTCCGGGCGTGCCGACGTGGGTGTCGGCGCTGGGCTGCTTCGTGCTCGCGAACGGCATCAGCCTCATCAACGTGCGCGCGTTCGGCGAGAGCGAGTTCTGGTTTTCCGTCATCAAGGTGGCAGCCATCATCGCGATGATCGTCTATGGCGTGTTCCTGCTCGCGAGCGGCGGGGCGGGACCGCAGGCCGGCGTCAGCAACCTGTGGACGCACGGCGGCTTCTTCGCCCACGGCATCCAGGGTCTCGTGATGTCGATGGCGATCATCATGTTCTCGTTCGGCGGCCTGGAGGTCATCGGCATCACGGCGGCCGAGGCGGCCGATCCGTCCCGCTCGATCCCGCGCGCGACGAACCAGACGCTGTGGCGCATCCTCGTGTTCTACGTCGGCGCGCTGGCCGTGTTGTTGTCGCTGTACCCGTGGGACCAGATCGTGCCCGGCGCCAGCCCGTTCGTGCTGATCTTCAAGGCGCTCGACGCCGGCGTCGTCGCGCACGTGCTGAACGTCGTCGTGCTGACGGCCGCGCTGTCCGTCTACAACAGCTGCGTGTACTCGAACAGCCGCATGCTGTACGGCCTCGCCGTGCAGGGCCACGCGCCGCGCGCGCTGCTGCGCGTGAACGAACGGGGCGTGCCGCTGGCGTCGCTGGCCGTGTCCGCCGTCGCCACCGCGCTGTGCGTGGGGGTCAACTATGCCGTGCCGGGCAAGGCGCTGGGCCTCCTGATGGGTCTCGCCGTCGCCGGCATGCTGATCAACTGGGCGATGATCAGCTGGTCGCACCTGCGCTTCCGCGCCGCCAGGCAGGCCGCCGGCGAGCGCACGGCGTTCCCGAGCCCCCTCTACCCGCTCACGAACTGGGCGTGCCTGCTGTATCTCGGCGGGATCGTCGCGATCATGTATGCGACGCCGGAACTGCGCGTCTCGGTGTGGATGATTCCGGCCTGGCTCGTCGTGCTGGCGATCGGCTACCGCGTGGCCGAGGGCCGGCGCGCGCGCATCGCCCGCGCGACTTCGTGATCACGGGCGCCGGTCCGGTCGCGCAACGTCGTACAGGGATGAGTGTGGACATGGACCAGTGATACACTCCGCGTTCACGAACTCCGAACACTTGCGAGCCCAGCATGGAACAACAGGAATTCCTCGATGCGCTGAAAGCGGAAGGTTATGCGGACCCGGTCCTCGTCGAACGCGCGCCGAACGGCACGCTGGCCGATCATGCGCATCCGTTCGAAGCGAAGGCGCTGATCCTGAAAGGCGAGATCCGCCTGCACGCGGGCGGCGAGATCAAGATCTACCGGGCCGGCGACGTGTTCCACCTGCGCCGCGACGAGCCGCATCGCGAGAGTTACGGGCCCGAGGGCGTGGCCTATCTATCGGGGCGGCGGTAGGGTGGGCACCCTGTGCCCACGCGTCACGCCGACAATCTGCACACTGCGCCCGTGGGCTCGGGGAGCCCACCCTACGTCTGTTCTTCGGCCAGCACGAGCACGGGCTGCGCGCCGGCCGCGCGGAACACGATGGCGAAGCAGTCGAACCAGTCCTGCGGATCGGAGCACCCGTCGGCCAGCATCGCCCGGTACGCGTCTTCCGCGCGGTATGCGTACGCGACCACGACTTCACCCGCCGCATTGGCGAACCAGCCCTCGTCGTCCGCGCGCGGCCGCACGCCGTCGCCATGACGGCCATGCCAGCCGTGCTGCGCCGGATCGAACAACAGCACCTCGCGCCCGCACACGGGGCACGCGGCATGCACGGGCGCGACGGGTGCCGCGACCGTCTTGCGGCCGAACAGCCCGCGCCGCTCGCGCCGCCGCGCCGTGCGCAATTTCAGTTCCCAGCTGCCGCAGGGGCAGCCGAGCCGGCGCGCGAGGACGTCCGGGCCGTGCGGCACCCCGCGCACGGCGGGTGCCGTGACGCTGGCCAGCATGAACGGCGCCAGGTTGGCCGGAATGCGGGCACCGAGCAGGGCGATGAGGTCGGACACGGTCCGGATCCGTTATCAGAAGTACTTGGATAGATAGTACACGCCGGAGTCCGGGAACACGGTCGCCACACGCTTGCCGGCGAGGCGCGGTAGCAGGTGCGCGATGCCGGCCGCGACGCAGCCGCTGGACCCGCCCGCCAGGATGCCCTCTTCCGCCGCCAGCCGGCGGCACCAGTCGAGCGCGTCGTCGTCGGCCACCTGCACGACGTCGTCGACGATCGCGGGGTCGAAGCTGCCGGACGGCTGGTGTTTGCCCACGCCTTCGACGACGCTGGCGAACTCCCCGTCGGCGGGCGTGTCCGTGACGAGCTTGCGGTACGCCGAGTTGCGGGGCTCCACGCCGAGCACGACGAGGTCCCGCTTCTGTTCCTTCAGGTAGCGGCCGATGCCGGAGATCGTCCCGCCCGAGCCGATGCCGCACACGAACACGTCGATCTCGCCCGCGAGCTGGCGCCACAGTTCCGGCCCCGTGTCGCGGTAATGGGCTTCGCGGTTCAGCGCGGAGCGGTACTGGTCGAGGAGGTGGACGTTGTCGCCCTGCGCGAGGCGCTCGGCCACGGCCTGGTAACCGGCCGCGGGGTCGAGGCCGTCGTCCGGCGCACACAGGTGCACCTCGGCCCCGTAGGCGCGGATGCGCTTGATCTTTTCGATGCTCGTGGTCTGCGGCACGGTCACGTCGCATTGCAGGCCCAGCACGGCACTGGCCATCGCGAGCGCGGCGCCCGTGTTGCCGGACGAGCTCTCGACGACGCGGTCCGTCCCGGCCGGCAGGCTCTTGAGCATGTGCCGGACCATGCGGTCCTTGATGCTGCCGCCCGGATTCATGTATTCGAGCTTCGCAACCACGTCGTAGCCGGGGAACAGGCGGCCCAGCCTGACGACGGGCGTGTTGCCGATCGCGTCCAGCACGGAAGATTTGACTTGGGATTCCACGCCGCTCCTTTCAGTGAGATTGCCGCCGAGAAAGGCTAACACAACAATCCGCCGCATGGCGTCGGATTGAGACGGTCCCTACCTTAACCGGATCGGGTGCGTTCCCGCAAGACATTCGGCGTGCCGGTGCGGTCTATCGGGTTCGTCCGGGCAATTACCGTGTCCGCGTGACAATGCGTGTATTTATGGGGCATGTTCCTTTGCTAAGCTCGCGGTTCTTGATAACGATCGCAAAGGATGTCCGGATGCCCTTCCTGTTTCGCGCCACGGTGCTCGCCGCTGCCCTGGCCACGCTGCTGCCCGCCACAGCCGCCGTCGACCTCAACGCCCGCGTTCCCGTCGGGCCGCAGGTCAAGGTCGGCAAGCTGGCGAACGGCCTGACCTATTACATCCAGAAGAACGGCAAGCCCGAGCACCGGGTCGAGCTGCGGCTCGTGGTGAAGGCCGGCTCCGTGCTCGAGGACGATGACCAGCAGGGTCTCGCCCACATGGTCGAACACCTCGCCTTCAACGGTTCCACGCACTTCAAGAAACAGGAACTGGTCTCGTACCTGCAATCGATCGGCGTGAAATTCGGCGCCGACCTGAACGCCTACACGGGCCTGGACGAGACGGTCTACATGCTCCCCGTGCCGACCGACCGCAAGGAGAACGTGGAGACGGCCTTCACGGTGCTGGAAGACTGGGCGCACGGCGTCACGCTGGCTGCGGACGACATCGACAAGGAGCGCGCGATCGTGCTCGAGGAAGCGCGCCTGCACAAGGGCGCGCAGGAGCGCCTGCGCAAGGCGCTCGCGCCGAAGCTGTACAACGGCTCGCGCTATGCGCTGCGCGAGCCGATCGGCAAGGAAGACGTGATCCGCACCGCGCAGCCGGAAGCGCTGCGCCGCTTCTACCGCGACTGGTACCGGCCGGACCTGATGGCCGTGATCGTCGTCGGCGACATCGAGCCGGCCGAGGCCGAGCGCCTGGTCAAGGCGCACTTCGCCGGGCTGACCAATCCGCCGCAGCCGCGCCCCCGGACGTACGCCGACATTCCCGCACGAACGGGGACGGAAGCGTTCGTGTTCGCCGACGAGGAAATGCCCCGCAGTGCCGTCGAGCTCAACTATCCCGTCCGGCTCGAGCCGGACCTCGGGACCTACGGGAGCTACCGCGCCAAGGTCGTGGACAACCTCGCGGCCATCCTGCTGAGCCTGCGGTTGGGCGAGCTGACGCAGCAGGCGAATCCGCCCTTCCTCGGCGCGGGCGGCCGCACCACCCCGGTGAGCGCGCGCCACAAGGCGTTCTCCGTCAGCGCCGTTGTGGGTGCGGGTGGCGTGGTCCCGGCCGTCGCGGCCGTCGAGCAGGAAATGCACCGGGTCCGCCAGTTCGGATTCAGCGAAGCGGAGCTGGCGCGTGTCCGCAAAGTCGTCCTGAATGGGATGGAAAGCGCGGTCAAGCAACGGGACACGACGGATTCCGGGCGGTACGTTGCCGAATACCAGCGCAATTTCCTCGCCGGCGAGAGCATCCCGGGCATCGAGGCCGAGTTCCATCTCGTGCAGGAATTGCTGCCGGGGATCACGGTGGCCGATCTCAATGCGGCCGCCCGCAAGGCGTTCCCGGAGGATGCCGGCAAGCTCGTCGTGTTCGCCGGCAATACGAAGACCGGCCCCGCGCCCACGACGGATCAATTGCTGGCGGCCGACGCGGCCGCCGCGCAGGCCACGGTCACCGACCGCGCCGAGAAGAAGGTCGCGCAACGCCTGATGGACCGTCCCGCCACGCCCGGCCGCATCGTGACCGAAACGCGCGACGAGACGCTCGGCCTGACCCGGCTGACCTTGTCGAACGGGGTGCAGGTCGTCCTCAAGCCGACCGCCTTCCGCAAGGACGAGGTGCTGCTGGGCGCGGTGCGCTACGGCGGCCAGACGCTGGTCGACGAGAAGGACCTGCCGAACGCGCGCGCCGCCACGGGGCTGGCCATGTCGATGGGCATCAAGGACTTCGCGCCCACGGACCTGATGAAGATGCTCGCGGGCCGGCGCGCGGCGGTGACGCTCGGGATGTCCGACTACACGGACGAGATCGGCGGCCAGTCGGCCAGCGGTGCCGAAGACCTGGAGACGATGTTCCAGATGCTGTGGTTGCGTTTCGACGGCGTGCGGCGCGACGAATCCCTGTACAAGGCGTACATGGGCGCGCTCGGCGACATGGTGCGCAACCGCGCGGCCGCCCCCGAACAGCGCTTCGCCGAAGCGGTCGCCGACACGCTCTATGGCCGTCATCCGTACGAAGGGCGTATGCCCACGCAGGAAGACCTCGGCAAGATCGACCTCGACCGCAGTCTCGCCGTGTACCGCCAGCGCTTCGCCAGCGCGAAGGGCCTGACGTTCGTCGTCGTCGGCGACTTCGATCCGGCAACCATCAAGCCGCTCGTGACCGCCTACCTCGGCACGTTGCCGACGCCCGACCTGCCGCTCGCCTACCGCGACGTCGGCCTGCGCATCGCGCCAGGTGTCGTCAAGAAGGAAGTCCACGCGGGCACGGAGCCCAAGAGCGTCGTGTCGCTGACGTTTTCCGGTCCGGCGGCCTGGTCGCCGGCCGAGGCGCTGCGCATGAATGCGCTCATCGAGGTGATGAATTTGCGTGTGAACGCGGTGTTGCGCGAGAAGCTCGGCCTGATCTATTCGGGCCAGATGGCCGGCGCGGTGCAGCGCATCCCGTACCAGCACTACGAAATCAGCACGCAGCTGCCGACCGGCCCCGAAAAGGTCGACAAGCTCGTCGCCGCCCTGTTCGCGGAGATCGACAGCGTCAAGGCCAACGGCCCGACGCAGGCGGAACTCGACAAGGTCAAGGCCAACTGGCGCGTGGTCCACGAGCGTTCGGAGCACGAGAACGGGTACTGGCTGCAGAGCGTGAAAGTGTCCCTGCTCGACGGTACGCCGCTGTCGCACCTGCTGACGGTCATGGACGAGGTCGACGCACTGACGGTGGCCGACGTGCGTACGGCCGCGCAGCGCTACTTCGACAAGGACAACTATGTCCAGGTCGTCCTGCTGCCCGAGGCCGACGTGAAGACGGCCAGCAAGTAGGTCTGGTGGCGGGCATGGCCGCGGGCGGTAAAGGTGCATTTCGGATGCACCTTTGCTAGAATGTCGGGCATCACGTTGTTCCCGAGCGAGCCATGCCTTCCCCCACCATCACCGAATCGTCGATCATCCGCCTGGTCGACACGTTTTACGCGCGCGTGCGCGACGATGCCGTGCTGTCCCCCGTGTTCGAAGCGAAACTCGCCGGACGGTGGCACGAGCACATGCCGCGGATGTATGCGTTCTGGACCAAGGTCCTGCTCGGCACGGGCGAATTCCAGGGGAATGTCTTCGGCAAGCACATGGCCCTCTCGGGTATCGAGACGGAACACTTCGTCCGCTGGCTCACACTGTTCCGGCTGACGGCCATCGACGTGTTCGGCATCGACGGCGCGACCGAGGCGATGGAGGTGGCCCAGCGCATCGCGTCGAGCCTGCAACTGGGATTTTTCGGCGATATTCGCGTTCGAGGCGACCTCTCAGGCGCGGCGTGACGCGTCACGCCGCTCGGCCACCGCGGCCAGCAGCGCCTGCTTCAGCTGCAGGTCCGTGAACGGTTTCGTCAGCACCCGCGCCGTGACGTCCGCCGCGCCCGCGACCAGGCTGCCGTAGCCGGACGCGAACACGATCGCCACGCCCGGATGGCTTTCCACGATGCGGCGGGCGAGCGTGAGGCCGTCCAGGTCGGGCAGGCTGTAGTCGACGACGGCCGCGTGATAGCGGTCGCGCGCCAGCAGCGCCAGCGCGTCCCGGGCCGTGGCCGCCTCGTCGGCCTGGAAGCCCGCCGCCTGCAGGATGTCGCGGTACAGCTCGCGGGCCTGGGCATCGTCTTCGATCAGCAGCACGCGCAGGCCCGCGGACACCGCCTGGCGCGGCGCCGGCGCGGCCGGTGCCGGCTCGGACATCGCCTCCTTCGCGCCCAGCAGCTGGCGCACCTTAGACGCCAGCTTCTCGCGGCGGTAGGGCTTGGACAGCAGTTCCACGCCCGGGTCGAGGCGCCCGCCGTGGATGATCGCGTTCTGCGTGTAGCCGGACGTGTACAGGACCTTCATGTCCGGCAGCAGAGCGCGCGCCTGGCGCACCATGTCCGTCGTCTTCAGCTTGCCCGGCATGACGACGTCGGTGAACAGCAGGTCGCAGCGCACGCCCGCCTTCATCACGGCCAGCGCCGACTCGGCATTGTCGGCGCGCAGCACCTGGTAGCCCAGCTCGGACAGCATGCCGACGACGGTCGCCTGGACGTTCGGATCGTCCTCGACGACGAGAATCGTCTCCGTGCCGCCGCGCACCTCGTTCGCGACCGGTTCCGGCAGCGTCTGCTCCGCCTCGAGCACGCGCGGGAAATAGGCCTTGATCGTCGTGCCGTGGCCCACTTCGCTGTAGATACGGAAGTGGCCGCCGCTCTGCTTGACGAAGCCGAACGCCATCGACAGGCCGAGGCCCGTCCCCTGCCCTTCGCCCTTGGTCGTGAAGAACGGTTCGATGGCGCGGTCAAGCACCTCCGGCGTCATGCCGGTGCCCGTGTCGGAGATCGCGAGCAGCACGTACTGGCCCGGCGGCACTTCGTGCGCGGCGCTGACGTAGGTGTCGTCGAGCACCGTGTTGGACAGTTCGACCGTCAGCTTGCCGCCGCCCGGCATCGCGTCGCGCGCATTGATGGCCAGGTTCAGCACGACGTTTTCCAGCTGGTGCGGGTCGAGCGTCGTGTTCCACAGAGACGCCGAGACGACGGTCTCGACTTCCACGTGTTCGCCGACGGCGCGGCGCACGAGGTCTTCCATGTTGCGCACGACGCGGCCCGGGTTCAGCACGCAGGGCCGCAGCGGCTGGCGGCGCGCGAACGCGAGCAGCTGCGACGACAGCTTGGCGCCGCGGTCGACGGCGGCCAGCGCCATCTGCACATGCCGCAGCGCGGCCGGCAGCCCGGCCACGGTCCCGCCCAGCAGCTGCAGGCTGCCGCCGATCACCTGCAGGATGTTGTTGAAGTCGTGGGCGACGCCGCCCGTCAGCTTGCCGACCGCTTCCAGGCGCTGGGCATGCTGCAGGGCCTGGCGCGCCTCTTCCAGCTGCACGCGCTGCGTGACGTCGCGCGTGATCTTGGCGAAGCCGACGAGGCGGCCGTCCGCGTCGCGGATGGCGTCCACGACGACGTCGGCGCGGAAGCGCGTGCCATCCTTGCGCACCCGCACGCCCTCGCCATGGTAGCGCCCCTGTTCGCGCGCCGTCGCGAGCACGCGGTCCGGCAGCCCGTCGTTCCGGTCTTCGTCCGTGTAGAAGCGGCCGAAGTGCGTGCCGATGACTTCGTCCGCCGTGTACCCCTTGATGTTGCGTGCGCCCGCGTTCCACGTCGTCACGAGGCCTTCCGGGGACAGCATGTAGATGGCGTAGTCGATCACGCCGTCGACGAGCAGGCGGAATTGCTCCTCGCTGCGGCGCAGCGCTTCGCGCGCCAGCTTCTTGTCGCTGATGTCGCGCGTGATCTTGGCAAAGCCGAGCAACTGGCCGTCGTCGTCGAGGATCGGGTCGATGACGACGGAGGCCCAGAAATGGCTGCCGTCCTTGCGCACGCGCCAGCCTTCCGCCTCGAACCGTCCTGTTTCCAGCGCCGTGGCGAGCGCCCGTTCCGGCAGGCCGGAGGCGCGGTCGGCCGGCGTGTAGAAGCGCGAGAAATGCTGACCCAGGATCTCGGCCTCCGTGTACCCCTTGAAGCGCCGCGCGCCGGCATTCCAGCTCGCGACCGTGCCGTCGGGATTCAGCATGTAGATCGCGTAATCGGCGACCCGCTCGATCAACAATTGCATGCGGCGCTTCGTGGTGAGGTCGGAAGTCATATCGGAAAAGGTCAAACGTTCATGATCTGATTATAACATTGTGGAAATACTCATGCACATCATGAAACGTTTATGGCTGTGTTGACAACATTGCGTGTCCGATCACGCTTTCCGATACAATGCGGACGACCACTTCACGGAGAACGTCATGTCGGGCTACAGCATCAACATCGAAGAAAAAACACTTGCCGGGAATAATTTCCGGGAAGTCCTCTACACGACCCAGCGCAGCCAGCTGGTCATCATGACCCTGCAGCCCGGCGAGGAAATCGGCCTCGAAAGGCACGAGGGCCACGACCAGTTCATCCGCATCGAAGCCGGCCAGGGCGTCGCGATCCTGGATGGCGAGGAGCACAAGCTCGAGGACGGCGTCGCCGTCGTCGTCCCGGCCGGCACCGAGCACAACGTCATCAACACCTCGAGCGGCGAGCCGATGCGCCTGTACACGCTGTACACCCCGCCCGAGCATCCGGACGGCATCGTCCATGCGACCAAGGCCGAGGCGGACGACTACGAACAACAGCACGGCCACTGATTCCACGCCGGCCTATCCTTTGCAGGCGAGGCCGTAGCGCGTCATCGTACAGGCGCGCTCGATACACCGGCGCGCGTCGTAGCCGTGGGCCCGGCATTGCATCAGCGTCTCTTCGCGGCGCTGGCGCGGCGACGGGTCGGCGGCGACCGGAGGCGTCGCTCTGGTTGCCGTGCGGCGCGCCTTCGCGGCGCCCTGTTTCTTCACTGCCGTCCTCGTGCGCGCCGTGCGCCGGGGCGGCGTGACGTCGACCGGGGCCGCGGCAGGCGCCTCGTCCTCGACGATGGGGGCGACGGGCTCATCGGGCACCGGCTTCACGGGTTCCGGCGTGACGGCGGGCTGCACCGGCACCGGTGCGGGCGCCGGTGCGCGGGCAACGAAGGCCGCCGCGGCCGGCGGCTGCCCTGCCGGTGACGTGTTCGCCACGACGACGAGCGCATCCTCGACCCGGTTTTCCTCGTACAGCCACAAGCCGCCCGCCGCCAGGCCGGCCAGCAGGCCGCCCGCGATGCTCCACGTGACGAGGCGGCGTTTCCACATGCTCGTCCAGGCCGGCGTGTCGCGCGCCGCCGCTTCCTCGCGCAGGCGCGCGGCGAGCCACTCCGCTTCGATGTCCGGCTGCACGGGGCGCGGGATCGTGCCCGTGTCGGCGCGCGGCGGCGGAATGTGATCGGCGAGCGGCGGCGGCTCGGGAGGGGGCGGCGGGCCCAGGGGCTGGCGGGCCGCGGCGCCGGGCACGGTGGGCTCGTCGAGGGGCACGGCGGCCTCGTCGACGGGCACGGTGGCCTCGTCGACGGGCACGGTGGCCTCGTCGACGGGCGGCGGCGCTGTTGGCCGCGCCGTCCGTGCTTGCGCGATGCGGTCGGCCAGCGCTTCGATCGCGACGCCCTTGCCGCGCGCCGAGACTTCCGGCGCGCGTTGCTCCGGCCCGGGGTCGGCCTTCTGGACGGCCGCGCCGGCTTCGGCCCGCTGCGAACCGGGGCCGTGCCAGACGGCCGGCCGCCGGCGCGGCGCGGCCTGAGATGGCGGCGGAGATGGCGGCGCCGACGGTGCCGAGCCGCTTTCCTGGAAGTCTTGCAACAATTGGGTCTTCATGGTGCAGTGCGCAATTCCGGATCCCGGAGGAGCAGTGTACCGAATTCAACCCAAGCGCGGAGCGCGCCTGCGTTACAGTGTCACGACCACCCGCAGCGCTTCGGTGCGAACGGCCGGCAGCCTGACGTCGAGCACGCGCCGTTTCGCATCCCAGCGGTACGCGATCGCCTTGCCGCCGACCTGCACGGCACGGGGTTTCGCGGCCACGTTGTGCACCTTCAGGTCGAACGTGCGCGCGGTCGGCGTCGCGGCGGCGCCGGGTTCCGGCGCGACCGTCAGGGCCAGGCGGCCGTCGGCGAAGGTGCTGGAGAACCGCACCAGCTCGTACTTGCCCGTTTCGAACGCGTGCGCGGTGTGGCCGTCGTCGTCGTACAGGTGGCCTTGCGCCTGCGTCACGCCGGCATCGTGCCAGTAATGCAGGTCGAGCTTTGCCGTCGAATAATCGCGCGTGCTCTGCACGGGTTGCGCGAGCGGGACGAACGCGCCGGCGCGGACGTAAGTCGGGATGCGGTCCGGACGCGGCGTCACCGTCTCCAGGATGCCGCCGTGGTGCGGCTCGTCCGTGTAGAAGTCGAACCACACGCTGCCCTTGCGCGGGAAGAAGACTTCCTTGCGCGTGGCGCCCGGTTCCGTGACGGGGGCGACGAGGAAGTCCGGGCCCCACAGGTACGTGGACGAGATGCCCGTCGTCGACATGAATTCGTTGTCCGGGTCCTCGAACAGCACGGGGCGCATCATGGGCATGCCGGTGCGGCTGTCGTCGAAGGCGGCCGTGTAGTTATACGGCAGCATCGCGTAACGAAGGCGGATGGCGTCGCGCGCGCGCGCCTTCACGGCCGGCGTGCGGAAGATCGCCTCGGCCGGCACTTCTTCCTGCGCGTGCGGGCGGAAGATCGGCTGGAACACGCCGTACTGGAGCCAGCGCACGTACAGCTCGTCGTCCAGCACGGGTCCGGCAAAGCCGCCCAGGTCGGAGTGCATATAGGCCTGGCCCTGCATGCCCATCTGCAGCGCGATCTCCATCTGCGACTGCAGGCCGCCCCAGCCCCGCTGCACGTCGCCGGACCAAGGGATCATGCCGAAGCGCTGCGAACCCGAGTAGCCCGAGCGCATCAGGATGAACGGCCGCTCCTGCGGAAAGTCGCGCGCATAGCCGTCGGCGATCAGCTTCGCCCATTCGTGGCCGTAGATGTTGTGGACCTGGTCCGCGGTGCCGGTGGCGTGGCGCGCGGCCGACGGATGCGTCTCGGGCTCGCCCAGATCGCCCCACCAGCCGGCGGCGCCGCCCGCCTTGAGGTCTTTATAGATGTTCCAGAACCAGTCGCGCGCCTGCGGCTTGAACACGTCGACCAGGCCCGTGTTCCCGAAGAAGAAATCGAAGACGAACGGCTTGCCCTGCGCATCCGTCGCGAGGACGCCCTGCTGCGCGGCGTCCTGCCAGCGCTTCGACGTCGTCAGCACGAACGGCTCCGTGATGAGGACCGTCTTGACGCCCTTCCTGTTGAAGTCCGCCATCATCGCCTCGGCATGGGGGAAGCTGTCGCGGTCCCACGCGAGGTTGCCCATCGTGCCCTTGACCGTCTTGCCGAACCAGTACAGGTCGAACACGATGGCGTCCAGCGGGATGCCGTCCGCGATGAATTTATCGACGACGGCGCGCGCTTCGGCCTCGTTGTGGTACCCGAAGCGGCTCGCGAAATTGCCGAACGCCCAGCGCGGCGGTAGCGGCTGGCGGCCGGTCAGGCGCGTCGTCTCGTCCATCAGCTGCGCCCAGTCGTCGCCCGCGATCACCTGGTAGGTCTTGCGGCCGCCCATCACTTCGTAGCGCAGGGTACCGTCCTTGCGGCTGTCGAAATCGAGCCAGCCGGCCTGCGGGTTGTCGAAGTGGATCGCGTACTTGTGCGACGACACGGCCATCGGAATGCCATAGCCCATCTGGTCGGCGCGGTTGCCGAAGCCGTACGACGCGCGGTTGTACAGGCGGAAGCGGTTGCCGCGCCGGTTCATGCCGACGGCGCGCGAGCCGGCGCCGTACAGCGCCTCGTCGCCCGCGAGCGCGAACTCGATGGTTTCCAGTTCTCCCGCGTGGCCATAGCCCCCCTTCTCGGCGACGAGCGGTTTTCCCTTGTACGCATAGCTGATGCGCAGCGGCGATTTTTCCACCGTGACCGTGATGCCGTCCGTGACGAGCTGGATGCGCCCGTCCGCCTCCCGGACCGTGGCCCGCGCCTGGCCGGGCTTCAGCACGACGGCGTGCGACGCCGGGTCGAACGTCTCGCCGCGCGGCACGAAGCTCGTCTCGACGATGTTGGCGTCGTAGGGCCGGATCAGGTAGCGGCCGTCGCTGGTGGCGATGTCCAGCGTCCCGTTGTCGTTGCGGTAGCCGAGGAACGCGCGCTCCGTATTCTGCGCATGGGACGGCAGGCTGGCGAGCAGGCAAAGGGCGAGGACGGCGTGGGGGATCGGCTTCATGGTCTCCGGGCGGTATCGTTGTTGGAATACCGGAGTTTAACCGAATTCCGTAGAAAAGCTACAGAGATGGGCTGCATACATAGAATTTCTGAAGATTTGCGCGTAGTTTGACTACTTCGGCGCGTCGTGCGGCGGTCGCGGCATTCTCGGGTCAGAATAGCGGCAACGACAACCCATGAGAGACCCCATGCGCATCGCCACCTTCAACGTCAACGGCATCAACAGCCGCCTCCCCGCCCTGCTCCAGTGGCTCGAGGAGACGCAGCCCGACGTGGCCTGCCTGCAGGAGCTGAAGGCGCCGCAGGAAAAATTTCCCGAGATGGAGATCCGCGCGGCCGGCTATTGTCCGATCTGGCACGGCCAGAAAAGCTGGAACGGCGTCGCGATCCTCGCGCGCGGCACCGAGCCGCAGGAACTCCAGCGCGGCCTGCCGGGCGATCCCGACGACGAGCAGAGCCGCTACATCGAGGCCGCCGTGAACGGCATCCTCGTCGCCTGCCTGTACCTGCCGAACGGGAACCCGGCGCCGGGCCCGAAGTTCGAGTACAAGCTGCGCTGGTTCGAGCGCCTGCGGCTGCGCGCGCAGGAACTCATCGCCACGGGCACGCCGGTCGTCATCGCGGGCGACTACAACGTGATGCCGACGGAACTGGACGTCTACAAGCCGGAACGCTGGCTCGACGACGCGCTGTTCCGCCCGGAGACGCGCGCGGCCTACCAGCGCCTGCTCGACCAGGGCTGGACGGATGCCCTTCGGGCGACGCACCCCGGCGAAGTCATCTACACGTTCTGGGATTATTTCCGTGACGCGTACGGCCGCAACGCGGGTCTGCGCATCGACCACCTGCTGCTGAGCCCCGCCCTCGCGCCGAAGCTGAAGGCGGCCGGCGTCGACCGCGACGTGCGCGGGCGCGAGAAGCCGAGCGACCATGCGCCGACGTGGGTCGAGCTCGATTGGCCAAAACTTCCTGGTGCATAATCCACGCTACCTGCCTGAAGACCGTCATCCCCGCGCAGGCGGGGATCCAAGCTCTGCGTCCGTAGCTGGAGAAATTGGGTTCCCGCCTGCGCGGGAACGACAGTGTCTCAGTTGCCCACAGTCCGCCGCACCGGCGCCCGTCCCAGCACCATCCCGAGGCGTAACGCGCTGTCGGTGACGATCTCGATGTCCGGCGTGTACCCGTCCTCGATCCAGCGCAGCGCGATGTGGATCACGCCGCCGACGATGCCCGCTTCCAGCAGCGGATCGGCCGGCACGCCGGGCGGCACGACGTAGCGCCCGACCTGTTCGCCGATGGCGCGCAGCGCGGCATCGAACGCCTTGTCGACGGCCCGGCTGACGCCGCGGATCTCGACGAGGAACACGCGCGCCGAACGGGGCTCGCGCTGCAGCGCCGCGAAATACGTATGCAACATCGCACGGGCCCGCGCGACCCGGCTGCGGCCGGCCTGCTGGGCCGCTTCGGTGAGCTCGCCCAGCACGCCGTACGTGACGGCGTTGAACGAGGCGATCAACAACTCTTCGCTGTTCGCGAAGGATTCGTAAAAATAGCGTTCGGTCAGCCCGGCGGCCTCGCAGACGGCCTTGACGGTCGACTGGCGGTAGCCGCGCTCGCCATACACGGCGACGGCCGCCGCGATCAGTTGCGCGCGCCGCTGCGCTCGCCGTTCGTCTTGCGGGACGCCGCGATAAGGCCGGGCAGGTTGGGAAGTTTCTGGAGGCATCCTTCTATTTTCGCACAGAACATTGCTTATCGATATGTGACAATATACAGTGTCAGTCGCATTCCAAAACCAACGAGACACGCCATGCCCGAACCCGCCGCGGCGCCATTTTTCGACGTCATCATCGTCGGCGCCGGCCTGTCCGGCATCGGCGCCGCCCGGCACCTCCAGCGGGGCTGCCCCGGCAAGACCTGGGCCACCCTGGAAGCACGCGCCGCGCTCGGCGGCACGCGGTCGTCGTCGGCAGCGGGGCCGCGGCCGTGACGCTCGTGCCGGCGATGGCGCAGGACGCCGCCCTCCTCAAGAAAGCGATCAAACGATGACTCTCGTCCTGGTACTCCTCGCCGTCCTCGCGTTGCCGGTGTTCGTGGCCTTCCTGTTCACGCTGTGGACCGCGCGCAAGGTGGAAGCCGTGCTGCCGCCGCAGGGCCGCTTCGTCGACGTGCCCGGCGCGCGCCTGCACGTCCAGGAATTCGACGGCGGCGACCCGAACCTGCCCCCGCTGCTGCTCCTGCACGGCCTTGCTGGCCAGCTCGCGCACTACACGTACGGCGTGACGGACCGGCTGGCCGGGCGCTACCGCATGGTCGCCGTCGACCGCGCCGGATCCGGCTTTTCCACGCGCGCGCCCGGCACGGCGGCCGACCTGGACACGCAGGCCGCCATGCTCGCCGCGCTGATCGAACAATTGAGACTGGAGCGTCCGCTCGTCGTGGGTCACTCACTGGGCGGTGCGCTCGCCCTCGCGCTCGCGCTGCGCCATCCGGACCGCGTGGGCGGCCTCGCGCTGGTGGCGCCGCTGACGCACATGCAGGAGCACGTGCCGCCCGTGTTCGAAGGGCTGACGATCCTGTCGCCGACGTGGCGCAATCTCGTCGCATGGACCCTCGCGATTCCCGCGTCGATCAAGAACAGCCGCGTGGCCCTGGACCAGGTGTTCGGCCCGGAAGCCGTGCCGGCGGATTTCGCGACGCGCGGCGGCGGCCTGCTTGGCTTGCGTCCCAGCGCGTTCCTGGCGGCGTCCGACGACTTGCGCGCGCTCCCCGACTGCCTGCCCGCGCAGGAGACGCGCTACGGCGAACTGCAGCTCCCCGTCAGCATCCTGTACGGCAAGGACGACCGCATCCTCGACTGGCGGGCGCACGGCCAGGCGCTCGCCGACAAGGTGCGTGGAGCGCGGCTGGAACTGGTCGAGGGCGGCCACATGCTGCCCATCACGAATCCGGACGCGACGGCCGCGTTCATCGACGCGGCCGCGGCTCAGGCGACGCTGTCCGCCAGCGCCGCCGTCAACGCGGCCAGGTCGTAAGGCTTGCGCAGCACGACGGCGTCCGGCCAGTTGTTGACCTCTCCCTGCCCGGTCGCGAACACGATGCGGATGCCGGGCGCCAGGGTGCGGGCCTGGGCGGCGAGCAGGTCGCCGGACATGCCCGGCAACAAGACGTCCGTGATCAGCACGTCCGACCCGGACGAAATGAGCGCGAGCGCCTGCTCCGCATCGACGGCTTCCAGCACCTCGTGGCCCAGGTGGCGCAGCAGCGCCGCGGTCGAGTCGCGGATCTCGTCCTCGTCTTCCACCAGAACGATGCGCAGGCGGCCCGGGTCGGGCTTGCGCCCGGCCGAAGGCAGAGTCGGCAGCACATTCGACGGCGCGCCGTCCACGTGGACGCGGTTTCTCTGGTTCGCGAGCACCTGGCGGATGCGGCGCGCCAGGCTTTCGCGCGTGTACGGCTTGCCCAGCAGCTCCACGCCCGGATCGAGGCGGCCGCCGTGCACGATCGAGTTTTCCGTGTACCCGGACGTGAACAGCACGGCGAGGTTCGGCAGCCGTTCGCGGGCCATGCGGGCGAGGTCCGGGCTGCGCAGGGTGCCGGGCATGACGACGTCCGTGAACAGCACGTCGATCGGCACGCCGGATTCCACCACCGCGAGCGCGCTGGCCGCGTCCGCCGCCTTCAGCACGCGGTAGCCGAGCTGGGTCAGCATCTCGACGACGGTCGTGCGCACGGCTTCGTCGTCTTCCGCCACGAGGATCGTCTCGGTACCGCCGACGGCCGGCTGGTGCGGATCCATCGGGCCCAGGGGCTCCTCGGCCGCCGTCGTGCGCGGCAGGTACAGCTTCACCGTCGTGCCCTGCCCCGGCTCGCTGTAGATCTTGACGTGGCCGCCGGACTGCTTGACGAAGCCATACACCATCGACAGCCCGAGGCCGGAACCTTTACCCTCCGCCTTCGTCGAGAAGAACGGCTCGAACGCCTGGCGCAGCACGTCCGGTGTCATGCCGCTGCCCGTGTCCGTCACGGCCAGCATCACGTACTGGCCCGGTGCCACGTCGCCGTGCGTGCGGCAATATAAATCGTCGAGGATGGCGTTGTGCGCCTCGATCGTCAACTTGCCCGCACCGGACATGGCGTCGCGCGCGTTGATGGCAAGGTTGAGGATCGCGTTCTCCACCTGCGCCACGTCGACCGCCGTATTCCACAATCCACCCGAGAGCGCGAGCTCCACTTCGATCTGTTCGCCGAGTGCGCGGCGCAGCATGTCTTCCATGCCCGTCACGACGCGGCCGATCTTGACCACCTTCGGTTCCAGCGGCTGGCGGCGGCCGAACGCGAGCAGGTAGCTCGCCAGCTTCGCGCCCTTTTCCACGGCCTGACGCGCATTCCCGATCCACCGCTTCGTGTTGGCAACCCCGTCCGCGCCCCCCGTGTGCATTTCCAGCAGCTGCAGGTTGCCCGAAATGATCTGCAGGAGGTTGTTGAAATCGTGCGCCACGCCGCCCGTCAGCTTGCCGATCGTCTCCATCTTCTGCGACTGCTGCAGTGCCAGTTCCGTGCGGCGGATCTGCTCCGCCTGTTCGCGGTCGGCCGTGATGTCGCGGCCGATCGCGTGGATGAAATCGGCGTCCGGCGCCGCGGTCCACGACAGCACGCAATAGCTGCCGTCCTTGCGCCGGTAGCGGTTCTCGAATTTATAGACGTAATGGCCCTCGCCCAGCGACGCCATCTGCGCCATCGTCGCGGCCTGGTCGTCCGGGTGCACGAGATGCAGGAAGTTCTTGCCGACGATGTCGTGCTCGGCCCAGCCGAGCAGCGACCCGAACGACGGACTGACGGCTTCGACGTTGCCGTCGAACGACGCGACGAGCATGACGTCGCGCGACAGGCGCCACATGCGGTCGCGTTCCGCCGTGCGCCGCGCGACCGTCGATTCCAGGTCCGCGTTCAACGCCGCGAGGCGGTGCGCGATCACCGTCTGGTCTTCGATGTCGATGCTGGTGCCGATCCAGCGGGCCACGTTGCCGTCCGCGTCACGCAGCGCGACGGCGCGCGACAGATGCCAGCGGTACGTGCCGTCCGCGCGGCGCAGGCGGAATTCGGCGTCGAACGGCGCGCCCGACGCCACGGCGATCGCCCAGCGCTTCTGCACGGCCGGCAGGTCGTCGGGGTGCACGATGGCAGTCCACGCGATGCCCGCGTGGGCGGCGTGATCGAGACCGCCGTACGCGTACGCGTGCGTGTTGAACCAATCGAGCCTGCCGTCCTCCGTGGCCGTCCATACCTGGTTCGGCATCGCCTCGGCGAACGTGCGGAATTTTTCCTCGCTCTCGCGCAGCGCCCGTTCCGCCTCGACGCGCACCGTGACGTCGCCGCCCTGCACGAAGATGCCGAACACGGTGCCGTCCTCGCGTTTGACGGGCTGGTAGACGAAATCGACGTAGTGCAGGCGGCGGTTGCCGCCGCTGTCGGCCAGCCACAACGGGCTCGCGGTCGCGGTATAAGTCGTGCCGGTGAGGTAGACCTGGTCGAGGATCGCGATCACGCCCTGCGGCACCGTCTCCGGCAGTGCGTCGCGCAGCGGCTTGCCGAGCAGGTCGCGCTGGCCGGCCAGCGCGCGATAGGCTGCGTTCGCGGACTGGATCACGTGGTCGGCGCCCGCAAGCTGGGCCATGAAGCCGGGCGCCTGCTCGAACATCGTCCGCAGGCGGTCGTGTTCCCCGCTCAGCCAGCGCTCGGCGCGCACCTTCGCCGTCGTCTCGACGACGATGGCGATCACGCCGACGACGGCGCCGGCCGCATCGACGATCGGCGAGTAATCGAGATTCATCCACACCGGCTCGGGCTTGCCGCTGCGGTGCAGGGTCAGTTCCTGGTCGCGGTACGACAGCGTGCCGCCGGCCAGGCCGACTTTCATCACGTTGTCGTTGAAGTCGGCCACTTCGGGCCAGCCTTCGCCCACCCTGGAGCCAAGCAGGCGCGGATGGCGGCCGCCCGCGAAGCCGGAATACGCGTCGTTGTAGATCATGACGCCGTCCTCGCCCCATAACGTGACGATGGGCACGGGCGAACGCAGGATCAGTTCGACGGTGGTACGGACGACGTCCGGCCAGCGGCAGATGGGGCCGAGGCTCGTGCCGGCCCAGTCGTAGTCGTCGATGATTCCGCCTAGCAGGCCGCCGCCCGCGCCGAAGGTCCTGACCGGAGCCGCCTGAGTCGACATCGTGTGAATCTGCCCGCTGGAATATTGTGAAGTCCGCGATTTTAATCGCGTTTGCAATCGTGCGGTCACACGATTCGCGAGCTTGTCCGGATCGGCCCCTGTCCGCTGCACCGCATGCTAAGGTGCGGGCGAGATGCGGCGGGCGCGCGCGCGGCGATCCCGTGCCGGCATGCTGCAGGGCAGCACGAAAATTCCCGGCGAAAGCACCCGTGCGCCGTCTTTCCGGAATTAATATGTTGCTGCCGCACACACACCTTACCAAGGGGGACAGCGTTTATGAGCCAGAGTACACCTCTGTCGCTGCACGTCCCGGAGCCTACCGGCCGCCCGGGTTGCAAGACCGATTTTTCTTACCTCGACATCCACCAGGCCGGCGACACGCCCCGGCCGCCCGTCGACGTCCGCTACCAGGACACGGCGCTGCTTGCCGCCGGCATGATCCGCGTGCTGGACGACGACGGCAATGCCGTCGGCCCGTGGGATCCGGGCCTCGACCGCGACAGCTTGCGCTTCGGCCTGAGAACGATGATGAAGACCCGCATCTTCGACGCGCGCATGGTGATCGCGCAGCGCCAGAAGAAGTTGTCGTTCTACATGACCTCGCTCGGCGAGGAGGCCATCGGCAGCGCCCATGCGCTCGCCCTGAAGGATGGCGACATGTGCTTCCCCACCTACCGCCAGCAAAGCCTGCTGATGGCGCGCGAGTATCCGCTCGTGGACATGGTGTGCCAGCTGCTGTCGAACGAAGCGGACCCGCTGAAGGGCCGCCAGCTTCCCGTGATGTATTCCGTGAAGAACAAAGGCTTCTTCACGATCTCCGGCAACCTCGCGACGCAGATCCCGCAGGCGGTCGGCTGGGCCATGGCGTCCGCGATCAAGGGCGACACGAAGATCGCCTCCGGGTGGATCGGCGACGGCGCCACGGCGGAAAGCGATTTCCACACGGGCCTCACGTTCGCGCACGTGTACCAGGCGCCCGTGATCCTGAACGTCGTCAACAACCAGTGGGCGATCTCTTCCTTCCAGGCCATCGCGGGCGGCGAGAGCGTCAGCTTCGCCGCGCGCGGCGTCGGCGCGGGCATCGCGTCGCTCCGGGTGGACGGCAACGATTTCCTGGCCGTGTATGCCGCGTCGTGCTGGGCCGCCGAGCGGGCGCGCCGCAACCTCGGTCCGACCTTGATCGAATGGGTGACGTACCGCGCCGGGCCGCACTCGACGTCGGACGACCCGTCGCGCTACCGGCCTGCCGACGAATGGACCTATTTCCCGCTGGGCGATCCGATCGGCCGCCTGCGCCGCCACCTGATCGGCAAAGGCTGGTGGTCGGACGCGGAACACGAGGCCCTGCAGGCCGAACTGGAAGCCGAGGTGCTGGCCGCGCAGAAGGAAGCGGAACGCCACGGCACGCTGATCGACGGCCGCGTGCCGAGCGCCGCGTCGATGTTCGAGGACGTCTACAAGGACATGCCCGAACACCTGCGCCGCCAACGCCAGCAACTGGGGGTGTGACATGAAGCGTGACATCGACAACGACATCAAGACCACCCCGATGACGATGATCCAGGCCCTCCGCTCGGCCATGGACGTCATGCTCGGGCGCGACGACAACGTCGTCATCTACGGCCAGGACGTGGGCTATTTCGGCGGCGTGTTCCGCGTGACCGACGGCCTGCAGGCGAAATACGGCAAGCAGCGCTGCTTCGACGCGCCGATCTCGGAAGGCGGCATCGTCGGCACGGCGGTGGGCATGGCGGCGTACGGGTTGCGGCCCGTCGTCGAGATCCAGTTCGCCGACTATTTTTATCCGGCGACCGACCAGATCGTGTCGGAAGCGGCGCGCCTGCGCTACCGCTCGGCAGGCGATTTCACCGCGCCGCTGACGATCCGCATGCCCTGCGGCGGCGGCATCTACGGCGGCCAGACGCACAGCCAGAGCCCGGAAGCGTTCTTCACGCACGTGTGCGGGCTGCGCACGGTGATGCCATCCAATCCGTACGACGCGAAAGGCCTGCTGATCGCCGCGATCGAGAACGACGACCCCGTCATCTTCCTGGAACCGAAGCGGCTGTACAACGGCCCGTTCGACGGCCACCACGACCGCCCCGTCGTCTCGTGGGCAAAGCACCCGAAGGGCGAAGTCCCGGAAAGCTATTACACGGTCGCGCTGGACAAGGCCGCCGTGTTCCGCGAAGGCCAGGACCTCACCGTGCTCACGTACGGCACGATGGTGTGGGTGTCCGAGGCGGCCGCGAACGAGACGGGCATCGACGCCGAGATCATCGACCTGCGCACCCTGTGGCCGCTGGACCTCGAGACGGTCGTCGCATCCGTCAGGAAGACGGGCCGCTGCGTCGTCGTCCACGAAGCGACCCGCACGAGCGGCTTCGGCGCGGAACTCGCGGCCCTCGTGCAAGAACACTGCTTCTACCACCTCGAGGCGCCCATCGAGCGCGTGACGGGCTGGGACACGCCCTACCCGCATGCGCAGGAATGGGCGTATTTCCCGGGGCCGGACCGCGTGGGCGCGGCATTCAAACGAGCGATGGAGGCGTGATGGGACAGCATGTGATCAAGATGCCGGACCTGGGCGAAGGCATCGCGGAAGTGGAAGTCGTCGCGTGGCGCGTGCAGCCGGGCGATGCGATCGTCGAAGACCAGATCCTGGCCGACGTCATGACGGACAAGGCGACCGTGGAGATTCCGTCGCCGGTGCACGGGACGGTGCTCTCACTCGGCGGCACGGTCGGGGAATCGCTGGCGGTCGGCGCCGAGCTGATCCGGCTGGAAGTGGACGGTGCGGGGAATGCGAAGGCCGCGCCAGCGCCGGCCGACGAACCTGCGGAGGTGCCGCACGGCTTCGTGCCGGAGCCGCCGCGGGTGGCCGAAGCCGCGGCGAGCGTCGCGCAGGCGGCGCCCATCGTCGCGGCGCCGCCGCGTCCCGCGCGCACGCCTGCGCCTGCGCCTGCATTGCGCGCGGCGGGTGAAAAACCGCTGGCCGCGCCGGCCGTGCGCAAGCGCGCGTGGGACCTGGGCATCGAGCTGCAATACGTGGCCGGCAGCGGTCCCGCGGGCCGCATCACGCACGCGGACCTCGACGCGCATGTGGCGGGGCGCGGCCGCGCTGCGGGCGCGGACGGGCGTTATGCGCAGCTGGAAGGGGAAGAAGCCGTCCCCGTGATCGGCCTGCGCCGCAAGATCGCGGAAAAGATGCAACTGGCGAAGCGCCAGATCCCGCATTTCACGTACGTCGAGGAAGTCGACGTGACGGACCTGGAAGCGCTGCGCGGCCAGCTGAACGCGCGCTATGGCGAGGAGCGGGGCAAGATCACCCTGCTGCCGCTGCTGATGCGCGCCGTCGTCCTCGCGATTCGTCGCTTCCCCGACGTGAACGCCCGCTACGACGACCAGGCCAACGTGGTGACGCGCTACGCGCCCGTCCACATGGGCATCGCGACGCAAACGGATGCCGGCCTGATGGTGCCCGTCGTGCGCCATGCGGAAGCGCGCGATCCGTGGTCCAGCGCGGCGGAGATCGCCCGGCTGGCGGATGCGGCGCGCCATGGCAAGGCGGCGCGCGACGAGTTGTCCGGCTCGACGATCACGATCACGAGCCTGGGCGCGCTGGGCGGCATCGTCAGCACGCCCGTCATCAACCACCCGGAAGTGGCGATCGTGGGCGTGAACCGCATCGTCGACCGGCCCGTCATCAGGAATGGCGGCATGGTGGCGCGCAAGCTGATGAATTTGTCGTCGTCGTTCGACCACCGCGTCATCGACGGCATGGTGGCGGCGGAATTCATCCAGGCGGTGCGCTCGTATCTGGAGTCGCCGGCCACCCTGTTCGTGGAGTGAGCGCATGACGGTCAATACCGAGAACACCACCCTCCTCGTCATCGGCGGCGGCCCGGGCGGCTACGTCGCCGCGATCCGTGCCGGGCAGCTGGGCATCCCGACCGTGCTCGTCGAAGGTGCGGACCTGGGCGGCACATGCCTGAACATCGGCTGCATCCCGTCCAAGGCGCTGATCCATGCGGCAGACGCCTTCCACCAGGCCACCAGCTACACGGGCGAGTCGCTGCTCGGCATCCGCGCGGGCGCGCCGACCATCGACGTCAGGCAAACGGTCGCGTGGAAGGACGGCATCGTCAAGCGCCTGACGGGCGGTGTCGGCGCGCTGCTGAAGAAGAATGGCGTGAAAGTCGTGCAAGGCTGGGCGCGCATCCTCGACGGCAAGACGGTCGCGGTGGGCGACCTGCGGATCCGTTGCGAACACCTGCTGCTCGCGACCGGCTCGGTGCCCGTGGAACTGCCGTTCATGCCGTTCGGCGGCAACGTCCTGTCGTCGACGGAAGCGCTGGCCCCCGAGACGCTGCCGGAGCACCTGGTCGTCGTCGGCGCCGGGTACATCGGCCTGGAACTGGGCATCGCCTACCGCAAGCTGGGTGCGCGGGTGACGGTCGTGGAAGCGGCCGGCCGCGTGCTGCCCGCCTATGACGACGAACTCGTGAAACCCGTCGCGGCAAGCCTGAAGCGGCTGGGCATCGGCCTGCACCTGGAATCGAGCGTGCTGGGCCTCGCGGAAGACGGCCGTGGCGTCCGCATGAAGGATGGCGGCGGGGAGGAAGCTGAGCTGGAAGCGGACCGCGTGCTCGTTGCCGTCGGCCGGCGGCCGCGCACGGAGGGCTACGGCCTGGAGAGCCTGCTGCTCGACATGAACGGGCGCCACGTCCGCACCGACAACCAGTGCCGCACGTCGATGCGCAACGTGTGGGCCATCGGCGACCTCACGGGCGAGCCGATGTTGGCGCACCGCGCGATGGCCCAGGGCGAGATGGTGGCCGAGATCATCGCCGGCAAGCGCCGCCATTTCACGCCGGGCGCGATTCCCGCCGTCTGCTTCACGGACCCGGAAGTGGTCGTCGTGGGCATGACGCCGCAGGAAGCGGCTGCGCTGGGCGTGGATTGCATCGGCGCGAGCTTCCCGTTCGCCGCCAACGGCCGGGCGATGACGCTGGAGTCCACGGACGGCTTCGTACGCGTGGTCGCCCGCAAGGACAATCACGTGATCGTCGGCTGGCAGGCGGTCGGCGGCGCGGTGTCGGAACTGTCTGCGGCGTTCGTGCAATCGATCGAGATGGGTGCGCAGCTGGAGGATGTCGCGGGCACGATCCACGCTCATCCGACGCTGGGCGAGGCGGTGCAGGAAGCGGCCCTCAGGGCGCTGGGCCACGCGCTGCACATCTGACAAAAACGCACGGGCGAACGGCGTCGCCCCCGGCGCCTTTCGCCCGTACCGCGCACCAGGCCGCTGGCGCGCCCCCGATCCCGGACCCGCCGGGCCTTACTCCGATGCCTTGTCGTCGTCCGACTGGCGGCTGCCCGCGTTGCCGGTGCTCAAGCTGCCGATGCCGCCGAGGCCGGTCTGCAATTCACCCGCCTCCTCGCCGACGAAGCCTTCGCTGTCGCGGTCCGCATCATTGCTCAGCAAATCGTCCGCCCTGCCTTTTTGCAGGTTGCCGCCGCTATCCGACTGTGCATTCGTACCGGCGCCGGTGCCGCCCGCGCCCAACGTGCCGGCGGAACTCGTGCCGTCCTTCGTCACCTGATCGTAGTTGCGCCCTTTGGCGTTGTTGCCTTCGCTCTGCATGGACATAGGATTCTCCATTCGTTCGCGTTGATGACCATCATAATCCTCCCGTATCCGCCCACTATAGGCACCCACCCGGCTGGCTTGTAGGACATGTCGGGCGAGAATGACGCAAGGCATGTCTTGTATGCTATAAAACGATGTTGCAATTGATGAATGACGAATGAACGAACCGAACATCCTGGTGATCTACGCCCACCCGGCGCCGCACCGCTCGCCCGTCCACCGCCGCCTCGCCGAGACGGCACAGGCGCTGCCCGGCGTCGAGCTGTGCGACCTGTACCAACGCTATCCCGATTTCGACATCGACGGCGAGCAGGAGCGCGAGCGGCTGCGTGCCGCCCACCTGCTCGTGTTCCTGCACCCGTTCCGCTGGTATGGCATGCCGTCCATCGTCAAGGAATGGATGGACGTCGTGCTGCAGCCCGGCTGGGCCTATAACGATTACGCCCACACGGGCGAGTGCGCGCTGCGCGGGAAAAGCTTCTGGCTCGTGACGACGACGGGCAGCGGTCCGGACGCCTACCGGCCCGGCGGCCTGCACGGCCGGCCGTTCGCCGACTTCCTCGCGCCGTACGAAGCGACGGCCGCCCTGTGCGGCATGGACTGGATCGCGCCGCTCGTCATGCACGGCGCCGCACAGGCGACGCCGGAAGCGATCGACGCGTTCGCTGCCGAGTTCCGCCATCGTCTTGAAGGCTATGCGGGCCTCGCCGCTGCGGCTCTACAGGAGCGTGCAGATGGAACATAATCTTCTTCAGAACGCGGTCGTCTACCTCGGCGCCGCCGTGCTGGTCGTCCCGCTCGCGAAGCGCCTCGGCATGGGCGCCGTGCTGGGCTATCTCGTCGCCGGGATCCTCATCGGCCCGTTCGGCCTGCGCTTCGTCGCCGATGGCGAGGACGCGCTGCATTTCGCCGAATTCGGCGTCGTGCTCCTGCTGTTCCTGATCGGCCTGGAGCTGGAACCAAGCCGCCTGTGGGCGCTGCGCCGGCCGATCTTCGGCTGGGGCGGCGCGCAGGTGTTCGGGGTCGCGGCCGGCCTGTTCGGCGCCGCGCTATTGGCCGGCATCGACTGGAAGATCGCGCTGATCGCGGGCCTGGGCCTGTCGCTGTCGTCGACCGCGATCGCCCTCGCCTCGCTGGAAGAACGCAACCTGATGCCGACACCGGCCGGCCAGGCCGGCTTCGCGATCCTGCTGTTCCAGGACATCGCCGCGATCCCGATGATCGCCATCGTGCCTTTACTGGGCGTGCCGGAATCCGCCGGTGGCGGCGGGAATGCGTGGATCGCGGCGCTGAAGGTCGCGGGCGTGCTCGCGGGCCTCGTCGTCGCGGGCCGTTTCCTGCTCCGGCCCGTGCTGCGCATCATCGCCAAGACGGATGCGCGCGAGATCTTCACCGCGTTCGCGCTGCTGCTCGTGATCGCGATCTCGCTGCTGATGCAGTGGGTGGGCATGTCGATGGCCCTCGGCGCGTTCATGGCCGGCGTGCTGCTGGCCGACTCGGAATATCGCCACGCGCTCGAGACCGACCTGGAACCGTTCAAGGGCCTGCTGCTCGGCCTGTTCTTCATCGCGGTCGGCATGTCCGTCGATTTCGCCGTGTTCCTCGCGCAGCCTGGCCTCGTGCTGGGCCTCGTCGCCGGCTTCCTGGTCATCAAGATCGCCGTGTTGTACGGCCTGTCGCGCGGCTTGAAGATCGCGCGCGGCCAGCACCTGCAGTTTTCCCTGCTGCTCGCGCAGGGCGGCGAATTCGCGTTCGTCGTGTTCGGCGCGGCCGCGACGGCAAAGGTGTTCTCGCCGGATGTGGCGAACATCCTCGTCGTCGTCGTCGCGCTGTCGATGGTCGTGACGCCGCTCGCGCTGATGGCCTACGACCGCCTGTCGGCCGGCCGCGAAGGCCGCGGCGGCAAGCGCAAGGCCGACCGCATCGAGCCGAACGAGGACCACGTGATCGTCGCGGGCTTCGGCCGCTTCGGCCAGATCGTGGGCCGCTTCCTGCACGCGAACAACGTGCGCCTGACGGTGCTGGACCACGACCCGGACCAGATCGAGGTGCTGCGCCACTTCGGCTTCAAGGTGTTCTATGGCGACGCGACCCGGCCCGACCTGCTGCGCGCCGCGGGTGCGCCGAAGGCCAGAGCCGTCGTCGTCGCCATCGACGACATCGAGGACAGCCTGAAGCTCGTCGACGCCGTGCGGCGCGAGTATCCCGACCTGCCCGTGTTCGCGCGCGCCCGCAACGTCACGCACTACTACCAGCTGATGGACCGGGGCGTGGAACTGATCGAGCGCGAGACCTTTGAAGCGGCGCTGCGGCTGGGCCGCTCCGTGATGACGGCGGGCCTGGGCCAGAGCGCGTACGCCACGCGGCAGGCCGCGCTGAAATTCAGGCGCTACAACAAGCAGACGCTCGATGCGGTATACCCGTATTACAAGGACCGCGAGACGTTCGTGTCGATGGCCAAGCAGGCGCGCGAGGAACTCGAAGCCATGATTTCGCGCGACCGCAAGGCGTTCGATGAAGAAACAGGAAGCGATTGGGACTGAATCGCTCGCACTTCAAGTATCGCAGGGTGAGCTCTCCGGGCCCACGCGAACGTATGTGCGTGTTGGCGTCACGCGTGGGCACAGGGTGCCCGCCCTACGGCGCTGTTTGTTCCGTCCACGTCGGGCCGGGCGTGGCTGGCATGCCGTCCCGCCATTCCAATCGGTCGATGCACATGCGCCGGGCCGTCTGCGCGAGGTCCCACGCGTGGTACACGATCCATGTGGACGTGCCGTCCGGTCCGGTGGTGAACGAATTGTGCCCCGGCCCCAGCAGGTCCCCGCCTTTCGGCGTCCGCATGAGCAGCGCTTCGTGCCCGCCTGCCGGCCGCGTGTACGGCCCGAGCGGATCGTCCGCCACGACCCAGCTGACGCCATAATTGTCGCGCTCCCACGCGCCGCCGCTGTAGAAACAATAGTAGCGGCCGTCGTGCCGCAGCACGGCCGCGCCCTCCACCGTGTGCCAGTCGTACACGGCCCCGTACATCGTGCGGCCCTTGCGGAACACGTGCCAGTCCTCGTGCGGACGGACCACGACGCGCGGTTCGCCCGCCAGCGTCGTCATGTCGACGAGCCGGTCGACGACGATGCCCGTGCCGACGCGGTACCCGCCTTCCAGTTCCAGGAAATCGGCGCAGTAGAACAGATACCACTGCCCGTCCTCCGCACGGAACGGATGCGCGTCGATGGCGAACGATCGATCGGGCACGAGCAGCTTGCCGCTGTCGACGAACGGGCCGGCCGGGTGGTCGGCGACGGCCACGCGCAGCTTCTGGTCCGTGCCTTCCGGCTTTGATCCCGCCGAATAGTACATGTAGAAGCGGCCGCCCTGGCTCGCGACTTCCGGCGCCCAGTAGTGCACCTCGCCGATCGGCAGCAGCGCGTGGCCCAGCGGTTCCCATTCGACGAGGTCCGTCGAGCGCAGGACGGGCACCTGGCGCCCGTCCGCGCCGCCCGGCGCCGTGCCGTACGCGTAATACACGCCGTCGTGGCGCAGCACGAACGGGTCCGCGAACACGTCCGGGTAGACCGGGTTGCGATACGTCTTCGCCATGGGCATGCTCACAGCGAGAAGCGCAGCCCGAGGCCGTACGTGGTCGGGTTGTAGCGGATGTCGCGCGGACGGATCTCGGAGCCGAGATAGCTTTCGTACTTCTCGTGCGTGAGGTTGATCGCGTCGAATTGCAGCGACAGGTTCTTGTTCAGCGCATACGACACGCTCAGGTCCACGTACGTGCTGGCCTTGACGATGCGGTCCTGGAAGAAGCGCGGCTCGGCGATCTGCTCGACGTAGTTGCCGCGGTGCGTCGCGGTCAGGCGTCCCGTGATGCCGTTCCCTTCATACAGCAGCGCGAAGTTGTAGTTCTTCTTCGCGACATTCGTCAGCGCCGTCGTGCGGTATTCCGTGCTCGTCGGCGAGACGGGCGTCTGGTTGTCGCCGTCGATCCAGGTGTAGTTGAACTGCGCGCCGAAATTGCTCCACGGGCCGGGCAGGAAGTCGAAGAACTTCTGGATGCCGAATTCCGCGCCGCGCAATGTGCCCTTGCCGGAATTTTGCGGACGCGTCACGCGATAGTTCTGGCCGTTGATGACTTCGCTCGACTCCATGTTCTGCAGGTAGCCGTCGATGTCGCGGTGGAATAGCGCGATCTGCCCGTAGCCGTTCTTCGGGAAGTAGTATTCGAGCGTGGCGTCCGTGTTCACGGAGCGCGTCGGCCGCAAATTCGGGTTGCCGGACGAGCCGGTGCCGGGCGCGTTGACGGTCGGCGGGATCAGCGACAGCGCCGGGTTCAACGACGCGAAGTCCGGCCGCGTGATCGTCTTGCCGACCGCGAGGTGCGACTGCAGGTTCTCGCGCCAGCCGACGACGGCCGCAACGCTGGGCAGGAAGTTGTTTTCCGTCGAGTTCACGGCGATCGGCGTCACCACGTCGCCGATGCGGCTGTTGCCGTTCAGGTTGCGCGCCACGTGGACGTAGCGCCCGCCCACCGTGCCGGACAGGTCGACGTCGCCCGCCTTCGTCTTCCAGCGCGCCGCGACGTACACGGTATTCGTGCCTTCGCGCTGCTCGAAGGTGCGGGTCGGATCGTCCGGCACGCGGCCCGCAGAAGCGCCGTAGAACGCGCGTACGGTGTCGGCCTGGTCGATCAGGAAGTCGCGCGACGGCGTCAGCCACGGGCCGCCCAGCCGGTCGAGGCCCGGCACCAGCGCTTCGAAACCGGGGCCGAACGCGTCGACGGGATTCGCGCGCACCGGCCCCGCGATGTCGCTGTGGCCTTCCGCGCCGTGGAAGCTGGCGAGGCGGTTCGACAGGCGCAAGCCGGCGTCGATGCCCGAGAAGAAGCCGTCGCCGAGCCGGTACGACACGTCGCCGCGCCACTGCACCTGCTCGCCCTTCGAGATGCCCCAGTTCTGCACCATCCCGCGCAGCACGAACGCGCGCGGGTCGCGCAGGGCGTTCGGGCTCGTGGGCGTGCTCACGCTGTTGTAGCCGCCGTGGCCGTCCGCGCCGTACGTGTAGACGCCGACGCTGGCGCCGGGGATCTGCTGGTCGACGATCACCGTGTCGTTCACGAACGTCGACTTGGTCCAGCCGAAGTTGGAGCTCGCCTTCCACGGGCCCTCGCGGTAGTTCAGGCCGAGGTTCAGGAAGTGCGACGTCGTGTGTTCCTTCACGCCCCACGTCGACGTGGCCGTGTACGGATCCCAGTCGTACGGCCCGCCATACTGCGCGGCCTGCGCGTACGCGGACTGGATCGGGCACACGACGCCTTCCGGCGTGTTGCAGTAGGCGCCCTGCGGCGCCAGCTGCACGTTGGTCAGGCGCGGCGTCCACGTCGTGATGGCGAGGATGTAATCCACTTCGCTGCGCGCGCGGTAGCCCGTGCCGAGGTATTGCACGTTCGCTTCCAGCGTCGGGTTGACCTTCCACTGCAGGGCGCCGTGGATGCTGCCGCGGTCGCGGTCGCCCGCGTTGTAGATGCCGCCCACGTTGGGCAGCTCGCCCAGGCGCGCGCCCGGCGTCGAGGGCGCGAGCGGACCGTCGCCCAGCCGCGTGCCGACGCCATCCGCATCGATCGAATGCACGCGGTCGGGACGGTCGACCCACTGCACGGGATAGCCCCAGTGCTCGCGGTTGAACGCCACGTCGACCAGCGCGCCGATCTCGCCGTAGCTCGTGTTCCAGCGGTTGCTGGCCGAGAAGCCGGCGCCCGGATTGTTCTTCGTCGACGTCGCGTCGGACCCGCTCACCTTCTGGCGGCGGTCTTCCACATAGCCCGTCACGTTCCGGCCCTTCAGGTCGAACGGCTGGCGCAGCCGGACGTCGATGCCGCCCGCGATGCCGCCTTCGAGCTGGTTCGGCGTCGCCGTCTTGTACACGTCCAGGCCGCCGATCGATTGCACGGGCAGGTCCTGGTACTGCAGCCGGCGGCCGTTCCCCGTGAAGTATTCCATGCCGTTCAGCGTGGTCACGACGTCCGGCAGGCCGCGGATGATCACCTGGCTGGTTTCTCCCCGGTCGCGGCCGACCTGCACGCCGGCGATCCGCTGCAGGGCGTCGCCCGCGGCGCGGTCGGGGAACTTGCCGATGTCTTCCGCGTTGATCGAGTCGACGACCTGCACGGAATCGCGCTTGATCGCCTCGGCGCTGCGGATACTGCCGCGCAGGCCAGTCACGGTGACCTGCTGGATCTGCTGGACTTGCGTGGGTGACGTGTCGGTGGTTTGCGCGTTGGCGGCCTGGGCGAGCAGCGCAAGGATGGCCGCGCACACGGGCCGGAGCTGGAACGTGGTCATGCGATTCTCCTCATAATTAGTAATAATTTTTATCAGGAAGCTAACGCAAAAGTCGGCAGGCCGACGCACGCTTGAACCCGCTTTTTGGGCGGTTTTACAGCCTTGGCGGGGCCACGGAATCGCGTGCCACCAGAGGGCATTCCATCTTGATGATGGCCTTCGAGGCATGGTCCGCGCGGCATTGCGCGATGAGGGAATCGGCCGCCCAGCGGCCCATTTCGTAGTTTGGTAACAACACTGTGGTCAGCGGCGGGTGAGTGTAACGGGCGATATCCTGGTCGTCGTACCCGACGACGGACAAGTCGCGCGGCACCGCCAGCTTGCGTTCGCGGGCTGCGTCCAGCGCGCCGATGGCCATCAGGTCGTTGGCGCAGAACAAGGCGGTCGGCCGCTGCGGCAAGTCCAGCAGCGACAGCGCGTGCTCGTACCCCGCCGCGACCTGCCAGTCGCCCGCGCGCACGAGGACCGGATCGAACGGAATGTCGGCCGTCGACAGCGCCTGCCGGTACCCCTTCAGGCGCTCGGCCGCCGCCTCGATCCAGTGCTCGCCGTTGATGAAGCCAATGCGGCTGTGTCCGTTCTCGATCAGGTGCATGGTCGCCGTATAGCCGCCCAGCAGTTCGCTCGGCACGACCGATGCGCGCCCTCGGTCGCGCGTATGGCAGTTCAGCAGGACGGTCGGCGTCGCCTCCAGCGCGGCCGGCACCGTCACGGCGCGGGTGAAAATGGTGGAGTAAATGACGCCCAGCAGAGCCGGATGGTCCAGCATGCGCGCGAACACGGCCGCTTCCAGTTCGGGATCGCCGCGCGTCGCGAACACGGCGACGAGGCAATCCTGCTCCCAGGCGGCCTCCTTGGCGCCGTCGATGGTCTGCATCGCGTGCGGGCTCGTCGCCAGCTCGTCGGTGAGATAGACGATCAGGTTGCGGGTCTGGGCCGCGGCCGGATGCGCGTGCCGCTCGACGGGGTAGCCGAGCTCGCGCGCAATCCGGAGCACGGTCTCGCGCGTGACCTTCGACACTTTCGCCCCGCTCATGTGGTTGATGACCAGCGACACCGTCGATTGCGACACGCCAGCCAGCTTGGCGATGTCGGTCATCGTGGGTCGGCGGGGCCTGGTCATGTCAAAGGTGTTCGCATGGGATCATCGGTTGCACAACATTATCACTAATTATTACAGCGTTGTAGTTGATTTAAATTTAAGCACATTTGTGCCAATGCACATAATTGCTTATAATTCAGGTTAAACGCAGCCGCGCTCATCGAGCGCTCCGCCTCGACCGGCGCTACCCATTGCCGGCGCCAGCCATGACAGTCCCGGGTTGCCCGGACCGCTCAGCAAGCACTAACTCTTCCCGTCGCCCGTCCCCGGCAGCCTGCCGGCGACATCTGCCTGGCATGCCGGGTAGCATTCCGACATCTGCGCGGCCGCACAACGCTCAAGAAAGGTGAACAATATGACAAGCCCATTGCCGGGCCAACGCCGATGGATCCAGGTCAATCCGCCCGTGTTTTTCGTGTCGGCGGCGCTGGTCCTCGCCTTTTCCGCCATGTCGGCACTGTTTCCGAAACGCGTCGGCAGCCTGTTCGATACACTCCAGGCGGGTATCGTGCGCGATTTCGGCTGGTTCTACATCCTGTCCGTCGCGTTCTTCCTGATCTTCGTGATCTTCCTGATGATGAGCCGCTATGGCGACGTCAGGCTGGGACCGGACGACAGCGAGCCGGAATACAGTTACCTGTCCTGGCTCGCCATGCTGTTCAGCGCCGGCATGGGGATCGGCCTGCTGTTCTTCGGCGTCGCCGAGCCCATCCAGCACTATGCGCTGCCGCCGGTGGGCGCCGGCCGCACGATCGAGTCGGCGCGCCAGGCGATGGTGCTGACCTTTTTCCATTGGGGCTTTCACGCCTGGGCGATCTACGTCGTGGTCGGGCTGGCGCTCGCGTACTTCGCGTTCCGGCGCGGCCTGCCGCTCACGCTCAGGTCGAGCCTCTTCCCCCTGATCGGCAACCGCATCCACGGCCCTGCCGGCCATGCCATCGACATCTTCGCCGTGCTGGGCACGATGTTCGGCGTGGCGACGTCGCTGGGGTTCGGCGTGCTGCAGGTGAACGCGGGGTTCGCGCACCTGTTCGGGCTCCCGGTCACGCCGCAGGTGCAGATCGTGCTGATCGCGGTCATCACGGGCATGGCGGCGCTGTCCGCGGGCTCGGGACTGGACAAGGGCGTGAAACGGCTGTCGGAACTCAACGTCATCCTCGCGATCGCGCTGCTGCTGTTCGTCCTCGCCACGGGCTCGACCGTATTCCTGCTCGAGGCCTATGTCCAGAACGTCGGCACCTACCTGGGCGAAGTCGTGCAGCGTACCTTCCGCATGTATGCCTACGAGCCCAATGTCTGGCTCGGCAAGTGGACGCTGTTCTACTGGGGCTGGTGGATCTCCTGGTCGCCGTTCGTCGGCATGTTCATCGCGCGGATCTCGCGCGGGCGCACGATCCGCGAGTTCGTCGGCGGGGTGCTGCTGGTCCCCGTACTCTTCACGTTCCTGTGGATGACCGTCTTCGGGAACACCGCGATCCGGCTCGACCTGGGCGGCGCGGCGCCGATCGTGCAGACCGTCGCCGACAATCTCCCGGTGGCCCTGTTCGAAGTTCTGGAGCAACTGCCGCTGTCGATGATCGCGTCCGGCCTCGCCACCGTGCTTGTGATTACCTTTTTCGTCACGTCCGCCGATTCGGGCGCGCTGGTCGTCGACATGATCACCTCCGGCGGCGCCCCGAATCCGCCGGTCTGGCAACGTATCTTCTGGGCCGCGTGCGCGGGCCTGATGGCCGCCGTGCTGCTGCTGGCGGGCGGGTTGCAGGCACTCCAGACGGCTGCCCTCGTCAGCGCATTGCCGTTCGCCGTGGTGATGCTGCTCATGTGCTACGGCCTGCTGCGCGCCCTGCAGTCGGAATCGGAAGGGTCGGCGATCGACCTGTCGATTGCCGCCGAGACGCCGTCGGACGTCGGCCTCAGCTGGCAGCAGCGCCTGGCCAGCATCACCCGCTTCTACGACCTGCCCGAGATCGCGGCCTTTCTCGGCGGGCCCGGACGCGCGGCCCTCGGCGCGGTGGCGGCGGAGATGCGGGACAGCGGCCTGGCGCCGGAACTGACCGAGACCGACCGCCGGATCGACCTGAACGTGCCCCACGGCGACCGCGGCACGTTCCGCTACACGATCCGCGTGCGCGGCTTCCGCGCGCCGAATTTCGCGTGGGCCGAGTCCGGGGAGAGGAACAGCGACACGCGTCACTACCGCGCCATGGCCTACAGTTCCGAGGGCGACCAGCAGCACGACGTCACAGGCTATACGCGCGAACAGTTGATCAACGACCTCCTGAATCGCTATGCCCGGTTCCGCCATGCGCGGAGGATGCCCTGATCAGTTGCGGGCCGCACCCCTGCTCCGACAATTCGTCCAGGGGATTGCGCAGCCGGCACGCCTCGATCGAGAGGCAGCCGCAGCCGATGCAATCGTCGAGCTGGTCGCGCAGCCGGGTGAGCTGTTCGATGCGGTCATCGAGCTCGCGCCGCCACAGGCTGGACAGGCGCGTCCAGTCGGCCTTGGTCGGCGTGCGCTCTTCCGGCAGCGACGCCAGCGCCGCGCTGATCGACGCGAGCGGAATGCCGATGCGCTGCGCGACCTTGATGACGGCCACGCGCCGCAGCACGTCGCGCCCGTAGCGCCGCTGGCCCCCGCTGCTGCGCACGCTGCGGATCAACCCCTTCGATTCATAGAAATGAAGGGCCGACACCGCGACGCCCGCGCGCCGCGCGACCTCCCCCACCGTCAAGGACCGCCCGATGTCGGCCGGGTCTATCTTTGCCATCAAAATCCTCTTGACCTCAAGTGAAGTTGAGGTTTTACACTGCTTTGCATCGACACGCAACCACGAGGACAAACGCATGAACGACCGCATTAAGGATCACATGAGCGCCACCGCCATGAACAAGGCCCTGGTCCGGGCGCTCTACGAGGAGTGCATCAACGGCCGCGACCTGGACCGGCTCGAGACGCTGATCGCCCCGGACTTCGCCGGCGCGCGCGGCGAACGGGGGCCGCGCGAATTCCGCGCGACCATCGAAGCCGTGCTGACGGGCTTTCCGGGCGTGCGCTTCGAGCTGCACGACGTGTTCGGCGAAGACGACAGGGTCGCCGTCCGCTGGACGTTCCGCGCCGTGCACGGCGGGCGTTTCGTCGGCATCAAGCCGAGCCGCGCGGAGGTGACGCAGGAAGGCAATGTGATCTACCAGCTGCGCGACGGGCAGATCGTGCGGGCGTGGCTGCAGGCGGACCGGCTGGGGGTGCTGCAGCAGATTGGCGTGGTGCCGAAATCGTTTGTCGAAGCAAGCGGGCAACGGCCGATCTGACGTCGTTCCCGCGCAAGCGGGGATGACGGTTTCTAGGTAGCCGCCACTTGTTCCCGCAACGCCGGCAATGCGCCGCCCTGCTCGTCGAACAGCCACGCCCGCGCGGGATCGAACCGCAGCCGCACAGCGGTCCCCGGCGCCGGCAGCGGCACGTCCGGCGCACACTTGGCCGCCACCATGCCGTCCACGCCGTCGACCTGGACGTACGCGAGCGTCACGTCGCCCAGGTATTCGACGAGCGACAACCGGCCCGGGATGCCCGCCTCGCCGCCGGTCTCGAGCCGCAGGTGCTCCGGCCGCACGCCCAGGGTCAGCGCGGCGCCGCCCTGCGCCTGGCTCGCATCCGCCGCCACCTGCGCCATGCCGCCGCCCGGCACGCGCACGGTCGCGAGGCCGCCCGTGTGGCCCGCCAGCGCGGCGGGAAACGCGTTCATGCGGGGCGAGCCGAGGAAGCCCGCGACGAACAGGTTCGCCGGCCGCTCGTACAGTTCCAGCGGCGTGCCCACCTGCTCGATGCGGCCGCCGTTGAACACGACGATCTTCTGGCCCAGGGTCATCGCTTCGACCTGGTCGTGCGTCACGTAGATCATCGTCGCCTTCAAATCCTTGTGCAGGCGCGCGAGTTCCACGCGGGTCTGCGCGCGCAGCGCGGCGTCGAGGTTGGACAGTGGTTCGTCGAACAGGAAGACTTCCGGCTTGCGCACGATGGCGCGACCGATCGCCACGCGTTGCCGCTGGCCGCCCGACAGCGCCTTCGGCTTGCGGTCCAGCAGGTGCGCGATCTGCAGGATCTCGGCCGCGTGCCGCACGCGCGCGACGATGTCCGCCTTCGGCACCTTCGCGAGCTTCAACGCAAAACCCATGTTCTCGGCCACCGTCATGTGCGGGTACAGCGCATAGCTCTGGAACACCATCGCGATCCCGCGCCGGGCCGGCTCCACCGTGTTGCTGACGACGCCCCCGAGCTCGAGGGTGCCGTCCGTGATGTCTTCCAGACCCGCGATCATCCTCAGGAGAGTCGACTTGCCGCAGCCGGATGGCCCCACGAAGACGACGAACTGGCCATCCTCGATGTCCAGGTCGACGCCCTTGATGACGGGATTGTCGCCATAGGTCTTGCGGATGCCGCGCAGCCTTACCGATGCCATAGAATCTATCCTTTCAATCCGCTCGCCGCCAGGAAGCCCTGCGTCACGCGGCGCTGGAACAGCACGTACGCCAATGCCACCGGCAAGGCGCCGAGCAGCGCCGCGGCCATCAACTGGGCGTAGCGTACGCCGAACGCATCGTACGTCTGCGTGAGGCCCAGCGGGATCGTCATCATGTCGTTCGACGTGACGATGATGAACGGCCACAGGAAGTTGTTCCACGCCGCGATGAACGTCACGATCGCCATCGCCCACACGATATTGCCAGAGATGGGCAGGTACACGCTCCACAGTACGCGCAGCGGGCCCGCGCCATCCATCACGGCGGCCTCGCGGAAGTCGGCGGGAATCGCGTCGAAGAACTGCTTGAACACATAGATCACGACCGGCGACACGACCTGCGGCAGCACGATGCCCGCGTACGAATTGATGAGGCCCAGCTGGTGCATCGTGCGGAACAGCGGCACGAGCAGCGCCTCGAAAGGCAGCAGGAAACCCAGCATGGCGATGCCGAACACGATGCCGCGGCCCCGGAAACGCAGCTGGGAAAACGCGTAGGCTGCCATCAGGCTGATCGCCATCGTCACCACCGTCACCAGCAACGCGACGAGGAAGCTGTTGAACAGCCAGCGCACGACGTTGCCGGCGCCGAGCGTCTTGCGGTACGCGTCCAGCGTCCATTCCTGCGGCAGCCAGTGGAAGTTCGCCGACACCGTCTCGAGCTCCGGCCGCAGCGACGTGGACAGGGCCCACAGCAGCGGAAACGCCCACAGCGCGGCGAGCACGATGGCGCAGGCGGCGCCGGCGACCGTCCAGAACGTGGCCCTCATGCGTCCCTCCCGGCCAAAAATTTCACCAGCCACGCCTGCAGCAGCGACAGCAGGATGACGATCGCCACGAACGCCATCGCGACGGCCGCCGCATACCCGGCATCGCTCTGCGTGAACGCCGTCTCGTACATGTAGTGCAGCGCGACCCGCGTCGTGTTGAACGGCCCGCCGCTCGTGAGGATGTACGTCTGGCCGAACACTTTCAGCGACGCGATCAGCTGCAGGATCAGCGCGGTCGTTGCGACGGGCCGCAGCGCCGGCCACGTAATCGTGCGGAACAGGGTAAGACCGCGGGCGCCGTCCAGCGCGGCCGCTTCGTACAGCTCGGCGGGGATGTTGCGCAGGCCGGCGAGGAACAGCAGCATGTTGAAGCCGACCGTCCACCAGATCGTGCCGATGGCGACGGCGGGCAGCGCCCAGTACGGGTCCGCGAGCCAGGCGCGCTGCCCCCCGAGGATGTGATTGACGACGCCGGACGACGGCTGCAGCATCCAGTCGGCGATCAGGGTCATCACGGAGATCGGCAGCACGAACGGCAGGAAGAACGCGCCCTGCAGCCAGCCTTGCACGCGCGTGAAGCGGTCGACGAGCAGCGCCATCAGCAGGCCGATGGCGCACAGCGGGATCACCGTCAGCAGGGCAAAATAAAACGTGTTGCCGACCGAATCCCAGAACGACGGGTCGTTCAGCAAGGTGTGGTAGTTGTCCAGGCCGACGAAGGCGCTCGTGCGCGTGAGGCTGCTCTCCGTGAGGCTGAGCCAGAACGTCTGCAGCGCCGGCAGGAAAAAGAACAGGCCGAACGCCAGCACGAAAGGCGCCAGCAGCAGCCAGGCCGGCAGGGTGTCGCGCCGGGCCGTCGTCGGCCCCAGGGCCATGTCGTCGCGTCGCATGGCGCGCCTCAATAGCGCGGCGGACGCTTGCGCACGAGGCGCGCCGCTTCCGTCTCGAACCGGTGCACGGCCTGCTCCGGCGTCAGGTAGCCGTACAGCGCGGCCGGCAGGAATTTCGACGCGATCGCCTCCAGCGGTCCGGCCGCGCCCATGTACCAGCCGTCCGGATCGTACACGACGTCGTTCGCGACCTGCGCATACATCGCATTCGGCATCAGGCTTTTCGCAGCGGCCGATTCGGCGACGGGCTTGTACGCGGGGATGTGGCCGCCCTCGGCCCACCCGAGCGAATGCTTGCTGACGTAGGCGATGAAGCGCATCACAGCCTGGACTTTTTGCGGCGACGGTTCATGGCCCGGGTTCGCGGGCAGCGCGAACGCGTGCGAATCCGCCCACGTGGACGCGTTCGCGTACATCTTCGGCAGCGGCACGATGCCGTATTCGAAGCCGAGCGTGCCGGCCTTCGTCGCGCGCACGAGCTCCGGCACTTCCCACACCCCATTCAGCATGAACGCGGCGCCGCCGCCCATGAACTGGCTCGTCGACGCCGGGTAGTCGAGGCCCGACTGCGCATAGCCCTTCGTAAACCAGTCGCTGATGCGCGACAGCGTCGCGGCGCCGGCCGGGCCGTACGTGAAGCGGCCATTGGCAATGATCGTGACGTTCTGCTGCGCGAGCATGGCCAGCCACAGGCGCCAGATCGCATACGAACTCTGGCTGCTTTCCATCGTCAGGCCGCGCTGGCCCGTGCGCTCGGTGGCGGTGCGGAAGGCGTCCGTCAGCGCATCCACGCCGTCGATCGGCTTCAGCTTGCCGTCCGCGCCGAGCAGGCCCGCCTTGCCCGCGAGCGTCTTGTTGTAGTAGAGGACGAACGGGTGCACGTCGAGCGGGATCGCATACGTCGCGTTCTGGTACTGTGCCTTGGCCCATTGGCGCGGCAGGTAGTCCTGGCCGCGCAGGCCGGCCGCCGCCAGCTCGGCGGGCGCGATCGGCCGCAGCACGCCGCCACCGGCCAGGTTGACGATGCGCGACAGGTGGATGGTCGCGACGTCCGGCCCGGCGCCCACGACGGAGGCCGTGATCAGCTTCGTATAAAAGGGTTCGCCCCACTTGAGGGTCGTGCTGACCACGCGCACGTCGCGCTGGCTCGCGTTGAAGTCGTCGACCAGCGCCCGCATGCGCGCGCCGTCGCCGCCCGAAAGCAGCGTCCACATCCTGACTTCGACCTGCCCCCGCGCGGGGGCATTCACGCCCGCCAGCCCGAGGAACAGGGTCGCAACCAGCGCGGCGGCGCGCGGGGATCCGCGTCGCGCCACGTTGTCTCCTTGTTATTGTAGGGTGGGCACCCTGTGCCCACGCGGACGCCAGCGGCATGTTAGCGTCACGCGTGGGCGGAGGGCCGGCCACCCTATGGCGCTTTCAGGCGGCTTTCCGCCGTGTCCGCGCTCCCGGCGCGCCACGCCCGCGGCGTTCGAAGCCCGGGGGGCCCGCGGACGGACCGGGTTCGGTCGGCGGGATGTCCGGTGCTTCCAGCTGCGGAGGCTGGCGCTCTCCCGGATAGGCTAGCACTTCTGCCGTTTCTCCGACGCGCGTCCACTCGACAGGGAAATCGGGCCCCCGCCGCGCGCGCCAGCGCTGGCTGTGGCCGAGGGGGTCCAGCACCCAGTCCTGCAGGTGCGCCTGCGGCCCGCGCGTGGCGAGAGCCAGCGCTTCGATCGGCGCTTTCGGGACGCGGTCTTCCGTCAGCAGGCCGTTCTTTTCGAGGAAGGTGTCCGTCAGCTGCGTGTAGCAAAAGCCGGACAGCGGCCGGCACCGGTGCACCGCCGACATCAGCTGCTGGTAACGGGTCAGCAGCTCCTTGCTGTCCTTCGCCACCGAATAGCCCCACCCCGACTCCTCGCCGGGTTTCGACATGGCAATGCCACCGAACTCGGACAGGAACAGCGGCCGGCCCAACCCGGTAAAGCCGTCGATGACGAGGCGGCGCCGGTCCGGCTGCACGTGTTCCAGCGTATAGGCGACGGCTTCGCGGCTGCCGTAGCGTTCCAGCAGCACGACCGGGTCCTGCTCGTAGTCGTGCACGCACACGAGGTCGCCGCACGGCATCTCCCAGCCGTCGTTGCCGACGACGGGCCGCGTGCCGTCCAGCGCGCGGGTCACGTGGTACAGGGCGCGCACGAAATCGACCTGGCGTCGGTCGTTCATCAGTTCCGGCACGCCCCACGATTCATTGGTCGGCACCCACGCGACGATGCAGGGGTGCGAGATGTCGCGTTCGACCAGTTCCTTCCACTCTTCCATCACGCCGTGGATCGTCGCGCTGGAAAAGCCGTACGCGGACGGCATCTCGCCCCACACGCACAGGCCCAGCACGTCGCACCAGTACAGCCAGCGCGGATCTTCCGACTTCTGGTGCTTGCGCACGCCGTTGAAACCGAGGCGCTTGATGAGCAGGACGTCGTGGCGCAGTTGGTCGCTCGACGCGACCATCAGGCTGTCCGGCCAGTAGCCCTGGTCGAGCACCATGCGCAGGAAATACGGGCGGCTGTTCAGCACGAAGCGGTCGCCTTCCACGCTCACCGTGCGCAGCGCCGTGTAGCTTTGCACGCTGTCGATCAGGTTGCCCTCGGCCGAGCGGATCTCGATCTCGGCGTCGATCAGCTGCGGGCTCTCCGGACTCCACATCCACAGGCCGCGCGCGTCGTCGATGCCGGGGTCGGGCAGCTGGAAGATGCGGGACAAGCGCGGCCCGGTCAGCAGGCAGCGGTCGCCCACGAGCAGCCGGTCGCCCAGCTTCAGCGTCACGTTGGCCATGCCGCCTTCCGGCACGTGGGCGATGTCGGCGTCGAGGCGGATCTGCCATCTGGCGACATCGGCCGTCCAGCGCAGCTGCGCGACGTGGGCGCGCGGGACCTTCTCGATCCACACGGTGCGCCAGATGCCGCTCGTGCGCGGGTACCAGATCTTGTGCGGCTCCGGCTCCCAGTCCATCTTCCCGCGCGGCTTGTGCATGTCCTGCGGGTCGTCCTCGGCCTGCACGGCGATCTCGAGGATCGAGCCGTCCAGGTGGCGCGTGACGTCGATGGAAAACGGGCTGTGGCCACCCCGGTGCTCGACGGCGAAGCGCCCGTTGATCCACACGCGGGCCCGGTAGTTGACGGCGCCGAAGTGCAGCATCAGCCGCTCCTCCGGTCCCGGCAGCAGCGCGGGATCGAGCGAAATCTGGCGCTTGTACCAGACGCGCCGCCGGTAGCCGCGGTCGTGCACGCCGCTGGCGCGCGCCTCGGGTGGATACGGGACGACGATCGTCCGGTCGAACGGCACCTCGGCCGGATCGACGTAGAGGGTCGAGTCGTCGAACATGGCCTGCCAGGGGCCGTCGAGGCTGCGCCAGGCGGCGCGCCGCAATTGTGGGCGGGGGTATTCCACGTTTGCGCTCCTTCGTTCTTCAGTACGGCCTACTCTAGGAGCCGTAACCGCCGCTGGCAAGCCCTTTCACTACCGGTTACAAAGCGATACCAGCGACGTCGCATCAACGAGACAGGCGGGACACGGTCACGCGTTCGAACACCGCGCGGTAGCCGGCGCCGCCCATCGCCACCAGGCCCAGCCTTGCCTGCGGTCCGAGGCGATGCGTCCACGTTCCGCCCCCGACCCAGGTCTTGCCGTCCCGGCTCGAATATGCGGTATAACGCTCATCCCCCCCGACCCGGTGGACATCGAGCCGCAGCCACGTGGCCGTCCCCGGCGTGCCGACGACGGTGTTGCCGTAGCGCGGATACGCGGCCGGCACGGGAAACAGCTCTTTCGCGAACTCGACCTGGTGCAGGCCGCCGTGCGCCATCTCGACGAGCTTGACGTAGTTGTCGTCGTCGCGCATCACCACCAGGCCCGCCTGCACGGCCGTCTTGCAGCAACCGTCCGGCACGGCCAGTCTTACCACTGTCTCGACACGATAGTCGCCGTCCGGCAGCGCCGCCTGCAGCACGCTGGCCGTGTTCGTGTCGACGTGCAGGTCGGTCGCGGCCGTCGCCACCGTGAAGCCCTGGGGACCCGTCGACCAGGCGTCGTCGGCCGGCGGGCGCCGCCACGTCCACCGCTCGTCCAGCTTCGTGCCGGCAAAGTTGTCCGTCCACTCGGGACTCGTCTTCTGCGCGGGCGCCGGCGCGAGCGCCAGTGCGCGGGGACGCGTACCAGCGACCGTGGCGGGCGCGGGCCGGGGTTCGTCGCTGGGCGCGCCGCGCGCGACGGGCCAGCCGTCGACCCAGTCGATACGGTCGAGCAGCGCAAGCCGCCGCGTCAGCTTGTCGGGCGCGCTGAAGAACGGCTCGTTCACGTCGATGCCGTGGTAGATCGTCCACCACTGGCCGGCCGCGTCGGGGAAGACCGTGTTGTGGCCCACGCCGACCCAGCGGTTCCCGTTCTGGAACAGGACGGGCGTGCCGCCGGCGCGGGGCGCGGCCAGGTCCTGGCCCAGCCGGTCGAGGAACGGCCCGGCCGGTGTGCGCGCCCGGCCCGCGTACACGGCATAGCCGGTCAGCGGGCCGTTGCAGCAGTCCGTCGTGGAGCCGAACAGGTACCACCAGCCGCCGTGCCTGACGACTTCCGCCCCTTCGTAGCGCCACGCGGCGCCCACCTTGCGCGGCGTGCCCTCGGCCTGCAGGCCGTCGAACCGCAGCGGCTGCACGTACACGCCGCCGCCGTAGCTGCCGTAATAAATCCATTTGCGGCTGCCGTCCTCGACGACCTTCGGATCGAACGTCCACTGGAAGTCGCAGCCGGGTCCCGCGCGCCGGGGCGGCACCACCGGCTTCGATGCCGGCACCCACGGGCCGGCCGGGCTGTCCGCCATTGCGACGCCGATGGCGCTGTCCTTGTCGCAGCCCGCTTCGGGGCTGTGCGCGTCGGCCACGTCGGTCACGGTGAAGTACAGGTAGTAGTGACCGTTGAGGAAGGCCGGCTCCGGCGCCCACAGGCCGGACGTGGGCGCCGCCAGCCCGGCCGGACGGTCGGCGAACGCGTCGCCCACGTAGTTCCACGCGACCAGGTCCGTCGACCGGTAGATGGCGATCATGTGGAAATGCCAGTCGCCCTTCTCGCCGTCCAGCGGACGCTCCTTCTTGCTGACGGGATCGCTCGTGCAATACAGATACCACGTGGGCGTCTTCGCGCGCGGGTCGCGCAGCACGGCCGGGTCGGCGCAGTTCTGGGCGGGTTCGCCGTTCGCCAGGTGGACGGGGAGCGGATTGCGATAGGTGGCGGCGGGCGCCGCCCATGCGGCCGCGGCCAGTGCACATGCCAGTGCGCCGACGTACCGTAGCGACCCCGTGCGTAGCGATCCCATCGTCCCTCCCTGATTTTTGCCGCAGAGCTTACCCCAAGCGGCCCGGGCGGGATGCACGGTTGGCACGCCAATCGTTGTTCATGTGCCCAGCCTGTTGCCGGATGATGAACAACGCCGTCGCATCCTGCCAACTGGAAGGGCCCGGGCCGGGCATTGCGTGACACGCTCTGGTATCATGAGGCTTGTTTCCGCTTCGAGATCCACACGTTGACGCACCACATGAGGATGCCCACCGGCCTGCTGTTTGCGGCTCTGCTGAGCGCCGGCACGGCGGTCGCGAAGGACGCGACCCTGCGCCCCTGGCCCGCGGGCCAGCCGACGCCGGCCCTGCAGGTGACGGGCCTGGATGGACAACCGTGGGACGTGGCGAGCCTGCGCGGGAAGGTCGTCGTCGTGAATTTCTGGGCCAGCTGGTGCGGCCCGTGCGTGGACGAGCTGCCGGTCTTGAAAGGCCTGGCGGGCCGCGGCGGCGTTACGGTCGTGGGCGTGAACTACAAGGAACCGCGCGATACGATCGAACGTTTCACGCAGGACCACCCGCTCGGCTATCCCGTCCTGCGCGACCGCACGGGCGATGCGTTCAAGCGCTGGACGCCGGGCGTGATGCCGACGACGATCCTCGTGGACCGCACGGGCCGCGCGCGCTGGCGCACGGTCGGCGAGATCCCGCCGGACGACACGAAGCTGCGCGCCGCCATCGACGCGCTGCTGACGGAATCGCAACACCGAACGAACCACCAAAAATAGGGAAAAGCCATGCAAGACACCAAACCGTCCACCGCCCGCCGTGCGCTCCTCAGAGCGGCCGGCGGCCTCGCGCTCGCCACCACCCTGCCCCGCGCCGTGCTGGCGGCGGACGCGCAGGAACGCCACTTCGACCCGCGTCCGGGCGACTGGAAGAGCTACGAGGTGGTGACGAAGGTGGCCCTGCAGCGCGCCGCCGGTCCGTCGACCGTGTGGATCCCGCTGCCGGCCATCGACACGGAATGGCAGCGCAGCCTGTCGAACAACTGGTCCGGCAACGCGACCAAGGCCCACGTCGAAAGCGACCCGCACTACGGCGCGCGCTTCCTCGTCGCCGAATTCGACGGGAGCGTCGCGCCGATGCTGGAAGTCGTGTCGCGCATCCAGACCCGCGACCGCGCCGAGAACTGGAAGACCCGCACCCCGGGTACGGAAGCCGCCGAAGACCTGCGCGTGTGGCTGCAGCCGACCGACCTGATGCCGCTCGACGGCATCGTGAAAAAGACGTCGCTGACGATTACGAGGGGCGCGCGCACGGATGGGGAAAAGGTCCAGCGCATCTACGACTGGATCGTGCTGAACACGTTCCGCGAGCCGAAAGTGAAAGGCTGCGGCACGGGCGACATCAAGACGATGCTGGAGACGGGCAACTTCGGCGGCAAGTGCGCCGACCTCAACGGCCTGTTCGTGGGCCTGTGCCGGGCTTCCGGCGTGCCGGCGCGCGACGTCTACGGCATCCGCATCGCGCCGAGCGCCTTCGGCTACCGGGAACTGGGCGGCAAGCCGGCATCGCTGCAGGGCGCCCAGCACTGCCGCGCCGAGGTCTACCTGAAGCAGCACGGCTGGGTCGCGATGGACCCGGCGGACGTGGCCAAGGTCATGCGCCAGGAAACCGCGAACTGGATCAAGGACCCGGACAACCCCGTCGTCGCGCCCGTCAAGCGCGCGCTGTTCGGCGGCTGGGAAGGCAACTGGATGGGCTATAACTTTGCCCACGACGTGCGCCTGCCGGGCTCCGTCGCCGGCAAGGTCGGCTTCCTGATGTACCCGCAGGCGCAGAGCGGCGGCGAAGCGTACGACTCGCTCGCGCCGGACACGTTCAAGTACACCATCACGTCGCGCGCCATCTGACCGACATGTCCACGCTCGCCCGCCAACCCGTCGACGGTACCGAACGCAGGGCCGGCCGCCTGCTCGCCATCGGCATGCTCGCGGCGCTGCTCGCCTCCACGTGCTGCGTGCTGCCGCTCGCGCTCGTGCTCATCGGCGTGACGGGCGCGTGGATGGTCAACCTTCAGGCGCTGAAGCCCGTGACGCCGTATGCCATCGCCCTGACCGTGGGTGCGCTGGCGTGGGCCGGCTGGCTCGTGTTCCGTCCGGCGCGCGCGTGCGACCTGGAGAGCGGCGACTGCGCCACCACACGGCCGCTGATGCGCCGCGTATTCATCGCCTGCGCGCTGTTCGTCGCGCTGTTGCTGGGCTTTCCGCTGATCGCCCCGCTGTTTTACTGAGGATAGCCATCATGAACTTCACCCGATCCCTCGCCATCGCCGCCCTCTTCATCGCGGCGCCGGCCTTCGCCAAGCAGCAGACCGTGTCGCTGAACGTGCCGACCATGGACTGCGCCACCTGCCCCATCACCATCAAGACGGCGCTGTCGAAGGTGCCCGGCGTGTCGAAGGTGAAGGTCAGCTACGAGAAGCGCGAAGCCGTCATCGTCTACGACGACGCCCAGGCCACCGTCGCCGACCTGAAAAAGGCGACGGAAGACGTGGGCTATCCGGCGCTGCTCAAGACCTCGAAGTGATACCACGGGGCTCCGTGAGGAAGACGACGAACACGGCCCCGATCAATCCCATCCCCACGGCGCACGCGGCCTGCCAGCCGCCGTGCGCATAACTCCACGCCCCCAGCGCCGAACCGGTCGCGCCGCCCAGGAAGAACGTCGCCATGTACAGGCCGTTCACGCGCCCGCGCACTTCCGCGCCCAGCGCATAGATCGCGCGCTGCCCGAGCACGAGGTTGCCCGACACGGCGAAGTCCAGCGCGATGGCGGCCGCCACGAGGATCCCGACGCCGAACCGGCCGCCGTCCGCCAGGCCCAGCGTCGGCACGAACGCCAGCAGGCCGAGCAGCATGCAAAACACCGTCGCGGGGCGCGTCCAGCCGCGGTCCGCCACGCGGCCCGAGAGCGGCGCCGCGATGGTGCCCGCGACGCCGGCCAGCGCGAACCACGCGATGTCGCGCTGGTTCATGCCGTAGGCCGGGCTCGCGAGCAGCAGCGGCACCACGGTCCAGAACACGCTGAACGCGCCGAACATGCCGGCCTGGTAGATGGCGCGGCGGCGCAGCACGGGCAGCTCGCGCACGAGTCCCGCCATCGAGGCGAGCAAAGCGCCATAGCCGAGCGTCGCATGCGGACGGCGCGCCGGCAGCAGCACGCGCAGCACGATCCCGAGCACCACCATCAGCACGGCCGACAGCACGTACACACCCTGCCACGACCACGCGTGCGTGACGAAGCTGGCGACGGGACGGGCCAGCATGATCCCGAACATCAGGCCGCTGACGATATTGCCGACGACTCGACCGCGCACGTGTTCGGCCGCCATATGCGACGCGTACGGCACCAGCACCTGCACGGATACGGCGCTGAAGCCGATCACCAGCGAGCACGCGAGGAACGCGGGCACGGGGTGGCCGAGCGCCGGCGCGAGGGGCGCCGCGACGAGCGCCGCCACCAGCAGGGCCACGAGGGCCAGCACGAGCTTGCGGTTTTCGAGCAGGTCGCCGAGCGGCACGACGAGCAGCAGGCCGGCGCAATAGCCGAGCTGTGTCAGCGTGACGAGCAGGCCCGCCGCGCCGGCCGGCAGGCCGATCTCCGCGCGGATCGGGCCGACGAGCGGCTGGACGTAATACAGATTCGCGACGATCAGGCCGCAGGCGGCGGCGATCAGCAGCATCAGCCACGTGGGCATGTCGGGATGGTTTGCGCTGACCTGGCCGGCACGATCATGCCGCGGACGGTCGAGCACCTCGGTGGGCAAAGGCGATGGGGACAACATGCGCTCCGGGTAAAGCGGCAAGTGTAACGCCTGCCTGCGATCCTTGCCGGACGCGTCCTAGATTGGCGCGCGCTCCCACAGGACGTCGAGCGCCCCGTCCACGTGGCCCACGGCGATGCGCGGATAGCGTTTCAGGCGCGCGCCCGCGAAGCCGTCGGCGAGCGCGGCGCGCACGAGGCGCCGCACGAGCAGCACCCCGTCGTCGCCATCGGCGACGTCACCCGGCAGCGCGAGACGCGGGCGCGACGGCAGCCACACCTCGTCCAGCGCCCAGTCGGCGGCGGCCGGGTCGCAATCCGCGGCGCCGATCAATTCCACGGCGTGGTCGCCGGGCGTGATCGGGTGGACGTTGAAGCACAGCGCGCGCACGCCCGCGCGCCAGCTGCCGGCCGGCTCGCCGATCGCGCCCAGCAGCCAACGCCGAAAGGAGTCCTCGAAGCGCGCATCCTCGCAATAGGCATCGGGCGCAGGCTGTGGCATGCCGGCGCCGCCCGCGGCGTCAAGGTTGATCCAGCCAGTCATATTCCCAGCTCCACGGCATGTCGTCGGGCCCGAGCGCCTGCCGGCCCAGTTCCGGGAACAGGCGCTCCGCCCGCACGTCGTTCGACAGCATCACCACGCAGCGCTGGCCCGTCTCCAGGCACAGCACGAAGTCCGCCGTCGATTCGTCGTGGCCGCCGTCGAACCAGCCGGGGCCCGAGCGGTCCTCGAACGTGACGACACCGAGGCCCGCCGCCAGCTTCTGCGTCCACGCGGTCTCGGCGCCGTCGAACGCGGGGTAGCGACGGCGCGATGCAATCGGCAGCCAGCCCGTCGAGAACGCGGCGCGCGTGTCGGGCCGCAATCCGTCGCCGCGCATGATGCCGGCCCACAGCCTGGCCTGGTCGGCGATCGTCGTCTCCATCGAGCCCGCGGCGCGCACGCGGTAGCGGCGCTCGTGCGGCTGCAGGGTGCCGTCGAAGGCGTAGCCGTCCGCCGCGTTTTCCGAATACTCCGCGCGCCAGTACATGCTCGTGCGGCGCATGCCGAAGCGGTCGAACACGCGCCGGCGCATTTCCTGCGCCACGTCCAGGCCGAGGCCTTGCTCGACGATCAGCTGCAGGATCGCATAGCCTTCGCTCGAATACGCATAGCGCTCGCCCGGATCGGTGTGGATGCGCAGCCGGCCGCCCGGCTCCATCCAGCGGTAGTCGGCGAGCCCGCCGCCGTGCGCGAGCAGCATGCGCGGCGTGATCGTCTGCCAGCGCGCGTCGCCGGCGAGGTCGGAAAAATCGTAGGGCCGCACGCGGTACGTGGGCAACGGATGCGGCAGCAGCTTCGTGACGGGCGCGTCGAGGTCGATCCGTCCCTCGTCGGCCAGTTGCAGCAGCATGTACGCGAAGGCCGCCTTCGTGAGGGTGCCGCCCGCCATGATGGTGTCCGGCGTCAGCGGCTGGCCGAGGGACGCGTTGCGCGTGCCCATCGCCTTCACGTTCACGACCTGCCCGTTCTCGATCGTCGCGAAGGCCAGGCCCTGCACCTGCTCGCGCCGCATCGCGCGCTGGATTTCCGGATCGGACAGCGATTGCATGGGGCGTAGCGGACGCGCGCAGCCCGCCACCAACATCGCCGCCATACCCACCGTCAACCACGTCCCGAACCGCATGCGCTCTCCCCAGACCCGCCGGATGCCGCACCGCGCGGCATCCAAGCCCGACATGATGCCATGAGAGCGCTAACTCCGTCATGACGATTCGTCAACGCGCACGCTTGTAGACGCGCACGTAGTCGACCAGCATCTGCTGGGGGAACGCGGTCGTCGCATCCGGATTGCCGGGCCAGGCCCCGCCGACGGCCAGGTTCAGGATCACGAAGAACGGGTGTTCGAACACCCAGTCGCCCGTGATGGTGTCCGGCCGCGCCGTGTGGTACAGGATGCCGTCGCGGTACCAGCGGATCTCGCGCGGTTCCCATTCGACGGCGTAGACGTGGTAGTCGTCCGCATAGGTGCCCTTGTCGAGCCGCTGCGGCTTGCCGATGGCCTTGTCGCCGCTGTAGCCGGGGCCGTGCAGCGTGCCGTGGACGAGATCCGGCTCGCGGCCGATGTTTTCCATGATGTCGATCTCGCCGCAGCGGGGCCAGCCGGCCTGGCCGATGTCGGCCCCGAGCATCCAGAACGCGGGCCAGATGCCCTGCCCGCGCGGTATCTTGATGCGCGCCTCGTAGCGGCCGTACGTGCGCTCGACCTTTCCCGCCGTCTTGATGCGCGCGGAGGTGTAGTGGCGTCCGCCGCGGTCTTCCTTGCGGGCTTCGATGACGAGATTGCCGCCATCGACACGCACGTTGTCGGGCCGGTCCGTATAGAACTGCAGCTCATGGTTGCCCCAGCCGTTGCCGCCCGTCTCCGGGACCCATTTGGTCCGGTCGAGCGTGCGACCGTCGAATTCGTCGTGCCAGTCCAGCACCCAGCCGGGCGGCTGCGTGAGCGTTGTTTGCGCACGGGCCGCAGTCCCCAGCGACAGGAAAACGGCAAGCACGGCGGCAGCGCGAAACATGGGCATGCGACCTCCTCGTGGAAACGTTCCCAGACAGTTTCCAATATAGCACCGCGAATTTTTCGATGTCAAACGCGCCCTGTATTTTCAGTGTGCCGTTTCGGCCACGCACTACTAAATATTCCGTTGACAATTATTTTTTCTGAACATAAGATTCGACCAGCATATGGAAACGTTTCCAGACATTGGAAACGATGTTGAAGCGGTGAAGAGAGATAAAAACAGAGGAGACCCAATGCATTACCCCAAGGCAAACCAAAAACTGATGAGCCTGGCCGTGGCGAGCGCCTGCGCCGCCCTGATCCCCGCCTACGCCCAGACGACCGCGACCGAAGACAGCCGCGGCGGCGACATCCCGACCACGTCGATCCAGCAGGTCACCGTCACGGGCCTGCGCCAGTCGCTGGCCTCGTCGCTGAACCTGAAGCGCCAGTCGGACGGGATCGTCGACGGCATCGTGGCCGAGGATATCGGCAAATTCCCCGACACGAACCTGGCCGAATCGCTGCAGCGCATCTCGGGGGTGTCGATCGACCGCGTGAACGGCGAAGGCCAGAAGATCACCGTGCGCGGCGTGGGTCCCGACTTCAACATGGTGCTGCTGAACGGCCGCCAGATGCCGACGTCGAACCTGGGCGACCTGAATGGCCGCTCGTTCGATTTCTCGAACCTGGCGTCGGAAGCGATCTCGCAGCTGCAGGTCTACAAGACGAGCCGCGCCGAGACGCCGACCGGCGGCATCGGCGCCACCGTCAACGTGATCACGGCGCGTCCGCTCGACAAACTGGGCACGTATTCGAGCATCGGCATCAAGGCCGTGCACGACACGTCGAACAACAACCTGCCGGGCGACGTCAAGGCCAGCACCTCCACCACGCCGGAATTCTCGGGCATCTATTCGACGACGTCGAAGGATGGCCACTGGGGCCTCGGCGTCTCGGCCAGCTACCAGGAACGCAACCTGGGCTTCAACCAGGCGTCCGTGTCGAGCGGCTGGAAGGGTCCGTTCCGCGGCGACGAGAACAACTGGGGCACGATCCCGCAGCCGGGTACCGCCGGCTCGGAAAACATCACGAACCGTCCGAAGCCCGGCGACATCTACCAGGTGCCGCAGAACCTGAACTACAGCATGACGGGCGTGAAGCGCCAGCGCACCAACGGCCAGTTGACCCTGCAGTGGCAGCCGGTCAAGGAGCTGACGACGACCCTCGACTACACGTACTCGGAAAACAAGCTGCAGACGAAGCGCAACGACGTCTCCGCCTGGTTCAACTTCGGCGCGTCGGCATCGTCGTGGACCAATGGCCCGATCGCCGCGCCGCTCCTCTACACGGAATTCATCCCGGCCGGGAACAGCGACATCGCGATGGGCGGCGCCGACTTCGCGACGAAAACGCAGAACAAGTCGATCGGCTTCAATACCCAGTGGCGCGCCAGCAAGGATCTCAAACTCGAGTTCGACGCGCACCGTTCGACCGCGGAATCGAAGGCGGACAGCCCGTTCGGCTCGAACAATACGCTGGGCACCGCGAGCTTCTCGCGCGGCGACACGACGGCCGACTTCTCGCAGGAGTTCCCCGTCCTGTCGATCAAGGGCGCCAACTTCACGGGCGCGCCGCAGCAGGTCACCGGCTCCGTCTTCCAGAACGGCTACATGAAGGGCGAGGTCGACCAGCTCCAGTTCAAGGGCCGCCTGCGCATGCTGGAAGCGTCGAACCTGAACTTCGGCATCGGCACCATCGAGGTCAAGAACCGCTCCGCGTTCTCCACGCAGCAGCGCGACTCGTGGACCGGCGCGACGAAGCCGTCGGACTACCCGAGCAGCCTGTGGCACGCCGACACGATCCGCCAGTACTTCGACCAGCTGGCCGGCAGCCAGAACCCGAACCTGTTCAACACCTTCTACACCTTCAACTTCGCGCAGGTGCGCGACGTGGTGTCGAAGGCATCCGGCCTGCCCGCGCTGTACCTGCCGAAGAACACGTACGACACGGACCAGCGCACCGGCGAAAAATCGAAGAGCCTGTACCTGCAGTTCAATACGGACTGGGATACGGCGCTGCCGATGCACACCGCGATCGGCGTGCGCTACGAGAAGACGGACGTCGTCTCCACCGCGCTCGTGCCGGCGGCCACCGCCATCACGATGGTCTCCGCCAACGAATTCCCGGTCACGTTCGGCGCCCCGACGTTCACGACCTTGACCGGCAAGTACCACCACCTGCTGCCGTCGGTCGACTGGGACATGGACCTGCGCGACGACATGAAGGTGCGCGCGAGCTATGGCGAGACCATCGGCCGTCCGCGCTACGACCAGATCGCCGGCGGCCAGATCCTGAATACGCTGGCGCGCGTGGACGGCGGCACGGGCTCGCAGGGCAATCCGGCGCTGAAGCCGGTCAAGTCGAAGAACTTCGACCTGTCGTGGGAGTGGTATTACGGGAAGGACAGCTTCTTCTCCGTGAACGCGTTCTATAAAGACCTCGAGAACTACGCCGGCCAGTCGAAGATCGACGCCACGCCGTTCAACCTGCACACGCCGGTGGGCGGCGCGCTGTGGAACGAAGCGTCGGCCGCCGGCTGCGGCACGGACCCGGCCTGCATCCGCAACTACATCTTCAAGAATCACCCGACCGCCGCGGGCGTGACGGTGACGGGCGTGGACAGCAGCGGCAACCCGACCGGCAACATCGTCGGCCAACCGGGCGATCCGGTGGCGCACTTCCAGATCACGACGTTCTCGAACCAGAAGAAGGCGAGCCTGAACGGCCTGGAACTCAATCTCCAGCACATGTTCGGCAACACCGGCTTCGGCATCTCGGCGAACTACACGTACGTGCACTCCGGACTGCGGTACGATAACGGCAGCGTGGGCGAACAATTCGCGCTGGTCGGCCTGTCGAACTCCGCCAACCTGGTCGGCATCTACGAGAACGACAAGTGGAACGTGCGCGCGGCCTACAACTGGCGCGGCGAGTTCCTGTCGTCGACGTTCGACGGCGCGGGCCCGAACCCGAACTACGTGGAGCCGTACGGCCAGCTCGACCTGTCGGTCGGCTACAACGTCACGCCGAAGCTGGTCGTGCAGTTCGAAGCCATCAACCTGACGAACGAGACGAGCCGCGTGCACGGCCGGACCACGCAGCAGGCCCTGTACGTGACGCAGACCGGACCGCGTTACATGCTGGGGGCACGCTACAAGTTCTAAGTTATCCGTCGTTCCCGCGCAGGCGGGAACGACGGGAATGTCGCGTACGGTCAGTCTGCCGTAATCGGTTTCAGCGTATAAATAGTTGTTCCAAAAGCAGCATTTTCAGGTAGACTCATGCGGCCCACCGGAAAAAGGAAGCTGTGATGAGTAAACCCATCGAACACGTCGTGGTGGTCGGCGGCGGCTCCGCGGGCTGGCTGACGGCCGGCGTCCTCGCGGCCGAACACCCGCGCCTGACCGTCACGCTCGTCGAATCGCCGGGCGTGCCGCCCATCGGCGTCGGCGAAGGCACGTGGCCGTCCATGCGCGAGACGCTGCAGCGCATCGGCGTCTCCGAAGCCGCGTTCTTCCGCGAATGCGACGCCGCGTTCAAGCAGGGCTCGCGCTTCGACCGCTGGGTCGACGGCAGCGACGGCGACGTCTATTTCCACCCCTTTTCCCTGCCCCAGGGCTACGGCGAGGCGAACCTCGTCGCGGCCTGGCAACGGTCGCATCGCGACGTGCCGTTCGCCGACCTGGTGAGTTACCAGCCGCATTTGTGCAAGCAGGGCCGCGCGCCCAAGCAGCCGCAGACGCCGGAATTCGCCGGCGTCGCCAACTACGGCTACCACCTGGATGCCGGCAAATTCGGCGTCTTCCTGCAGAAGCACTGCGTCGACAGGCTGCGCGTGCGCCACGTGCTGGCCCACGTCGTCGACATCCTGTCCACGGACGACGGCGACATCGCCGCGCTGCGCACGCGCGAGGCGGGCCTGATCGAGGGCGATCTGTTCGTCGACTGCACGGGCATGGCCTCGCTGCTGCTGGGCCGCCACTACGGCGTGCCGCTCGTGTCGCAGCGCGACGTGCTGTTCAACGACCGTGCCCTCGCCGTGCAGGTGCCTTATCCAACGGATGACACGCCCATCGCGTCGCAGACGACGTCCACCGCCCAGCCGCACGGCTGGACCTGGGACATCGGCCTGCCCGCGCGGCGCGGCGTCGGCTACGTGTATTCCAGCGCCCACGTCGACGACAACGCGGCGGAGGCGACGCTGCGCACCTATCTGGCGTCCACGGGCATCGTCGGGGCGGTCCCGCAACCGCGGAACATCGCGTTCGACCCCGGCTACCGCGCCCGCTTCTGGGAACGCAACGTGGTCGCGATCGGCCTGTCCGCCGGGTTCATCGAGCCGCTGGAAGCGTCCGCGCTCGCGCTCGTGGAACTGTCCGCGGCCTGGCTGGCGGACGACATGCCCGCCACGCGTGCACAGATGGATACGATCGCCGCCCGCTTCAACGAAGCCTTCACGTACCGCTGGGAGCGCATCATCGACTTCCTGAAGCTGCACTACGTGCTGTCGAAGCGCACGGATACCGCCTACTGGCTCGATCACCGCGCGCCCGGCACGCAGTCGCCGCGCCTGCGCGAGCTGCTCGCGCTGTGGCGCACGCGCGCGCCGTCGCGGCGCGACTTCCCGCGCATCGAAGAAATCTTCCCGTCCGCGAGCTGGCAGTACGTCCTGTACGGGATGGGCTTCCGGCCCGAATTGACCGAGCGCGCCTCCGACCTGCCGGAGGCTGCCTCCCAGTACTTCCGCGAGGCCGCGCGGCTCACCGCCCGGATGCTGCCGCAGCTGCCCGCGAACCGCGAGATGCTCCACCACATCCGCCAGTACGGCATGCCGCCAGGCTAGCGGAGACACCACCAAAATACCAATAACGAGAGAGACTACCACCGATGGCCAACCATGCACCCCTGAACAACGTCGACCACAAGAACCTGCGCGTGGTCACCACCCGCGGCGCGGCGTACGGCGACGCCGTGATGTCGGCGCTGACCTTCCCCGCCGAATTCCGCGACCTGCAGGCCTGCTACCCGATCGTGTTCGCGCAGGACGGCAACGGCGGCTACGACGCGCTCGCCCTGCTCGGCTTCGAACAGGGCGAAAACCTGTTCCTCGGCCCGAACGGCTGGGACGCGCCGACGATCCCGCTGACGATCGAACGCCAGCCGTTCGTGATCGGCCGCAGCGGCGAGGAACTGTCCGTCCACGTCGACCTGGACAGCCCGCGCGTGCGCGACGGCGGCATCGAGGGCGAGGCGCTGTTCCTCACCTATGGCGGCACGAGCGAATACCTGGAACGCATCAGCTCCGTGCTGCGCACGATCCACGAAGGCCTCGCCGCATCGCGCGCGTTCGTCGCCGCGCTCGTCGAGCTGGAACTGATCGAATCGTTCGTGCTGGACGTGGAACTGGACGATGGCTCGCAGAACCGCCTGGCCGGCTTCTACACGATCAACGAAGACCGCCTCGCGAAGCTGACGGGCGAGCAGCTCGCGCGCCTGCACGACAACGGCTATCTGCAGGCCATCTACATGGCGGTGGCGTCGCTGGCGCAGTTCCGCGGCCTGATCCAACGGAAGAACCGCGCCAATGACCTCCGTTAAGCACGTCCGGGAAGTCTCGTTCGGCGACAACAAGCTGCCGGACGAGATGCTGCGCGCAACGCGGCCCTACATCGTACGCGGCCTCGCGGCCGACTGGCCCCTCGTGCAAAGGGGACGCGCATCCGCCGAAAGCGCAGACGCCTACCTGCGCCGGTTTTATCGTGACGCGACCGTCAACGCCATGCTTGGCCCGCCGCAGATCGGCGGCCGCTTCTTCTACAACGACACGATCACGGGCTTCAACTTCCACAACGTGCGCGGGCGGCTCGACCAGGTGCTGGACGAACTGGCCGAACACCGCAAGCGGCCGGATCCCGGCGCGATCTACGTGGGCTCGACGTCGATCGACGGCGCCCTGCCCGGCCTGCGCGCCGAGAACGACCTGGACCTCGGCGACCGCAATCCGCTGGCCAGCATCTGGATCGGCAACCGCACCGTCGTCGCCACGCACTACGACCTGCCCGACAATATGGCGGTCGTCGCGGTCGGCGAGCGGCGCTTCACGCTGTTCCCGCCGGACCAGCTGAAGAACCTGTACGTCGGCCCGCTCGACTTCAATCCGGCCGGCCAGGCGATCAGCCTCGTCGACGTGCGCAACCCGGACTTCGGGCGCTTCCCGCGCTACGCCGAGGCGCTGCAGCATGCGGAAGTGGCCGAGATGGGCCCCGGCGACGCGCTGTTCATCCCATCGATGTGGTGGCACCACGTGGAAGCGCTGTCCGCGTTCAACGTGCTCGTGAACTACTGGTGGCGCCAGTCCCCGGACTACATGGACACGCCGACGAACGCGTTGATGCTGGCGATCCTGACGATGCGCGACCTGCCGCCCGAGCAGCGGCGCGCGTGGCAGGAAATCTTCCGCCATTACATCTTCGAGCCGGACCCCGCAAACCTCGCGCACATTCCCGAGAATGCGCGCTATGCGCTGTCGCCGCTCGACGAGGACGGCGCCCGCGTGCTGCGCGGCCAGCTGCTGCGCCGCATAAACAGATAAGACTAAAGAAGACAACGCGTACAAGCCAGGAGTAGAGACATGGAGAACAACAACCAACAAGAGCGCGGCCGCCCGATCCGGCGCGTCGTCATCGCCGGCGGCGGCACCGCCGGCTGGATGGCCGCGGCGGCGCTGGCGCGCACCCTCGGCAAGGTCGTCGACATCAAGCTCGTCGAGTCGGACGAGATCGGGACCGTCGGCGTGGGCGAGGCGACGATCCCGAGCCTCGTGCACTTCCACCGCCTGCTCGACATCGGCGAACAGGAATTCATGGCCGCCACGCAGGCCACGTTCAAGCTGGGCATCAGCTTCGAAAGCTGGCGCGCGCGCGGCGAAGACTATATCCACTCGTTCGGTATGACGGGCACGGACCACTGGACGGCCGGCTTCCAGCACTTCTGGCTGAAGGGCCGCGACCGCGGCCTCGCCGGCGACTACGGCGACTACTGCCTGGAACTGGTCGCGTCGCAGGAAAAGCGCTTCGGCCACCTGCCGAACCAGGGCATCAACTATGCCTACCACCTGGACGCGACGCGCTACGCCCGCTACCTGCGCCGCTTTTCCGAACACTTCGGCGCCGAGCGCATCGAAGCGAAGATCGCCAGCGTCGACACCGACCCGGCCACAGGCCACATCACCGCGCTCGTGCTGGATTCGGGCACACGCGTCGAGGGCGACCTGTTCATCGACTGCACGGGCTTCCGCTCGCTGCTGCTGGGCCAGACGATGGGCGCCGAGTACGAAGACTGGTCGCAATGGCTGTTCAACGACTGCGCGATCGCCGTACAGACGGAATCCACCGGCCCGGCCGTGCCGCTGACGCGCTCGATGGCGCACGACTGGGGTTGGCAATGGCGCATCCCGCTGCAGCACCGCACGGGCAACGGCGTCGTGTTCTCCAGCCGCTACACGGACGAAGCCACGGCACGCGCCACGCTGCTCGGCAACATCGAGGGGAAGGTCCTCACGGAGCCGCGCGTGATCCGCTTCACGCCGGGCCAGCGCAAGAAGGTCTGGGTCGGCAACTGCATCGGCCTTGGCCTCGCGAGCGGCTTCCTGGAACCGATCGAATCGACGAGCATCCACCTGATCCAGCGCGGCATCGTGCGCCTGCTGCAGACGTTCCCGACTTACGGCATCCAGCAGGCGGACGTCGACGAATTCAACCTGCAGACCGAGGAAGACATCCGCACGATCCGCGACTTCATCATCCTGCACTACAAGGTCACGAACCGGCGCGACACGCCGTACTGGCACGACGCGGCATTGATGCCGGTGCCGGACAGCCTGCAGCACCGCATCGACCTGTTCCGCGACGGCGCCCGCGTCTTCCGCGAAGGGAACGAACTCTTTGCGGAAAACTCGTGGGTGCAGGTGATGCTGGGCCAGGGCCTCACGCCCGAACGCTGGCATCCGAGCGCGGACCTGATGGGCGACGACGAGCTGCGCGGCTTCCTGGACGGCATCAGGAACGGCGTGCGCCGCACGGCGTCGCAACTGCCGCCGCACCAGCAATACGTGGAGCGCTACTGCCCGGCGGGCAAGCCGTGACGGCGGCGGCCGGCGGCTTCGCCGACACCAGGCGGCACTACCCCGTCCTCGACGGCCTGCGCGGCGTCGCGGCGCTGACGGTCGTCGCGTTCCACCTGTGCGAGGCGCATGCCGTCAACCGCTTCGCGCAGGTGATCAACCACGGCTACCTGGCCGTCGACTTCTTCTTCCTGCTGTCCGGCTTCGTGATCGGCTATGCCTACGACGACCGCTGGCGGCGCATGTCGCTGGGCGAGTTCTTCCAGCGCCGGCTGATCCGCCTGCATCCGATGATCGTCGTCGCGATGGTGATCGGCGCGCTGATGTTCTATTTCCAGGCCGGGCCGCTGTTCCCGATGATCGCGGACACGCCCCTGTGGCGCGTGCTGCTGATCATGGTGATCGGCATGACCCTGCTGCCGGTGCCACCCAGCATGGACCTGCGCGGCTGGGCCGAGATGCATCCCCTGAACGGCCCGGCATGGTCGCTGTTCTTCGAATACGTGGCGAACGTGCTGTACGCGCTGGTGTTGCGGCGGCTGCCGAACCGGATCCTCGGCGTGCTCGCGCTGCTGGCCGGCGCGGTGCTCGTCCATTACCTGCTGACGGGGCCGAACGGCGACGTGATCGGCGGCTGGTCGCTGGACCCCGTCCAGTTCCAGCTCGGGTTCACGCGCCTGGCCTACCCGTTCTGCGCAGGGCTGCTGCTGTCGCGCGTCGTGCGTCCGGGCCGCGTCGCGTACGCGTTCCCGGTCAGCGCCGCGATCCTGTTCGCCACGATGGCGTTGCCGCGCATCGGCGGCCCGGACACACTGTGGATGAACGGGCTGTACGAAGCGGTGTGCATCGTCGCCGTGTTCCCGTTCGTCATCTGGCTCGGCGCCAGTGCGCAGGGAAGCGCCCGTACGGCCCGCGTGTGCGCCGCGCTGGGCGGGCTGTCGTATCCGCTCTACATCGTCCACTATCCGTTCGTCTACACGTACACCGCGTGGACCAACGCGAACCACGTGTCGTTGCGGGACGGCGTGCCCGTCGCCGCGGCCACCTTCGCCGTCTGCGTCGCGCTGGCGTGGCTGCTGCTGAAGTACTACGACGAACCCGTGCGCGCCTGGCTCACGCGGCGCTGGATGGAGCGCAAGCCGGCGGTCGCCGCGCCGGCCGCGAACGGCTGATCAGCCCTGGCCGAGGTGCTCGTACAGGATCAGCGATCCGATCGCGATCAGTACGAGCCCGCCCACGAATTCGGCGCGCTTGCCCACCAGCTTGCCGAGGCCGCGTCCCACCATCACGCCGATCGTCACCATGATGAACGTCGACAGGCCGATCGCGCCGGCCGTCGTGACGATGTTCGCGTCGATGAATGCGAGGCCCACGCCGACGGCCATCGCGTCGATGCTCGTCGCGAAGCCTGCCACGGCCAGCAGCCAGAACGAGTGGCTCGTCGGCTTGTCGTCCCCGGCTTCGTCCGCGCCCGACAGGCCTTCGCGCATCATGCGCAGGCCCAGCACGCCCAGCAGGGTGAACGCGATCCAGTGGTCCCACGCCTGGACGTACGGCGCGGCCCAATGGCCCAGCGCCCAGCCGATGACGGGCGTGAGGCCTTCGATCACGCCGAAGATGGCGCCTGTGCGCAGGGCTTCGCGGAGATGGGGACGTTGCAGCGCGGCGCCCTTGCCGACGGCGACGGCGAATGCGTCGGTGGACATGGCGAGAGCGAGTGCTGCGGTGGCGAGGAGATTCATTGTGGTTCCAGTCGGGCAAACGCGAAGGCATGCCGACGCGGCCCGATGAACGCGCAGGCATACCAAAGGTCTTGCCAACCGAAACGGCTGCCCGTACCACGTCAGCCGGGGCTGTCGAGTATGTTGATACGGGAACTTCCGAAGGGCGGAAGCAGGCTACTCCCCAATGGGATGCCGGCATTTTACTGCAAAAGATGCCGGCATGGCCAGTCTCAGCCGGTGGTGGCCCCCTGGCGATGCAGGTTCGCATACTTCACGCCGAAGAACAGGATGAAGCCATAGCAGGCCGCCGGCACGAAGAACGACGGCTGCACGCCGATGCGGTCGGCCAGCCAGCCTTGCAGGAACGGTACGATGGCGCCGCCCACGATCGCCATGCACAGGATGCCGGAGCCCTGGCCCGTGTGGCGTCCCAGGCCGTGCAGCGCCATGCTGAAGATTGTCGGGAACATGATCGAATTGCACAACCCGACGGCGAGGATCGCCCACATCGCGGCGTGGCCCCGGCCGAAGATCGCGGCCAGCACGAGCGCGATGGCCAGCAGCGCGTTGAACGCGAGCGCCTTGCCGGGACTGACGACGCGCATCACGGCAAAGCCGATGAAGCGCCCGATCAGCGCCCCGCCCCAGTACACGCTGACGTAGCTCGCCGCCTGCGCCGCCGGCAGCCCCGCCACCTGCTGCTCGCCGAGGAAGTTGACGAGGAAGCTGCCGATGCTGACTTCACCGCCGACGTACAGGAAGATGGCGACGGCGCCCAGCACGAGGTGGCGATGATGCAGCGCGGAGCCGACGGCACCCGCTGCGGGCACCTCGGCATCCGCATGGTCGATGCGCGGCAGCCGGGCCAGCGCGAACAGCCCGGCGAGGAGCGCGAGCGCCACGGCGAGCGCGAGATACGGTCCCTGCACGGCCGCCGCCTGGTCGGCCGCGACGGTGCTTGCGCCGGCGAGGATCAGCATGCCGCCCAGCGCCGGGCCCACCGTCGTGCCCAGCGAGTTGAACGCCTGCGTGAGCGTCAGCCGGCTCGATGCCGTCGCGGCCGGGCCGAGCACCGTCACGTACGGGTTCGCGGCCACCTGCAGGATCGTGATGCCGGCCGCCAGCACGAAGAACGCGAACAGGAACAGGCCATAACCGCCCTGCGCGGCCGGATAGAACAGCGCGCAGCCCCCGGCCGCGATCAACAGGCCCGTGACGGCGCCTTTCTGGTAGCCGATGCGGCGGATCAGCGCGCCGGCCGGCAGCGACACGATGAAATAGGCGCCGAAGAAGCAGAACTGCACGAGCATCGCCTGCAGGTAGTTCAGCGTGTAGATCGCCTTCAGGTGCGGGATCAGCACGTCGTTGAGCGACGTGAGCAGGCCCCACATGAAGAACAGGATCGTGACGATGACGAGCGGGCCGGTGTTGGTCGCGCCCGCGGACGATGCCGCGCTCACGGGCACGGACGGGTTGGGGGAAGCTGCCATGGAATCTCCTTTGTTTTGGTTATGGTGTTGCGGCGTCGAGCAGCGCGGCCGCGCCCGCGCCGCGCAGTGCGGGATACGGTTCGGTGACGAGCCGCGTCGGGATGCGCGCCAGGTTAGCCCGCAACCGGCCCTTGCCCTCGAAGCGGGCGCGCCGTGACGTCGGGCGCGGCCAGCAGGCGCAAGCCACTCATCGCAGGTCCTCGCATTTGACGGTGCCGGTGTCCGCGGTGACGTCGACGTTGCCGAAGGCGGCCGTGAAAGCGCCGTCGCTGGCCACGCGGAACGGCGTGTCGACTCTCGCCAGGTCCACGCCGCGCGCGCGGAAGCAGGCCAGCGGGATCGCGACCTCCTGCCGCCCCTTGCCGGCCAGGCCCGTGAACAGCCTGGTCGCATCCAGCGGCGTGCCGCAGGCGGTGTCGCCGCAGGCCATTGCGATCGTCACCTTGCCGGCGGGCGCCTGCCGCACGATCGTGTCGAAGCGCAGCACGCCCTTGTCCGCCAGCGCGGCGGGCAGCGCGATCGGCTTGCCGCCGTGCGCTTCGAACACCGCCGGCGCCGTCCACGAGACGAGCTTCGCATCCTGCTGCGTCTTGATCTGGGCGATGGCGACCGAGATGCCCGGCAGGCTGGTGCCCGCATTGAGGTCGGCGCCCAACGGCTGCACGGCCGTGCCGCTGGCGATCCGCAGCGGGAAGCTCGCGCGGTCCGCCTGGCCGTACACGGGGTACGTGTCGGACGCGCTGCAGCCGCCGGCCGGATACGTCGCATCCAGCGTGCCGATGTGCGAACGCTCGCCGCGTTTGAGGCCGTAGCCGTACGCGAACAGCGGCGCATAGCCGGCGTCTCCCACGTTCAGCGGCGTCTGGCACACGGACTTCGGCCACGAGAACGACAGCTTGCCGCGGAATTCATGGGGCTTCGCGCCCTTGCCCGCGACGAGCAGGTCCGAGACGCCCTTGCCTTCCGTGCCGGGCAGCCAGGCCGCGATGAACGTGTCCGACAGGTTCAGCAAGTCGTTCACCCACAGCGGGCGGCCGGACAGGAACACGGTCACCACGGGCTTGCCCTTGCCGTGTACCTTCTGCAGCACGGCCAGGTCTTCCGGATAGCGGCTCGAATGGCGCAGCGTGCCCGAGGGGACGATGTCGCCGTCGCCTTCCGCATACGGCGCCTCGCCGATCACGGCGATGACGGCGTCGAACCTGGCCGGGTCCACGCCGGCGGCGTCCGCGCTGTACGTGACGTTGCTGCCCGCCGCCTTCAGCCCCGCGAGGATCGTCTCGCCCTTCGGGAAATCGGCATTCGTGTTCGCCGTGCCCTGCCACGTCAGCGCCCAGCCGCCGGTCTGGTTGGCCATGCTGTCGGCGGCCTTGCCGACGACGAGGATGCGCTTGTTCGTGGCCAGCGGCAGCGCCGGTCCTTCGTTCTTCAGCAGCACGAGCGATTCGCGCACGGCGCGGCGGCCCAGGTCCTTCGCGAGCAGCGCGTCGTCCTTGCCGGCCCAGGCGGATTGCGACGGGCGCTTGCCGAACACGCCGGCGCGCAGCTTCACGCGCACGATGCGGCCGACGGCGTCGTCGATGCGCGCCATCGGGATGCGGCCCGCCTCGACGTCCCCGATCGTATTCGAAATAAAAGCCTTCCAGTCGTTCGGCACCATGACCATGTCGATGCCCGCGTTGATGGCCTGGGCGCAGCTGTCGTTGCGGCAGCCCGGCACTTCGCCGTGGCCGTTCCAGTCCGTGACGACGAAGCCGTCGAAGCCCATCCTGTCTTTCAGGATATCGGTAAGCATATAGTGGCTGCCGTGCACCTTGCCGTAGTCCTTGCCGGCCGCGACGTCGTTCCACGAATTGAACGAGGCCATGACGGTCTGCGCGCCCGCCTCGATGCCGGCGTAGTAACCCTGCGCGTGGATATTCATCATGTCGCGCTCGCCGACTTTCGCGACACCCATGTTGATGCCGAACTCCGTGCCGCCGTCGGCCATGTAGTGCTTGATGCTGGCGATGACGTTGGCGTCGTCCTTCAGCGCGCCCTGCAGGCCCGCCACGTACGGGCCGGACAGGCGTCGCACCAGTTGCGGGTCTTCCGAAAAGCTTTCGTAGGTGCGCCCCCAGCGGTCGTCGCGCACGACGGCGACGGTTGGGCCGAACACCCATGCGATGCCGGTCGCGCGCACGGCCTTGCCCGTGGCGGCGCCAATGGCTTGCACCAGTTCCGGGTCACGCGCGGCGCCGAGGCCGATATTGTGGGGGAACATGGTGGCGCCGTAGACGTTGTTGTGACCATGGACGGCGTCCGTGCCCCAGATCATCGGGACCTTGACGGCCATGTCGGTCGCCATCGACGCGTCGTAAAAGGCATCCGCGAGCTTCAGCCACTCGGCCGCGCTCGCGTGCTTGTCGTTGTGCGGCCAGCTGCCGCCGCCGTTCAGCACGGAGCCGAGGTAGTACATGCGCACGTCGTCCGGCGTCACGGCCTTCAGTTCGGCCTGCGTCATCTGGCCGATCTTTTGCGCGAGCGTCATGCGGCCGACGATCTCGCGCACGCGCGCCTCGAGGGCGGCGTCCGGGGCAATGGCGCTCTTCAGGTGCGGCCAGGCCGTGATCTGTGGCGCGGCCGTCGCGCAGAACGCGGCGGCGGCCAGCGCGGACGCGACGGCGAGCCGGATGTGGCTGGGGCGATGGGTGGTCATGCGGGGTCTCCAGGGGTCATTCGTTATCGTGTGTGGCCGATTGGAAACGATTCCAATCGACCCCGCAGATATTGACGGCAAACGCCCGCGCTGTCAATCATCCGCTCGCGTTCACGCCCCGCGCAGGAACCGGCGATACCATTTCGCGCTGTCCTTCAGCCGGCGTTCCTGCGTCGCGTAATCCACATGCACGAGGCCGAAACGGCGCAGATAGCCCTCCGCCCACTCGAAATTGTCCAGCAGGCTCCACGCGAAATAGCCTTTCACGGGCACGCCATCGGCCACGGCCTGGCGCAGCGCGGCCAGGTGGCGCATCAGGTAGCGCCGGCGCTCGACGTCGCGCACGGCGCCGTCTCCCGCCACCACGTCGTCGTAGCACGAGCCGTTTTCCGTCACGTACAGCGGGCCGGGACGGTAGTCGCGGTCGACCCGGGCCAGCAGTTCGGACAGTCCCTGCGGCGCCACGGGCCAGCCCATCGCCGTGATCTCCCCTTGCGCCGGCAGGATACGGGCGCCGAGCGGGCCGTGGTCCGGATCGTGCGCCACCGTCTCCGGGAAGTAGTAGTTCACGCCGAGGAAGTCGGTCGGCACGGCGATGTCGTCCAGGTCGCCCGGGAGCACGACGGGCGCCGCCTTGCCCACTTGCGCGAGCGTCGCTTGCGGGTAGCCGCGGCCGTACAGCGGGTCGAGGAACCAGCGGTAGCGCAGGCCGTCGTGGCGTTCCATCGCCGCGACGTCCTCCGGCGCGGCGCTTGCGGGCCGCAGCGGGTGCAGGCTGAGCGAGATGCCGACCTGCGCGCCCGGCACGTTCGCGCGGATCGCGGGCACCGCCCTGCCGTGCGACAGCAGCACGTGGTGCGCGACCTGCAGCGCCGTGCCGAGGTCGGTCAGGCCCGGCGCATGCCAGCCTTCGTAATTGCCGATGATGGCCGTGCACCAGGGCTCGTTGTGCGTGATCCAGTGGCCCACACGGTCGCCGAGGCGGCGCGTCACCGCGTCGGCCAGGTCGACGAACGCGCCGACCGTGTCGCGCGACGCCCAGCCGCCCCGGTCCTGCAGCCATTGCGGCAGGTCCCAGTGGTACAGCGTGGCCCACGGCTGCAGGCCCCGTTCCAGCATGCCGTCGACGAGGCGGTCGTAGAAATCGAGGCCCTTCGCATTCGGCTTCTCACTCACCCCGTCGCAGATGCGCGGCCAGGCGATCGAGAAGCGGTACGCGTTCAGGCCGAGGTCGCGGCCGATGTCGAGATCAACCGGCCAGCGGTGGTAATGGTCGCACGCGACCTCGCCCGAGGAACCGTCGCGGATCTTGCCCGGCGTCGCGGCGAAGCGGTCCCAGATGGATTCGACCCGGCCGTCGACGCTGCCGGCGCCCTCGATCTGGTACGACGACGTGGCGCAGCCCCACAGGAAATCGGAGCCGAAGTCGGCGCGCTGCGGCGCCTGCGGTTCGGGGCCGTCGGCGCCCGGGAAGAAATCGTAGGTGGTCATCGTAGTCTTTGTCGTTGTGATTGGAAAGCTTTCCAGTGACGCCGCGAAAAAAGGCGCGCATGCGGCGGCGCGCCGGATCGGGAAGTCGGGTCAGGCCGCCTTTCGCTTCGCGCCCGGGGCCTTGGCCAGCGAGGCGCGCAACGTCACGCTGACGGGGAATTCGCGCGTGACGGGACGGCGCATGTCGTAGCACAGGTTCAGCAAGGCGTTGATGCCGTTCTGCGTCATCTCGCGCCACGGCATGTGCACGGACGTGAGGCGTGGCGCCGAGAAGGCGGCGCTCGGCGTGTCGTCGTACCCCAGCACGGACAGGTCGTGCGGCACACGGATGCCCGCTTCCTGGAAGTAGGACAGCGCGCCCACGGCCATCTCGTCGTTCGCGCAGAACAGCGCCGTGCACGGGTAGCCGGAATCGAGCAGCTGCTTGGCCGCGGCCCAACCGCCGGCCGGCGAAAAGTCGCTCTCCAGGCGCCAGATCTTCGCGGGGTCGATGCCGTTGTCGCGCAGCTCGCTCATGAAGCCGTCGATGCGGGCGCGGTTGTCCTCGAGCTGGCGCGGGCCTTCGACGACGGCGATCTTGCGGTGCTTGTGGTCCAGCAGCGCGCGCGCCGCGAGGCGGCCGCCCAGCGTGTGGTCGACGGTGAAGCACTGGTCGGGCATGGAATCGAAGCTGTGGTTCAGCGCAACGAGCTGGCCGGACTTCGCGCCCAGCGCGGCCAGGTCTTCTTCCAGCAGCGCACTGGTCATCACGACGAGGCCGTCGCAGCCCCGTTCGACGAGGAATTCGACGCCCTCGATGGCCTGGCGGCGCTCGTCGCCGAGCCCGACGCCGAACGCGAGCACCATGTGCACGCCGGCCGCGCGCAGTTCCGTGTCGATGATCTGCAGGATCGGCGTGTAGAACGTCCCGCTCAGCACGGGGATGTACACGCCGACCATGCGGCTCGTGCCGGACAGCAGCGCGCGCGCCGCGTGCGAGGGCCGGAAACCCAGCTCGTCGATTGCCTTCTTCACGCGTGCCAGCGTCGCGGGCGACACGGAGCCCTTTCCGCTCACCACGCGCGACGCGGTGCCCAGGCCCACGCCGGCCAGCTTCGCTACGTCCTTGATAGTTGCCACAAACTCTTCCTCAATGCTGTCATTCGTCCGAAGGATACTGCATTTGCCGGGCTCAGAGGCGATTCCCGCTCGCGGGGTCGAACAGCGACACCCGCGCCGGATCGATCGAAAAGGCCACGCGCTCGCCCGGCGCATAGCTGCGCGCGTCGTGCACGAGCGACGCCAGCGTCGCCTTCCCGCGGCGCAGCCACACGACCTGGTGGTTGCCCATCGGTTCCACCAGCGTCACTTCGCCGACGCAATCGCCGTCCGGCCGGATCGCCACGTGTTCGGGGCGGATGCCCAGCACCGCGGATCGTCCGGCGGGACGCGCCGCGTCATCCTGCAGATAGCGCATGCCGTCCGCCTCGAAACGTCCGTGCGCATCCAGCGTGCCTTCCACGAACGCCATCGCCGGCGCGCCGAGGAAGCCCGCGACGAAGCGGTTCGCGGGGCGCTCGTACACGTCCAGCGGCGTACCGATCTGCTGGATCTCTCCACCCTGCATGACGACGATGCGGGTCGCGAGCGTCATCGCTTCCACCTGGTCGTGCGTCACGTAGATCATCGTCGAGCCGAGCGTCTGGTGCAGCAGTTTCAGTTCGCGCCGCAGTTCCGCGCGCAGCTTCGCGTCCAGGTTCGACAGCGGTTCGTCGAACAGGAACACCTGCGCCTCGCGCACGAGCGCGCGCCCGATCGCGACACGTTGCCGCTGCCCGCCCGACAGCTGCGCGGGCTTGCGGCGCAGCAGCGCATCGAGTTGCAGCATGGCGGCGGCGCGGTCCACGCGGCGCCGGATCTCGGCCTTCGGCGTGCCGGCGATGCGCAGGCCGAACGACATATTGTCCTCGACGGTCATCGTCGGGTACAGCGCATACGACTGGAACACCATGCCGATGCCGCGTTCGCTCGGATCGGCGTCCGTCATGTCGCGCCCGCCGATCTCGATCGCGCCGGAAGCGCTGTCGACGAGGCCCGCGATACTGTGCAGCAGCGTCGACTTGCCGCAGCCTGAGGGCCCCAGCAGCACGAGGAATTCGCCGGGTTCCACGCACAGGTCGAGGTCGCGGATGATGGGCTTGCCGCCCAGGACGATGTTCAGTTTGCGCAGCGAGACGTTCGCCATTCCCTATCCTTTCACGGCGCCGGCGGCGATGCCGCGCACGAACCAGCGGCCCGAGAAAAAGTACAGCGCGAGCGGCACGAGCGCCGTGAGGATCGTCGCCGCCATGTTCACGTTGTACTGCCGCACGCCGGTCGTCGTGTTGATCACGTTGTTCAGCTGGACCATCATCGGCATGTTGTCGCGCCCCGCGAACACCAGGCCGAGGATGTAGTCGTTCCACACGCCCGTCACCTGCATGATCGCCGCGACGACGACGACCGGCAGCGACATCGGCAGCATCACCTGCAGGAAGATGCGCCAGAACCCGCCGCCATCGATGCGCGCGGCCTGGAACAGCTCGTGCGGCACGTTGCAGTAGTAATTCCGGAACAACAAGGTCATCACGGGCATGCCGAAGACCAGGTGCACGAGCACGATCGCCGGCAGCGAGCCGAAGATGCCTGCCAGCGCCAGCACGCGCACGAGCGGATAGATCATCACCTGCACGGGCACGAACGCGCCCGCCATCAGGATGCCGAACAGGAGGTTCGCGCCGCGCGGCCGCCAGAACGACAGCGCGTAGCCGTTCACGGCGCCCAGCAAGATTGGCAGGATTGTCGACGGCACGGTGATGGCGACGGAATTCCAGAACCCGGTGCGCACGCCGTCGCAAGCGGCGCCCGTGCACACGCCGCTCCACGCGAGGCGCCACGGCTCCAGCGTGAGCGCGTGCGGCAGCGCGAAGATGCCGCCCTGGCGGATCTCGTCCATCGACTTCAGCGACGTCACGATCATCACGTACAGCGGCAGCAGGAAGAACAGCGCGGCGCCCAGCAGGAACACATACAGGCCGATGCGGGCCGGTGTCCAGCGGCGGCGCGCGCGCCGGACCACCTTCCGTGGCGCGGCGACGGGTGTCGTCGCCGGCAGCGGCGGGACGATCGATTCCATTTTCATGCGGCCTCCTTGCGGCTGCGGGCATAGGCATAGGGCGCGAGCAGCGCGAGCACCGGCACGAGCAGCACGATCGCGCCGGCCGACGCGAGGCCCACGTTCGAGCGCAGGAACAGGTGGTCCATGATGAATTTCGCAGGCACTTCGCTGGCGATGCCGGGGCCGCCCTGCGTCATCGCGACGACGGCATCGTACAGCTTCGCCACCGCGGTCGCCAGCAACAGCAGGACGGTGGCGATGGTGGGCCACAGCATCGGCAGGATGATCTGGGCGTAGACGCGCCACGCGGGGATGCCGTCCAGGCGTGCCGCCTTCCAGATTTCCGGGTCGACGCCGCGCAGGCCCGCCAGCATCAGCGCCATCACGAGGCCGGACATCTGCCACACGGTGGCGATGACGACGGTATGGATGGCGAAGTCCTGCGACACGATCCAGTCGAAGCGGAGGTCGTGGAACCCGAGCGCGCGCAGGCTGCCGTCGATGCCGTCGCCCGGCGTCAGCAGCCATTGCCACACGAGGCCCGTCGCCACGAACGACATGGCGTACGGGTACAGGAAGATCGTGCGGAACACGCCCTCGCCCCTCATTTTCCACATCGCGTTCTGGTCGATGACTACCGCGAGCAAAAAGCCGATGACCAAGCAGGCCAGCACGAACAGCACGCCGTACGCGGCCAGGTTGTGCAGCGAGAGCATCCAACGCTCGTTGTCGAACAGCCGGTGGTATTGGGCGAGGCCGATGAAGTGCCCGGACGGGAACGTGCGCGAGCCGGTCAGCGAAATATAAAACGTCCACAGGCCGGCGCCGAGATAGCCGAGTGCGGCCACGAGGGCCATCGGCAGCAGCGCGGTGTACGGCGTGACGCGCGTGAGTCGTAAGGTCGCCATGTCAGTAGCGCAGCGCCGACGCGATGCTGTTCTGGGCCCGTTCGACGGGCATGTTGGTATTCCAGTAGGCGGTCAGCACATCCTGCAGCGCGCCATTCTGGTCCGGCGTCAGGTACACCTCGGCGACGCCGACGGGCCGCTTCGGATCGCGCAGGATCGCCATGCCCTTGCGCGCGCACGCGTCGAACTGGCTGTCGTCCGCATCCAGGCGCACGGGCACCGAACCTTTCAGCTTGTTGAACGCGAGCTGCACGTCCGGCTTGTCGACCACGCTCGCGAGCAGCTTCTGCGCGCGCAGCGCGCCGGCGTCGTCCGTTTTCGGGAACACGAACACGTCGCCCTGGATCAGGTAGGGGCTGTCCGCGCCCAGGCCCGGCAGGCAGCCGAACTGGCGGCCCGGCGCCTGGCCGGCGGCGATGAATTCTCCCTTCGCCCAGTCGCCCATGATCTGCATGCCCGCCTTGCCGCCGATGACGAGCGCCGTCGCGTCGTTCCAGTTCCGGCCCGGCGACGCCGGATCGACGTAAGCCTGCAGGCGCTTGTAGGCGACGAGCACCTTGCGGAATTCGGCGGAACGGATCGCCGCCTGGTCACGGTCCCGGATCACCTTCAGGTACAGGTCGCGCCCGCCCATGTTCGACAGGACCATCGAGAACAGCAGGATGTCCTGCCACGCCTGGCCGCCATGCGCGAGCGGGATCACGCCGGCGGCCTTCAGCTTGTCGAGTGCGGCGAACAGCTCGTCCATCGTCGCGGGCTCGCGCGCGATGCCGGCCTTTGCGAATGCGGCCCTGGAGTACCAGATCCACGTCTGCATGTGGATGTTCATCGGCACGGCGTACCAATGGCCGCGCACCTTGATCACGTCGACGATGGGCGCGGGCAGCACCTGGTCCCAGCGGTCGCGCCGGGCGAGGTCGTCGACGGGATTCAGCAGGTCTTCCTCGATGATGTCGAGGAACTGCTTCGACGTGTTGAACTGGGCGGCGGTCGGCGGATTGCCGCCGATGATGCGGTTGATGGTGACCGCGCGCGACTGGTCGCCGCCCGCGATCGCGGTGTCGACCCACGTGCCCCCGGCGTCGCGGTAGGCCTGTTCGACCTGCTTCACGGCTGCCGATTCGCCGCCGGACGTCCACCAGTGGATCACCTCGGCCCGTGGACCGGCATGCGCCGCAACCGTAGTCGCGCACAGCCAGGCGCACAACATCGCCCTGCGGGTTCCGTACATGCTGTCTCCGTTATGGCATCCTGGCGAGGCCGGCGCCTTTTTTATACGTTTGCGGCATGCCATGGAAACGTTCCCATGGGCATGGTCCGACTATAACATCCCAAAAAAATCAGTGTCAAACAAAACAACGCGCTAGCCTGCCGCCTGCGCGCACACGGCCCGGACGTGGCGCCGCAGCCACGCGTGGACGGGGTCCGCATGCTGGCGCTGGTGCCAGCACTGTTCCACGTCCACGGCCGGCAGCGCGAACGGAAGTGCAAACGTCTGCAACGGCATCGTCGCCATCGCCCATTGCACGAACGGCGCCGGCATCACGGCGACGAAGTCGGACGCCAGTGCCATCGCCAGCGCGGCCTGGAAGCCCGGCGCGACGAGGGCGACGGTGCGGCGCAGGCCGCGCTCGGCGAGGGCCGCGTCGACGGCCGCGCACGAGCGCCGGCCGGGCGACGTGGCGATGTGCTGCCACGCGACGAATCCCTCCGGCGTGATTCTGGCGCGGCGGCGCCCGGCGCACAAGGGGTGGCCGCGCCGGACGACGCCCACGAACGGCGCCGTGAACAGCCGCTCCGTGAGGATGCCCGGCTCCGGCCCCTTCACGACGAGGATGTCGAGGTCGACCTCGCCGCTGCGCAGCGCGTCCGGATCCCGGCTCGCACGCGGCAGGAACTGCAGCGCGGTGCCCGGCGCCTCGGCGCGCATCGCCGCCGCCAGCCTTGCGGCCCACGCGCCGGCGAACCCGTCGTTGGCGCGGATCGTGAACGTCCGCTCCAGGGTCGCAAAATCCACGCGCGGCGGCTGCAGCACGCCGCGCACCTGGTCGATGGCGTGGGCGACCGCCTCGCGCAGCGCCAGCGCACGCGACGTCGGCACGAGGCCGCGCCCGGCCGGCACGAACAGCGGGTCGCCGAACGCGTCGCGCAGGCGCGCGAGGCGGCGGCTCATCGCCGGCGCGCTCACGTGCAGGCGTTGTGCCGCGCCCGCCACGCTGCCCGCCTGCAGCAGGGCGTCGAGGTCGACGAGGAGATTGAGGTCGAGGGTCTGGAGAGTCATCGCGAATGCTGCATACGGTGCACGGGTTGCCTGCAAGGATATCACTTTACGCACGCCCGCGGTCCGCCGATGATGGCGGCATGAACACACTCTTTCCCCTGCTGGCCGTGTGCATCTGGACCGGCAACACGCTGGTCACCAAATCCGCGGCCACCGCCATCGCACCGGCCGCCATCGCCTTCTATCGCTGGGTGCTCGCCGGCGCGATCCTCACGCCGTTCGTCGCGCGCGCCGTGTGGCGCAAGCGCGCCGTCGTGGCGCGGCACTGGCCGAAACTCGCGCTGCTGGGCGCCCTCGGCATGGCGACGTACCAGGGCCTGGCGTACGAGGCGGCGCGGACGACGACCGCGATCAACATGGGCGTGATCGTCGCCACGATGCCGCTGATGTCCGCGCTGCTGGCCGCGCTGGCCGTGCGCGAGCGTCCGACGCGGGCAACGATCGGCGGCGCCCTGCTGTCGCTGGCCGGCGTGATCGTCCTCGCGGCGCAGGGCGCGCCGGGCCGACTGCTCCACGGCGGACTGCATCCCGGCGATGCGTTGATGGTCGTCGCCGTCGCGTCGAACGCCGTGTATGGCGTCCTGCTCAAGCGCTGGGCGCTGCCGCTGTCGACGTGGGAACAGCTCTATGTGCAGATCGGCTTCGGCGTGCTCTGCCTCGCGCCGTTCTGGTGGTGTGCGCCCGCTGCGCCGGTCACGGCCGCCAACCTGCCGCTGGTCCTGTATGCCGGCACCGCCGCGTCGATCGGGGCGCCGTTCTCCTGGATGAACGGCATCAAGCGGATCGGGCCCGCACGCGCCGCCGTCTTCATGAATCTGCTGCCGCTGCTGGTCGCGCTGGGCGCGTGGGGGCTGCTGGGCGAACGGCTGCACGGCTACCACGCGGCTGGCGGCGCGCTCGTGCTGGCGGGGCTGCTGTGGAGCCAGCGCCGCCCACGCCTTCACTAAGATGGCTGCACTATGACGGCTGCACTAAGACGCCTGCACCAAGGCTTCCCTCAGCATGTCGAACAGTGTGCGCGCCGCCGGCGCCATCGCGTGGTTGCGCTTGGCGATCAGGCCCAGCGTCCGGTGGATCGCCGGGTTCACGAGCGGGATGCCGACGATCGTGTCCGGCCGCCCCGGCAGCACGGACAGGCCGGGCACCGCGGCCACGCCCATCCCCGCCTCGACGAGGGCCAGCACGCCGGACACGTGGTTCACCTCGCACAGGATCACCGGGTGCTTTTCGACGCCGGCCAGCGCCGCGTCGATGACGGTCCGGTTGCCGCTCGATTTCGCGACCGAGATGTAGCGCTCGTCGACCGTCTCCTTCCAGCCGAGTTCCTTGCGGCCCGCGAGCGGATGGTCGCGGCGCATCGCCAGCACGTAGCTCTCCACGTAGATCGGCTCGAACTCGATCTCCGGATTTTCCGCGCCGGTGAAGTTGATGCCGAAATCCGCCTCTCCCGCCAGCACGAGGTTCAGCACGTCCTGCGCGCTCTCGTCGTGCACGCGCACGCGGATGCGCGGGAAGCGCTCGCTGAAGCGCGTCAGCACGTCCGGCAGGAAGTGCCACACGGCGGACGGCACGCACGCGAGCGTGACGGAACCGGTGCGGTGGGCCGCCAGGTCGGCGACGCCGAGCACCGCGTCTTCCAGGCCGTCCAGCGCCGTGCGCACGTTGACGAGGAAAGTCTGGCCGACGTTCGTCAGGTGCACGCGGCGCGTGGTCCGTTCGAACAGCTTCACACCGAGGCTGTCCTCGAGCTTGTCGATGCGCCGGCTCAGCGCCGACTGGGACAGGAACAGGTCGGCCGCCGCCTGCCGGAAGCTGGCCCGCTCGGCGACGGCAACGAATGCCTGCAAGTCGTGAAGATCGTAATTGATGCGCATGGCGCAAGAATACGCTGGAAATTTGCAATTATCAAATCATTCGTTTTGTCGGATGATCTAGCGACTCACCCATCAGCCTCGCCAAGAAGGCATCACAAGGAGACAACGTGCGCCATTCCTGCGCCCTCACCGTATTGCTTGCCGCCACCGGCAGCTGCTTCGCCCAGACGGGCGTCAATCTCTACGGCATCGTCGACGTCGGCCTGCGCGCCGTCGACGGCCTCCCCGGCAGCACGACATCCGTCGCGAGCGGCGTGAACCAGACCAGCCGCTGGGGCATCCGCGGCCAGGAAGACCTGGGCGGCGGCTGGAAGGCCGTGTTCCGGCTCGAAGGCGGCATGAACGCCGACACCGGCACGCAGGCCAAGAGCGACCGCCTGTTCGACCGCCAGGCCTGGGCCGGCCTCGATTCCCCCTACGGCCAGCTCGCCGTCGGACGCCAGGCCAACCTGATCTCCGACGCCCTGCTCCCCGTCGACCCGCTCGGCAAGCGCGACGCGTCGTTCAACCCGAACATCAACGTGGCGGGCCTCTCGAACACGGCGTTCGGCACGCATGCCTTCGGACGCCAGTATGGTCCGAGCGGCTACGCGGACAACTTCTACCGCCTGGACAACACGGTCAAGTACACGGCGACCGTGGGGCCGTGGCAGGCGCGCGCCGCGTATTCGGCCGGCGAAGTGGCCGGCGACGCGGGCGCGTCGGGCAGCCATGGCGTCGCGCTCGCGTACCAGCGCCCGGACTGGGTCGTCTCCGGCGCGGCGATGCAGTTCCGCAGCCGCGACGGCCTGCCGCTCGATGCGTGGAGCCTCGGCGCCGCCGTGCGGTTCGGCGCCTGGCAGCTGAAGGCCAACGCGGCGCGCAACGACGCGGACACCGGACCGGCCAAACGCGTCGCCCAGCGCGTGCTGTCCGCCGGCGTGAGCCGCCCGCTGGCCCGCGACCTGCTCGTCACGACGGCCTGGTACGGCGTGCGGCGCGAGGCCACCGGCTACGTCGACGACGGCTTCGACCGCGGCTTCCTGTTCGTCGAAAAGACACTCGCGCCGCGCACCACGGCCTACGTGGAAGCCGACTACACGGCCTGGCGCGGCGATGCCGCGTCCAGGGACCGCCACGGCACGGGCGTCACGCTCGGCCTCATGCAGAAATTCTGACAAGGAGACCCTTATGCACATCAAGACCACCCTCGCCGCCCTCGCCTTCGCCACCGCCGGCGTCGCCCACGCCACCGACGTGCACGTCGTCAGCTCGGGCGGTTTCGCCCAGGCCTACAAGGACTTGTCCGGGCCGTACGAGCGCGCGAGCGGCGACAAGCTCGTGTCCGAGTGGGGCCCGTCGATGGGCGCGACGAAGAACGCGATTCCCGCGCGCCTCGCCCGCGGCGAACATGTCGACGTCGTCATCATGGTCGGCGACGCACTGGACAAGCTGATGACCGAAGGGAAGCTCGAACCGGGCAGCAAGGTCGTCCTCGCCGATTCCCCGATCGCGTGCGCCGTGCGCCATGGCGTGCCCAAGCCCGACATCGGCACCGTCGACGGCCTGCGCCGGGCTTTCCTGCAGGCGTCGAAGGTGGCGTATTCGGACAGCGCGAGCGGCGAATACATCAAACGCGAACTGCTGGACAAACTGGGCATCCAGCAGCAGATGCAGGGCAAGGCCGCGCAGATCCCGGCCACGCCGGTGGGCGAGATCATCGCGCACGGCGAGGCGGATTTCGGCTGCCAGCAAAGGAGCGAGCTGAAACCCGTGCAGGGCATCGACATCGTCGGCGTGCTGCCGGCCGAAGTCCAGCTGAAGACGCAGTTCGCCGGCGCCATCGTGCGCGGCGCTGCCCATGCGGACGCGGGCCGCGCCCTGCTCCGCTTCCTCGCGGCGCCCGCGAACGCGCCCGCCATCGAGGCCACCGGGCTCGAACCCGCCGCGGCCCCGCACTGAACCCACTCCGGAGACACATCATGACCAGTCAATCGACCGTCGCGGCGCGCGCCGCGACAGCAGCACCCGCGCGCGGGCCATCGAAGCTCGGCGCCGTCATCCGCGTCACGAGCGGCAATTTCATCGAGATGTACGATTTCTTCCTGTTCGGCTTCTACGCGAACCAGATCGCGGCCGCGTTCTTCCCGGCGACCAGCGAGTACGCCGCGCTGATGATGACGTTCGCCACGTTCGGCGCCGGCTTCTTCATGCGCCCGCTGGGCGCCATCTTCCTGGGCAGCTACGTCGACCGCATCGGCCGCCGCAAGGGTCTCGTGCTCACGCTCGGCATCATGGCATCGGGCACCGCGCTGATCGCGTTCGTGCCCGGCTACGCGACCATCGGCCTCATGGCGCCGCTGCTCGTGCTGGCCGGCCGCCTGCTGCAGGGCTTTTCGGCGGGCGTGGAACTGGGCGGCGTGTCGGTCTACCTGTCCGAGATGGCGACGCCGGGCAACAAGGGCTATTACGTGAGCTGGCAGTCGGCCAGCCAGCAGGTGGCCGTCGTGTTTTCCGCCGCACTGGGCTATGGCCTGAACCACGCGATGCCGAAGGACGTCATCGCCGACTGGGGCTGGCGCATCCCGTTCTTCATCGGCTGCTCGATCATCCCCGTCGTGTTCTACATCCGCCGCTCGCTGCAGGAGACGCAGGCGTATCTCGCGCAGAAATCGCACCCGACGTTTGCGCAGGTGATGCGCACGCTGACGCTGAACTGGCCCATCGTGACGGCCGGCGCCATGCTGGTCGTGATGACGACCGTCGCGTTCTACCTGATCACCGTGTACACGCCCACGTTCGGCAAGAGCGTGCTGAAACTCTCCACCGAGGAAAGCCTGCTCGTGACGCTGTGCGTCGGCGTGTCGAACTTCATCTGGCTGCCCGTGATGGGCGCCCTGTCGGACCGCATCGGCCGCTGGCCCGTGATGGCCGTCTGTTCGGCGCTGGCCGCCGTCACGGCGTATCCCGCGCTGTCGTGGCTGATCGCGCATCCCAGCTTCGGCAACATGGTGATGATCGAGCTGTGGCTGTCGTTCCTGTATGGCAGCTATAACGGCGCCACCATCGTCGCCCTCACGGAAATCATCCCGCTGCAGGTACGCACGACCGGCTTCTCGCTGGCGTACAGCCTCGCGACCGCGCTGTTCGGCGGCATGACGCCGCTGTTCTCGACGTGGCTGATCGACGCCACGGGCGACAAGGCCGCCCCCGGCTGGTGGATGGCGGGTGCCGCCGCGATCAGCCTGTTCGCGACCTTCCTCGTCTACCGCGGCATCGTGAAGGAGCGCGTGGCCGTCAATTGAAGCGGCCCGTCAGGCCGCCGACGCTGTAGCGCCCTGCACCCAGCAGGGCGATGGCGACGGCGGCGCCGAGATACATCCCCTGCAGTTCGAGCGCCCAGCCGCCCGTGTCGTTCAGGGTGAAGAACTGGCTCGTGTGGACCAGCAGCAGCGCGACGATCATGTTCACGGCCACGACGAGCGCCGCGGCGCGCGTGAACACGCCGAACAGGATCAGCAGCGGCGCGATCACTTCGCCGATGTACACGAGGTAGCCCAGGGCGCCCGGCAGGCCCGCCTTGACCAGCATGCCACTGATGAAGCCGACGCCGCCGATCAGCTTCGACACGCCGTGAAACAGGATCGACACGGCCAGCACGGCACGCAGGACCAGCCTGCCGCCATCGTCCATCCGGTTTTCCATATCCCCTCCTAGTGTGAACACGACTGTATACTTCCATGGTACGCCACCTGAAGAGAACCAGCCGTTGATTCCTGATCCCGACAAGAATGCCCGCGTGCGCGGCGTGACGTCGATCGCCGCCATGCGCGACGCCATCCGTGACGCATCACGCAAACTCCCACCCCTGACCGCCGTCCCCCGTTTCAGGACGCTCGATCGCGCCGCCTTCCTCGCGCAGGCCGAACGCGGCCTGCCGTTCATGATCACGGGCCTCGTCGGCCGCTGGCCTTTGTGCGCCTTCACGCCGGCGGCATTGCGCGCAAGGTTCGGCGACGTGCCCGTGCGCGCCCGCGTGGGCGACTACATCGGCACGGCGTTCGCGCCGGACCGCGCGATGCGGGACCTGGCGATGGGCGAGTACCTGGATCTCGTCGCGGACTGGAGGGACGGCTTACCGCCGTATGTCGGCAACCTGGAAATCAATGCATTGAATGCGATGTGCCACTGGCCCGGCTACTTCGGCAAGATGGGTCCGCCCCGCTTCTGGCTCGGCCCCGCCGGCACGGTGACGCCGCTGCATTGCGACTACGACGACAATATCTTCGCGCAGATCTGGGGCACGAAAAGGATCTTCCTCGTTCCGCCCCACCACGACGAGTTCCTGTACGTGCGCGAGGCGAATCCGGTGCTGTTCGGGTCCCCGTTCGATCCGGAGCGGCCCGATTTCGATGCGTATCCGCTCGCGCGCCGGGCGGCGCCGGTCGAATGCATCGTCGAGCCCGGGGAGATGCTGTACGTGCCCGCCGGCTGGTATCACCAGGTGCGGGCATTGACGTTCGCCTTGTCCGTCAACCGCTGGGCCAGGGCGATGCCGCTCGCGCTGAAGGACGAGCCTTCGCTGCGGCGGGCAACGCCCTGAGCGGCGCTTACGCCTTGTGCTTGCGGCGGCGCGCGGCGCCCAGCAGGCCCAGGCCGCCGCAGATCAGCGCCAGGCTGGCCGGTTCCGGCAGGTCCGTCGACGGCGCGGTGTACGTGTAGGTGACCTTCGCGACGCCCGATGCGGCCGTGCTGAATTGCGTGATGAGGTTGCCCGAACCGTTGCCGCTCGACGCGCCGACGGCGTTCAGGCCCAGGTTGATCGTGCCGCCGCCCAGCGCCGAGAACAGGGCGAAATCGCTCGCGCTGCTGCTGACGAAGAAGTTCGCGCCCGACGCCGATACGGAACCGGTCGAGCCGCCCGACGTGCCGTCGAAGTTGATGCTGCCGTCGAACGCGCTGAAATCGAAGGTCTGGCTGAACACCGGGTTCGTCACGACCAGCGTGCTGTTGTCCGGACGGGTCAGGCCCAGCAGCGAACCCAGCGACAGGGTCACGGTGGAGGCCGTCGCATCCAGGCTTTCCGCATTGCCGTTGCCCTGCACGACGCCGGACAGGTCGAAGCGGATCGAGGTCAGGTTACCGAGGCTGGTGTCGAATTTCGAAAACGACAAGGTGTTCGACCAGTTGGTCGTGGCCAGGGCGACACTGTCGGAATAGCTCAGCGTGCTCGCTTGCGCGGATGCGAACGGGAGGAATGCGGCGGTTGCCGCCAGGGCTGCAAGTGTCTTTTTCATGTGTGCTGGTTCAAATTAAATGTTTGGTTATTAACGGGTGATACGGATTTCCATTATAACCATAATAATGAACAAATTTCACACGTGCATGTTTTCTTTTACACAATTTAAGTGTCAAGATTGCAATCTATAGCCGACGGCGGTTTCGGTCAACAGGTGCCGGGGCTGCGCCGGATCGTCTTCCAGCTTCTGGCGCAGATGTCCCATGTAGATGCGCACGTAATGTCCATTGTCCGCGTTCGACGGCCCCCACACCTCGCGCAGGAGCTGGGGCGCCGTGACGACGCGGCCCAGGTTCGCGATCAGCACGGACAGGAGCTTGTACTCGGTCGGCGTCAGGTGCACGGGCTGGCCGTCGCGCTGGACCGTGCGCTTGTTCAGGTCCACCTCGACCCGGCCGAACACGATGCGTGCGGAGGCGTCGCCGCCCGCCTTGTGCTGGCGGCGCAGCGCGGCGCGCACGCGTGCGAGCAGTTCGCCGATGCCGAAGGGCTTCGTCAGGTAGTCGTCCGCGCCGGCATCCAGCGCCGCGATCTTGTCCGCCTCGTCGATGCGCGCGGACAGCACGATGATCGGCACGGGGCTCCAGGTGCGCACGTCGCGGATCAGTTGCATGCCGTCGCCGTCGGGCAGGCCCAGGTCGAGGACGATGAGGTCGGGCGTGCGGCTGCCGGCGTCGATCCGGCCGCGCTTCAGCGTCTCGGACTGGTGCACTTGCCAGCCCTCGCCTTCGAGGGCCATGCGGACGAAGCGGCGGATCTGCGGTTCGTCCTCGACGATGAGGGCGACGGGTGCGGCGGATTCAATGCTCATGCTGGTCGGTGAAATGGTGATGGTGTTCGGGGTCCGGCAGCGGCGGCGGCTCGCCCAGGGGCAGGCGCAATTCGAAGCACGCGCCGGCGTCCGGCAAGTTGAACGCGCGCATGCGGCCGCCGTGGGCCTCCACGATGGCGCGGCAGATCGCCAGGCCCAGGCCGACGCCGGCAATCGACGATTCCTGCCTGCCGCGCACGAATTTCTCGAACAGCGCGTCCGCGCGGCCCGCCGGCAGGCCCGGGCCGTCGTCGCACACGGCGACGACCAGCATGCCCTCTTCCGCGCGCGCCGCGATCGTCACATGGGCGTCCGGCGGCGTGTACTTGCCGGCGTTTTCCAGCAGGTTGCACAGCACGCGCTCGAGCAGCGCCGCGTCGAAGCGCACGAGCGGCAGGCCGCGCGGGATCCGCGTGTCGACCGCTCGTCCGCCCAACTGCCAGCGGCAGGCCCGCAGCGCGCTGCCGATCGTCTCCTCGACCAGTTGCCACTCCAGGTTGAGCTTCACGCCGCCGCTCTGGATGCGCGCCATGTCGAGCAGGTTGGCGACGAGGGTACTCATGCGCCGGGCCTCGTCGCGCAACGCGGTCGCCAGCTCCATCTGCGCGGCGGCCAGCGTCGGACGCGACAAGGTCAGCGATTCGGACAGGCCGACGAGGCTCGTGAGCGGCGTACGCAGATCGTGCGACAGCGCCGCCAGCAGCGAGTTGCGCAGGCGCTCGCCCTCCATGCGCACGACGGCGTCCTGGGCCACGTCCACGTAGTGCACGCGCTCGAGCGCGATGGCGGCCAGGGCTGCGAAGGCGTCCAGCAGTTCGCGCCGTTCCGGCACGAGCAGCGCGGCGACGTCCCGCACGCGCACCGCGAGCACGCCGCGCGAGCGCATCGGCGCCAGCAGCGGCAGGTACAGGTAAGGATTGCTGGGCAGCGTGGCCGTCCCGGCGCCGGCCGGCGCGGCATGGTCGAACGCCCACTGCGCCGCGGCCATGTCCAGCACGCTGAGTAGCGGCGCGCGTTCCGCGCTGGCGGGGGCCGCGACCGGCCAGCGCAGGCGGCCCGTATCGTCCGGCAACAGGATCGCGGCGCGGGCATCGAAGGTGCGCGCGAGGAAGCGGCGGGTGATCTCGAAGACTTGCTCCGTCTGCAGCGCGACGGACAGCGCCCGCGCGAATTCGTACAGCGCGCGGGTGCGGGCTTCGCGCCCGGTCGCGCTTTCCGCCTGCTCGCGCAGGTCGGACGTCAGCCGCGCCGTGATCCAGCCGACGGCCAGCATCACGGCCAGCGCGACGGCGTACTTGAATTCGCTGACGTCGTACTGGCGGCGCGGCGCGGCGGCGACGAGCGCGCAAAAGCCGACCAGGGTCGCGAGGATCGCGGGGCCGCGGCCGAGGCGGATCGCGACGAGCACCACCGTCAGCAGGAACAGCATGGCGACGTTGGCCACGTCCAGCAACGGCAGCAGCGGCAGCGCGACGATGGCCGTGCCCAGGCTGGCCGCGATCGCAGCGAGATAGCGGCGCGGCGCCGGCTTGCCCGCGGCGTGGGCGCCGTGCAGCGGCTCCGCGCGAGGCGGAGCGGGAGCGGGCGCCGCGACTTCGACGAGATCGAGTTCCGGCGCCGCCTGTGCGAGCCGGCGCAGGAAAGGTGCGCGCCACGCGGCGGCCGCAGGCCCGCGCGCCGTCACGGCCGTCGCGCAGCCGTGACGGCGCGCGTAGCTGGCGGCGACGGCGGCCGCGTCCGGTCCGTCCAGCACGGCGGTGACGGCGCCCCGGGCCTGCGCCTGGCGCAGGAGTTCGAGCGTGCGCAGGCGCGCCGCCTCGCCCTGCCTGCGCGTCCCGGCGTTCTCGACGAGGATGGCGTGCCACGGCGCACCGTCCGCCGCGGCGAGACGTGCGGCCGCGGCGACGGTACGCTCGTCGCCGCTGTCGGCGCGCAGCACGGCCAGCACGCCGCGCGCGGCGGCCGTGGAGGATGATGTCGTCGATCCGGAACTCTGCATGCGTGGATGGTAAGCGATCGCACGTAAAAGCGGCATAAAAATGCACGGCGTTTACTGACCGCGGCAGGACGAGCGTCTGCGCCAATTTTCGAGGCGCCGGGCTGTCGCGGCAACCGGGTCCACTCCCCCCGGGCTTCATGCCGGTCGTGGCGCCCACAGCCAAGATCGCTGGCGCCGCCACCCTGCACAGCCTGCACTTGTTGGATAAAGGGGGCCATCTCGTTCACGGCCCCGTGTTCCGGGGCCGTGATTGCCGTCACGCCAGGCATGGCGTGCGGCACGGCGTTACGGGTCAGAACACGTAGTTCGCCGACATCCGGAAGCTGCGGCCCGGATCATACCAGGCCCGCCCCATGTCGCCAGGGGTCTGCTGGTACACCTGCCGCGTCACGGTACGCGTCAGGTTGCTGACGTTGAAGCTGGCCGTAATGTGGTCGCTGAAGCGGTAGTTGATGCCGCCGTCCCACTGACCCACAGGCATCTGCCAGACCGGAAGCCCGTAGCCCGCATCATGCGGCGCGTTGCCGTTGGCGTCGACGCGCTGCGGATCCGCGCTGGTACCATTGCTGCCGCTGGTGCCATAGACACCGGTCGCCTGCAGGGTACGGTCACGCCAGGAATACGCCAGGCGCGCCGACAGCGGGCCGTGGTCGTACATGAACATGAAGTTGAAGGCGCGCTTCGACAGGTACGGCACCGGCAGATCCTTGTACGGGATACCGTTCGTGTCGCAACCATACAGCGCCGCGGCACCGACCAGCGAGCCGGACGGGCAGAAATTCGCCGGGTTCGGGTGATACAGTTGCTGCTTGCTGTCGATGTACGTGAAGTTCGAGGACACGCCGAAACCCTTCACCCAGTCAGGCAGTTTCTCGCTCAAGCTGCCCAGGTGATCGAAGTAGGTGCTGCCCGCCAGCTCGATACCCTTCACCCAGGCCTTGGCCGCATTGGCCGGTCCGGTGACCGTGAACTCCTGGTCCGTGCCGGCCAGATCCTTGAAGGTCCTGGTATAGGATTCCTGCATGACGATGTCCTTGACCTGCTTGTAGAAGAACGCGGAGGTCAGGGATTGTCCCGGATGCGGATACCATTCCAGCGTCACGTCGAAATTGTTCGCCTTCAGCGGCTTCAGTTTCACGTTGCCGGAGTTACTGCCGGTATATTCGATGTTGGTGATCGCCTTGTTGTTGTTGGGGTCGGTGACGACCTTCTGGCTCAGGGTAATGTACTCCTGCAGCTGATCGAAGCCAGGACGGTAAATGCCGCGGGACAGCGCGATCCGCGACTGCAGCTTGTCCGTCAGGCGCGCCTTCAGGTTCAGGCTCGGAATCACGTCGACATGGCTGGACGTGAGATCGAGCGGCGTATTGATCTCTCCGAAGCGGGGAATGTTCGGATTGTCGTTCACGCTGTATTTCGGCTGGAAGACCGTGTAGCCATGCGCCACCGTCTTGGTCCTGACCACGCGTACGCCCGCCACACCCTCCACCGGATATTTCCAGTCGTCGAAGCCGAAGCGCAGGTTGCCGTACACGCTCTGGGTGCCTTCGTTGTGCTTGCTGACGTGCTGCGGATCGTTGTCGTAGCCCGCCGGCTTCCAATCCTTGGCGTACGTCGTGCAATCGGTGTTGCCGCCCTTGTACTTGTTGGCATCCTCGCAGTTATATTTCAGAGCGAGCAACAAGTTCTGGTACGCGGCCGGATCCTTGACCATCGCCACGGTGGGCACCACGAACGTCGGCGGTGCGGAAATCCTGCCATTGAAGAAGTTGGCGAACGCGTAGCCCTCGACGCTGCCCAGGGCCGCGTATTTCGGGTCGCTCAAGTAACCGAAGTTAGGGCGCTGCCAGTCCCAGCTCTGCAACGTCGGCAGTTGCCCCGGTACCGTGGTCTGCGCCACGCCCCATTCCTCGCTATACGATTTCCAACCCGTTCCGGCATTCTTGTCTTTGCGCGAAGAACGTTCCGTCACCCGTACGCCAAAGCGGACGTCGCGCAGCACCGGGTGGTCGAAACTGTATTTGGCATCCGCTTTCCACGCATACAGGTCCGCCTTGGCCCTGTTGACCTCAGGCTGCGAAATGCCCCAGAAGTAGTTCTTGGGATCGGCCAGGAATGCGGTCGTCTTGTCGTCGAACTGGAACACGGGCGTCTTGCCGGAGACGTCGACGGTTTCGCTCGGCAAATAGCTGCCGAGGTTCAGCATGCCGTAACTGGCGGAGTTGGTGGCATGCACCCACTGCAGGTCGTTCTGGAACGACCAGCTCTCATTGAGCCGCCACTTGAGGTTCCAGGCCAGCTCGCGCGTGCGTCCATGCACATTGCTGAAATTGCGCGTAGTGCCCATCGCGATGCCGCCGTCCACGAACTGGTTCAAGCCCAGGCCGAACGGATAGTTGATCGTGCCCGACTGGAACACGCCTCTGCCGTCGAATTTGGCGTCGGTATAGACGGCCTTGTAGGGATCGGCAGGCCCCATGAAGGTGTTGATGTTATTGTTCAGCTGATGGAAACCGGAATCGAAATACGTCAGCGACGTTTCCACGTTGGCGTTCTTCCACTGTAACGCCCCATAGAAGCCCACGCGCTTCGTATCCTCCTCGTTGCGGCCCCAGCTCACGCCGCCCGGCACCCATACCGTCTGGTCCTTGACGATATCGTTCCGCGGGAAGTAGTTGTTCTGGTTGATGCTGTCGTAGTTGCCTTTGGATCGGGTGGTGGACAAATCCACCAGCGCGCCAAATTCACCCATCGAGGTTTTCCAGCGGTTGGAGTACAGGCCGGAGAAGCTCGGCGTCTTGGACTTGCCCATTTCGGCGTAATTGCCCGACGCGCTCAGCGCACCATACTGGCCAGGGGCATCGAACGGCAACCGCGTGCGCAGGTTGATCTGGCCGCTGACGCCGCCTTCGATCAGGTCGGCGGACGGATTCTTGTAGACCTCCACGCCCGCCATCAGTTCCGGCGGCACGTCGCCCCAGCTCAATTCACGTCCGGGCCAGCCGGCCGAGAACGATTCGCGGCCATTCAGGGTGGAAGAACCCCAGGAAAGGCCGCGAATCTGGACGCCCGAGCCTTCCACGTTGAATTCCAGGCCATTCGCGGCAAGGGAAGCACCCGTACGCGACTGGTTACGGTCCATCGTGACGCCCACGACCCGCTGTAGCACTTCGGTGATCGATTTGTCCGGCAGCTTGCCGGCCTCGTCGGCCACGACGGCATCGACGATCTGCTCGGCGTCGCGCTTGATCGCCGTCGCGGTTTCCAATTGCTTGCGCTGGCCGGTCACCACGACGGTGGTCGTACTATCCTTCGAATCCTCTGCGGACGTCGATGGCGTCGTCTGCGCTTGCGCAGCGTTGCCGCACAACAGCGCGAACTGCGCCGCGGCTACCGCCAGCGCCGTCATCTTGATCGGTTTGCTCACGATCTTCGTCTCAATTCTTGTCATTATCTGTATCCTCTTGTATATGCCTTTATTGTCACCGCGCCGTACGGTGACCATAAATATCAGTCCGTTATCACTGGAAGTAGACGGGGCCGGTCAGCTTGAACTGGCTGACGTACTTCGACGACGCATTCGCCACCTGTCCGTTCGGCTGCACCGCGGAGAACCTCAGCTCGACGACCGGCTGGGTCTGCACCAGGACCGCGACGTCCGGCGCACTCATGCCGCACGCCTGGCTGAACGTGAAGTTGTCCTTGAAACCGAGGCGGTAGTCCGTGGCGGCAGCGGCGGTTGGCTGCACCGTGGACTGCAGAGCCAATCGGCATACGGTTCCGTCCGTCTTCTTGAAGGGCGCGAGGAACATTTCGACTTTGACCTGGTTATTTGCCGAGCCGAACCATTCGGCGTTTTCCGCCAGATTGAAATGCAGCGCGGTCTGGATGTCGAGCCGCGCGCCCTTGGGCGAAGCGGGGTCGGGCGTAAGGAAAGGGTCGTCCTTGACCGTGGCTCTGTACACGCTGTCCGTATTCGCAACATCGTTGTCGACAATGCCGGTGGCGAACAGCTGCAAGGACGCCTTGTAATACTCCGATGCCTGCGGAGCCTTATCGAACGTCGAGGTAAAGGTGAAGCTCTTGCCGTCGCTGGAAACGGCACGATCGCAACTGTCGCACCACCATTGGTTGCCCGCGTGGCCGATCAGGCCTTCGACGGTGTGATCGGTGTCCTTGTAACCGGAAAGGAAATTCACCATGGCCGGCTTTTCGGTGCCGATCGGAATGCTCTTCGACATCGCCTTCGCCATCGCCTTGCCCAACGTTGTTTCATCCGTCAGCAACGCCGGCATGAAGTAGTCATTGCCCTCCTGCTCGGCGGTGACGATGCACATCCCGTTGGCGAGCTTGGTCATCGTGTTCCCGCTGACCGAGCAGATGCTGGGCGTCGTGCTCGAAAACCTGGGCGGAAGACCCGAGGTAAAGGTGGCGGTCAACTGCACCGGCGTCGAATCGAGGGGCTGCCAACCCGGATTGATGAACGAGCTGATCATCTGCGGGTTCTTGGGAACCACGAACGTCTGGCGTTTCGAGACCGGAGCGAAACCGTCTGCACCGGGCTGGGTCGCGATCACCGAGCACTCACCCAGTTTCAGCAGCGTCAGCTGATCCCCGCTGACGCTGCAAGTGTCCGGCGTGGCCGAACTGTAGGTCACGGTCCCGCCGGAACTCGCCGTCGCCTTCAGCGTGGTGTGCGCCGAATTGGGTGGCACACCGATCGTCGCTTGACCCAGGAACGGCATCTGGAAGTCGATGGTTTGCTCTTTGGCGCCGTCGGTGCCGCCGCCACCGCCGCCGCAACCGCTCAGCAGTGCGATGCAGCCAAGCGCGATCGCTGACACTTGGAATTTCATCCCTTGTCCCCTCATGGTGGTGTCCTTTTCTGATGTGTTTATCTAATTGCATATCGCGTCCCGGCTGCACCGATGACGCGTCAAGACGCGTCCAGGCCCGCTCGCTGATTTGCGGCGGGTCGATCGTCTTGTTTCAAGCGTTGGTTCGCGGTGGCACCTGCCACGGCCGCTTCTTGCGAAATGCTCCCGCCACGCTCCGTCCATGTCTGGATGGACGCAGCTGGGCGATGGCAAGGGCGAGTTCGACAGTAGGAAGACCGGGCAGGAGGCGCGGGTGGCGTAAACCCTTGCGGACCAACCAGGTGTTATGGTGAGCCCAGCAACGATCGGCAGCAATTACGACAATCATCAAAACCACGAGGAAATCCCGCAATGCGTGGTTCGCGCGTGGCCGATTGCACGGGAGTGCTTAACAACGCGACTCCGGCAGGCCGCGGCGACACGGACGGACGCCGCGTGAAGGGTCAGTACCGGTGTCGTCGGCCGGGATTGGCGCCGGTCCCGTCGACGCGGCTGCCATGATGATGGAATGTTGTGGCGAAGTGCATCCGGGGATGGATGCGGCCGGTGAGTGCTTCTGCCCGGTCAGCCGAACAGCTTGTTGGCCGTCTTCGCCACGAGCTCGCCCTGGTGGCGCGCGCCGTCGAGCTCATTGGCGCTCGGCTGGCGCTGGCCCTGGCCGCCCGCGATCGTGCTGGCGCCGTACGGGCTGCAGCCGGTGATCTCGTCCAGCGTCATCTGGCCCGCGAAGCTGTACGGCAGGCCGACGACCACCATCCCGAAGTGCAGCAGGTTCGTGATGATCGAGAACAGCGTCGTTTCCTGGCCGCCGTGCTGGGTCGCCGTCGACGTGAATGCGGCGCCGACCTTGCCGTGCAATGCGCCCTTCGCCCACAATCCGCCCGTCTGGTCCAGGAACGCGGCCATCTGCGACGGCATGCGGCCGTAGCGCGTGGGCGCGCCTATCACGATGGCGTCGTAGTCGGGCAGTTCGTTCACGGTCGCGATCGGGGCCGGCTGGTCCAGCTTGAAATGGCCGTTGCGGGCGACGTCGTCCGGCACCGTCTCGGGCACCCGCTTCACGTCCACGGTCGCGCCCGCCGCGCGCGCCCCTTCCGCCAGCGCGTTCGCCATCTGTTCGATGTGTCCATACGTCGAGTAATACAGCACCAGTACCTTCGCCATGGCCGTTCCTTTCCCGTCATCCCGGCGCCACCGGCGGCGCCCTGCCTCGCTTGCCCGATTGGCAACGATCCGCACATGCTACCCCATCATGCACTCTTCCGGCGTCCGTATTAATGCAAGTACAATGGTGCCCTGATGAAAGCCCGCCACTACCTGATCCTCATGGCCGTCGCCATCCTTGTGCCGGTCACCGTCATCGCCGGCGCGGGCCTGTCCATGCTCCTCGACTGGGAGCGCGAATCGCGCATCCGCAGCGTCGAGTCGAATGCGCGCGCCACCGCGCTGCTCGTCGACCGCGAGGTCGCGGCCGCCCAGGCGGCGCTGCGCGCCCTCGGCAATTCCGACGCCATACGCCGCGGCGATTTCGCCGAAATCCACCGCGAGGCGGCCGCGATGAACGCATCCACGCCGTGGACGTGGACCCTGTTGATCGACTACGACGGCAGCCCGCTCCTGAATACCCTCGCGCCGTACGGCACGACACTGCCGGGCCGTGCAGGCCCCTGGGTCGCGCAGGCGTGGGACAGCCGGGAGCCGCACGTGTCCGGCTACTTCGTCGGCGCCCTGTCGCGCAAGCCGACCGTCTCCGTCGACGTGCCCGTGCCGCGCACCGCCGGCGGGCGCTGGGTGCTGAGCCAGATCTTCGACGCCGGCCATTTCGCCACCGCGTTCGCGGACAAGGGCATCGGGCCGGACTGGGTCGTCGGAATCATCGACCGCGACGGCGTCTCGATCGCGCGCAACGTCAACGACACGCTCGTCGGCACCAAGGCGCGGCCCGAACTGATCGCGGCGGCCCGCGCCGCGAAAAGCGGCATGGCGCGCCACCAGACGCGCGACGGGATCGAGGTCTACGATATCTTCACGCACAGCGACGCCACCGGCTGGACCATCGCGATCGGCGTTCCCGTCGCCGAGATCGAGAAGGCGGCGCGGGCCGCGACCTTGTACGCGGGCCTCGCGCTGCTCGCGCTGATGGGACTCGCATTCGGCATCGCGTCGTTCCTCGCCCAGCGCCTGAGCGTGGCGCTCGACCGCGCGCGCCGCACCGCCGAGGCCTTGCCGCTGGGCGCGCCCGCCCGGCCCGCGCCGACCCGGGTGCACGAAGTCGACGTGCTGCAGGACGCGCTGTACCACACGAGCGAAAACCTGGCACGCGAGCGCGCCGCGCGCGCGGCGCGCGAATCGGAACGCGCAGCGCTGCTCCAGAGCGAACGCGATGCGCGCCGCCTGGCCGAAACGCAGAGCGCCGCCAAGGACAACTTCCTCGCCATGCTGGGCCACGAACTGCGCAATCCGCTGGCCGCCATCGCGGGCGCGCTGAAGGTGCTCGACATGCCGGCCGCGAACGCGCAGATGACGGCCCACGCGCGCGAGATCGGCCGGCGCCAGACGCGCCACCTGACCCGCATCGTCGACGACCTGCTCGACGTGCGCCGCATCCTGTCCGGCAAGGTGGAACTGAGAAAGACGCCTATCGACGCGGGCGCGCTGCTGCTGCACTGCTGCGCGACGCGGCAGGTGGTGGACGCGGGCGTGCACGCGTGGACCGTGTCCGTGCCGGCGCTGTGGGTCGACGGCGATGCCACGCGGCTCGAACAGGTGTTCGACAACCTCCTGCACAACGCGATCAAGTACACGCCGGCCGGCGGCGCGATCGCCGTGCGCGGCCATGCCGAGGATGGCGTCGCCGTGTTCGAGGTGAGCGACACCGGCATCGGGATCGAGCCGGCCACGTTGCCGCTGATCTTCGAGGCGCTCGTGCAGGGCCCCGTCGGCATCGACCGCGCGCAGGGCGGCCTCGGTCTCGGTCTCGCCCTCGTGCGCGAACTGGCGGCGCTGCACGGCGGCGGCGTGACGGCCGCGAGCGGCGGCGACGGTCAGGGCAGCACGTTCACCCTGCGCCTGCCGCTGGCGGCCGCACCCGCGCGCGCGGCGGATCCCGAACCGGACGCCGCGGCCAGCGCCGCGTGAACGGCGCCTACGCGCACACGGGTTCGTCCTGCAGGCGGTATGGCGACCCGCGGGCCCAGTCCAGCAGCAGCGCGGCCGGCATCGGCGCGGCGACGAAATAACCCTGGGCCTCGTCGCAACCGAGGGTGTGCAGCGCATCCCAGATGCGCGCATTGCTGACGCCTTCCGCGACGACGCCCATGCCGAGATCGTGCGCCAGGTGCACGGTGGATTTCACGATCGAGGCGGCACGCCGGTCCTCGATCATCTGCATCGTGAAACCGTGGTCGATCTTGATGACGTCGACGGGCAGGCGGCTCAGGTAGCTCAGCGACGAATATCCCGTGCCGAAATCGTCGATGTACAGCCGGAAGCCCATCGCCGACAGGCGTTCCAGCTCGGCGATGCTCTCCGCCGGGTTCTGCATCAGGCTGCTCTCCGTCATCTCCAGCCCGATCAGGCCCGCGCACGAGCCATGCCGTTCCAGCAGCTCGCGCAGGTGCTCGGACAGCGACAGCGCGGCGATGTCGCGCGCGGACAGGTTCACGGCGATCGGGAGGCGCACGCCCTGCGTGCGCCATGCCTCGCTCTGGGCGACGGCGCTGGCCAGCATGTGCTGCGTGAGCACGTGGATCAGGTCCGTGGATTCGATCAGCGGCATGAACGTCTCCGGACCGATGCAGCCCTTCTCCGGATGGACCCAGCGCACGAGGGCTTCCGCGCCGACGATCTCGCGGCCATCCATCGTCACCTTCGGCTGGCAAAAGAGCTGGATCTGGCCGGCCTCGATGGCCGCGCGGAAGTCGCCGATCAGCGACAGGCGGTCGGGCGTGTGCGGGTCGTCCTCGGCCGCGTAGACGGCGACGTTGCGCCCGAGGTGCGCGGCCTGGTACAGCGCGATGTCGGCTTTCCTCAGCAGCGTGTGGTAGTCGAGGCCTTGCAGCGGCGCGAGCGCGATGCCGACGCGCGCGCCGATCTCGTACGAGATGCCGGCGACCGCGAACGGGGCCTCCAGCGCGCGGTGGATGTGCTGGGCCCAGCGCCGCGCTTCTTCCTCGTCGGCGCCGTCCAGCACGATCGGAAAGCGCGCATCGCAACGCGCCACGACGCCGGCCTGGCCGACGACGGCCGCGAGGCGGTCGGCCACGAGCGCGAGCAGCACGTCGCCGTACAGGTGCGTGAGCGCGTAGTTCACGTCGCGGAAGCGCACCAGGTCGACGATCAGGCACGCCAGCCGCGCCGGGCCGCGTCCCCGGCCCGCGCCGCGGCGCAGCTGGATCAACCGGTCGTCGACCTCGTTCTCGAACCGGTTCATGTTCGGCAGGCCCGTCACCGTGTCGTAGTATGCGAGGCGGCGCACGTTTTCCTCGGCGCGGCGGCGCTCCGTGACGTCCTGCACGAGGCCCAGCATCTTGACGACGCGGCCCGTCGCGTCGCGCCGGACCTCGGCCACGGAATGCAGCCAGCGGACCTCGCCGTCCGGCCGGATCAGGCGGAACTCGACGTCGTACTTGTAATCGGGGTCGAGCAGCGCCCGCTCGCGCGCGCGCTCCGCCATGGGCCGGTCGTCCGGGTGGATGCGGGCGTAGATCTCCGCCGTCGACACGGGCCTCTCGTCCGGGCGGAAGCCCATGATCCGGTAACCTTCCGGCGACGACGTCACGTGCGAATCGCTGGCCGCGTCCCAGATCCAGTTGCCGATCAGCGCGAGCGCCTGCGCGCGCAGCAACTCGTCCTGCGTGTCGCGCAGCTGGACTTCGGCTTCGACGTGGCGCGTCACGTCCTGCAGGACGACGAGCACGGCGTCGCGTCCGCCGTATTCGATGGCGCAACGCTGCAGGATGGCGTGGTGGATCTCGCCGCGCGCGCCCGCGATGTGGCGCACGTGCGAATGCAGGCGGCAGGTATCCGGACGCAGGGCATCGGCGTCGTCCGCATCGCGCGCGTACAGCTCGGGCAAATGCATGCCCAGCAACCTGTCGCGGGTAAAGCCGAGCAGGACCAGCGTCGCGTCGTTGGCGTCGAGGATTTCCTGCGACACGGGGTCGCAGACCAGCATGGACAGCTGCGTCCCGTCGAACAGGGGCCGGCACCATGCGCTCGCATCCGCGCGCGGGGACTGTGCAGCCATGGCTTTCCTTTCCAGTCGATGAGGGACCACAATCCAGTATAACGCAATCATCGATAACAAAATGTCATCAAAGACCTGTCAAGATAGACAGGTAGCCCGCTTTTAGGCCATCCTCCAGAATGGCCCGCCCCGCTTTTTCCACCCCTCTCAGATGGAGCACACATGACGAACAACGTACGCTGGGGGATCCTCGGCACCGGCCGGATCGCCCGCGATTTCGCCACGGCCCTGCGCGACACGCCGGGCGCCACGCTCGCCGCCGTCGCCTCGCGCGACCCCGCGACGGCCGCCGGATTCGCGGACGAATTCCATATTCCCCTGCGTCTGAAAGGCTACGACAGCCTCGCCGCCTGCGCCGACGTGGACCTCGTCTACATCGGCACGCCGCACGCCATGCATGCCGAGAACGCGCTGTCGATGCTCGCCGGCGGCAAGGGTGTGCTGTGCGAAAAACCGTTCGCGCTGAACCGCGCGCAGGCCGGGCAGGTCGTCGCCCTCGCGCGCAGTCGCAAGGTATTCCTGATGGAAGCCATGTGGACGCGCTTCATGCCCGCGCTGGACGAAGTCAAACGCATCCTCGCCTCCGGCGTGCTGGGCGAGGTGTCGCAGGCCAGCGCCGATTTCGGCTTCGTCGCGTCGGGCGGTCCGGAAGCGCGCCTGTTCAATCCGGCCCTCGGCGGCGGCGCGCTGCTCGACGTCGGCATCTATCCGCTGTCGATCACGGCCTACCTGCTCGGCGCCGTGGAATCCGTGCGCGCCCAGGCGGAACTGGGGCCGACCGGCGTCGACCTGCAAACCGTGTTCACCCTGCGCCACGCGGGCGGCGCGCTGTCCACGTGCGCCTGCTCGCTGAAGGCGCGCACGCCGGGTCTCCTCACATTGTCCGGCCGCCACGGCCAGCTGCGCCTGGACGCGCCGTTCCACCGTCCGCCCACCCTCACCCTCATGCTGGCCGGCGAGCCGGCGCGCATCATCCCGACGCCGTATCTCGGCAACGGCTACGTGCACGAGGCGATCGAGGCGCAGCGCTGCTGGACCGGAGGCCTGATCGAAAGCCCGGCCATGACGCACGAGCAGACCCTGCACCTGATGGGCGTGCTGGACGAGATCCGTGCCCAGACCGGCGTGAAGTATCCGGGCGATTGACATGACTCCCGGCGCGCGGCATACTCGCCGGTGTTAGCGCTATCAATACAATGACTGGAGACACAGATGGCCGCATTCCTTCATCCCGCCGGAGCAGTCCGATGACGGCCGCCCTGCCCCGGGCCGCCGCCGCAGTCACACCCGCGGCGGCGGCGCCGCTGCCCTGGCGCGAAAAGCTGGCCTACGGCGTGGCCGACATGGGTTTCAATTTTTACTGGACCAATGTCGCCACCTTCCTGCTGATCTTCTACACGGACACGTTCGGGATCTCGGCCGCCGCGGCCGCGACGATGATGTCGACGATTAAGATCATCAACGCGTTCACCGACCCGATGATCGGCGCCGCCGCCGACCGCACGGACAGCCGCTTCGGCAAGTTCCGTCCGTGGCTCGTGTGGATGTGCGTCCCGCTGGCCGGCGCCGCCGTCCTCACGTACACGACGCCCGGCCTGGAAGGCGACGCCAAGCTCGCGTGGGCCTACGGGACGTACCTGCTGATGATGGTCTGCTACACCTGCGTGAACATCCCATACAACGCGCTGTCCGGCGTGATGTCGGCCGATCCGCAGCAGCGCTCGACCATCAACGGCCTGCGTTTCATCTTCGCGTTCGCCGGCAGCACGCTCGTGACGGCCGCGACGCCCGACCTCGTGCGCTGGCTCGGCGCCGGCAACGACCAGCGCGGCTGGCAGCTGACGATGCTGCTGTGGGGCGTCGCCGCGTCGCTGCTGTTCGTGCTCACCTTCTTCAATACGCGCGAGCGCATCGCGCCGCCGCCGGGCCAGAAGAACGCCGTGTGGCGCGACGTGCGCGACCTCGCGGGCAACCGGCCGTGGGTGGTGCTGTTCTTCCTCGCCCTGATCATCATGGTGACGATCACGCTGCGCACCGCCAGCGCCGCCTATTACTTCAAATACGTCGTCGAGCGCCCGGACCTGATGCGCACCTTCGTGCCGACCTACATGGTGACGGCCGCGATCGGCGCAGCCCTCACGCCGCTGCTCACCCGCTTCATCGACAAGAAGACCCTGATGATCGTGCTGATGAGCGCGACCGCCGTACTGTCCGCCGCGTTCTACGTCGTGCCGCCGGACCAGGTGTGGCTGATGTTCTTGCTGCAGGGCGCGATGGGTCTCGTGCTGGGGCCGAAGTCGCCGCTGGCGTTCTCGATGTATGCCGATACGGCCGACTACAACGAGTGGCGCACGGGCCGCCGCGCCACCGCCATGACGTTCGCCGCCGCCACGTTCTCGCAAAAGCTGGGCACGGCGGTCGCCGTCGCCGTGATCGGGTCCGTGTTCACGGCGCTCGGCTACGTCCCCAACGCCGTGCAGGCCACCGGGTCGCGCGAAGGGATCGTGTGGCTTATGTCCTTCATCCCGGCGGCGTTCGCCGTCGCCGCCGTCGCCGTGATGTGCTTCTATAACCTGAATGCCAGGCAGCTCGCGGCAATCCAGGCCGACCTGGCCGCCCGCAAACCGCTCATCGAATAAACAACGCGAATAACAACGACAAGGAAAGACCATGCTGCAACCGACCGAGAACGGCGCACGCTACGACCTCGCGAGCCCGACCGCCATGCCGAACGCCGGCGGCTTCCTGTGGAACCGCCGGATGATGATCCAGGTGACGTGCCGCGGCTACGCCACCGCCCAGTTCATGCAGCCGGAACCCGCCAAGTACTCGCACGCGCCGAACCTCGAGGCGAAGACCTTCATGCAGCCGGAGCAGGCCTATTACGCGCACCACCCGGGCCGCTTCTTCTATGTGAAGGACGAAGAGACGGGCGAGATCTTCTCGGCGCCGCACGAACCCGTGCGCGCGGCGCCCGACCGTTTCAGCTTTTCGGTCGGCCGCGACGACCTCGCGTGGACCGTCGAAAAGCTGGGCATCCGCATCGACCTGCGCCTGGGCGTCCCGGTCGACGACGTGGCCGAGCTGTGGACCCTCACCGTGACGAACGTCAGCGGCCGGCCGCGCAAGGTCAGCGTCTACCCCTACTTCACGATCGGCTACATGTCGTGGATGAACCAGTCGGCCGAGTACCGCGCCGACCTCGGTGGCATCGTCGCCTCCAGCGTGACGCCGTACCAGAAGCTGCAGGACTATTTCAAGAACAAGGATTTCAAGGACAGGACCTACTTCCTGTGCGAGACGGCGCCGGACGCGTGGGAAACGAACCAGGGCCAGTTCGAAGGCGAAGGCGGCCTGCATGCGCCGGATGCGCTGCGCAACGAACGCCTTGCCGGCGGCGACGCCCGTTACGAAACGCCCGTCGCGGTCGTCCAGTATCGCCTCGCGCTGGATGCCGGCGCCGCCGTGACGCGCCGCTTCCTGTTCGGCCCCGCGTTCGACGACGCCGAGATCGCGTCCATGCAACGGCGCTACCTCGGCGCCGAGCAGTTTGCCGCCGCGGCCCGCGACTATGCGGCGTATGCGGACCAGGGCGCCGGCTGCGTCCAGGTCGAGACGCCGGACGCGGCATTCGACAACTTCGTCAACCGCTGGCTCGCGCGCCAGGTGTTCTATCACGGCGACGTCAATCGCCTCAGCACGGACCCGCAGACGCGGAACTACCTGCAGGACAACATGGGGATGGCGTTCATCAAGCCCGCCGTCGCGCGCGGCGCGTTCCTGCACGCGCTGTCGCAACAGGGTACGAACGGTGCGATGCCGGACGGGATCCTGCTGTTCGAAGGCGCGGAGCTCAAGTACATCAACCAGGTGCCGCACACGGACCACTGCGTGTGGCTGCCCGTGTGCCTGCAGGCCTACCTCGACGAGACGGGCGACTATGCGATCCTCGACGAACCGGTCACGGGCCACGACGGCATGGCGCTCACGGCGTACGAACGGATCTCGATGGCGATGGACTGGCTGCTGCACAAGCGCGACCACCGCGGTCTCTCGTACATCGAACAGGGCGACTGGTGCGATCCGATGAACATGGTCGGGTACAAGGGCCGCGGCGTGTCCGGCTGGCTGACGGTGGCCGCCGCGTACGCGCTGAACCTGTGGGCCGACGTGTGCGAGGCGCGCGGCGACGACTGGCGCACCGAGCACTTCCGCGGGGGCGCGCTCGACATGAACACGGCGGCGAACCTGCACCTGTGGGACGGCGCGTGGTACGCCCGCGGCATCACGGACGACGACGTGATCTTCGGCGTCAGCGCCGACAAGGAAGGCCGCATCTATTTGAATCCGCAGAGCTGGGCGTTCCTCAGCGGCGCGCCGGACGAGAAGCAGCGCGCGACGATGCTGGCGGAGATCGACGGCCAGCTCGACACGCCGTACGGCGTGCAGATGTTCGCCCCGCCCTATTCCGCGATGCGCGAGGACGTTGGCCGCGTCACGCAGAAGCACCCGGGATCGGCGGAGAACGGCGCCGTGTACAACCACGCGTCCGTGTTCTACATCTACAGCCTGTACACGATCGCGCAGCCGGACCGCGCATGGGACGCGCTGCGCAAGATGATTCCGGGCCCGGGCGAGGACGACTACCTGCGGCGCGGGCAGCTTCCCGTGTTCATCCCGAATTACTACCGCGGCGCGTGGAAGGAATACCCGCGCACGGCCGGCCGTTCGAGCCAGTTGTTCAACACGGGCACCGTATCCTGGGTCTACCGGTCCATCGTCGAAGGCCTGTGCGGTTTGAAGGGCGATGCGGCAGGCCTCGTCGTGAATCCGCAGTTGCCGTCGCACTGGCCGTCCATGCGCGTCCGCCGCGTGTTCCGCGGCGCCACGTTCGACGTCAGCGTGACGCGTGGCGCGGTCGAGCGGACGACGGTCGTGTGCGACGGGCAGACGCTGCCGGAAGCGCGCATCGGCGGCATCGAAGCGGGTCGCACGTATCGCGTCGAGGTGACCGTGCCCTGAAGGCCGGCGCCAGGCGGCACGGACCGGGCGTGCACCTGTCCGTGTAACGATTTGCGTCGCGCGTGATCGCAAGCGTATCCGTCCCGGCCGGGACGCGATTCGTTTCCTGGAGGTCGCCATGCGCATCCGAATCTGCCTCGTCGTTCCGTGCTTCGCCGCCCTGACGGCAGGCGCCGAACCGCTGTACACGCTGACCATCCTGCCGGAGTGGCTGCAAGCCAGCGCCATCAACAATGCCGGACAGATGACCGGCGTGATGCCGGTTCCCGGCGGCTCGCATGCGTTTCTCTTCACGAACGGCGGCGCGCGACTCGACGTTCAATGATGACATCAATTCCCGCCACGGTTTCCTGTACACGGACGGCAGGCTTCTGGACCTCAATGCGCTCGTCGATCCGGCACTGGGCTGGGCCGTGGCGACGGCGCTCGGCATCAACGATTCCCGGCAAATCCCCGGTTACGCCTGTCGTACGAGCGACGTGTGCCGGCCGGTGCGGCTGGATCCGGTCACGCCGCCGCCCGTGCCGGAGCCAGGCGCACCGACGCTGTTGCTGGCGGGGGTGATCTTGGGTGTTGGCGCGGTTACGGCCAAAAAAAACAGGACCGGAAGCGACAAGCAACCAGTCCCTAAGAGGAGATATTTGAAGAGTGCGCAGCCCCCCGCGCACCCGCACCGCCTGCCGGCGCCACCGTCTGGTAGCGCTAACAAGCAATGCTGACAGTGTAACGTTTCCACGGAAAATGTAAAGCTCAACCGGATGATTTTTTTTGGCTGTGTTCGCGCTAGTTATGTGAACTGTAATTCGTTGCAGAGGTCATACGCATCGTCGAGTTAACTCATGAGGAGTGGCGATGCGCGGCCTGACGTTCGACGAATTGTTCGCCATGTTGCTGGCGGTGCAGTTGTCGCCAGACGACCTGGCCCGGCTAAGGGAATGGATCGGCGGCATCGCGGATCCGGCCGAGTGCATCGCCCTGATCGAGCAGGCGGCGGCGGGCCGGCCGTGTCCGCACTGCGGCTGCGCCCGTAAGCACCGCTGCGGCCAGGCGAGTGGACTGCAGCGCTTCCGTTGCCTCACATGTGGGCGCAGCCACAACGCATTGACCGGTACGCCGCTGGCGCGGCTGCGCAAGAAGGAGCTCTGGCTGCCGTATCTGCAATGCGTGCTCGAATCGCGCACGGTGCGTAATGCCGCGCAGGTCGTCGGGGTGCATCGTACGACCAGTTTTCGATGGCGCCACCGGTTCGTACCCGGTGCGATGAGCGACCGGCCGGCGACGTTGTCGGCCATCGTCGAGGCCGACGAAACCTACCGGCTGGAATCGCAGAAGGGCGCGCGCAACCTGACGCGGCCGCCGCGAAAGCGGGGTGGCGTGGCCAAGCGGCGGGGTATCAATCGAGAACACGATTGCCTGCTCATCGCGCGCGACCGCAGCGGCCGTACGCTCGATTTTCATACGGGGCGCGGCCAGGTGACGGTGGCGCAATTACATGAGTGCCTCAAACCCGTGCTGCAGGACGACGTCCTCTTGATCACCGACGGCGCCATCGTCTATCGGCATTTCGCGGAGCAGGCCGGCATCACGCATGAAGCGGTGAACGTGAAAGCGGGCATCCGGGCGCGCGGCGCGATTCACATTCAAAACGTGAATAGCTGGCACAGCCGCTTCAAGAGCTGGCTGGTGCGGTTCCGCGGCGTGGCGAGCCGTTACCTGATCCACTACTCGGGATGGCAGCGCATGCTGGACGATCGTCGGCTCACGAAGCCGGCTCATCTGCTGTGCGCTGCGGTCCAGCTCGGCTAGGCAAGCGGGTTACCGAATTACCGCGAACACAGCCTTTTTTTTCGCGGCCGCCGCCCGGATCAGGTGCTTTCCCGCTCGCGCAACGTGAAGCCGAGATCGATCCGCCGCTCGCGCGGCTCCTTCCCGCCGATCACGTCGAGCAGCAGCGACGCCGCCTCATACCCGATGCGGTAACGCGGCGTGTCGATGGTCGTCAGCGACGGCACCATCCAGGCGGACGCCGGCAGGTCGTTGAAACCGGCGATGGCGACGTCCTGCGGCACGCGGATGTCGTGGCGCTGGCAATAATAGATGGCGCCGTGCGCAAGGTCGTCGTTGCAGAAGAACACGGCATCGCAATCCGGCAGCGTGTCCAGTGCCTGGCGCATCAGCTCGGCGCCGAGGGCGATGGTCGACGGGTCCGCCACCATGATCTCCAGCGTCGGATCGGCCAGGCCGGCCGCCTGCATCGCCTGCCGGTAGCCGTCCGCGCGGCGCAGCGTGCGCTCGTCGAGCTGCGCGCCCACGAAGACGATACGCTTGTAGCCGCGCTCGATCAGGTGGCGCGTGATGGCGTTGCCGGCGTCGTGCTGCGAGAAGCCGACCGAGAGTGCACCCGGTTCGTCGGCGAGATCCATCATCGACACGACCGGCATGCGCGAGGCGGCCAGCATGCGCTCGACCTGCGGGCTGTGCGTGAGGCCGGAGAGCAGGATGCCGTCCGGATTCGACTGCAGGTAGGTGAGCAGCAGCTTTTCTTCCTCGGCATCCGAATAGCGTGTATTGCCGATCAGCAGCTGGTACTGCCCATGTTCGATGGCATCATGGATACCGTCGAGCACGGCCGTGAACACGACGTTCGACAGCGACGGCACGAGCGCCACGATCACGCGCGACTGCGACGACGCGAGCGCCCGCGCGGCGCGGTTGGGCACATAGCCCAGTTCCACGACCGCCTGCTCCACCTTGGTCCGTGTCGCCTCGGACACCAGTTGGGGCTGGCTGAGGGCGCGCGATGCCGTCATCGTCGATACGCCCGCGTGCGCCGCCACCTCTTCCAGTGTAGTCCGCCCCGTTCCCCTTACCTTGCCTGTACTGCTTCTGCTCATTGTTTTTTTCGTAAATACTGACCACACTGCGGGCCGACCATGGATTCCGCCACGGATTGAACATTTTGTCAATGTTTGACATGCAATCGTTCCCAATCCGCGACGCGCAGAACCACTGTCGAGTGCTGTCCGACTGGTCCTACAATCGCCTGACGCCTCCGCCGATTGTCGGCCCCGACAGGCGGCCTACCATGGCGTTTCACGTACCGATCAAGGAGACGATTATGCCGAGCAACCAGGAGTACAAAGGCAAGGGCATGAAGGGCCGGAACTATGACGAGCTGAGCGGTGTAGGCACCAGCAGTGCCGGAAAGACGGGCACGACGGGCAACCTGAACGATGGCGGCCGCGACGGCGGCATCGGCACGCCCGACCTGGGGGATTCGGGCAACCTGCAGTCGGCCGGCGGCCAGCCGGGCGGCACGCCGGCACAGGGCCGGTCGCGGCGCAGCCAGGGCAACCAGCAGAACTCCGACCTGGCCAGCGGGCCGGGCGACAACGCGCAGCGCGGTGACCAGGGCAACCTCCAGAGCGGCAACCTCGACCAGGGCAACCAGTCGCAGTCCGACCTCGGCAGCGGGCCCGGCGACAATTCGCAACGGGGTAGCCGCGGCGGTGGCAACATGCAGAGCGGCGGCCAGGGCAGCCGGTCGGGCCGGAACCGGTTGACGCCGGACGATCTCGATACGGACGAGTCCCTGTAACACCCTCACCGGCCCGCCCACCGGGCGGGCCTGTCCCGAAGCCATGATGTTGTGTTTACGCGTCACTCGGGAAAAGAGTTGCCGCGCGGAATGATACAATCTTCCATCCGTGCGCCTGTGCGGGCTTCTTCCGCATCATTCCCGGTCTGACTGGAAACACATCATGAACGCGCCGGCCCTGCCCGCCTCCGCCGCCGACTACATCGCGCATATCGATCTTGCCTTCGAGCTGATGGTCGTGCTGGACGCGTCCGGACGCATCGTGCGCGCCAACGCGGCGGCCGGGGACATCCTCGGCTACAGCCCGGTCGAGCTGGCGGGTCGTCCCGTGCGCGAGCTGCTGCATCCGGACGAGTGGGCCGCCATGGACACGCTCGCGGCCGACCTGCTGGCCGGCCGGCCGTGCCACGAGCGCGAACTGCGCTGGCGCCGCAAGGACGGCGCGACGATCTATCTGTCGCTGTCCGCGCGCTGGTCCGCGCACGCCAGGCTCGTGTACGCGAGCGCGCGCGACGTCACCACGCACCGCGCGGCGCGCGACGAACTGAAACGCTCGCGCGAGCGCATGCACGCCATGCTGGAGAGTATCGGCGACGCGTTCTTCGCCATCGACCGCGAGTGGCGCATCACGTACGCCAACCGCAAGGCCGGTGCGTTCATCGGCGTGGACGTGGCACCGAATGTCGGGCGCCACCTGCTCGAGGTCGCGCCCGCGCTCGAAGGCTCGGCCATCGTCGAGCACTACCGCCGCGCGCTGGCCAGCGGCGAATCCGGCTTCTTCGAAGCGTACTGGCAGCCGTCGGCGACGTGGGTCGAGGTACGCTGCTACCCGACGCCGGACGGGCTCTCGGTGTACTTCCATGACGTCACCGCCAAGCGCGTCGCGCTGGACGCCGTCCGCAAGAGCGAGCAGCGCTTCCGCAACCTGTTCCAGCAGGCCGGCGACAGCATCGTGATCGCCGACGCCGACCTGCGCATCATCGCCGCCAACGGCCGCGCGTGCGCCCGCTTCGGCTACACGGAAGACGAATTCAGCGGCCTGTCCGTGAGCGACATCGACGGCCACCACGCCTACACGCCGGGCCTGCTCGACAGCCTGCGCGGCGGCCAGACGCACCTGCTGCGCATGGCCAAGCGGAGAAAGGACGGCACGAGCTTCCCGGCCGAGGTGCACATCTCGCGCTTCGAGGACGGCGGCGAGGAATACTTCCAGGCCATCATCCGCGACCTGACGGAGCGCGAGGAAGCGGAGCGCCAGCTGCGCGCCAGCGAACGGCGCTTCCGCGAAGTCATCGAGATGACGCCGGCCGGCTACGTGCTGGCCAGCGCGGACGGCCGCGTCCTCGACGTCAACCCGGCCCTGTGCGCACTCGCGGGCCATACGCGCGCCGCGCTGCTCGCGCGCACGCTCGACGACCTGTTCGTCGCCTTCCCCTGGCACGGCCTCGCGGCGCACGACGCCGACGCACCGGTGCAGGGCGTGGAGGCGGTGCTGCGCCACGCGCAAGGCGGCTCCGTGCACGTGCTGTTCAATGGCAGCGTGCGGCGCGACCCGTGCGGCAACGTGGAATCCGTGACGGGCCTGATGAGCGACATCACCGACCGCAAGCAGGCCGAACGCCGGCTGCAGCAACTGGCCACGCACGACACGTTGACGGGCCTGCCCAACCGCGCGCTGCTGCAGGAACGCGTCCAGCGCATGCTCGACGAGTGCCCCCGCGGCCGCGCCGTCGCCGTCATGTTCCTCGACCTCGACCGCTTCAAGGAAGTCAACGATTCGTTCGGCCACGAGTTGGGCGACGCGCTGCTGTGCGAAGTCGCGGCGCGGTTGCGCAAGGTGATGCGGCCGGGCGACGTGATCGCCCGTCTCGGCGGCGACGAATTCGTCGTGGCGGCCGAGTGCGCGGGCGCGCAGGATGCCGAAGTGATCGCGGCCAAGCTGCTCGACGCGCTGGCGCTGCCGGTGCGCGTGGGCGGCCAGGAAGTGACGGCCGGCGGGTCGATCGGCATCAGCATGTTCCCGCACGACGCCGGCACCCGCGAGCTGCTGTTCCAGACCGCCGACACGGCGATGTACGGCGCCAAGCGCGCGGGCCGCAACCGCTACCGCTTCTTCGAACCGGCGATGACGCTCGCGGCCCAGGCGCGCATGGCGCTCGAGATGGCGCTGCGGCCCGCGCTCGCGCGCGCCGAGTTCGAGCTGCACTACCAGCCGCGCATCGACCTGCGCACGATGAACGTCGTCGGCATCGAGGCGCTGATCCGCTGGAACAGCGCGGACCTGGGACGCGTCTCGCCGGGCGAATTCATCGCCATCGCCGAGGAGACGGGCCTGATCCTGCCGATCGGCCGCTGGGTGCTGAACGAGGCGTGCCGCCAGACGCGCCGCCTGATCGACCGCCACGGCCGCACCATCCGCGTGTCCGTGAACGTCTCCGCGCGCCAGCTCGCGCAGCCTGGGTTCGTCGACGACGTCCGCACTGCGCTGGCGGATACCGGCCTCCCCGCCGCTTGCCTCGAAGTGGAACTGACGGAAAGCGCCCTGATCGAAGACATCCCGCGCACGGCCGCCATGCTCGACGAGCTGCGCGCGCTGGGCGTCAAGCTGGCCGTCGACGACTTCGGCACCGGCTATTCCGGCCTCGCCTACCTGCGGCGCTTCCACATCGACGTGCTCAAGCTGGACCGCTCGTTCGTGCTGCAGGCCGATGGCCGCATCAGTGCCTTCGACTTCATCAAGGCATTCGTCGACATGGCCCATGCGCTGAAACTGTCCGTCGTGGCGGAAGGCGTGGAAACGGCCGAGGTGCTGGACTTCCTGCGCGCGGCCGACTGCGACGAGGTGCAGGGTTACCTGATGGCCCGGCCGATGCCGCTGGACGCGCTCGAGGCCTGGCTGGTCGCGGCGACCGAAGGCTAGCGCGCTGCGACGGCGGCGCCTGCTGCCGTCTCCTCATCCGCGTCTTCGGGGGGCGCGAGCAGCAGGAGCCGCCCCTCCAGCGCCTCGAACCGCAGCGGCAACCGCATCCGGCACACTTCCCCATCCGTCGCCGTCTTGAGCCTGCGCCGCGCCGACAGCAGCGGCGCGCGCACCGTCATGCTCCGGAACGCGAACGCCTGGACATCCTCCGCCTCGCCCAGCCGCCCGAGCGCCCCGCGCACGAGCAACCCCAGCATCCGCAACCGCCCGACGGGCCGCGGCGCGATCGCCACCAGCCGTCCTTCGTCCAGCGCATGGTCGAGTGCATGCATGCCCACCTGTTCCATCTGCAGACGATTGTTGCCGACGAAGAGCGTAGGCGTGCGCAGGTGGCGCGTCTGGCCGTCCAGTTCGAGGGTGATGCGCAGGCTGCGGTAGCCCCGCAGCGCCGTCTTGACGGCCGACAGGAGGGCCACGACGCGCCAACGGCCGTACTGGCGCTTGTCGTGCTCGCGCTCTTCCAGCAGGTGCGGATACATGCCGACGCTCGCGTTCACGAGGAAGATCCGCTCGTTCAGCAGGCCGATCTGCACGGGCCGCACGCGGGCGTGCAGCAGCGCGCGCACGGCCTCGGCCAGGTCTTCCGGAATGCCATGCGTGCGGCCGAAATAATTGAAGGTACCCTGCGGCAGCACGCCGAACACGCAGCCGTGCGCAACGGCCGCATGCGCGACCGTGTTGAGCGTGCCGTCGCCGCCCGCCGCGACGAGGATGGCGCCGTCGCGCGCCGCCCGTCCGGCCGTGACGCGCGCCGCGTCCGCGAGCTTTGCCGCATCGTGCACGACCTCCAGTTCGCAGGATCGTCCCGCCGCGCCCAGCACGGCGCGGATCGTCGTGCAACGCAGGTCGGTCTCGGCCCGGCCGGAGCCGGCGTTCAGGACGACGTAGAAGGGGGCATCGGAGCGCACAGGTTCGGGACGTGATGCGGCGCGCATCGCCGTGGATCTCCATGGTCGGCGGTTGATCGGACAAGCGCAGGATAGCAGCATTCGCGCGACCGGCCCGCCCCGCTGAACGTGGCGAACGAAATGTAACTTCGGTCCCCTTTCACCATGATGGTGCATTCTCCGTCGCCCGTGCCAATGTCAACAATTTCGCTACGCGCAGCGCCACCTGCGAAGCGCTATACTCGCAGGCACAATCATAATTTCATCCTACGGGACTGCGCCGCCCAGCCAACGCGACGCGCTTCCGGCACCACACGCACAGCATGAGAATCAGCAAAGAGAAGGCCGCCGACAACCGCGCCGCATTGATCCGCGCGGCGAGCAAACTGTTCCGCGAACGCGGCATCGACGGCGTCGGGGTCGCCGAGATCAGCAAGGAAGCGGGGCTCACCCACGGGGCGCTGTATGCCCATTTCCGGTCGAAGGAAGAGCTGGCGCTGGAAGCCCTGTCGTATGGCCTGGACCAGGCCAATTCGCGCATGTATTCGGGGACGGTGGACGGCATGCCCGACCTCGCGCGCTTCCTCGACCGCTACCTGTCGCTGGAATCGCGCGACGACTTCGGCAACCGCTGCGCGATGGCGGCGTCGGCCAGCGAGATCGGGCGCCAGGACAAGGCGCTCAGCGCCCGCTTCGCCGAGGGCTATATGGTGATGGTGCGCGCGTTCGAGCGCCAGATCGCGCAGAACGATCCGGACAGCGACGCCCTCGCCCGCGCGATGGTCGTCGTGTCGACGATGATCGGGAGTCTCGCGGTGGCGCGCGGCGCCGCCAAGGGCAACCCGGCCGTATCCGAGCAGGTGCTGCGGGCCACCCGCCAGCTGGTGGACGAGTTGATGCGCGCACCCGCGCGGGCAAGCGTTACTTCGTGACGCCGATCGGCGTGCGGTGGCCGCCCTTGAACGTGTACAGGGTCAGCACGCCGTCGCGGATGTCGCCGTGGGCGTCGAACGCGATGGTGCCGGTGACGCCCGGATAGCGGACCTTCGCCAGCGCCGGCAGGTACTTCGCCGGCGCGCTCGATCCCGCCTTGTCCATGGCCGAAGCGATCGCCAGCACCGCGTCGTACGAATACGGCGCGATGATCTGCACGTCGATGCCGAAGCGCTTTTTATAGTCGGCGCGGAACTTGTCCATGCCCGCCTTGCCCTTCTCTTCCACGCCGCCCGCTTCCGCGCACACGACCTGGCCATCCGTCATCGTATTGCCCGACAGCGGCTGCATGGCGTCCGAGCAGATGCCGTCGCCGCCCATCATCTTCGCGTTGATGCCCAGCTGCTTCATCTGGCGCAGCATCGGGCCCGCCACGGCGTTCATGCCGCCGAAGAACACGAGGTCCGGGTTGCCGGCGCGGATGCGCGTCAAGATGGCGGCGAAGTCGGTCGCCTTGTCGTTCGTGAACTCGCGCGCGACCGGGTTCACGCCCTGCTGGCGCAGGCTGTTCGTGAATTCCGTGACGAGCCCCTGGCCGTAGGCGGTGCGGTCGTCGATGACGGCGATGCGCTTCGCACCCATCGTCTTGACGGCGTAGCGGCCCAGCGCGCGGCCCAGCTGGATGTCGTTCGCGACGACGCGGAACGCCGTGTTGTAGCCCAGCTGCGTGTATTTCGGATTCGTGGCCGACGGCGAGACCTGCGGGATGCCCGCGTCGTTGTAGATCTTCGCCGCCGGGATCGTCGTGCCGGACGTTTCGTGGCCGATCACGGCGTTTACCCTTGCATCCGCCAGCTTCTGTGCCGCGGTGGTCGCCGCCTTCGGGTCGCCCGCGTCGTCTTCCTGCACGAGCACCCATTTCACCTTCTTGCCGCCGATCGTGGCGCCGCGCGCGTTGAGCGCGTCGATCGCCATGCGCACGCCGTTTTCACTGTCCTTGCCGAAATGGGCAACCGGTCCCGTCATCGAGGCCACGTGGCCGATTTTCACGACCTCCTGGGCCGTGGCGAGACCCGCCGCGGACAGTGCCAACACCAACAACGCTTGCTTCTTCATTCCATCCTCATCTAAAACTGCGGTTCTTTATACCAATACGTTAGGGTAGCGCGGATGAGCGCATTTCACAAGTCTTGCAATGGAACACAGAATTTCAGGCACAATGGGATTTTGGTTTTCCGAAGTCCACGATGACAGCCGACTCTCCGTCACCGCTTCCCTCACTGGGCGCCGCCACCCTGCTGCGCGCCCTGTTCAAACGCCCGCGCCGCCTGAACGGCGTGCGCACCCCGCGCACCGCATACGTGCTCGACAGCATCGATTCGAACCAGCTGCGGCGCTACCGCCAGGCCCTCGGCTTCCGCGACGAAGGCATCCCCGTCACCTATTACTACCTGCTGGCCCAGCGCGCCCACGTGGCGACGATGCTGGACGACGCCTTTCCGTTCCGCCTGCCCGGCACCGTGCACACGGAAAACGCCCTCCAGGCACTGGCCGAGCCCCTTCGCGACGTCCCGCTCGTGCTGTCGACGACCGTCAACATCCGGCCGCCGGCCGAGAACGGCGCCGTGTACGCCGAACTGGACACCGTCGCGCGCCAGCAAGGCACCGACATTTTTACGTGCCGCAGCACCTACCTCGTCGTGCGCGGCCAGGCCGCCAGGAAGCGCCGCCAGGATGCGCGCGACCTGCCCGTGCTGACGGGCTGGCGCCTGCCGCGCAATACCGGGCGCGCCTACGCCCGCATCTCGGGCGACTGGAACCCGATCCACCTGTGGACGTGGAGCGCGCGCCTGATGGGCATGCAGCGCCCGATCATCCACGGCATGCACACGCTCGCGCGCGCCTGCGCGGAGCTGGAACAGGCGTGCGGCCGGCGCATCCTCGCGCTGGAAGGCCGCTTCCGGGCGCCGGCCGCGCTCGGCAGCGAACTGGTGCTCGGCGCCGACCTCGCAGCCGGCAGCTTCGCCGTCGGGGGCGGCGGACGCATCGTGGCGGAAGGCAGCTTCCGGACCATTTGATGTAGATCAAAGAAACTGCTTGATAGATTCGCCATCCTGAGGTCGTCCCCATCGGACTCTCAGGAGGAATCATCATGTATGACCGCATCCTCATCCCCACGGACGGTTCCGACGTCTCCGCCGCCGCCGAGCAGGCCGCCATCGCCTTCGCGCGCGCGCACGGCAGCGAAGTCGTCGTCCTCGCCGTCGGCCAGCCGCAACCGCCCATCGCGTCGGCGGAAGCCGCGATGGCCATCGATCCCGGCCTCGACGACGCCGTCCTGCTGGCCGCCGCAAAGGAGCACGCGCGCATCGTGGCCGATGCCGCGGAAGCCGCCGGCGTGAAATGCACCTCGCTGGCGGTGCTCGACTACTCGCCGGCCGACGCCATCCTCGCCACTGCCGACAGCCACGCCTGCGACCTGATCTTCATGGGCTCGCACGGCCGGCGCGGGCTGTCGCGGCTGCTGGCCGGCAGCGTGACCCAGAAAGTGCTGGGCGACGCCCACGTGCCCGTCATGGTCATGCGGCCCCACGCTGCCGGGAGGAAGTGACCGTGTACAAACGCATCCTCGTCCCCGTCGACGGCACCGAACGGGGCGCGGCCGCCCTCGGGTCCGCGCTGGGACTGGCAAAACTGGGCGGCGGCACGATCGTCGGCGTGCACGTGGCGGGCGAGTCGCCGCTGCTCGCGACGGGCGACATCGGCGGCCCGTTCTACGACGCCTGGCGGGCCGAGGCCGACCGCCAGGGCCGCGATGCGCTCGACTACGTCGTGCGGCGCGCCACCGAGGCCGGCGTGCCGTGCGAGACCGTGCTTGCGCCGCCCGGCCCGCCGTGGGAAGGCATCATCGCGACGGCGCGCGCACACGGCTGCGACGTGATCGTGATGGCCTCGCACGGCCGCCACGGCATGGCCGCGCGGCTGCTGGGCAGCGAGACGCAGCGGGTGCTGATCCACTGCGATATCCCCGTGCTCGTGGTGCGCTAGATGTGTTGTTTCAGGTCGCCGAGCCGCCCAGGCGGCGCAGGTGGTCGCGCCAGATGTCGATCCGCTCGGCCGACAGAGAATGGGCGCGCCCGACCAGCGTCGCGCGCACGGGCCGGATACCGGCACGGCCGAGGATTTGCCGGCGCATCATCTTGATGCCGTACCCGCCGTAGCCCCACCGGTAGACGGCCGCCGGCATGCCCATGCTGACGACGAGCCGCGCGCTGCGTCCGCCCAGCAAGCCGGCGCCGAACGGCCGGTGCGGGTCGTCCATGAAGACGCCGGGCCGCGTGACGTGCTCCAGGAAGCCGCGCATCAGCGCGGGCATGTCGCCCATCCACAGCGGGTACACGAACACGAGGTGGTCCGCGTGCTGGATCGCCTCCTGCACGGCCGCCAGCTGCGGCGGCGCCGAGCCGTGCCACCACTCGGACGGGCTGGTCAGCAGAGGGAAGTTCATCCGCGCCGGCTCGACGACCTCGACGTCATGCCCCGCATCGCGCGCGCCGTCCACGTACGCCTCGGCCAGCGCATGGCACAGGTGCGGGCGGTGGCAATCGGGATGGCCCTGGATCAATAGAATGCGTGCCCCCATCAGCAACCGCCATGCTCTCGTTCGACTTGTACAGCGCTCATTTTTCGCCTTCGATCTGTATTCCCTCAATCAGGCTAACCGAACAGAACATTGTTACGTTGCGAGATATCAAACCACAGGGATTTTTTCGTGATATCGGAAGTCTAAGAAAATTCTGACTCCGAGGAGCGAACATGTCTGCCACCCGTGCCAGTCCCAGCCGTCCACGCGCAATCTGCGCCGCGCTGCGGCATGGCCGCAAGATGCTGTGCCGGCGCATCGGCGAGATCGTGTCCGGCCCCGACGACATGGTTGCGCACGGTTTCGCGGCGCTCGTGGCGGCCGTCGAGGCGGCCTTCCGGCACGAAGAGCTGATCATGGAAACCCTGGGCTACTTGCACCTGCACGAGCACCGCGAGGAAAACGCCGTCGTGCTGTCCGCGCTGCACCACGTGCTGCCGGACGTCGAACGGGGCGACCACATGCTGGGCCGCCAGGTGCTGTCCGCGCTGGTGGACGTGCTGGACCTGCACCGCCTGTCCGGCGAGCTGGCGCTCACGGTGGCGGCCCGTCCGGCCGAGGTGCGGGCCCGCGGACACGCGGCGCGCGCCACGCTGCACGTGGCCACGCGCCGCCCATCCTCACGCTGACAGCCGCCTGGCCATGTACAGCGCGCCGGCCGGATACGTGGCCAGCGCCGCGCCGTCGCCGGCCGCCGCCGCATAGCCGAGGTTTTCCCAGAACCGGCGCGAGTCCTGCACGGACACGAGGGCCGAATGACGCAGGCGGCCGGCCCGCGCCAGCATCGCGTCGACCAGGCGGCGCGCGACGCCCTGCCCCGCCGCGCGCGGTGCCACCGCGAGGTCGTGCAGGTACAGCGTATCTGGCGTGTCCGGCAGCGTGAAATCGCCGCCGAGCGGCGTCACCTTGCCGAGCCGCGACGGATACGCGAACAGGTACGCGCAGATGCCGTCGGCGTCGCGCGCGACGAGCACCGTGTCCGGGCTCGCGCGCAGGCGCGCCCGCACGACGTCCGCCGCTTCCCGCATGGCCCGCGGATAGCACGCGGCCTGCACGGCCAGCACGGCGTCCAGGTCCGCCTCCGCCATCGGGACCATCCGCATCAGGCGGTCCCCAGCGCCCGTGCGACGATCGCCGCGGCGTCGGCGACAACCTTGCTGTCGCTTTTCGAACCCGTGTGGTAGACGGCCACGATCACGGGCTGGCCCCGAGGGGGAAACACGATGCCGACGTCGTTGGTCGTGCCGTGGGCGCCCGTGCCCGTCTTGTCGGCCACGCGGCAATCGGCCGGGAAGCCGGCCCGGATGCGCTCCTTGCCGGTCGTGTTGGCGAGCATCCAGTCGAGCATCCGGCGGCGCGACTCCGGCGCGAGTGCTTGCTCGAGCAGCAGCGCTTCCAGGCTCCGGGCCATCGCGCGCGGCGTCGTCGTGTCGCGCGGGTCGCCGGGGATCGCGGCATTCAGTTCGGTCTCGCGGCGGTCGAGACGGAACGCGGTGTCGCCGAGGCGGCGTGCGAACGCGGTGACGGCCGCCGGGCCGCCGATCCGGTCGAGCAGCAGGTTGCACGCGCTGTTGTCGCTCACCTGCAGCGCGGCGGCGCACAGGTCGGCGGTCGTCATGCCGTCGTCGACGTGTTGTTCCGTCACGGGCGACCACGACACCAGGTCCGTCTTCTTGTAGCGCACGCGCTCCTCGAGTAGCCCCGGCGTGCGCGCCGCCTGCGTCAGCACGGTCCCGACGACCATCACCTTGGCCGTGCTGCAGAACGGGAAGCGCTCGTCGCCGCGCCACGCGATCACGTTCGCACCGCCGCGGCGCCAGGCGGCGACGCCGAGGCGGCCGCCGGCGCGGCGTTCGAGGGCGGCCAGCGCTTGCGTGGCGTCGGCGGCGGCATGGACGGCACCGGCCAGCCCGATCGCGGGCAGGATCAGCGCGGCGCGCAGGACGGTGCGGCGTGTCGTGTCGGTCATGGGTTCTCCTGATGGTGGACGCGGCCGTCATTATGCCGCAAGACGTTCCGGTTGCCGCTTCGGAAAGTTTCGCGATATGGTTCGGGTTTACAGGCACACGACTGGAGACGACATGCACAATTCCATCCTGCCCCTCGCCATCGCCGCGTTGTGCGCGGGTTCGCCCGCCCACGCCGCCAACCGCACCGACAACGTCGACGTCTTCATCGGCACCGGCGGCGACGGCCACACGTTCCCGGGTGCGACCCGCCCGTTCGGCATGGTGCAGCTCAGTCCCGACACGCAGGTGCGCCACTTCCGCCAGGGCTATCCGTGGGCCGCCGGCTACCGCTACGAGGACGATTCGATCCTCGGCTTCTCGCACACGCATTTTTCCGGCGCCGGCCACTCGGACCTGGGCGACGTGCTGCTGATGCCGACCGCCGGCCAGGTGAAGCTGGAACCGGGGTATCCAGAACGCCCGTTCAGCGGCTACCGCTCGCGCTTCTCGCACAAGGACGAGCGCGCGGAGCCGGGCTATTACGCGGTGAAACTGCTGGACAACGACGTCGACGTGGAGCTGACCGCGAGCGAGCGCGTGGGCCTGCACCGCTACCGCTTCAGGCCGGGCGCGGTGGCCAACGTGATCCTGGACCTGCGCTCCAGCATCTACGACTGGTCCGGCAAGAATCTCTGGTCGCGCGTACGCCTGCGCGGCAACGACACGGTCACGGGCATGCGCGCGACGCGCGGCTGGGCGCCGGGCCGCCAGCTGTACTTCGCGATCCGCTTCTCGCGGCCCATCGTCGCGCACCAGTTGATGAACCGCGAGGAAGGCGTCGAATACAGGGGCTTCGCGGCGCCCGGCAAGACGCCCGCCGACAAGGTCCTCGTCGAAGGCAAGGCATTGGAAGGCACGTTCGGCTTCGGCACGCCCGCCGACGGCACGGTGCTCGTGAAGGTGGCCGTGTCGGGCGCCAGCGAAGACGGCGCGCTCGCCAACCTCGCGGAGATGCCGGGCTGGGACTTCGATGCCGAGCGCCGGCGCGCGCACGACGCGTGGGAAGACGCCCTGGGCGCCGTCGACATCGACGCGCCGCAGCCGATGAAGCGCATGGCCTACACGAGCCTGTACCACGCGCTGCTGGCCCCCAGCCTGTTCATGGACGCGGACGGCAAATTCCGCGGTCCGGACAACCAGGTGCACCAGGCGCAGGGCTTCCGCTTCCACTCCACCTTCTCCCTGTGGGACACGTACCGCGCCCTGCATCCGCTGCTGACGCTGATCCAGCCGGAGCGGCGCAACGCCGACTTCGTGCGCTCGCTGGTCGAATCGCAGAAAGCCAGCCCGTACGGCATCCTGCCCGTGTGGCAGTTCGCCGGCCTGGAGACCTGGTGCATGATCGGCTACCACGCGGTGCCCGTCATCGCCGACGCGTACATGAAGGGCCTGAAGGGTTTCGACGCCGACGAGGCGCTGCGCGCGATGACCGCGAGCGCGGAGTATAGCCCGTACGGCGGCCTGCAGCACTACATGAAGTTGGGCTATGTGCCGATCGACCTGGAACCGGAAGCGGCGTCGAAGACGGTCGAATATGCGTTCGACGACTGGACCATCGCGCGCATGGCCGACAGGATGGGCCGGCGCGACGTGGCCGACCGTTACTACCAGCGCGCGCAGAACTGGCGCAACGTGTTCGATCCCGGGACCGGCTTCGTGCGGGCGAAGAAGTCGGATGGGACGTTTCGCGAGCCATTCGACCCCGTGCGCTCGAATTTCGGCAGCGATTACACGGAAGGCAGCGCGTGGCAGTATTCCTGGTATATGCCGCACGATAACGCGGGGCTCGTGACGATGCTCGGCGGCGACGCGGGGCTGATCGACAAGATCGACCAGGTGTTCGACGCGACGATCGACCCGACCGTGTACGCGCACATGGAAGACATCTCCGGCCTGATCGGCCACTACGCGCACGGCAACGAGCCGTCGCACCACGTGGCGTACCTGTACAACTACGCGGGCGCGCCGTGGAAGACGCAGGCGCGCCTCGCGCAGATCGTGAAGAGCCAGTACAAGGACACGCCGGACGGCCTCGCGGGCAACGACGATCTGGGCCAGATCTCGGCCTGGTTCGCGTTCACGGCGCTGGGCTTTTATCCCGTCGCGCCGGGCAGCAACGAGTACGTGATCGGGCGGCCCTTCGTCGAGCGCGCGGCGTTGAACCTGCCGAACGGGAAGCGCTTCACGATCCGGACGGAAGGACTCTCGGACGCGAACCCGTACGTGGGCAGCGTGACGTTGAACGGCAAGCCGCTCGCGCGCAGCGTGCTGCGCCACGAGGACATCGTGGCGGGCGGGGAACTCGTGTTCCGGATGCAGCCCACGCCGAACAGGGACTGGGGCAAGGCGCCGGCCGCGCGCCCTTATACCCAGACCGCGTATTAACGGCGGCGCATGCTGGCGACGGCGACGCCGGCCAGGATGACGGCGAAACCGGCCGCGTGGTACAGGTGCGGCGGCTCCTTCAGCAGCGGCCACGCGGCCAGCGTCGCGAACAGCGGGATCAGGTACACGGTCAGGCTCGCGCGCGCCGGACCGGCCGCGCCCACCAGGCGGTCGAAGAAGAAGTACGCGCCGAGGCTCGGCACGACGGCGAGGAAGGCGAGCGCCGCGTACAGGCGGCCGTCGGCGAAGTCGGCGACGGTGCCGCTGGCCGCTTCGACCGCGGCGAACGGCGCCAGCACGAGCGCGCCGCCGCCGATCAGCGCGGCCAGTTTCACCGTGGACGGCAGCGGCGGCAGCGGCAGGCGCTTGTTGAAGACGGTGTAGAACGACCAGCCGCACGCGGCCAGCACGACCCACAGGTCGCCACGCCCGAATTCCAGCTGGCCCAGCGCCGTCACGTCGCCCTTCGACAGCACGACCAGCACGCCGAGAATCGCCAGGAACATGCCGCCGGCCTGGCGGCGCGACAGCGGCGCCTTCCACACGAGCGTTTCGATCAGGGTCACGAGCGCCGGGCAGGCGGCGAAGATGATGCCCACGTTGGCCGCGCTCGTATGGCGCGCGCCGACGTATTGCGGTGCAACGGAAAGGCCCATGCCGAGGCCGGCCAGCAGCAGGATGCGCTGCCAGTTGGCGCGGAGCAGGCCGCGCAGCGCCCACAGGCGCGGACCGCACGACGGCAGCAGGATCAGGAACGCCAGCATCCAGCGCCCGAAGGCGAGGAAGACGGGCGGGATCCCCGCGCCCTGCGCCCAGCGGGCGACGACGAGGTTCGCTGCGAACAGCGCGGGGGTGATCAGCATGAGCGGCAGTTCGGCTGCGAAGGGATCACTCCGGCAGCCGGCGCCCGCCCGTGACACTGCATTCGACACGAGGGCTCCTGAACGAAAAGCGGCGGACGCGGACATTGCCGGGTAAGCGATGCTGCGCCGCAATAATGGATAGGCGCCATGGTAAGGGAGCACGCGCAGAATGTGCTTCTATTCGATAGCGATAACACGGCCATTTCCGCAAGGGTCTTCTGCAGAAATGCGAGATAGAAGATAAAATCTCCGGCGTTATCTAGAATCTACGAAGGAAGCACTGCGATGAAAGACGGCCAGCTGGACGAGATCGACCGCCAGATCCTGCGCACGCTCAGCCGCGACGGACGCATCAGCAACCAGAAACTGGCCGAAACGGTGCACCTGTCGCCGACGCCCTGCTGGCACCGCGTCAAATCGCTGGAGGAAGCGGGTTTCATTACGGGCTACGTCGCGATGCTGGACCAGCGGGCGCTGGGCATGCCGGACACGGTGATCATCGAGGTGACGGTGGACCGCCACGACGACGAGATCTTCAAGGCGTTCCAGGACGCCCTGGCCGAGTTGCCGGAGGTGATGGAGGCGTATCTGCTGTCGGGGGAGTACGACTACCTGATCAAGGTCGCCGTGGCGGGGACGGAAGGCTACGAGAAATTTCTCCGGCAGAAGCTGTACAAGCTGCCGGGGGTGACGCGGACGCGGTCGACGTTTACGTTGCGGTGCCTGAAACGCACCCCGTCGGTTTCGCCATGATGCCGGCCTTCGCGTGGGCACAGGGTGCCCACCCTACGCGCTGAAATGCACTCCGTCCGTGTGGCCGTGCACATATTTTTTGGATTTCAGTGCACTGTAGGGTGGGCTCCCCGAGCCCACGATGCGCACACGTTTATTTTTTGGATTTCAGCTCGGTCAGCTCGGCCCGCAGCTTGCTGCGCTCCGCGGTCGACTTGTCGAGCTTCGCACGCAGGTCGTCCAGCTCGGCCGCCAGGCTGTCGCGCGCGGTCGTCGCGCCCACGAGTTCCATCTCGGCGCGCAGGCGCGCGTCCGATTCGGCGGCCATGTCCGCCACCTTGCGCTCCAGTTCCTGGCGCAGCTGCGTCAGTTGCTGTTCCTTGCCGTCGATCGCGAGCTGGTCCTTCGCCTTGCTGACGAGGGCATCCATCGCGACCTGGCGCGCATTCTTGAGTTCCGCGTTCAGGCGCTCGATGGTTTCGTCGCGCTCGGCGATGGCTTCCTCGGACGCCGCCGTGGCGCTCGCCATTTCCTCGCGCAGCGCGTCGCGCTCGCCTTCCAGCACTTCGCCGGCCGAACGCAGCGCTTCGATGTCCGCCTCGTTGCGCTCGAGCGCTTCGCGATCGCCGGCACCGGCCTGCTCCGCGAACTTCAAGGCCCAGTCCGCCAGACCGGCCAGCAATTCCTGCGGCAGCTCGGCCTTTGGGGGAGCCTTCGGCTTGACGTTCGCCGCACGCCACGCGGCCAGGTGCTTGAAGATGGCGTTCGGCGACCCCTCGCCGAGGAAGTCCTGCACCGCTTCGATGGTTACCGCTTCGCCATCCTCCTGCAAACTCTCGGCTGCGCGCGCAACGTCGTCGAATGTGACTTCTTGGCCTGCCATAAGGTCTTGACTCCTGCTTCGTTGGATTTCGGGAGTGCGTATGATACTTCCCGTAGAGAAATTCAGCAGCAATCAGCGCAAGAGTGTTGCGCGCCGGACGCGTTGGCCGGCAAACCATTTCACAATTGGTAAGAATTCAGCCCGTTTGCGCGACTGGCGCGGCGATCGGGCGGATCTGGTTGCGTCCGCCCTGCTTCGCTTGGTACAGCATGGCGTCCGCGCGCAGGAACAATTCGTTCTCGCTGCGTCCGTCCGGATAGGCGGCCAGGCCGCCGCTGAACGAGAAGTGGCGCACGTCGCCCGGCTTGACCTCGAACGCAATGGCGCCAAACGCCTGGCGCAGCGCGTCGAGCCGGTGCCAGCCCTGCTCCAGCGTGCAATCCCAGAACACGACGACGAATTCCTCGCCGCCGAAGCGGCTCAGCAGGTCGCCCTCTTCCATGCGCGCCGCCAGCGTCAGCGACAGACGCTTGATGACGATGTCGCCAAAATAATGGCCCCAGGTATCGTTGATGGTCTTGAATTTGTCGATGTCGATGACGCCGAAGCACAGCGGCCGGTTTTCCAGCACGGCGCGGCAGATCAGCGCCTGCGCCTTCTGCTGCAGGCCGATCTTGTTGAGCAGGCCCGTCGCGCGGTCCTTGCCGATCAGGTCGCGGTTGATGCGGATCTTGGCGGCCCGGTTGAGCAACTGGCGCGCGAGCAGCTCGGCATCGTCCATCGCGAGCAATGCATCGAAGCCACTGTCCAGCGCGCGTCGCGCCAGCGCCGGGTCGGCGCGGCGTTGCAGCAAGGTGATCTCGCGCACGGGATCGGCCTCGATATTGCGCTTGAGCACGCGCACGACGGCTTCCGTGCATTCGTATTCCGCGTCCGTGATCAGCACGATATCCGGCTGCAGGTCTTTCACGCGCAGGTGCAGCGTCTGCGGATCGGTGTGATAGACGATGTCCAGCCGCTGTGCGCGCAGCGCCGCCTCGTCCCAGCCCGGCGGCGCGCCCAGCATGACCACGCGCACGAGGTCGCCGCGTTTCTGCTGCACGAACAGGTTGAACAGCTTGTCGACGAGGACGTCGTTCGCGATCGGCTTTTCGGCGTAGGCGAGGCAGTTGCTGTCGACGAGGCGTTGCTGCAGCAGGAACCGGCTGCCCTGGCGCACGCTTTGCAGGTAGACGTAGCGGTGGTCCGCGGGCAGCCGCTGCAGCAGCTCGCCCAGCAGCAGGGTCTTGCGCGCATCGCGCAGGTCCGACTGCATGTTGTGCAGCGCGTCGAGGTCGACGACGTACAGGCTGTCGGCCGCATCGCGTTCGACCGCCGCCACGAATTCGCTCAGCTCATGGAAGAAGCGGATATCGAAATCGTACTTATGCGCGTGCAACTGCAACTCGGCCTGGTTGTCCTTGATGAAGAAGCTGTGCGACAAGAACAACACATGATTCCTGTACAACGAGGTATGCCCTGCCATCTGTTACACGCCTTCGAAGAGTTGACCATGGTAGCGTTGCGCCGACCGCCAGCATACCTCCGTTTGCGCCATGCATAAGAAAGAAACCCCGTTTTTTTTGACTATCTGATGTTCCTCTGAGAGTTATCAGGAAAATATGTTGTGCGCTGACAAAAAGATACCGATCAGGCACGCAGGCCGGCCAGTCCGCCCAGCTTGTCCGGGTTGCGTACGACATAGATGGCGGCGATGCGGCCGTCCTCGATGTGGATCGACGTGATCGCATCCGGCATGCCGTTGCGCCAGGTCAGCACGCCCGGCGCCCCGTTGACGGTGATGATGTCGTGGCGCGTGTCGGCGTTCGACCACTTGCGCTCGATGCCGGCGACGAGGCGGCCCACGCGGTCGGCGCCGACCACCTGCCTGACCGTCGTCTTGACCTTGCCGCCGCCGTCGCCCGTGAACGTCGCGTCCGCCGTCAGCAGCGCCTGCACCTGGGCCGGGTCGGCCGAACGGGCCGCCTGCACGAAACGCCCCAGCAATTCCAGGTGCAGTTCGCGGTTGACGGCGAACCTGGGCCGTTCCGCCCGCACCCGTTCGCGCGCCCGCTGCAGCACCTTGCGGCAGGCCGCCTCCGTCTTGCCGACCATCGCCGCGACCTCGGCGTAATCGAAATCGAACACCTGGTGCAGCAGGAACACGGCGCGCTCTTCCGGTGCCAGCCGTTCGAGCATCAGCAGGAAGGCCGTCGAGAGGTCGCCGGCCGCTTCCAGTGCGCTTTCCGGCGACGCCGCGGTGTCTTCGACCAGCGGTTCGGGCAACCACGGGCCGACGTAGTGCTCGCGCTCCGTCATGGCCCCGCGCAGGCGGTCGATCGAGAGCCGGGTGACGACGGTGACGAGCCACGCTTCCGGCGTGCGCGCTTCCAGGCTGCCGCCGTTCTGCCAGCGCAGCCAGGCTTCCTGGACGATGTCCTCGGCGTCGGCGCGCACGCCCAGCATGCGGTAGGCGATCCCGAACAGGCGGGGACGGAGACGAATGAATTCGTCGAGGGGAGTGGCAGTCTGGGTATCCATATCCATTAGACGGATGAGGCACACGTTTTGTGACCGCCGATTGTACGCCCCGTCAGCGCTGCGACATAGCTGCCCGGGCTGTCAGGGTGGCGTCCCGCACTCGGCATCCAGCCGGGTGCGGGCATGCGACTTTCCCGGCCGCACCCGCATCGGTGCGCGTGGCGCGTCCAGCCGCACCGGGGTGAGTTTGCCGGCATACGGCGGCATGTCGGGATCGATCTCGACCGTGCTGCCGTCCGGCGGTACGCCGGCGAGGAAGGCGCCGATGGCAATGCGGACGATCATCCGGTTGCCGGGCTCCGCCTTCATGCTGACCCGCTGTTCAACCTTGTTGATGTAGAGGAACGTACACGTCGCCCCGGCGGGCGTCGTGATGTCGACTTTCTTCGGCAGGGAAAACCCGTAACGGCCCGTCGCCCACAGCTTGACGACACAGGTTCCGTGCTCCAATGACGAAAAAGTAAAGTTCATGCGGCAATCCTAACCGCCGTCACTCATCTGTACGTTTGGAATTTGTACCAAACCGTAACGGGTGGAACATTCGTTTCCTGGTCACATCTTCAGCTCGAGATTCACCCCCACGCGCGTGGCGCCCTGCTGCCAGCTGACCTGGCGCGACAGCCCGCCCGCGTCCTCGTAGATGCTTTCCGACTCGCCGTCCATGCCCAGGATATTGTTGAGCGTGAAGCGCAGCTGCAGGTGCGGATCGAGCTTCCACGCGGCATACGCGTCGACGTCGCGCCGCGTGTGCGCGTGGCGGATCTGCGCGTCCGACACGCGCACCCAGCCGCCCTGCTGGTACGCCATGCTGGCGCCGAAGCTGAGGCGATCGCGGCGGTAGTCGAGGCCGACGTTGGCCGACATCGGCGTCTGCCCGTCGAGGCGGTTGTCGGGGCCGGGCACGGTCGACACTTCCGACCAGTTGCGGGTCACGCTCGCGCGCATGTCGAAGCCGGCGGCGGCCGGGTTCAGCATGCGCAGCGGCAGTTTCACTTCGGCCTCGAGCGAATGCACGCGCGCGTCGCCGTCGTTCAGCGGGCGATAGATCCAGCGGCCGTCCGGATCGAGGTCCAGGCGCGTGCGGATATAGTCGCTGATCAGGCGCTGCGTGCCGCTCACTGACACCATCGCCCCGTCCGCCCAGTACTGCTCGAACGCGACGTCGACGCCGTTCGCCAGCTCCGGCTTCAGGCCCGGATTGCCGCTGGAATCGGGCGCGAAGCGGGTGTTCAGCGCGGACAGGTAGCGCCGCGCCGTCAGCTGGTCGACGGTGGGCGCCTTGTACGTGCGCGTGAGCGCGAGGCGCACCTGGCGGCCGCTCTTGTCGGGAAATTTGTACAAGGTCTGCGCGACGGGGCTCAGCACGTGGCTGCGCGACGTCGTCCCGGGCACGTTCGTCCCCGCACTCTCGGTCTCCACGCCTTCCCAGCGCCCGCCCAGGTACATCGACCACTGCTTCGTGATGCTCCACTCGTCCTGCACATAGCCGGCCAGGCGCGTGACTTGCGGCTCGTAGGCCTCGACCACGTGCGTGGCGGGCGCGCCGTCCTGCTGGTCGATGCGGTCGCGCGAGTCCTCGTTGCGCTGGCGGCTCGCATCGATGCCCGTCACGAGCGAATGGCCGTCGAACAGCGAGCGCGCGAACTTGCCGCGGAACGACATGCGGCGCGGACGATACACGGTGTCCCAGTCGCGCAGCAGGTGGTGCGCGCGGCCGGCCGAATAATAATCCGTGTCGTTGTCGTTCTCGTCGCGGCTGCGCTCCCCCGACAGGCTCACGTCCAGCTTGCCGCCGGCCAGCTTCGCGACCCAGCCGATCTCGCCGCGCATCATCCACTGATCGCCCGACGTGCGGCCCGGCATGTCGATCCAGTCCGGATTGCCGAACGACCCGGCGAGATTCTCGTTGTGCGAGACGCCGGACCACGCATGGCTGCTCGCCTGCAGCCCCGCCGACAGGTTCAGTTCGTTGTCCGCGTCGATCTTCCAGTTCAGGCGCGGGAACAGGACGCCGCCGCGGTAGGCGCCGCCGCCGTCGTAGCGGGTCAGGCGCGACTGCGCCAGCGTGCCGTCCGGCAGCGACAGCTGGTCCGCGCCGCGCGAATGAAACTCGTTGTGGCCGCCGAACAGCGTGCCGTTCACGAAGTACGACAGGGTGCCGACCTTGTCGCCCCACGTGCCGCCCATCGTGCCGCTGCGCTGCAACGGCGAGCGCGTCGCGTTCAGGCGCAGGTCGCGCTGCGGCTTGCTCACGACCTTGCGCAGCACGATGTTGATGGTGCCCGCGATGGCCTGCATCGAATACTCGGCGCTGGCGGCGCGGATCACTTCGATGCGCTCGATCTGGTCCGGCGTCAGCGCGTCCAGCGAAAAGCCGGGCGGCGGGCGGTCGCCGTTGACGAGGATCTGCGTGTAGCCGGCGCCGAGTCCCCGCATCTTGATCGATTTATCCGTCACCGTGACGCCCGGTGCGCGCTTCAGCACGTCGAAGATGTTGTCGTCGCCGTATTTGCGGATCTCCTCGGCCGACAGCACGGTCTTGCTGGCCGTGTCGTCGCGGCGCGGGTCGTAGGTGCTGGCCGAGCCCTTCACTTCCACCTTTTGCATCGGCTTGTCCTGGGCCTTGCCCTTGTCGGCCGGCGGGGTGGATTGTGCGAACGCGGCGCCGGGACAGGACAGCACGGCGGCGATGGCGAGGCAAAGAGGTGTGGGTGACATCGTGAGAGGGCAGAGGATTGCGTCAATACGCGCTGGATTGGCAGCGTTCGGATCAAATAGTTCGAGAGACTAACGAATTATGCTATCCGGAATCGCGGCGTTTGTCACTTCCGCGTTGCACCACCGAGTCCCGCGAAATTGGCCCGCACGCGATCTTCCGGGAACGCTTCCGGCGGGCCCGTCTCGGGTTCCGATACAAGACGATGACGCGTATGTGGCGCGCAGCCCTCATGTGCTATTGATTTGACGAAATACTTGGTCCTCCAAGATATAATCGGCCAGCCATGCTCCTGCGCCGCCTTTATTACTTGCTGCTTGCCTTGATGCTGTCCGCGACAGGCGGCCACGCGTACGCGAAGACCTATCAGTTCAATGGTGGAAACGTCGGCGGGTGTCCGTTGTCAGGGAATACGTACACGTGCACAAGCCTTCCGCTGAGCAACTGGAACGACAGTATGACCATTGCGAGCGGCTACCGGGTAGATTTTACGTCGGACATCACGTTCGGATACGATCACACGCTGACGATGAGCGGTACCGCTGTCCTGTCGAGTACTGGCGACCTCGACATCGGCGGGATCAAGACCGGCAACCTCAACATCAGTGGCGGCACGCTGATCGCAGGCGACGTGTTCAGCGTGGGCGCGCAGAACCAGACGCTGACGGCGACCATCCAGGCCGTCACGGCGAACCTGGGCACCGGATCCGACCTCACCATCAACGGCAGCATCAAGGCGACGGGCACCGTCAACGTCGCCTCGCACGCGACGATCAACGGCCCGATCAGCGGTGCGACGATCACGACCAACTCCCCTGTCGCCCTGAACGGCGACATCGTCGCGACGAACTCGTTTACGCTCGCTTCGGGGAGCACGGTCAAGGGCAACATCACGGCGCCCGTCGTCAGCCTGCTGGCGTCCGGCTCCACGGTCGAGGGCAATATTACGGCCCGGACGTCGCTGCAGCTTGGTTCTTCCGTCACCGTGAAAAAAGGCGACGTAACCGCCGGCACGTTGACGCTCGACTCATCGGACGCCCTCATCGATGGCAATGCGACGATCGACAGCGGCATCTTCAACTGGCACGGCCGCGTGACGAAGACGATTTACTGCTCGGGCGGCACCGCCACCGGCAAGTGCGACTGCGTACAGAACAGCAGCGGCTACGACGTGAACACGACGCTGGGTCCGCACTGCCAGGGCAATGCTGTAGCGCTCGACCACTTCCTCATCAACTACAATCCGGCGGGCAGCGTGTGCGCGCCGTCGGCGGTGACGATCACCGCCTGCGCCAACCAGGCGTGCACGGCCACGTACGGCGGCGGCGCCACCGTGACGCTGGCCCCGACGGGCCAGTCGGTGGCAATACCGACGTCCGGCAGCGTGCAGGCGGCCGTGAGCTGGACCCAGGCCGGCACGTTCACCCTGGGGCTGTCCGGCGCGACGACGGCCAGCGCCACCGCCTGCAACCGCACGGACACGGGCACCGGGGGCGACTGCAAGGTCGCCGTGGCCAGTTCCGCGTACACGATGACGATGAGCGCCGACGCCGCCTACGCCGAGGCGCCCTCGCCCCCGCAGCTCACGATGGCCGCCGTGCGCTTCGACGCGAAACAGAATACGTGCGTGCCGCTGTTTAACAACGTGGATCGCAACATCACCTTCACCTGCGCCTACAGCAATCCGGCGAGTGGCACGCTGCCCGTCCGCCTGAAAGATATCCCCCTGAACAGCGGCCAGAACGCCGCGGCGGCCTGCGACGGCACCGGCGCGACCCTCAAGCTCACCTTCAACGAGGAAGGCAAGGCGAGCGTGCCGCTGCAATACGCGGATGCCGGCGCGGTGACCGTCAAGGCGACCGACAGCGGCGCCGGCAGCCCGCCGTCGGCGAACGTCACGGCGACGTTCGTGCCGGCGAAGTTCGCGCTCGCGCTGGCGAACGCCAATGCCCCTTACGTGGCGGGCAAGGAGTTTACGGCAACGGTCACGGCCGTGAATGCCGCGTCCACCCCGGCCGCGACCCCGAACTTCGGCCGCGAGCGGATAGCGGAAAGCGCGAAACTGGTGCCGGTGACGTGCCAGCCGGCTAACGGCAACGGCCTGCTCGCACAGACGGCATCGCCGACCCTTGCCGGCGTGCAGACGATCAAGGCCACGTGGAGCGAAACAGGCCGCATCGACCTCGTCGCATCGCTCGCCAACGGCGCCGGCTACCTGGGAACGGGCGTACTTCCCGCCACCGCGGCGACCGGCAGCGCCACCACGGGGTGCACGGGCGGCGTCGGCACGTTCAGCCCGGCCTACTTCACGTTCGATACGGACGCCGACTGGAAGCGCACCTCCCGTTTCTTCGGCGGCACGCTGGCGCAATATTATTCGGGCGAACCCGCGCTCAAGCTCAAGGTCACGGCACGCAACCTGCAGAACGGCGTCACGCAAAACTACGAGGGCGCAAATGCGCGCGACGTGCTGTTCACCGGCGTCAACCCGGACGGCAGCGCACTGGCCGCCGGCGGCGCCTTCAGCCGCTCGACGAGCTATCCGAACACCGACCTCGTGGGCAAGGCGCAGCTGCGCGGCACGGACTTCAAGGCCGGCAGCGCCACGTGGGCCGGCAGCTTCACGTTCACGAAGTCGCCGACGGCGCAGACGCGCTTGCGCGTGCGCGCGGCCGAGGACCTGCCGCTCGATCAGTATCCCGCGAGTTCGTCCGCGATGCCGGCCGAGGTCACGGCCGGCGCCGAACCGACGCTGTTGATCCGCAGCGGGCGCATCCGCCTGCCCAGCCGGTTCGGTCCCGCCGGCGCCCTGCTCCGGATTCCCGTGTCGATCGAGTATTACACGGGCCAGATGTGGATCATGAACGCCGAGGACTCCACCACCGCCCTGCCGGCGGGCATCGTGTCGACGGGGACGGCCGTGCCGGGTCTCACGCTCTCGTCCACGCTGTCGCCGGCATTCACGGGCGGCAAGGCCGACCTCACGTTGACGCCCAACGTCGCCGCCCACGTCAGCGTGCCGTTCGCGCTCAACCTGGGGACGACGGCCGCCAACACGTCCTGCTACGCCAGCCGGGGCGCGGGGATGTCGACCAGCACGGGCGGCGCCCTCGCATTCCTGCGCAGCCCGGACGCCTCCTGCGCGCCCGCCGGCAACGTCGACCCGTCCGCGCTGGCCACGTTCGGCGTCTACGCGCCGGAGACGAAGCGCATCATCCACACGCGCGAGGTGTTCCGATGACGCGCCCTGCCCGTCGCGGCGGCTTCACGATCGTCGAGCTGGTCGTCGTGATGATCATCATCGCGGCGCTGGCCGCCATCGGCATCCCGCGCCTGACGGGCGACAAGTCGGCGGAAGCGGCCGTATTCGGGGACCAGGTCGTCAGCGGCCTGCGCCGCGCCCAGAAGATCGCGATGGGGCACCGGCGCGTCGTGTCGGCGACCGTCGGGCCGAAGGCCGTCGTACTGCGCGTGAACGGCAACAACAACGGCTGGATCGCGCTGAACGGCGTGGGCGACGACGACTATGCGACGAGCGACAGCGGGCTTACGCTCACGACCGGCAACCTGCCGGCCACCCTGTACTTCCAGCCGGACGGCCGTATCACGACGGACGCCCGCGGCGCGGCCGCCTGGGCGGGCAGCCTGTCCGTCACGGGCGCCGTCAACGGCGGAACCCTGTTTCGCACCATCACCGTACAAGGCGCGACCGGCTATGTTGAATAAAGCCAGGCGCAGCACCGGCGTCACGCTGGTCGAACTGATCGTCGCCCTCGTCATCATGGGTGTCGCGCTCGGCGGCATGGTCGCCGTGTACACGGCCACGACGCGGTCCAGCGTGGATCCCGTCATCGTGCAGCAGATGCAGTCGATCGCGGACAACATGATGGAAGAGATCCTGATGAAACCCTTCACGCCGGGGCCGGGCACCGGGGCGCGCATCAACTACGACGACGTCAGGGACTACAACGGCTATGGCAAGGGCATGACGGGCATCCGCGACGTCGAAGGCAACCTCATTCCAGGGCTGGAGCGGTACTCGGTGAACGTCGAAGCCGTGACTGCGGCGCTGGCCGGCGTCGCGTCGGCGGAGGATGCCGTGCGCGTCGTCGTCACCGTGTCCATGCCGGGGGCCGGCTCCGTCGTGCTGACCGGCTGGAGGACCAACCCATCATGACCCGCCAGCGCGGCTTCACCCTCGTCGAACTGATCATCGTGATGGTCATCGTCGGCGTCATCGCCGGCGTGCTCGTGCTGCAGATCCGGCCGGCCATGCAAACCTATCTCTCGATCCGCCAGCGCGCGAACCTCACGAGCCAGGCCGATACCGCGCTGCGCCGCATCCTGTGGGAAGTGCGCACGGCCGTGCCGAATTCGCTGCGCTATACGTGGACGGATGGGCAGAACCAGTGCATCGAATTCGTACCGACGAAGGATGGCGGCCGGTTCCGCACGGCGGCGGACTACGAGCATGCAACCCCCGGCAACCCGTTCACCCGCGACGCCGCCACGGATACGTTCGACACGCTGACGCTCATCGACGCCAGCTATGCAGGCGATTATCTATTCGTCGGCAACGTGAACGGGAACGACGTCTACAACCCCGCCAACAGCTGGGCGATCAAGAGCATCGCCGACGCCGCCACGACGACCCAGGGCCGGAACACGGTCACCCTCGCCGCGCCGGCGACCCTTCCGGCCGGCTACGAAGGCGGCCGTTTCGTCGTCATCCCGAAGCTCGAGCGGGCCGTGACCTACACGTGCACCCGGCAAGGCACGGACGGCGCCGGGACGGGCACCGGCGTCATCTACCGCGTCACCGGCTACACGCCGAGCACCACGCCGGCGAAGAACTGCCCGACGAGTGGCGCGATCCTCGTCGCGAAGGTCAGCGACTGCAACTTCCTGTACCGTGAAAGCCAGGGCGCCACCCAGCAAAGCGGTTACCTGCAGCTGCGTCTGGGCCTGGCCGAAGGCGGCGAATCGGCCCGGCTGACGATGGGCGCCCACGTGGAGAACACGCCATGACGGCCCGGCGCGCGGGCGGGTTCGCGTACATCGCGGCCATCATCTTCCTCGTCGTGCTGGCGGGCTTCGCGCTGGCCGTGCTGCGCCTGTCGGAGACGGAGCAGGTCACCGTCAACCAGTCCTTCCTCGGCACCCGCGCGAGCCTCGCCGCGCGCACGGGGCTCGAATGGGCGTTCTACAAACTGAAAGCAAAGGACGCGACGTGCGATACCGTGAAGACTGTGCCGGACTTCAAACACGACACGGGCTTCACGGTGAACGTGGGGTGCTCCACGCCCCCGCAACCCTACGACGAAGGGCTCGGACCGGATGGCAAAACCGTAAAAAAAGTCATCTTCGAGCTGACCGCGACGGCCTGCAACGGGAGCACCTGCCCGGGCTCCGACGCGGACCTCGCGAACCCGGACTACGTCGAGCGCAAGCGCACGGCGTCGATCTGCGTCGCGTCCGACGGCACCGACTGCTACTGAGGCCCATGCTCCGCCGCGCCCCACTCTCGCTCGCCGCGCTCGACACGTTGCTGACGGACGCGCGCACCCGCGGCATCGAAGGCTGGCGCCGCGGCGTGCTCGAATCCCTGATGTTCGGGATCAAGGAAGCGCGGGCATGCCTGTTCGCTGGACTGTTCTTCGCCTGCGTGCTGCTCGTGCCCCGCGCCGGCCTGCTCGGCGTACCCCGCTACGACCTGCTGCTGGGGGCGGCGCTGGCGATCCAGGCGTGGATGCTGAAGAGCGGACTGGAGACCCGCGACGAACTGAAGGCGATCTGCCTGTTCCACGCGCTCGGGTTCGCGCTGGAGGCGTTCAAGACGTCCAGCGGCATCAGGTCGTGGAGTTATCCGGACTTCGCCTACACGAAGGTGTGGGGCGTGCCGCTGTTCTCGGGGTTCATGTACGCGGCGGTAGGCAGCTACATCATCCAGGCATGGCGCCTGCTCGACCTGCGGGTCCGCCACCATCCGCCGTACTGGATGGCCGCGCTCGTCGCGCTGCTGATCTACCTGAATTTCTTCACACACCACGCGCTGGGGGATGCGCGCTGGTACCTGGCAGCCGTCGCGCTCGGGCTCTACGCCCGCACGACCGTCAGTTTCCGTCCGCTGGACCGCGAGCGGCGCATGCCGCTGCTACTGGGATTCGTGCTGACCGGGTTCTTCATCTGGCTGGCGGAGAACCTCGGCACGTTCTGGGGATTGTGGCGTTATCCGAACCAGCTGGGCGCGTGGTCGGCCGTCCACGTCAGCAAGTGGAGTTCGTGGTCGCTACTGGTCATCATGACGTTCACGATCGTCGCGAACCTCAAGCACGTCAAAGCGCGGATACACGTACCAGAGCAGTGACGCCGGTCTTGGCCAGCGCCATCGCCACGGGCAAGGCGCACAGAACGATCATCACACCGATACGCACGCGGCGCGCGCGCTGTTTCTGTTCCTCGAAACGGGAAACGCGGAATCCTGCATCATGGTTCATGGAAGTCCTTTCATGTGATATGTATGAGCCAATCATAATATGGAGGCCGAGAAACCCGCGACACGAATGGATTTCCCGCGAATCCGATGCCACCCCGATAAGTTACATTGCGATGGGGTAAAAGATCAGATTACACCGCCTGGCTATACAAATCCATGAGGCAGATCTAACCAAGGTTAAATTCCGCAAGATCGTCTGATTTTCTCCACGACAGAATGGCAAGCCCGCCAGCTCAGCTGCGGTCGACGACGAGCGCGAGTTGTCCATCGCGCACGACGAATTCCGACTCGCCCCGCACTGCGAGCCGGGTGCCGGCCGGTGGCCCGCCGGGCACGTCGATGGCGAGCTGGCCGCGCCAGGCGATGGCGGCGACGAGGGCGTCGCCGCGCGGCGCCAGCGCCGTCACCCGCTGCTCGCGCTGGGCGAACATCGTTCTCGCCTGTTCCGCCAGGATGCGGAAGGCGTCGCGGCCGTCGCTGGCGGCCGTCAGATGGCCGCCGGACCAGTTCTCGAAACGGACGTCGGGGCTCAGCGTATCGAGCATGCCGTCGACGTCGAAGGCGTTGTAGGCCGCCACGTAGCGCTCGATCAGGGCGAGGGCAGCCGGTGCGATGCAGGCATGGGACATCGGTCTCTCCTTTCTCGTTTCACGTAAAACGCCAGGCGATGGCGGATGCGTCGTCCGCCGTTTTCGCAGCCAGTCCGGCGGCCTCCTTGCCGGCCTCGAACGCGCGCAGCTCGTCCAGCAGCGCGTCCAGCCCGCGCGCGCGGCACGCGTCCAGCAGGCTGCCGTCCGAGTGCAGGCCATAGGTGTCGACGAGGCGGTACAAGCCGTCGCTGAGCACCAGCAGCAGCGCGCCCCGCGGCGCCGTCACCCGCGTCCTGCGCGCCGCGAACGGGCCGCGCGGTTCCAGGCACAGGACCGCGGGACTTGCCGCCGTGTTCTGTTCGTGGCGGCGTGCGCGCAGCATCGGCAGCAGCCGCGTCCAGCGCTCGGCCGGATCGAGGATACCTTCGGCAACGAGCGCCGCGACCGCGGCCTGCGTCGCCTGTTCCTGCGGGTTCTCGAAAGGGTCGAGGTCGCGTACGGTGCCGTCCGGGAGCTGCAGCAGGACCTTGCTGTCGCCGAGGCAGAACAGGTCCAGGGTGTGGCTGCCCCCGGTGCCGGCATCGGACACGCGCACCCACGCGAGCGTCGCGATGGGCCAGGCGTACGGCGGCACGTCGGCGTGGCCGCCGGCGGCACGGTAGGCGGCGCGCGTGTGGTCCAGCGCTTCCAGCACGAGCGCGTCCTGGCTCCCGTCCGCGCGCAGCACGCGGCCCAGGTCCTGCGCGAAGCGGCGCACGAACCAGGCCGGATCGCTGGCGCCGGCCGCCACGCAGCGCTCGGGCGTGAGCGGCGTCGCGCCATCCATCAGCACGAGGTCCGTATGACCGTCGCGCTCGTACACGACGGCGACGTCTTCGTTGATCCGGCCCTTGCCGGCCGACGAAGCGAGGGTGTACCGCATACTTGCTCCCATCCGTGTTGTCGTCGTTACTATAAGCCATCCGGATGACGTACGGATGAACCGTGCGCGGCGTGAAGATTGGAGAGTTTGTCGCACCGCTTTTCGCGTACGATAGTGCCGGACTTACATCACGAGGACACCATGACGCTCATCGAATCCGTTGAAACCTGCTTCAAGAAATTCGCCACCTTCGACGGCACGGCGCGCCGCTCCGAATACTGGTGGTTCTTCCTGTTCAACTTCATCGTCAGCATGATCCTCGCGATGATCGTACCGAAGATCTCGTACGTGTATTCGGTCATCGCCCTGCTGCCGGGCATCGCCGTCACCACGCGCCGCCTGCACGACACCGACCGCAGCGGATGGTGGCAGCTGATCAGCTTCGTGCCGTTCGTCGGCGTCATCGTCATGATCGTGTTCCTGTGCCAGGACAGCCGTCCGAACCGCTACGGCGCCGCCCCGGCCTACGCGGTCTGAGGCCTGCTCACAGCAGCCGGATACCCGGCAAGGTCCGCAACGACGTCTCGCGCATCACCTGCACGAAATCCTCCAGGTAGGCGTCGTCGCGGCCGCGTTCTCCCTTGGCCTGGCGCATGACCGCGTACAGGCGCCCCGTCAATCCGCCCGCCCCGATGCGCTGCTGCGCCACGTAGCCGCGCTGCAGGTAAGTCTGCACGGCCCACAGCGGCAGCGCCGCGAAACCCCGTCCGCTCGCCACCAGTTGCAGCATCGCCACCGTCAGCTCCGTCGTGCGGCGCGGCGGTTCCACGCCCGCGGGCCGCAGCACCTGGCGCACGAGGTCCAGCATCTCGTCCGGCACCGGATACGTGATCAGGGTCTGGCCGGCGAAGTCGGCGGCCACGAGGTGGTCGCGCGCCAGCAGCGGATGGCCCAGCGGCAGGATCGCGACGATGTCGAACTCGAACAGCGGGTAGACATCCACGTCGCGCTCGTCCGCATCGACCTCCGACACGATGGCGACGTCGGCGCGGTCCTGGTGCAGCAGCCCGACGGGATCGGACTGGAAGCCGGACACGATGTCCTGCTCGACCTCCGGCCAGCGCAGGCGCAGCGCGTCCATCGACGGCATCAGCCAGTCGAAGCACGTGTGGCACTCGACGGCGATGCGCAGCTTGCCCGCGCCGTGGCCCGTCAGGCGCGCGATGTCGCGCTCGGCCCGGTCGACGGCCGGGATCACGTCCTGCGCCAGCTCCAGCAGGCGCCGGCCGGCGGGCGTGAACGCGACCGGCGCGGACTTGCGCTCGAACAGCGTCAACCCATAGAACTCTTCCAGCGCCTTCAACTGGTGCGACAGCGCGGATTGCGTCACGTTCTGCAGCGCGGCCGCGCGCGACACGCTGCCGGATTCAAGGAGGGCCAGCAAGGTGCGCAGGTGGCGCAGGTCGAGGATCGAGGTCGGCATGAGCGGAATTCATCTGGACAGAAAAATAATTCGTTTGAATTATGCCGGTTGCTCATCGATGATGACAAGACTTATTCATCCAGATGAGGCAACAACATGATCAAAACTCATATTCTCGGTTATCCCCGCATCGGCGCCCAGCGCGAGCTGAAATTCGCGCTGGAGCGTCACTGGCGCGGCGAAATCGACGAGCAGGCGCTGGAGGCCGTCGCCGCCGAGCTGCGCGCACGCCACTGGGCCGACCAGCGCGCGGCCGGCCTGGACTTCGTCAGCGTGGGCGATTTCGCGTTCTACGACCAGGTGGCCGACCACGTGCTGCTGTTCGGCTGCGCGCCGGCGCGCTTCGGCTTCACCGGCGCCGAAACGCCGCTACAGCAACTGTTCACGCTGGCGCGCGGCGTGGCGACGGAAGCGCACGACGATTGCGGCTGCGGGCACACGGCGCACGGCAAGCCGGCGCTGGAGATGACCAAGTGGTTCGACACGAACTACCACTATCTCGTGCCGGAATTCGACGCGGCCACGCGCTTCGACCTCGCGCCGGACCGCCTGCTGGAGCAGGTGGCGGAAGCACGCGCGCTGGGCCACGCCGTCAAGGTGACGCTGGCCGGTCCGCTGTCGTTCCTGTGGCTGGGCAAGGCCAAGGACGGCGCCGACCGCCTCGCACTGCTGGACGCGCTGCTGCCGGTGTACTGCAACCTGCTGGCCCGCCTGAAGGCGGCCGGCGCCGAGTGGGTCCAGCTGGACGAGCCGATCCTCGGCCTGGACCTGCCGGGCGACTGGTCGCTCGCATTCGAACGCGCATATCACCTGCTGCATGGCGCCGGCGTGCCGTTGCTGCTGGCCACGTATTTCTCGCCGCTGCAGGAAAACCTGAGCCTCGCGTGCAAGCTCCCGGTCGCGGGCCTGCACGTGGACGGCGTCCGTGCGCCGGAAGAGCTGCGCCCCGTCGCGGACTGGCTGCCGGACCACAAGGTGCTGTCGGTCGGCATCGTCGACGGCCGCAACATCTGGCGCGCCGATCTCGACGCCTGCCTCGAACGCCTGCGTCCCGTGCTCGAGCGCCGCGCCGGCGCCGTGTGGCTCGCGCCTTCCTGCTCGCTGCTGCACGTGCCGTTCACGCTCGCCCACGACGCCGCCCTCGACGCCGAACTGCGCACCTGGCTGGCCGGCGCGCGTGAAAAACTGAACGAGCTGCGCATCCTGAAACAGGCGTTGACCGGCGGCGAACGGGCCGTCGCGATGGATCTCGCCGCCGCGCGCGCCGCGCTGGCCGCCCGCCGCGCCAGCCCACGCGTCGCGCGCCCCGATGTGGCCGCCGCACTGGCCGCGCTGCCGCCGGACGCCGACCGCCGCGCCGCCCCGTTCGCGCAACGCCAGGCCGTGCAGCGCGCCCGCTTCGGCCTGCCCGCGTTCCCGACCACGACGATCGGCTCGTTTCCGCAAACCCCCGCCATCCGCGCCGCACGTGCGGCGTGGCGCCGCGGCGAGCTGGCGGATGCCGAGTACGACACCGCGATGCGCGCCGAGATCGCCCATGCGGTGCAGGTGCAGGAAAACCTCGGGCTGGACGTCCTCGTCCACGGCGAGGCCGAGCGCAACGACATGGTCGAATACTTCGGCGAGCAACTGGACGGTTTCGCGTTCAGCGCCAACGGCTGGGTGCAGTCGTACGGCTCGCGCTGCGTGAAGCCGCCCGTGCTATACGGCGACGTGGGCCGCCCCGCGCCGATGACGGTGGCGTGGACCGCGTACGCGCAAAGCCTCACGGCGCGGCCGCTGAAGGGGATGCTGACGGGGCCTGTCACGATCCTGCAATGGTCGTTCGTGCGCGACGACCAGCCGCGCGCCCTCACCTGCGCCCAGATCGCGCTGGCGATCCGCGCCGAAGTCACCGACCTGGAACGGGCCGGCATCGGCATCGTGCAAATCGACGAGCCAGCGCTGCGCGAAGGCCTGCCGCTGCGCCGCGCCAGCCGCGGCGCCTACCTGGACTGGGCCGGCCGCGCATTCCGCATCGCCGCGAGCGGCGTCGCCGACGCGACGCAGATCCACACCCATATGTGCTACGCCGAGTTCAACGACATCCTGCCGGCCATCGCGGCGCTGGACGCCGACGTGATCACGATCGAGACGAGCCGCTCGGACATGGAACTGCTGGCCGGTTTCGGCGCGTTCGCGTACCCGAACGAGATCGGCCCGGGCGTGTACGACATCCACTCGCCGCGCGTCCCGGCGACGTCTGACATGGTGCGCCTGCTGCGCAAGGCGAGCGCCGTCGTGCCGGCAGACCGGCTGTGGGTGAACCCGGACTGCGGGCTCAAGACGCGGGCCTGGCCGGAGACGGAAGCGGCGCTGCGCAACATGGTGGCGGCGGCGCGACTGTTGCGGGATGAAGCGGGTGGCGGGCAGGTGCAGGCGGCCTAGACCGGGTGAATACCGCGCGTGGTGAAATAGGCCTCCAGCGTATCCCGCTCCCCCGCCCGGTCCACCAGCGCGACATACGTATCCGGTCGCACGAGATAGACCGCGTCGCGCACGAGACCGGCCGCCTGGCACGCGTCGCACCAGTCGTAGCGGTACAGTTCGATGCCGCGCCCGGCGCACCAGGCCTGCAGCGCCGGCGCCGCCTCGCCGTACACGTGCACCTGCCAGGCGATCGCCGCCAGCGGCGCGTGGTTGTCCGGACCGCCGCCGTAGCCCGCCCACGGCAGCCGGTCGCCGCCGCGAACGTGGCCGGCGCTGCCGGCCGACAGCGGGCTGTCGGGATAATGGATGCCCATCTGCGACAGCACCCGGAACATGAACGCCCGCACCGGTTCGATGCCGTACGCGGCCGACGCGAACAGGGGGGCGATGTGCGTGCGCACGAAGTCCGCGAACCCGCCCTCGGCGACGACGAACGAGAACGCGCGGTCCGTCGTCTCGACCAGCCGCTGGGCGAATGCCTTGCGCTCGGCCTCGTAGGTATCGATGAGCGTTTCCGGCGCCCGGCCCCGCAGCACGTGGGCCAGCTTCCACGCGACGTTGATCGCGTCGCCGATCCCCGTGTTCATGCCCTGGCCGCCGGCCGGGCTGTGGACGTGGGCCGCGTCGCCCAGCAGCAGCGCCCGTCCGGACCGGTAATGCCCCGTCACCCGGTGGTGCACGCGGTAGGTCGAGAACCAGTTCACCTGCCGGATGGTCAAGCCCAGACTGGCGATGGCGCGCTGGCGCACGTCGTCGAACGCCAGCGTGTGGCCCTCGCGCACCTCGGCGTCGCGTACGGCGCCGATCAGGCGGGCATTGCCCTGCTGGTCATACGAGAACAGCGCGGCGAAATCGCCCTCCTCCAGCGACAGGTGGATCTCCCCGTTCGCCGCCGGGCCGCTCACCTCCACGTCGGCGACGTAGAACGTGTGCTGGTACGTGCCGCCCTCGAAACCGGTCCCCAGCTGATGGCGCACGATGGAGTGCGCGCCATCGCACCCGGCCAGCCAGGCGGCGCGGCACACCGACTCGCCCGCCGGGCCGCGCAACCGCGCCGTCACGCCCGCCGCATCCTGCTCGAAGCCCAACAATTCGGTATTGCGCTCGACCGTCACGCCCGCCTCCTCCAGGCGCCGCACGAGCACCCGCTCGTGGCGGTCCTGCGGATAGATCAGCACGAACGGATACGGGGTCAATGCGCGGCCGGCGTCGCGGAAGGACAGGCGCGCGCGCCGTTCGCCCTTTGCCCACAGGTTGATGGCGGGATTGCGCAGGCCACCCGCGACGATCTCGTCCACCAGGTCGAGCTGGCGGTACAGTTCCAGCGTGCGCGCCTGCACCGCCATCGCGCGCGAGCTCGTGCCCGGCCCCGCGCTGCGGTCCACGATCCGCACGTCGACGCCCTGGCGCACGAGCCACAGCGCCAGCACGAGGCCGGTCGGTCCGGCCCCCGCGATCAATACTTCGGTCTCGTCCATGTCGCCTCCTCGCAGAACAGAATGGCAGGAAATCCGCCGCATACGGCGCACGATAACGATACAGTATGTTACGCGCGTCCCGCTACAATGCACCGGTCGGGCTTGTTAGAGGAAAGGATGGCGCCGTGAACATCGTCTGCATCGCCTGGGGTTCGCTGATCTGGGAACCCGGCCCCTTGAAGCTGGCGTCGGACTGGCAGCCGGACGGCCCGGCCCTGCCGCTGGAATTCGTGCGCGACAGCGACGACAGCGCCGAACTGGCCCTCGTCCTGCACGCGCCCGCGCCGCCCGTGCCCACGCGCTGGGCGCGGCTCGACGCGGCCGGCCTCGATGACGCCCGCGAGATGCTGCGCCGACGCGAAAAGATCCGGCCCGAGTATCCGCAATGGGTGGGCAGCCTGCCCGACCCGGTGCCGCCCGGCCTGCCTGCGAAGACGCCGGCGGCTATCGTGGCGTCCATCGCGGACTGGATGGCAACCCGTGACGTCGACGCGGTCGTGTGGACGGCGCTGCCGGCCAAGTTTGCCGGCGTCAGCGAACGCGCGCCCAGTCCGCACGAGGCGGTCGCGCTGCTGGCCGGGCTGCAGGGGGAGGAGCGGGCCAGGGCCGAGGAATACGTGCGCCGGATTCCGGGGGATATCCGGACGTTGTATCGCGGGGTGATCGAGGAACGGCTGGGCTGGACGCCACGCCAATAAGCCGTCATTCCCGCGCAGGCGGGAATCCATGCCGAGTGTCCCCGTTCGGATCAGTATGGGTCCCCGCTTGCGCGAGGACGACGACGGCTGATCACCCGCCCGTCTTCAGTTTTTCCATCAGCTTGCGCGCCTCGTCCGCCTGCGCAAACCCCATGTCGCCGGCCAACAACCCGTCGAGTTCCTTGCGCGCCGCGGCCTTGTCGCCGCTGGCGGCCAGCGCCGCCGCCAGGTGGTAGCGGATGTCGCGCGCCTTCGGTGCCAGCGCCTGCGCCTCGCGCAGCAGGGTCACCGCGCGGCCGGCGTTCCCGTTGCCGACAAGGATCCAGGCCAGCGTATCCATCACGTCCGCGCGCTTCGGCGCAGCGTTCAGCGCCGCCTCGGCCGATGCCTGCGCGCGCGCGTCGCCCAGCGCCTGGTAGCACAGCGCAAGATTGTTCAGCGCAACGGGGTTGCCGGGCTGGCGCCGCAGCACGTCTTCCAGCTGGAGGGCGGCCCGCTTGAACTCGTTCGCGCCCATCCACGTCTGCGCGCGGTACGCGAGCACGCGCACGTCGTCCGGATGCGCCGCCAGCCATTTCGCCAGGCGGCCGTCGGCGTCCGCGACGCGGCCGGCCCGGCGCAGCGCGTTGTCGATCTTGATCGCGAGTTCGTTCGTCGCATGCAGCGCGGACGCGCGCTCGAACGCGGCCAGCGCGGCGGCCGGCTGGCGCTTGGCCATCAGGATGTCGCCCTGCAACTGGTAGCCGGCCGCGCCTTGCGGATGCTGCTTCTGCATGTGTTCCGCGACCATCAGCGCCAGGTCGTGCGAGCCCTTGCGCACGTACAGCGCGGCCAGTTCCAGCTGGGCCGACGGGAAATCGGGCTGGATCGCCAGCACGCTCTTGAGGTCTTCCTCGGCCTGCGTCGTGTTGTTCATCACGAGCCGCAGCGCCGCCACCTGCATCAGCGCGGGCGCCGAGCGCGGCAGCGCCTGGGCCAGCTGCTTGTACGATTCCAGCGCGGCCGGCAGGTCGCCCCGCGCCAGCTCGGCCTTCCCGCGCAAATCCAGCAGGTCCGGGTTTTCCGGATGGCTCACCTGCAGGCGGCGCGCCAGTTCCAGCGCCTTGTCCGTCTGGCCCGTGCGCAGATAGTGCGCGCACAGGTCGACGCCGGGCCCAATCGCGTGCGGGTCGACGGCGGCGGCCTGTTCCAGCCAGCGCGTCACCTCGGCGCTGTCCTGCGTGCGCTCGGCCAGTGTCGCCAGGCCGTCCATCGCGGCCACGCTCTGCTTGTTCTTTGCCAGGAAGTCGACCAGCACCTGGCGCGCCTGCGCCGGCTGGCCGGCGTCGAGCGCCAGCTGCGACAGGCTCGCCGCGGCCCGGTAGTACGCGGGATCGAGCTGCAGCGCGCGTGCGAAACTGGCGCGCGCCGCGTCCGCCTTGCCCTGGGCCGCCAGTACCTGGCCCTTCAGCGCGTGGGCCAGCGGCCGGTCGGGCTCGTTGCGCTCCAGCGCGAGCGCCGCATCGAGTGCGGCGTCGCGCCGGCCCAGGCGCAGGTTCGCCTGCACGAGGGCCTCGACGGCCTCCGGCGAACGCTCGTCGAGCGCCGTCGCCGCCTGCAGCTCGCGCACCGCGTCGTCGGTCGCGCCCGCGCCCAGCCGCGCCAGTCCCAGGCCCGTGCGCAGCGTGGCCGACGCACCGTCCAGGCTAGTGGCGCGCGCGAACAGGTCGGCGGCCTGGTCGTAGCGGCGCGCCTTCAGGTTGGCGTCGGCGGCCAGCGCCAGCACTTCGGCATCGGCCTGGCGGGCATCGAGCACGGGCTCCAGCACGGTGCGCGCCTCGTCCCCGTGGCCGGAGCCGATCAGCGCCTGCGCCAGCATCTTGCGCGCGTAGACGTTGGCCGGATTGCGTTCCAGGTAACGGCGGAAATGCTGCTCCGCCTGGTAGTTCGATCCAAGCTTCAGGTCGACGGCGCCGGCCAGCAGCACGCTGGGCATGTGGTCCGGCACGGCCTTGAGCACCTTGTACAGCACGTCGCGCGCGGCGTCGGGCTTGTCGGTCGTATAGTCGAGCAGCGCCTGCGTGTACGCGACGAGCAGGCTGCCGGGTGCGCCCTTCGCGGCCAGGTCCAGCTCGGCCTGCGCCATCTGCGGCTTGCGCAGGCCGATGGCGAGATAGGCTTTTTCCACGTGGGCCGTGCGGTGTTGCGGGCTGACGGCCAGCACGCGGTCGTACAGCGCCAGCGCGTCCTCGGGCCGCTCGCCCGCGCGCACGAGGTCGGCCTTGAACATCAGCGCGTCGACGTTGCGCGGATCGCGGGCCAGCACGCGGTCGGCGTAGCCGTGGGCGGCGTCCGCATGGCCCTCGACGATGGCGAGCCGGCCCAGGCCGACGAGCGCCGCCGGGTCGTCCGCACGCTTGGCAAGCACGTGTTCGTAGGCAGCCCGCGCCTCGTCGTTGCGGCGCAGGGCCAGGCAGGCGTCGCCGCGCGCGGTGGACAAGCCAGGGTCGTCCGGGCCGCCGGCCGTCTCGTCCAGCGCCTTCTGGTGCTGGCCTTCCAGCACGAGCGCCGCAGCCAGCGCCGCCAGCGCCGGTCCGCGCGCATGGCCCCGGTCCAGCGCCTGCCGGGCTTCCTTTTCGGCCGTCGTGCTGTCGCCCAGGTCGAGGTAGACCTGGGCGAGCTGGTAGCGCGTGTCCGCACTGCGCGGGTCGGCGTCCAGCGCATTCTTGAGGACGATGAGGGCACCGCGAAAATCCCCTTTCGCGCGCAATTGCGCAGCGTGGGCCCGCTGCTGCTCCGCCGTCTGCTGCTTGCAGGCCGGAAGCGCGGCGGCGAGAACAAGGGCCACGAGGACGGCGGCCAGGCGGCTGGTGCGTGGAGGTGGGGAGGACATCGCTGATCTTGTTATAGATGAATGGTGCATTTTCGTGGGGCAAGGCCGTTTATGGCAAGCAAAACCCGACGGGCATGACCGCAATACCACGCCACCGCGAACAGTTGTAAAAAGATCACGGCTCTCATCGGTAATAAATAATTTATTTACAAGTTAAGTTTATCCGTGGCATGATACGAGCTGATGCTGGTCAACGTGTAAATATATCCGGGAGATTCTGTGAAAAAAGCGCTCAAGCTGGCCGTCTCGGCTGCATTCATCCTCGGCGCCAGCCAGGGGTGGGCCGCGACCATCACCGACTCCGGCGTCACCGCCTATTATGGCTACGACAACCAGGGCGCCGCGGACGTCATCGGGGGCACCGAATACGATATCTCCAAGGCGACGATCGCGCGCGCCGGGAGTGTGCTGACCATCACGATCAACACGAGCTTCGCGGGCAAGGCGGGCGTCAGCCCGACGTGGGGCAAGGACGGCCTGACCGGTGCGACCGGCAAGGGCATCGGCTACGGCGACGTGTTCCTGTCCGACACGTGGAATGCCGCGGGCACGTCCAGCAATCACTACACGTCCGACAACGCCACCAAGGGTACCGTCTGGGACTACGGCTTCGCGCTCGACAACCGCTGGAGCAACTCGGGCGGCGACTTCAAGCTGTACGCCCTGAACGGCGCGACCAACGCGCAGAACATCCTCAATTCGAACAGCTACATCAAGTGCTCGAACTGCAACTACCGCGAGAACGAGGAAACGGCCGTGAACACCAACTCGTCCACGGTCAAGGACACGGGACTGTCCGGCAAATGGGCCGTCTCGACCGGCGCCCTGACGTTCACCATCAACCTCTCCGGTTCGGAACTGATGGACTACAGCTCGTTCGCGATGCACTGGGGCGAGACCTGCCAGAACGACGTCCTCGAAGGCGTGGCGATGGGCGTGCACATCCCGCTGCCGGGCACCGCCGCCCTGCTGTTCGTCGGCCTCGGCGCGCTCGGCATGGCACGCCGCCGCCGCGCTGCGGGTGCACTGCCCCCAGGCGCAGCGGCCGCCTGATTCCTTTCAGCCGGCGCTGCCGGCAATCCTGTTGCGTCCCGCCGCCTTGGCACGGTACAACCGCGTGTCGGCCACCTCGACGAGTCCAGCCGGCTGGTCCTGGCTGCCCGGGACGATCGTCGCCACGCCCATGCTGCACGTGACGACGTCCGCCACGCCGGACGCCGCATGGGGCAGCGCCGCCTGCGCCAGCCGCCGCGCGCACCGCGCCGCCACCGCCAGCGCCGCCGCCTCGTCCGTCGCGGGCAGCACCAGCGCGAACTCTTCGCCGCCCAGGCGCGCGCACAGGTCGCGCGTGCGCGATGCCGCACGGTCCAGCACCCGCGCCACCTCCTTCAGGCAGGCGTCGCCCTGCGGGTGGCCGTAACGGTCGTTGTACTGCTTGAAGTAATCGATGTCGACCATCACGAGCGACAGCGGCTCGCCCAGCGCACGGGCCTTGCCCCACTCGACGTCGAGGATCCGGTCGAACATGCGCCGGTTGGCGATGCCGGTAAGCGGGTCGCGGTAGGACAGCGCCTCCAGCTCCTTCTGCAGCTGCAGGATCTTGTCCTCGGCCCGTTTGCGTTCGCTGATGTCGAACATGAAGCCCACCAGGCAGTCCACGGCCCCGTCGGCCCGCCGGATCACGTGCACGACGTCACGGATCCACACGTATTCGCCGTCGGCCGTCAGGGCGCGGTAATCGGCTTCGTGATCGGTGCCCTGCTGCGACTGGCTCACGCAGAAATCGACCGTCTTCTGCCGGTCTTCCGCATGGATGCGCGTGGCCCAGTCCTCGACCGTCTTCCAGCTGTCCTGGGGCCAGCCCAGCACGCGTTCGATCTGGGGACCGATGTACGTGAAGCGCGCGGAGGCCCAGTCGATGCGCCACGGGATGGCCTGCGTGGATTCGAGCAGGGTGCGGTAGACGCCGGCGTCGTCGCCGGTCTCGGAATGGTTGGTCATGGCGTTCCCGAACCTGAAAACCATCATACTACCGGAATGCCTGGCCTTTGGACCAGTGCCCATGCGGCGCGCGATGGATAGACTCGGCCTGTCATCCATTTCCCACCACGAGGTCTCCCATGGACAACCAACATACCCAGGACAATGCCGGCGTCGTCCAGGAATTCGGCGCGCTGGCGCCCGTGCGCATCGGTCTTCCGGAGCAGACGCGGTCGCAGAGCGTGCGCGCCCTGAACCGCCTGCTGGCGCACACGATGGCGCTGCGCGACGCCTACAAGAAAGCGCACTGGCAGACGTCCGGCGCCAACTTCTACGAACTGCACCTGCTGTTCGACAAGCACTACGAAGAACAGGTCGCGATCATGGACGCCATCGCGGAGCGCATCCAGACCCTGGGCGGAGTGACGTTCGCGCTGGCCGGCGACATCGCCGGCGAATCGTCGATCGCGCGCGCCCCGCGCGGCCGCGAATCGGCCCCCGCCCAGCTGGAACGCCTGGCCGCCGCCCACGAGACGATCCTGATGGACGCGCGTCCGCTGGCGCGCGCGGCGTCCGACGCCGGCGACGACGGCAGCAACGACCTGATCGTCAGCCAGGTCGTGCGCGCCAACGAACTGCAAAGCTGGTTCATCGGCGAACACCTGGCACGCCAGGCCGAGCGTAACTGAGCGCGCCTGAACATCATACTTTAGTGTGATGTCATATCCTTTTGTATAGCTGGACCCGGGCGGCCTTCGTCCCGACAATGACCATGGTGGCGCGGCATTCCGTCCGCACCACCATGATCACCGGACGAGGAGCAGCCCATGACCACCCACCCGCCCCGACTGGCCGCGAGCCTTGAACCCGAACGGCAGGCGCGCCTGGCCACGATCGGCCAACTGGCCGCGTCGATCGCCCACGAGGTCGACCAGCCGCTGGCCGCCATCGCGCTGCACGCCCACGCGGCGCTGCGCTGCATCGAACGCGCCCAGGCGCCGGCCCAGGCGCATGCCGCCCTGTGCGCCGTGCTGGAAGCGTCGCAGCGCGCCAGCGCCATCGTGAGGAGCGTGCGCGCCCTGGCCGGCCAGGTCCGGCTCGAGCGCACCGAATGCCGCCTCGACGCCGCCATCGACGACGTGCTGGCCGAATACGCGGCCGACGTGCGCCGCCACGCCATCGCCTGCAAGGTCACGGTGGCACCGGGTGCGCGCACGGTGGCGGCCAGCCCCGTGCAGCTGCGCCAGCTCCTGCGCAACCTCGTCGGCAACGCCGTGGACGCGCTGTCTCCCGTGCGCGGCCGCACCCGCTCGATGGCGATCCGCGCCCGCGTCGGCCCCGGCGGCGAGATCGTCGTCACCGTGCGCGACAACGGCACCGGCATCGATGCGGCCGCCGCCGCAGACGCATTTGACCCGTTGTTGACGACGAAGCCGCACGGCATGGGCCTGGGATTGGCGATCTGCCGCGCCATCGCCGACGCCCATGGCGGCCGCCTCTGGCTGGACGCCAATCCGGACCACGGCGCGACGGCCGGCTTCGCGCTGCCGCGCACAGCGCACGCGCATCCGTCCACCGCATCCGTGGAGGCCGTCCATGGATGACCCGCGCCCCATCACCGTCCTCGTCGCGGACGACCACCCGCTGATCCGGGCCGGCCTCGCCGCGCTGATCGGCGTCGAACCGGCGCTGCAACTGGTCGGAGAAGCGGGCGACGCCGTCGCCGCCGTCGAACACTACCTGCGCCTGCGTCCCGACGTCATGCTCGTCGACCTGAACATGCCCGGTGGCGGCGGCGTCGAGGCGATCCGCAAGATCCGCGCGCTCGTGCCGGACGCCCGCATCGTCATCCTGACGACCTACGACGGCGACGAGGACGTGCACCGCGGCCTGCTGGCCGGCGCCAGTGCCTACCTGCTCAAGCAATCCGGCCTCGACGAGGTGGTGCAATGCGTGCGCCAGGTGGCCGCCAACCGCCGCTACCTCGCGCCCGGGCTCGCCGAGAAGCTGGCCGGGCGCGTGGACGCCAATCGCCTGTCGCGCCGCGAGCTCGAGATCCTCGCGCACCTGTCGGCCGGCATGAGCAACAAGATGATCGCGCGCACCGAGAACATCGGCGTCGGCACGGTCAAGTACCACGTCAACAATATCCTGTCCAAGCTGAACGTCTCGTGCCGCACCGAAGCGGCCTGCGTGGCGGCGCGACGGGGGCTGATCCACGCGTACTGAGCGCTCAACCCTCGACCAGGTACGGCGCGGGGCCGCCGGCCATTTCCTTGAACAGCCGCCGGATCACACGGCTGAGCGATGCGTGCGGCTTGCCGCCCTTGCGCAACAGCGGGTAGCGGCCGGACCGGCGCAGGCCGTCGAAGAACGTGACCTCGTAGTCGCCGCGGCTGTCGCGCCGCGCCTGCGCCGCCCACGCGGCCAGGATGCGGTTGGCCATCCGGAATTCGCTGACGACGGCCGTAGCGCCGACGTCGGCGGACAGGCGGATGCGGACGACGTCGATGGGTTCGGTGGTTGGGGCGTTAGCGGCACGCATGCTGGGACTCCGGCGACTTGTGTGGTAAGAGAACCGGGGTCAGAGCGCCAAAAGAAGAACCGCGCTCCGACCCCGGTGCTGCCAGCGTAGCGTCCGTTCATGTCTTTTTCCCCACCCAGTTGGCGGGGGCATGACTCAATAAGGGGGAATCTTGTACAATCTTGCCCTGTACCGCCCCCAAAGACTCCACCGCATGAATCCTCCCAGCGCCACGCCGATCCGCGTCCTGATCGCGGACGACCATCCGATGATGCGCGAAGGCATAGCCGCTTCGCTGACCGCGCACGGCAACATCGAGGTCATTGCCCAGGCCTGCGACGGCGACGAAGCGATCCGTTTCTTCACCAACTGGCGCCCCGACGTGGCCCTCGTCGACCTGCAGATGCCCGGCAAGGACGGCCTGGAAGCCATCCGCGCGATCCGCAGCATGCATCCGGACGCCCGCCTCGTCGTGCTCACGACCTACGACGGCGACGCCCGCATCGCGGCCGCGCTCAAGGCCGGCGCCTCCGCCTACCTGCTGAAGAACGTCCCGGGCCGCGAACTGGCGGCGACCGTGCGCGAAGTGCACAACGGCTCGCACATCCTGCCGCAGGCGCTGCGGCGCGAGGTGGCGATCCACTATGCCGGCGACGCGCTGTCGCCGCGCGAACTCGACGTGCTGCGCCTCGCCGCCGTCGGCCATTCGAACCGCGCCATCGGCGAACAGCTGCACATCGGCGAGACGACGGTCAAGACGCACATGAGCACGATCCTCGTGAAGCTGGGCGCGAACGACCGCGCGCACGCCGTCACGCTCGCCGTGCAGCGCGGCTTCATCGACCTCTGACCGGTACCGCGATGCGCCGCCGCCATCGTCTCGTCCGCGTACTCGCGGCAGCCCTGCTGCTGGCCGCCGGGCCGGCAATGGCGGCGCCGGAAGGCTTCACGGACTATCACCACACGCAATGGACGGCGACCGACGGCGCGCCACCGGCCATCCGCACGATGGCGCAGACCCGCGACGGCTGGCTGTGGCTCGGCACCGCCGACGGCCTGTACCGCTTCGACGGCCAGCGTTTCGAACGCTACGCGCTGCCCGCCCAGCCGGGACGCAGCCACGAACGCATCGAGGTGCTGCGGGCCGCGCCGAACGGCGACCTGGTGATCGCCTTCGCCGCCGAAGGCGTCGCGGTGCTCCATCCGGACGGCCGCGTCGCGGACCTGCCGGAGCAACCCTCCCCGTACGCGAGCATCGGCGCGCTCGCCGTCGACACGGACGGCAGCCTGTGGGCCGCCAGCGGACGCATCGCCCATTTCGCCGGCGGCCGCTGGCATGTCGTGGCGGCCGGGCCGGAATGGGAAACGGCGCACCAGGAAGACCTGCTCGTCGACGGCGCCGGCAACCTGTGGGCGTTCAACGAGCGCGGCGCCTGGCGCCTGGACCGGGCCGCCGGCCGCTTCGCGCGCGTGGCGGACCAGGCCGGTCAGCCGCTGCTGGCGCCGGACGGCAGCCTGTGGTTGCGGGCCGGCGGCACGCTGCACCGGCTCGCTGCCACGGGAAACCCGCGCCCCGCCACGTACGCGCCGTCGCAATCGGGCGGGGCCGGACAGTTCGACGCGGACGGCACCCTGTGGCTGCTGGACTGCCCGCAGCCCGTGTGCCGCGTGCCGCACGCGGGGCAGCGCAAGGCGGCGCGCTGGACCATCGCCTCCGCGGCCGCGGAGCGGGTCGTGGACCCGGCGCTGCTGTCGGGGCGGGGCACGACGGCGATCCTGGAAGACCGCGAAGGCGACATCTGGGTCGCGACGGAAAGCGGCCTCGATCGCTTCCGGCGCAACCGGTTCCTGCACAGCGGCCTGCCCGGCAGCGGGACCCGCTACAGCTTCGGCGTGGACGGGGCCGGCCGCGTGCTCGCCGCCGACTTCGAGACGGGCACGCTGTGGCGTCTCGCGCCCGACGCCGCGCCGGCCGCCGTGCGCGGCCCGTGGGCCGGCGTGATCAACAACGGTCCCGGCGGCGCACTGCTCGTCGGCGGCAAGCGCAGCATCCAGCGCGTGCGCGGCACCACCGTGGAAGACATCCCCCTGCCGCCGGGCCCGGACGGCAAGCCGCGCGACTACCGCCTCATCGGCCTGCTGGACGACGGCAAGGTGTTGTGGACGGGATCCCTCGAGACGGGCCTGATCGGCTGGCGCGACGGGCGCTGGCTGCCGCGCGCCGCCTTCAACCTGCCGTCCAAGATCTTCCAGTCGGCGACCGACGGCGCGGGTACCCTGTGGCTGGCCACCGGTGACGGCAAGCTGGTGCACTACCTCGACGACAGGCTGACGAATTACGACCTCGGTCCCGTGGGCCAGGCGAGCGCACTGTTCGCGGGCGAACACCTGGTCGTCAGCGGCTCCGGCGGCACGGCCGTGCTGCGCGACCGCACGCTGCGCCTGCTGCGCACCCGGGATCCGGGCGTGCTGCGCAACCTGTCCGGCATCGTGGTCACGCCGGACGGCGACCGCTGGATGAACGGTGTCGCGGGCCTCGTGCACGTGCGCGCCGCGGACTGGCGCCAGGCCATGCGCGACCCGGACCAGGCACTCCCCTACGAATTGTTCGACGCGCTGGACGGCTATCCGGGCCGCGCCGCGATGGAAAACCGCTGGCGCGGCATCGTCAGCGCCGACGGCCGCAACCTGTGGCTGTCGGCCACGGGCGGCGTCATGCGCCTCGACCTCGCCCAGCTGCGCCGCAACCGCGTGGCGCCGCAGGCCGTGATCCTCGGCGTGACGGCGGATGGCCGCAGCTGGCCGGCGCAAGGTACGATAGCCCTCCCGGCCGGCACCGACCACTTCCGCATCGAGTACACGGCGCCGGCGCTGCGCCTGCCGGAACGGGTGCGTTTCGAGTATCGGCTCGACGGCGTCGACAAGGGGTGGCTCGATGCCGGCGTCCGCCGCGCCACGTCGTACACCAACATCGGTCCCGGCGACTACGTGTTCCACGTGCGCGCCGTGAACGAGGACGGCCTGCCGGGCGACGCGGTCGCCGCCCTGCCGCTGCACGTGGCGCCCACGCTCGTGCAGACGCTGTGGTTCCGCCTCGCCTGCGCCGGCGCGCTCGTGCTGCTCGGCGTGCTGCTGTACCGCTACCGCATGCGCTACGTGACGCGCCGCCTGACGGAACGGCTGCAGGTGAGGACGGCCGAGCGCGAACGCATCGCGCGCACCCTGCACGACACCTTCCTGCAGACCGTGCAGGGGCTCGTGCTGCGCGTGGACGCCGTCGCCGCGTCCCTGCCGCCCGATGCGGGCGCGCGCCGCCAGCTGGAGCACGTGCTGGACGACGCGAGCCATGCCATCGGCGAAGGCCGCGACCAGCTGCAGGAGCTGCGCGCGGGCGATGCCCACGTGCTGGAAGACGTGCTGGCCGACGCCATCGCCCGTCTCACGCTCACGCATGGCGCGCTGGCCGTCGACGTGCACGTGGAAGGCGAGCGCCGGCCCCTGCTCGCACCCGTGGCCGACGAGATCGCGGAGATCGCGCGCGAGGCGCTGCGCAACGCGTTCATGCACGCGCACGCGGCCCGCGTCCGCGTGACGCTCGTCCATGCGCGCCGCGCGCTCACGCTGTGCGTGGCCGACGACGGCCGCGGCCTCCCCGAGCCCGTGCCGCGTGACGGCGCCGGGTTTGCAGGGTACCGCGGGCACTGGGGCCTCATCGGCATGCGCGAACGGGCGGCACGCATCGGCGCCCGCCTGGACATCGCCAGCGGGCCGCGCCAGGGCACGATGGTCACGTTGACCGTGCCCGGCGTGCACGCCTACGGCGCGGACCGGGCACCGCCGATATAGTCCTCCAGCCCTCCCGCCTGGACAATGCCCGCCCCGTCGAGGTGCCGGGCTGTTTCGCGACTAGGCACCGAGCCGCTGGCCCTTGCCGTACATCCGGCACTCGGCCGCCAGCGCCAGCAGGTTCGGATCGCGCTCGCGGCTCCTCGAGATCAGGAGGGTGATGGTCTGGTGCGACGCGTAGGGCGCATCGAGCGGGATCAGCTGGATGCGCGTGCTGAATTCCGCCACGCGGCCCGGCAGCAGGCTGTAGCCCATGCCGCCGCTGACCAGGTTGATCAGCGAGAAGATGTCGGACACGCGCATGATCGTCTCCGGCGTGTAGCCGGCCTGGCGGAACGCGTGGTCGAAGCTGTCCGACGTGACGAAGCCGCCTCCCAGCGTGATGAATTTTTCGCCCTCCAGGTCGCGCAGATCCACGTGGCTACGGTTCGCGTACGGTGAACCCAGCGGCGCGGCAAGATGCACCTCGTCCTCGAACAGCGGCACGGCCAGTAACTGCGCATCGTCGAGCGGCGCCTGCAGCCCGATCACGACGGCGTCCAGCCGCCCCTCGTCCAGCCCGCGCAGCAATTCCTGGTTCGAGCCAAGGGTGAGGTCGATCTGCAGTTCGGGCCGGCGCAGCTTCAGGCCCATGAGCAGTTGCGGGATGCAGCGCAGTGTCAGCGAATACAGCGACCCGATCTTCAGCCTGCCGCCCGCGAAGCCAGCCAGCTCGCGCACCTTGCGCACGCCCTCTTCCGTCTCGCTGACGGCGCGCTGCGCGTGCTTGGCGAACGCATAGGCGGCCGGCAGCGGCGCGAGACTCCTGCCCTCGCGCCGGAACAGCGGGCAGCGCAATCCCTCTTCCAGCGAGTGCAGGGCGCGGTGGATGCTGACCGTGCTCTGGCCCAGCTCCTCGGACACGCGCGCCAGGCTCTGCAGGCGCATGAAGGCCAGGAAGACTTCCAGTTTCTTTAAAGTAATCTCTTCGTCGATCATCGCGCCGCTCCTCGGGAAAGCATACCGCAATCATTAACCTCAGAGTAAACATTCCGCCGCCGCGTTGATTGAAGTGCGGTCGTCTCCTTTCTATGCTGGACCTACCTTCCATACAAAGGAGACAACATGGAAAGCACCACTCCCCGCCGATGGGACACGCGGCGCCAGGAAAAGGCGCGGCGCATGGCGGCAGCGAGCCACCTGGCCGACGGCCCCGTGCTGGACAGCGCGCGCATCGTCGACGCCCTCGAGCTGCTGCTGGCCGGCGGCGACCGCGTCGTCCTCGAGGGGAATAACCAGAAGCAGGCCGACTTCCTCGCCCGCGCCCTCGTGCAGGTCGATCCGGACCGGATCAACAGGCTGCACATGATCATGCCCAGCGTGAGCCTGCCGGAGCACCTCGACCTGTTCGAGCGCGGCATCGCCAGCAAACTCGATTTCGCCTACGCCGGCGCGCAAAGCCTGCGCATCTCGCAATTCCTGCAGGAGGGCACGCTCACCGTGGGCGCCCTGCACACCTACATCGAGCTGTATGCCCGCCTGTACGTGGACCTGTCGCCGAACGTCGTCATGGTCGCCGGCTATATGGCGGACCGCCAGGGCAACCTGTACACGGGACCGAGCACGGAAGACACGCCGGCGCTCGTCGAAGCGGCCGCCTTCCGCGACGGCATCGTGATCGCGCAGGTGAACGAGATCGTCGACGACCCGAAGGACCTGCCCCGCGTGGACATCCCCGGCGCGTGGGTCGACTACGTCGTACGCGCCGACAAGCCGTTCTACATCGAACCGCTGTTCACGCGCGACCCGCGCCTCATCAAGCCCGTGCACATCCTGATGGGGATGATGGCGATCCGCGGCGTCTACGAGCGCCACAACGTGCAGTCGCTGAACCACGGCATCGGCTTCAACACGGCCGCGATCGAACTGCTGCTGCCGACGTACGGCGAGCGGCTGGGCCTGAAGGGCAAGATCTGCCGCAACTGGACCTTGAACCCGCACCCCACGCTGATCCCCGCCATCGAAGCGGGCTGGGTCGACAGCGTGCACTGCTTCGGCGCGGAGCTGGGCATGGAAAAATACACGGCCGCCCGCCCCGACGTGTTCTTCATCGGCCGCGACGGCTCCATGCGCTCGAACCGCGCGTTCTGCCAGCTCGCGGGCCAGTACGCGGTCGACCTGTTCATCGGTTCCACCCTGCAGATGGATGGCCTGGGCAACTCGTCGACCGTGACGCACGGCCGCCTGACGGGCTTCGGCGGCGCGCCCAACATGGGCCACGACCCGCACGGCCGCCGCCATCCGACGCCGGCTTGGCTCGACCTCGTGGAGACGGACGATCCGCTCGCCCGCGGCAAGAAGCTCGTCGTGCAGATGGTCGAGACGTTCCAGGACGGCAGCCAGCCCACGATCGTGGAATCGCTGGATGCCGTCGAGGTGGGCAAGACGTCCGGCATGCCGCTGGCGCCCGTGATGATCTACGGCGACGACGTCACCCACGTTCTCACCGAAGAAGGCATCGCCTACCTGTACAAGGCGCGCTCGCTCGAAGAACGCAAGGCGATGCTGGCGGCGGTCGCCGGCGTCACGCCCATCGGCCTCACCCACGCCCCGAAGCAGACGGCGCGCATGCGTGCCGAAGGCCTGATCGCGCTGCCGGAAGACATGGGCGTGCGCCGCGCCGATGCCACCCGCTCGCTGCTGGCGGCGAAAAGCATCGCGGAACTGGTCGACTGGTCGGGCGGGCTGTACGAACCGCCCGCGAAATTCAGGAGCTGGTGATGACCGCTCGCGATCCCATCCTGGTTCCTTCCGATGCCGCGCCCACCCTCGCGCAAGGGTTGGCAAACGAGCTCGCCGACCACGCCGTCGCGGCGCTGATCGACGAAGCGATGCTGACGCCGAAGCCGGGTCTCGTCGACCTGCGCGGCGCCGGCGCCCACCGCGACCTCTCGTGGCCCCTGATGTGCACATCGGCCTGCGCACTCCGGCCCGCGTTCGGCCAGATGGCGCTGGCGGGCCTGCTCGGCGCGGACGACGACGCGCTGCTGCGCCGGCGCATCGGTGCCATCGGCCGCGACGGCGAAGCGGCGATGATGGCGGCCAGTGGAGGCGTCAACACGCACCGCGGCGCGATCTGGGCCCTGGGCCTGCTCGTCACGGCGGCCGCCGGCTCGATGGAACGCGACGCCGGGACGATCGCGGCACGCGCCGGCCGGCTCGCCCGCATCGCCGACCCCGGCGCCCCCGCTGCCACTGGCCACAAGGGCGAGCGCGCCTGTATCGAGCACGGCGTGGGCGGCGCCCGCGGCCAGGCCCGCGCCGGCTTCCCGCACGTGATCGACCACGCGCTGCCGATGCTGGCGCTGGCCCGCGCACGCGGCGACGCCGAGCACCATGCCCGCGTGAACGCACTGCTGGCCGTGATGGCCACGCTGGACGACACGTGTTTGCTGGCGCGCGGCGGCCGCAAGGCGCTGGAGGCGGCGCAGCACGGCGCGCGCCGCGTGCTCGCGTGCGGCGGCATCGCCACCCCGAACGGGCGGCGCGCATTCGACGTGCTGGAAACCCGGCTGCGCCGGCTGCACGTCTCGCCCGGCGGCGCCGCCGACCTGCTGGCGGCCGCGCTGCTGCTGGACCGAATCGAACGAGGAGAATAGGAATGGAGAGACTGGAATACGAATTCGCGGCCGGCCAGCCCGCGCTTGGGCGCACCGTCAGCGGTGTCGTCAGCTCGGGCGACCTGGAAGTGCTGCTGGAACCCGCGAGCGCCGGCCGCACGCTTGTCGCCGTACAGACGTCCGTCGACGGCTACGGCGCCACGTGGAAGGCGCTGCTGGAGCGCGTGTTCGGCGCCGGCGACCTGCCGGCCGCGCGCATCGAGATCAACGACAACGGCGCGACGCCGGGCGTCGTCCGCATGCGCATCGAGCAGGCTTACGAACAAGCCGCGAACAACGGAGGCACGCCATGAGCATCGAGAACCTGTTGAAGCGCGACAGCTTCATCGAACGGGGTGCCCGCAGCCGCGCGCAGGCGCTGCTCGACCCGGGCACGTTCCGCGAACTGGCCGGGCCGTTCGCACGCCTGCACTCGCCGTGGCTCGCCATGCAGCACCTCGTCACCCAGGCCGACGACGGCGTCGTCGTGGCCAAGGGCAAGCTCGCTGGGCTGCCGACCGTCGTGCTGGCGATCGAAGGCGCGTTCCAGGGCGGCAGCATGGGAGAAATCGGCGCCGCCAAGATCGCCGGCGCGCTGGAACTGGCGCTGCGCGACAACGAACGGGGCATCCCGACGCAGGCCGTGATCGTGTTCGAGACGGGCGGCGTGCGCCTGCAGGAAGCGAACCTGGGGCTGGCCGGCATCGCCGAGATCCAGTCCGCCATCGTCGCCCTGCGCCGCCACCGCCCCGTCATCGGCATCAGCGCGGGCACGGTGGGCTGCTACGGCGGCATGTCGATCGCGGCCGGCCTGTGCTCGTACTTCGTCATGACGCGCGAGGCGCGGCTGGGCCTGAACGGCCCGCAGGTCATCGAGCAGGAAGCGGGCGTCGCCGAATTCGATGCACGCCAGCGGGCACTGATCTGGGGCCTGACGGGCGGCGCGCAGCGCACCGCGACGCACCTGGCCGACGCCTGCGTGGACGACGACACGGCCGCCGTGCGGGCGAGCGTGATCGATTTCTTCGCCCGCGGCGTGCCGCCCGTGCATCGCAGCGACCGTGCGGCCGACTTCCTCGCCTGCCTCGGACGGGTCGACACGGACAAACAGGCCACGGCGCAGGACGTCCGTGAACTCTACGCGAAAGGACTCGAATGATGGATACGAACCACGCCTCGCGCGGCGCCATGTGGCTGCGCCTGCTCACGGGCGGTGCCCACCCAGTCCACGACTGGACCACCGTGCACGCCTGCGACGCCATCCTGGCCGGCCGGCCCGCACGCTACATCGCCGTCGTGCCGGATGCCGACAATGCGTTCCCGCGCGCCCGCAACGGCGAAGTGGGCCTCGTCGAAGGCTGGCGTCTCGCCCAGGCCGTGCGCGAAGTCATCGACCTGGACCGGGACGCGTCCGAAAAGCGCGCTATCGTCGCCGTCATCGACGTCCCGAGCCAGGCCTACGGCCGCCGCGAGGAAGCGTACGGCATCCACCAGGCGCTGGCCGGCGCGGTGGCCGCGTATGCGGACGCCCGCCAGGCCGGCCACCCCGTCATCGGGCTGATCGTGGGCCTCGCGATGTCCGGCGCCTTCCTCGCGCACGGCTACCAGGCCAACCGGCTGATCGCGCTGGACGACCCGGCCGTCGCGGTGCACGCGATGGGCAAGGCGTCGGCCGCGCGCGTGACCCTGCGCTCCGTCGAGGCACTGGAAAAGCTCACGGCCAGCGTGCCGCCGATGGCGTACGACATCCGGAGCTTCGCGTCGCTCGGCATCCTGCACGAGGTGCTGAAGTTGACGAATCTCGCGCTGCCGGACGAGCAGGACATCGCGCTCGTGCACGGCGCGCTGGAGGCGGCGCTGGTGGACATCCTCGAGGATCCACGGCGCGACCTCTCCTGCCGCCTGCATGGCCAACACCGGGGCGCGTCGCGGTCAGTGCGCGCGCTGCTCGCATCGGAATGGGAGGCCGCAGACTAGATCCCGCAGCACCCGGCCGCCAACAACAATACCTACGGCCGGTCCACCTTTTTCTGGACAAAGAGGAGACACACATGATTATCTACGGAACCGCATTGCTGGCCATCTGCCACCTGCTCGGCATCTTCCTGGGCGATTTGCTCGGGGCGCTGCTGGGTGCCAAGACCAACGTCGGCGGGGTGGGCATCGCCATGATCCTGCTGATCTGCGCCCGCCTGTGGCTGCACAAGCGCGGCCTGATGCCGGCGCAGACCGAAATGGGCGTCGGCTTCTGGGGCGCCATGTACATCCCGGTCGTCGTCGCGATGGCCGCCCAGCAGAACGTCGTCTCGGCGCTGCGCGGCGGTCCCGTCGCGCTGCTCGCCGCCTTCGCCTCGGTCCTCGTGTGCGCCGTGTGCGTCTCGCTGATCAACCGCGGCGAGCGCCCGGTCCCCGAGGCCGACGCGGAAGCCCGCGTCGCCACCCAACACGCCTGACGGAGGCCACCATGCTCGATCTCCTGGATAAGACTGCGAAACACAACGGCCTCGTGCTGGCCTTCGCCCTCGTGGGCCTCGTGATGATCGTGTCGATGCAGCTGTCGCGCCGCCTCACGTTCGGCCGCGTGCACGGTTCCGCCATCGCCATCCTCATCGGCCTCGGCCTCGCCTACTGGGGCGGCATCCAGACCGGCGGCCAGAAAGGCCTCGCGGACGTCACCCTGTTCGCCGGCGTCGGCCTGATGGGCGGCGCCATGCTGCGCGACTTCGCCATCGTCGCCACCGCGTTCGAAGTGCAGGTCGTGGAAGCGAGAAAGGCGGGCCTCGTGGGCGCCGTCGCGCTGATCCTCGGCACGGTGCTGCCGTTCATCGTCGGCGCCAGCGTGGCGTGGGGCTTCGGCTACCGCGACGCCGTCAGCATCACGACCATCGGCGCCGGCGCCGTCACCTACATCGTCGGCCCGGTGACCGGTGCCGCGATCGGTGCCAGCTCGGAAATCATGGCGCTGTCGATCGCGACGGGCCTGGTAAAAGCCATCATGGTCATGGTCGGCACGCCGATGGCGGCACGCTTCCTGCGCCTGTCCACGCCGCGCTCGGCGATGGTGTTCGGCGGGCTGGCCGGCACCGTCAGCGGCGTCTCCGCCGGCCTGGCCGCCACCGACCGCAAGCTCGTGCCCTACGGCGCCCTCGTCGCCACGTTCCACACGGGCCTCGGCTGCCTGCTTGGCCCGTCGCTGCTGTTCTTCGCGACCCGCGCGCTGGTGGGCTGACATGGTCCCGCACGACCTGCTGTTCATCCGCCGGCCAGACGCATTCGCGTGCGACGGCATGCGGCCGGACTGGCTGGATCCGGCCGCGCCGCTGGTCGTGCGGCGGGAGGCGACGGCGCCCGGCCTCTTCCCCGTCGGCGCGCGCGGCCTGGCACGCAACGAACGGTGCAAAGGCTACGTCGCCGCGAGCGATGTGGCTTCCACCGTCACCCCGCGCATGCTGGCGGCGCGGGCAAGGGAACGCAAAAGCGCGGCAGACCACGACGCGCCCTGCATCGCCGCCCTGCGCGCGCTGGCCCCTCGGCTGGACGCGCTCGGCGTCGACTGGGGCCCGGCCGGCGGCGCGGGCTACTGGCTCGCTTGCGGCCTGCCCGTGCTGCGCGCGACGAGCGACCTCGATCTGCTCGTGCGCCTGCCGCGCCGGCCGTCCGCGGCATTGATCGCAGCGTTGTGCGCGCTGCAGGACGGCCAGCCGTGCCGTCTCGACATCCAGGTCGACTCGGGCACCGGCGGCTTCGCCCTCGCGGAATATGCGCGCGGCGGGCGCGTGCTGCTGAAGACGGACACCGGTCCCCGCCTCGTCGGCGATCCCTGGGAGGCCGCATGAGCGTACTGTTCACCTTCCCCGGCCAGGGCGCGCAAAAGGCCGGCATGCTGCATGTGCTGCCCGTGCACGCCGAGACCGACCGCACGCTGGCCGAGGCCACGCAGGCATTGGGCCGCGACATCCTCGCGCAGGACAGCGCCGAAGCACTGCGCTCCACTGTCGCCGTCCAGTTATCGCTGCTGGTGGCGGGCGTCGCGATGGCGCGCGTGCTGGCGGCGCTCGGCGCGGCACCGCAGATGGTGGCCGGTTTGTCGATCGGCGCCTGGCCCGCGGCCGTCGTCGCGGGCGTACTCGATTTTAGCGATGCGGTACGCCTCGTTGAACTGCGCGCCCGGTTGATGGAAGACGCATACCCGGGCGGCTACGGCATGACGGCGATCGGCGGGCTCACGCGCCAGCAGCTGGAACCGCTGCTCGCGCGGGCACACGGGCCGGTGTACCTGGCGAACCTGAACGCGCCGCGGCAACTCGTCGTCTCGGGTAGCGCGCCCGCCCTGGACGCCGTCGCCGCGCTGGCCCTGGCGCACGGCGCCACCCGTGCGAAGCGGCTCGCGGTGCCGGTGCCGTCCCACTCGCCGCTGCTGGACGACCAGGCGCGCACGCTCGCCTGCGCGTGCGACCAGGTGCCGCGCAAGCGCCCGCGCATCACGTACATCAGCAGCAGCGCGGCTCGTGCACTGTTCGACGCCGACCGCATCATGGCCGACCTCGCCGCGAACATGGCCCGCCCCGTGCTGTGGGCCGACACGCTGCGCCACGCGTGGGAACGGGGCGCCCGCACGGCGCTGGAAATGCCCAGCGGCGCCGTGCTGACGCGGCTCGCGCTGGAAGCCGACTTCGGCGCGGGCATCGCCCTGTGCGCGGACGGCAACCGGCTCGATACGCTCGTGCAGGCCGCGCGCGAGAATCAGTAGCCCGCGCGGTCCAGCGCCTCGTTGACGGCGTCGACGACGGCTTGCGGCTTGTCGGCCTGGATGATGTGCGACGCACCGGCGACAACGTGCAGGCTCGAACGCATGGACAGTGCAGCGACCTCCTTCTGGATCGCGAGGTTTTCCGCCTCCGTCGCCTTGTTCAGTGCACTCTGGGGCTTGCCCGGCACCGCGTACGGGCTCACGCCGCGCGCGAGCACGACGAGCGGCAGGTCGCCGAAGCTGCGGCGCGCGGCGCGCAGTTCCGCATCGCTCGCGTCGCCCGCCTTGTTGCCCGCGACGAGATCGTCCCAGTACGCCGGCTGGCGCACCATCGCGAGGCGCGCGGCCGCCAGTTCGCGGCCATACGCCGTGCCCGTGCCGCCGGTGCAGGCGGAAAACAGGTCGCTGCCCAGTTCGAACCCTTTATGTGCCGCCTGCGCGCACTGTTCGATGAACTGGTTCTGCGCGTCGTAGAACTGTTTCAGCTTGCCCTGCGACGCGGCGTCGATCCGCTTTTCCTCGTCCTCGTGACCCGCTTCCACCAGCACGAGCGCCTTCACTTCCTGCGGATAGCGATACGCGTACAACTGGACGGCGGCGCCGCCGAACGAGTTCCCCACGAGGACGTAGGGCGGCGCGATGCCGGCCTTGCCGAGCAGCGCGTGCAGGTCGGACACGGCATTGCCGAACGTGGGCGGCAGCGGCGACGGGTCGCTGAAGCCGCGCGCCGCGCGGTCGTACACGCAGGCACGCGTGCGCGTCGCCACCTTCGGCTGCACGCCGTGCCACGTCCAGCCACCATCGCCCGACGGCGCGTCGAACACCACGGTCACCGGCCCGCTGCCCGCGCAGTACAGGTTCAGGCGGCGGCCGCCGATGTCGACCATCTGATGCGGACGGGCGAACTCGCGATCCGCGTCATTGATCGCCGCGGCAGCGGCGCCGGCGGACACGCTGGCCAACACGAGGCATAACAGGACGGAACGCGTCATGATATCTCCGGAAAAATGGGAAACCGCCATCCTAGCGTGCGGCGCCGGCGCGAAAACTCACCAATCTCCACACCGCAAGATTTGACACATCCGGGCGGCGCGCGGAGGTTACACTGACCCCGAAAGAACCGACTGGAGACGACATGACGGCAGCCCTCCCGAGATCCCCCGCCTGGTCCGCCCGCTACCTGCTGTTCATCGCCGGCATGGGCGGCCTGTTGTACGGCATCGACGTCGGCATCATCGCGGGCGCACTGCCTTACCTGGAATCGACGGCCGCGCTGGCGTGGAAGCTCAATGCCCAGCAACTCTCCTTCGTCGTGGCGGCCGTGCTGCTCGGGTCCGTGCTGTCGTCGCTGTTCGCCGGCCTGCTCGCCGACGTCATCGGGCGCCGCCCCGCGATGGTCGTCTCGGGCGCGCTGTTCGTCGCCAGCATCCCGCTGATCGCGCTCGCGGACGGCTATGCCGCGCTGTTGTGCGGCCGCCTGCTGCAGGGCGTGAGCGGGGGCCTCGTCGGCGTGATCGTGCCGCTGTATCTCGCCGAATGCCTGCCGGCGGACCGGCGCGGCCGCGGCGCCGCGCTGTTCCAGCTGCTGCTCACGGTGGGCCTCGTGGCTGCCGCCGTGATCGGGCTCGTGCAGGCGCACAGCGTGCAGGTCGCGACGGAAGCCGCGGTGGCGCTCCCGGAATCGGCCCGCGCCGCCGCCGTGCTGGCGGCCAAGGACCACGCGTGGCGCGGCATCTTCTGGATGTGCCTCACGCCCGGCATCGTATTCACCCTGGGCTGCCTGCTGCTGGCGGAGTCGCCGCGCTGGCTCGCGCAGCGCGGCGCGCGCGCAGCCGCGCCCACGCGCAGGCACACGAATGCAACCGGTGTGACGGACCCGCTGCTGTCGCGCCGCTACGTGCTGCCGTTCCTGCTGGCCTGCCTGATCCTCGCCTGCAACCAGGCGACCGGCATCAATTCGGTGCTGGCATACGTCGTCAACATCCTCAACCGCGCGGGCCTGTCCGGCTCCAGCGCCAACCTCGCGGACGTGCTGCTGAAAGTGCTGAACGCGCTGATGACCATCGTCGCGGTGCTGCTCGTGGACCGCAAGGGCCGCCGCTTCCTGCTGATGGTGGGCACGGCCGGCATCGTCGTCGCGCTGCTGGCCGTCGGCCTGCTGTTCCGCGCCAACGAGTCGCAGCAGCGCGACGTGCTCGCGCAGGTAACAACGCAGGTGCGCGACGACGGCCTGGCGCTGCGCCTCGACGCCCCGACCCTGCGCGCGCTGGGCGCCGATTCGGCCGGCCCGCCGCAGGTACTGACGGTCGCCTATGCCTACGGCCCGTTCACGAACGTGGCCAGCATCCGCAGCGACGATCCGGCGCTCCCGCGCCTGGACGCGCGCCGCGCCGACACCGTGCAGCCGGACAGCGTGATCGGCGCCGCATTCCGCCGCCTGCACCTGAACCCATTTCCCGACCCGGCCGCGGCGGCCACCGCGCCGCTCGCCATCGAGACGGCGCGCCTCGGTCCGCTGCCCACGACGGGCCACGGGTGGTTCGTCGCGGCGGCGATCTGCCTGTTCGTCGCCAGCTTCGCCATCGGGCCGGGCGTGTGCGTGTGGCTCGCGCTGTCCGAGCTGATGCCGACGCGGATCCGCTCGAACGGCATGAGCATCGCGCTCTTGATCAACCAGTTCGTGTCGACGTCGATCGCGGCCGTGTTCCTGCCGACCGTCGGCCGCCACGGCTATTCCACGATCTTCTTCTTCGGCGCCGCGTGCACGGTCGTGTACTTCCTCGCGTCCGCGTTCCTGCTGCCCGAGACGCGCGGCAAGACGCTGGAGGAGATCGACGCCTTTTTCGCGCGACCGGCCGCCAAGTAGAGGAAACTCGTCATTCCCGCGAAAGCGGGAATCCATACTGACTTACCGAATTCCGCACATCGAAAAATCAGTGGCCATTCAACGGAGCGGCTTCGGCACTTCAGCATGGGTTCCCGCCTGCGCGGGAACGACGTCGCGTAGCTGCTCGCGCCAGGCCGTAGCCGCTGACGGCGACCAGCGGCATGTCCGCCATGCCGGGCAGCGCGCGCAGGCGGCGTGCCAGCTCGTGGCCGTCGAATTCGGGCAGGCCGATGTCGAGCACGCACACGTCCGGGTGCCGCTCGGCCGCGTACGCGAGCGCCTCGGCCGGGGCGGCGGCGCCCCCAGGGGAGATGCCGTCCAGTCCCGCGCGCGCAGGATGCGCCCGCCGCCCGATGCGGACAGGCCGCCGGCGGAATCGTTCATGGTGGCGTGGCCAAAGGTTCCATCCTGCCGGGGTCACGGATATCGGGGCATCCCGGGCAGCAGCTTGTCGAGCGTGACCGGATAGTCGCGCACCCGCACGCCGGTCGCGTTGTAGATGGCGTTCGCCACCGCCGCCGCCACGCCGCAGATCCCCAGCTCGCCCACGCCCTTCGCCTTCATCGGCGACGAGAGCGGGTCCGTCTCGTCGAGGAAGACGACCTCCTGGTGCGGGATGTCGGCGTGCACCGGCACTTCGTAGCCTGCCAGGTCGTGGTTGACGAAGAAGCCGACGCGCTTGTCGACGACGAGATCTTCCATCAGCGCGGCACCGACGCCCATCGTCATCGCGCCGATCACCTGGCTGCGCGCGGACTTCGGATTCAGGATGCGCCCGGCCGCACACACGGCCAGCATGCGCCGCACGCGCACTTCCGCCGTCGCCGCATCGACGGCCACTTCGACGAAGTGGGCGCCGAACGTCGACTGCTGGTACTTCTTGTCGAGGTCACCGTATTCCATCGTATCTTCGCCGATCACGTCGGCGTCGCGCGCCGCATGCTCCAGCGGCAGCGCCTTGCCGCCGGCGCGCACCATGCCGCCGCTGAAATCGGCCTGTGCCGGGTCGAGGCCCAGCTTCTTCGCCACGTTCTCGCGCAGCTTCACGCACGCGGCGTACACGCCGGCCGTCGAACTGTTGCCGCCCCACTGGCCGCCGGAGCCGGCCGACACGGGATATGCGGAATCTCCCAGCCGCACCGTCACGCGCGCCAGCGGTACGCCCAGCATCTCGGCCGCCGTCTGGCCGATGATGGTATAGGTGCCGGTGCCGATGTCCGTCATGTCCGTTTCGACGGTGACGGTGCCGTCGCGCTCCAGGCGCACGCGCGCCGCCGACTTCATCACGAGGTTGTTGCGGAACGCGGAGGCCATGCCGTAGCCCACGAGCCAGCGGCCGTCGCGCACCTGGCCCGGCTTGGCATTGCGCCTGTTCCAGCCGAAGCGCTCCGCGCCGATGCGCAGCGTGTCGACGAAACGCCGCTGCGAGAACTTGCGGCCCGGCTGTTCCGGATCGACGGTCGTGTCGTTCACGATGCGCAGCGTGACGGGATCCATCTGCAGTTTTTCCGCCAGCTCGTCCATCGCGATCTCCAGCGCCATCATGCCCGGCGCCTCGCCCGGCGCGCGCATCGCATTGCCTTCCGCGAGGTCGAGCACGGCGAGCCGCATCTGCGTGAAGCGGTTCGGACCCGCGTACAGCAAGCGGGTCTGGTTCACCGCGGTCTCCGGCCCGCCGTCCGGCAGGTCGCCCGACCAGCTCTCGTGCGCGATCGCCGTGATGCGGCCTTCGCGCGTGGCGCCGATGCGGATGTGCTGGATCGTCGCCGGCCGGTGCGTCGTGTTGTTCATCATGAGCGCGCGCTGCAACGCGACCTTCACGGGCCGGCCGGCGGCCCTGGCGCCGAGCGCGGCCAGCAGCGCTTCCGACCGGAGGAACAGCTTGCCGCCGAAGCCCCCGCCGATGTAGGGCGACACGAGGCGCACGTTTTCCGCGGGGATGCCGAGCGTCCGCGCCATGTCCTTCTTGCCCCAGTTGATCATCTGGTTGGCGGTGTACAGGGTCAGCGTGTCGCCCTGCCACACGGCCGTCGACGCGTGCGGTTCCATCATCGCGTGCGTCTGGTCCGGCGTTGTATAGGTCGCGTCCAGTTTCACCGGCGCGGACGCGAAGGCGGCCTCGAAGTTGCCGACCTTCGTCGTCGATTTCGCCTTGTCCTTGCTGGCCGGGCCGGCCGCGTTCATCGCCGCTTCGAGGTCGTAGACGCCGGTGACCGGCGCATACTCCACGTGCAGCAGCGCCGCGGCGGCGCGCGCCTGTTCGAACGTCTCCGCGACGATCAGCGCCACGGCCTGGTGGTAGTGCTGGATCTCCGGCCCGCCCAGCAGGTGCGCCGTGTTGTACTTGCCCTTGGCGAGCTTGCCCGCGTTTTCGTGCGTGACCACCGCGAGCACGCCGGGCGCGGCCCGCGCGGCACGCGTGTCGATGCGCCTGATGGTGCCCTTGGCGATGGCCGCGCCGACGACCCAGCCGTACGCGGCATTCGGCGCCACCTTGTGCTGTTCGTACGCGTACGGCGCCGTGCCCGTCGTCTTGAACGGGCCGTCGATGCGGTCGGTCGGCTTGCCGACGACCTGCAGGCGGTCGATGGGATTCGTGGTGGCGGGAGTCGTGAATTTCATGGCTGCCTCCTCATGCCTTGCGTGCATCCGCCAGCACGGACGCCAGCGTGCGCTGGACCAGCGGGACCTTGAACGCGTTGTCGTTCGTGACGCGCACACCGGCCAGCAACTGGTCGGTCACGGCCTGCGCGCCGCGCGGCATGGCGGATTCCGCTGCCGGCACGCGCCACGGCCGGTGCGCGACGCCGCCCAGCGCCACGCGCCCGCTGCCATCCGGCTGCACGACCGCGGCGACGGCGACGAGCGCGAACGCATACGACGAGCGGTCGCGCACCTTGTGGTAGTAGTGTTTGCCGCCCAGCGGCTTCGGCAAGGTCACCGCCGTGATCAACTCGCCCGGCGCGAGCGTGTTCTCGATGTGCGGCGTGCCGCCCGGCAGGCGATAAAAGTCGGCGATGGGGATCGTGCGCGCCGAGCCATCCGGACGCACCGTTTCCACGCCCACGTCCAGCAGCTGCATCGCAACGGCCATGTCGCTCGGGTGCGTGGCGATGCACGCCTCGCTGTGCCCGACGATCGCGAGCTGGCGCGTAAAGCCGCCGATGGCGGAGCAGCCGCTGCCCGGCCTGCGCTTGTTGCACGCCATGTTCGTGTCGTAGAAGTACGGGCAGCGGGTGCGCTGCAGCAGGTTGCCCGCCGTCGTCGCCTTGTTGCGCAGCTGCGCCGACGCGCCCGCGAGCAGCGCGCGCGACAGCACGGCATAATCGCGTCGCACGCGTGCATCGGCCGCGAGGTCCGTGTTGCGCACGAGCGCACCCACGCGCAGGCCGCCGTCCGGCGTCGGCGCTATCCTGTCGAGGCCCAGGCCGTTGACGTCGACGAGGTGCGGCGGCGTTTCGATCTCCAGTTTCATCAGGTCCAGCAAATTGGTCCCGCCCGCGATGAAGCGCGCGCCGGGATGCTGCGCGGCGGCGGCCGCCGCTTCGGCCGGGGTGCGGGCGCGCTGGTACGTGAACGCCTTCATGCCGGCCTCCCCGCATACTCCGAGATCGCATCGATGATGTTCGAGTACGCGCCGCAGCGGCAGATATTGCCGCTCATGCGCTCGCGCAGCTCGGCCGCCGACAGCAGCGGCTGCGCGTCCAGGTCCGCGCTGACGTGGCTCGGGATGCCGCGCCGGAGCTCGTCCAGCGCCGCGACCGCCGAGCAGATCTGGCCCGGCGTGCAGTAGCCGCACTGGTAGCCGTCGTGCTTCACGAACGCGGCCTGCAGCGGATGCAGCTTGTCCGGCGTGCCGAGGCCTTCGATGGTCGTGACGTCCGCGCCTTCGTGCATCACGGCGAGGCTGAGGCAGGAATTGATGCGGCGGCCGTCCACGATGACCGTGCAGGCGCCGCACTGGCCCTGGTCGCAGCCCTTCTTGGTGCCCGTCAGGCGCAGGTGCTCGCGCAACATGTCGAGCAAGGTGGTGCGCGTGTCGAGGTCCAGCTCGTAGCGCTGGCCGTTCACGCGCAGCGCCACCCTGGCCGTGACCGGCGCCGGCGTGGCGGCGGCGGGCGCCTGTCCCGTTTCCGGTCCCTGGGCGGACGCCATGGGCGGCAATGCCGCGGCCGTGGCGGACAGCGCGCCACCGATCAGCAGGTCGCGCCTCGTCTGGTTGATGTCGCTCGAGTCGATCATGGGTACGCTCCCTCCTGTGTACGGCATCGTCGTCAGATTGCGCATATTAAATCCGATCGGCCGAGTACCCGTGCACGATACGCGCGTCCATGCGTAAATTCGGCATTTCCAACCAGGTCGCCGCCGGCCGGTAGCACATTCCGATACCGCCAGGCGCACACCGCGCGCCTGGCGCGGCGCGGCCTTGGCCCGGACCGTTGCGACGTGCAAGATGGCGCCACGTTCAAAAACAAGGAGGAACCATGAAGCGCGTGTTGCTTGCAACCCTGTTTGGCCTGGCCTGTGCGAGTGCCCATGCGGCCGAGGCGTCGGCCCCGTCGCGTGCCGCCAGCGAGCTCGTTGGCAGCGTCGCACTCGGCTCGATCGCCGTCGTGGGCGTCACCGGCAGCGCCGTCGTGGCGAGCGTCGAAACGGTGGGCGACGGCATCGAGGTCGTGCTGGAGGGCGCGGGCCAGGCCAGCCGCGCCACCGTCCGGCTGTCCGGCGCGGCGGCGCGCGGCCTGTCGATCGGCGCCGGGACCGTGCTCCAGGTGGTTGCCATGTCGGCCGGCCATGCGCTGGCCCTGTCGGGAAAGGTGATCGCGTTCATCCCGAACGAAGTCGGCCAGGCGTTGCTGCACCATGCGCGCGCTTCGTGACCGCCTCGCGCGGCTGGCCTGCGCCCTGGTCCTTGCGGCAGCGCTGCCCGCGCATGCAGGCCAGGCCTGCCGCGACGAGCCCTTGAGCGTGGACGAAGTGCGCCGCTCGCTGGACCTCGCTCAACGTACGTTCGCCGCCCTCGACGCGAGCGGCGCCAGCGTCGCGATCATCGCCCGCGCGGGCCAGGATCTGAGTCAATACGGGCTGGAATACTCGCACATGGGCATCGTCGTGCGCGACCATGCGGCGGGCCGCTGGACCGTCGTGCACGAACTGAATGCGTGCGGGACGGCGGACTCGGACCTGTTCGTGGAAGGCGTCGGCAACTTCTTCCTGACGGACCTGTACCGCTACCGGGCCCAGGTCGTGATTCCCGGTCCGGACCTGCAGGCGCGCGTGGCGGCCCTCGCCGCCGGGCGCACGGCCCGGCGCCTGCACGAACCGCACTACAACATGCTGTCCTACGTGTACTCGACCCGCTACCAGAATTCGAACCAGTGGGTCCTGGAGACGCTGGCCGCCGCCAGCGCGCCGGCGGGCGCCGTCGAGACGCGTGCCGAGGCGCAAGCATGGCTGAAGGCCCAGGGCTACCGCGTGCCGACGGTCGACATCCCGGCCGTGACGCGCCTGGGCGCCCGCATGTTCCGCGCCAACGTGACGTTCGATGACCATCCGTTCGACCGGCGCATGGCCGGGCAAATCGACACCGTGACGACGAACGCCGTCGTGAATTTCGTGCGGGGACGCGATCCGCAAGCACGCGTGCTCGTCGTCGAATAAATACGCCGATGTGACAATCCTTGAATTTTGCGACACATTCCGGCTGCTATCCTTGCCTCGTTCGACCCAGGAGCGGGGATGGCGCGGACCGGCGCATCTTTGCAAGGATTTACACAAACCGTCAGCATCTTGACGGCCCGCGCGGCCATACTCCGGCGCAGGAAACGACACGAGACCATGCACCTGCCCGCCCTGCCCTACAAACAGCTCGCCGCCAGCCTCGCGCTGGCGGTCCCCATGCTGCTCGCCGCACGCGCCGGCGGCGACGTCGTCCCGGTGCGGGCGCCGCTCGTGCGCGTCGCCGCCGCGCCCGCGCCCGCGCTCCACCCGCCGGCGCCCAGCGCCGCGCATGCGCGATGAGCCTCCTCCTTCGCCTCGTCCTCGCCTGGCTCGCGCTGGCCTGGTCCGGCAGCGCCGCGGCATCCGGCTCGGAAGTGCTGCTCGAATTCCGCGACGACGCCGTACTGGCCGAACTGCGCCTGCCGCTGCGCGACCTCGCGCTGGCGCTGGGACGGCCGCTGCCGGCCTCGCCGCTGCCGGTGCGGGGCCGCCTGCATGCGGAACTCGCGCGCTACCTCGGCGCGCACATCGACCCCGTCACCGCCGACGGCCGCCACTGGTGGGTGGAATTCGCGGACATGCGCGTTGCCGTCGATGCGGATCCGCGGGTCCTCGTCGCCCACGCGGTCCTCGTGCCGCCCGCCGGCGCCAGCCCGCGCAGCTTCGTGCTCGGCTACGACGCCATCGCGCGCGAGCTGCCCGGCCACCCGACCCGCCTGGCCATCCGCAACGACTGGCACGGCGGCGTGCTCGCCAGCCACCCGGCCACGATCGCGCTGCTGGATGCGCCGCGCGGCCGGGTCGCCGTCGACCGGGGCCCCGACGACGCCTGGCGCGGCTGGCTGGCCGCCTGCAGGCTGGGCGTGCGTCACGCGGCGGACGGCGGACGCTACCTGCTGCTCCTGCTCGTGCTGGCCGCGCCCGCGGCCGTGCGCTCGCCGGCCCTGCTGGCGCGCATCGGCGCCGCGTTCGCACTGGGACAGACGCTCGCGCTGCTGGCGGGCGCGCCCGGCTGGTTCCGGGTGCCCGCCGACATCCTCGACACGCTGGCCGCGGGGGCCCTCGTCTTGGCGGCCGTGCACGCCGTGCGTCCCCTGTTCGCGGGCGGCGAGACATGGTACGCCACCGGCTGCGGCCTGCTGTACGGCCTGGCCGCCGCCGGCACCGTCGGCACGCTGAACCTCGATGGCTGGCAGCTGGCAGCCGCCATCCCCGCGTTCGCCGCCGGGTGCGCGCTCGCGCAGGCGGCACTGCTGGCCGCCACGCTGTCCGTGGCGGTGGCCGCGGGCCCGCTGGTGCGGCGCCGCGCGGCGTGGCTGCCCGCCAGGCGCTGACGCCCCGTCGACAACGCTTGACGACGGCGCAACACCGATGCTACTGTACTATCCGTACTAGTACAGTGAATTCACCATGACCCGACGTGCCCTTTTGATGCTGCAGATCGTGACCGGCGATCCGCGCCCCATCACCCGCCAGATCACCGACGGTATCAAGCGCCAGATCGCAGGCGGCGACCTGATACCGGGCGACGCGCTGCCCAGCGTGCGCGGCCTGGCGCAGCAGCTGTCGATCAATCCGAACACGGTGGCCAAGGCCTATGCCGAACTGACGGCGGAAGGCTGGCTGTTGTCCCGCACCGGGCTCGGATTGTTCGTGGCCGAGCAGCGCCAGCGCCTGTCGGACGAGGAACGCGAACGCCGCCTGGCCGAGGCGGTCGGCCGCTTCGTCAGCGACGTGATCGGCCTCGATTATCCGCAGCAGACCATCCTCGACCGCGTGGCGGCCGACCTTTCCAACTACGAGACGAAAAAAACCGCATGAGCGATTACGCCATCGATACCGAGGACCTGTGCCTCGTCTACAAGCGCAAGCCCGCCCTCGACCACCTGACCTTGCGCCTGCCGCGCGGCGGCATCCACGCCTTCGTGGGCGCCAACGGCGCCGGCAAATCGTCGCTGTTCCGCGTGCTGCTCGGCTTCGAGCCCGCCGCCAGCGGCAGCGCGCGCATCCTCGGCCACGACTGCCGCCGCCTGACACCCGCGCTGCGCGAACGCATCGGCTTCGTCAACGAAGAGCACACGCTGCCGGCGTGGATGCGCGTGCGCGACCTGACGCACATGCAGCGCCGCCAGTACCCGCGCTGGAACGACGCGCGCCACGACGACGTGCTGGGCCATTTCAACGTCGAACCCGGCCAGCGCATCGGCGAGCTGTCGCGCGGCGAACGCGCGGGGCTGAACCTGGCCATGGCGCTGGCGCAGGGCCCCGAGCTGCTGATCCTCGACGAGCCCACGCTGGGCCTCGACGTAGTCGCCAAGCGCGCGTTCCTCGACGCCATGCTGCAGGGTACCCTGGACGACGCCGGCGCGACCGTCGTCTACTGCTCGCACCAGATGGACGAGATCGAGCGCGTCGCCGACAACCTCGTGATCCTCGAGCGCGGGCGCATGCGCTACATGAGCGGCCCGGACGACTTCTGCGACCGCATCCGCCTGTGGGTCGCGGCGTTTCCCGCAAAGGTATCCGAAGTCCGCGAATTGCCCGGCGTGCTGCAGGTGCAGGTCATCGACGACCTGACCCACGTCGTCGTGTTCGACCAGGACGACAGCTTCGGCGCACGCCTCAAGCTGCTGGGCGCGCACTCGGTCCAGGCGATGCCGCTGGGCCTGGACCGCGCCGTGAACGCTTTCCTCGCCCACGGTCACGCCCGGCCCGTGGCCAACCTGCTTGCCGCGTAAGGAGATCCCATGCTCGAATTCTTCCTCGCCGAACTGCGCCGTTTCCGGAACGGGGCCGCGGCCTACGCGCTCGCGAATGTCGTCGTCCTGTCCGTATTGCAGCAGATGCTGGACGTCCCCAACGGGCCGGTCGGGCTGCACATCATCATGCTGGGCTTCTACGTGCTGTCCGGCCTCGCCCTCGCGGTCTACCAGTTCGGCAGCTATCGCCAGCCGAGCCGCTGGATCTGGCTGCAGCACAGGCCCGTCCACCGCGCCCGCATCCTCGCGGCCCTCGTGCTGGCCGCGGCCGTGCTGGGCGCCGTGGCCGTGGCGCTGCCCCTGTGCGCGGCGCTGCGCATCCAGGCGCATTACACCCGCAGCGTCGTCGACGCGCGCCACTACGCGGGCGCGGCATACCTCGCGCTGTCCGCATTAACCGCGTGGCTGGCCGGCGGCTACATCACGCTGCACCGCAGCCGCTGGGCATTCGTGGTCTTCGTGCTGCCCGCCGTGCTGACGGTCCGCCTGGCCACCGCCTCGACGGTGCTGGGGCTGACGGCGGCCAGCGCCGTCGTCCTGCTCGGACTCCTCTACACGGTCTTCCGCCCGGGCCGCAGCGCGGCGGACGACACCGTCGCCACCGCCGCCTCCGCCCTGCCGCTGCAGGCGTGTCTGTACGTCGCCCTGTTGTGGGCGGGATCGATGCTGTACCAGGCGGGCCTGGTGGCCACCGGCACGCATCCGCAGGTCATGACGCCGACGCCCGCCGGCGGCCCGACGGCTGCGTACCGCTCGGACCCGGTGCTGCGGATGAGGGCCGCGCTGGCGGGCAGCGCGGATCCGCGCGCCGCCGGGTGGCGGGCCGCGCTGGACGCGGGCACGATGGTGCGCGTCCCGAACGCCATCCACCAGTACGGCGTGCGCGGCATCCTGACGACACAGGGCCAGGTACGGTTCGTCAAGGGCGAAACCCTGTGGACGTTCAGCCACGACCGCATGCAGTACCGCGGCGTCGATCCCCGCGACCGCACGGACCAGGGCACCTTTGGCGCGGGCGGCCCGGGCACGCCCGAACGCTTCGACACGGTGCCGGACGCCCTCGGCGACCGGCAGGGTCTCCTGTGGATGTACGACGCCCACAACCTGTACCGGGTCGAGCAACCGGGCATGCGCCTGCGCCACGTCCTGCGCGTGGATGGTCAGGAACAGGTGGGCGGCGTCGCCGTGCTCGGGCAGCGCATGCTCGTCCTCACCAACCGCCGCGTCGCGATCCTCGCCCCGGCGACCGCGGCCCCCGTCTCCGCGACCGACGTGCGCCTGCCGCTCCCGTATGGCGACCTCGCGCTCGCGGAAGCCGCGCAGGTCCCCGACGGCATGCTCGTGAGCTTCGTGTACGGCCGGCGCCAGTTCGACGGTTCGCCCGCGTCGGACCAGGTGACCTACCTCGTCGACAATACGGGCCGCGTGCTGGAAGTGAGCCGGCGCACGCTGGCGCACGACCTCCCGCCGCTGTTCGAGCACCGCGCGTGGTGGGTGTCGCCCGCGCTGCACGCGCTCGTGACGCTGCCCGACCTGCTGATCGACAACGGCACCGTCCCGGACTACGGCGTGGGCCGGTTCGCGCCCCTGCTGCAGCCGCGTCCGGCCATCGTGTGGGCCGCCGCGCTCGTCGCCGCGCTCCTCGCCGGCGCGGGTGCGGCGTGGTGGACCCGGCGCGCGGGCCTCGGCCGCGCGGCCCGCATCGCGTGGTGCGTGGCGTGCCTGCTGCTCGGCGTGCCGGCGCTGCTGTCGCTGATGCTCCTGCAGCCGCGGCGCCAGGCAGTGACGGCCGGCCGGGGCGCAATCTATACTGGCGGTTTTATCGACCTGCCAAGGAAGTCATGACCCGTCGCTCCCTGCCCGCACGCCTGCCCCTGCTTACCCTGCTGGTGGCCCTCGCGTGTTCCGCCCTGCCCCCGGCCGCCGTCCATGCGGCCGACGACGCGAAGCCCGCCCCGCGCGACCTGCGCGAGACGTACACGAAGTACGAATACCGCATCCCGATGCGGGATGGGACCAAGCTGTTCACCGTGGTCTACGTGCCGAAGGATGCGTCAAAGACATACCCGTTCCTCGTCAACCGCACGCCGTACGGCGCGGGCGTGCAGGCCGAGGGCGAGCTGCACTACGGCGAGGACTGGTTCCCGAAGCAGATCGGACCGTCGAAGGAATTCGAGGACGCGGGCTACATCTTCGTGAAGCAGGACGTGCGGGGCCGCTACATGTCCGAGGGCAGATGGCAGGAGATGACGCCGCACGTGAACCCGCGGCGGGCCGCCGGCGAAGGCCAGGAAAGCCAGGACATGTACGACACGATGGAATGGCTGCTGAAGCACGTCCCGAACAACAACGGCAAGGCCGGCATCTACGGCATCAGCTATCCGGGCTTCTACACGTCCGCGAGCATCATCGATTCGCACCCCGCGATCAAGGCCGCGTCCCCGCAGGCGCCCGTGACGGACCTGTACATGGGCGACGACTCCTACCACGGCGGCGCCTTCATGCTGGCCGCGAACTTCGGCTTCTACGCGTCGTTCACCGAGCAGCAGAACCCGACGCCCCTGCCGAAGACGTGGGCCGACTTCGACTACGGCGCGGCCGACTCGTACGACTTCTTCCTCAAGCACCGCACCTTGACGAACATCCTCGGCACGCTGACGGACAAGCAGCGCGCACTGCTCGCGCCGACGATCGAGCACGACACCTACGACAGCTTCTGGCAGACGCGCGCCATCGCCCCGCATCTGAAAAACGTGAAGGCGGCCGTGCTGACGGTGGGCGGCTGGTTCGACGCCGAGGATCCGCAAGGCCCGTTCACGACCTACCACGCCATCAGGAACAACAACCCGGCCATCTTCAACGGCCTCGTGATGGGCCCGTGGGTGCACGGCGGGTGGGCGCGCTACGACGGCAAGCAGCTGGGCCGCGTGTCGTTCGACAGCAAGACGGGCGAATACTTCCGCCAGCACATCCAGTTCCCGTTCTTCGAACAGCAGCTCAAGGGCGTCAAGCCGGCGCAGCCCATCGCCGAAGTGACCGCGTTCGAGACCGGCTCCAACGTGTGGCGCCGCTACACCGCCTGGCCGCCCGTGCAGGCGAAGGCGCGCACCCTGTACCTCGGTCCGAACGGCACGCTGACGTGGCAGCAGCCCGCCACCGGCGCCGGCTTCGACGAATACGTGTCCGACCCGAACAAGCCCGTGCCGTACATCGGCTACCCGGCCACGTCGGTGCCGCAGGAATACATGGTGTCGGACCAGCGCTTCGCCGCCACGCGCCCGGACGTCCTCGTGTACCAGAGCGAGGTGCTCGACGAGGACGTCACGGTCGCGGGACCCGTCACACCGAAGCTGTTCGTGTCGACCACCGGCACGGACTCGGACTGGGTCGTGAAGCTCATCGACGTGTACCCGGCCGAGTATCCGGCTGGCGAGCAGCCGCCTCGTGGGAACGACAACGACGTGGCGCCGCCGCGCGGCACGCTGGCGGGTTACCAGCAGCTCGTGCGCGCGAATCCGCTGCGCGGCAAGTTCCGCAACGGCTTCGAGCACCCGGAACCCTTCGTGCCCGGCAAGGTCGAGGCGATCAGCTACCACCTGGGCGACGTCAACCACACCTTCCGCCGCGGCCACCGGATCATGGTGCAGGTGCAGAGTTCCTGGTTCCCGCTCGTCGACCTGAACCCGCAGACGTTCGTCACGATCCCGAAGGCGAAGCCGGAAGACTTCAAGGCGGCGACGCAGCGCGTCTACCACGCGGCGCAGACGCCGTCGGGCCTGCAGCTGCTCGTCCTGCCGGCGCACTGAGTCCAGCGGGGTGCAGGGCGGCGGAGTTTGGACAGGCAGGTTTTTTCGTCGGCAAATCCAACACTTTAGTTCCCGCCTTGCGCGTTTTTGAGCAGCATGTCGTATCAATACCGTCATTTCCATCGGTTAAAACTTGAACAAGTTCTAGAAATTGATGCAAAATGACGGCGATGTGCGGCCTCGACGATGCCACCGCACGCCAACCGAGGAGCGGCCGTGCTGGTTACCGACACCCTTCCATCCAAGCGCCCCGGCACATCGTCGGGTAACGGGCTGCGCTGGCTGGCCGCCGTCATCGTCGCGATCCTCATTGGCCTGGCCACGCTGCCGTTCCTCGCCAGCCGCGCGGCCGACACCACGATGGACGCGCTGCAAACCGCCGCGGACAAGCAGCGCGTCTACGACCGCCTGCTGGACCTGCTGACCGACGCCGAGACGGGCCAGCGCGGCTACGTCATCACCGGCGATGCCGGCTTCCTCGATCCGTACAACGCCAGCGCCGCCGCGATCCCTGCCGCCGTGCGCGACCTGAAGCCGCTGGCGGACGGCCGCGGCGAGCAGGCGACGCTGGACGAGATCGAACGGCTGGCGCAGCGCAAGCTGGACGAGCTGGCCGCGACGATTCGCCTGCGCCGCGACGGCGGGTTCGCCGAGGCCGCGGCCATCGTCGGCAACCGCTCCGGCAAGGCGCACATGGACAGGCTGCGGCTGCTGATCGGCGAGCGGTCCGCCGCGCTCGAACGCGAGCGCCTGGCGCTGCGCGACCGGCTGGACACGGCGCTCGGTTACAACACGGTGATCGGCATCTGCGCGGGCGTCGCCAGCATGCTCATCCTCGGCAGCGGCCTGTTCGTCGTCACGCGCAGCCTGCATGCCGGCTCCGAAGCGGCCGACCACGCGCGCCGCCTCGCCGACGCGCAGGCCGACCAGGCGCGCCAGAGCCAGGCCCGCAGCGAACGCCTCACCGTCACCGCCCGGATGCTGCAGGCGATGGACAGCCTGACGCGTACGGACGAATTGCACAATGTGTTGCCGGCCTTCCTGCCCAAGGTGCTGCCCGGCAGCAGCGGCACCGTCTACCTGTACCGCAATTCGCGCGACTACCTGCAGCGCGCCGCGGCGTGGGGCGGCGACCACCATCCCGAGCTCGTCAGCCCGGACCAGTGCTGGGGCCTGCGCTTCGGCCACGCCCATGCGGCCCAGACGGGCGACGACATGCACTGTCCCCATTTGGGCGACGTCCCGCCCGCGCCCGGCCGCACGGACCTGTGCGTGCCGATGATTTCGCAGGGGGAGGTCCTCGGCCTGCTCTCGGTGAGCGTGCCGCAGGGCCCGGACACCGCGGTGGAGCTCGCGGCCGCCACGACCATCAGCGAGCAGCTTGCGATCGGCATCAGCAACATCAACCTGCGCGAGGTCTTGCGGCGCCAGTCCACCGTGGACGAACTGACGGGCCTGTACAACCGCCGCTATTTCGACGAGGCGCTGCGGCGCGAACTGTTCCGCGCCGAGCGCATGCGTGCTTCGCTGGCCGTCGTGATGATCGACCTGGACCACTTCAAGCACATGAACGACACGTACGGCCACGAAGCGGGCGACCTGGTCCTGCGCACCGTCGGGCGCTGCCTGCGCGAAGGCGTGCGCCGCAGCGACATCGCGTGCCGCTACGGCGGCGAGGAACTGGTGCTCGTGCTGCCCGAATGCGACGCGGCGGCCGCGCACACGTGCGCCGAAACGCTGCGCAAGACCATCTCCGCGCTGGACCTGCATCACGGCGAGGTCGCGCTGCCGCAGGTGACCGCGTCGTTCGGCATCGCACTGTGGCCGGCCCACGGCGAGGACGCGCACACGCTCGTGCAATCGGCGGACCGCGCGCTGTACGCCGCCAAGCACGGCGGGCGCAACCGGGTTTGCATCGCGTCGTGAGCCCGTGCCGGAGCCGTCGATCAAGACGGCTGCCCAGGCCATGAGCCTCGCGGTACTGGGCGTGCTGGCGCAGCCTTAACGCTTGAGGAGGGCCGCGCGCGCCTGCTCCCAGGGCGTGCCCGCGAGCGCCTTCGCGCACTCCGCGCAGGGCTCGAACGGATTGCAGGCGTGGTCCAGTTCGATGTAGTTGGCGCCGACCATGCGCTTGGCCGCGGCCGAGTCGGCGCGGCCAGTGGGCGCGCCCTCCTTCAGCCATTTCTGGAAGGGTTCGAGGGCGACGCCCGTGGGCACATACCAGCGCTTGCGGCCGGGATTCCAGCGTGCGCCGAGGGCACGGGCCTCGTCTTTTTCTGCGTAGGGAACGTTCAGGAAAGTCATCCCGCGGATGCTAACCGATCCCGCGCCTGCGCGCAAACACCGACTGTGACAACGAGGCTTTTCGCACTTGCCCATGCGATTTTCCATTATGATCGTCTTCCCCTTTTCTTTCCGGACCCCGACATGCCCGCCATCCGCACCCTGCACCCCGACGACTGGCCCATCTACCGCGACCTGCGCCTGCGCGCGCTGGCCGACTCGCCCCAGGCATTCGGCAGCACCTTTGCCGAGGAATCGCAACGCACGGACGACATCTGGGCCGCACGCCTGGCCGCCCCCGCGCTCGGGTCGCACCTGCAGGGCTGGCCGTTCGCGGTGGAAGTCGACGGGACGCCCGTCGGCCTCGCATGGGTCAAGATGGAAGGCGCGCACGCCAGCATCTACCAGGTGTGGGTGGCGCCCGAGGCGCGCGGACGCGGCGTGGGTGCCGCGCTGCTGGACGCCGCCATCACGTGGGCCCGCGCACGCAAGGCGGCGGAAGTCCGGCTCGACGTGACGGCCGGCGACGGCGCGGCCGCGCGGCTCTATCGCCGCATGGGTTTCGTCGACGTGGGCGCGCCCGTGCCGATGCCCGGCAGGACGACGTTCGAACAGGCGATGGTGCTCACGCTGGGCGCGTAAGCGTCAGGCCGGCGGCTGCTCCGCGCTGGCCGCTTCCTCCTTCATCTCGCGATTGAGGAAGTAGTTCAGCGCCGTCCGGATCACGGCGATGGCGGCAAGCTTGCCGATGCGGTCCCACGTCGGCGCGACGGACGTCGACAGGACGTCGGCCGCCAGCTGCAGTTCCAGCGCCAGCGTGAGGTAGCGCGCGAACGCCAGCCGGATCGGAATGAAGCTGCCGCCCCGGGCCAACGCGTAGCGCACGAGCCCCACGACGACGATCACGACACCGGCCGCGATCACGCACGCACCCAGCGCTTCCACCAGCAGGCGCAGCCACTCCACCCAGGCGCGCACCTGTTGTTCCGTCTGTTCGAACATTCGACTCCTATTGGCTGTACAGATAAGCGGCCATGTCGCGCGCCTCGGCACCTGTGACGCCCAGCTCCGGCATCGCGGTATTCGGGACCACCTGGCGCGGATGCTGGATCCACTTCATCAGGTTGTCCGCGTTGTGCGGCATGACGCCCGCAATATAACCGCGCGCACGGATCTCGTCGAGGGGCGGGCCGACCTGGCTGTCCGCGTGGGCGATCCCCTTGATCTTGTGGCAGCTCGCGCAGCCGTACCGTGCCAGCAGTTCGCGGCCGTGGCGCGGATCGCCGCCCGTGACCGGCTCCGTCTTCGGTGGCGTCTTCGAGCAGCCGGCCAGCACGGCCGCGCACATCAGGACGGCGAGTGTGCGCCCCGTCATGGCCGCACCTCCGCAGGACCCGTGCGCAGCCAGCGGGCGCACAGCACGAGGCCCGCGACCAGGTAGGCCAGGCCGCCCGGGATCCACATGATGAGGCCACCCAGCTGCTGGTCTTCGAGCGGAGTCAAACCGAACAGCTGCGCGCGGTTGCCGTACAGCGGATACCAGATCGTCTCCGACATGGTGAACAAGGCGCCGAGAGCGCCCGTGTGCATCATCGTCGTGAACAGGTAAAAGATGGCGCCCCCGCGGCCGTGATGCCCACCCTCGCGCCCCAGCACGGCCCACCAGAACAGCAGCGCCGTGGCGAGGAAGCTCGTGTGCTGCAGCGCGTGCATGCCGTTGTCGGCCAGCGCCAGCTGGAAGCACGCCGGCACGTGCCACATCCACAGCGCGGCGAAGTGCAGCAGCCATGCATTCACGGGCGCCGTCAGCGCACCCCACGCGGCGCGCACGGCGGGCCCGCGCGTCGCGGCCGCGATGCGCAACCGTCCCCCGGGCCCGAACGCCCACAGCCACAGCGCGAGCGGGCGGCCCAGCACGAGCAGCGGCCCCGCCACGATCATCAGGATCTCGTGCTGCACCATGTGCGCGGAAAACGCATGGCTGCCGGCGCCGTCCAGCGGCGACGCGAGCGCCAGCACGAGCATGATCCAGCCCGCGCCGAACCACGCGGCCTGGCGTGCCAGCTGGCGGCGTGCCCCCTGCGCGCGGGGCCATAGACGTCTCAGGCCCGCCGCGTACAGCAGCAGCGACAGCGCCAGCAAGCTCACGACCCACCATTCCGCACCCCAGTCGAGCGCCGGGCCGGCCGCCAGCTCGGCCTGGACGTCGTGGGCGCGTGCCGCGAGCGGTGCGAAAGTCAGTAAGGCGATCAGGCGGCGCATGGCGACAGCACCCACTGCGGAAACCATTGCGCCAGCACGGCGAGGCAGGACAGCGCGCCGACCAGCGCGGCCACGAGCGCGACGAACGGCGGCCGGTCCGGCACGCGGTCGCGCGCGGCTTCGCGTCCCAGGCTGCGCCCTTCTCTCCAGTTGCGCCACGCGGCCCAGCTCATCCACACGCACACGGCCAGCACGACGGCCGTGACGGCGTTCGGCGCCACCATCGACTGGCGCGTGCACGCGGGCGTCACGAGCGCATACGTGATGGACAGGTTCGTGAGCGCCAGCGTGGGCGCGAGCAGCAGTGCCGGCCAGTTTCCCATCGTCCCTCCCTAAAAACGTGCGCCCCAGTAGATGACCGCGTAGATCGGCAGCCAGCTGAGGACGACGAAATACCAGTAGCCCGCGTTTTCGCTGACGTCCACGAAGCGCTTGCCTTCGTGCGGCCCGGTGAACATCAGCACCGTCAGCACGAGCGAATCGTAGGCGTCGGTGATGAGGTGCGTCGTGTGCAGGCCGAGCAGCATCCACACGACGGAGCCGTAGGCATCGGTGTCCCAGCGCGTGTTCAGCGCGCCGAACTCGAACACGCGCACGGTGAGGAAGCCGACCGACACCAGCATGCACACGGTCAGCCACAGCCGCACGCCCGCGAGGTCGAGTCGCTCGGCCGCCTGTTTCGCCTTCTGGTTCGGCCACAGGCTCGCCAGCATGATCGCCGTGTTGACGGTCCCCCAGAGCAGGTCGGGCGGGAAGCGGCTCATCGGCCACACGGTGGCGTGGCTGCGCAGGTAGAAGTAGGCCATGATCGTCAGCGCGAACACGGTGCTCTCGACGGCGACGAGGCCCATCGTGCCCCACCACATCGGGCTGCGCGTGCCGAACGCGAACGTCGGGAAGTTGGACACGTCGAGTGCCGCGCCGCGCTGTACCGCCTCCTTGCCCGACTTGCGGTTTTCGCTGGACGCGCTCATGGTGCGGACTCCGAATGCACGCGCTGCTCGACCACGGCGCGCCTGGGCCAGAACCACAGGGTCGCGCCGATCGCCACCGGCGCGGCGGCCCAGACGACGGCCCATGGCGTATAGATGGAGCCGACGAACAGGATCGTCGTCGCCACCGCCGACAGGAACGGCCAGATCGACGACGACGGCATCCACAGGCGGTGGTCCGGCTCGGCGTCGGTCACGGTCGTGACGAGGACTTCGCGCCAGTCGTTCGACATGCCGCTGACGTGCGTCGGTTCGACCTGCGGCTGCCACAGCGGATAGCGTCCGTGCACCACGGGGATGACGTCGAAATTCCCCATCGGCGGCGGCGAGGGGACGCTCCATTCGAGCGTGCCGGCCCCCCAGGGATCCGGGCCGGCCATCGGGCCTTTGCGCAGGCTGTGCGCGACGTTCACGAGGAACAGCAGCATGCTGATGCCGATCGTCGCGGCGCCGATGCTGGACAGGAGGTTCAGGTCGCCCCACCCCATCTCGGCCGGATACGTGTACACGCGACGCGGCATGCCCCACAGGCCGAGCAGGTGCATCGGGAAGAAGGACACGTTGAAGCCGATGAAGAACAGCCAGAAATTCCAGCGGCCCAGGCGTTCGACCAGCATGCGTCCCGTGAACTTGGGGAACCAGAAATAGAACGCGCCGAACAGCGGGAAGACGGCGCCGCCCAGCAGCACGTAGTGCAGGTGCGCGACGACGAAGAAGCTGTCGTGCAGTTGCGTATCGAGCGGCACGGATGCCAGCATCAGTCCGGTCAGCCCGCCCATGACGAGGATGAAGAAGAACGCCAGCACGAACAGCAGCGGCGTCCTGACGTAAACCCGGCCGCTGCCCAGCGTGGCGATCCAGCAGAAGATCTGCACCGCGGTCGGCACGGCGATGACGAGGCTCGCCGCCGTGAAAAACGTCTTGCCCAGCTCCGGCAGGTTGGTCGCGAACATGTGGTGCACCCACAGGCCGAACGCGAGGAACGCGGTCGTCACGAGCGCCAGCACCATCGCCGGGTAGCCGACGACGGGCCGGCGCGAGAAGGTCGCGACGATCGCGGAGATGAAGCCCAGCGGCGGAATGAAGATCAGGTAGACCTCGGGATGGCCGAAGAACCAGAACAGGTGCTGCCACAGCAGCGCATCGCCGCCCTTTTCGGGATTGTAGAACTGCGTGTCGACGAGGCGGTCGGTGATCAGCGCGGTACTGGCCAGCATGACGGCCGGCAGCGCGAACAGCACCATGAACGACGTCACGAGCATGGCCCACACGTACAGCGGCATGCGGTTCAGGCTCATGCCGGGGGCGCGCAGCTTGAGGATGGTCGCGATGATGACGATCGCCTCCATCAGGCCGGAAAGTTCCGTGAACGTGATCATCTGGGCCCAGAAGTCCACGCCCTTGCCGGGCGAATAGCGCAGGCTGGACAGCGGCACGTACGCGAACCAGCCGGCGTCCGGCCCGGCCCCCGCGAAGAAGGCGGCGTACAGCATGATGCCGCCCATGGTGAAGATCCAGTACGCGTAGGCGTTCAGGCGCGGGAACGCGAGGCTGCGCGCGCCGATCATCAGCGGCACGAGGTAAGTGGCGACGGCCTGCATGACGGGGACGGCGAACAGGAACATCATCGTCGACCCGTGCATCGTGAAGAACTGGTTGTACATCTCCGGTGTGACGATGCCGGCGTTCGGCTGCGCCAGCTGCAGGCGGATCAGCAGCGCGAGCACGCCACCCAGCAGGAAGAAGATCATGGTCGTGACCATGAAACGCTTGCTGATCGTCTTGTGGTTGATCGCGGCGAACCAGCCGTACAGTCCGGGCGGGTCGCGCCAGGTGCGTTCCAGCGCCGTGGCGGCGGCCGGGTCGGCCGGCGGAACGAAGCGTGGATCGGATACTTTCATCGGAGGGTCTCCAGGTAAGCCAGCAGGGCTTGCAGGTCGTCGGGGGGCAAGATGTTGGCCGGCATGTTCACGCCCGGCTTGAGCGCCTGCGGATCGCTGATCCAGCCTGCGAGGTGGCCGCGGTTGTTGGGGAACATGCCGGCGCCGATGGTCCGGCGCGACGCGAGGTGCGTGAGGTCCGGCGCGATGCTTCCCTGCGCCCGCGTGCCCGCGATCGCGTGGCAGCGCGCGCAATTCGCGTTCAGGAACACGTCGCGGCCGCGGCGCGCGGCGGCATCCGCCGGGTCGGACGCCGGCCGGCGCTGGTGCGCGGCCCAGGTCTCGTACTGGTCGGACGGCACCGCGTGCACGAGCAGCGCCATCAGCGCATGTTCGAGACCGCAGAATTCGGCGCACTGCCCGCGGTAGGTGCCGGCGCGGTCGGCACGCAGCCGCAGGGTGGCCGTGCGGCCCGGGATCATGTCCTTCTTGCCCGCCAGGTTCGGGATCCACAGCGAATGGATCACGTCATCGGCGCGCAGCGTGACGATGACGGGCCGGCCGACGGGAATCGTCAGCTCGTTCGCCGTCGTGAATTCACGGGCCCCGTCCGCATCGCGGTAGCGCGCTTCCCACCACCACTGGTGGCCGACCAGTTCGATGTCGACGGCATCGCGCAGGGGCAGCCGCGCCAGCGCGCGGCTCGTGAACGCATCGGCCGCCAGCAGCGCGAGCAGGCCCACGATGCACGCGGCGGTGGCCCAGCCGATGCGGTGCCAGATGCGCCGCTCGGGACCTTCCAGGGACGACGTGTCGGGCCGGGTGGCGGCGTCCGCGTCGGGCGCGCACCAGACGGCGATGATCGTCGCGACGACGATGGCCACGAACACGAAGGTGCAGAGCGCCAGCGTACCGTCCCACAGGTCGCCGATGTGGGCCGCCTGGGCGCCGGCGGCGCGCAGCGCATCCTGCATGGCGCTTGCTGGCGCAGCGCGCTGGAATTCCATGTGCCTCCCCGAAACTAAGGTCGAATCTGAATGCCAAAATGTCTACATTGCAGATATACCTTTTTTTCGGCCGTTCCCGCGCACGAATCAACGTGCCGGCGGTCGGATCAGCGGCACAGGGCGTCGAGATTGCCGACCGGTTCGACGGCCGGCAGCCCTGCCAGGTCGATGCCCGCATCCTGCGCGCGCCGCTCGATCATCGCGCCGTTGCCGGCACCCGGACTCGGGGTGCGGTAGGCCGCGTCGGACTGCACCTGGTCCAGCGTCACGTAATGCGCGCCGGCCGCGTCCAGGCGCTTCATCACTTCCGGCAGGGTGGCCGCGCTCCAGGCGCCCATGTGCGTCAGCAGCACCTGCGGGATCATGCGGCCGTACACGCGCTGCGACATCGCCTTCGTGCGCGCCAGTTGCTGGTCGATGCGGCGGTAGTAGCTCGCCTTCATGCCCTCGATCGCGGCCTGGTCGCCCTTCGCCACGCAGCGCGCGTACGTCTCCGTGTACGCCCAGTCGTCGAAGCCGAGGGTCACGTCCGCGACGCGGTAGCCGCGCGCCTTCAGCCACGCCAGCGCATCGTCGTGGCGCGCGCCCTTGCCGCCCGCGTCGAGGAACGGGTAGCGCAACACGTGCCAGTCCTTGCCGGCCATGTATTTTTGCAGCACGGGTTCGTTCTTGCGCACGTCTTCTTCCCAGGCGTCCAGCGACGCCGCCTGCGACAGGCCCATGTGGGTGTAGCCGTGGTTGCCGAGCGGGTAGCCGGCCTTGCGCCACACGTCCAGCGCGGCGGCGCTGTCCGCCTCCCTGCCAAGGGCCACGGCATTGACGAAGCCCCACGCCTCGGGCACGCCGTGCGCCCTGAACGTCGCGATGTGCGAGCGCGCGATGTCGGCGCGGCTGATGTCGGCCGGTTTGGAACCGTGCGAAGGCAGGTCGTCGACGGTGACGGCGACGTCGAAGCGGTCGGCCGGCGCGGCGCCGGCGCTGCCGAAGGCGAGTGCCAGTGCGCACAGGAGGATGGATGGTTTCAAGGCTGTCTCCGTAATTAGTTCGATGAATGCATTATCGACCGGATGGGCGGAAGCAGGCAACGGGCCCGGGAACGATTTAATATCGCATGGATCGACATCCGCTCGACGAAAGGAAATCCGCATGCGGAAACGCCTCGCCGTTGCCCTCCTTGCCGCCGTGATGACCGCGCCCGTCCTCGCCGTGCCGCGCGCCGTCGTCGCCGACCCGCCGCGCGACGGTCGCGCACCGTGCCGAAATGAACGGCGCCCGTATTGACGGGCGTTCCGCGCGATTGGATGATTGACTTTACTTTCGCGGGCGGGGTAGGATGAAATCGATTTCAATTCCATAAGATCCAAGGAGACAGCATGTATTCGTCGCGCCCGCGCCTTCCCACCGCCCTCGCCGTTGCCGCCCTGCTCGCAACGGGCACCGCACACGCAGCGGCCGGCATCGAAGTGAACCAGCTCGGCTTCCTGCCGGCCGCACAGAAGCTGGCCGTCGTGCCGGCCGGCGCGAACGAGCGCTTCAAGGTCGTCGACGCCAGCAGCGGCAAGGCCGTGTTCGAAGGGACGCTGGGCCCGGCCGCGACGTGGGACGCATCGGGCGAGCGCGTGCGCATCGCCGACTTTTCCGGCCTGCGCACGGCCGGCAGCTACCGCGTGACGGTGGCGGGCCAGCCGGATTCGCCCGTCTTCGCGATCGGCGCCGAACCGTATCGCGCGCTGGACGCCGGCGCCATCCGGGCCTACACGCTGAACCGCGCGAGCATCGCGCTGGACGCGCGCGTCGCGGGGCCGTACGCGCGACCGCTGGGCCATCCGGACGACAAGGTGCTCGTGCACGAATCGGCCGCCTCGCCCAGGCGCCCGGCGGGCACCGTGATCTCGAGCCCGAAAGGCTGGTACGACGCGGGCGACTATAACAAATACATCGTCAACTCCGGCATCAGCACGTACACGCTGCTGGCGGCGTACGAACACTTCCCGGCCTGGTTCGACAAGCTCGCCGTCAACTTGCCGGAGTCCGGCAACGGCGTGCCCGACCTGTTGAACGAGGTGCAGTGGAACCTCGACTGGATGATCACGATGCAGGACCCGGACGACGGCGGCGTCTATCACAAGCTGACGAACAAGAGCTTCGACGGCATGGTGATGCCGCACCGCGCGACGGCGCCGCGCTACGTCGTGCAAAAGACGACGGCCGCGGCCCTCGACTTCGCGGCCGTGATGGCGAAGGCAAGCCGCGTGCTGGCGCCGTTCGACGCCAAGGCGCCGGGCCGGTCGCAGCGCTACCTGGCCGCGGCGGAGCGCGCGTGGCGCTGGGCGATCGACCATCCGGCCGTGCTGTATCGCCAGCCGGCCGACATCCAGACGGGCACCTACGGCGACGAGAAGGTCGACGACGAATTCTCGTGGGCCGCGGCCGAGCTGTACATCGCGACCGGCAAGGACGAGTACCGCGCACGCGCCCTTGCGCCGGCGGCGGGCGTGCAGACGGAACCCGGCTGGTCGGACGTGCGCCCGCTCGGCTGGATCTCGCTCGCGCAGCAGGGCGCGCGCCTGAAGAATCCGCGGGACGGGGACGCCGCCCGCAAGCAGATCCTCGCGGCGGCCGACACCTTGCTGGCACGCTGGCAGGCGTCGCCGGCGCGGCTGTCGCTGGCGAAGTCCGACTTTGTCTGGGGCAGCAATGCCGTGCTGCTGAACCAGGCCATGATGCTCGTGCAGGCCTACCGCCTCACGAACAAGGCCGACTACCTGAACGCGGCGCAGTCGGCGCTCGACTACACGCTGGGCCGCAATCCGCTCGGCATCAGCTATGTGACGGGCTTCGGCTCCCGCTCGACCATGCATCCGCACCACCGCCCGTCGGAAGCGGACGGCATCGCGGCGCCGGTCCCGGGCTGGCTCGCGGGCGGTCCGAACCCGGGCCAGCAGGACGCCAAGGATTGCAAGGGCGTGTCGTACGCATCGAAGCAGCCGGCCCTGTCGTACCTGGACCATGGCTGCAGCTACGCCAGCAACGAGATCGCGATCAACTGGAACGCGCCGCTGGTGTACGTGGCGGCCGCGCTGCAAGCGCTCCAGCGCTGACGTGGGACATCCGCGGCTCCACTAACGTCGCCCCCGGGCAAGTGGGGGCCCAAGTTTTCTTGTGCCGACGTGACGCAAGCAGAACCTGGGTTCCCGCCTTCGCGCACAATAGCATCGTCATTCCCGCGCAAGCGGGAATCCATACTGAGTATGCTAACTACGTTATTCATTTCGACCTCGTTGGCTACACAGAGTCGACTTCGCGCAGTCAGCATGGGTTCCCGCTTTCGCGGGAACGACCGTTTCACCAGTTCATCTTCTTCTTGATGAACGCCGTCAGGATCCCCGCATTGTCACGCTGGTGCTTCAGGCGCGGATGCTGCCCGTAGCCGGTGAACGGAAAGAACACGGTATCGATGCGCTGGTCGCCGCCCTTGCGCATGTCTTCCACCGCCGACTTGATATAGCCCGGCCACTGCGATCCCGGCTTCGTCGCGTCCATGCTGCCCAGCGCGCACACGATGTAGGCCTTCGGGTACAGCTGGCGGATGCGCTTGACGAACGTCTCGTACGCGGCGATGCGGCCCGCGTCGTCCGGTTCCGGCTGCAGCTGGTGCCGGTCGCCGATCAGCCAGCGGTCGTTCTGCAGCAGGTTGATGACGACGACGTCCGGCGTCCAGCGCGCGAAATCCCAGCGCGTGTCGTTGTTGCCGACGGCGCTCAGCTGGTCGTAGAAGTCCGGCATCGTGAACGGGAACCAGCTGATCATCACGCCGATGCCGCTCTGCGACGTCTGGTGCAGTTCCGCGTTCAGGGCGCGCGCCGTGATGCCCGCGTACGACAGGTAGCTGTTCTTGTCGCGGCCCACGTCGTCGCGGCCGTTCAGCGGGGCTTCGTCGCCCATGCCGCTCGTGATGGAATCGCCGAAGAATTCGATGCGGCGCTTGGGACGGGCGGGCGGCGCCAGCATCTGGCCGCCGTCCGCCAGTTCGAGACCGCGGAACACGGTCGCGCCCTCCTCGCCTTCCGTGCGCTTGGTGATCAGGAAGCTGTGCTTGCCCGGAGCGAGTCCCGCGATCACGTCGTACTTCTTCGAACCCTGGCCCGCCTCGATGATCAGCGGGCTGGCCGTGTCGCCGTCGATGAAGACGTTGAAGTAGTTCTTGCCCTTCTCGTCGTCCAGCGTGACGGACAGCGAGGTGCCCGTGAAGTTGCCGGCGATGGCCGTGTTCGGCCACGTGATGACGGGCGCGTCCGGCTGGGCGAAGTCGATGCGGCCCGTGTACAGCAGGTGCTTGTCGCTGGGCGCCACGGCCACGGCCGCGCACGCGAGGCCGGCATGCAGCAGCGCGGCGAGCACGAAAGTCTTGGTCAGTCGTTTCATTGGGGAGCTTTCAGAAATGCGGGCAGCTCGTCGAGGGTGATCACGTCGGGGTGGCGATACACCTTCGTCTTGTGCGCCGCGTTGTTGTAATAATCGCCGGTCCAGAAATTGTCCTTGTCGGACGTGCCGGCGGGCGCGCGGCCGTCGTTCCACGTCAGGAACCACAGCCAGCGCGCGCCGTCGCGCCGCATGTTGTCGGGATCCGGAATGTAGCTGTTCTCGGTCATGGCCACGGGTTTCGTCGCGGGGCCGATGGCGGCCATGCGGCGGTAGGTGTCGATCTGCGACCGGTACGTCTTGCGGTCGCGCTCATCGTACACGTCGTAACCGGCGATGTCGACGACGTCGTCGCCCGGATACCAGCCCGCGTCCTGGCCATTCCACACCCAGATCAGGTTGTGCAGGCCATGCTCGCGCACGAGCCGGTCGAACATGTGCCGGTACAGCAGTTTGTAGGCCTCGGCATTCGACACGCCGTCTGCGCGCCTGCGGCCCCACCAGAACCAGCCGTCGCCGTTGCTGCCCGACGCTTCGTGCAACGGCCGCCACAGCACCGTCACGCCGGCCGCCTGCAGCTTGCCGAGTTCCACGGCCACGCGGTCGATGTCGGCGTCGATCTGCCGGCCCGCGGGGCTGGACGTATCGAGCCGGCCATCGCGCACGGGGATCGTGAACGCCGTGTTCTTGCGCGCATCCGGCTCGCGCGCATAGAAGTTGCCCTGCGTGCCCGCGCGCGCCGACGGGTCGCGCCAGTGCCAGCAGAACGTCACGAGGCCGCCGCGGCGCGCCCAGGCGATGGCTTCATCGACCTGGTGCGAACCATCGCCCTCCTGCCACGTGTTCATGAAGTCGAAGCCCATCAGCGCCGGATACCTGCCGGTGTCGTCGAACACGCGGCGCGCCATGTCGACGCCGTCGTTCCACGTCAGGTCCTGCTGGCCGGCGATGGTCTGCCGGCCCCAGGTCTGCACGAGCCACGTGTATTCCGCACGCGTGCGGGCGTCCGCCTGCGCGTCCACCGGCGTCGCGCGCGGCGATGCCGCACTGGCCGAGCCGGCCAGCGCGAGCATCAGCGCAAACGGGAGTCCCCGTGTCACAGCTTCACGGTGACGGGCTTGCCGTCATAGGTCACGGCCTTGTCGGCCGCATCCATGTCCGCGCTCGTCGCCACGCCGGCACGCAGCACGCGCACCTTGATCTGGCGCGTCTGCGGCATGCCCTTGTACTGGCCGCTGCGGGCACCGATCGTGACGGTGCCCGTCTTGTCGTCGTAGCTGAACGGGATGCGGCTGAACTCACCGCGCTCGTACGCATTGGTCACGCCGTCGTCCTCGTACAGGCTCGCCTGGCCGTTGGCACCGGCATAGACCTGCAGCACGATCGGTGCGTCCGGCTTCTCGTCGACATACTGCGTGACCGGACCGGTCGGGATCACGGCGCCCGCGCGCACGAACACGGGGATGCGGTTCAGCGGAGCATCCACCTTCGCGCTGGTGCCGCCCGCGTAGCGCTTGCCGGTGTCGAAGTCATACCAGTCCGCGCCCGCCGGGAAGTAGACGGTGCGCTCGCGCGCGCCGTACGACGTCACCGGCGCCACCATCAGCGCGTGGCCGAACAGGTACTGGTCCTTGATATCCTTGACCTTGTCGTCCTTCGGGAAGTCCATCACGAGGCCGCGCATCATGGTGCCGTTGGCGTAGTGCGTGTCGGCCGCCATCGAATAAATGTACGGCATCAGGCGGTAGCGCAGCTTCAGGTAGCCCACCATCGAATCGCGCATCGCGTCGTCGCCGGCCGCGATGTTGTAGATCTCGCGTTTCACGACTTCGCCGTGCGAGCGGAACAGCGGCGAGAACGCGCCGAACTGGAACCAGCGCAGGTTCAGCTCGCGCCATTCCTTCATGTCTTCCGGCTTGGCCTGGCCGCCCGTCGTGGCGCGGTTTTCCTGCGCGGAGCCCACGTCGCCGTACTGGAAGCGGTTCTCCTGCGCATAGCCGCCGATGTCGTGCGTCCAGTTCGGGATGCCGGACATCGAGAAGTTCACGCCCGATGCGATCTGGTCGTACAGGTTGTTCCAGCGGCCGGCCGTGTCGCCGCTCCACACGGCGACCGAGTTGCGCTGGATGCCGGCGAAGCCCGAACGCGACAGGATGAACTGGCGCTTGTCCGGCTGGTCGCGGCGCAGGCCTTCGATCATGCCGCCCGAGTGCACGAGGCTGTACGGGTTGAACGTGATCTCGCCCGGACCGTAGACGGTCGGCCCGATCAGCTTCTTGAAGTCTTCCAGGCGCGAATTCGACAGCACGTCAGGCTCGGTGTTGTCCATCCACCAGGCGTCGAAGCCCTTGGCCACCAGCTTGTCCTTCATCTGGCGATAGTAGATGTCGCGCGCTTCCTGGGTGTACGGATCGTAGTGGCTGTTCTTGTAGCCCTTGCCGACCCAGTCCAGCGCGCCGTCCTCGACGTTCTTCGTCCACATGTGGCCCTTCGCCGCCAGTTCCTTGTAGTTGTCGGTATTGGCGTAGAACTTGCCCCAGATGGAGATCATGATATGCGCGTGCTGCTTGTGCACTTCGTCGACCATGCCCTTCGGATCCGGGAAGCGGACCTTGTCGAAGTCGTGCGAACCCCAGCCGTCTTCCGGCCAGTAGAACCAGTCCTGCACGATGTTATCCAGCGGCCAGCCGCGCTTGCGGTACTCGGACACCGTGTCCAGCAGCTGCTGCTGCGTCTCGTAGCGTTGGCGCGACTGCCAGAAGCCGTACACCCACTTCGGCATCATCGGCTGCTGGCCCGTCAGCGTGCGGTAGCCGCCGATGACGTTGTCCATGCTGTCGCCGCTGATCACATAGTAGTTGACGGCTTCGGCGATCTCCGACGACATCGTCAGCGAATGCCGCTCCGGTGCCGGCAGCGGATCGTTGTGCGTCATCGCGATCATGCCGCCCGATGGCTTCCATTCCAGGTGCAGCTTGACGGGTTTGTTCGGCGCGAACTTCACCTCGAAGTTGTGGTACCACGGGTTCCAGCCCTGGCGCCACACGTCCATGACCTGCTTGCCGTCGACGGTGAGCGTCGCGTAGTCCGACGCGTACAGCTGCATCTTGTGCACGCCCGCTTTCGGGCTCGCCATCGCGCCGTCCCACACGACTTTCACGTCCTTGCCGGCCAGCGCCTTCATCGACGGGAGCTCCTTCGGCCAGAACTCCTCGACGTCCTTCAGGAACTGGTAGGCGATATCCTTCTCTTGCCGGGTCAGCGCGAGCTTGCCGTCGATGTAGTAGCGCGCCGTCAGGCCGCCCGGCTTGCCCTGCTCGTCCGTCAGCTTCAGGTCGCGCGACAGCCACGCGTACGGCTTCGAATCGCCGAAGCGCGTGATCGAGTTCTGGTCCCACAGCAGGCCGTAGTTCTTGTCCGAGACGACGAACGGCACCGACGCGATCATGTTGTGCTGCTGCAGCAGGACGTCTTCGCCGTTGTAGTTCATCTGCGCGTTCTGGTGCTGGCCCAGGCCGTAGAACGCATCCATCGTGCCGTAGTTGAAGCCTTCCTTGATCGCGAGGTAGGGCTTGCCGCCCACCTGGATCGGCGTGATGGTTTCCGCCGCCTGCGTCAGGAATGCCTTGCCGGCCGCGTCGAAGAAACGGACCTGGCCATCCTTCAGCGACACCTGCGCCGAGATCTTTTGTGCCTTCAGCGTCACGGCATCCTTGCCGTCGGCGACGGTGAACGCGCAGCTGTTGCACGGTTTGGCGACCGTCATCAGCGACGGTGTCAGTTGCTTGCCTTCCTGGTCCAGCTTGACGACGTGGACGATGTTATCGGCCATCACCTCGAGGCGCACGAGCTTCGCCGGACCGGCGTCCGGACGCACGTCGATGCCGGTGGCGGTCTTCTGGACGGTGCCCGCGAGGGCGTGGCCGCCTGCGGCCAGCAGCAGCGCGGCGGCTGCGATTCGCGTTAATTGCATGATTGTCTCCTAGAGTAAAGCGACGCCGCTAACGCCGTCATTCCCGCGCACGCGGGAATCCATACTGAATCGGCTCAAGACGCGCAGCATGGGTTCCCGCTTTCGCGGGAACGACGACGATTTTGCACCGCCGCGAGGTATTGTTTGTTTTAGTACGACCCCATCTTCACCTTCAACACCGTCGGCACGGCGGGCAGGTTCAAACCATAGTCGGTCTGGTCCCCATTCCAGTTCCGTTCCATGACCCACTTGCCGTCGGCGTCGAAGCGACCTTCTTCCACCCGCGCATAACCCGTCGGCTTGCCGGCATTCGGACCGGTGCCGGACAACTTCACGCGGATCTGCTGGCCCACGATCACGAATTCGTCCGGGCCGATCTGCGCGATCGCGGCGCCGCCGGACGGCTGGTCCGTGCCTTCCGCGTATTCGTTCTTGTCCTTCAGGTATTCGCGCTCGCCGAACTGGAATTCGCGGAACGACAGGTGCGCGTTCCAGCCGTTCATGGTCACGGTCTGCGGCTTGCGGTCGTCGCCTTCCGCAACGCCGTACGTGCGGCCTTCGTACGCCCACTTCGCCCACACGCGCTGCATCGGCGCGAACACGTCGTAGACTTTCGCGAACGGCTCGATCATGCGCTTGTCCGTGTACTTCGAACCCAGCGGATAGTTGCTGTACATGGCGTAGTCGAAGCCGAACGGCGCGATGCCCAATGCGCCCTTGCCGATGATCTGGTAGACGTAGCGTGCATAGCCCGCCGCATTGCCCATCTCCGGCACCATCAGCGGATTATCCGGGCGCTGGAACAGTTGCAGCGTGGCGCTCACGTTGCTGGACTCCGGCATGTAGATGTCCGGGCCGGCGAAATCGATGTGCGGCGCGGCCGCCTTATAGATGCCGAGGACGTCGTACGTCGGGCCGCCGGAGGCGAAGTCCGCCTTCCACGGCGGCGCGGGCTTGTCCAGCACCGGCGCGCGCAGCGCATTGTTCACGTACATCGGCAGGTCGTACACGGCGCGGCCGGCCTTGGCGATGTCTTCGATGTAGCTGGCGATGGCCCACGTGTGGAAATACTGGTCGGCGTAGTCGCCGTAAACTTCGCTCCACGAACCCTGCTTCGCCCGGCCCGCGGGCGGCGGCTGGTGCGCGAGGACGGCGGCCGGCACCGGCTGCTGGAACGCGGCCTGGGCGCGCGCCGCGTAGTCGCGCGCGACGCCATAGGTGCCCACTTCGTTCTCGACCTGCACCATGATCACGGTGCGCTTGTCCGAGTCGATCTTTTTAATATGCTCCATCAGCGCGACGAAGGCTTTCTTGTCGGCGGCCAGCGTGGCTTCGCCGAACGGCGACAGGCAGTAGCTCGTCTTGCCGTCCTTGTCGATCATGCGCGGGAAGCGCTTGTTGTCGAACTTGACCCATTCCGGCGCGTATGCCGGGCCGGTATTCTTCCAGGTGCCGAACCACAGCAGCACGAGGCGCGTCTTGTGCTCGCGTGCCTGCTGCACGAGCTTGTCGACGTAGCTGAAGTCGAAGGTCCCTTCCTTCGGCTCGATCTGTTCCCACGCGACGGGAATCTCCAGCGTGTTCGCATGCACGTCCTTCATGGCGGCCCAGACCTTCGGCAGCGCGGCCGGGTAGTTGCTGGAATTGTGGGCCTGGCCACCCAGGATCAGGAACGGGGCGCCGTCGACCATCAGCGCGTAGCGGCCGTCCTTGCCCACGATGCGGGGCAGTTCGGGCGCGGCGTACGCGGCGTGGCAGGTGGTGGCGGCGAGCAGGCCGGCGGCCAGCAGGCGGAAGGACATGGATTTCATATGCGAACGGGTCTCCTTCGGTCGCGGTGGTTGTAAAAACGGGCGGCCAGTGTCGAAAATGCGCGGCCGCCCGTCCGTGATGCGCTTAGAACGAATAGCGCAGCGACGCCGTGTAGCGGCGGCCGGACACGAAGACCGCGCGGGTCATCATGCCGATCGACTGCTGCATCAGCTGTCGGTACTTCGAGTTGGTCAGGTTCTGCGCTTCCACGCCGAGCGACAGCTGCTCGTTGATATTGTAGAAGAACGAACCATCCAGTTGGCCATAACTGTCCGACCACGTCGGCAACGCCCACGCGACCGTCTGCGTCGTGCCCGTGGCCGGGTCGACGCGGCGGCCGTCCGTGCCGTTCGTGCCGTTGACGTTCACGTTCTGCAGTGCCTTCGAACGCCATGCCCACGCGAGGCGCGCCGAGACCTTGCCCTTGTCGTACAACAGGGCCAGGTTGTAGGCGTTCTTCGACAGGTTCTGCAGCGGCAGGTTGCCGAAGGTCGCGCCGTTGGTGTCGCAGCCGTTCTGGTTCAGGTTCAGGTTATCCGCGCCGTTCGAGCTGCCCGTGCAGAACGCCGAGTTGACCGGATGGTACAGGTCTTCCTTGCTGTCCACGTAGGTGTAGTTCGCCTGGACGCCGAAGCCCGACATCCAGCCCGGCAGCTTGTCGAAATACTGCTGGTACGCGATCTCCATGCCGCGCGCATGGCCGCGCGCGCCGTTGACCGGGCCCGTGACCGTGAACGTGTACGGCGTGCCCGTCACGCCCGCGACGTTGTAGCCGTAGGACTGGTTGATGATGATGTCCTTCAACTGCTTGTTGAAGACGGCCATCGTCAGCGAACCGGCCGGCGCGAAATACCACTCCGCCGACAGGTCGACCTGGCGCGACTGCACCGGACGCAGCTTCGGATTGCCGGTGCCCGTGCCCGTCAGGCCGACGTTGTTCACGGTGACGACGTTGCCGGTCGTGGTCTGGTCGACGTTTTCCGACAGGGTCGTGTAGCTCTGCAGCTGCGAATAGTCCGGCTTCGAGATGCCCATCGCGGCGGCGAAGCGGAACTGCAGCTTGTCGGTCGCCTTCATGCGCAGGTTCAGGCTCGGCAGCACATTGTGGTAGTGGTTGTCGAAGTCCTGGCGCGTCGAGAATGCCGCGATGTTCGGGATTTCCGGACCGACGACCGTCGTGCCCTCGGCCGGCTGCGTGATGTTCGGATTGAACACCGTGTAGCCGTGCGCCTTCAGCAGCGTCTGCACATAGCGCACGCCGATGTTGCCGTCGATCGGGTACTTCAGGTCGTCGAAGCCGAAGCGCAGCTGCGTGTAGAACGCGCCGGTACGCTCGGACAGGTCGTTGGTGCCGGCCGGGTCGGTGCCGAACGTCGCGGGCGACCACGGCGTGCACGGGTTGGTCGTGCCGTTCGCCTGGTTCGCCTGCTGGCACAGGATGTCGTGGTAGCTGTGCAGCGTGGCATAGCTGCCCGGGTAGCCCGTGGCCAGCGCCACGTTCGGGAACACGAGGGACGGGACCGGGGTGTTATTGTTGAAGAAGTTCGTGAACTGGTGGACCTGCGTCTGGTTCGAGAAGCGCGGATCGCTCAGGTACGCGAGCTGGCCGCCCGTGTCCGACTGCCACGGCTGCGTGATCGCCGCCCAGTTGAAGCTCGGGTTCGAGTTCGTCGTCGTCGAATCGGCCTTCGTCAGGCGCACGCCAAAGCGCACGTCGCGCAGGACCGGATGGTCGAACGTGTACTTCGCATCGGTCTTCCACGCCCATTCGCCGGCATGGCTGTCGTCGAAGTGTTCCTGCGTGAACGCCCAGTAGTAATTGGCCGGATTGGCCAGGTAGGCGGTCTGGACGTCGTCGAACGTCAGCTTCGGCACGGAGCCGGACAGGTCCACGTTCTCGTACGGCATCTTGACGGCCGTGGCGACGGTCGAGTCGAAGCTGTTGCTCGTCGCGCGCACGCGCTGCACGTCGGTGTCGAACTGCCAGTCGCTGTTCGGACGCCACATCAGGTGCCACGAGATGTCGGTCGTCTGCGACTTGCGGTTGGCGGCGCGGGTGTCGGCGCCGAAATCGATGCCCTTGTCGGTGGCGTCGGTCAAGGTGCCGGTCAGCAGCTGGCCGTTGGTGCCGTAGGTGCCGTTCGTGACGCCGATGTTGTACGGGCTGGCGGACGAGAAGATCGCCTGCTCGTCCCACTGCATGCGGTACTTCGACTTGAAGTACGTGAGCGACGACTGCAGGTTCGCGTCCCGCTTCCATTGCAGCGCACCGTAGAGGCCCTGGCGCTTGCGGTCGAAGTTCAGCGTGCGGTACTGCGAGCCTTTCGGCACCCACACGTTCTGGCCGGCGACCACGTCGCTGCGCTGGTAATACGGTTCGACCTGGAACGCGTCGGTACGGGTGCCGCTCTCCGAATACGCGTAGTCGACCAGGGCGCCGATCTCGCCGAAGCCGGTCTTCCAGCGGTCGGAGAACATGAAGGAGCCGGACGGCTGGCGCTTGCCCTTCTTCAGTTCCGAATACGTGTCCTGCAGCGACGCGGCCATCTTGCGGCCCTTGAAGTCGAACGGCATCGCCGTGCGCAGGTTCACGAGGCCGCCGATGGCGCCTTCGATCTGTTCCGCCGACGGGTTCTTGTAGATGTCGATGCCGGCCATCAGCTCCGGCGGGACGTCCTCGAAGTTGAGCGAGCGGCCGCCGTTGGCCGAGAACGAATCGCGGCCGTTCAGCTCCGAACGGGTGTACGACAGGCCGCGGATCGTGACGCCCGAGCCTTCCACCGAGTAGTGCTCCGGGTCGCCCTTCGACATCGTGCGGTCGATGGTGACGCCGACCACGCGCTGCAGCACTTCCGTGATCGAACGGTCCGGCAGCTTGCCGATGTCGTCCGCGACGATCGAATCGACCATCTCGTCGGCATCGCGCTTGAGCGCCTGCGCCGAATCGAGCGCGGCGCGCTGGCCCGTCACGACGACGACATTGCTTGCCGTCGGCGCCCCGGGCCCGGTCTGCGCGGCCGCCATCCCGCCGGCCAGCAACGCGACATGCGTTACGGCCACGGCGATGGCTGTTTTCTTGAACTGATACATTTACATCTCCTCTTGGCTGACAACAGGGCCCATCGAATGACGGTGCCCTTCACTGCAAAGAGACGACCTCTCGGGGTCTGCCTCTGAACTCCTCAAAACCGTGCCGCGTCCAGCCGCACGCTGTCGCCCGGACGCAGTTTCACCGCGACGGTGCGCGCGCCATAGCGCACGGTCGCGGCACCGCTGCCTGCTACCCGGCGCACGACGGCATCGACGAGACGGCCGCGCGTCCAGCGCATGTCGACCTCGAATCCGCCGCGCGCGCGCAGGCCTTTCACTTCACCATCCGGCCACGCCGACGGCAGCGCCGGCAGCAGCTCGATCGCGCCGGCCTGCGACTGCAGCAGCATCTCCGCGATGCCGGCGGTCGCGCCGAAATTGCCGTCGATCTGGAACGGCGGATGCGCATCCAGCAGGTTCGGATACGTGCCGCCGGCATTCAGTTGCTCCGAGCCGGCGCTGGCCTGCTGGGCCGCGCGCGCGCCGGGGCTGGCCAGCACACCGCGCAGCATCCTGTAGGCGTGGTCGCCGTCGTACAGGCGCGCCCAGAACGCCATCTTCCACGCCATCGACCAGCCGGTGCCCGCATCGCCGCGCGCTTCCAGCGTGCGCTTCGCGGCGGCGGAAAGCAGAGGCGTGCGCGCGGGGCTGATCTGGCGGCCCGGGAACAGCGCGAACAAATGCGATACGTGGCGGTGCGTGTCGCCCGGCGTGTCCAGCACCGGATCCTTTTTCTCGTCGAGCCACTCGAGCAGCTGGCCCCAGCTGCCGACCTTCGGCGCCGCGAGCCGGTCGCGCATGCGGGCGAGCTTGTCGCGCAGCGGCTTGTCGACGCCGAGCACGTCCGCCGCTTCCACCGTGTTGTTGAACAGGTCCCAGACGATCTCCTGGTCGTACGTGACGCCGTCCTCGATGGGGCCGTGCTCGGGCGACCAGCCCTGCGGCGCGACGAGGCGGCCGTCCGGCAGTTCCTTCAGGTAGTCCTGCCAGAACGCGCTCGCTTCCTTCATCATCGGGTACGCGACGTTTGCCAGGAACGCTTTGTCCTGCGTGAACGCGTAGTGTTCCCAGAAGTGCTGGGCGTACCACGCGTTGCCCGTCTTGTTCCAGGTATAGCTCATGCCGCCTAACGGGTTCGATTCCGTGCGCAGGGTCCAGCCGCGCACCGGCTTCCCATCTCTAGCCTTGAATTCCGCCGCCGTCGCCTGGCGCCACACGGGCGCCACGCTCGTCACGAAGCCGAAGAACGGCTTGGCCATCTCGGACAGATTCGTCACTTCGGCCGGCCAATAATTCATCTGGACGTTGATGTTCGTGTGGTAGTCCGAGCGCCACGGCGGCGTGAGGCTGTTGTTCCACAGGCCCTGCAGGTTCGCGGGCAGCGAACCGCGCGAGCTGGACGCCAGCAGGTAGCGGCCGTACTGGAAGTACTGCGCTTCCAGCTCCGGGTCGTTGCCGTCCTTCGTGTACGCCAGCACGCGCGCGTCCGTCGGCAGTGCCTTGCGCTCCGCCGCCGTCGCGCCCAGGTCCAGCTGCACGCGGCCCAGCAGGCTGGCCACGTCGCGTTCGTGCTCGGTGCGCAGCTGGTCGGCGGGACGCGCGGCCGCGGCCGCAACCTGCGCCGTGACGCGCGCCAGCGGATGCTCGCCGCGGAAGTGCTGCGCCGCGTCGGCGACATAACTGGTGCCGGCGCCCACGATGACGGTCAGCGCGTCGCACCCCGTGAACACGATGCGGCCGTTCTCGACGGCCGCCTTGCCGCCCTCGTTCACGACGCGCACCTGGCTCGCGTAGTCCAGCGTGTTCGTCGTCGGCGCCTCGTTCGGCAGCGTCCAGCCGGCCAGCGTGCCCGTCGCATACAGCGTGTCCTTGCTGGACGCGAGATGCGCGCCGTGGCGGTCCGACAGCGCGATCGATCCCGTGTACTGGCCCGGCTTGTCCGCCGTCAGGCGCAGAACCATCACCTGCGCCGGGTAGCTCGCCCACGCCTCGCGGCGGAACTGCGCGCCACCGTGCGTGTACGTGACGGTGTGGACGGCGCGCGCGATGTCGAGCGTGCGCCGATAGTCTTGCGCGTCCCTGTCGTGCCCGGGCAGGTCCACGACGACGTCGCCGAACGGCTGATACGTCCCCGTCTCCTTCGCGTCGCCCGACCACAGGGTGATGTCGTTGAACTGCAGGTGCTCGCGCGCGAGCCCGCCGAACACCATCGCGCCGATGCGGCCGTTGCCGATCGGGAGCGCTTCCTTTTCCCAGCCCTGGTCGTTGTCCTGGGCCGGGCGGTCGTAGCGCAGCACCAGGTCGGGTGCGGCCAGCGCAGTGGAGACGACGCCGGCCAGCGCCAGTGCGATCATCATCCGATGAAATCGATTACAGATAGAGGTCATAAAAATCGCTGTCGAAAAGCGTTGTTCAGTTGGCGGCGGGTTTGCCGTAGACGATGCCGCGGCCGGCCGTGCTCATGTAGACGACGCCGTAGCGGTTCATGTCGCCCACGATGAACTGGCCGTCGCCCGGTCCGCCGTACTGGTGGGCATCGTCGTTGATGCGGGTCCAGGTGGCGCCGCCGTCGATGGAACGGTGGATGCCGCGCATGCCCTTCACGTCGCCCCAGATGTAGACCGCGGGGTAGTCGTGCCCCGGCGCCGCCTTGCCGAAACCGACCGCGCCGCAATAGCGCACGGCCGCCAGCGGCGCGAAGTGGGCGCCGCCGTCCACGGAGCGTACGAGACCGCCGTTCTTCAGCGCGACCCACACGTCCCCGCCCCGGCCCGGCGCCACGCGCACGAGACGCGACCCGCCCGCGGGCAGGCTCGCGCGCGGGGCGAACGAGGCGCCGCCGTCGGTGCTGGCGAGGAGCGCGGTGTCGTCGTACGCGTAGAACACCTTCGCGTCGAGCGGATCGCCCACCGGCCGCAGGTTGGCCTTCGCGAGGCCCGCGACGGCAGTCCACGTCGCGCCGCCATCGCCCGAGCGCCAGACCTCCTTCGCCTTTTCGGGCGCATGCAGGATCACGGCGCCGTCGGCCGAGATGGCGACCTGTCCGCGCCTGCCCTTGATGGCCGCGGTCTTCGTCCACGTGGCGCCGCCGTCGTGCGTGACGAGCATGCTGTCGCCCACGCGCACCATCGTCCTCGGATCCTTGGGAGCGTAGGCCAGGCCCGTCGTCGTGCCGATCTGCGGATCGTGGATGCGGCCGTGGCGGGACGGATCGTCGTGGAGGTAGCCGTCGATGTCGCCGATCGCGGAAACGAGCGGGCCGCCGGGAATGCTGACGAAGCCCAGCGGGACCGTCTCTTCCAGGCCGTCGACCGTGAACGTCCACGTGGTGGGCGACGCATCGATGTTCGCGGTGCGGAACACGCCGTTGCCGGACGTGACCCAGACGGCGTGCGTGTCGGCCGGGTCGAACTCGACGGAGCCGGCCCAGTGGATGGAGTGGCCTTTCAGCCAGGGTACGCCGGCCGCGTCGCGCACGAAACCGCGGCCGATCACGTCGGTCCACGAGGCGCCGCCGTCGTTCGACAGGAAGATGCGGTCGCCCTTCGCGTCGCCCTGCGGCAGGAACGTGTTGATGGTCGACGCGACGAGGCGCTGCGGATTCTTCGGATCGACGCTGATGCCGGCGAACGGCCGCGTCCAGCCGGCGGGCGTGATGTTCGTCCAGGCGCCGCTCGCGATCGCGTACTTCCACACCTGCCCGCGGTCCATCGGCTCGCGCCCGCTGCGGTCCGGGTGCGGGCCGGCGCCGTTCGCGAACGTGACGATGAGGTTCCCTGCCCCGTCGAGGATCGCACGCTGGGGCATCAGGTCCACCGGCGCGCCGGCCACGGGTTCGAACGTCGTGCCGGCGTCGTCGCTGCGGTACAGGTTCGGGCCGACGGCGCCGAAGCGCGACACGCCGACGAACACGCGGCGCGCCTGGCCCTCCTTCACGCTGGCGGGGTCCGGCACGACGACGGTCAGGCCCACGTCGTTCGGCGTGGACGTCACCGGCAGCGCCGTCACGCGCGCCCACGTGCGGCCCGCGTCGACACTCTTGAACAGGCCGTCGCGGCGCGTGCCGACGTAGAGCAATTTGCTGTTGCCCGGATCGACGGCGAGGCGCTCACCATCCTGGCGGCCCATGCCGTTCCCGTGCGTCTTGAACTGGCTGGAGACGTCGACGATGGAAAAGGTCTTGCCCGCATCCGTCGAATGCAGGATCGCCGTGCGGCCGCCGTTCAGGTAGGCGATGCCGGCGAGGAGCCAGATGTTGTCGGCGTCGCGCGGGTCGATGGCCAACGCGTCGATGCCGAGGTACCCGGTCTGGTCTTCCGCCACCCAGTCGAGCAGCGCCGTCCAGCGGCGTTCGCGCGGATCCCAGCGGTAGGCGCCGCCCACGTCGGTACGCGCGTATGCAACACCCGGTGCGGCGCGGCTGGGCACCACGGCCGTGACGAAGCCGCCGCCGCCGATCGCCACGCTGTCCCACACGTACGGCTCCTGCTGTTGTGCCGTCACGCGGCCCGCCAGCAACGCCAGAGCAAGGGCCACCGCCGGGGCCAGCTTCATCGACTTCATTACAGCGTCTCCATCATGCGTACATACACCTGTTTAGCCCTTGTAGACCCGGAAGCTATGGGGCGGAATCACCACCTCGTTCACCGTGTCGCGGCTCGCGCCCGGCACCGTCTCGGCCGCCGGACGCGCCTTGCCGTCCACCGCGTGCTTCACGACCTTCACCGTCGTCGGCGTATCGCGGAACGACTGGATGACGTACGCGCCGTTATCGTAAGTGAACAGGCTCACGCCGGCCGGCGCCTCGATGCGGACGGGCGCGTCGGCCATCAGGTAGGTCTTCACGCTGTTCATCACGCCTGGCGGCATACTATACAGGTCGCCGATATTGCTGGGAATGGACAGGATGTAGAGAACGCCCTTCGAATACCGGTTCATCAGCAGCACGGGGAAGCCGCGCGCGCCCGCGACGCCGCGGATGATCGGCCACGCGTCGTTCGTGAAGTAGTGCAGCTCGGGGAACAACACGTCGCGCGGCGCCACCTTCGGATCGTCGCGCAGCGATTCGCCGTTGCCCGCGCCATAACCGTTGTAATAGTCGTTCAGCAGCACCTGGTTCCCCGTCGCGTAGACTTCGACGATGTCCTGGAAGCCGCGGTCCTTGCGCTTCGGATCCTGCGTCGCCTTGACGAAGCCGGACGTCACGAATACCGCCTTTCCCGCTTCCAGTTGGCGTTTCACTTTGTCGAGGATGTCCGGATCGGCCGCCGATGCCTGCGTGAGCAGGATCGTCTGCGCATCCTGCGGGAAGCGCGCGGTCAGGGCGATCGGGATGCCGACATTGCCCAGGTAGTTGGGCAGGAAGTCTTCCGCCGACGACGAGTTGGCCGGGCGATAGGTCGGGATGCCGGTGGGCTTGCCCAGCTGGTCCAGCACCGCGTCGATCTGTTTCAGCGCGGCGCCGGCGGCAAGACCCCAGCCCGGCGGCGCTTTCGCATCCGGGTTCGCGGCCTTCCAGTCGGCCACGATGCGGTCCCAATTGAACGAGGTATCCTGCCCGGCCCACGGACGCTCGCCCGCTTCGGCCGGCGTGTCCTGCGCGGCCGGGTGCCAGTTGAACAGCGTGATCTCGGGCGCCTTCGCGAGCATCGTGTCCCATAGCTGTTCCGCATAGCGGTCGACGTAGCGGATCGAATACGTGTCGACCCAGCCGCCGCCATTCTTGCCGTCCTTACGGAGGGTCTCGTAGTAGCGGATGATGTTGTACGACTCGTATTGCTGCAGCAGCTGGTCGGTGATGACCGGGTCGCGCGTCTCGGTGCCCGCGTAGATCCCGTCGAACATCTCGGGCTGCTGCGCGAGGTCGAAGCCGAGGCCCTCGAAATGCTCGTACCAGTTCGGGTACTTGATGACGATCTTGACGTTCCTGTTGACTGCCCGCGCCGGGTCGATGATCAGGTCCTGCGATACCTTGCGCATGGTGGCGAGGCGATAGTCCGTCCATGTGCGCTTGCCCTTCGCCCTGATGTCGGCGTCCGACTTCGACGTGTAGAACGTGAAGTCGTCGAGGATCACGTGGTCGAAATGGCGCGCCATCAGTGCCATCGCGCGCTTGCACGTGTCGCGGTCCTTGGGCGACTCGTAATCGAAGGTCATGAACTGGCCGTTGAATCCGCCCGCGGCCAGCGTGACGCCGCCCGCCACCTCGATGCCCTTCGCCTGGAACTGGCGCTTCACGGCCTCGATCTCGGCGTCGCTGGCGAAGTGGTTGTCGCGGTAGCCCTCGATGTAAACCTTGTCGAACGGGACCTGGCTCATGGCACGCGCGAACTGGTGCTCGAAGACCTGCGGGTCGACGAGGCTTTGCGTGACGTTCACCGGGATGTAGATCGCCGTCTTGAAATGCTTGTAGTGGCCCGCGGCCTGCGCGGGGATGGGCGCCAGCATGGCATTGCCGGCGACAGCAAGGAAGGCCAGCGCGGCGGCGGTCTGGCGGGCGAGTGATTTACGCATGTGTCTCCGGAATTGTTTTTATGGCGCTAATGACCGGTATCCTAAGCCAAGGGATGTTGGATGCGCAAGGCAAAAATGTTCGCGCTAACACGTCAATATACCGTTACGTGGCTTGTTTAGCATGTTTAGCTGCTAACCCCCGCAACACTACGAGACGGTGTGAAAAGGTAGCGCTGCCAATACACAGATGTTGTATTTCTCACACGCACGAAAAGATTTTTTTGGCAGTTATGAAATCGATTGCGTATAACATCGATGTTGTGACCTTACTGCCGGGGTCAGGCGTGACACGTTCGCACGTGAACGTCCTGTCCAAGGCGGTTTTCACTCTGTACACAGGACCGTGTTCGCTAGCGGCCAAGCGCTCTCCCGGCTTGCCTGTGCACGGCGGCGCGGTCCTGGCAACGTTTTGTTTGCTCGAGCTGTCGGCAACAAGACACGTTGCGTTGTCACAAAACTGGCAACTGAGTCGTAAACAATAAAAATTTTATGGTAGCGTATAACAACCAGTGTTAAGCATCACATCCGCACTGGCTTTGCTAGAGCTTTCCATAACAACACAACCTGATCATCGGGGGAGACAATGAGGAATTTCCAGAAGACCGCGATTGCGGCAGCGGTTGCGCACGTAGCCGTTCTTTCCAGCGCCGCAGCATGGGCACAGACCAGCGCCGACACCACGGCCAACCCAGCCCCTACCGTGGTCCACATCAGCGGCCAGCGCGCGGCACTGCAGTCGGCGCAACAACTCAAGAAGAATGCGGACGAAGTCGTCGATTCGATCGTCGCCGAAGACATCGGCAAGCTGCCGGACCGTTCGGTCACCGAGGTGCTGCAGCGTATCGCCGGCGTCACCATCGACCGCAACATGGCCGGCGACCCGAACCGCCAGTCCGTCGAAGGCTCGGGCGTCTCCGTCCGCGGCCTGACGTACGTGCGTTCGGAAGTCAACGGCCGCGACGCGTTCTCGGCCGGCGGCGGCCGCTCGCTCGGCTTCGCCGACGTGGCACCGGAGCTGATGGCCGGCGTCGACGTCTACAAGAACCCGTCCGCGGAACAGATCGAAGGCGCCGTCGCGGGCCTCGTGAACCTGCGCACGGCCATGCCGTTCGACTACAAGGGCTTCAAGGGCACCGTGGGCGTGTCGGAATCGTATTCGACGCTGCGCAAGGGCGCGCCGTCCCCGACCGGCACCATCCTACTGTCGAACCGCTGGAAGTCGGACACGTTCGGCGAATTCGGCGCCCTGGTCGACTTCGCGCACGCGAAGAGCCCGACCCGCTCCGACGGCGTCGGCGTCGACCCGTATTTCCCGCACGTGAACTCGACCGACCCGGCCAAGTACGACCGTTCCAAGACCCAGTGGATCCCGCTGGGCGTCGGTTACCGCTCGCAGGACTTCGAGCGTACCCGCCGCGGCGACTACGCCGCCTTCCAATGGCGTCCGAACCGCGACTTCACGGCCGCCCTCACCTACTTCAAGACGAAGTACAAGGAAGACCTGGACGAGCACGTCGTCACGTCGTCCGAGGACAAGTGGTACCAGCAGGTCGCGAGCCAGGATGCCGTCTTCAACAGCAACGGCGTGTTCCAGAGCGGTACGATCTCGAACCCGACCTATGGCGGCTCTCCGTTCAACAGCTCGCAGCGCATCAACACGCGTGAATCGAGCACCCGCGACACGTCGCTGAACCTGCAATGGCGCGTGACGCCGGACCTGACCTGGACCAACGACTTCCAGCACGTCCATTCGACGACCGAAGGCTTCGACGCCGACGTGTCGACCGGCTTCATCATGCCGAACCAGAAGATGGACATGCGCGGCAACGTCCCGCAGATCACGCTGGGCTCGCCGGCCTACATGGCCGATCCGAACAACTACTACTGGGCCTACACCCAGGAAGCGCTGGATCACGCCACGGCCACCCAGAAGGCGTGGAAGACCGACTTCAAGTATGCGTTCGACCACCCGGTGCTGCGCGACGTCCGCTTCGGCTTCCGCATGGCCAACCGCGACGGCGAGAACCACAAGGCCCAGAAGTTCTACAACTGGCAGGCCATCACGTTCCCGTGGATGGAGGGCTGGCAGATCCCGCACGTCGCCCGCCTGGGTGATCCGCGCTTCGCCGGCGGCTCGTCGCTGCAGAAGATCGACAACTTCTTCGACGGCAAGTACAACATTCCGGCGATGCTGTTCGCCAACGAGTCGGTGGTGCGCGGCTTCCCGGACGAATGGTCCAAGATCCACGCCTACCACGACGTGCTGTGCAAGGAACAGGGCTCGACCTGCGATCCGTGGAAGGCTGCGACCTTCAACGATCCGGCCGCGACCAACACGCAGAGCGAGAAGACCCGCGCCGCCTACACGCAGCTGCGCTTCGGCTTCGACGACCTGAAGTATCCGATCGACGGTAACATCGGCATCCGCTACGTGAAGACGACCGGCGCCGGCAGCGGCTACGTCGCCTACAGCCCGGCCGGCGTCACCATCCCGACCGACGCTCCCGTCACCGGCGTGGACACGCTCATCTACATCAAGCCGTTCGCGGAAGCCCAGTCGTACAACAACTCGTACCACAACTGGCTGCCGAGCCTGAACCTGCGCCTGAAGTATAGCGACGAGCTGCAGTTCCGCTTCGCCGTGGCCAAGGCGATGGCGCGTCCGGACTTCAACCAGCTGCAGGTGCAGACCACGCTGAACTCGGCGCCGAACCAGACGACGATCCGCGATGCATCCGGCAATACGACGAATGTCATCTTCAACGGCACGACGCTGACCGGTACCAGCGACGGCAACGCGATGCTGAAGCCGACCACGTCGACCAACGTCGACCTGACCGCGGAATGGTACTTCGCGAAAGCCGGTTCGCTGACCTTCTCGGCCTTCAACAAGGACCTGAAGGACATCATCATCACCCAGGACTACGCGTACAAGGCGACCGACGTCAACGGCAAGCCGCAAACGTTCGTGGTCACGGGTCCCGTCAACGGCGCCAAGGGCTACGCCCGCGGCTTCGAGATCGCGCACCAGCAGTACTACGACTTCGTGCCCGACTGGCTGAAGGGCATCGGTACGCAGGCCAGCTGGACCTACGTGTCGAGCGAGCGCACCCTGAACAAGCCGGTGTTCAACGCCTGGTGCTCGGGTAACGACGCGTCGTCGAACTACAACCTGTCGATCAACGGTTGCGATACCGACGGCCGTGCGTTCGGCAAGACCCCGCTGCAGGGCCTGTCGCGTCACACGATCAACTTCGCGGTCATGTACGAGCAGCACGGCCTGTCGATGCGCCTCGCCTACAACTGGCGTTCGCGTTACCTGCTGGGCGTGAACCAGTGGGGCAGCCGCGGCAACAACGGCCTGAACACGAACCCGGCGGCGGATCCGGCGAAGTACCTGATCCCGACGACGAACAACGACCAGGCGTTCGGCCTGCCGCTGTACCAGGCACCGTACGGCCAGCTGGACGGTTCGATCTTCTACGACTTCACGGACAAGTTCCGCGTCGGCCTGGAAGCCACGAACCTGACCAACTCGTACACGCGCCAGATCATGGAGCAGCACGCGGGCAACTTCACGCGCCAGGTCTTCATGAGCGGTCCGCGCTACACGCTGCTGGCCCAGTACTCGTTCTGATCCAACGGGAATCCGCATGATTCGATACAATCGCTGATCGATTCCTGCACACCGCCGCCGCGGCCTTCACGGGTCGCGGCGGCGCTTTTTTTTTAACAAGGAGCCCTCATGAACATCCAAGGCGAAATGATCATCGGCCGCCAGGCCGTGCGCGGCAGCGCCGGCACGCTGCGCGCCTACAACCCGTCCACGCGCGCCGAAATGGAACCGGAATTCGGCGCGGCCAGCATGGACGACCTGGCCGCCGCCTGCCTGCTCGCGGAGCAGGCGTTCGACGCCTACCGCAGCCAGCCGCTCGAGCAGCGCGCCCGCTTCCTGGAGACCATCGCCGACCGCATCATGGACCTCGGCCCGGCCCTGATCGAGCGCGCCTCCGCCGAATCTGGCCTGCCGACGGCGCGCCTGGAGGGCGAGCGCGCGCGCACCTGCAACCAGTTGCGCCTGTTCGCCAAGGTCGTCCGCGACGGCCACTTCCTCGAAGCGACACTGGACTCCGCCCTGCCCCAGCGCACGCCGCCGCGTCCCGACCTGCGCATGCGCAAGATCGGCCTCGGCCCCGTTGGCGTCTTCGGCGCGTCGAACTTCCCGCTCGCGTTCTCCGTCGCCGGCGGCGACACCGCGTCCGCGCTGGCGGCCGGCTGCCCCGTCGTCGTGAAGGCGCATAACGCGCACCTGGGTACGTCGGAACTCGTCGGCAAGGCGATCCGCCAGGCCGTCGAAGATTGCGGCATGCCGGAAGGGACGTTCTCCATGCTGATCGGTACGGGCTTCGAGATCGGCCTCGCGCTGGTCCAGCACCCCGTGATCAAGGCCGTCGGCTTCACCGGCTCGCGCAATGGCGGCCTGGCGCTCGTCAATGCGGCGCAGGCCCGCAAGGAACCGATCCCGGTCTACGCCGAAATGAGCAGCATCAATCCGTTCTACCTGCTGCCGGGCGCACTGGCCGCGGGCGGCGCCAGGCTGGCGCAAGGCTTCGTCGATTCGCTCACGATGGGCACCGGCCAGTTCTGCACGAACCCGGGCCTCGTGATCGCCCTCGCCGGCCCGGACCTGGACGTGTTCCGCACGGCCGTCACCGAAGCGCTGGCGGCCAAGGGCGCCGGCACGATGCTCACCGCGGGCATCCACCAGGCGTACGTCGACGCGATCGCGCGCCGCTCCGGTCTCGCCGGCGTGGAACTCATCGCCCAGGGCAGCCCGGACGGCTGCGGCTGCGCCGCGCAGGCCGCGCTGTACCAGACGGACGCCGCGACGTTCCTGTCGAACAGCGCGCTGGAAGAAGAGATCTTCGGACCGAGCTCGCTGATCGTCGTGTGCAAGGACGACGCCGAGCTGCTGGAAGTGACGCGCCACGTGGAAGGCCAGCTGACGGCCACGATCCACGCGACGGCCGCGGACCGCGACCTGGCCGCGAAGCTGATGCCGACGCTGGAGCGCAAGGCCGGCCGCATCCTGTTCAACGGCTTCCCGACCGGCGTCGAAGTGAGCCACTCGATGGTGCACGGCGGCCCGTTCCCGGCCACGTCGGACAGCCGCACCACGTCCGTGGGCGCGACGGCCATCGAACGTTTCCTGCGTCCGGTGTGCTACCAGGACGTGCCGGCGGAACTGCTGCCGGAAGCGCTGCGCGACGAGAACCCGCTGGGCCTCGCGCGCATGGTGGACGGTACGCTGCAGGTCGCGAAGTAATCCGCCGTCACCGTAGGGTGGGCACCACGTGCCCACGCGGAACCATGCATAGCAACGGCCGTCAGCGCGTTTCCGGCGCCAACGTCCACGCCACGCTGTCCACGACGCCGCCCGCCTCCACCTCGATGCGATTGGCGCCCGGCGCCAACCGCACCGGCCAGCGGGCGATACGGCCCTCCACGGCCCGCTCGCCCAGGTCGACGCCATTCACCCGCAGCCGCGCCGCCGGCTGGTTGCTGTACACCTTGACCTCCACGTCCGCCGCGGTCCGCGTCACGGCGCGCCGCGACGTGATGTACACCATCGGCTTCTTCGACCAGTTGGCCTGGTACCAGTAATACGCATCCTTGCGCACCTTGCGGTCCATGCTGACGAGGCCCTTGTCGTTGACGCCCCGCGCGTCGCCCTCGTTGCGCCCGGCCGACGCGAAATCGAAGCCCGTCCACACATAGCTCGCCCACAGCCACGGCGCCGCCTCGATCTGGCGCCAGGCCGCCTCGTGGTACAGCGCCTGGTACTGCTCCGGGTGCCAGCGGCTGGGCGCCACGGGGCGCCGCACCGGGTCTTCCTGGTGCAGCGCGCTGCCGCCGGCGCCGTATTCGCTCAGCGACTGCGGCGTGCGCGGACGCTTCGCATGGTTGGCCGCCAGGAACGGCGCGAGGTCCGAGAACTCCTTGTCGTACCAGCCGAAATACACGTTGGACCCGACGGCGTCCGTGTGCAGCGCCTGCGGCCCGTCGATGGGCGCGCAGCAGTTCGCGTACGCGGTCGGCCGGCTCGCGTCCTCCGCATGCACGAGCTTCTGCATCGCGTCGAGCACGCGGCCGCTGACCTCGTCGACCTTGTAGATCTCGTTCCCGAGTCCCCACACGAACACGGACGGGTGATTGAAATTCTGGCGCACGAGCTCGCGCGCCTGCTGCGCCGCATTGGCCGCGAACGCATCGCTCGCGCCCACTTCCGACGTCAGCGGCAGTTCGGTCCACACGAGGAACCCCTTGCGGTCCGAGAGCGCGTAACTGTGTTCGTTGTGCTGGTAGTGGGCAAAGCGCAGGCCCGTGACACCGAGTTCTTCCAGGATGCGGTAGTCGGCATCGATGTCCGCATCGTCGACCGCCGTCCCCTTGCCCGGCACATATGTCAGGTGCACGTTCACGCCGTGCACGCGGTACGGCTTCCCGTTCAGCAGCAGGCCGCGGTCCGGATCCAGCTGCAAGGTCCGGATGCCGACCTCGTTGTCCACACGGTCGAGCACCGCGTCCGCACGGGCCACCGTCACTTCGCTCGTGTACAGGTACGGATCCTCGACGCCCTGCCACAGGTGCGGGCTGGCCAGCGCAGCATCCAGCTCGACCGGCACGACGGCGCGCGCGGGCAGCGCGGCGGACCGCTGCGCCGTCGCCACGACCTTGCCGGCGGCATCGCGCAGACGGGCCGTGACCACGACGTTCTCCGCGCGCGGGCGGTCGTTTGCGACGCGCACGCGCCAGTGCGGACGCGTCGCCTCGGGTGTGTCGAAATACACGCCCGGCCCGCCCGCATCGAGCATGTCGACGTGCACGTCGGCCGTCGTCACGAGCCGCACGCGCCGGTACAGGCCGCCGTACAGCGTGTAGTCGCCACCGAGCGGCGCGACGTCCGGCTGGCGCGTGTTGTCGACGCGGACCAGCAGCACGTTGGCGCCCGCCCGCAGCTGGTCCGTGACGTCGAAGCGGAAGCGCGCGAAGCCGCCTTCGTGGCGGCCGATGCGCGTGCCGTTCAGCCAGACGTCGGTCGACAGTGCGGCGCCGTCGAATTCGAGATACGTGCGCCCTCCTTTGACGGCAGGCGCCGTGAGCGTGCGCCGGTACCAGCCCGCGCCGCGATAGGGATTGGGCGACGTGCCGTCGTCCGCGTTGAACGTGTGGGGCAGCGCGACGGCGGTCCAGCCAACCGGCGCGCCCTTGGCGAATTCCCAGCCGTCGTCCAGCGCGGTGACGGTGCGGGGTGCCGCCTGGACGGAGGCGGCACAGGAAAGGGCCAGGACGAGTACCCGGCAGATACGGATCATGGTAGCGTGCATCTAGGGCTCCAGAATGAAAAAAGGGCCCGCGAACGGGCCCTTGCAGGGATGGTGACGATCAGTGGTTATGGCGCGGCATGTCGTGGCCGACGTCGCGGTACTGCAGGGCCATCTCCATTACGGCGCCCGTGTGCAGCTGGCCGACGGTCGCACGGTAGATCTGCTGCCACGGCGTCTGGTTGCCCGGAATCGGCGGCGGCGCGTCCTTGCGGCGCGCTTCCAGTTCCTCGTCGGAGATCAGCACGTTGCAGCTGCCCGTGTTCAGGTCCACGCGCACGCGGTCGCCCGTGCGCAGCAGCGCCAGGTTGCCGCCCGCCGCGCTTTCCGGCGACGCGTTCAGGATCGACGGGCTGTCCGACGTGCCGGACTGGCGGCCGTCGCCCAGCGTCGGCAACGCGTTGATACCCTTCTTGATCAGTGCATCGGGCGGTTGCATGTTGACGACTTCCGCCGAACCGGGCCAGCCCACCGGACCCGAACCGCGGATCACCAGCATCGTGTTTTCGTCGATGCCGAGCGCCGGATCGTTGATGCGGTGGTGGTAATCGTCCGAACCGTCGAACACGACGACCTTGCACTCGAACGCGTTTTCCGAGCCCGGCGCCGACAGGTAGCGCTGGCGGAAGGCGTCCGAGATCACGCTCGTCTTCATGATCGCGAAGTCGAACAGGTTGCCCTTCAGGACCATGAAGCCGGCCTTCTGCTTCAGCGGCTGGTCGAACGGGGTGATCATCTCGCGGTCGTGGCTTTCGCGGCCGACGAGGTTCTCGGCCATCGTCTTGCCGGTCACGGTCAGGCGCTTCGAGCGCAGCAGGCCTTTCTGCTCCAGCTCCCACATGATGGCGGGCGTGCCGCCGGCGCGGTGGTAACGCTCGCCGAGGTATTTGCCGGCCGGCTGCATGTTCAGCAGCAGCGGCACGTCGTAGCCGTATTCCATCCAGTCTTCCGGCGTGATGTCGACGCCGGCGTGACGGGCCATCGCGACGATGTGCGGCTGGGCGTTGCTCGAACCGCCGATCGCGGCGTTGACGACGATCGCGTCGATGAACGCGTCGCGCGACAGGATCTGCGACGGACGCAGGTCTTCGAACGCCATGCCGACGATGCGCTTGCCGGTTTCATACGCCATCTGGCCGCGCTCGCGGTACGGCGCCGGAATGGCCGAGCAGCCCGTCAGCGACATGCCCAGCGCTTCGGCGATGGCGTTCATCGTCGAGGCGGTGCCCATCGTGTTGCAGTGGCCGGCCGACGGTGCCGATGCGGTCGCGATGTCGATGAATTTCTTCTCGTCGATCTCGCCCGCGGCGAGGCGGCGGCGGCCCTTCCAGATCGCGGCGCCGGAACCGACCAGTTCACCTTCGAACCAGCCGTCCAGCATCGGACCGCCGGACAGCACGATCGCGGGGATGTCGACGGTGGCGGCGGCCATCAGCTGGGCCGGCGTCGTCTTGTCGCAGCCCGTCGTCAGCACGACGGCGTCGATCGGGTAGCCGTGCAGGATCTCGACGAGGCCCAGATAGGCCAGGTTGCGGTCCAGCGCCGCGGTCGGGCGGCGGCAGTTCTCGAAGATCGGATGCAGCGGGAATTCCATCGGGATGCCGCCGGCGTCGCGGATGCCGTCGCGCACGCGCTTGGCCAGGTCCAGGTGGATGCGGTTGCACGGCGAGATGTCGCTGCCGCTCTGGGCGATGCCGATGATCGGCTTGCCCGAGCGGAGTTCCTCGGGGGTGATGCCGTAGTTCATGAAGCGCTCGAGGTAGAGCGCGGTCATGTCGATGCGCTCTTCGTTATCGAACCAGTCCTGCGACCGGAAGCGCTTCGGTTTGCTGTTCTGTTGTGTCATTCCGTATTACTCCTGCAGCCGCAGCACGTGGTGCGGCAATCCGGCCGTCTCGGCGCGGAAGGTGAACAGCGCGCCCGCGAGCGGCTGCTGGGCCAGTTCCTCGGCCGTCAGGCCCTTGCGCGCCGACGTCGCGTACACGGTGCGCAGGTCGTCGCCGGCAAAGGCCAGTTTGGTGATGTTCGAGCAGGGGAAGCGCACTTCGCCCACCTTTTCGCCTTGCGGATTGCGGCGTTCGATGCGCCAGCCGCGGAACACCGCGATCCACACGTAACCCTCGGCGTCGACCACCATCCCGTCCGGCCAGCCGCCGTCGGTGATCTCTGCGAACAGGCGCTTGTTCGCCAGGCTGCCGTCTTCCGCCAGGTCGAAAGCATACACCCGTTTCTCGAGCGTGTCGGTGTGATACAGCGTACGTCCGTCCGGGCTCACGGCCGGGCCGTTCGTGATGATGTAGCCGTCGTCCATGCGTACGACGCGAGTGCCGTCGAAACGGTACAGGACACCCGACGGCGCTTCTTCCGCATCGTCCATCGAACCGAACCACAAACGGCCCTGCGCGTCGACGTGGCCGTCGTTGAAGCGGTTGCCCGTCACGTCCGCCTCGACCTTCGCGAACGGGACGAACTCGCCGGTCGCTTCCACGAAGCGGTACAGGCCATCCTCGAGCGACACGACGAGGCCGCCGTCCGACGCCCGCACGACGAAGCTCACCTGGCCCGGCGCGTCCCAGCTCTGCCGGTTGCTGCCGTCGGCGTCGCAACGGTGCAGGCGCTTGCCCTTGATGTCGACGAACCACACCTGCCTGGCCGGGGCATCCCACAGGACGCCCTCGCCCAGCGTCGCGCCGACTTCCCACAATGGGGTGGGTTGCGTGGCGATCGTGAGGTTATTTTCCATCTTATGCGCCATACCAGCCCGCGTCGACGAAGTATTCACGGCCGGAGATGTGGCGTGCATTGTTCGACGCCAGGAACAGCGCCAGCGCGGCCACGTCTTCCATCTCGACGCGCTCGGGGATGCACTGGCCGGCCAGGATGCGCGCTTCCTCGTCCGGGTTGTGCCACAGCGCCTTCTGGCGCGGCGTGACGACGGCGCCGGGGACGACCGTGACGGCACGGATGCCGTGCGGGCCGAATTCGCGCGCCATGTTGCGGGTCATGCCTTCGATGGCGGCCTTCGCCATCATGTACAGGCCCAGTTGCGTGTGCGGCAGGTGCCACGAGATCGAACCGAAGTTCAGCAGCACGCCGTACTTGCGCGCCTTCATGCCCGGGATGACGGCCTGCGCGCAGAAATACTGGTGGCGCAGGTTCACGTTCATGCGGCTTTCCCAGTACGCCGGCGTCACGTTCTCGATGTCGTGGCGGTCGTCGTTGGCCGCGTTGTTCAGCAGGATGTCGACGCCGCCCGCTTCCTCGTCGATGCGCGCGAAGGTCGCCTTCAGCTCGTCGAGGTTGGTCAGGTCGCACTTGATGAACTTCGGCGCGATGCGCGAGTTCGCCAGCGACGCTTCCAGGGAACGCGACGCTTCCTCGGCGATGTCGAGGAAGTAGACACGGGCGCCCTGGCCGGCGAAGGCCGTGGTCAGCTCGGCGCCGATGCCGCTGCCGCCGCCGGTGATGACGACGCGCTTGCCGGCGAGGTCGGGAAAGGTCGCGTAGACGAATGCTTGGTTTTGTTCAGACATGTAATTCTCGTTGTAATCAAGGAGGCGCGGCTCAGGCCGCGCCAGAGGACAGCAGGCCGCGTTGGGCCAGGTTGGCGTACAAAGCACGCACACCGAAGGTCCACGGTGCGATCTGGTCGCTGCGCTGGACGGTATTGACCAGCGTGCCCAGCGACGGCGTGGAGATGCTCACGCGGTCTCCCGCGTGGTGGGTAAAGCCGCCGCCTTGCGCGTCGCGGTCCTTGATCGGCGAGAACATCGTACCGAGGAACAGCATGAAGCCGTCCGGGTACTGGTGGTGCTTGCCGCAAGTCTGGCGCACGAGGTCCAGCGGGTCGCGGCTGATCTCGCGCATGAAGCTGGCGCCGGCCAGTTCGAAGTTGTCGTCGACGCCTTCGATCCGCATGCGCACTTCCGCGTTGCGCAGCGTGTCGATGTCGAAATCGCCGTCGAACAGGCGGATGAACGGGCCGATGGCGCACGAGCCGTTGTTGTCCTTCGCCTTACCGAGCAGCAGCGCGCTGCGGCCTTCGATGTCGCGCAGGTTGACGTCGTTGCCCAGCGTGGCGCCGACCACTTGCGCGCGGCTGTTCACCGCGAGGACGATTTCCGGTTCCGGGTTGTTCCAGTGCGACGACGGGTGCAGGCCGACGGCCGCGCCGTGGCCGACCGCCGACATCGGCTGCGACTTCGTGAACACTTCCGCGTCCGGGCCGATGCCCACTTCCATGTACTGCGACCACATGCCGCGTGCCGAGAGGTCGGCCTTCAGGCGCATGGCAGCTTCGCCGCCCGGTTCCAGTTCCGACAGGTTCGTGCCGATGGTTTCCTGCAGCTGCTGGCGCAGCGCCGCCGCGCGGGCCGGGTCACCCTTGGCCTGTTCCTCGATCACGCGCTCCAGCAGGCTGACGGCGAACGTGACGCCGCATGCCTTGATCGCCTGCAGGTCGCACGGGGCCAGCAGGCGCACCGCGTTGCCTTCGTCACCGGCCAGCGCGGCGGCGACCAGCGCGTTGACGTCGCCCAGGTCCTCGCCTTCCGCGTCGCGCACGATGGCGACCAGGTCGTCGCGCTCGAGCAGTTCGGACACGGTCGGGGCGTGGCGGGTGATATCGATTACGCGACCGTTACGGACGGCCACTACGGCCGGGCCATTGGTCGGAGCTGAACGCCAGACGCGGCCGACCATCAAGGCCTGGTCGAGGTCCTGGGGCAGCGGGTTGGCTTGGGTAGCTGTCATGTCTTGTCTCTCTTGGTTATGCCACCGTCAGGGTCGCCTTCTTCAGGTCGACGCTGTTCGGTCCTGCGAAAATGGTGAACGTCCCCGGCTCCACGACGCGTTTCATGTCGGCGTTGTAGAACCACAGGTCGGTCGGTTTGATGTCGAAGGTGACCGTGCGCTGTTCGCCCGGCTCCAGCGTCACGCGCTGGAAGCCCTTCAGTTCGAGCAGTGGGCGGGTGACGGAGCTGACGTCGTCGCGGATGTACATCTGCACGACTTCGTCGCCGCGCACGGCGCCCGTGTTCCGCACGTCCACTTGTACCTGGGTCGTGCCATTCGTCGCGATCCGGTCCTTCGTGAGGCGCGGTGCGGAGATGTCGAAGCGGGTGTACGACAGGCCGTAGCCGAACGGGTACAGCGGCGTGGTCACGTCGTCGATGTAGCCGCGGCGGCTGCTCGGCTTGCGGTTGTAGAACATCGGCAGCTGGCCGACGTTGCGCGCGATGGTGACGGGCAGCTTGCCGCCCGGGTTCGCGCGGCCGAAGATCAGGTCGGCGACGGCATGGCCCGTTTCCTGCCCCATGTACCAGCATTCCATCAGCGCATCCGCGCGTTCGGCCAGGTAGTTCACGGACAGCGGGCGGCCGTTCAGCAGCAGCACGACGGTCGGCTTGTTCAGCGCGAAGATGGCGCGGGCCAGGTCGTTCTGCTGGCCGATCAGGTCGAGCGAGGTGCGGTCGCCCAGGTGGTTGTCGGCCCACGCTTCACGCGCGGTCTGCTCGTTGTCGCCCAGGACCATGACGATGGTGTCGGCCTTCTTCGCCGCTTCCACCGCCTCCGCGATCAGGCGCGCATTGACTTCCGGCTTGGTCCAGACGATTTCGTCCTGGCCCCACACGTGGCCTTCCGTCAGGCGCACGCCTTCCGAATACTCCAGCGTGAAGCCGCCGGCCTGCGCTTCCTTCTGCAGCGCCTCGTACACGGAGACGACGTGGCGCGGCTTGTCCGAATAGCCGCCGATCGGCGTGTCCTTCGCGTGGGTGCCCACCAGCAGCAGCTTGCCGACCTTGTTCGGCGCGAGCGGCAGCAGGCCTTTGTCATTCTTCAGCAGGACGGCGGTGCGCTGGGCGGCCTTGCGCGCGAGGGCGATGGCTTCCGGCGTCGCGGTGCGGGCTGCCGCCTGGTCGGCGTCGGCGTACGGGTTCTCGAACAGGCCCGCGTCGAATTTCCAGCGCAGGATGCGGCGCACGACGGCGTCGAGTTCCTTCGTCGTGATCTTGCCTTCCTTGACCAGTTCATCCAGCGCGGCGAAACCGGCGGGGTCCGGCGTCTCGATGTCGACGCCGGCCTTGAATGCACGCAGGCCGCCTTCCTTCACCGAGCCGACCAGGTGGTGGCGGCTGCCCAGTTCCGCGACCGCCATGTAGTCGGACACGGTCAGGCCCTGGAAGCCCCATTCCTTGCGCAGCACGTCCGTCAGCAGCCAGCGGTTGGCGTGCGACGGGACGCCGTCGATCTCGTTATACGACGGCATCACAGCCGCGATCTTCGTTTCCTTGATGATCTTCTCGAACGGCGGGAAGAAGTCTTCGCGCAGCGCGCGTTCGCCCACGTTCGCCGGACCGATGTTGGTGCCCGATTCGGGCTGGCCGTGGCCCGTCATGTGCTTCAGCGTGGCGAAGACCTTGTCATGCGCCAGCGGCAGCGTGTTGCCCGAGAAGCCCAGCACGGCCGCCTTGCCCATGACGCCGCACACGTGCGGGTCTTCGCCATAGGTCTCTTCAATACGGCCCCAGCGCGGCTCGCGCGCCACGTCGACGACCGGCGCCAGCGCCAGGTTGGCGCCACGTGCGCGCATTTCCTTCGCGGCGAGCGAGAAGATCTGCTCGACGAGTTGCGGATCGAACGTGGAGGCCAGGCCGATCGCCTGCGGGAAGCTGGTCGCTTCCGGCGCCACGTAGCCGTGCAGCGATTCCTCGTGCATGAAGACGGGGATGCCCAGGCGCGTGTTTTCCATCGCCCACTTCTGCACGGCGTTCACGTAGTCCGCCGTTTCCTTCGGGCCGCGGTTGCCGACGGCGCCCGAGTTGCCGGCATTGTTGTCCGCACCGATCTGGCGGTCGGACGGGCGCGCGAACATGCCCATACCGTGCGGGTGGACTTTTGCCGCCTTCTCGGCGTTGAAGCTCGTGTCGTCGTTCTGGAGATCCTTCTTCGTCAGCCAGACGCATTGCAGCTGCGCGATTTTTTCATCGACCGTCATGCGGCCCAGCAGGTCTTCCACGCGCGCCGCGACGGGCGCGTTCGCCTGCTTGTAGACCGGTGCGCCCCCTTTGGCGGCTTTGGCCGCCAGCGCGCCCGGCACGACTGCCATGCCGGCCGCGCCCCCAACGGTGGCCAGAAACTCTCTGCGTTTGATACCCATCGACTTATGTCTCCTGCTTGTTTTTGTATGCCGCCGTGTGGCCGGCGGAGTGTGGTCTGCCTGGCATGCGGTGGATCGAGGTCCAACATTCTAATAACAGAAATGTTACCGCAACCATTCCAGTCTAATCGTCTAATTTGGCGCTTGTCAATGAATTATTGGGAAGATGTCCGGCAGTAGCGACGCAACAGCCTCCGCGAATGGCGGAATTGGCGGGAAAAGAGGGAATTGAGGATGTTTGCGCGAACAGTTTATGCGTTTCGCGTAGACGGCCGCAGCTGGGCGCCGCGGCCGGGAGGGATCAGCCGGCGCGCTTGGCGGCGGTGAGCGGCAGCAGTGCCGAGGGACGGGTGCGCGGTGCGGCGTCGGACTGGCGGCGCACCAGTTCGAAGTCCATGCGCACCTGTTCCGGCTCGGCCTCCTCGCCTTCGCGCAGCGCACGCACGCGGCGCACGAGCGACTGCACGGCTTCGCGCGCCATGCCGGCGATGGGCTGGCGCACGGTGGTCAGCTCCGGCCAGATCGTGGTGGCGAGCGCCGTGTCGTCGAAGCCGGTGACGGTCAGGTCGCCCGGCACGTCCAGCCCCAGGCGGTGCGCGACGGCGACGCAGGCGGCCGCCATGTCGTCGTTGCTGGCGAAGATGGCCGTCGGGCGTTCTTCCAGCGCCAGCAGGTGCTCGGCCGCGTCGAGGCCGGAGCGGTACGTGAACATGCCCTGCACGACGAGTTCCTCGGACGCGTCCGCGCCCTGCTCCGCGATGGCCGCGCGATAGCCTTCGAGGCGGCGCGCGCTCGCGGTCTGGTTCGGATGGCCGACGACGAAGCCGATGCGGTGGTGCCCCAGGTTGACCAGGTGGCGCGTCATCGCATGCGCCGCTTCGTAGTCGTCGATGCTGACGGCGCCCACGCGGATGTCCGGCAGGCCGCACGCGACGACGACGGCCGGGATGTTCGCGTCCGCGATGGCGGCGAGCACCTCCTCGCTGTCGCACAGCGGCGGCGGCAGGATGATTCCGTCCAGGCCGTTCTCGACGAGGCGGCGCGTCTGTTCCGCTTCGTGCTCGCCGGCTTCGCATTTTTCCACGAACAGCTGGACGTTGTTCAGGCCCGACTGGCTCAGGAGGCCGACGAGGAACTCGCTCAGGTACGCCGCGCTCGGGTTACTGTACAAGAAGCCGACGCGGATGGGCTTGGAGCCCGCGAGGTTGCGCGCTTCCTGGTTCGGCGTGTAGTTCAGCGCCGCCACGGCTTCCGCGACCTTGCGGCGCGTGCTTTCGCGCACGAGGCCCTTGCCGTTCATGACGCGCGAGACCGTCATGGCGGACACGCCCGCGAGCTTGGCGACGTCGGCCATCGTCGGCTGGCCCCGTCGTTCCAGCTCTTCCTGGACGGACTCTGGTTTGGTCTTGGTCATTCTCCCTATTCCCCATCATTTTTTGTTTGCGCTATCTTAGCACTTTCGCCCCATGCAAAGATAGCCATAAACATGACCGTAAACACTCATAAATCGATTTCCCATTTCCAGAGTTTGCGCTAACATTCCTGCGCCGGACGGGCCGCCGCACCCGGTACTCATATAAATACAACGGAGACTACGATGCGATATTTGTCGCGGCTTGTCCGCGCACGGATCATGACGGCGTTCGTCCTGAACCTCGTGCTTGCCCTGGTCGGCACCCACCTCGCCCACGCCGCCGATGAAGACGGCTACGACCTGTGGCTGCGCTACCGCCCCCTCCCCGCAGCCCAGAGGACCGCACTGGCGGCCGCCGCCACCGGCATCACGGCGCCCGACGACACCCCGACCGTGCGCGCCGCCGGCGCGGAACTGAAACGCGGCCTCGCCGGCATGCTGGGCCGCAGGCCGGATGCCATCCCCCCGAACGCGAAGGTACGCGCCGGCACCATCGTCCTCGCCCGCACCACGCTCCCGGCGGGCCTGGCCGACGCCGATGCCGTGCGCCGCGACCTCGCCGCCGTCGGTCCCGAAGGCTATCTCGTGCGCCGCACGCGCCAGGGTGGCGTCCCCGTCACGCTGATCGCGGCGAACTCCGACATCGGCCTCCTGTACGGCAGCTTCGCGTGGCTGCGCCAGCTGCAACTGGGCACCGCGCCCGACAGCATCGCCCTCGCCGACAAGCCGGCGCTGCCCCTGCGGGTGCTGAACCACTGGGACAACCTGGACCGCACCGTCGAACGCGGCTACGCGGGCGAATCGATCTGGAACTGGTGGGAGCTCCCCAACATCGTCGACCCGCGCTACACGGATTACGCGCGCGCCAACGCGTCGCTCGGCATCAACGGCTCGGTCCTCAACAACGTCAACGCGAAGGCCGAGGTGCTGAGCCCCGCGTTCATCGCCAAGGCGGCCGCCATCGCGAACGTGCTGCGCCCGTACGGCATCCGCGTCTATCTCTCCGTGCGCTGGTCGACGCCGCTGGAACTGAAGGAGACGAAGACGGCCGACCCGCTCGACCCCGCCGTCGCGGCGTGGTGGGCGCGCAAGGCGGACGAGATCTACCGCACCATTCCCGATTTCGGCGGCTTCCTCGTCAAGGCCAATTCGGAAGGCCAGCCCGGCCCGCAGGACTATGGCCGCAACCACGCGGACGGCGCCAACATGCTGGCGCGCGCGCTCGCGCCGCACAAGGGCATCGTGATGTGGCGCGCCTTCGTCTACAACCCGCCCGCGCACCCGAACCAGGTCAGTGACCGCGCGGCGCAAGCGTACGACCAGTTCAAGCCGCTGGACGGCAAGTTCGACAAGAACGTGCTCGTACAGGTGAAGAACGGCGCCATCGACTTCCAGCCGCGCGAACCGGCGCACCCGCTGTTCGGCGCGATGCCGGACACGCCGCTCGTGATGGAATTCCAGGTGACGAAGGAATACCTCGGCTTCGCCACGCACCTCGTCTACCTCGGCCCCTTGTTCCAGGAAACGCTGCGCTTCGATACCCGCGCCGGGGGGACGTCCATGACCGTGGCGCGCGTACTGGAAGGCGCGCAGGACGGACATGTCGGCGGCATCGCCGGCGTCGCGAACATCGGATCGAGCCGCAACTGGACGGGCTCCACGTTCGACCAGGCCAACTGGTACGCCTACGGCCGCCTCGCCTGGAACCCGGAGCTGGACAGCCGCGCCATCGCACGCGAATGGGCGGGCCAGACGTTCGCACCGGACGCGCGCGTCGTCGATCCGGTCGTCGCCATGATGATGCGCTCGCGCGAAGCCGCGGTCGACTATATGACGCCCCTCGGCCTGCACCACATCATGGGCACCGGCCACCATTATGGTCCCGCGCCGTGGGTCGACGACCTGGGCCGCGCCGACTGGAACCCCGTCTACTACCACCGCGCCGACAGGAACGGCATCGGCTTCGACCGCACTGCGAAAGGCAGCAATGCCGTGGCCCAGTACGCGCCCGAGGTCGCGCGCCGCTTCGCCGACCCGGCCACGACGCCGCAGGAGTTCCTGCTGTGGTTCCACCACCTGCCGTGGGACTACCGCATGCCGGACGGCCGCACGCTGTGGGCCGACCTGATTGCGCACTACGACCACGGCGTGGCCGAAGTGACGGCGATGCAAGCCGAATGGCAGCGCCTGCGCCCGTTCGTGGATGCGCAGCGCTTCAACGACGTCGCCCAGCGCCTGGCCCAGCAACAGCGCGAGGCCGTATGGTGGCGCGACGCGTGCATCGCGTACTTCCAGCACCAGTCCGGCCTGCCGCTGCCGGCCGGCGTACGCGCGCCCGCGCAATCCCTCGAGTACTACCGGAAGCAAGTGTTCCCGTTCGCGCCCGGCCACGGCTGAACCGTTTTCTCCCCACCACGCAAAACAGAAGGATGCATACATAATGACTACGAGACGAGAGATCATCCAGGCGCTCGCCGGCGCCGCCCTGCTGCCGGCCGCCCTCCCGTTCGCGCGCGCCCAAGGCCCCGCCGGCGAAACGCTGAAGGACGTCGCCGCCCGCAAGGGCATGCGCTTCGGCACCGCCATCAGCGCCGGCCGCAACCAGTTCGGCGACGCCGCCTACCGCGCGCTCGTCGAGCGCGAATGCAACCTGATCGTGCTCGAGAACGAGATGAAATGGCAGGCGCTCGAACCGGCGCCGGGCAAGCCGAACTTCGGCCCTGCCGACGACGTGATCGCCTGGGCGAAGGACAAGGGCATCGCCGTGCGCGGCCACAACCTGTTCTGGCAGGCCGAGAAATGGGTGCCGGCGTGGGTCGCGAAACAGAACTTCGGCCCGCAGCCCGCGAAGGCCGTCGAACAGCTGATGCGCACGCACGTGAGCACCGTGTGCGGCCACTTCGGCAAGAGCATCAAGAGCTGGGACGTCGTCAACGAAGCCGTCGACCCGGCCGACGGCAAGCTGCGCCAGAACGCCCTCACGAAGCCGCTTGGCGCCGTCGAGCAGATCGACCTCGCGTTCCGCCTCGCGAAAGAGTATGCCCCGCAGGCACAGCTGGTCTATAACGACTACATGCGCGGCGACGCCGGCAGCGCCAAGCACCGTGCGGGCGTGCTGGCCCTGCTCGCGGACCTCAAGAAGCGCGGCACGCCGGTCAACGCGCTCGGCCTGCAGAGCCATATCGGTTCGTGGGACGAAACGGATAAGGGCCGTTCCGACCTGGTCGAATGGCGCAAGTTCCTCGACGAGGTGTCGGGCATGGGCTACGACCTCCTGATCACGGAACTGGACGTGAACGACCGCCGCCTGCCGGCCGACATCGCCAAGCGCGACGCCGGCGTCGCCGCCGCCACGCGCGACTACCTGGACGTGACGCTGGCCTACCCGCGCCTGCGCGACATCCTCGTGTGGGGCCTGGCCGACAACATCAGCTGGCTGCAGACGTGGGACGAGGCGCCGCGCAAGGACAAGCTGCCGATGCGCCCGACGCCGTTCGACGCGCAACTGAAGGCGAAGCCGATGAAACAGGCGATCATCGACGCCATCAAGGCAGCGCCGGCACGCCAGGGCTGACCTGCGATACCGATTCGGGTATCGGTCGGCGCGCACAAGTGATTAGCGCGCCGGCCGATCGGTGCTTATACTCGCGCGACGCTCATCAACTCTTAGCCCGCACATGGACTCGAATCGCCGCCGCATCCTCACCGCTTCCCTTGCCGCCGCTGCCGCCGCCGGCGCCCCCTCGCTCGCTTTCGCGGCAAAATCGAAATCCACTTCATCGGCCGCGGGCCTCGCGCCGACGCCGCCGATGGGCTGGAACAGCTGGAACTCGTTCGGCCCCACGATCACGGAAGCGCAGGCGCTGGAAAACGCCGACATCATGGTCGCGAAGCTGCTGCCGTTCGGGTACAACGTGTTCACCGTCGACATCCAGTGGTACGAGCCGAACGCGAACAGCTACGAATACCGCAAGGACGCCGAACTGACGCTGGACCAGTACGGCCGCTTGCAGCCGGCGCCGAACCGCTTCCCGTCCGCCGCGAACGGCGCGGGCTTCAAGAAGCTCGCCGACCAGATCCACGCGCGCGGCATGAAGTTCGGCATCCACCTCATGCGCGGCATCCCGCGCCAGGCCGTGCGCCTGAACACGCCGATCCTCGGCACGAAACTGCGCGCGCAGGACATCGCCGACACGAAGGCGATCTGCGAATGGAACGGCGACATGTACGGCGTCGACATGACGAAGCCGGGTGCGCAGGAATATTACAACTCCGTGTTCAAGCAGTACGCCGAGTGGGGCGTCGACTTCGTCAAGATGGACGACATGTCGCGCCCGTACGAACGCAACTGGCCCGAGGTCGAAGCGGCGCACAAGGCCATCGCGGCCAGCGGCCGTCCGATCGTCCTGAGCCTGTCGCCGGGCGAAATGGACCTGCGCTGGGCGAACCACGTGCCGCACTATGCGCAGATGTGGCGCATCTCGGACGACTTCTGGGACGAATGGCGCCTCCTGAACGACCAGTTCCAGCGCCTGGAAAACTGGAACCCCGTGATGGGCGCGAACTCGTGGCCCGACGCCGACATGCTGCCGCTGGGCCGTCTTGCCCTCGGCGCGCGCGACACCAAGTTCACGCCGGACGAGCAGCAGACGCTGATGTCGCTGTGGAGCATCGCCCGCTCGCCGCTGATCATGGGTGGCGACCTGCGCCACCTGGACGCGAAGACCCTCGCATTGCTGACGAACCCCGAGGTGCTGGCCGTGAACCAGCGCAGCCGCGACAACCGCCCGCACCGCGCGGACGCGGGCACGCGCATCTGGAGCGCACGTTCGGCCGACAAGCGCAACCTGCAGTACCTGGCGCTGTTCAACACGTCCGATGCGCCGACCGAGATCGTGTTCGACCTGTCGCGCCTGGACCTGGGCAACCGCAGCGTCGCCGTGCGCGACCTGTGGGCGCGGCACGATCAGCCGGCCGTGCGCGGCGCGCTGCGCATCACGCTGGCGCCGCACGCGTCCACGTTGCTGGGCCTGTCCGCGTAAAGGTGACAAAGGGTGACGATTCCAACTGCATGAAGTGGCAGAATAGCGTCGATACAAATTTTGGAACATAATGGTCCGGTTCGCGCCGCCCCTTCAAGTTCCCATCCATCGACCGCATGAGAATACACCCGCTCACCGGGGAGTTTGCGCAGCCCGCAAACGAAACCGCGTTCCTCGCCCAGCAACTGCCGCAGACACGGGCCCTGCTCGGCTACACGCTCGTGTTCTGCACGCTGTTCTACCTGGCGTTCTCGCTGTCGGACCTGGCCGCGCTGGGCTATGGTCCGACCTACCTGAAGTTGTGCGCGGCGCGCGCGGTCGTCGCCGCGACGGCCGGCACGTGCGCGTGGCTTGCCTGCCACCGGCCGCTCACCCTCCACGCAACGCGCATCGCCGCCTGTGCCGCGGAAACCGTGGCACTCGCGTGCTTCATGGTCATCGCCGTGCAGCGTCCGGACGAGTTCCACTGGCACGCGATGTCGCTCGCGATCATGCTCATCGTGATCTACCTGTACATCCCGAACAGCTTCGCCAACGCGCTCGCGCTGGCATCCGCCGCCACCGCCGTCTTCCTCGTGCTGACGTTGAAGTACGGCCGGCTGACGGTGGCCGACGGCGTCACGATGGTGATGCTGCTGGTGCTGGCGAACGCGTTCGGCGCGCTCGCGGCGCGGCGCTTCAACCGGGTATCGCGCGAGGAATACCAGGCGCGCGTGCAGCTGCAGCACACGGCCGCGCGCGACCACCTTACGGGCTGCTACAACCGGCGCTACCTGCACGAGACCCTGATGCGCCCCGGCCAGGTGCGCACGCCGGACCACGGCGGCCTGCTGACGGTCGTCCTGTGCGACATCGACCACTTCAAGCGCATCAACGACACGTACGGCCACGCCAGCGGCGACGCCGTGCTGCGCAGCTTTGCGGACCTGTTGCGGCGCATGACGCGCGACGGCGTCGACAGCGTCGTGCGCTACGGGGGCGAGGAATTCCTGGCGATCCTGCCAGGAACGGACCTCGACGGCGGCATCCACCTGGCGGAGCGGCTGCGCGCCCGCTTCGCCGACACGAGCGTGCCGACCGACGACGGGGCGGAGCACGTACGCACGACCGCCAGTTTCGGCGTCGCCTGTGCCGACCCCGCGGCCGATGGCGGACCCCACGTGCTGCGCGACCTCATCGCCGTGGCCGACAAACTGATGTACGACGCCAAGCGCGGTGGACGCGACCGCGTCCACGCGCGTTGCGCCTGCGCCAACGACGCGGACGGGCCGCGTCGCGCGGGAATGGTCAATAGGCGGTGACCGAGAAGTTGCGGGAGGCGAAGTCCATGCCGCCCGACGACGACGTGATCTCGAACCCGTACTGGACGTCGCCCACGGTGACGTTGCCGATCCAGCCGAGGTTCTGCAGGTAGCGCATGAGAGCCAGGGCGTCGACGGTCGTGTTGTTGGTCTTCGTCGTGCGCAGGAACGAGTACACCATGTTGCCGCCGTTATTGCCACGGTAGACGTTCCAGGTGGCGCCTCCGATGTTCACGTTCGTGTACACGGGGATGGCACACCCCTGCGCGGTCCAGTTATACGAGATCGGCTTGACGTTGCCGCAGCCGCCCGACGTGCCCGTGTAGTTCAGCCACACCATGATCTCGTTGGCGTGGTTCGTGTCCCAGATGTCGAACGTGGATTCCCAGGCGCCGCCGGCCGGCGTCGTCGCCGACACTACCGCCGTCAACCGCGACAGGCTGTTCAGCGCTTTGCCGACGTAGAAGTTGATGTGCGGGTAGGACTTGATGCCGCCGGTGTTCGGCTGGTTCGACCACACGCCCCAGTCGGTCGGCGAGTTGACCCACAGCGTCTGCGGCCCGGCGCCCGAACCCCAGATGTCGTTGTTGAAGCTGTACGCGCCCATCGTCGTCGACCCGTACTGCGCCGTCGTCGACCACGTTGCCGCCTGCGCCGGGGCGGCCAGACTCGCTGCCAATGCCACTGCGGTGATGCAAAGTGCGTTCTTCATATAGTCTCCTTGATGTTCGCCCCGCTTTGAAGCGGACCGCGACAACCGTATCCGCATACGGCATCCGGGGCGTCAACGCCGCATTCTTATTTTTATGTAACCGATTTCATCGTAGAGACGGTGATAGGCGCAGTCAATCGTGCCAACAGCGATTGTTAACCGCTATCACGGAGACATGCCATCTTCGTATGGCAAATACGGAGTTCGATATAGGCCGCTACTCGCGCACCTTGCCGCGCAAGGCCTTCACCTGGCCCCGGCCGGCCTTCGATTCGAGCCGGCGCCGTTGCGACCCCAGCGTGGGCCGCGTGGCCCGGCGCACGAGCGGCACGACGGCCGCCGCGTCGACGAGCGCCTGCAGCCGCGCCAGCGCCTCCGCGCGGTTGCGCTCGAGGCTGCGCGCGGACTGCGCCTTGATGACGATGACGCCGTCGCGCGTGATGCGCGCGTCCCGCAACGCGCGCAGGCGCGCCTTCACGTCCGCAGGCAGCGAGGAGGCGCCGATGTCGAAGCGCGCCTGCACGGCATTCGACACCTTGTTCACGTTCTGCCCGCCCGGCCCCTGCGCACGGATCGCGCTGAATTCGACCTCGTCCGGATCGATTGCGACGGGCGGGCGCATGGGCATCAGCGGACCTGGGCGCCCAGGATCGCGCCGCCCGCCGTGCCGTACACGAACGGACCATTCAGCGACGAGCCGTCGGAATACGTCGTCGGCGTCTGCTGCGTCCAGCTGGACAGGTTGAACGTCGCATTCGTCCTGAAGCTGTACTGCGGCGCCGACGGATACGGAGACGGCTGCGCCACCTGCGCGCTCAGGCGGTAGACCTGCACGCCGCTGTTGATGTCCAGCGTCTTCTTCGCGGCGCACTGGGCGGGCGTGCGCGCGAGCTTCGTGAAGTAGGCGGAGTTCTGCGGCGCGTACGGTGCCGTCGTGTTTTCCTGGTTGTACGGATTGGCGACCAGCTGCGCCTTGACGCTGCCGCGCGGCCCGGACACCAGCACGGCCGTCTCCTCGTCGACGCCGATGCCCAGCACCTGGTCGAACCGCTCCACGCCGCCGGGGCAGCCGTCGCCGATGCGCGAGACGAAGCCGATCAGTCGGCCCAGGCGGTCGCGCGTATTGAAGTGGTCGTCGGTGATCGTCTTTTCGAGGCCGGGGATGCTGATGAAGCTCCCCGTCTGGATGAATTTGCCGGACGACGTGTTGAGCGGATCGATCGTCATGTAGCGGTTGAACGGATTGGCCAGCGCCTCGTCCGACGTGACGGTGTCGTTCAACGCCGCGAACGCATACTGGCCCAGCATCGCATTGCCGGCGCTCGTGCCGCCGATCGGGATGCCCGCGCCGACGGCGCGCTGCAGCGCGGCAGCCAGCGGCGTGCTTTGCCAGTACTGGTAATAATCGGCCTGGTCGCCGCCGGCGATGAAGATGGCGCTCGCTTTCGAGATCACGTCCAGCACGAACGGATCCGCGGCCGCGGTGCGGCTCGGGATCACGAGGGTCTCCACCGAGGTCACGCCCAGATCGAGGCCGCCGACCATCTCGTAGTTGCGGCTCGTCGTCGTATCGACCGTGCCGAGGCGGCTGTAGACGTACGGGTTGTACGCATCGCTGCCCGTCGCGCGGAGGATGACGAAGCGGCCGCCGGTGGCCCTCGTGATGCCGGCCTGCCCGATCATCCAGCGGAACGCCTCGGCCACGTCGTAGCCGCCGCCCATCAGCACGACGGACGGCGTACAGACCGTCTGCCAGCACGACACCGGTTTTGCACGTACGGGCGCGGCCGGGTTGCCCACGTAGCTGTACGTATATTTGGGACCGGCGTGCGCCGCCTCGGCGGCGAGCAGCGGAGCGATGGCGAGCAAAGAGCGCGCGAGCAATGCAGGGACGGCCTTCGATTTCAGCGTGGAAGTCATGTAGGCTCCAATGGGCGGTGGGTTCGGAACGGCTGGCTATGGCAGGCTCAGCATATTATCTTTTTTGCACCACAGGAACCGGCTTCGCTAAGGGAGTGCCGGATTTTCGGCATTTGCACCACACGCGGGCGGCGTGTATCGTCATGCCTGACCAATGAACCGCCTTGAGAGAACCGTACGATGAGTTTCGACCTGATGGTGTTCGCCCCCGACGCCGCCCCGGCCAAACGGCCCGCCTTCCTCGACTGGTACGAGCAACAGACCGAATGGACGGAGGACCACGGCTACGACGACCCGCGGGTGGCCACACCCGCGCTGCAAGCCTTTTACGCGGCGCTTGCGGCCGAGTTCCCGCCCGCACCGGCCGGCGCCGAGGATCCTGAAACCGGCACCGACTACACCGTCGGCAAGACGGTCATCTACATGTCGTTCCTCGACTGGGACCGGATCGACGCGGCCTGGGAAGCCGTGCACCGCCTGGCGGCAAAGCACGAACTGGGCTTCTTCGACGTCAGCTCCGACCTCGCCGAAGTGTGGCTGCCCGACCGCAAGGGCGGGCTGCGGGTTGCGCATTCCGATTGATGAAGCGGGAAGATACCCCGTCATGCCCTCGCAGGCGCACTAGTGTCCGGAATATTGTTTTCAAAAGCCGTCAGAAACGGCATCGTCATTCCCGCGCACGCGGGAATCCATGCCGAGTATGCTGGCCACGTTCGTCATTTCCAACTCGTTGGTCACAAAGAGTCGGCTTCGAGCAGTCAGCATGGGTTCCCGCTTTCGCGGGAACGACGGTTTGAGCTAGTTCGTCGACACGGACCCGACGCGCGGGCTTTCCTGCGGGCCGAGATAGCTCGGCTTCAGGCCGCCCGCGTCGATCACGACGCGTTGCAGCACGAGTCCCGGATCCAGCGCCCAGAACTTCAGCGTGTGGCGTCCCGGCGCCTTCACCTCGTGCGCCGTCGTGAACTGCGCGACGCCGTCCGTGACGATCTTCTCCCAATGCTGCAGCGATGCATCCGCATGCACGTCGACGATGCGCGGCGCCTCGTCGTCGATGGAGACGGCATAGCGGAAACCCGCTCCCGGCCGGAATTTCAGCGTGGGCGCCAGCGTCGCCTGCACGTTCACCTTGCCCGGCTCGAACAGGTAGACGTCGTACTCGAGCCGCATGCCATCCGCCGGCGCCAGCGCGGGCGCGTCCACCGGCAGCGTGGTCATGCCGGACAGCGTGCGGCCCAGGCCCGGTACGCGCAGCCATTCGCGCCCGGCAGGGGCCAGCGCGCGGCTGTAGTGTTCCGCCTCGATGGCGACGGTGCCGCCCGTCTCCACGAAGCCGGCGACCTTCGTACCGCGCTGGTCCGCGTGGCGCAGCGGGACATCCACGGCGGCCCGCTGGCCATCCGGACCGGTCACCAGCACGCGGCCGGACGTCGCGCCCGCCGGCACCTGGTCCCAGCGCACGTCGACGGTGATCCGCTTCGACTTGTCCGTCGTGCCGGACGATTCGCCCAGCACGATCCACGGCTGCTCGGCACGCGCGGTCCAGGCCACGGGCGCGGCGCCGCGGTCGAAGACCTCGATGTAGCGGTTCGCCTTGTCGAACGGTTCGAACGCGGGCAGGCGCAGGTCCTTCGCCGCCGGCCAGGCGGCGTCGCTGCCCTCCACCGCGACGCCCAGCGCCGGCGCGGCCGGCAGCGCGATCTCGCGCACCTCCGGCATGATGTTCGTCGCGGGATCGCGCCAGCTCGTGTAGCCGATGTGCGTCTGCGCCATCATGTGGTTCCACTTGCCGCCATTGATCGCGTGGTACTCGCGCGAGATCGCGGCGTCCTGCGCGAACACGTCGCGCGCCCGCGCGGCGAGGTCGTTCGTGTCGGCGCGGCCCTGCTGCGCGTGGAGGCGGTTCGCCTGCACCGTCGCATACAGTTCGCCCAGCGTGCCCGATGCGCGCACGGGATGCTCGACGAGCTGGAAGAACGCGTCCTTCTGCGCCGGCGCCAGCTTCGCCTTCACCCGCTCGACGCGCGCGGCGAGGTCGCGCCAGTCGGCGACGATGCGCTCGGACTCGCGGTAATTCGTCGCGCTGTACGTGCCCGGCTCCAGCTGTTCCGGCCGGCGGCGCCCGTTGTAGCGGGCGTAGGTCTCGACGATGTCGGCGATTTCCGCGGCAAGGTCAGGTGACTGAGCGCCGCCGAACTCTCGCGTCGCCCACAGCTTCAGGTACTCGGGCAGGCGCGACGCGGGCCACGCGGCCGGGTTCCACGCATAGGTGAGGAAGAATTCCGTCGGCACTTCCATCGGCTTGAGGTCGCCCACGTTCACGACCCACAGCCGGTCCGCGCCAAGGCGCCACGCGAGGTGCATCTGTTCCCACACCTTCGGCAGCGGCGTCACGTTGATCCACTTGTACGAGCGCGGGCCGCCCACGTAATCGAAGTGGTAGTAGATGCCGGCGCCGCCGCTGCGCTTGCGTTCTTCCGCGGTCGGCAGGCGGCGGATATTGCCCCAGTTGTCGTCGCACCAGAGCAGCGTGACGTCATCCGGCACGCGCATGCCCTTCTCGTAATACTCCTGGACTTCCTTGTACAGCGCCCACACCTGCGGTACCTGCGGCAGCGGTTTCCCGGTCGTCTTCGCGATCATCGCGCGCTGGTCGGCCACGATCCGCTGCAGCAGCGCGACGTTCGATTCCTCCGACATCGGCTCGTCGCCGTCGCCGCGCATGCCGAGGGTGATGACCTTGTCGTAGTCCTTCGCGCGGTCCAGCCCCTGCTGCCAGAACTCGCGCAGCACCTGTTCGTTGCGGCTGTAGTCCCACGGACCCTTGCCGTACTTCTTCCACTCCGCGTGGGCGCGCATCAGCGGTTCGTGGTGCGACGTGCCCATCACGATGCCCATCTCGTCGGCCAGCGGGCCGTTCTCCGGATCGTCGTCGTAGAACGCATTGCCCCACATGGCGGGCCACAGGTAGTTGCCGCGCATGCGCAGGATCAGCTCGAACAACTTGCCATAGAACTTGTGGTTGAAGCCGCCGAATTTTTCCTTGGCCCAGCCGGACAAAGCGGGCGCCTCGTCGTTCAGGAAGATGCCGCGGTAGCGCACGACGGGCGCGTCGGCCACGCGCGTGCCGGCCGCCACGGCGAGCACGTCGTGCTTCGCGGGCGCGACGTCGGCCCACCAGTTCCATGGCGAGACGCCGATCTGCTCGGACACCGTGTACAGCCCGAAGATCGTGCCGCGGCGGTCGCTGCCCGCGACCACGAGCGCACGCGCCACGCCCGGCAGCGGATTGCGCACCGTCTGCACGAGATAGCCTTCCCATTTCCCGCGCACCGCCTTCGCATCGATCTTGTTCTCGCGCGCGAGGCGGTCGATCAGCGCGCTTTGGCCGAGCGTGCCGACGATGACGACATCCGAACCCTTCGCGACGGCGCCGGCCGACGCCAGCAGCGCGGGCCGGATGCCGGACACGCGTTCGATGTCCGCCTGCAGGTCGGCCGCCGCGCGGCGCACGCCCTTGAATTCGTTCGGGTCCACGAGGATGCGCGCGGCCTGCCCGGACCGCGCGAGCACGACGGCATCCTTGCCGGCTTCGAACGTGACGAAGGGGCGCTCTCCCAGCGCCCATGCCGGCTGTGCGGCCGCGAGCGCCAGCATGGCGGCGGCGACGAGTGATCTCATAAGTCTCCTGATGTTTTTATAGGTGGTTTCAGCCTGCGATGCGGCACGTCTTGAGTTGCTCCAGCGGCACCGCGTCCGCCATCGCCTTGTAGCCGGCGGTCGACGGATGCAGGCCGTCGTTGTCCAGGGTCTTCAACAGGTGGTCCGGTTTGGCCGGATCGCGCAGCGCCGCGTCGAAGTCGACGACGCCGTCGACGACGCCCGCGGTACGGATCCACTGGTTGTACGCGAGACGGTCCGCCTCGTTGTCCGCACCCGGCGCGTAATAGCCGCTGCCGGCGTACGGGGTGATCGTCGCGCCCAGCACGCACACGCCCCGCAGATGGGCGCGCGCGACGATCTGGCGGTAGGCCTGTTTCAGGTCGTCCAGCAGGGCCGCGCGCGCCGCCGGCGTGTCTTCCTTGTTCCGGTGCTGCACGCCGAAGTCGTTCACGCCGATCATGACGATGGCGTGCGAGACGCCCGGCCGCGCCAGCACGTCGCGATCGAAGCGGGACACGAGGTTCGGGCCCAGGCCGTCGCGCAGCATGCGGCCGCCGCCGATGCCCGCGTTGACGACGCCGACGTTCGTCATTCCCGCGGCGCGCAGGCGGGTCGCGAGGCCGTCCGTCCAGCGCGCATACGTATCCGGATTCACGCCGTAGCCGTCCGTGATCGAGTCGCCGATCGCGACGACCGTATGCGCCCCGGCACGGGCCGGCACTTCGACGCCCGTGATCTGGTACCAGCGCGTAAAGGTGTCGGCCTGCGGCCAGCTCGCGGCCTGGACCTGGTTGCCGGGCACGCGGAAGCTCGTCGCCCGGGCGCCCGGGTGGCCCGTCTGGCGCGCCGGCGCCTGGGCGAAATGCAGCGAGATGGCGAGATCGGCGCCCGCCGCATGCGGCAGGTCGATCGGGTCGCTCAGGTATTCCGCGCCGGCGGGGATGGTCACGGACGCGGCGCCGCCGAAACGCAGCGGGCGCAGGCTGGCGCCGTCGACGTCGGCCTTGCCGGGCGCGCGCGCCAGCGCGACGCTGCCGGCGTCGATCACGAGCGGCGCCGTGCCGAACGCGTTGGTGAGCTTCACGCGCAGCTGGTCGCCGCTCAGCGACACCCTCACGATCTGGCGCAGGCTGGCGTCCTGCCACTGCGCGGCGGGGAGTTCGTTCTGGCCTTCCGGCACGAGTTGGGCACTGCCCCACGAGGCGACCCAGTGTTCGCCGGCGGGGGTTTGGACGGCGATGGCGGCACAGCCGCCGAGAGAGAGACACAGGAGGCTGGCTGCCAGAATCGATTGACGCGACATCGTTATTCCTTCACACTGGGGAAATGGTTGCGCTACCATTCTAGTTTAGATCAATGTTACGGGCAACGAGATATATTTTTTTTATATGCCCGACATCACCAGGAGACCCATAAAATGCCCCTCATCCAGCGCGCCGCCAGCCCGATCATCACCGACATGCAGGTGATCCCCGTGGCCGGCCGCGACAGCATGCTGCTGAACCTGTGCGGCGCCCACGCGCCCTACTTCACCCGTATCCTCGTCCTGCTGAAAGACAGCGCCGGCAACACCGGCATGGGCGAGGTGCCCGGCTCGAACGGCATCCTGCGCGCGCTGGAGCGGCTCGTGCCGCTGGTGACGGGCACCGAAGTGGCGCGCTACAACCGCACCCTGAACGTGCTGCGCGCGGCGATTTCCGGCGTGAGCCACCAGGTGACGTCGCGCGCCGAGGAAGCGGTCATGAAGCAGCCGCACGAGATCAACCTGCGCCTGGAAAACGTGGTGACGGCCGTGGAAGCGGCGCTGCTGGACCTGCTGGGCCAGCACCTCGCGGTGCCGCTGTGCGAACTGCTCGGCGACGGCCAGCAGCGCACGCACGTGACGATGCTGGCGTACCTGTTCTACATCGGCGACCGCACGCAGACGGACCTGCCGTACGAAGGCGAGGCGGCCAAGGATGGCTGGTACAAGGTGCGCGACGAGGAAGCGTTGACACCCGAGCAGATCGCCGACCTGGCATCGGCCGCCGTCGACAGGTACGGCTTCCGCGACTTCAAGCTGAAAGGCGGCGTGATGCGGCCGGAAGACGAGATCGCGGCGGTGGCCGCGATCAAGCGGCGCTTCCCGGATGCGCGCGCGACGCTCGATCCGAACGGCGCGTGGTCGCTGGAAGAAGCGATTGCCGCCTGCAAGGGCCAGGGCCATGTGCTGTCGTATGCGGAAGACCCGTGCGGTCCGGAGAACGGCTACTCGGGCCGGGAAATCATGGCCGAATTCAAGCGCGCCACGGGGATCCGCACGGCGACGAACATGGTCGCGACCGACTGGCGCCAGATGGCGCACTCGCACCTGCTGGGTGCCGTCGACATCCCGCTCGCCGACCCGCATTTCTGGACCATGCAGGGCTCCGTGCGCCTCGCGCAGCTGTGCCACGACTGGGGCCTGACGTGGGGTTCGCACTCGAACAACCACTTCGACGTGTCGCTCGCGATGTTCACGCACTGCGCCGCCGCGGCGCCGGGCGACATCACGGCCATCGACACGCACTGGATCTGGCAGGAAGGCCGCGAGCGCCTGACGACGGAACCGCTGCAGATCGCGGGCGGCCAGGTCGCGGTGCCGGACGCGCCGGGCCTGGGCATCCAGCCCGACATGGAACGCATCCTCGCGGCGCACGAGTTGTACAAGAAGGTCGCGGGCGGCGCGCGCGACGACGCGATGGCCATGCGCTACCTCGTGCCCGGCTGGCAGTACGACCCGAAGAAGCCGAGCTACGCGCGCTGACACGAGCGCGAGGTGTCAGGCGGCCAGCACTCCCGGCACCTCGCATTGCAGGAATTTGTCGAACTCCGCCAGCGCCATCGGCCGCGCGAACAGATAGCCCTGGGCTTCGTCGCAGCGGCAGCCGCGCAGCGTCTCCATCACCTCTTCCGTCTCGATGCCTTCCGCGACCACGGTCAGGCCGAGCGCGTGCGCCATGTGGACGAGGGCCGCGACGAATTCGTCGCCATTGGGGCACTCTTCCAGGAAGAACGAGCGGTCCAGTTTCAGCACGTCGACGGGGAAGCGCTTCAGGTACGACAGGCTCGAATAGCCGGTGCCGAAATCGTCCAGCGCCAGCTTCACGCCCAGGCGCTTGAGGCGGTGGAGCACGTCGACGGACTGGTCGATGTCGTCGATCAGCGCGCTCTCCGTCAGCTCCAGTTCCAGCGCGCGCGGCGCGAAACCCGTTTCGCGCAAAGCCTGTTCGACGTCGGCCACGAGCTCCGCCGACCGCAGCTGGCGCGCCGACACGTTCACCGACACGTGCAGCTGCGTGCCGTATTGGTCGGACAGGCGCTTGCCGACACGGCAGGCCTCGCGCAGCGCCCAGCGGCCGATCGCCTCGATGTGGCCGCGCTCTTCCGCGATCGGGATGAATTCGAGCGGCGACACTTGCCCCAGTTCGGGATGTTTCCAGCGCAGCAGGACTTCCACGCCGCGCAGGCGCCACGTGCGCACGTCGATGCGCGGCTGGTAATACAGTTCGAACTGGCCCAGCTCCAGCGCGCGCCGCAGCGCCGCCTCCACCTGCAGGCGGCGGCGCGCTTCCACGCTCATCTCCGGCTCGAAGAACTGGTACGAGCTCGCGCCCAGCGCCTTCGCCTTGTACATCGCCGTGTCCGCGTTCTGGAACAGCAGTTCGGGCGTGGCCCCGTCCTGGCCCGACAGGCTGATGCCGATCGACGCGCCCACGCACATCTCCAGCCCGTCGATGTGGAAGGGATTGGTGAGGGTCTCCAGCAGCCGCTGCGCGATGCCGGCGGCGGCGCCGCGGCCCGCGCAATGGGCCGCCACGACGAATTCGTCGCCGCCCAGCCGCGCCACGACGTCGCCCGGGCGCAGGCACGACTGCAGGCGCTGGCCCACCTGGCGCAGCAGATGGTCGCCGGCCGCGTGGCCCAGTGAATCGTTGACTTCCTTGAAGCGGTTCAGGTCGATGAACAGCACGGTGGTTTCCGCCTGGCCGCGCGCCTGGCCCAGCATCGACCGCAGATGGCCGTTCAGCCACGCGCGGTTGGGCAGGCCCGTGAGGTCGTCGCGCGTGGCCAGCTGCTCCAGCCGCTCCTCCGCGCGCTTGCGGTCGGTGATGTCGTGGAAGAAGACCGACAGGCCCTCGTCGTGCGCATACACGCGCACGCTGAGCCACACGCCTTCCGGTTCGTAGAAGGTTTCGAACGCCGCGTTCGCACGCGTCGCCATTGCCCGCCGGTAGATGACGCTGGTCTCGGTGCCGTCCAGGTCGTTCGCGACGTCCCACAACACCCTGCCGCCCGAGGTGCCAGGCTCGACGCCGGCGAACACCTCGGCCAGCGTGTTGGCGTACGTGATCTCCCAGTTGCGGTTCACCGAGAAGAACCCGTCCTCGATGCTTTCCAGGATCGTGCGCAAGCGCGCATGCGCGTCCTCGACGCGGTGCAACATCTGCCTTTCACGTGTGATGTCGCGCGATACGAGCACGGCGCCGAACACGGTGCCCGTGACCGGATCCGTCACTTTGCGCACCTTGGAGCCCAGCTCGACGTAATGGCCGTCGCGGTGCCGCTTGCGCACCACGAGCACGTCGGCGATGTCTTCACCGGCGAGGAGGCGCGCGAGCGCGGCGCCGGCCGGCGCCTGGTCGTCCGGATGGAGGAATTCGAGGACGCTGCGCCCCACCAACTGCGCCGCGTCCCAGCCCACGACGGCCGTGTACGACGGCGACACGTGGAGGTAGCGGCCATCCACGCCGCAATGTGCGATCAGGTCCATGCTGTGGTCGACGATGAGGCGGTGCTCCGCCTCGCTGCGCAGCGCGCGGTCGAGGGTGGCTTTCTGCTCCGTGACGTCGGCGAAGGCGCCGGACCAGCCGGCGATTCCGCCTCCCGCCTCCATGCGCGGCAGGCCGGACACGACGATCCGGCGCACGCGGCCGTCCGCGCACGGGATGTCGACGTCACAGTGGAATGGCGCGGCCCCCGCCAGCGCATCCGCGACGCGGTCCGCCGGCTGCGCGTCCGCGGCGTACAACCGTACCCAGTCCTGCAGGCGCGTCGCGACGGCGAACGGCGGCAGCGCACCGGGCCCGTGGTCGACGACCGACGTGCACACGCCTTCCGTATCCGTGGTCCAGATGCTCGCGATAAAGGATGTCGGGTGTGGCATGGGATTCTGAAAAGGTGGGAAACAGCATCCTAAGCTGTCATTATGCACCATGACTATTGCTGCAGGACAAAACCCACACACTCAGCTTGAAGATGTTGCCCGACAACAACTCAGAAGGGCGATGCAGCACGGTGCCGGCGGCGAAGCCGGCACCGCGTGAACGAGGAATTACTGGCGCAGCAGCGTGCGCAGGGTGCGCGACAGGTCCTCGGCCGAGAACTTGGCGACGTAGGCGTCGGCGCGGACGTTCTTGACGTGTTCCTCGTTCGTCGTGCCGGACAGCGACGAGTGGATCACGACCGGCATGTTGCCGAAGCGCGCGTTCGACTTGATGTTGCGGGTCAGCGTGAAGCCATCCATTTCCGGCATCTCGAGGTCGGTCAGTACGAGGGCGACCTTGTCGTGCACGGTCTTGCCCTCGGCTTCCGCCGCGGCGGCAATATGGTTCAGCTGGTCCCAGCATTCCTTGCCGCTCTTCGTCATCACGAACGGGAGGCCCATCGCGTCCAGGCCCTGCTCGATCAGCGCGCGCGCGACGACGGAATCGTCCGCGGCCAGGATCACGGCGCCCGGCTTCAGCTTCATCTTGGCGCCGACGGCATGTTCGATGTTCCCGGTCTGCGCTTCCGGATTCAGCTTGCGCAGGATCGTCTCGACGTCGAGTACCTGGGCCAGGCGGGCCGGCTGGCCGTCCACCGCTTCCAGGCGCGCGATGCTCGTGACCATGCCGCTGCCGGCGCTCGTCTCGGCCGACATCACCTGCGTCCAGTCGAGGCGCACGATTTCTTCCACGCTCTCGACGGCGAACGCCTGCGTGGTGCGCGCGAATTCCGTCACCAGCATGATGTTCAGGCCGGTCTTGGGCGTGACGCCGGCGATGCCCGGCAGGTCGAGGACCTGGATGATCTGGCCGCGCAGGTTGACCACGCCGATGACGTGATCGGGCGCGCCGGCTACCTTGGTGATCGTCGGCATGGCGACGATCTCGCGGATCTTGAAGACGTTAATGCCGAACAGCTCGCTGTGCTCCCCGCTGGCGTCGCCGCCGAGACGGAAAAGCAAAAGCTCGAATTTGTTCGTGCCCGTGAGGTTGCTGCGCTCGTCGACTTCCTGCTGAACCGATTTCATGTCCCATCCCAAAAAGGTTGATTCTTTTGGGAAATTCTAGACGCGAACCGCGTGCCGGTGTAAAGACCAGCAAGAATCTCCGTCACATTTTAGTGATTTCGCACCAAAAAACCACACACGTTTGATGAAATCGTAACGGCTGATCACGCTGTCGAGGCCTGCGCATCCACTTCCCGCAGCGCCTGCCGCGCCATCTGGAGAATGCCTTCGAACGACTTCGCGGCGGCGATGAAGCGGCCGTTGTGGCAGAAACCGGCATCCGGCACACCCGTGACGGCGGCCAGGTCGGCATCGCGCAGGCCCGCCCAGGCCGCCGGCAGGTCGGCGCGCGCGTCGAAGCTTTCCGCGCTGACGGGCACCGTGTGGATCATGTGGCGCTGCTCGGCCAGGCTGTAGCTGATGACGAACAGCACCTTCGGCATCTCCTTGCGCACGATGGCCGTCCACGGCAGTGCGGCATTTTTCAGGTACAGCACGCGGCCGCCTTCGAGCACCTCGGCATGCCGCACCTGCTCCACGGCGAGCTGCGCACCGACGCGGTACTTGACCGCATTGATCATCAGGTCCGTGAGCAGGCCCAGCACGCGCCGGAACTGCTCGTCGCGGTAGGCCTCGGCGGCCGGGCCATAGCCGAGCCGCTGCTCGTCGAGCCAGTTCGGGTTGAAGCCGGAGACGATCGCGGACAGGCCGTAGCTGCCCGGGGCGTTGCGAGCCGCGCCCACGTCGGACAGATCGAGGTATTGCACGACGTCCGCATCGATCGCATACGCCATCTGCTGGGCACCCTCCTCCGACAATCTGTAGCCCGCGTGCCGTTCGGCCAGCAGCGCCACGCAGCGCGCGCCGTATTCGCGCCACACGAGGCCGGCGCTGGCATAGGGTACGCCGCTGACGCGGGCGCCGTCGAAGCCCTTCTGGTGGTGGTCGAAGCGGCCCGCGGCCGGGTTCCACTCGCCGCCCACGTCGATGGCGACGTCGGCCCGCGCGATGATGGCGGGGTCGCGCGTGCGGACGAGCTCCGCGTCCGGATACAACAGCAACAGCACGGCTACCGCCCACGCGTCGTCCGCGTGGAATTTACCGCTGTGGGTCACGATCAACATACTGGCTCCAGTCTGAATGCATACCCCGATGATACCGGCTTTGGCCGCAAGGCCGGGCACGGGTATCATGCTTCGTATCCCCATCCGCATCGAGACGACCCCCATGGCGATCCGTTTTCCGACCCTGCCCCTCGCTTTCGTACTGAGCCTCGGCCTGGCGCCGGCCGCCGCGCGCGCGGACGCGCAGGCACCCGCGGGCGCCGCGAAGGGCTCGCTCGTGATCGCGGGCGGCGCGCTGCGGGCCGACAACGCCTCCGTGTGGAAGAAGATCGTCGAGCTTGCCGGCGGCCGCGGCGCGCGCATCGCCGTGTTCCCGACGGCGGCCGGCAACCCGGAGCGCTCCGGCCGCCTGACGGCCGAGATCCTGGCCAGCTACGGCGCCCGCCCGTTCGTCGTACCGCTGGCCGCCAGGCTGGCCGGCACCGACGCGCGCCGGGCCGCCGACGACCCGCAACTGGCGGCCAGCGTGCGGGCGGCCGGGGGCGCGTTCTTCACGGGCGGCGACCAGGGCCGCATCACGGCCGCGCTGCGCCACGCCGACGGCGGCAACAGCGCCGTGCTGGACGCGCTGTGGGACCTGTACCGGCGCGGCGGCGTCATCGCGGGCACGAGCGCCGGCGCCGCCATCATGAGCAAGACGATGTTCTACGAAGGCCGCGCCCCGCTGCCCACGCTGCGCGACGGCATCACGGACGGCCGCGACATCGCGCCGGGCCTCGGCTTCATCGGCGACGAGGTGTTCGTCGACCAGCATTTGCTGATCCGCGGCCGCTTCGCCCGCATGCTGCCCGCGATGCTCGCCAAGCACTACAAACTCGGCCTCGGCATCGACGAGAACACGGCGGCCGTCGTCGCACCGGACCGGTCGATCGCCGTCATCGGCTACAAGGGCGCGCTGCTGCTCGACCTCGGCCAGGCCAGCGTGGACGCCGCGCGCACCGGCTTCAACGTCACGGGTGCCCGCATCAGCTACCTCGACAGCGGCGACCGCTACGACCCGGCCAGCGGCCGCTTCACGCCCGGTCCGGACAAGGAAAGAGTCGACCCGGCCGACCCGTCGTACCGGGGCCCGCTGTTCGCCGCCGACATCCTCGGCAACACGGCCGTCGCCGACCTGCTGATGAAGCTGTGCGACAGCGACCAGGCGCGCGCCACGGGCATCGCGTTCGGCGACCCGGCCGGCGCCGCGGCCGACCGCGGCTTCGAATTCACTTTTACGCGCACGCCGGAAAGCGAGGGCTGGACGTCGAACCGGGCCGATACCTATTCCGTGTACCGGGTGCGGATGGACGTGCGGCCGGTGAAGCTGGCGTTGCCGCTGTATCGGGCGGAGTGACGATGGAGCCACCCAAGAGTCCGCTCAACGACCCGACGCTATCGACAGGATGCCGGCATGTACATCGCGCAGCAGTGCTTCGGCTCGTCCGACGAGGACATCGACACGCGTGAAAAATAAGTGATTCTGACCACCGTCATATCCGCCGCTGGTTTTGTCGCATTGAATCGGACGCACAACCTGTTTGTTCAGCGCTTCCGCAGGTGCTCCAAGGCTTGTCGCTCAGGTTCCCATCAGGACCCGGAACCTCTTGTCAACCGATCAGCGGTCGCAAGGACATCGCGCAAATTCATACGAAGGCAGTCCGTATTCCCGACATATCCCCCGAGCGCTTCTTCGGCGCGTCGTTGAATCTCGTCAGCGGAAATCCGAAAACGCGAAATGATCTCCGCGATGTCTTGCGCATCCGGCCCGGAGTAGCGCGCGATTTTGCTGATGATGAGATCGAGTGGATTCAGGACAAAGACGTGGACGAACTCAGTTCCGATCGGTACTGGGACCGCATCCTGCAGGTAGTCCTCATGCATCAGCGCGAAACTGCTGTTGTAGCTTGGATCGAGATAAAGCATATCGCCGTTCTTTGTCTCGACGATAAGATCGGCCGGCAAAAGAATCCGCTTAGAAAATTCCGCATCGACATCGGTCGTGACCCGCGCGGCCGTGTACAAATGAATCGCCATTCCCCCTGCGATGACCATATTGATCGGCTCACGCAAAGCAGTGCGCTTTTCGAGCTCCCGGATGAGCGTACGCAGCCCCTCCGCCAATTCGGTATGGGTCGCGAATTCGACCGGAGTCACCACGTGCGCACCCCGGCCATGCGTTTCTCCAGCAACTGCCGCAAGCGCGGGACATCCGCCACGAGACCGTCACTGACGACCTTCGGGAACGGACGGGGTACGACAGCCGCTTGTTCATAGAACCGACGAGATGCCGCGTCGAGAAAATCGGCTGCCACTCGATACCTCGTCCTTAAAAGTTGTGCCGAAAGCCGATACACATCGGCTTCCCGATCCGATGCCGGAGGGCGGTGATGTGCCACTGCATCCGCTAATGAATCCACAAGAAGGGCTTCGGCTTCTCTCGTCCACATCCCATTATCCTCTGACCGTGCAAGAGCTCGCTCAGCGCCAGCTCGGTGTGTCGATACTATCATGGCGCATTGCCATCCATACCTCATCTTCTCCCGCCGTCAGCGCGCGATCGACACCGCCAGCGTCTCCTTGACCTCTTCCATCACGACATAACTCTTCGACTGGCCGCCGTCCGCCACATGCAGGATCTCGCCCAGTAGTCTCCGGTACTCCGTCATCTCCGGAATGCGCGCCTTGATCAGGTAGTCGAAATCGCCTGACACGAGGTGGCATTCCATCACCTCGGGAATCGCCAGCATCGCCCGGCGGAAGCGCTCGAACGCCTGCTCCGACTTCTGGCGCAGCGTGATTTCCACGAACACGAGGACCTGCAGCCCCAGCGCCCGCGGCGCCACACGCGCATGGTAGCCGGCGATGACGCCGTCGCGCTCCATGCGCTTGACCCGCTCGATGCACGGCGTCAGCGACAGGCCGACGCGCTCGGCCAGGTCCTTCATCACGATGCGGCCGTCGTCCTGCAGGATGGAGAGGATGTGCAGGTCGATGCGGTCCAGCACACGGTTCGAGTCTTTTTGCACGCGCATGATTTTTCACTGAAAAGTTAATGGTAAACCGAAACAATTATCGCATTCCTACTACTACAATAAAAACATCTTCTAATTCTAGAATAACAGAGACACAAGGAAAACTATGCGCGTCATCGTACTCGGCAGCGGCGTGGTCGGCGTGACCACCGCTTATTACCTGGCCAAGGCCGGCCACGACGTTACCGTGATCGACCGTCAACCGGGTCCGGCCCTCGAAACCAGCTTCGCCAACGCCGGCCAGATCTCGCCGGGCTATGCGTCGCCGTGGGCGGCGCCGGGCATTCCGCTGAAGGCATTCAAATGGCTGTTCCAGCGCCACGCGCCGCTGGCGATCCAGCCGGACGGCTCCCTGTTCCAGCTCCAGTGGATGTGGGAGATGTACCGGAACTGCGACGCCGGCCGCTACGCCGTCAACAAGGAACGCATGGTACGCCTGGCGGAATATAGCCGCGATCGCATCCGTGCGCTCCGTGCCGAGACGGGCATTGCCTACGAAGGCCGCCAGCAGGGCACCTTGCAGTTGTTCCGCACGCAGGCCCAGTTCGACGGCGCCGCGAAGGACATCGAGGTGCTCAAGGAAGCCGGCGTGGCGTTCGAGGTGCTGGGCCGCGAACAGCTCGCGCAGGCCGAGCCGGCACTCGGCAACGTGCGCAACAGGCTGGTCGGCGGCCTGCGCCTGCCGAACGACGAGACGGGCGACTGCCAGCTGTTCACGACGCGCCTCGCGCAGATGGCGCGCGACCTCGGCGTGCGCTTCCAGTTCGACACCGCGATCGAGCGCCTCGACATCGCCAACGGCCAGATCGTTGGCGTGCACACGAGGAAAGGACAGGAGCGGGGCCGGGCGACGGCGGACCGCTACGTGCTGGCACTGGGCAGCTATTCGCGCCTGCTGCTGAAGGATCAATTCCGCGTCCCGGTCTATCCGCTCAAGGGCTATTCGATCACCGTGCCGATCGTCGATGCGGCCAGGGCACCGGTCTCCACGATCCTCGACGAGACCTACAAGATTGCCGTGACCCGCTTCGACGACCGCATCCGCGTCGGCGGCATGGCGGAGATCGCGGGCTACAGCAAGGTGCTGAATCCGCGCCGGCGCGAGACGCTGGAACTCGTCGTCAACGACCTGTTCCCGGGCGGCGGCGACGTGGCGCGCGCCACGTTCTGGACGGGCCTGCGTCCGATGACGCCGGACAGCACCCCGATCGTGGGCGCGACGCCGCTGAAGAACCTGTTCCTCAACACGGGCCACGGCACGCTGGGCTGGACGATGGCGTGCGGCTCGGCCAGCGTCATCGCCGACCTGGTGAGCGGCAAGGTTCCGGCCATCCACGCCGACGACCTGGCCGTGTTCCGCTATGCCGGCACCCGGACCGCGAACGTGCGCGCGGAGCTGGCCAAGGCATGAACGCGGTCGCCCATCCCTCGCACATCGTCCCCCCGGCCCACGCCGCCCGTGCCGGCGCCGTCCTGACGATCGACCTGGACGCCATCGCGGCGAATTACCGCCTGCTGGCGCAACGCGCGGGCGGCGCCGTCGTCGCCGGCGTGATGAAGGCCGATGCCTATGGTCTCGGCATGGCGCGCGTGGCGCCCGTGCTCGTGCGCGCGGGCTGCCGCGTGTTCTTCACGGCCCACGTCGACGAAGGCATCCGCCTGCGCGACATCGTCCCGCCCGACAGCACCATCTACGTCCTGCATGGCCCGCCGCCCGGCACCGCCGCCGACTTCCTCGCACACGGCTTGACGCCGGTGCTGAACGACCCGGGGCAGGTGCGCGAATGGAGCGCCCTGTGCGCACGCGTCGGCCGCCGTCTCGCGGCCGCGGTGCAGGTCGACAGCGGCATGTCGCGCATGGGCCTCGCGCCCGCCGATCTCGCCGCGCTGGGCGAACCGCGCGACTGGCTCGCCGCGTTCGACCCGGTCCTACTGATGAGCCACCTGGCCTGCGCGGACGTGCCGGACCACCCGATGAACGAGCACCAGCGCCTGCGCTTCGACGCCATCCGCGCGCAGTTTCCCGCCATGCGCGCCAGCCTCGCGAATTCGTCGGCCGTCTTCCTCGGGCCCGATTTCCATTACGGCCTCGTGCGCCCCGGCGCCGCGCTGTACGGCATCAATCCCCAGCCGGGCGGTGTGAACCCGCTGCGCCAGGCGGTGTCGCTGGACGTGCGCATCGTGCAGGTACGGACGATCGAAGCCGGCGCCGCCGTCGGCTATGGCGCGCGCTATGTGGCGGAGGGTACGCGCCGCATCGCCACCATCGCCATCGGCTATGCGGACGGCTGGCTGCGCGCCCTGTCCGGCCGCGGCAGCGCGTATATCGACGGCGTGCGCGTGCCGGTCGCGGGCACCGTGTCGATGGACAGCATCACGCTGGACGTCACCGGCATTCCGGACGCGCGCCTGCAGCCGGGCATGACCGTCGAACTGCTCGGGCCGCACCAGCATGTCGACGTCGTCGCGGCGGAGGCCGGGACGATCGGCTACGAACTGCTGACGCGGCTGGGTGCGCGGTTCGAGCGGCGTTACCTGGGCGGGTAGTCGAAGCCCTACCGGCGGCAGAGTGCGCTCACCGGATTGTCGCCTTTCGCGGTGATGACACCAAGGCGATACGGCAGCTTGATGTAATCGTCCACGCGCACTTTCGGGTCATTGCCCTGGAAAAGATATTCGAGAGGCCGGCAAGGATCGATCGTCATCGTCTGGTCGGCATTCGTCCGGATCATTTCACCGTGCGAGATGCCTTCGGACCACAGCGGTTCGACGTTATCGCTACCGGCGAATGTATTCATCGGCGCGGACGAAAACGGCTCCCATTTCCCATCCAGGCGATCGCTCTTCCAGATGCGGAAGTAGCGCCCTTTCGGCGAGATGGCCTCCACCAGCGTGATGTACGTATCCGAATTCGCGATCCGGTAGGTGTTGCTGGCCTCGAATACATCCTCGGTCTTTTCGCTGATCACCGCGACGGTATTGCGGAAGCCGTTCGGGAACTCGCTCAACCCCGTTTCCGAGCGCAGCAAGCGCCCATGGTCGTCGGTATTGAACAGATAGCATTTCTTGTCGTCGCAGATCACCCAGAAGTCCAGCCAGCCATGCCCTTGCGGTGGCTTGACGATGTCCGGGACGACGGAAAAGAACGGTTTCGGGGCGCTCCACGACATCGGATCGCCGATATCGTCCGACGTCGAATACAACGGGTCGCCGCCCTGGTAGACGAGATACCATTTCTTCTGCGGCGCGAAATAGAATACTTGCGGCGCGGCGCGGTAACCCGGGCCCATTGGCGATTTGTCGAGCGGGACGATCTTTGCCGACGCCGCTTCCGTCCATTTCCCGAAGCTCGTGTACGCGAGCCCCCAGCCTTTGGAGCCGGCGGTCGTCATGAACACGTGATATTTTCCGTTCACGTACACGATCGACGGGTCTTTTACACCGTAAATCGTCTGGCCTGCAGCCGGTTGAGGCGATATCAGCGGTGCGCTCGACGTCCAGTTGAACGTCGACTTTGCAGGCGCCTGTACGGGCTCGGCGGCACTGTTCGCCAGGACAGCGGCGAATGTCGCCCCGAGAATGCACTTCCCAAGTTTCATGGTGTTCCTATTGTTGGCACGTTGAATGATGCAAGCGGTCGCGGGAGATTGTATGCTATGGATCGAATGCCAAAAATCGCGGAAACGCATGTTTTCCGCCAATCGTGCCAATGAAATTGTCCGATCGGGGCGGCGGAGATGAAGCAGGACGACATCAATGAGATCGAATGGCGTAATCCGGCCAACTGGACCTGGCGCGGCCCGCTCGGCCTGTATGCCAGCAAGCGCGACACGCGCCTGCTGGTCCCCAAGGCCACGCTAATGATGGGTTGGACGCTCAACTTCGGGCACCCCGGCTGGGCCGGCGTCCTGGTTGCCCTCGCGGCCCTGGCGCTCGTGCTGGCGGTGGCGCAGCGCTTGTTCCCGTAGCGCGTCCTCGAGCCGGTCGTTCCCCCAGAACATCTCGCCGCCCGCGAAGAACGTGGGCGCGCCGAAGATGCCGCGGGCCTGGGCCGCCGCCGTGCGCGCATGGAGCGCGGACTTGCACGCGTCCGACCGCGCCGCCTCGATGACCGCACGGCTCTCAACGCCAAGCCCGGCAAGAATGGCGCCGATGACCGCCTCGTCGCCGATGTCCCGGTCATCCGCGAAATTGGCCAGCATGATCTGCTCGCAGAATGCGAATTCCCACGCCGTCCCCTCCGCCTGCAACGCGACCCGCGCAGCCAGCAACCCGTTGCGCGGAAAGACGGACGGGCGCCGCCAGCGCAAGCCGTATTTTGCGCACTGCCGCTCCATGTCGCGCCACACATAGCGCCCCTTGGCCTCTTGCAGCACGAACGGCGACGTCTCCCACCCCTGCGCCTTGAAGATCGGCCCGAGCAGGAATGGCCTGGGCACCACCCGCACGCCCGCAGCGGCCGCGAGACCACGAATCCGCATCATGCCCAGGTAGCTGTAATTGCTGCCGAAGTCGAACCAGAATTCGATCGCATTCATGTACGGCTCCTGTCAGTCGAAGATGAGAAGGCAGCGGATCTCGATGCTCTCGCGCGGCGGCGTGCCGGGCGGCGTGTCCGGATGGGCGAACGCGGCGTGCGGCGTGAAGCATGGCATGCCGTCCAGGGAATCGTACTGCTTGAACACCAGCACCTCGTCGAACTGCATCGCGGGAAAATACGTCCACGCGTGGGCCGGGTTGTGCAGCACTTCGAAGATCTCGCCGGTGCGGGTCGGGTAGACGATGTCCGCCGCCACGAGATCCGACCGCGCCACGGTGCGCGCATCGCAGACCGCCAGCGGCGCGTCCAGCACCGGCAGCCTGGTCGTACGCCACAGGTTGAGGATCGCATGGCGCGCGGCCGACCGGAAGCCGTGCGCTTCCATCTCGAGCGCCAGCCTGCGCTGCGCCGACGCCGGCGTGAAGTCGCAATGGACGCGCGTGGCGGTGCTGGGACGCTGGCCGTCGCGCGCGCCGAACGGCGTCAAGGTGCCGGGATCGCGCCGGCGCACGAGATGATCGAACACGATGGCGCGGCGCGCGCCGGTGACGGCCCGCGCCAGTGCCTCCATCTCGCGGTAGTACACGCGCTCGATGGCGTCGCGCCCGGCGAACGACGGCATCGCGCTCGGAGCGCTGCACAGTTGGAAGCCTTCGCGGTCGAGCGCGGGCGGATCGCCGGCGGCGCGGCCGTCGCGGATCGTCACGGGCATGGATGCGTAATCGCCGGTGTCCCACGCATGCCCGCCGGGCGGCGCGAGCATCCAGGTGACGGGTTTGCGGTCTGCGCTTTGCAGGTACTCGAGTGTCGCGTCGACGGTGGCCGGATGCATGCTGGGTCCTTGGATGAAGTGGCGAAGAATCTTCATTACAAGCTGTCGCGGCCTGCCCATCAAACGTTTAAAATGACCGCATCGCATGCCGGATCGGCATGTCAGGACCCTGCCCATGCCGAACCGCCTGATCGACCTGCCGCCGCTGGATCTGCTGCGCACCTTCATCGCAGTGGGCCGCCGCATGAGCATCACGCTGGCCGCGCAGGACTTGTGCATCGTGCAGTCCGCCGTCAGCCGCCAGATCCAGGCGCTGGAAGCGGCCCTCGGCTGCCGCCTGTTCGTGCGCGGGTATCGCAGCATCGAGTTCACGCCCGAGGGCCGGCACCTGTTCCGGAATGCCGATCCGATGCTGGAACAGCTGGGGTCCGTGATCGGTACGCTGCGTCCTCCCGCCGCGCGGCCGTGCATCACGATCACGGCCACCATCGGCGTCACCGCCCTCTGGCTGCTGCCCCGGCTGGGCGCCTTCCAGCGCGGAGCGCCCGACATCGACGTGCGCGTCGCCGCCACCAATCGCGTGATGGACCTGCAGCGCGACGGCATGGACCTTGCCCTCCGCTATTGCCCCGACGCGGCGGCGCCGGGCGGCGCGGCCCGCCTGTTCAGCGAGATCCTCGTGCCCGTGGCGCACCCGTCGCTGGGCGTGACTGCCATCGAGGAGCCGGCCCAGTTGCGCCGGCACGTGCTGATCGATTACGACGACAGTTCGCGGCCCTGGCTGCAGTGGAAGCATTGGCTGCGCGGCGCCGGCCACAAGACGGGGACGTCCGGCAACGGCCGCCTGCTCTTCAACCAGTACGACCAGGTGGTGCAGGCGGCGCTGGCCGGACAGGGCGTCGCGCTCGGCCGCCTGGCGCTGGTCGGCAACCTGCTCGCGGAAGGCAAGCTCGCGGTGGCGACGGCGCGGCCGCCCGTGACGACCGATCACGGCTACTGGCTGCTGGCGCGGCCCGGCGCGGACAGCCGCGCGCTGTCGGCAGTGCGGGACTGGATTCTTGCGGAGGCCGCGGCGACAAATCGATGACAGATTTCATCCGATATCGCGACTATATTGGCGAGACCCAAACCAAAAAACCAGGGACTACCAGGCATGATGAAACCTCTCCTGATCGCCGCGGCAGCGGCATGCATGCTGGCCGGCTGCGCCGCAGCGCCGACCGGCGACGGCCCGCAACTCGCGCGCGAGGACCGCGAAGCGCCCACCGGCAGCATGCTGCCGCGCCGCCACCAGACCGGCACCCCCCAGGTGATCAACAAGGACCAGATCGACACCAACCAGATCCTGAACCCGGGCGCCACCCAGCCGCACATCAAGCCCTGAACAGCATGTCCCGCGCGAGCGCGCCGATCGCGACCGTGGCCGGATGGCTCATGCGCCGTTCGGTCGTGATCGCGTAGACCTGCTCGACCACGGCATCGACCGTGCCGAGCGCGGCGACCTGGTACTGGTCGCACACCTGCGCCGCGATCACCGTCGGCGCGAAGAACACCCCTGCTCCCGACTGGCCGAATGCCTGCATCATCGCGCTGTCGTCGAACTCGCCGATGACCCGGACGTGGATGTCGGCGCTGTCGAGCCAGTGCAGCAGACGGCCCCGGATCGCGACATCCTCGCCGGGGAACAGGACCGGCGCATTGTCGAGGCACGCCGGAAAATCGGGCCCCAGCCGGGCCGCCAGGTCCGCGGTGGCGAACGCCGTCATCGAACTTTCCCCCAGCAGGTGGTTGTAGGCGCGCACGCTGAAGTGCGCGGGGATCGTCCGGTCCGCGATGACGAGGTCGAGACGGTGCACGGCCAGGTCGGCCAGCAGGTTGTCGAGGCGGCCTTCGCGGCATACGAGCCGAACCGGCTCCTCCAGCTTCAGGGCCGGCTCCACGAGCCTGCACGCGATGAGTTTCGAGACCGAATCGGCGCAGCCCACGCGAAACGGCTGCGGCGACGCGAGCCGGCTGTTCCGCACGAGTTCCAGCAATTCATCCCCGGCGGTGAAAATCTGTTCGGCCGAGCGGGCAATGCGCCGGCCGGCCTCCGTCAACTCGAGGTTGCGCCCGGCGCGCCGGAACAGCTGCACCCCCAGCGTGGCGGCGAACTCGGACAGCTGCCCCGAGATCGCGTGCGGCGTCAGGTGGAGCTGCGCGGCGGCCGTGGCGATGCTGCCCGTCTTTGCCACCATCCAGAAGTAGCGCAAATGCTTGTAGTTGAGTGAGCTCATGGCGTCCAAACACATCGAGAAAGTCGATGAATGATGAAAGATAACACGATTAGTCCGATCTTTAACCGGCGTCTATAGTGAACGTTCAAATCAACGGCAACGATGACCGGAGGGCGATGATGAACGGAATCGAGACTATTGCGAGCGGCCCGATGTGGGCCGGTTTCGTCGGGTTCGTGTTGGTGATGCTCGCGCTGGACTTGTTCGTGTTCGGCGGCAACAAGGCGCACAAGGTGGGAGTGAAGGAAGCGGGCCTGTGGTCGATAGCATGGGTCAGCATGGCGCTGCTGTTCAACGGCGGCCTGTGGTGGTACCTGAAGACGACGGTCGGCGCCGACGTGGCCGACCAGAAGGCGCTCGAATTCCTGTCCGGCTACCTCATCGAAAAGGCGCTCTCGGTCGACAACATCTTCGTGTTCCTGATGATCTTCACCGCCTTCCAGGTACCCCAGCAATACCAGCGCCGGGTGCTCGTCTACGGCGTCCTCGGCGCCATCGTCATGCGCGCCGTCATGATCGGCGCCGGCGCGTGGGTCGTGAGCGAATTCAGCTGGGTGCTGTACGTGTTCGGCGCCTTCCTGCTGCTGACGGGCATGCGCATGCTGGTCGCGGCCGACAAGGAACCGGACGTCAAGCAGAGTCCCGTCATGCGCTTCGCGCGCAAGCACCTGCGCGTGGCGGAAGGCGACCATGGCGAGAAATTCTTCGTGGCCGCAAACGGGCTCCGCTACGTGACGCCGCTGTTCCTCGTGCTGCTGCTGATCGAAGCGACGGACCTGATCTTCGCGGTGGACTCGATCCCGGCGATCTTCGCCATCACGACGGACCCGTTCATCGTCTTCACGTCGAACCTGTTCGCGATCCTGGGCTTGCGTGCCCTGTACTTCCTGCTCGTCGACATGGCCGACCGTTTCCACCTGCTGAAGTACGGCCTGGCGATGGTGCTGACCTTCATCGGCGCGAAGATGCTGATCATGCCCTGGTATCACATGCCGGTGCAGGCGTCGCTGACCGTCGTCGCCGTGCTCATTGCCGGCAGCTGTATCGCCAGCCTGTACGTCGCGCGCAAGCACGACGCCAACTAATGTCTTTTTACTGGAGAACCGAAATGCGCTCATACCCCAAGAACAGCCCCCGCGCCGCCGGCCGCCTGCTGGCCCTGACGATGATCGTGGACGGCAACGTCGCCCTCAGCGAGCTGAAGGCCGTCTACCGTTCGCGGATCCTGGACCACATCGCGCTGGAGGACGACGAGTTCGACGCCGTCCTGCACGAGTTGTGCAACGACCTGCTCGCGACGGCGCACCACGGCAACGTGCACGTCGACACGGCGACGATCGATGCCTTCCTCGACGACGTCGACGCGCCCGAACTGCGCCGCAACCTGCTGGGCGCCATGTGGCGCCTCGCCGATGCCGACGGCTGGCTGGCCGACGCGGAAGCCGTCGTGCTGAACCGGGCCGCGATCCGCTGGGGCGCCGAATCGGGCTTCGTCACCGCGCACTGACAGGGCTTGCATGTGCCGGCGGATGCTTCGGCCGCGGCCGAAGCGTCGCGCACCGGCTCCCGCTAGCATGGGCGCATGGAACTCATCGACTACCTGCACACCCATTTCCTCACCCGCGGGCAGCTGCTCGCGGCCTGCGCCACCGACGGTGCCCGCCTGGATGCGTTCACGGCCGCGGGTACGATGCCCGCGCCGTCGTACCGGCTTCGGGTCCGCATCGATTGCACGTCGTACTTCGGCGACCACGCGGAAGACCACGCGCTCGACTGGTTTGCCAAAGGCTATGTCGAGTGGCTCCATGTGCTGCTGGATGGCGCCCAGGATCCGTACAGGCTGTTCGCGGCGCGCTACCGGGCGGCGCTGTACGCCCTGCCCCTGTTCGACCTGGAAGCGACGGACGAGCACCTGCGCAGCGAATGGCAGCACTTCATCGCGGGCACATACGGCCTGTGCACGCGCTCCGGCCTGCCCGAGGACATCGCGGCGAAGGAGCTGGCGATCCACGTCATCCGGGCGCTGACCGATGACGGCCGGGTACTCGACGCGGATGAGCTGGAACGGCTGGCCTGGGCGCGCGCCCTGCTGGACCGCGCGAGCAGCCCGTTCGCCCCGCACGAACGGGCACGCAGCTCGCGCGCGCGATACGGTTTGAAATAATTCGCGCTACCTGTCACAAAGCCGGGAGCCGTTCCGTCTAATGGTGAGAGGGCTGCATGTCGCAGCCCCGCCAACGAAAGGAACCATCATGTCGCACGCTGCCCGCATCAACCTGTTCACCCTGGCCCCGTCCGCGCTGAAGGCCATGATCAACCTGTCCCAGACCGTCAAGCAGGGAGCGCTGGGCCCGCGCCTCGTGGAACTCGTCAACCTGCGCGTCTCGCAGCAGAACGGCTGCGGCGTTTGCGTCGACATGCACTGGCGCGACCTGATCAAGCAGGGGGCCGACCCGCGCCACCTGAACAGCGTGGCCGCCTGGCGCGAATCGCCGTTCTTCAGCGAACGCGAACGGGCCGCGCTGGCCTGGGCCGACGCCGTCAACGCCCTGCCCCACCGCGACGACACGGACGCTGCCTGGCCCGCACTGCGCGAACATTTCAGCGAGGGCGAGATCGCGGAACTGGGCTATACGATCGCCGTCATCCGGGGCTGGAACGCGATCAACCTGTCGCTGCGCAACCCGATCCCGGTCGAGCCGCCGGCCGGCATGTAATCAGCGCACGGCGGCGGGGTCGAACAGCGGACTCTCGATGAGGCCGAGGACATTGCCGAACGGGTCCTGCAATTCCGCGACCTTGATGCCCTCGCCCACCTCCTGGATCGCCGCGTGGACGGTGGCGCCGAGGCCGACGATGCGCTCGACCTCGCCCGCGATGTCGTCCACGCCCCAGAACGTCGTCGACCCCGTGGTGCCCGGCGTGCCGTCCGGGACGAGCCCAAGCTCGAACCCGCCGATGGCGAAACCGACGTAGAACGGCTGGTCGAAATAAGGCTGGACGCCGAACACGTCGGCGAACCAGGCTTTGGCGCGGCCGAGGTCGGCCACGGGATAGGTCACGGTGCGCAATCCTTTGATCATGGTGTCTCCTGTCGTAAAGGCGTCATGATGCCCGATGCGCGCGGCCGTGGATTGGAAAAATGGAAAGCGGATCAGAGCAAGGCGTCGATCTGCGGCGTGATCTGCGCCTGCAGGCCGACGAGATCGACCGTCGTGCCCTGGCCGTGCGCGACGGCCGTGTAGATGCCGTCGCCGTTCCCATCATGAAAAACCTCGTAGTAGGCGTGATTGCCGCGGGTGATCGTCTCCACGACATAGCCCGCGGCCGCCTGCGCGTACGTGACGGTGGATCCCAGGTGGACGTCGACCGTCGTGCCGTCCGGCTTGACCGCCCGGGCCCCCGTGACCGTCACGCCGTCGAACGTGAAGCGCATGCGTTCGTATGGCTCGACGTCCAGCGCCGTCGCCGCCGTCCCCACCGGCACCACGGTCAGCGTTTCCGACGCGAGCTTGTACGTCGTACCGTTCGTCGTCGTGTACGTCAGCGTCTCCAGCGTATTGCCGCGGATGGCCGTTTCCGTGACGGCGCTGCCGGCGACCGTGAACACGCTCGCGGCCAGGTCGCCGACAGCCACGTCGTGGGTCCATCCCGACGTGCCGAACGTCTGGGTCATGCCCGTCACGGCGCCCTCGGCCACCGAGAAACCGTAGGTCGGCGTGTTCGCGGCGGTCGTGTCGAAGCTGCGCACTTCCTGCGTCAGGTGATACAGGGCGGCGTCGGCCGCGTCCACCGACCAGGTCAGCGTCGCCGTGGCCGCGCCGCGGGTCAGCGTCTCCGTGACGGTGCCGGTGCCGACGCTGAACGTCGCGTCGGCGGGCAGGCTGGCTACGATGGTCCGGCTGCCGATCACGTGTTCGAGGCCGGTGACCTGGCCATCGGTGATCGTGAACCTGACGTCGGCGGTTGCCAGTTCGTCGGCCAGGCGGCCGGCCGGGGGATGGTCGCGCATAGGGGGCTCCTTTCATGTCCGGGATGGTGCGAAAAGGATAAGGCGCTCGTCTGTAAAATGGCGTTAAGACCCATCCTCACAAGTGTTACGAGATATTGCGATGCCCACCCGACACCCCGTGACGCCCGACGGCCGCTATTTCGTCGTCGCGGGCCGCCTCTGGCGCATGAGCAATCCGGACCTCGATCCGGCCACGCGGCAGGCACTCGTCGACCGCCTGATGCGCGCGCGGCGCGCGGTCGGCGCCGCGAAGAAGGAGGGAGACGCGCAGGCGGAGCGGCATGCGCGCGATGACGTCGACGCGGCGTAGCGCGCCCTCAGCGAGCGCGGCCCCGCGTGGTGGACGGACGGCGCGCCCGATTACAACCGGCGGCTCGTCGGCAACACGCCGTACGCGGACTGGTACGCCGCGCTTCATCTTCCGTGAGTTGCGTATTCGCGCTGCCTGTCCTACACTGCGCGATAAGCAACCATCTGGTTGCATATTAAAACACGCCAAGGAGAGCCATCATGGAGCACGCATCCGATACCGACCGCATCGAACGCAGCATCGTCATCGACGCGCCGCGCGCAAAAGTGTGGAACGCGCTGGCCGACGCCGAGGCCTTCGGCAACTGGTTCGGCGCCGACCTGAAGGGCCAGACGTTCGCGCCGGGCCAGCGTGCACGCGGGCACATCACCTACCCGGGCCACGAACACCTCCATTTCGACGTGGTCATCGACCGTATGCAGCCGCTCGAACTGCTGTCCTTCCATTGGCATCCCTACGCCATCGATCCTGCCGTCGACTACAGCGCGGAACAGCCGACGCTCGTGACGTTCACGCTCGCCGACGCCGGAAACAACCGCACCCTGCTGACGATCGTGGAATCGGGATTCGACAACGTCCCGCCACACCGTCGGCTGGAAGCGTTCCGCATGAACGGCGCCGGCTGGGATGCGCAGCTGACGAACATCGTCCGCCATGTCGCGGCCTGACACCGCGCTGCGCGACCTGGTCGATGCCGGTCCGGCGCTGGCGAACGTGTTCGCGGCGCTGGGAGACGCCACGCGGTTGACGCTCGTCGCGACGCTTTGCGCGGGCGGAGCCCTCTCGATCGCGCAGCTGACCGCCAGCACGCACATCAGCCGGCAGGGTGTGACCAAGCATATGCAGGTCCTCGCCCAGGCCGGCATCGTCCACGACGTCAAGGTCGGACGGGAGCGGAGATGGACGCTGGACACGGCGCAGCTGGACGCCGCCAGGCGCACGCTGGAAGTCATCGGCCGTGAGTGGGACGTCGCCCTGGCGCGGCTCAAGGCGTTCGTCGAATCGGAATGATCCCGGCAGGCGTTATCCGCAGTGATATCGGTATTCCTGGGTATGCGCGCCGTAGCCGTAGGAAGCGGCGCGGACGTCCCGCACGTGGATGCAGCTTAACGCGTACAGGTTGCACAGGATGCCGGCGATGCCGTCGAACGCTTCCCGTATGTGCCGCGCCTTGTCGTCCTTCGTATTCGTCTCGTCGGTGATCTTGATGTCGAAGTAGAAGCTGCTCTTGCCTTGCTCGGTGAGCGACCTGCCGCCGACGATCGTGCTCGCGCAGCCGTCGGAGGACTACCTCGTGAACACCCTGCCAAACGCCAGCTTTCGTCCACTCGTGGAGCCGGCGCCAACAAGCCATGCCACTGCCGCAGCCGGGTTCGCGTGGCACCTATTCCCACGGTATCCCGGTTAGGGTCGCGCGATCGTTGATACGTTGCCATCCGCCCTTCGGCGATCTGCTGTGAATCGGGAGATGCGCTGCTGCGAGCGACCAAAGGTCTTCGGGGAGAAGTGCTTGGACCATGGCATCAGTCCGTCTGGGAACACGGCCGCGATCTTCGCTGCAGAACTACGGCCGTGTAAGTCGGCTATCGACCCGATGCGGACCCAGGAGATTAGTGATCGTATTTTTCCAAGAAGTCATCAATTTCTTGGTCCGTTGCAGCCCAGTTGGTACCACGGGCCTCATACATGCAGACAAGTCCAAGCAGCTCTATCAAGCTTTCGGCCTGAAAACGCAAGCCGTCTTTCTCGGCGTACCAGCCGTCATTTCCCGGTGCGGTAACGGTGTAATCCTTCTGGTTGAGGACAAGGTAGGCCGGGACTTCCACGTTGGCAGCCGCGCAGAGCAAAGGTTGGGCTTGGGCCATATAAATACTCCAATGAGTCCGAGGTCTGGTTGTCTTGGGAGGCGCCTACGTCTGCTCCTGGTCGTACTCGGCCGTTCAGTGTACAGCAACCTGTCGACCCAAAGCGGACATTCGCTATCGTAGTCTTGAGCCGTTTGGATTCACTGCTTCCTCATCGCGACGGGTGGGATAGTAGACCTTCTTGTGTTCGCACTCGTAGAAGAGAATTCCATGAATGCCCATCGCTTGGGGCTTTGGCACACGACGCTTCCAAATCTCGGTGAAAGCGGCATCTAAAGCTTGGGGCGGCTGCGCCTGGTAGACCTCATCGATAAATGCTACATCTGTGCCATTCGGAAAGATGAGTCCAAACTCCTCGTCAGTCGCAGCGAAAATGTCATAGACCGCGTTGTCGGCCCCATCAAAAACTTGAATATTCTTCACTTAGCATTCCTGTTCAACGGCCGCTCTTGGCCGATAGCCGACGGTCGGCACGGCTCAGTGTACCCGGCTGTTACCTGTAGAACAACTAGGCGGTTTTGTTAGGCGCTCCAATTCCGGCGTCGGGTCAGCGCCCGAACGGCAGCCTGCCCAGCAGCCCGACGAGCGTGCGGGCATGGCGTCCGTCCGGATCGAGCTCGGGATCGAACACGGTGACGGTCATGCCGATGCAGCGTGCGTCGGACAGGAGGCCGGACAGGATCGCCACGAGATCGTCCGGCGCGATGCCCGGCGCGCCCGGGCTGTCGACCGCGGGCATCACGGCTTCGTCGAGCACGTCGACGTCCAGGTGAATCCAGAAGCGCTTGTCCAGGCGTTGCCGCGTGCGATCCAGCACGGCCTGCGGCCCGATCTCGTTCGCCGTGAACACGTCGATGCGTTCGAAGCCGGTGTCGTTCACGTCCGCCCAGGCGAAGTCGGGACGCCGCCCGTCCCGCTCGCCGATCTGAACGACGTCGCGATCCCGCACCAGGGGCGACTCCACGCCGGGCCAGTCGGTCATCAGCGCCTCGCCGCGGCCCGTGGCCAGCGCGAGGTCCATGCCCGCGACGGCACCCGGCATGCTGTCCGGATCGTAGTTGCCCGGGTGGCGGAAATCGCTGTGGCCATCCACGTGGACGAGCGCCAGCGGCCCGCGGCGCCGCGCGCCGGCCAGTGCCCCCAGCAGGATCGAGCAGTCGCCGCCGACGACCAACGCGAATTCGCCGCGCGCACCGGCCGCCGCCACGTGGTCGGCCAGGGCCAGGTTGAAGTCACGCATCGCGAAGCCGTTGCGCAGCCGCGTGCCGGGATCGGGCCCCGGCTTCCAGGACGGCCGTGGCATGACGATGGGCGCGCCGCCGCCCACGGCGTCCAGCAGGCCGGCTTCGATCAAGGCGGCGGGTGCGCGCCATGTGCCGGGTTCGTGGCCGGGGCGGAGGGGGCGGAGTCCGAGATTCGATGGGGCGGCAATGACGATCATGGCGCGCCATGCAGGAAGGAGTCCGGGGTGGCGTCGGCGAACTGGCGGAACGCGTGGATGAGATGCGACTGGTCGTAGTAGCCGCAATCGACCGCGAGGCGCGCCCAGTCCACGCCGGCGTCCCGGCCGCGCAGCGTCGCGTGCGCGCGGCGGAAGCGGCACACCATGGCGAAGGTCTTCGCATGCAGGCCCACGCGTTCGCGGAACAGCGTGGCGAGGTGCTGGCGCGTGACGCCCAGGCCATCCGCCAGCGTGTCGATACGCACGGCCCCGCCGCTTGCCTCGATCCGCAGGACGGCTGCCCGCGCGAGCGCATCCGCCCGCGCCGGTCCGCGCGTGCGCAGGCGCGCGAGTAACGCCTGTTCGATGATGGCAAGGCGCTGTGCCGTCGTGCGCTCGCGCTCCCACAAGTCGGCCGCCAGCGCTTCCGCGTCGGCACGCGGCCACAGGTCGGCCAGGGCTGGATGGCCGTCCTGCAATTCGGACAGCGGGACGTCGACGAAGGCACGCGCGGCGCCGGGCAGGAAGCGCACGGCCACCGTCAGCACCGGATCACGCATCTCGACATGGTGCGGACGCGACATCATGCCCGCCACCTTGCCGAGCGGCCAGGAATCTTGCCACAGGATGTCGATGCAATTGTCGGGCAGCACGCGCGTGCGCACGGGCGCACCGTCCGGGACGGCGTGGCTCGTCCACAGGCAGGCTACGTGGCCGGCCAGCGCGGGATGCGGCGGGAATTCGCGGTACAGGTGCATGGTGGCGTCAGTATGGCACGCGCCGTGCCGTGGCCTTCACGCCGAGCGCGATGGCGGCGGCAAGCTGGATCCATGGCCTGGATGATGTCGTCATGCACGTCTCCCGATGTCGAGCCGTGATGGTGCCACGGCCGCCAACGCCAAAGTGCACGCATTCTCACCGGACCCTATCAGAATGGACAGGAAGGCCGCGCTGGCGGGTTGCGTATTGACGCCTATACTGACTTGATTCGTCTTCAGCCACCGACCCTGGGAGACACAGCATGAACGCAGCCCACCGCACCTGCCTTGCATTCGCCCTCGCCGCCGCCAGCGCGGCACCGTACGCCGCCGCACCCGGCCCGTTCCCGGACAGCGACATGGACGCCGCCACCGCATTGAGCGACACCAACAGCCGCGCCATGCGCGGCCGCGAAATCGTGCCGCCCGGCGTGATCCTGAACCTGAAGGGCAAGCAGAGGAACCTCGTGTGGCAGGGCAGCTATATCGTCAACACGACGGGCTGCATCGACTGCCATACGCACCCGACGTATTCGCCCGGCGGCGATCCGTTCCAGGGCCAGCCCGAGCGCGTGAATGCCGAGCAATACATGTCCGGCGGGCGCCAGTTCGGCCCCTTCACGGCACCGAACCTCACGCCGGACAACGCGGGCCGCCCGGCCGGCCTCACGCGCGAGGAATTCGTGAAGACACTGCGCACGGGCCACAATCCGCACGACCCGGCCGGCCAGATCCTGCAGGTGATGCCGTGGCCGGCCGTCGGCAAGATGACGACGCGGGACCTGTACGCCATCTACGAATACCTGCGCGCGATTCCATCGTTGCCGGACGACCCGAATCCGGGGCCCTGACCTTATTGCCTGACGGACGGCAGCAGGCGCTTGGTACGCGCCTTGTAGTCGGCATAGGCTTGGCCGAAATGCTCCAGCATCATGTCTTCCTCGTGCTCGATGCGCGAGGCATACAGGATGCTGAATGCGAGCAGGAACGCCGGCCCCACGACGGCGTTCCCGATCAGCAGCAGTTGCGCGGTGGCGATGAGGAACAGGGCCGTGTACATCGGATGCCGTATGCGGCTGTAGATGCCTTCGGAGACCAGGTGGTGCGCTTCCTTGACCTGGAGCGTCGGCGAGAACTGCCGGCCCAGGTCGCGGTGCGATTTCCAGAACAGGAAGACGCCCAGCACCGCAAGCGCGGCGCCGGGGCCGCCGACGATGGGCCGTACCACGTAGTCGGCGAAATCGAACCATGGCGTGAAGAGGTACAGGAACGGCAGCGTCGTCGAGCCCGTGAACACGAGCAGCAGGCAAAACTTCTCGAACACCCCTTCGCGCGATTCGACGGCCCTGGTGTTCCTGTGCCTGATTTCGAGCGGCGCGCGGATGGCGAAACAGGCACAGAACATCGCGAGAAAGACCGCATCGAACATGCCGGCATGATGCATGACCACCCCCTGTTGTTTTCGTTGAACCCCGCGCCGGATAGTAACATCGTATTTACAGAAGTGCACGACCGGGATGGGAGACGCCGAGCGGACCGGGCTGGTAAACTCACGGGAATAGCCATCACTCACGACACACCATGAAGCATTCGAACGGAGGCCTCGTCTATTCCACCGAGAGCGGCCGCATGTGCCCCGGCTGCCGGCAGCCGGTCGCGGCGTGCACCTGCAAGACCGGCCCGGCACTCGTCGGCGACGGCAACGTGCGCGTCGCGCGCCAGACGAAGGGCCGCGGCGGCAAGGCCGTCACGCTCGTCAAGGGACTGGCGCTCGATGCCGCCGCCCTCGCCGCGCTGGGCAAGCAGCTGCGCACCGCGTGCGGTTCGGGCGGCACCGTGAAGGACGGCGTGATCGAGGTCCAGGGCGACCACTGCGACCGCATCATGGAAGAACTGACGACGCTCGGCCACCGGCCGAAGCGCGCCGGCGGTTGATCAGAACAGCGCGCCCTGCGGACTGGTAAGCCTCGTGAAACTGTCGTCCAAAAACGGCAGGATGCCGTCCGCGATGGGTTCCAGCTGCTTCGTCAGGTAGTGTTCGTAGTCGATGGGCGTGCGGCTCGTGTCCAGCGTCTCCAGCGGTTCCGGTCCCGCCGTCGTCATCACGTAGCGGATCCAGCCGCCGTTGCGGTATTGCGCGGGCCGGCCCTGGCGCACGTGGAATTCGGCCGCGGCGCGCGCCGCGCGCACGTGCGGCGGCACGTTGCGCTCATACTCCACCAGCGGGCGGCGCAGGCGCTTGCGGTACACGAGCTGCCCGTCCAGGTCGCCCCGGAGGGTTCGCGCCACGTAGTCGCGCACGTAGTCCTCGTACGGCTCGCCGCGGAACACGCGCCCGTAGAGCTCCTGCTGGAACGCCTGCGCGAGCGGCGTCCAGTCCGTGCGGACCGTCTCCAGGCCCTTGAACACGAGGTCGTCGCTGCCGTCCTTGCGGCGCACGAGGCCCGCGTAGCGTTTCTTGCTGCCCTCGTCCGAGCCGCGCACGGTGGGCATCAGGAACCGGCGGAAGTGCGTCTCGTATTCGAGTTCGAGCGCGCTTTCCAGGCGCAGTTCGTTGTGCAGATAATCGCGCCACCATGCGTTCACATGGTCCACGAGCGCGCGGCCGATGCGTTCCGCGGCGTCGTCCGCATGCGCGCGCCCGAGCCACACGAACGTCGAATCCGTGTCGCCGTAGATCACCTGGTAGCCCTGCGCCTCGATCAGTTCACGGGTGCGGTGCATGATCTCGTGGCCGCGCATCGTGATCGACGACGCCAGGCGCGAGTCGAAGAACCGGCACGCCGTCGTGCCAAGCACCCCGTACATCGAGTTCATGATGATCTTTAAAGCCTGCGACAGCGGCGCGTTGCGTTCGCGCTTGGCGGCATCGCGGCCCTGCCACACGCGCGTGACGATGCCGGGCAGGCAGTGCTGCGTGCGCGAGAAGCGCGCGCCGCGGAAGCCCGGCACCGTGTCCGCTTCCGGCTCCTCGAGGCCCGCGACGAGGCCGACCGGATCGATCAGGAACGTGCGGATGATCGACGGGTACAGGCTTTTATAGTCCAGCACCAGCACCGAGTCGTACAGCCCGGAGCGCGAATCCATCACGAACCCGCCGGGACTGTCCGCGCCCGGCACGTCGCCGATGTTCGGCGCCACGCGGCCCAGCCGGTGCATCAGCGGGATGTACGCGTGCTCGAACGCGGCGACGGAACCGCCGCTGCGGTCGGCCGCCATGCCCGTCACGCTGGCGCGCTCCAGCAGGAAGGTCATCAGGTCCGATTTCGCGAAGATGCGCGTGACGAGCACGCAGTCCTGCAGGTTGTATGTCGCGAGCGCCGGCTTGTCCTCGGCGAACATGCGGTCGATTTCCGCCATGCGGTCGTACGGGTTGTCGATCGCCTTGCCCTCGCCCAGCAGGCTTTGCGCCACGTGCTCCAGCGAGAACGACGGGAAGCTCCACGTCGCCCCGCGCAGCGCCTCGATGCCGTCGATAACGAGGCGCCCGGCGATGCCGGCGAAGTAATGCTCCTGCCGGCCGCCGTGTTCGCGCCATTCGATCGCGCTGCCGTCGCGGCCGAGGCGCAGCGGGCGCTGCATCTGCTGCGCGTGCTGCTGCAGCACGCGCAGGTCGAACTGGACGAGGTTCCAGCCGATGATCGCGTCCGGATCGAACCGCCGGATCCAGTCTTCCAGCCGGTCGAGCAGGTCGCGCCGCGTGGCCACGACCTCGTAGTCGAAATCGAGCCCGGACGCATCGCCGTTCGCCGGGCCAAGCATGTAGACCTGGCGCTGGCCGCAGCCCTCGAGCGCGATCGAACGCAGCTCGCCCTGCATCGTCGTCTCGATGTCCAGCGAGACGGTCGACAGCACGGGGCGGTAGTCCTGCGCCGGCGTCAGGCGCGCGTCCACGAGGAGCTGCGGATCGTGCGGGTCGGGCGTGCCCGTGAACGTGACGGGCGCCATGATGAAGCGCTCCATCAGGTAGCGTTCGGGCGGACGGATATCGGCTTCATAGACGTCGATGCCGTGCTCGCGCAGGCGCTTTTCCAGGCGCAGGAGGTGGCGGTACTGCGTGCAGTACAGGCCCAGCACGGGACGGTGGCGGAAGTCGCACAGCGACAGCTCGCGCAGTTCCGCGCCCCGTTCGCGTGCGAGCAGCAGGCGCACCGTGTCGCCCTGCTCCGCCGGGACGAACGCGACGGCCGGCTGCGGCCCGAGACGCACGCGCCGTGGTCCGTCCGGCGTCGCGAGCCAGAACTCGACTTCGACGCCGGCGTCCGTATCGCGCCAGTGGCGCGTCAGCAGGAACCCCTGCGTGTCCATGGTGTCAGGCATCCGCGAGACGAGCCAGTTCCACTTCGGTGAAACCGGCCTGGCGCCGCGCCTCCACGTTGAAGGGGCCCTTCAGCACGGGCGCCTTGTACTGTACCGTCAGCGCATCGTAGGTGGCGACCGGTTCCAGGCCGCGCTGGGCGCAGAGATAAAAAAACCAGCGGTTGCCGATTTCCACGTGGCCCACCTCGTCGCGCAGCAGCACGTCGAGGATGCGGGCGGCCGCGTCGTCGCCGGCCTGCGCCAGCTTCGCGCGCAGCGGCGGGATGGCATCGAGGCCGCGCGCTTCCATCGTGCGCGGCACGAGGGCCATGCGCGCGAGGACGTCGCCGCTCGTCTTCGCGACCATCTCCCACAGGCTGTCGTGGCCGGGGAAATCGCCATAGGCCCATCCGAGCGTGCGCAAATGCGCCGCCAGCAGCGTGAAATGGTGGGCTTCCTCGGCCGCGACGCGCAGCCAGTCCGTGTAGTAGGCGTCCGGCATGCCCGGGAAGCGCCAGATCGCATCCAGCGCGAGGTTGACGGCATTGAACTCGATGTGGGCCAGCGCGTGGACGAGCATCGCGCGGCCTTCGTCCGTCGCCATCGAGCGGCGGCCGACGAGGCGCGGCGGCACGAGTTCCGGCCGCGCGGGACGGCCCGGAATGGCCGCGTCGCCCGCGCTGAGCACGGCGGCGCTGTCGAGCCGCACCGCCCCGGCGCGACAGGCGTCGGCCAGCGCGGCCACGCCCGCCGTCTTGGCGGCGGCATCCGTCTCGATCAATAATTCCAGCGCGCGGTCGCGAAGCGCCATCGTGGTCCTCTGCGGCAAAAGGCGGCAGTTTACCATTCGGCGCCCCGCGGCGCGAGACAGCCCTTACTGTTGCTGCTGCTGGACCGGCACCGTGCTGCCTTGCGGCGGCTGGTCGGGCGCCCGGTTGTCCGACGGGTCCACGCGCGGCGGCGGCAGGCCGCCCGTCTGGCCGGAGCTCGGCGCGATCGCGTCGTCCTTGCCGTTGACGGTGTCGGCGCCGGAACCGGTCGCGCCCATGCTGGAGCTGCCGTAGGCGGTGCTGCCGGACGACTGGTCAGGCGTGGCCGGGGCCGTCGTCGTGGAAACGACGCGCTCCGTCACCTCGCCGCGCGGCGCCTGGGCCAGCAGTTGCGGCGCGCTGGCCATGTCGCGCTGGTAGACCATGCGCGCTTCCTTGAGGCAGGAAGCTCGTTTGGCGGACGACTTCTTCTTGCATGCCGTCTGCTGCTCGGCGTACGCCGCGTTGATTTCCTTCTTCAGCGTGGCCATGCGCTGGGCTTTCGTCTTGTCGCCCTGCGTCCACCGCGCCGGATCTTTTGCCGCCATCGCGGGCGAGCCGGCCGCGCACAGCGCGCACGCCAGCGCGACGCCGCGCAGGATACATGTTGCTTTGCTCATCTCGACCTCCTGATTCCAATAAGGCGACGCCGACCGGCGTCAGCCGGAACCCCGCCCGAATCGACGGGTACGGGACCAGTATAGTTCGAGAGCGCTGATGACCTGCGTTCCTTTCTCCTTATCAAAAGAATACCGGATGTTTCAAGGGAAACATTGCCGCCATACGAATATTTCATAGGTGACGCGAAAAATGGATGGGGTGCGCATGGCATTTCCTGCCTAGAATCCCGGTTTGCTGCCAGATTGATAATAACGATAACGACCACGGAGACCGATGAAGCACACCTTTTCCGCCCTCGCGGCCGCATTTGCGTTCGGACTTGTGCTGGGGATTCCCTTCGCACACGCCGCCGACGTGAACTTCGCCAAGGGCGCCGACGTCGGCTGGGTCAGCGAAATGGAGGCGGCCGGCCGGGTATTCCGCAACCGCGACGGCAAGACCGCAGACCTGTTCGCCATCCTCAAGGAACAGGGCATGGACGCCATCCGCCTGCGCGCGTGGGTGAACCCGGAGGATGGCTGGAACGACACGGCGGACGTCGTCGCGAAAGCGAAGCGCGCCCAGGCCGCCGGCATGCGCGTCATGATCGATTTCCATTACAGCGATTCCTGGGCCGACCCGCAGCAGCAGACGAAACCGAAGGCCTGGGCCGGGTACACCGTGCCGCAACTGGCCGACGCCGTCGCGGCGCACACGCGGTCCGTGCTGACCGCCCTGCGCGACGCGGGCGTCACGCCGACCTGGGTCCAGGTCGGCAACGAGACCCGCACCGGCCTGCTGTGGCCCGAGGGCGACGCAACAAAACACATGGACAACTACGCGCGCTTCGTCGACAGCGGCTATGGCGCCGTCAAGCAGGTGTTCCCGGACGCGATCGTGATCGTCCACGTCGACAACTGCCACGACAACGCGACGTTCCGCTGGAACTTCGACGGCCTGAAGGCGCACGGCGCGCGCTTCGACATGATCGGCGCGTCGTCCTACCCGACGACCGCAAAGAACCACACGTGGCAAAGCGCCACGGCCGCCTGCCTCGCCAACCTCAACGACATGGTGCACCGCTACGGCAAACCGGTGATCCTGTCCGAGGTCGGCGTGCCCTGGGACCACCCGGACGGCAAGGCGGTCATCGCCGACCTGATCGCCAAGGCGCGCGCCGTCGATGGCGGCATGGCACGCGGCGTGTTTTATTGGGAGCCCGAGGCTTACGACTGGAAGGGCTATCCGATGGGCGCCTTTGACCGCGGCGGCAAGCCGACCGCGATCATGGACGCCTTCCTGGAGCGCTGAAACGCGCGAATCACAACCGAGACAAACCTATGAATCTGATTTCCCGCCTCGACGCCATCGTCTTCCTGTTCTACTTCGTCGTAGTCGCAGGCTACGGCCTGTGGGTCTACCGCCGCAAGAAGAGCGCGAATACGTCCGCCTCGCACGACTACTTCCTGGCCGAAGGTTCCCTTACCTGGTGGGCCATCGGCGCCTCGCTGATCGCCTCGAACATCTCCGCCGAGCAGTTCATCGGCATGAGCGGTTCGGGCTTCCGCATCGGCATGGCCATCGCCGTGTACGAACTGATGGCCGCCGCCACGCTCGTCATCGTCGCCGTGTTCTTCATGCCGGTCTACCTGAAGAACCACATCTACACGATGCCGCAGTTCCTCGAACAGCGCTACGGCAAGGCCGTCGCCACGACGATGGCCCTGTTCTGGCTCGGCCTGTACGTCGTCGTCAACCTGACCTCGATCCTGTACCTGGGCGCGCTGGCCATCGGCAGCGTCACCGGCATCGGCGTGCTGCCCTGCATGCTGTTCCTCGCCGTCTTCGCCGCCATCATCACGCTGGGCGGCATGAAGGTCATCGGCTACACGGACGTCATCCAGGTGACCTGCCTCGTCATCGGCGGCCTCGTGACCACGTGGCTGGCCCTGGACCTCGTCGCCAAACTGGGCAACGGCCACGGCGCGCTGCAAGGCTTCTCGACCTTGTACAACTCGACCCGCGACCACTTCGAAATGGTGCTGGGCCGCGACAACCCGAACTACATGGACCTGCCGGGCCTGTCCACGCTGATCGGCGGCATGTGGATCGTGAACCTGAACTACTGGGGCTGCAACCAGTACATCACGCAGCGCGCGCTGGGCGCCGACCTGCCGACGGCCCGCAAAGGCCTGCTGTTCGCCGCGTTCCTGAAACTGCTGATGCCGGTCATCGTCGTCATGCCGGGTATCGCCGCGTTCGCGCTGGACCGTTCCGGCGCGCTGGGCGACGCGATGCGCGTCGGCGGCGAACTGAATCCGGACCGCGCCTACCCCACCCTGCTGGCACTGCTGCCGTCGGGCCTGAAAGGCATCGCGTTCGCGGCACTGACCGCCGCCGTCGTCGCGTCGCTGGCCGGCAAGGCCAACTCGATCGCCACGATCTTCACGCTCGACATCTATCAAAAACGCCTGCATCCGAACGTCACCGAGCAGAAGATGGTGTGGATCGGCCGCATGACCGTCGTCGTGTCGATGCTGCTGGCCGTGCTGATCGCCCCGCTGATGGGCATCGACAAGAAGGGCGGCTTCCAGTACATCCAGGAATACACGGGCTTCGTCTCGCCGGGCATCCTGGCCATGTTCCTGCTGGGCTTCTTCTGGAAAAAGACCACGTCCAGCGCCGCGATGTTCGCGACCGTGGGCGGTCTCGTGTTCTCGATCATCCTGAAGTTCCTGCCGGGGATGATGGACCTGTCCTTCCTCGCCCCGATCGGCTTCGCCCACGACAACGGCAGCGGTGTCTACGAGATCCCGTTCCTGGACCGCATGTTCATCGTGTTCTGGCTGGTGGTCGCGGGCATGGTCCTGCTCAGCACCGTGTTCGCCCGCGGCAAGGTGAAGGGTCTGATCGTCGACACCAAGCTGTTCAAGGTCGACGGCGCGTTCGCCCTCGGCTCGGCCGTCATCTGCGTGGTGCTGGCCACGATCTACGGCATGTGGTGGTGATATGCAATCGTGGGCACGGGGTGCCCACTCTACAGCCTACGGCATGTGGTGGTGGTGATATGCAATCGTGGGCACGGGGTGCCCACCCTACAGCGATGACGTAGGGTGGGCTCCCCGAGCCCACCAAGCGCCAGCAATTCCAAGGCAGCCTGCGGGCTGCCTCTTTTTTTATGTTTTTCACCAGGCTATATGAACTTCGTATATACGCTGGTGAAAAACATAATGGTTGTGCTCCTTGCAACGCGACAGAATGCCGGTCAGTCGCTTGATTGGTTCGCTCGACGCACCAACAAAGTCGACAACAACACATAAGTCTAAACGACAAAAGCAAGGAGATTACATGCAGCAGAAAACCCTGAGCGTACTCGTACGCTCGCTCTTCCCATTGTTCGTCCTCCCCGCCGTCCCCGCCCTCGCCCAGCAGGCACCGCAAACCGCATCGGCCGAACCGGCCGCGGGCGGCGACACCGCCGTGCAGCAGGTCGTCGTGTCCGGCATCCGCGCGTCCGTGCGCAGCGCCCTCTCCGTCAAGGAGAACTCCAACAGCATGGTCGAAGTCGTCGCCTCCGAAGACATCGGCAAACTGCCCGACACCACCATCGCCGAATCGCTGGCGCGCCTCCCGGGCCTCGCCGCCGGTCTCGATCGCGGCAACGCCAGCCAGATCGTCGCGCGCGGCATGGGCGAACGCTTCATCGGCGCCACGCTGAACGGCCGCGAACTCGCATCGTCCGAACCGAACCGCGCGGTGCGCTTCGAGCAGTTCCCGTCCGAGTCGCTGTCCGGCGCCATCGTCTATAAGACACAGAACGCCGACCTGGTCGAAGGCGGCGTCGCGACGACCATCGACCTGCAGACCGTGCAGCCGCTGAAGTACAACGGCCGCCAGGCGTCGCTGAAGGCCGACGCGCTGTACTACCCGCTGGCGAAAGACGTCGATGCGCAGGCCGTGCGCCCGCGCCTGGGCGGCATCTGGATCGACCAGTTCGCGAACAAGACCATCGGTGCGGCCGTCGCGTTCAGCTACCAGAAGCAGCCGTCGATCGAAGAACGCAAGAACCACTGGGGCTTCAACGAAGACCATTCCGCCGACCTGAATGGCGACGGCAAAGTCGACAAGACGCCGTGGGGTTTCGAGGATGAGCTCAAGAGCGGCACCAATGAACGCAGCAGCGTGCTGGGCAAGCTGGAATGGAAGGCGAGCCCCGACGCCCTGATCACGGCCGACCTGTACTTCGCCCGCAACAAGATCCGCGAGCCGAGCGTCCAGCACTGGACCGGCGACGTCGGCAACTGGGACGGCTGGCAGACCGGGAATTACTCGAACGTCGACATCCGCAACGGCTACGTCACCGGCGCGACCGTCAAGGACGTCAGCCTGACCACGCACAGCACGCGCTGGATCCAGAACATGGACAACTTCGCCGGTGGCCTGAACGGCAAGTTCAACGTGGGCGACTGGAAGGTCGAGGCGGACGTCGCCACGTCGCGCGCGAGCCGCGCCAGCCAGTGGGCCGACGTGCGCAACACGACCGTGAACAACGGCACCCTGTCCTGGGCCTTCACCGGCAACGAGCAGCAGTCGTATTCGTACAGCCAGGACACCGGCAACCTCGCGACGTTCGGCGCGCCGCAGCTGGTCATCGACAACGACGGCCACGTGCACGACCGCCTCGATTCCGCGCAGTTGAGCGGCGCGCTGCCGCTGGACCTGGGCCCCGTCAACCGCCTCAAGATCGGCGCGCGCTTCGCCGACCGCGAGAAGTCGTACCGCCAGACCACGTGGAACATCTCGCCGAACAATGCGGCGATCCCGGCCTCCGCGTACACCACCATCAACGTGCCGGGCTACTTCCCCGCGCTGATGCTGAACGATTTCGAAGGCACCGTGTCCTCCACGTTCGGTCCGGGCGCCCTCGATGCGGCGGGCCGTACGCCGACCGCGAACGACCTGCTGGCCGGCTGGCGCGTCAAGGAGCGCACGAGCGCCCTGTATGCGCAGGCGGACCTGGACGGCGAGATGTTCGGCCTGAAGTACCGCGGCAATGCGGGCGTGCGCGTCCTGCACACCAGCCAGACGGGCGAAGGCATGGAGTCCGTGAACGGCGCGGCGCCGACGGCGGTGTCGGGCGGCGCCTCGTACACGAAGGCCCTGCCGAGCATGAACCTGATCTTCGGCCTCGACGAAGAGCAGAAACACCAGGTGCGCTTCTCGCTGGCCCGTGCCATGTCGCGTGCGCCGATGGACGAGATGCGCGCATCGCGCCAGATCTCGATGGACACGACGCCGGGCTCGCAGCAGCCGCTGACGGGCAGCGCCGGTAACCCGGGCCTGCTGCCGATGATGGCCAACCAGGCCGACCTCGCGTACCAGTGGTACTTCGACAAGGGCTCGCTGTTCTCGGCCGCGCTGTTCTACAAGCAGATCGGCAGCTACATCGGCATCACGACCGACACGACGACCATCGGCAACCGCCAGGCGGTCATCACCCGTTCCATCAACGGCGAAGGCGGCTATGTGCGCGGCCTGGAGCTGGTGTACCAGCACGCGTTCACGCGCCTGCCGGCCCCGTTCGACGGCCTGGGCGTCGCCGCGAACTGGTCGTACAACGAGAGCGACATCCACGAGTACACCAATAACTTCCCGATGGAAGGCCTGATGCGCAACAACGGCGGCGTCACGCTCTGGTACGAAAAGAACGGCTTCGAGGCCCGCCTGTCCGCCAACTACCACAGCCCGTTCGTGCGCATGCCCCGCTGGACGGCCGGGTACATGGCGGAAAACGGCGAGGAGACATACGTCACCGCGAACTTCTCGTACTACCTGACGCCGCAGCTGCAGCTGCGCGTGGGCCTGGACAACATCACGAACCAGAAAGTGGTCTACACGCAGAACGCGAACGCCTACATGCAGAACGTGATGGAATACGGCCGCCGCTACAACGTGGGCCTCTCGTACAAGTTCTGATGATGACGATGACCCGACCCACACTGCTCCGCGCCGCCGTGCTGCTGGCCTTCGCCGGCCCCGGCATGGCGGGCGCGGAACAACTCCTCACCGTCGACGCCACGGCGCCGGCGCCCGATCCGCGCACCGGCACCATCAAGCTGGGCACGGCAACGGCGCCGGGCGGCCACACGCTCGGCATCAACAACCAGTACCTCACGCGCGACGGCAAGCCCTGGCTGCCGGTGATGGGCGAGTTCCACTACACGCGCAGCCCGGCCGCCAGCTGGGATGCGGAACTCGCCAAGATGAAATCGGCCGGCATCGACATCGTCGCCAGCTACATCATCTGGAACCACCACGAAGCGGCCGAGGGTAAATTCGACTGGTCCGGCAACCGCGACCTGCGCCGCTTCGTGCAGCTCGCGCGCAAGCACGGCCTTGACGTCGTCGTGCGCGTCGGCCCGTGGTCGCACGCCGAGGTGCGCTACGGCGGCTTCCCGGACTGGGTGGTCGACGCGATGCCCACGCGCGGCAACGATCCGACTTACCTCCGTTACGTGGAACGCTACTACCGCGAGATCGGGCGCCAGCTGGACGGCCTGCTGTACAAGCAGGGCGGCCCCGTGATCGGCGCGCAGATCGAAAACGAGTACAACCTGGCCGGCCCGGGCCGCGGCGCGGAGCACATCCGCACGTTGAAGGGTCTTGCCGTGAAGGCAGGCATCGACGTGCCCTACTACACCGTCACCGGCTGGGACCAGACCCTGTACCCGTCCGGCGAAGTCACCCCGGTGTTCGGCGGCTACCCCGATGAGCCATGGGCGACCAGTACCAAGGAATTGCCGCCGAAGGAGACGTACGCGTTCCGTTTCGACACGCGCGTGAGCGGCGACCTCGGTGCCCAGACCCGCGCGAGCCAGCAGGGCACGGCGGAAACGGACATGGACAAGACCCCGTTCCTCGGCGCGGAATACGGCGCGGGCCTGCCCGCCATGTACCGCCGCCGCACGCTGGTCTCCAGCGACGACATCGCGGCCATGCTGCCCGTGCAGCTGGGCTCCGGCGTCAACCTGATGGGGTACTACATGTTCCACGGCGGGCGCAATCCCGTCGGCGGCACGACCCTCGAGGAAAGCACGAAGAGCGGCGGCTACAACGACGTCCCGGCGATCAACTACGACTTCAATGCGCCGCTGGGTCCGGACGGCCAGCAGCGCGCCGTGCTGGCGAGCCTGCGTCCGTTCCACTGGTTCCTGCACGACTTCGGCGCGCGCCTGGCGCCGATGACCGTGCGCAAACCGGACGTCGTGCCGAAGGATCCGGCCGATCTAGATACGCCGCGGTGGTCCGTGCGCAGCCGCGGCGATGCCGCGTTCCTGTTCTACGATGGCCACATCCGCCAGTATCCGACGCCGGCGCGCGAGCAGGTCCGCTTCGCGGTCAAGCTGCCCGGCGGCACGGTAACGCTGCCCCGTCAACCTGTCGACCTGCCGGCCGGTGCCTACTTCGCCTGGCCCGTCAATTTCGACTTAGGTGACGAGCGCGGCCAGCGCCTGACGTATGCGACGGCGCAGCCGCTCGCTCGGCTGGACGGCGGCACGTGGGTGTTCGCGGCGCAGGACGGCATCCCCGTCGAATTCGCGTTCGGCGAGAAAGCCCGCGGCTGCGTGCAGGCCCAGCGCGCGCACGTCGACGAGGGTGCCAGCGCGGTCGTCGTGGACGGCATCCAGCCCAGCCTCGATGCGGCGTTCACGGTGCGTTGCCCGGGCGCGAAGCCGCTGACGGTGCTCGTGCTGTCGCAGGCGCAGGCGCGCCAGGCGGCGATCGGGACGTTCCAGGGCCAGCGCCGGCTCGTGCTCAGCGACGCGCAGGCGTACTTCGACGGCGGGCGGCTCGTCCTCCGGAGCGCGGGCCAGCCCCACGTGCGCGCGGCCGTCTATCCATCGACGACGCTGAAGAGCGCCGGCCGCGACGGCCTGTTCCAGGTGTTCGACACGACGCTGCCGCCGCGCGACGTCGCGGTCGCGGTGAAGCCGCTGCGCGACGCCCAGCCGGTACGCCCGGTCCGCATCGGCGGCAACGCCAATGCGGCCGTGCAGCCGGATCCGGAAGCGTTCGGCGCGTCGGCCGCGTGGCTGCTCGACGTCGGGGCGGCGAATCGGTCGAAGGACGTGGACAGCCTGCTGCTCGACATCGACTTCACGGGCGACGTGGCCCGCCTGTTCGATGGCACGCGCATGGTCGACGACTGGTATTACAACGGCCAGCGCTGGCAATTCGACCTGGGTAACCTGCCCGCGCAGCGCCAGGGTCCGCTGACCTTGACCGTGCTGCCCCTTCGGGCGGATGCGCCGATCTACCTGCCGCGCGAGCACCGGCCCGACTTCGGCGGCAAGCCGCAGCTGGCCGAGCTGAAGGGCGTGAAGGTGGTGCCGGTCTACCGCGTCGAGATCGGCAAGTAGTCGATACCCCCACCGGTGGGGCGAGACCGTCCATGGCGCGAATGTCAAGATGCGCGCCATGGACACGTCAACCACCGGAGTTATCCCGCAGCCGCTCCCACGGCGCGGCGCAATGCTCGAGACGTTCGAGCGTTGCGTCGTCGGCGCCGCACGGTGCCTGCTCGAACAGCAGCTGGGCTTCGTCCCGGCATGGGCGGTACTCGGGAATTACCTCGGCAACGTTGGCGTGCGTGTCATCGCAACTTTGGCCCGTGCCGCCACTTCCCGAGGAGAACCATGATTTTTCACGCTTCCATTCCCGCGCGCGATCCCGAGCGCGTCGCCGCCGTCATCGCCGAGATCTGGGGCGGCCAGTCGTTCCGCTTCCCGCCGTGGCCCGGCGCGAGGGTCGCGATGGCCGGCGACGTGCGCGGGTCGATGGTCGAGGTCTACCCGCACACGCTGCCGATGGCGCCGGGGAACGGCGCCGGGATGGCCCGGCCGCATCCGGACGCCGCCCCGCGCCCGTACGCCTGCTTCCACCTGGCCATCGGGACCGAGCGTTCCGTCGAGGAGATCCTCGCGATCGGCCGGCGCGAAGGCTGGCGCGCGGTGCCCTGCTCGCGCGGCGGCGTGTTCGACGTCGTCGAGCTGTGGCTCGAGAATGGCCTGATGTTCGAGGTGCTGACGCCCGAGATGCAGCACGATTACCGCCGGGGCGTGAACCTGGACATGTGGCGTATCACGCGCGAGGAGGAGCCGATGCCGGCCTGACCCGCCGTATGGCCGGTACGCCGGCCGCGCGGCCGAATCGCACGTGGTCGAAGCGCTCGCCTTTCACGTCGTCCAGCACGACGGGCGGCCGCGCATCCGGCGCCGCGGTGCGCAGGTCGGCGTGATGGACCTCCACGTTGCGCGCATGGCGCACGTACAGGCCGTAGGCCGGCGTCACCCCGAACATGCTCGGTTCCGGATAGTGGTCCGGCACCTCGGGCGGCACGCGCCGCGCATCCGCCGCCGTGCCCCCGCCGCCGTACACGATCGTGATGTTCGACAGCCGCACGTCCTCGACGGGCGCCTCCGGCAGGCCGGCGACGATAGCCGCGTACGGCGCGTTCGCCTGCGACACGACCACGTTGCTGATGTTCACCCGCCGGATCGCGCCGACGCGTGTGCCCGCGGGCGCGCGCATGCGCCGGCCCAGGCGGATGAACAGCGGCGCCGTCGTCAGGTCGCGCATGGCGAGATTGTCGACGGCGACGTCCTCGATGACGGCGCCGTCCACGCTTTCGATCGCCAGGCCGCGGCAATGCTCGAACACGCAGTTCGCGATGACGATATTGCGGAAGCCGCCGTTCGATTCCGTGCCCAGCTTGATGCGGCCGCACACGCCTTCCTCGTCCGGCGCTTTCAGCTGCGTCTTCTGGTAGGTCCCGTCCAGCAGCGTGCCGAGGTCGAAGCCCGAGACCTGGCAACCCGTGATCGTCACGTGCTCCGTGAAGCGCGCGCGGCCCAGTGCGTACGAACTCTTCAGGCAGATCGCGTCGTCGTTCGGCGTATTGACCGCGCAGTCGCTGATGCGGACATTCCGGCAGCAATCGATGTCGAAGCCGTCGCGCTCCGTGTCGACGGTGAGATTAGCGATCGTCAGGTTGTCCACGCCCGTCGCCAGGACGGCAAAGTGGCCGCACTTGAGCATCGAGAAGTCGCGCAGGAGCACGTTGCGGCAGTTCTTCAGGGCGATCGCCTTGTTGCCCTTGCCGTCCATCTCCGCGCCGAACACGGCGCCGGACTTCGCGCGCTCGCCCATCGGATCCTTGCCGCCGAGCGAGGACGGCATGTCGCCGGCGTTGAGCGGCCGGTTCGCGCCCGGCCCCGAGCGCGTCAGGCCGCGCCCCCAGATGCGGCCCGGACCCAGGATCGCCACGTCTTCGAGATTCTCGCCCCAGATCAGCGAGTTGTGCCAGTGGCTGTGGCCGAAGTCCTGGTAGGCGTCGTGCGGGTTCGGCTCGGCCGGGTCGTAGCGGCCCTGGCCGTCCGCCGGATCGGCCGCGACGATCACGCTGCCGGCGTCGAGGTACAGCGCGACGCGGCTTTGCAGCCGGATCGAAAAGCTCAGGTAGCGGCCGGCCGGGAAACGCACGGTGCCGCCACCGGCGGCGCTGGCCGCGGCGATGGCGGCGTGGATGGCATCCGTGTCCACCGTGGTGCCGTCGCCGCGGGCGCCGAACGTACGCACGTCGAAGTCCGCGGCCAGCGCCGGTGCGCACACGGACGCGCAGGCGGCGCCGAGCCCCTTCAGGAGGCGGCGCCGGGTCGTATCGAAGGAAGTCATCGCAGCACCATACCATCGCGACGCCGCGCCGAACGCGCAAGTTGCTGAGCAATTGGTTGGGTCATTTTTTTCAATACCGGCCCGCGTGCCGCCGCTATCGTCTGCCCCATCCCTCAACACGAAAGGAAACGCAGATGAGCATGTTCGCTTCGATGGCCGCTTTCGCCCTCGCCACCTCGATCTCTCCGGGCCCCGTCAACGTCGTCGCCCTCGGCAGCGGCGCCCGCCACGGCTTCACGGCCAGCCTCGCCCACGTCACCGGCGCCACCACCGGGTTCTGCCTGCTGCTCGTGCTGGCCGGACTCGGGCTGCACGAAGTGGTCGCCGCCTGGCCGCAGGTGACGAACGTCGTGCGCTGGGCCGGCGTCGTCTTCCTGCTCTACATGGCGTGGAAACTGGCGAGCGACGCGGGCGAGCTGGATGCGGGCGAGACGGCGGCGCGGCCGACGATGCTGCAGGGCGCCGCCCTGCAATGGCTGAGTCCCAAGGCGTGGCTGGCCGCGCTGGCGGGCATGGGCACGTATGCGTCCGACGGCGCGGCGTCCGCCGTCTGGCTGTTCGCCGCGATCTACTTCGTCGTGTGCTGGCTGTCGATCGCCGCGTGGGCCTGGGCCGGCAGCCGTTTGCAGGTGTACCTGCGCACCCCGCGCCGCGTGCGCGTCTTCAACCGGACGATGGCCGGCATGCTCGTGGCGAGCGTCGTCTGGCTGGCTGCCGCCTGACGTTCAGTCGCGGTACTGGCCCGGCGTGGCGGCGGTCATCCGCTTGAACACGCGCTGGAAGTGGGCCTGGTCGGCAAAGCCCGTGTCGAGCGCGACCTCGGCGATGGGCGCGCCGGCCCGCAGCCGCGCCTTCGCGTACTGGATGCGGCGGTTGGTCTGGTATTCGTGCGGCGCGACACCGTAGCGCTTCTTGAATGCGCGGATCAGGTAGGAGCCGGACAGGTTCGCCGCCTCGCACAGGTCCTGCAGCGGCAGGGCGTCCGCGAAATGCGCGTCGATGTGGCGCGCGACGCGTTCGACTTTCGGCGTGACCGTATCCGGGGCGGGTCCGGGCGCCAGCGCGCCGTCCAGGCGCGCGACGAAATCGACGACTGCGGCCTCGCGTTCCGCAGCACTGCGATCCGGCTCCGCCAGCACGGCGAACAACCGCACGCCCGCCTCCACCAGGTGCGGCGCGCGCAACGCCGCCTGTGCGTACGCGCGGAACGCGGGATTCGCCAGGCCGCGCACGCGCGCCTGGACGCCGCCCAGCCACACGGGATCGAAGTAGAACATCACATAGGACCACGGCGCGTCGTCGACCGGATTGCAGCCGTGGACGTCGCCCGGATTGATGACGACGACTGCACCCTGCTCCACCACTTCCGCATGCGCGCCGTTGACGTAAGTGCTGCGGCCGCCCGTGATGACGCCGACGGAATGCGTCTCGTGCCAATGGCGCCCGTAGTGCAGGCCGCGCCCGTCGGCGACGTGGCGCGCTTCGATGAACGGCAAGGCGGGGTCGCGCCAGAAGACCTGGGCGGCGGGGTGGCAGTCGGGTCGGGGCATGATCGTGCGCTTTGAAGATCGTCCGTCCATTCTACCAGCCGTGACAAAGCGTGCATCTTTTCGTGACGCGATCCGGTAAGCTGCCGACCGTCGACATTTCGGGATCATCGCCGTGACAAGGATTCGAGCGTGGCTGCCCTTGCTGGGCGCACTGGGTTGCTGGGCTCCGCCTTCCGCGGCGCAGGAGGCGCACGAAAATGCGCCGCAGGTCGTCAGGATCGAAGCCGTGCGCGACGTGGACGAAGTCCCGTACCGCAGGTTCTACAAGGGGATGCAGGTCTTCGCCGAACACCGCCAGCTCGCACCGGGCGCCGCCCTGCGATTCCGGCTGTATCCGCGCGCGCAGGACGCATCGTTCGCGGGCCTCGTCGTCACCCTCGTCGCCGGCAAGACCGAGCTGCCGGTCGAACTGGACGCGAACCAGTCGTTCACCCTGCCGATGGATGCGCGCCTGGCCGCGCAGGATGCCGTCGTCATGACGAACAAACAAGACGGTACGTACGCCTGGCGCGTCGATATCCGCACGCCGGGACTGCCGCCCGCTACACGCCGCCTGGGCGACCTGCGGCTCGAGTGCAAGGTCGACATGAAGGGGGCGGAACTGCGCCGCATGGTGCGCGATCCGTCGATCATGGCGCTCGTCGCCACGGGCGATCCGTGCACGTACCGCACGTTCCAGAACCCGTTCTTCGCCGACCGTCCCGTGTTCAACGTCACGCTCGTCCACGGCGCCCGGCGCGAAGCGATCGCGGGCGAATGGATGTACGCGAATTCCGCGCGCCTGCTGCCGGAAGCCGGCTATGCGCTCGTCGACTGGGGCCATGCGCGCGACCGGCAGTACATCCCGGCGATCTTCGACGCAAACTGGCCGGACGACACGCTGCTCGAATTCGAGTACATGGACGATCCGCCATGAGAGCGGCGATCATGCTCTCGCTGGCCGCACTGCTGGCCGGCTGCGCCGCCACCGGCAACGGCCGGATCGAAACGTTGACGCAGGACCGCGCCGCCGGCCTGCTGGTCGCGGGCACGACGACGAGGGACGACGTTCGCCGCGCGCTGGGCGACGCGTCCGTGACGGCGTTCCCGAACGGCCGCGAAGTCTGGTTCTACCGGTACGACGACAGCGCCGCACGGCTCGTGAAATACGTGCCCCTGGTCGGCCGCATGGCAGCGACGGGCACGCAGATCCGGGAACTCAGGATCCTGTTCGATGCGGATGGACGGGTGCGCAAATTCAGGTTGCAGGATATTCGTGTCCAATAGAATGCCTGGACAAACAAAAACCGAACTGTTTTCAAGGTGAATCGATGGCGCTGATTAAACACGCGGGCGTGAATTGCACCGACGCCTACAACAGCATTTTTTCCGACGCTCACCATCATTGCGCGACCGTGAGCAGCGTGAGGGACGAGCCGCATTTCGTACGGGACCTGATCTCGGAGCGGACCGTACGGCAATTGAATGCCGAGTCGTCCAATCTGTACGACCAGAACGTCAACGCCGTGAATTTCCGGGCGACTTTCTTGCACGGTTCGCCGTATGCGAAGTTCACGGCCGGGCAAGAAAACCCGAGGTGCGAGCTCGCGGATGGGATGTTCGTCGTTTACGTCACCGAACCGGCGGGCAATGGAATACACAGGGTCACCCGCAGGGCCGCCTGCTTGCTGATGGTGAAGCGCTCCGGCGACCGGCTTCCCCTCACGTTTCCGTACGATCCCGTCAACGGTCCGGACCCGGTCGGCACCGACCATTCGCAGTTCTACCTGTTCCATCGATGGCCGCGATTCGAACTCCAGACAGGATACGCCTCACGGCCGAAAGGCCACGGCTTCTACCATATTGCCGTGCCTCCCAATGGCGCCGGCGCAGCGACCCACGACATCGGAAAATTTGGTGTCTTGTGGGACCACGGCGCTGGAAACACGAGGTGGGAGACCAATCAGAAGTCGGTCCACTGGCTTGCGGGCGAGCCGACACCCAGTGCCCGGGTGGACCCGGCCCATGAATCGCTAGGCAAGTTACTGGAAGATCTTGTCGATGGCGCACCGGGCGCCGGGCGCGAATTCAAGCCGGCGCCGTCCAATCCCAACGGTTGGGATGGGCTGATGGGCACGTTGCTGGGCTACCCCATCGCAGGGCCGACCGCGCCCGGGGCGCCGCCGCTGACCGTGGACAGCATCATGGCGAAGTGGACATGGGGCGGCAAGCAGAAGCGCGACGTCAATCCGCTTGGGCTGGGTTTCCTCGCCCAACGTCGAAGCCCGATTGGATTGGACGTATTCGAGGCGCTCGATACGGTCCGGGGAACGATTGCCCAGCACGCGCGTCAACTGGCCTTCGGAGATTTCGACCATTTACCGTTCCATGCGCGTCATGCATTTCCGCTTCACTATCTCAACGATGCGATGAAGCCAACGCCGCCACACTTTTTCGACCTTGCGGGTGAAGCGCCGCCGCCCCGGTTTCCCGTGCTGATCGCTACGGTGACCCGGTTCAGATCCGACGAGCTGCCTTTGGAGAGTCGCGCTCTCACCCTGGAACAAAGGGCAACCGCGACCGACCGTGCGATCGAGCAAGCATACGACTTACTCCGGTACCTGAGCTGAGCTTGCGCGCACGGGCCGTTGGCGGCGGCAAGGTTCCGCCCCGGTGCTCACCCGCGCCAGGCGTCGGCGAACGCCCGCGCACGCGCAGCCAGGTCGTCCAGCCCCACGCCGGGCGCAAATAGCTGGCTGCCGATGCCCGCGCCCGTCGCGCCGGCCGCCTTCCACGCCGGGATCTGTTCGGGCGTGACGCCGCCCACGGGCCACAACGGCGTACCGGCCGGCAGGACGGATTTCAACGCCTTCAGCCCCGCGGGGCCGATCGATTCGGCCGGGAACAGTTTCAACGCATGGGCGCCCGCATCCAGCGCGGCGAAAGCTTCCGTGGGCGTCGCGATGCCGGGCGCGCACAGCATGCCGGTTGCGCGCGCGTGCGCGATGACGACGGGATTGCAGTTCGGGGACACGAACAGGCGGCCGCCCGCCTGCGCGACGGCGTCGACGTCCGCCACGCTCAGCATCGTCCCGCCGCCGACGATCGCGTCCGGCGGGGCCATGTCGACGAGGATGCGGATGGCATCGAGCGCGCCCGGCCGGTTCAGCGGCACCTCGAGCAGCCGCCAGCCGGCGTCGAACAGGACGCGGCCGACGGCACCGGCGTCGGCGGGATCGAGGCCGCGGAGGATCGCAACGAGGGGCAAGGCAAAATTCATGAAGGAATCCGGTCGAGGAAGCGCGCCAGCGCGGCGCAATACACGCGGTCCGGATCGAGGCCGGCCAACGTGGTGCCGAAATGGCCGGCCGCACGCGCGTAGCGGGCCCGCAGCAGGGGCGAGCCGATGCAGGTCGGCGGTACGACGCCACCCGTCAGTCCGACCGCGGCGACGAACTCCGTCCCGACGAGCAGGCCGCTGACGAACGAGCGCGCCTGCGCCGCCGGCATGGCGCCCGAGACGACGCGCGCACGGACGCCGAACAGCGCGTTCGACAGCGGCGCGCCGCGGCGGGCGGCATCCAGGCCAGCGACGAATGCGCCGTCGTCGTCATGCGCGCCCGCCATCAGCGGCGCCAGCGTGCCGTGCGCGGACACCATCGCGAACAACTCGCCCGTCATGAACGTGGCGATGCGGCGGATGACGCCGTCCGCGAGATGCACCCACTTGCTGTGCGTGCCGGGCAGGACGAACCAGCCGTCGCGCCGGCCCAGCGCCACGGCGCCCAGCAACTGCGTCTCTTCGCCGCGCATGACGTCCACGTGCTCGCCGCGCTGCACGTAGCCGGGCACGATGAAGCACGGACGGCCGGCGCGCGGGTCGTCGACGCGGACCACGTGGTCGGGCAGCGCGTCCAGCGGCACGCCGATGTCGAGATAAGGCACTTCGCGCCAGCCCTGGGCGCTGCCGACCATGCCGGAGGCGACGGCGGGAATGCCCGGATCGACGCCCATCTCCGCCACGAGGGCCGCGAAAGAGCCGGCGAAATCGGGGCGCACGGCGAGCATGCCCTGGTCGTCGGCGCGCGTGGCGAGGCAGGTGCCGGCGGCGTCGACGAGATAGGCGCGGCGGTTGCTCGAGCCCCAGTCGATGCCGAGCAGGCGGTGTGATGCGGAGGAAGCCATCGCGCCAGCTTACACCGATTTGATGTACGTGACGCGCGCCGTCGGCTTGGGACGCGTGGCCGTCTCGCGCAGCGCGCCGAGCATGGCTTCCGCCGCGGGCGACAGCTGGTGATGGCGGCGCGTGATGATGCCGTAAACGTCCATCCGCAGATTCAGTTCGTACGGCAGCATGGCCAGCAGGCCGCTATCCAGGTAGGGCTTGACGAGTTCCACCGACATGGGCGCCACCATGTCGCTGCCCAGCAGCAGCGTCGTCACGACGGGCAGCTCGGCCGTCGACACGGTCTCCGCGGGCTGCTCGAGGCCCTGCGTGAGGAACAGCGCCGCCATCCGGTCGCGCACCATGCTGCCGGCGGGGGGCACGATCCACGCCTGCTGCGCGAGTTCGGCCAGGTCCAGGCCGCGCGCGCCCAGCAGCGGGTGCCCGGCGCGCACGATCAGGCTGTGCGGCTCGTCGGTGATCGGCTCGAAGTGGAATTCGTCGGCAATCGAACCGTCCACGACGCGGCCGATGACGATGTCCAGGTCCCCGGCACGCAGGCGTTCGACGAGCTGCTTGCTGCTGCCGACCTCGATCGACACGTTCAGGCGCGCATGCCGCGTCTTGAGCAGGGTGACGGCGGCCGGCACCAGCGTGGTCGACGGCGTCAGGATCGCCCCGACCGCGACGCGCCCGCGCAGGCCGGACATCAGTTCCATCACTTCCTGGTACGCGGCGTCCATCTCGGCCAGCGAGGCGCCGGCGCGGCGGATGAGCACCTTGCCGTACCACGTGGGCTCGACGCCGCGCGGCAGGCGCTCGAACAAGGTGACACCCAGCGCATGTTCCAGCTCGCCGAGCAGTTTCGAGGCCGCCGGCTGCGTGAGGTTCGCGGCCTGGGCGGCCTGCATGATCGATCCATGCCGGCCCAGTTCGACAAGCAGGACGAGGTGGCGCGTCTTCAGGTAGGCGCGGACGAAGCGGTCGGAGCGGGGATCGGACATGGCGGTGCGGCGTGGGCCTTGAAAGTTTCCACAATGATAGTTGCCGATCCGCTCAGGGTCAAACTCGGGAATACGACTTAGTGCGGCTACCAACACGTTTTGTTACTCCGACGACAACGGCTCGGTACACTGAGCCGTGATCACCGCCCGCTACCGGCCAAAAACGGGCCCACGCGCGCGCCCGTTTCCGGTTGAACGAAGTGCCACTTACCTGCCAGCACCGTCCGCGCTTAGATCAGATCAGTCGAACTTGACGAGGTCCTTGAAGATCAGCTGCCCCCAACTTTTCCCGCGCGCATGCACAAGTAGACCGCCTTCGGAAAGTCCGCCGAGCTTTACCGGCGAGAAACCGAGATGTTCCGCAAGCGCAGCGACCTCCGATGCGGCGTCGTTATCTTCACTCGTACACGGCGATGGCAGGGGCCGCCGGATCGGGCAAGGGCCACCAGTTCCTCGAGTTCATCCGTAAGGAAGCCGCGCCGCTAATCGAAACCACCTACCGCGCCGAACAGACCAACCGCGTCCTCGTCGGGGCTTCGCTGGGCGGCTTGTTTGCGCTCGGCGCCGCGTTGAAAGATCCGGATTTCTTCAACGGGTATGTCGCCGTAAGCCCGGCTGTCGTCTGGGATAACGGTGCGCTGTTCAAGCTTGAGGAGGCATTCGCCAAGCAGAATCGGCCGTTCAAGGCGCGCATGTTCATTTCGGCCGGTTCGCTCGAACCCGTCCAGTTCCGGGGACCGATCGAACTGTTCGAAAAACAGATCGGAACACACGGCTACAAGGGCTTGGAATTGCAGAGTTATACGGTGGAGGGAACGGACCACGGTACCGTCAAGCCCGAAAGCTATCTTCGCGGCCTGAAATGGGTGTGGCAGGGCGCCAGTAAACGCCGCGGTGCGGGCATAGATACGCCCGACACAATCTCATCCGAAGCCAACGAAAGAGATTGGAAACTGATCGCGTGGGGATGTCCGCTTCGGGTCGGCAGCGGCCTGTGGTGACAGTCCGCGACTCCTACAGGTCGGCAGCCTGCTATGCTGATTCGAACGGCCGGGTTCGGCCAAGAGCGGACATCCAAGAGAGGACGTTATGGAAAGAGTTGTGGGCTTACGAGAATGTGATCGATGTGGTGCATCGATTACCGCGTTTTGCCCGTCACTTCCCACATTTTCATCAATCGGCAACTACCTCCAAGGCCCTCGAGATGCACTTGAAACGAAAATCGCTGACCTAGAGGGAGTCTCGAGGGAAGTCGTACGCGAATATATGAAACATAGGATGTTTGCGGAATGCGGAGCAGTCCTTGGAATTTGTTGGAAGTGCCGGCACCGTCTCGCTACCAGACGGGCGAAACAGTGTCTTAACTGTCACGCGTCGTGGCACCAGGAACGTAACAGCATGGACTGAGCTCGGTTGCCGCTAGTGGTCGCCCGAAAGTAGCTTGATATCGCAATGCGTGGCGTCGGAACGTCCGCTACGGGTCGGGTCCTGACGTTCACCAACCGGCGCTATCCGGACAAGAGTGAGCATTGCTCCCGCCGTGTTTTCCTGGTGGCGCTTCACACGCCGTAGAATGCTGCTTTGCTCTACAAGTATGGAGTTTTACCATGGAAACAATCGACAAGCGTTACCTCGTCCAGCAAAACAAGCGCACTGGCGACGGCAAGACGGCGCCCGTCTTTGCCAGAGTCATGCGTAGCAAGGAAGGCAAGTTCGAAGGCGTGTCATTTATTAAAAATAAAGAAAAAGCAACCGTCATGACAGCCGCGGAAGCTCAGGAAGTGGTCACGTGGGCAGCAAAGAAAAAGGAAAATGCCCAACAGTATGAAACTAAAGTTATTTGTGTGGGTCAGTAGCCGCATGTAGATTCTTGTTGGGTCTGAGCGTTCATAGTCGGCCGGGTTCGGCCAGGAGCGGACCTAGTAACGTACGGGGCAGCGCCTCGGATCAAATGAGCCGGAACAACATGGAACCGTCTAAACCCATTGAGCTTCCGTTCACTCGTGACTCAGTGATTCGTGTGCTTACCTACGGCGCTAATCCGGAAACCAGCCCGTATAGTCACAGCCAGATCGCGGAGTGGTGTGATCGTTTCTGGTGTCAGTATCTGAATATCGACGCTGAACCTTCAATCGAAGCGTTACTGCATGTGCTGACCGATATCGAAACGCAGTGGGACCTCTATCTTTCGAACACATACTCGATTGAGGAGTTGCGCTCAAAATCGTTTGATAGCGAGACTATGCCAGTTCAATGGTTTCGCGACTGGCTCAAGGAAATCGAGAAATAAGACCCAAACATCTACTCTGGGTCGACAGCTGCCGGTCGTGACAGTCCGTGACTTTTTCACTTCGACAACATGCTATGCTGAACCGAATGGCCGGGAGCGGCCAGAAGCGGCCACCTGGAACACGTTGGAGGACAAGGCTGTGAATAATGAAGATCAGGGCGAACGCATGTCATCCAAGCTGCCAGTCGTAGCCATCCTCCTCGGCTCTATCGCTGCCTTCATAACAGCGGGTGTGGTGTCATGCTCCACACCAGATGGCAACCTCGTCGTGACTTTGGTGCCAGCACTGGCAGTCGGTCTGACTGTCTTCGAACTTGCATTGCGGCGCGTCCGTCGTGGCGGGTCGAAGTGACTAACCCGGGATTCGTTCGAGGGAGACCTGGGCCTGTTCAGACCGCACGTCTGATCGACAAAATTCGGCCAAGAGCGGACGCACAAACGTAAAGTAAGAAACCGGATGCGAATATTTTCAAGGCCGTCATACCGAGGAATAATGCTGATCTTGATGTTGAATGTCATTTGAATCGCCACGACAATTGTAGACAGTCCTGAGCCATAATTCTGGGTCAAGGAGAAGATATAAGTGGAAAGCGGTACACGGAGGAATTCAAAATCGCGGCGGTCAAGCAGGTGGCAGAACGTGCTCACCCGGCGAGCGAGGTGGCAGAACGCCTTGGGGTGAGCATGCCCAGCCTCTACACCTGGATGAAGCGCTACGGCGTGCCTGAAGAGGAGCGCAAGGCGGTGAATTCCCAGGCAGAGGAATCTACAATCCGAAGCGCCGGCACAGCTTCAGCAATGACTTGTCGCCGATGGAGTACGAAAAGCAGTATTTTCAGCGGCTGTCGAGTGTCTAGAAAACTTGTGGCGATTCAATATGAAGAAAAATTTTCACCAATTATTTGTAGATTCCCTCACGAAGACACGTGAGCAGATTTACGAAGAATCATCCAAGGACCAGCGTGTGATTTATTGGCTCAGCTTAGCTGTTGTGATCGGCGTCATCGCAGCGATTTGGTTCTCGGCATAGGCACCGTGCCGACAGGCCGTTGACCTTTATGACCGTCGGCATTGGGTCGTTCCTGCCGTACAATGAACGGCCGAGATCGGTCAGAAGCGGACTTATCAAACAAGGAAAATATGCTGCATCACCTGTCTATTGCGGTCTCTAACCTTGACCGGTCCTCTGCCTTTTATGACGCGGTTTTAAAACCCCTGGGGTACATCCAAGTCTTTGCTGACGACGAAGCCGTGGGTTACGGGTATGAAGGTGGTGACGATAAGCTGTGCTTGAAACGCGTAACGCAAGTCATAGTTCCCGGAGACGGCTTCCACTTGGCGTTTACGGCTACTGCGCCAAACCAGGTACACGAATTCCATACTGCTGCGCTACTCCACGGTGGACGATGCAATGGTGCACCAGGGCCACGGCCGGAATATGGCGATGGCTACTATGCAGCCTTCGTTTTCGATCCCGAGGGGTACCGGATTGAGGCTGTCATTAATTTGACAGCCTGACGGCTACACCGCGAACGTCCGGTTCGGGTCGACTGCTGCCATAAGATGAACTGCTGCGTTCGGGTACAGGCGAACGTACCGCCGTCCGGCTTGGAGAAAAAATGACGAAAGTCGCAGCTGAAGCTGAATGGATCGAAAGCCTTGCTCCAGATCTTGCAATCCGTTTCCTGGCAAGGCTCAGTTGGGAGATAACGATCACCGGGCGAAGTAGTTATGAGGCCGGCACGGATGAACTGGCCAACCCGCGCCAGCTTCGTCGGGTCAATGAGATTCAACATAGGGTCACTGCATGTCTTTCTCAGCTACTCGAAGGAACATGCCCCGAGGGATTCACGCAATCGATAGCCAAGTGGGTACTCGCAGAACCGGACGACGAGTTGAGGAGCCTCCTGCAATGGTCGTGGATCAAGTCAAGAAAATACGTTGCTGCGAAATGACCGCGTTGGGTCGATAGCGGACGTACAAGGTCCCAGTCCGAGCACCAGGAAAGCGGCCAGGCTTCTAGTCACTCCTAGTCGTGATACACCTGACTCCTGCCCCCATCCACCAGCAAATCCGCCGCATTCACGAACCGCGCCTCGTCGCTGGCAAGGAACAGCGCCGCGTTCGCGACGTCCTTCGGCTCCCCGATCCACCCGCACGGCAGCAGCGCGGCCTGGCGCCGGCGTTCCGCGTCGGGATCGGGGCAGCCGGCGAGCCACGCCTCGATCCGCTCCGTCATGATCAGGCCGGGCGAGATCGAATTCACGCGGATGCCGCGCGCCGCGTACTCGACGCCGAGCGACCGCGTGAGGCCGATCAGCCCGTGCTTCGCGACGGGATACGGGAAACAGCCCTTGATGACCTTGTGGCCGTGCACGGACGCGATGTTGACGATGCTGCCGCTGCCTGCCGCCAGCATGGACGGGAGCACGGCGCGGCACGCGTTCCACGCGCCTTCCAGGTCGAGCGCGAGACAGCGCCGCCACCCCTCCGCATCCAGTTCCAGCGGATCGGAAAACACGTTCACGCCGGCGTTGTTGACGAGGATATCGACCTGCCCGAAGCGTTCCAGCGTGCGTGCCGCCAGCCGCTCCATCGCGGCGGGATCCGTGATGTCGGCCTGGACGAACAGGCTGCGTGTCCCGCCCAGTTCCTCGCGCAGCGCCCGCGCGGCCGCGTCGTCGACGTGGCTGTTGATCACGACGCGCGCACCTTCCTCCACAAAGCGCCGCGCGACGGCCGCGCCGATGCCCATGGTGGAACCGGTGACGATCGCCACCTTCCCTTCGAGTCTTCCGTTCATCTCTTCCTGCCGCTTCCCTGGCCCCGCATGTTTTTGTATGACATGCATCGTACACCAGCGGCAGGCCGGACTACCACTCCGCGACGCTGCCGTCGGCGTGGCGCCAGACGGGGTTGCGCCAGTCGGGCGCCGTGCGGCTCGCCTCGATCACGCGTTCTTCGTCGATCTCGACGCCGAGGCCCGGCTTCGGCAGCGGCCGGATCCAGCCGGACGACAGGCGGAAGTCTTCCTTGTTCTTCACGTAGTCCAGCAGTTCGGCACCCTGGTTGTAGTGGATGCCCATGCTCTGCTCCTGCAGCACGGCGTTGTGCGCGACGAAGTCCACCTGCAGGCACGACGCCAGCGCCACCGGCCCGAGCGGGCAATGCGGCGCGAACGCGATGTCGTGCGCTTCCGCCATCGCCGCGATCTTGACGCATTCCGTGATGCCGCCCGCGTGCGACAGGTCCGGCTGCACGATGGCGAGGCCGCCCCGCTCGAACACGCGCTTGAAGTCGAAGCGCGAGTACATCCGCTCGCCAGCCGCCAGCGGGATCGACGTCGCGTCGGCCAATGCGCGGTAGTACTCGTCCTGCTCCGCCAGCACCGGTTCCTCGACGAACAGCGGCCGGTACGGCTCCAGCTCGCGCAGCAGCACCTTCGCCATCGGCGCGGACACGCGGCCGTGGAAGTCGACGCCGAATTCGATCTCGAAGCCGAACTTCGCGCGCACCTCGGCCACGCGGGCGACAGCCTGGTCGACCTTGCGCGCGTTGTCGATGATGCCCAGTTCTTCCGTGCCGTTCATCTTGAACGTGTCGAAACCGGCTTCGCGCAGCGCGGCGATGCCGGCGATCAGCTCGGCCGGACGGTCGCCGCCCACCCAGCTGTACGTCTTCATCCGGTCGCGCACGAGGCCACCCAGCAGCTCGTACACAGGCTGCCCCAGCACCTTGCCCTTGATGTCCCACAGTGCCTGGTCGACGCCGGCGATCGCGCTCATCAGGATCGGGCCGCCGCGATAGAAGCCCGCGCGGTACATCGTCTGCCACAGGTCGTTGATGCGGCCCGGATCCTTGCCGACGAGGTAGTCGGACAGTTCGTGCACGGCCGCCTCGACGGTGCGTGCGCGCCCCTCGATGACGGGTTCGCCCCAGCCGGTGACGCCTTCGTCGGTCTCGATCTTCAGCAGCATCCAGCGCGGCGGGACGCGGTAAGTGGTGAGTCGGGTGATTTTCATGGCGGCCAGTGTAGCCGCGCCCGGGCCGCCGCATGCATGCGCAATCGCGGGGGATCTATACCGTTCCGATATAGACGCCGGCCAGGCCAGTCCGCACCGGCTGGCCGAGGTGGAAATTCCTTTACACTGGACCGCCAACCGAAAGGAGTCGCAGATGAGGTTCAACATTTACGGCCGCTTCCAGGTCGACGTCCGGCGCGAGAACGACGCCTGGGCCGTGTATCGCGCGGTTCCCGGCAAGCGGACCCCGTTCGAGGAGGTCGTCATCCCAGCGGACGTGCCGGCGGACGAACTGGCGACGTGGCTCGACGATATCTTTCACGAATATGCCGGGCACGGGGACATGGTCGAACCCATCCCCGATTGAAGGCCACGTGACAATCCGCGCCTTTTCGCGCGACGCAAAATGCTATGCTCCGCCGGCCCTGATCGCCGAGAACGGATCGCATTCATGAAAATTTTGACCAAGCCCGCGCGCGCCGCGCTCGACGACGTCACGGACGCCGTCTCCGCTACCGCCGACATCCTGCAACAAAGCGGCCGCCTGGAACCCGGCTACGGGCTGGCCAGCGGTGCGCTCGCGTTTTTCCTGGCCGTGCTGTGTTTCCTCGGCGTGCTGGCCTTTCATTTTCCGCAGTATCTGACGACCCCGGAGCTGCGCCAGAAATACGATCCGGACATCATCCGCTCGATCATGTTCGCGGCCATGGTGCTGTCCGGGTCGATCAGCCTGCTCAACGTGATCTTCAAGCGGCGCCGCAGCATCAACGGCATGGCGGCGGCGCTCATTCTCTTGACGCTGGCGCTGGGCGGATCGCACGTCCCCGTCGCCGATTTTCCCGACCACACGCCGTACATCGGCCTGGACTGGTTCATCCTCGATCTCCTCGGCTCGACCCTGATTTTCGCGGTGATCGAGAAGGTATTCCCGCTCTATAAGGATCAATTGCTGTTCCGCCGCGAATGGCAGACCGATCTCGTGCACTTTGCCGTCAACCATTTCATCGTCGGCCTGGCGCTGCTGACCGTGAACTTTGCCATTCACCGCCTGTTCGGCTGGATGGCGAGCGACACGATCCAGAATACGGTGCAATCGATCCCGTTCCTGCCCCAACTGCTGCTGTGCATCCTGTGCGCCGACCTGGTGCAATACTGCACCCACCGCGCCTACCACGAGATTCCCTTCCTGTGGCGTTTCCACGCCGTGCATCATTCGGCGAAAACGATGGACTGGCTGGCCGGCTCGCGCCAGCACATGGTGGAACTGATCATCACCCGGGTGGGCGTACTGGGCGCCCTGTACGTGCTCGGCTTCGAAAAGAACGTCATGGACGTGTACATCGTCGTGGTCGGATTCCAGGCCGTCTTCAACCACGCCAACGTGCATTTGCCGTGGGGCCCGCTGAAATACGTGATCGTCACGCCGGATTTCCACCACTGGCACCATTCGTCGGACGACGCGGCCATCGACAAGAATTACGCCGCGCATTTCGCGTTCATCGATCACATCCTGGGTACGGCCGTCAAAGGCCAGACGGGCTTTCCCGAGAAATACGGCGTGGTGGGCGATTATGTACCGGACGGTTTCACCAAACAGTTGATGTTTCCGTTCCGGTCCCGGAAGGACGACTGAACCGTCAATTCACTGCGGTCGTCACCGGCGCACGCCCGCGTTTGCGCGCCTCCGCCCGTTTCCTTGCGAGCCTGTTCCTGACCCACATCCAGCCGCCGGACAGGGAGATCAGCGCGAGCGACAGGCCGAGCAGGACGTTCAGCACGCGGGTCGCCATCCCGCCGTATGCGCCGGTGTGCAGCGGATAGAACCACGCGTTGATGCGCGTGGCCAGGTTCGATTCGAGGACGTTGTCGGTCCGCAGCAGCCTGCCGTCGTACCGGTCGAAGTGGACGAACGTGCGGCCGATCTGGTGGATTTCTCCGGGCAGCCGCATGCGTACCGTCACCGCGCCTGTCGGCGTGGCGGGCATCATCAGGCGCGTGACCCGTCCGGCGGGGAACGTCGCCTCTGCCCGCTGGACCATCGCGTCGAGCGACGCGGGCGGTCCCGCGCGGGATGACGAGGCCGGCGCGGCCTGTTTCGCCCCTGCGCCGGTGAAGGCGACCAGCAACGGCTCCGTCAAGACGCCGGGCAGCGCCAGCGCGGCGCCGCTACCGGCGATCACGACGAGGAACACGCCCGTCACGATGCCCGCCACTTTATGAACGTCCAGCCAGACACGCGCCGCACCCGCATCCCATTTGACGGTCAATGCCTGGCGCCAGCGGCCACGCCGGGGCCACCACAGCCAGACGCCCAGGACGATGAGCAGCACGGCGGCCAGGCCGAACCCGCCGATGACCGCCCTGCCCGCCTCGCCCGACAGCAGGTTCGTGTGCAGGTCGACGAGGATGCCCATCAGCGAATCGTGCGTGTCGCGCAGGCCGAGCACGCGGGCGTCGTGCGGGCCGAGGTACGCCCGCATGCTGCTGCCCCGGTACCAGACCTCCACCGCGTCCCCGGGCGACTCCGGCAGGACGAGCATGCGCACCGGGGCGCGCGGCCAGGCGGCGCGGGCCCTGGCCGCCAGGGTGTCGACGCCGGCGCCGCCCGGCCGCGGCTCGACACGGCGCAGCTCGGGGTGCGCGGCCCGGTCGATCTCGCCATCGAAGGTAATGACGGCGCCCGTGATGCCGCTCATGACGAGCACGACCACCGCCGTCAGCCCGACATACCGGTGTAACCATGAGATGAATCTGCGCATACCGTTCCGTTGTTTCAATGCGAATCATTCTCATTATAATTTACAGTCCAATTTATGTGGGGTAAGATCCAACTTTTCTTTCTATCAACACTTGATGATGTTTTTTCGTAAGAAGACGGTCGTTCTCGCCATCGGACTGTGTTTCGCGCTGTCGGCACGCGCGCAGGACACGGCAGACATCGCTGCGGCGCCGGCGATGACGGTCGGTGTGGTCACGGTGGTCGGCAAGGCAACGGGGCCGCTGGCCACACGCAATGTCCTGACGTCGGTCGACCTCCTGGACGAGAGCAAGATCGCGACACAGGCAATCAGCCACAACTGGCAATTGTTCGGCCAACTCCCCGGCGTGATGCTGACGCAATATGGCCAGGGCACGACGTCCGGCAAGATTTCGATCCGCGGCTTCACGGGCGAAGGCGAGATCAACGCCGTCAAGCTGCTGATCGACGGGATACCCAGCAACAGCAACGACGGGATGATGCCCTACCTCGACCTGGCGCCGCTGCTGGACATCCGCGCCGTCGAGCTCGTGCGCGGCACGAACGATCCCCGCTACGGCCTGCACAACATCGCCGGCAATGCCAACGTCGTGACGAAGATCGGCGGCAATTACGGCGCGGCGCGCCTCGGCTACGGCAGCTTCGACACGCGCGACGCGCAGGCGGCACTGGGCATCGACCGCAATGGTTTCTCCCAGAACTACGCCGCGAGCTGGCAAAGGACGGACGGCTACCGCGCCCACTCGGATGCGGACAAGTCCACCTTCTCCGGCAAATGGTTTTATTCGCCCGACAACGGCACGAGCCGGTATGGCCTGATCGTGCGCCACCATGAAGTGCGTGCCGACGAACCGGGCTTCCTGACGGCTGCGGAAGCCCGCGCGGACTGGGAACAGTCGATGCCGCACAACGCCACCGACCGCGGCACGCGCCGGATGGACCAGGTGGCCCTGCAGGCCGAGACGGCGCTCGGGCGCCAGCTGTTCTGGGCGGCGCAGGTCTATCACAATGCCCTGAACGACCACCGCTACGTGACCTTCTCCGCCGGGGCGCGCCAGCAGGAACGCACGATCGAGGAAAACCACACCGGCGCCTCGACGACGTTGACGTGGCGCCCGACCGGCCAGCTGCGTGTCGTCGGCGGGCTGGACACGGAGCGCCAGGACAACGCGAGCCAGCGCTGGTTCACGGCGAGCGCGGTGCGGCAATCCCAGACCCGCGACCAGCAGTTCGACCTGAACACGGCTGGCGGGTTCATCCAGGCGATCTACAAGCCGGCCGCCGCACTCACCATCACACCGGCGCTGCGCGTCGACAAGCTCACCGGCAGCTACACGAACCTGCTGGACGGCCGCGTCTACGGCATCAACGACTATGGATTGATCCGCCAACCGAAGCTGTCCGCCGTGTACCAGGTCAACGACGCCTGGTCCGTGTACGGGAACGTCGGCCGCACATTCCAGATCGGCATCGGCACCGCCACCTACAAGGTCAACCAGACCAGCGACCTGTCGCCGTCGATCAACGATGGCTGGGAGACCGGCGTCAAGTTCCGCCCTGCGCAAGGCGTGGAAGGCCGCCTCGCGGTGTGGGAGCAATATGCGTCCAACGAGGCCCGGCGCAAGATGAACGACCCGGCCAACGATGCCGAGAACATCGGCGAGACGCGGCGCCGGGGCGTGGACCTGCAGCTGAACCTGCGGCCGACGTCGCGCCTGGGCGTGTGGGTGGGCGCCGCCGTGCAACGCGCGCGCATCGTCAAGGCGGACGACGCGTCGATCGCCACGCAGGGCAACGAGATCGATCACACGCCGCACCTGCTGTACAACGCGGGCGCGGACTTCAACGTCAGCGACGCGCTGCGCTTGTCCGGCTCGATCAATGGCCAAAGCAATTACTTCCTCGACCGGACCAACACCACCGGCAAGTTCGGGGCGTATTCCGTCGTCAACCTGTCGGCCGCCTACCGCCTCGGCAACAACCTGGACGTGGAGCTCCAGGTCCGCAACGTGGCGGACCGCTACTACGACTACGTGTGGCACGACGGCGCGCAGTCGCTGCACGCACCGGGCAGCCCGCGCAGCGTCACTCTGATGCTGACCAGCCGCTTCTAGTTGAGTCACATCAAACGAGCTTCAGCGTCGTAGCGCATGCTTGACGGGTGTGCGCCAGCCACCCCGTCCCCGGACGGGGGACTTCGGCGACCTTTTTCATCCCGGAAATCTTGGTCCAGCCATGAAGAACAAGCGCTCTCCGTCGGGTTTCTCGATCTCGTTCTTCCTGGCGTTCCTCGTCGCGCTCTTCCTGTTGTTCACGCCTTTCGAAGAATCGGGAACCCGCGCCACGATGCTGCCCAAGTATCTCGCGGCCGGCGTGGCCATGGCGGCCATGTCGCCTCTGGTGTTCCTCGGGAAGATCCGGGTGAAACTGCCTTCCCTGCTCGTGGCGACGCTGCTGTTCACACTGGTTTTTCACGTGGTCGTCGTCAAGCCGGTGCCACCGCAATTCGTCCTCCTGATCGCCGCCAACCTGGCGTTGGCCATCGCCATATTCGAAACGCGATTCTCGTACCGGAGGGAATTCGAGGCGGCGCTGGCATGCCTGATCGGGATCAACGTACTGACGCTGACCATTCAGGTGATCCTGTACTATTTCGTCACGCATACGATCTACGACGTTCATCAACTCGTGTTCGGCACGGAAAGCCGCGTCACCGAGGAATACTTCAACATCGCCCGCTTTGCGGGCCTGCATGTGGAGCCCGGCACCTACACCAACTACGTATCGTGCATGCTGGCCATCTACGCATTTTCGGCCGAGTTCAGCAAAAAGCTCATCGTCGTGGCCGTCGGGACCATCATTTCCGTCCTGATGACGCATGCCGCATCCTCGATCTTCTTCGTTTCCGTGCTGTTGCTGCTGCTCGGCTGGCTGTGGCGCAAGCGCATCGGCTTGCTCGAAATCGTCATCGCACTGTCCGTCGTCGTTTTCTACATTTACGCCTCCAATTTCATCGACCACCTGATGACCCGCTTCGGCGGCAACGATCCCAGCCTGTCGTTCAAGATGCAGGGCATAAACACATACCTGGATGCCGGCGTGGAAGAGAAATTCACGGGGTTCGGCTATGGAACGGATCCTTGCATCGGATGCCACTACCAGGACATCGGCGTCATCCTGAACCTGGTCAGCCGCGGCGGCATTATCGTGACGTTGCCGCTGGCGCTGATCCTGCTGCGCATATTCGCTCTGCACGGCATCATCCTGGCGGCGATCATCGTCCTGATCCCCGCGTATTGCATCATGTATTTCTACGAGGCCCCGATCTGGATATTCCTCCTGTTTGCGATCTCGAGCAGGCAGATGCTGGACAAGCGCGTCCAACCACGGACGCGAAGTACGGCACCGGGGGCCATCGCGCCCGCGGGCATGGTCGCGCACCATTGAATCCGCCGCCTGGAGGTTCACGCCATGACACGCACCAGAGTCAACGAAATCGATCTTCTGCGATTCCTGGCGGCGCTCTCCGTCGTCTTTTTTCACTACGCCTACCGTGGGCCGGCCGGCGGCTTCTCGGCGATGCCGTACCCGCTGCTGGCGCCCGTCGCCGAGTATGGCTTCCTCGGGGTCGAACTGTTTTTCATGATCAGCGGATTCGTCGTCCTGATGACCGCGGCCGCCAGCGCGCGCCTGCGCGACTTCTGCATCTCCCGCGTCGTGCGGCTCTACCCCGCGTTCTGGACCTGTTGCACGATCACTTTCCTGGCCAGCATCTCACTTGCCGCGCCACGCAACGTCACGTTCGGCCAGTACGCCATCAACATGACGATGGTCGCCGACCTGTTCAGGGTGCCGTTGCTGGAAGGGGCTTACTGGTCGCTGCTGGTCGAGATCCGGTTTTATGCACTGGTGGCCGCGCTCCTGGTCATCGGAAAGATTCACCAGGCGCAGCGCTACCTCGTCATGTGGCTGCTGGCATGTATCGCGCTCGCACTCCTCGCGCTGTTCCCGGATGCGTGGCTGCCGGCAGGTGCGCTGCATGCCGTCCGCACCCTGCTGATCTTCGATTACGCGGCGTATTTCATCGCCGGTGCCACCTGCTTCCTGATCTGGAAACAGGGTGCGGCCGTGAGCAGGCTGACGGTACTCGCAGGCGCCTGGGGCCTCGCCCTCTTCCAATCGGAAGTTATCCTGCGCAAGGTGCGCGCCGAGAACGCCATGTCGACCTTGAACGGCGCTATCGTCATCGGCATCCTGACCTTGTTCTTCCTGGTGATGCTGCTGATCGCATTGGGCCGGACGGGCTCGATCGCCCGCTATCGCTGGCCGTTGGCCGGGGCGATCAGCTATCCGCTGTATCTGCTGCACCAGAACATCGGCTATCTGGTGTTCAATCGCTTCTACCCGACGGTAAGCGCCCATCTGCTGTTCTGGGGCATGATCGCCGCCGTGCTGGGCGCCGCGTATGGCGTGCACGTCCTGGTCGAGCGGCGGTTCGCCTCGCGCATGAAAACTTACCTGACCGGCGCGTTGACGGGTTTGCCAGCTCCTGCAGCGAAGAAATGAAACCGCGGCATTCTCGTCGTGACCATCCGTGAGAATTTGTATATCGTTCTCTTGCTATCCTGCATGCCGTGGCCACTCCGGCCAGGCTTACGATAGAAAGAGATCGAACTGTGTTCAACATACCTGCCACCGTATCCACACGCCGTGCCATCCTCGTCGCGGCGGCCGCCACGTTGTTGACGTCGTGCGGCGGTGGAGGCGGCTCATCGGATACGACAGGCTCTGGCACGCCGCCGGTGAATAACCAGGCCATCGTCCTGTTGGCCAAAAACCCAACCGGCAACTACGTCAGGGCCGGCATCGCGGTCGGCCCGGACGGCACATTGTTTGTGGCGAACGACGCCAATGCCACGATTTTCAAACTGACGCAGGACGGCGTCGTGTCAGACTTTGTCGGCAAGGATGGCGTGCCTCCGGGGACGGACGGCACCGGCAACGCGGCAGGCTTTACGAAGCAGATCTCGCAGCTTCTTTTCGATAAGAACAGCCAGGTTCTCTACGCCCTGGACGGCTCGGGCTATCAGTCTTATGACGGGTCGCCTGCCGTCGCCCTGCGACGCATCACGCTGGACGGGGTGACCAGCACGATGTCGCTGTCGAGGTTCCCGACGCATGCGCCCGCCAACCGCCTTCTGCCGCAGAGCCTGGGCGACAATCCGTCCACGCTGGCACTCGGCCCCGACGGCACGCTATATGCCACGACCGCGGTCATGGTTGGCGGCGGTTCCAGCAGCCCGGCTACCGGGAGCCACGAAGCGCAACATCGAGGCTGGCGGACCGTCGACCGCAACGGCGGCGGCCGCCTCCTGTTCGTCCAGGAGTCCGGCTCGGTCGTGCCGGGCTATTCCGACCCAAGCCCTCCTGTGACCTATCAGTACCCGACCGACTTGAGCGCCACCGCCGGCATGCTGGGCGAGTACTTGAGCGGCCTTGCGGTGGACCGCGCCGGCAACGGATACATATCGGACTACCTCCGCCACATCATCGTCAAGGTCACACCGGACGGCTCGGCCAGCATCTTCGCGGGCACTGCCGACAAACCCGGCGCGGCCGATGGTGCCGGCACGGCGGCGCAATTCAACGGGCCGAGAGAGATGGTGATCGACAAAGCGGACAACCTGTACGTCGTCGACGGCGGCAACCAGACGATCCGCAAGATCACGCCGGCCGGCGTGGTGAGCACCGTCGCCGGCCAGGTCGGCCTGTGGCAGACGCGCCCCGGCCCCCTCCCCGGCGGCCTCAACAATCCAGGAGGCCTGGCGATCGACGACAAGGGCCGTCTCTATGTGACCGTCGCCGACGGCGTGGTCCGCGTACAGCTGCCGTGACGGGTCATTCCCGCGGCGCCGTCCAGACCAGGTTCCACAGATGGCCGTCGAGGTCCTCGAAGCCTTGGTCGTACATGAAGCCATGATCCTCGGGCGGGTGCGGAATCCGCGCACCCGCCGCTTGCGCGCGGGCGATCAGGCTGTCGACTTCCTCCCGGCTTTCGCAGCTCAGGCAGATGATCACCTCGTTGGCATCACGCGCCCGCACGGCCGGCTTGTTGATGAGGGATTCAAAGAACGCTTCCGTCATCAGCATGACGTGCAGGGTGTCGTCCACGACGTTCATGAACAGTGCATTCTCGTTGCTGTAGCGGGAATTGAGCGTAAAGCCGAGCGCCGAAAAGAAGGCCTTCGAACGGTCCAGGTCCTGCACCGGCAGGTTGAAGATGATTTGCTTGTTCATGATGTCCTCTTGTCATAATGTTGGTTGGAAAACCTGTCCTGCATCCTGACGACGAACGGCACCCCACGAGATCGACATCGAACATGCAAATTCTCTTGACTGGCTCTTCCGGCTGGCTTGGCCGATTCCTGTCCCCGCTGCTGCGGCGGGCGGGCCACGTCCCGCTCGGCCTCGACGTGGCGCCCGGGCCGCACACCGACGTGGTCGGCAGCGTCGCCGACGCGCCCCTGGTCCGGCGCCTGTTCGCCGATTACCGGTTCGACGGCGTGATCCACGCGGCCGCGCTGCACAAGCCCGACATCGCGCGCTATCCGCGCCAGGCGTTCGTCGACGTGAACGTCACCGGGACGCTCAACCTGCTGGAGGCGGCGGCGGCCCACGGTACGAGCCGGTTCGTATCCACGTCGACCACGTCGCTGATGATCACGCAGGCCATCCGCGACGAGACCGCGCCCGCCGCCGCCTGGCTGGACGAGACGAGCGGACCGCTGCAGCCCCGCAACATCTATGGCGTGACCAAGCGCACGGCCGAGGAGCTGGCGCGGCTGTTCCACGCGGAGCACGGTCTCCCCGTGGTCGTGCTGAGGACGGCACGGTTCTTCCCGGAAGACGATGACACGCACGACCATCTTGCCGGCGAAAACATGAAGGCGAACGAATTCCTGCACCGTCGCCTGACCGTCGAAGACTGCGCGCTCGCGCACCTCGCCGCGCTGGAGAAGGCGCCGGCCATCGGCTTCGGCCTGTACGTCGTGTCGGCGCCGACGCCCTTCGGCCGCGCCGACGCGGCCCTGCTGAAGACGGACGCGCCGGCCGTGATCGCCCGGCATTTCCCGGACGCGGCCAGCCTCTACGCGGCCCGGGGCTGGTCGCTGCCGGCCAGCATCGGCCGCGTGTACGACGCGGCCGCGATCGAACGCGACCTGGGGTTTCGCTGCCGGACCGACTTCGCAGCGGTCCTCGCCGCCCTGCGCGAAGGCCGCCCGCTGCCGTTTATCCACGATCCGGCTTACACGTCGCCGATGCTCAGATCTTGAAATCGTCCAGCGACCGCCCGCTGGCCAGCGCCTCGGCGATCCAGCGCGGCTGGCGCCCGCGGCCCGTCCACGTCTGGCCGCTGTCGGCCGGGTTGCGGTAGCGCGGCACCGCGGTCTTGACCAGCGCGTCGAGCGGGATGCCCGCGTCGGCCGCGAGCGCGTGGATGCGGTCGCGCGCCCGGTCGCGCTCGTCGCGCGCGCGGCGCTTGATCTCCTGCTCGATATCGAAAAACAAACCTTTCAGTTCGGCGAGGTCATAGCCGTTGAGATCGATCGGCGCCATGGGGAAACATCCTTTGCCAGGAAGGGAACGCGGACCTCCATTTTACTATGTCGGCGCCCGCGCAATATGTGAACTGCAACGTAGTGGCGGCGCCACATTCCACAAAAGTGAAACTTTCCGTGAGGAATTTAGTGTTACCATTCTTCCGGACACTCGCCCCAACCCCCGGCGAGCGCCTTCCTTGCGGCCCCTGCCCCGCCGCCGTTCACACCACCTGGAACGGCCCATGCTGATGACCAAGACGATCTCGGAAACTTCTCGCCTCGCGGCACTGACCGCGCTCGACCTGCTGGATACCCGGCCGGAGCCCCGCTTCGACCGCTACACGCGCCTGGCCGCGATGACCTTCGGCGTGCCCATCGCACTCATCACGCTGGTCGACGACAAGCGCCAATGGTTCAAGTCGCGCTGCGGCCTGGACGTGGAACAGACGGCCCGCGAGGATGCCTTCTGCGCCCACACCGTGGCACAACGAGAGATGTTGGTCGTCGAGGATGCGGCCGCGGATCCGCGGTTCGCCGACAATCCGCTCGTCACGGGCGGGCCGCACATCCGTTTCTATGCCGGGCAGCCCGTCTTCTGCGACGGCCAAGCCGTGGGCACGCTGTGCATCGTCGACCGCAACCCGCGCCGTTTCGACGACGCGCAGCGCCAGTGCCTGCGCGACCTGGCCGACCTGGTCGAGGTGGAACTGAACCAGGCCCGCGTCACGACGGCGCGCGTGATGGCCGAGCAGGCCCTCAAGTCGCTCAACGCGGAACTGGAGCTGCGCATGTCCCAGCGCACGGCGGAACTGGAAACCCGCCTCGCGGACCTCTCCACGGAAATCGCCCACCGCAAGGCGGCCGAGACGCTGCTCCGCGATGCCGAAAGCTGGACCCGGGCGGTCGTCGCGACGTCGTACAGCGCGTTCGTCGGCACCGATCCCGAGGGCCGCATCACCGAATGGAACCCGGCCGCCGAACGGATCTTCGGCTGGAACCGGAGCGAGGCAATGGGCCGTCCGCTGACGGACCTGATCGTGCCGGAAGAACTGCGCGCGGCGCACGCCGCGGGCATGCGCCGCTTCCTCGAGACCGGCTGCGGCACCGTCGTCGACCGGCAGATCGAGCTGCCGGCGCTGACCGCGAGCGGCCGCCGCATCGCCGTCGAAATGAAAGTCGGCGCCTACGAATGGCAGGGCCGGCGCTGCATCGGCGCGTTCCTCGACGACGTCTCCGAGCGCAACCGCACGCGCCAGCAGCTCGACGAAAAGCAGGAATTGCTGGATGCCGTGCTGGAATCGATCGACGTCGCCGTCGTCGCCTGCGACGCCGAGGGCAACCTCACGTTGTTCAACAAGAAGGCCCGCACGCTGCACGGCCTGGACCGCGCCTGCGTGAAGACGGCCGGCTGGCCGACGCATTACGCCCTGTACGAAGCGGACGGCCACACGCCGCTCGCGCCGGACGAAGTGCCGCTCGCGCGCGTCCTGCGGGGCGAGGTCGTGCGCGAACAGGCGATGGCCATCGCGCCCCCGGGCCGCCCGGCTGCCACTCTCCTGGCCAGCGGCCGTCCGCTGAAGAGCGCCAACGGGCGGATGCTGGGCGCCGTCGTGGCGATGACCGACATCACCGAGCGCAGCACGGCGCGCGAACAGCTGGAAGCGAGCGAACGCCGCCTGCGCGCCATCACGGAAAACCTGCCGGCGCTGATCGGCAAGGTCAACGCGGCGGGCAGGTTCGTGTTCCTGAACGGCCGCGCCATCCAGTTCTACGGCAAGCCGGCCGAGGCGCTGATCGGCCACGACGTGCGCGACGCCTATTCGGAACCCGAATACGCGAAGCTCGAACCCCACCTGCGCCGCGTCCACGCGGGCGAATGCAGCACGTTCGAGGACGTCATCGAGGTGAACGGCCGCCAGCTGTATTACCAGTGCATGTTCGTGCCGCAGCGCGCACTGGACGGTACGCCGGACGGCTATTACGCGATGGCGTTCGACATGACCGCCCGCAGGCTCTCCGAACTGCGCCAGGCCGAGAGCGAGGAGCGGCTGCGTACGATCACCGACAACGTGCCGGTGCTGATCGCCCACCTGGACGCCGATCGCCGCTATGCGTTCGCCAACGCCGTGCACGCATCGTGGCTGGGCGTGCCGCCTGAGCGGATCCTAGGCCTCACCGTCGAGGAGGCGTTCGGCCCCGCCTTTTACGCGCCGCAGGCCAGGGCGCTGGAACAGGCCTGGCTCGGCAACGCGTCGCAGTGCGAACACGAGATCGTGCGCAAGAACCACACGCGCATCGCCCACTCGACGTTCCTGCCGCAGATGCGCGACGGCCGCGTGGCCGGCGTGTACATCCTGACGACGGACGCCACCGCCTCGCGCATGCACGAGCGCAGCCTGCATGCGCTGGCGCACACGGACCCGCTCACGCAGCTGCCGAACCGGCGCCGCTTCGAGCAGGCGCTGGAAGGCGCCGCCAGCCGCTCGCGCCAGGGCGACCGCGATTGCGCGCTGCTGTACCTGGACGTGGACTTCTTCAAGCAGATCAACGACCGCTACGGCCACGCGACCGGCGACGACGTGCTCGTGGAATTCGCGCGCCGGCTGCGGACCAGCGTGCGCTCGACGGACCTGGTCGCACGCCTGGCCGGCGACGAATTCACGGTGCTGCTGCACGACGTGCGCAGCGAGGCCGACGTCGAACGCGTCGCCCGCAAGATCCTGGACGCGATCGCGGAACCGTTCGCGCTGGCCGGACGCACATTGAAAGTCGGGACGACGATCGGCATCGGCCTCGCGTCCGGCGGCAGCGTCGACCCGCGGGCGCTGATGGAAACGGCCGACCGCGCGCTGTACGCCGCCAAGGAAGCCGGCCGCCACACGTACGCGGTGCTGCACACGGGGGAATACGCCTGACAGGCTGCCGGCAGCGCCCGGCGCACGCCAGTGTGCATCGCGTCAACGCTCGCCGTCTTCCCCGTCCATGTCCTCCCCGCCTACGCGGCGGCGCCAGATGATTTTCCCGTCGCGCAGCACTTCGCGCACGCGGTGGTACGGAATCATGCGCGCGACGCCGTCCGCGCCGATGACGTCGAACGAGAATCCGCGCCCCTCCCCCAGCACGATCCGGTCGAACGGAATGCGCACCGTCCGTCCGCGCAGGCGGTCGCGGTAGCCGATGACGAAGCCGCCCGCGCCGAACGCGGGATCCCAGGCGATGCGGTGCAGGATGTCCTGGATCGGCACCATCGTCATCTACATCGGCAGGCGCGCGTCGCGCCGCAGCATCTCCTGGAGCCCCTCCTGGGCCAGGGCCGGACTGAAATAATAGCCCTGCATCTGGTCGCAGTCGTGGTCGCGCAGGAACGTCAGCTGCTCGATCGTCTCGACGCCTTCCGCGATCACCTGCAACTTGAGGTTGTGGCCGAGCGCGATGATGGCGCGCGTGATGACTTCATGGCCATCGTCCGGATCCGTACCCCCGCCGAGGAACGACCGGTCGATCTTGATGCAGTCGACGGGGAATTTCTGCAGGTGGCTGAGACTCGAGTAACCGGTTCCGAAATCGTCGATCGACAGGCGTACACCCAGCAGCTTCAACTGGGCCAGCGCGTCGAGCGCTTCTTCCGGGTGGTCCATCAGCTGGCTCTCCGTCACTTCCAGCTCCAGGCGGTGCGCGGGGACGCCATGCCGCGCCAACGTGTCCGTGAGCCGGTTCACGAAGCGGCGCTGGCGCAGCTGGCGTGCGGACAGGTTCACCGCAATGACGAAATCTTCGATGCCCACGGCGGCGAGCGTCTGCAGCGTGGCGCATGCCTCGTCGATCACCCAGTCGCCCAGCGGGATGATCAGGCCCGTCTGCTCGGCGACGGGAATGAAGACGTCGGGCGCGATGATGCCGTCGACGGGATGCTGCCAGCGCACGAGCGCCTCGGCGCCCACGACCTTGCCCGTACGCAGGTCGACCTTCGGCTGGTAGCCGAGCACCAGTTCGCGGTTGCGGATCGCCCGGCTCAGGCTCGCTTCCAGCAGCAGATGCTGGTGCACGACCTGGTTCAGTGCCTCGGAGTAGAACTGCACGTTGTTGCGCCCGAGGGTCTTGGCGTGGTACATGGCGGCGTCGGCCGCGCGCATGACGTCGTCGACCGTGCGCCCGTCCTGCGGGAACAGGCTGACGCCGATGCTCGTGCCGGGCAGGATCTCCTTGCCCTCGACGACGACCGGCGCCGACAGGCTCTGGCGTACGCGCTCGACGAGGCAGGCCAGCTGGGTCACGTCGGCCTGCTCGGCGATCACGAGGACGAATTCGTCGCCGCCCAGGCGCGCCACCGTGTCTTCCTCGCGCATGCTGTCGCGCAGGCGGGCCGCGATCTCGCGCAGGACGGCGTCGCCGGCTTCGTGGCCGAAGGTGTCGTTGATGTGCTTGAAGTTGTCGAGGTCCAGGAACGCGAGCGCGCCCTGGCGGCGATGGGACGACGCCGCATCGATCGCCGCCTTCAGGCGTTCCAGCAGCAGCGTGCGGTTGGCGAGGCCCGTCAGCGCGTCGTGGTGCGCGAGGTGCTGCAACCGGCGCTCGTAATGGCGGGCTTCGGTGATGTCGTTGATCACGCCGACGAAGTGCGATACTTCGCCCTCGATGCTGGCGACGGGATCGACGCGCAGGTCGTTCCAGAAGATCTCGCCGTTCTTGCGCCGGTTGCGCAGGACGGCGCGCACGCTCTGCCGGCTAGCGACGGCGTCGTGGATGCGCTGATGCTCGTGCACGTCGCAATCCTCGACGCGCATGAAGCGCGGATTGCGGCCCTTCACCTCGGCCAGCGTGTAGCCGGTGATCTGCTCGAACGCGGGATTCACGTACTCGATCACGTTGTCGGCCCCGTCCGCGCAGCACGTGATCACGATCGCGTTCACGCTCGCGTACATGGCCCGCTCGCGCACGCGCAGGCCGCGCTCGGCTTCCTTGCGCGACGTGATGTCCAGGCCAGTGCCGAACACGACCGGCAGGTTGCCCAGGCTCGCACGCGAACAATGGAACAGGAAAGTCGTGCGCTTGCCGTGCTTCCCGACGAGGTCGGCCTCGTGGTACGACCCGCCACCCTCGAAGGCGGCCAGGATCTTTTCCACGATCATCGCCTGGTCGCGCTCGTCGAAGAAATTCTTGACGTTAAACGTCGGCAACTCCTCGCTCCCCATCTCGAGCGCGTCTTCCAGCTGGTGGTTCCACAACAGCAGGTGCCCGCTCTGGTCGATGACGTAGAACACGCACGGCAATTCCTCGATGATGTCGGCGATGGGCAGGTCCTGGATCAATGCGTAACGGGTCGGCGCCAGGCCGGCACGCGGCACGACGATGACGCTGAAGCCGCCGGGCTGGTCGGGATCGAGCGATTGCGGCGCCACCGTCACCCGCACCGGCACCCGGTGCCCGTCCGCGCAAATCAGTTCTCCCGTCGAATCCTCGTTGACGCGCTCGCCGATCCACGTCACGGTGGCCGGCTCGTCGAAGGCGATGATCTGGTCGAGGCTGCAGTGACGGATGTCCGCCGCGCCATAGCCCGCCAGCTTTTCGCAGGCGCGGTTCCAGCTCGTGATCGTCCCTGCCGCGTCGACGACGAATACCGCGAGGGGTAAAGGCGAAAGGTTCACGACCTCCTCCAGAGAACCGGCCGGGCGCGCTTGCACGTTGCGTCCATTGGGAAAACATCATAACGCAGTCACGTCCGAAGGGGCGCATATTTACATCGCGTCGCGCCGGCCCCTCCCGGCGTGCTGGTGGCGGGGTTCCGGTGTGGGTCGCGGCGTCTGTCGGTTAGTTGCAAAATGACCGAACAAGCCGGTCCGGCTTGCCGCTCCGCCCGTCAGCGCGAGGCCGGGGCCGCCATCGGGTCGACGCCCGCGGCCGCCGCAGCGGCGGCTGCCGAATCTTCCGGCACCGCGTCCCGCGGCCGCAGCGCATAGCGGTTCAGCCCCGCCATGTGGATGCGGCACAGGTAGTCTTCCCAGTCGACGACGCGCGCATCCACGGGGTACAGCCGCCGCGCCTCCTCCCCGAAGCGCGCAGCCAGGGCCAGCAGGCCGGCGTTGTGGAACCGGTAGCGCGGGTGCGCGTAGAAGGCGAACGTCAGCGCCAGCAGGCGCGTCGTGCGCAGCTTTTCCAGCGCGCGCGTGGCACCCGGCGCGCCCGCCAGCCGGCGCAGGCCGTTCCACGCCGTCGCGCCGATGCCGAACGCGCCCATGAAAAAGCGGAAGGTGCCCTCCCCGACCGTGCGGAAATCGTGCTTCGGCTCGGCGTGGAACAGGCGGTCGTACTGGCGCCAGTTGCGTTTGGATTCCGCCTGCAGGAGCCGGATCAGTTCACCCAGCGCGAGCGGATTCGTGGAACCGCTGCAGCATTGATAGATGCGCCGGCCCGGCCCGGCGGCCAGCGCCTCCGCACCCGCCAGTACGACGGCGTTGGCGACGAGGTCGACGGGGATGACGTCGATGATGCCTTCGCGCCGCGCGGGGAAGAAGCTCGTCTTGCCGCGCGCATAGGCGAGGATCACCGCGTCCGCCACCTTCACGCCCTCGATCCAGCCGGGCGCCGGCTCGCGCAGCGTGCTTTCGATGATGGCCGGCCGCACGATCGTCAGGGCAAGCCCATGCATGGCCCGGAGGGCGACCTGCTCGCCGAGCCACTTGGTGAACGTGTAGGTGTCGTTCCAGCCGTGGCGCTGGGCCTCCCGGATGCCGAGGTCCGTCAGGCGCCGGCGCAGCCGTTCCGGATCGGCGCCGCCGGCCTTCGCCCGCACCCGCTCGATTCTGCGCCGCAGGGCGGCGATCAGCGCGTCGACGTCGTACCAGCCGTCGCGATGGCGCGGGATGCCGTCGCGTGCGCTGCCTGCCGGCGCGACGATCTCCTCGCGCATCTCGCCGCGGTTGTAGCCGTTCACGTAGCAGGTCGACACGTGCACCAGCGGCGCGTTGGCGACGCGCGCGAACGCCGTCACGTGGCGCAGGCTCAGCGTGTTGATGGCGAGTGCTTCGTCGAGCGGTTCGCGGAAATCGACGCTGGCGGCCGCGTTCACGACCACGTCCACGCCGCGTGCCAGCTCGGCGAAGCGCGCGGCCGCGAGGCCGAAGCCGGGCGCCGTGATCTCGCCCGTCACGCAGTCCACGCGCTCGGCGAGGAAGCGTTCCAGCCAGGCCGGGCGCACGGCGCGCAGGTGGTCGAACACGGACGATGCCGCGATCTCGCGCTCGAAGCGCGCGCGGGCGTCGCCAGGACTGCCGGCGCGGATCAGCAGCACGATGCCGCCGATGTCCGGCACGGTGCGGATCAGCTTTTCCAGCAGGACCTTCGCGACGAAACCCGTCGCACCCGTGAGCAGGATGCGCTTGCCGGCAAAGGCGTCGCGCACGTCCGGCAGCCCGTCGGCTGCCTCGTCGATGGTGGTCGTCATGGATATCTCCGTGGCCTAGATGATCCGTGTCAGGCGGAACATGGCCGTCATGGCGAGGGCCGGCAGTGCGTTCCGGTGGCAGCAATAGGTCTTTTCGACCTGCCCCTGGAAGCGCGACTTGGCGAATTCCAGCCCCTTGAAGTTGTAGAGGAAGTCCATCCGCTCGCGGATCACGGACAACGTGGCGCGCAGCACGCGCGATTCCTGCGGTTCGATCTCGCCGGACAGCATCAGCGGCGTCAGGCCCAGGTCCAGGCACGGCACGCCTTCTTCCTGGAAGCGCGCGATCGCGTACGCCATCAGCGCATACCACAGGCCTTGCCGGAAGTTGGCGGACGAGCGCGAGATGTTCGGCACGTAGCCGGCCAGGCGGCCGTCGCGGTACAGCGGATCGAAGAACACGAAGCCCACGGCCTCGTCGTCGAGGTACGCGTAGAAATAGCGCGTGCCTTCGCGGTAGTCGACGATCATCGGCCGGATCAGGAAGCGGATCTCGTTGTTCTTGCAGCGCCGCGTGCGGATCCATGCGTCGGAGATGCGGCGCACGTCGTGGTCGAAGCCGCCCTCGCGGATCTCGATGCCGTCCGCGCGGGCGGCGTTGATCGCCGTGCGTATCACCTGCTTGCGCGCGCCACGCAGCGAGAACGCGGCGAGGTCCAGCCGCGATTCGCTGCCGAACTGCGTGCCGTAATAGCCGTGGCGGGCGTGCAGGTGGTCGACGACGCCCTTGCCCACCTGGACGAAGACGGCGTCGGGATAGCGGTCGACGAACGCGCTGAGCATCGCGTCGCGCAGATGCGGCGGGCACACGGGCTCGCCCAGCGCGAAGCGCATGCCCCAGTACTGCGCGAACGCGATGTAGCCGACGCCGGGCACTTCGAAATACGACATCCCCGGCTGCATGGTGCAGAACGACAGCGCGTGGCCGCCATATTGCCGCAGGACGGCGGCACGCCTGGCCGTATCGTGATGGGACAGGTCGGCGGCGATGCGCCGCTCCAGCGCGACAGCGTGTTGGCTCATGTGGGCTCCGGTTGGATTGCAAGCACCCGTCGTTCCCGCGCACGCGGGAACCCATACTGGGCGTCCTGATCGGCTCAGCATGGATCCCCGCTTTCGCGGGGACGACGGCGTTGGGTCTCAGGCCGGTTTCTGGCCGATGACCGACCAGTAGCAGTCGAGCAGCAGCAGCTTGTAGTGCTTCTGTTCACCGACCTGCAGGCCGAACTTCTTCATCCACTCCGGATAGTTGTAGATGTTGTGGAAGGCGTTCCCGGCGAATAGCCAGAAGAAGCCGACGGCCCCGTACCAGTACAGGGTCTTGAAGGCGCGGCTGAACACGTTCCCGGTCGGGAACGAGAAATCGCCGACGACGATGTGGGCGCCGGGGCGGCCCAGGCGGATCAGGTGCGCGAGCACGCGCAGCATCATGTCCTGCTCGAACACGTTCAGGAAGAAGTTCGCGACGACCATGTCGTACTGTTCGAATTCCTCGACCAGCATGATGTCGCTGTGGACCTGGCGGATGCGCACGTCGACGATGCCTTCGCGTTCGAGATTGGCCTGGAATTTCTTCAGCATGGTGGCCGACAGATCGACCACCGTGACGTCGGCGCCGAGCCGCGCGGCGTGGACCGCATCGCGGCCGTGGCCGACGCCGGCGAACAGCACCCTGTCGCCCGGGCGCAGTTTGTCGAGCATCGCGACCTTGCAGCGGTGGATCGATTTGCCGCTGTAGAACGCACTGAGCCAGTCGTAGATCGGCCCTACGAGCTTGTACTTGTCTCTCATGTTTGCCCTTCCGGTCTTTCCGACCTCTATGGATGTCTCCTCTGCCCCGTTCACGTTGCATGAACGTCAAGCACCATTAGAGTAATGGAAAGCCCGCGCATTCCACGGCCCGGCGCCTTGTCCTTGCGAGCCAAAACACTGGCTTTGCGGGTCATGCGCGTAAAGACCATCGCTCAACGCGCTGATTGAATGGTGACCGCGGCCGGCCGTAAGTTGACACCCGGGAGTCGCCGAATCGATACTCGACGGGCATATTCCCACTGGACCCTACGCCGCCACGAACGATGAAACTCTCCCTGCCCCTGTTCGCCCTCGCCGCCATCGCAGCCGCCACGCACCCCGCAGCGCACGCCGCCGAGCGCCTGACCGTCACCGTCACCCACGATCTCGCCATCGCACGGCCGGCGGAAACCATCGCCATCCCGTGGAAGAGCGTCAACGACGCGCTGCCGCATGCCGGCATCCAGCACATCGTCGTCAAGGACGCGGCCGGCCGCGTGCTGCCGCACCAGGTGACGAACGTGGCGCCGGAAGCGAAGGACCCGCAGAAGAACGGCGTCGCGTACGGCGAACTGCTGTTCCAGCACGACTTCGCGCCGGGCGAAAAGAGCGCCACGTTCACGGTCGAAAAGACGGACGCCGTCGTGCCCCCGTTCCCCACCAAAGTCTGGGCCCGCATCGTGCCCGAACGCCTCGACGACTTCGCGTGGGAAAACGACAAGGTCGCGCACCGCACCTACGGCCCCGCCCTCGCCGCCCCGGCGCCCGCCGGCTCCGACAAGGAAGTCCTGAAGACGAGCGGCCTCGATATCTGGTTCAAGCGGGTCCCGTACCCGATCGTCGACCGCTGGTACAACATCGGCCACGACCATTACCACCACGACGAGGGCGAAGGCATCGACATGTACAACGTCGGCACGACGCTGGGCGCCGGCGGCACCGGCATCTGGACCGGCGGCAAGCTGGTCTCGGGCATCAACTTCACGCACTGGAAGGTCCTGGCGAACGGTCCCGTGCGCGCGATCTTCGAACTCACCTACGACGGCTGGGACGCGGCCGGCACGAAAGTCGCCGAAGTCAAGCGCTTCACCGTGGACGCCGGCCACTGGTTCGACCGCATCGACAGCACGTTCACGTTCGCCGGGAACGGGCCGCTGCAGGCGGCCGTGGGCCTGAACAAGGAACCGGCCGACAAGGGCGAGGACGGCAAGTCGACGTTCACGGAAGACACCAGATCGAAAGCCCTCATCCAGTGGGTCGCGCAAAAGAAAAGCGGGGATTTCGGCGTGGCCGTGATCCTGCCGTCCGCCGGCAACCCCGCGTTCGGCGCCGATGCGCGCAACGCGTTCATGCTGGCGCCGGTGACGTCCGGCCAGCCGCTGCGTTATTACGTGGGCGCCGCGTGGACGCGGGCCGGCGAGATCACGTCGCGCGAGCAGTGGCAGCGCACCGTGACGGATGAAGCGGCGCGCGTGGCCGCGCCCGTGCGCGTGAGCCTGTCGGCGCGCTGATGGACCGCCGCGACTTCTTCCGCGCCACCGCACGTGTCACCTCGGTGGCCGCGGCACTGCCGCTGGGCGGGACGGCACGGGCGGCGGCCACGCCGTCGCGGCCACCCGACGGGGCGGCGCTGGCCTGGCTGGAAGGCGCACCCGCGTCCGGCGCCGGCACGACGTTCGGCGTGCCGTGGCCGCGCGGCGCCCTCCGCAAGGACCAGCCGTTCGTCGTGGAGGGCACGTCCGGCGAGGTGCCCGCGCAAAGCTGGCCGCTGGCGGTCTGGCCGGACGGCTCGCTGAAATGGACGGCCCACGCGCTCGGCGCAGGCGGCCGTCCGGACGCCGCCCTGCGCGTACGCCCGGGCGCGCCGCGCGCCCGCGCGCAACACGCCGTCACCGTGCGCCGCTCGGCCGACGGCTTCGTCGCAGGCACGGGCATCGTCGAATGCACCGTGCCGTCGCGTGGCCCCGTGCTCGTGACGGCCATCCGCCGCGCCGGCCGCGACATCGCGCGCAACGTCCGCCTCGTCGCGCTGCGCGACGACCAGCCGGAAGGCAGCACGCGCCGCACCGAATTCGTGAGCGAACTCGAGAAAGCGACGCTGGAGCAGGAAGGCCCGGTGCGCAGCGTGATCAGGCTGGAAGGCTGGCACCGCGACCAGACCCGCGCCTGGCTCCCGTTCACCGTCCGGCTGTACCTGTACGCGGGCGCCGACTCCATCCGCATCATGCACACGTTCGTATTCGACGGCGACGAGCAGCACGACTTCATCCGCGGCATCGGCCTCGCGTTCGACGTCCCGCTGCGCGACGCGCCGCACGACCGCCACGTGCGCTTCGCCGGCGAGGACGGCGGCCTGTGGGCCGAAGCCGTGCGCAACCTGACCGGCCTGCGGCGCGACCCGGGCGCCGACGTGCGCCGCGCCCAGCTCGCGGGCGAACGCTGCCCGCCCGTGGCCGACAAGGTCGCGCCGCTGCTGCACCTCGTGCCGGCGTGGGGCGACGTCTCGCTGTCGCAGCTGTCGGCCGACAGCTTTCGCATCCGCAAGCGCACGAAGGCCGGCTGCGGTTGGGTCGATGCGGCCTGGGGCCGGCGCGCGCCCGGCACCGGCTACGTGGGCGGCGTCTCCGGTGGCGTCGCGTTCGGCCTGCGCGACTTCTGGCAACGCCACCCGACGCAACTGGACATCCGTGACGCGCACACGGACACCGCACGCGCCACCGTCTGGATGTGGTCTCCGGACGCGCCCGCGATGGACCTGCGTTTCTACCACGACGGCATGGGCATGGACACGCATGCCGGCGAGCTCCAGGGCCTGGATATCACGTACGAGGACTACGAGAAAGGCTACGGCACGCCCGTCGGCGTCGCGCGCAGCAGCGAGATCACGCTGTGGGCGTTCGAAGCGACGCCGCCGCGCGCGCGCCTGGTGGAGATCGCGCAGGCGGTGCAGACGCCGCCGCAGCTCGTGCCCGCGCCTGCGCACATCCTCGCGACGCAAGTGTTCGGCAACCTGTGGGCGCTGCCGGACCGCAGCACGCCGGCGCGCGCGGCCATCGAGAACCAGCTGGACGCGCGCTTCGATTTCTACCGCAAGGAAGTCGAGCAGCGCCGCTGGTACGGCTTCTGGGACTACGGCGACATCCGCCACACCTACGACGCCGACCGCCACGACTGGCGCTACGACGTGGGCGGCTTCGCGTGGGACAACTCGGAACTGTCGCCCGACCTGTGGTTGTGGTATTCGTTCCTCCGCACGGGCCGCGCCGACATCTTCCGGATGGGCGAGGCGATGGTACGGCACACGAGCGAAGTCGATACTTACCACCTGGGCCGCTTCGCGGGGCTCGGCTCGCGCCACAACGTGCAGCACTGGGGCTGCAGCGCCAAGCAGGTGCGCATCAGCACGGCGGTCTACCGGCGCTTCTATTACTACCTGACGGGCGACGAGCGCACCGGCGACATCATGCGCGAAGTGCTCGATGCGGACCGCAGGCTGGACGACGTCGACCCGGTCCGCAAACTGGCGAACCAGCCGCCGAAAGGACCGTATCCGGCGCGGATCAGCTTCGGCACGGACTGGGCGTCGCTCGTGGCCAACTGGCTGACCGAGTGGGAGCGGAGCGGCAGCACGCGCTACCGCGACAAGATCCTCGCCGGCATGCGCGACATCGCGGCGATGCCGCACGGCTTCTTCAACGGCGACCGCATGGGCTACGAGCCGGACACGGGCCGGCTGCACAACATGATCGGCACCGGCGTGAAGGCGCTGCACCTGAACGCGGTGTTCGGCGCCGTCGAGATCTTCGACGAATTGATCCGCCTGACCGGCGACACGGCCTTCGAGCGGGCCTGGCTCGAGTACTGCGAACTGTTCAACGCGCCGGTCGACGAGCAGCGCCGCCTCCTCGGCGCGCCGCACGGCGCCACGCATGCGCTGTATGTCGGCCACTCGCGCCTGACCGCATACGCGGCCTGGAAGCGCAAGGACCCCGGGCTGGCGCGGCGCGCGTGGCAGGAATTCGCGGGCGAAGGCAGGCGGCGCCCGTTCCGCACCGTGCGCGTGGCGGGGCCGGACGTATTGAATCCCGTCGACGAAGTGCCATGGGTGAGCACGAACGAAACGGCGCAATGGGGCCTGGCCGCCATCCAGAATCTTGCGCTGATCGGCGACGCGCTACCCCGCACCCAGGAGACCTGACATGCATCGTTCCCTTGTCATTGCCGCGGCCTTCGTCGCCGCGCCCGCATCCGCCGCGACCTGGTACGTGGCCCCGACCGGCAGCGACGCCGCGGCCGGCACACTGGCCGCGCCATGGCAATCGTTCGCGCACGCGCAGGCCTTGGCGCAGCCGGGCGACACCGTGTATTTCCGCAGCGGCCGCTACGCCTACACGAAGGCGACGACGGCGTGCGTGTCGCGGCGCGCGACCGTGTCCGCCATCGTCCTCGACAAGAGCGGCACGGCACAGCAGCCGATCCGCTACTGGGCCTATCCGGGCGAGACGCCGGTGTTCGATTTCTCGGGCATGAAGGACGATTGCCGCGTCAAGGGCATCGAAGTCGTGGCCGACTGGATCCACCTGAAAGGCCTGGAGATCACGGGCGCGCCGCAGCAGCCGGACAACCGCCTGAACCACGAATCGTGGGGCGTGTGGATCGACGCGAACCACGACGTGTTCGAGCAGCTGGACCTGCACCACAACATGGGACCGGGCCTGTTCATCAAGGACGGGGGCTGGAACCTCGTGCTGAACAGCGATTCGCACCATAACTACGACCCCTACACGTCGAACGGCGCGGGCCAGAGCGCGGACGGCTTCGGCGCCCACGTGAGCGCGGGCCATCCGGGCAACGTGTTCCGCGGCTGCCGCGCGTGGGCGAATACGGACGACGGGTTCGACCTGATCAACGCGTACTCGCCGGTGACCATCGAGTACTCGTGGGCGTGGCAGCACGGTTACCTGCCGGGCACGCACACGCCGCTCGCGGCCGGGAACGGCAACGGCATCAAGGCGGGCGGCTACGGCGGGCGCTACGTGCCCAACGGGGTGAAACATGTGGTGCGTTTTTCCGTCGCGTTCGACAACAAGGTGTCGGGCTTTTATGCCAACCATCATCCCATCGCGCTGGACTTCCAACACAACACCGCTTTTGGAAATGTTATCGATTACAATATGCTTGGCGTGGCGCCGGATGGCGTCCCCGTCTACCTGGGCACCCTGCGCAACAACCTCGCCTACCCGGCGGGTGCGGCGTTGAAGGTGGAAGGCGCGGACAGCGCGGCCAACTCCTGGGATCTGCACCTTGCGTTGAAGCCGTCCGACTTCGACAGCGTGGCGCCCACCGGCTGGGACGCGCCGCGCAAGCCGGACGGCAGCCTGCCGGACATACCCATGTTCCACCCGTCTGCCGCCAGCGCCGTCATCGACCGCGGCGTCGACGTGGGCCTGCCCTTCCGCGACAAGGCACCGGACCTGGGCGCGTTCGAGCGCTGATTGGAACCACAGGAAGACCATGAACCCATCGATCCGCGGGGCGATCAGCGCCCTGCTTCTCGCTGCCTGCGCGGCGAATACGCATGCCGCCGAAGGCTGGAAATTCGCCTTCGGGTCCGGCAAGGCGCCGGCCGGCTACACGCCCGTCGACGCCGCCTACAGCAACGCGCGCGGCTACGGCCTCGAGCCGGGCGGCCGGCCGGACGGCGTCCATCCCTATTATTTTTCCGTCGATCTCCCCGAAGGGAATTACACGGTGACCGTCACGCTGGGCGACGACAAGGCCGCGACCGCGACGACGGTGAAATCCGAACTGCGCCGGCTGATGCTGGAAAACGTGGCGACCAGGCCGGGCGAGACCGTCACGAAGACGTTCACCGTCAACGTGCGCACGCCGAAGATCCCGACCGGCGGCGAAGTCAAGCTGAAAGCGCCGCGCGAAACGGTCGAGGAAGCGTGGAACTGGGACCCGCGCCTGACGCTGGAAATCAACGGCGCGCACCCGGCCGTACGCACGATCGCGATCGCGCCGGCGCACGTGCCGACCCTGTACCTGCTGGGCGATTCGACCGTCTGCGACCAGCCGGCCGAACCGTACAACAGCTGGGGCCAGATGCTGCCGCGCTTCTTCAAGCCCGGCATCGCCGTCGCCAACCACGGCGAATCGGGCGAGACGTACCGCGACTCGCTCGCGCGCCGCCGGCTGGACAAGATCGTGAGCGGCATGAAGCCGGGCGACACGCTCCTCATGCAGTTCGGCCACAACGACCAGAAGCAGATCAAGGCTGGCAAGGGCGGACCGTTCACGACGTACAAGGCGGAGATCAAGGCCCACGTGGACGCCGTCCGCGCGCACGGCGGCCTGCCCGTGATCGTGTCGCCGATGGAGCGGCGCGGCTTCGATGCCGATGGCCGCGTGATCCCGTCGCTGAAGGATTACGCCGAGGCCGCGCACCAGTCCGCGCAGGAATTGAACGTGCCGTTCATCGACCTCAACGCGATGAGCAAAACCTTTTACGAGGCGCTGGGTCCGGAAGGCTCGAAGGCCGCGTTCGCGGAGCCCGCGCCGGGCCGCCTGGACAACACGCACCACGACAGCTACGGCAGCTACGAGCTGGCGAAGGCCGTCGTGCTGGGCCTGCGCCAGGCGCGCGTGCCGGCCGCCGGTTTCATCGTCGACGATTTCGCGTTCGATCCCGCCCATCCCGATCCGGCCGCGGCGTTTGCCGTACCGCCGAGTCCCCACCATACCGCAGAGCGCCCGCTGGGCGACGAGGAGCACAAATGAAACGCCGTACCTTACTCTCGACCCTCGGTTTCGCTGCCCTGGCCGGCTGCGCCGGCATCAAACCGGCATCGCAAACCGACGCCTACGTCTTCGCCTACTTCATCGACAACGGCCAGGACGGCCTGCACCTGGCCGGGAGCGTCGACGGCTACCGCTGGGAAGCGCTGAACGGCGGCCGCAGCTATCTCCAGCCTGAAGTCGGCAAGGCAAAACTGATGCGCGACCCGTGCATCGTGCGCGGCCCCGACGGGGTCTACCACATGGTATGGACGAGCGGCTGGAACGAGACGGGCATCGGCTACGCGTCGTCGCCGGACCTCGTCCACTGGTCGGCGCAACGCGAGCTGCCCGTGATGGCGCACGAGCCGACGACCCTGAACGCGTGGGCGCCGGAGATCGCGTGGGACGAGAAGCGCGGCGAGTACCTGATCTTCTGGTCGTCGACGATCCCGGGCCGCTTCGCGGCATCCGAAGCGGCCGGCGACGACGCCGGCGCCAACAAGTACAACCACCGCATCTACGCCACGACGACGCGCGACTTCGTCACGTTCACGCCCACGCGCCTGTTCTACGATCCGGGCTTTTCCGTCATCGACGCGACGTTCCTGCGCACGAACCGCGGCGACTGGCTGCTCGTGAAGGACGAGACGCGCCACCCGCCCCGCAAGTACCTGCAGCTGGCGCGCGCCGCCGGCCTGCAGGGGCCGTTCGAACCGCTGGGCGCGCCGATCTCGCCCGCCGGCCTGTGGACCGAGGGGCCGACGGCGCTGCAGGTGGGCGACGACGTCATCGTGTACTACGACGCCTACACGACGAAGCACTACGGCGCGCTGCGCTCGCGCGATCTCGTGCATTGGGAAGACGTGACGGCGCAGATGCACTTCCCGGACGAAGGCACGGCGCGGCGCATGCGCCACGGGACGGCGCTGCGGGTGCCGGCGGACGTGCTTGCCGCGCTGCGTCGGCCGTAATGGCGTGTAGCGTCCTGTCCTACAGTCTCGATTGTGGGGAGGCAACGGTGCGCGGGAACCGTGGCCAATAGAGTAATCTCGGTCGCTCCAGTGTCGTGAACCCGGAGGCGGACCGTGTCCCTTGACTCATCAATACCCGATCAGGAAAAACAGGAGCTCTTGCGGGTTCCCGTGGTCCATGAGGAGGCGTGGGTCGAGAAACGGATCGTCGACACGGGTCGCGGCGTACGCATCCACAAGACTGTCGCCGAGACCCCTTGCCGGATCGACGAGCGCCTGCTGCGCGACGACGTCGAGGTCCACCATGTGCCGGTGGACCGCATCGTCCCGCTCGACCAGGCGCCCGCGACCCGCTACGAAGGGGAAACGCTCGTGGTACCGATTCTCGAGGAAGTGCTGGTCGTCGAACGGCGGCTGCGCATCAAGGAAGAGCTCCACATCACGCGCACCCGCCGCGAAGAACACCACGTCGACACGGTCATGCTCAAGTCCGAGCAGGTCAGCGTCGAGCGCTTCGACGAGCACGGCGACACTTCACCCACGTGACATTCACCGGAGGACGCATCATGCAACATACTCTCGTAGCGGTGTTCGACAACCGCAGCGATGCCCAGAACGCGATGGACGAACTGCTGGCATCGGGCTTCACCCGCGACAACGTCTATGTCTCCAGCGCCGACCTGTCCGGCACCACGACGACGGCCGGCACGACGCTCGGCGCGACCCACGAGGAAGGCGTGGGCGCCTCGATCAAGCACTTCTTCGACAACCTGTTCGGCTCGGACCACGACGAACATGCGACCCGCTATTCCACCGCGGTCGCCGGCGGCCAGCACGTGCTGACCCTGACCACGTCGTCGGAACCGGAAGTGGAACGCGCCGCCGACGTGATCGAACGCTTCGGCCCCATCGACATCGACGAGCGCCACGACCTGGCGGGCAACGCCGCATCGCTGGGCACGAGCGCCTACCAGCCGCAGACGTCGCCGTCGCTGGCCGCCGGCTCGATGCAGGCGGGGACGCAGACGGGCAACCTGTCGGGCAGCCTCTCGGATTCGACCCTGCGTTCGGACTCGCTGCAGCGCGAGACGGCCGTCGACCAGACCACCGGCAAGGCCGCGATCCCGGTCGTGCAGGAAGAAGTCCGGGTCGGCAAGCGCCAGGTCGAACGGGGCGGCGTGCGCGTGTTCTCGCGCATGGTCGAGACGCCCGTGAACGAAACGGTGTCGCTGCGCGAGGAACACGTCAGCGTGGAACGCCGTCCGGTCGACCAGCCGATCAACCCGGCCGACGTCGCCGCGCTCAAGGACCAGACGATCGAACTGCGCGAAACGGCCGAGGAAGCCGTCGTGCAGAAGTCCGCGCGCGTGGTCGAGGAAGTCGTCGTCGGCAAGGAAGTCAGCCAGCGCCAGCAAAACATCCAGGACACGGTGCGCCACACGGAAGTCGAGGTGCAGCCGCTGCAGGGCAGCGCGCTCGACGACGACGACACCTATTACCGCAACGACTGGCAGACGAATTACGCCAGCCTGGGCGGCACCTACGACGACTACGCGCCGGCCTACCGCTACGGCAACGAGATGCGGCGCGACGCCCGCTACCAGGGTCGCAACTGGGACGACGTGGAATCCGACCTGCGCAGCGACTGGGATACCCGCTACGGCAGCAGCGGCTCGTCCACGTGGGAACGCATGAAGGCGGCCGTGCGGTCGGGCTGGAACCGCATGACGTCGTAAGGCGTCAAGGGCGCGGCGAGGCATGCCGCGCGTCACGCCAGGACGGCCAGCTCCGGAATCAGGGAACGGTGCGCCGCGATGCCCGCCAGCGCGCCGTCCGCGACCGCGAGCGCCACGTTGCCGGCGGGCCGCGCCATGTCGCCGCAACAGAACACGCCCGGCACGCTGCTCGCTTTCTGCGCGTCGGTCGCGACGTACGGTCCCAGCGGACCGGTTTCCAGCGCGCAGCCCAGCTGCTCGGCCAGCGGGCTGGCGATGTGCGTGCGGGTCGCGACGAACAGTCCCGCCAGCCGCAGCCGGCGTCCGTCCCGCAGCACCACATCGGCCCGGCCCTCGATGCGTGCGACCGGCGTGCGCTCGACGGCCACGCCGCGCCGGGCCAATGCCGCCAGCTGATCCGGCTGCGGTTCGAACGCGCCGTTCAGCAGCAGGGTGACCTGGCCCCAGTCGGGCAGCATCAGCGCCTGGTGCAGCGACGCCTCGCCCGCCGCGAGCACGCCGATGGCGCCTTCATCCAGTTCGTAGCCATGGCAGTACGGGCAGTGGAAGACGCTCGTGCCCCAGCGTTCCTCCAGGCCGTCCACGGCCGGCAGCGTGTCGGCGACGCCGGTCGCGAGGATCAGCCGGCGGCCCCGCACCGTGCCGCCATCCGGCAGCGCGACGTCGAAACCGGCGCCGGCGCTGCAAGCCGCCACCGCCGTCTCGTTCGCCCACGCGACTGTGGGATATGCCCGCAGCTGGGCGCGGGCCTGCGCGGCGATGGCCGCCGCTTCCGTGCCGTCCTGCGTGAGGAAGCCGTGCGAGCGGTCGGCGTAGCGGTTGCGGCGCCGGCCGCCGTCGATGACCAGCACGCGCCGGCGCGCCCGCGCAAGCTGCGTGGCCGCCGACAGGCCGGCATAGCTGCCGCCCACGACGATCACGTCGAATTCGGACTCATTCGGATGGGTGTGCATGATGTGTTCCTCCTTGGGGATACTGCGCGTTGAAGCGCTCGGACAGTTCCGCCAGCGTGACCTGCGCGAAGCGCGCGAGCAGCAACGCCTCGGCTTCCGCGAGCACATCGCCGAGCGACTGGTTGACGACCTGTTCCACGAGACAGCCGGGCCGCTCGACGCGATTGCCGATCGCGAACACGGTCGGCGCGCCCACGGCGTCGTACACGTCGCGCAGCGTGACCCGGTGCAGGTCGGCGGTCACGGCCCAGCCGCCGCCATGTCCCTTCTCCGACGCGACGTAGCCCCGTGCGCGCAGGCCGGCCAGCGTGCGCCGCACGAGCACGGGATTCGTGTGCAGGAACCCCGCCAGCTCTTCCGACGTCAGCGGACGGTCGCTGTGGGCCATGTGCAGCAGCAGGTGCAGGATCGAGGAAAGTTTGCTGTCGGTTCTCATGTAACTTATGATAGTACATAACGGGTCGACGTGCATGACGGCGTGCACGCTACAATGCCGGATGCCCGCGAACTCCCCTTCTTTCGACGTCATCGTGGCCGGAACCGGCCCCGGCGGCGCCAGCGTCGCACGCGAGCTCGCGCGGGCCGGTGTTCGCGTGCTGATGCTGGAAGCTGGCGGCGCGGCGCCGCTCGCGGGCACCCTGACGCAGATGGCCGGCATGGCCGCCGTGCCCGGCAAGGGGGCGTTCCTGCACCGCGACCTGTCGCTGCTCGTGCGCGCGCTGACGACCGGCGGCACGTCGACCATCAATTTCGCCACCGCCGCGCCGCCGCCCGCCGCCATGTTCGCCAGGCACGGCATCGACCTCGCCCCGGCGCTGGCCGCCTGGCGCGCGGAACTGCCGATGGCGCCGCTGCCGGACGATCTGGTCGGCCCGATGGCCGCACGCATCGCCGCGGGCGCCCGCGCGCAAGGGCTCGCGTGGCGCAAGCTGGACAAGATGATCCGCCCGGCCGCGTGCCGCACCGGATGCTGGCGCTGCGTCTACGGCTGCCCGTTCGGGGCGAAGTGGTCGGCCCGGGAACTGGCCGACGACGCCTGCGCGCGCGGCGCGCGGCTCGCCACCCACGCGCACGTCACGCGCGTGCTGGTGGAAGATGGCCGCGCCGTGGGCGTCGAAGCGAACGTCGGCGGGCGGACGGAGACGTTGCGCGCCGGCCTCGTCGTGCTGGCCGCGGGCGGCATCGGCAGCCCGCGCATCCTGCGCGCGTCCGGCTTGCTGAGTGGCCCCGCGCCGTTCTTCAGCGACCCCGTCGTGGCCGTGATGGGCACGGTGGACGGCATCGAGGGCGGCGGCGCCGAGGTGCCGATGGCGGCCGGGCATGACGACCCGGAGGCCGGGATCAGCCTGGCCGACCTCACGCTGCCCCGCCCCATGTACCAGGCGTTCGCGGCGCAGGCGGGCCGGGTCGACCGGTTATTGGCACACGACCGCACGCTGACGATCATGGTCAAGATCCGCGACGCGGTCAAAGGCAGCGTCGGCCCGCGCTGGGTCGACAAGACGCTGGCGCCGGAAGACCGGCGCCGCTTCGCTGCCGGCATCGCGCAGGCGCGCGGCATCCTCGAAGCCAGCGGCGCGCATCACATCTTCGCCAGCCACCATTTCGCCGCGCATCCGGGCGGCACGGTGCCCATCGGCCCGGCGCTGGACGCGGACCTCGCGACGGCGACGCCGGGCCTGTACGTGTGCGACGCGTCCGTCATCCCAGAACCGTGGGGGCTGCCGCCCACCCTGACCCTGCTGTGCCTGGGCTGGCGGCTCGGCCGTCACCTGGCGCGGGTCAGCGCTTCACGGGCAGCGTCGTCGTCAGCCTGATGTCGGCCGACGACTCGCCCACCATCAGCGTCACGGGCACCGGCTCGACCTCGAACCGCCCCGCCTGCGTGTTCCAGTACGCGAGGCGCTGCGCCGCGAGCGGGATGCGCACCGTGCGCGTCTCGCCCGGCTTCACGTTCACGCGCTGGAAGCCGACCAGCGCCTGGCGCGGCCGCTCGACCTGCGACTTCGGCCATGCGGCATACAGCTCGACGACGCTGTCGCCCGCCACCTTGCCCGTGTTGGTCACGTCCACGTCGACGTCGACCGTGCCGCCGGCAGCCAGCGCCGGCGCGCTCGTGCGCAGCTTCCCATACTTGAACGTCGTATACGACAGGCCGTGCCCGAACGGGAACAGCGGCTGGCCCTTGAAGTACATGTAGGTGCGGCCGTGGCGGATGTCGTAGTCCATCATCGGCGGCAGCTGCGATTCGGCCGCCGGCCACGTCGCCACGAGCTTGCCGCCGGGGTTGTAGTCGCCGAACAGCACCTGCGCGAGCGCCGTGCCCTGGTCCTGCGACGCATGCGCCATCTGCACGATCGCGGGCACGTGCTCCTTCGCCCAGCCGATCGTGTACGGGAAGCTCGACACGAGCACCATCACCGTGCGCGGATTCGCCGCCAGCACCTGTTTTACCAGGCTTTCCTGCGCGAGCGCCAGGGTCTCGCGGTCGCGCCCCTCGCGGCCGTCGCCCGGGTCGGCGCACGGCTTCGTGCCGGCGTCCGTCCACTCGTGCGCCATGTTCGGGCCGCAGGTCGGGTCGTTGCCGACGACGACGATGGCCACGTCCGCGTCGCGCGCCGCCTTCACGGCCGCGTCGTTCGCATTGTCGGCCGCATAGTTCACCTTCACGCCCGGTCCCACGGCCGCCTTGATGCCGGCCAGCGCCGTCACCGTGTACGGCGCGGTACCGCCATACCAGTCCCAGTGCACGCTGTCCGCATGCGGTCCGATCACGGCGATGCGCTTGATGCGCGGCTTCGCGAGCGGCAGCGCGCGGCCGTCGTTCTTCATCAGCACGATGGATTCCAGCGCCATCTTCAACGACACGGCCTTGTGCGCCGCGCTGTCCCACGGCGCCGGGCCATCCTTGATCGCGGCATACGGATTGCCGGCCGGCGGGTCGATCAGGCCCAGCTTGATCGTCGTGCGGAACTTGCGCGCGAGCGCCTCGTCGAGATCGGCCACCGTGATGGACCCCTCCTTCAGCGCGGCGCGCAGCTCGTCCTGGTATTTGTCGAGGTACTGGTTGATGCCGGCTTTCAGGCCCGCGACGGCCGCCGCCTTCTGGTCCGGATACCGTTTATACAGTTTCACCAGGTTGCCGATGGCGCCGCCGTCGCTCGAAATCACGTCCGCGTTCCATTTCCCGATCACGAGGCTGCGCAGCACGGGGTGCACGCCCATCGGCGTCCCGTTCCACGCGTTGTACGACGCCATCAGGGCGCGCGCGCCGCCGTCCTCGAACGCCATGCGGAACGGTGCCGCATAATATTCGTGGAACAGGCGGTCGTCGAAGTCGGACGTCGAGTTGCCGCGCCCGTTCTCGTTGCTGTTGGCGAGGAAGTGCTTGAGGAGCGCCGCGCCGCGCCAGTATGTTGGATCGTCGCCCTGGATGCCGCGCGTGAACGCGGTCGCCATCGTCCCGACGAGGAACGCGTCCTCGCCATAGACTTCCTCGCTGCGGCCCCAGCGCGGGTCGCGTGCGAGGTCGGCCTGCGGGCCCCATTGCATCAGCATCGGGTGCTTGTACTGCGCGCTCTGCGTGATGTAGCGGGCTTCCGTCGACTGCACGGCGCCGGCCTGGCGCACGAGCTCCGGATCCCAGCTCGCGCCCATGCCGGGCGGCTGCGGGAATTGCGTCGTCGGGATCGGCTGGCGCTGGCGCTTCGATTCGCCCCGCTGCACGAGGCCGTGGATGCCTTCCGTGCTGCCGAAGCTGGGAATGCCGAGGCGCGCGACGCCGGAATCGGTCGACAGCGCGGCGATCTTTTCGTCGGGCGTCATCAGCGCCAGGATGTTGGCGATGCGTTGTTGCGGGGCCAGGTTCGGATCCTGGAACGGGTACGGCGCCGCGTGGGCGGTGCCGGCGCACAGCGCGGCGGCGAGGGCCACGGCGCGGAGGATGTTCGTCTGCATGCTGTCTCCTTGTGTAAACGTTTTTTGTTAGCGCGAACATCCAAATCATACCCCGGAATGAAACCGTTTTCACAACACTCGGCCGCAAGTTCCTGTCCAGCGCTAAAAGTTTCTTGCGCGCCGTAAAGACATCAGTACAATCAGCATGCATACAAACAGGAGACAGCATGACTTATGAACGCATCGTGGTCCTCGGCGGCGGCACGGCCGGCTGGATGGCCGCGACGGCCCTCGCGACGGGCCTGAAGGGCACGACGGTGGAACTGGTGGAATCGGAGGACATCGGCACGGTCGGCGTCGGCGAGGCGACGTTCCCGTCGATCCGCAACTACCACCAGATCCTCGGCATCCCCGAAGCGGACTTCCTGCGCGCGACGAACGGCACGTACAAGCTGGGCATCCGGTTCCGCGACTGGCGCGTCAAGGGCGAGGACTATTACCACACGTTCGGCGACTTCGGCATGCTGAACGGCCCCGAGTCGCTGTGGGGCCAGTACCGCCGGCACCCGCGCGCCAACCTGCCCGCGTTCGGCGAGCAATGCCTGCCGACCGTGATGGCGATGAACGACCGCTTCTGCGCGCCCGGCAAGGACGCCGCGAATTTCAACTACGCCTACCACTTCGACGCGAACCTGTATGCCCGCTTCCTGCGCGACATCGCCCTGAAGCGCGGCGTGCGCCGCACCGAGGGCAAGGTCGTCGACGTGGCGCGCCGGCCGGACGGCGGCATCGCGTCGCTGAAGCTGGACGACGACCGCGTCGTCAAGGGCGATCTGTTCATCGACTGTTCCGGATTCGCCTCGCTGCTGCTGGGCCGCACGCTGGGCGAACCGTTCGTCGACTTCTCGCACTGGCTGCCCGTGGACCGGGCCTGGGCCGTGCCGTCCGCCCGCGTGGGCGACAACCTGACGCCGTACACGCGCGCGACGGCGCTGGACGCAGGCTGGGCGTGGCGCATTCCCCTGCAGGACCGCACGGGCAATGGCCACGTGTTCTCGTCCCGCTTCATCGACGAAGAGAAGGCCCGCGACCAGCTGCTGCAGCAGCTCGACGGCGAGGCACTGGCGGAGCCGCGCCTGCTGCGCTTCACGACGGGGCACCGCGCCAAATTCTGGTCGCACAACGTCGTCGGCATCGGCCTCGCGACGGGCTTCCTGGAACCACTCGAATCGACCAGCATCTACCTCGTGCAGGTGGGCGTCGGCCGTTTGATGACCCTCCTGCAGCGGGGCAGCCCCGTCGCGCCGGAGCAAGTCGATGCGTACAACACGGGCCTCACGCGCCAGTTCGAACGCATCCGCGACTTCATCCTGATGCACTACTGCCTGACCGCGCGCCGCGACACCCCGTTCTGGCAAGCCATGGCGGCCACGGAGCTGCCGGAGACGCTGGCCTACAAGCTGCACGCATGGCGCGAAACGGGTGTGCTGCACCAGTACGACGAGGAAGGCTTCGACGGCCACAGCTGGCTCGCGATCCACGCGGGCATGCAGAACTGGCCGGCGCGCAGCGATCCGACCCTGAAGCTGATTCCGGAGGAACAGTCGCTCGAATGGGTGCGCGAGCGCGCGACCCAGCTTGCGGCCGCCGTCGCGACGGTGCCGACGCATCACGAGTACCTGGCCAAGGTACTGGGTCGCTGACCCGTGAAAGTCGTTCCCGGACCAGCCGTCCGCCTTGGCGGGAATCCAAGTTTGTTTGGGTCGCGACTGCTCAACAGAATTGGGCCCCGGCCTTCGCCGGGGCGACGGCTCATGGCGCAGTGGCCAGCTTCTCCAGCCACGCACACAACATATCCGCCAGCCCATCCGCGTACGCCGCGATCTCCCCCTCCGTCCGCGGCCGCTCCGAAAACTGCTTGCCGACCGCGGACAGCGTATCGGTGAGCAGATCGGCCGCCAGTGCCCGCGTGGCCTCCGGCGCCCCCGGCAGCGCCTCGGCCAGGAACCTCCGCACGGCCTCTTCCCCCGACTGCCGCACCTCGCGCGCCTCGGGGGCGTCGCGGTACAGCGGCGCCGCATCGTTCAGCGCCACGCGGATCGCCGCCTCCTCGCATTCCGAGCGCACGAACGCGTGCACCAGTGACCGCAACCGGTCCAGCGGCGGCCGCGCCGTGTCCGCGAGGATGGCGGACAACATGGCCGTCGTGCGGCGCCATTCGTCGCTCTGCAGGCGGAACAGGATCGCCGCCTTGTTCGGGAAGTACTGGTACAGCGACCCGACGCTGACGCCCGCCTTTTCCGCCACGCGCGACGTCGTGAAGCGCTGGGCCCCTTCCGCCGCCAGAACCTGAACAGCCGCCTCCAGCACGGCCGCCACGAGCTCATTGGATCGGGCCTGCTTCGGTGCCTTGCGCGAGGCGATCTGGGGGCGGCGGCGTTCGGTCATCGGGGGCTCCGGGAATGCGAATAGAAAACCTGAAGGAATATTCGCATAATAACCGGACCCACTCACCACCACAAGGAACCACGATGACTACCCTTGCCACCGACCCCGTCGCCCCGCTGCTGGCGCGCCTGTTCGCCAGACCGATGCCGAATCGCCGCTGGCCGCCTGCCGCGACCTGCCGGAAGCGGAACTGCAACGCCTCATGCGCAGCAAGACGGATTACCGCGACCTGTACGGCCGCCTGAAGGACCTCGCCCTGCCCGTGTCGCGCGGTACCGGCGTCCTGCTCTACATGCTGGCCCGCTCGAGCCGGGCCCGGACCATCGTCGAATTCGGCACGTCGTTCGGCATCTCGACCATCCACTTGGCCGCCGCGCTGCGCGACAATGGCGGCGGGCGCCTGGTCACCAGCGAATTCGAGCCGGCGAAAGTCGAGCGGGCGCGCGCCAACCTGGCTGCCGCGGGCCTGCTCGACCTCGTCGAGGTCCGCACGGGCGACGCCCTGCAGACGCTGGCCGGCGACCTGCCGGATGCCATCGATCTCGTGCTGCTGGACGGCGCCAAGGCGCTCTATCCCGACGTGCTCGCGCTGCTGGAACCGCATCTGCGCCCGGGCGCGGCGATCGTCGCGGACAATGCGGACCACAGCCCGGACTACCTCGCCCGCGTGCGCGCGCCGGCGTCCGGTTACCTGTCGATGCCGTTCGCGGACGACGTCGAACTCTCCGTATGGACCGGCCGATAACGCGGTCGCGGCAAACGCAATACGCCGACGCGTATAGTGCCTATGCACAGGATGCATGGTTCGCCGCGCGCCTTCGGGCCTAAGCTTCTCTTCTCATAACGATGAGACAACCCGGTGCCACGTCCAGGCAATGCGCGCCGGGGCCGATAACATAGAGGAGCAGCAGCCATGTCACAGCCTCAACTCCAGCGCGTCGAGCGCGCGGAGACTTTCACGTCCCCACCTGCCGCCAGCGGCAAAATCGACCAGTACTTCCAGATCTCGGCGCGCGGCAGCACCCAGCGCACGGAGGTGGTGGCCGGCGTCACCACCTTCCTCGCGATGGTGTATTCCGTGTTCGTCGTGCCGGGCATGCTGGGCCAGGCCGGCTTCGACGTCAGCGCGGTGTACGTGGCCGTGTGCCTGACCGCGGCCTTCGGTTCGTTGTTGATGGGCTTCTGGGCACGGCTGCCGATCGCCGTCGGCTGCGCGATCTCGCTGACCGCCTTCACCGCGTTCGGCCTCGTACTGGGCAAGGGCCTGACGCCGGCGATCGCGCTGGGCGCCGTGTTCCTGATGGGCCTGATCTTCACGGCGATCTCCATCACCGGCGTGCGCTCGTGGATCCTGCAGAATCTCCCGTCCGGCGTCGCGCACGGCACGGGCGTCGGCATCGGCCTGTTCCTGCTGATGATCGCGTCCAGCGAAGTCGGCCTCGTCGTCAAGAACGCGGGCGCGGGCCTGCCCGTCGCGCTGGGCCAGATCACCTCCTTCCCGGTCCTGATGAGCATCCTGGGCCTGGCCGCCATCTTCGGCCTGGAACAGCGCAAGGTCCCGGGCGGCATCCTGCTCGTCGTGATCGCGATTTCCGCCCTCGGCCTGGCCTTCGATCCGAACGTGCACTTCACCGGCATCTTCTCGTGGCCGCAACTGAGCAGCCCGGGCCACGCGTCGCTGATCGGCGCGATGGACGTCAAGGGCGCGCTCAGCATGGCCGTGCTGCCCAGCGTGCTGGCCCTCGTGATGACCGCCGTGTTCGACGCCACCGGCACCATCCGCGCCGTCGCCGGCCAGGCCGGCCAGGTCGACGCGCGCGGCTACATCCATAACGGCGGCAAGGCCCTGACGGCCGATTCGGTCAGTTCCCTGTTCTCGAGCCTCGTGGGCGGCGCACCGGCGGCGGCCTATATCGAATCCGGCGTCGGCACCGCGGCCGGCGCGCGCACCGGCCTCACCGCCGTCGTCGTCGGCCTGCTGTTCCTCGGCCTGATCTTCTTCTCGCCGCTGGCCGGCCTGGTGCCGTCGTATGCCACCGCACCGGCGCTGATGTACGTCGGCCTGCTGATGCTGAGCAGCGTCGCGCACATGAACATGGACGACAAGCTCGATGCGCTGGCCGGCCTCGTATGCGCCGTGTTCATCCTCCTCTCCTGCAACATCGTCACCGGCATCATGCTGGGCTTCTGCACCCTCGTGATCGGCCGCGTGCTGGCCGGCGAATGGCGCAAGCTGAACTTCGGCACCGTCAGCATCGCCCTCGCACTGGCCGCGTTCTACGCGGGCGGCTGGGCCATCTGATCCTCCCTCCCGGCGACCGTCCCTCCCCATCCGCGGGATGCGGACGGTTGCCGCGCGGTCAACCGCGGCAGGCCTTTCTCCGTTCTCTCCATGTGATCCTCAGGGCGCCCGAATCCGGCCCAGCCGTATCGTACGCCGCATCTTTACGAAATTGTGTAATCTAAGTGACAACTTCTTACTAGGAGAACATTATGAAAGCCACCACCCTTTCGAGCATCATGCTTGCTGTCGCCGTGCTGGTCACGGGTTGCCACAAGGCCGAGGACAAGAACGGCATGGGTCCGGCCCAGGAAGCCGGCAAGGCCATCGACGACGCGGGCGCCAAGGCCGCCGCCGAGTCGAAGGAAGCCGCCGCCAACGCCAACGCCGCCGCCCAGCAGGCCGGCGAGAATGCGAAGGAAGCGGCCCAGGAGGCCAACCAGAACGTCAAGGAAGCGGCCGACCGCGCCGGCGACAAGATGCAGCAGGCCGGCGCCGAAGTGCGCCAGGAATCGCACGAAGCCGCGCAGAACGTGAAGGAAGGCGCGAAGGACGCGACGGCCGCCACGGGCCGCGGCCTGGAACGCGCCGGCGAGAAACTGCAGCAGGCCGGCAAGTAACGCATCGAACCGGGGTCCGTTCGCGAAGACAGGTATACTTGCTGGATGCGTATCCAGCTCTTCTCCGACCTTCACCTCGAACGCGACCCCGGGTTCCAGCCGACCATCTTCGCGGACACCGACGTCGTCGTCCTCGCCGGCGACATCGGTTCGTACCAGGCCCGCTCGCGCCTGGACACCGACGACTTCGGCCTCGGTCGCTTCGCCCCGGCCACGACGGGCGCCGCGGCGCGCGTCCTGTACGTTCCCGGCAACCACGAATTCGACGGCCTCGATTTCGACGCCACGCAGGCGCGCCTGCGCGCGACCTGCGCCGCGCTGGACATCACATGGCTCGACCGCGAGATCGTCACCCTCGGCGACATCCGCTTCATCGGCACGACCCTGTGGGCCGACTTCGACGCCCTGGCGGTCTCCGAGACCGACATCGGGCGCCAGCTCAAGCAGCGCGAAAAGGCGTTCCGCGCCGCGAACTACTACCTCTCCGGGAACACGACGCTCGTGGATGGCGTGCCGCTGCTGGCGGAGGGCCAGCGGGAACTGTCGTTCGGCTGCCAGGCCTGGCTGCGCGACGCACTGGCCACGCCGTTCGACGGCACCACGATCGCCGTCACGCACTATGCCCCGACGCTGCGCAGCGCCGACCCGCGCTACGGCATCTCGCCCGGCACGGCGGGGTTCTGCAATGCGCTGGACGACCTGCTGCCGTTCGCGGACGTGTGGATGCACGGCCACCTCCATTGCGCGAACGACTACGTGGTCGAAGGCACGGGCTGGCGCTGCCGCGTGGTCGCGAATCCGCTCGGGTATGCGAACAAGGGCGAGCAGGCGGCGTTCCGGGAAGATCTCGTGATCGAGGTCTAAGCGCCGCCGTCATCCCCGCGAAAGCGGGGAGCCATGCCGAGGTCCCGAAGTCCGACTTCGGACATGCCACAGGGCGACCGACGTACGAAATTCTGGCGGTCAGTATGGATTCCCGCCAAGGCGGACGGCCAGTCCGGGAATGACGGTCACCTTATTGCGCGCCCTGGTACATCAACCCACTGTCGTTCAGCCCGAACCTGAACTTGCGGTTCATCGCGATGATCTCGGCGCCGGCCAGCAACGTGGGCCCGTACCCGTGCGCCGCCTTCACGCTCGTCGGCCGGTACGCATAGAACGCGGGATCGAACGCCATGCCCGTGCCCACGCAGATGCCTTCGATCTGCCCGTTCGGCCGCACCTTGCTCGCGACGGCGTTCCACGCGAGGTTCGCCATCGGTCCGTAGGCCTGCGCGTCGACATAGCCGCGGTTGACGGCGCGTGCGATGGCGTAGGCGTAGATCGCGGTGGCGGACGTTTCCTGGTACGTGTCGCTGCGATCGATGAGCTGGTGCCAGAAGCCGTCCTTCGTCTGGTAGCTGGCGAGCCCCTTGACGTGCGCGCGCAGCTGTTCCAGTACCGCCTTGTAGTCCTTGTGCGTCTTCGGCAGCACTTCCAGCACCTCGACCATCGCCATCACGGCCCAGCCGTTCGCGCGCGCCCAGTGCATCTCCGGGTGGTCGCGCAAGCCTTCCACATAGCCGTGCATGTAGATGCCGAGGTTCTTGTTGAACATGCGCTTCGAGAACTGTAGCACCTGGCGCGCCGCGTCGTCGTAGTAACGCGCATCGCCCGTCGCCTTGCCGAGGTACGCGATCGTGGGCACGCCCATGAACATGTCGTCCAGCCACAGCGTGTCCGGCAGCGGGCGCATTTTCACGCCGCCGCGGCCGTCCGGACCGCCGCGCGCCAGCGTGCCGTCCTTCAGCCGGTATTCCTTCTTCGTGACGAAGTCGCCGCAGATCGGGATCATCTGCGAATAGTCCACCGGCGACCCCTCGAGCTTCGCCTTCAGGAAGCTCTGGCACAGCGCACCGGCATCGTCCAGCGCGTGTGGGTTCAGGAAGCTCTTGATGGGCGCGGCGGCGTGCTCGCGGTCGGCCTGGACGAGCGGCAGATAGGTCTTCGTCAGCCGCGCCAGCAGTTCGTGGCGCTTGAGCGCGTAATCCGTGTAGCGGCGGTCGCCCGTGGCGGCGCCCGCGGCCAGCATGCCCGTGTAGGTGACGCCCCATTCATAGCTCGTCAGCCGGAAGTCGCCCGGCTTCAGCACGGCGTTCGCGTTCGGCGTGGACAGGTCCGCGATGGGCACGCCCGTGCGCTGGTCGATCACCTCGGCCGGCGTGACCTTGTCCAGGTAGTCGAACACGCGGTCCAGCACGGCCTTGACCTCGGCCGCGTCCATCGCGCGGTAAGGCGTCGGGTAATGCACGTCCAGCGCGTGCAGCATGGCGTCGGCCGCGGCCGGCCCCTTTTCCTGCGGGGCCGGCGCCTGCTGGGCCGACGCGTGCAGCGCGCAGGCGGCCAGCACCCCTGCCACGCAGGGCTTCAAACGGTTCTTCAAGCATGTCTCCTGTCAGTCGAGTCGTTGTATTTTCAGGTCGTCCACCGCCTGGCGCGACCACGTCGTGCGCAGCCCGAACCGGCCGGACGTCAATGGATGCGGGTCGCGATACGTGAACCACGTATTGCCGTCCACGCGCACGCGCGTGCAGCCCTCGTAGACCGCGATCTCGATGCGGTAGTCGCGGTTCGCCTCCAGCAGGTGCGCGCCGTCCGTGTAGTCGGCGACCAGTTCACGGCGGCCCCCGCCATAGCGGCGCAGGCGCGTCGTCGTGTTGCGGTTGCCGCCGATGCCCACGTAGTACAGCGACAGGTCGTCGTAGTCCTCGAACTTGCCGCTGCGCGTAAAGAGGTCGGCGCGCCTCGGATCGCGCGCCATCCAGAACACGTTCAGATCGGACAGGCGGTCGTTCTTCCCGCCGTCGACGATCACGCGGCGCGTGAAACGGATCAGCACATTGCCGTACAGCGGCCGCTCCAGCCATACGGTGGCGCCGCCGTCGACGTCCATCACGAGCCGCCCGTCCCGGTTCTCGACGGCGTTGCCCGGCTTGCGCGCATACTCGGCCACCCAGCCCTCGAGCGGCTTGCTGAAATCGTCCTGGAACAACACGGCGCCGGGCCGGCCCCACGCGGCGCAGTCGCCGGCCTGGGCGGATCCGCACAGGGCCATCGACAGGATCAGTGCGGCCCTCATTGCGCGGCCAGCGCGCGGTCGGCGAAATAAGCGCCCAACGGATTGCCCGGCAGCGCCTTCAGGCCGGCGACGACGCGCTCCGCGTTGAATTCGGCGCCCGCCGCATTCGTGTGCGTGCGCGCATCGGCGAACAGCGTGTTCACCTTGTCCGCGCCGATCCGCCTGTAGCCGTCCGCCACGAGCAGCGTGAGGTCCATGAACAGCGCGCCGCTGGCCTCGGCCACCTGGCGGTCCCAGTCGGCGAACGTCGCGAAGTCGCGGCCTTCCTGCCAGCGGTCGCGATGGGGCACGGGCGACACGAGGACCACGGTGGCGCCCTTCGCCTTCGCATCCGCCGCGTAGCGCGCCATGTACCAACCGAAGCTGTGCACCTGTTCCTTCGTGCCGTCCGGACGCGTGTCCTCGACGGTCTCCGGACCGGTGCCCGGCGCCGACGCGCGGTTCTTCATCGCCGGGTCGCCGATACGGCCCCCGTCGTTGTGGCCGAACTGGACCAGCACGACGTCGCCGCGCTTCAACTGGTCGCGCACCTTGTCCCAGCGCCCTTCCGTGTAATACGTGCGGCTGCTGCGGCCGCCGATCGCGGCATTCACCACGTTGATCCTGCGGGCGTCGAAATACGGTGCGATGCGCTCGCCCCAACCGATGGCGCCGTTCACACCGCCGCTCTTCACCGTCGAATCGCCGACGAGGTACAAGGTCGGCAGGCTGGCATCGCGCGGTGCCTCGTCGCGCACCGCGCGCGCGTCGACGACGGGGCGGTCATCCTCGCGCACGGGCGGCTGCGGATTCACGGGCGCCCAGGGCTTCAGCCACGCGGCGATGCGCGGGTCGCCCAGCGCCTTCATGCCTTCCACGGCGACTTGCGCATTCAGGACCGCGCCCGCCCAGTTGGTGTGCGTGTGCTCGTCCGGCGTCGTCTGCGGAAACAACTGCACGACGGCGTCATGGCCCAAGCCATCGTAGCGGCGCGCGATGCCCTCGTTCAGGTCGATGAAGCCGACGCCTTCCGCCTGTGCGACCGCCGCGGCCCAGCCGCCGTACGTGTCGCGGTCGCGCTTCGCGTGGCCGGCCGCGTCCCACTGCTTGTGCGGGATCGGCGAGCAGATGATGGGCGTCGCGCCCCTGGCGCGAATGTCGGCCACGAACCGGCGCAGGTACCAGCCGTAGGTGTGCACGGTCTCGTGCTTGTGCGTGAGCAGGTTGTCGATCTCCTCGGTCTCGTCGCCGATGCCGCGAATCGTGCCGCGTGCGCGGCTCGTGTCGTTGACGGCGCCGGCGTCATTGTGGCCGAACTGCATGACGACGATGTCGCCCCGCTTGACGAAAGCCAGCGTGCGCTCCCAGTGGCCGCTCGTGATGTAGGTGCGGCTCGAGAGTCCGCCAACGGCGCGGTTGACGACGTTGACCCTGGCCGGATCGAACCACGCGGCAACCGGATTGCCCCATCCCCACTGGCCGGCCGCGCCCTTGCCCTGGCCGTCGTCGCGGCCGTTGCGGACCGTCGAATCGCCGATCAGGATCAGCGACGGCAGCGCGGGGTTCGCGGGCTCCGGCAGCGTGACCTGGGCGCGGGCCGGGTCGGTATTCACGGCCGCCGGCAGCGGTTGCGCGTGGACGCTCGCACAGGCGAGCAGGATGAGCGGGGCGTGGAGCAATCGGCGCAGGGTGGAAAGCAGCGGCATGGCGGGATTCGGGTTCGTTGTCCTGCGTTGCATTCTATGCTCGCGCCGGCCGTCGTCAAAACGGGGCCGCCGAAAGAATCAGGAAAATGATCGGTTGTGCGCGGCCGCCGCTGCAACAATGATCGGATTCCAAAAACAAGGAGACCGCCCATGCGCATACTGACCGTATTGACGTTGTGCTGCACACTGCTCGCATCCCTCGACGCCCGCGCCGCCATCGGCCAGCGCTTCCCTTCCGAACGCAAGGAAGTCGTCGATCCCGTCACCGGCACCCGCCTGACCTTCCTCACGAGCCGCCCGCATGGCGATTCGAAGATCTACCAGACGCACCCGCAGTGGACCGCGGACGGCCAGTGGCTGATCTTCCGTTCGCACCTGGCCGGCAACGAGGCGATGGCCGTCAACGAAAAGACCGGCGACATCGTGCAGGTCACGGAAGGCGGCTACGAGGGCATGCTGAACGCGGCCCGCAAATCGATGAAGCTGTATTTCCTGCGCCGCGCGGGCGACGACCGGCAAGTCGTCGAGGTCGACCTCGCGCGCGTGTTCGCGGACAGCGCGGCGGCCCGCATGCGCGACGCGGCCAGCTACCAGCGCGTGGCCGCGACCCTGCCGGCCTCGATGGAAGCCTATGGCGACACGGCGCTGGACGCCGACGAGGAGTGGCTGTACGTCCGCGTCGGCCCGCACGAGGCGGCGCGCCACCTGGCGCCGGGCACGAAGCTGGAGCCCGCGTTCGGCCCGCGCAAGATGGGTGCCGGCCCGGCCGGCATCGCGCGCGTGAACGTGCGTACGGGCGAGGTGCGCCACGTCGTGTCGGTGCCGTTCCAGGTGGGCCACATCCAGGCGAACCTGTGGAATCCGGGCGAGATCGTGTTCTGCTGGGAGACGGGCGGCAAGTCGCCGCAGCGCACGTGGACCGTGCAGGCGGATGGCAGCGGCCTGCGCCCGCTGTATCCGGAAGCGCCGTACGAATGGGTGACGCACGAAGCGGTGATCGGCAAGGACGAAGTGGCCCTCGCCATCATGGGCCACCGCGCGATCCCCGGCGCGGCGGCGGCAGTGGACGCGCCGGCCACCGACGTCGGCGGCGCGAATCCCGGCCAGGACGACGGCTGGGGCCGGACCGGCACGCGCGAAAAACCGACCGGCCTCGCCATCGTCAACCTGCGCACGCGCCAGATGCAGATCGTCGGCCAGACGCCGTCCGGCAGCGGCTTCTGGCACGTGCACGGATCCAGCGACGGCCGCTTCGCCGTCGGCGACGATTTCAGCCGCAGCCTGTACCTGATCGACCGCGCGTCGCACGAGATGAAGCTGCTGACGACGGGCCACAAGACGACGGCCGCCGACCACCCTCACCCGACGTTCAGCCCGGACGGCACGCGCATCGAGATCCAGTCCGCGATGCTGTCGGCGGATGGCCGCACGCTGAACATCTGCATCGTGCCGGTGCCGGAAGCATGGCTCAAGCGTTAAAGCCGTTCCACGCGCAGGTTGCGCAGTTCGTACGGCGTGCCTTCGAGCTGGAAGCCGATGCGGCCCGTCGCCGGCTGCGCGATCGTGACGGCGTTCTGCGCCACGCCGTTGATCGTCACGTCGATGCAGCCGCCGCGCACCAGCACGTCCATGCTGTTCCACTCGCCGGGCGCACGCTCGCTGTCCGCGGCGACATGCGCCTTGATCGGCGGGTAGGCGCCGGGCGCCGTCGTCAGCGGTTCGTTGAACGTCGCACCGGCCATCGGCAACAGGTCGCCGGCGGCGCCATGCTTGGTCTGCACCTGGATGCTGTAGGGCCACACGCCGTCCTTCGGCCCGGACGCCACGTGCAGCAGCACGCCGCCGTTGCCCGGCTTGCCGGTCCAGCGCCATTCCACGTGCAGGCGATAATCCGTGTACGTGTCGCGGGTGGCGACGAAGCCGGACGGCTTGCCCGCCACCGCGATGACGCCGTCGGCGCGCGGCTGCCAGACGGCGTCCAGCGCGGCGGCCGGCGTCGTCACGATGTCCAAGGCACCGAGCGGACCATCGACGGACGCCGGCGTCGACGCGCACCCCAACAAACCCGCGCACAGCAGTGCGCCGCCCAACCATCCAAGTTTTACCATGTCAGGACCTCAAATGAATCGTTCGAATGAAACCAGGAGACGCACTTTGAAACTCGTTGCCGGCGCCGTGCTCGCCGCGGGTGCCAATGCGGCATTCGCCGCACCGCAGCTGCCCGCCACCGCCACGATTCCGTTGTGGCCGGAAGGCGTGCCGGATGCGAAACCCGGCCTCGGTCCGGAACACGTCGACGACGGCCGCGTGTCCAACGTGAGCGAGCCGACGTTGACCGTGTACGGCCCCGCCGTCGACCGCCCGAACGGCACCGCCGTCATCATCTGCCCCGGCGGCGGCTACGTGCGCCTGTCCACGGCGCGCGAAGGCGAGCAATACGCGGCATGGCTCGGCACCCTCGGCATCACGAGCTTCGTGCTCAAGTATCGCATGCAGGAGTTCGGCCACCCGGCGCCTCTGCGCGACGTGCTGCGCGCCGTCCGCCTCGTGCGGTCCCAGGCGGCACGGTACCACATCCGCCCGGACCGCATCGGCGTGATGGGCAGCTCCGCGGGCGGCCACCTTGCGGCCAGCGCGGGCACGCTGTACGACCACCCGCTGGGCCGCACGGGCGCGGACCTGGACAAGGTCAGCGCGCGTCCCGACTTCCTCGTGCTGATGTACCCCGTGATCACGATGGACGGCCCGGCCGTGCATGCCGGCTCGCGCAAGGCGCTGCTGGGTGCCAACCCGTCCGCGGCCGACGTACGGCTGATGTCGGTCGAACGGCAGGTCACGGCCGCCACGCCCCCGACGCTCCTGATCCACACGCAGGAAGACCAGACGGTGCCGGTCGAGAACAGCATCCTGTTCTACCAGGCGCTGACGCGGGCGAAGGTGCCGGCCGAGATGGTTCTGTTCGAGCATGGGTCGCATGGGATGGGCATGCGGGCGGGGCTCGGGACGGCGTCGGAATGGCCGAAACGGGTAGAGGAATGGCTCAAGGCGCGGGGCCTGCTCGACCCCGCGAAGTAAACAATCCGTCACGGCAGGTGGAAGACCTGCCGCAGCGGCCACTCCTTGGGCCGGTTCCCCGGCTCGACCTCCATCAGCGGCGCCATGGCATCCCACCAGCGCCGCATGACGGGATGCTCCGGCAGCGCGGCGACCGTGTGCCCGTCGCGCAGCTTCAGCACCGCGAACAGCTGCAGCGACGCCTCGTCGAGGAAGATCGAGTAATCGTGGATGCCGGACGCACGCAGCACGTCCGCCAGCTCCGGCCAGATGTCGTCGTGGCGCCGCTTGTACTCGTCGACGTTCCCCGGCTTCAGCCGCATGACGAAGGCCCTGGTCTCGCTCATCGCACGCCTCCCTGCGCCATGCGCTTCAGTTCCGCGGCCGCCAGCATGAAGCCGCCGACGCCATAGTCGTAGCTGGACGAAGGACGATAAAACGCCGGCTCGGCGCCCGTCTGCTGGATATTGCCGACGCGGCCGTCCGCGTACACGTTCTTCAGGATGCCGGCCCAGGCCTTCGCGATCACGGGCCGGTACTTCGCGCCGTCGAGCAGGCCGTGATTCACGCCATACGCCATGCCGTAGACGAACAGCGCGGAGCCCGAGATCTCCGGCAGCGGGTAGGTCTTCGGATCGAGCAGGCCCGCGTGCCACAGGCCATCCGCGCCCTGCAGCGACGCGAGCTTTTCCGACATCTCGCGCAGCTGCTGCACATAGAAGCCGCGCTGCGGATCGTCCGCCGGCACGTAGTCCAGCACGCGCGCCAGGCCGCCCATCACCCAGCCTTCGCCGCGCGACCAGAAGATCTTCCTGCCGTTCGCCTCGCGCTTGTCCTTGTAGCTGGCGTCGCGCGCGTACAGATGCTCGTCCTTGTCGTACAGGAGGTCGTACGTGCGCTTCCAGTTCAGGTGCATGTAGTCGAGATATTTACGCTCGCCCGTCGCCTTGAACATCTTCGCCCACACGGGCGGCGCCATGAACAGCGCGTCGCACCACCACCACGGGATGCGCGGATCGTTCGGCTTGAGCGTCGCCAGGGGCAGCAGGTCGTCCATCTCGGCCTTCGTCAGGCGCAGCATGCCCGGGTTCTTCTCCTGGAAGTACAGGTCGAGGTAGGTCTGCGCGATCGACAGGTCGTCCGCGTTGGGCAGGCGGTCGCGCACCTGGAAGTCGAAATGGCGCGCCATCGCGAGCATCGCGTCGCGGTATCTGGTATCGCCGGTCGCCTCGGACGCCGCCATGAAGCCCGTGTACATCACGCTCTCCGTCCAGATGCGCGAAAAGTACGGCTGCGAGCGCGCGAGCTGCCAGTCCGCGACCTTGCGCAAGGCCTTGTCGATGGCAGCGGGCGTGAGCTCGGGCGACAGGTCCGTCGCGAGCGGGCCCGCAGCGGCCGGCGCGTCGCCGAAATGGCGGCTGATGTCCTTGTCGATGATGGCCTGCATGGCGGGCGTCGGTTGCGGGTAGCCGGTCGTCTGCGCAAACGCCGGCAGCGCCAGCGCGACGCTCGCGGCCAGCATGGTGAATCGTCGGGTCGTCGTCATGTTGTTCTCCTGTCGTTGTTATTGGCCCGCACCCAGCAGCTTGACGGGGCCCAGCAGGCCGGCCGGCTGCGGTGCGATCAGCGCGGTGTCCTGCGGGACGAAGCGCTGGCCGTAGCGGGCCGACAGCAGCCGGTAATCCGGCAGCGCATGGCCCGCCAGCGCATTCAGCGCGAGGTTGGCGACCCGCACCTCGATCCGGTTGCGGCCCGGCCGCAGATAGCCCGTGACGTCGACGGCATACGGCGGATGCCACACGGCGCCCGCACGGCGGCCATTGACATATACCTGCGCCGCTTCGCGCACGGGGCTGTCGAACATCGCGCGCATGCCGGCCGGGACTTTCGGTGCCGATTCCAGCGGCGTGCCGGTACCGAAATCCAGCACGAGCCGTGGCGAGCGCAGTTGCGCCGCCGTGAGCTCGACGTCTTTTTCGTAGGTGGCGACGCCCGAGAAGTAGCGGGTCGCCTCGTCGTCCGTCCACGAGCGCAGCGCGGCGAGACGTTGCGCCTGCGCCTTGCCGGGGAAGCGCAGGCTCCAGTCGCGGCCCAGGTCCGCGATCTCCATCGTGGCGGCTACCGGCGCCGGCGCCGACGGCAGCGCATCCGCCAGCACGAGCACGCGCGATTCGTACGGTGCCAGGTCGAGCGACGCCGGCAACGTGGCCGCCGTCATGCGGCCGCTGTCCGGATCGATCCACGCGGCCGCCTTGCGCACCGCCGCGAACGACGCCTGCGCATGCACGGGCCGGTTGCTGGTATTGGCGATGAAATAGATGTCCGCGTCGCGCAGCTTGCGGCGCACGAAGCCGACGTCGGATGCCTGCGCCGACAGCTTCATGTCCGGCGCCAGCACGGCCCGCAGCGCGGCGCCGACGGCATCGTCGTTCGCGACGGTATGCACGTTCGGGCTCGCGAACAGCGCCTGCGCCTTCGCCGCCACGGCCGCGGACACGCGCGCCGCATCGCGATAGCCGGGCGCCAGCGACGGCGCGCCACCCACCGCGATGATGTGCCCACCGCCGCGCACGAACGCCGCCAGCTTGTCGATCACCTCGGGCGCGAGCCGCATCACATGCGGCAGCACGAGCACCGGATGGCGCACGCCCAGTGCCAGGATCGCCTCGGCATCGGTGTAGTCGAGGTTCTGGCCCGCGTCGAGGATCTGTGCCGTCAGCGCCGGGGTCACGTGCGTGTGCATCTCGGCCGACAGCGACACCTTGCCCGGCACGAGGGCCGCGTACACGTCGTCGTTCGGCAGCAGCACGGCGACCTGGTTCGCGGGCTCGCCCTGGCGCATCAGCCAGCTCATACGGGTGAGGTAGCCCGTCACGTCCGGCATCACGTTCCACCACGGGTTGTGGTCGTTGAACACGGCGGCCGCGTAGAACGCGTAGCCGGGTTCGATCGTGCCGGGCGGCGTGTACGGCCAGCCGTGGCCGATGAACTGGTTCACGCCTTCCAGCAGCATGCGGTCCGCTTCCACCTTCATGTCCAGCGGCGTCGCGGCGAATGCGGGCGAATGGAGCCATGTCCACGTCTCGGCCGAGATCACGGGCCGGCCATACAGGTGGCCCGCCGACGTGGCGAGGCGCGTAAACGAGAATTCGCGGAACTGCGGCCCTTCTCCTTCGGGCAGCGCGACCAGGCGGTTGCTGGACAGCGACACGGCCGGTTCGCCATACGTCTGCGAGCGGAATTGCGTGCCGTGTTTCTTCGCCCAGGCGTCGATCGGCGTCAGATAGCGCTCGTTGACGAGCTCCGTCTGCGTCAGCGCCCAGTCGCGGCGCAGCGCGGGGGCATCCGGCCCCTGCCCCGTGAACACGGCCGGCAGGTGCGGCACGATGTCGTAGCCGCGCCGGCGCTTGAACTCCGCCGCGAAATCATCGGTCCAGTCGGTGTTGTAGACCTCCAGGCTGTCCGAGAATACGGCATACGGCGGCGTATCGCCGAACGCTTTCATCAGGGGCTCGGCGACGGTGGCGAGGTGATGGTCGACAGCCTTGCGGCTCAGGTGGTCGAGCACGAAGCCTTCCGCGCCCAGCGCCGCACGCTTGACCTGCTGGCCCGTGCGGCTGGCGATGTACACGACGACCTTGCGGGGCGCGTCGGCCGGCGCGATGGCCGCGCGGCCGTCGGCGCCAGCCTGGACCTGCAGCGGTGTCAGCGACGCCGGATCGACGCCCGAGCCGATGAAGGCCGCGATAAGCTTCTCGCCGTTCATGATGGCCGGCAGCGGGAAGCTCGCCGCGCCGACCGGCACGTCGACGACGGCCTGGCGCAGCCGCGCCGCGGCCTCGCCGACCGTGACATGCGGCCCGCCGTACGGCCAGCCGCTGGCCAGGGTCATGTCGACGCGCATGCCGTTGGCGCGGCCCGTGCGGTTGGCGAAGCTCACCGCATCGAGGAATTCGGGAGACAGATACGGGACGTTGTGGATGCCGCGCGCGGCATCGTCGAGCTCCATCGGGTACACGGGCTGGATCTCGAATCCGCCGATGCCGCCGGCCTTCATCGCGAGGATCTCGCGCTCCAGCTCGGGCTTGACGACGGCGGGGCCGAACCACCACCAGCGCATCATGGGACGTGCGTCGGGCGGGGGGGACTGCAGGTGTTGGGCGACGTCGGCGAACGTCGTGGACGGGCCGGCCGCGTGCGCGGCGAAGGCGCACGACAGGGCGAGCGCCAGCAAGGGCTTGCTCATGGGGGGACTCCTGGAGCGACTGATCAATAACCAACGTCGTTCCCGCGCAGGCGGGAACCCAAGTGTTGCGTGAACACGCGCAAGATTGGACCCCCGCCTGCGCGGGGGCGACGGTTATTCACACGATCCCGCTGCTGCTCGCCCCCGCCTTCGCCGGCCGCGCGCTCGCGACCTTGTCCCGATACCCGCTGGCCCGATAGCACGCCACCGGATCCGCGGCGCCGCCCGAGCGCACGCGTGCCATCGCGAGGATAGCCTCCACGTCGGTGCGGAACGCCCGTTTCAGCGCCTGCGCCGACAGCAACACGTCGTTCGATTCCTGGAACTCCGCCAGTTGCGCGCGGTCGACGAGCGCGGCCTGCACGTAAGCGCGCTGTACTTCGACGGCGCTGTTCATCAGGCTCTCGATCGGGTCCGTCACATTGTGCGACTGGTCGAGCATGTACGCCGGCTTGAACGCCGGGCCTTCGCGCAGCGCCGCGTCGGCCAGCTCGTTGAAGACCAGGAACAGCTGGAACGGGTTGATCGAGCCGGAATCCAGGTCGTCGTCGCCGTATTTACTGTCGTTGAAGTGGAAGCCGCCCAGCTTGCCGAACTGCGCCAGGCGCGCGACGATCATTTCGATGTTCGTGTTCGGCGCATGGTGGCCGAGGTCGACGAGGCATTTCGCCTTCGGGCCCAGCGCCGTCGCGCACGCGAAGCTCGTGCCCCAGTCGGCGATGGTCGTCGCGTAGAACGCCGGCTCGAACAGCTTATGTTCGATGAAGACGTTCCAGTCGTCCGGCAGTGCCGCGTAAATCTCGCGCATGCTGTCCAGGTAGCGCTCCAGCGCGCCGCGCAGGTTGTGCTGGCCGGGGAAGTTGGCGCCGTCGCCGACCCATACCGTCAGCGCCTTCGAGCCGAGTTCGCGCCCCAGTTCGATGCATTCGATGTTGTGTTTCACGGCCTGCGCGCGCGTGGCGCTGCTGTTCGCCGTCAGGCTGCCGTATTTATATGTGTGTTCCTGGTTCTGCTGGTCCTGGAAGGTGTTCGAGTTGACGGCGTCGAACGCGAGGCCCAGGTCGTCGGCCTTCTGGCGCAGCTCCTTCGCATCGGTCGGGCGGTCCCACGGAAAGTGCGGAGAAACCGCCGGCGTGGCGCGGGTCAGCTCGTTGATGACGGCGCAGTCGTCCAGTTTTTCGAACACGTTGCGCGGTTCGCCGCGGCCCGCGAAGCGCGCGAAGCGGGTGCCGCCCGTGCCCACGCCCCAGCTGGGGACCGCGACCGCGAAGCGCTGCGCGAGGGCCGTCAATGCCTCGATATCCTGGCCGCGGCGGGCCAGCATGCCTTTGAGCGCCTCGTAGTCGGCTTCCAGTTGGGGGGCCAGCTGCGCGTTATGGTCGGCCACCAGACCGGCATCGATGAGGGTCGTCATGTTGTCTCCTGTCGTCGCGGCACCGCGCCCGGCGGTGCCGCTGTTCTTCTGAATTGATATTATCGCGTGAATGCGGCCGCGTTGCCGGCATCCACGTTCAGCACGTTACCCGTGCTCTTGCCCGACTTCTCGCTGACGAAGAAATACACGGCTTCCGCGATATCTTCCGGGAACACGCTCTTCTTGAGCATGCTGCGCTTGCGGTAGAACTCCTCGACGTCGTCCGTGTCGATCTTGTTCGACGCGGCACGCTCTTCCTTCCACTTGCCGTCCCAGATGCGCGAACCGCGGATGACGGCGTCCGGATTGACGACGTTGACGCGGATGCCGTGTTCCGCGCCTTCCAGCGCGATGCAGCGGGCCAGGTGGATCTCGGCCGCCTTCGCCGTGCAGTACGCCGATGCGCCGGCCGATGCGACGAGGCCGTTCTTGCTGCCCACGAAGACGATGCTGCCGCCCAGCTTCTGCTGCTTCATGATCCGGAACGCGTTGCGCGACACGAGGAAGTAGCCCGTCACGAGGATGTCCTGGTTGCGCTTCCAGACCTCCAGCGACGTCTCGTCCAGCGGCGCGGCGGAGGCGATGCCCGCGTTCGACACGAGCAGGTCGACGCCACCGAAGCGCAGCGCGGCGGCGGACAGGATGCCGCCCACTTCCTCCTCGCTCGTGATGTTGGCCTGCACGGTCGCGACGTTGTCCTTGCCGGCGACCTTGACGAGGTTGTCCCGGGCGCCTGCCAGCGCTTCGGCGTCGATATCGGTCAGCATCACGCATGCGCCTTCCTGCAGCAGCTGGCGCGCCACGGCCTGGCCGATGCCGCCCGCGCCACCGGTCACCAGCGCGATGCGGCCCGCGAGGCTCTTCGGCTTCGGCATGCGCTGCAGCTTCGCTTCTTCCAGCAGCCAGTATTCGATGTCGAACGCTTCCTGTTCCGGCAGGCCGACGTACTCGTCGACACCGTTCGCGCCGCGCATGACGTTGATCGCATTGACGTAGAATTCGCCGGCGATGCGCGCCGTGGCCTTGTCCTTCGCGAACGACAGCATGCCCACGCCCGGGATCAGGTAGATGATCGGGTTCGCGTCGCGGATCTTCGGCGACGTGTCGCGCTTGCAGCGCTCGTAGTACGCGGTGTAGTCGGCGCGGTAATCGCTCAGCGCCTGATCGAGACCGGCCACCAGACGATCGAAATCGGGCGCGGCGGGATCGAAGTCCAGCACCAGCGGGCGGATCTTCGTGCGCAGGAAGTGGTCCGGGCAGGACGTGCCCAGTGCGGCCAGCGGCGCGAGGTCGGCACTGCAGACGAATTCCAGCACGGCGTCGGAATCGTCGAAATGGCCCAGCTTGAACTCCTGCTGGCTGATCTTCCCGCGCAGCAGCGGCATCAGGCGGGCGACGAGCGCCGCACGCTGGTCGGCCGGCAGCGCCTGGGCGACCTGGCCGCCGAACACGGGCTGCCTGACGTTCGCCGCCAGCCATTCCTCGGCGCGCTTGATCATGGCGAGCGTCGTCTCGTAGCACGACTTGGCGGTATCGCCCCACGTGAACAGCCCGTGGCCCTCGAGGATGATGCCCTTCAGCTGCGGCTGTTCCCGCGAGAGTTGTTCCAGCTTCAGGCCGAGATCGTAGCCGGGACGCTGCCACGGCAGCCAACCCAGTTCGCCTTCGAAGATCTTTTCGGTCAGCGCGCGGCTGTTCCTGCACGCGGCGATCGCGATGACGGCATCCGGGTGCATGTGGTCGACGTGGCGGCGGTCGATGTAGGCGTGCAGCGGCGTGTCGATCGACGCGGCGCGCGGGTTCAGGTCGAACGTGCAGTGCGGCAGGTAGCCGACCATCTCGTCCTCGTGTTCCAGGCCGCGGTAGCGCTGTTTCAGCGCCTGCAGCTTGTCCATGTACAGGGTCGAGAAGCCGTCCAGCCTGATCGAACCGAGGTCGCCGCCGGAGCCCTTCACCCACAGCACGTCGACCTGCCCGCCCGTGAGCGGATCCGTCATGACGATCTTGGCCGACGTATTGCCGCCACCGAAGTTCGTGATGCGCAGGTCGGAACCGAGCAGATTGGAACGGTACAGCAGCAGTTCAGGCTCGCTCAGCGTGGCGGCGTGCTGGTCGTCCCAGCGCGACGTGATCGGTTCCTTGTGGGAGGTAGCGCTCATTGCACCCATAAATACGTCTCCATGTGTTTGCGTTGTGTGTCGTCTGGCCCGCGCCGTGGACCACGGTCGCGGCATCCGGCACAGTAGAATTCAGCGGCCCAAGCAGTGTCAACGCGGAATCGATCAACATCGTGACCAAGAGCGATTTAATCATTTAGTTGATCGAAACGCGCATTTGAGCGCGCCACGGCGGCCAAATAATCAATCGTTTGATCATTTAACGATTGACGGCCTTTCAACTCCTCATTACTCTTTTTCCCAGACGGCGCGACCCACGGTACGACGCTGTCCCCGCCGCACAACTACACAAACGGCATAGGAGGAGACACATGGTGAATCACAAACGCCGCAAGCGTTTGCTGAAACTGCTCGCCGAGCACCAGACGGCGACGGTCCAGCAGCTCGTCGAATGGCTCAACGCGTCACCGGCGACGGTCCGGCGCGACATCAGCTGGCTCGCAGCCCGCAACCTGCTCACCCGCACCCGCGGCGGCGCCGAGAACCTGCTTCCCAAGAAGCGCCAGTTCCCGCTGTCGAGCGAAACGTTCCAGAACAATATCCAGTGCTACGCCGCCCGCAAACGGGCCATCGCCCGCCACGCGGCCGGCATGTGCACGGACGGCGAAACGATCATCATCAACGGCGGCACCACGACGTTCATGATGGCCGAGTTCCTGGCCGACAAACACCTCAAGATCCTGACCAATTCGTTCCTGATGGCCGAGCGCCTGCTCGTCTCGAGCGAGAACGAGATCATCGTCCCCGGCGGGAAGGTCTACCGCGAGCAGAACGTGATCCTGTCCCCGTTCGACAACGACATCACCCAGCACCACTACGCCGGCAAGATGTTCATGAGCGTCTACGGCCTGTCGCTGCTCGGCCTGATGGAAGCGGACCCGCTGCTGATCCAGGCGGAGAAGCGTTTGATCAGCCAGGCGGAAGAACTGATCGTGCTGGCGGACAGTTCCAAGTTCGCGCGCAAGGCGGGCCTGATCCTGTGCGGCCTCGATCGCGTATCGACCGTCATCACGGACACCGGCGCCTCCGACAAGGCCGTGCAGACGCTCGAGCAGTACGGCGTCAAGGTCGTCACCGTCGAACCGGACGAAGTGGCGCCGAACGTCGGGGCGCCTTTTTTTAATCCGCAGTTCGACCTGCAATCCGCCGCGCTGTTCCACCTGGACGCGCAGCTCGACCCGCGGCTGGACGCGCAACTGGAGGCCGCACATTGAAGCTTAAAACCACCCTGCTCGCACTGGCGGCGGTCGGCGTCCTGGCCGGCGTCGCCGGCTGCGCCGAGAAAAAGCCGGAGAAGACGCGCATCGCGATGGTCGTGAAGAGCCTCGGCAACGGCTTCTTCGACGCGGCCCACACGGGCGCCGACGAAGCGGCAAAACAGCTCGGCAACGTCGAAGTGATCTATACGGGACCGACGACGCCCAGCGCCGAAGGCCAGATCGAGATCATCAACTCGCTGATCAGCCAGAAGGTCGACGCGATCGTCATCTCGGCGAACGACCCGAACGCGCTGGTGCCGATCGCGAAGAAGGCGATGCAGCGCGGGATCAAGGTCGTCTCGTTCGACAGCGGCCTCGCGCCCGAAGGCCGGCAGATGCAGCTGAATCCGTCGAACGCGCAACTGATCGGCGAGAAGCAGATCCAGATGGCGGCCGACGAGATCGGGGGCGCGGGCGAGATCGCGATCCTCTCGGCTTCCGCCCAGGCGACGAACCAGAACATCTGGATCGGCGTGATGAAGAAGGTGCTGGAACAACCCGAGTATTCGAAGATCAGGCTGGTGGCCACCGTGTACGGCGACGACCAGTCGGATAAAAGCTACCGCGAGGCGATCGGCCTGCTGCGCAGCCATCCGCAGCTGAAGGCGATCATCGCGCCGACCACCGTCGGCATCGTCGCGGCCAGCAAGGCCGTGGCGGACGAACACCTCGTCGGCAAGGTCTACGTGACGGGTCTCGGCCTGCCGTCCGAAATGGCGGGCCACGTGAAAAGCGGCGCCGTGAAGGAATTCGCGATCTGGAATCCGATCGACCTGGGCTACGCCGCCACCTACGCGGCCGACCAGTTCGTGAAGGGCAAGGCGGAGTCGAAACCCGGGGCCAGCGTATCCGTCGGACGGCTGGGCAGCGTGACGCTGGATGCCAATGGCGAGGCGGCGCTGGGACCGCCGTTCACCTATAACGCGGAAAACGTCGACAAGTTCGCGAAATTGTTCTAAGCCGTACACCCCAAAACCGTCGTCCCTGCGAAGGCAGGGACCCAATTTCAGCTAGCGGTCCACTGACAAACTTGGGTTCCCGCCTGCGCGGGAACGACGGGCATGCGCCAACAAAACACGCATTCCCCTATGCCAGCCACCCAAACACCCCCGGTCCTCCAACTGACCGGCATCAGCAAGCGCTTCAACGGCATCCATGCCCTGAACGGCGTGAACATCACGATCCGCGCCGGCGAATGCATGGCGCTCGTCGGCGAGAACGGCGCCGGCAAGTCCACGCTCGTGAAGACCCTCACCGGCATCTACCGCCCGGACGCCGGCACGTTGTCCCTCGACGGCAAACCCGTGACGTTCGCGAGCCCGCAGGAAGCGATGGCCGCCGGGATCACCGCCGTGCACCAGGAGACCGTGATGTTCGACGAACTCTCCGTCGCCGAGAACATCTACGTCGGCCGCCAGCCCGTACGCGGTGGCCGTATCGACTGGGCGCAGATCGAGCGCGAGGCGGAAGCCCTGTTCGCGCGCCTGGAAGTGGCGCTGCCCGTGAAGGCGCGCGTAAAAGACCTGTCGGTCGCGCAGCGCCACTTCGTCGAGATCGCGCGCGCCCTCGCCCAGGATGCCCGCGTCGTCATCATGGACGAACCGACGGCCGCGCTGTCGCAGCGCGAGATCCGGGAGCTGTACCGCATCATCGACCAACTGAAGGCCGCCGGCACTGCCGTCATCTTCATCTCGCACAAGTTCGACGAGATCTTCGAAGTCGCCGACCGCTATACCGTGCTGCGCGACGGCCAGTTCGTCGCCGAGGGGCGCCTGGCCGACATCACGGAACAGGAACTCGTCGCGCTGATGGTCGGCCGCGCCGTGCACCAGGCGTATCCGAAGCTTGACGCCGAGATCGGCGAGCCGCTGCTCGTCGTGCAGAACCTGTCCCACCCCACCGAATTCGACGACGTCAGTTTTACCCTGCGCCGCGGCGAGATCCTCGGCTTCTATGGCCTCGTGGGCGCGGGCCGCTCCGAGGTGATGCAGGCGCTGTTCGGCCTGACGCCGGGCGTCTCCGGCTGCGTCACGCTGGACGGCCGGCCCGTGATGGCGCGCTCGCCCAGCGAAGCCATCGCGCTGGGCATCGCCTACGTGCCGGAAGACCGCCAGCACCACGGCGCGCACCTGACGATGCCGATCCAGCACAACATCACCCTGCCGATCCTGTCGCGTATCGGCTTCTTCCTGCGCGGCCGCGGCAAGCAGGAAGCGACCATCGCGCGCCACTTCGCGGAACAGCTGGAACTCAAGGCGAGCCACCTGACGCAGCACGTGGCCGAGCTCTCCGGCGGCAACCAGCAAAAGGTCGTCCTCGGCAAATGGCTCGCGACGGACCCGAAAGTGATCATCCTCGACGAGCCGACCAAGGGCATCGACATCGGCTCGAAGGCGGCCGTGCACCGCTTCATCGGCCAGCTCGTGGCACGCGGGCTGTCCGTGATCCTCGTGTCGTCCGAACTGCCGGAAGTGCTGGGCATGGCGGACCGCATCGTCGTCATGCACCACGGCCGCGTGCAGCGCGAGTTCCTGCGAGGCGAAGCGACGCCGGAATCGGTCGTCGCCGCCGCGTCCGGCCTGACCCTGGAGGCCGCATGAACGTCCTGAAACAACGCGAACCGCTGCTGGCGGCGATGGTCGTGCTGCTCGTCGTGGCCGTCGGCCTGCGCGCACCGGTCTTCCTGTCGGCCGGCTCGCTCGCCAACCTCGTCACGGACAGCACGCTGCTCGTGATGCTGGCGCTGACGCAAATGCTCGTCATCGTCACGCGCGGCGTCGACCTGTCGGTCGCCTCGAACCTGGCGCTGTCCGGCATGGTCGCCGCGATGCTGGGCGCGCACTACCCCGGCCTGCCGCTGCCGCTGATCATGCTGGCGGCCGTCGCCGTCGGCCTGGCCCTCGGTCTCGTCAACGGCTGGCTGATCGGCTATCTGGAACTGCCGCCGATCGTCGTCACCCTGGGCACGATGAGCGTCTACCGCGGCGCCGTGTTCGTGCTGTCCGGCGGCGCGTGGGTATCCGCACACCAGATGCCGCCTCACTTCATCGCGTTCCCGCTCGACCGCCTGCTGGGCCTCCCGCACCTGGTATGGATCGCGGCGGCGACGCTCGCGCTCATGGCCTGGATCGCACGCAGCACACGCTTCGGACGCGACCTGTACGCCATCGGCAACGCGCCGCAATGCGCGGGATATATCGGCATCCCGAGCCACAAGCGCCTGCTCGGTACTTACGCGCTGTCCGGTGCCGTCGCCGGCTTGTGCGGCTACCTGTGGGTGGCGCGCTATGCCGTCGCCTACACGGAAATCGCTTATGGCTTCGAATTCACCGTGATCGCCGCGTGCGTGATCGGCGGCGTCTCCATCGGCGGCGGCGTCGGCACGGTGCTCGGCGCGACGCTCGGCGCTTTGTTCCTCACCGTGATCGGCAACGCGCTGCCCGTGCTGCAGGTGTCGCCGTTCTGGCAAAGCGCCCTCACCGGCCTCGTGATCCTCGTCGCCGTCCTGATCAACGCCCGCGGCGCCGGCCGCCGCAGCCGCCAAATCCTGCCGCTGCATGGCACGGACGCCCAACCCGAACGGAGTGCCGCGTGAACCCGACCACCACGATGCAAACTGAAAAAACGTCGCGCTACACGATCCTCGACCGCGAAACCCCGCGCCTGAAAACGATCCTCGGGCGCTGGGAAAGCCTGCTGGCCATGCTGTTCGTCGCGGTCTTCGTCGCGAACAGCATCGCGCTGCCGCACTTCCTGGACCTGTACAACCTGCTGGACGGCACGCAGAACTTCAGCGAGAAGGCCTTGATCGCACTGCCGATGGCCTTGTTGATCATCTGCCGCGAGATCGACATCTCGGTCGCCGGCACCCTCGCGCTGTCGTCGGTCGCGATGGGCCTGGCGAAAGGCGCCGGCTTTCCGGCCGAAAGCCTGCCGCTCGTCGCGCTGGCCACGGGCACCGCGTGCGGCTTCCTGAACGGCGTGCTCGTCACGCGCTTCGCGCTGCCGTCGATCGTCGTCACGATCGGTACCGTGTCGCTGTACCGCGGCCTCGCCAGCGTCGTCCTGGGCGACAAGGCGTTCACCGGCTATCCGCAGCTGATGGCCGACTGGGGCCAGGGCTACTTCTTCGGCATCGTGCCGCGCGAATTCGTCGTGCTGCTCGTGTGCGCCGCGTTGTTCGCCGTGCTGCTGCACACGACGACGTGGGGCCGCCGCATCTACGCCATCGGCAACAACCCGGAGGCGGCGCGCTTTTCCGGCATCGCCGTCGACCGCTACCGTCTCGCGCTGTTCATGCTGACGGGCGCGATGGCCGGCCTGGCCGCCTTCCTGCTCACGGGCCGCATCGGCAGCACGCGCCCGAACATCGCCACCGGCTGGGAGCTGGAAGTGATCACGATGGTGATCCTGGGCGGCGTCAGCATCGCGGGCGGCGCCGGCACCATCGCCGGCGTGATGCTGGCCGTGCTCACGATGGGCACCGTCACGTACGGGCTGGCGCTCGCCAACATCCCCGGCATCTACATGACGATCGTCGTGGGCGTGCTGCTGCTCGCGACCATCGCGCTGCCGAAGCTCCTGCGCATGCGGCGCGCGCGGAGCGCATGATGCCGGACGCCCTGATCGTCCTCGACATCGGCAAGACGAACGCCAAGCTCGCGCTGATCGATGCCGCCGGCAAGGTCCTCTCGGAGCAGCGCCGTCCGAACGCGGTGCTTGCGGATGGACCCTACGCGCACCTCGACACGGACGGCCTGTGGGACTGGCTGCTCGCCACGTGCCGCGCGTTTGCCGCGCGGGCGCACGTGTCGGCCATCGTGCCCGTCACGCACGGGGCCACCGCCGCGCTGGTCGACGCTGCGGGCCTCGTGCTGCCCGTGCTCGACTACGAGGCGGAGCTTCCCGGCGTCGAGTACAACGGTCCGTCCTACGACGAGACGCTGTCCCCGCGCCTGCCGGCGGGCCTGAACCTGGGCCGCCAGCTCGCATGGCTGCAGGCACGCTTCCCGCGCGAGTTCGCGCGCACGCAGCACATCCTCATGTATCCGCAGTACTGGGCCTGGCGCCTGTGCGGCGTGGCGGCGTCGGAAGCGACGTCGCTGGGTTGTCACACGGACCTGTGGAACCCGCGCACCCAGACGTATTCGAGCCTCGTCGGCCGCATGGGCTGGACGGGCCTGATGCCGCCGCTCGCGCCCGCGCACGCGGCGCTGGGCACGCTGCGCCCCGAGATCGCGGCCGCCACGTGGCTGCCGGCGGACTGCCAGGTCCTGTGCGGCATCCACGACAGCAATGCGTCGCTGCTGCGCTACCTCGGCCGCGCCGAGGGCACCGTGCTGTCGACCGGCACGTGGATGATCGCCGCGGCCTTCGGCACGGCACTGGACGGGCTGCGCGAGCAAGACGACATGCTCGCCAACACGAACGCGCTGGGCCAGCCCGTCGCATGCATGCGCTTCATGGGCGGTCGCGAATTCGGCGAACTGGCGGGCGCCACGCCGGCGCCCTGCGGCTTCGATACGATCGAACGCCTCGTCGCGCAAGGCACGCTGGCGCTGCCGTGCTTCGCCGCGACCGGTGGTCCGTTCGCGGGCCGCAGCGGCAGCATCGAAGGCCCGCCGCCCGCGGACGCGCAGGAACGCTATGCGCTCGCGACGCTGTACTGCGTGCTGATGACGGATTACTGCCTCGACGCGCTCGGGGCCGCCGGTCCGCTCGCCGTCGAAGGCAGTTTTACGTCGAACCCGTGGTTCGGCCCCCTGCTCGGGGCGCTGCGCCCGCAGCAGCCGGTGTCGTATTCGGACGATGCGAGCGGCACCACGTGCGGCGGCTGGATGCTGCGCTACCGCGATGCGCCGCCGCCGGGCGCCAGCACCGCGATCGCGGCACGCGCGCCCGCGGGACTGGCGGCCTACCGGGCCCGCTGGCGTGCTGCGCTCGAATGATGCCCGCGCCCGCGATGCGCGCCGGCCCGACCTACCCGTTCCGTACCTTGCTGTTGGCGTACACCCACGTGTATTCGGCGCCAAACAGGAAAATCTGCGCCGAATAGTAGAACCACGCGACGAGGATGACGAACGAGCCGGCTGCGCCAAAGCCCGTGGCCACGCTCGATTTGGCAAGGTACAACCCGATCAGTGATTTGCCGATGTTGAAGAGCAATGCCGTGACTGCGGCCCCCATCCACACATCGTGCCAGGATATCCTGGCAGTCGGCATGATCTTGTAGATCATCGCAAACAGAACCGTGAAGAGGGCGAGCGACGCGATGAAATTCAATACGCTTGCCAGAACGCTTTCCACCGCATTGCCCCCGCCCAGCCAATCGCTCGTCGCTGCGAGCGCGGCGCTGACGACGAGTGAAATCATCAGCATGAAAGCAAATCCGAGAACCAGCCCGAAGGACAACACGCGGCCGCGCAGCCATCCCCAGATACCCGCCGGTTTCGCTTTCGCCGGTACCCGCCAGATGCGGTCCAGGTCCGTTTGCAGCTCGGCAAACGTGGCCGTTGCGCCCAGCAGCACAAGAAAACCGCCGACGATACTGGCGACGATCCCGGTGGACGGTTCGCGCGCAGCTTGCAGCAAACCCTGCACGGCCGCTGCGCCTTCCTTGCCCATGATGCCCTGAAGCTGCGCAATGATTGCGCCTTGTGCGGCGTCCTGTCCAAATACCGTCCCGGCGATCGCGATGATCAGGACCAGCAGCGGTGCGAGGGAAAACAGCGTGTAATACGAAAGCGCCGCCCCCATGCTCGGCGCGTAATCATCGATCCAGGCGTTTGCCGCCGCCACGAAGATTTGCCACTGCCTGCCGATCCAGCTCCCCGAGGTGTGTTCGAACATCGGGCGTGGCGGCGCGCTTGTGGATGGTTCCGCGATCTTCGCGTCGGATCTGCTTTCCTCCGCACGCGTCGGCACATAGGCCGTTCCTTTCTGGACCGGGGCGGATGGTTCGTCACCGGCATTGTGCCTGGCCGAGGCAATGGACGCTGCCAGGGAAACAAGCAAGCTACCGGCCTTCAGCATACCGCCAAGGTAGTCGTGGCGTTCCGGTGCCACATCCGATACAGGGGCCTTCTTGCGCCTGAGGAGCGCATAACCCCCAGCCGCGATTCCCAGTACCGCGGCGCCGCGCACGTACGGCGAGGAAAGCACGTCCGACGCCCGTGATTTCAAGACGTCGAATTGCGCGTTCGTTTCCATCGCGGCGGTCGCTGCGCGGGTTTCGGATTCATGCATCTCGTGAGCGGTAGGGTTCATATCATTTCCTCGGACTGAAACGGAGCAGGTCACCTGCATGACGGTAAGCCTTCCGCTTGCGAGATTCAGTACGGTGACTCACCGTCCATTGAAACAAATGACGAAGGACCGCAGCCCGAAGCGCCGCTTGCGAGCCGATGCGAACCTGATATTCGCGTGGCTGTCGGGTTGAACCTGCTGTCAGCCGCTCTTGTTTCCGGCACCGGACCTGACTCGTCCGACCAGCACGGGTACCAAACCGAAGGGGACGAACGCCAGGACAAAACCAGCGACAAGACTCAGCATCGCGTCGCTCGTTGTCGACGAGGAGGACGCAAGCGCTCCCCCGTAGTCACTGTCAAAAGCGACCGTGAATACTGCGCAGAAGATGCCCACGACGATACCTACCGCCGCCGGCCCTGTTAACGTCTCGCGTTCACGCCGCGATACGTTCATTCAAGCGCTTTCGGAGCCCTGATCGACGGGGACAGCAACCTTGCCTTCCAAATAAAACACACATGCGCCTTCCAACTCGACACGGTTTCCGACGACCCGGCATACAAGCTCGCCGCCACGAGCTGAAGCCTGGTATGCGCGGAGCTCACGCTTTCCCAGGCGGGCACTCCAATACGGTGCGAGCCCGCAATGCGCTCCGCCTGTAACCGGATCTTCCGGTATCCCTTTAGCCGGCGCAAAATAGCGGCTCACGCAATCCCACCGCTGGTCTCCCCGAGCGGTCACGACGACGCCCGGACGGTCGAGCCGCGCGACCGCAGCCATGTCCGGTGTCAGGCTACGTACCGCCTCAAAATCGTGCAGGACCGCGATGTAATTAAAACCGTCGTCAAGCGTCTCCACCGGCTCGATTCCCAGTGCTTCAGTGAGGCCCTCCGGAAGCGGGATCGATCGCGGCACGCGTACCGGAAAATTCATCACATATCGATCGCCCATGCGCTTGACGGCCAGAGGTCCGCTCGCCGAATCGAACGTCACCATTGTGCGTCCTGGCTGTAGCCGCTCCATGACGACTGCGGCGCTTGCAAGCGTAGCATGGCCACACAGCGGCACCTCGACCGTCGGCGTGAACCAGCGCAGGCGGTAATTGTCGCCGTCCGGGACCAGAAAGGCAGTTTCCGGGACGTTGTTTTCCGCCGCAATCCGGCGTAGCAGTCCATCGTCCGGAAACGTGTTCATCAAGATCACGGCAGCGGGGTTTCCTCCAAACAGCCGGCTGGTGAATGCGTCGACTTGATATATTGGCAGACTCGTTACTGGACAATTCATATGCTTGAGCGTTCGTCGATGACTTACGAAATGGATGGGTCCGGGTTGAACTGATTTGCGACTCCAGTCTGGCGGAAGAAGCGGTCTATCTCGGCTTGAGGGTATTGCGAGACCCGGGCCGTCTGGAGACCTTTGCACGCCTCGAGGGGACCGAGCAGTTTGTCCGGCGGGCAGATACCAAAAAGTTCCACATGGGCGAGCCCGGGGATTGCCGTGAGCGGCTCGAGCGACCGGATGGTCGTGGTCTTCCCTGACGCGTCCCAGCCAGGAAGCGTCGACAAGGAGAGTGATGTCAGCCGCGTCAGTCTGGCCAGCGGCCCGAGATCGCTAATCCCGGGCATGTGCACTACGCGTAGATAGCGCAGCATCTCCAGCCTTCCAAGCGATTCAAACGATTCATCAGGAAAGGTGCCGATGACCAGTTCTTCCAGATTAAGCAGCTGGGCCAGGGAGTCGAGGCTCTTGTACCGACAGTGCCATACCATTGCACTGCGTACAGCTTCAGGATGGGCGACCACCGGGAATACGCGTGCCGGGTCGCGCATCGCCTTGAGGTGTGCTCCAGAAATTTCCATCCTGCGAATACGTTCCTGTGTTGGTGTGGCGGGCAAAAGAACAGCGTGGCTCAGTGTACCGGGCCGTTGCCGCCAAAGCAACTAACGGAGGCCGTACGCGTCGCCGCAGGCGTTCGACGAGGTGTTCCCGGCGGCCGGCGCGGGCGCAGGGTGGGTCGACGTTATGTCACGCGCTCCAGGCGCGCGATCAGGTCGGGCAGCGGCAACGGCCGGCAATACAGGTAGCCCTGCATGCACGGGCGCCCGTTCTCGCCGAGGAAGCGCGCCTGCGCCTCCGTCTCGATGCCCTCCGCGACGACGCGCAGGCCCAGGTGATCGGCCATCGCGAGGATGGTCTGCACGATCGCCGTGCCGTTGGCGTCGTGCGGCGTGTCGCGCATGAAGCTCTTGTCGATCTTCAGTTCGTACAGCGGCATCTTCTTCAGGTAGCCCAGGCTCGAATAGCCGGTGCCGAAATCGTCGATCGAGAAGCGGATGCCCAGCGCCGCCAGCTCGCGCATCTTGGCCGTGATGAGGTCGAAGTCTTCGACGAGCAGCCCTTCCGTCACCTCGAACACGAACGCGTGCGGCGTCACGCCCGATTCGTCGAACGCGGCGCGCACCTGGGCGACGAATTCGGGCTGGCGGAACTGGCGCGGGCTGACGTTGATCGACAGTTGCAGCGGATGCCCGGCCGCCTCCAGCGCCAGGCGCGCCTCGCAGGCCTGGCGCAGCACCCACAGGCCGAGGGGGACGATCATGCCGGTCGTTTCCGCCACGGGGATGAAGACGTCGGGCGGGACGAACGTGCCGTCGGCGCGGCGCCAGCGCATCAGCATCTCGGCGCCCACCGGCTCGCCCGCATGGTCGACCTGAAGCTGCAGGTGCATGGACAGCTCGCCGTTGTCGAGCGCCGCGGAGAGGTCGCGGCCCAGCGTCAGCTGGCGCTCGGCCGCGGCCAGCATCCGCGTCTCGAACACGGCGACGCCGTTGCGGCCGGCCGCCTTGGCGTGGTACATGGCCAGGTCCGCATCGCGCAGCAGGTCGGCCACGGACTGGCCGGGGCGCGTGGGCAGCGCGACGCCGATGCTGGCCGTCGAATGGTAGCTCTGGTCGTCGATGACGACGTCGTCGGCCAGGGCGACGCGGATCTTGTCCGACACCGACAGCGCGGCGGCGGTGGCGGCGGCGGGATCGGTGCCGAGGCCGTCGAGCAGCACGACGAATTCGTCGCCGCCCAGACGGGCCACCGTGTCGCCCTTGCGCACGACGTGGGCCAGGCTCTTCGCGGTGTGCTTGAGCAGCGCGTCGCCCGTCGCATGGCCGCGCGCGTCGTTCACGTGCTTGAAGTTGTCCAGGTCGATGTACAGCACGGCGCCGAGCCCACGGCCCCCGTTGGCCGATGCCACCATGGCGTCCAGGCGCTCCGTCATCAGGCGCCGGTTGGGCAGGCCCGTGAGGACGTCGTAGTAAGCGAGGCGGTGGATCGCGTCGGCCGAATGGCGGCGTTCCGTGATGTCGCGGCCGACGACGACCCAGTGGCTGATCCGGCCCGCGTCGTCCGTGAACGGCATGAGTTCCATCTCGACCCAATAGGGGTCGCCGGACTTGGTGTAGTTGACCAGTTCCGCCGTCGCCGGCTGGCCGCTGCGCATGGACTCCACGATGCGCTCGACGACGGCCGGATCCGTGCCCGGCCCGTGCAGCACGCGCATGCTGCGGCCGACGATGTCGGCGTCGCTGTAGCCGGTGCGGCGCTGGAACGCTTCGTTGCTGAAGATGATGGGCTGGTCGCGGTCCGGCGTGTCGACGGCGCGCGCGATCAGCACCATGTCGTTCAGGCGCGACAGCGCGGCCGACGTCAGGCGCAGTTCGGCGTTCACCGCCTGCAGCGCATCCTTCCCGCTCTCCAGCGATTTGGCGAAGCCGCGCACTTCGTCCAGCGAACGCGATAACCCCTTGAGCAAGGTGCTGCACGTGAGCGTCAGCAGCGCGCCCACGCACGTGAAGTTCAACGCGACGAGGAGCGCGACGATGATCGGGTCGTGGCCCATGTCCACCAGCGACGACTGGAAGTAGCCGATACCGAGGATGAGGATGATGGCGCTGGCCGCGAGGGCCGTCAGCGCCGGGCCGGTCCCGAGCAGGATCGCCGCCATCACGGGCGGCGCCATCAGGTAGTTCTGGCTGACCGGCCCCACGTTCAGCATCAGGCAGATGGCCACCATGTAGATGATGGCGAGGAAGTTCAGGACGCGGAAGGTGTACGGCAGGCGCTTCAGGCGCCACAGGGCGAACAGCCAGCCCAGCGCGGCGCCGTCCATCGCGGCCACGGTCCAGACGCCTTGACGCAACACGACGACCGCACTGGGAATCGCCGCGATGGTGCCCAGGACGAGCACTATCGACAACAGGCGCGAGAAGATCCGCGCGCGCCATTGTGCGATATCGTCAAACCCTAGCATCAAGTTGTATCCTCGCGGCGCGGCCGGAAAGGTCCGGCCGATGTTCTCGTGAGGCAACATTGTAAGGCCCGGACCGCTTACTGTCACGCGGGACACTATCAGGTGTTGCTGTCTTGTGACTGACAGTTCAACAACTACGGCCCGGCCCGCCCCTTTTCCGCGTCGCCGGACACCCCACCGTGGACGGCACGCAACACCTCGAGCCGCACCGGTTCCAGCGCATTGGCCGGGTCGCCGTCCGTCGTGACGGCGAGCGCGATCGTATTGTCGCCGTGCGGGTCGAGGATGCCCGGCGGGATCACGAACACCCGTTGCGGCCCGACGTGCGCGATGAACTGCCCGACATTCCAGCCGTTGACGAAGATGAGCGCGCGGTTCTCGCGCCCGGAGCGCGGCCGCGTGGTGTCGCCGAACGCGAGGCCCAGCTGGACGTCGTGCCCGCGCGGCAGGTCCAGCTTCACCTGCGTGCGCAGCCAGTACGTGCCCGGGGCCGGCGGCGCGTCGTCCGGCCGCGCGCGCGCCCACCCCTGCCCCGGCGCGCCCGGCAGGTGCCAGCCCGCCCGTTCGCCGTACAGGCCACCGTCGTTGTACGGACCGCGCACGCGGTCGGCGATGTCCTCGCCGCCCTGGTTGCCCTGGATGCGCCAGCGGATCGGCACGGCGAACCGGCGCCCCCCTTTCGACGTCAGCGACGCCGCGATCAGGCCGCGCGCCTCGCGGTGCGCGTCGTCCGCCATCAGGTCCCAGTTGTGGGAATCGTTGCGGACCATGACCGCGACGACGTGCGGCCCCGGCGCAAGCTTGCCGAGGTCGAAGCGCACGGTGTCCGTCGTCTCCGGGAACGAGCGGCCCGTGTCCAGCTCGTGCTGGCCCAGGAAGCGGCCGTCGACCCACGCCTGCAGCATGCCCGCGCCACCGCCGCCATAGAAGAGTTCCAGGCGGTTCGCGGCGGGATCGCTGGCGTCGAAGCGGCCGCGGTACCACACGTCGCCATGATGGAAACCGTAGTCGCTCATCGCGAGCGTGGGCTGGCCGCGCTCCGGCAACGTCCACGTCTGCGCGGCCGACGGCCGGTTGTCCGCCTGCACCCAGGCGCTATCGTCGAAGCCGGGCTGCGCCTCGGGACTGTCCATGCGCCGCGTCCAGGCCACGGTGCGGAGGTCCGGGACGGCGACGGGCACCGGACCGGCGAGCGGCACGGTGCTGCGCAGGCTGCCGTCCGGCTGGCGCGCCATCATCAGGGCGGTGCCGTTGAACGAGACCCCGGCGATCTCCGGCCCCCAGATCTCGAGCGGACTGGCGGCCGCCGTATCGCCCGCCAGGTGCAGCCGGCCGCCCTCGATGCGGGCGGCACGCACGAGCGCCGGCGTCAGTTCGAGGACGCGGCCCGCCGGCGTGTCCTGCATCCAGAAGCGCTGCGACGTGTCCTCGTCCGCGACCAGGAGCAGCAGCGGCGCGCGTCCACCACCCGTGATGCGTACGCGCGCCAGGCCCGTGTGCGCATACGCGAGCTTCAGGTCGCCACGCGCCGCGTCGAACGTCGTGCGCACGTCGCCCGCCAATACCTCGACCTTCGGTGCGGATGCATAGCGCAGCACCGTCTCGCCGTTCTCGCCGTCACGGCCGTGCAGCAGCACGACGTCGCGCGCCCCGTCGCGCAATTGCGCCTGCAGTTCGGACGTGGCGTACACGAGGTGCTGGCGCTCCAGCGCGTAATCGGCCAGCAGCATCTTCGCGTCCTGGCCATTCAGGCGCGCTGCGATCGTGTACGTGCCGTCGCGCGTGGTGACGTCGAACGAGAACGCATCGTCGGTCAGCAGGTCGGACGGACCGTGCACGGCGAACAGCACGTGCGTGCCGAGCTCCGTGTTGACGTTGTGGTAGAGCCGCACGCGCGGGTTCGTGGTGCGGATCTCCGGGCCCTTGTCCATGCGCGCGAGCACCGGCGCGGCCGCCTGCACGAACATGCCCTGCTGCTTCAGCGCCAGCGCCTTCGGACGCAGGCCGCGGTCTTCCGCGATCGGGGCGCCGTAGTCGTACGACGTGTACACGATGGGCCCCGGCAGCCAGCCCCACGACGTGCCGCCGAACGCCATGTAGATGTTGTGGAGCGTGATGCGGTTCATCAGGTTCGTCCCGTAGAACACGCGCTGGTAGCCCTTGCCCTGGCGTTGGGCCGTGCACGCGTACGTGCCGTTCGAGCCCCAGTAGTCGAACCAGCCCGCACCGATCTCCGCCACGAAGCCGGGCGTACCGGGGGAGCTGGCCGCGCCCGCCTTCGGTCCCGGCGTCGCGTAGATGCCCCAGTCCGGCGCCTTGTTCGGGCCCGCCGGATTCGCGTGGACGTCGCAGGCGCCGCCCGGATAGCCGTCGAACGCATACAGGTCCACCGGTCCCGGATTCGCCCACGGCGCGGACGATGCCGCCGGCGTCCAGTCGGGCAGCCGGCCCGCAGCGTTGTGGAACAGCGGCACCGTGATGCCGTCGGCGCGCGCCTTCGCCGCCAGGTGCGCCATCTGGCGTACGTGTTTCGGCTCCACCTTGCCCAGTTCATTCTCGAGCTGGTAGGCGATCACGGTACCGCCGCCCGTCGTCGCCTGGTGGCGCGCGATGATGGCGTCGATCTGCGTCATCCATTCGTCGACGGCCGCCAGGTAGGCCGGATCGTCCGTGCGCGCCTCCGCCCGGTTGCGGAACATCCAGCCGGGGAAACCGCCGCCGGACAGCTCCGCATTAACGTACGGCCCCATGCGCGCGATCACGTACATACCCTCTTCTTCCGCGATCTCGAGCGCGCGCTCCACGTTGCGCACGCCGGAAAAATCGTAGACGCCCGGCGCCGGCGAGTGATAGCCCCAGTCGAAATAGAACGACACGCCGTTGAACCCGACCGCCTTCATCTTCTGGATCACGTCGCGCCACTGCGCGGGGTCGGGCAGCCGGAACGGGTGGATCTCGCCGGACCACACGACGATCCGCTTGCCGCCGACCATCAGCGAGTACGGGTCCCAGCCGACCTGCCGCGGCTTGCCGCGCGGGCGAACGGCGGCGGCGACGTCCTGCGCACGGTCGGCCAGCACGTCCGGCGCGGCCACGCCTGCCGCCACGCCGGCCAGCGGTCGTTGCGCCGACCACGTCTTCATGCCATCGGCGCTGTCGGCCTGCCACGCATGGCCCGCCGCGTCGGCGAAGACCAGGCGCCAGCTGCCGTCCGGCCGGCGCGCGAGGCCGATGCCGGGTGCCGCCAGGCCCAGCGCATCGAGCGTCCGCTCGACGGTCCACGGCCCCGCCAGGTCGCCGGCCCGCGCCAGTACCAGGCCGCCGTCCGCGCGCCGGCGCGCCAGCGCCACGTAACCGCCGCCATCCTGGACGATGGCCGCATCCTCGTACCTGTCCTGCAGGCCCGTCAACGCACGCGGCGCCGGCGCGGTCTCCGGCGCCAGCAGCGCGGGCCCGCGCGGCAGCGCGACGACGAGTTCCAGGCTGCCGTCGCGCGCACGCACCCAGCGCGGCGCGCGTACGGGACCCGGCATCGGCACGGTGCGTTCGAACGTCCACTGTTTCAGGTCGCTCGAGCGCGCGAAGCCGATCTCGTTGCCGGCCCCTGCCACGTACGCCACCCGGTACCGGCCGCCGTCGCGCACGAGCGCCGGGTCGCGCAACATGCCGCGCGGCGGCGCATATGCTTCCGACGCCTGCATGACGAAGGTCGTGCCGTCGTCCGAACGGAAGATGCTCAGGCGGTCCGGCAGGCCGGGCGCCACGGCGGCCATCAGCCATGTCGTGTCGGCCCGGTTCGCCCGGTCCCCGGCGCGCGCTGCCGTATCCGACGCTTGCGGAATGCCCAGCTCCTGCGCGACCGCGGGCACGCAGGCGAGGACGGCGGCGGCGAGCGCCGCGCACAAACGGCGGCCGCTCATGCCCGCACGTCCGCGCGGTTGTCGAAGCCTTGCACGTGCTCGGTGACGACCGGCGTCCCGCGCACCGTGCGCACCGCCACGTCGCGCAAGCGTATGTCGCGCACCGGCAGGTCCGCCTCGCCCTTCACGCGGCAGACGAAGCCCGCATCCTCGACGCGGATGCCGGACACGAACAGGCCTTCGATCGGCGTGAGGCGGCGCTCGAGCGTGGGCACGAGCGTCTTCCATTGGTACAGCACGTCCGTCTCGACGGCAAGCACGCCGCCCTTGATGCGGGTGGCGCTCACGTTCCTCATGTGGATGTTGCGGACAAAGCCGCCGCGCCGTTCGTTCGTCTTCACGTACAGCAGGTTGTTGATGGTGCTGGGCACGGAGGAATCCGCGTGATCGAAGTGGCAGTCGTCGACGAACACGTTCTCCACGCCGCCCGACAGCTCGCTGCCGATCGCCATCAGCTGGTGGCCATTCTTGATGCGGCAGCGGCGCATCACGATATTGCGCGACGGGACGCCGAGGCGCCACGCGTCGCGGTCGCGCCCGGACTTCACGGACACGGCGTCGTCGCCCTGGTCGAACGTGCACTGGTCGATCAGCACGTTCCGGCTCATCTCCGGATCGACGCCGTCGTTGTTGTGGCCGTGCGCCGCGATGTCGACCCGGCGGATCACGACGTCGCGGCAGAGGTAGGGATGCAGCACCCAGAACGGGCTGTCGACGATGTGGATGTCTTCCACGAGCACGTGGCGGCAGCGGTTGAACTGGATGAAGTGCGGACGCAGGTTGGCCTGGCCCGTCGTCATGTCGCGCCGTGCCACGGGCACGCCGTCGCGGCACGCCATGTTGTACAACGCGACCAGCGCATCCATGTGCGCCTGCGGCCGCGCATACCATTGCTTCCACACGTCGAGCCGCGCGCGCAAGGTGCCGCGGCCCGTGACCGCCACGTTCTCGCACTCGTATGCATACACGAGCGGCGAATAGTTCATGCATTCGAGTCCCTCCCAGCTCGTGGACACGGCCGGCAGGTAGTCGCGCGGGTCGGGCGAAAAGACGAGTGTCGCGCCGTCTTCCACGTGCAGCGCGACGTGGCTCTTCAGGTGGATCGGGCCGGTCAGCCACGTCCCCGCCGGGACGACGACGACACCGCCGCCGGCCGCATGCGCCGCCGCGATGGCGCGCGCGAGCGCGGTGCCGGTCGCCGCCTGGTCGCCGCGCACTGCCCCGTACGTCACGATGTCGAAGCGGGGCGCGCCCGAGAAATCGGGCACGGCGATGGCGGGCATCGTGAACGGCGCGTCGACGCGGACTTCGGACCTAGGCAGCGTGCCGGCGGATCCCGGCATGAAGGCCTGGCAGCCGGCCAGCACGGGCACGGCAACGCCGGCGCGCAGCAGCGCGCGCCGTGAGAGGGAACTGGGCACTGAACGTCTCCTTTGATGGTGCACCGCGCACCTTGTGAGCGCATATTGTGCCGCCTGCGCGGACACCGTTGTCGATTCGCCATGCAAGCGCTCAACAACGTGATTATTACCGCGATCGGACCGGACCGACGGTTCGCTCAAGCATGCTTAGCGCTACCATGCCCCCGTCAATATGACCGCACGAGTCATCGATAACGACATGGAGACTACAACGATGCGTTTCACCGCAACCCCTCGGAACATTCATCCTCTTTCACCCCGCAGCCGCATCAGTATCGGCGTCCTGGCGATGCTCGCTTCGCTGCATGCACACGGCCAGGAGACGGCCGCGGCGGCCGATGCGGCGCCCGTCGCCACGACCGCTGCCGACGGCAAATCGTCCGACAGCGTCGTGGTCGTGACGGGCTTTCGCGCGAGCCTGAACAGCGCGCTGAACACGAAGAAGAACAGCGACGGCATCATCGACGTGATCAAGGCCGAGGACATCGCCAAGTTCCCCGACGCGAACCTCGCGGAATCGCTGCAGCGCGTGCCCGGCGTGGCGCTGGCGCGCGGCGACGGCGGCGAAGGCAAGCAGATCACCGTGCGCGGCCTGAACGCGGGCTTCACGCGCGTACGCATCAACGGGATCGAGGGCGTGGCGGCGACGGGCGCCTCGGACATCAACGGCAGCACGAACCGGGGCCGCGGCTTCGACTTCTCCGTGTTCGCGTCGGAGCTGTTCAACAGCCTGGAAGTGCGCAAGACGTCGGAAGCGGACATCGAGGAAGGCTCGCTGGGCGCCACCGTCGACCTGCGCACGGCGCGGCCGTTCGATTTCAAGGGCCGCACGTTCAGCATCGGCGGCCAGGAAAGCCACAACTCCCTCTCCGGCAAGACGCAGCCGCGCGTGACGGCGCTGCTGTCGGACCGCTGGGACACGGGCTACGGCAAGGTCGGCGCCCTGCTCTCGGCCGCGTACTCGAAGCGGCGCGCGACGGAAGAAGGCTACGAGGCGGTGGAACTGCTCAGCGCCAGCAACGACGGTGGCTTCTGCTCGCCCGTCGGCGTGTCGCCGCAGGTCCCGGGCAACGATGCCGTCAAGGGCATCACCGCGACGACGTGCGGCACCGGCATGCCGCGCGCGACCGATCCGGCCGCGTACAACGGCGTCATGGGCCGCAAGGACAATTACGGCGGCACGGTCGCGAATCCGGCCGCCGGCTCGGGCGCGTTCGCGCCGCGCATCCCGCGCTACCGCCGCTCGCAGACCGATTACGAGCGCACGGGGATCACCAACTCCTACCAGTGGCGCAATGCGGACAGCGAACTGAATCTGGACCTCATGTACGGCAAGTTCGCCAATAAACGCTACGACAACTACATCGAGGCGATCTCGTTCGGCCGCAACCTCGGTTCGAACGGCAAGCCGCAGACGTCGATCCTGGACGCGCATTTCGACCAGAACGGCAGCTGGGACTACGGCAAGTTCAACGGCGTGGACGTACGCACCGAAGGCCTGCTGGACGTGTACACGACCAAGTTCCGCCAGCACGTCCTGTCCGGCAGCCACAGGTTCAGCGATACGGTGAAGGCCGACTTCATGGCCGGTAACTCGAACTCGAACCTGAACGAGCCGATGCGCGCCACCGTGCAGTTCGACGCGCCGAACGTGAACGGCTTCTCGTGGGACTTCCGCGACAACCGCAACGTCCCGACGCTCAACTTCGGCATCGACGTGAGCAATCCGGCCAACTTCCAGTTCGCCCCACAGGATGCCGCCGGCAACGTGCGCGGCATGTTCGTGGGCCGCTACCTGGACACGACCAACAAGCTGCAGACCCAGGCCGCGAACGTGCACTGGGAGATCAACGACCACGTGACGAGCCACTTCGGCATCTCGGCCCGCAAGAACATCTGGACCAACTACGAGGTCGGCAACAGCGCGAATGCGGTCGCGCTGCCGGCCGGCGTGTCGATGGCCGACATCTCGCGCCAGATCGGCGGCTTCGGCTCGGGCCTGGGCGGCACCGGCGTGCCGGGGTCGTGGGCGGCCGTCGACCTGCAGAAGTTCCTCGGCGTCGTCAATACCGAGTGCCACTGCGATGCCGTGCCGGGATCGCAGTACAACTACCTCGCGCAGACCAACCGCCGCGTGGAAGAAAAGATCAATGCGCTGTACGGCATGGTCGACTTCAATTACGACCTGTTCGGCGTGACGTGGCGCGGCAATGCCGGCGTGCGCGGCGCGGAGACGACGGCGACATCCACGGCGATGATCAACGTGCAGGGCCAGCTGCAGCCGAACACGGGCACGAAGAAATACCGCGACTGGCTGCCCGCCTTCAACCTGACGGCGCAGCTGCCGAAGGACGTGTTCCTGCGCTTCTCGGCCGGCAAGACGCTGTCGCGGCCCGAGTACACGGACCTCGCGCCGAATGCGACCGTATCGCCGATCTCGCAGTCGGTCTCGATCGGCAACCCGAACCTGGACCCGATCCGCGCCAACACCTACGACCTGCAGGCCGAGTGGTATTACGCGAAGAACGCGATGGTCTCGCTCGGGCACTTCCGCAAGGACATCAAGAGCTTCATCCAGAGCGTCAACGAGCGCGTGCCGTACAACACGCTCGGACTGCCGAACGAACTCCTGATCCTGAACGGCTGCTCGCTGACGGGCGCTCCGATCTGCCAGACCCTGCCCACGACGGAAGTCAACGTGAGCCGCAAGGTCAACACGGCCGGCGGCCCGCTGAAAGGCTGGGAATTCAACCTGCAGGCGCCGTTCAGCTTCCTGCCCGGCTTCTGGAGCAATTTCGGCCTGCTCGCCAACGCGACGCGCGTGAAGTCGCGCATCACGTACATCACCCGCGTGGACAACCCGGCCACGCCGGCGAACGAGCAGCTGACGCAGGTCGCGGACTTCACGGGCCTGTCACCGCGCACCCACAACCTCACGCTGTACTACGAGGACGCGAAGTTCAGCGCGCGCGTGTCGGCGGCGCACCGCTCCAGCTATATCTATGCCGTGCTGGGCGACGTGGCGGGCCACGACTACACGATGGTCGACGGCTCCACCAACATCGACATGAGCCTCTCGTACAACATCACGCCGCAACTGCGCGTGTCGCTGGAGGGCCAAAACCTGAACGACACGCCGCTGCGCTACGGCCGCGACACGCAGCGCAACGACACGCTGCTGTACGTGCATTCGGGCCGCTCGTTCGTGCTGGGGCTGAACTACAAGTACTGAAGCACGGGGTGTGAAAAAGTGCGAGCTTCAGGGCGCGGCGATCTGGTATTCTTTCCGTTTTCCTGCCATCCCGCCGCGCCATGTCCTTTTTCGCACGTAACGCACGCTTTCTGTCACCGGCCTGCATGCTGTTCCTCGCCGCCACGCGCATCGTGGACGCGGTGCGCTCGGGCGCGACCGCCGACTGGCTCGCGGGCGTCGGCTTCGCCGGCGTGGCCGTCATGCTCCACCTGACCCTTGGCGCGGCGCACCGCAAGCGTCTCGCGGAAGCCCGCCAGGACGGCAGCGCCTGATCCTGCAAGGAGGTTCCATGTACACCCTGTCCCGCGTCACTCCCATCCTGCGCATCTTCGACGAAGCGAAGGCGCGCGAGTTCTATATCGACTTCCTCGGCTTCAAGATCGACTGGGAGCACCGCTTCGAAGGCGGCGACTTCCCCGTCTACATGCAGGTGTCGCTGGGCGACTGCGTGCTGCACCTGTCCGAGCACTACGGCGACGGCAGCCCGGGCGCGTCGATCCGCATCGCCGTGCGCGACCTCGACGGCTACCAGGCCACGCTGCTCGCGAAATCGTTCAAGTATTCGCGCCCGCACATCCAGACGATGCCGTGGGGGACCCGCGAGATGACGATCCGCGATCCGTCGCACAACCGCCTGTCGTTCGAGGAACCGGTCCCCGGGGCCGACGCGTCTTGAGGCTTTGCTTCAATCCCGGCCGTCCACGGCGGCCAGCACCTCGTCCACGCCGATGCGCGTGACCCAGTCGTCCTGTTCCGGCACCATGAGCACGGTGCTGCGGGCCCGGTCGATCGGCGCCCACTCCGGGTGATTGCGGCGCATCAGCGCGATGACCGGCACGCCGACCGCATTCGCCAGGTGCATCACGGCCGTCTCCACGGAAATGACGAGGCTGCACAGCCGCAGCACGGCCGGCAGCTGGAAGAAGTGCTCGTCCGCGCTGAACAGGCGCACGTGCGCCAGGTCCGGACCCGCCCGCCCTTCGAACAGCCGGCGCGCTTCCTCCTGCGCTTCCGGCACCACGTTGACAACGACGGTGACGCCGCGCCACGCAAGCCGGTTCTTCAGCGCGCGCGCCAGCGCGGCCACGCGTTCCAGGGGCCACGTGCGGTCGGGCGATTTCGAAAATGCGTTCACGAACACGACCGGTTTGCCGACCGTGCAGCCCCACGCCGCGAACTGCGCGTGCGCGCTGCGTACCCAGCGCTCGGGGATGTCCAGCCGCGGCATGCGCGCGGCCGGCGGCACGTCCACGCCGAAGCAGCGGGCGAACCAGCCCGCGTAGATGTCGCTGATGTGCTGGTGCGCCGCCTCCGCGGGACCATACACGGGCAGCGCCGCGTCCAGCTTGCGGTAGCCCGCCCAGCGCGACGGCGCGTGCAGCAGGCGCTCGGCCGGCTTCGTCAGGCCCACGACGAAGCCGCGCGGGCTGATGCGCCGGGCCAGCCGCGCATAGCGGTGGCAGTCGACGACGGCCAGCGACGCGACGACCGGATAGCGTTCGGCGCGGGCGTCGTCGACCGACTGCTCGAACGCGGCCGGGCTGTACGTGCTGTCGTAGACCCGGTCGATCCACGGGCAGGCCGCGAGCCAGTCATATAGCGCGTACCTGCGCAGGTGCGGCCACGCGGCCGGATCGGCCGTGCGGCGCCGTTCGTCGACCCACACGTGGATGCGCACATGCGGCCACGCGCGGGCGAATGCGCGCAGGCACGCCTGCAGGTAAGTGAAATCGCCGATGGCGAGGTGGGTGACGAACAGGATGCGGTCGGCGCGCGCCAGCACACCGGCCGGGACGAGCGGCAAGGCCGCCGTCGTGTACCGTGCCGCCTCGCGGGCGGCGCGGACCGGAACCGCTCCGGCATGTGCGCGCGCTGTATTCACCATCGTCCTTTCCTTGCGTGGGTTGCAGGCATTATGCGCAGGACGGCGCACGCGATGTGTGCGGATAAAACTCTTTTACCCTTCTTTACCTCCCTTTACAGTCACCCCGGCACCACGCCGTCGATGCCGACGATGCCCCGCTGCGCGCAGCGCGTCCACCTCCTTGTCGCGGTGCGTGACGATGAGTACCTGCCGTCCACGCGCGTGGGCAAGGCCCGTGTCGTAAAGTGCCGCTGCGCGTCGTACGAACTGACCCCGATCGGCAAGCGGCCCGGCGCCGTGTTGCGCACCTGCGCCCCCGTCGAAACCGTGCAGGGCCGATCGCCGGTACAGTGCCGGCCGCAATCGGGCGACTGTGCCTGTCGATGCCGCCGCCCCTTGCGTAGACTGGGCTCATCCCAACAACGCGAGACCCGCATGGCACGCCACCCGTTCAAGACCGTCGACGTCTTCACCGCCACCCCGTTCCTGGGCAATCCGCTCGCCGTCGTGTTCGACGCCGACGACCTGTCCGCCGCGCAGATGCAGCGCATCGCCAACTGGACCAACCTGTCCGAAACGACGTTCGCGCTGCGCCCGACGCAGCCTGGCGCCGACTACCGCGTGCGCATCTTCACGCCCGGCGCGGAGCTGCCGTTCGCAGGTCACCCGACCATCGGCACCGCGCACGTGCTGCTGGAAGCCAGCAAGATCACGCCGCGCGACGGCGCGCTGGTGCAGGAATGCGCGCGCGGCCTGGTCCGGCTGGACGTAACGCAGGCAGGCGATGGCGCCCGCTGGATCGCGTTCGAACTGCCGGCGACGACGATCACCCCGCTGGATGCGGCGCAGGCGGACGAGGTGGCGCGCATCCTCGGCACGCCGCTGGCCGGCAGCACCCCGCCCTGCCTCGTGGATGCCGGGACGCGCTGGGTCGTCGCGCAATTGCCGGACGCCCGCGCGGTGCTGGCCGCCAAGCCCGACCTGGCCCGCATGAAGGCGCGCGATGCCGCAAGCGGCAACACGGGCGTGATCGTCTTCGGCCCGCATCCCGACGGCGCCGCCGCGCGCATCGAGGTCCGCGCATTCGCTCCGGCGCACGGCGTGGACGAAGATCCCGTCTGCGGCAGCGGCAACGGGTCCATCGCGGCGTATTTGCGGCACACGGGCCAGGCCGACGCGTTCGGCCGGGACTTCCTGTCCAGCCAGGGCGCCGCGCTGGGCCGGGCCGGCATCCTGCGCCTGCAGATCGCGGACGATGCGATCCGGGTGGGCGGCAACGCCGTCACCTGCGTCGACGGTCGCCTGACGTTCTGAGGTCTTGATCGAACCGCCGCGCCGGGCTACGCTGGCGGTTTCGATCACGGCACGGAGAACGCGCATGGCAACGGACAGGAGCTTCATCGACTACGTCGCGGAAGTGGTGGGTTTGGGGGCGCGGCTGACGCACCGGAAGATGTTCGGCGAATACGCGCTGTACGTCGACGACAAGGTGGTCGCCTTCGCCTGCGACGGCAGCCTGTTCGTCAAGCCGTCCGACGCCGCCGCACGGCTCGCGCCCGACCTGCCGCAAGGGCCACCCTACCCCGGCGCCAAGGACTATCCGATCGCGGACGAATTGCTGGACGAGCCGGAAGCGCTGCGCCGCCTGCTGCTCGAGACGGCGGCGATCATGCCGCCGCCGAAGCCGAAGAAGCCGGCCGCACCGCGGGCGAAACGAGGTGCTGGCTGAGCGCGCGATAACACCGTCTGGCGCCCGAATAACGCCGTTCGTCGCAAACGGCGGGCCGACCGTGTGCCGCTTGCGCTATCGTCCTCCGTAGTCCTCAACCGGCTTTCGGAACAACCATGAACACGATCCGCGTCATCCTCTGCGCCACCGCCGTCCTCGCGACCACGACCTTTGCCCATGCCGGTCCATCCGGCGAAACCCGCCACAGCTCGACCATCTCGATCGACGCCCATGAGGGCGATGGCCCCGAGCGTTTCGGTCCGCGCCAGAAGCCCGCGTCGGGGCAGCCTTACGTGCAGTCGACGAGCCGGTGGACCGAATTGATGTTGAAGGACGATGCGGTGGTCATGCAGCTCACCGATTACGGCATGAAGCAGATCGGCGAGCCGCAGGACGCGCGCGACAAAGACGAAGGCTTCCTGGGCAACATGCTGAAGACGATGGCGCTCAGCGGCGTCAGGCAGTTACTCGACCACAGCCTGGCGCTGTCGCTGGCCGACATGCGCGCCGCGCTGGTTCGACGCGGCGAAGTCGTCCTCGTCACGTGCCAGGGCAAGGAAGTCTTCAACAAGGTGAAGGTCAACGAGCAGGTACAGACCTATCCGCAGGATCAGGCGGAGGAGTTCGTCAAGAACGTCAACCGGCAGCGGGAAAAGTTCCCCGCATGCCGGACCTAGGCCCGGCGCCGCAAGCGTTTATCGTAAGCGCGCGCATAACCGTCGACGACGTGCGCCGGCAACATGGTCGCGATGCCGTGCAGGATGAGGGGCAGCAGCACGAACTCGTCGATCGTGCCGAGCACGGGCACCGCGACATTCAACGGCTCCACCGCGAACAAGGCGAGGACGGCCAGTGCCGGCACCAGCCACCCGGGGCGATGTTCGTGCCGGACGGCGTACCACAGCAGGCGCAGGTCCTGGCCGGCGACGGTGCGCCACAATGCAATGAGACGTTTCAAGGCGGACTCCATGGCTTGGGACGTGTCGGTAGCCTGTACATGGGTCGTACTGGGCCCGAACGCAATAGGCCACCGAAAAAATCGCTGCGAACCGGCCGCTCCTCAGCTCGCTGAAGCGTCGGCGTCATCGTTCGAATCGAGTCCCCACGCCTGCCAGTCATCGCCGAATAATTCGACGGGATGCTGCGTGCGCACCGAGCCGTTTCCGCATGCAAGTGAATCTGCAGGGCAATATTTGTCGCATCCCCAGCAAACACGCTCCGGGTGTACGGGATAAATCGGAAATTTCTTTGCCATGTATCGAGTATGGTGAGTTGTGCAGTGGTTTTCCTTAATCTATGTCAACTCATTCTGGAACCAATCAGGGTGAGCGCTCGATGCCGGCTGTGACCGTTCGTGACTTTTTCGTTTCAGTAAGTTGCTATGCTGAACTCGCGATGATCGTTAAAACCTTGGAGCCAACTTGCGAAACATCATGCGATTCTTCTCCAGACCGCTTTCCCGTGGCATGGTGCTGCTCCTGATGCTGAATGCCATCCCCACATACGATACGATGTTCGACAGCTACCGCCCTTCCTGGACTGCCCTCGGCAGAGATGATCTGGAAGATAGAACCGGCACCTTCGTGCGGCTGAAGGAGGACGTCGTGTTCGCCGTCAACCTCGACAGCTTCGACGCTCACTTCAACGAGCGTTGGCATCGCCTTCGGATCGGCTACCCGTTCAGTCCCGTCACGATCGACTTTGAGCAAAGAAAGAAGCAGGTCCAGGGGCGTATCGAGACGAACTGGCTCTTCATGAAGCTTGGGATCACCGGCGTCCTGTGGGCATTGTTGGAGTTGTGTCTGTCGCTCATAAAAGGTGAGCGCCGCGTCGTCCACGACGATGCCCCCACGCGTAGCCTGAACAACGCCTTCATGCACGGGGTCGCGGCATATTCCGCGTTTGCGTCGGCGCCGCTCTTCCATAACAACCTTACCTGGTTGGCGGCCGCGACGATCTGCGTGTACGCGGGGTGGCACCGTCGGGCGAACCTGGCCGCTTTCCTCGGTGGGATTGTCGTGGCCGTCGTCGGCTGGACCACCATCGGAGTCTTGCGTTCGCCCGACGTCGACGCAAATACCTTCCTGGTGGTCCCGTTCGCGTTGCTGGTCCTCCTGCCGCAAGCACTTGCGGCTTATGTCGTGGGCCGGGCCGTCTTCACGATAGTGCGACGACGCCACGACCGCATGCAACGTGACGCTTGACCATGCACCGATCCGGCGCCGTCACCGTCCCGCCCGATAGCTGCAGGTCTTCAAGGAACCGTGGGCAGGATCCCCGAACGTGGCGTTCGAGCAGGTCACGGGACCGGTCAACACCTTGGTCACGTTTTTGGTTTCGGTACCGTAACGCACCCGATTGGTTCCGCTGAGCTGGCAGATGGCGCCCTCGCCCGCGCACGGCGTCCAGGCGCTCGCCGCGGCGGTTTTCGCCTGCGCGGCCGGCGCCGCCGTGGTCACGTCGGCATAGCTGCAGGCCTTGGCCAGGCCGCGCGCCGGGTCGCCGAACACGGCCGTCGTGCAGGGCGTCGATGCGGTCACGATCTTCGACGTGTACGCGCCTTCGCTGCCGAATCTCACTTCGCGCGTGCCGCCGAACCGGCAGACCTTGCCCTCCGCGGCGCATTCGGTCCAGGAGACCGCTTTCGCACGCGCCGTGGCGCCCCGCACGTCGAAGGCGCCGAGGTCCAGCGCGCCGGAAACGGGGCGCGCCTCGCCCGCCGCGACGTCCTTGTACTGCCCCGTCGGCACCAACGGCACGCCGGCGGCCGACTTGCCCGGGTCGGTGCCCGCGCCGATCACGAGCGCGCTGGCGAAGCGCCGCAAGCTGCCGGTCGAACGATCGGCGATGTCGGCCGCGAGAGCGCGGTAATTGTTCTTCAGTACTGCGCTGGACTGGGTACTGAGTATGCCGTTGCCGACGAAGATATTGTTCTGGATGAGCGCCGGCGTCGAAACCTTGCCGCTGACGAACAGGAACGTCCCGCCGGCGAAGTCGTTCACCACGGTGTTATTGACGAAGTACAGGTCCTGGCCCGGATTGGTCGCACCTTCCTCCCCGTACGCCACGATGGCCGGATTCTGGTTGGCGGCCGGTTGCTGGATGACGTTGCCGATGACGTAGGATGTGCCCGCGTTCGGGAGGTCGATCTCGTAGCTCGGCTGGCCCGAGGCCGTGCTGCCCTTCTCGCCCGGATTCGTGCTCGAGAAGCGGTTGTAGACGATCGTGTTCGTCATCGCGCGCGACTTCAGGTTGTGGCCGACGTTCGCATCGTGCGAATAGTTGTAGCGGAAAGTCAGGCTCCTGGCCTTGCCGATGTACAGGTTGTGGGTCTGGCCATCGCCGAAGCCGTTGTGACCGAACTCGGTGTATTCGACGAGGATGTCGCTGTTCTCGTTGTGACCGCTGAGAATGCCGTTTTCGTTATCGTGCAGGAAGCTGTGACGCAACGTGAAATTGGTGCCCTCCAGGCGCAGCGCCGCACCGTTCTGGTCGGCGACCTTCGCGCCCGTCATCTCGACGTTGTCGACGACGATGTCGTTGCCCGTCACGACCCACGTACCCTTGCCGCCGTTTTCCTTGCCGGCCGCGTCGATCCGGGGGCGGCCGTTCACGCCGCGGATGGTCAGGCCGTTGCGGGCGATCCTGCAGGCGTCGCCCTGGTACGTGGTGCCGCCTTCGATCTCGATGGTGTCGCCGTCCCGGGCGGCGGCGACGGCGGCGCACGGTGCGGAAAACGCCTTGCCCGGGCCGACGGACAATGTGGCGGCGGAAGCGCTGGCGCTGACGGCCGCGGCCAGCAACATGGTGAAGATCGGGCTGGGAACGTTATGCATGAGGCGAGCTTAACACGGCATGGTGTCGAATATGATTACCGAACCGATGTGACAATCCACGCATTTTCCCGGGCAGCCTTTCCGATAACCTGCTCAGCGAGGGGGAAAGAATTGAAAAGAAACCTGTTCATCCTGTTGATCTTGCTGTCGTTGGGGCTGGCCGGCACCGTCGTTGCCCTGCCGGACCTCTTCCGGCCCGACCTGTCAGTCGACGGCACGACGCGCGCACAAACGATCGATACGCTCGTCGCCCGGCTCGACCAGCACTACGTGTTCCACGACAGGGCAAGGCAGATCGAAATGTTGCTGCGACAGCGGCAGCATGATGGCGCGTACGGCGCCATCACAAGCGGCGAGCGATTCGCCGCGCAGCTCACGGCCGATATGGCGTCCGTGGCCCACGACCTGCACATGAAGGTGAAGTTCAGCCCGAAGCGGTTGCGTCCCGGCGTCGAGCCGGATGTCATGCCGAGGGCGGCATCCGGCGCCGCCCGGGCCCGATATGCCGGTGTCGAGCACGTCGGCCATCTGAGTCCCGCCATCGGCTATCTGCGGATATCGTCATTTCCACCCCGTGCCGCGGTGGCGGGAGCGTATGCGTCCGCACTGGACAAGCTGTCCGATACCGACGCGCTCATCGTCGATGTGCGCGACAACGGGGGCGGCGACCCGGCATCGGTGGCGCTGCTGATCAGCTATTTCGTCGACGGCCCCACGCGCCTGAACGACATCTGGTCGCGCGATTCCGGCAGGACGACACAGACCTGGACCGAAGGCGCACTCGACGGCAGACGCTATGGCGGCAGGAAGCCTGTCGCGATCCTGGCCGGGCCGGGGACGGCGTCCGCCGGCGAAGATTTCACCTATACGATGCAGGCGTTGAAACGCGCCACCGTGGTCGGGGCACGGACGTGGGGCGGTGCCCACCCGATCGCGTTGTATCGCCTCGGCGACCATTTCTTTGCCGCCATCCCGCATAGCCGGACCATCAGCCCGATTACCCACACGAACTGGGAAGGCTCAGGGGTCATGCCGGATGTCGCTGCGAAGCCCGCCGATGCGCTCGCGGTGGCGAACGACATGCTGCAGAAGCAGCTCGACGCGGCCCCGTCCCGATGAAATGACGCATCAGTTCAACTTTGACCGTACACTGTACGGATGACATCGACTGCCACCGGTAGCGTCATCGAATCGATCCGGCGAGCCTTGTACGATCAAGCGCGTCAAGGTGTTGCTGCGCAATGAAGCCGAGGGTTACGTGTACGAAGAGACGGTCGATGTCGACCTCACCATTCAAGACTAGCTGACGCATGACTTCCTTTAGCCCCCTGCTCCGCACCGCTGTCGCATCGCTCGTGTTCTTCGGCCTCGACCGCCTCTCCAAGATCGTCATCGTCGAGCGGCTCGACCTGGCGTCCGTCCACCAGATCCCCGCCTGGCCCCCATACTTGAATTTCGTGATGGCCTGGAACAAGGGCGTGAACTTCGGCCTGCTGAACGGGTTCGACGCCCGCTGGCTGCTGGTAGCGATCAGTATCGTCGCCTCCATTGCGCTGGCATTCTGGGTACGCAACAAGTCGGGCTGGCCGTTGCTGCTGGCGTCCGGCGCCATCATCGGCGGCGCCCTCGGCAATGCCTACGACCGGATCGTGTACGGTGCGGTGGCCGACTACATCAACGTGAGCTGCTGCGGGATCGACAATCCGTACTCCTTCAACGTGGCCGACGTGTGGATTTTCGGCGGCGCGCTATTCCTCGTCCTGGCGACCGGCTCCAGCAGGCACGGGAAAGTTTAGTTATCGATATCATTTGTCCCAAAAGCTGTGCTAGCATGCACATTCTTTTACTATTCGACCACGAGCCGCCATGCACCTGACTCGCCGTTTCTTCGCCGTTCTCGTACCCACCCTATCGCTCGCGCTGGCCGCCCAGGCGGCCGCACCGGAGGCGGGCCGGCCCATCGCTTCGCGCTTCAATGCCGACCCGTCGCCGCACTTCTTCCCCGCCGCGAAGGGCGACAAGTTCTACCTGTACGCGACGGACGACGCGTCGAACACCGGCAAGTACTGGGATTCCGTCACGTGGCGCCTGTACACGTCGCCCGACATGAAGACGTGGCGGGACGCCGGCGTGCCGCTGGCCGTCACCGTGTTCAAATGGGCGCAGCCGGATGCGAAGGCGTGGGCACCGGAAGCGGCCTACCGCAACGGCAAATACTATTTCTATGCGCCCGTCGGCGGCGACAAGATCGGCGTGGCCGTGTCGGACCGCCCGGACGGCGGCTTCGTCGATGCACGCAAGGATCCGCTCGTCGACCGCGAGCGCGACGTGAACGCGGGCGACGAGCCGATCGATCCGGCCGTCTTCATCGACAAGGACGGCCAGGCATACATGTACTTCGGCACGCGCGTGCCGAAGGTCGTCAAGCTGAAGCCGGACATGATCTCGCTGGACGGCCCGATCCGGATCGTGAAGATCGACGGCCTGCCCGCGTCCGACCCGAAGAAGAAATATGGCGAAGCGCCGTTCATGCACGAGCATAACGGCGTGTACTACTTCTCGTTCTCGTCCGGCTGGCCCGGCCAAATCCTGTACGCGACCGCGAACTCGCCGATGGGCCCCTTCACATACCGCGGCGTCATGATCGACTACCTGAAGATCTCGACGAACCACCAGGCCATCCTCGAACACGACGGCAAGAGCTGGGTGTTCTACCATGACGCCCTGCTGCCGGGCGGCGGCGGCTACCGCCGCTCGATCGCCATCGCGCCGCTCGACTATAACGCGGATGGCACGATCAAACAGGTCGCGGTGAAGCCGGGCCAGCCGAACGACTGACCCGGGATCTCGTCCTCAAGCCGCCGTCTTGCCCGACAGGCGCTTGAGGCGTTCCAGCGCGCTCTCGCCGGCCGTTTCCGGCTGGCTGACCGACTTGCGGATCGCATCCAGTTCCGCCTGCTGGTCCAGCGGCTTCTGGCCGATGTCGGCGACGATGCGCAGGCCCGACGCTTCGTTCGTCACGGCCTGGGCGCGGCGGGTCAGCGCGGACAGCGCCGTCGAGTTGCCACGCATGCTCGTGAGGCCATTCAGCTGTTCCTGGCGCTCGAGGCGCAGTTGCTGCAGCTCCTTCTGCGCGTTGGCGGCCGCCAGCGCCTGCATCGCCTTCCTGGCCTGGGCGTCGAACTCGGCCAGCTGCTTAGACAGCGCATCGACGATCTTCTGCAGCTCATCCATGTACGCCTTCGCATCCGCCTCTTCCTGGATTTCCTGAGGCAGGCGGGCCTTGTTCGCTTCCAGCTCGTCGCAGAACATGGTCACGGTCGCTTCCGAGATCGTGCCGGCGGCCAGGCGCTCGGCCAGCTTCTCGGCGGCGCGTTCATCGTTCGCGATCAGGTTCTGCAGGTTCACCACGTCGCCATGCTCCTTGTCGAACGACGCGCGCGACGTGGCCAGCAGTTGCGCCGTTTCGCGCAAGGTGGCGACCAGGCGGTCGCGGTCGGCCTCGGTCGCGGTTTCGGGGTCGAAGTTGGCGATGGCCTCGGCGATGCGGTTGCCCAGTGCGCCGAAATGCTTCGTGACCAGTCGTGCGGTCAGGCCCCATCCACTAGCGTTGCTCATTGTTGTTCCTTTCTGCGGTGAAGAAAACGGTTCATACGGTTATTGGATGACGATGCGTTCCTGCTCCATCGGGATGCCGATGACGAAGTCCACGTGGATCCCGCGCTTGCCCGCGTCGCCATCGACGCTTTCCACGATCTCCGTCGTGATCAATAAATATTCGCGGCCGCCGTCCGCCAGCTGGCGCACGTACGGCATGAAATACATTTCCTGGCGCAGGCCGTGCTGCCCTTGCGCATCGTCGATGCGCGTCTCGCGGCCCTTGAACGGGTTGACGAACTGCGCCTCGCGCCCGCCGGCGTCGCGGGTGTAGTCGAGACGGTCCGACTCGCCGAACACGGTCGTCAGTTCTTGCGCCCCCAGCATGTCGGCCAGCTGTTCGCGCCACAGCGTGTAGCCGGCGTCGCCCAGGCCGTAGCCGGCCACGCCCGTGTACGCATCCTGGTCGTCGGCCGTCTCCGGGATCACGCGCGCCAGCTGGGTGCAATACAACACTTCGGCCACCTTGCCGTCGTCGCCGCAGAACACCTGCAGGAATTTCTCGTCGGCCGCGTCGTCGCCCTTGTCGAGGTACAGGCGGTACAACTCGGTGTCGGGTTGCAGGCGGATCTGCGACACGGCGAGAATGCGCGTGTCCGCGGCGGCCGGCATCGCGATCAGCGAGCCGTTCGCCTGCGCCCGGATGATCGGCGACATCTGGACCTGCACGACGCTGCCGATGCGCGCGCCCAGCGGCACGTCGTCGTCGGCGCGCGTCTCGCCCTTCGTCACGCCCTTGTTGGCGGCCACCGCACGCACGTAGCTGAAGACATCCTTCCAGGCCATTCTCGTCAATTCCTTTCGAACGAATAATTCGGTTTCTTGGCTTCCCGGCCGCGGCGCAGGCGGCGCCACGCGAAGTACAACCCCCAGCCGATCAGCGCCAGCACGCACAGGGTCAGGAACACGCCGAGGAACGACGTGCCGCCGCCGGAAGGCGCGGGTGCGGTTCCACCCGCATAGCCGTTGTTGTTCGCATGCGCGCCGCGCGCCGCGTTCGCGATCATGGCACCCGCGATCACATGACCGAGGCCGCTGTCCTGGCGCACGATCACCGGCGGCTGCTGTTGCTGCACGGGCGGCGGCGCATACGTCGGCGCGCTCCGTCCCTGCTCGTACCCGGGCACCGGCCGGGTGTCCCGCGCCGCATCGGCCTGCGCCTGCCGGCGCGCGTCCAGCGTGCGCAGCGCGTTCGCTTCCGCCGTGTTCCTGTCCAGCTTCCGCGACAGCGCCGAATCCGATTTCTGCGGCGTGGCGGCGCCGCGGCTGAACGAACCGAAGCCGCCCGACGATCTACTCGGTTGCGGCGCGGCGTCGGGTGGCGCCGAACGCCGGCTGAACGAGCCGAAGCTGGTGCCGCTCGACTTCGCCGACGAATACGACGGCTTCGAAGGCGACGACGGGCGCTGCGACGAAAAGCCGCTCTTGAAAGAGCTCGACGAGGACGGCCTGGCGTCGACGGTCCCGACATGCGCCAGCGGGAGCACCAAGGCCAGCACGAGCGCGACGTTATAAGACTTCAACATGGTCATGGAAGCGATCGAAAGTTAGAATCAGCATAACGACCGCGATGGTCGCACGCACCGGTAAAATTAGCAAAGGAATACCATGACCCGCCGTTACCTCGACATGAACCAGCACGATGCCCTGTACACGGTGGCGCGCAAGTACCCCGGCGGCATCGATGCGCTGGCGCGCGAGCTCGACATGTCCGCCAATGTCTTGCGCAACAAACTGTCGCCCACGATCGCATCGCACTATCCGTCGTTCGAGGAGGTGTCGCAGATCGTCGAATGCTGCCACAAGGCCGGCGTGCAGGAAGCGCACCTGCCGCTGCACGCGCTGCTGGTGCGCCACGGAATGGCGGCGTTCGTCGTGCCACAGCCGGAGCAGGCGCGCCAGGACGACTTGTCGCAGACGGTCTGCCGCGTGATGAGCGACGTGGGCGCCGTGGCCGAGGCGGTATCGACCGCCCTGCTCGACGGCACCGTCACCCCGGCCGAGGCCGACCTGATCGAACGTAAGTTCCATGCCGCGCTGTCCGCCCTGGGCGCCTGGCGCGCACGTCTGCGCCAGGAGACCGAGGCCGGCATCCGCTGATCAGGAACGCAGCCGGCGTTCGGGCGCCGCCGCCTGTTCTGCGCGGGCCGCACTGCGCAGCGAGCGTAAAAACAGTCCAAGCCCTCCGAAGGCCAGCGCGAGGATGCAGATGAGTTCAAACGCCGACATCGTGCGCAGCGACATGTTCACGGACGCGATCACGCCGAACACGAGGGCCGCGAAGGCGCAGATCGCCAGTAGCCAGCCCAGCACGTTGCGGGCGTTGTAGAAGATCGTGGCGATGCCGATCACGAGGGGAATGAGGACGATCCCGCCCGTGATGCCGTAGCCGCCCACGCCGAACAGGCGCGTGCCGAGGCCGAAGCTGGAACTCACCACCACGCTGTTGAGCAGCAGGTAGAAGCCCCCGCACATCAGGACCAGCCCCAGGAAGAACTGGCCCGTTCCTCCGCTCGTACCGCCCGCACCGTTCATTGTGTCCTCCGTCTTGTTTTTGTTGCGATGGCGACAACAATACCAGACTTTCCGGTCACATTGCCAGTGTGCCGGGCGGTAAAGCAACGGTTAAATTACCGGGGGGCGTCGGGCACCGGTTCGCCAAAATCCGGCATCCCGTCCGCGCGCCAGCGGATGACCTGCGCGCGCGTGTGGCGGTTCGGGTCGTGCAGCGAATCGCCCTGGATCTCGCGGTAGTTGCGCGCGTGGTAGACCAGCACGTCGGTCTTACCGTCCGGCGTCGTCGTGAACGCGTTGTGTCCCGGCCCCCACTGGCCGTTCTTCTCGCTGCTCCTGAAGACGGGCTCCGGCAGCTTGGTCCACGACTTCGGATCGAGCAGGTCGGCGTCCGCCGGCGCGCTGACCATGCCGAGGCAGTAATTCGCATCCGTCGCGCTGGCCGAGAACGTGACGAACACGCGGCCGTGGCTCACCAGCACGGCCGGGCCTTCGTCGACGGCGAACTTGACCTTCTCCCACGCGTACTCCGGCTTCGTCAGCAGCACGGCCGGGCCCTTGATCGACAGCGGCGTGTCCATCTTCGCCAGATAGATGTTGGTGCCCTTGCTGCCGTCGGGCGCCGTCTGCGTCCACACGAGGTAGCGCTGGCCGCGGTGTTCGAACGTGGTGGCGTCCAGCGAGAACGATTCCCAGCCCGTCTTGACCTGGCCGCGTTCGACCCACTCGCCCGCAAACGGATCGGCGGACGCGTTTTCCAGAGCGTACAGGCGGATTTCCCACGGATGCTCCGCGCTGCCGGCCGTGAAATAGATATACCACTTGCCGCCGATGCGGTGCATCTCCGGCGCCCAGATGTGCGCACCCATCGCGCCGGTCGCGTGCTTGCGCCACACCGTCTTCGCCGGGGCGGCACCCAGGTCGTCGAGGGAACGGGCGCGGCGGATCTCGATGCGGTCGTATTCCGGCACGGTCGCCGTGTAGTAATACCAGCCGTCCGGCTGCAGGCTCACCTGCGGGTCGGCGCGCTGCTGCACGAGCGGATTGTGGAATACGGGGTCGGCGGCGTGGGCCGGCGCGAATGCGGCCGCGGCACAAAGAACCAGCGCCGGCAGGGCGCGAAGGGCAAAGCGATACATCGGACCTCCAGATAAAACGTAGGGTGGGCGCCCCGCGCCCACGCGGACGTTTGCTTTCGCGCGGGCACGGGTGCCCGCCCTACGGCTGGCGGCGATAATCGCATGATAATCGGGTACCCCTCACCCGACCAATAGAATTTTTCGCGCGACCGATACGTTTTCAGCGCGTACGCTTGCGGGGCCTGTCGTCCATCCCCGCCTCGTCGACGGCGGCCGACGTCGACCGCGAGCGCTTGTATTCCAGTTCGCCCGCTTCGTCCGGCAGCGCCGGGCCGGAATACAGCACCGCGACATCGGCCAGCGCGCTCGCCCGGTCCGCACCGAACCCGGACAGGGACGTCAGCCGCAGCCAGCGCGCCGTGACGGTCCGCCCGAAGCGCACGGTCTGCGGATCGAACGTCGACGGGAGCGTCGGCCGGGCCACGTCGCGCCACGTCGTGCCGTCGTCGCTGGCCTGAATGGACCACTCGCGCACGTCGCCCTCGTGGTCGCGATGGTTCTGGCGCGGCATCAGCACGAGCCCGTCGAACGGCACGGCCTGCGCGAACGCGATCGTCAGCACCGGCTGCGGCCGCGGCGCATCGCCCTTCACCGCGACGAGACTGACCGTATTGGGGTCGCCGTCGACGGCGTTCGCCGCATCGGGCCACCCGCTTGCTGTCGCGCCGAGCTTTTTCATCACGCGCGTGTCGAACAGGCTGGCGCGCAGCGCGGCGGGATCGACGGCCGTCGCGGGCGCGAAGCGTGGGCCGGCCATGTAGTCCAGCAGCGAGCGGCGCAACTGGCGCGCGGCCGGGCGCTCGTCCAGGCGGGTCTCGAGGTCGAACGTGGCCACCATCAGGCGGCCGCTGCCCACCTTCGCCTCGAACACGGCGCCGAGGCGGTAGTTGCGGTTCCAGTCGTCGATGGGCTGGACGATGGGCCGCAACCCGGCCGGCAGGCGTTCGAGATTGAACGCGCGGGCGCCGGCCACCAGGTCGCTCCACTGCCAATCCATGTGGTCGGCCGAAGGAAAGCCCGCCAACGCGGGATGCGCGCGATCGATCCATAGGCCGAGCATGCGCGACCATCCGGGATTCATCAACCGGTTCCAGAACACGGGGACGTCCGCGAGCGGCGGCGACGTCCAGTCCAGGTCCGCCTTGCGCGGCAGGTACAGCACCCTGCCGCCCTGCGCCAGCCGCGCCTCGGCTTCCGGCCACGCATGCGTCACGAGCACACCGGCCGGGACGGCCGCGGCGACCTGCCCGGGATACAGCCAGAAGTTCCAGTCGTTGGCGATGTCGGTTCCGTCCAGGCCCGCGACCAGCCGGTAGTGCGCGGGCGCCGGCAGCCGTGCGAGGTCCGCCGCGACGCGGCCCAGCGGGATGTTCTTGCCGATCGGGATGTCGAGCGCGGCGAACCGCCCTGCGGCGACCGCACGCCCGGCATCGTCCTCGATGCGCCACCACGGCCGCGCACCGGCCAGCGGCTGCGCGCCGTAGTGCGCGATCTCCACCGGGACGTCGAACGCGTCGCGCGTCGTGTACACGGTGCGCGTCAGGCGGGCCAGCGGCACCGTCGCGCCGTTGAAGCGGCGGAACGCGTCGGGCGTCGCATAGCCTTTCGACTCCCAGAACGTATCGAGGATGCCGACGAGCGCCGTGCCCTGGCCCAGATAATCGTGCAGGTCCAGCAGCTGGTAGCCACTGAGGCCGCGCGTGCGCAGCGCCGCCTCGATCTCTTCCTTGTAGCACGCCAGCTGCCAGCGGCCGGAGGCCAGCGCGAACTCGCGGTTGCGGTCCAATACGCCGTGACTGCGGGCGGATGCGCGGAAGATCTCGTAGTTCCCCGGCCGCAGATAGCCCGTGAACTTGTCGATGATGGAGAAATCCGGATAGGCGACCCATTGGCCCACCTCGTGCGACACGACGGGCACGCGAATGCCATCCAGCGACGCCGCGTAGTCGCGCCCGAACCAGCCCGTCTTGTTGCGCAGCGGCTTCGGGCCGATGCGCTGCACCGCGAGGTAGTCGACACCCTCGTCGAGACCCGGCACGACCGGCTCCGTGTGGCCCGTGCCGTTCGTGTACAGGCGGCGCGGGTCTTCGGCGCGGAAGCGTGCAACCCACTTCGCGAACACGTCTTTCCAGTGCCCCGACGGTTCGTTGCTGGGACTGAGGAGCAGGAACGACGGGTGGTTCCCGTACGCGCGGATCAGGCGCTCGGTCTCGTCGTACAGCGCCTGTTCGATGGGCGAACCGGGCTCGAACCGGTTCCACATGCCCGGCTCCGGCTGCAGGTAGATGCCCACCTCGTCCGCCGCCTGGAAGGCCGCTTCCGGCGGCGTGAACGAGTGGAAGCGGACGTGGTTGATGCCCCACGCCTTGTTGATCGCGAAGATCTTCTTCCAGTAGGCGACGTCCGTCGGCGGATAGCCGGTGAGCGGGAAGTCGCCGCCGTGGTGCGTCCCGCGCAGGAACACCGGGCGGCCGTTGACGAGGATGTCCGTGCCGCGCGCCGCCACCTGCACGAAGCCGAACGACACGTCGCGCGCGTCGTCGGCACCTGGTCCAGCGAGGCGCAGCTTCAGCGACTGCAGCACCGGGTGGAACTCGTCCCACGCCGGTGCGTCCTTCGGATATTGCACGCGGAATTCGGCGTGGCCGCCGTCCGCCGTCCAGCCCACGGGAATGCGCTGGCCATTGGCCGTGACGGTTCCCGCCCCGGCCTGGCCGCCGCCATTGCCGACCTTGAGCTTCACGAGCACGCTGCGGCTGGCCACGTCCGGAAACACCTGCGCATCCGCGATGTAGACGGGCGACGTCGCACGCAGCTCGGCCTTGCCGACGATGCCGTTCCAGCTCATGCCAAGCGAATCGGAGATGCTGTGCGAGTCCGGCCGGTAGGCCATCAGCACGCGCGAATCCACGCGCACCGTGATGCGGTGCCGGCCCGGCGCGAGGGGGCCGATGTCATAGTCGTGCGGCGCGACGAGGGAGACGTCGGTACCCAGCGCGCGGTCGTCGATCCACGCGCCGGAACCCCAGCGGGGCCGTTCCAGGTGCAGCACGACGCGCTTGCCGCGCCAGGCGGCCGGCACCTCGACGTCGCGCTGGTACCATGCCGCGCCCAGGTAGTGGCGCGGGGGCTGGCTCAGGAACGGCACCTTCACCTGGCCCGGCAGCGTGAATGCCGCGTAGTCCGCGCGCAGGTTCCAGTTCTTGTCGTACAGCGACAGCACCCACGGCGTCCGCACCGTGATCTCGTCGCCGTAGCCCTGTGCGTTCAGGATGCCGGGGATGCGGATGCGGTCCGCCAGCGTGCGGCTTTCCCAGTGCCCGGCCACGCCGGCGTCGTCGCGGTCGAGCGCGAAGCGCCAATCGCCGGCGAGATCGATCGTGTCCGCCGCGCCGGCCGAAGCGGCCCAGGCCAGCGCGGCGATACCCAGCAGGTTCCTCATGCGTCAGCCGCCGAAGCGGAAATTCGCACCCACCATGATGCGACGGCCCGCGTAGCTGTAGTCGAGGATGCTCGGCGTGCCGTTCGAGAACGGTACGTAGGACCCCTGGCTATTGCTGGTCGCGGCGTTGTTCAGGTTGCGGCCTTCCACGAAGACGTCGATCTCCGGCGTGATGCGATACCCGATCTTCGCATCGACGTAGCGCGTGGCGTCCTTGAAGTTTGGCGAACCCGGGTTGTAGGCGGGCGGACGGGTGTTGCCGCTCGCGTTCGGGTAATTATTCAAGCCGTTGCCGGTCCAGCCCGCGATGTTGGCGAAGTAGCTGGCGACCCCCTGCACCGCCACGCGCGCCGACAGGCGGCCATCGTCGTACCAGAGCGCCCAGTTGTACTGGAACTTCGACTCGCGCAGCGGCGGCATGGCGGTGCCGGTCAGCAGGTCGACGATGTTCTGCGTGGACGTGACGGAACCCAGCTTCGTATAGTTGCCGTCGAAGCCCAGGTAGCGCAAGGGCCCCGGCAGGAACGTGAAGGCGGTCTTGGTGTTGAATTCCCAGCCGGTGCGCGTGGTCGGCACGCCATTCTGGTACGTCGAGAACGAGAACGGCAGCTCGGCGAGCGGCTGGCCCGTGGTCGGGTCGGTGATCGCCAGGCCCAGCGTACCAGTGGAACTCTGCACGATGGCCGGACCGATGATGCCCTGCTGTTTGAAGTACGACAGCGAGAACATCGTGTCCTTGCTTGGATAGTACTCCGCGCTCCAGTTCTGGTTCAGGTTCTTCTGGGCCTGCAGCGCCGGATTGCCCACTTTCGACGTGCAGGTCTGGGTACCGTCCTCGCTCAGGCGTTCGTCGTAGCGGCACAGCCCCTGGGGCAGCAGGTACGTCACCGGCGGGCGGGCGACCGTACGGGCGCGGTTGTAGCGCAGCACGAGCTGGTCCGGCACGACCCACAACGCGAGGTTATAGATCGGCAGGAAGTCGTGGGTCGTCGCGTCGATCGCGGTATTGGTCGTCACCGTCACGTCGTTGACGCCGCCCGGCGCGTTCGGGTTGGCCGGATCGAAGTCCGCGTTCCGCGTGATCGACTGGAACGACATCTGGCCTATGCCGTGCACCTTGGTGCGGATGTAGCGGTACCCCAGGTTCCCTTCCAGATCCCAGCCAAACGGCAGAGATCGGGTCGTAAACGGGATGTGGTCGACGTGGAAGTCGCCCATGACATAGAGCGCCTCCGACCGCTCGCTCATGCGCGCTATCGGCTGGTCGTAGGTCTTGCCGTCCGAACCCACGCAGGTGTAGATGCAGTTCAGGTTCGCGTTCGGGACGCCTGAGAGCTGGAAGAGCTTCGGCACGTCGATATTCGGCCAGTTGGTCAGGGCGCTGCCGAACTGCCCGTTGGCGCCGTTGAAGAACGCCGTCTGGGTGATGTTACCCGTGATCGACTTGGCGACGAAGTCCTGGAACTGTTGCGGCGTCACGTATACCGTGCCCGAGCCCAGGCGATTGTACCCGTTGCCCGGAACGTAGCCGTACTGGCACTTGTTGCCGCCCGCGCCCAGCGAACCGGCCGTGTCCTCGCAGCCGACCAGCGAACTGCGGACGATGGACGGCTGCACCCAGACGTTCGGGTCGCTGCTCGCCTGGTAACCATTACCGTAATTGCCGGGCAGCTTGTAGCGGGTGTCGCGGAAATTGAAGCCGGTCTTGAGGCGGGTGAAGAACGGCACCGACTCGGGCGTCGCCCACGTCAGATCCGCCTTGGCCGTGCGCTCTTCCGTCTCGCTCACCACCGGGTTGTAAGTCAATTGCGGCTGCGAATAGGTCAGCAGAGGCTGCTGGTTGGCCGTATATGCCGGGATGGCGTTGATGTTGTTGCCGCCGGCCTTGACCGCCGCCGACGCCGCCGGTTGCACCATTTGCACATAGTTGGCGGGATTGTAGAGATTGAAGTTCGAGCCCGACGGGAAGTCGTACGCCCACAGACCGTTCGGCTGCACCGACAACTGCGCCGCGCCGTATTTGGTGCTGAACGTCGTGCGGAACTGCTCGCTCGTGTACTTCGACTTCGCGTCGCCGACCAGCCACTCGGCCGCCAGGCCGCCACGCCGCCACTCGCCGCCGGTCTGGAAGTATTTGGTGATCGTCTTGCTCTTCTGGTAGATCTGGTCGACGCCCGCGCTACCGTCGCTGATCCCGAAGCTCGTGACGTGGTGGCTCGCGTCCACGGTCACGGTCGACGGATCGATGTTGGTGACGGCCCCCTGCACGGCCGGGTTGTTGGCGAGGTAGCTGACGTTGTTCGGGTACAGGTAGTAGCCATCCGCGTCCGGGGCGACCGCGCGCACGCCATTGGCGTCGACGAACGTCTTGGCCGTGTTGACGTTCATGCCGCCCAAGCTGAGGAACGAGGTGTTGTTCGTCGTGTCGCGCTTCGAATAGCTGCCCTTCAGGTAGACCGTCAGTTCGCGGTTGACCTTGAAATCGCCGCGCAAGTCGAGGTTCTGGCGCTTATCGACCTCGGTCTGCACCTTGTTGCGAATGAGCGAAGGGGTGTAGTCGTTCCACTGGTTCAGGCAGCTGATCAACTCGTTCTGGCGCTCGTTGACCGCGTTGTTGCGATTGGTGGAGCTCAGGTTCGCCAGCGAGGCGTCGGCCGCGGACAGCCGCGGAAACGCCGCGTAGCATTCGGCCTTGGTCTTGGCCGCGGCCGACCTGGTCAGGATCTCGTACGGCGTGGCCGTCATGTAATTGCCGGTGCCGCTTGTGTACGGGTAGATGCCCACCGAGCCGGCCGCCGGCCCCGCCGGCGTGGTCGACGCCGGATCGGCCATGTTCAACGTGGACGGGTTATAGGTGAACGTCTTTTCCGGCGAGTTGTCGAAGTCGATCGCACGCGCATAGCCCGTGTTCGCGCTCGTCGCGACCTGCATCTGGTGCTGCTCGTTGGCCGTCGTCGACTTCGACGCGTTCAGGATCACGCCCAGGCGGTTGTCCATGAACTTGCGCGACAGGATGACGTTGGTGTCCGGTTCCCACTTCTTGTTCAGATTATTGGTGGTGCCGGCCACGCGGACGGAGGCGAACGGCTCCTTGAAATCGAGGCCCGTACGCGTCTTGATGATGATGCCGCCGCCGAGCGAACCTTCGACCATGTCGGCCGTCGAGCCCTTGACGACGTCCACGCTCTTGATCAGGTCCGCGGACAGCTGGCGGAACTCGTTGCCGCGGCCGCTGGAGCCGGGACCGGCCGTGTTCGCGGACTGCACGGCCATGCCGTCGATCTCCACGCGCGTGAGGTCGGGGCCGTTGCCGCGCACGGCGACGGTCACGCCCTCGCCAAAGTCGCCGCGGTCCAGCGCCACGCCGGCCATGCGCGAGATCGCCTCGCCGATGTTCCGGTCCGGCAGCGAGCCCACGTCTTCCGCGACGATGGAGTCGAGCGCGGTGGCCGCATTCTTCTTGCGGGCGATCGACGACTGCTGCGATTTGCGGGTCGAGACCACCACCGTGGCGATGCCGCTCGCGATCTCCTGGTTGCCCTGCGGCGCGGCGGCTGCGGCCGTGCCTGTGCCAGGCGCCTGCGCATTGGTCGCGTCCTGCGGCGGCGTGGCGTCCTGCGCGAACGCAGCCTGGCCCGCCATCAGGGATGCGACCGCCAGCGAGACGGCGTAGGCGAGGCGCGTGGGGCGAATGACCTGTCGGATGTCGTGCATTTTTCTGTCTCCTAGGTGGACCGCTGTGCGGTCTGTTTTTGTGTGGGTCGGCTTGAAAACAGTGTAGGGTCGTGTGCAGCCGCCGTGATATATCAGCAGGAAATACTCATCGGCGTGAGCGAAGTGCGTGCGCAAACACCACACGAACCGATCAACGCGGCGATTGCGATTCCTTTTTGTCGCCGATTCGCGCGTTTGCCGCATCGGCGGTTATCGCAACTCTCCGCCCGCGTGCCGCCGCGGCCGAATCGATCAATCCCGTGAGCGATTTGGCCACACGCGCCGCGCTATCCTTGACCGCACAACGAGGAGACACAATGAAGCCAACCATCATCCCTGCCCTGCTCTCGGTCCTGCTGGCGTCTTCCGTGCAGGCGCAGACGGACACCGTGGTCGTGAACGGCCCGCGCGCGCGGACCGGCGATCCCCATGCGATCAACGCGGCGAAGGACCGCATCCTGAACGGCCGGTCCGCATCGTCATGCGCGTTCATGGACCCGTACAATCCCGCCTACGATCCGGTCACGACCGCCTACATGCGCGACTTCGGCCTGGACGACAGCATGTCGAACGACGTCCCGCGCGCCTCGGACCTGGCGCCGAACGGCGACGTGTCGAACCCGCCTTCCGCCACCGCGCGGGTCACGGGCTGCCGCGGCGCCGACTGGCGCTTCGCGGCGGGCCGCAACCGCATCGTCCGCAACGACAGGACGCTCGCGCTGGGCTACGAAGCCTTCGACAACAAGGACTACGCGCGCGCACTGGACATGTTCGGCACCGCATGGACGAAGATCGGCTACGACGACGCGGCGCTGATGCTGGCGCGGATGCACCTGTACGGACTCGGGACGGCGAAGAATGGCGCACAGGCCGTCGCGTGGCTGGAAAAGGTGGACCACAAGCCGTACGACCCCGCCCGCTCCGACCTGCTGGCGCCCCGCATCGACGCCGCGTTCATGCTGGCGCGCATGTACGACCGCGGCATCGGCGTCGCACGCGATGCGGACAAGGCCCGCGCGTGGTACGAAAAGGCGGCCGGCTATGGCTACGCGCCGGCGCAATACCTGCTGGGGCTCGCGTACTACACGGCCGACGGCGTCCCGCGCGACCTGAAACTGGCGGGCGCGTATTTCGAGGCGGCGGCCCGCGCCGGCATCCCCGCCGCCCTGTTCGCGGCCGGGCGGATGCACGACCTGGGCGAAGGCGTGCCGGCCGATCCCGCGAAAGCCATCGTGTACTACAAGGAGGCGGCCCTGAAGGGCGACCCCGATGCCCGGTTCGCGCTCGGCACCTATTTCTACAGCGGCGAGGTCGTCGGCAAGGACCTCGCCACCGCGCGCCGCTGGTTCGCAGCGGCGGCGCGCCAGGGCCAGCCCGACGCCATGTTCAACCTGGGCGCGATGGCCGCGCACGGCGAAGGCGGCGCCAGGGATCCGGCCACGGCATACGTCATGTTCGACCTGGCCCGCCAGGCGGGGCACGATGGCGCGGCGGCCGCACTACGGGCACTGGCGCCCACGCTGACGGCCGACGAACGCAAGCGCGCCGACGCCGTGCTGCACCCGCCGCACGGCCAGGCCGGCTCGTAGTCGGCCGGCAGCATCATGCCGGGACAGCGGTCGTGCTGCGCGGGCGGTCCGGGCGGAACGGGATGCCGACGGCGCGCATCGCTCAGGGCCTTTCGTAGAATTCCGCCTCGACGATGGACAGCACGGCCGTCGACACGCCTTTCGTTCCCGTCGCCGTATTCGCCTGGTTGGCGACCTCCGTCAGCTTGATGCCCCCGCCCTCTTCCGCCCGGCCCGCCAGCTCGATGCGCACGGTGCGGCCCTGCACGGGCTGCAACGGCAGCGTGACGTAGCCGAGGCTCTTCGGCGTCAGGCCGCTCCATGCTTCCCGGCCATCGACATAGACCTTGAGCGGATAGCTGCGCTCGCGCCAGCCCGTCAATTTCAGCACGACTTGCGCCAGCCGCGCGGGCCGCGCGAGCGTATATGTGATCGCGGGCGTGGCGCCGGCCTGGCTCGTCCACGCCGTCGTCTCGTCGTCATCGTAGGACTTGCTCCCGTCCGGCGCATCGCTGGCGGTCACCGGCACGGCCACGCGCGACACCGTGAACGATGGCGTGGCGGGCGTCGGTCCGCGGTCCAGATGAAGGGGCGGCGCGGGCGGCAAGGCTGCGAGGCCATCCTTCAGGGGCACCGGCTTCGACTCCAGCACCACTTCGGCCGGCGCAAGACCTTGCGCGCGGGCGCGGACGACGATGCGCCCCGCCTGCGGCGTCGTGCGCAGCAGCACCCGATTGACGCCGCCCTCCACCGGCAGCGAGCGCGCGAGGACGTAATTGTCCGGCCCCTGCGCGATGCCGCCGCGCCATTCGGCCGGGCCCTGCACGTCGAAGTCGACCATGTCCAGCGCGAGCGGATGGCGGCGCCCGGCGGCGTCGACGACTTCCACCTGGACGAGGGCCATGTCGGCGCCGTCGGCACGCAGGCCCTGCGGCGACACGATGGGCGTCAGTTTCAACGCGACGGGCGCGCCGGCGGTGGCCAATGTCGTTTCGCACACGGGCTTGCCGTGCGCGTCGTAGCCGATCGCTTTCAGTTCGCCCGCCGCCCACGCCACCCGGTCGAACGTGAACAGGAAGCGCGCGCTCTGTACGGCCGGTCCGACCTCCTTCCCGTTCAGGAACAGTTTTACGTGGTCCGCACTGGAGACGACCGTGACCGGCTTGACGGTGCCCGCCGGGTAGTTCCAGTGCCCGACGATGTGGGCGCGCGGATGCTCGACGTCGACCCAGCCGTCCCACATGACCTGGTGCGCGTAGAACGCATCCTTCTCGATGCGCATGGCGTCCACTTCGCCGCTGCGGCGGTAGTTCTCGGCCCCGCGGTGGTGCGTGTTCGAATCGGAGAACACGATGTTCACGCCGCCGCTCGACACGCGCGTGCCGGTGCCGGGACGCGCGCGCCAATAGTCGTACCAGCGCTGCACGTCCTCGATGGCGAAGCTGTCCTGGTTGCGGTTGTAGACGCTCGCGTCCTGGCCCTTGTACAGCGGCCCGTCGCCGTCCCTGTGGTACGGCGGAGAGAGGTCATCCCAGTACTTGCGCAGCGCCTCGTCGCGCGCATACTCCATCGCCCACATCGGCATGCCCGCGCTCTTGTTTATGTACAGCATCTCGCCGCCGTATTCCGCGACGTGCTGCAACTCCCGGCTCAGCATCTCGCGGCTGCCGGCCGCGCGGCCGCCGTGCGGGTCGAATTCGTCGCGCAGCGCCTTCATCGCGCGCATGTGGTCCGCACTGACGCCCTTGTTGCCGCTTTCGTAGAACACGATGCTCGGGTTGTTGCGGTGGTAGACGATGGCATCGCGCATGACGTCGATGCGCTGCTCCCAGCGGCGGTCCTTCACGTCCGCTTCCGAGTCGCCGGCCGGCATCGCCTCCATCATCCCGAGACGGTCGAGCGATTCCACGTCCTGCTTCCACGGGGTCACGTGCATCCAGCGGATCAGGTTCGCATTGCCGGCCAGCGCCAGGCCATTGCTGTAATCGGACAGCCACGCGGGCACGGCACTGCCCACCGCCGGCCATTCGTTCGTCGTGCGCTGCGCGTAGCCGTGGACCTGGATCACGCGGTCGTTCAATTCGATCATCCCGTTGCGGAACGCCGTCTTGCGAAAGCCCGTGCGGGTCGTGACCGCGTCGAGCGGCTTGCCGTCGACCTCCAGGGTCGTCACCACGTCGTACAGGTAGCCGTAGCCCCAGCTCCAGAAATTCAGGCCCGCGACGGGCGCGCCGGCTTTCAGCGTGACCGTGGCGCCGGGCGCGATCGTCTGCGCGGGCGCACCGAAGCGCGCGACGCGCTTGCCGTCCTTATCGCGCAGCTCGACCTCGTACGCGACCCTGTGCGCCCGCGCGGAATCGTTGCGCACCTGCGATTCGGCCGTGATGGTGGCCTTGCGGTGCGGGATGTCGAAGTCGCGCGCATATACGTACACGCCGGTCGTGCCGAGGCTCCCGTACAGGGGCAGGGTCTGGTACACGGGTTCGGTCACGTGCAGGCGCACGTTCTTCGGCAGGCCGCCGTAGTTCGCGAAGAAGTTCTTGTCGTTCCACTGGAAGCGCTGGCCCGTCGCCTGTTCGCGGTAGTCCCAGCGGTTGTCCGTGCGGACGGCCACGACGTTGTCGCCGTCGACGAGCGCCGCCGCGATCTCCACGCCGAACGCGCCGATGCCGTTCTCGTGCAGCGCCACGCGCCTGCCGTTGACGAACACTTCCGCCGCCTGGCGCGCGCCTTCGAATTCGAGGAACACCTTCTGGCCGGGCTTCAGGCCGGGCACCCGGAAATGCTTGCGATACCAGGCGATGCCCGTCGACAGGTCGGCGATGTCCTTGCGGAAGGCGTCGTCCTCGTTCCATGCGTGCGGCAGGCTGACGGCCTTCCAGCCGCTGTCGTCGAAGGCGGGACGCGCGGCGTTTGCCGGGTCCCCGACCGTCAGCTTCCAGCCGGGATTGAAATCGTACAGGGCGCGCGCGGCATGCGCGGGGACGGCCGCGGCGAGCGCCAGCAGCAAGGCAAGACGTAGCTTCATGAAGGTAGGATCGGGGTGGAAGTCGCTAAAATACTAGCAGTCCGGTATCCGACTTTTTCGTGCCCTGGCCAATTACTCAACACGATGAGCGTTGGTCCGGACTGGCCAACGGGCCGGGAACGCTGTTAGCATTGCGGCACGCGGGCTCGCCCCGTGCCGCTTTTCCCTTCCCGTATCAACGACTACAAATGACGAAACCATTCAAACGCATCCTGTTCACCGGCGCCGCCGGTAACCTGGGCCGCCGCCTGCGCGAGCGCCTGCACGAATTCGCCGACATCGTGCGCCTGTCCGACGTGGCCGACTTCGGCCCCGCCGCACCGCACGAGGAAATCGTCCTGTGCGACCTGGGCGACCGCGACGCCGTCATGCGCATGTGCGAGGGCGTCGACGCCATCCTGCACTTCGGCGGCATCTCCACCGAAGAGGAATGGGCGCCGATCATGCAGGCCAACATCCTCGGCATGGTCAACCTGTACGAAGCCGTGCACAAGCTGGGCATCCGCCGCGTCGTCTTCGCCAGCACGAACCACACGATGGGTATGTACAGGACGACGGACCTCGTCGACGCCACCATGCCCCCGCGCGCGGACGGCTATTACGGCGTATCGAAAGTGTTCGGCGAGACGCTGTCGCGCTATTACTGGGACCGTTTCGGCGTGGAGACCGTGTGCGTCCGCATCGGCTACTGCTGGCCGGAGGCGACGAATTACCGCCAGATGGTCACCTGGCTGTCGCTCGACGACCTGATGCAGCTGCTGCACCGCTCGCTGACGACGCCGCGCGTGGGCCACACGATCACGTTCGGCATCTCGGACAACGAGGGCCGCTGGTGGGACGACCGTCACGCTTCCTTCCTGCGCTACAAGCCGAAGGACAGCTCGCAGCAGTTCGCGGACAAGCTCCCGGCGGAAGTCCAGTATCCGCCGGCGGACGACATCACGACCTTCTACCAGGGCGGCGTGTTCCTGCACAACGGGCCGAAATACCGGCCCTGAGCACGGCTTGGCGTACCACATGTCGTCTGACGTCCGACCACACCGTCGTTCCCGCGCAGGCGCGAGCCCAAGTTTCGGCTGATAACAGTGAAGTTGGGGTCCCTGCCTGCGCAGGGGCGACGTGCGGGTTTTTTTTGCAAACTTGTCAGACAAGTGAGTCCGCACGGCTATAATCCTAGCCTGGACCCACTGTGTACAACGCCCGCATGAACTCGCCGACCGCCCTGCTGCCCGCCCGCAAAAAATACCGCAACCTCGCCCAGGGTGTGGTGGAAGAATTGAGCGCGCGCATCCGCCGCTCCGAATTCAACCCGGGCGACAAGTTGCCGCCGGAATCCGCGATCATGGAAGAGTATGGCGTGAGCCGCACGGTGGTGCGCGAGGCGATCTCGCAGCTGCAGGCGGGTGGGCTCGTGCAGACGCGCCACGGCATCGGCACCTTCGTGCTGGAACCGCCCGCGACCACGCTCGGCATCGGCACGGACAGCGTGGTGACGGTGCGCGACGTGCTCGCGATCCTCGAACTGCGCATCAGCATGGAGACGGAAGCCGCGTGGCTGGCCGCGTCGCGCCGCACCGAGGAACAGGTGGCGCAGATGGGCCAGGCGCTGGGCGAGATGCAGCGCGCGCTCGAGAATGGCCGCACCTCGGTCGAGGCCGACGTCCGCTTCCACCAGCTCATCGCGGAGGCGACGGACAACCGCTATTTCGTCGAGCTGCTGGGCCAGCTGGGCAGCGCGATCATCCCGCGCGCCCGCCTCAACACCCCGGGTCTCGGCGAAGACAAGCCGGCCGACTACCTCGAACGCGTGAACCGCGAGCACGAGGACATCTATAAAGCGATCCTGCGGCGCGACCCGGAAGCGGCCCGCGCCGCGATGCGCACCCACCTCTCGAACAGCCGCGAACGGCTGCGGGAAGCGCAGCAGCGGCTGCAGGACCAGCCGCGCGCCTGATCAGCGGTACTGCAGCGCCACCACCTGCGCGCCGCGGCGCGGCTTGCCGGCCAGCGCCGGACGGGCGGACGCGGCCGCCGGCACCCGTTCCAGCGTGAAGATGCCCACGGCCTGCAACAGCGCCTGCGCCTGTTCCTTCAGGCTTTGCGCCGCCGCCGCGGCCTCTTCGACGAGCGCCGCATTCTGCTGCGTGATACCGTCCATCTGGTGCACGGCGCTGCTCACTTCCGCGATGCCGTGACCCTGCTCCGCGCTGGCGCGGGCGATGTCGCCCAGGATGCCGGACACCTGGCGGATCGCATCCATGATCTCGTCCATCGTGCTGCCCGCTTCGTCGACGAGGCGGCTGCCCGTTTCCACGCTGTTCACGGACGCGCCGATCAGGTCCTTGATCTCCTTGGCCGCGCCGGCGCTGCGCTGCGCCAGCGCGCGCACTTCCGCCGCCACCACCGCGAAGCCGCGGCCCTGTTCCCCGGCCCGCGCCGCTTCCACGGCCGCGTTCAGCGCGAGGATGTTGGTCTGGAACGCGATGCTGTCGATGACGCCGATGATGTCGGCGATGCGTGCCGAGCCATCCTTGATGTCCCCCATCGTCGACACCACCTGCGCCATCACCTCGCCGCCCTTGCCGGCGACCGTGGAGGCGCGCGCCGCCAGGTCGTTGGCGTCGTGCGCGTTGGCCGCGTTGCGCTGGACGGTCCCGGTCAGCGTCTCCATCGCGCTGGCGCTCTCCTCGAGCGACCCGGCCTGCGCTTCCGTGCGTGCCGACAGGTCGGCATTGCCCGTCGCAATTTCATCGGTCGCCGTCGCCATGTTTTCCGTGCTCGTGCGGATCCTGGCCAGCATGTCGTGCAGGTTGCCGTTGATGGTGGCGATGGCCGCCATCAACCGGCCCACCTCGTCGTCGAACTCCACGACGACTTCGCCCGACAGGTCGCCCCCGGCGATGCGGTCGGCCGCGGCAACGGCCTTGTTCAGGTTGCGCATGATGTAGCGGTAGACCATGTACAGGGCGGCGGTCGTCGACACGAGCGACAGGACCATCAGCGCGATCGCGGCCGTCATCGCGCTGCCGGTGGCCTGGTGGGCGTCGGCGACGGCGGCGCCGGTGCGCTCGTCGAGCAGGCGCAGGAAGTCGTTCAGCGGCACCATGATGCGCGCCTTGTTGCGGTGGTACGCGGCGTCGTGCATGATCGCCCGCGCGAATTCCGCATTCGGCTCGTCCTTGCGGGTAAATCCGCCGCGGCCGTCGTCGAACAGGCCCTTCACGGCGTTCATCGCGGCGACTTCGGTCTTGACGAGGGCGTCGGACACGTCCTGCGCCTCCCGCAGCTTGGCGAATTCCTGTTCGCTGAAGCCGGCCTTGCGCATCAATTCCTGCAGCGGGACCGCCTGGCCGCTCGCTGGCGGCACCGCGACGCCGCCCGCGACGAGATCCCAGTAGATGCGCTCATAGTGCTCGGGCCGCGGCCTGGTGCCGTTGCGGATGGCGAGGATGTCCTGGTATTGCTGTTCGTAGCTGCTGTCGCCCGTGACCACGTAGGTGCGGGCGAGGCGCGTGAGGTCGTCGGAGCTCTGGCGCAGTTCGTCCGCCAGCAGATAGGACCGGTAGCGCGACTCGCTCGCCTCCGTCGCGCGGCTTTGCGCGACGGACACGCGCTGCAGCGCGGCCAGCATGAGGCCGGCCATGACCAGGGTCAGGGCCAGCAGGGTGATGAATGTTTGTTTGATCGTAAGATGCCGCATGGTTGTCTCCTCCTCGACACCCACAATCTATCCAAATCTCACCGGGTAAAATAGTGGGAAAGCATGAAAATCGGAAATATATTCTCTGAAAGCAATATTTGTTGCGATAAGACATCGCCGCTCCCGCGAACGCGGGAGCGACGGTTGTTTAAAACGCCATGCGAACACCGGCGCGATAGGTGCGGCCGATCACGTCATACAGCGCCGGATTAATACCGATACTGAGGTTCGTCTGCGGCACGAGCACCGGCCCGCGGTCGGCCAGGTTGTCGATCTTGAAGTACAACATCGAGTCCTTCGCGAAGGTGTACGTCGCACCGAAGTCGATGTAAGTCGCGCCCGGCAGGTGATTGTCGTAGATTGTCGGATGCGCCGCGGTCGGCAGCGGGCAGTTCGACTGGCATTCGATGAACTCGTTGCTGAACACACCGGCGCTGACCCAGCGCTCGGTCAGGCTCAGACCCAGCTTGCCGTTGTCCCACGACTGGGTCAGGAGCGCCTTCCACTTCGGCGTGCTGCCCGCCATGTTGCCCGCGCCCTCGCTCGGCGTCGTGCCCGGCACGCCCGGGTCGGACACCGAGTGGATCGTGCGCGTCGCCATGCCGCGCAACGTGAACATGCCCGGCAGGCCGTAATCACGCAGGTTCGTGCGGTACGCCGTCTCGATGTCGACGCCGCGCGTGTGCAGCGACGCGAAGTTGAAGCTCTGCGCCAGCACGTAGTTCGTGCCGGCCGCACCGTTGATCGACACGGCGCTGCACACGTTCTGGTAGCCCGCGTAGCACAGGTCGACCTCCTGCTGGGGACCCAGCGAGTTGATCACGTTCTTGACCTTGATGTCGTAGTAGTCGACGGACAGGTTGAAGCCGCGCGCCCAGCTGGGTTGCGAGAGCACGATGCCGAACGAATTGTTGCGGGCCACTTCCGGCTTCAGGTCCGGGTTGCCCACGTTGCGCTGCTGGATCTGGATGGACGAACCCTGGTTGTTGTTGACGGCCTGGTTCGTCACCGTCATCGCGGCATACAGCTCGGACAGGTTAGGCGCGCGCACGTCCTTGGAGCTGACGGCGCGCAGGCGCAGGCCGTCGACGGGCGTCTTCCACGTCGCGCCGATCTTCCACGCGCTCGCATGGCCGGCGGTGCTGTATTTTTCTTCGCGGTCGGCGATGTTCAGGTTCGCCTCGCCCCACGTGGCCGACTTCAGGAACGGGATGTTCAACTCGAGGTAGGCTTCCTTCACGTTGAACGCGCCGCGGCCGTTGTGGTAGTTCCCGGCGAACCAGTTGTCGCCGCCGGTCGACAGCGTGGTGTCGAGCGGATAGCTCGGGCCATAGCGCGACTGCAGGTCCACGCCGGCGCCGTACGGGTCGCCAACCACCGAATAGTCCTCGCGGCGCCATTCGAAACCGGTGGCCATCGAGATCGGCCCGGCCCAGCCTTCGGCCACGTCGCCGTGCACGTTGGCGCTGACGACGTTCTGGCTCGAATCCGTATGCTGCATCGGCCCGTTCAGCGGCGCGATGTACGACCAGCCGGCCATGTTGATCGGCACGTCGCCGAAGATGTTGATCGGCTGGCAGCCGTTGGCGCGCGCGTTGGCGTCACGGCAGACGATGTTGCCGCTGGCGTCGCGCACGGCATCGATCGCGTAGTTGTAGCGGCGGTTCAGGGTGATGTCCTGCACGTGGATGACGGTCGTGTTCTCGCCATGTTCCGCGTACGCGTCATACGACCAGTCCTTGCCGAACAGCGTGAAGCGGCCGTCGGCACCGACGACGAAGCGGCGCTGCGTGCGCGTCGGGAGCACGGAAATATTGGCGGGGAATTCCGCGTTCGCCGTGCCGACCTGCATCACGCCGTTCGGATAGCCGGATGCGCAGCCTGCCGCGATCGACGCCGGGAGGTAGGCGTTGTCGCACTTGATGCCGAGGTTGGCCTGCTTGGCCGCGCCCGGGTTCGGCGAGAACACGGATTTCACCTGCGCCCAGTTGCCCGTCACGTAGATCTCGTTATCGGCGTCGAGGTCCCACGACACGCGCGTGTACGCGACCTGGCGCTTGAAGTTCATCGCCAGGTTCGTGCCCGCGCCCACGCTGCCCGCCAGATCGCCGCCCACGCAGAAGTTGCCGACGCAATTCGACCCGTACTGGAACGGGTACGGCGTGCCGCCCGGACCGAATGCCGTGCCTTTCAGCGGGCCGTCCGTGATCAGGCCGTACTTCGCATACTGGATGTGCTGCGCGTGCTGGATGCTTTTATAGCGCGGCGCGCCCGCGGCCTGCATCGCCTTCGTCGATTCCTGCAGCGCCGGGTTCTTGTACCAGCTGCGGCCGTTCGCGCCCACTTCGCCGAAGCCCGGCGAATCGATGCCGTTCTCCTTCGTGAACTCGCCGCTCGCCGTCACGTGCAGGCGGTCGTTCATGAAGCCCCTGCCCCACGCGGCCTGCAGGGTGCCGTTCTTGTCGTCGTGGTACTGCGTCATGCCGCCTTCGGCATTGAACTTGAAGCCGCTGAATTTTTTGTCGGTGATGAAGTTCACCACGCCGCCCACCGCATCGGAACCGTACGACGCCGACGCGCCGCCCGTCACGACGTCCACGCGTTTTACCAGCAGTTGCGGAAACTGGCTGACGTCCGTGACGCCGGTGACGTTCGCACCGACGACGCGCTGGCCGTCCAGCAGGGTCAGGGTGCGGATCGTGCCGAGGCCGCGCAGCGACAGCGACGACAGGCCCTGCACGCCGCTCGACGTGCTGTACGTGAACGTCGTGCGGCCCGTGCTGCCCTGCAGGGCCGGCAGTTCGGCCAGCGTGTTGAACAGGTTCGGCTTGGCGGATTTCGCCAGGTCGTCGGCCGTCAGCGTCGTCGTCGGCGTCGGCTGGCTGAAACCGCGCGCGGCGATGCGCGAGCCGGAGACGACGACGGTGTTGACGCCCTCCTGGGTTGTGGCCGGCGCCGGCGCGGGTGCGGGTGCCGAAGCGGGATCGGCGGGGGCGGCGGCGGTCTCCTGGGCATGGCCCGGGAGGGCGAGGACGCCGCAGGCACTGGCGACGGCGAGGTGGATCAGGGTCTTGCGGAACTGCTTTGGCATGGTGTCTCCGTTTTTGTTTTATCGGTGTGGTCCGGTTGCGAACCGCGATGCCCGGCAGGGTGCTCTCTTCACCTCATCCCGGTCCGCTGCCTCTGCTTTACGCGGTGGTAACGCTATCTGTTACCGCTATCATTGCGTAAATTGCATTTTGAACCGCATCGTAAATATGCGTCCAATAACTTTTTTTAATCGCTCGATGCCAAAATCGGTATCACTTTGTATGCAGCCCCAACAATTTCTGCTTGCCCTTTTTCCGCCTCACTTGTACGATGACTGACAATTGTTGACACATCATCGCGCCCGCGCGTCCTTCCCTGGAGACCCAATGAATCCGCAAGAACTCAAGCAAGTCATGTCGTCCGGCCTGCTATCCTTCCCCATCACCGACTTCGATGCAGAAGGCAACTTCCGCCCCAGCACCTACATCGAACGCCTGGAATGGCTCGCCCCGTATGGCGCCACCGCCCTGTTCGCGGCCGGCGGCACCGGCGAATTCTTCTCGCTGACGCATGACGAGTACTCGCAGGTGATCAAGACCGCCGTCGACACGTGCGCCGGCAAGGTGCCCATCCTCGCCGGCGCCGGCGGCCCGACCCGCGCGGCCATCGCGTTCGCGCAGGAAGCCGAGCGCCTGGGCGCGAAAGGCGTGCTGCTGCTGCCGCACTACCTGACGGAAGCGAGCCAGGATGGCCTCGTCGCGCACGTGGAACAAGTCTGCAAATCGGTCAAGATCGGCGTCGTGGTGTACAACCGCGCGCAGTGCCGGCTGACGCCGGACTCGCTGGAAAAGCTGGCCGACCGCTGCCCGAACCTGATCGGCTTCAAGGACGGCATCGGCGACATCGAACTGATGGTCTCGATCTGGCGCCGCATGGGCGACCGTTTCAGCTACCTGGGCGGCCTGCCGACCGCGGAAGTCTACGCCGCGGCGTACAAGGCGCTGGGCGTGCCGGTGTACTCGTCGGCCGTCTTCAACTTCATGCCGAAGCTCGCGATGGATTTCTACCACGCGATCGCCAAGGACGACCACGCGACGACGAACCGCCTGCTGGACGAATTCTTCCTGCCTTACCTGGCGATCCGCAACCGCAAGGCCGGCTACGCCGTGTCGATCGTGAAGGCGGGCGCCCGCCTCGTCGGCCACGACGGCG
>NZ_JBKYMP010000003.1:0-2753 GCF_047302885.1 Massilia sp. CT11-137
GGGGGGGGGGGGGGGGGGGGGGGGGGGGGGGGGGGGGCGGGCGGGCGCGCGGCGGCCCCCGCGGGCGGGGGGGGGCGGGGGGCCCATGGGGGCATTTGGGGGGCGCCCGGGGCGGCTTACCCCCGGGGGCCCCCATGCCCCCACTCGAAATCCGGGCCCCCGGCGCCGGCGGGCGCCGTCGAGGCGGAACGCACCATCGGCAAGCGCGCGCGGCTGGAGCCGGCCATCGACGCGGCGCTCGCGGCGGTACTGGCCCACCAGCGCGGCGACGGCCACTGGGTCTACGAACTGGAAGCGGACGTCACCATTCCCGCCGAATACGTGTTGCTGGTGCACTATCTTGGCGAGACGCCGAACAAGGACCTGGAACGCAAGATCGGAACGTATCTGCGCCGCCGCCAGGGCGAGCACGGGGGCTGGCCGCTGTTCCACGGCGGCGCCTTCGACCCGAGCGCAAGCGTCAAGTCGTATTTCGCGCTGAAGATGACCGGCGATCCGCCCGACGCGCCGCACATGGCGCGGGCACGCACTGCGATCCTGGAGCACGGCGGTGCCGAGCGCAGCAATGTGTTCACGCGCATGCTGCTCGCGCTGTTCGGCGAGATGCCGTGGTCGGCGGTGCCCGTGATGCCGGTCGAGATCGCGCTGCTGCCCCGCTGGTCGCCGTTCCACCTGTCCAAGGTCTCGTACTGGACCCGCACCGTGCTGACGCCGCTGCTTGTGCTGGGCGCGCTGCGGCCGCGGGCGCGCAATCCCCTTGGTGTGGGCGTCGGCGAGTTGTTCCTCGCGCCGCCGGAGAACCTCGGGCTGGCGCCGCGCGCGCCGCACCAGGACCGCATGTGGTTCGCGCTGTTCCGCACGCTGGAGTCGCAGGTGCGGCTGCTGGCGCCGCGTCTGCCCGCGCGCCTGCGCCGGCGGGCGGTGGAACAGGCGGCCGCGTTCGTGCGCGCGCGCCTGAACGGCGAGCATGGCCTGGGCGCCATCTTTCCCGCGATGGTCAATGCCGTGCAGATGCTGGACGTGCTCGGCTTGCCGCCGGACGCGCCCGAGGCGTCCGCCGCGCGCCGCGCCATCGACCGGCTGCTCGTCGACCGCGGCGCCGAGGCCTATTGCCAGCCGTGCCTGTCGCCCGTGTGGGACACGGCGCTGATGTGCCACGCACTGCTGGAAGCGGGCACGCCGGCCGCATTGTCTGCCGCACGCCGTGGCCTCGACTGGCTGCTGCCGCTGCAGATCCTCGACCGGTCGGGCGACTGGGCCGCACGCCGGCCGGACGTGCGCCCCGGCGGCTGGGCGTTCCAGTACGAAAACGCCTGCTATCCCGACGTCGACGACACGGCGGTCGTCGCGATGGCCATGCACCGGGCCGCGCACCTCGAACCGTGGCCGCTGCCGGACCGGTACGCGGACGCCGTCGCCCGCGCCCGCGAGTGGATCGTCGGCATGCAGGGCAGGGGCGGCGGCTGGGGCGCGTTCGAGGCCGACAACACCCACTACTACCTGAACCACATCCCGTTTGCCGACCACGGCGCGCTGCTGGATCCGCCGACGGCCGACGTGTCCGCGCGCTGCCTGTCGATGCTGGCCCAGCTCGGGCCCGGCGCCTGCGCGCGGCGCCGCGCGCCGGCTGCGCGGGCGCTCGGTTGGCTGCTGCGTCGCCAGGAAGCGAATGGCAGCTGGTACGGACGCTGGGGCGTGAACTATGTCTACGGCACATGGTGCGCGCTATGCGCCCTCGCGGCGGCCGGCCTGCCGCCAGAGGCGCCACCGGTCGCGCGCGCCGCCCGCTGGCTCGCCTACGTGCAGAATCCGGACGGCGGCTGGGGCGAAGGCGGCGACAGCTACCGGCTCGACTACGCGGGCCACGCGTGGGCGCCGTCGACGGCATCGCAGACGGCGTGGGCGCTGCTGGGCCTGATGGCGGCGGGCGCCGTCGAGACGCGGGCCGTCGCGCGCGGCATCGCCTGGCTCGTCGACCACCAGCGCGCGGATGGCCTGTGGGACGAGCCGCAGCACACGGCCACGGGCTTCCCCCGCGTGTTCTACCTGCGCTACCACGGCTACGCCAGGTATTTTCCGTTGTGGGCGCTGGCCCGCTACCGCAACCTGCGGGCCGGCGGCAGCGGCCGGGTCGCGTTCGGGATGTAGACCGTGCCTTCGGCGCCGTGCGTGCTCGCCGTCTGCGGCATGCCGTTCGAGGCGGCGATCGCGGACGGGCCCGGCGTCGCCAGCGTGTGCGGGCCGGGGCCGTGGCGGGTGGCGCAACGGCTGCACGGGATGCTGGAGGGGCCCTGTCAGGCGCGACCCGGTCAGGCGCGACCCGGTCAGGCGCGACCCGGTCAGCAGGGACCCGCTGGCTGGGCTGGCATCATCAGCTTCGGCTGTGCGGGCGGCCTGGACCCGGACCTCGCGTGCGGCGACTGCGTGGTGGCGACGGGCGTGCTGACGCCGGACGGCCTCGTCGCGACGGACCCGGACTGGTCGCGCGCCTTGCTGGACCGGCTGCCCGGTGCCCGTCCCGGGCTGCTCGCGGGCGCGGACGCGCCACTCGCCACGCCGGCCGCCAAGGCGGCGCTGTGGCGTGACGCGGGCGCCGCCGCCGTCGACATGGAAACGCATGCCGCCGCGCTGGCCGCGAGGCGGCACGGCCTGCCGTTCGCGGCCTGCCGCGTCGTGCTCGATCCGGCCTGGCGCACCGTGCCCGCGGCCGCGCTGGCCGGCCTGGACACGGGCGGCATCTGGCCCGTGCTGCG